>OZ244799.1:0-3780000 GCA_965219955.1 bacterium
TCGCCCATCCTGACCCGCCAGATTAAGAACCTCAACGTGGTGGCGGAATCCACACAGGGCGACGTGGAGAACGTGCGCCGCATGGCAACGGGGGATCTGGACATGGCCATCGTCCACGCCCCGACCATGGCGGAGGCGTATCTCGGCGTCCGCTCCTTCAAGGGGAAGAAACCGGCCAAGGACGTCCGCGTGCTCATGAAATTCTACGACAGCCCCTTCGGTGTGCTCACGCTCCAGAAATCGGGCATCAAGACCTTCGATGATCTGAAGGGCAAGACCATCGCGGGCGGCCCGGCGGGCAGCGGGAGCATCAAGAACTTCAAGATGGCCCTCAAGGCCTTCGGTTTGCTGGACACTGTAAAGATCAGGTACCTGACCTACGCCGACGAGACCAATGCCATGATCGACGGCACGCTCGACGCCGCGGCCCAGAACGGGCTGCACTCGGCCTGGACGCTCTCGCTGGACGCCCAGCGCCCCCTGCGCCTCGTGCGCATGAGCGAGGCGCAGCGCCAGTTGTTCCTCAAAACGTATGCGGGATTCTGGGCGAAGACTTACGATCCGACGAAGGTGTTCAAGACCATCAAGGAGCCCTACCCCACGATCTGGAACTCGGTCTTCTGGGTGGCGAACAAGCGGGTTCCCGAGAAGATCGCCTACGACATCGTCAAGACGGTCTTCACACCCAAGGTCAAGAAGACGCTGCCGAAGATCCACAGGCTGATGCGCGGGATAGCCAACGGAGTGGAGGAAGCGAAGAAGTCGGGTTTGCCCATGCACCCGGGCGCGGCCAGATACTGGAAAGAGAAGGGTATTAACTAAATCTCGAAGCCGGGTATTTCGCTCGGGTCTCGCGGCATGATTCATCGGCCGCGCGGCCCGGGCACTCCCTTGCCGAGGAGTGATTCGATGGCTCGTCAACCAGGGCTGCCCCAGACGAGACGGCTCGAAGGAGCGGTGCGTTACGCGATGGTGGCGGTCGCCGTCGTATTCTCCCTTTTCTACATCTACACGGGAACCTTCGGGATATTCTCGACGCACAGCCACCGGGGGTTCTACCTGATCTTCACGGGCATTCTCCTCTTCCTCCTCTACCCGGCGGGCGCCTCCTCTCCGCAGACCCGGCCCAGCGCAGTCGACTGGTTCCTCATCGCGCTCACGGTTTTCGCCGCCTATTACTGGATCTGGGACACGCCCTACCGCGCGGAACGCATGGGCGAGCCCACGGCGATGGACATGGTCATCGGCGGCATGCTGATCGTCGTCTCCCTCGAGATGGGCAGAAGGGTGCTGGGAAACGTGCTGCCGATCCTGGCGCTGATCTTCATCGTCTACGCCTACGTGGGGCCCTGGCTCCCGGACACCGTCTTCGCCCACAAGGGATTCAGCGCGCAGCGCATCCTGGAGTTCATGGCTTCGGAGGTGGCGGTGTTCGGCGTGGTCATCAACGCATATGCGTCCTACGTTTTTTTGTTCATCGCCTTCGCCGCCTTCCTGGAAGCGGCCGGCGGCGGGGAGTTCCTGGTTCAGTTCGCCAACGCCCTGGCCGGACGCAGCCGGGGCGGGCCGGCCAAGGTGGCGGTCATCTCCAGCGGCTTCGTGGGCTCCATGATGGGCAGCGGCGTCGCCAACGTGGTGGCCACGGGGTCGTTCACCATCCCCTTGATGAAGCGCACGGGCTACCGGCCCCACATCGCCGGCGCGGTGGAGGCGGCCGCATCGACGGGAGGCCAGTTCATGCCGCCCATCATGGGAGCGGCCGCGTTCATCATCGCGGCCATCACGGAGATTCCCTATGTGAACGTCATCGCGGTCGCCACCGTTCCCGCCGTGGTCTACTTCCTGTCGGTCCTCTTCTTCGTTCATATCGAGGCGGCCAAAGAAGGCATCCGCCTGGTTCCGGCCGAAGAGGTTCCGGCCTTGAAGAGCGTTCTCATGAGCGGGGGCCACCTGCTCCTGCCGGCGTTCCTCATGGTGTTCGTGCTCATCCAGGGGCACTCTCCCAACCTGGCCGCCGTGGTGGCCATCTATTCCGTCTTCGTGGTGAGTTTCCTGCGCCGCGAGACGCGCCTGACGCCGCAGCGTCTCCTGGACGCGCTCGTGCTGGGGGCGCGGAACTCGCTGGTGGTGGGCGCCACGGCCGGCGTGGTGGGCCTGATGATCGGCGCCATCATGCTGACGGGCCTTGGGATCAAGTTCAGCGATTTCATCATCAACGCCACCGGAGGCTACCTGTTCCTCACCCTCACGCTCGTGGGCGTCGTCTGCTATATCCTGGGGATGGGCATGACGGTGGTGGCCGCCTACGTCGTGGTCTCCGTCATCGCCGTGCCCGCACTGCAGCAACTCGGCGTTCCGCTTCTGGCTTCCCACCTGGTCGTCTTCTGGTTCATCCTCACCTCGGGCGTCACCCCGCCGGTCGCGCTGGCCGCCTTCGCGGCATCGGGCATCGCGCAATCAGACGTGAACCAGACGGCCTACGCGGCGCTGCGCATGTCGCTCGCGCTCCTCATCACGCCATTCCTTTTCGCCTACACGAACCTCCTGGATGTGGGGAACCCCGGCCCCATGCTGCTGACGGCCGTCAGCGTCACGCTCGGTTTCCTCGCCATGGTCGGCTGCCTGCAGGGGTTTCTGCTGGCGCCTGTCTCGGCGGTGCTCCGCGTACTGCTGGGAGTGTCCGCCGTGCTCCTTTTCATGCCTTCGCTGCTTCTGCGCGCGCTGGGATTCCTGGGTCTGGCGGGCGTTCTGGTTTCCCAGAAATGGGCCGGAAGCCAGACGTAAGCCGGAAAATCTCCTTTTCTGGATGAAATGGCATTCAGGATCGTGAATTGCATTTCATATCCTCTTGGCTACAATGATAATTACTGCAGTCTATTGTCCCGGTACTGAAATTATTCGTTTCTGAAGCCGCGCCATACGGCGGCCGAAACGCGCTTAGGAGGAGGTCAAGGCATGGTGGAACGCAGAAGCTATTCGGGAATCCTGCCCGCGATGCAGGTTCCCATGCTGGACAACATGGATATCGACGAGGCCGAACTTCGCCGCTTCTCCGGGTGGCTGGCCGGATTCGAGGGGGTGAACGGACTCGTCACCAACGGCCACACGGGCGAGGTGTTCTCATTCACGGCGCGTGAGCGCGCCGAAGTGACGAGAATCGTCGTCGACGCCGTAGGCGGAAGCGTGCCCGTGATCTCGGGCCTTGCCTGCGAGGGCATCCGCGACGGCGTCGAGCAAGCCGAGATGGCCCGGGAGGCCGGGGCCGACGGGCTGCTTGTGATGCCGTTTCACCACTGGCTGCGCTTCGGGCACCGTCCGCAGCACGTCATCGACTACTTCACGGCGGTCGGCGAGGCGTCCGACCTGAACCTCGTGGTGCACGTCTATCCCGCGTGGACGAAGGCGAGCTACAGCTCGGAGCTACTGGGCGAACTCGGCCGGATTCCCTGGGTGACCTGCTTCAAGGTCGGCACGCGCGAGATGTCGCAATACGCGCGCGACATCGCCTCCATCCGCGAGAACGCGCCCGACACGACGATCCTCACCTGTCACGACGAATATCTCCTCGCCTCGATGGTGCAGGGCGTGGACGGCGCGCTCGTCGGGTTCGCCTCGTTCATCCCCGACCTCATCGTGGCGCTCTACGAGGCCGTCAAGGCGGGCGACCTGCACCGTGCGCAGGAGATACAGGCGCGGATTCTGCCGCTCAAGGAAGTCGTCTATTCGAGCGGCGAGCCCTCAGGGGAGGCCCATGCGCGCATGAAGACGGCGATGGTGCTCGCCGGGCGCTTCAAGTCGGCCGCCGTGCGTCCTCCGAGCGAGGTCGCCAAGGGGCGCACGTACGAGGCGATCAAAAGCGCCGTGGAGGAATCGGGCCTGCTGGAACTCGAAACCGCGACAACCGGATAGACATTCATCTCTCAAGGAAAAACCAACGAGGGGAGGAAACCCATGCTCAGAAACAGAATGCGCTTCAAGGGCCTGATGGCCGCCCTTCTGCTGGCTGCGTCGACCCTGGTCGCCGCTCCTGCGGCATCCGCCGCCGATCCGTTCAGCATCGGCGCGATGCGGCCCGGTTCGGCCTGGTACGTCTTCGGCGCCACGCTGGCGCAACTGCTCAAGCCCAGCCTGCCCAAGGGCAGCAACCCCGAGGTCATCGCGCGCGGCGGCGGCGTGAGCAATCCCGCCGCCGTGGACAAGAAAAAGGCGACCATCGCGCTCTCGAACGTGGCTTCTGCGCTTTGGGCCTACAACGGACTCGAGGGCGTCTACAAGCAGAAGCACGAGGGCATCCGCGCGCTCATCGGCGGGCTGAACAAGGTGCGCGTCACCGCCATGGTGACCGAGAGCTACATCAAGCGAACGGGCAACGACACGCTCGAGAAGGCGCTGCTCTCCAAGCCGCCCGCGCGCATCGTCATGAAGCCGGCGGGCAGCACCGTCCCCGTCGTCGCCGACATGCTGATGGCCGCGCTTGGCACCAGCCGCAAGGACATGAAGGCGCGTGGAGGCAAGATCATCCAGGTGGCCGCGAACCAGATTCCGGCGATCATCAAGGACGGCCGCGCGGATCTTTACTTCGAGGTCGCCATCCCGAGGCACCCGACGGTGACGGAAGTCACGACCACCAACGCGATGCGCTTCCTGAGCTTTCCGCCCAAGGCGCTCAAGGCCCTCGCCGCCCACGGCCTGAGGACGGCGGCCGTGCCGGGCAAGTGGTTCAAGGGCATCAAGGGCAAGGTGATGGCGGTCGACCTCGGCACCGTGCTCATCGCGCACAAGGACATGCCGGATTCACTCGCCTACACCATCACGAAAACGCTGGCCGAGAACAAGAAGGCCATGGGCAAGGCCCACGCGGCCTGGAGATTCTTCAAGCCCGAAAACGGCGGCAAACCGGCCAGCACCGGGGTGCCGCTGCATCCGGGCGCGGCGAAGTATTTCAAGGAAAAAGGCTGGTTGTAGACCGACCACGACGGGGCGGAGGACAGAGAGTTTCGTCTTCCGCCCCGTTTTCTCGCATCGGGGTTTCATGAGCCATGCGCATGGTCACGCTCGCTATCGGCGCCCTCTGGCTGGCGTTCCAGATGTGGATCGTCTTCTACCCCCAGGCCCCGCTGGTTGAGCGGCCCCTCCACCTGCTTCTGGCGCTGGCGCTCGTCCTGCTCTTTCATCCGCTGAGTAAAAGGGGCGCTCCGCTGCGGCGCGCCCGCCTGGCGGACGCTTTGCTGCTGGCGGGAACGCTGGCCGTCTTTGCGTATTACGCTCTCGCCTCGACACGCCTCACCGAGCGCATGGAGACCATCGACCCGGTGCTCGCCGTCGACGTGGCGGCCTTCGCGCTCATCATGATCCTGTTGTTCGAGGGCGTGCGCCGCACGGTGGGCTGGCCGCTCCTGGGCGTTCTGCTCGTTTTTTTCGCCTATGCGTTCATCGGGAAGATGCTGCCCGGCGCATTCGGCTTCCGGGGCTTCACGATCGACGAAGTGGTCGAGATCATGACGATGACGACCAACGGCGTGCTGGGGATCACCACGGCGACTTCGCTTCAGTTCGTCTTCTACTTCGTGCTCTTCGGTGCGGTTTACTCAGGCATCGGCGGCGGGCAGTTGTTCATCGACCTGTCGCTCAAGGTGGCGGGCCGCTTCGCCGGAGGCGCCGCGAAGGCCGCCGTCGTGAGTTCGAGCCTGATGGGTTCGATCAGCGGCAGCGCGGTGGCGAACGTGGCGACGACGGGCGTCTTCACCATCCCCCTGATGCGGAAGACCGGCTACGGCCCTGCGCACGCGGGCGCGGTGGAGGCCATCGCTTCCACGGGCGGGCAGCTCATGCCGCCCATCATGGGCATCGCCGCGTTCGTGATGGCGGAACTGCTGCAGATATCCTACGCGCGTATCGCGGCAGCCGGGCTCATCCCCGCGCTCGCGTTCTACGCCGCCATTTTCATTTTCATCGACCTGCGCGCGCGGGCCGAGGGCGCGCTCGCGCTCGGGGCGAGCGAACTGACGCCCGAAGACCCCATCGCGGGAAGGCTCTACCTGCTCATACCGCCGCTGGTGCTGATCGCCATGCTGATAGCGGGCTTTTCGGCCACCTACGCCGCCGTCATCGGCACGGCTTCTTGCGCCGTGGTCGCCTATTTTCGCCGCCGTAGCTGGCTGAGCATCCCCGATTGGTGCGAAGTGGTGCGCAGCGGCGCGCGGCAGGCAGCGGAAATCGCCGTGCCCATCGCCGCCATCGGTATCATCATCGCCGTCGCCATCCAGTCAAACCTGGCGCTCAAGTTCTCCTCGGGCCTCATCGGCGCATCGGGCGGCAAGCTGTTTTTCGCCATGTTCCTGATCATCGTCGGGTGCCTCATCATGGGGATGGGACTGCCGACGGTCGCCGCCTACATCATCGGGGCGATCCTCTTCGCGCCGGCGTTAAAGGATTTGGGCATCGCCGAGTTGCCGGCGCATTTCTTCGTGATGTACTACTGCGTGCTCTCGATGGTGACGCCGCCGGTGGCGCTGGCGTCGTTCACCGCTGCGGGAATCTCGGGCGCGGGTTCGATGGAGACGAGCCTCATCGCCTTTCGCCTGAGCCTCGTTTCGTTCCTGATCCCCTTCGCCTTCGCGTTCGACCCGAGGCTGCTGGGGCAGGGCGAGCTGGGGTGGGTCGTCGTGGCGTGTGTTTCGCTGTTCTGCGCCACGGGCGCGTGGGCGGTCGCGCTGAGCGGATACCTCAAGGGTCCCCTGCGCCTGCCCGAACGCGCGCTCTACGGGGCCGTCGCCGTGGCCGTCATTCTGTTCCCCACCGGCGGGACCGCCTGGGCGCTCGCGTTCACGGGGCTGCTCGCTCTGGCGGCGTGGGGGCTGTGGCTCGGCCCGCGCCTGCGCGCCGCAGGATGAGGGAAATCCATGGATGGTGAAGCCCGTAATGGAGAATCGACAAGATGAGTTGGCGTCCGTTTCATCACAAAAAGAGTAATGAAAACCCGGTCGAGACGACGTGGCTTCGCCTCGCGGTAATTTGCCTGCTGTTGCCTGTAGCCTGGAGTTTTTCCACGAACACCCAGGCTTGGGGCGAAGCTGCTGCCCCGATGGTCGTGCGCGCCGAATCCCCGAATCCTCCCAAGGTCTCCGAGGCCACCCTTCTGGCTCACCGCATCCTGGCGAGAGAAAGCGACGAATTGCTCCTCGATGAGGAACGGCGGCGCGACCTCGCCCGCGAGATCGAGGGGGTTCTCGATCGGCTGAGATACGCGCACCCCGAAATGGCGAAAGTTTCCGCCCGGTCGGCCCATCTACCTGGGGTGCTTCTCCTGGGCGTGAAGCCCGGATTGTTCCGGGCGGTCGCAGACCTCATTGAAGGCAAGGACGGACCCGTGGCGCTGCGCACCGGCAATGCGGCGTTCGACGCCTTGAACGCGAAACTCAGGTTAAAGGCCGTGCGGCCATACCGCCACACGGGCGTCCTCGCCATGCACGTGAGCGAGCGCGCAAACGTCGGGGCGGCGCGGCGGGCGTACGGGAAAATAGCGGGAGTCGAGTTTGCTGAGCCCGATGCGTATCTGGGCGGCGGCTCCGACATCGAGGCGGCGAAAGCGGGCGGCGTCTGGCATATCGTCGTCCGCAAGGCATGGGGGGACTGTACCGCCGGCTGCATCTACAAGAAGCTGTTTTTCTTCACCGTGAAGGAGGGGCAAGTCGAGCGGGTCGAACCGGCGCGCGCGGTGGATACCCTCGCGTTCAGGAAACTCCTCTGGATCAGAAGGTGGCGTTGACGCCGGATGCCTGAGGTGAGAGGCTCCCCCCGCTTCCAAGTGAAAAATAAAGATTGATCGAGAGAACAGGGGTAGCAGGGTCATTATCCACACCAGTCGAGAGACGCACCCGAGGAGGAAGTTGAACAATGAACATCGCATACGTTTTCGCCACCGACATGTCGGCGACCTACAAGCTGGGCACCATGATCCTCCCGCAACTCGAAGCGGGCAACCACGGGGTGAACGTCGTCGGCATGTTCTTCTTCGACGACAACCTGTTCTGCCTGCGCGAGGGCGACGAGGTGGGCGAGCGCCTGGCCAAGGTCGCCGCGGAGCAGAACATCCTCCTCATGGTCTGCGATCAGTGCGACGTGCGGCGCAACCTCGCCGAGGGCACGTTCGAACAATGCGGCTCCGGCGACGTCAAGGCGAAAGGCCTGGTGGCCGGCGTGGGCGCAGGCTGCTTCCCGCAGCTCTACGCCGCGCTCGCTCCCGCCGCGCCCGACCTCGTCATCACGCTGTAGGCGTTCGGCGGATTCGTCTGTTTCGCTGTCGGCAATTCTTGTGATTCGGTAGGGACGGCCCCTCCTCGGGGTCGTCCCGCAGGTCGCGACCTGTCCCTGCTTTTTCTCGTGTGGCCTATTCCCCCGAGAGGGCTGTTGAATAAGCCCTGTCCGCCCTTCGAGATTGTTCGCCGTAGGGACAGGCCTCCGTGCCTGTCCGAGGAGACTACGAGGTAGACATCCCCCATACGGGCGGGCACGGAGGCCCGCCCCTACGAGTCGATCCCGAGCGATGAGGGTTTTTCAACAGTCCAGAGAGGGGCGGTTCGTGAACCGTCCGCAATGACTCAGCCGGATGCGAGCACGCAGTAGGAGTGCAGCCCCGTCCACTCGGCGAGAGCCGGGGCGGATTCGGGCGCGCAGCGCATGCAGACGTCCAGCATGGCCCCTGCGCGGATGATTTTAAGCTGGTTTCTCGCCTCGAAGGCTGAGAGATCGTCGAAGCCCGTCACCCATTTCGCCCCGAAGTGGTCCTCGAAATAATCCGAGGTCGCCGTCATCGTCTCGTTCCCGGACGTGCGGTTGATGATTTTCTCGGAGAAATAATCGAAGGCGACGATGAAGCGGGGAACCTGCGCGCGCAGCCTCTCCAGAAAATCATGGAGCAGGTCGACCGGCAGATACATGGTGTTCCCCTCCCAGATGAACAGGGTCGGGGCCTCCAAATCGAAACCCGCCTGGCCAAGTTCTCCCGGAAGGTCGAGTTCGAGGTAATTGCCCGCAATCGCGCGGCAGGGCGCGACGCCGCGGGCTTTCAGAACCTTGCGTTTGAATTCGAGCACCCCCGGCTGATCGACGTCGCAGAAGCGGACGCCCGGGGTGCGGAAAATGTGGGCGCGCATGTCGAAGCCCGCGCCCAGCGTGACGACCTGCCTCACGCCGTCTGCTATCTCGCTTTCTAAGGTCTCGTTCATGATGCGCACCCGGTAGCGAGCCGTCTCGCGCACCGCCGGAAAAGCATGGATGAGTTCGCGGAACTTCGCCGTCGCCTCCTCGTCGTTGAACCACGCGGCAAAAGGGTCCTCGAACAGGGGGCGCGCCTCGTCTTTTTCCATCTGCCGGACGCATGAAGGGAAAAACGCCGTGGAGCCGACCTCGTTGATTTCCACGAAATTCAGGACGCCTTGAGCACGCAGTAGGAGTAGAGTTTCAGCAGTTCGGCCGCCGCGTCCATGAACTCCTTGATTTCCGCCACGGACTGCGGCGCGTGGCGCTCGCCGAACTCCATGAGGCTTTCGGATTCGATGGCTTCGAGACGGTGTTTTTCCTGGAACACGGAGAGGTCGTCGAAACCCGTCACCCATTTCACCCCGAAGTTGTTTTCAAACATATCCGTGATTTCGGTGATTCTCTCATCGCCGGTCGCGCGGTTGACGATCTTTTCGGAGTAATAGTCGAAGGCGATGGTCATGTGCGGAATCTGCGCGCGCATCCTGTCGAGGAAATCATGGATCAGCGTGAGCGGCAGGTACATGGTGTTGCCTTCCCATATGAACAGGATGGGGGCTTCGAGGTCGAAGCCCGCTTTTTTCAGTTCCCGGGGCAGATCGACTTCCAGGTAGTTGCACTCGATACCGGGGGAGGGCGCAACGCCGCCCGCTTCCAGCACCTTGTTCTTGAACTGCAGGACCGCCGGCTGATCGACGTCGCAGAACCGGACGCCTTCGGTTCGATAGATGTGAGAGCGCATGTCGAAGCCCGCGCCGAGCGAGACGATCTGCTTCATGTCGTCCGCGATGCCGCGCTCGACGATCTCGCTCATGACGCGAACCCGGTAGCGGACCAGTTCCCTGGAGGGCGGGAAAACGCGTATCAGTTCCTGGACCTTCTCCTCTATCGCCTCGTTGACGAACAAAGCCGCGTAGGGGTCGTCGAACAGCTTGTGCTCCTGGTCTTTTTCCATCGCCCGCATGCAGGAAATGACGAACGCGGTTGCGCCGATTTCGTTGATGTCCATGGAACTCAGGCCGCCCTGAACACGGAGTAGGAGTAGAGTTTCAACAGGTCGGCCGTGACGTCCATAAACTCCCCAATGGCCGCTGCGGATTCCGGTGCGCGGCGCTCGCCGACTTCCAGGAGGCTTTCGGATTTCACTACTTCGAGGCCGTGTTTTTCCGTGAGGACAGAGAGGTCGTCGAAGCCCGTCACCCATTTCACCCCGAAGTTGCTTTCGAAAAGGTCCGTGAATTCGCTGATTCTCTCATCGCCGGAGGTGCGGTTGATCACCTTTTCGGAGAGATAATCGAAAGCGAGGGTCATGTTGGGAACCTGCGCGCGCAATCGACTCAGGAAATCATGGATCAGGTCGAGCGGCAGGTACATGGTGTTGCCTTCCCATATGAGCAGGATGGGGGCTTCGAGGTCGAAGCCGGCCAGGCCGAGTTCTCCGGGGAGGTCGACTTCCAGGTAGTTGCACTCGATTCCGGCGCAGGGCGTGACGCCGCCCGCTTCGAGGACCTTGTTCTTGAACTGCAGGACCGCAGGCTGGTCGACGTCGCAGAACCTGACGCCTTCGGTCTGATAGATGTGCGCGCGCATGTCGAAGCCCGCGCCGAGCGAGACGATCTGTTTTACGCCGTCCGCGATGCCGCGCTCTATGATTTCGCTCATGGCGCAAACCCGGTAGCGAACCAGCTCCTTCGCGGGCGGGAAAACTTCTATCTGTTCCTGCACCTTCTTCTCAATTTCCTCGTTCACGAACCACACAGCGTAAGGATCGTCGAACAGCTTGTGTTCCTGCTCCTTCTCCATGGCGCGGATGGAGGATACGAAAAATGCGGTTGCGCCGACTTCGTTGATGATGTCCACAGCCTTGGCTCCATTGGATTGGGTATGCCGCTCCGAACCCCCGGGGTAAAGGGGCAGGGTGCGCCTGGTGTCGTCCTCGTACTCCCTCGTAAGACAAGACGGGATAATAGCCGAGTGCGGCGGGAGCGGGCAATGAAAAAATGGCGATTCTATGCTTCCGCGGCACCCCGGAGAATGGCCGAGGCCTTCCTCAGTCCACGACCGCTATCGCGTTGACCTCCACCAGGCACCTGGGGTCGGTGGCGAGGCGCACGACCTGGAGCGTGGTGGAGGCGGTCCGGTGGTCGCCGAAATACTCTTTCCGGATGGCCCCCGCCTCCTCGGCGCCCTCCATCGTCGTCGAGAAGAACTGGAAGAAGACGATGTCGCTGAACGCCCCGCCCACGGCCTCCAGGCTTTTCTTCAGGTTCTCGAGCGCCATGCGCGTCTGGGTGGGCAGATCGTCCGGCAGCGTGTCGAACTCCTCGGGCCGGTGGGGGTGGTGGTGATAGGGCGGCGCGGCGGTAACGCCCGCGAAATAGACGGTCGTCCCCCCGCTCGCCTTGATGGCCATCGAGTAGGGCGTCCAGACGTCGAGCCTGTCGGGCCAGTCCACACATTCAATCTGTTTCGGCATCCTGGGTCTCCTTCAGGAAGAAAAGGAATGACGGGTTTCTGCCAGCGCGTTTTTACCTGCCCGGATTTTTCTCACTCTCTCCCTTGAGGGTCAATCGCGACCGATGAAGGAGCGGTTGCGGTTTTCTCCGACCGGAGCGGGAAGGATTCTTCCGCAGGCGGCAATCCCTCCTGACAAGGGGTTGTTGAAAAACCCCGAGGAGAGAGGAATCACTCCCCCTTGAGGGGCCTGTTGAAAAAGCCTGGTCTGCCCCTCCTCAAACCGCCAACACCTCTTTCCTCACCCTGAGTAGCCGCCGAAGGCGGCGTATCGAAGGGCGCGGAGAGTCGAACGCCTCGCGCAGGGTGAGGGCAAACACTCATTCATCAATCGCATTTGACCTTCGATACGCGGCTCCGCCGCTACTCAGGATGAGGCGGAAGGGGCTTTTTCAACAGCCCCGATGAGGGATTGTTCACCGCCCGCCCCGCTACTCTGCCGGCAGGCCGGTGATTCTGGAGCTGATCTTGATGCGGTAGATGTGGTTGTTGCCGGCGCCGTGGAGGAACGAGATCACGTCGCGCAGGTATTTCTCGACGGGGCACTCGCGCATGTAGCCGAGTCCGCCGTGCACTTCGAGCGCGAGCCGGCAGACCTCATACGCGGCCTCCGAGCAGACCACCTTGGTGAGCCACGACATTTTGGGGTCGTACTCCTCGGCGTGATCCACCGCCCATGATGTCCGCCACAAGACCGAGCGCGCCGTCTCGAGCCTCGTGTACATCTCCCCGATCATCTGGGCGACGGACTGATGGGCGCCGATGGGTTTTCCGCCCTGCACCCTTTCTTGTGAATAGCGCACGGCCTCCTCGAAGGTGGCCCGGCCCGCGCCCAGCACGGTCGCCCCGTAGCCGCCCCGCCCGCGCGCGATGCGGCTCGTGCGCAGCGCCTCGGCCTGGCCCTCTTCCTCCCCGAGCCGGTTGACGGCGGGGACTTCCGCGTTCTCGAAGACGAGCGTGGCGTTGCTGAGAAGCCTCCTGCCCATCTTGTCGTGGACCCGGCCGACGCTCAGTCCCGGCGTGTCCGCGGGGACGAGGAAGGGCGTCATGCCCTTCAAGCCCCCTTGCGTCTTGTCGGTGCGCGTGTAGACGATGTAGAGCCTCGCCGTCCCGCCGTTGCTGATGAAGCTCTTGACGCCGCTGAGCCGATAGACGTCTCCTTTGCGCACTGCATTCATCTGCACGCCCGCGCCGGGTGCGTCGTAGGGGAGGACGTGATCGGTGCCCGCGTCCGGTTCCGTCATGCACGTCGCCAGGTGAAAGCGGTGGTCCGAGACGAACGCCGGGAGGAAGCGCTCCTTTTGCTCCTCGTTCGTCCAGTGTTCGAGGATGGGGGTGAACTTCCAGGTCTGATCGAAGGTGGCGGCCACGCCGAGGTCGCCGGCCCCGAGTTCCTCGCCCACGATGGAGAGGGTGAGCATGTCGGCCCCGCCGCCGCGCTCATCGGAAAGCGCCAGCGTGCGGAGGCCGAGCTTCGAGCCCTCCTCGACGACGTCGTAGGGGATGCAGTCGAGCGGGTCCGGGTTCTTGTCGTACTCCGCGGCGACGGGGCGCACGTGCCGCTCGACGTAATCGCGCGCGAGTTTCTGGAGCGCTTTTTGTTCGTCGGTCAGGGAAAAGTCCATCGGCCCTCCTCAAAGATTTCCGGCAATGAGACCTTCGCGCACCTTGGGCATGGTGACCGCCAGATCGAGAATCGGCAGCCCGTGGGAGGGCGCGACCACGGCGACGTCGAGCTCTTCGAGCAACGCTTCCAGGCGGTCCGAATAGATGTTCAT
Organism: bacterium; assembly: GCA_965219955.1. Taxonomy (GTDB): domain Bacteria; phylum UBA8248; class UBA8248; order UBA8248; family UBA8248; genus Bin107. Next base: position 13,554 of record OZ244799.1, read on the forward strand.
GTCGGCGAAGCGCGTCCAGAACAGCGCCCGCTCCGCGAACACCCCCAGGACGTCCGCCAGATCGAGCGAGGTGGCCTCTTCGGCGATTTGTCCGCAGTGGCCGTCCCAGTGGTAGTGGCTGTAGGCGAAGCCGTCTCCCGGGAAGAGGGCGCGCGCGCCGGTGTCGAACCCCCAGAGCGAGGTTCTGAGGTCCCGGATGACGGGCTCGACGGCGATGAGCCGCCTGTCGCCCAGGTCGATCTCGTCGCCGACCTCCATGTGCTTCATCCTGTGCGCGTGTTCGGGGTAGGAGAGGTGGTAGTCGCTCACGTCGCAGTGGACCGTCATCTCGGGGTAGGCTTCGAGCAGCCTTCCGAGTCCGCCCGCGTGGGGCGTCTCCTGGTGGGAGAGGAAGAGATACTTGAGTTCCGAGCCGCGCTCGTCGAGTATCTCGCTCACCTGGCGGGACACGACCGGGTAATCCCCCTGGTGGCCCGTCTCGACCAGCACCGAGCCTTCTTTGCCGATGAGGAGGAAGGCCGCATTGTAGCTGTGATAGATCTTTCCCTTGTGGTGCTGTTCGTGGCAGATGCCGAGCCAGAAGACGCCGGGAGCGATTTCGCGCGGGAGGGGATTGTTGTTCGTGTCCATGATTACCTTTCCATGTTGCGGGGAACGTAGCGCGGCGAGACGACGGAGCGATCCAGATCGCGCAGAACCTCATCGAGCACCGTGAACTGGCGTTCGACCTGTTCGCGCCCGAGGAGGATGGCTCCGTACCCGGGGGCGATGTTCTCGATGTCGTAGCTCTCGAAGACGTCGGCGATGCCCTTGCGCATCGTTGCGGTCGCCACGCCCTCGAGCCACCAGTAGCGCGTGTTCAGCAGGAACGAGCGCACGAATGCGGAGGTCGTCACCGCTTCTTCCTCCACCGCCCAGGGGCCTTCGGGGTCGTCCCCCCAGACGTGGCTGAACATGTCCGAGGAGAAGAGGGTGCGGGTGGCCTCGTCGTAGATCCACATGGTGGTGATGAGGCGGATGGGCGCGTTGATGCCGCGGATGACGCGACTCTCGTTGCCCCCGACGGTGCATTCGAGCTCGTTTCCGAGGACGGTCGTCGGGAATATCTGGTCCTCCTCGCTCTTGGGGCCGAATTCCTCCACGTCGAAATCGAGCCAGAAATCCATGTCGGGCCGCCGGGCGAAGCACTCCACCACGTTGAACTCCCTGGCGAGCGCGGCCGCGTTTCCCACGGACATGAACTCGTTGAGACGGAGCGGGTAGATGGAGAGCGGGGTGTCGGGCGTGATGATGGAGCCTATCTGCTCGAAGAGGGAATCCCTGTGCCCGCCATAGCCCGTGTCGAGGAGGATCGCGCCGTCTTTCTCGCAAAGGAGGTAGCAGTTGGACGGAGCGAACCCCCTGGCGCTCAGGGGATAGGCGCTGATGCGCCCGTCGAGCGCAAAGACGTTGTGCAGGGCGTAGGCCTTGCCGCCGCCCAAGTCCGTGACGCCGCTGTAGGACAAGACGCTGCTGTCGGTCATGGATGAATGCCTCCGGTTGTCCCTAAGCGGAAAGCCGCAATTCCTCTCAAGCTCTTCGGGGTCCTTCGCACTTCGGGATTTTCATGATGCCGGCATTAGACAGGATTTGGAGGGCATTTGCACCCCGATCAGACCATTCGCTACGCGCTTCGCCCTGGCGTCCGTTCCGGCGGCGAAGCTCCACGACACACGCGGAACGCCCCGCCAATACGCCTGTTTGTGAATTTCATCAAGAAATGGTATTATAAACTATACTTATCACCCACAGAAGTGGGGGTCCTACCTACCCCGTCATACCCACCCCTTGAAGGAGGGAAAACCATGTCGAGCTTCAAACGCATTCTCGTCATCACAGCCGTACTGGTTTTATGGAGCGCCCCGGCACTGGCCATGAAGTTCCCCTCGAAGCCGATGGAACTGGTTTGCACCACATCGCCCGGGTCGAGCGTGGCGGTCTGGTGTCAGCTTCTCGCACAGGAGTTTCCAAAAGTGCTCGGCGTGCCCATGCGGGTGACCTTCAAGAGCGGCGGCTCGCAGCACGAGCCGGTTCTCTACGTCTCGGGCAAGCCCGCCGACGGGCACATCATCATGCACATCAGCGCGAGCTTCTACGGGTATTTCCACCTGCCGCACTACAGGCGAACGTACAATGACTTCCAGACGCTGGCCCAGGTGGAGAAGCACGTCTACGGCGTCGCGGTGAAGTGCAACAACAAGTACGGCATCAAGACGTTCGAGGATCTCGTCGCCTACGCCAAGAAGAACCCCGGCAAACTGTCGATGGGCTCGAACAAGAGAGGCTCCACCCACCACCGTCATCAGCTCGCCTTCCTGAAAGCCGCGGGCATCGGGGACAAAGTCAAGACGATCTTCTACCGGGGCGACGGCAACGTGGTGAAGGACGTACTCGGCGGCCATCTGCCCAGCGGGCAGGCCTCGCCGCGCACGTGGCGGCCGCACATCGAGGCGGGAACCATCTGCCCGCTCGTATCGCAGACCCACAAGCGCCTCTCGCACGACCCGATCTGGAAGAACGTCCGGAGCGCGGTGGAAGTCGGCCTCAAATACGACCTCCCGCTCCACTGGCAGGGCCTCATGGTCAAACGGGGCACGCCTCCGGCAATCATGAAAAAACTGGAAGAAGCCGTGTACAAGGTGACCAGCTCGCCCGACTACAAGGACTACCTCGCCAAGGGGACGCACATCGTCCTGGACGTCAAGACGGGCTCGGAGTGGCTCAACAAGGACATGGCGAAGAACCAGGCGGTCGTGAAACAATTCATGATCGACCACAATATCATCAAGAAGTAGCTGGATTTGAGCCGACGGCGGATGGTTCCGCCGTCGGCAAGGCGCGGACATGACGGAACAAAGAGAAGAGCGCGCTGCGTCTCCCTATGAGTTGAAGGTTCCGATGAGGGCGGCGGTGCTGGCCACCACCGCCCTCATCCTGGGGGGACTCGCGTTTCTCTACTACGAAACCTATGCAATGCAGCCTCCCTACGAGCCGGGGTATCCGGGCGACGCCTTTTTCCCCCGCCTGGCCCTGGGTTTCTCGATTATCTGGGCGGTGATCGTCCTGGGACGCGGGTTTTTCCTGCCCCCGGAGGCGCAGGCCGCAGGCGGCGAGGAGCCCTACCTCCGGGGGCATTGGCTGGAGTTCGTCTCCATCGTCGTTTTCGTTTACCTCTACGCGGTTCTGCTCGAGCCGATAGGGTTCGAGATCATGACCATCGTGCTCATGATGTGCCTGCTGGTCCCGCGCATGCGGGTGGAATCGGCGCCGCGCGGCGCGCTGCTGCTGGGATTCGCGTTGTCTTTTGTGACGATGATCATCCTGTATCTGGGACTGGTGCCGATGCTGAAGATCCCCTTACCGCTTAAATTCCTGCCGGTCTATATCCTCTAGGGCCGTAATCGATGGAAGGGCAGTGATAGATGGAAGGAACTCTCGGGCACATATTCGCAGCGACCGGCCAACTCGCCTCGCCCGCCATTCTCGCGATCATGCTGGGGGGCGTCGCCATCGGCGTCCTCATGGGCGCCATGCCGGGTTTCGGCAGTTCCCAGGCGCTGGCCCTCCTTTTTCCCCTGACCTTCACGATGCCCGTGGAGCACGCGACCATGTTCTTCCTCGCCGTCTATTCGGGGGTCGAATACGGAAGCTCCATTCCGGCCATCCTGATCCGCACGCCGGGGACGGGTGCGTCCGCCGTCACCGTGCTCGACGGCTACACCATGACCCGCAACGGTCTCGCGCGAAAGGCGCTGCGCATCTCCCTCTACTCGGGGGTGATCGGCGGCGTCACGAGCACGCTGATCTTCATCATCGCAGGCACCTCGCTCGGCAACGTCGCCTTGATGTTCGGGCCGGGCGAATTATTCGCGGTCGGCGTGTTCGGCCTGTCGATCGTGGCGAGCTTCTTCGGAAAAGACGCCGCGCGCGGTTTTCTCGCCACGGGCATCGGGCTGTTGCTGGCGACGGTCGGGAGTTCGGGCTTCGGCGGACTGCGGTTCACTTTCGACCAGGGGTATCTGATGGACGGCATCCCGCTGGTCGTCGTCATCATCGCCTTCCTGGCCGGGCCCGAGGCGTTCAACCTCCTGGTGGAGCACAGGCGCACCATCGAAAGCAAGGAAACCGCCGCCCAGGGCGCCGCCGATGAGCGCAACCGGATTCAGCGGTGGGAAGTCCGCAGGCTCATCCCCACATGGATTCGCGCGAGCCTGATCGGAACGGGTGTCGGCGCGGTTCCCGGAGCGGGCGGCTCCATCGCCGGCATGCTGGCCTACAGCGAGGAGAGGCGGTGGTCGAAGCGTTCGGAGGAGTTCGGCACCGGCATCATCGAGGGCGTCGCCGCGCCCGAGTGTTCGAACAACGCCCTGGTCGCAGGCACGCTCGTGCCCTCGCTCTCGCTCGGCATTCCGGGTTCTGGCGGCGCGGCCATTCTGCTGGGCGTGCTGATCAGCAAGGGACTGGTTCCCGGGCCGCTGCTCTTCCGGGACAACGGGACGTTCGTGATGACGGTGTTCATCGGCCTTTTCGTAATAAACCTCATGCTCCTTTGCACGGGACTCGTCGGCACCCGCGCCTTCAGCCTGGTCGCCAAGGTGCCCCGCCGCATCCTGGGGCCGTTCGTCCTGATCCTCATCGTCGTCGGCAGCTACGTGTACGCGAACTACACGGCCCACGTCGTCATGGTGCTCATCCTGGGCGCGCTCGCCTATTTCTTCGAGAAGATCAACATTCCCGTCGTGCCCATCGTGCTCGCGTTCATCATGGGACCGATCATCGAGATCAACCTGAGCCGCGCGCTCACGATCTCGGGCGGGGACATGTGGGCGCTCCTGTCCAGCCCCATCACGGCGACCATTCTCGTGCTCTCCCTCATCACGGCGGTCTACAGCATGGCCGCGATGTTCCGGGCGGCGAGGCTCGGGATCACTGGCGGAACTCCCGCCGAATAGGCGGGGAAGATGGGGGCGCTCTCCCGGCTGTGGCAGTCTCATCAACGATATGCCCGAGCAGAATCGCTGCAGCGCCGTCGCCTGCGCCGTCAGCCGGGCCATCGGCGCCCGCACCTTCCGCATGCCCGCCGCCCCTGAGCCCGTGCTCTAGGTTCCAGATAAGCTGATGGTGGATTGAATTCGTTCTCCGGTGATTTGCCGGCGCGCCCTCGGTCGCCGCGTGAATTCCCGATAATCGAAAGACACTGATTTTTTGAGTTCAGGAGAAAATCATGGGTGAAAAGCTGGGAATGATCGGACTGGGAAAGATGGGCCTCCCGCTCTCGCGGCAGATGATGGCGGACGGCCACGAGATCGTCGGCTACGACATCGACCCCGCGCGGATGAAGATGCTGGAGGAGGAAGGCGGGCGCCCCGCCGCTTCGGCGAAGGAAGTGGCCGGGCAAAGCGACATCACGTTCAGCATTCTCTTGAAACCCGAGCACATCGAGGAAAACACGTTCGGCCCGAAAGGCATCGTCGCCGCCGGAAAGAAGGGCCTCATTCACGTCGAAATGAGCACCATGGAGCCTTCCTTTCAGGCCGGCCTGGCTGAGCGGCTCGCCGCCGAGGGGGTCGAGATGCTGGATGCGCCGATATCGGGTTCCCACAACCGGGTCGATACGCGAACCATTTCCTTCATGGTGGGCGGCAAAAAAGAAGTCTTCGAGCGGGTATGGCCGATTCTGGATCCGCTGGCGGCGGATGCGGCCCACACGGGTCCGAGCGGAACCGGGGCCACCATGAAGGTCGTGACCAACCTTTTCGTCAACTCGTGCACGGCGCTGTTCGCCGAGTTGATCGTGGTGGGCGAGCGCGCGGGGCTCTCGCATGAGATCATGGAGCATTGCCTCTCGAAGGGTTCCGTGCAGGGTTCCATGCTTTCACAGACCGCCCCCAGAATGTTCGAGAGAGATTTCGCCCCGCGCGGGGCGGTGGAAATATTCGTGAAGGACATGGGCCTTGCGATCAAGCTTGCCGAGGAGCACGGTGTCGAACTCGCCGTCGTTCCCGCGGCGCGCAAGATGTTCGAGCGGGCCGAGGCCGCCGGCTGGGGCAAAGACGACGCCAGCCGCGTCATCGAGGTGTACGAAGGGAAGGATATGCAATAGCCCTTCGGGGGTGAAAGCCGGCGCTCGAGGGCGGTTCCGTCGGCAAGGAGGTTCACGCGGCGCAGACGTGATGGTTTTGTAGGGACAGGCCTCCGTGCCTGTCCCGACGAAGGACAACCACGAAGAGCAGGACAGGCACGGAGGCCTGTCCCTACGGCGAACAACCTCGATGGTCGGACAGGACTTTTTCAACAGCCCCCCAGAGGGTGGACTCGTCGGGTATTTACGTTCCCGGAAAATCGGCTGTTTCCAGATCAATACATCTGCATTCTCCATTTGTTTTGCTGGATGAATTCGTAATAGTCTTGAGTGGCATATTCAGACCGTAAAAATTGAATTTCATACAGTGGCGGGGGAAATATGAGCGTTGTCGACATCCAGGTGGAAGGGCATTGCCACAGCGATTTTTCATCCGTGGAAGAGACGTTCCGGGAGAACTTCGCGAGCCGGAGCGAGTTGGGGGCCGCCGTCTGCGTGTACCGGGACGGCGAGAAAGTCGTGGACCTGTGGGGAGGCCACCGCGACGAAGCCCGCACGCAGCCCTGGACGGAAGACACCATCGTACTCATGAGTTCCATCGCCAAGAGCATGAGCGCGCTCTCCGTCCACATGCTCGTGGACCGGGGGCTGGTTTCGCTGGAGGAGCCCGTGGCGCGGTACTGGCCGGAATTCGCCCAAAACGGCAAGGAGAACATACTGCTGAGGCACACCATCTCCCATCAGTGCGGCGTCATCTTCTGCGACGCGGCCAGGCCCGGCGACTTTTTCGACTACCCGGCCCAGGTGGCCGCTATCGCCGCGCAGGAACCCGCCTGGCCCGCGGGTTCGAAGGGCGCCTACAATTCCATCAACTTCGGTTTCATTCACGGCGAGATCGTCCGCCGGGTGAGCGGCAAGCGGATCCGCGACTTCATCCGGGAGGAGATTACTGGTCCGCTGGGTGCTGATTACAACGTCGGGCTGAACGAGGAAGAACTCGCGCGCGTCGCGCCCGTGCACCGCAATCCCGAGAACAAGTTCTGGGAGATGGGAGAAAAGCCCGGCACGATGCTGCACAGGGCGTGGGGGAGCCGGCCGGTGGGCGTCGATCTGGTGAATTGCCGCGAGAACCGCGTGGGCGAGAACCCCTCCTCGGGCGGCCACGGGAACGCCCGCGCCATCGCCCGCGTGTACGCGATGCTGGCCGGCGGCGGGGAAATCGGCGGCGTCCGCCTGCTCCGGCCCGAAACGGTGGAGCGGCTCTCCAAGGTTCAGTGGGAGGGGAACTGCGCGATGACAGGCGCGCCCCGGCGGATGGGCTTGGGATTCATGCACAACTGCCCGCCCAACTCGCCGATGGGACCCAACATGGAGGCCTTCGGCCACGGCGGCTCCGGCGGGGCGTTTACGTTCTGTGACCGGGAGCGGAACATGGCCTTCGGCTATTGCACCAACTTCCAGCCCGAGGGGAATCCTCCGGGAATCCGCGCCCGCTCCCTGGTCGCCGCCGCCTTCGGAAAAGCGCCGGAGTGGAAACCCGGGACGCCGGCGGAGATATAGCCTGTCCCTCGAAGCCGGGGTGTTCGGGTAATTCGTTAGCGAGGGGTGATTCCTGAGTCCAGCCGAAAATTTCTGATTCGATACGGGAGGTCAACGCCGTTGCTCTCTTTTGCGCAATCGGAATACACAAAGCAAGAACGCATGAAGCTCTGCCGGTTTACCCCGTATTCAAGCAAGTGGCGGGGAACAGCCTCGAAGATTTCATATCATCTAAAGAAACTTTCGGCGGGAGCTACGCCTAGTTCAAGCGCCTTTCTCAGCCAGTATGAGCCCATATTTTCCTGATGCTTATAGTATCCCATAAAATATATAGCGCTAGGCTCACCCCGCTTGGCTGCTTCTTCGACCCACTTGTGGCAATCGGGGAAAGGACTCTTCATATTTCTTTTTTTCATGCAATGCATGCTCGTAAAATATTGAGCCGGAGCAAATCCTTTTTCTGCGGCTTGTTGTATATATGTAGTTGCCTGATGAGAATTTTCCCTTTGTTCGTCGGTCAAATAATCCCAATACTGGTATTGGGCTATCGTGTTGCCTTCCCGGGCTCGTTGCTCCAGGTGTTCCCAGCCTTTTCGGAGGCAGGGAGATAGCCGGTAGTGTTGGAAGCAAAGGACTCTCTCCTCACCTTTCAAGAAGTCCTTTAACCGCTCTAATTTAATTCCGGAAGCGATATTATACTCCGCTGCCACTGTGATCCCCACCAGTTGTCCCCGCCTGTTTAGAATAGGGCCGCCGCTGCTTCCAGCAAGAGCATCACTTTTACGTCCGAACTTTTTATCCACAACGATAACAAAAATATACGAGAAGATATCATTGTAGGATGTCTCACTGATTTGGTTGATTTCGTGAAAAACTCCCTTCGGGTATCCTATCAAGGTGAGTTGGTTGAGTTGGCTCGGAGAGGAGTTAGGCGCCCCTCCCAGGTAATCTCCAACCTGCTCATATGTTTGAATGAGAGCCAGGTCATACACGTATGAAAAGCTATGCACTTTTTTCACCTTCAGTTGCCGGTGGTTTCCCTTTTGGGAGAGCCTGATTTGAAACAGGAACGTTTCTCCCATTCCCATGCCGCGTAAAACGTGGGCATTGGTGACAAAGAGGTCGGGCTTGATGGCGAAGGCTGTTCCCCGGTTGTGGGTTGACCTGTCTCCGAAGGCCTCTCCCGGTTGTATGTTGTGGATCTTCCATACGGCGAGATGGGCCCTGTCGAGAGACTGTACAATCCCATGTTCATCGGCGCCGGCCGACAGTGGCAGGCTCAAAAGAGCAGCTACAAGAAAAGAGAGGGCTTTTGGGGTGAAAGCTCCTATCCACCGCACAGGTGCGTTCCGCACTTTTATCTTGACGATGCGCCTTATTTCCTCTCCATGACAGCTTCCTTCTCCCCCGTTGTCATGCTCCTCCGCCGTCGTCATGGCTGGACCCCCTTTTGTCTTCCGGGAACTCTCCCGCCTTTTGAATGTAATCATTTAGAATGCAATCGAATTGAATTAAATTATATCAAATTATTTACATTCAAACAAATTTTTTATGCTGACGTAAAGCAAGCGTCCCGGAAAGACGCTTCCCTGTCGGGCCGCGTTTTGCCGCATGATGGAAAAGGGGGGAGCTGCGAACTGAAAAATATGCCGTTCCGGATTGCCGCGTTCTAGATAACGCCGTCTTGTTTGAGCCTGTCGATCTCTTCTTTCGAGAGACCGAGCAGGCCGCCGAGAATCTCCTCGTTGTGCTGGCCGCTCAGCGGAGCGGGAGCTTCGTAGCCGCCGGGGGTTTTGCTGAATTTCAAGGGAAAAGCGGCCGTCTTGATTTCGCTGAGATTTCCCAGCGCGGGGTGGGGGAGGTCTTCGATCATGCCCCGCGCCTTGAGATGCGGCCAGGCGAGGATGTCCCGGATGGTGTGGACGGGCCCGCAGATGACGTCGAAACGGCGAAGTGCGGAGAGCGCCTCTTCGACGGTGTGTTTTTTCGTCCATTCGGTGATGACGGCGTCCACCTCGTCGTTGTGCGTGATGCGGCCGCTCAGGTCCGCATAACGCGCGTCGCCCACCAGCTCCTCGCGCCCCACGGCGCGCAGGATGTTGTTCCAGTGCTCATCGGTGCCCGAGCCGACCACCAGCCAGCCGTCGCTGGCCGGATATGCGTTGAAAGGCGATAGGCGCATGATGCGGTTCCCCAGCCGCTCGGGCAGCCCCAGCGCCTCGTAGCAGTCCATCGGCTCATCGAAAACGAGCGATAAGAGGCAGTCCACCATGGAGACGTCCAGCCACTGGCCCTCGCCCGTGCGCTCGCGGTGTAAGAGCGCGGTGGTGATGGCGCCGTAGGCGAAGGTGCCCCCGATGCTGTCCGCGATGGCGGAGCCCGCCTTGGTGGGGGGGCCGTCGGGGAAGCCGGTGAGGTTCATGAGGCCCGAAACGGCCTGGGTGACGGCGTCGTAGCCCTTGAGCCGCGCGTCGGGGCCGCTTTGCCCATAGCCGGTGATGGAGCAGTAGACGAGCCTGGGGTTTCGTTTTTCGAGCGTTTCGTAGTCGATCTTGAGCCTTTTCGTTACGCCCACCGAGAAGTTCTCGACGAGCACGTCGGCCTCATCCACGAGGCGGTAGAACAGGTCCAGCCCGCGCGGCTCCTTCAAGTTCAAGGTCAGGGATTTCTTGTCCCGGGTCCGCTTCAGGTAAGCGACCCCCAAGTCGTCCTCGGTTTGCTTGTGGAAGGACACGCCTTCGGGGCCGGCGTAGGGAGGCCCCATAGCCACCACGTCGCCCGTGGCCGGGTGGTTCACCTTGATGACTTCCGCTCCCAGGCCCGCGAGCAGGAGCGTCGTCCAGGGCCCCGAGTAGAACTGGGTCAGGTCCAGAACTCGGAATCCTTCGAGCGGTTTCGGCATGAGAGGCTCCTTGGTCTGATATCAACCCGCCGTCATTCCGGCGAAAGCCGGAATCCATTCTCAGGCAGAATGGCAATACTCCGGTTTTACATCTCCCCGTCATTGGGGGGAAGCAATCAGATAGTTAAAAAACAAAGGCAAAAAATGGATTCCGCAAACCCTCCCGCATTGGTCGGGTCTGACACCGGAATGACGAACCAGAAAACGGATAGACCGCCTTTGGCAGGGACAGGTCGCGACCTGTCCCTACGGCTGAGCAATCAGCTTCCATGCGGCTCGCCGTTGTTTTCCGTTTCGTTATGGCACAACTGGAAGTGGTTGACCGTCCCCGCCGTTCGTTGCCGCTTTCTCTTTCACGCGGCGCGCCTCGTCCATCGGGCACAGGGTGATGCAGGTCGCGCACATGTGCGGCGCGTTTTCGGTGAAGGCCATCATGCGCCCGGCGAGCTGGAGTTCGGGGTAGCCGTAGCGCTTCCTGAAGACGTCGACGGCCTTCTCCGGCGAGACTTTTTGGGGATACATCACCATGCACTTGTAGTGATCCACCGCGCCGTCTCCGGGCAGCGCGCCCGCCGGGCAGGGCTTGATGCACTTGTAGCCGCACTCCACGCAGAAATCGGGCACCACGCCGTATCGTTTGGGCGGGTCGGGTTCGAGCGCGGCGGTCGTGACGACCGCTCCGAGTCTCAGGCGCGAGCCGTATTCGGCGGTGATCAGGTTGTTGTTCACGCCGATTTCGCCCATGCCCGCGTTCACCGCGGCGAGCCTGAGATCGAAGGAACCCTGCATGAAGACTTCCGGTTCCGCGCCTTCGCGCAGGATGCGGAGCGAGGGGATGTCCCTGCCTGCGGGCGTGGGCAGCGCCATGTACCCTTGATCCTCCAACCAGAGCGCCAGGCGGTATGAGAGCTTGTTGATCCAGGCCTCGTGCCCGTAATAGCCGAATTCCAGATAACCCACCGAAGGCCTGGGCGTCGCGTTGCCGAAGGGCATCCGGCGCGCGAAGACGACGACGCTCCCCGCGTCTTTCACCAGGTCTCCGGGCTTGCAGCCCGGCAGCGCTTTCTCGTAACCCTCGCACGAGGAAATGTTGACGAGGTCCGCGCCGAATTCACGGGCCTGCGCCTTGACGTCGGCCGAGGTAACCCCGGCGCCTTTGCCGTTTTCCATCCTAGGGATTCTCCAGTAGCCCCGGGTCGATGACCTTGAGCGCGTCTTCGTCTGACCAGGATTCGCGGTGAAAGGGTTTGTTCGCGAAATCGCGGCCCTGATCCATCGGGCAGAGCGCGATGCAGGTGCTGCATGGGTGCGGCGGACTGTCGGTGTAGGAGAGGCCCTTGGCCGCCATGATCATGGGCTTGCCCCGGAAGAGTCCTTTGAAATGGGTGAGGGCTTTTTCCGGCGCGACCAGGTCCGGCCGGATGACCATGCAGCGGTAGTGATCCACGGTGCCGTCGCCCGGGAGCGCGCTCGCGGGGCAGGCCTCCACGCAGCGGAAGCCGCATTCACGGCAGAACTCGGGGATCGCGCCGAACTGGTTGGGCGGGTCTGGCTCGAGCTTCGCCTCGGTGAACACCGCGCCCAGGCGGACGCGGGAGCCGTACTCCTGCGTGATGAGACAGTTGTTGGCTCCGATATGCCCGAGACCGGCCTTGACCGCCGCGAGCCGCAAATCGAAGGAGCCCTGGAGGAAGACCCTGGGCTCGGCGCCTTCTTCCTCGACGCGAAAGCTCGTGATGTCGCGCCCGCACGGGGTGGCGCCCGAGAGCCAGCCCATGTCTTCGAGATGAAGCGAGAGGCGGTAGCAGGCTTCGTTCAGGAAATTCTCGGGGATGTATTCGCCGAATTCCATCGCGCCGATGCTCGGGTACGGCGTGGCCGCGGCGAAGGGGATGCGCTTGGCCACGACGACGACGCTGTTCGCCATGGGGAAGAGGTCCCTGGGGCGGCGGCCCGGCTGCGCTTCCGCGAAATCCTCCGCCGACGCGACCCCCGCGAGGTCTGCGCCCATCTCCCGGCTGAGGCGCTTCACGTCCCGGGCGTCCAGGGATTTTCGGGCGTCGGTTTTGCTCATGTCGGAAACCTCGGGTTTCCAGCGCCTGAATCTGTGCGGCGGCGTGAAACGGCTCGTCCTCTCATGAAATCCATTTTCGCCGAAAATTATGGTTCGAGAGTATGAAATGAATCTATCACAGCGGTGCGATGAGGCAAAATCACCTCGTTTGTTCGCTTGATGACCATCAAGCGAGTGATGAGGCAGCGGCTTCGATTCGAGGGTATCCTTCCCGCTGATTCGGGACATGGGGATATCGGGACTGAAGCGTCGACGGCGAAACAAGAGGGCCTCGTGCTCCATTCCCCATTCCGCCCGGGAGGGGTATGGGCATTTTCGGATGTGCGGGTTCCGCGCCCCGGCGGTGTCGTCCGAACGCCTGGCCGTTCGCCCGGAAATCTCTTCGGCCACAGTTTCCCCTCTTTTTGCAATCGGGATGAGGCGGCCTTTCTCGCCCGGTCCATTCTCTCGCATTGGCCGGGAGCGATCCCGTGTTTGCGGTGGCGGGTTTTGGGGGCGGTGGGGCGAGATCGAAAAGCCGTCCTGCGGCCCCCGGCTTCCAGGTGGCGGAGCGAGTGCTGATCGCTGAAACAGGGGAGCCGGTCGGCCATGCGCAGGACCTGGGTAATGCAAAAAATAATATCTGAAAAATTGGATAAAATCAGATAAATTCACGATGTATTTCGATAAATAAACGATAAATTTCGAGGGGAAATGCGCGCAAATGCGGGCGGATGCGCATGTGAAAATCAATTGTGACGGCCAGATTCCGCCGCCGCCACAGTTGAGCGCAGGGGGATTCTGCCATGTCCCCCGCCTGACGCGGCGACGGAAAATGCGCGGATTTGCGGGAAGATGCGGGGATAACGGGCGGAAATTACGCGGGTCGGCGGTTTCATCGTAGAATCGGGGCGGTTTTCTCCCGGGGGAGCGCCATGAACGTATCCAGGCGCCAGCTATTGCGGATTGCGGGGCGAGTCGCGCCCCGGGGTGCGGGGGATAGCATTAACCGGTTGAATTTTATATGGTTACGGGATCACTCGATGACGACGTGCTCGCGGACGGGCTCGCCCAGGTGCGCCATTCCCGTCTCGGTGACGAGGACGGTATATTCCGCGTGCACGCCGCCCTCCCCGAATTTCCCCGATGGCAACTCCACAGAGAGCACCGCCCCCGCGGGCAGGGAAATGTCTGAATTTTCAGGCAAAAACGGATCGTCGAGCTTCACGGGTTCGCTCAGCGTATAGGGCAACTCGCGCGCCTCGATGCCTATCGTGTGTCCGCAGAAAGCGCCGTTGTAGCGCGGCAGGCCCGATTTTTTCGCCGCCGCCACCGCCGCGCGAAAAATCTCGGATGGCTTCACCCCCGCCCTGATCACGCCGAAAGCGGCCTCCAATCCCGCCTGGATGGCGTTCCACTGCGCCTTGCGCTCCGCGCTCGGCTCGCCGAACGAACCGCAGCAGCCCACATCCGCGCAGTAATGGTTCAGCCGCATGCCGGCATCGAAGAAAAAGCCGTCCCCAGGCTCGAATTTTCTATCTGAGGGCGGAAAAATCGAGGCCGAACGCCTGCCGCCGGCGAGATGGAACCAACTCCACTTACCTCCTCCCGCGGCCACGGTGCGATAATAGTGACTCGCCACTTCGCGCTCGGTTCGTTCTGCGGCCATCTCCTTGTGGAACGCGACGACGGCCTCTTCGTTCAAAAGCGCCGCGGCGCGCATGCGCTCGAGTTCTTCCGGCGTCTTTTGGAGACGAATCAGGCGAAATAGATTCGAGGCATCCAGGAAAGACATATCTGGTAATGCCGTTTCCACAGCACTGCGCGTGCCCGGGCGGATTCCCTCGTTATCGAGGGCCACTCTCCCGCTCGACAGGCCTCGCTCCCGCAAAAGTCTAAGGAGGGCACTGGTAATATTCCCCTCGCGCGGGGCGTCTTCGGCGATGAGAGAAATATAATTTCTCTCCTCTTCGGTCGCTCCCGTCTCGCCGGGCGCCATATCGAGCGCCGAGCGGGGACCATAGCCCCTTACGTCCTCAATCCACGAGCCCGTCGCCGCGTAGTATGTCTCGTCCTGCCGGGAGAGTATCAACCCCGGCGGAGAGGCCTGATCCCGGAAAAACAGCGCGAAGGTCTCCGTCGTCGCATCGCCGTAGGTATATTGCGCCCAGCCCTGAAAACCCGAGAGGTACAAGACGTTGTGCCGTGTCGTTGCTATCAGCGCGTCGAGATCGAACCTCTCCATGAACTCGAGCGCGCGTTCTTTATGAAAAAGCATGAACATCCTCTAAGTAGAATAGTGAACTATGTTTGGGTAACAGGTTTCCTGTAATCCTTGAGTTGCCGGATAAGCGGTATCGCGCCGCAAACCAGGCCTGTGACCATCATGGTGACGCTGAAGAAAATAACGAACAGGATGAATGTGACAAAGCAGACAAACAAGAGAATCCGCTCGTATTTGTAGAGCCTACTCAGAAGCCAGCCCTGTGTTCCCGCAGAGAAAGCGATGAATCCCAGAAGCGTAATGGATGCGGATAGCGCAACGCGCAACGGACTCGCGAACGTAAGCAGCGCCGGGTCGAACATGAACAAAAACGGCACGATGAAACCCACGATGGCGAAGCGGAGAGACATCATGGACGTCTTGAAATAGGGGGCTCCGGCCAGCTTGGCCCCAACGAGCGAGGCTATCGCCACGGGCGGCGTAATGGCGGAGAGGATCGCGAAGTAGAAGATGAACATATGGGCCGCGACCCGGTCTCCTTTTGCGGCCACGAACTCCTTGACCCATTCCGCTCCATAAATATGCGTGAGTTCAGGCCCCACGAGCTTGATAAGCACGGGTCCGCCCAGGATAGCGAGCAATACATAGGCCGCCGTCGTCGGCATTCCCATTCCCAATATCGCACAGCAAACAGCCGTGAGAAGCAACGCAACGAAAAAGCCGTCGAGACCGATATAATACGCGCACCCCCCACCCGCTGCGGCGCCGAATACGCAAATATCCTGGGCGAGGGCCTCGATCATGAATGCGAATTTGTTTCCCACGCCCGTAATGGTCAAGACTTGAACGACAACTTCGATCGTAGCCAGCGTCACGGCGAATTCGGCCCCTTGTCTACCCCCTACCCTCAAGGCATCGCGAATTCTGAATATCCAGTCAGAAGCGCTCTGCGCGGCCTGTACATCCGGGCCTGCCTCTCCCGCCTTATTCGCTCGATACAGATATGTAAACGGATTGCAGGACACGGCCAATACTTGTTTCACGCTCGGTGTTGAACCATTCTCCTCGGGTTCTTGCGAACCAAAAGAAAAAATGACTTTTTGCACGATAATAGCCAACCCGAAAAAGATAAGGCCGTCATAGATAAACCCGAAGGGAACAAACCATTCGCCGAAATTCGCTATGGCGGGGACGATCGCATAAATCCCTTTCTGCACATAATAGGCGCCCACCCAAATCATGACGAATAGCCAAGGTATGATCGTGGAGGGCTGCGTTCGACTTCCCCTGGAAACGGACCACACGCTAAGCAAGGCCAGCACGAGAGCGACTCCTGCAACGCCGGAAGACCAGCCAAAGGCAAACCAGAAACCCAGCAAAGTGAGCGGAAATATGGCCAGCCAGTTGCGTTCTATCTCACGCCAGAATTCACCCACCCAGGAGAATATGCGAGCGGAAACGCTAACCAGAAGAAATCCTGTAATGGCTAAGGACAGGGCGGCTCTTATTACTGCACCCAAAGTTGGTTTCCCATAGATGCCTAGCGGCAAACCGAAACCCAACTCGAAAACCGTGAGCAACGCGTATAGGAAAAATGCGAAAACCCAAAATGTAACCGGCACAAAAACGAATACATCATCCGCGATTGTCTTATCACCCCGCCTCAATGTACCCAAAAATTCCGTTACATTCCGGTAAAACCAGATGCCCACCATAATGAAAACCGACATGACACCCGCAAACACAGGCGTTCTGCCCTCAAAGAGGAAATAGACCAAAAACGCCAGGGGCACGAGATAAAACCACCCGTTCTTGAGTTCCGTCTTCCAACTCGGAATCTCGGAAGCCGGCAGTGGCTTGATATTCAGCGCTCCGGCTGCGAAGTGGATATTGATCCCCACGATGGTGAAATACAGGATTGCAGGTATGGTGGCGTATCCGATGATATGGAAATACGGCACCTCGATAAGTTCGCTCATGATGAAGGCGCCCGCCCCCATGACCGGCGGCATAATCTGCCCCCCACTGCTGGCCGCCGCTTCCGCTGCTCCGGCGATGTGCGGGCTCAGGCCTATCCGCTTCATCAACGGAATCGTGAACGTGCCGGTGGTAACGACGTTGCCGGATGCGCTGCCCGATACCGTACCCATCAGGGCGCTTGAACCCACGGCGGCGAGGCCGGCGCCCGCGCGCATTTTTCCGAACAAACCCAAGGCGAAATTCACAAAAAAGCGGCCTGCGCCCGATTCATGCAAAAATGCTCCGAGAATAAGAAACATGATGATAAACGTGGCCGATATGACTACCAAAAAGCCCAATACGCCACCAATGAAATCCGTCGAGAGTTTCGCCTGAAGTTCAATCCACGTGTGACCACCATGACCAAAAGGTGCCGCGAAGAGATTGCCCCATATCCCATAAGTGAAGGCAATAACCGCCAACGTCGGGAGGGGAGGGCCGAAACAACGCCTGGTCAATTCGAGTGCAACGACAAGCATGACGAAGCCGACGCGCGCATCTCCAATCGTCGGAGCACCCGGGCGATCGACCATCTCTTCGTGGTAATAGAACAGGTACAGGCATGCGGTCGCCACGAAGAAAAGCATCCCTGCGTTCAAGCCAACCGTGAAGCCTGCCGGAAAAGGATGTGCGGGGTATTCCTGAAATACTTCTTTGATGCGTCTTTTGGCCCAGAAAAGAGGAAAAACAAGTATGAATACAGGCCACAGATAGATAACGCTTCTTACTTCATCGCTTTGCCCGGCCCATAATCCTGTCCGCCACCCTATCAAAGTAAGCGCTATAAAAAAAATCAGAAGAAAACCACCCGCTTTTTTCACGCCCTCGGCAGGCCTGAAGAAGATCGCAAATAATGTCCACATCGTGGGAATTGCTGAGCACGCAATTAACAACCACCAGGAGGTGGGCTCATGCGTGCTTTCAGGCAAAGAATCCCAATACAAGAAAAGTATCGGCGCAGGAACAAAGCCCAGAACCCAGAGCAATAGCGCAAGCCATGATTTCTCGACAACCATCATGGCTATCCAGATAGCGAACGGGAGCGCATAGACCCACCAAACGCTTGTGTCGGACCAGCCTTCTCCCATCTCGTATACAAAATAATAGAAAATGACTACTGGAAACAAAGATAATAGATACAAAACGGGAAGAAAGTTCAATTTGCGAATTTTATCCCCATATATCTGAGGCATCGCCCCGGCGCCGCCGATTAACAGAATGCTATAGGCTAATAACATGTGCATGTTGGGGTGCATCTCACCCGGCAATGGCCGGAGATAAACGGCGGAAATGTGATACAAACCCGAAAGCACACACAACCATGAAGTGACAAAAACTAGAGTCCTTACAAGAGGAGCTGACTGGGAGGGGTCTGATTCAGTAGCCATAGGTCTAGTTCTTTCCTTTCCCCACGTTCGTGGTTGTATCTTGGCAAACAATTCTTGAGATAATGGATGATTCCATTCTAGCGATAGCTTTGCTATTTTGCCAGTGATTCAGGAATCTATCAGCGATTGTAACCACCCTATTGACCAAAGTATATGGTTTTGCTTTAGTATAGCCACTTCGATTTAAAATACAGGGTCGGTATTTTAATTATGGGTTTCGACTTTGCAAACCGAACCTAAGGTTGAAACTCAAATGTTTCATTTCTATACCTCGAAAAGGAGATACAAATGAGGAAATCCACGCTTCGGCTGATTACGTTGGCGGCAGGTCTTGCCCTTCTGATCGGCACTGCCCCGACGGCGAACGCAGCCAAAATACTCATGGGAACATCCCAGCCCGGCGGCGCCACCTTTGAAATCGGGACCGCGATGGGCAAAGTCATCACGGATAATTCGGGCGGAAAGATCCAAGTGGAAACATCCGTCACCGGCGGTTCTACCGCAAACGTCCGAATCCTCCAGAAGAAGGACAAGAACCAGGCCTTGCGTATAGGTATGGCCACCGCACCTGCTGTCTCTTGGGGGCAAACAGGTAGAAAACCCTTCAAGAAACCCCAAGACGTATTGGCGTTAGGGGCCCTGTACCCATTGACGACCGTCTACACCACCTTTAAGACCACCGGAATCAAAAAATGGTCCGATCTCACCGGCAAAAGATTCGTCGTTGGCGGTCGTGGAGGTTCCATTTACATCGTTACACAGCTTGCACTCAAACACAGCGGCGTAAAAGCGAAAAAAGAATTCTTCAACAACAACCAGAATTCGGCCGCCATCAAAGACCAAAGGGTGGACGCAGGCTTTTTCTTCCTGAACGCGAATGTTCCCGCACCCGTATATATGGATCTCGCTCGCACACTCTCGGGCAAACTCCATTTCTTCGGTCCTGATGAGGCCACAATCAAAAAGCTGGCCGTCAACGAAGCGGGTATCGTACGCGATGTCGTGGCTGCCGGCTCCATCCCGGGTTACAACAAAGATGTCGTAAGCTGGGGACAGATGTGGACTTTGATGACCAACAGCAAAATGAGCAATGCCAACGCATACGGGCTCGTCAAGGCCCTGTACGACAATCACAAACAAATCACCAAATACCATCCAACCGGGAGATACGTTACGAAAAAGACCGGCCTTCGCGGGATGAAGAAACTCAAAATCCACCCGGGTGCGGCACGCTACTGGAAAGAGGCGGGCATGATGTAAGCAACAACAAGCCCTAAAAACCCCCTGCTTCGGCGGGGGGTTTTTTGTTGTCTGATCATGCTCGTTATGGGCCCTGGAAATGTTATGATGGCCGAATCTTACCTGCGGCCAGATAATTCATTCCAGGGGGGAAGAAAATGAACACACCCGGTTTTGAAACCTTTCATCTCGTAAAACCCGATGAAGCCGAAAGCGAGGTTTCACAAATTTATGATGAGATATGCCGATTGAAAGACCCGCGCTGGCTGGGGCCTTTGTTCGGTTTTTTCGCCCATGTCCCAGGCCTCTTGCGTGGATTCTGGGAACTCCAAAAACGCTTGGAAGTTTTAGACGGCCACATTTCACGCGAGTTGACCAATCGCATCGCGATGGTTTGCGCGGTCGCCTCAGATTGTCCCCGTTGCGTGAATTTCCACAAAACCGACCTAATCCACCGCATGGAACTCGATGAGTATGAAGTCGAAAAACTCCATGACTTTGAAAATGCAGATTTGCCCGAGTCGGAAAAAGCCGTATTCCGCGTGGCCAGAAAACTTACGCTCAACGAACAACTGACTGACGAAGAGTTTCAGGCGTTGCGCGAGCACGGCTTTGACGAGCCGGCCATCGTGGAGATCGTCTCGGTCGCTCTGCTGGAGGGTGGTTTCGCCCGCCACGCAAGCGTTTTGGCCCGTTTTGAGGACGGGATGGACTGGCCGGCGCAACATACCCCATCCGCCGAATACCGAAGCGTCATCGACCGCTAAAGGCTTACGGACTTATTGGTGCTAGCCGAAAAAAAGAGTTTATTTTTTGCTACGAACTTGTGTGAGAAGACTTTTTGGGGTTTGTGTATTTTCAGCCGCTTTGCTTGCGTGAAGATTTTTGGGCTGAGTCAAGGGGGATTGGGGCGGCGCTTTCTTTGTAACGTCATACTTGGGTGATTCGGCGGGGTAGTTGTAAAGGGTAACCAGGCACGCATCGGTTCTGCCGAGCGTTCCTTCGGCAAACGCGCTGGACACGCTCACAAGAAAGAAAACAACCAACCCCAGAACTTTCAGACAGCCCACAAAATAATCCCCAAGAATAGATTCATTAGAATACATACCGGACGAGCATACCATGAATGTCGATGAAACGGTTCTTCAGCTTGACCCGTGAATTTGTCATGTTGAAAAACAATCTCGACCACTATAAAGTTAGGCAAGCATTCAAAAACTGCAACTTTACAAATATGGCGGGTGGTGCTAGGCATTCATTCGCTTATTTATTTGGAACCTTCACACCTTTACTTGGAAGCTTTATCCCGTGCCGGAATCCAAGAATTTGATGAAAATGATAAAGATCGACAAATCCTTTCCGGGTGTTCATGCGCTCAAAGAGGTCGATTTCGATCTCGAAGAAGGCGAAGTCCATATATTACTGGGTGAAAACGGAGCCGGAAAATCCACGCTCATCAAAATTCTAGCGGGAATTTATCACGCCGACTCAGGTCAAATCGAGATCAACGAATCGCCTACAATAATTCCCGACGCCAGAACCGGTCGCGATTTGGGAATCAGCGTCATCTACCAGGAACTGAACCTGGTGCCCGATCTGAGTGTGGCCAAAAACATCTTTCTTGGTCGCGAGCCAGTTTTGCCCGGCGTCATGAGACGCGTGGATTGGGCCAAAGTCGAACAGGAATCCCGTGCGATCATGGAGCGCCTGGATGTGAGAATCGACGTCAACGCGCCGGTCCGCTCTCTGAGCGTGGCCGATCAGCAAATGGTGGAGATCGCCCGGGCCCTCGCATTTGATTGCAAGATTTTGGTGATGGATGAACCCACGTCTTCTTTGAGCGGCCATGAAATCGAGGAACTCTTCAAGGCAGTCAACCGTTTGCGGGAACAAGGCGTCGGCATCATCTATATTTCCCACCGACTTGAAGAAGTCCACGAGATTGGAGATCGCGTTACCGTTCTGCGCGACGGGGAATACATGGGTACATGGGAAGTAAAAGATGTGGAACTCGATTTCCTGATCACACAGATGGTGGGACGCACACTCGATGAGAAATTCCCCTGGTCGCCCCGTGATCGTGGAGAAGTGGCATTGCGGGTGCGTGGACTCACCCGAAACGGCGCATTCGAAGACATTAATTTTGATCTCCATTATGGCGA
The DNA here is from genome assembly GCA_965219955.1 of bacterium. Lineage (GTDB taxonomy): Bacteria > UBA8248 > UBA8248 > UBA8248 > UBA8248 > Bin107. Next base: position 35,201 of record OZ244799.1, read on the forward strand.
AATCGTCGGCCTCTCGGGTCTCGTCGGCGCGGGAAGAACCGAAGTGGCTCGGGCCGTGATGGGCGCGGATCCTGTTGATGACGGCACCGTCGAGATGACCAACGCGACAAAAGAGAAAGAAGAGATACAAAAACTACCCCACTATCCGATTTGGGTGGCGCTCGTTGATGTGGTTGTCTTTATCCTGGCTTTGCCTTTGTTCACCGTCATCTTCCAGGGAATTTACGATCCTTTCACGCTCAACATGAACTCGCCACCACCACTTTTCAGTGGAAATTGGTTTTATGAATGGATCCTTGGTGGCCCGTTATACAACATTCCGAACGGCCCCACTCCCTATCTTGTCGCCGCCGGATTGGCCGTCATAAGACAATTGGGACTTTGGTTTCTTGAGCGTCAGTATCGTTGGCGTACTCTGGCTATTGACTTTGCAAGCTGGTACGCCCTGGCGATAGGAGCGATGGTCATTACGAGTTTATTTACCCAAAATTTCATTCTCGAATGGGTCATGATCTGGGGTGGCGTCGCTATGGTTGTCCTTCGATTCCTGACAATCCTCACCCATGAGCGCAAGTGGACTCCAACCTTGGCCATACGACGCGGGTTGGGGCTACTGCCCGAAGACAGAAAGACCCAGGGCCTCACCCAGGTCCTATCGGTTGCCTTTAACACCACTAGCGCAAACCTTCGCCGCCTCATCAAGCGATGGCTGCTCAATCTGACCATGGAGAAAGACTTCGTCGATGAGCATATCGATCAACTAAAAATCATGACGCCGGACCAGGAGACGCAAATACGCTTTCTCTCGGGCGGTAATCAGCAAAAAGTCGTACTCGCAAAATGGCTCTTCAGGCGCGCCAACGTACTCATCTTTGATGAACCGACTCGCGGAATCGACGTAGGCGCGAAATTCGAAGTTCACACACAGATGCTGCAACTCGCCAAAGATGGCGCAGCTGTAATGATGATATCGAGTGAACTGCCCGAGATTCTCGGGATGAGCGATCGCATTCTGGTCATGCGTGAAGGACGGCTCACCGCAGACATCGACAGGGATGAAGCAACGCAGGAAGGAATTCTGCGTTACGCCATGACCGCGGATTGATCCGCGTTCGGAGGTAGATTTAATGAGTGCCGCAGCTTCAACGGATACTGAGAAAGTCTTTCTAGGTTATTCTGTCAAGGATATCCCCTGGGAGCGGGTACTCCTCATTTCCGCGTTTGTCGTCTTGATGATCTTCTACACTTTCGCGACCGAAAATTTCCTCACCCTCGAAAACTTCGTGAACGTCGTGCGCCGAGACGCATGGCTCTTCTTTTTGGCCTATGCCCAAACGTTGGTCATCGTTTCGGCGGGGTTCGACCTCTCGCAAGGCTCCATCATGAGCGTGGTGAGTGTCATGGCCTGGAGTGCGATGCTGCACTTCGGGTTTTTTGTTGGCCTCATCGCCGGCCTCGGTATCGGTCTGCTGTGCGGCGTCATCAATGGGTTTTTCGTCGGCGTGGCAAGGGTGCAGCCGTTCATCGCGACCCTGGGGATGCTCTTCATCGGCAGCGGCGCGGCCCAGCTTTGGACCGGCGGCCTTCAAATGGGGGGTGCGCGCGAGGGCGCAACCTTGCCCAAACACGTCGAAGATGCTTATGTCCTTTTGGCTAAAGGAAACCTGGGTCCCATCCCCTTCACCTTCATCTGGATACTCATCGCACTGGGCACCATGTGGTATCTGCTCAAATACACCCGCTTCGGCACTTATGTGTATGCTTTGGGCGGAAACGAACAAACAGCGATTTCCGCGGGAATCAACTTTCCCGCCATGAAGATCGCCATTTTCGGCATAGGCGGTCTTCTGTGCGGTTTCGCAGGGCTTCTTCTTTCAGCGAGCGTCAGCGCGGCGGGCGAACCGAGACTGGGCGGAGGCGATCAACTGCTCCAATCGATCGGAGCGACCATCATCGGCGGCACGCATATATTTGGCGGTCGAGGGGGCGTGTTGGGTACGACGCTGGGTGTTTTTCTGATCATATTCTTGGTGAATGGACTGAACATCATGGGAATCGACACCTACCGGCAACAAATCGTCGTCGGCTTGGTAATTCTTGCTTCCATCTGGGTCAGCACCCTGCGTGAGCAAAAAAACTAAGGGAGATTCTAAATCATGGCGAATGTAGCGGAGGTTCCGGTCAGACCTTCTGCCTCCTTATTGGCCAAATTCAATTACGAAAAATATGGTTTACTCGTCGTGTTCATCTTGATGATGGTCATATTTTACATTCTCCAATTGATGGGCTACGTGAACAACTTTATCGAAGCCCATAACCTGACCAACCAACTCAGAAACGCTTCTCTCCTGTTCTTCATCGTTGCTGGGCAAAGTATGGTGCTCCTGGTTTCAGGCATCGATTTGAGCCAAGGTTCCTTGCTCAGCCTCTCGAGCGTCGTGATGGCGCAGGGCATACTGGATTTTGGCCTTGCCGTGGGCGTGTTGATGGGTATCGGAATGGCGACGATGTTCGGTTTCATCAACGGCTACCTCGTGGGCCGCGTGAAAATACAACCTTTCATTGTCACCTTGAGTATGCTTTTCATCTGCGCCGGCATCGCGTTGGTATTCACGGGCGGACGCACTATTCATCAATTCACGAGTGAGCAAAAAGATATCCTGCAAACCATCGGCCTCACGGATTTTTTCCACATCCCCGGCACGCTGTTCATCGCCATTTTCTTTTTCATCATTCTCTATCTGCTGACGAAACGAACGGTGCTTGGCCGGGCAATTTATTTAACCGGCGGGAACGAAGAGGCCGCGCGCCTCTCTGGTATAGACACTGGCAAGGTGAAACTCATTTGCTATTTGATCAGCGGCATCTGCGTGGGCATCACCTCGTTCCTTTACCTGGCGAGACTTCCGGCCACGAACGGCCTCGCGGGGTTTCAGCTTGAATTCCAGTCCCTGGCGGCCACTGTGGTGGGAGGCACGACGTTCCACGGCGGCGAGGGCGGTGTGACGCAAGCCGCGATCGGGACGCTTTTCCTGACATTTTTGCTCAATGGCCTCATTCTCCTGGGTGTGGGCACATTCGCCCGGGAGGTGGTGGTAGGCGTTTTGCTGATTACGGCTGTGGTTTTGAGTTCCCGCAAGCGGCGGGAATAGGAAATATGTTTATACTGTAGTCATTTTTCCCTTTCGCGGAGGAGAGAATATCCGTCCGTGAAACCCATTCTGCGACGAGGAGATTCACGATGAAAAAAATGTTCCGCACTTTCATGATCCTCGCTTCCGTCGTCACGTTCATGTTCGTGTCGATGGCGGCGACCCCGGACGCCGATGCCCGGGTGAAGGCGAAGAAGAAATACAAGATCGCTGTCGTCGTGCCCAATGGAGTCGACCCCTATTTCTTCTCGAAATGGTACGGAAGCGTACAGGCGGCCAAGGAAGCCGGCGTGACCGTGACCATGTTCGACGCGGGCGGCTATGAGTTCCTGCCCAAACAGGTGGCCCACGTGGAAGACATCATCGCGGCGAAATACGACGGAATGATCATCTGCCCCATCAGTACCAAGGGCATGGTGAACGCCGTCCATAAGGCGATGGACAAAGGCGTCAAGATCGTCGTGGACAACATCGACCTCGACAGCAATCGCGTCAAGAACCGCGTCATGAAAAACAGCTACGAGCTGGGCCTTCTCATCGGCGCTACCATGGCGCACGCCATCAACTACCAGGGCAAAGTCATGATGCTGCCCGGACCCAGCGGCATCGAGATGGTGACCTCCATGGCCAAAGGGTTTGAGGAGTACATGAGCCACTACCCGAAAATCAAGATTGTGGCCAAGGAATTCACCAAGTCCAACGTGCAGCATGCATACCAGACGGCGGAAGACCTGCTTAAGAAACATCCGGATGTGAAAGGCATTTACCCCTGGGCAACGCTCATTGCCCGCGGCACGGTGGACGCCGTGAAAGCCGCCGGTTACAAGCCCGGTCAGATCAAGATCGTGACGCACAACCTCGTCGTCGGAATCGAAAAAGACATTCGTGACGGCTGGGTGCACGCGGCGGTCTTGGCCGAGCAGATCGCGATGGCGAGAGAAGCTGTTTTCAACGTAATCGATCTCATCGAAGGACGCCAGCCTCCGGGCGCGCCCCATCGCGGCGGAACGCTCAGCTATATCCAGAATTACATGGCCTATAAGCACAACCTCGACATTCTGGATCGAAGCGGCATCGAGGCGCCCAAAGATTGGATGATCAAGCGCCAGAAACGCGCGGCGAACATCGTGGGCGGAAAACGCCGTTAAGTATCATCCCGCCACTGAACACCAAAAGCCCCGCCGGGCAACCGGCGGGGTTTTTTCATAAACCACCTTGTCTCGCCTACAACCCCTTCACGTATATGCTGAGCCCCATCCGCCCCGTCGACCCACCGGGTTGCGGATCGGAAATCTCATCCGTCTGCACTTTTCCTGCGCCATCCACGGCTCGCACCGTCGCCGGATAAAACCCGTTTTCCTCAAAATGCATGGGAAACGCCCAGACGCTCCAGGCGAGCGGCCCCAGGGGCTTTTTGAGCAGTGCAGGCGCCCAGGACCGCAAACGCTCACCCTGCCCATAGGTTACTTCCACCTTGCGGATTCCCCTGTCCCCGGCGAAAGCCGAGCCCACGAGCCACACCTTGGAAGTCCGGACCTCAACACGCCTCCTGGGGGCTTCGAAGCGGCTGAGCGTCTCGACGATTGCCTCATCCGACCACCCCCGCTTTTGCCAATACCCGCCATGTCCCCTGGTCGCAACCTCAATGGATTCAATCCACTTCACGTTCTTGAGGCCGTAGGTCCCCGGCACGAGGAGCCTGAGCGGAGCGCCGTGGTCTCTTGGCAAGGATTCCCCGTTCATCCTGGTGCACAGAAGCGTTCTCGAATCGAGGGCCTGCTCCAGGGAGATGGAATCATGATACCCGTCCGCCGCGCGAAAAATCACCCGGGCGGAGACAGAGCGGCGCACGTTTTTCGCCACGCCCGCCCGCTCGATGAGCGTTGTAAGCGGTATCCCTTCCCACAAGGCGTTCCCTATCTGCCCGCCGCCCACGGGGTTCCCGATGCAGGTCATCGTCGCCCAGGTTCGCTCCTGCCCGAGCGCGCTCAATTCCGCATAAGTAGCGGAAAAAGGCTCTGTTACCTCGCCCGTTATTTTCAGCCGCCATTTACCGCGGGAGAGCCTGGGTGCCGAATGGCCGATGCTTTGCACATAAAATTTATCGTTCGCGGTGACTTCGGGAACGACGCGCGCGGCGAAATCGAGAATTCCCTCACCGGGCCCGGGCGTCTCGACGGGGCGGCTGTTCAGCCAATCGAACAGGCGGCCCGCCATCGAGGCCTGAGCGTCGCGCGGGATTCCGATGACGGCGAGGGGCGCGATTCGCCCCGCAATCCGCAATAGCTGGCGTCTGGATACGTTCATGGCGCTTCTCCAGGAGAAAACCACCCCCGATTCTACGATAAAACCGCCGATTCACGAAATTTCCGCCCCTCACCCCCGCATCTTCCCGCAAATCCGCGCATTTTCCGTCATCGCAAGCGTAGCGCGCCGTGGCATTATTCCCCTGCACCCGGATTCCGCGGCGTCAAACCCTAAGAAAATAATTCCCGGAAATACCCCGTCAATTTATCGAAAAACCCCGTGAATTTATCCAATTTTATCGAAATTTACGGAAATTCCATTTTCTCGAACGAAACCGCCCGGCTTCGCCATCATACCGGAATCCCCCGAATCCGCGCGGACGGCAGATGCGGGCAAATGCGGGTTGTCTCGAACGGGATGCAGGGAATTTCGTCCGGACCCCGGGAGGAAGTGATGAACGCTCCGCCGCAAATGCGGGGAAATGCGCGCCCCCGTGCGAGGGATGAAGACCCGGCCGGAGGGTGCGGAATCGAACCCGGCCGATGCGGGGTTGTTGAAAACGCCTCCTTTTCAGGGCGAGAGCCTGCGCCGCCGCTTAAACCCCCACCCCCTCCTCAAGGGGGCTTTTTCAGAAGTCCCGTATGCGGCTTCGACATTCCTCGCCGCTCCGGATGAAGCGTTCGTGAACGACCCCCCTGACCCGGGCTGTCGCCGGCCCGTGGGCAGGCGACCCTCACCCGGCCGGTCTCGGGGTTTTCATCCATGACCCCGAGAATCACCGGCGCGACTCGCGCGTCCGGCCGCCCCCTGGCCTAGAAGGCGTAGCGCAGGGAAACCCATACGCCGTGGCCGGTGAGGCGCGCGCGCGTTTCGCCGATGAGGATCGAGAGGTCGCGGTCGGGGCGCAGGACGCGGATGTCCCCCTGGGCGGTCTCCACGTCGCCCGAATCCATGTAGCGCCAGGCGACGTCGAGGGTGAGCCGCTCTGTGAGCGGTTTGGCGACGCCCGCCGAGGCGGTCCAGGCGAAGTTGAGGCTTCGCCCGCCCGGGACGGCGGTCGTCTGCGAGAGGCCCGGAAAGCGCATGAGCGTCCGGCCGATGCGCACGTACGACAGGCCTCCGCCCAGCCCGATGAACGGGCGCAGGCCGCCGATTCGCGGGAGGTCCAAATAAGCCGTGAGGATGGCCGAGGTCGCCGAGAGGTCGGCGGTGACGGACTGGCTGCCCGGCGTCCGGCGGTAGTTGGCGTCGCCCTCGAAGGCGAGCTTGGGGCGATATTCGAGGGCGGCCTCGAGGCGCAGGTCGGGTGCGACGGCGCGGCCCAGGCCGAGGGAGAAGCCCGCCCCGGCGCCGAAGTCGCCTACCGTCTGCGTCGGCTTTCCGTCGATGCCGGTTGCGGCGCCGTAGAGGGCGGCGACGTCATCGCGCGTGGGGTCGGCGTCGCGAAAGCGCGTCTCCCGCGTCCAGTCGACGCCCAGGCCGGCGCGGACGTAGAACCCCTCCGCGCAGGCGGAGACGGGGGAAAGCAGGAGCGCCGCCAGCAAGAGCGGGAGAATCATCCGCCGCCACAGCGCGGCGCCTGGGATGCGGTTCGGCATGGGAGTTCCCCTCGGGCGCGAAGGGTCTTGGCGCGGCCCCCGGGGGGCCGCCGTCTTCCGGGAACCTATTACGGACTCCGCCGCCCGTCAATCGGGGGCCTCTCGATACGGCCCGGCTCTCCCTTCGGTCGGACAGGGCCTACTCGGGATGAGGGGGAAGGTGTGGCGGGTTCGCCGATTCGGAATAAGGAGAGTGTGTTCGCCTTGCCCGGTATCCTTCCTCACCCTGAGTAGCCGCCGGAGGCGGCGTATCGAAGGGGGCAATCATTCCCCCTTAAGGGCTGTTGAAAAAGCCTCCCTCAGGGGATAAAGGCAACCCCCCCTACCCCCCCCTTGTCAGGGGGGTATGAAAAGGCGACGCCTGCCGCTGGTAGAGGGGCTTTTGTTTTTTTTGCCCCCCTGACAAGGGGGGGTAGGGGGGGTTGCCCGAAGCGGCGAGAAGCAAGAGAAACACTACCCCCTCCTTGGTCAGCTACGTACGCCGAATCGTGAAATCAGGACTTTTTCAATGACCCCTCAAGGGAGAAGTGGTTGGTTGACGTTCTGCAAAGGGGGGAGGTAGGGACAGGTCGCGACCTGTCCTTCGAGGCGGTACGGTTTTGTTCGTCATTCCGGCGAAAGCCGGAATCTATTTTCGCCTTTGCCTTTTCGCTTCCTCGCTCGGAGGTCTTTATTCCCGGGCGGGGAGGATCAGAATCGAACACAAAAACGAAAGGCGAATTCTCTGAATTCCGCATCCGGACGCCGCGCAACAACAAGGTCGTGGCCCCCTGCCCGGTGAAGAGTCAAAATGGATTCCGGCTTTTGCCGGAATGACGGCAGTGGTGAAATCCAAGCGAGAAGGACTTTTTCAACAACCCCGCATGCGGCCCCTGCGTTCCGTAGGGGGCGTTCGTGAACGCCCCTGCTTGCCCGCCGCGCGTGGATGGGCGATAGTCGGCGTCTTGTGGAGGAACTGCTCCCTCATCCCGAGCAGGCCCGCAAGGGCCGTATCGAGGGAGCACCCTTCGATACGCCGCCTTCGGCGCCTACTCAGGGTGAGGTCGATGCGGCGTCTGCGTCATCGGCCTGCTGCACATCGTTTCACGCGGTTATGCGTACGAGGGACAGGAGAACGTCATGTCGAACGGGGACGCCGAGGCGCTCTTGAGCGATGAGGAACTCTACGATCGCGCCGATGCGGAGGGAGGCGAGTCCTTTCCCGCCGAGGTCGTAGACCGCCTTCTGGCCGGTCAGAATCCCATCCGCGTCTACCGGGATCATCGCGGCATGACGCAGGGCGCTCTGGCCGCCGCAGCCGGTATCCACCCGGTCTACCTCTCCCAAATCGAGAGGGGAAGGCGAACCGGCTCGGCGAGAACGCTCGCCGCCATCGCCGAAGCCCTGGGCGTCACCGTGGACGACCTGATCTAGGCGGGTGATGTATCCCGTAGGGGTTGTTCGCGAACAACCCCTACAATTCCATCTGCTCCTACGACGGGCTATCGCCAGTCCATGGTTTGCCACCAATCCGAGGGAAAGCGATCTTTCCCCAATCGTAATCAAGGTTTGCATCCATGATCTTTAGAATCACCGGAACGATTTTTGCCATTATGCAGCCGCCATCCTTAATTTGAATCCATCCCCATCCATTTTTGCCACAAGTTACGCCTCCGTGGAAAACTTGGTTGCGCAATTGGTATAGACGCTCGAAAACTATGTTGAATACCTTGTCTACTTCATTATTGTTCGTTAATTTGTTATCCAAGGCGTTTAATGCCGAGTTGTTTTCTCGATCAAATTGCTCACTCCAGTTGTCATCTTGTTTGTCTCGCACGTATTTCCAGAACGGTTTATATACATGACGGTTTGTCAAAAAATTCCGGATTGGTTTTCGCTCTAAATCCTTATCATCCAAATCTAGGAAACTTTCTCCTATATCGTTCTGCTTATCGTATTTTCTGATCTTTCTTAAAAAACTTTTGAACTTCGCTGTTTCAACCTCATTCGCATCAGTTCCTTCAACGCCGTAGGCTGCGTTGAACGCAATCCACAGACAAATGAATTTCTCTTCGTCGTACTTGGTAGCTTCACTCTTCCTTAGCCAACTAAGTGCCCTATCGATTCGGTGTTTATTGTCCTTGTTGTGTTCGCTTTGAGGTATCTCGTCGCTGGTTCGGGTCATCGCATGAGTCCTTTGATTGTTTGATATCGTCGGATTACAAAAAGCGACCTCCCCGACTACTCCGGCTTCCATCGCTGGAGGCTGGAGAGGACCCCTTGGGTCCTTGTCATCGGGGAGGAACCTTTGGAACGTGGCTCGGCAATATACCCCAATAGACCTGCGAATTCTATAAACACGCTGGCCTCGACCTTGCCTGACGCGCATGGATGGGCGATATTTGATGCCCGCGACATTTACATGTAAACGCCGCCTTGACCTATCCTTAATTTCTGTAAATAGGACGATATGAGCCGTTGCGCCTACATTTTTCTTGACGAGGCGGGCAATCTCGATTTCAGCCACAAAGGAACGCGCTACTTCGTGCTGACGAGCGTCAGCATGCGTCGACCGTTTCCGGTCTATGGGGTGCTTAATGACTACAAACTTGATTGTCTCGAATACGGATTGGACATGGAGTATTTCCACTGCGCCGATGACAACAGGCATGTGCGCAATGGTGTGTTCAACCTGATCACCGAGCATCTTGGAGGCATGCGTAACATGCGCATCGATTCTCTGGTGGTCGAGAAGCGCAAGACTGGTCCGGCGCTGCAGGAGGACAGGCGTTTTTATCCGAAGATGATCGGCTACCTGTTGAAATTCGTGTTGCCCAGAGAGTTGAATACAAATGCTGAAGAGGTCATCGTAATTACCGATAAAATTCCAGTTAACAGAAAGCGGCAAGCCGTCGAGAAAGGAACTCGCCTTGCGTTGACCGAGATGTTGCCACAGGGAATGAAATACCGGATTCTGCATCACGAATCGCGTTCGCATTATGGACTACAGGTGGCGGACTACTGTTGCTGGGCGGTATTCCAGAAATGGAATAGAAATAAAATGCACTTTTATGATCGTATCAAGAGAGCAGTGCGCAGCGAGTTCGATATTTTTCGCGTAGGAAAGAGGTATTACTATTGATGATCGAGATGCCAAAAAGCGACCTCCCCGACTACTCCGGCTTCCATTGCTGGAGGCTGGAGAGGACCCCTTGGGTCCTTGTCATCGGGGAGGAACCTTTTCATCAACTTCGGTATCAAATATAACCGCTTCAGTTTCAAAATTCAAGCATTATTTTTCACTATACGACAATCCCGCAAGGCAGTGTTTAGAAGCGCCCCCAGATTCGCGCATGCACATGCTTGAATGACGCGCGCGGATGCGCGATATTCCACGCTTTGAATAAGAGGCAGACCCGCCGATGCGGCGGGTAATTCATTCAGGAAAGGGAGAAGAGACACATGACGTATTTCTATAAAACGGACGAGATGGCGAAGAACCTGGCGGGCGCGGCCTACAGCTCGGCGGCGGGCGCGTGGGTGACGGGCGAGCGGCTCATATTCGGCAAGATGCGCATGCCCGCCGGCACCCACTCGGAAGCGCACGCCCACGCGAACGAGCAGTTCGGCTACTGCCTGGCAGGCAGTTCCCGCCTGAACATAGAAGGCGATGTTCACGTATTAACGCCCGGCGACATCGCCTACCGGCCTGCGAACGCCGTGCACGCGGCCGAGATACTGGGCGATACGGATTACGAGTTCATCGTGGCGAAAGACACGGCAACGACGATAGAGGGCACGCCCACCGAGATGAAGAAAACCGCCGATCACGTTCCCTACTTCTACGACACCGAGGCGATGGAAAAGGGCCTGGCGGGCGAGGCCTACAGCCCGACCGAGGGCGTCTGGGTGACGGGCGAGCGAATCATCTTCGGGAAGATGCGCATTCCCGCAGGAGCGAAGGCGGAACCGCATTCCCACCCCAACGAGCAGTTCGCCATCGTCCTGTCCGGCGCTTGCCGCGCGACCATCGGCGGCGAGACCGCTACGGTCACCGCGGGCGACATCATCCACATGCCGGCGGACGTCGTCCACTCGGTCGAAATCGTCGGCGATGAGGACTACGTCTTCGTGACGGCCAAGGACACCTCCTGGGGGATTCAGGGGATCAAGGCGTGAGTGCTTTGCTATTCAAGGGATAGGTTTATTGCGGGTTATGCGCGAAGCGCCTGCGTTAATGGGGAGCCGCATTTGATCAATCGCAAGGCTTCGGTTTGCTCGCGAAAACGAACCTTGCTTTTGAGCGCAGTCCGTTCCGCTTTCGGAATTCCCTTGTAGGCAAGAACGGGACGAAAATTGACCTTTGCGTTTTGAGGAACAATCTCTTCCGCCACGCGGGCGCCTGCTCGAAGCTGTTTTATGGCTTGACTGGCGTCCACGCTGCCGCTTTTCAGTTCCAGCGGCGCGACCCAGGCTGACTCGTCGTTATCTTCGGCGATGAACAGGAAATCGCAGCGCGTATCACTCTGTCCGAGCGGAGAACCGGGTTTATCGAAGTCGATGATCAAGCGAGTGCTTGGAGCATCTTTGAGGGATATGCCGCACCCGGGCCTTCTGCATCTTTGTGTGAGGCAATCGGGGGAAACTCCAGCGCTAACTTCACTTACCAGTCCCGTCACCCGTTCGCGCCACCTCGACTGGATATTTCGGCCCAGTTGTTGTGGAGCGCGACGGCGACCTCATCGAAGCCGGACGGGAAAAGGCCCGAATCATCATCGAGCGGGATTTCTTTGACGACCGACCCCTTGGGGCGGTTCTTGGGCTGGAACAGCCATGCCCCGACTTCCTCGGGCCGCAGTGCGACGTCCCCGCCTGCAATCCCTTTTCTCTCGGCCTTGGACAGACCGGATAGCCGCACGATGTTGGCGAGTTCTTCGAGCACCCACTCGCTGTGCGTCGTGATGATCACCCGAACGCCCGCGCGCACGAGCGCGGCAAGTTGCCGGGTGAACTCGACCTGCATCGCGGGATGCAGATGCGATTCCGGCTCCTCGATGATCAGCACGTTGCCAGGCTGCACCACGTGTCTGAGATACAGCACCACCGGCGCGAGTTCCGAGACCATGGAAGAAGCGTTTAGTAAGGGCAGCTCGTCTTTCCATTCCTTCTGACGATAGGTGAAGTGTGGATAACCACTTTCCGATTTTTGGATGTTCACCGTTCCGCCGAGAATGGCCTTTTCGATCTTGCGGCCGAGGTCGCTCCGATCGTGGTTCAAATCCTGGGGATGCGTGTCGAGATTGATCAACTGTTCGAGAAAATCCGCCAGAACGCCTGAAAGCATGGGAGTAGGGTAGGGCTGGGGTAGACCCGCCCTAGCTGCTCGTTCGATCAAGGCGCTTACGGTCACGCGCTGAGCGTGCATTATGCCCGTGCGGGAGGAAGGGAGATAAAATGCGGGCTGGTGCAGGGGAGAGGCGAAGCAAGTCAACGTGTTGACGGCCAAATCTTTTATTAAATGTACGATTCTGGGTTCCAACGTCTCGTGATTTGGTCTGTCTGTCGAGAGCAACTCCTTTGCCCACGCCCTTACCCACTCAAGCTGGCTCCGAAATTCATTGCCTGTATTCTTGACATCGATCCGTATAGGCATCTTCTTGGGAATCGTCTTCGTGAGAACAGTTTCCCGGGCGTAAATCATCAGTTTGTGCGCAATAGGTTCTAAATCCTCCGAAACACACTTGCGCAAAACGACCTGTGCGCCTCCTTGACTCCCCTTACGGATCAATGCTTTCGGTTCGCCGGTGCCGAAGCATCTGAAAATCCCGTCGGCGAGATTACCGTTCCTTATGTCGGATTTAGAGAAAAAGGAAAAAATCAAATCGGCGACAGGTTCGGGCACAAGAATGCTATCCTCGTCCGGCGACTCTACGAATGTATGTTTCAACGATTTGATCAGACGGTTCCAATGCTTTTTGGGCAGTTTTTCATCCAGAGCCAAGGGGTGAAAAAAGCTATCGGGAAAGTAATCAACTCGCGCGCCACCACTAAAAAACCGATGAAGCGCATAGATAAGGATCGCCAGATAAGATTTGCCCGTGTTGCTCGGTCCCACGAACACGGTGAAGGGGCGCAGGTCGATTTTGGCCTCGGCGATAGGCCCGAAATTCTTCACTTCGAGTTCGAGAGGATTCTGGGCGTTGAGGTCGGTCATATCCTCAATTCTCCAACCCGGCAAATGAATACTGCTTTTAACGCGGCGTCCACAGCCTACGATACCCGTATCCTGGATTCAACACGAGACATTATTCGTGTATGGCCGCAATCTACGCCACAACCCGCTCGACCTCGATCTCATCCACTCGCTTCATCGCCTGGGCGAAATCGTAGTCCGTCTGGAGGCGGTACCATACATCCGCCCCTCCGCCGAAGGCCTTGTCCAGGCGAATCGCCATCTCGGGCGAGATGCCCGAACGGCAGTTGACGAGGCTCGAGAGCTGCTTGCGGCTCACGCCGAGTCTCCGCGCGGCTTCCGTTACGCTTAAAGATAGCGGCTCCAGGCAGTCATGACGAACGGAAAGGCCCGGATGGGGAGGGCTCTTCATGGGCATATTCGGTCCTCCTTTAGTGATAATCGATTAAATCCACATCAGTGACGTGTTCGCCCTCGTAGCGAAACACGATTCTCCAATTTCGGGAGACATTCACCGCCCAGAATCCGGAAAGTTCTCCTCTCAACGGGTGCAACCGGTAGCCCGGCAAGCTCATGTGCGTGGGTATCGTAGCTCGGTCAAGACGAGCGAGAATCCGCTCGATCTTGTTGATATGTTCTGACGGTACCCGTCGCCGATTTCCCCTCTCGTATAGAAGCTGAAGCCCTTTGTGTCGAAAGTGGATAATCATGCACGGAATGTAACCTATAACCACTCAGGTGTCAATTTCATTTTGATTTAATGAGGATTTTCTTTTCGCCAACGCAATGGACTGGAATTTTGGGGCGTTTTCTCTACGGCCCCAGTCTCTTGACACGCCAACCGCCGTCTTCTTCCCGCGTGTAGCGCACGCGGTCGTGGAGGCGGCTGTCGCGGTGCTGCCAGAACTCGACCGAGTGGGGTTTCAGGACGTAGCCGCCCCAATGCGGGGGGCGCGGAACCTCTTGCCCCAAGTATTCTTTTTCCAGGGCGAGCTCTTGCTCTTCGAGCCAGGCGCGGGAGGGGACGATGCGGCTTTGGGGCGAGGCCCACGCGCCGATTTGGCTCGCGCGCGGGCGGGTGGCGAAATAGGCGTCGGAAATCCCGGCGGGCAGCTTTTCCACGACGCCCTCCGCGCGCACCTGCCGGGCGGGGGGCTTCCAGTGGAAGACGAGGGCGGCCCTCGCGTCGCGCGCAAGCTGCTCGGCCTTGTCGCTCTCATAGTTCGTGAAGAAGGGAAAGTCCGCCTCCGCGTAGCCTAAGTCTGCGAGGTCCTTGTACAGCACGATGCGGGCGGCGGGCGCGCCGTCCGGCCCCACCGTGGCGAGCGTCATCGCGTCCTCGCGCGGGATCCTCGCGCTTTTAGCCTGCGCGTACCAGCGGCGGAATTGCTCGATGGGATCGGAATCGACGCTCGCGACGTCGAGGGCTTCCGCCGCCATCTGTTCGATAAGTTCGTTGTTCAACTCGTTCATCATTCATTGCTCAGTCAGGCGGCGGATTCGGGGGTGTTGAAAAAAGCCCTGATTCAGCGGTTCGGTTCGAAGGATGTGAATGTGTGTAGGGGTCGCATATATGCGACCCGCCCAATATCCGACCAAAAGGGCCGCATGTATGCGGCCCCTACAAAAATCGTCCTCTCGCCGGTCGCGTCAAATTCTCCTTTTGGGACTTTATCAACAGCCCTACTTCTTCCCCGCTACGCCGACCTGCACGATGCGGGCCTTGTCCACGCCCGCGACGCCCACGTACTTGAAGGACTTGCCGTCGAACTCGCGCGGCTGAAAGCCCTGGACGACGACCTTCTTGGCTCCGCTCAGGAGTGCGGCGAAGGGTGCCGCCTGCGACTTGGCGTTCACGTCGGTGGGGAACTTGAAGCTCGTCCCCGGAACGTTGGTGAACTCGATGTTGCCCTTTTCGTCGCTGACCCAGAATTCCGATATCGCCGATTCTTTCGCCACCTTCGTGAGGACGGCGCTGATCTCGGCTTTGCTCATGCCCGCCTTGAGGGCCGCGGCGATGAAGTGCGCCGTCAGGGTCGCTTCCGCCACCATGTGCTTCGAGACGGCGTCGTCCATCGCGCGGGCTTTCTCGACCCCGACGCCCAGGGTGAGACAAAGGCTCAAGATCGCAGCGGCCAGAATGGTTTTTCTCATCTTCATCTCCTCGTGGTTACGCAAAGCGGGGGATGTTTTTCCTTCAAATTCCGCGAGATGATACTAGGGCGCGAAACCACCGCGCAAGGGGGTGGTTCGCGGGGTGGTTGAAAAAGTCCACAGAAGGAGCATGCAAAATTTCACTCCCCCCTTGAGGGGGTCGGGCTTCCCGAGGGGAAAGCCCGACAGAAGCCGAGCGTTTTTTGCGAAGGCTGATGCGGTGGGGGGTAAAACGCGTTTTATCGCCATTCCGAATTAACCCCCCACCGAATCGCTTTCGGGCTTACGCCCTCAGCTCTGCGACTCCCCCTCAAGGGGCTGTTGAAAAACCCCGTTTTGAAGCGGGCGGTATGGCGTCTCACGCGGCTTGGGAGATCAAGCCCAATCGGCGCGTGAGGCCGCGGGGAACGCGCATTCGGCGACTCGAGGCGGCGCAGGCCCGCCACAGGGCGAATATTCGCGCAGCAACAGCGGCGGCGAGCCGCTTGAGGTTCACCGCAGTCGCCGTCAGGTAGGCCTGGATCTTCATGTTCTCCATACCCCGGCGCACCGCCCGCGCCAGTCCGTGCCAACTCTTCGCCTCCCCGTGGTAGCCCTCCGAGCGCCCCATGTGGCGGCGCCACAGCCGACCCTCCTCCTCCCCCCGGCGCGCGTGGCGACGGCGCCCGCGCAACAGCGCCGGATACTCGTGCGGAATCAGCACCGTCCTGCTCGTGCGGGACTTCGACAGACAATCGGCCCTAAGCGCGCAGCCCGCGCAATCGCGCGTCCTCGAACCATAGTAGCGCCCCCGCTCCGTCTCCTTCCGGGGACGCAGCGTCTTGCCCCCCGGACACTTCACCACCTTGTGACGCTCGTCGTAGCGGAACAACTGCAGCGGCACCCGGCTCTGGGAAGGCTCCTTCTTCGCCGGTATCACCGCGGCGACCCCCCGACGCTCCAATGCGCCGTACACCTTCGAGTACGCATAGCCACTATCCGCCGTCACCACCGCGGGCGCGCGCCCCGTCAGTTCGCGAACCGCATCCAACTGCGGCTCCATCATCTCCCGCTCGTTCAAAGTCCCCGCCGTCACCTCTACGTCGAGAACCACCCCCCGCTCATCGTCCACCACCGCGTGGTGCTTGTAGCTCGGCTCGAAACCCGCCCGAGCGCTCTTGCGCGCAAGACGCGCGTCGGGGTCCGTTCGGCTCACAGGCCCCGAACCCCCGCCGCCGCCCTTCTTCCCCGTCTCATCCTCCGAATCGTTCTCCCGCACCACCTTCTCCGCGTGGCGCTCCGCCAGACTCTCCCAGCTCACGTCCGCCCGGATCAACGAAGCGTCCATGTGAACCACCTCTCCCGTCGCCACCTTCGCCTCCACGCAAGCCTGAACCGTGCGGCGCAATATCTCCTTGAACCGCTCCTCCCCCCAGCGCTGACGGATACGCGTCAGGCTCGAATGGTCCGGCAACTCCTCGTCCAGCCTGTACCCGATGAACCACCGGATCGCCAGGTGCGCCTGCGCCTCGCGCAACAGGCGCCGGTCGTGCGCGTAGCCCAGCAGCAGGCCCGCCAGCATCAACCGAACCACCACCTCGGGGTCCAGGCCCGGACGACCGTTGTCCGCGCAATAGCACGCCGCCACCTCCTCGCGAAGCCAGCTCAAATCCAGCACGCGGTTCACCTGGCGCAATACGTGATCTTCGGGAATCAGATTCTCCATAGAGCCGGCCACGAACAAGTCCATCTGCTCGCGCCTCTTGCGATCCAACATCGAGGATACTCCCATCTCGGGCGAGTCGGGATAACTCCATACGATCACAAAACCAGGGCTTTTTCAACAGGCCCGACAAGGGGGGAGTTGATTTGAAATTCTCTTTGGTGGAGAGAGAACGCCGCAGGTGAAGTACAATAGTTTTTCAACACCCCCTTCTCCGCCGCTCCGCACTCAGGAATCCTTTTTGAGCGCCTCGACGTCGTTCTGCGCGGGGTCGCTGGGGTGGACCCTGTCGGGCTGGATGTAGGGGGCCTGCATCTCGAAGATGTCCTGCGTGCGGCAGTACCGGGGGCCGCCCAGCCTGCCCACGGGCTGGAGCTTCGCCGGGTCGATGTATATTTTCTCCCCATCGATGAGCAGCATATCCTCGCGCACGTGCCAGCGGAGCACCTCCCCGATGATCAGGTGCGTCACCCATTCGTCTCCGAAGGGAATCATGCGCTCGAAGCGGCACTCCATCGCCACCGGGGCGTTTTTGATGCGGGGCGCATCCACGAGGTCCGAAGGGGCCATCTCGAGACCCGCCGCCTCGAACTCGCTTTCATCTGGGGCGAAGTTGCCCGAGGAGGCGTTCATGGCCTCCTCCCAGCCGTTCACCACCGTGTGGATGACGTAGCCCTTGGTGTCCAGGATGTTGCGCGCGGTGTCCTTGGGCCTCATCTCGCCCTCGCTGAGGGAGATCCGCTCGCCGACGGAGATCGACGCCATCGGCGGGTGGTGCGACACCATGGTGAAGAAGCTGAAGGGCGCCAGGTTCGCCACGCCGTCCGCGCTCATCGTGCTCACCCAGGCGATGGGCCGGGGGACGACCGAGCCGATGAGCAGGCGGTAGATCTGCTGGGGATTGATCTCAGAGGCGTTGAAGACGCGGTAGTTCATCGTATGTCCCTCATGTCGTAAGGGGAAAGGGCGCGGCTTGCGCTAGGCGGCCGTTTGCGGTTCGAGCCGCGCGGGGTTCGTGTCCGCGAGGAGCGGCATGACCTCGCGCCCGAAAATCTCGGCTTCCTCCAGATGCGGCCAGCCCGAGAGAATGAAGTTGCGAACCCCTAAGTCGACGTATTCCCTGAGTGCGGAGGCCAGCATGTCCGGCGTGCCGACCAGCATGGCCGCAGCACCCGAGCGCACCTTGTTCACGCCCATCCAGAGGGTTTCGGTGAGCCAGGGGGAGCCGCCCTCATACAACTCGTTCATGCGGCGCTGGCCCTCGCTCTCGGAACGGTTTCGCTGGTCGGCCCACATCCGCGTGTTCTCGAGCGCGCTGTCCTCCAGAAGCGCCTCCGCGGCGCGACGGGCTTCCTTCCTGCTCTCGCGGCACATCACGTGGAGCCTCAGGCCGAAGCGCAGATCGTCGCGGCCGATTTCTTCCGCGCGGCGGCGCATGTCCGCGGCGTCCTCGGCAACCTGCTCCGGCGCCACGGCCCACATCATGTGCACGTCGGCGTGCCTGGCGCCCACGCGGCGGCCGGCTTCCGAGCTTCCGCCCAGGAATATCGTGGGATGGGGCTTCGAGACGGCCCTGGCGTAGAGTGTGGCGTTCTCGATTTGGTAGTATTCGCCCGAATAGCTCACCGGCTCCTCGCTCGTCCAGAGCGCCTTCACGACGTCCAGGAACTCCTCCGTCCGCGCGTAGCGCTCCGCGTGGTCCAGGTGATCGCCGTATCGTTTCTGATCCACAGGGGTGGAGCCCGTCACCACGTTCACGGTGAGACGCCCGCCCGTTACGGCGTCATAGGTGTTCGCCTGCTGGGCGGTGAGCACGGGACTGCTAAGTCCGGGCCTGAAGGCCACGCAGAACCTGATGCGCTCTGTGCGCTGGGCGACGGCCAGGGTGATCATCCAGGCGTCGAGGCAGTGCGTGCCCGTCGGCACGAGCAGGTTCACGAAGCCCGCCGCTTCCGCCGCGCGCGCGACTTCCGATATATATTCCACCGTCGGGGGACGCTCGGGCGTCCTGGCGTTGATGGTGTGGCCGTCGCCGTATCTTCCCGTCGGCAGAAACCATGCGTATTCGGTGTTCATGCGGTTTTCTGTCCCTGGCGGCGCTTGGGGGCGTTCTTACGCGCGCGGCCCCCGCGCTTGGCCGACTTGATCAAACGAACGATTTCTTTCACCTCCAACCACGGCTGTTTCGCATGGATCATACTGTGGCAGTTCGAACACAGCAAAGCCAAATCACTTAAGCGAGTCGTGCTTCCGGGCTTCAAATCGCGCAACGGCTTGGTGTGGTGGCACTCGATGACGCCCTCGCCTCTTTTTCCATATTTTTCCGCAAAGTCGAACCCACACGCCTCGCAAACCAGCCGACCAGTTTTTTGAAGGACGCTTTTTTTCTTCTTTTGGACGAGTTTACGGTTTCGCTCGCGGACGATATGAGATTTGGCGAGAAGGTTCCCCTCGATAGCGTCAAGTTTGGGGTCGTCGCTCATCCACTCCTGTTCTTGAGATCGAGCCGACTTTGTATTTCGATCCGCCTCGATATGTTCTCGTATCGCATTGGCAGTGGCTCTAAGGCGGTCTCGATCGTTGACAAACTCATCCCACACCTTTTGAATTTTCGGAGTTTTGCCGCCTGAAAGACCTTTACCGGAATACTCAGGATTTAGGTAATTGTAATTCGCGAACCTTATCCAGACGGCATTAAAAGGTCTGTCCAGAAACTCACATAACTCCTCGACCTCTCGGGAGTTCTGACCTCCTGGTTGCCTGGTGGCAAAATATACATCCAGCGCCAGAATTTCTTCGTCCCTGGTCCAATGCCGCCCCCGCGAATTCTTTTCTCCGATTCGATTCATTCTTCTTTCACCATTCCAAGCGGTCGGTGCTCATACGCGATACGAACGGAAAAGGGCGGCCCGCCGCATGGGCCGCCCGTATATCATCGTATCACCCTGCAAGCTCCCCGCCTGGGAGGCGTATCCTTCGCTAGGCGGTAGCCGCCGCAGCCTTCTGCTCGGCCAGCAGCTCATCGAGCAACTCCTCGACGCGCGCGGCCTCCATCCAGTCGGACTTGTAGGCGATATTGCCCTCCTTATCCACGATGAACGTCATGTTCGGCATGCGGCCGAAGGCATGCACGACGCTCTCGTCGAGGTCGTCGATGAGCACGGGCACCTTCATCCCGAATTCCGCCACCATCTCCTGCGCGTACTGTTTCTTGTGCTCATACGTGGTGTGCTGCGCGTATTTCTTGAAGTGGCTCGTCTCGCCCGCGTGGGGCTCCTTGGAGTAGACGACGAAGAAGACGACGTCCTCGTCCTTGTATTTTTCCTGCAAATCCTCGACGCCGGCCACCTGCCGGCGGTAGGGGGGTCAGGTGATGGCCCCGAACTCGACCACGATGTTCTTCTCCCCCTTGAAATCGGAGAGTTCGAACGCGACGTCGTCGGTGGTCTTCAAGCGGACGTCCGGCATCGGCTCGCCCGGCTTGAGCGTGTCGCGGAACGCCTCTTTTCGCTGTTTGCGGTAACCCATGAGCATCCGCTTCGCGAACTGAAACTTGTCGATGTAGAATGCGCTCCAAAGCCCGAACAGCGGCCCCGGCGGCCTGTCGAATTCGTCCGATACTCGCATAATCGCTCCAGATATGAGGGTGGATAAGACGCCGCTCCATTAAAGACGAACGGGGCGATATACGCAAGGGGAGGGGGGTCCCGATACCCCCACTCCCCATGGACAAAACTAAAGCCCTGTTTCACCTTCACCTGAGAACAAAAGCGGATTGTAAAGTCTGCGCTTGGTCCATCTTCTGGAAAACCCGTTCAATTTCGTGTATATTTCGTTACACGTAGACGGCGTAACTGCTCCCCCCGAAGGAAATCCGAATGACAATCCGCTTCGAGATGAACGAAGACAAGGCCATCGAGGTTTTGACCTGGCTGGCGAACGAACAGCCGGGGATCGCTGCGTTTCACGTCTCGAAGGTTCTCTATTATGCGGACAAGGAACACCTGAACCGCTACGGCAGACCTGTAATCGGGGACACGTATGTCCGAATGGAATTTGGCCCCGTGCCTTCGAAAACATACGATTTGATCAAGAAAGAGAATCTAGGGCAAAGCGTCATCAAGAAATTCAGGGAAGCCGTCGATGTACGCGAGGGATTTCGGCACTTGCATCCCCTGAGGGCGCCGAACATGGAGATGCTCTCGAGGACGGATGTCGAATGCCTCGCGAATGCGCTCCAAAAATACGGAACCCGCGATTTCGGGGTTCTGAGCAGGATTTCACATCGTGAGACTGCATGGGCGAACGCGCCGGAAAACGGTCCGATGGACTATGAACACATGATTGAACAAGGCCCGAACCAGGAAGAGATCATACAAAATCTCAAAGAGCATTCGCACCAAATCGCATTTTAGGGGATGCGCTCCAGCGACGTTTTTCATTACCACAGCCGCATCACCAGACCGCCGAAAGACAAGTTCATCATCTGCGTTTGTCCCGAAGAACTCCTGTTCTTTTTCATAAACTCCAACCCGCCCATCCCGGATGGCGCGGGGGTCGAAATCACGCCGTCCGAACTTCCTTGTCTGAGCCACGTATCTTATGTCGATACGTCGATGATGATCATGGTGTATCCCGACGAACTGGATGAGACATCGGCAAGAGGCGAGATATCATTGTCCATGCGTCAAAAGGTTGCGGCGTGCGCCCGAAGCCACGGGATTCTTCCGGAGAGATTCTTGGGGATACTGGAGAGGAATTTCCTTGCATAGTTTTCGATCCAACCCCCGTGGGTAGGGTTGGATGTAATTCGCCCGTCCCCCCAAAATTCACGCCGCCCTGTGAATCTGATATGCTCGGGCCGTGGCGCTCGCGCAGTCTCGCTTAGCGCCCGCAGGCGATCATGCCGGCCGCTTTCCTCCCCCAAGGAGGGGACGATGAACAAGAAAACGCAGTTTTCCATCGGGTATTTCCTCTTCATCTTCATCATCATGTCGCTCATCCACACCCTCTTCTTCCAGGGCGCGCGCTACCAGCGCATCCCCTACAACGAGTTCCGCGCCATGCTGAAAGAAGGCGACGTGGAACGCGTCGACATCCGGGGCGACCGCTTGCAAGGCGTCCTCAAAAGGCGCGACGCGGACGGCCGGCAGCGGTTCTTCGAGACGGCAAAGGTGGCCGACCCCGAGCTCATCAAGCTGCTCGAGGGCGCGGGCGTCACCTTCCAGGGCCAGTTCGAGCCGCCCTGGCTGGTGCAGGTGTTCACGAGCTGGGTGCTGCCGCTGGGGATTCTCTTCGCCATCTACGCCTTCGTGCTGCGCCGCATGGGGCCAGGGCAGGGGGTGATGGCCTTCGGCAAGAACAAGGCGAAGATATTTGCGGAAAAAGAGGTGGGCGTGCGCTTCGAAGACGTGGCGGGGGTGGACGAGGCCAAGGCGGAACTCGCAGAAGTCGTGGATTATCTCAAGAATCCCGACCGCTATCTCCGCCTGGGCGGCAAGATTCCGCGCGGCGTCCTGCTGGTGGGGCCGCCCGGCTGCGGGAAGACCCTCATGGCGAAGGCCGTGGCGGGCGAGGCGGGGGTATTCTTTTTCAGCATCAGCGGGTCTGAATTCGTCGAGATGTTCGTGGGGCTGGGCGCCGCGCGCGTGCGCGACCTCTTCGAGCAGGCGATGGAGAAGGCCCCCTGCATCGTCTTCGTGGACGAACTGGACGCGCTGGGGAAGGCGCGCGGGGTGGGCAACATCGCGGGCGGTCACGACGAGCGCGAGCAGACGCTCAACCAGCTCCTGGTCGAGATGGACGGCTTCGACACCAGGAAGGGCGTCATCATCATGGCGGCGACGAACCGCCCCGAGATTCTCGACCCCGCCCTTTTGCGCCCGGGGCGTTTCGACAGGCAGGTGCTGGTCGACAAGCCGGACCTGAGCGGCAGGCGCCACATCCTCGAAGTCCACACGAAGGTGCTCGTGCTGGGCGGGGACGTGAATATCGAGCGGCTCGCCGAGATGACGCCCGGCCTCTCGGGGGCCGACCTCGCCAACCTCGCGAACGAGGCCGCGCTGCTCGCGGCGCGCCACGACCGCGACGCGGTGATGATGGCCGATTTCGAAGAAGCCTTCGAGCGCGTGGCGGCGGGCTTGGAGAAGCGCTCGCGCGTCATGACGAACGAGGAGCGCCGCCGCGTGGCCCATCACGAACTCGGCCACGCCATGGTGGCCGAACTCGTCGGCACGGCGGACCCGGTGCAGAAGGTCTCCATCATCCCGAGGGGCCTCGCCGCCCTGGGCTACACCCTGCAGCGGCCCACCGAGGATCGCTACCTGCTCTCGAAAAAAGAACTCGAGGACAGGATCGCCGTCCTCCTCGCGGGCCGCGCGGCGGAGGAAGTCGTTTTCGGGGAAGTCTCCACCGGGGCGCAGAACGACCTGCAGCGCGCGACCGACATGGCGCGCTCGATGGTGACCGAATACGGCATGAGCGAGCGCTTCGGCCCCCACGCCATGGGCGGCGCGCCGCGCCCGCTGTTCCTGGGCGTGGGGAACGGCGCCTCCCATCTCGACATCAGCGAGGCGACCCAGCGCGAGGTGGACGAGGAGGTGGAGAAGATACTCGACGGCGCCTATGCGCGCGCCACGGAGATTTTAACCGAGAGACGCGGCGACCTCGAAACCCTCACCGCGCGCCTGCTCGATCAGGAAACCATCGGCGGGGACGAACTCCGCGCCGCGCTCGGTGTGGTGGAAGCGCGAAACGAGGGATGATGTTGAAATAATGCTGATTTCGAGATGTGGTGTATGAAACCAACCGGGGAGGGGAGTCCGTAGCGGAGAGGCCCCTGGTCTGTCCGAGGTCGTGACCTGTCCCAATGAAGTGGAACGGTTTTGATCGTCATTCCGGCGAATGCCGGAATCCATTTGCCTTTCGCTTTTATGCTGTCATTTACAACTTGCTCGTCGAGAGATGGGAATGCCGCAATATGCAAGCCTCGTCTCTTTTTGGATTCCGGCTTTCGCCGGAATGACGATCAAGAGCCGCGCTCGCAAGCGGGAGAGCATTCTGTAGGGACAGGTCGCGACCTGTTCCCCCCCTAATCCTCATCACTCAGCGTGAACGCGCCGTCGGTGGCCGGTATGTAGGTCTCGGGCAGGCCGAGTTCTTTCTTCACGATGTTCGTCCCGCGCGCCAGGGCCACCATCTTGTAGAACGCGTGGCGGCGGCTCATGCCCTCGCGCCCGAAGCCGCAGTCGGTGGAGATGCAGAGCCGCTCGGCGGGAACCGTCTCGAGCGCCTTCCGGATGAGGGCGGCCACCTCTTCTGGGCGCTCCACCTGGAGTCCCCGGTGGTTGATGACGCCGATGGCCACCTTGGGCTTGGTGATGCGCTTGCCGATTTCGCCCAGGTCCATCCCGCCCGTGCTCGCGCACTCGAAGGTGAGCACGTCCACGTCGAGTTCGTTCATGTACTCGAGCGCGGGCGCGTAGCTCTTCGAAGACTCGTAGAACCGCTGCTGGGCGGGATTGCCCCAGCAGGTGTGGCACCACAGCTCCAGCTTGTCCCTCAAGCCCGCCACGCTCCTGTTGAACGCATCCACGTAGAACTCCATCGACATCTCCGAATCCTCGGCGTGGAAATCGAAGCGGTGCACCCAGGGTTCCTCCACCTGAAAAATCTGGCAGCCCGCGTCCGCCAGGCGGTGGAATTCGGCGTGCAGGATTTCGCACAAGTCGAGGCATAGCTCGCGCCTGTCGTCATAGAACTCGTTCGAGATGATGGATTCCACGCAATCAGCGCTGATGGAGCCGAACTTGAGCGGCTTGTCCGTCATCGCCTGCGCGCAGCGCCACATCTGGGCGTATTCGAGGGGGCCTTCGCCGACTTTCGAGGTGACCTTGGGCAGCATCCTGGCTTCCAGCACCTCGAACATGATCTCCCCGGGCACGGACCCGCCCCAGGTGGCGTGGCTCCTCGACGTTTCATAGCCGGAGAAGCCGCTCAGCCTGTCGACGATGTAGCCCACCCAGTCGCGCCCGCCCACGTTGGTGTCGAAGCGCGCGTCGCCGTCGGTCACGATGTCCAGCCCCGCGCGCTCCTGATCCCGGATGACGCAGGAGACGTTGTCGAGATATTGCTCGCGGAAATCCGCGTCGATCATCGCTTCGCGGAACGTCCTGCGCCCGATGTTCTGGCGGAACCAGGCCGGCCGGGGCAGGGAGCCCGTGATGGTGGTGGGAAGTATGAGGTCACTCGTGGCGATGTACATGTCGATTCCTCCGCTCGAAATGGTTTCGGCGAATCATCTTGTTCCGTTATGGCTGCCTTCTCGCTTTCGATGCCTCCCTAACGGGGCTGTTCGAAAAGTCCCCTTGGGGAGGGAATCCCGATCATCGAATTGTTCACCGTAGGGACAGGCCTCCGTGCCTGTCCTGACGAAGGACAACCACGAAGGGCTGGACAGGCACGGAGGCCTGTCCCTACAAAACCATCGCGCCTGCGCCGCGTGAACCTCCATGCCGCCGACCCCGAAACGGACTTTTTCAACACCCCCTTGCGCCGTGCGCGCCCCTAGAGCTTCATGAGCTTTGCGGGCGTTTCGCGCAGGATTTTCTCCTGCGCCTCTTCCGTGAGGCCCGCTCCCTCGACGAAATCCACGACGCGCTGCTGCATCATGTCGTAGGGGTAGTCCGTGCCGCACACGACGCGGTCGGCCCCGACCTCGTCGACCATCCACTTGAGCGCCGAGGGGTTGAAAGTGATGACGTCGAAGTAGAGGTTCTTGAAGTAGTGCCGGGGCGGGTGCGGCGTGTGCACCTTGGTCTCGGGCCGCACCTCCCAGCAGTGCTGGATGCGCCCGACCGCCCAGGGCAGGTTTCCGCCCGCGTGGGCGAGAAGCAGCTGGAGGTTCGGGTAGCGCTCGAAATGGCCCGAGAGGATGAGCCTTGTGGCGGCGATGGTGGTGGACAGCGGGTTGCCGATGCAGTTCGCCATGTAGTAGGGGAACAGCGCCTTTAAGTCCGCGAAATCGGGATGGATGAACACCAGCGCGCCGAGGCGTTCCGCCGCCGCCCAGAATTCCTCGTACTGGGGCTCGTCCAGCGCATGGGTGCCGATGCGGTCCGAGATGATGCAGCCGAGGAGCCCCTTGCCCATCGCGCGCTCGAGTTCGGCGGCCGCGGCCTCGCCCCCGTTTTGCATGGGCAGGTTGCAGAGGCCCCGGAAGTACGCGGCGTTTTCGTTGCAGAAATCGACGACGCCGTCGTTTTGGATCTGGATGATCTCCTCGCCCGCTCGTCCGCCGATCCAGTAATAGAACGTGGGTGGCGGCGGGGAGGCCAGCGCCATGTCGAGCCTGTCCGCCTTCATGTCGCTCAGCTTGCGCTCCGCGTCGGCGAGTTGCACCGCCCAGTTCTCCTCCGTCATCTTCGCGTTGTACCGCGAGGAGACGGGCGGGAAAAACCCTTCGAAGCTGTCGGCGTGCTGGGGGCGTCTTTCGCGCTCTTTGGCGGCGAGCGCTTCCGCCGCCGGGATGTAGATGTGGTGATGCAGATCGATGTTAGGCAAGGGTGCTTCCCTCCGTTTGAGTGCTTTCGGGGCGTCTTCGCGCCCGCATGGTTATCGAAATGATGGTCGCCTTTTCGGAGAGAGTAGATTCTGGTGAATCCTGCGTCAATCGAGGTTCGCGCCCGCCGATTGACGCCCTCGATACGGAGTGAGAAACTTCTGCTCCGCGCTCGACGGGGCGCGACGGCGGGAGGTTTTGCGCTTCCCGGCCTTTTGGGGAGGGTCGATTCCGGTGAATGACGAGGACGCTCCCAGGCTGCCGCGCTCCTACGAGGGGCTCAACATCCTGCAAGCCGAATTCGCGCGCTATCAGGAAGAGGCGTTTCCGGAGCGCGAGCCGCGGTTTTTCGCCCTCGAGCTTGCGGGCGAGACGGGCGAACTCGCGAACCTGGAGAAAAAGGAGTGGAAGGGCCGCGAGGTGGAGCCTGCGGCCTATACGGACGAGGCGGCGGATGTCATGATCGCCGTCATGAACTACGCCAACGCGCGGGGGATCGATTTGGGCGAGGCCGTTTCCGAGAAGATGGCCAGGATCGAGCGCATCAGAAGGGAGCGGCCCGAGAAATAGGCCAGAGACCCCGCATTTTCGTTTCGGCGCTTGGGGCGGCGCCGTAAAGAGCGGAAAGAAAAATAAACCGCTGAACCAGTGTTCTGCGACGCAGAGCGGAAAGGATGAGATTCGATGTCAGGCCTCCCGACGGAGCCGGCCGACCTCGCCGACGTGCAGGCGAGTTCCGATGAGCGCAACGTCAAGATAGACAAGGTGGGTGTCAAGAACATCCGCTACCCCATCGTGGTGAAGGACCGGGCGAAGGACGCCCAGCACACCATCGGCAACGTCAACATGTACGTGGATCTGCCGCACCACTTCAAGGGCACCCACATGAGCCGCTTCCTGGAAGTGCTGAACGAGCACACCGACGCCATCGGCGTGGACAGCGTGCCCTCGCTCCTGCAGACGATTCGCGAGCGACTGGACGCGCAGACGGCGCATTTTTCCGTCACCTTTCCCTACTTCATGCAAAAAGCGGCTCCGGTGACGGGCGCGGAGGGGCTGATGGCGCTCGAATGCGGCTTCGAGGCCTCCGCCGGCGCGGAGGACGATTTCGTCCTGAGCATCATGGTGCGCATCGCCACGCTGTGTCCGTGTTCGAAGGAGATCAGCCTGCGCGGTGCACACAACCAGCGGGGGCACGTGCGCATCAAGGTGCGCTTCGACGGCGAGTTCTGGATAGAGGAATTGGTCGAAATCGCGGAGAGCGCGGGAAGCTGCGCGCTCTATCCGATCTTAAAGCGCGAGGACGAGAAGTTCGTCACCGAAACGGCTTTCGACAACCCCCGCTTCGTGGAGGACGTGGTGCGCGAGGCGGCCCTCCTGCTCAGGAACGACAAGCGAATCCGCTGGTTCCAGGTGGAAGTCGAGAACTTCGAGTCCATCCACGACCACAACGCCTACGCCTTCATCGAGGAAGAGGTGAGCCACGAGGGGTAGTTCGTTTCGGACGGATTTTCGGTTCCCCCCCCGACAAGAGTACCAGGGGGTTGCCTTTTGGGGTGAGGGTTTTGTAGGGGCGGGCCTCCGTGCCCGCCCGTATTTGGAAGGCCGCTGGACAACCCTGTTGGATTGTCTCTCCACGTTGTTGTTCCTCGTCAGGACAGGCACGGAGGCCTGTCCCTACGGCGCACCCTCTGCGGTCGGCTCCGACACCGGAATGACGGAGGTGGTGTAACGCGTCCAAGGCGAGAGGGCTCGTGATTCCCAGCCTTATTAATTGTAGGGGCGGACCTGTGTGTCCGCCCAATTTTCGTATTTCGGCTCGGCGACTCGGTGTCGCAATGGGCATTCGCGGAGGGCGGACACACAGGTCCGCCCCTACAAAATCCATAGACCCCTTTCGGACAGGTACGGGGATCTCGGACAGGCTCATAGGCCTATCCGCTAAGGCCTGCTGTAGTTTTTGCTCTTCATTCCGGCTTTCGCCAGAATGACGATGATTTGCCAGTCGAAGCGGCGCAGGGACGGTTCGTGGACCCATGAGAGCCCCCTTCGATGGCTCAGGACAGGCTTTCGATATACTGCCTTCGGCGGCTACTTGGGGTGAGGTTGCACGCGCGACTAAGGGAGCGGCGATATTCCATACGCCGCCCCAAACTACCTCATGCAAATTTTTCACTTTTCTCGCGCCCCAAAATCGCTTATAACCACCTTTTGATTTGAATCTTTAAGCGTTTGATTCGGGACGGTTTATGGACGCACATACAAGAGACAGGCGGATAGACGCGCTCCACGGGCTTCTGGCGTCGCGCATCGTGATCATCGACGGCGCGATGGGCACCATGCTCCAGGAGGAGAAGCTGAGCGAGGCCGAATACAGAGGCGAGCGCTTCGCCGATCACCCTTGTGACTTGAAGGGCAACCACGATCTGCTCAGCATCACGCAGCCGGACGTCGTAAGACGGATTCACGATGATTTCCTGGAGTCGGGCGCGGACATCATCGAGACCAATTCGTTCAACTCCACGGCCATATCCATGGCGGACTACCGGATGGAGGAGGTGGTCTACGAGATGAACGAAGCCTCCGCGCGCCTGGCCCGCGAGGCGGCGGACGCTTTCGAGCGCGCGAACCCGGGGGAGCCGCGCTTCGTGGCCGGGGTTCTCGGTCCCACGAACCGAACCGCCTCCATCTCGCCGAGGGTGAACGAGCCGGGTTTTCGTAACATCAGCTTCGAAGAGCTGGTGGCGGCCTACACCACCTCGATTCGCGGCCTCATCACGGGCGGCTCCGATTTGCTCCTGGTCGAGACCGTCTTCGACACCCTGAACTGCAAGGCCGTGATGTTCGCGGCCGAGCAGTATTTCGAGGACTTTGGCGTTCGCGTCCCCGTCATGATTTCGGGAACCATCACCGACGCGAGCGGGCGCACCCTTTCGGGCCAGACGACCGAAGCGTTCTGGAACTCGGTGGCGGGCTACCGGCCCGTCTGCGTGGGGCTCAACTGCGCCCTGGGAGCCGAAGACCTCCGCCCCTACATACGCGAGCTCTCCCGCGTGGCGGACGTGCCGGTGAGCATCTACCCCAACGCGGGTCTTCCCAACGAGTTCGGCGAATACGACGACACCCCCGAGTACATGGCCGAGGTGCTCACCGAATTCGCCCGGAGCGGCTTTCTGAACCTGGTGGGCGGCTGCTGCGGCACCAGGCCCGAGCACATCCGGGCGATCAAGGAGGCGGTGGAGGGCTTCGCCCCGCGCCGGATCCCCGAGATTCCCCCGCGCTGCCGCCTGAGCGGCCTGGAGCCTTTGAACATCGGCCCCGAGACGGGGTTCGTGAACGTGGGCGAGCGCACCAACGTGGCGGGCTCGGCGCGCTTCGCGAAACTGATACGCGAGGGAGACTACGAGAAGGCGCTCGAGGTCGCCCGCCAGCAGGTGGAAAACGGCGCACAGCTCATCGACGTGAACATGGACGAGGGGATGCTCGACTCCGAGGAGGCGATGACCACCTTCCTGAGGCTCATCGCCGCGGAGCCCGACATCAGCCGCGTACCCGTGATGATAGACTCCTCGAAGTGGGAGGTCATCGAGGCGGGGCTCAAGTGCCTGCAGGGGAAACCCATCGTCAACTCCATCAGCTTAAAAGAAGGCGAGGAGGCATTCATCGAACAGGCGCGGCTCGTGAAGCGCTACGGCGCCGCCGTCCTGGTGATGGCCTTCGACGAGACGGGGCAGGCGGAGAGCGCCGCGCGCAAGTTCGAGATTTGCGAGCGTGCCTACAACATTCTCACGCGCGAGGTGGGCTTCTCGCCCAACGACGTCATCTTCGACCCCAACATCTTCGCCGTCGCCACCGGCATCGAGGAGCACAACGAATACGCCGCGGCCTATTTCGAGGCCGTCGCGCGCATCAAACAGGAACTCCCCGGCGCGCTCGTGAGCGGGGGGGTGAGCAACGTCTCCTTCTCTTTTAGGGGCAACAACGGCGTGCGCGAGGCCATGCACTCGGCTTTCCTGTACCATGCCATCAGGAACGGGATGGACATGGGCATCGTGAACGCGGGCCAGCTCGCGGTGTACCAGGAAATCCCCGAGGACCTGCTCGCGCGAATCGAGGACGTGCTCCTGAACCGCCGCGAGGACGCCACCGAACGCCTGCTCGAGGTGGCCGAGGGGGTGAAGGGCCGGGCGAAATCGCGGGCCGAGAACCTCGCCTGGCGCGAACGGCCCGTGAACGAGCGCCTCTCCCACGCGCTGGTGGAGGGAATCACGCAGTACATCGTGGAGGATACCGAAGAGGCCCGCCTTGCGGCGTCGCACCCCATCGAGGTGATCGAGGGCCCGCTCATGGACGGCATGAACGTCGTGGGCGATCTTTTCGGCTCGGGCAAGATGTTCCTGCCCCAGGTGGTCAAGAGCGCGCGTGTGATGAAGACCGCCGTCGCCCACCTGGTCCCCTTCCTCGAGGCGGAGAAGGTCGAGGGCGAGGAGACCTCGAACGGAAGGGCGCTTCTCGCCACCGTGAAAGGCGACGTGCACGACATCGGCAAGAACATCGTGGGCGTCGTGCTCCAGTGCAACAACTACGAGGTCATCGACCTTGGCGTGATGACCCCCTGCGCGAAGATTTTACAGACCGCGCGCGAGGAGGGAGTGGACGTCATCGGCCTGAGCGGCCTCATCACCCCCTCGCTCGATGAGATGGTGACCGTGGCGGGCGAGATGGAGCGTCTGGACTTCGATATTCCCCTGCTGATCGGCGGGGCGACGACCTCCAGGGTGCATACCGCCGTCAAGATTGAGCCGAGTTACAGCGGGCCGACGGTCTACGTGGAGGACGCGTCGAGAAGCGTGGGCGTGATGAGCAGTATCATGAGTGGCTCCCAGCGCGAGGAATTCCTGGCTGCAAGGCGCGAGGAGTATGCAGGCCTGCGCGAGCGCCACGAGGCGCGGCGCGCCCACGCGGAGTTCTGCTCTCTGGAGGAAGCGCGCGAGAACCGCCTGCGCATCGACTGGGCGGCCTCTGCGCCCCCCGCTCCGGGCGTTCAGGGGGTGCGGGTGTTCGAGGACTACCCGCTGGCGGATTTGCGCGATCGCATCGACTGGACGCCGTTTTTCCGGACCTGGGAGCTCAGCGGCTCCTATCCCGCGATACTCAAGGACCCGGTGGTGGGCGAGGCCGCGCTCAGCCTCTATCAGGACGCGCAGGAGATGCTCGAGCGCATCATCGAGAGCCGCTCGCTCAGGGCCAAAGCGGTCATGGGCCTGTTCCCGGCGAATTCCGCCGGCGACGACGTGGAGATATATGCGGATTCCGGGAGAAGCGAGGTGATCGCCGTGGCCCGCTTCCTGCGCCAGCAGATGCGGAAATCATCGAGCGGGCCGAACATGTGCCTCGCGGATTTCGTGGCTCCCAAAGAGAGCGGGCTGGCGGATCATATCGGCGCTTTCGTCGTGACGGCGGGCTTAGGGGTCGACGAGGCGGCGGGCGCGTATGAGCGGGCGAACGACGATTACGGCGCCATCATGATCAAGGCTCTCGCCGACAGGCTGGCCGAAGCGTTCGCCGAGCGCCTTCACGAGCGCGTGCGCAAGGAGTTCTGGGGATACGCTCACGACGAGGGGTTGAGCAACGAGGCGTTCATCAAGGAGAAATACCAGGGCATCCGGCCTGCGCCTGGCTATCCGGCGTGTCCGGATCACACCGAAAAGCAGACGCTCTTCGAACTCGTCGACGCGCAGGGGAATGCGGGCGTGAAGCTCACGGAGAGCTTCGCCATGTGGCCCGCCGCCTCGGTGAGCGGCTGGTATTTCTCCCATCCCGAGGCGAGGTATTTCGGCGTGGGCAGGATCGGCAGGGATCAGGTGCGCGACTACGCCG
This sequence comes from bacterium, assembly GCA_965219955.1. GTDB lineage: Bacteria > UBA8248 > UBA8248 > UBA8248 > UBA8248 > Bin107. The sequence continues at coordinate 67,665 of OZ244799.1, forward strand.
CGCGGAAGGGCATGGAGCCCGCCTTCGTCGAGAGGTGGCTCGCCTCTTCCTTGAACTACGAGGTCTCCCGCGCGAAGCGCGACGCGGAGCCGGCTCCCGAAGGCGGAGCGACCATCGAACGCCGCTCACCCCTGAATCCTTGATTCTTCTTCGTCATTTCGACTCCGCCCCGATGGAAGTTCGCGTTGTGGTTTCCCCGTTGACGGCCCGCCCCTGTGAGACTAGATTGAGGGACGCGAAATCCCGACCCGGGGGACTCTCGATGGGCGGTGGATTCGGATGCGGATTTGAAGTATAAGCGCTTGTTCGCCAAGGGACTGCGAGGGTGGCGGAACTGGTAGACGCGCTGGATTTAGGATCCAGTGCCTTCGGGCGTGGGGGTTCGAGTCCCCCCCTTCGCACCAATGGCCCTGATCATTTCATGTTGTTGCGTTTCGATTCTGGAGAGTGAGGCATGACCGGCACAGTGAGCGACATCGACGCCTGCACGAAGCGTCTCGAAGTCGCCGTCCCGCGCGCGGAGGTCGCCGAAGAGATAGAGCGCGCCTACAGGCGGCTCTCGGGGCGCGTGAAGATGAAGGGTTTCCGGAAGGGGAAAATCCCCCGCCGCGTGCTCGAGCGCTACTACGGCGAGGAGGTGCAGGCGGAGGTCCTGAACCACGTGATATCGACTTCCTACCGCAGCCTGCTGGAGGACAGGGGCATGCGTCCGGTGGGCGAGCCGAACGTGACCGACATCAATATGGAAGATGACGCCCCGGAACTGACGTACAAGGCGACGGTGGAGGTCATCCCCCCCTTCGAACTCGGCGAATACAAGGGGCTTAAAATCAAGGCCCATCGCCAAACGGTGACGGACGAGATGGTCGATCAGCAGATCGAGGTTCTCCGGCAGCGGGTCGCCACGTTCGAGGACGTGGACAGGGAGGCCCGTGCGGGGGATTACGTTCTCTTCGACATCGAGGCGTTCGATGGCGAGGCCGCCGTGCCCGGCTCCCGGGGGGAGAACCAGGCCCTCATGATCGGGGGCGATGAGAGCGAAACGGAGTTGAGCGACGCGCTCACCGGCATGAGGAGCGGCGAGGAGACGGACGTCGACATCGACGTTCCCGAAGGCGCCTCGCCCAACATCGCGGGCAAGAGCCTCCGGTTCCACCTTCATCTCAAGGAAGTGAAGGAAGCGCATCCGCCCGAGCTGGACGAGGAATTCGTAAAATCCTTAGGGAGAGGCTATACCAGCACAGAAGACTTGCGGGCCGACGTCGTGAAAGAGATGGAATCGATGGAGGATTCGAACGCGCGCGGCCACGGGATTTCCGAGCTGCTGAAGTCGCTGCTCGAAGCGCATCCCTTCGAGGTGCCTCCCACGCTGGTCAAGGGGGAGGCGGATGAGCAGATTCGTGAATACGAGCGCAGGCTGCGCCAGGAAAACCCCGACGTCCAGCTCTCCGAAGGCAAGATCGAGGAGTTGCGCGAAGAGGTGAGGCCCCGGGCCGAGGAGCGGGTGCGCCAGCTCATCATCGTGGAGCGCATCCGCGAGGCGGAGGAGATCGAGGCGAGCGCCGAGGAGGTCGAGGCGCAGATCAACATCTCGGCCGCGCGCTACGGCATGACGCCCGAGAAACTTCGCGAGCGGATGATGACGACCGGGGCGATGGCTTCGCTCGTCTCGAACATCAACTACAACAAGACGGTGAGTTGGCTCTATGATCAGGCCGACGTGGAATTCGACGTTCACGATGCCGCCGAACATGATGCGCATTCCCGCGACTCAGATGAGGACGAGGGGGAGGAGCGCTCATCCGGCGGCGATTCGAAAGAGGATGGATAAAAAGTGGCACTCGTACCCATGGTGGTGGAACAGACGAACAGAGGCGAGCGGGCGTACGACATCTACAGCCGCCTGCTGAAGGAGAGGATCATCTTTCTGGGCACGGCGATAGACGACACCATCGCGAACCTCGTGACGGCCCAGCTGCTTTTCCTGGAGGCCGAGGAGCCCGACCGCGACATCGCCATGTACGTGAACAGCCCGGGCGGCACCGTCACGGCGGGTCTGGCCATTTACGACACGATGCAGTACATCAAGCCCGACGTATCGACCATCTGCATCGGTCAGGCGGCGAGCATGGGCGCGCTCCTGCTGACGGCGGGGGCGAAGGGCAAGCGCTACGCCCTGCCCAACTCGCGCATCCTGATCCACCAGCCCCTCGGCGGCGTGCAGGGACAGGCGAGCGACATCGACATCCAGGCGCGCGAGATCCTCCGAATGCGCGAGGAACTCAACGAGATTCTCGCGCGGCACTCGGGCCAGCCGGTCAAGCGGATTGAAAAAGACACCGATCGTGATAATTTCATGACGGCCGAACAGGCGAAGGACTACGGCCTGCTGGACGACGTGATCGTCGCGCGCACGGATTCATCGAATCTCATATCGGGCGACGGGATGGATGACGGCAACATCCAGGAGAACAACGGCTCCTGACCGGGGCCGGTTTTGTTTCCGGAAGCGCTCTTCTCCGAGGGGGAATGATCGATGGCGAGGCGAGCCTCAGATAAAAAAGACGCTCTTCGTTGCTCGTTCTGCGGAAAAAGCCAGGAGGAGGTGAAGAAGCTCATTGCCGGTCCGCACGTGTACATCTGCGATGAATGCGTGGAGTTGTGCCAGGAAATCATGATGGAGGAGTGGAACGAGGAGCAGAAGAGCAAGGCGAAATCCCTCCTGAAGCCCACCGAGATCAAGGCCATCCTCGATGAGCACATCGTCGGCCAGGAGAAAGCGAAAAAATCGCTTTCCGTCGCCGTATACAACCACTACCGGCGCGTGGAGGCGCAAATCGACTTACACGACGTGGAACTGCAAAAGAGCAACATCCTGCTCATCGGCCCCACCGGCTCGGGCAAGACGCTCATGGCCCAGACCCTCGCGCGCCTGCTCGACGTGCCCTTCGCCATCGTCGACGCCACCACGCTCACCGAGGCCGGCTACGTGGGCGAGGACGTGGAGAACATTATTCTCAAGCTCTTGCAGGCCGCCGATTTCGACGTGGGGAAAGCCGAGCGCGGCATCATCTACATCGACGAGGTCGACAAGATCAGCCGAAAGAGCGAGAACCCCTCCATCACCAGGGACGTCTCCGGCGAGGGGGTGCAGCAGGCCCTGCTCAAGATCATCGAGGGAACGGTGGCCAACGTGCCGCCCCAGGGCGGGCGCAAGCACCCCCACCAGGAGTTCCTGCGCGTCGACACGGCGAACATCCTCTTCATCGGGGGCGGGGCGTTCGTGGGTCTCGACGACCTCATCAAGAAGCGGGTCGGCCAGATGGGAATGGGTTTCGAGGCCAGTCTCAAGAGCGGGAAGGATGATTCGCTGAGTGCGCTGCTCGCCCAGGTGACGCCTGAGGATTTGCTGAAATACGGTCTGATCCCGGAGTTCGTGGGCCGCCTGCCGGTCGTGGCCACGCTCAATGATCTGGATCAGGACGCGCTCGTGCGCATCCTGAGCGAACCGAAAAACGCGCTCGTGAAGCAATACCGCAAGCTGGTGGAGTTCGAGAGCGTCACCCTGCAGTTCACGGAGGACGCCCTCGTCGCCATCGCCGAAAAGGCGCTCGAGCTCAACACGGGCGCGCGCGGGCTCCGCGCCATCATCGAGGAACTGATGCTCGATACGATGTACGAATTGCCGGGCATGGTCGGCGTCAAGGAAATCATCATCAACGAGAACGTGGTGGCCCGAAAGGAAAGTCCGCTGCTGGTCTATGAAAAAGCGAGTTGAGCCATCTTCCGCAACTTTTCTTCATCCGATGAGCGTTTCGTGACTCTCAGGCCGCATGGTTCCCCTCGTGCGGTTTCGGGGGAGTCCGCGCAACGGAAGGGCGGGTTGGTTTTTTCCACCAGGGGCGTTATTTTTCGTCGATGTGGGGAAAGCGCGCATTGACAATGCGCGGGCTGCTTTCCTATCATTTCGCTATACCGGATATACCGGACGAAGGCGCGTAGCTCAGGGGGAGAGCGCTTGCTTGACACGCAAGAGGTCGGCGGTTCAAAACCGCCCGCGCCTACCATCATGGAATGGACGATGGGGCGATTCGCCGCCCCATCGTGAGGATAACGATTCGAGGAACTTCAGAGGAGATTGCGGCGCCAGCCAACGCCCGTTTATGTCCCAGCAAACCAAGCAAAGAGACTTTCCCAAAGACGCCATCGCGCTGAAGATTGGCGGCGAGCCCGTTGATTTGAATCGCGGCCTTCCCGACGACGCCGAACCGGATTTCATCCTGCTCGATTCCGAGGAGGGCCTGGAGATTCTGCGCCACAGCACGGCGCACCTCATGGCCCAGGCGGTGCAGGAACTCTTTCCCGGCGCGCAGCTCACCATCGGCCCTCCTATCGAAAACGGGTTTTATTACGACATCGACGTCGACGTCACATTCACGCCCGAGGATTTGAAGAAGATCGAGGCGAGAATGAAAAAACTCGCCAAGAAGAAATACGCCATCGAGCGCGAGGACATCTCACGCGCGGCCGCGCTGTCCCTTTTCGGGGAAAGGGGCGAGAGCTACAAGATAGAGATGATCCACGACCTGCCCGAGGACGAGGCGCTTTCGATCTACCGCCAGGGCGATTTCGTGGACCTGTGCCGGGGGCCGCACGTGCCCGCTACGGGCTGGCTGCGCAACTTCAAGCTCCTGAGCGTGGCGGGCGCCTACTGGCGCGGCGATGAGAAGAACAAGATGCTCCAGCGCATCTACGGCACCGCTTTCGCGACGAAGCAAGACCTGGCGGATCATCTGCAGAAACTCGAAGACGCCAGAAAGAGGGACCACCGCGTCATCGGCAAGCAACTCGGCATCTTCCTGGTCGATGAGGACGCGGGCGGCGGGCTGATCTACTGGCAGCCCCGGGGCACGACGGTCAAAAAGGTGATCGAGCGCTTCTGGGAGGATGAACACGTCAAGCGCGGCTACCAGCTCGTCTCCATTCCCCACATCACGCGCGACGTGCTCTTCAAGACTTCCGGCCATTATGATTTCTACCGGGAAAACATGTATGTCCTGAACATCGACGAGGATGAATACGTCCTGAAACCGATGAACTGCCCGGGCCACATCCTGATCTATCAGCAGAAGATCCACAGCTACCGCGACCTGCCCTACCGCCTCGCGGAACTGGGCACGGTCTACCGCTACGAGAGGAGCGGCGCGCTGCACGGAATGCTCCGGGTGCGGGGCTTCACCCAGGACGACGCCCACATCTTCTGCACGCCGGAGCAAGCCGAAGACGAGGTGCTGGGCGTCATCGATCTGGCGCACTTCATGCTGAGGACGTTCGGCTACGAGGATTTCGAGACCGAACTCTCGGTGCATGATAGTTCCGATTTCAGCAAGTACGCCGGCGTGCTCGAGGACTGGGAGGCGGCGGAGGAGGCGCTCACCCGCGCGCTCGAGAAGCGGGGCATCTCCTATAAGCGCATCGAGGGCGAGGCGGCGTTCTACGGGCCGAAAATCGACATCAAGATGCGCGACGCGCTGGGCCGCGGCTGGCAGGGGCCGACCATCCAGTTCGACTTCAACCTGCCCAAGCGCTTCGATCTCAACTACGTCGGCGCGGACGGCGCGCGCCACAAGGTCATCATGATTCACAGAACCGTCATGGGTTCGATGGAGCGTTTCGTGGGCGGGCTGATAGAGCACTACGCGGGTGCGTTTCCCGCATGGCTCGCGCCCGAGCAGGCGCGCATCATGACGATCACCGACGATCACATCCCCTACGGCCGCGAGGTGGAGAGCAAGCTGCTCGCCGCGGGGTTCCGGGCGGAGGGGGATTTCCGAAACGAGAAGATTGGGTATAAAATAAGGGAAGCCCAGCGAGACAAGATACCGTATATGCTCATCCTCGGCGCGCGCGAGGCGGAAACCGGAGAAGTTTCTCTCAGGCTTCGCGAACAAGGCGACGTGGGGTCCATCTCATTGGAGGAACTTATGGAGAGAATGCGAAGCGACATCGAGAACAAATCACTCACCTCGGGAGCGGTCTGATATGGCGTCGCGCTTCAGAGGGCGGGATATTCACCCGACAGCCACAGGCCCCAGAGCCAATCGGGACATCCGCGTTCCGATGGTGCGGGTCATCGACGAAGACGGACAGCAGCTCGGCGTTCTCCCCGTGGAGGAGGCGGTGGAGGCCGCCGAAGATCGGGACCTTGACCTCGTCGAGGTATCTCCCAACGCTGACCCGCCCGTGTGCAAGATCATGGACCTGGGCCGCTACAAATACACGCAGCAGAAAAAGGCGCAGGAGGCCAAGAAGAAACAGCGCGTGGTGGAGGTGAAAGAAGTCAAGCTTCGCATCAAGATTGAAGAGCACGACTACGCGATCAAGCGAAGGCACGCGGAGCGGTTCCTGAACGACGGGAACAAGGCGAAGGTCACCATCATGTTCCGAGGACGCGAGGTGACGCACCCCGACCTGGGGAGGAAACTGCTGGAAAGAATGGCGAACGAGCTCATCGAGATCGGCACGGTGGAGCAGTTCCCCAATCTCGAGGGCCGCAACATGACGATGGTTCTCGCGCCGAAATCGACAAAACCGCCCAAAAAGGATACAACGCCGCGCAGGAAATCGGGCAGGAAGACGGAAGACGTCTCAATGGACGATGGAAAACTGACGGCTCCTCTCGCGGAGGCGCTCAAGGATGCGGACATTCAAGTCAGCCCGGATGACGGGGCGGATGACGGGAAACCCGAAGGAGAAGTGAAAGAAGATGCCTAAGATGAAGACGAACCGCGGAGCGGCCAAGCGTTTCAAGATAACGGCTACGGGCAAGGTGAAGCGGAACCGCTCCCATCACCGTCATATCCTGACGAAGAAGACGACGAAAAGAAAAAGAGAACTCCGTCACAGCACCATCGCGAATCCCACGGACGCGAAGATGATCAAGCGGCTGATACCTTATATGTAGTTTTTCGCCGAAATGATGATGGTTTTGCTCAGGGCGATCTGGTGAGGCGGCGCCGTCATTCCGCCGGTGAGAGGAAGAGATGGGCAATCCGGTGGGCGAGCTGAATGACTTTATCAAGTCGATCCTGGGCGGGGTCGGGTCATATGTTGGTGAATATCCTTACGCTGCAGGCGCAGTCCTTTTTTTGGCTTTAATTCTCAGACGCACCTTCAAGCGCGCCCGGAAGTAACGCGCCCTTTTTCAGGCGCCTCGGGCTTGCGGTCATCCGCCCGTGCGGGTATATTCCCCCGGTCGGTCGCGAGAATTTGTGGGTTTTCGAGGCGGCCTCCGAGGGAATGGCAGAAAATCATCGATTGAGGGAGTAACCGAATCATGCCGCGTTCGACAGGAAATCCGGCTGGCAGGGAACGACATCGCAGGCTTCTCAAGGAAGCGAAGGGCTATCGGGGTGCGCGCTCGAAGAGGTTCCGCTCCGCCCGGGAGTCCGTGTTTCGCGCCCGCGCCTACGCCTATCGCGACCGCCGGGTGCGCAAGCGCGAGTTCAGGCGTCTTTGGAACGTTCGCATCAATGCGGCGGCCCGTCTGCATGGTCTCAATTACAGCCGCTTCATCTGGGGGCTGGGCCAGGCGGGGGTGGAAGTGAACCGCAAGATTCTGGCCGAATTGGCGATTGAGGACCCCCAGGCTTTCGGCAAACTCGTGGAAATCGCCAAGGCGCAGGCCGCCTAGAGCCGGGCAAGAAAAGGTGCTTCAGGCTCCACCCTGCCGGGTGGGGCCTTTTTTATGCGGCCCCGAATGGTTGGGGACTGAGGAACGAACATGAGCGAAGACCTGCTTGTCGGCATTATCCGCGAATCCTCCGGCGCGTTGTCGGACGCCTGGGCCGCGCGCGACGCAGGCGCGGCCGAGGGAGTGCGCATTCGCTACCTGGGCCGCAAGGGCGGTGAACTCAACGAGGTGATGCGGGGACTCAAGGATTTGTCCGCCGAGGAGAAGCGCATTGTCGGTCCGCTGGCCAACGCTGTTCGCACCTACATCGAGGCGAGCGTTTCGGCCATCAAGGAAGACGACAGGGAAAAGATAATCGAAGCGCACCGCGCCCTCGGCGAACGCCTGAGAGGCAGGGAAGAGGGCGGTGCGTTGAGCGGGATGATCGAGCAAAGGGAAAATGAGATTCTCGGCGCCGGGGACGTCGCCGACACGTCGCGCTCGCGGCTCGACCTCACGATTCCCGGACGCGCGCCGCACATCGGCCATGAGCATCCCCTCGTACAGACGATGGAGTATCTGATCGAGGTGCTCACGCGCCTGGGCTATTCCGTGGCCGAAGGCCCCGAGGCGGAACTCGATTACTACAATTTCGAGGCCCTGAACATCCCCAGGGACCATCCGGCCCGCGACATGCAGGATACGTTTTACCTGACCGGCGACGCCCTTTTGCGCACGCACACCTCGCCCGTGCAGATCCGGGTGATGGAGAGCCAGCCGCCGCCTGTCAAGGTCATCGCCCCCGGCAAGGTGTTCCGCTGCGACGCCGACGTCACGCACTCGCCCATGTTCCACCAGATCGAGGGTTTGTACGTGGATGAGGGCGTGACGTTCGCCGACCTCAAGGGAACGCTAGAGGCCTTCGTGCGCGAAATTTTCGGCCCCGAGTACCGCGTGCGGCTCAGGCCCAGTTTCTTCCCGTTCACGGAGCCGAGCGTCGAGGTGGATATCGCCAGCGATTACGTGGCGGGCGGGGAGTGGATGGAGGTTTTGGGCGCAGGCATGGTGGACCCGGCGGTCTTCGAGGCGGTGGGGTACGACCCCGAGCGGTGGACCGGGTTCGCCTGGGGCCTGGGCGTGGAGCGCATCACCATGCTGCGCTACGGCATCAGCGACATCCGTCTTTTCTTTGAAAACGACTTGAGAATGCTGCGGCAATTCTGATTTTTCGAATCAAACGCGCAATGAGGGACCCCGATGCGGATTAGCCTGGAGTGGCTCGCCGATTTTATCGATCTGGACCTGGAAGACGCCGAACTGCCCGAACGCCTGGCGAACGGCCTTCTGCTTGCCGGTCTGGAAGTCGAGGCGCTCGAACGTCCCGAAGCGTCGTTCGACGGGCTGGTGGTGGCCGAGGTCCTGTCTGTGGATTCCCACCCCAACGCGGACAGGCTCAAACTCTGCCGCGTGGCCGATGGCGCGGGGGAGCGTTCCGTGGTGTGCGGCGCGCCCAACGTCGCGGCGGGCCGGCGCGTCGTCCTGGCAACGCCCGGGGTGCGGATGCCGGGGGGAATGAAGGTCGAAGTCGCGCGCATTCGCGGCGAGCAGAGCGAGGGGATGATCTGCTCGGAGCGCGAGCTCGGCCTGGGGGCGGATCACAGCGGCATCATGTTGCTCTCGGGCGCGGCCGAAGTCGGGAGTGACGCGGCGGAGCTTCTGGGGCTGAACGACGTGGTTTTCGACATCTCGATTACGCCGAATCGCGCGGATTGCCTGTCCGTCCTGGGCGTGGCGCGCGAGGCGGCGGCCCTTTTGGGGATCCCGCTGCGAACCCCCGAGGTTTCCATCCAGGAAGAAGAGAGCGTTTCCGCGTCTTCGGTCTGCGCGGTGGAGATCCTGGACCCGGACAAGTGTCCGCGCTACGCCGCCCGCATCATCCAGGGCGTGGAGATCGGCCCGTCGCCCGGGTGGATGTCGCGTCGCTTGAGAGCGGCCGGTATGCGGCCGATCAACAACGTGGTCGACGTGACGAACTACGTGATGCTCTCCCTCGGCCAGCCGCTCCACGCGTTCGATCTGCACCGCCTCGCAGAGCAGAAGATCATCGTGAGAAGGTGGAGCGGGAGCGACGGTCCCTTCACCACGCTCGACGGCCAGGGGCGCGAAATGGACGATGAGGACCTCATGATATGCGACGGTGAAAAACCCGTCGCCATCGGCGGTGTGATGGGGGGTCTGTTCTCCGAGGTGAGCGACGACACCCGCGACATTCTTTTGGAGAGCGCCTATTTCACGCCCCAGACCATCCGCCGCACCCGCAGGCGTCTGGGCATGTCGACGGAGGCGTCCTATCGCTTCGAACGGGGGGTGGACCCTTCGGGCACCGTGCGCGCGGCGGACCTGGCCGCCGAACTCATCCGCCGGACGGCGGGCGGCGTTATCGCCCACGGGGCCGTGGATGCGCATCCCGCGCCTGTCGCTCCCAAGCAGGTGCCGATTCGGGTGGCGCGCGCATCGAGCCTGCTCGGCGTGTCCCTGGACGCCCCCCGGGTGAGGGAGAGCCTCGAATCCCTGGGGCTTCTCGTGAGCGAGCAGGAAGACGGCGTCTTCAGCGTCGAGGTTCCGACTTTCCGGCCCGACATCGAACGCGAGATCGACCTCATCGAGGAGGTGGGCAGAAGGGTGGGCTACGAGAACATTCCCGCCACGCTTCCGGCTTCGGGAAGCCCCGCCGCAAGGCCGACGCGCACCCGCTCCCTGGAGCTTCAGGCGCGCCGGATCATGGTGGCCGGCGGATTCAGCGAGGCGCTCAACTACAGCTTCGTCAGCAGAGAGGCTCTTGAGAGCATGGGGTGGCGCGATGAGCAGATGGTGGCGCTGCGCAATCCCCTGAGCGGCGAGATGGACGTGCTCAGAACCACGCTCCTCGCCGGTTTGCTGGCGAACGTGGCGCACAACCAGAGCCGGGGGGTGAGCGAAATTCGCCTGTTCGAGCTGGGGCGCTCGTTTCATCCCGTAAATGGAGATGCGTTGCCGGAGCAGGTGTTGCGCATGGCCGGCCTCCTCGTGGGGAGCGCGGCGGCCGGGGATGGTGTATCGCTGCCGGAGGCTCTGTCTGAACTCAAAGGGGTGCTCGAGCGCTTCCTGGGATCCTCGGGACTGGAGGATCTCCGGTTCGAGCCGGTCGACGCGGCCCCGGGTTGGGAGTCCTCTGCGGTTTCCAGGGTCCTCGCCGGCGGCGTGACGCTCGGAAACATCGGGTTGGTGTCGCCCGAGGCGTTGGGTTTCTTGGACATCGAGACGGACGTGTCCGCTTTCGAGATCAGCCTCGCCGCTTTGGCCGAGATCGACCCGGCTCCACTTCGTCTGACGCCCTTGCCGAGGTATCCGGCCTCGCTTCGCGATCTGGCGGTGGTGGTGGATGCGGTGCGGACGAATGGGGAGATCGAGGAGGTCATCCATCAAGCGGGTGGGGACTGGCTGGAGTCGGTGAATCTGTTCGACGTCTATCAGGACCCCGCCTTGAAGGACTCAGGCGAGAAAAGCCTGGCGTATTCGCTGGTATTCCGTCACCCGGAGGCGACGCTCACGGACGAGCAGGTCAACGAGGCGTTCGATGAAATCGTCGGGGCCTTGGGCGCGCGTCTGGACGCGCGGCTTCGCTCGTGATGGTTTCCTTGACACCGCTTTTTTCCGACCCTAGAATCATTTCCGTGCATTGTGGAACTCATTTTTTTGTCTTGCGCCCGTGGAAAGAGTGTCCGAATGGTCATTGATAAATTAAACGCGCTCGAAGCCGCGCTCTCGAATCTATTGGAGGAACGCAACGCCCTGAGGCGCTCCCGGGCGGAGTTGGAATCGCAGCTCCAGAGGCTGAGGGAGGAGGCCCGCGCCGATTCCGAGTCCGTACGCGCCCAGGCCGACGATTTGGCGAAGTGCCAGGCGGAAAACGCGCAGCTTCAAAAAGAGCAGGCCGAAGTCCGGGAACGCGTGGAGAAGATTCTGGCGCACATCGAGTAGTTCGCCGCACGCATGCAGCACTAGGGCATAAGGAGACAACTTATGGCCGGGGGGAATAAACTGATGGTGGAGATATTTGGTCATTCCTTGAGCCTGAGAAGTTCGGCCAATACCGAATATACCTTGGAGCTCGCCGAATACGTTGATTCTGAAATTCGCAAGGTCTCACGACAGTCGAACGATCCGATCAAGGTTGTTCTGCTGGCGTCGATGAACATCGCCAACGAGTTGTTCGAGGAAAGAGAAGCGAAAGAAAAAAGTGAGGAAGCCCTCTCACAACGCGCTGATTCTCTGTTGGAGATGGTGAAAAGATCGGCCTGAATGGAAGTTTCTCTCCACGCAGTAGCTTCTCCCTGTATTCATCCTCTGGTTTTAGTGTCATAATGCTTTCTTGTCTTGACCCTGCCGTGTTCGTGATGGGGCGAAGCATTTTGACCCAGTACGAATGTAGCGGGAGTCCTGCCCCACGGTGGTGAGCTATTCCTCTCGGGGAGTTCGGCCTAAAGCCGTGGACATGGACGCCCACCTGGCGAAAGCTGGGTTCAAAGCGAACTTCACACGGCACAGGGCGGGGTCATTACTGATATGCGCCTCGGGTCCGTGGGCAGGTTTCCGCTCCTGCTCGAGGGACCCGGGTATGGCGTTGAAAGAATATTCATGGCCGAATCATACATGGAGAAACAAGACGTTCGGCTGAAGATGAAGGAGATGAGAGAGCAACTTCCCCCTGCCGAGGCCGGCGTGTTGAGCCGGCGGGCGGGACGGCGCCTGGATTCTTTTCTGGTTTTCATGGGCGCGCTCAGGGTGGGAATATATGCAGCGGTTCGCGGCGAGATGAACTTCTCGTCGCTCTGGAGTGAATGCAGCGATGCGAAAAGAACGTATTGTTTCCCCAGAGTGGGGAAAGATGTTTTGCACTTCTGTCCGGTGAATCATCCCGAGGCGGAGCTTCAGCCGGGCGCGCTTCGAATTCCGGAACCTGTTCGCGATATTCCCCCCCTGGATGTGAATGAACTGGATGTGGTCGTTACCCCCGGCCTTGCATTCGATCTCTATGGCGGCAGGCTGGGAATCGGCGGGGGATTCTACGATCGCACGTTTCAGGGTCGCCGCGGCGGCCTGCATGAGTCCGGACCTTTGCTGGTGGGCGCCGGTTATGCGTTTCAGTTGCTCGTCGGTGAGTCCTGGAAGCGGGATGAGTGGGATGTCGGTGTTGATTGGGTGATAACCGATCGGGGGGCGATGCGATGCCTCCCACGTGAATATATGCCCCAGGAGGCGGATGAATATGGATAACGTGATTTTGTGGCAGATGGTCGTTGTTGCAGTCGCCCTCGTGTGCGTGGTGGTGTTGTTCATCATGCGGGCGATGAAGCGCCGGCATGAAGAGACGGTGGCCCGCCTGGAGGCGGACGCCGAGGAGCGGGTTCAGCAGATCAACGAGAGCGCGGCCAAGGAGCTCTCGCAGAAGATCCAGGAATCCCAGGTGGCGCACAAGGCGGAATTGCTTCAGGAAAGAGAGCGCATCGAGCGGGAGAACAAATCCCGCGTGGAGGAGTTGCAGAAGTTTGAGCAAAGGGTGAATCAGCGCGAAGAGACGCTGGACAGGCGCCGGGAGAGCCTCGACGGCAAAGAAGCGGCCGTTGAGCGCCGCGAGGCCGAATTGGGTGGAAAAGAACAGGAGTTGAAGCGCGAGCATGCGCGCTACAAGCAGTTGCAGGAAGAGGAAATCAGAAAACTCGAGGAAATTTCCGGCCTCAGCGTCGAGAACGCCAAGAAAGAGCTCCAGGATCGCTTTATGGAGGAGGCGAAACAGGATATCGCCGCCGAAGTGCAGCGCCTCGAGCGCCGGGCGAGGAGTACCGTGGAAGCCGAGGCGAAACAGGCGCTCGCCCTGGCCGTGGAGCGCTTCTCCTCCGAGCATGTGGCGGAAAACCTGGTGAGCGTGGTGGATTTGCCGACCGATGAGATGAAAGGCCGCATCATCGGCCGCGAGGGCAGGAACATCCGGGCTCTCGAGATGGCGACCGGCGTGGACGTGATCATCGACGATACGCCCGAGGCCGTCGTCGTCTCCGGCTTCGACAAGGTTCGCCGCGAGACGGCGCGCCAGGCGCTCGAAGCGCTCGTCCAGGACGGGAGAATCCACCCGGGCAGAATCGAGGACATCGTCAACAAGACGAAAAAAGACATCGATACGCAGATACGCCAGGCGGGCGAGGAAGTCGTGATGGAACTGGGTGTGGGCGACGTGCATCCCGAACTCGTGAACATGCTGGGTCGCCTCAAGTACCGCACGAGCTACAGCCAGAACGCCCTCATGCACTCCAAAGAAGTGGCCTATCTCGCGGGGATGCTGGCGGATGAGTTGCGCATCGACCCCACGATGGCGAAGCGCGCCGGCTTGTTTCACGACATCGGCAAGGCGGCGACGCACGAGGTCGAGGGTTCGCACGTCCAGATAGGCTACGACATCGCAAAGCGCTACAACGAGCCGCCCGAGGTCTTGAACGCCATCGTCTCCCACCACGAGGACGAGGAGGCGAACTGCATCGAATCCGTCCTGGTGAAGGCGGCCGATACCCTGTCCGCCGCCCGGCCGGGTGCGAGGCGCGAGATGGTGGAAAGCTACATCAAGCGCTTGGAGGCGCTGGAGAAGATCGCCGAATCGTTCAATGGCGTGGAGAAGTGCTTCGCCATTCAGGCGGGCCGGGAGATTCGCGTGTCGGTCCTGCCCGATGAGGTGACCGACTCGCAGGCCACCTTCCTGGCGCGCGACATCGCCAAGAGAATCGAGAGCGAACGCACGTATCCGGGCGAAATCCTCGTCACCGTCATTCGCGAAACCCGCCACGTGGCCACTGCGCGTTGAGGTTGCCTTGAGGCTGCTGTTCGTCGGAGACATCACGGGGAAAGTGGGCCGGCGGATGGCTTGCGACCACCTCGGCCCGCTCAGGGAAAAGCACCGGGTGGACGTATGCGTCATCAACGGGGAGAACGCGGCCGGCGGCTTCGGGATCAACAACGCGCACGTCGACGAGTTGCTCGATGCGGGCGCGGACGTCATCACCTCGGGGAATCACATCTGGAACCGCAAGGAGACGGCCGATTTCATCCTGCGCGAACCCCGCCTGCTCAGGCCCGGGAACTACCCTCCCCGGACGCCGGGCAAGGGCGTCTTCGTGCTGGAATGCCAGGGAGGGCGCCTCGCCGTCCTGAACCTCATGGGCCGCGTCTTCATGCCGCCCATCGAATGTCCTTTCCGGGCAGCCGATGAACTCGTGAGGACGGTGGGCAATGAGACCAACATGATCATGGTGGATTTTCACGCGGAGGCCACGAGCGAGAAGGTGGCGATGGGCTGGCATCTCGACGGTCGCGTGAGCGCTGTTTTCGGAACGCATACCCACATCCAGACGGCGGACGAGCGGGTGCTGCCCAAAGGCACGGCCTTCATCACGGACGTCGGCATGACGGGGCCTCGCAATTCCATCATCGGCATGAAGACGGAAATCGTTCTGGATAAGTTTCTGTCCGGGCTTCCCCGCCGCTTCGAGGTGGCCGGAGGCGAGGGGCAGCTCAACGGCGCGCTCGTCGAGATATCTCCGGATACCGGGAAGGCGCTTTCGGTTGAACGCGTCCAGGTGCTCGAGGGATAGCGCCGGAGCGTACGCCTGCTCAGGCATTTTCCCCGATAAAGACTTCAGTGCCCGTTTCTGTGGGTGGACTTGTCGTAATCGGTGAGGGCGAATTTTGAAGGCTTGTCCCTTTTGAGCAATGCAAGCAATCGCTTCAGGCGCCAGGCGATGGAGCGAGAACCCAGGAAGGACTGTTTTTCCCGAAGCGGCAGCCTGAGAACCTCGGCGACGGCGAAAGAGAGCTGAAAGGGGTTTTCCCGCAATTCCTCGGGCAGATTCAGGGGCATCGATTCGTTTTTTTCGAGAGCGTCCCACACCATCCGGCACAATTCCGTGGGGTCTTCTCCTTCTTCATCATGAAAATCGCTCACCTCACCCTCGAAATAGGGCTGGCTGTCATAGATGCGGAAGACCTCGAAGCGCTGCTCGCCCAGGGTCAGAATGTTCATCCTGCCGTCGGGAAATTTTTCGAACACCTCGGTCACGCGGGCCACGCATCCAATCTTGTGGATGCCGCCTTTCCCCACCAAAACGACCCCGAAGGGCGCTTCGTCCTCGATGCACTCGCCGATCATGATTTTGTAGCGTTCCTCGAAAATATGCAGGGGCAGCCGCTGGCCCGGCAGGAGAACCACTTGGAGCGGAAACAGGGGCAGGCGATAGGTAGTCATGAGAAAATTGTAACTTGAATCGCCCGATTTTGAAATTCGCCGGAAATTCCCGGAGGCGGAGCGCCCGTGTTGTTCCGGCCCGGCGCATCCCGCTCTCTGGAAGGGCCTCGAAATCCGCTCAAGCTGGCCTGATGGCGCGCGAATATGGTATTTTTCTTTGAGACAAGGGCGGCATTCGATTTTCTGTTTTTGTGGAGGTTTCCCGCGATGATCGAGCCGAGCATCGCCACGGCCCAGAGGGCCTGGAGCGAACCTGCGGAGGAGGGTGGTACGGCCACCCTCTCGGGTATCGCTCTGCCGGCGTTTTTCGGCCCGGGCGAAGTCGACCCAAAGGCCCTCGACGAGAAGCCGGGAGCGCATCCCTACACGCGCGGAATCTACGAGAACATGTACAGGGGCAGGCTCTGGACGATGCGCCAATACGCCGGTTTCGGCAGCGCGCGGGAGAGCAACCACCGTTACCGCTATCTCCTCGATCACGGGCAGATGGGGATTTCCGTGGCGTTCGATCTGCCCACCCAGATTGGCTACGACCCGGATCATCCCCTGGTATACGGCGAAGTGGGCCGCGTGGGGGTGTCCATCGCCTCCGTCGAGGACATGGAGGTCTTGCTTGAAGACATTCCGCTGGACAAGATTTCCACGTCGATGACCATCAACGCCACAGCACCCATTCTGCTGGCCCTCTACGTCGCGGTGGCCGAGAAGCGCGGCATTCCCTCCGAGGCGCTCCGTGGGACTGTGCAGAACGACATCTTGAAGGAATACATCGCGCGCGGCACCTACATTTATCCGCCCGGGGCGAGCCTGCGCCTGATCACCGACACGATGGAGTTCTGCAAGGACAGGGTGCCCAAATGGAACGCCATATCGATCAGCGGCTACCACATCCGCGAGGCGGGCTCGACCGCCGTTCAGGAGGTCGCCTTCACGCTCGCGAACGCCATCACCTATGTGGAGGCCGCGGTGGCCGCAGGCCTGAGTGTAGATGAGCTCGCTTCACAGATATCTTTTTTCTTCAACGTCCACAATCACTTTCTGGAGGAGATCGCGAAGTTCCGCGCCGCGCGCAGGCTCTGGGCGCGGATCATGCGCGAGCGCTTCGGGGCGCGTTCGGAGAAGGCCTGCATGCTGCGGTTTCACTCCCAGACCGCCGGCAGCGCGCTGACCGCGCAGCAGCCGAAAAACAACGTCGTGCGCGTCGCGCTTCAGGCGATGGCCGCCGTGCTGGGGGGTACGCAGTCGCTTCACACGAATTCGATGGACGAGGCTCTCTCCCTGCCCACGGAGAACGCCGCGAGGCTCGCGCTCAGAACCCAGCAGATACTCGCCGAGGAATCGAACGTGCCGAACGTGGCGGACCCGTGCGGGGGAGCGTACGCCATCGAGGCGCTGACGTCCGAGATTGCCTCCCGGGCGGAGGAAATCATTCGGCATATCGACGATACCGGCGGCATGCTTCACGCCATCGAAACGGGATGGGTGCAGCGCCAGATTCAGGAGAGCGCCTTTGCTTATCAGCGCCTCGTCGATGAGGGGGAGATGGTCGTCGTCGGCGTGAACCGGTTTGAACAGGAAGAGGAATCGCGCATCTCGACGCTCCAGATTCGCCCCGAGGTCGAGGGAGAACAGAAGGAGCGTGTCGAATCGCTGAGGATACGGCGCCACGCCGACCGTACGAGCGAGGCCCTCGACGCCTTGAGTCACGCGGCCAGGGGTGATGACAATCTTCTGCCCTACATCCTCAGGGCGGTGCAGGCCGAGGCCACGGTCGGGGAAATCGCGGACACCATGCGCGAGGTTTTCGGCCTGTATCAGCAAGACGTCGCCATCTGAAGCGTGATGGCATATTCTCCCCCCCGGAGATTTTCAGGTCAAAGAGCGACATTTGGAGAAATCTGCATATGAAGGGCAATGAGGTCCGCCGACAATTTCTCGAATTCTTCGCCGGCGAGGCGCACAGGATCGTTCGCAGCTCGGCGCTGGTCCCCATGAACGACCCCACCTTGCTGTTCACCAACGCCGGCATGGTCCAGTTCAAGGACGTGTTCACGGGCCTGGAGAAGCGCGACTACAACCGGGCGGTGAGTTCCCAGAAATGCCTGCGTGTGAGCGGCAAGCACAACGACCTCGAAAACGTCGGCCGAACGGCCCGGCACCACACGTTCTTCGAGATGCTGGGCAATTTCTCGTTCGGCGAGTACTTCAAGGAAAAGGCGATCGAGTTCGGCTGGGAGTTTCTGATTAACCGCGTGGGTCTGGACGGAGATCGCATGTGGATCACCGTCTTCAGGGAGGACGACGAGGCGGCGGAGCTTTGGGAGCGGCTCGTGGGCGTGCCGCCGGAGCGCATCGTCCGCATGGATGAGAAGGACAACTTCTGGGCGATGGGGGACACCGGCCCCTGCGGCCCCTGCTCGGAGCTCATTTATGACCAGGGCGATCACATCGTCGGCGCGCCGCCGGGAAGCGGGCACGAGGATGAGGACGGGGATCGCTACCTGGAACTCTGGAACCTCGTGTTCATGCAGTTCAACCGGGAGGCTTCGGGCAGGATGGAGCCGCTGCCCAAGCCCTCCGTCGATACGGGAATGGGCCTCGAACGCCTCACGGCGGTGGTGCAGAAAGAGGACAGCAATTATCACACCGACCTCCTGATGCCGCTCATTCATTCGGTCGAGGAGCGTTGCGGCAGGGAATACACCGGCAGCGACGCGCCGAACGACGTCTCGTTCCGCGTCATTGCGGACCACGTTCGCGCGGTGAGCTTTCTGGTGGCGGACGGCGTTCTGCCGAGCAACGAGGGCCGGGGCTACGTGTTGAGGCGCGTGGCGAGGCGGGCCTTGCGGCACGGCAGGATGCTGGGCATCGAGGGGCCGTTCCTGCATCAGACGGCGGGCGTGGTGGCCGACATGATGGGCGGTGCCTTCCCTGAACTCAGGGAGGGCCTGAGCTACATCTCCCGCGTCACGCTGGCCGAAGAGGAGAGGTTCGCCAACACCCTGGCGCAGGGCCAGCCGCGCATGGACGCGCTCGCTGAAGAAGTGAAATCATCGGGCAGCGCCACCATTCCGGGCGGGGAGGTGTTCACCCTGCTCGATACTTATGGCTATCCGTGGGATCTGGCGGTGGAGACGGCCGCGTTTCACGGCCTCGGGATAGACCAGGGCGGTTTCGACGAGGCGATGGAGCAGCAGCGCGAACGCGCGCGCGCCCACTGGAAAGGCTCGGGCGAAGCCGCCGTCGATGAAATCTGGCACCAGGTGCGCGATGAGGCGGGCGCGACCGAATTCACCGGTTATGATCACGATGAAGAACAAGCCTGCGCCCGCGCCCTCATGGTGGATGGCGTGCTGAGCGATGAAGCCGGCGCAGGAGATGAGGCGCGCGTCGTGCTCGACAAGACGCCGTTTTACGGCGAAGCGGGTGGGCAGGAAGGCGACAGGGGCGGGTTTTCCTGGCCCGATGGGGCCGCCGTCGTGCTCGACACGCAAAAGCCGCTTCCCGACGTGTACGCGCATCATATCAAGGTGACGGAAGGAACCCTCAGGAAGGGACAGAACGTCAACGCGCGAATCGACACGGAGAGGCGCGATCTCTTGAGGCGCAACCACTCGGCCACCCACCTGCTGCAATACGCGCTGCGCCAGGTTCTGGGAGATCACGTCAAGCAGGCGGGTTCTCACCTCTCGCCCGAGAGGCTGCGGTTCGACTACACCCATTTCGCGGCGATGACGTCCCGCGAACGCGAAAGGGTGGAGGACATCGTCAACGAGCGCATTCGCGAGAACGCGAACGTGGAGACGCGCCACATGTCGATAGACGACGCGCTGGCTGAAGGGGCGACGGCGCTCTTCGGCGAGCGTTACGGCGAGGACGTGCGGGTCGTCTCCGTGGGTGATTTCAGCATGGAGCTTTGCGGGGGCACGCATGCGCGCGCCGTAGGCGACATCGGTTTATTCCGTATCCTGCACGAGGGCAGCGTGGCCTCGGGCGTGAGGCGCATCGAGGCATTGACGGGAGAGGGCGCGCTCCTCCAGGCCCGCAAGGAACAACACGTTCTCTCGGAAATCGGGGAGCTCACCAGGGCGGCGCCGCTCGAGGAGGCCGAGCGGGTGAAGCGGCTGCTCGACCGCGTGAAGACGCTCGAGCGTGAACTCAAGGATTCGCGCGACAGGCAATCGCGCGACGAGATGGGCGATCTGGCTTCCGAGGCCAAAGAAATTTCGGGCGTCAGGCTCATCGCCGTGAGACGCGACGGCCTTCAGGCGGGCGAGTTGCGCGGAATCATCGACGCGGCGAAGGGCAAGCTCCAAAGCGGCGTCGCGGTGGTCGCCGCCGTGACGGACGGAAAGGTCGCCATCGCCGCGGGCGTCACGAAAGACCTCACGTCTCGTATTCATGCCGGGAATCTCGTGAAAGAGGTGGCCTCGCTCGTCGGCGGCAGAGGCGGGGGCCGACAGGACTTCGCGCAAGCGGGCGGCAAGGACGTGGAAAAAGTGGACGACGCCCTCGCCGCTGTTCCCGGGCTGATCGAAAAGATGACATAATCGCCACGCATCCGCGCCGGGTTCGGGCGGGACCATCGCAGCATTTTTCGTTTCGGAGAACGTCTTTGAGAGATTCGGCAGTGGCCGGCGCGGTTCCGGAGCGCCTCAAAAAAAGAAGAATCTCCCTGCTCATCGTCGCCCACGTCGCGAACGACAGCTATTTCGGATTTCTTCCCCCTTTGCTCCCCCTCATCGTAGAGCGCCTGGACCTGCCCCTGAGCCTGGCGGGTCTTCTGGCCACCACGCTTTCAGTAACCGGCGCCGTGGGCCAGCCCCTTTTCGGCTACTTCGCCGACAGGATCAGGAAAGGATGGCTCCTGGCGCTCGGACCGCTGGGCGGCGCGCTGTTGGCGTTCATGCTCTACATGCCGAATTTCTGGATGCTCATGCTCCTCATGCTGATCGCAGGCTCGGGGTCGGCCTGTTTTCATCCCGTGGCTTCGGTCATCGCCGGTCAGTCCGCCGGCGCGAGAAAAGGGTTCGGCATGTCGCTTTATGTCGCGGGCGGCCGTTTGGGCGTGGGGCTGGGTTCCGGGGTGGCGACGTTCATCGTCACCCGGTGGGGCATCGACGCCATACCTTACGCCAGTCTCTTCGGCATTATCATCGGGGCGCCCTTGCTTTTCTTCTCTCCACCCATCCAGGAAGTGGGAAGCGGCGCATCGCAAAGTTTCAAGCAGACGATGTCTATGCTCAGGATCGTGTTCCGTCCGCTTTTCCTCTTGTGGGTCGTGAATTTATGCCGGACCACGGTGACCATGACGGTGCAGGTTTTCTTGCCGATCTACATTATCGCCAAAGGCGGTTCGCTGGCCGCGGGTGGAACGGCCGTTACCCTGTTTCTGGTCGCCGCGGCGGTGGGCGGCATCTACGGCGGTCATCTCTCGGACATTTTCGGCAGGCGGATCGTGACGATCATGGCCATTTGCCTGGGCACGCCCGCGTTGGGCATGGCCTTTCTGTTTGATGAGCCCTTGCGGACCGTCTTCGTCATATTATCGGGCGCCGCTTTTTACGCGCAGATGGGCGTTTCGGTGACGTACGCGCAGGAGATCGCTCCCGAACATGCCGCCCTGGTGAGCAGTTTCATGCTCGGCGTGGTCTGGTTCGTGGCGAGTATCGGGATGATCGCCGTGGGCGGCCTGGCCGATTACATCGGCGTGGAAACGGCCTTGCCTCTGGTCTGCATGGCGTTCGGCATCGTGGGTTCGTTCCTCTCTCTCGGATTGCCCAAGGAGACGGCGTAGAGGTATGAGCGGAAAATTCAAACCCCTGGCCGTGGAACGCGAGATAGCCGAGGAGATGGCCTCCACGCTCGGCCGCATCGGCAGCGAGTTCTCAAAGCGCCATCAGAGGGCGTGGGCCGCCTGGCGCGCCTGGGAAAAGGCAGGAGAACTCGGCGATAAAATCAGGGAAAGGCGGGAGAGTGCGCTCCACCACGCGATGGACGATGCCGAGCGCTACCGGTATTTTCTGATCGTGCAAAGAGAAGCGATGGGGCTTCGGAACCATGCGGAGGTGAACCGAAAATATCCGCTCCCCCGGGTGCCGGGCAGGCCGCCCGCCGCGGGCGACCCCACTAGCCCTCGTCTCGCTTGGCCCGGAGGATTTTCACGAGGTTGGCGTAGGAAGTTCTCCGGATGATGGATCGGAACTGGTCCCGGTAGTTTTTCACCAGACTCACGCCCTCCACCACAACGTCGTAGACGCGCCATTCGCCTTCCACTTTGTGCAGGCGGTAGACGATGTTGACCTCTTTCTTGTTCGTCGTGATGATGACGGTGTTGACCTTGGCGAATTCCGCGTCGCTGGTCTCTTTGCCGAGAACGACTTTCTCGTTGGTGTAGCTTTCCAGTGTGCCGGCGTAGTTGCGTTCCATGAAATAGCTGAAAAGCTCGATGAATTCGGCCTTCTCCTCGGGCGTGCGCTTTCTCCACGCCCTTGCGAGGCTTCGCCGGGACATTTCCTCGAAATCGAAATACTGGTGGATGACCTTGCGCATCCGGTTTCTGCGCTCCGCCTTTTTCTCAGGCGCCTTCAATTCGGGCTGGCCGAGTATCTCCAACACCCCGTGTATCCCCTTGCGCACCACTTCGGAGGGCTCTCCCGCCTGGGTGGCCGAAGCGAGAAGCGCATGGGCCAGAAGTGCGGCGATGAGTAGCGGCAAACGCTTTTTCAACAACATGGTTTCTCCTCGTAGGGGAATGACTGCATTCGGGAGCGGCGGCAAAACTCGGATGATATGATGATGTTTATATGTTGTCCGGCTCTCTCGATTCTGAGTCTGCTGGCGCGAAGCACTCATTGGCGAACAGATTATCGGTCATCTTCCAGCGTTGTTTCAGGCGGCGATGCTCCTTTATTTCTTCTTCACATTGCCGAAAATAAAGTCGCCGATGAGTTTCTCGATGTCAACCGGGGGCTCCGTCTCCCGAATCCGTCCGCCCGGGGGGATGATTTTTTCCGACCCTCCCTGGCTTAAGCTCACGTACTTGTCGCCCAATACCCCTTTCGTGCGAATCGAGGCGATGGAATCCCGCGAGAGCCTGATGCTCTCGTCGATGCGGAGCTTGATTCTCGCATCCTCCCCGTCCAGGGAGATTCCGCTCACCCGCCCGACGCGCACGCCCGCCATTTCGACCGAGGCGCCACTTCTCAAGCCTGTGGCGGACGTGAAATTCGCCGAGACTTCATAGGTGCCGTCATCGAAGAGATCCAGGCCGCCGAGGTTGATGGACAGATAGGCGAGCGCGAGGATTCCCGCCAGAACGAATACGCCGACGCCGAATTCCACGTTTTTCCGGTACAAGGCTCGTTCCTTCTTCAAATGAGAATCGAGGTGAGGAAATAGTCGCCCACCAGTATCAGGACGGAAGACAGCACCACGGCCGAGGTGGTCGCCTTGCCCACTCCCTCGGCCCCGTGACCGCAATGATACCCCTTATAGCAGCAGACCCATGTGACGATCAGGCCGAATACGATGGACTTCCATAAGCCTACGTTGATGTCGACCATCTCGATCTTGTCCTGCATCTCCCCGAAAAAGGTGCCCGAACTCAAGCCCATCAACTCCACGCCAACGAGATAGGCCCCGAAAATGCCGATGAGATCGCAAAGCGCCGTCAGCAGGGGGAATACTATCACGCCCGCGAGCAGCCGGGGAGAGACGAGGCGCTGCAGGGGGTTTACGGCCATGCTCTTTAAGGCGTCCACCTGTTCGGTGATCTGCATGATGCCGATTTCGGCCGTCATGGCGGAGCCCGCCCTGCCGGTGACGACGAGGGCGGTGAGCACGGGCCCGAGTTCGCGGATGAGGCTGAAGGCGACGGCGGGGCCCAGGAAGGCTTCGGAGCCGAATTTCCTGAAGGCGTAGATTCCCTGCAGCGCCAGCACCATTCCTGTGAACAGGCCGGTCAGCAGGACGATGGAGAGCGAACCCGTGCCGATGATGTATATCTGGCGCATCAGGAGCGAGGGCCGCCAGGGTGGCGCGAAGATCCACCGCACGGATTCGAGCAGGAAGATCGCAGCTCTTCCCATGCTGGCGATGATCTCCATCGCTCTGCGTCCGAGCGCCTGGATGCCTTGTCTCACCATTGTCGCGGAACTCATGGGGTTTGCCTTCTAATCCTCATCATGAGCGAGTATAGTGATCGTCATGGATTGCGTGGCGGCTTCGACGGGCGGTCTCGCGATTCGCAGGGCGGAGAAAGTCGATCCCTAGTGTATCGTTCCTGAAGCACGAAGATCAACGCCGGCTCGAGCAGTCATATTCTTCTAAGGGTTTGTTTTTTATATGAAAAATACAGCACTCGGCCCCCTGTCCAGATACATCGAGTTCGGGGTGCGCAGCCATGCGTCGGATTTTGCGCAGATCACCCGCCTTTTCGTAGCGATTTACGTGCCGGTATCCATGATTGCGCTTTCGGTTCATCCTTCCATCAAATCGCTGATCGACCCCCAGGCGAACCTCATGCTGCTGTTCCCCCTTATGATCGCCTCGCAGTTGATTTTGCGCGTATTACAGGTTTTCCTGTTCATTCTCCTGATCTTGAGGATCGAGTCCGAGCGCATGGGCGATGGAGCCGTTTGGGACATCGCCGAGGCGGTGAATCGCCTGAAGTCCGTCGCCAAGGTGGATTTGGCGTACACCTTTGGTTTGCAGTTGCTGGGCGTCATCGGGTTTGCGGCGGCGTTGTTCATCTTCAGTTTTATTTTCGGAGATTCACCCATCGGGCTTCCGTTCTCGTTCGCGGTCACGATTTTTCTCGTTCTCACGCCTGCGGTTCGGTATTATTTCTGCACCCTTACCGCGCTGCTCTATGGCGACGACTTCGCCCAGGCCTTCCGCCGCGCCGGGACGATATCGAGCGGAGGCGAGAGAACCGTCGTCGTTTTGGCGATGACCTATCTGCTGATCTGGTTCATCCTCTGGCAAGTGATACAGGGGATTTTCGGCGGGGGTCTGTTGGGGCAGGTCCTGCTGCAGACGGGCGTGATGGTGACCTCTATCTCGTATTACCTGGCGGGGTATCTTCTGTTCTCGGACCTCTGCGAAGCGGCGAGCGCTAGGCGGGAGGACGAAGCGGGGCAGATCCCCGAAGATACGGACGACGCCTAGCGCAGACCCTACAGGAAGACTTCGAAACTCAGCCCGTCATACGCCAGTTCCACGCCGCCGGGCAGGTTCCGGTTCGTTTCGTGGTATTCGAGTTCGAAATTGGTGTGGGTGAAATAGGTTTGCTCGGGCTCGAGCGCATCGACGATTTCCAGCGCCTCGGCGACCGTGAAGTGTGAAGGGTGCTCGCGGTGGCGCAAGGCGTCCAGGACGAGGACGCGCACTCCTTTCAGGATTTCCATGGATTTTTCCGGAATGGCGTTGCAATCCGTGGCGTAGGCGAAGTCCCCCACCCGAAGGCCCATCACCCTCATGCCGGCATGTTCGAGTTCGAAGGGGATGACGTTCATGCCGGCCACACCGAAAGGGGATTCTCCAATCTCCTCCAGCGTGAGTTGCGGCTTGAAGCCGCTGTAGTTCCCGTCGTTGAAGATGTAGCTGAAATTCTGGCGGAGAATCTTCACCGTGTTGGGATAGGCATAGCAGGGAATCGGCTTTCGCATCAGGAAATTGAAGGCTCGCAAGTCGTCGATGCCGTGGGTATGGTCCGCATGATAGTGCGTGTAGACCACGGCGTCCACGCGGGTGATCTGGTGCCTGAGCGCCTGCTCGCGCAAATCGGGGCCTGTATCCACCAGCAGGTTTCGCCCTTTGTGTTCGATGATGATGCTCGGACGAAGCCGCTTGTTCCTGGGATCATCCGAAAGACATGCGGCAGTGGTGCACCCGATGGAAGGAACGCCGGTGGAGGTGCCGCAGCCCAGAACGGTGACACGAGCGCGTGCGTTCATCTCACCGAATCCGCCAGAACCCGAGCGGCGGTTTGCACGTCTTCCCTCGATACGTCCAGGTGGGTGACGGCGCGGAGCATCTTCGGACTGGGAACGGAGAAGGCGACGCCGTTTTTCATCGTCGCCTCGTTGATCTGGTGCGCCGTTTTGCCCGTTTCCGAGACGTCCAGGAACACGAGATTGGTGGGCGTCGTGTCGTGGACGGGCCGAATCCCCGGAACCCCGGCGGTGAGTTCCGAGAATAGCTGGGCGTTGGCGTGGTCATCAGCCAAACGCTCTACATGATGGTCCAGAGCGTAGAGACCCGCGGCGGCGAGAACCCCCGCCTGGCGCCAGCCGCCGCCCAGCATTCTCCGGTAGCGGCGCGCCTCTTCGATGAACGCTCCTTCCCCGAGCAGGATGGAGCCCACCGGGCAGCCCAGCCCCTTGGAGAGGCAAAAGCAGATCGAATCGCAGCGCCTCGCCCACTCCTGAGGGGGAATGCCGGAGGCGATGATGGCGTTGAAGATGCGGGCGCCGTCGATGTGAAGGGGGATGTTCTGCTCTTGCGAGAAGACGCGCAACTCATCGAGCCCTTCGAGGGGGAACACGTGGCCGCCGCCCTGGTTGTGCGTGTTCTCCACCCAGAGGAGGGAGCTTTTCGGGTACCCTCCCTTGGGGCGCAGCCATTCCTCGGCGTCTCCTCGCGCGTATGCCCCGCGTTTCGCCGAAATCAGGGCGAATTGAACGCCGGACAAAAACGGGCTTGCGCCCAGTTCGTTTCGAAAGGGATGGCAATGGGAATCGGCGATGATTTCATCGCCCGGATTCGTGTGGACCTTGATGGCCAGTTGGTTGGCCAGCGTGCCGGAGGACACGAAAAGGCCGCCTTCCTTGCCGAACAGCGCAGCCGCCTTTTCGACGAGTTCGTTGACGCTCGGGTCCTCCCCCAGCATTTCATCGCCCACCGGGGCCTCGGCGATGGCCTCGCGCATCGCTGGCGTGGGGCGTGTTGCGGTGTCGCTTCTCAGGTCGATGAGCTGACGGGACACAGAATAGACCTCCCGGGTTCTGGCTCCCGTCTCTGGGAGTCGAGTAAAGCATTTGGTTTGCTGTCATCCGCTTGGTGGAGAATATATTTGCATAATCGCGAGTGATTTGCCAAATTATCGCCCTGTCATTTCCCGGCTTTTGTACTCCTCACGCACGCCTGGAGATTGAACGGATATGCGCAATCCCGATGAGCTCCCGATTTTTGAAGATGATTTCCTGAGGCGCGCGAGGGCGTTTCAGATGCGGCGCCTGTATGTGGGGCTGGCGTCCTCCGCCCTGGAATTCGGCGTCGTGTTGGCGCTTTTGCTCTGGTATCTGGGTTCGGAGGCCGGGAAGCCTGTGGGCGGCGCGTTCGTAAGCGGATTCGCAACTTTCTCTCTCATCGTCTTCTTAAGAACGCTGGTCTCCTTGCCCTTTGATTACTACGGCGGCTACGTGCTCGCCCACCGGGAAAACTTATCGAACCAATCGCTGGCCGGTTGGATATGGGACAGATGCAAGGGATTGGCGCTCTTGCTGTTGTTGGGCGGCTCGGCCGGCGGTGTTTTTTTGATGATCATGGTCGCGTGGCCGGTTCATTGGTGGTGGATAGCCGCGCTGGCTTCTGTTTTGCTGGTGGTTTTCATCTCCCTCATCGCTCCGGTGCTGCTGGCGCCCATCTTCTTCCGCTTCAAGCCCCTGGCGGATGAGGAGCTCAGGGAGCGGCTCCTCGCCTTTCTGGAGAGAACGAAGGCGAGCGTGTACGGCGGGGTGTGGGAGATGGATATGAGTTCGAAGAGCAAGACGGCGAACGCCGCCCTTGTCGGCTGGGGGCCGTCCCGGCGTGTGGTTCTCTCCGATACGCTGCTCGATTTCACGCCCGATGAGATCGAGGCGGTCCTCGCCCATGAGATCGCCCATCACGTGGGCCGCCACATCCCGGCCCTCATCGCGATGAAAAGCGTGATGCTGGCTTTCGCGATGTATCTCTCCCGGCACTCGCTTGAATGGCTGGGAGAATGGGCCAACCCCGCTCTCGTCCAGCCGGGAGAGCCCGCCGGCATCGTGGTTTTGTGGATCGTGCTGAGCATCCTGGGAGCGGTGATGTCTCCTCTCTTTCTCGTCATTTCGCGCGCTTTCGAGTACCGCTGCGATCGCTATTCGACCGAGTACGCCGAGGCGAGGGGCGGATTGTCTTCCGCTCTCGTCAAGTTATGCAGGCAGAACCTGACGGACCCCGACCCGCCCGGCTGGGTGGTCGCGCTCTTTCATTCGCACCCCTCGGTTTACGATCGGCTGGCGAGAGTCGAGCCCCGGGAGAAGGCTTAGGTGGTATTTCGGCTCAACGCGTTTCGAGTGTTTTCCTGACGAAGGGGATGACCCGATTCGCGATATTGGGGTGTGTGAGTGATTCGAACGGGCCCTGCTTTTTGATTCGCTGTAGTTCCGCCCTGCCGCCTTTTTCCTCAATGGTTCTTAGAAAAGCCTCGGCGCCGCTGAGCGGGTAGGGCTCTCCCTGGCTGTGGAGAAGCAGAACAGGGGCTTTTATTTTATCCCCCGCCCGGATGGGAGAGCGCTCCCGGTAAGCCTCCCCTGCTTGAGCGGGCGGACCGCCGAGCACGGCGCGTATTCTGTTCTTCTGTTTCCGGGATAAGCGCCCATACGTTTGCTCCAGGTCGTAAAATCCGTTTTCGAGAATGAGGCCCGAAACCTTGGCGCCCCTCGCGGCCGCGAGGGCGGCGGCCGAGGCCCCCTGCCCGATGCCGTAGATGAAGATACCGTCTTTTCTGACGTTCTCCCTCGTACTTAGATAACGGACCGCGCCCAGGGCGGCCTCCACGCTTCTCGGCCCGGCGAAATCCTCAGGCCCGGTGGATGCACCGAAACCGGGCAGCGAGATGCTCATCAGGATGAGGCCGTCGCGTACGTGAGCCAGGATGGCGCGTCTGAATCTCTGGGCCCGTGCATCCGCTCCATGCAGGAGGAGGATCGCCGGATAGCGTCTCTGCGGGAGATGTCCTCTGTCAGGGGGCCACGCGGCGAAAGCCTCCACGCGCCCCCAGGTGAACGGTATGAACCATTCCCGGATCACCTCGCCCCGGGCGGTTTTCGTTTCATGGACTGCGGCGCATCCCACGAGCAGAAACGTGGAAATCAGGAGAAAAAAAACGTTGCACGGGATTTTTTTTGAAATTTTTCTCAAGAACACGTCGGGTCCTTTTCGACTTTGCGAGTGCTTATCATAAAGTTTTTTTTCGGGCGGGAATGAATGTAAGGCATAAATAATATCATCTTAACATACTGATTTGACGGAGCCGGGCATGTCGCTGAAAAAAAGAGGTTGCATTTTTCATATTTTCGTATTATATTCGCTTTACTGGAGGATTAAAAAAATTCTTCGTACAGTAACAATTTTTTAACACGATTTTCACACAAAATGTAGTGCAAAAATGTATGAGAGGCACTATATATAGATTATTGAACCATTCTCCTTCAGCTACGAGGAGAAGCTGGAAAGGAGGCCCGTCATGGCGATAACAACTCAAGGACCCGGATACAAGACACATGGGACGAGCCAGACTTCGAAGCGCATTCACCAAGCCTGCATGCGGAATCTCGCCCTCTATCTGCAAGGCCAAATCTCATATGAGGATTGGCGCAGCCGACAAGAGGAACTCGAATCGAGACTTACGCCCGCGCCCGAACTCCCCTTCGAAGCAGGGGAGCCAAAAACCCCCGAGGCCGCCTGATTCCCTCCCTCGCCTGGGCGCAACGGTCCAGGCAAGCGCATCGTTTCTCCCTGATGCGCTTACGCCGCTTTCTCCGCCCGGCCCTGCGATTAGCGGGGCATCGCCCGTAGGCGGCATGAGGGATGGGGAGAATCCGGAAATCTGTCTTTATGCCGTTTTACCCATGTATGGCCGATCATATGAAGAAAAACCGTGTTCTGGTCCTGCGGGCGGCGTGACGGATACGATTGCAAATCTCTGTTTTTTGCCTCTTGCGTTTGTTTTCGGCCTCTGATAGGGTTCGGTGTCTTTTCCCGCAACAGGTGTGGGCAAAAGGTTTTGTGGGTATGCAAGACGAATGAAGATTCCCTCCCAAGAGACGCTCCATTCATCATTACATCCCCCAGTTCAGTTTCTTTTTTATGAGGAAGTGTATGTCAACAGGTACAGTGAAGTGGTTCAACGATGCAAAAGGGTATGGTTTCATCACGCCCGAGGACGGTGGTGAGGATTTGTTCGTTCACCACACGGCCATTCAGGCGGAAGGATTCAAATCCTTGAGCGAGGACGATCAGGTATCGTTCGAAGTCGCCCAGGGTCCCAAGGGGCTTCAGGCGCAAAACGTCGTCAAGCTCTAACGCATTACCCGGCGTTTAAGAAAAGTGGTGGCTGGTTTCCGGCCACCACTTTTTTTCGCCTCGGACTTTCCCATCTTCTCCCTCCCAAGGTAATCTGCGCCTCAATTGTCTCACAGAGAGGATTTTCCGATGAAGCGTCCCGCGCTCGAGATGAGAAGAAACATCGGCATCATCTCCCACATCGACGCCGGAAAAACGACGACCACCGAGCGCATGCTTTACTACTCGGGTGCCGTGCACAGGATTGGAGAGGTGGATGAGGGTTCGGCCACAATGGACTGGATGAGCCAGGAGCGCGAGCGCGGCATCACCATCACCTCGGCGGCCATCACCACCACCTGGGCGGATCATGAGATCACCATCATCGACACCCCCGGGCACGTGGATTTCACGATCGAGGTGGAAAGAAGCCTGCGCGTGCTCGATGGCGCCATCGCTATTTTCAGCGCCGTGGAAGGCGTCGAACCACAGAGCGAGACCGTGTGGCGGCAGGCGGATAAATTCCGCGTGCCCCGGCTCGCCTTCATCAACAAGCTGGATCGTCTGGGGGCGGATTTCGAGAGAACCGTCGAGATGATCGTCGAAAAATTAGGGGCCAGACCCGTGCTCATGCACTGGCCCGACGGCGAGGGCGAGGGGTATACGGGCCAGGTGGAGGTGCTGAGCGGAGATTTCCTCACCTGGGAGGGAGGAGAGCCCCATAGGTCCGAACCCGCCGGAGCGCTCAAGGAAAAGGCGGCGCAGTTGAGAGAAGCTCTCATCGAAGCGGTCGCGGATCATGACGAATCCCTGATGGTGGCCTATCTGGAAGGAAGCGTCATCGAGCCTGCAACGCTCAAGGCGGCTTTGAGGCGCGTCGTTCTCGCGGGCGGACTCGTTCCCGTTTTCTGCGGCTCATCGCTGAAGAACAAAGGGGTGCAGCCCCTGCTGGACGCCGTGTTGGATTATCTGCCCTCACCGGTGGATACGCCGCCGGCGAGCGGTTTCCCTCCCGGCGAGGAAAACCCCATCACCCGTCCTCCCGCGGAGGATGCGCCTTTTTCCGCCCTGGTCTTCAAGGTGCAAATCGATGAGGGCAGGCGGCTCACCTACCTGCGGGTGTATAGCGGCGCAGCGAAGGTGGGCGAGAGCCTGTGGAATCCCGCAAGGGGAGACAGCGAGCGCTTCGCCCGGCTTTTCAGGATGTATTCCCATAAGCGCGAACGCCTCGACGCCGTTGGGCCGGGGGACATCGTCGCGGCGGCCGGCATGAAGGAAGCGGTGACGGGCGATACCCTTTGCGACCGGAAAGAGCAGATAGCCTTCGAGTCGATTCGTGCGCCCCAGCCCGTCATCTCGGTCGCGATTGAACCAAGGGACGCCACGGGGAGCAAGAAGCTGGGCGAGACTCTGGCGAAACTCCAGGCGGAAGACCCCACGTTTCAGGTGAGAGTGGATTCGGAATCCGGCCAGACGGTGATGAGCGGCATGGGCGAACTCCATCTGGAAGTGCTCACGCGCCGGATAGACGAGGATTTCGGCGTGGACGTCCGCGTCGGCGCGCCCCGCGTGGTCTACCGCGAATCGCTTGCGAGAGAGGCCGCGGCGGAGTCCACCTTCGACAGGGACCTGGCGGGCGAGCCCCAGTTCGCCAGGGTGCGCGTGGGCGTGGCGCCCCGGCCCGGCGGAGGCGTCTCGTGCGAGAGCGCGGTGGACGACGGGGCTGTTCCTGAAAATCTGATTGCCGCCGCTCTGGAAGCGCTCCGGGCATCCACGTCGAGCGGCGCCATGGCGGGTTATGAGATGACGGACGTGGGCGTCACCTTGCTGGAGGCGGGTTATGACGCCGAGCGCGCCACGGAGGCCGCTTTCTCCATCGCGGCGGCGAACGCGTTTACCGAGGCCTGCCGCATGGCGGGCGGGCAGCTTTTGGAACCCATCATGTCGGTGGAGGTTGTGGCGCCCGGTGAGTTTCTGGGCGGGATCATCGGCGACATCAACGCCCGCGACGGAAAGGTGTCCGGCGTGGAAGAACGAGGCGGCGCATCGCCTGTGAGCGTCGTGCGCGCCTCGGTGCCCCTCGCCAAAGTGTTCGGTTACGCCACCTCCCTTCGCTCCGCCACCCAGGGCCGCGCCACCTACACCATGCGCTTTTCGCACTACGCCCCCTGCGAGATGGCGGGGGTATAATTTTCTCCTCACCGTTTTCGTATTGGTGTGAAGGCGCATTCTGAATGACCACCATCACCCTCTCGGTTCTCTTCTCGCTCTCCACGGCGCTCGTGGTCGGCTCCTTCACCCTGTTCGTGAGAAGCGGGCAGCGGCACGCGAACGCGGTTTCGGGCGTTCTCATCGGGCTAATCGTATCCATGCCGCCGCTGCTGGTCGGCGCGGTCTGGACGTGGGAGCCCGCCCACTACCAGCCCTTGGGCTGGTTGTTCTTTGCACTGGCCGGTATCGCGGGGCCCGCCGTGGGCAGGGTGTGTTTCTTTCATTCGATTCATCTGATGGGCGTGGCGCGCGCGGTGCCGCTCAACTCCACCATGCCGCTTTTCTCGGCGATAGCCGGCATCTATGTCCTGGGCGAGAGGCCGGGGCCGTACATCCTGGCGGGCACGGTGCTCATCGTTTTGGGGTGCATGGGAATCACCGCGAAAAGAGGAGAGGCCCAGTCCATCCGGGGGAGCGACCTGCTCATCGCGCTCGGGAGCGTGGTTTTCTTCTCCGTCTCGCACATGCTTCGAAAACTCGGCGTGGGCGCATCGCCCAATCCGTATCTGGGCATATCGATCATGAGCGTTACGGGCGGGGTGTTTCTCTATGTTCTGGGGCAGTATCTGCCGCCTGGCTTAAGGCCTTCGCTCATGGTGAAAAAAGCGTGGGTGGCCTACAGCATCGGCGGCTTGCTGAACACTCTTTCGGTTCTCCTGCATCTTTACGGCCTTCACTACGGCGACCTCACCATCGTCATTCCGCTCGCCGCCACTGCGCCCTTGTGGGCGCTGTTGCTTACGGCCATATTCTTGCGCAAACTCGAGCGCATCACCTGGCCGATTCTCCTGGGCACTGTAGCGGTAGTCGTGGGAGGCGCACTCGTGGCCGGCCGTGCGCTCTGACGAAGCGGGATCCGCTTCGTTCTGATATAGTGGGGACGGTCACGGATTTCTACTTCGCGCGTCGCCAATCTATCATTTCACCAGGCAGGCAAAGAAGGTTCATCCTTGCCAAGTTTGTATAGGAGAGAAGTGGATATGAAATTCATTCACACTATTTTTTATGCTGTTGCGCTGATCGCTCTTTTGGGAGCAATACCAGCCTCGGGTGCGGATAAAGATACGGGGAAATCTACGGTGAAAGGCGCGGCGATGGACGGCGTCACGCTCAAAATCGCCGGTGGGGAGATCCAGGGCGGGAGCAAGGTGGTTCGCGTGAAGCAAGGAGATAAGGTCAAGCTGAATTTGATGGCCGATAAAACCACCGAAGTCCATCTCCACGGCTACGACATCGAAAAAGTCGTATCCCCGGGCGGGGTGGCCGTGATGGCGTTTCAGGCCAGGGTGGCGGGCCGGTTTCCGGTAACGGTGCATGGTTCCCACTCCCACGGAACTAAAAAAAGAAAAGGTGGAGGTCATGGCGAGAAGGTGCTGTTCTACCTGGAGGTGCATCCATGACCAGAGCAATCCCATGAGCTTTTTTCTCCGGGGGCTTTGGCTCGCAGCCGCCATCGTTTTGCTTCCAACCTTCGCGTCGGCGCATGGATTCGGACAAAGATACGACCTGCCGGTGCCGCTGGGCCTGTTCATGCTCGGCGCGGGCGCATCCGTGGTTCTCTCGTTTTTGGGCATGGGGCTTTTCGTCCGCAAAAAACATGAGAGCGTGGATTATCCGAGTTGCGACCTTCTCGCCTCCCCCCTTTTGGGGTGGATGGGGGGTGCGGGTTTCTTGTCGGTGATACGAGCGCTTTCCGTCGTTTTGTTCTGCGTAATGCTGGCGGCGGGTTTTTGGGGAACCGATGAGCCGGCGAAGAACATCGCGCCCACGTTGATCTGGATCATCTGGTGGGTGGGTCTGGCCTACGTGTGCGCTTTGGCGGGAAATCTGTGGTCGCTGGTCAATCCGTGGGACATCACCTTTTCCTGGGCGGAGACGCTGTATCGGAAAATGGGACGGGGCGGTTCCTTATCGCTTGAGCGGCCATTCCCCGAGCGCCTGGGGGTGTGGCCCGCCCTGTATCTGTTCCTCTGGTTCGCCTGGGCGGAGATCGTCTGGCCGAACAATGACGTTCCCCGCAATCTCTCGCTCGCCGCTCTGGGTTATTCCATCATCACCTGGGCCGGTATGTTCGTTCATGGCAAAAAGGTGTGGCTCGAGCGCGGGGAGGCATTTTCCATCATATTCGACGTGATGAGCCGCTTCTCTGTCACCGAGGCGCGCGCGAGCAAGGACGGGAGAAGAGAATGGCGCCTGAGACCGCCGGCCGCGGGCCTTCTGAACACGGACGGCATGAGCAACTCCATGATGGTGTTGGTGGTGTTGATGCTGGCTACGGTGAGTTTTGACGGCTTTACCGAAACCCCCCTATGGCATCTCCTCCGGGCGGGAATATACGAGGGGGTCGTCTGGGTGGGACGCGATGCCCTTCTTGTGGCTGACACCATAGCGCTCATTGCGGCTCCTGCGCTGTTCCTCGGCGTGTATTACGCCTTCTGCGCCTTGATGCGCGCCATGAGCGGAAGCACGCTCTCCACGGGGGAATTCGCGCGCCTATTCGTGCTCTCGCTGGTTCCCATCGCGATTGGATACCACGTGGCGCATTATTTCTCCTTTCTCTTCATTCAGGGACAACGCATCATCCCGCTTTTGTCGGATCCCTTCGGGGTGGGATGGAACCTGTGGGGAACCGCCGCCTACAAGGTCGACATCGGAATCATCGGCGCGAAGACGACCTGGTACGCTTCGATCGCGGCGATCGTCATCGGGCATATATGCGCAGTTTATCTGGCGCATGTGACGGCGCTGCGCGCACTCGAGAACCGTTTCGCCGCCGTGCGCAGTCAATATCCGATGCTCGTTCTCATGGTGGGCTACACCATGGTGAGCTTGTGGATCATCGCACAGCCGATAACGGACGGCTGACGGTTGGTGGGCTTGTATCATTTTCCACGCCACTATCGCGGTAAGGAGGGCGAAATGCCGGGATTGTAGCGCTCGATGGCCGCTCGGCGAGCAGGCGGACGTGAAAAACGACCCTCTTTCCCGGTTTTTGTGCCGGAAGCCGTTTCAGTTTTCAGAAGGCAAATCTCATCCTGCGCCCTTGGATACTCGTCACGGCGTGGCTATGAACCCCCACCTCTGATAAGACACCACTTTTGCGCCGTTTTTATTCGATGGATTCGTTGCATTTTTTCGGCCGGGAGGCGCTTCATGAACGATACGCTACTGGCGGCGGGGTTCGCCCTGGGCACCGCGTCGATGTCCTCGGCCTTCAGCCTCATCGCCAGGCGCGGACAGCAGCACGGCACGGCCATCACGGGCGTGGTCATCGGCCTGATTGTGAACGTCCCCTGGCTGGTGGCGCTCACGATCCTCACCTGGGAACCCGCCTATTGGAGCTCGGAAGCCTGGTTCTGGTTCTTCCTGTCGGGTATCACGGGGCCGTCGCTCGGCCGCGTTTTCATGTTCCGGGCGATACATCGCCTGGGCGTCTCACGCGCAGTTCCCCTCCTGGCGGCCAACCCGCTGTTTTCAGCCGGTTTCGCCTATATCTTTTTGGGGGAGCGGCCGGGGACTTACGTGTGGGCGGGGATTTTCCTGGTCGTTTTAGGCTGTGTGGGGATTACTTATCAGCGCAAGAGCGACGCTCCCTGGGACAGGCGCGCCATCTGGCTGCCGCTCTTGTCCGTTCTGGGGTTTTCCACGTCGAACATTTTCAGAAAAATCGGGATCGAGGTCGTTCCTTCCGCACTGCTCGGCATCACGCTCACCAGTTTTTTCGGTTTGGTGGCGCTGGTCGCGGTTTTGTGGTTTCTGCCTAAACCCCAGCGCCCGTCTCTCAAGTGGGGAAAGGCCTGGCATTTCTATGGGCCCTGCGGACTCATCAACACGCTGGCGTTTTTGAGTCATTTCGCCGCTTTGAAGTATGGAGACATATCCGTCGTATCGCCGCTTTCATCCACAGCGCCGCTTTTCGCGCTCTTGTATTCCTGGATATTCCTGCGCGACATGGAGCGGATCACGCTACCCATCCTGCTGGGGACGGTATGCGTCGTCGCGGGAGGGGCGATCATCGCCTTGAAAGCGATGTAGCGCGCCGCCTTGCGCCCTGATCAGCCCGTGAGAAGCGCCCTGATCGTGGGAGCGATCTCTTTCGCGCGTCCCTGGAGTTGCTCATCCGTCAGGCTGCCCACCGGATGGGGGATATAGGCCACCGGGTAGTCCGGCATGCCGCGGACCTTCGAAACCATCTCGACCGTGGGCCGGAACGGCTCGGTGCAGATGACGGCGGTGGGGACGCCTTTTTTCTCCAGTTCGATTCCATCGTGCACACTGCACGAAGAGCAGGAGCCTCAGTCGCCCACCGCGGTGATGGCGAGGTCGCATTTCTCGGCCATCTCCGCGTAGACCTCCGGCTTGGCCGGGCGGGTGTCGTATTCTTTGGATAGCTCGACGGACAGGTCTGGATCCGCGCCGTCCGCGCGCAACTCATCGAGTATGTAGCGCATGAGCTTGTCCGCGCCCACCTTGGAGTTCCAGAGCAGCCCGATGCGCTTGCCCGAAAGCGCGCCGTCGCGGGTTGTGCGGTCTTCGGTTTCGATTTCCGGCTCCACGGTCGGGTCGTAAATCGGTATTGCGGTTTCTACGATGGGGTTCATCGAACGCTTCCTCCTGTATGTGCATCAACGCCAGGATGT
Source organism: bacterium (assembly GCA_965219955.1). Lineage (GTDB taxonomy): Bacteria > UBA8248 > UBA8248 > UBA8248 > UBA8248 > Bin107. The sequence goes on from OZ244799.1 coordinate 104,893, forward strand.
TCACTCGTTTTGTAGTCCATCAACCGATCTTCTCTTTTGATGCTGTATTCTTCAACCGCGAGACTCGCGCCGCTCGGCCGCGCTCAGCACCGGTCGGGTGACGAACTCGCCGTTCCGCCGCCTGCTCCACGCGGGAACCCAGGAGGAATGCCCGCCGGCCTCGCCTCCCGCGACGACGATGTAGATGTCATCGGGCTTGAGCGCGTGGCGCACGTTGCCGTTTTCATCGGCGTCGATGGGCTTGTCGAGCTTGCCGGTGCGCAGGAGTTGGTCCAATGGAAGCGTCGCGTTTTCAAACAGATACGCTTTCAGTTCTTCTTTCGTGGGAAATTCTTCGGCCAGCAGATGCGCGTGCTCGGGCGCGAAGACGAAGCAGGATTGCCCCTCGCTCATGCTGCCCAGGCCTGTCATGGTGGCGGCGGCGGTTTCGGCGATTCCGCGCCCCTTGCCGTAATGGTTCTGGATGTTGTGCGGACCCTCGGCGGCGAGAAGCGTCACCGTGCTCGTCTTGGCCGGATAGCCGAGTTCGACGTTAAGGGGCTCCCAGGGGCTCGTTTCCTCCCATTCGGCGAAGGTGAAGCTGTATTTGCCCGGATTCCCCTGGGTGGAGCGGTCCAGAAGGCCCGGCTTCGAACCCAGGCAGTTGATGATGATGAGCCTGAGGGCGCGGCCTATCGTCGCTCCCGCGCGGTTGCCCGGCCCGTAGATGTTCCCCTGCATGTTGAGGCCTATCTCATGGCGAACCGGGCCGTTCACGACCATAAAGGGCGCCGCTCCGCCCGTGCTCGTGGCGCTGGAGTGAATGTTGTAGGCCGGATCGGCCATGGCTTCGAGCGCGGCGAGTATGACGGGCATATAGGAGGGCAGACACCCCGCCATGATGGCGTTCAAGGCCACTTTCCCGGCCCGGACGGTTCTTTTTCGCTCCGCCAGATGAAAGGCGGCGTCATCGGCGTCGAGTCCCGAAGTCTCCAGGAAGCGCTCTACGAGTTCAGGCGTCGGGGGAACCACGGGCAGGCCGTCCGTCCAGCCTTTTTCGTGATACGTCTCCATCGCCTCATAAACGTCCGCCGCTTCACTCACTGCTTCCATGGGTTCTCCTGTGTGCGGGATGATTATTTGCCATAAAACAACAGGATACCGCAGGGAGCCGGTTTTGAAAATGCGGGTTTGCGTCCCCGGCTCCCGGTTTCATTGATGCCTCGGGGCTGGTATATCATCCCTTCGGTATCCGGTGTCCAGCCGTCGCTTTCGGGTGCGGCGCATCCAAACGAAGAGGGGAATGTCCCGCATGGATTTCGAGTTGATTCGCGACGTAAACGCCCATTTCGAGCCGTTTTATCCCTATGCGGCGGCGGAGATTCACGCTGAATACGGGCGCGATACGGGCGACGCCCTGGAAATCGGCCCCTACGGCCCCGGCGTGGCGCTCGCCCTGGCCGCGCGCTGCCCCGGGATGCGCCTCACATGCGGAGACGATACCGAGCGCCTGAACGACTACCTCGCCGAGACGGTTGCGGAGGCGGGCATGTCCGCGCGGGTCCGCGTGGAACCTCTTGATAAATATAGCCTTCCGTTCGAGGCGGACTCTTTCGACCTCGTCGTCTTCCGGGGCGGGCTCTTCTTCTGGGAGGAGCAGGAGAGGATCGTCGCCGAGATGAACCGCGTCCTGAAACCGGGCGGGCTGGGCGCGCACGGCGGCGGGTTCGGGGCGGGGGCGTCGGATGCGCTCATCGAATCGCTGCTGCCCGAGGCGCGGGACTTGAACAACCGCCTCGGCAAGAAGCGCCTCTCGCGCGGCGATGTGCGCCAAATCGCTGAAAATGCAGGACTTGCCTCCTGGCGCATCGCGTCTGAACACGGCCTGTGGCTCTACTGGGAGAAGGCGGACTAGCGTTTCCCGCGCGTTTCACCCCCCGCAATTCCCCGCATTTGCCGTCATGGCGGGGCCGGCCGACCGTGGCAGTATTCCCCTGCGCCCGGATTCCGCGGCGTCATTTCTCAAGACGATAATTCCCGGAAATACCCCGTCAATTTATCGAAATACCCCGTGAATTTATCTGATTTTATCGAATTTTACGGAAATTCCCTGTTCTCGAACGTGGCGGTGCGCCTCTCCATCATACGCCGGTGCGCAGAATATCCCGCGACGGCAAATGCGGGGAAATGCGTGCTCAAAAGCGATCGGGGAGCGAGTGTTTGCGCGCCCCGGAGAGGTCAATCACGACCGAGAAGGGGTTGTTGGAGAAGTTCTCTCCACCTCATCCTGAGTAGCGGCCCCCCGACTTCGCACGGGACAGGCTCCGCCGATCCCCGACACCCTCACCCTGAGTAGCCGCCGAAGGTAAAACCCGACCGGTTAAGGGTTGCTGAATAATCCCCCATCGTTCGGAATTGACCACTGCCGTCATTCCGGCGAAAGCCGGAATCCATTTTCAAGCAGAATGACAATACGCCGGCTTTTCATCTCCCCGTCATTGGCGGGAACCAATCAAAAAACAAAAAACAAAGGCAAAACAAATGGATTCCGGCTTTCGCCGGAATGACGAACAAAACCGCACCGCCTTGTAGGAAAAGGTTGCGTCTTTCCGAAACGATGCGGGAGGAATGGCGAGGCCACGTGAGGCTTCTCTCACCCGTTCAGCAGACTCGTCTTCGTGAACACGGCGTCGAGTTCGTAGCCGCGCTCGGCCAGGTTCTCGTGTCCGCCTTCTTCGCGGTCCACGAGGCAGATGACGTGCGCGACTTCGAGGCCGAAGGCCAGGGCCGCGTCGATGGCCGTGAAGGTCGAAGCCGCGGTGGTCACCACGTCCTCGATGATGGCGGCCTTCATGCCGGGCGCGAGGTTCCCCGCCCCCTCGATGCGGTTCTGCATCCCGTGGCCCTTCTCGCCCTTGCGGATGATGAAGGCGGGAACGTCGCGTCCTTCGAGCGCCGCCGTCATCGAGACGGCCGTCACCATCGGGTCCGCCCCCAGGGTGGGGCCGCCCACGGCGTCGACGCCGTCCCTGATGCGCTCGAAGATCACCCGGCCCACGAGCCGCGCCCCCTCGCCGTGCAGCGTCACCTGGCGGCAGTCGACGTAGAAATCGCTCACCCGGCCCGAGGCGAGCGTCACCTGTTTTTTCTCATACGATTTTTCGAGCAGAAGCCGCCGCAGGGCTTCCAGGTCCGTTTCCGCATTCGTCATGGCGTCGTCTCTATGGTTCGGTGGATGATTCGGGCGTTTGTTCGTTGGTTCTGAGCTCGTGGTAGATATGGAGCGCCGCCTCCGCGAAGGCTTCGGGCACCATCAGGTGCACCGCGCCCAGGTTCGTGCGGCTGAAGGCGTAGACCGAACCCGCCGAGTCGTAGCTCAGGTGCACGGGGATTCGTTCGGCCTCGAGCCTGCTTTTCAGGATCAGGGCCTCCATCTGCCCGCCGACGGTGGCGATGCGTCTTAAATCGGATGACCCCTTCACGCCTTCGGGCGTCTTGTCGCCCCACACGCTCTCGCTCCTTCCCAAGGATTCGGAAACCACCGCCTATGATCAAAGAAATCGGGCCGGGGCGCAAGGGCAGGGTGGGGTTTTGCTCGTCACTCCATCGTGGCTTTCCTTATCTTATCCCGCCGAAAGCGCCGAGAATTCTCTCCGCCCGGTCATTCAGAACCCCCGCCGCTTCCTCGTGGTTCGGGCCGTAAAAGCCACCGACCACCTTTCCGTCCGCGTCGGTGAAGCCGTTCGCCTCGACCGTCACGTCATACGCCAGGCTGTATCTCCGCCAGCCAGTCAGCCGCGCCCGCGCTTCCACGTCTACCGCCGTTTGAAGATTCGTGAACCGCACCGCGCCGCCCAGCGTATCGGCCGAGAGGACGATTTCCGCCTCGCCGAACACCGGAGCGAACCCGGCCATGTCGCTCGCCAGCAGCGATCCGCTCCAGGTCAGCGTGCCCGTGTGCGCGCCGGCGAAATCCGCGATGGAGGGGTTCCCGAAAACGTCTGCTTCCACCGCGATACGATCGGTGATGCGGGTGGTGGCGAAGGTCATGTGCCGGGCCGACGTGACCACCCACGCGGAGTGCTTCGCCCACGCGCCGTAGCTGTAGAGCTCGGGCTCGGCAGGGTACTCGTCCGCCACGGTGTACCCGATATCCTTCATGAAGGCGAAGTCCATTTCATGCGGAATCGCCCTCAGAGGACCGCAATAGGACATGATCATCGGGCAGGCCCCCAGATGGCCGAAATCCGGATCGCCGTCGCGGTTCTCCTGGAAGGGCACGTTCCGGCCCCCGTTGGCCGCCGTCAATGCCGGGCCGGTCCACACCCCCCGCTCGATGTCCACATAACGGGCAATCGTCTCCGGCACCGGGGTAAATTCGCGTCCCATATCATGCCCGATTGCGTGGCCGATCTCGTGAGCGGCGATATCGGCGAACCACAATGGGCTTCTGGTGATGCTTTTTGCCGCCACCTCGAACCAGCCCGTCCTGATCGTAAAATCCTGCCCGACTATCTGTTCGTACCGATAAGTCCCCCTGGAAGACCCCCAGGCATAATCCCACTTGGGATTCTCGTAATCCGTCTCGAAATCGAGAAGAATCCCGTCCACCAGGCGCGGGATGGGCCATCCATTCTCGTCCCTCCCCTTGCGGGTCACCACTCCATCCGTTGACATGAAGGGGCCGAGCACGTCCTTGAGCCTGTGGGACCAGGATTTCCCCGCTCTCTCGATGCCTCCCCTTACGAAATCCGGCAACGAATCAATATACCCCTCGGAATCCCCGGTGAAGTCGATGTCGATCGTGTCCGTCGGGCCCGAGGTCCGCTGCGCGTACGTGATCCCGTTTTTGGACCCCAGGACGGAATACCCCGACGCGTCCAGGCCCTCGAAGCGGGGGAGGCTGCCGCCTCCTTCGAGACCGAAATAAGTCGTGATTGGTTCGGTGGATTTCCACGTATCCCGGATGTCCACCCCCGCCGTGTTCACGACCGCGGCAGGGCCGTAAGTCGCACCTCTCCCGCCACCACCGCCCCCGCAGCCATAGAGCGTGAGAACGAACGACACAAAAGCGGCCAGAACCCTCATAATCTCTCCCCCTGTTTTTATCCTGCGCCCTGAAAATCCGGCGCAATTCCCGAAAGGCGGCGACCCGCCCGGGAAACCGCGGCCAGGGAGCGCGGACTTCCGGGAGGGAGGCGTCATCCGGAACGATCTCGATCAGCGGCGGTTGCAACGAACCATACAAGGTTATTGACCGATAAGTCAATAAGTATGGATGGAGGGCTGGAATTCTTCTCGCCCGCCCGGCGGCCCGCGCAGCCGCGCCCCTTCCCGAAGCGAAGCCGGAACGCCCGAAAAATCCCCGCAAGCGCGCATTTGCCCGCATTTCCCCGCATTTGCGGTGCAGGGCCGCCGCCGTTTATCTCACCATTTGCTGAACCCGATACGGAAAGGAGAAAGCGCATGACGACGCAGACAGAAACGGAAGCAGGGGAAGAAACCAACGAAGAGTCAACGGAAGAAACGGCGGAGCAGCAGAGCGAAACGCAGGAGGAAAGCGAAATCGACCTGGAGGCGATTTTCAACGGCATCCTCGCCATGCACCGGACCCTGGACCTCATGGCCACCACCCTCTCGGCCGTTTCCGTGAAAGGACCGGCCGGACCTCCGGGCCCGCCGGGCGAAAAGGGCGACCCCGGCGCGCAGGGACCCAAAGGCGACAAGGGCGACCGGGGTGAAACGGGCGCGACCGGGTCGCAGGGGCCGCAAGGATTACAGGGGCCTCAAGGTCCCCAGGGCGAGCAGGGACCACAAGGGCCGCGGGGTCCGCAAGGCATTCCGGGCGAACCGGGTCCGCAGGGTCTTCCCGGCGAGCAGGGTCCGCAAGGACCGCAGGGTGAGCAAGGCCTCAAGGGCGATCCCGGCCAGGATGGCGCGCCCGGTGAACAGGGGCCTCAAGGCGAACGCGGTCCGCGCGGATACACGGGCGCGACCGGCGCGCGAGGTCCGCGAGGATTGCAAGGGCCTCAAGGCGATCAGGGCGATCAGGGGCCGCCGGGAAGAGATGGCAAAGATGGCGTCTGCACGTGTCCCGGCGGCGGCAGCGACGACGACGGCATCGATGATGACGACGGAATCTAGCGGATGCCGGGGGAATTTCCGTTTCGAATGAACGCGCGCCGGGGGGACGCCGGCGAATGGCGGCGCCTGCTGAGCGACGCCCTGGTTCGCGGGACGCCTGAAGAGCCGGTTGTCAGCCGGAAGGGGGGGCGGCGCTCCATGCTCCTGGACATGCGCCTTCCGCTGACGAGCGGCGTCCGGGCAGGCTGGATCGGTGAACAGCTTGCCTGGGCGCTGCGCGGCGGCTTCTTCGATGCCCGGGCCGTCGCGAGCAGCGGCGTTCCGGGAACGCTGGCCGTCGGCGCCGTACTCGCGCAGCTTCCCGACATGGAAGCCTGCATCATCCGTGATAAACGGAAAACATACGGCAGGCGCCGTCTCGTGGAGGGCGCCCGGCCCGGGAGCGCCGTCTATATCGACGATATCATGGCGGGTGGCTACACAGCGCTTCGGGCCATCAGGGTGCTGGAGGCGGAAGGCGTCCGCGTCGAGGGCGTGCTGACGATCGTCCGCTTCGGCTGGAGCCGGGGGGCAGCGCGCCTGTCCTCCGCCGGCGTCAAAGCGGCCCACCTGGTGCATCTGGAGAAAACAGGGTAGCGGTCTCATTTTGAATCCGGGCCGCCTCCGGCGACGTCCGGGTTTTTCTCGTCATTCCGGCTTACACGTCACAGCCACGCGAACTTCACGGCGAACAGGAGCGCGACCCCGAGCAGCGTCGGCGAGCAGTCGCGCCCGCGCCCCGCCATCAATTTGATCAGCACGTAGGTGATGACGCCCAGGCCGATGCCGTCGGCGATGGAGAACGTCAGCGGGATGGCGATGACGGTCATGATCGCCGCGGCCGACTCGGTGATGTCGCCCCAGTCCAGGTCCATGAGCGGTCGCGCCATCAGGCACGCCACGTAGAGGATGGCCGCCGCCGTCGCGTAGGGCGGAATCGAGCCTGCGAGCGGCGCGAAGAACAGGCAGGCGAGGAACAACGCGGCCACGACGACCGCGCTCAGGCCCGTGCGCCCGCCCGCGCCGGTCCCGGCGGCGCTCTCGATGTAGCTCGTGACGGGCGAGGTGCCGAGCAGGGCGCCGCCGACCGTTCCCGCCGAGTCGGCGATCAGCGCGCGCTGCATGCGCGGAAGCCGTCCCTCGTCGTCCAGGAGGTTCGCCTGGTGCGCCACGCCGATGAGCGTGCCCGTCGTGTCGAACAGGTCGACGAGCAGGAACGTGAGAATGACGGCGAGCATGCTCACCTGCAGCGCGCCGGCGATGTCCAGGGCGAAGAGCGTCGGCGTCGGGTCGGGCGGCAGCGAGGCGATGCCCCCCCATTTGGAGACGCCGAAGATCAGGCCGGCGGCGGCGACGCCCAGCATCCCGATGAGGGCGGCGCCCGGCACCTTGCGCGCGTCGAGCGCCACGATCAGGCAGAAGCCGACCAGGCACAGCAGCGGCCCGGGCGTCGTCAGGTGGCCTACGGTGACCAGCGTCGCCTTGCTGCCCTGGATGATGCCGGCGTTCTTGAGCGCGATGATGCCCAGGAACAGTCCGATCCCGGCCGCAATGCCCAGCTTGAGCCCCTTCGGTATCGCCTCGATGACCCAGCGCCGCACCGGCAGGATGCTGATCGCCAGGAACAACAACCCGGAAACGAAGACCGCGCCCAGCGCGACCTCCCACTTGTGGCCGAGGCCGAGCACGACGCCGTAGGCGAAGAAAGCGTTGAGGCCCATGCCAGGCGCCAGCGCGATCGGGTAGTTGGCGTAGAGTCCCATCAGCAGCGTGGCGAGCGCCGCCGAGAGGCAGGTGGCGACGAACACCGCGTCGAACGGCATGCCGGCGCTGGAGAGTATCTGCGGGTTCACGAAGGCGATGTAGGCCATCGTCAGGAACGTCGTCGCGCCCGCCGTAATTTCCGTCCGCAGGCTGGTGCCGCGCTGCGCCAGTCCGAAGAAGCGTTCAAGAGTCGCAGTCATGGGTTCCTCTCACGGGATTTGGGGGCGGGCGGTACCGGGCGGGTTCTGGTGGATGATTCAAGATTGCGGCTTAGTCTATTACAGCGGCGATGATTTTTCGAGGGGGGGACAGGTCGCGACCTGTCCCTACGCAATGCCTCATAAATCGAAACGAACCCGTAGGGGTCTGTTGAAAAAGCCCTGATGAACGAGGATTTGACGCGACCGTGGAGGGGTGGTTTGTAGGGGCCGCATACATGCGGCCCTTGTAGTGGGCAAAAAAATCAGGGTCGCATATATGCGACCCCTACAACATGGATATCGATCCCTTGGTCTTGGTTTCGTAGGGACAGGCCTCCGTGCCTGTCCTGATGGCAACCATCCTGCAAAGGACAACCACGGAGGGTTGTCCCTACCATACGAATACATTCACCCCGCAGGGACAGGTCGCGACCTGTCCCTACGCGCTGTGTGTTCTCCCGGTTTTCGTTTCCGGCAAACGGGCGGACACATCGGTCCGCCCCTGCAAACATCTCCGCATCGAAACAAACCCGTAGGGGCGGGCCCCTGTGCCCGCCCGTTTGCAGGAGCCCGTCAGACAACCCTTTTCGTCAGGACAGGCACGGGGGCCTGTCCCCGCTGCGAACTATCCCGAAGGTCGGGAACCCATCTCCCCCCGTCTGGTTTCCCCTTCCATGAAATGGTAGTTTGTGCCGATTGAACGGGAGGAGACCCCTTGCGACATTTCCGCCTCATCATTCTAGCGTTGTGGCTCGTGAGCCTCATCCCGTGCGCCGACGCCCTCGCCGGACCCGCGAAGCCGGGCGGCCCCTCCGCATCGGCTCCTTTCGTGGTGGTGATCGACCCCGGCCACGGGGGGCGGGATGCGGGAAGCCGCGGCGCGCTGCTTCTGGAGAAGGATTTCACGCTGCGCGCGGCGGGCATGCTGGCCGCGCTCCTCGCAAGACGCTCCGAAGTCAAGGCGATTCTCACGCGCGAGGCCGACACGGAGATGACCGCCGTGCAGCGCGCCTCGGTGGCGAACTACAACGCCGCCGCCTTGTTCCTCACCCTTCATGCGGACGCCTCCTGGCGGCCCGGCGCGCGCGGGCCGGCCATCATGGTGGCGGCGCCCAGGCGTCCGCCGCGCGTGGCGGGAGAGGCGGCCCAGGCCGTGGCGTTCCGGTGGCAGCGCAGCCAGAACATCCACCTGGCCTCGAACCGCCGCTTCGCACTGAGCCTCCAGAGGCGCTTCGCCGCCATTCGCGCGGGTGAGCGCCCGCCGATCCACATTCTGGCCGTACGCAATCTGGAAGGCGTGCGCATGCCCGCGGCCTACGTGAGCCTGGGCGTCATCAGTACGCCCGAAGACGAGGCGCGCCTGAGCGAGACGGGAGAAGAAGACCCCTATCTCACGGCGATCGCCAGGGCGGTGCTCAAGTTCGCGGGCCTCACGGAAGACCTGCCGCCCAAACCGCCTGCGCCGGTCGAGGCCGCGCCGTCTGATGACGCGTCGTCCGAATCGCCGCAGCCGCCCGATTCGTCTGAACAGGCGGGGTCTTCCGGCACTGCAACTGCGCCGCCTGAATCGCCGCAGCCTGAGGTGAGCGCGCCCGATGCGCAAAACGCCGCACCGGCGGGGGAGGAACGCTAGGATGGTCAGGAAACTCGGGCTGGCCGTCCTGATCGTCGCCGTGAGCGGAGCGCTCGTGTGGAATTTTCAGGAAGCCGTTCTGGACTTCCTGGAGCGGGGCCGCGACGCCGCGCTCGACCCCGCGCGGCGAGGCGCCGAGCGCGCGCCGAGCGTGAAGAAGACGCTTTATTTCGCGGGCGCGGAAGAGAACCTGCTGGTTCCCTATCCCGTGGAGGTGGAGATCGGAAAGGACAACGTCGATACCCTGCGCAACCTGCTCGCGGCCCTCATCGCCGGACCCAAGGGGGAGGGATACGCTCCGGTTATCCCGAAGGGCACGAAGCTGCGCGTGACGTTTCCGGGGCCGGACGGGGTCGCCTACGTCGATTTCGACGAGACTTTGAGAGACGACCACCCGGGCGGCGCCTGGGCGGAGTTGATGACCGCCTACGGCGTCGCCAGCACCGTGGTCAAGAATTTCCCGGATCTCTTCGATCGCGTCGTGCTGCTCATCGGAGGGCAGGAGGCGCAGAGCATCGCCGGTTCCCTCGCCATCACGGGTCCGCTCCGGGTGCGCGAGGAGTTGATCTCGGAGAGGGTTTCCTCCCCCACGGCGGGTGGTTCTTCCCCGGCGGCATCAAATGAGGCGGCGGTGAGCGGCGTGCCCGCGACGGCCACCGGGCAGCCTCCCGCGAGCGCGGTGGGCGTGCCGAAGGAGACCCTCCCGCCGGTGGGAAGCGCTCCGGTCGATCCGGTGGGCGTGCCGCAGAAAAAGCCGGACGTGGACGCGGTGGGCGCGCCGGATAGGGGGCGTTGAGAAAAGCCCAGCAATGCCGGGATTGCCGTCATTTCGCGAGTGTAGGGGCCGCATATATGCGGCCCATCGTGCCTTCATATCCGTCGAACCAAACCGCTGAATCAGGACTTTTTCAACAGCCCCCTCAAGGGGGGTAGGGGGGGTGGTTTTCAAGGCGAGAGCCTGCGCCTCCGCCCGGTTTCGGGTTTTGGCCGTCATTCCGGCGAAAGCCGGAATCCATTTTTCGCCTTTTGCTTTTTCGTTTCTTCGTTCGGACGTCTTTAGTCCCGGGCGGGGAGGATCGGAATCGAACACAAAAAAGAAAGGCGAATCCTCTGGATTCCGTATCCGGACGCTGCGCGACAACAAGGTCGTGGCCGCCCCGACCGGTAAAAAGTCAAAATGGATTCCGGCTTTCGCCGGAATGACGGTGAGCAATCTCGAAGGTCGGCAATCACTCCCCATCAGTTTTTTTCAGTTCAACAGAGAGGGTTCACTCCCCCCTTGAGGGGGAGTCGCAGAAGCCGAGCGGTTTGTGCGAAGGCTGATGCGGTGGGGGGTAAAATGCGTTTTATCGCCATTCCGGATTATACCCCCCACCGAATCGCTTTCGGGCTTACGCCCTCAGCTCTTCGACTCCCCCTCAAGGGGGGAGTGAATTGCTCTCTCGTCGGGCGGCAAGAACCCTCAAGGGGGGAGCAACGTAGGGGCCGTTCGCGAACGGCCCTTGCCGGAGAAACGGGCGCTTCACGAAGCGCCCCTACGGGAGAACATCCCGATTCACGGCCCCGTAGGGACAGGCCTCCGTGCCTGTCCTGATTCGAACCATCCTGCAAAAGGACAACCACGGAGGGCAGGACAACCCCAAAGGGTTGTCCCTACTACAACCGCAACACCGACCGATGCAGGACTTTTCCAACAGCCCCCGGCAGCTCGCGTCAGGCGCAGGCCTCCTCTATCGACTCCTCCAGAACGCGCACCATCCGGCTTATCTCTTGGTTCGTCACGCAGTAAGGCGGCATCAGGACGACGACGTCGCCCAGGGGCCGCACGGCGAGGCCGCGCCTTCTCGCCGCCAGGATGACCGTGCGCCCTTTGCGCTCCGCGGGCGTGTAGGGTTCCTTTGTCTCTTGATCCTTCAAAAGCTCCACGCCCACCATCCAGCCCAGGCCGCGAACCTCGCCGGCGTGGGGCGAGCCTTTCAGGTTTTCGAGTTCGCTCCACAGGTGGGCTATCTTCGCCTGGTTTGTCTCGATGGTGCGTTCCCGCTCGAAAATCTCGAGGTTCGCAAGCGCTGCGGCGCAGGCGAGAGGGTTCCCCGTGTAGGAGTGCCCGTGAAAAAACGTGCGGCCCGTCTCGGGCGGTCCGCGGAATGCGTCGAATATCTCCTCGGTGGCGAGCGTCGCCGCCAGCGGCAGGTAGCCGCCCGTGATGCCCTTGGCGAGGCAGAGGATGTCGGGCACCACGCCCTCGTGCTCACACGCGAACATGGGGCCGGTGCGCCCGAAGCCGGTGGCGACCTCGTCCGCTATCAGGAGCACGTCGTGCTCCGTGCACGCCTCGCGGATTTTACGGAGAAAGCCTGTCGGCTGGGTGATCATCCCCGCTGCGCCCTGCACCATGGGTTCCACGACCACGGCGGCGAGATGGGGCGTGTTTTCCTCGATTTGGCGCGCGATCTCATCGCCCGAACACACCGAACACGGCGGACGCTCGGCCCCCCTCGGGCACCAGAAGCAATAGGGCGTCTCCGCGCGCATGGTCTGGAAGAGCAGAGGCCCGAAGATGTGGTGGAACAGGTCGATTCCGCCCAGAGACACCGCGCCGACCGTATCGCCGTGATAAGCCAGGTTCAGCGTGAGGAATCTGTCTTTTTCGGGCTTCGGGTCCTTTCTTTGCTTCTGGTACTGAAAGGCCATCTTGAGAGCGATTTCCACCGCCGTGGCCCCTGAATCCGAATAGAAAACTCTGGCGAGGCCCGCCGGTGCGATTTGCGAGAGCTTTTCGGCAAGCTCGATGGCGGCGGGATTCGCCATGCCAAGCTGGGTGGTGTGGGCGATGCGGCCGAGCTGCGCGCGAACCGCGCTGTCGATCTCTTCTTTTCTGTGTCCGTGGATGTTCACCCACAGGGATGACACGCCGTCCAGGTAGCGGTTGCCCTCCACGTCGATCAGGTACGCTCCCTCGCCGCGTTCGACGATAAGCGGGGGGTCCTCGCGCTCCCATTCGTCCATGGGGGTGAAGGGATGCCAGAGGTGTTTCCTGTCCGCGTCCGCGAGGCGGCGGAGGCGCCCCGCTTCGTCGGCCCTCATGCGGGGCGTTCGGCGAGGATGACGGCTTCCTGCTCGTCGAATACGAACTCGCCGTCCTCCTCGCGCGGGTCGAGCCAGTAGGATATCGCGGGCGAGGCGTTTTCGAGATAGGCGCGGAGCGCCGCCTTGTCATCGTCCGTCAGGTGGGGGCGCCGCACCCAGTTTTCGAACACCATCTTCTTCCGGAGCGTCTCGGAATAAAGGATGCGGAAACCGGCCGCTTCGAGCATCTCCACGAGGTCGGGCAGGCTGTCGCAGCGGTTGTGGCTCGGGTCGCGCAGGCGCTCGAAATCGTTGTAGCTGTCGAGTTCCTTCGGCTCTTCGGGCGCGATGTTGTCGATGTAGACGAGCCTGCCGCCCGGTTTGAGGACGCGGAACATCTCGCGCATCGAGGCCCGGACGTCCGGGAAATGATGCGGCGCGATGCGCACGGAGACCGAATCGAGCGCGCCCGTCTGGACGGCGATGTTCTCGGCGTCGGTCCTCAAGAAAGAGACGTTCCCGATGCCCTTCTCCTCCCCCAGCCTGCGCGCGGAGTCGAGCATGCCGGCGGTCAAATCGCTCGCGACCACGTGGCGGCATTTATCGGCCATCTGGTAGGCCGTGTGGCCCGCGCCCGTGGCGATGTCGAGATGCACGCCGCCGCTCGGGTTCAGCACCTCGGCCGAGCGCGCGAGGGAACTGCTCCGCGCGTGCGGCGCGCTGGTGACGTAGTAGTCCGAATCCTGGTTGTATATCTTCTGTACGGCCTCTCGCTGCTCCCTGGACGTGTTCATGCGGCTCCTCGCTCGAGAACTGGAAAATCGGCTTGCGGGGGGAGTATTTCCCGAAAATCACCGTTCAGGCAAGCGCCTGGAGGGTCGAACGCGACTGATGGGGGGCTGTTGAAAAAGTCCCTCTTGTCGGGGGACAAAGGCACCTCCCTACCCCCCCCTTGTCGGGGCTGTTGAAAAAGCCCTGTCCGACCTTCGAGATTGTTCGCCGTAGGGACAGGCCTCCGTGCCTGTCCTGCTCTTCGTGGTTGTCCTTCGTCAGGACAGGCACGGAGGCCTGTCCCTACAAAACCATCACGTCTGCGCCGCATGAGCCTCCTTGCCGCCGATCCCGAAACAGGCTTTTTCAACAGCCCCTTGTCAGGGGTCAAACGCGAGTGATGAACGAGCGTTTGCATGAGCCATTGACGAGAAACACATCGTCTTGCAAAACCTCCCTCTTCGGTCGGTTTTGACCCCTGACAAGGGGGGTAGGGGGGGTTGGTTTTCATGCAGGTGGGAGGGCAATCAAATCGACCGACGAGGGCTATTTTAACAGCCCCCTCAAGGGGGGAGTGAAATTCTTCTCTCCACGGTCGGCTTTAATCCGCAAAAGGGAGGCCATTTTCAATGCTCCCGGAAGAGGGGGTATTCTGCGTCCAAGCGGATTCCTTACGCGGGAGTTTTCCGCATCAGGTTTCGAGGAGTGCTAGAGCGGCCTCAAGACCGCGCGGGCGGGCGCGCCGTCTCTTCCGGGGAACAGGGCGGGCAGGGCGATGAGCTCGTAGTCGCCCTCCGGCGCATTCGCGAGATTCAGGCCCTCGAGCAGCACGACGCCCAGCGGCATCAGCAGCGAATGGACGGGCACGTTCGGGTCGGGCGCGTCCACGCCGAGATAGTCCACGCCCAGAAGCGTCATCCCGTGGTCGTAGAGAAGCTGCCCGGCTTCTGCCGTCATGTGGCAGTAGTCGGGACTGTAGGGCTTCGACCACCACCCCTCATCGGAGTTTCGCGTCTTGATGAGAAAGCGCGTGGCGCCGTCGAGATTCTTGGTGGCGAGTTCTTCCGCCGTGATGCACTCGTGGTTTTCGACGGCGATCACGCGGGCGGGACCCATGAGGGTTTCGAGGTTCAATGTTTCGATGCCGCCCGCGTCGTGGAGATAGTGCATGGGCGCGTCGAGATGCGTGCCGGCGTGCACGCCGAAGGTGACTTCGGTGAGGCAGACGTCATCGCCTGCGTCGAAGGATTTGTGAAAGCGCATCGAAAGCCCCGGATTCCCGGGATAGATGGGCATTTCGCCTTCCACTACGGGAACGGATATGTCGATGATGGCCATGGCTCTCCTCCGGCGGGATGGGTGGGGTAAGTCGTAGAAGAATACCAAAAACCGCCCGCAGGTGTCCAAACGGGGGTTTTCGGGAGGAGGGCCTCCTCCTCAGGTTTTCATCGACTGGGCGGCCCTTTTCGTCGGGTGGCCGTCGCGCTTCCACCAGTCGAGTCCGCCCATGAGCTCCTTCACCCGGAAGCCGAGCCGCGTCATGTTGAGCGCGCCCTTGGTCGAGGCGTTGCAGCCGATGCCGTCGCAATAGGTGACGATGAGGGCTTCGGTGTCTATATGCCCGGTGGTCTCGGGGTTCATCTCCCGGTGCGGGATGTTGACGGCGCCCGGGATGTGTTCATGTTCAAACGCCTCGGGCGATCGCGCATCGATGACGACGACCTTCTCCCCCGCTTCGAGTGCTTCCTTCAGGTCCCACGAATCGGTTTCATAGGCCAGCTTGTTCGCGTAGTGGTCGAGCTGTTCTTTCATTGCAGGTCCTTATTCCAAGTGTTCATCATCCTTGAGGGGCAGTCTATTTCCCTACTCGTGCACGACGACGCTGCGGGCCACCTCGCCGTTTAAGAGCGCATCGTACGCCTCGTTGATCTGCTCGATGGGCCACTCCTTGGTGAGCAGGTCGTCGAGGTTCAGCTTTCCGGCCATGTAGAGGTCGATGAGCCGGGGCACGAAGATGCGCGGGTTGGATGAGCCGTACAGGGAGCCGATGAGGCGCTTTTCCTCCGTCACCAGGGAGACGGGGGGTATCGAGACCCTCGATTTCACGTCCGCGATGCCCACGATGACCGCCGTGCCGCCCGTGCGCACGCTCTCGAACGCGGTGGACATCACCTCGGGCACGCCGATGAGCTCGAAGGCGTAGTGCGCGCCCTTGCCGTCGGTGAGCGCGCGGATGGCCTCCACCGCGTCCTCATCGGAGGAGTTCACGGTGTGCGTCGCGCCGAATTTCTTCGCCATATCGAGCTTGTTCTGCATCAGGTCGACCGCGATGATGGGCTCCGCCCCGATGAGGGCCGCCCCCTGCACCGCGTTCAGCCCCACGCCGCCCGCGCCGAACACGGCCACGCTCTCGCCCGGACGCACCTGCGCGCCGTTCACCACGGCGCCCACGCCCGTGATGACGGCGCAGCTCACCACCGCCGCTTTTTCGAGCGACATGTCCTCCCGAATCTTGAGCACCGATTTCTCGGACATCACCGAATGGGAGCTGAACGTGGAGACGCCGAGGAAGTGGTGCACCCTCTCGCCGTTGATGGAAAAGCGCGTCGTGCCGTCCGAAAGCGTGCCGTCGGCGCGCATGCGGATGCCCTCGCCGCAGATGGCGGGCCGGCCCGCGAGGCAGAGATCGCACGCGCCGCAGCTGTAGCGCCACACGGTGACCACGTGATCACCCGGCTTCACCGACGTCACGCCGGGGCCCACCTCTTCCACGACGCCCGCGCCCTCATGCCCCATGATGATGGGGGTGGGCACCGGGAACAGGCCCGCGATGGCGTGGTGGTCGCTGTGGCAGACGCCGCCCGCGCGGTAGTGCACGAGCACCTCGCCTTCTTTGGGCGGTTCCACCTCGATGGGTTCGATGGTCATCGGTTTGCCGACTTCGTGGAAGATGGCTGCTTTCATGGGAATGCTCCTCGGTGGATGACATCGGCCGGGTTCTGTTTTCCTTGGCCATATTTTGTGGTTTTTCGTATTCATACCCGAAAACGGGCCGAATTGCACACGCCGGTCCTTTTTTGGCGTTGCAAGTGAGGGAGCATCCGTATATGCTCTTTGGAGATAGTTCCTGCTAGGGGTGTATGTGCTGAGAGCCCGGAATCGCGGGCAACCCTTGGAACCTGCACTGGGTAATTCCAGCGAAGGGAAGCGGGCCAAAGAATCCGGGTGTTTCTGGCCGCTCCCGAATCGCGGGGCGGCTTTTTTGATGGAATGTTACAGGGTGTCGCCTGAGGAGATGAGTTCTTGCGTGTCCGGGTGAACGGAGAGGACAGGGAGCTGGAAGAAGGCGTGAGCGTCGCCGCTCTTCTCGATTCGATGTCGCTCGAGGTGAACGGCATCGCCGTGGCGCTCAACATGGAGATCGTCCGCCGGGGCGAATACGGGAACACGCATTTATCCGATGGGGATGAGGTCGAGATCGTCCGCGCCGTGGGCGGGGGCTGATCATGAGTGATAACGGGCGCGGCCATGAGAGCCTGCGCCGGGAGGGGGTATGATGAGCACGTACGAGATTGGTGGCAGGACGTTCACTTCCCGCCTGTTGGTGGGTTCGGGCAAGTATCCGAGTTTCGCCGTGATGCGCGACTCGCTCGAGGCGAGCGGGACGGAAATCGTCACTGTCGCGGTACGCCGCGTGGACTTGACGGACGATTCCTCGGAGGGCTTCTGGGCGCATTTCGATAAGGACAAATACACGATGCTGCCCAACACGGCGGGCTGCTACGACGTGAAGAGCGCGGTGACGACGGCGCGGCTCGCGCGCGAGGCCACCGGGTCCGACTTCGTGAAGGTCGAGGTCATCGGAGACGAGGACACGCTCTTCCCGGACAACGAGGGCCTGCTGGAGGCGTGCCGGATTCTGCTGGATGACGGCTTCATCGTCCTGCCCTACTGCATCGACGATCCGGTGATCTGCAAGAAGCTCGAGCAGTTGGGCTGCCACGCCGTCATGCCGCTTGCGGCGCCTATCGGCTCGGGCCTGGGGATACGGAATCCCTACAACCTCAGGATCATCCTGGAGCAGGTATCGGTTCCCGTCATCGTGGACGCGGGCGTGGGCACGGCTTCGGACGCAGCGGTGGCGATGGAACTCGGCGCCGCCGCCGTCCTGATGCAGACGGCCATCGCCGGCGCCGACGATCCGGTGAAGATGGCGCGCGCCATGAATCTGGCCGTCGAGTCGGGCAGGCTCGCGTATGAGGCCGGGCGCATCCCCATGAAGCTCTACGCCACGGCGTCGAGCCCGCTGGCCGGCGTCATCGGCTCCTAAGTCGTAGCCGGAAAGATTTTGGGATCAGCCACGCTGGACCCGCTCTACCTCATCACGGACAGGAACGCTCCCCCGTCGGGCGATCTCCCGGGCGCGCTGGACGCCGCCCTTGCGGGCGGGGTGCGCTTCGTTCAGTACCGGGAGAAGGATTTGCCCTATGAGGAGCGCCTGAAGCTCGGTAGAGAAGTCGCCTCCCGCGCGTCTGAACACGGCGCGCGCCTGCTCGTGAACGGCGATCCGGAACTGGCCGATGCTCTGGGAGCGGACGGCGTACATCTCGGCAAGGGCACGATCTCGGTCTCGGCAGTTCGTGCGGAAGGCTATGCGGGCCTCATCGGCTATTCCGCTCATTCGGGAGAAGAAGCGGCGCGCGCGTTCTCAGAAGGGGCAGATTTCGTGACGCTCAGCCCCGTATTCCCCACCAAAAGCAAATTCTCATCCGGCCCCCTCCTGGGGCTGGACGCTTTCGAGCGCGAACTCAAAATCGCGGGCGGCCCCGTCTACGCCCTGGGGGGCGTAGGGGCGGAGAACGCCCCGGCGTGTATCGAGAGAGGCGCGCGCGGCGTGGCGCTCATCGGCGCGATTCTGGGAGCGGACGACCCCGCCTGCGCGGCGCGGGAGGTGCGGGTGGCGCTCCGTTTTTGATTCGTCCTGTCCCTATCCGCGCAGGGCTACTTGAGAAATCCGCGCGAATATCCAACAATAGCGGAAAATCGCCATCGATATGATTTCACCTGACCGAGCCGGGAGGTATTCTCATGGTCGACGACAAACAGTTCGACACCTTGTTGCAGGAAAAACGGGTTTTCAAGCCAAGCCGCGATTTTTCAAAACAGGCCCACATCCAGTCCATGGCCCAGTACCGGGAGATGTACGAGGAGTCCGTCAAGAGGCCCTCACGGTTCTGGACGAAAGTGGCGAACAACTTCCACTGGTTCAAGAAGTGGGGGAAGGTCATGGAATGGACCGAGCCGCACGCCAAGTGGTTCGTGGGCGGTGAGACCAACATCTCCTACAACTGCCTGGATCGCCACCTCACCACCTGGCGCAAGAACAAGGCGGCCATCATCTGGGAGGGCGAGCCGGGGGATTCGCGCACCCTCACCTACCAGGAGCTTCACCGCGAGGTGTGCAAGTTCGCCAACGCGATGAGAAGCGTCGGCATCAGGAAAGGCGACCGCGTCATCATCTACATGCCCCAGACGCCCGAAGCGGCCATCGCCATGCTCGCCTGCGCGCGCATCGGCGCTCCGCACAGCGTGGTCTTCGCGGGCTTCAGCGCGAACTCGCTGAGGGATCGCATCGACGACTGCCGCGCCAAGGCCGTCCTGACGGCGGACGGCGGCTTCAGGCGCGGGAACGTCGTGCCGCTCAAGAAGAACGCGGACGAGGCGTGCAAGGGCGCCAAATCGATCAAGAAGATGATCGTGCTTCGCCGCACGGGCAACAAGGTGACGATGAAGCGGGGGCGCGACCACTGGTATCACGACCTGATGGAAAACGCCTCGACCGATTGCCCCGCCGCCAGGCTCGACTCCGAACACCCCCTCTACATCCTCTACACCAGCGGCACGACGGGCAAGCCCAAGGGCATCATGCACACCACGGGCGGGTACATGTGCGGCACCTATCTCACCTCGAAGTACGTGTTCGACTTGAAGGACGAGGACACCTACTGGTGCACGGCGGACATCGGCTGGGTGACGGGCCACAGCTACATCATCTACGGTCCGCTGCTGAACGGCGCGTCCTCGGTCATGTACGAGGGAGCGCCCAACCACCCCGATCCGGGGCGTTTCTGGGACATCGTGGAAAAATACAGGGTGAACATCTTCTACACCGCGCCCACCGCCATCCGCGCGTTCATGAAGTGGGGCGACGATCACCCCAACGGGAGGGACTTGTCCTCCCTGCGCCTTCTGGGCACGGTGGGCGAGCCCATCAACCCTGAAGCCTGGATGTGGTACCACAAGGTCATCGGCGGGGAACGCTGCCCCATCGTGGACACCTGGTGGCAGACCGAGACGGGCGCCATCATGATCACGCCCCTTCCCGGCGCCACGCCGACCAAGCCCGGCACGGCCACGCTGCCGTTTTTCGGTATCGTGCCCGACGTGGTGACGAAAGACGGCGTATCCGTAGGCCCCGAGGGCGGCGGCCTGCTCGTCGTGCGGAAACCCTGGCCCTCCATGCTGCGCACCATCTGGGGCGACGACGCGCGCTACAAGAAGCAATACTGGAGCGACGTGAAGGGCTGCTACTTCACGGGCGACGGCGCGCGGAGAGACAAGGACGGCTACGTGTGGATCATGGGCCGGGTGGACGACGTCATCAACATCTCGGGCCACCGCCTCGGCACGATGGAGGTCGAGAGCGCGCTCGTGGCGAACCCCGACGTGGCCGAGGCCGCCTGCGTGGGCATCCCCCACGAGATCAAGGGCGAGTGCATCGCCGCCTTCGTCACCATGAAGGGCGCGAACAAGAAGAACGACAGGCTCGAGAAAAAGCTGAAAGAATGGGTGGTCAAGGAGATCGGCGCCATCGCGCGGCCCGACTACATGCGCTTCACCGACGCGCTGCCCAAGACGCGGAGCGGCAAGATCATGCGCAGGCTGCTGCGCGACATCGCCTCGGGCGCCGATCAGGTGGGCGACACCACGACGCTCGAGGACATCTCCGTCCTCCAGAGCCTCCAGCAGTACCAGGACGAGTAGGGGCGTTTAGGGAAAACAGCATAGAGTTGCATTCGTTTGGGGCGGTCCTCTTTGGGGGGTCGCCCCAAACGATCTGCGATTCGTAGGAACAATCCCCCCGTGGTTGTCCCTGCTCGGATTGGGCGCTATGGGGACAGGCACGGGGGTCTGTCCCTACAGTTCTTGCGATTTTGTTCGTCATTCCGGCGAAAGCCGGAATCCATTTGCGGGTGCGGGTGAATGAACTGCGGTGTATCCTTCCCCGCCGATGTGCGGGAACCCTGACGAAAGGCAGGAGGCGTAAAATGGATTCCGGCTTTCGCCGGAATGACGGTGGACATTCTCGATTGGGGAGGTCGTCAACCCTTTTAGGGGACTTTTTCAACAGCCCCCTCAAGAGGGGAGTTGATTCCGAATTGACGTCCCATCGGACTTAGGGCCCCATCCGCAGCAGGGGACAACCCTTCCGGGTAGTCCTGCCCCCGTAGTTGTCCGTCATCACTCCCGTCCGCCGGGAGAGGATTCCTCCGGGCGTTCCCGCGATTTGGCGGCGCTCGCGGGGACATGGTATCGTGGTTGCGCGCGAGGATTTCAAAGACCCATCTGAATTTTCATTCCGAGAGATGGGGACGAGAGATGACGGATTACCAGTTCTACATGTTGCTGGCTACGGCCGCCGGTCCCCTCGTGGCGCTCGGCGTCGGCGGCGCGCAATGCCTGCTGATCTTCAGCGGACTCCGGCAGATGCGGGCGGCATCGCGCGTGCGGGAGCAGTTGCACGAGGAAATTATGGCGGCTCACACGGAAACCATGGCAGCTCACACAAAAACGATGGCGGCTTTGGAAAAGCAGCATGCCGAAAACATGACCGTGCTGAAAGAGCTCATCCGCCGTACTGGAAGCAGGATCGAGTAATTGCTCCGCAAGGGGGAGTGATTTCGAGACGTATTGCGTCGCCCGCCCTTCTCACCCTGCCTTTCCCAGCATCTCTCTCGCGTGTTCTCTGGCCGCATCGGTGATTTCGAGGCCCGTTCCCATGCGGGCGATCTCCTCCACGCGCTCATCGTCATCCAAAAGCTCGACGCTTGCGAGCGCCTCGCTTTTTCCTGCGGCGATCAAAACAGTTTGATGAGTGTGGCGAGGAATGCGACGCCGGCCACGGTCAACCCGCCGAGCCGGACCGTAATCCGGTGTTCGAGGGCCGTTAATTTGGTATCGGTGGCCTGCTCGAGAGCTTTGTTGTCGGCTTTGGTGGTCTGTTCGAGGGCCTTGATAGCCTGCTCGAGGGCCTTGATATCGGCCTTGGTGGCCTGTTCAAGAGCCTTGATGTCGGCTCTGGTGGCCTGTTCCAGTTCCTTAAAATCGGCTTTTGTAGCTAGTTCGTGAGCCTTGATAGCCTGTTCGAGTTCCTTGATGTCGGCTTTGGTGGCCAGGTTCTCGCCCATGGCGCGGCCCATCGTCGCAACGATGGCTTCGGCGTGGGCTTCCTCCAGACCGGCGGCTTTCAGGTCGCGGGCGGCTTTCAGCGTGTCGAACCGGGTGTCGTTCATTTCTGCGTTCTCCCGTAGGTGAACATGGAGTCGCAAGAATCATTCTAGCACATCCGCCCTGCGAGGCGAACGCCCGGTACCGAGGCAGTCTCGCAGCTTCCGGCGTCCTCTCTCACTCCGCCTTTTCGAGCATCTCTCTCGCGTGTTCTCTGGCCGCATCGGTGATTTCGAGTCCCGTTCCCATTCGGGCGATCTCCTCCACGCGCTCATGATCGTCTAAAAGCTCGACGCGCGTCTGGGTGCGTTCTCCGGCGACGTGTTTTTCCACGCGGAAGTGGCGGTTGCCCAGGCTCGCGACCTGAGGCAGGTGGGTGACGACGAGCACCTGGTGGCTCACCGATACGCCTTTCAGCTTTCTGCCCACCACCTCGGCCACCGCTCCGCCGATCCCTGCATCGACCTCGTCGAATATCAGGGTGGGTATCAGGTCGGCGCGCCTCAGGACGGATTCGAGAGCCAGCATCAGCCGCGATAGTTCACCGCCCGAGGCGACGCGGCTCAGCGGCCTCGGCGGCTCGCCGGGGTTGGGCGAGAAGTGAAACTGGGCGCGGTCGACTCCGTCTGCTCGAACGGCCACCGCCTGTCCGTTTACTTTGATGAAACCCTCGGGGTCGTCTTGATGCGTGATGAGCGTCTGGAATTTGGCGCCCACGAGGCCCAACTCACACAGGGCCTCTTCCATGCGCGCATCCAGGCTTTCGGCGGCGCGCGTTCTTTTCTCGGATAACGCGAGGGCGGCTTTCACGAGTTTGGCCCTGATCGCTTCGCGCGCGTCCACGAGGCGCGCCTCGGTTCCCTCTTCATCCGAGATGGCGGTGAGGCTGTTCCGGCACTCATCGAGAAAGGCCAGGCATTCGGCCTCGTCGCTCCCGTATTTTCTGATCATCTCGCGTATCAGCGCGCGCCTGGCTTCCAGGGCTTCCAGGCGTTCGGGGTCGTGCTCGATTCCTTCCGCATAGCCGCGAATCGAATCGGCGAGGCTCTCCAGTTGCGCCTGCGCGGATGCGGCTTCCTCCGCAAGGGAACCCAGGGATTTATCGAGATCGCCCATGCCTTCGAGTTCGCGCTGGATTTCGCCCGTTTTCTCGACCACAGATCCTTCCGCCTCGTATAGCCGCTCATAGAGCGAGGCAGCGCCTTCTATCAGGCGGCCCGCGTTTCTGAGTCTCGGCAGTTCGGCCTCGATTTCCGCCAGTTCACCTGAGCGCAGCGCGGCTTTTTCGAGTTCTTCCACCTGAAACCGCAGGAGGTCCGCCCTCTGGGCGCGCTCGCGCACGCCGTCACGGTGCGCGCTCAGTTTTTCCTCGGCGGTTTTCAGTTCGCGCACCAATTCGCCCAGTGCAGCTCGCGCTCCGCTCGTTCCCGCGAAATCATCGAGAAGCCCCAGGTGGCTTGCGGGGCGCAGAAGGCTTTGGTGCGCGTGCTGGCCGTGGATGTTCACGAGGCGCTCGCCCACCCGGGAGAGCAGCGACGCCGTGCCGAGGACGCCGTTCAGGTAGATGCGGCTTCTGCCCGCCTCCGCCACCCGGCGCCGCACGATGAGTTCGCCGCCTTCTTCCACCTCCACGCCCGCTTCTTCGAGCAGCGAGCGGGCGGCGTTGCCGCCCGCGGTATCGGGAATCTCGAAGAGGGATTCGACCACCGCCTCTTTAGCGCCACCGCGAACGATGTCGCCCCCTGCGCGCGCGCCCAGGGTGAGGTTCAAGGCGTCAAAAATGATGGATTTCCCGGCGCCCGTCTCGCCCGTCAGGACGTTCAGGCCGGAGCCGAAGGCGATTTCCAGGTCGTCGATGATGGCGAAATTCGCGATCTTGAGGAGGCGGAGCATGGGATTTTACGTCTTCCGGCCGCCGCGCGGGTGGGTCTCCCACAAGAGTTTTTCCCTCAAGGTCTGGAAGAAATCCGCACCCTTGGGCCTGATGATACGCACGGGGGTGCGGCTTTTCCTGATTTTCACCGAATCGCCCGCCTCGAGCTCGCACCCGGGGAAGCCGTCGAGCGTGAGGAGAACCTCGCGTCCCTCCGCTTCGGTATCCGGGAAGATGGTGATTTCAAGCTCCGTCTCGGCGGGGACGACGATGGGCCGGTTGCTGAGCGTGTGCGGGCATATCGGGTTGATGAGCATCACGTTCAGATCGGGCAGCACGAGCGGCCCGCCCGCGGAGAGCGAATAGGCCGTGGAGCCCGTTGGCGTGGCGACGATGAGGCCGTCCGCTCGGAAATAGCCCAGATGCCTGCCTTCCATCTGGACCTCGAATTCGACCATGCGCGCCAGAGGCCCGGTGGTGAGCACGATGTCGTTCAGCGTATCGGACAGCGCGGGCGCCGCGCCCCCGTTGATTTGAACCTCCGCGCCCAGCCGCATCCGCGATTCGATGGAAAACTCTTTTTTGACGAGTATCCGCTCCAGCGCCGGGTAGAGTTCGGCCTGGGGGATGTCCGCCAGAAAGCCCAGGTGCCCTGTGTTGATGCCCAAAAGCAGCGGGGATTCCTCCCCGATGTTGTGCGCGGTGCGCAGCATGGAGCCGTCGCCGCCGAAGACGATCACCAGGTCGGCGCGCTTGACGACCTCCTCGCGCGCTGCGCCCGTTTCCTCTCCCGCCATCTGCGCCGTGTCCTGATCGAGATGGACCTCGAAGCCCCTTTCTTTCAGCCACGCGGTAAGGCCGGTGAAGTCGAGCGGGCTTTTTTGCGCTTCCGCCCATGCGGTCAGTGCGATGCGTTCAATGTTCGTCGCCACGTGTTGAATCTCCTGAATCAGCCTCGGTGGCAAGGTATCCCAGGGTCTGCGCCCCGGCAACCGCGCCCGCCGTTCATCCGCGCGCCTTCATCGCGGCGTCTTTTCTTCGCCGGGGCAGACGCCGCCAGTAGCGGCAGGCGTCCTGAAGCGGGCAGCCCGCGCAGAGTTTGATGTCTCTTTTGCTCGGGCAATGCTTCAAGATGCCCATCCGCGAGATGGCGAAATCGTAGCGCACCGGGTCGACCGGGTCGATGCGCTTCAGGTTTCTGGTGATCTCGAGCGCCATCTTTAAGTCGGGCGTCTTCCTGTCGGTGAGTCCGAGCAGACGCCCGATGCGCGCGATGTGGGTGTCGAGCGGGATGATGAGCTGGTGGGTTTTCGGCGTCTTCCAGAGGCCCAGGTCCAGGCCGTCGTCGGGGCGCACCATCCACCTGAGAAACAGGTGAAGCCGCTTGCACGCGCTGCCGCTCCCGGGGTCGGGCAGGAGATAGGAAATGCCGCGCTCGATTTTCGCGTTCGCGGGCGCCGCCGGGAGGGAGCGGAACAGGCGCTCCCTGAATCTTTTGAGCGCTCCCTGGAGGGTTTCCTCTTCCGCGCAATAGCCTTTGAGAAAAAGCGCTTCGAGCGATCCCTCGCGCTTGAGCGCGGCGCCGATCGCCTGGGCGAAAAAACCAATGGCCTCAGGGCCTACCCACCGGTGGTAGAGGCCCTCGAAGAGGCGCGCGCTCTCCCCGGGAAGCTGGTTGCGCAGCGCGTCGGCGGGCCGGGGGCCGAGCCGCTCCATGATGCGCTTGACGCTTACGCGTATGGCGGCGGCGTTGCCGAAGGCCAGCGATGCGCTCAGAAATGCAGCGACCTCGCGATCCCGCGCGCCCCGGTAGGCGTGCGCGATCCCGAGCGGGTCGGTGGCGAGATAGGCGTCGTGATAGGTGCGGGCGAGCGCGTCGAGCTTTTCCTTGAGAAGCGGGACGTCTCTCTCCCTGAGAGGCACTAGAACGCGCCCCTGGAATCCAGCAGCAGGGTGACGGGGCCGTCGTTCACGAGTTCGACTTCCATCATCGCGCCGAAGCGGCCCGCCGCGACCGGGACCCCCCGTTTTCCGACCTGCGCGACGAATCGCTCATAGAGAGGCTCCGCCTGCTCGGGCGGGGCCGCGGCGATGAAGGCGGGACGCCTTCCCTTTCGGCAGTCGCCGTGCAAGGTGAACTGGCTGACGACGAGCATGGCTCCGCCCGCGTCGAGAAGCGAGAGGTTCATTTTCTGCGCTTCATCCGGGAATATCCTTAAACCGGCGATTTTCCCGGCGAGGAAATCGACGTCTTTTTCGGTATCCTCGCGCCCGACTCCCAGGAAAACGAGGAGTCCGGCCCGGATTTCTCCAACCACCTCCGAATCCACCCGGACGCGGGCCTCGCTCACGCGCTGAACAACGGCTCTCATTTCCGCTCATCCCGTAAGGTCATTTCACTTTCTCCAGGCCGCCACCATCCCGTTTGCGCTATATGTCGGCGATGGGTCCAGAATATACGCCGAGTCTCTTGAAATTCAACGCTCTCGAACCTCATCCCGCCCGGATCGCGTTTTCATATCCCCTGTCTCTCTGGTCCTGGTTGAAATACGGGGAGCAATGTGCGAGAAATCATTTGCAAAATTTTTCGCACAACTCACTCACGTAATGGCGAATACGCATCATATTCTTAGCCACAATGGGGGCGGCCCTTGTCCAGCGCGGAGAAATTGTCCAGGAAAAAGGTGTTCACCACGTTCGAAGTCGCGGAGATTTGCGACGTCACGCCGGTTACGATTCAAAACTGGATAGACAAGGGCTGGCTGCGCGCATACCGGACGCCCGGGGGCCACAGGAGGGTGAGAAAAGAGGCGCTTCTCGCTTTTCTGGAATCGCGCAACATACCCCATCCTTTCCCGGAGAGGGGGGGAGTTCCCCGGGTGCTCATCGTGAACGGCGACCAGGGCCTCGCCGATTCTCTCAGAGAAGCGCTCCTGTTCGGTGAGTCAGGCTATGAAATTCAAGTGGCGCGCGACGGGTTCCGGGCAGGCGTCCTTTATTCGACCTCGCATCCGGATGTGGTGATACTCGACCTGAATCATTCGAATGTCGATGGCTACGAGGTGTGCCGCCAGATCAAGCAGAGCGAAGCCGGCGGCGAAACGGTCGTCCTGGCGTTCGACGGCGGCGATGGGGAAGGGCGCAGGCGCATTCTTGACATGGGCGCGGCGCATTGCCTGCCCAAGCCGGTGGATGCGGCGAGTCTCAGGAATCTGGTGAAAGAGGCCGTCCTGAATCGCTGGAGATCCGCGTAGGCGGATGTTGAAAAAGTCCCCCAAGAAGTTGTTGATTCCCTCCAATCGAGAGTGTTCACCGTCATTCCGGCGAAAGCCGGAATCCATCCGCCTTTCGTTTTTATGGTGTAACCCCGACAAGAGGGGTTGGATGGGGCACGGCAAGGAGGGATGGGAAGATTGTTTTCCGATGTCCTGAGTAAGCGCCATATCACCCTCACCCTGAGTAGCCGCCGTAGGCGGCGTATCGAAGGGCGCTCCTCTCGGACAGGCGGCCGGCCTCCCTCGATACTACGCGCAAGCGCGCCTACTCGGGATGAGGAAGGTCGAACTCGACCGATGAGGGGTTGTAGAAAAGGCCCTTCTGACAAGGGGGGATAGGAGCGGCGCCCCCGACGAGGGCTTTTTCAACACCCCCGTAGGCACGCCTCGTGGTTTTCATGGCGGGGTTTGCGGCGTCATCGCGTGCCGGGCTGAAACGTGTTGCTAGTTCTCCTCGGGCGCATCCTCATCGGCGCCCCGGTTTCTCAGGAAGCGCTCCAGTTCCCTGGCCAGATCATCTCCCGAGGGAAGCTCGCCCGGCTGGGGTTCTTCATCGAAGCCGTCGTCTCTGAGCTTGAGCTGCTCCACGTAGTCTCGCACCGACTTGTTTTTCTCCAGCGCTTCATCGACCTTCTCTTCGAATTCATGCGCGCCCGCCTCGAGTTCGGAGAGATTCAGGGGATAGGAGAGAAACTCGCTGAGCCGCTCCACGAGAGCGAGCGCCGCTTTCGGGTTGGGCGTCACGTTCACGTAGTGGGGCACGTTCGCCCAGACGCTCACGGCGGGCAGGCTCTCGTCCCGGAACAGATTGTTCAGCACGCCGACGATTCCGGTGGGGCCCTCATAGCGCGAGGGCTTGAGGCCCAGTTGAGAGGCCAGATCGGGGTTCGTGGAGGTTCCGGTGATCCGGACGCGGCTCCGGTGGTAGACGTCGGCGAGCAGGGCGCCCACCGTCACGGCCATCCGCACCCGGCATTCGCGCACCATGGATAAAATGATTTTGGAAAAGCGTCCCCATTGCAGATGAGGCTCTACGCCCAGGAACACCACCACGTCGTGTTCGAGGTTCGGCGTCTCGCATGCGTAGAACGTGTTCGAGGGCCAGGTGATCTTTCGGCGGCTGTCCTCATCGAGGCTGACGTGGGGCCGCATGTCCTGAAAATTGTAGAACGGGTCGGAATCGATACGGGCGAATTCCAACCCCCCCATTTTCTCGGTGATGAAACTGGCGGCGGTCGTGGCGGCGCTGCTGGCGTCGTTCCAGCCCGCGAAAGCCATGAGGAGAGCGGGGTCTCGGAGCTTCGGCGTTTCCTGGATATTGAGATGTTCCATTTGGTTGTCCCCCCTGGGCCGCTTTATGACTCTTAAGTAAAAGGAAGATACGCATTGTATGAGGTCTCGGGTGGGGATTCAATCCTTTATTTCGTGGTTTCCCGGGCGGCGTTTGATGGAGGCGCGCCCGTGGGATATAAATTTTCAGCCCGTGAGTCTGCGGCGCTTTCCGGCAGGGGGAGGCGATCTCCCTTCTTCCGGGGCGGAGGAGTAGAGGAGCGGGCCGAATGCGTTTTCGCCTGAGGGATGAGCCATGAATGCGCCGGAACCGGCGGATATGAAGGACAAGGTGGTCCTGGTGACGGGCGGTTCGCGCGGCATCGGCGCCGCCATTGCGAGGCGCTTCGCGAGAGAGGGCGCGCACCTGGCGTTGAACCACAGGGACGGGAAGGGCCGCTCCGCCCGGATGGCGGACGAGCTTTGCCGCGAGGCCGAAGCCGGTGGTGGACGGGCGGTCGCCATCCCTGCGGACATTTCGAAAAAAGACGCCGTCAAGACCATGTTCGCGCAGGTGGAAGAGGAGTTCGGGCGGCTCGACGTGCTCATCCTGAACGCGGCGCGCGCGCCCTTCAAGCCGTGGGAAAAGCTGTTGGAGCGCGACCTCAAGCTCCTGGTGGAGACGAATTTTCTGGGCAACGTCTTCTGCCTGCAGGGGGCGCTTCCGCTGCTCTCGCGCCGGGGCGGGACCGTGGTGTTCATCTCGAGTCTCGGGGGTCGTTTCCATCATCCCGAATATCCGCTGGGGCCCATGAAGGCGGCCATGGAAGCGGCGGTCAGGCATTGGGCGGAGAGTTTTGAAGATAAAGGCGTATCGGTCAACGCCGTCTGCGCGGGGCTGGTGAAGACGGATTCGTTCAAGACGCTGCGCAGGATTCAGCCGGAACTGGACGCGCTGCCGGAGCGTTATTTCGTGACGCCCGAGGAGGTGGCCGAATCGGTCTATTTTCTCGCGGGCGCCGGCGCGGCTTCCATACGCGGGCAGACTCTCGTGGTCGACAGGGGACTCAGCAACCGCCTGAACCGCCCCCCGGGGTGATGGAGCGGTGGAGATTCCCCGGAGAAGGTTGATTTTCGCTCCCCTCCTTGGTTGTATACGCTTGGATGCGTGGGGAATGTTTGCATGCGTCCCTACACGAGGACGGGCCGCGCTTGATCGTTACAGAGGACAACCATGTCGCAAAACCTGGTATCAGACGATACGATTTTGGAAGAGGTGAAAAAGGCGATCGCCCACACCACGGGAATCGACGAGGAAACCATCGAGCCGGACAGCTCCCTGGTGGATGACCTGGGCGTCTTGTCGCTCGATTTTCTGGACGTGAACTTTCGCCTCGAACAGGTGTTCGGCATCAAGATGGCGCGTAATTTCGTCCTGGAGCACGTGGAGGAGATGTTCGGCGAAGGCGTGGCCATCGACGAGGAGAGCGAGGTGACGGAAACAGGTGTCGAGGTCTTGAAGCTGCGCTTGAACGAAGCCGCTGCGGATCTCGAGCCCGGCATCCCCGTGGATGAGCTGCCGTCCCTCGTTACGCCGAAGACGCTGGCGGGCGCGGTGCGCGACGTGCTGAACTGCCTGCCCGAGAAGAGCCCTGCGGGGGCGGACTGGAAGGCCGAGGACGGGACGCGCATCGTCTGCGCGCAGACGAACGAGCCCGCCGCCTTGCCCAGCGGGGACGACGTGGTTCAGAACTGGCTGAACCGGCTGCAGGAGGAAAGAGGCCTCTTCTCCTCCTGAGGCCGCGGGCTTCATCCAAGCCATTTTACCGGGAGAACATGGGAATGGCCGGTAGCGGCAGACGGGTCGTGATCACCGGATACGGGGCGATGACGCCGCTGGGCGGGGACGTCGCCTCCACGTTCGACGCCGCGCGCGAGGGGCGCTCGGGAATCGACGTGGTCCGCCGCTTCGATCCCGAAAAACTTCCCTGCCGGATCGCCGGCGAGGTGGACGACGAATGGATCGTCTCGCAGGAGAACGGTGCTGCGCGCAGGCTCGATAAATTCTCCACCCGGGGCGTGCGGATGATGCGCGTGGCCGTATCCCAGGCGGCGCGCGCGGCGCGCCTGGATGAAGTTTCAGAGCGCAAGCGAATCGGCGTCGCGCTCGGCTCCCACGGCGACCACCCCGATGTCGAGGAGTTGCTCCGTATCTTCCCCTACTGGAAGCCGGAAGGCAGCGATCCCTTGCAGGGCGGGTGGGACATCCAGGGACTCAAAAGCCGCGGCGCCTACGACCTGATGACGTTTTTCAGAAGAAAGTCCGACGTGGCGACCTCGGTCGTCGCTCTTGATTTCGACTGCCGGGGTCCCATGGTCTCCATCTGTTCGGCCTGCGCGGCGGGGGCGCAGGCGATCGGCGAATCGGTGCGCCTCATCCGCGACGCGAAGGCCGACGTCATGGTGGCGGGCGGCTGCGAGGCGCCCATCACCTATGTCGGGTTTCTCGGCTTCGTCCTGCTCACCGCGCTCGTGGAGCGATACGAAACCCCGCAGGGCGCGTCTCGGCCCTTCGACAGGAGGCGAAACGGCTTCGTGATGTCCGAAGGCGCGGGCGCGATGATACTCGAGAGCTACGAACACGCGCGTGCGCGAGGCGCCGAGGTCCTCGGCGAAGTGCTCGGCTACGGCGATTCCTCGGATGCGTTTCGCATCACCGACATGCACCCGAGGGGTCTGGGCGCGGTGTTCGCCATGAAAAAGGCGATCGAGGACGCGCGGCTCGCGCCCGATGCCGTCGAATACATCAACGCGCACGGCACCTCGACGCCCAAGAACGATTCCACCGAAACCAGGGCCATCAAGGAGGTGTTCGGCGCCCACGCGGAGAAGATACCCGTCAGCTCGAATAAATCCATGATCGGCCACACCATCGGCGCGGCCGGGGCCGTCGAGGCGATTCTGGCCGTGGAGGGGATGCGCCGCTCGGAGATGCTGCCGACCATCAACTACCAGAACCGCGACCCCAAGTGCGACCTCGACTACGTGCCCAACGAGACGAGGGCGCAGGCGCACCGCGTGGCTCTCTCCAACAGTTTCGGTTTCGGCGGGCAGAACGCCTGTCTTTGCCTGGGCGGTCCCGGGATCGCGTGAGGTTGCCGCCCATTCCGATCACCGGCGCCGGCCTGGTAACGGCGGCCGGTCGAGGCGTCGAACCCGCCTGGAAGGCGCTTTGCGCGGGCCGCTCCCTCCTTACGCCGGATGCCGATCCCGAACTCGCCGGTTTTCCCCCCATCGAAACGGCGCGGTGCGCGCGGATCGATCCCGAATCCATCGGGGCGGACCGCCGCGCGGCGAGAATCATGGGCCACCACACCCACATGCTCCTGGCGGCGATTCACGATGTGGCGGCTGAAGCCCCCGCCGGCCCGGCGGTTGCGGAAGAAGAAATCGCCTTTTTCGCGGGCATGGACTCGGTCGATCCGGGAAAAGACGATTTGGTGGGCGCGGTGAGGGAATCGGAAAGTCTGGTGGACCTGGGGCATTTCTTCAGCGAGGGGATGGACGCCATCCCCCCGCTCTGGCCGCTCGGGTTGTTGAACGCGATTGGCTTCAGCCAGGCGGCGATTCAGCAGGGGTGGCGCGGCGAGAACGCCGTGTTCAGCGCGGGTCCGGAGGCGACGGCGCGCGCCGTCTGCGAGGCGGCGGACTCCGTGGGGGCGGGCAAGGCGAAGCTCGCTCTTTGCGCCGGTGTGAGCGGGGTGATTTCCGCCCGGATGCTGGCCCGTGCGCAGCGGGACGGTATCTGGCCCCGGGCCGGGGGGCTGGGCGAGGGAGCGGGCGTGATTCGCTTTGAGGAGCCCGGGGATGCCGACCCATCTGATATTCTTGGCTGGTTCAAGGGGCATTGCTCTGTTCGCGCGTTAGAAAAAAGAGGCGGCCTCGCGCGCGCGGTTCAGGAATCGGCCCGGGGAGCGCTCACAAGTGCTGGTCTCGAGCCCGATGATGTAGACCTCCTCGTGATTCATGGAGAAGGCGAATCCGGGGCGGATGGCGCGGAGGCGGAGGCGGTTTCCGCCGTTTTCGGGGCTCACAAACCTTGGGGGCTTGCGACGAAGGGCGTATTCGGCCACCTTTGGGGGGGAAGCCCGGCGCTGGACCTGATCATGGCGATAAAGGCGCTGGCCGAAGGCACGCCGCCCGCACCGCCCGCAGCGGCGGGCGGATTGTTTCGTGACGCGGCGGACGGCTCCGGGCGGAATGAGCTTAATAACGCGCTCGTGCTGCTTCAGGGCTTCGGCGGCGTATGCTCAGGGCTGGTGGTGGGAAAAAACGCTTGACGGGAGAACGGGAAATTGCGGTTTCTCTTTTTCGATCAGATCAAGGAGGTGGTGCGCGGCGAGCGCATCGTGGGGGTCAAGACCTTTCCGCTCTCGGAAGCGTACCTGAACGGCCATTTCAGCCGTGCCCCCCGCGTGCCCGGCTCGGTTCTCATCGAGGCGATGGCGCAGATTACGGGGTGGCTCGTGGTCTACACCCATGATTTCAGGACTTCGTGCGTCATCTCGCTCATCGACGACGTGGAGGTGGCGAGCGACCTGCGCCCGGGCCTCTCCGTTGAGATTCATGGCGAGATAATCGATACGAACGAACGGGCGAGCCTGTGCCGCGCGCGAATCGAAAAAGACGGCATCGCCGTGGCCAGGGCCGAGCGGTTCGTGTATCCCCACTTTCCCAACGACGATCCCGAGAGCCTGAGGGAGCGCTTCAGGAGCTACGGCTGGCTGGCGTTCGAGGGGACGGCATGAGCGCGCAGGTGTTCATTACCGGTCTCGGCATGGTGACCTCCCTGGGCGCCGACGTGGAGACTTGCTGGCAACGGGCGCTGGCCGGCGAATCGGGCCTCGCGCCGATCACGTCTTTCGACGCGAAGGCGCTGCCCGTCGCCGGAGCGGGCGAGGTTTCAGAGGAGACGCTCCGCGCCATCAGGGAGAGGCTGCCCGAGGAATACGCGGCGGCGGGGGAGCGCAGGGTGTTGTTCGCGCTCGACGCCGCGCAGAACGCGATGACGGACGCCGGAATGCGCCCCGGCGATTATGCCCCCGAACGCGCGGGCGTGGTGATGGGGACCGGGTTGAGCAGCTACCGGCTGGAGGATTTCGCCGCCTGGGCGGACCCTGAAAACGGCTTCGACGCCGCCCGCTTCGCCAGAGAGCTCGATATGACGCAGGCCTCCGGCTACTTCAACAACCCGCCCGAGCGGGCGACCTCATTGATGGCGGAGTGGTTCGAACTCGCCGGCCCCACAGGCACCATCACCTCCGCCTGCGCGGCGGCGGGTCAGGCGATTGGCATCGGGATGCGCATGATCCGAAGGGGCGAGGCGGACGTGGTTCTTTGCGGCGGGGCCGATTCGATGATCCACCCCGTCGGGATGGCCATATTCCTCCTGCTGGGCGCGGCCTCCAAATCGAAAGCCCCCATCTGCCGCCCGTTCGACAGAAGACGCTCCGGCCTCGCCGTGGGCGAAGGGGCGGGCGTGGTGGTTCTGGAATCACAAGACCATGCGCGCGCGCGGGGCGCTGCGCCCTACGCCGCTTTGTCGGGCTACGGCGCGAGCATGGACGCCCATCAGGTGACGGCGCCGCACCCGGCGGGGCGGGGCGCCGTTCGGTCGATGAGCGAAGCGATGGAAGATGCGGGCCTGGCTCCTGATGATGTCGCCTACGTCAACGCGCACGGCACGGGCACGAAACTGAACGATCCGGTCGAGACCAGGGCGATTCGCGAGGTGTTCGGCGCGCGGGCGGATGCGCTGGCGGTGAGTTCGTCCAAATCCATGATCGGGCATCTCATCGCCGCCTGCGGCGCGCCCGAGTTCATCTTCACGGCCTTGAGCGTCGCGCGCGACATCGTGCATCCTACGACGTGCCTTGAGAACCCGGACCCGAAGTGCGATCTCGACTACGTGGCCGGGGGGGCGAGGGAGATGCCCGTACCCGCCGCCATCACGAATTCCTTTGGTTTCGGCGGGCAAAACGCCACCTTGCTCGTGAGGAAGGCGGCCTAGATGAGGGGTAATACGGAATGAAAATCGATTTGAGCGGAAAAATCGCGCTGGTGACCGGAGGCGGGCGGGGCATCGGGCGCGCCTGCTGTACGGCCCTGGCCGAGGCGGGCGCCTCCGTGGCGGTCAACTACAGCCGCTCGGCGGAGGCCGCCGAGGAGGTAAAGGGGGAGATCGAGGCGGCCGGCGGGCAGGCGAATACCTATCAGGCCGACGTCTCCTCTTTCGAGGACGTATCGGCGATGTTCGAGCGGGTGAAGGCGGATTTCGGCACGCTCGACATCCTGGTGAACAACGCGGGCGTGATACAGGACGGCTTGCTGCTCACCATGAAGCCCTCAGGCTGGCGCAAGGTGCTCGGCGTGAGCCTGGACGGCGCTTACCACTGCACGAAGGCGGCGGGCGAGATCATGCTCAGGAAGCGCTCCGGCAAGGTGATCAGCATCTCCTCCGTCATGGGGGTTTCGGGCGGGGCCGGGCAGACGAACTACGCCTCCGCCAAGGCGGGCATCATCGCCTTCATGCGCGCCTGCGCGGCGGAGATGGGAAAGCGGGGCATCCAGTTCAACACGATTTTGCCGGGCATGATCGTCACCGACATGAGCGAGCGCGTGCGCGAGAAGGGCGGCGACGTGATTATGGGGCGCATACCGGCGGGCCGCTTCGGCGAACCCGAGGACGTGGCCAGGCTCGTGGTGTTCCTGGCTTCTGCGGAATCGGATTACATCAACGGCCAGGCGATAGCCGTGGACGGCGGCCTGCTCACGGGCTGAGCGCGGGAGATTGTTTTGATGCGTCTGTACCAGGGGGTGGATTTGGTGGAGGTGGCGCGGCTGAAAGAGGCCTACGAGCGTCACGAGGCGTTCGGCGAGGACGTGTTCACCGAAGCCGAGCGGGCGTATTGCTTGAAGCGCCGGAACCCCTATCCCCACTTCGCGGCCCGCTTCGCGGCGAAAGAAGCCTGCCTCAAGGCCTTCGGACTCGGCATTTCCGAGCCGGGCGGGCTGGGCGGCCGGGGCCGCCTGCGCGAGATCGAGGTGGAATCGGCGGCCTCCGGCAAGCCGACGCTCAAACTGAGCGGTTCGATGGAGCGCATGAGCGCGCGAAAGAAGATCACCCAATCCACCGTTTCGATGAGCCATACGCTGGAATTGGCGGTGGCCCAGGTGATCCTCCTGGGCGACGACGCGCCGGAAGATGCCGGCTAGGGGGTCGTTGTTTTGAGATACATGCTCGTGGACAGGGTGACGGCGTGGGAGGCGGGTGTCTCCATCCAGGGGGTGAAGAACGTCACCATGAGCGAGGATTTTCTGGAATTCCATTTCCCCCGGTTCCCCGTCATGCCGGGCGCGCTGCTGTTCGAGGGGCTGGTGCAACTCGCCGGCTGGCTCGAGGCGGCAGGCTCCGATTTCACCCGGTGGATTCTTTTGGAAAAGGTTCGAAGCGTCAGGTACTATGGATTCGCCTTTCCGGGGGATCAGGTGCTCCTGGGCGTGGAGGCGCGCGAAGAGGAAGAGGGGCTGAAACATTTCAGGGGCGTGGCCACCGTGGAGGGGGAACGCCGTGTGGTCGCCGATTTTGCCGGAAGGGTTGCGCCGCTCGCGGATTATGAGGATCCCGAGGAGCAGCGCCATCATTTTCGCGTTCTCGGACGCGAAATTCGGTTGAGCTAGGCGGGATGAGCGATGCGGGGCGCGGAAGTGTGGATAACGGGCGTGGGGCTGCTGACCTCCGTGGGCGAGAGCGCCGGGGAGAACTGGGCGTCGCTCCGCGCCGGGAGAAGCGGCATCGCCCATCACCCGAGCGAGGAAAACGGGACCCTTCCGGATAACTTCTTCTACCATGGCGCAGTCCCCGGCCATCAGGACCCGCCCGAGGTGCCGCCCAAACTCGCGAGCCAGCGGAAATTCCTGAACAGAAGCTCCATTCTGGGGCTTTACGCCGCGGCCGAGGCGGTGGCCTGCGCCGGCCTCGACATGAGCGATGTGGCGCCCGACAGAAAATCCCTCTACGTGGGTTCGGGCGATTTCACCAGGGTGGGCTACGTGGATTTCTACGCGGCGCTCAAACAGACGGCGGGCGAAGCGTGGGACGCGCCCGAGCCCGCTTCCCTCAACGAAGCGGCGCTCCACAGGGTGAGCCCGTTTTTCCTGCTCGAGGGCCTGCCCAACAACCTTTTCAGCTACCTTTCGGCCATGTACGAATTCATGGGACCGAACGGCAGTTTTTCCAGCCTGTCCTCGTGCGGCGCGCAGGCGCTCGAGAACTGCGACCGCGTGCTGCGCTTCGGCGAGGCCGACGTCGGCCTGGTCGTGGGCTGCGGGAGCTGGGCGCACCCCATGGTGCTCCTGGAACTCGACGGCCTGGGCATTCTCTCCCGGGCGAAAGAGGGGGCGGCCTCGTTCCGGCCCTTCGACAGAAGGCGCGACGGGTTCTTCCCCGGAGAGGGCGCCGCCGCCCTGGTGCTCGAGAGCGCCGAATCCGCCCGTGCGCGGGGTGCCAGGCCCCTGGGCCGCGTCCTGGGGACGGCGAATTGCCAGGAATTCTCCTCTGATCGCTATATCCCCGTTCCCACCGGAGCGGTGCGCCGTTCGCTGGAATCGGCGATGGCGGAGGCGGACCTGGCGTCCGGCGATCTGGCTTTCATCCTTCCCCACGGGAGCGCGACGCCCCAGGGCGACGCGGGCGAATTGTCCGCCTTGCTGGAATACGGCGACAAGGCGAAGGACCCGGTTCCGCTTGCCGGCTGGAAGCCTTATACGGGACACATGGGCTCCGCCAGCGATTTGGCCGAGATCGTACTGGGGCTCTGCGCCATGAAAGACGGCCGCCTTCCGCCCACGCCGGGCTTTGAGCAAAAAGACGATGCCTTCGAGGCCCTCCACATCTCCACCGAGGAATGCGCCGTCGCGGGGGCCGCGTTCCTGTCCCTGAGTCACGGCATCGGCGGGCAATCCTCCGCGACCATCGTCGCCGCACCGTGAGCGAATCCTCGAAACGCCCCAGGAGAAAGCGCAGCAAGGACAAGGGCGCGTTTCACCAATGGGTGGAATACGCCTTGCTCGTTTCTTTTCTGAAGTTCATCCGCCTGCTGCCCTACGGGGTTTGCCGCGCGGTCGCCGCCGTGACGGGGGAGGCGATTTTCCGGTTCGCTCCGAGGAGAAGACGCATCGCGCGCGCCAACCTGCGCATCGCGTTTCCCGAGCTCGACGAGGCGCAGCGCCTGAATCTTGCGAGGCGCAGTTGCCGCTCATTCATCCTCACCTGCCTGGAGGGAGCGAAGTTTCTCACCCGCTTCGAGTTGCGGCGCGCGGAGAAAACGGTGCGCGATATAGTGGACGGGGCGGAAGAGGCGATAGAAAAGGCGCGCGCGATTCATGAGGATGCGGGCGGCTGCGTGTTCGTCGTGCCCCATCTGGGGAACTGGGAATACCTCGCCCATGCCGGCGCGCTGGCGGGAATTCCGCTGAGCATCCCCGTCCGCCCCCTGGACAACCGGAAGCTCGAAGCGTTGCTGTATGAAATGCGCGCGTCTTCGGGGCAGGAGATACTCGCCAAGAAAAACGCTTTCTTTCATTTGCGCGAGGCGCTGCGCAAGGGCCGTTCGGTGGCGATTCTCGCGGATCAGAACGCGGGCGGAGAGGGGATAGACGCGCCGTTTTTCGGCAAGCCCGCCAGGACGACGCCCGCCCCCGCTGCGCTCGCCGTTCTCTACAACCGGCCCATCGTCCTGATCTCGTGCCTGAGAAAAGGCGACGCCCAGCGCTATGAGGTCTTGCTCGGCGAACCGATAGCGCCCGATATGAACGCCCAAAGCGCCAGGAAGGAAATCGAGAGGCTCACGAGGGCAATGAACGTGGAGACGGAAAACTTCATCCGAAGAGGGCCCGATCAGTATCTATGGATTCACGACAGGTGGAAACTCACCAAAAGCCAGGGTCGGGCGCGCTGGACCGATTCAGGCTGAGGGAGAAGCGGAGGAAGCGGTTTCTTTCAGATGCCTGAAGAAGGGAACCCCCAGTTTTTCGAGTTTCGCCTCGAGCTTTTCCGTGCAGTCGCAATCCCCGCAGACGGGATAGCCCTCGCAATCCTCCGGTTTCCGGGCGAAGCGCACGTCGATTTCCTCGAAATACGCCTCCCAGTAGGGCAGTTCCTCGTACAACTCATAACCCGGCCCGAACGCCTCCCGGCAGTAGCAGACCTCGAGCCAGCGAACCTGGCCTTTCTCGGTGAGCCTCGCCTCTTTCATGCATTTCAGGAAGGTTCTGTGCGCGATGGAGCCTCGCCCGAGTTCGCCGGACTCGATGGCTTCGAGAAGAGCGTCGCTTTTCCCCTCGATGACTTTTCCGCGCACCAGATAACGCATGGAACCTCCACGGGTTTTTCATGAATCCTTCATTCGATTGTAACATAGGCGATATGATTCATGTATAGATTGATGAACGCTTCGAGCTTCGAAGGCGCAAGGAGGCAATGCGAGGAACCGATGAACTCCGGAACAAGCGGCGCGACGGACAAACCAATCGAGATCACCATGGTGGCGAGCGAGATGTTTCCCTTCGCCAAATCGGGCGGGCTGGGCGACGTCATCGGTGCGCTGCCTTTGGCCCTTGGGCGAATGGGCCATAAAGTCTGCGTCTATCTGCCCGCCTATCGCTCCGTAGTCCGGAAATATGCGCCCGGCTCCCCCGTGCGGATACCCGGCGTCTTCTCCGATGCGCGCTACGAGGTCTTCTCCCTCGAACACGAGGGCGTTTCGGTCAGACTCGTCGGTGCCGACGATCTGTTCGATCGGGCGGGATTCTACGGAGACGCGCGCGGGGCGTTTCCCGACAACGCGGAGCGTTTCGCCCGTTTCGCCAGAGGCGCGCTCTCCCACATGGAGAGCGAACGAGCGCACCCGTCCATCATCCACTGCCACGACTGGCAAAGCGCCCTGATCCCGCCCCTGCTGAAGTACCACCGCGCGGGCGATGCGAAATGGAGCGGAGTCTCCACCGTTTTCACCATCCATAACCTGGCGTACCAGGGCCGCTTCCACCCGGATGACTTCGCGCACACGCGCCTGCCCGATGAGGCGATGGGTCTGGATGGCCTGGAGTTTCACGGCGACTTGAACTTCATGAAGGGGGGCATCCTGTTCAGCGACGTCTTTTCCACCGTCAGCGAGCGGTATGCGCAGGAGATGCTGACGGAAGAGCAGGGAGAAGGGCTCGAAGGGGTGGTCGTTTTCAGGAAGGACGCTTTGTTCGGCATCATGAACGGCATCGACGATGCGGTCTGGAATCCCGAAAGCGACCCGCATATTCCCGCGCGATTCTCGAGCGCGCATCCCGAAGCGAAGGCGGCGTGCAAGGCGGCGCTTCAGAAGGAACTGGGGCTGGAGCCGGACGCGGAGGGGCCTTTGTGCGTCGTCGTCTCGCGGCTGGCGCACCAGAAGGGAATCGACCTGATTCTCGAAACGATGGATGAATTGATGGGCCTGGGCGTCAGTCTGGCGATCCTGGGAACCGGCGAGGAGGCGCTGGAAGAAGGCCTCGCCGAGGCCGCTTCGGTTCACCGGGGGCGGGTGGCGTTCGTTCCCGCCTATGACGAAGCGCTCTCCCACCGCATGTACGCGGGCGGCGACGTCCTGCTCATGCCCTCGCGCTATGAGCCTTCGGGCCTGAACCAGCTGTACGCCATGCGCTACGGCGCCCTGCCTTACGTGCGGCGGGTCGGCGGACTCGCGGATTCCGTTGCCTCATCGCCCACGCCCGACCCGGATGCGGACACCGGCTTCCATTTCGACGCTTTCGACCCGGCCGGTTTCCTCGCCGGGGTGGAGCGGATTTGCCGGGTGTTTTTGGATCAGGGCCTTTGGCGTATGATGATGCGCAACGCGATGGAGAAAGACTCCGGTTGGGACGGCGTCGCGCCCCGCTATGTCGAGTTGTACGAAAAGGCGATGCGTCCGCAGGCGCGTTGAGGCGCGCCGAACAAAGGAGGTGGAAGTTGGATTCGCAGGCTCCCCGAATCATATCCTTCGTTATGGCGGGCGGCGTGGGAAGCAGGCTCCATCCCCTGACGGCCGCCCGCAGCAAGCCCGCCGTGCCTTTCGGCTCGAAATACCGCATCATCGACTTCGTGCTGAGCAACCTGGTGAACTCGGGCTATCAGTCCATCTACGTGCTGGTGCAGTACCTCTCGCAGTCCCTGATCGATCATCTGAGGCGCTCGTGGAACATCAGCGGGGCGTTGGGCAAGAATTTCGTGACGGCCGTTCCGCCCCAGCAGCGCGCAGGCGAGTTCTGGTTCAAGGGAACGGCCGATTCCATCCATCAGAACAGAAACCTGGTGACCGACAATGCGCCCGACATCGTCCTGGTGTTCGGGGCGGACCACATCTACCGCATGGACGTGAGCCAGATGGTTCGTTTCCATCTCGAAAGCGGGGCGGACGCGACGATATCGGCCCTGCCCGCGCCCCTCGAAGACGCCCGGGAATTCGGCGTGCTGGCCGTGGACGAGGAGGGGCGGGTGGAGCGTTTCGACGAAAAGCCTCTCCACCCGCGGCCCATGCCGGGCGATCCCTCGCGCGCTCTGTGCTCCATGGGGAATTATGTGTTTTCCTCCCATGTGCTGATGGATGCGCTTATCAGCGACGCGGCGCGTGAGGGAGAACACGACTTCGGGCGCACCGTCATCCCCGCTCTTCTGGGCGAGCGCAAGAAACTCTACGCCTATGATTTCATGAAAAACGAGATTCCGGGCGTGAAGCCCACCGAGGAGAGGGGCTACTGGCGCGACGTGGGCACCATCAAGAGCTACTGGGAGACGCAGATGGACCTCCTGGGAGAGACGCCGCGCCTCGATTTGGGCAACCCCGACTGGCCGATTCACACCAGCGCCTACCCGGGGCCGGGCAGCCGCATCGTATCCACGCAGGTGGATAACGCCCTGATCGGAGAGGGGTGCCAGATTTCGGGCGCCCGGATCGAGCGCTCCGTCATCGGCCGCGGCGTGGCAATCGAAAAAGGAGCGCAAGTGACCGATTCGATCATCATGGATCACACCTACATCGGGGCCGGTGCGAGACTGGAAAAAGCGATTGTCGACAGGTTCAACCAGATCGGTCCGGGCGCTTCGGTGGTGACCCGGGAGGCTGAATCCTTCCCCGGCGCCGTCACCGATCCTTCGGGCATCATCGTCCTGCCGCGCGGGTTCACCCGGCCGGTCATATAAATCCCATGCGCCTGGCGGACATCCGAACCCGCGCCGAGGCTTTTCTCGGCGAATCGCGGAAGGAATGGTACGAGGTCGGCGCCGGCCTCAAGGAAGACGTGCGCCTGAGCGAGATTTTCGCCGAGTACGCCGACCTGTTCACCCGCGAGAACATCGAGGCGCTCACCTCCTTCCACGATTCTGAGAACGATGAAGCCGAGTCCTTGAGATTGGCCGAGTTGCGCGGGTTTTTGACTTTGGCCCATATACGCGACGCGGTTAAGGAGTCGAGCGAGCAGGCGCTTCTCTTCGAAACCAAAACCACCGTGAAAACGCCGGAGGGCGAGTCCATCCCCTACCGGCAGAGCGCCGTCGCGCTCCTGAATGAATCGGACCGCGAGAGGCGGACTTTTCTGGAAAACGCCCGCTGCGAGGCCCTGGCGGAGAAGAACGGATTTCTGGAGCAGATTCATCGCGCGACCCACTGGATGGCCGATGATTTGGGTTTCGAGGGCTACCTGGGGATGATGGCGGCGGTGAAGCGCTACCCGCTCGAGCCGGTTCGTGAAGAGATGCAGCGCTTTCTCGAGCGCACCGAAGCGCTTTACATCGAAGCGATGGAAGAGGAACTGAGCCGGGCAGGGGTTCCTCCGGCGTCCGCGCAGCGCCACGATGCGCAGTACTGTTTTCGGGGCGCGGAGTAC
Source organism: bacterium (assembly GCA_965219955.1). Classification (GTDB taxonomy): domain Bacteria; phylum UBA8248; class UBA8248; order UBA8248; family UBA8248; genus Bin107. The sequence continues at coordinate 147,331 of OZ244799.1, forward strand.
GACGGCCTTTTCCCTGCGGAGAAGATCGAATCCTCGGCGCGGGAGATTTGCGCGTCGATGGGCTTGGATATATTGGCGGAGGGCAGGGTGCGCCTCGACATCGAGGATCGTCCGCTCAAGAGCCCCCGCGCGTTTTGCGCCTCCTTAAAGGTGCCGGATGAGGTCTATCTCGTCATCAGGCCACGGGGCGGGTATGACGATTACCGCGCGTTCTGGCACGAACTCGGCCACGCCCTCCATTTCGCAGGCGTGGCGGCGGACGCGCCTTTCGAATGGAAGCGTTTGGGGGACAACTCCGTGACGGAGGGGTTCGCCATGCTCTTCGATCACCTGCTGCTCGAACCGCTCTGGCTGGAAGACGCCCTGGGCGGAGAGGCGTCGGACTACGCGGCGTTTCTGGCGCATCACGCGCTGTTCGAACTCTACATGCTCAGGCGCTACGCGGCGAAAATCGACTATGAACTCACGCTTCACCGGGGCGCTGAACTCGCGGGCAAGGACGCCGCCTACCGGGAGAAGCTGAGCGCGGCGACGGGCGTGGAATACCCTGAAATCTCCTATCTCGACGACGTGGACCCGTTTTTCTATTGCGCGAATTACCTGAGGGCGTGGATGCTCCAGGCCCAGATGGCCGAAGTCTTGAAGACGAAGTTCGGCAGGAGGTGGTGGGCCAACCGGGAGAGCGGGGGATTCCTGATGGATATCTGGCGCGACGGCCAGCGCCACGACGGCGATTCCCTCTCCCGCCACCTAGGCTACGAGAAACTCACCACGGAGCCGCTGGAGGCGCAGATCAGGAGCCTCATGCCGCGCTAGCGGGAAAGAGGACTACCCCTACAGAGGTTGTTGAAAGAGACCCCTTTTCAGGGAGAGTAGAGGGGCTGCTACTCGGGGTGAGGGGTGTCGGGCGGCGTGGCGGTGCGCCGGATGAGTTCCTTGAGCGCCTCCATGTTCTCGTGGTGTTGATCTTTCTGATCTTCGCGCTGTGTGGAGAGCGCGTTCATGGTCGCGACGTGCTGAGCTTTTTGATCCTCGCGCTGGGCGGCGAACGCTTCCATGGTTGCGCGGTGCTGGTCTTTTTGCGCCTCGCGCTCGGCGGCGAGCGCCTCCATGTGTTCGCGGTGGCGGCTGTCGAGCGCCTTCATGGTCTCGCGGTGCTGGGCGTCGCGGTGGCGCGCGGCCTGGCGCATGAAGTAGAGGCCGTAGGCGATCAGGGAGCACTGCGCGGCCCCCACGATCGCGGCGACCCACACCGAGGCCTGCTGCGCCGCGAGAGAGGCTTTCTGGATGGCGAGGCTTGCGGCTTCGTATTCCGTCACTTGGTTTTCCCCCACGTTAGTGGGTCCTCATACGCGTAACTCTAATGCGCCGCCGCGCGCTTCGTCAAGACAGATCCCGGGCGGGGGAACGAGGCCGAGCGCTCTCTCTCCCCTCCTCAGGGGATGCTCATTTGACAAAGCCTTTTTCAACAACCCCCTACAGGAGCGATCGCGCAGTATCCGCACAGACTCTAAAGCGCGACGGGCTGGCCCTCCTTGCACGAGCGGTCCGCCGCCATGGTGAGGGCGAGCACCTCTCTGGCGTGCGCGCCCGTGGCGAGTCCCACCCCGCCGATTCCCAGAATATGGCGCACGAAGGCGTCGGTCTCCTCCTTCATGGGGCCGAAGAACTCGCCCATCACGAAATCCCCCGGCATGGCGGAGCCCAGGAAAGCCACGTTCACCTGGTGTTCGGGCGTGTAGGGGCAGGGAATCGGATCCTCGGGCGCGAGGATGACGTCCCTGTGCGCGTCGTCCACGTTCAGCGAGCCTTTCGTGCCTTGCAGGTCAATCTCCATGGTCGCCGTGTAGGCGGGCCAGTGGTGGGGCGGGAGCCAGCTCGTGCCGAGCGTGGCCACGCTCCCGTCGTCGAAGGTGACGATCATCCACTGGAAGTCGTCGCGGTTGTATTTCTTGAACACGAAGCTCGCCGCGCGGGCGTAGACCTCGACGGGTTTTTTCCCCTCCATGTACCAGAGGATGAGGTCGACCATGTAGGTGAGGGTGTTGATGGAGGGCGTGGTGTTGGGCGAGCGCCTCGCCACCGCCTCGCCCACGGCGCGCGTGACGTAGATCTTGCCGAGCGCCATCACGATGTCGCCGAGCTGTCCGGCGAAGGCCGCCTGCTTGGCGAGCAGAAAGCGCCTCCTGTAGCGCTGGGTGTAGCCCACGAAAATCTCTGCGCCCGATTCATCGGCCTTTTTGAGGATATCGTCGGCTTCATCCAGATCGAGGACGAAGGGTTTCTCGATGAGGACGGGCTTTCCGAGTTCGGCCGCCAGGGCCGCCGGGCCGTGGTGAAACTCCTCGTCCGAGGAGACGATGACGGCGCCCACGCGCTCGTCCCGTATCGCCACCTCGTATTTCTCCGTCGCCACGTCGGCTCGCACCGACTCCGCGAGGCGGTCGAGCTTCTCGGGCACGATGTCGCACACGGCGAGGTAGTCCACCTGGGGGATTTGCGCGCAAGAATGCGCTCTCAGCGTTCCGATGCCGCCCGCGCCGATGACGGCCACTCCTGTCGTTTTCACAATCGTCTCCTCACTTGAATTTGCATCCGGTTCATTCTGGGGGAATAATCCCCTCTGTCCAATATCAAGGTTCCCGTCATATATCTGGAGAATTCCATGCGCATCGATGTTCAGACCCATCATGTACCACAAGCCTACGTGGAAGCGCTCGCCGCCCGCTCCGATTTCCCGCGCTACGAGAAAGCGGAGGATTTCTGGTGGGCGTGGGCGAGCCCGTCGCAAAAACTCCCGATGCGGCTTCCCGCCCTGGACATCGGCATCAAGCTCGCCGAGATGGATGAGCAGGAAATCGATATTGCCCTAATCAGCATCAACATTCCAGGCCCGGACCTCGCCAAAAACCCGAAAGACGCGGACGAACTCGCGAGAATCGGGAACGACGGCCTCGCCGAGGCGGCGGCTCGCCACCCGGAGCGCTTCCGCGGGGTGGCGTCGCTCGGTTTCGGCGACATGGACGCGACCTGCCGAGAACTGGAGCGCTGCGTGGACGAACTCGGTTTCGTGGGCCTCCAGGTGTTCGCCTACATCGGCGGCGAACGCTACATCGACGACGCGGCCCATGAACCCCTGTGGGGGCTTCTGGCCGAGCGCGGCGTGCCGCTCGTGCTGCATCCGGGGCCTTCTCCCTCGGGGCCGCATTATGAGGATCACTGGCTGGGGCCGATGATAGGCTTCATGTTCGATGAATGCCTGGCGGCGCTGCGGCTCATCCTGAGCGGCGTGCTGGAGCGACACCCCGGCCTCAAGGTGCTCCTGCCGCACGGGGGCGCGTCGCTTCCGCTGTTCATCGGGCGGGTGGACAACCTGAGTTCGCGCTACCGCGACGATCAGGATCTCATCACGCGCGACCCGAGCGAATACTTCGCGCGCTTCTATACGGATACGGTGGTCCATTCCCAAACGGCGCTCGAGTTCTCCTTACAGGAGATGGGCGCGTCGCGCATGATGTTCGCGAGCGACGCCCCCTGGGTTCCCGTGAAGCGCCACGCCGACATGATGGACGCGCTCGATGTTTCCGCGGAAGACGCGGAGCGAATCTGGAGCGGCACGGCGAGGGAGTTTTTCGGATTGTAGCGCGCGCCGCTCACGGGGGTTGTTGAAAAAGCCCTGATAAACGAGGGTTTGACGCGATCGGGGAGGGGGCGGTTTTGTAGGGGCCGCATACATGCGGCCCTTGTAGTGGGTGAAGAAACCAGGGTCGCATATATGCGACCCCTACACACGAACAAATTTTCCCTTTTCGGGTTGTAGTGCGTCCGCCTCAGGCGTCGCTTCTGAGCAGCATGCGCTTCACGTCGTATTCGAGCACGACCTCGCCGTTCTGGTTTAGCACCCTCTGGTGCGTTGCGACGACGCCGCGATCGGGCCTGCTTCTGGAGGGGCGCACGTCGGTCGTCTCGACTTCGACCGTGAGCGTATCGCCCACGTAGACCGGCGCGCGCGCCACGAGGCCGTCCACGCCCAGAAGCGCGATGGCGTAATCGTGCAATACGCCCGTCTGGACGATGAGCGTGTCCGCGATGCCGCAGGTGAAAAGGGCCGGGGCCATGCGCCTTTCATGGCCCTTATCCCGCAAGAACTCCATGTCGAGGAACAGGCTTTCCGTATAGCCCACGAGGTTCACGTAGTTCACCACGTCGGTCTCGGTGATGGTCCTGCCACGGGTGGTGAACTTGTTCCCGACTTCCCATTTTTCGAACGCAACGCCTTCGCTCATGAAACCTGAAACCTCCTGAGTATTTGTATGAGTCAACGGGAGGCGATTCTACAGGCGGGGGATGGAATCTTCAAAGTTCACGGGGGGTTTGATCGTCGGGGCGGGAAGCAAGAGGCGTGATGAATGGGGTTCGAGCGATCACTGCCGAATCTGGATAGAAGTCGGAGCGTAACGGGCCTGTTGAAAAACTCCCTCATCGGATTTTCCCTGCAATCCCGCCTTCCCGTCTTCCTCATCCTGAGTAGCGGCCCTTCGACAGGCTCAGGACAGGCTCCCTCGACTTCGCTCGGGACAAGCTCCGCCCCCCTGCCTTCCTCATCCTGAGTAGCCGCCGAAGGCGGCGTATCGAAGGATGTCTTCTCGTTCGCCGCGAGTCGCCTCCCATCCTTCGATACGGCGCTTGCGCGCCTACTCAGGATGAGGCTCGTTTGCGGCGTGCGCTCCGGGACCCGTCATACGTCCGATCCCGAAGCCGGTTTTTTCAACAGCCCCGTAACGGGTCGTCGAAACCAGCGCGAAAGGCGCTTTGGGATGAAACAGGGTAATCATCAAAATATCAATAAGTTAGATGAGATGGAACCCGGCGGCGTCGAATAGTATAATTATCGAGTCGCCGGTTCACGTCTTTTCCCGGCAAACGGGTAAAGTTACAGGGGAGACGGACAGATGAAGCGCTATGGGGTCATCATCGCGTTGAGCGTTTTGGCGGTTGTTTTTCTGGTGAACGACGCGGCGGCGGACAGGCGCCACGACCGGCGCCAGGGAATCAAGCGGCATCATAAATACAAATCGCACCGGCGCCACAAAGCGCGTCAGCATCGCAAATGGCGTCGCCATCACCGCCGTCCCCGCGTGATCGTTCGCCACAGGTACTGGTACGGCCCCGGCGTCGTCGCTCCGGTCTGGTACGGCTATCCGGTCTGGACCGGCCCGCGCGTCATCTACCGGTCCTCCCCGCGCGAGCGCTATGTCTATCATTCGGCGGGCGATGATTGCGCGGTCTATTACGCGAACAACGACAACGAGGTTCTCGGCTCGGTGATCGGCGCGATCGGCGGCGGCGTCATCGGGCATCAACTCGGCGGAGGAAGCGGCAAGGCGCTCTCCACCTTCGCGGGCGTGCTTCTCGGCAGCGTGGTGGGCGGACAGATCGGACGCGACCTGGACGAGGCCGAACGGCTCAGGCTCGCGAGCGCCACGCAGTACGCGCTCGAGAACCAGCGCTCCGGCACGCGCACCGTGTGGGACAACCCCGACAGGCGGGTGTGCGGCGTCGTGGTTCCCAGGCCGGCCTTCAAGAACGAGCTCGACCAGTACTGCCGGGAGTTCCAGCAGACGATTGTCATCGGCGGCAAAAAGCAAAACGCCTACGGCACCGCCTGCAGGCAGCCCGACGGCCAGTGGAAGATCGCCAACTAGCCGGCTGACGCTTAAGGGGTTGTTGTAAAAGTTCTCCTCGCTCGGAATTGACCACCGCCGTCATTCCGGCAATCAATGCCGACCGAGGAGGGAGGGATTGCCCGGAATCCATTCTCAAGCGGGTTGATAATACTCCGGCTTTCCATCTCCCCGTCATTGGCGGGAATTAATCAGGAAATAAAAAACAAAGGCAAAACAAATGGATTCCGGCGAACCCTCATTTACCAATCGGGTTCGACCTCCCGCATTGGTCGGCTCCGACACCGGAATGACGAACAAAACCAAATTCGCCCGTAGCGGACAGGCTCCTGCGCCTGTCCGTGGCCTCCGTGCCTGTCCTGCCTTTGGTGGTTGTCCTTCGTGAGGACAGGCACGGAGGCCTGTCCCTACAAAACCATCGCGCCTGCGCCGCGTGAACCTCCATGCCGCCGACCCCGAAACAGGTTTTTTCAACAGCCTCGCATTAGGCGCGATTGACCTTCGATACGCGGCTTCGCCGCTACTCAGGATGAGGCGGCCGGGGAGACCCTGCGCACCGAATCACGAAATCAGGGTTTACTCAAGAAATCCCCAAGTCCCTAATCCATCACGATGACCGCGCGGCCCGTGACGGCCGCTGCTTCCAGCCGTTCGTGTACCTTTTCCACCTCTTCGACGTTGAACGAGTAGGTTTCCGTCACCACGGGCCAGACGTCGCCCCGCGCCACCAGGTCTAGCGATTCCTTGAGTTCCTGTTTCGAACAGTATCGGCTGCCCAGGAGTTCGAGTTCTTTGGTCACCATATTGCGCGCCGCGGCCTGGAACGCCTGTCCCGTGCCGCCGAGCGTCACGAGGCGACCACCGGTTCCCAGGGATTGAATGCCCGCTTCCATCGTGGAGGCGGAGGAGACGAAGTCGACCACCACGTCCACGCCCTTGCCGTTCGTCAAGTCCATCAGCGCGCCCGCCACGTCGCCCTGGGATGCGTCGACGGCCTCGTCCGCGCCCACGTCGCGGCACTTGCCGAGCTTGTTCGCCGCGACGTCCACGGCGATGACCCTCGCGTGCGCCCACTTCGCCATCATCACCATGTGGATGCCCACGCCGCCGCCCGCGCCGATGACGGCCACGTTCTCGAGCGGCGCGATGCGCGAGCGCTTCGTTACTTTATACGGGGTGGCTATCGCGTCGCAGATGACGGAGACCTCCGCCGCGTTGTTCTCGTAATCCAGCCCGGCGGGGATTTTGATGAAATTCCGCGCGGGCAGCTTGATGTATTCGGCATAGGCGCCCTGCACCTGGCGGCCGATGTAGCCCGTAAAGTTCTCGCACAGCGTTTCGCGGTTGATGAGGCACCACTTGCACCTCCCGCACGTGACGTAGAAGTGCGCGGTCACCGCGTCGCCCTCCTGAAGGCCCTCCACGCCCTCGCCCACGGCGGTGATGATGGCGGTGATCTCGTGCCCGATGATGAGGGGATAGGTCACATCGGGCACGCGGCCCATGCGGGCGTGGTGGATGGTCAGCCCGGCGCCGCACGCCAGCACCTTCGCGACCGCCTCCCCAGGCCCCGCCACGGGGTCCGGATATTCTTCCTCGACAAAGGGTTTTCCCGGTTCTCTCAGCACCATCGCCTTCAAGGGGCGTCCTCCTCAAGTAAATGAATGGGATTTCAGCCACGCGATTACACCACACGGGCGAGTGGCTAGGCAACGAGGAGCGGATGGCGTACCCTCACGGGGCGGCGCCCGAAGGGAAAGCGAGAGAAGATGAACGAACCCCCCGTAAGTGAAGAGAGAGTGTTCGACGCGAATCGTGCGGCCAGGACCACGCTGCTGGTCGGCGCGTTGCTCGCCGTCTTCACCGTGTCTGCGATGTATATGAACCAGCCGGGCAGGGTGGGCTACGGCTGGGCGACGCTGGCGGCGGGGGCGGCCTTGTGCGCCTTTGGCCTGGCGACCCTGCGGGGGCTTGCGTGGTGCTGTTACCTCTCGGTCCTGGTGCTGGGCGCCTTCGATTTCATCTGGATGGTGCGTGTGCTCGAGGGTTTCGACGTGGGACTCGCCATCTGGATAGCGATATGCTTTTTCGCCATCCGCGAAATCTGGCCGGGGGTCGACGAGAAATTCCCGTGGGTGAAGCGCAATCCCTGAGGGCGCGTCCGATTCGGGCCTGTTGAAAAAAAGTCCCCTGCTCAGGGGATAAAGGCAATCCCCCTACCCCCCTTGACAGGGGGGTAAAAAAAGCGATGCGCCCCCGCCGGGCTGAGGGGGTTTTGTTTTTTCTTGCCCCCCTGTCAAGGGGGGTAGGGGGGGTTGCTCGAAGCGGCGAGAAGCAAGAGAAACACGACCTCCTTCCCGGTCGGCGCCATGCGCCGAATCACGGAATCAGGACTTTTTCAACAACCCCTACGGGCCGCTTTGCCGACCATTCGGTGGTCACCTGGGAGTGAATCGAGAGAACTCGGCGGGGAGTGCCGAGAGCCTGCGCCGCCGCGTGACCCTCCATACCGCCCGTAGCCTAAGCCGGGGTATTCAACAATTCCATCACGTAGCGAACGCACTCGAAATGACGCGGTTCATTGCCAGGCGCGAAACCGGGCGCGTTCAACGCCCATAGCGGCACGACGCTTTCGTGCACAGAGCCGTGGCTTCTGAGCCTGACCTCGCGCTCGGCCTCCTCCATCACGCCGAATACGGTCTCGGAATCCGCCAGCACCATGACCTCGCCCACCCGCCCGGGCATGAGTTGAAAGCGCGCGGCGGCTTCTTCGCGCGTGAGCGCATCGTCGATCCCCGGATGCGCTTTCAGGATGGCGACGGCGTCGGCGAGAGTCTCCCCGTTTTCCAGGTGAACGTAGGCCGCGCCGCCCTGGTTGCCGTGGTGGACGACGTAGCGGTCCTTGATGATGGGGACGGCCTCTGCGCCGACGCCCTCAGCTCTCAGAATGACGCCGGGATCGAGCGCCCGTGTTTTATCAAGCATCCCGTGGTCGGCGGTGACGAAGACCGTCCCGTCCTTGTGAATACGCAACCAGCTATCGACGAGCCTTCCGACTTCCGCATCGAGCGCGGCGTGGTGCGCCTGCGCTTCTGCGTGCTCAGGCGCGTATTTGTGCTGCAGGTAGTCCGTTGTGGTGACGTAGAGAAGGTCCGGCTTTTGCTCTTCCAGCACTGCACGCGCCGCTCGCAGGAGCCAGAGGTTCACGGCCCCGCTGTATATCTCCTCTTTCGCGCCCGCTTTCCGGGTGAGCCATTCCGGCGGATCTTCTGCGGTGACGACAGTCCGCGCCCCTTTCCCTATCATGTCGCAGAGCTTTTGCTTGGAGGCCAGAACGGCTGTCGCGCGACCAGTCGCGCTGCCCGTCTCCATGAGGGTGGGCGCGAGAACGAAATCCCCCGATTCCATATAGACTTCCTCGCCCGTCTCTGGGTTCAGGAAGTAGTTGGCCGTTATGCCGTGCGCGGCGGGGGGCGCGCCGCAGATCATCGAGACGTTGTTCACGTTGGTGACCGAGGGCATCTGGCAGGAAACGGTGTAGCGTGCGCCCTCGCTCGCGATTTTGTCCAGGTTCGGCGTCGGGGAGGCTTCGAAATAGGCAGGGTCGCCGCCGTCGATCAGGATGATGAGAGCGCGCATTTTGAATTGACAGCCGGGAGATCAGCCGAGGCGCCTTAGAGCCTTGGCGCCGATGTCTTTGCGGAAATAAACGTCTTCCCAGTAAATCAGGTCGCACGCCTCATAGGCGCGCGCGATAGCGGCGCGGATGTCCAGCCCGCGCGCGGTGACGCCCAGGACGCGGCCCCCGGAGGTGACGACCTCGCCAGTGTCGTTCAGGGCCGTTCCGGCGTGAAAGACGTGAACGCCGGGCAGGGCGTCGGCGTTTTCGATTCCCTGTATCGCGTCGCCCCTTCGGTAGGCGTCCGGGTAGCCGCCCGCCGCCATGACGACGCAGACCGCGGCGTCTTGCGAGTAGCGGATGCTCGTCTCGTGCAGGTTGCCCTCCACGCACGCCATGAGGACGGGCAGCAAGTCCCCCTCCATCCGGGTGAGCAGCGGCTGGCATTCGGGGTCGCCGAAGCGGCAGTTGAATTCCAGCACCTTCAAATCATCGCCCTGCACCATGAGGCCGGCGTAGAGAATCCCGCGGTAGGGGGTGCCCCGCCTCGCCATGGCGCGGATGGCGGGCTTGACCACGGTTTCGAGGGCCTTCTCTTCGAGCGCGCCCGAGAGCACGGGCGCAGGCGAATAAGCGCCCATGCCGCCCGTGTTGGGGCCGGTGTCGCCCTCGCCGACCGCCTTGTGGTCCTGCGCGGAGGCCATGGGGAGCGCGGTTTCCCCGTCCGCGAAGGCGAGAAAGCTCGCTTCTTCGCCCTCCAGGAATTCCTCGACCACGCAGGCGGCGCCCGCATCGCCGAAAGCTCTTTCCTCCATGATTTGGGATATCGCTTCGTGCGCGCTCGCCGCGTCGGGGCACAGGAGCACGCCCTTGCCTGCGGCGAGGCCGTCGGCCTTCACCGCCCACGCGCCGCCGCGCTCGGATACGAAATCCCTGGCTGCGCCTGCGTCCTCGAAAACGCCGTAGGCGGCGGTGGGGATTCCCGCCTCATCCATCAGGACCTTGGAGAACGCCTTGCTCGCCTCGATGCGCGCCGCCTCGGCGGATGGGCCGAACGCCGGAACCCCGAGCGCTTCGAGTTCATCCACGAGTCCCAGGGCGAGAGGGGCTTCCGGGCCGACGACGACCAAGCCCGGAGATTCTTCTTTGGCAAGCGAGAGGAGGCCCGCGATGTCCTCTGCGCCTACGGCCGCATTCCGCCCGACCCGGGCGGTGCCCGCGTTTCCGGGCGCGCAGACGACTTCCTCCACGTCCGGGCTTCGGCTGAGCTTCCAGGCCAGGGCGTGCTCGCGCCCGCCCCCGCCGACAATGATGACCTTCATCGGGTGTTCCCTTGGAAAATGGTGATGCCCACAACCTAAGGCGGCGCGAAAAAGGTGTCAAACATTAGAGGACATATCAGCCCATGTCGCCGAGAGCGTGCTGCGCGATGGTGAGGAGCGACACGGGGGCCGTATCCGAACGCAGGATTCTGGGGCCCAGGGATACCGGCAGGAAGCCGCACTCCATCGCTCCTTTCGCCTCCTCGTCCGCGAGGTCTCCTTCAGGGCCCGTCAGGATGGCGACGCGAAGGGGCGGGCCGGTGTTTTCTCTACCCACGCGCGATAGCGCCTCTTTGACCGGAAGCGCATCTTCTCCCAGGTAGCCCATTATTTTGAGGTCGAAATCCTCCGTCGCGGCGAGAAAACTATCGAGGTCGCCGAGTTGGTGTGCTATAGGCGGCGGCACGCGGTCGCACTGCTTGGCGGCTTCCAGGACGATGCGCCGCCACCGCCTGTGACGCTCCGCACGCCTTTTCTCCTGAATCCTGACTTCGCACCGCTCGAGCGCGAGCGGATGGAAGGCATCGGCGCCCAGTTCGCAGCCTTTCTGGAGCACCCACTCGAAACGCTCCCCTTTGAGCAGGGGGACGCCCAAGGCGATCGACAGGGGGGAGGGCGGTCTTCCTGGCAGGCGTTCGATGATTTTGCCGACGCTCTGCCTGTCGCCTATTTCCGTAAGCTCCACCTTGTATTCGCGTCCATCCTCCGACGCGGCGCGGCAGATTGCGCCCGCCCCCATCTTGAGGACGCGGCGGAGGTGAGCGGATTCCTCAGCCCCCAGGACGATCTGTTCGCCCTGAATAGCCTCGGTTGGAACGTAGAATAGCCGCAGCCCGTCGCGCGTCATGGTTTTATGACCTCGATGCTCGCCCATTCCTCGATCTGGTTCGTATGCTCGATGGAGAAACCGGCTTCTTCGTAGATGCGGGCGAGTGTCTCTGCCTGCTCAAAACCGATGCCCGAAAGAACGGACCGGCCCCCTGTGGCGAGCGCCCCGTGGGTGGGCGGCGCGAGTTCCCTCAAGGCGTCCAGAAAAATGTTCGCCGCGATGAAATCCACCTGGCCCCACCATTCTCCAAGCGCAGTTGGCGTGAGCGTCGTGCCCAGCGCCGTCATGCGATCTTCCACGCCGTTCCGCTCCGCCAGGGCGATGGTCTCCTCCACGGCTTTCGGATCCAGGTCGAACGCCGTTACGCGTTTTGCGCCGTAGAGCAGGGCGGCGACGCCCAGGATGCCGGAACCACAGCCTAAGTCCACCATGCGCTCGGGAGGGTTCCGGGCGCACATGCGTTCGATTGCGAGGAGAGCCAGGCGGGTAGAGGGGTGTCTGCCCGTGCCGAAGGCGAGGCCGGGTTCGATGAGCAACTCGACGCGCCCCTGTGGCGTCTCGCCCTCATCCCAGGGCGGCCTCACCCAGAGTCTCTCCCCGTAGGCTTCGCCTTTGAAATGGCCGCGAGACTGGGCGATCCAGTCCTGATCCTCGATGTTTTTTAACGTGATGGCGCTCTTCCCGACGCCCAGGTTGGCGAGGAGCGTTTCTATCGCGCGGAGTTTTTTGGTCGCGCCGTCTTCAAGCGCGATGTGCGTGATGAGTACGGACGCGCCCGCAGCGCCATCCCGCTCCTCCACGGCGGAAGCGCCCGCCTCCAGCATCCGGGCGGAGGCGTCCTCGGCCAGGGTCTCGGAAACCTCGATGATGAGTTCGAGCCATTTTTTCGTCACAGGCTCTCGCGATTTACTCCGGCAGGCGAACCACGGCCGAGCCCGCCGTCGCCAGCTCGCCCTCCTGGTTCGTTCCGGTGATCTCCACCTTCACGGTGCGCTCGGCCTCGTTCTTCTCGACCACCTCCCCCTTGTGCCAGATGGTGTCGCCGTAGATCATGGGGCGGCGCACCTGGACGTAGAGGTTCTTCAGGAACGCGTCGTCCCCCATCCAGTTCGTGATGAAGGGGCTCACCCAGGCGAAGCGCATGACGCCGTTGTCGAAAGGCCCGGGCATCCCGCGTCCCGAGGCGAGGTTGAAGTCCTCGTGCTGCTGGGAGTTTTTCACCTTGATCCCGATCTGGGGGATCATGACCGCGTTGTGCGGCGCTTTTTTGAGGTCGAGATAGCCGCGCCTGCCCGCCTTGTAGGAGGGGCCGTTGCCCGCGTTCCAGGCCACCATGTCGCCGATGGTGAGGGGGCCGCGGAGCATGGCCGGGAGTTCATCGCCGACGGACACGTCCGCGAAACGGCGCTTCTCGCCGCCTCGTCTTTCCTCCGCCTGGTAGGCGTTTTCGATTTCTTGGAATTCCGCCTCATCATACTTCTTGACGGGCCGCTCGTAGAGGAGCGCGTTTCCCTCCTGCAAGGTGCGGATCATCGTGCCGATGCCCCTGGCGACGACTTCATCCGCCTCGTTCCAGTAGGTGCACTCCGAGATGATGAAGATGAGCTGTCGGCCCGCCTTGTTCGTCTTGACGAAAGAGTCTTTCTGGACCGACTCCGCGCGGAGCTTTGTGCCCCGGGAGACGGGTTTTTCCCACTCGAATTCCACGCCCCCGATGAGGGAGGAGAGGGGCGCCTCCATGGGCGCGCCGTGGAGGATCGGGTAGAGGACCGACACCAGAAACGCGGGCGGCGCCATGATGCCCTGGTGAGATGTGCCCGAAGCGTATCCGGCGTCCAGCCAGAGCGGGTTATCGTCGTCGATGCCGTAGGCGAAATGGCGGATGGCGTCTGCGCTCGCCTCGTTGTTCCACGCCTCGCGCTCGCGCACGGGCTTGCCGTTCAGTGCTTGTGTTTTCTCGATGAACTCATCGATGCGTGCTTGATTCGACAATGTAGGATGCTCCTGTGTCTGTTGTGCGAGGGTATATTGAATTGTGCGGTGAATTTTGCTTTCAGGATGAGTTATGTAGCAGGAATTCGAGAGGGCAACAAGGCGGCCCGGGCCACTTTATTCGAGAAGGGATTTCATTTTCTCGAGAAACCTCCGGGTCCGCGGGTGGGTGGACGGCGAGGAGATTCTCTGGAACTCGGCCAGCATTTCACGCTGGCGCTCGCTGAGCTTGGTGGGCGTTTCGATGATGACGCGGATGCATAGATCGCCCGTGTTCCGCCCGCCCGCCGGCGAGAGACCTTCTCCTTGCAGGCGAAATTCCCGGCCCGACTGGGTTCCCGCGGGGATCTTGATCGTCCGCGTTCCCCTGAGCGTGGGTACTGTGGCTTCGTGGCCGAGGGCGGCCTGGGAGAAACTCACCGGCAGGTCGAAGAGGATGTCGTTGCCCTCCCTCCGGAAAAGGGGGTGCGGTTTCGCGCGCGCAGTGACGATGAGGTCTCCCGCCTCGCCGGTGCGCGCGTCCTCATCGCCCGTGCCCTTGATCCTGATTTGAGCGCCCTCTTTGGCCGCGGCGGGAATCGCCACCCTAACGTTCTCCTGCCTGCTCGTGACGCCCTCTCCCCCGCAGGCCCGGCAGGCCTCGCCCGTGTGTTTCCCGCTGCCGTCGCAAGCGGAGCAGGGAACCCACAACTCCGCGAGTCCCTGCCTGTAGCGAACCTCGCCCGCGCCCTTGCACGCGGGGCAGGCGCCCACCCGCGCGCCCGCCTCAAAGCCGCTTCCTTCGCAAGAGGCGCAGCGGACGCGGCGCGAAACGGAGACCTCCTTTTCGGAGTCGCGCGTCAATTCCTCGAGCGTCACTTCTATCTGGGCGTGCAAGTCCCGAGACTTGGGTTTTTTCTCATCCGCAGGCTCACGCGCGCTCCGGAAGATATGGGAGAAGATGTCCTCCCATTTTTCCTCGTACTCGCCTCTTTGGCGCGCCGATTTCCGCCCCCGAGGAGTAGCGCGGTCAGCGGAGCGTTTCGGGTTTTTGAGGGTTTCGTGGGCGATGACGATCTGCTTGAAGCGCCTTTCGGCCTCGGGGTCGCCGGGGTTTCTGTCCGGGTGGAATTCGAGCGCCAGTTTCTTGTAGGCGCTTTTGAGTTGGGATGCCGAGGGGTTTTTCTCCAGGCCCAGAATCTTGAGGGCGTCGGTGATGTTCAAGGAATCATGACCTCCGCCGGGGAACCTGGGGTTGAAAGCGCTTTTTTGTCTATCGTTTTCCGGAGGAGAGGAATTTCGACACCGAATCCGCCGTCCATTCCACGAGCGAGACGGCGCGGTCGTAGCGCATGCGCTTGGGGCCGATGATGCCGATGCTGCCCAGCGGGCGATCGTCCATGTAGTAGCGCTGGGCTACGACGCTGCAATCCTTCATTTCCTCGAAGTCGTTCTCCGAGCCGATGAGAATGGTGATGTCCGAGGAGCCCAGGCACTTGTCCAGCAGGCGCACGAGTTTTTCCCTTTCCTCGAACGTGCGGTAGAGGGACTGGAGCTTTTCCGCGTTGGTGGCGAAATCAGGCTGTGAGAACACGCGCGAGGCCCCTTCCACGAAAAGAGGTTCCTGCGCGGCTTCGGATTCCGAGAGCGCCTCCTTGCTGAGCTTGAGGGCCTGCCGGTAGAGGGTGTCGAGGCTGTCCCGCGCATGGGCCATTTTCTGGATAATCTTCTCGCGCACGTCCCTCAGGGCGAGGCCGCTGAACTCCTCGTTCAGGAGGTTCGAAATCCTGTTCAACTCTTCCTGGTCGATGGGGGTTTCGGTCGGGATGACGCGGTTTTGCACCACCCCGCTCATGGAGACGATGACGGCCAGGGTCTTTTCTTCCGACATCTTCACGAAGTTGATGTGCTTGAAGTGGAGCTGTTCCCCTGCGGGCAGGAGCACGAGCCCAGCCGTGTTGGTGAGTTCCGAAAGTATGCGGGTGGCCTGCGCGAGCACCTGTTCGATCTGAGCGGCCTGCGCGGAGGCGCCGAGGCGCATGGACTCCTCCTCCTCGCTCGTGAGGGTGTGCGAATCCATCAGGTCGTCGACGAAGATGCGATACCCCAGGTCGGTGGGGAGCCTGCCGGAGGAGATGTGGGGCTTGGTGAGGAAGCCCGCGTCGGCCAGGTCGCTCATGATGTTGCGGATGGTGGCGGGGCTCAGGGCGATGTCGGTGTACTTCGAGAGCGTGCGGCTCCCCACGGGTTCGCCCGTATCCACGAAAATGTTGATGATGGCGCGCAGGATTTCCCGGTTTCTCTGGGCAAGTTCCAGGGCATCCATATCGCGAGTCTCCCGGTGAGGCGTCTTTCGCGCTGAATTTTGGTGTGGCACTCCGGCGCATGGAGTGCTAATTTGTTCAAGATATGGGGGGATTTTCCCCGTGTCAAGCGGGCGGCGCCGGGACGGGGTAGCGGTTTTCAGAGCCGGAAACGCAAAACTCCGGCGCCCGGCGCCAGGGCTGAGCGAAAGCCGCCGATATTCTAAGGGAAGCCGATGCCGAACGCATGGACGAGGGCCATTCGGGTGAATTTGAGACGATGGTTCGGGCGGCGGACGCCGCCGCGCCCGGGGTCGGTCCATGAAGCCGGGGATTCGGCGCGCTCGCGCATCGCCCGTTCGCGCCGGGCGAACCGGAAGTTCCAGTACTGCACGATAAGCGCGACGTTCGTTCTGATCGTGTTGTTGAGTTTTCTCTCCTACCGCCTCTACGCGGACACCAAGGCCGAGACCGAGGAGAGGTCCAACCGCCGCCAGCTTCTTCTCGTGGAGCAGGCCGGCGACCGGATCGCCTCGTTCCTGGAGGCGCTCACGGCGACTTTGCGCTACAGCGCGGGTTTCCTGCGCACCATCGAACCCGACCATCCCGGACGAATGGCGGTGATGATGGGTTTGTACGAAAGGCTTGGCGGAAGGTTTCGCGTGAGCGAACTGGGCTACCTGCAGGGAGCGGATGAGCAGATCGCCGCGATTCCCAGGGAATACCTCGAAAAACTGGCGAACTGTTTTTGGCCGGAGGGCGCATGTATACTCGTGATTCGCGATAAAGCCCAGAGGGTCTCCTCCCTGTTGGCGGCGGTGCCCGTGGCGTCCAAAGGAGACGGGACCGAAGGATCCGAGGTGCAGCGGAAGCGCGACTGGCTCTACGCGCAAATTTCCATGACGGATCTGGCGCGCGCCTTCGTCGAGCCCGTTCAATCGGGTGGCCGCGAGCGGGCGTGGCTCGTGGACGGCGAGGGCAGAATCATCCTCCCTCCTGGCATCCCCCGGCTGGAAGGGGTTCGATTGTCCATCCTCGCGCGCGAGTTGGGGGATGGAAGACTGGAAAAACTCGCCGGGCGCATGAAGAAAGAAGTGAATGGTTTCGATTGGCATCTCGACTTGAGACCGGGGAATAAAGAAAAACGCTTGCGGTACCTGACGGCTTTCAGCAACTTTCCCGTAGGGCATGAGAAGTGGACGTTCGCCCTCACGGCGCCCTCCACCGAATTCGTCGGATTGATCGGAAGCCTGTTCCGGAAGGGTCTGCTCCTGACGGCTTTCGGTTTCATCGCCTTGATACTGGCCGCTCTCTTGATCCTCGATCGCGAGCGCAGGCGCATACGGGCCGAGGACAGAATCCACTGGTCCGAACAGGTGCTGGAGAGCAACAGGCGGCTTCAGGCGTTGTTCGACGGCATCACGGACGCCATCGGCATTCTGGACAAGGATTTCCGCATCCGGATGCTCAATCGCTCGATGGGAAGGCTCTTCGGGCGCGAGACGTCCGATTTGCTGGATCAGAAATGGGAGAGAACGCCGCTCAGCGCGGTGCCGGAGTCGTTCGTCGAACGCTCCATCGTGGTCGATACGTTCGCGACCGGCGAGCCGGGATTTATCGAAAAGTCGATTTTGTGGGAAGATGAGCGACGGATGGATATGGAATACTATACCTATCCGATTCTCGACGCCTCGGGAGCGACGCTTCAGGTGATTTTGTATTTGAAGGACGTGACCGGGCGCAAGGCGCTCGAAAAAGAGGTTCTCTACCGCGACAGGCTCTCGATCGTCGGAAAGATGAGCGAGCAGGTGGCGCATTCCATACGCAATCCCCTCTCGGCCATCAGCCTGAACTCGGAATTGCTCGGCGATGAGTTGTCGCAATTCAAGGAGTCGGACACCGCCGAGGCATGGACGCTGCTCAAATCCGTCAGGGCGGAAGTGGACATCCTCAGCCAGGTGACGGCCGATTATCTCAAGTTCGTGCGGATGCCCAGCCTGGAGAAGACGCCTATCGACTGCAACGAGATGCTCGAGGATTTGCTGGACCTGCACGCGGAAGTGGCGGCGAGCAGGAGGATCCGGATCGAAAAGGAGTTCGAAAGAGATATCCCCGAGGTCATCCTGGATGAAACGCAAATGCGCGTCGCCATTCAGAACCTCATCTTGAACGGCTTCGACGCGATGCCCGACGGCGGCCGCCTGCTCGTGAAAACCGAACTGGAGAATCAACACCTCGCCATCCGGATATCGGACAGCGGCAAGGGCATCAGCCTCGAGGAGCAGGCCTCTTTGTTCACGCCGTTTTTCACGACGAAGGCGAACGGAACCGGCCTCGGCCTCGTGTTGAGCCGGCAAATCATCACCGAGCACAACGGTAGCATCCACTTCGAGAGCGAGGGGGGGACGGGCGCCACCTTCATCGTCGAACTCCCTCTCGCCGTTGCGCAGGAGGCGAGAGCATGAGCGATCACACCGGGGCGCGCGTGATGGTGGTGGACGACAAGCGCGGCAGCCGCGAGGCCCTTCAGAAGATGATCGCCAAGGAGGGGTTCGACGTCGCCATGGCGCACGACGCGGAAACCGCCGCCGAGATGTTCGGCGCCGATCCCGTGAATCTGGTGATCACCGATCTCAGAATGCCCGGGATGGACGGCATCGGTCTGCTCAAGGAGGTGAAGCGGCTCAGCCCGGATACGGAAGTGATTCTCATCTCCGGCGCAGGGAACATCGAGTCGGCCGTCGAGGCGATGCGCGAGGGGGCGTATGACTTTCTCACCAAGCCTCTGGAGCGGGTGGTCGTCTTGAAGGCGATAGACAAGGCGCTCGAAAAACAGGCCCTCATGCGCGAGAACGCGGATTTGAGGGCGCAGCTTCAGAGCCTCAGGGACACCTCCGGCATGATGGGGGACCACCCCTCGATTCGCCGGGTGAAGGACATGGTTCGCCAGGTCGCGCCGACCTCCGCCACGGTTCTGATCCTGGGCGAGAGCGGAACGGGCAAGGAACTGGTGGCGAACGCCCTCCACGAGGGGAGCGAGAGGGCGGGCAAGGCGATGGTGAAGGTGAACTGCGCGGCGCTTCCGGAAACGCTCCTCGAGAGCGAACTCTTCGGCTACGAGCGCGGGGCGTTCACGGGCGCCGTGGGCCGCAAGGAGGGCCGCTTCCGGATCGCGCACGAGGGCACGCTGTTTCTCGATGAAATCGGGGATATGCCCCTCGTTTTGCAGCCGAAGATTCTCCGCGTCCTTCAGGAGGGAGAATTCGAGCGCGTCGGCGGAACGGAGACCTTGAAGGTGGACGCGCGAATCGTGGCTTCGACCAACGCGGACTTACAATCCGCCGTGGCCGAGAAGAGGTTTCGCGAGGATCTCTACTATCGTCTGAACGTGATCACCATCCACATGCCCGCGCTCAGGGATCGGCGAAGCGACATTCCGCTGCTCGCCGAACATTTCCTCCAGCGCTTCGCCGCGAAGAACAACCGGCCCGTTCTCGCGTTCTCGCGCGAGGCGCTTGGTGCGATGTCGAACTACCATTGGCCGGGAAACGTGCGGGAACTCGAAAACATGGTGGAGCGCGCCGTGGTGCTGGGCCGCGGAGAGATTCTCTCGGTGGATGATTTGCCTGCGCAAATCGCCCGGGGCGAGTCCACGAACGGGGAGCAGTCCGTGGCGTCGGACTCGCCGCTCATCAACCTGGAAGTCGGCACCCCGCTCGCGGAAGTCGAGCGTCGGGTCATTCTGGAGACCCTCCGGCATACGGGCGGCGACAAGAGCGCCGCCGCACGCCTCCTGGGTATCGCCACGCGCACCATTTACCGGAAGCTGGACGGGAGTTGATCGCCCGCGCATTCGCGCGATGCGCCTGTCTCATCGGCAATGGACGGATTCGGGCGAACCCTCCCTCATCGGGGTTTTTGAAAAATCCCGTCTGTGACCCCCGCAAACCGCCAACGCCTCTTTCCTCACCCTGAGTAGCCGCCGAAGGCGGCGTATCGAAGGGCGAGGGGAGTCGAACGCTTCGCGCCGGGACGGAGCAATCGCTTCCGGATTGGGCGCGATTGACCTTCGATACGGCGCTTCCGTGCCTACTCAGGATGAGGGGTGTCGGGGAACGGCGGAGCCTGTCCCGAGCGAAGTCGAGGGGCCGCTACTCTGGATGAGGCGGAGAGGGGTTTTTCAACAGCCCCATATGTGACCCCTGCAAAACCGAACCCGCGCGCCTCAAATTGGGTTTCGCCCGTCATTCCGGCATTCGCCGGAATGACGATCAAAAACCATCGTTCTTCATTCGTGAACTCTCAGGGCGCATCGGGAGCCCGCCTCGAACGCGCCGAGGGGAAGCCTTTTTCGAGGGGGTCGGAACATGGCCCTTCGATACGCCGCCTTCGGCGGCTACTCAGGGTGAGGCCGGTATGGCGGTTGCTCAGGGTGAGGAAAAAAATTGTGGCGGCTGCCCGGGACGGGGGGAACGCGCCCGCCTTGGAGACCGTAGGGGCGGACTTGGGTGTCCGCCCCATCGTCGTTTCGCGGGTGTTCGCATCCGCAAGGGAGAGCACACGGGTTCTCCCCTACGCAACCACACCTTCCGTGCGGCGCGCCGTCCCTCCCCGTCTCGGGCGCAAAATATCCATACGCCGAATCGCGGACGCGGGGGAGTTCGGCGACCCCTCCATGAGCGGGTTGTGGTAAGGTGTGGCGCGGGAATTTTCTGGGGGTTCGCCGATGCGCGGTCGTTTCATCACGTTCGAGGGTGTGGAGGGTTGCGGCAAGTCGACCCAGATGGGGTGCCTGCTGGAATGGATGGAGAAGGCGGGGCTCCCGGTTCTCGCCACGCGCGAGCCCGGCGGCACGAAAGTCGGGGAGGGTATTCGCGAGTTGCTCCTCACCCCGCGCGAGGAGGGTCTCGACGCCGGGGCGGAACTCCTGCTCTACGAGGCGGCGCGCGCGCAGCACGTGGGCGAGGTGATCCGGCCGGCCCTGGAGGCGGGCACCCACGTTCTCTGCGACCGGTTCTTCGACTCCACCACGGCCTACCAGGCGTTCGGGCGGGGGCTGGACGAGGAGATGGTGCTGGAACTCAACCGGTTGGCGAGCGGGGGGCTCGTTCCCGATCTCACGCTTTTGTTCTCCGTGGCGATTGAGGAAGGCCTCGGCCGCGCGCGCGGCGATAGCGCGGGCGACCGGCTCGAAGGCGAGAGTCTGGCGTTTCACCGCAAGGTGCAGGCGGGCTTCGAGGCGCTGGCGCAGTGCGAGCCCGGGCGGTTCCGCGTCCTGGACGAGGGCGCGATTGAACAGGTGCACGAAGAGGTGGTGAGCATCGTAAAGGAAAGATTCGAATGGGCTGGGAATCCATCCGCGGCCAGGACGCGGCCCTAGACCTCCTGCGCAGGGACTTATCCTCCGGGCAGGCGGCGGGCGCTTACCTGTTTTACGGGCCCGACGGGGTCGGCAAGGCGAGCGCGGCGCGGCTGTTCGCCCGGGCCCTGCAATGCGCGGGAGATGCTCCTCCATGCGGGGGCTGTGCGGCGTGCGGGAAGGTTCTCGCGAACGCACACCCCGACCTCGTCTCCATCCGCCCGGCCGCGGGGTCTCGCTCCATCAAGGCGGAGGAGATCAGGGAGGAGGTGATCCGGCGCGCCCATCAGCGTCCCAACGAGGGGATGCGGCAGATTTTCATCATCGAAGACGCCCATCTGCTGACGCGGGTCAGCCAGAACGCCCTGCTCAAGACGCTGGAAGAGCCGAACGCGGCCACGATTCTGATTCTGGTGACGCCGAACCTCCACACCCTGCTGCCGACGATCATCTCGCGTTGCCGCAGGCTCAGGTTCCAGGCCCTGTCGCGAGCGGACCTGGCCGCCATTCTCGGGGAGCGACTGGGGGAGGAGGGCGCGGACGTGGACAAGCTCGTCTCCCTCAGCATGGGCAGGCTGGGCGTCGCCATGACTTCCGACGTCGAGGCCCTCTCGGGGCGCCGGGACGGGGCGATGAGGTTCCTGGAGGAATTGAGCGCGCCGCCCGGCCGGGCGGACGAGGTGACCCTCATCACGCTCGCCTCCGAGCGGGCGGGAAGCGGGGCTTCGGGCAGAAACGAAACAATTCTCTTTTTGGAAATGCTTCGCGGGCTGCTTCGCGATATACTCATCACCCGGGAAGCGCCCGAGGCGATAGATTTGTGGCACACGGACATTCGGGCGGCGTTGGCCGCCATGGGAGAGCGCTGGGGAAGCGCAGGCCTGACCCGTGCCCTCGATAGGGTGGGGGAGGCCATGCGCGACGTGGGCGGCGGGAATACCAACCCGTCCCTGACGCTCGAGACTTTGGTATATTCCCTGCGGGAGACGGTTCCCGCCGGGGTTTGAGGTGAGCGAATGAGTGAAACATCGAATGGCGGCGTCGCCGTCGAGGCGCCGCCCGAGACGCGCAAGATCGGCGTGGTCGGGGTCAAGACGCGCTTCGGCGCGCGGCCGGTACACCACACCTACGGGGCATTGCGCCTTCGGGTCGGCATGAAGGTCATGGTCAAGACCAGGAGCGGGGATACGGAGTTCGGCGAGATTTCCGAAAACCCCCGGGTCATGGATTCGCGCTATTATCCCGAGTCCCTCCCCGAGGTGCTGCGGACGGCCACCGAGGATGACGAGAAAAAAGTGGCCCGCACCGAGGCGAACGAGAAGAGCGCCTATGATTTCTGCCGGATGAAGATATCCGAGCTCAAACTGCCCATGCGCCTCATCGAGGTCCGCTACATTCACTCGAACAAGAAGGCGACGTTTTATTTCTCCTCCGACGGCCGCGTGGATTTCCGCAAGCTGGTGCGGATACTCGCCGAGCGACTCTCCGTCCGCGTGGAGATGCGCCAGATCGGCGTGCGCGACGAGGCGGGCATGAAGGGCGGCTGCGGGGATTGCGGGCGCACCTATTGCTGCAGCTCCTTTCTCAAGTCGTTCGATCCCATTTCCGTCCGCATGGCGAAGGACCAGAACCTGAGCCTGAACCCCGTCAAGCTCTCCGGCGGCTGCGGGCGGCTCAAGTGCTGCCTCCGCTTCGAGCATTCCCACTACGTGTCGGTGAAGAAGAAATTGCCGGCGTGCAAGAAGAAAGTCGGCGGCTGCGACTGCGGCGCGACCGTCGTGCGCCAGGACCTGCTCAAGGAAGAGGTGACCCTGGCTCTCGAGACGGGAGACTTCATGACGGTGCGCGCGGAGGATCTCATGCGCTTGCCTACGGGCCAGTTTTCTCTTAAAACCGGCGTCCAGAACGATACGTCCCTAAACGTCCTGCCCAAGGAAAACGGCCCCAGACGATGAGCCAAAAACCATTTTACGTCTCCACGCCGATTTATTACGTCAACGACAAGCCGCACCTCGGCCATGCCTACACGACGGTGGCGTGCGACGCCAAGGCCCGCTTCCACAGGCTGCGCGGCGAGCCGACGCAGTTTCTCACCGGAACCGACGAGCACGGCCAGAAGCTCGAGCGCGCGGCCCGCGAGGCCGGCATGGACCCCCTGGCGTTCTGCGACATGAACAGCGCGAAATTCCGCGAACTCTGGGAGAAGCTCGACATCTCCTATGACGATTACATCCGCACGACCGAGGAGCGTCACATTCGCGGCGTGCAGGAACTCTGGCGGCGCGTGGAGGCGGCGGGCGACATCTACCTGGGCGCCTACGCCGGCTGGTACGCCGTCCGGGACGAGGCGTTCTATACCGAGAGCGAACTCACCGAAGGCCCCGGCGGCGTGAAACTCGCGCCCACGGGCGCAGAGGTCGAATGGGTGGAGGAGCCGAGCTATTTCTTCCGCCTGAGCAAGTACGCCGAGCCGCTTCTGGAGTATTACGAGAAGCATCCCCGGTTCGTTCAGCCCGAGAGCAGAAGAAACGAGGTGATGAGCTTCGTGCGCGGCGGCCTCAAGGACCTCTCGCTCTCGCGCACGAGCTTTCAGTGGGGAATCCCCGTGCCGGGGGATGAGAAGCACGTGATCTACGTGTGGTTCGACGCGCTGAGCAACTACCTGACCGCTCCGGGCTTCGATGAGAACGGGGTTCGCGAGGGAAGCCCCTGGCCGACGGATCAGCACTTCATCGGCAAGGACATCCTGAGGTTCCACGCGGTCTACTGGCCGGCCTTTCTGCTCTCCGCAGGCGTCCCGCTGCCCGGCCAGGTCTTCAGTCACGGGTGGTGGACGGTCGAGGGCCAGAAGATGTCCAAGAGCCTGGGCAACGCGGTCGACCCGCACTGGCTCATCGAGGAATACGGCGTCGACGCCATCCGCTATTTCCTGCTCAAGGAGATTCCCTTCGGGCTGGACGGGGATTTCTCCCACGGCGCGCTGATCGACCGCATCAACAGCGATCTGGCGAACGATCTGGGCAACCTGCTCTACCGCACCCTGAACATGGTGAAGCGCTACAGCGAGGGCCGGCTGGAGCGCTCCCCGGCGGGCGAAACCGAGGCGGAGAGCGCGTTTTGCGAGTTCGTCGCCGATGCGGCCGCGCGATACGAGCGCGGCATGACGGCCACGCACTTTCAGCATGGCCTGAGAGCCGCCTGGGAGGTGATTTCCTCCGCCAACAAATACATCGACTCGAGCGCCCCCTGGACGCTGGCGAAAGAGAACAGCGAGGCCCGCCTGAATTCCGTGCTCTGGCACGCCGTGGCGGCGATTCGCGTCGTCGCGGCCATGATTTCGCCCGTCATGCCCGCCTCAGCAGAGAAGATAGCGGCGCAAATCGGGCTGGCCGGGGATTGGGCGAGCGCGCCTTATCCGGAATTGATGGACATGCGGAGGCTGCCGGAGGAGTTGGTCACCAACATCGGCGCTCCCCTTTTCCCGCGCATCGAGGATGAGGCGAAAGAAGCCATTCAGGAGAAGGTGGCCCGCCGCATCGCCGGCGGGGCCGATGCCGCGCCTCAGGAAGATGAGAAAGAAGAGATATCCTTCGAGGAATTTCAAAAGATGGATTTGCGCGCCGCGCAGGTCCTGGAGGCCGAGCGGATACCCAAGTCGAAGAACCTGCTGAAGCTCACCGTTTCCCTGGGAGGGGAAACCCGAACCGTCGTGGCGGGTCTGGCGAAACACTACGCGCCCGAGGATTTGGTGGATCGTAAGGTGATCCTGGTGGCCAACCTCGCGCCCGCCAGGCTCATGGGCGTGGAATCGCAGGGCATGGTCCTCGCGGCCGAAGACGGCGAGCATCTCCTGCTCGCGGGCGTGGACGAGACGGTAACGCCGGGCGCGCCGATCCGGTAGCGACGAGACGACCCGCCCGGGAGATTGGAGTTTGTGGAGTGAACGAATCTATGGAATCCGGGCCGGATTCATCCGGCGATAAGGACTCATTCGCGGGCAAGGACAGAAGGGGACGCTCCCAGCGCCGCAGAAGAAGACGCGGCCGGAGGGGCGGAAAACGTCCGGAACACAAAGAAAATCAGAATACATCCGGGAGAGCCGAACCCGCCGCGCAATCGCAAAACGGGGAGAAAGCCGCCCAGCGCCCTGAAAACGGGGGCGCGCGCGACCCCGATTCCCGGCGCAGGCGAGGCGGGCGCAAGGGGAGGAACCGCTCGCGCGGGGAGCGGAGGCAACGGCCCAAACCCCAGGTCATCATCGCCGATCTGCCCGATACGAACGGCGCGCCCGTTCTGGTGGACACCCACGCCCATCTCATCGACAAGGCGTTCGATCCGGATCGCCAGGGGGCGGTGGAGCGCGCCATCGAGGAGAGGGTGCACTACATCATATCGATGGGCACCTGCCTGGAGTCGAGCCGCCAAACCCTCGACCTGGCAGCCTCCTACGCCGGCGTCTACGCGGCGGTCGGCGTTCATCCGAGCGACGTCAAGGACGTGAACGAGCGGACCATCCGGGAGATCGCCAGGCTCGCGGAGGAACCCAAAGCGGTGGCCGTCGGCGAGATCGGGCTGGACTACTACCGCGAGGGCGCCCCGCGCAAGACCCAGCGCAGGTGGTTCCGGGAGCAAATCAGGGTGGCCGTCGATGTGGGCAAGCCCATCGTCGTCCATTGCCGCGACTCTGCGGATGACATCTATGAGGTTCTGGAAGAAGAAAAGGCGTGGCGCGCGGGCGGCGTCATCCACTGCTTCACGGGCGATGACGAGCAGGCCCGGAAATTCCTGGACATCGATTTTCACCTGGGCGCGGGCGGGGCCATCACCTTTTCGCGCTCGGAAGAGTTGAGGGAAGTCTTCGAGCGGGTTCCCGTAGAGCGCGTGCTGCTCGAGACGGACAGTCCCTATCTCGCCCCGCCGCCGCACCGGGGCAAGCGGAACGAACCGGCCTACGTCGCTCGCGTGGCGGAGACCCTGGCCGAGCTCCACGGAATAACGACGGAGGAGGTCACGCGCCTCACCACCGAGAATGTGCGCCGCCTGTTCGGGATAGGGCCGGAGCCTGATGGGGGGAGCATCGCCTACGCGGTCGGCGAGACGCTCTACCTCAACGTGACGAACGATTGCCAGAATTCGTGTTTTTTCTGCGGGCTCCTGAGCGATTGCGTCTACAAGGGCCACAATCTGAAACTCGAAAAAGACCCCGACGCGGCTGAGGTGCTCGCCGCCGCCGGCGACCCGACCCGCTTCGCCGAGGTCGTCTTCAGCGGATTCGGCGAGCCGACGCTCAGGCTCGACGTGGTGAAGGAGGTGGCCGGCGAACTCAAGCGCCGCGGCGCCAGGCGGATCCGCCTGGTGACGAACGGGCTCGCGAACAAGACGCACGAGAGGAACATCCTGCCCGAGCTGGGCGGCCTCGTGGACGCGATATCCATCAGCATGCAGGCGGAAAGCCCGGAAGCCTACGCGAAGGTCTGCAAGACCAAAGACATCGAAGAACCCTACCCGCTGGTCAAGGAATTCGTGAGGTGGTCCAAGAACTACATCCCCGAGGTGGAGGTAACCGCCGTCAAGATGAGCGGCCTCATCGACATCGAAGCGTGCGAGAAGGTGGCGACGGAAGAACTGGGCGTGCCCTTCCGCGCGCATGATTACGTGAGGATGGATTAGGGGGGATAATTCCCAGCGGCAAAGAACATTGGAGTGATAGTTGTTTCAGGTGGTCAAACTAATCCCAGAGTCTCTCTCACAATTTGCTCTATGGGATGTGTATCCACCGCTTCTCGTGTTCGGAAAACTCCTTGTTCCCGATCATGATGTAAAGATAGAGACTATTGCATGAGCAGTCTAACGGCCGTCGAGAAACTGTATCTTGAAAAAATTTTGGACATGGGTGGTGGCTATGTTCTGAATTTCACCGATGCGACATTCGCAGAGTTTTTTAAGCGCTATAAAGTTAACATTCATGGTAACCAATATCTGACTTACGGCACATCCAAAGCCAAAAAAATGCGCGCATTTTGGGAGCGGGAATCAGATGCACTTGTTGGACGTGTTTTATCCGAAATGCTCGACAACTATGAGGCAGAATGCGACTTAAATGATCGCAAACGTGATAACGACTTACTCTTAAAGAGCCGAGAGATTGTTTCTAGGCTCTCCGGTAAAACAACTGCGGCAGAGCCCATGGCCGTCGAAGGCTTCATGAACAAGGACTTCGAAATACCAAATATTCGGAGATTACCTGTCGAACCCCATGTGGCCGATATCATTGATGGCCGATTGAATGAAGCGCGGAAAGCTTTGTCGGCTGGCGCACATCTATCCGTTATTTTTCTGTGTGGCAGTGTTTTAGAGGGTGTTCTTGTTGGGGCAGCTCAGAAAGAACCCGAAAGATTTAACCGATCTAAAGTTGCTCCCTGTAAAGATGACGGCAAGGTAAAACCATTTCATGAATGGTCTCTAGCGCAGTTCATCGACATCGCATGTGACATAGGTTTATTGAAACCTGATGTTAAAAAATTCAGTCATGGGCTACGTGATTTTAGAAACTATATACATCCATACGAGCAAATGCTCTCAGGATTCACTCCTGATGAGCACACTGCTAAGCTTTGTTTCCAGACATTGAAAGCAGCTCTTGCCGACGTAGTTGGCGACCGCAAATGACATCATAGCTGCTAATCCACTAAGCGTCGTTAGATGCCTGAATCCGCAAGATATAATCCTTATCTTTGGGGTAAAATGCCCCCATGACTAACCAGCATTCCTCGAAAAGATTTCTCAAGCCTGACGGATGCAATCTGCAAATGATTATCTGGAACGCCCATAGATGAGCAAGCCCTTCTACATCCTCTCGCTCGACGGCGGGGGATCGCTCGGGGTCTACACGTTAGGCGTGCTGGCCGGGATCGAGCGCGCCCTGGGACGCCCCCTGCACGAGGCCTTCGACCTCGCCTACGGCGTCAGCACGGGCTCCATCATCGCCACGATGATTGCGCTGGGCGATGAGGTCGAGCCGACGATTGCGGATCGCTATTTCGAACTCGCGCCCGACGTGCTGGGGCCTTTGCTCGCGCGCAACAAGACGAACGCGCTCGAGCGGCACTCGGAGAGAATCTATGGCGACAGGACCTTTGAGGATTTCAAGCTGGACGTCGGAATCCTCGTCACCCATGAAGAGTACGACCGCCCCATGGTGTTCAAGCGCACCATCAATCCATCTGGAGGCTGCCCCGATTGTTTTCTCTCCGGTGAGGGCCTGAAAATATCGGATGCGATCATGGCGTCTTGCGCCGCGCATCCGTTCCTGAAGCAAAAGCGCATCGCCGCGCCCCGTATCGAGGAGCGCACGGCGCTCGACGGAGGTTTTACGGCGAACAACCCGGCCCTTTTCGCCATCGCCGATGCCACCGGCCCGCTCGGAATCCCTCCCGAGAACATCCGCATCCTGAGCGTCGGGACGGGCAGTTATCCCGAATCGCGAAAATGGACGCGGCGGATCATCGCAGGCATCCGGCCGCTCAAGACCTACATGACGCTCTCGAGAACGAGTTCGAACACCGTCGATACGCTGCGGGAGCTGTTCTTCCCGGACGTCCGGACCGTGAGGATCAACGACTCTTTCACCGAGCGCGCCTATGAGACGGATTTCATGGAGCACGACCCGCGCAAGCTCCGGGCCATATTCGGGCTCGGGCGCAAATCCTTCGAGAAAGCGGAGGCCGAGGTACGGGAGTTTTTTGGGGATGCGCGCTCTGAGTAGTGTGAGGTTTTGACTTTGTAGGGGAGGACCTGCGTGTCCTCCCTTTTTGTTTGCCGTTCTGTTCGGATTGTATCCATTGTGGCGGGCGGACAGGCAGTCAGACATATATGTCTGACCCCTACGAAAACCGCAAACCCTGCCCCGTCATTCCGGCGAAAGCCGGAATCCATTTTGATTTTTACCGGGCGGGGTGGCCACGACCTTGTTGTCGCGCGGCGTCCGAATGCGGAACCCAGAGAATTCGCCTTTCGTTTTTATGTTCGATTCCGATCCTCCCCGCCCGGGCGTAAAGACGGACGAACGAGGAGGCGAAAAGGCAAAGGCGAAAATGGATTCCGGCTTTCGCCGGAATGACGGCCAAAACCCGAAACCGGGCGGAGGCGCAGGCGTCACTTTTTTCTTGAAGGGGTTTCTCAACAACCCCCCTCAAGGGAGGAGTTGATTTTGAGGCTCATCACAAGGGGGGTATTTGTTGCAACTCATCCCCGACGGAGAAAGAGCCGCCGACTAAAAGAAAAGCCCCCCCTTCCATCGCGCCTGGTTTGGGGTAGAATACGCCCGCTATGGACAGACACTCCTTTCATCCTTTGATCGCGCGCTGGTTCGGTGAGAAATTCGGTGAGCCGAGCGCTCCCCAGGATGCGGGCTGGCCCGAAATCGCCACCGGGCGCGACACGCTCATCGCAGCGCCCACGGGCACGGGCAAGACGCTGGCCGCCTTCCTGTGGTCGCTCGACGGCCTGATCCGCGACGCACTCGCGGGCGAACTCGATGATGAGTGCCGCCTCGTCTACATCTCTCCGCTCAAGGCGCTCGGCAACGACATCCAGAAGAACCTGCAGGAGCCTTTGAGCGAGATGCGCGCGCTCGCGAAAAAAGAGGGCGTGGAGTTGCCTGAGATCCGCGTGGCGGTGCGCTCCGGCGATACGCCCGCGCGCGAGCGCAGGCTCATGCTCAAAAAACGCCCCCACATCCTCATCACCACGCCGGAGTCGCTCTACATCCTCCTGACGGCCGAGCGCAGCCGAAAAGTATTGGAAACCGCGCGCGCCGTCATCGTGGACGAGATACACGCGGTCGCGGGGGACAAGCGCGGCGCGCACCTGGCGATATCTCTCGAGCGGCTCGACGCCCTTTGCGATAGGCGGCTCCAGCGCATCGGCCTCAGCGCCACGCAGAAGCCGATCGGGGAGATCGCGCGCCTGCTCATCGGTGCGGAAAGGCGAGGGGAGGACGGCGCTCCCGATTGCGCTGTCGTGGACGTGGGCCACAAGCGCGAGATGTCGCTCACGGTCGAGGTGGCCGATCAGGATATCGGCCCCATCGCCTCGCACGAGTACTGGGCCGAAGTGTTCGACCGCATCGCCGCCCACATCGAGGCCCACCGCACGACCATCGTGTTCGTCCACACGAGGCGGCTGGCGGAGCGCGTCTCCCACCGGCTCACGGAGAGGCTCGGCGAGGGGCGCGTGGCCGCGCACCACGGCTCCCTGTCGCGCAAGATCAGGCTCGACGCCGAAGAGCGGCTGAAATCGGGCGCGCTTTCCGCCATCGTCGCCACGGCGTCGCTGGAGCTCGGCATCGACATCGGCCACGTCGATCTCGTCTGCCACCTGGGCGCACCGAGAACCCTCGCCTCGCTGCTCCAGCGCGTGGGGCGCTCGGGCCACTGGAAGGGCGCAATCCCTAAGGGAATCGTCTTTCCCATGACGAGGGACGAACTGCTGCAGAGCGCCGCCGCGATCCGCTCGGTACGTGGAGGCGCGCTCGACCGCGTCATTTTCCCCGAAGCGCCGCTCGACATCCTCGCCCAGCAGATGGTGGCCGAGGCCGCGGCGCAAGAGGAGATAGGAGAGGAGGCGCTCTGGTCGCTCATCAGGCGCGCGCAGCCATACGGGGCGCTTGAAAGAGATGTTTTCGAGGACGTGCTCGAGATGCTGTCCGAGGGCATTTCCACCAGCCGGGGCAGGCGCACCGCCTATCTGCACAGGGACCGCGTGAACGCCCTCTTGAGGCCGAGGCGCGGTGCTCGGCTTTGCGCCATCACGTCGGGCGGCGCGATTCCCGACACGGCGGATTACGACGTGGTGGAGGGTGCTGCGGAGACCTTTGTGGGCAAGGTGAACGAGGATTTCGCCATCGAGTCGAACGCGGGCGACATTTTCCTGCTCGGCAACCACTCCTGGCGCGTCAAGCGCGTGGAGCGCGACAAGGTGCGCGTGGAGGACGCCGAGGGGCTTCCGCCGAACATCCCCTTCTGGCTGGGCGAGGCGCCCTCGCGCACGGCGGAACTCTCGGAGGCCGTCTCCGCGCTGCGGACCGAACTGGCGGGGCGTCTCGATGCGCCTGCCGAGGCGATGCGCTGGATGCGCGCGGAATGCGGGCTTTGCGCACAGGGAGCGTCGCAGATTCTCGACTACGTCCGCGAGACCGTTCGCGTGCTGGGGCGCGTCCCCACGCAGGAAGAGGTAATCGCGGAGCGGTTCTTCGACGAGGCGGGCGGGATGCAGCTCGTCATCCACTCGCCCTTCGGGGGCCGCATCAACCGTGCGTGGGGCCATACGCTGAGAAAACGCTTTTGCCTCACGTTCGATTTCGAGCTCCAGGCCGCCGCGACGGACGACGGCATCGTGCTTTCGCTCTCCTCGCAGCACAGCTTCCCGCTCGAATCGATTTTCGGCTTCGCGCGCCTGGCGTCTCTCAAAAAGGACATGCTCCAGTCCGCGCTCCAGTCGCCCATGTTCACCAACCGCTGGCGCTGGAACGCCACGCGCGCATTAGCACTCCCCAGGCACAGCGGGGGCAAGAAGGTGCCGGTCGCGATCCAGCGTATGCGGGCGGAAGACTTGCTCGCCGCCGTATTCCCGGCCCAGCTTGCGTGCCAGGACAACCACCACGGCCCCATCGAGCCGCCCGACCACCCCCTCGTGAACGAGACGGTGGAGAACTGCCTGACCGAAGCGATGGACATCGAGAGCTTGAGGTCGC
Source organism: bacterium (assembly GCA_965219955.1). Lineage (GTDB taxonomy): Bacteria > UBA8248 > UBA8248 > UBA8248 > UBA8248 > Bin107. The sequence goes on from OZ244799.1 coordinate 179,171, forward strand.
TCATCGCGGACGTGGAGAGCGGGAAGATCAAGACCTATGGCGTGGAGACGCCCGCGCCCTCGCCGATGTCGCACGAGATACTGAACGCGAACCCCTACGCCTTCATCGACGACGCCCCGCTGGAGGAGCGCCGCTCGCGCGCGGTGCCGCTGAGGCGCGCCCTGCCCGATGACGCCGAGGGCGCCCGGCTCGACCCGGACGTCATCGAGGAGGTGTGCGAGCAGGCCCGGCCGGCCCCGCGCGACGCGGACGAACTGCACGACGCGCTGCTCTCCCTGTGTATTTTGCCGGTGGAAGAAGCGGGCGAATGGTCCGCCTGGGTGGATGAACTCCTTGATCAGAACCGCGTGGCGAAAGCGGTTTGGAAGGCGGGCGGCGTCGAACGGGAGGGCTGGGTTCCTGCGGAGAGAATGGCGCTCATGCGCGCGGCGATTCCGGGAATCAGGCTTCATCCCGAGACGATCCCCTTCCAGGGGGATGAGGCGGAGCTGCCCGCGCAGGATGAGGCGGCCCTCGCTGTAGTCAGAGGCTGGATGGAGGCGTCAGGCCCCGTAACGGCGGGTGAACTCGTCTCGCGCGTCGGCCTCGCGCGGTCGGACGTGGAGATCGCCCTGGCCGCCCTGGAGGGAGAAGGAGCGGTTCTGCGGGGCCGCTTCGTCAATCTCACGCCGGAGGCCGAAACCGAGTGGTGCGACCGCGTGCTTCTCGCCCGCATCCACCGCATGACGCTCGGCAAGCTGAGGCGCGAGATAGAGCCCGTGACGGCGGCGGAATTCGTCCGCTATCTGCTCAGGTGGCAGCACGTGCACGAGGACGCCATGCTCCACGGGCGCGACGGCGTGTTGGAGGTCATCCGCCAGCTTCAGGGGCTGGAACTGCCCGCGCCCGCCTGGGAGGAGCAGATTCTTCCCGCGCGAATCAAGAACTACGACCCTGATGACCTGGAGGCGCTTTGCCTCTCGGGCCTGGTCGCCTGGGGACGCCTGCGCCCCGGCGCTCCGCCCGAGCCGTTTGATATTTCGGAGAATGGTAGCCGATCCAGAGGAACCCAGAAGGCGCAGCCCACGCGGCGGGCGCTCCTGGCCTTTTTGATGAGGGAAGACCTGGGGCTGTTCCTGAAACCACGCGAAGCCGAAGATGCCTGGCGGGGGAATCTCTCCCGCGCGGCGTGCGAGATACTCGACTTTTTGAAGGAGAGGGGCGCGTCTTTCCTCGCGGACATCACGGCGGCGACGGGCAGGCTGCGCACCGAGGCCGAGGAGGCGCTCTGGGAACTCGTCGCGCGCGGTCTGGTGACGGGCGACGGCGTGGCGGGACTCCGGGCCTTGATAGCGGGTGCGAACGAGAAGAAAAAGGGCGAGCGCAGGCTGCGCGCCCTGCCGGGCGGACGGGCCATATCGCGCGAGGCGAAAAAGCGCTTCATGCCCGTGGGGCGCTGGTCGCTCTGGGGGAGTGCGGAAGACGCGCTCGACGCGGAAGCCGGCCGCGAGGCCCATGCGCGGCAGTTGCTGAAACGCTACGGCGTCGTGCTCCGCGAGCTGGCCGTTCGCGAGAGCGGCGCTCCGCGCTGGCGCGAACTGGTGCGGGAATTCAGGCGCCTGGAGGCCAGGGGCGAGATTCGCGGCGGGCGCTTCGTATCCGGCTTCATGGGCGAGCAGTTCGCCCTGCCCGAAGCGGTGGAGGCGCTGCGCGCCGTGCGGCGGATTCCGGCGCGGGGCAAGCCCACCATCGTCCATGCGAGCGACCCGATGAATCTGATGGGTATCGTCGTCCCGGGAGCAAAAATTTCGACAAGGTCCCGCGAGGTCATCCTCTACCGCGACGGACTCGCGGTCGACAGCGGCCCCCTCGGCGAGGTGCGAAGCCGGATGCGGAACGAATCGCTTGGTGGAGGGTAGGTAGGGGAACTGTGGTTTGCACCTGCGGTTTGGACTCCTTTCGAAATTACCTGCTTTCTTTTGTTTCCCGGTTTTAATTCACTCCCCCCTTGAGGGGGAGTCGAAGAGGCCGAGCCCTTGGGCGAAGGCCGATTCGGTGGGGGGAGTTTTTCTGTGGCATGTCCCCCCACCGACTCGCTTGCGGGCTTCGCCCTTACCTCGTCGACTCCCCCTCAAGGGGGGAGTGAATTCTCCTCTCTTCTCGCTCGGGTTTGTCTCACAAAAGAAAACCCCGGCGATTCCGCCGGGGCTTCTCTTTTTCTCTTGAGCGCCGCTATCTTTTCTTCTTCTTCCGGAACGACTTGTGGCATGCGCCGCATTGCCTGCCGATGAGGCCCACCGCTTTCTTGATGGCCGCAGGCCCCCGCTTGTAGTGGATCTGCGCCAGGGCGGCGGCGTTCGCGGCCAGACCGTCCGCGATGATATCGAACTTCCCCTTCTCCTTCCAGATGGCGGCGACCGAGGTCGTCTTGCCCGCCAGGGTGTTCTTCTTGAACGCGCCCTTGATCTTGCTCGCCTTCTTGTACATGTCGCCCGCGGCCTGGCGCACCTGCTCCTCGACCACCCAGCCGCTGCCTTGTTTTATCGCGGTTCGAAGCCGCTTCATATCGGCGCCGATGCCGCGCATGAGCTTCCTGCGCGCCTTCACCGCCGCCTCATCGCCCTTCATCATCTTTTTCTCGCCCGTCATCTTCTTGTCCTTCATGGCCATCTTTTTCTTGTCCATCATCCCCTCGCCCGCGCAGCCCGCGGCGAGCGCGCCGGCCATCATCAGGACAGCCAGGCTAATGAATACGTCTCGTTTTTTCATGACCGGATTTCCCCCACGATATCAGAAACGAAAAAGACAAACAGGCGGACCTGTATGAAACCCTCTTGCGCGTAATAACCAACCATGGGCGGTGGTCTGCTCGACTCATTGTGTATGGCTTCATACTAGCAGCCTGTCGGGCTTTGGCCTGCCAAGGAGTTCGAAGCACCAATCGTGGGAGTGATTTTCGGGGTTCTTCTCGGTAATCGATTCTTGTTGGCCGGCGATTCGGTGTCAGGAGCCATGATCGGCCCTCACAGGCCCGGTGGGAGTCATAGCGGCCGGCAACAGGCCACGGGACGAGGGCGTTTATCCTCCGATCACGCCGACTTCAGGTTGTGCAGACGCTTGCAGTTATAAGCCAGCATCACCAGGACCCACTCGCCCTGCACCTTCTCGAGACCGCGCAAGAGGAACTGCCGGAAGCCCATCGCCTGCTTGACGATGCCGAACACCGGCTCCACCGTCTGCCGCCGCAGGCGATAACGGGCGCGCTCTTCCGGCTTCGCCATCTTCGCGCGCATCGCCGCAATCCACTCCGCTCGAACTTCCGGACCTGGCCGGGAAGCCACCGGTGGCCGGAAGTCGTGCCGACGGCGCCCCCCTTCGGCTTGCGTGGCCACCAGAACCTCGACGCCCCGTCTCTCGAGTTCTTCCACTTCGCTGCCCGTCGCGTAGCCGCTGTCCGCCAACACACGCGCCGGCGCGGCAACCGAAGGCGGAATCGCCTCCACGTCCGCCACCAGTTCCCCGCGGTCGCTCGCGTTGTTGCTCACACGCGCTCCCAGCACCAACTGGCTGCCTTCGGCATCCACCACCGCCTGCGCGTTGTACGCCTGGCGATACTCGTGACGCTTGCTCTTGCGCATCAAGGCGCTGTCCCCATCCGTCAGGTTGATCTGCCGCCCCTCTTCGGGCTTCTCCCGAGGGGGCTTGATGCGCGGACCCTTCCTCCGACCTGAACGGCGCTCCCGAGACGCCGCCTTGCGTTCATATTCCGCCCGACCCGCCTCGGCCGACCTCTTCGCGCGGCGCTCCAGTTCCGCGCACGCCGCATCCAGCTTCGACTTCAACTCCTCGCGACGCGCCAACTCCTCCGGCAGCGCCTGCGGATCCCCTACCTCCTGCGCATCTTCGCTCTCCGCACGCTCCAGCAACTCCTCGACCTCTCCGCGCAATTGAGAGCCCAACGCCTGCGCACGGTCATACCGGACGTTGTTGTGCTTGCTCGCGTTCGCGTCCACCTTCGTCCCGTCCACGCTCACCGTCCCGACCCGCAACAACTTCAACTCCTTCGCCAGCAGCAAAACCTGCTCGAACGTCTCCGCTATCGCCTCGAAGTTATCGCGACGGAACGCGCAGATCGTGTCGTGGTCCGGGTGTGTGTTCGACGCCACGTATCGAACCCCGATATCCCGGTACGTCGCGCGCTCGATCCGGCGCGAACCGAATATCCCGTTCGCGTAGCAGTAAATCAGCAGCGCCAGCATCATCCGGGGATGGTACTGCGCTGAACCCGTGCCGCGCTCGTTCACGCGGAATGACCCCAGAGGCACCCGTTCCACCGCCTCCACTACGAAGTGCGCCAGATCGTCCTCCGGCAACCACTCCCGCATGTCCACAGGAAGAAGATACAACTGCGACTGATTACAATCTACAAACTTCGCCACCCCAATCCCCTCCCTTAAAAATACCTCGCGAGAACGACATATTATAAAAGGTAGGGCCTAAGTCCGACAGGCTGCTAGCCCAAAAGAGACCCGGCGGCCAGTACCGGAAGAAGGGGAGGCCGACCGAGAATAAAGGGGTTTGTAGTAAGGACAACTCTTTTGGGTTGTCCTGCCCCGGTCCCCCGCGGTTGTTCCTTGCCAGGACAGGCACGGAGGCCTGTCCCTACGAAAACCCTGCGAACCGAACGAATGCGTAGGGACAACCCTCCGTGGTTGTCCTGGTTCAAGGCGGATCCGATCGGGACAGGTCGCGACCTGTCCCTACAAAACCGCTTAGGCGCGTTTAGTCTTTGCTCGTCATTCCGGCGAATGCCGGAATCCAGGCGGACGGAAATGGGAGATGAGCGGGTATGCGGCGATCCGGTCCGTAAGGGGGGCGCTCCCAGTCCCCGGTTTCTCACATCGGTTCTGGATTCCGTCGAACCCTCATTTATCAATCGGCTCCGACACCGGAATGACGGCTATTTGCCGCAATCCCGACCAAGGCGCAGAAGCTCGCAGGCCTTCACTCCCGCAACCCTCCAGGCGGCGTTGATCCCGAAGGCCATTTGTGAAACCTTGGGATATCCTGAGGGATTCATGGATGCTTTGGTTTCAACCCCGGCGAAGGCCGGTCGGTGAGGAGACATGAGAGGCGCCGCGATGCCTGCGGCGTGAAATCCTTATTCCATTTGCCGCCGGGCAGGCGGCTCCATCTTCGAAAGGAGCGGACATGGGCGCATACGTGGTCGGACACATCACCGTCAAGGACGAAGAGGGATTCAACAGCTACGCCGAGCAGGGACTCGCGATAGTCGCCTCCGTCGGGGGCGAGGTGGCGGCGAGCGGACAACTCGTGAAAGTCCTCACCGGCGAACACGACAGGCAGATGTTCGTCCTCCTCAAGTTCCCCGACCAGGAGGCGGTGGAGAAATGGTATTACTCGGACGGCTACCAGGCCCTCATTCCCGGCCGCAACGAGGCGGTGGACATCACGTTCATCTCCTATGACGAGCCGGAGGAATAAGCGTTTCCCGGGGGAGCGGGCGCGGGCGAACGCGCCCGTCTCCCCGGGTCGTTCCCTCATCAGGCATGGAGAACGGAAATGGAGATTGAAAAGAGGCTGGAAGAGCTCGGGATCGAGCTTCCGGAAGTCCCGCCCGCCGTGGCGAACTACATCCCCGGCGTGGCGGTGGGCGAGGTGCTCTTCCTCGCGGGCACCATCGGCCAGTACAACGGAGAGATCCCGGTCCGGGGCAAGCTCGGCGGCGGGGTCAGCGTCGAGGAGGGCTATCAATCCGCGCGCCTGTGCGGTCTCAACCACTTCGCCATGGCGAAAGCGTGCCTGGGGGGCGATTTGGACCGCATCGTGCGGGCCGTGCGCCTCGAAGGCTACGTGAACAGCGCGCCCGGCTTCCAGGAGGCGCCCTGGGTGGTGAACGGGGAGAGCGACCTGCTGGTCGAAGTGCTCCGCGAGGAGCGCGGAAAGCACGCGCGCGCGGCCCTGAACATCAACGAACTCACCTACGACGCGCCGGTGGAGACCATCCTCACCCTGCAGATTCGTCCCTGAGCGTCCCATTGATGGAGACCGTTCATGGCCCGGCGGGGTATCCCGGCCTAAGCTCCCGTCTCAGGCGACCCCAGTTCCGAGAGACACGTGCTGACGATCACGGCGCTCGTCGTGGCTTCCGCCGTGATGACCCTCGTGGCGCCGGCCGCCTTCAGTGAATCCTCGTCTATATCGTAGAGGGCGCGCGCAATGACGGGAATGTCGGGAGCCGTCCGGCGAATTGTGCGAACCGCAAGCTCCGTGGCTCGCGTATCGTTTATCGTCACCACCACCAGGCGGGCATTTCTGCAGCCAAGCTCCTCCAGCACTTCCCTCTGCGTGATGTCTCCATAGACGGCCGGGTCTCCGGCCGCTTTTGCGACGCGGACGTTGTCGACGTTCACGTCGACCGCGATACAAGAGAACCCCGCAGCGCGAGCGGCCCGGCATACTTCCCGGCCTGCCCGGCCGTATCCGGCGACGATGACGTGGTCGCTGTGCGGTTCATGAGCATCGAACCCGGGTGGCTCGGCGCCCAGGATCCGGTTCAGCCAGGGGACGCGGTCCGCGCCGAGAGCCAGGTGAGGGCCGAATGCGATTACCATCGGCGTGAACAGCATGGACAGGATGATCGCGACCAGGAGATTGTGGGACAGCTCGTCACCGAGAAGACCGGTTCCCGAAGCCGCATTCAGGAGTACGAAGGAGAACTCGCCGATCTGGCACAATGTGGCCGCCGACAGGATAGCCACGCGAAGCGGCAATCGCAGAACCAGTCCCATGACGAGCATGATCGCGAATTTTCCGACGAGGATGAGGCCGAGAAGCCCGAGAATCGGCGCAAAATGATCGATTACGTCCGAAGCGTCCAGCAGCATGCCCACGGAAACGAAAAACACGCTGGCGAATACCTCTCGCACGGGAATCAGGTCCGACATCGCCTGGTGACGAAACTCGCTTCCGGCGACGATCAGGCCGGCAAGGAATGCCCCGAGCGCAAGCGAGATTCCCGCCAGCGACAGGCTCCAGGCGATCCCGAAGCATCCGAGAAAGACGGTCAGGACGAAGAGTTCCCTCTCCCTCGTCTTGGCCACGAACTCGAGCAGATACGGGACGACGCGGCTGGCTGCAACCAGCACGCCCGTGAGGATAAGAATACCGATGATGGCCGCGACAGCGATTTCCCGTGTGGAACTCTGTTGTCCCGCCAGAATGGGCACCGCCAGGAGCATGGGAACCACGCACAGGTCCTGGAAGACGAGGATGCCGACCGCCAGACGTCCGTGCGGCGAATCCACTTCCCCCCGCGTAGACAGGCCCCGCAGAACGACGGCGGTGCTGGAAACGGCGACGACGCAACCCAGGAATACCGCAGGCCCCGTTTCGAGTCCGTACCAGACGGCCAGGGCCGCGGTGCATGCGACCGTAGCCGCCACCTGAATGCTCCCGCCCAAGAGGATGGCTTTCCAGAGGCGCCGCAGGTGGCCGAGCGAGAGTTCGAGACCGATCCCGAACAGAAGGAGGACGATGCCAATCTCGGCCAGCACCTCGACCTGGTGGGTGTCTTCCACGAGGCTCAACGCCGTGGGCCCGGTAAGGACGCCCGCGAGGATGAACCCGGCGATCGACGGAACGCCCACGCGGCGCAGCACCGTAGCGACCACGACCGCCGCCCCGAGTACGATTACAAGGTCCCAGAGATACTCGATTTCAGGCAAGCGCTTTTGCCTCCACAGCGCGGGGGCGTGGGCCGAATGTTGAGGCCCAGCTTATCACATCCGCATAGGGCCCGTTCCGCAAGACCGTGAGCGGGTGCGCAAGGCGGCTCGGGGTCGCGCTGGTGCGCCGCTCATTCGCGCAGGAGCGACATGATCTCGGCGCCGAGGGGGAGGTCTTCCACTCCGCCGAACTTCTGCTTCCGCAAGCGTCCCTCCCGATCGATCAGGATCATGGTCGGGGTGCCTTGCATGGCATAGCGGGTCATCGTCTTCGGTGTACCCGCGCCGTCCGATGGCGCATCGATGCCCACCGGGAACGCGATCCTGTATTCATGGAGGAATGCGGCCAGCGCCTCTCGGGTACCCTGCGCGGCATGGTGCTCGAACACCGTATGCAAACCGATTACGGCGACTTCGCCGGGGCTGAATGTCTGCCGCACGCGCATCGCTTGCGGCAAGGCGTGGGAGACGCATCCCGGGCAAAGCATCTGGAAGGCTTCAATCAGCACGACCTGGCCGCGCAACGCTTCAAGCGTGACGGGGTTGTCGGTGTTGAGCCAGTCGGTGGTTTGCAATTCGGGCGCGATTTCGGGATTCATCCGCTCTCTCCTCCTGCTTTTGCGGTGGCCCGCCTGTCCCGGCTATCTCCCTGTCACGCCGCCCCGAGCTTCTCGACCTTGATTTCGTCGACCCGGGCGCGCGCCCGCCAGAGATCGTAAGCCATCTGCAGGCCGAGCCAGGTCTCCGGCGTCGAGCCGAACGCCCTGGAAAGCCGGATCGCCATCTCGACGGAGACCCCGGTGCGCTCGTTGAGCAGTTCCGACAAGGTCTGGCGCGCGACACCGAGGCCCGCAGCGGCCTTCGTTACGGACAACCCGAGCGGTTCGAGACATTGCCGTCTCACGATCCCGCCCGGATGCGGAGGATTTTTCATTGTCATCGTTTATCCTCATCAATGGTAGTCGAGGTAATCCACGTCGACTACGTCCCCTTCTTCGAACCGAAAGGTCACCCGCCAGTTCCCCGAAACCGTCACGGCGTAATGGCCCCTCAGTTCACCCTTTAGTGGATGGAGCCGGAAACCGGGAATATTGACGTCCTTCGGTCGCCGACTCCTGTCGAGAACGGCTAGGATATCTCTCAGTTTCTCAACATGCCCCGGCGCCACCCGCCGCGCCGTTCGGCCATCGTAGAGTGCTTTCAGGCCCCGATGTTTGAAAGACGCGATCATTCTCGAATGCTAGTATGTCAGGTGTCATCTGTCAACTGACAGGCTGGTAACGATAACGCCGCAAGACGGCTCAGGGACTCCTGATAGAGATCACCTCGCGCGCGCCGTCGATTTTCGTCTTGCATGGGCCGCTCATCGTGTGGTATTTTCGTGTTTTATTCGTCAGGTGACCCATGCGACAGCCAACCAGACCGAAGCGGCTCTATATCGATTTCGACGGCTTCTTCGCGTCCTGCGAGGAACAGGCGGACCCCGGCCTGCACGGCCGTCCCGTCGGCGTCATACCGTTTGCGGGGGCGCGCAACAGCTGCGTGATCGCCGCGAACGCCGCGGCCAAGCGGTTCGGCGTCACGACCGGGACCGGGATCGACGAGGCCCGCCGGTTGTGCCCCCGGATAACGCTCGCGCCGCAGCGCCCGGACCTGTACGTCCGGACCCACCACCGGGTCGTGGCGGCGGTGCTCTCCGTGCTTCCGGTCGACGTCGTCTGCTCGATAGACGAACTGGCCGCCGTTCTGGGGGAGCGGGACCGCCCCGAAGAGGTCGCCGGAAGGATCAAGCGCCGCATACGGAGGGCCGTAGGCGAGCGCATCACCTGCTCCATCGGCTGCGCGCCCAACAGGTGGCTCGCCAAGATCGCCGCCGACCTGGACAAGCCCGACGGCCTGACGGTGCTGCTTCCGTGCGATCTGCCGGGTCCTCTGCTCGACCTCGGACTGGATGCGCTGCCCGGGGTCGGCAAGCGCATGCGCGCTCGCTTGAAGCGGAGCGGGATGGCGACGGTCGAGGACATCTGGAACAGCGAGCCCGGACGGCTGAGTTCGGTCTGGGGCAGCGTGAACGGCGCGCGCTTCTGGTACGCGCTGCACGGCTACGCCGTGGAGCCGCCGGTGACGAAGCGCGGCTCGATCGGCCACGGCCGGGTCCTGCCGCCGGGGGAGCGCAGCGTGCAGCTCGCCCGGCCGATGGCGAGACAACTGGTGGTGAAGGCGGCCCGGCGCCTGCGGCGGGAGGGGTTCCTCGCCCGGAGGCTCAACCTCTCGGCCGAGTGTCTCGACGCGCCCGCCTGGACGGCCTCGGCGCCCGTCGCGAGAGCGAACGACGATCTGACCTGCCTGGACGCCCTCTCGGGGCTGTGGGCCGCACTCGCCGGGGCGCGGGGCCGGGCCGCGCTGTTCCGGATCGCCGTCTCGTTCGACAGGTTCATCCCCTCGGATGAAGCGCAGCTCGAACTGTCTCTCGGCGAACCGGACGACAGGGGGCGGCTGGCGAGGCTTGCCGCCGCCGTCGATTCGATCAACGGCCGCTATGCGCGCACCCTCGTCGGTTACGGCGGGTGCGCCCCTCCGGGCGGCTACGCGGGGGCGAAGATTGCCTACGGCCGCATTCCCCGGCTGGAGGATTTCCAGTAATGGCGCTCCTTCTGGGCGATTACGCCGGGGGAGACTGGTATTTCATCGTGGTGTGCAAGGCCTGCGGCCGGGAGAAGATACTGGAGCCTGCCGAACTCCTGGCCCGGCCCGAGACGGAAAAAGTGCACCGTGGAATGCGCGTGGAAGATTTGGAGCCCCTCCTGCGCTGCCGGGAATGCGGCCGCAGGGAGGCGCATATCGAACCGGTCGCCAGGACCAGAAGGCAGGGTTTCGTCGGTGGAATGATCTGACGGCGAGGCGCTTTTCGAGGATGCCGGGCGGCTCAGGCGGGCAGCGCGGCGGCCACGCTGATCTCGAACGCCTCGCCGCCGGGACTGCTGTTCCCGCTGGGTTCGATCCGGATCATCCATGCCCGGGTTACGCGCCAATCCGTGCCGGAATGTTTTCCGGCGACAGTCGTACCAGGCCTGGTCATCCCCCTGCGTCTGGAGAACTTCGCCATGATGCGGCATAATAAGGGCATCAGGATCGAGGAAAGCCGGAGTCCTGGCCGCTGCTGTACCCGGAGCGCGTCCTGGAGGCACTTCCGTGAACTCCATGTTGAAGCCTGCGCCGATGATGATCCCCTTCGCGTGGATTCCCACGCTTCTGCCGGCCGCCTACGTCCCGGAGGCGCCGCTCGCGCCGCCCCGGCCGGCGCTCACGCCTTGAGGGCCGACGCATGACCCATGAGTTTCTCGACGACCTCGCCGGCCGGATAGAGACGCTCAAGGCCGACGGTCTGTTCAAACAAGAGCAGGTCATCTCCTCGCCGCAGCAGGGCGAGGTCACCCTCGAGACGGGCGCGGCCTGCATCAACCTGTGCGCCAACAACTACCTGGGCCTCTCCAACCACCCCCGGCTCGTCGAGGCGGCGAGGGCCGCGCTCTCCCGCTACGGTTTCGGAATGTCGTCGGTGCGGTTCATCTGCGGCACCCAGGTTCCCCACAAGCAGCTGGAGGATCGCCTGAGCGCGTTCCTGGGAACAGAGGACACGATCCTCTTCCCGAGTTGTTTCGACGCCAACGCAGGGCTGTTCGAGAGCCTCCTGGGCGAGGAGGACGCGATCATATCCGATGCGCTGAACCACGCGTCGATTATCGACGGCGTGCGGCTTTGCCGCGCGAAGCGCTTGCGTTACGCGAACAACGACATGAAGGACCTGGAAGCCAGGCTGCGGGAAGCGGCGGGCGCGCGCTACCGCCTGATCGCCACGGACGGGGTTTTTTCGATGGACGGCTATATGGCCGATTTGCCGGCCATCTGCGACCTGGCGGAAAGACACGACGCCCTCGTGATGGTCGACGACAGCCATGCCGTGGGCTTCGTCGGCGCCACCGGGCGGGGCACGCCCGAGCGCTTCGGCGTCGCAGGGCGGGTCGACATCCTGACGGGGACCCTCGGCAAGGCGCTGGGAGGCGCTGCCGGCGGCTACGTCTCGGCCCGCCGCGTCGTCGTGGAATGGCTGCGCCAGAGCGCGCGCCCCTACATCTTCTCCAACACGCCGGCCCCCGTCATCGCCCAGACCGGCCTGGCGGCGCTGGACCTTCTCGCAGGCTCGGCGGAACTGCGGGACCGCCTCTGGCGCAACGCGAAGCGCTTCCGCGCCGAAATGACCGCCCTGGGGTTCGAACTATTGGCCGGGGAACATCCCATCATTCCCCTGATGCTGCGCGACCCGAAGCTGGCGCAGAACTTCGCCGCCGGACTTCGCGAGAAGGGCGTACTGGTCACCGCGTTTTCGTTCCCCGTCGTCCCGCGCGGGGGAGACCGGATCCGCACGCAGATGTCGGCGGCCCACGAAATGGAGGAGCTCGACCGCGCCATCGGCGCCTTCGCCGAGGTGGGCCGCGACCTGGGAGTCATCACGTAGCGCACGGGAGTTGAGCATGTTCAACCTTGAAGGACAGACGGCCATCGTCACCGGCGGCGCCAGCGGCATCGGACTCGCCACCGCGCATGCGCTGGCGGACGTGGGCGCAGCCGTCGTCATCGCCGACCTGAACGAGGAGGCGGGCGCGGGGGCGGCGGAAGAACTCAAGGCGCGGGGTGCTGCGGCGCTGTTCGTCAGAACCGACGTGGCCGAGGCCAGAGACGTCGAAGCGCTCGTCCAGGCGGTGACGGACCGGTTCGGCTCGCTGGAAATCCTGATGCATTTCGCAGGCGTCGGTGTGGAGATAGGCGCCCTGGAAACCACCCTTGAGGACTGGAACCGCATCATCTCCGTCAACCTCACGGGAAGTTTCCTGATGATGCAGGCCGCAGGCGCCGTCATGGTGGAGGCGGGATACGGCCGGATCGTGTCGATGTCCTCGGTGGCGGCGTTGCTTGGAGGGACGGCGCGCGCGGCCTATGGAGCGTCCAAGGGCGGCGTCGCGGCATTGACGCGGGTGTTGGCTCTGGAGTGGGCGGAGTCCGGCGTGACGGTCAACACCCTGGCGCCGGGACCCATCGAAACCCCGCTCGTGAAGGAAATGCACGACCAGGAGACCCGGCGGGCCTATCTCCAGAGCCTTCCGGCGAACCGCTACGGGGAGCCTGAGGAGGTGGCGGCCGCGGCCGTCTATCTGGCGCTGCCGCTATCGGGCTACATCAACGGCGTGACGCTGCCGGTGGACGGCGGTTTCGCCGCAAGCGGCGTCCTCAAACGCGGCCCGGGACCGGGTGGACCCGAAGGATCCGGGACGACCGCCTCCTGAAGCGCGGCTGCCCAGAAACCCCTCGTAGGCAGCGAACGTTCCCACCCTGGTCCCGTTCGACCTTCGATACGCGGCTTCACCGCTACTCAGGATGAGGCGGTGCGGTTTTGCTCGTCATTCCGGCGAAAGCCGGAATCCATTTTGACTTTTCACCGGGCGGTTGGCCACGACCTTGTTGCTGCGCGGCGTCCAGATGCGGAATCCAGAGAATTCGCCTTTCGTTTTTGCGTTCGAGTCCGATCCTCCCCGCCCGGGCGTAAAGACGTCCGAACGAGGAGGCGAAAAGGCAAAGGCGAAAATGGATTCCGGTCAATCCCTCCTTCCTCAGTCGGGACTGATGCCGGAATGACGGATGTTGCGATCTCTCCAGAAGGGTGTCGTAGGGGCACTTCGGATTGAACGTGCGGGAGTCGTGTAGGGCCAGACATATATGTCTGACCCTACAAAAGAATCCTGACCGAGCCGCGAGGACTTTTTCAACAGCCCTTCCGGCTACCCTTTCACCGCGCCGGCCGTCATGCCGGCGATGATCTGCCGCGCGGAGAAGAAGGTGAAGACCAGCGGCGGGATGACGATCAGCGTGCCCATCGCCATGATGCGCCCCCACTCGGGGCCCGAGTCCGTCAGGAACAGGCTGGTGGCGACAGGCAGCGTGCGCGTGGTCCTGTCCGTCAGCAGCAGGGCCAGGATGAACTCGTTCCACGCGATCCGGAATACGAAGATGCCGGTCACCGCGTACCCGGCCTTCATCACCGGGAAGAGGACGCGGGTGAACACCTGCCAGGGCGTGGCCCCGTCGACGATGGCGGCTTCCTCGAGCTCGATCGGAACCTGCTTGACGAAGCCGTAGAGCAGCCAGATGGCGAAGGGCAGGTTGAGCGCCGAGTAGAAGAAGACGAGACCCGAAAGCTGGTTCGCGATTCCCAGCACGATGGAGACCGCGAAGGCCGGGATCGCCAGCACCGCCGGCGGTATCATGCGGACCAGGAGCGCCCCGTTGGCGATGGACTGGCGGCCGGGGAACTGCATGCGGGCCAGAGCGTAGGCCGCCATGCCGCCGGTCGTCAGCGTGATGAGGGTGGCCGAAACGCCCACGATGACGGAATTCAACAGATACCGGTCGAAGTGCGCATCGCCGATGATGTCGGCGTAGTTCTGAAGCGTGGGGAAGAAGAAAAACCACACAGGATTTCCGTCGAAGATCACCACCTCGTTTTTGAAGGACGTGCTGATCATGATGTAGATGGGCGTCAGGCATATGATCGACAAGGCGATCAGCCCGGCGTAGTGAAATATCAGTCTCGCTTTCGTCGATTCGATGCGCATCGCCTTCACCTCACACGTCGGCGCGGGATTTCATGGGGTTGCTGATCAGCAGGATCGCCAGGCTGAGCGCGAAGACGATCAGCAGCAGGAGGACGGAGATGGCCGCCGCATAGCCGAGTTGCTGGGCGTCGAAGGCGGTCTTGTAGACGTGCAGCGACAGCAGTTCCGTCGCCAGTCCCGGCCCGCCTTCCGTCAGGATCAACATGACCTCCAGCCCCTTGAATACGTCGATGAGACGGAGCAGGAGGGCGATGATCAGGATCGAGCGGATCATCGGCAGCTTTACCAGGAAGATCTGCTGCCACGTATTGGCGCCGTCGATGCGCGATGCTTCGAGCACCTCCGAGGGCAGCGCCTGGAGGCCGGCGATCACGATGATGAAGACGAACGGCGTCCACTGCCAGATGTCCGTGAAGACGATGGCGAAAAACGCGAGGTGCGGCTCCCCCAGCCAGATCAGCGGCTCGAAGCCGGCGAGCTCCAGGTAATGGTTGATCCAGCCCGCCCGGGCGTCGAACAGGTAGCGCCATACCAATCCGACCACCACGGGCGAAATCATGAGCGGCATGATGAAGATCGTCCGGAATACGGACGCGCCGCGAATCGGTTTCTCGAGCAGCAGGGCCAGCGCGACCCCCAGCGTCATCTCGATGGTGATCGTGAAGAAGCCGAACTTGAACGTCACCCACATGGATTCCTGGACGTTTTCGTCGCCGAGCATGCGCAGATAGTTGTCCGCGCCAATGAACTCCGCCGTGGACATCGGCGTGCCGATCGCCCAGTCCTGCATGCTGAGCAACAGTCCCTGGAAGACGGGGTAGATGAGGCCCGCGCCCATGAGCAGGACGGCGGGCGCGACGAACAGGTAGCCGACGATCCACCGCCGCATGCCCGTTGCGACCGGAGGGGCAGGGTCGCTCATGGTGAGCGTCCCGGGAGGCGGCTGCCTGCGAGCGAAGCGCCTCCCCCGGCAGGGCCGGGGGAGGCGGGATCAGGGGTTTCGGCTACTTGGAAGATATCGACTGCCACTGATAGTAGCCCTCGCGTTTCATGACGGCGCGCGCCTGCTCCGCCGCCTTGTCCAGAATCGGCTTGATGGGCTTGTCGGAGGTCAGGACCTGGTGCAGCGCGATGCCGAGCACCTTGATGTTCAGCTCGTTCCACTCGGGGATCAGCGGCCGCCAGTCCGGGTCGGCGCATTTGAGTTGTTCCGCGATCACCGGGTATTCCGGGAACTTCTTGGAGAACACCGGATCGGTGAGCGTGGAAATGCGGATCGGGTCGCCGCCGAGCTCGACGATCCGCCGGTCGGCCTTCTTCGAGGTCATCCACTGGATGAACAGGAACGCCGCCTCCTTGTTCTTCGAGTTGGCCGGTATGCCCATGGCGAAACCGCCCGTCTCGGAGCCGCACTGGACGTCGGTCGGGTGGAGCGCGTAGCCGACCTTGCCGACGACCTTCGATTGCTTCGGGTCGCGCGCCCGGGCGGCGATCTTCAGCGAGTCGATGTACATGGCGGCGTCGCCGTGCAGGAACGCCTTGGACGCTTCGCCGTAGCTGTAGGAGGGAATGCCGCGCGGGCCGTACTTCACCGTCTCGCGCAGGAACTCCGCGGTCTTCACGCCGGCGGGGCTGTTGAAGACGGGCTCCCACTTGTCGTTGAAGACGCGGGCGCCCATGGGCGCCGCATGGAACAGCCAGGCGGCCGTGACCTGGTGTCCGGTCTTGCCGCGCATGGTGAGGCCGCCCATTCCGGTCTTCTCCTTGATGGTCTTCGCCGCCTTGCGGACGTCGGCGTAGGTCTTCGGCACGGCGAGGCCCAGCTTCTTGAACACGTCCTTGCGATAAGCCAGGATCGAGGTCTCGGCGCCGAACGGCAGGCCGTAGAGCGCACCCGACTTGCCGGGGAGATAGCCCTTCTTGCCGCCGACGATGCCGCCGTTCTGGATGTAGGCGTCGGAGATGTCTTCGATGTCGAAGTTCGGGTCGACGAACGCGGGGCTGGTGAAGAACTGCGAGAGGGGCGTCAGCAGGCCCTTCGCCACGTACTCGCCCTTCCACATCACCACCCAGGCGACGACGTCGAAGTCGCCGTCTTTCTTGCTCATCTCCAGAAGCTGGCGATTCCGCATCTTGAGGTACTGGGAGTAGTCGATCTCGACCTTGATACCCGTTTCCTTGGTGAATTCGGCGACCAGTTGCTTGGCCTTCTTGAAGTGCGAATTCGAGGGCCAGCTGACCACCAGCGTCTTGCCCTTGTACTTCTCGTAGGGGTTGGCCAGCAGCGTCGAGGCGCTGAGCGTCAGGGCCAGGGCCGCCGCAAGCGCGACCAGCCCTTTGATCCGGAATTTCGATTTCATGGTTTCCTCCTTATCAGGTTAGTAATTAAAACGTCCCGGCCCGAGCGGCAGGCTTGAGCGCGAGACCGGTCTCCTTCTCGAACAGGTAGAGCCTCTCCGTTTCGAAATAATAGGTGCCCGACTCCATCCGCCCGTGTTCGGGGCCTGCTTCCACGGAGACGGAAATCCGTTGCTCGCCAATGCGCGCGGCGAGAAACTGGTTGGAGCCGACATACTCGGCGACGTCGACCGTGAGCTGCACCGGGGCCGTGGCGCCGCCCGAATACCTCGCCCCCGTCGAGGAGAAATGCTCGGGGCGCAGGCCCGCGACGACTTCACGGGATTCGCCGCTGCCGAGGCTCTCGTGGAAGGCCCTGGGAACCGGCAGTTCGAAGCCGTCTCCGACGATTACGAGTTCCGAACCTTCCCGCCTGATCTCTCCGTCCAGCATGTTCATGGCCGGCGAGCCGATGAAGCCGGCGACGAACCGGTTGACCGGATGATTGTAGACCTCGGGCGGCGTGCCGATCTGCTGAATGACTCCCTCGTCCATGACCACGATGCGGTCGGCCATGGTCATGGCCTCGATCTGGTCGTGGGTCACATAGATCATGGTGCGGTCGAGTTGCTTGTGCAGCAGCGCCAGCTCGGTGCGCATCTGGGCGCGGAGCTTGGCGTCGAGGTTCGAGAGGGGTTCGTCGAAGAGGAAGCAATAGGCGTCGCGCACGATGGCGCGGCCCATGGCGACGCGCTGGCGCTGCCCGCCCGAAAGTTCCCGCGGCTGGCGGTGCAGCAGTTCGGAGAGACCGAGCATTTCCGCGGCGCGCGCCACCCGTGCCGCGATCTCCGCTTTTGGAAACTTGGCGAGGCGAAGCGAGAACGACATGTTGCCCGCCACGTCCATGTGCGGATAGAGCGCGTAGGACTGGAACACCATGGTGATGTCGCGGGCCTTGGGAGGCGCATGGGTGACGTCTTTTCCGGCGATCATGATCCGGCCCGCCGAGACTTCCTCGAGACCGGCGATCATGCGAAGCGTCGTGGACTTTCCGCAGCCCGAGGGGCCGACCAGCACCGCGAATTCGCCTTCTTCGATCTGCAGGTTCAGATCGGTGATGACGGTGACCCGGCCGAACCGCTTCGTCACGTCGATGAGATCAACGGCAGCCATGACTCCCCTTTTCCGGCTCCGGCGACCCCGATTTCCGCATGACGGAGAATCTTCCCGTATCGCTCAAGGCCGATCGTCGCATGCCCCGCACCTGTGCGAACCACGAGTTTGAGGAACTTCCTTTCGCTCTGATCTCTCTATTGTGCTTTATTGTGCGCGTGTAGGGCAAACCGGAAATAATTGCGATGGTCTGAAAATTGATGGAACCGGCCCCGGGCAGGTGGTTTGCGCATGCCGGAATCCGGAACCGGCGAGGCCGCCGGTATCGCAAGACGACGCGAAGGGAGGCCCCGGGACGATGAGGCGAAAAGGCGGCGGTCAAATCCCTGGATTCCGCATTCTCCTCCGCATCGGGCGGGAGCGGCGCCGGAAAGGCGCCTGAAGGCCGTGAATTCTCCCATCGGCCGGGGAGCCCCCCCCTCATCGGGGTTGTTGAAAAAGCCTGGCCTGCCTCTCCGCAAACCGCCAACGCCTCTTTCCTCACCCTGAGTAGCCGCCGAAGGCGGCGTATCGAAGGGCGCGGGGAGTCGAACGCCTCGCGCCGGGCGAGAGAGCATCCTTCGATACGGCGCTTACGCGCCTGTTCAGGATGAGGGCTGTCGGAGAACGGCGGAGCCTGCCCCGAGCGAAGTCGAGGGGCCGCTACCCAGGATGAGGCGGAGCGGTGGGCTGCGCAGGACGAGGAGGGGGATTGCGCCGCATGGGGGTTTTTTCAACAGCCTCTCATCGGTCGGGTTTGATTTCTCGCAATCATGGAGGCCGTCCCCCCGGTCGGTAAACACTCGCTCCTCGGGGGATGTTGAAAAGCCCTGATTTCGTGATTCGGCACATGGAGCCGACCGGAGAGGGAGGAGTGGTTCCTCTCTCCCAGGACTTTTTCAACAGCCCTCCTCGCTCGCGTTTGACCCTGTATTTGCCGTCACGGGTTTTTCGCGTCGATGGAGTATGCTGGAGAGGCCGCCGCCGGCCTTCGTTTTTCTGGTCGCGGAGACGGCGCGGATCGCAGGAGTCGGGGGAACACTCCGGCAAGATGCAGAACCCGAAAAATGCAAAAAATAATATCTGAAAAATTCGATAAAATTGGATAAATTCACGGGGTTTTTCGATAAATAACCACAAATTATTTTAGGGGGATAAGACGCCGCGGAATCCGGGCGCAGGGGAATTCTGCCATGGCCCGCCAGGCCGGCGATAACGGCAAATGCGGGGAAGTGCTGCGAGTTGCGCCCCCGCCTAGCGTGTCCGCCCGGCGATTCCCGGGGAAAGTCAGTCGTCGCTGAATGGCGCGCGGCGCCCGCCTTTCGAGCGCAGCATCTCAGGGCATGATGCCATAAGCATTTGATTTCGCTTATTTTCCCTGAAAATCAGCGGCTCTTTTCTCGAGGAACGCGGAGGCGCCCTCGACCTTGTCCTCCGTCGTCATGAGGCAGGCCTGGCCGAGGCGCTCGGCCACCATGCCCGCCTCGGGGCCGAATTTTAAGCCGGTGTTGATGGCGATCTTCGCGATGCGCACCGCCAGCGGCCCCTTGCTCATCATCTTTTTCGCGCATTTGCGCGCAGCTTCCAGCAGTTCCCCGGCCGGGACGACCTGGTTCACCAGCCCGATGCGGTGGGCCTCTTGCGCGTCGATGATATCGCCCGTCAGGATGAGTTCCTTCGCCTTGCCGACGCCCACCAGGGAGGCGAGCCTCTGGGTGCCGCCCGCTCCGGGCATGATGCCGAGATTGACCTCTGGTTGCCCGAACCGGGCGGTTTCGCTCGCGATGCGGACGTCGCAAGCCATTGAAAGTTCACACCCTCCGCCCAAGGCGAAGCCGTTGACCGCGGCGATGACGGGTTTCTCGATCACCTCGAGCCGCATGAGGGCGCGTTGCGAGGGGGCCGCCAGCCCGTCGATGAGGCTTCGCTCCTTGATCTGGGCGATGTCCGAACCCGCGGCGAAGCATTTATCGCCGGCGCCCGTGAAGATGATGACCCCCACCCCATCGTCCGCTTCGAGTTCTTCCACAACGGCGCCCACTTCGCGCCAGGTCCGGGGGTCGAGCGCGTTTCTCTTCTCGGGGCGGTTGATGGTGATGAGCGCCATTCCTCCCGATTTCTCGATCAACAGGTTTTCGTACGGCATTTCGATGAACTCCTTTCGCGTTGCGTATGTGAGGTTCTCCATCGCGGGGAGAAGTACGTAAGCCCTGATTCGGCGAGAAGATAGCCTATGGCGCGGCGTTCGTCATCCGGCGATGCGACAGGAGGGACGATTGCAAGGAGTTTCAGAAAATTTTCTCGCGCCGGGTTCCCCGCCCGATCGATCGCGCATCGCTAAATGAAGAAGAATCAGCGGTTTGGAAGGCAAGTCCATGTTGTTAGCAGCCGGGTACCTCGAGTGCTAATAACGCTTGACAAACATTCTCATTTTCCATATACACTCGCTCAGAAACGAGGGGTCGAACATTCGGGTGGTGAGTTTCCGGAAACACGACTCCAGGCAACAAACGGCTTCGATGAAATCAGCAGCATTTTTCTACTGACAAGGAGGAAGTGATGGCAAAGACGAAAACCAGGATACAGCCTCTTCAGGATCGCATTTTGGTGAAGCGTCTGGATGAAGAAGAGGAACAGATCGGCGGGATCATCATCCCTGATTCCGCAAAAGAAAAACCTCAGGAGGGGGAAGTGATCGCCGTCGGCCCCGGCAAGGTGACCGATGACGGGAAAAGGCAGGCGCCCGAAGTGAGCGAGGGCGACAAAATTCTTTTCGCCAAGTATGCGGGCACCGAGGTGAAGTCCGATGGCGAAGAGTATCTGATCATGCGCGAAGACGATGTGCTGGCGGTCGTCAACTAGCCGGTTGTCCAACAAATAAGGAGTATTACACAAATGGCGAAACTCATTATTTTTGATGAAGAAGCCCGCTCGAAAATCAAGCGTGGCGTGGATCAGCTGGCCGATGCCGTGAAGGTGACGCTCGGACCCCGTGGGCGCAACGTCTTGATCGACAAGAAATTCGGCTCTCCCGCCTCCACGAAGGACGGCGTGACGGTGGCCAAGGAGATCGAACTCGAAGATCAGTTCGAGAACATGGGCGCCCAGGTCGTCAACGAGGTGGCGAGCAAGACCTCGGACGTGGCGGGAGACGGCACCACGACGGCGACCGTGCTGGCCCAGTCCCTGTTCAAGGAAGGCCTGCGCAACGTAACGGCCGGCGCCAACCCCATCGACCTGAAGCGCGGAATCGACGCCGGTGTCAACCATGTGGTCGGGCAGTTGCAGAAACTCTCCAAGCCCGTTCGCGACAAGAAAGAGATTGCGCAGGTCGGCACCATCTCGGCCAACAACGACCCGACCATCGGCGACCTCATCGCCGAGGCGATGGACAAAGTCGGCAAAGACGGCGTCATCACGGTCGAGGAAGCCAAATCCATGGAAACTTCGCTCGACATCGTCGAGGGCATGCAGTTCGACAGGGGATATCTGAGCCCCTACTTCGTGACGAATCCGGACCGCATGGAAGCCGTTTTGGAAGATCCGTACATCCTCTTCCATGAGAAGAAAATCTCCAACATGCGCGACCTTCTGCCGCTGCTCGAGAAAATCGCGAAAATGGGCCGCCCGCTCCTCATCGTCGCCGAAGACATCGAAGGTGAAGCGTTGGCCACGCTGGTGGTGAACAAGCTGCGCGGCACGCTCAACTGCTCGGCTGTCAAGGCGCCCGGATTCGGGGATCGCCGCAAAGCCATGCTCGAGGATATGGCGATTCTGACCGGCGGCAAAATGCTGAGCGAGGATTTGGGGATCAAGCTTGAGAACGTATCCGTGGACGATCTCGGAGAGGCGAAGCGCGTGACCATCGACAAGGATGACAGCACCATCGTCGAAGGAAAGGGCAAGGCCAAGGATATCGAGGGCCGCGTCAAGCAGATTCGCAACCAGATCGAAGAGACGACGAGCGACTACGATCGCGAGAAACTCCAGGAGCGTCTGGCGAAGCTGGTCGGCGGCGTAGCCGTGATTAACGTGGGCGCAGCTACCGAAGCCGAGATGAAAGAGAAAAAAGCGCGTGTGGAAGACGCCCTGAACGCAACGCGCGCGGCTGTGGAAGAGGGTGTCGTGGCCGGTGGCGGCGTCGCCCTGGTACGCGCCCAGAAGTCGCTGGGCGATGTCGAGGTGGCCGGCGATCAGCTGGTCGGCATCGACATTCTCTCCCGCACGCTGGAAGCCCCGATGCGCGAGATTGCGAACAATGCGGGCGTGGAAGGCTCTCTGGTCGTTCAGCACGTAAAAGGCCAGAAAGGAAACAACGGTTATAACGCGGCGTCGGGCGACTATGAGGATTTGGTCAAGGCGGGCATCATCGACCCGACCAAAGTGGTGCGCTCCGCCCTGCAAAACGCCGCTTCCGTGGCCGGTTTGATGCTCACGACGGAGTGCGTCATCAGCGACAAGCCGGAGGAAAATGCGGCTGCTGCCGGTATGCCTCCGGGCGGCATGCCTCCGGGCGGTATGGGCGGCATGATGTAAGTTGTTGTCTTGAAGTTCGAAGGGGGCCTCCGAGAGGCCCCCTTTTTTTGTGGAGAATTGTTACCGAGTGTCTTTTTGAGCATCTTTAACGGAAGTCGAGTGTCTGATAAAATTACAGTCCAGAGAGTTTCTGGTGGCTCACTCCTCTGGTTTACCTCCTCGTACGCATTCAGGCGATGACGGAGATCGGGTGGAGGGGAACATATGGGGAAAACTGAGTCGAAAAAGTTCTCTCTCTCGCTTTTCTTGCTCTCGCTATTTCTGCACCTGTTCGTATTCGCGGCATCGAGTCATGAATACGTTTGGAAAATTCCTGATCGAGCGAGCCGTCCACTCAAATTTCGAGTCGTGTCCGTCGAGAAACCTGAGGAAAAACTCCCCCCGAACCTCCAGAGTCGGTTTTTATCGACTGCCAACCGAAAAGAAAGTGGCGTCGGCAAACCCAGCAAGACCCCGCGCTTAAGGCGCGAAGATAGAGACCAGCTTCCTTCTCGCAGGGGTGTCGTTAGCCCTGAGGCAGCGTCTTTGGCGCCGGCTCCAAAGTCGAAGGCTCCACCTCCAGCCGTCCTGCCGGTGAGCCCCGAGCCCCCTGCAGTCGTAACGCCGAAACCTGAACCGAAGAAGGTGGAAAAATTACAGGAAAGGAAAGCTCCTGAAACTTCGGAGATAACGGAAACGCCAAGGCCCATCGAAACGGCGAGTCTTGCCCCGGCGCCAGAGCCTTCGGTCAAGACCCCGCCGCCCGCGATTCCAGAAAAGGTGACACCGAAAGCAAAGCCGACGACAACCCAAAAGCCCGAGAGAGAAAAAAAAGAAGCCGAAGCGATTCCGAAGATCGAGAACAAACCCAGGCCGGTGGTCGAGAAAGAAACGGTGAATGTGGTTGCAGAGAAAAAGCCTCGAAAGGAGAGCCGGGAAATCGAGGCGAAGAAAAAAAACAAAGAGGAACTCAGCTTGGCCGCATTGCCCCCGGCCCCGAAGCCGAAGGCCCGAGTTCCAGCCGCCCTGCCGGTGAGTCCAAAACCCCCGGCAGTCGCAACGCCGAAACCTGAACCCAAGAAGGTGGAAAAATCGAAGGAAAAGAAAGCCCCTGAAACTTTGGAAACCAAGGAAACGCCAAAGCCGAAGGAAATGGCGGGACTTGCCCCGGCGCCCGAGCCTTTACCCAAGCCGTCGCCGCCTGTTCATAGAGAAAACATAAAACCAAAACCAAAAGCAAAGCCGAAGGCAGAAGACAATCCGGAAAAGAAGAAAATAGAAACCAAAACGCTTCCCAAAAAGAAGCCCGAACCCGAGCCGGTGGTCAAGAAAAAAGCGGTAAAGAAGGTTGTCAAAAAGAAGGTTGCCAAGGAAAAGCCTCGAAAGGAGAGCGAGAAAGTCGAAGCGAAGAAACGGACGAAGGAGAAGGTTGAACTGGCCGCGCTGAAGCCGGTTCCTCGACCTGTCCGGCCGCTGCGACCAGCCCCCAAGCGCCCTCAACCACCTCAACCAAAGGATCCCTTGGCGCTGTTTCGAGTGAAGCCCCGGCCTGGTGGCAAACCCAAGCTACCTAAATTCGATCTCTCAGACGAGGTAGCGGACAGAATCGCCAAAAGAAGCTTATCGGATGAAGACCCGGGGAAAGAAGAAGGAGAAACCATTTCGCTGGACACCCGTGATTTTCGGTACGCTTCTTATTTCGCTCATATCAAGCGGAGAATCCAAAACGCCTGGATATGGCCTGCCGAGGCGCAAAAAAACAGGGGCGAGTTGTTGTTGCGCTTTAAGCTGCGAAAAAACGGAACTTTGGAGGAAGTGCGCCTGATCAAGTCCGCGGGGGTTCGCATCCTCGATGATCTGGCGATGGCCGCCGTCACCAAGGCGGCGCCGTTCAATCCGTTTCCAGAAGGTCTTGAACGCAAGTCGATTACCGCCACGTTCGTCTATGAGTGAGCCGGGGGCATCGTTTCCGAATTTTGGGGCGATCTATTTGGTTGACACCTGCAAGTGCTGATTTTAGGATGATTTTTTTCCGATTCACTGCTAATCAGAGGGTCACCCTTTGTCCGAATCATCGCCGCGGTTGAGCAAGCAAATCGAAGATTATCTGAAGAACATCTTCAAGCTGCAGCAGGATGCATCTCCTGTTACCACGAGTGCGATCGCGGATTGCATGGAAATATCGGCGGCATCGGTAACGAGCATGGTCAAGAAACTCGATCACCAGGGGCTGCTCACATATACACCGTATAAGGGGGTCGTTTTAAGCTCAAGGGGAGAGAAAGTCGCCCTGGAGATTATTCGGCATCATCGGTTGCTCGAACTGTATCTCAACCAAAAGATGGGGATTGAATGGGACAAGGTGGATGTCGAAGCGGAAGAATTGGAGCATGTCCTGAGTGAGGAGCTGGAAGCAGTTTTGGACAAGGAACTCGGCTATCCCACCCTGGATCCCCATGGGGATCCGATCCCCGCCAAAGACGGCACCATGATTGACACGAACGAAATCGTTCTCCTCTCTCTCGAGGTGGGGCGGGTAACGAAAATCACCCGCGTATTGCAGGATGATCCGAATATATTGCGGTACCTGGGAGAGCTTGGGTTTTTCCCCGAAATGCCCATAGAGGTCATCGAACAATCACCCCTCGCCGGTACGGTAACGTTGCTGGTAAATGGAAACAGGCATACGTTGGGTCGTGATATCGCCTCTCGAATTTTCGCACTGAATGAATAAAACCACCATCGTTGCGTTCTTAAGCAATTTCATGAGGAGAAGACATGCCCCCCAGGAAACAAGCAACCAAAAAGAAGCCCGCCCCAAAAGATTTTGACCACCGCTTCCGCGCCATCTATGCCAAGGATGTCGAATGGCAGGAAGATGTGAGCAACGATCTGCTTACCCTGCCGCCGGGAGTGAAGGTGAAGATTTTCGCTCACGATCCGGTGATGAAGCGAATCGACATGAAGGTGAAATTCCCGAAAGGCTATGTAGAGCCCCGTCATACGCACAAGAGCTGGCATTCCATTCTGGTGACCCGGGGCAGGATGTGCGTGGCGGGCAAGGATTTGAGGCCGGGCGATTACGTTTTCGGGTGGGATTTGCCGCACGGCCCGTATGAATACCCCGATGGATGTGAAGTGTTCGTCGTCTTCATGGGCGACGGCACGCAGCATGTCTGGGAAGAAGAAAAGCATCTGAAGCACAAACTGAAATGGGAGGCCGAATCGGCCGCGGGCAAAAAAGCCGTCGCCAAAGGCGATGCGGCCAGGAAACAGACGTTGGCGGAAAAGAGAGCGGCCGCGAAATCCAAAGCGAAGAGAAAAACACGTCGTTCGGGGTGAGGTGATGAGGCCGCAGCGAATCGCCGTAATCGGCGCCGGCGCCTGGGGGACGGCGCTGGCGGATTCGTTCTCGGGAATCGGCCACGAGGTGATGCTCTGGGTGTTCGAGGCCGACCTTTGCGCCCGCATGGCGTCGAACCGCGAGAATGATTTGTACCTCCCGGGCATCGCCCTGCGCGATGATTTGCGTTTCACGTCCGATCTGGCGGAAGCCGCCTCGGCGGGCCAGGATTTCCTCGTGAGCGTGATGCCGAGCCACGTCGTCCGGGCGGTGTGGTCGAAGCTGGCGCCTTCGGTTCACGAGGAAACGCTCATCACAAGCGCCACGAAGGGCGTGGAAGAGAATACTCTGCTCCTGTCCACCCAGGTTATCGCAGAATGCCTCGCCGAGGCGGGCGGCGGCGGGCGCGCCCTCGCCTGTCTCTCGGGTCCTACGTTCGCCCGCGAACTCGCGGAAAGAAAGCCCACGGCCATCACGGCTGCGTCCGAAGATTCCGGGGCCGCGAAGGCGATCCAGGAGGCGCTCGCAGCACCCAATTTCAGGATATACACGGGCGCTGATCCAGTCGGCGTCCAGTTGGGCGGGGCGCTCAAGAACGTCATCGCCCTGGCGGCGGGAATCGCGGACGGCATGGAACTCGGCCACAACGCGCGGGCGGCGCTCATCGTGCGCGGGCTGGCGGAAATCGGGCGCCTGGGCGTGGCGATGGGCGGCAGGGCGGAAACCTTCGCGGGCCTTGCCGGTATGGGCGATCTGGTGCTCACGTGCACGGGAGATCTCAGCCGGAACAGGACGGTGGGCGTGCGGCTGGGGAGGGGCGAGCCCCTGCAGAAGATCCTCGAATCCATGACGGCCGTGGCGGAGGGCGTCTCCACCGCGCCGGCGGCCGTGGGACTGGCGGACAAGTTCGGCGTGGAGATGCCCATATGCCGCGAGGTTCACGCCGTGTTGTTCGAGGGTCGGAGTCCCAGGGACGCCGTGCGCGACCTCATGGCTCGTCCGCTCAAGGCCGAACTGCCCTAGGCGGCCGCGCGCAAATGCGGGCAGTTGCGGGGAAATGCGCGGGAGGCGAAAAACTTTTTTTGCCGCTATATATGAGTGTGTGACGCTCATGTCTATATGATAACCCTTTATATTACAATCGCTTAAACGGGAAATAATTTTCAATAATTTATCGAAAAACCCCGTAAATTTATCGAATTTTACGGGAAATAGGATTATTTTCATTTCCATCGTTATCCATGAACCCATGAACGCAACTCCCTGGCGAGAAAAAGCCCCCCTGAGGAAGGTTGGGAGGTCCGCCGCCTTCACTCTCGCTCCAAAGCCTGATTCCATAAAAAAGCCTCCGCGTCTTCCTTTAATTCCAGCCAATGCGGGAAAAACCGTTTTCCCGCGTCGCGCGCACGATACCGAATCTTGGAAAATGCAGGGATACGGCAAATGCGGGGAAATGCGGGAAAAAGTCGGGTGAGGAGGGGTTGTTGAAAAATCTCCGAGGAGAGAGAAATCACTCCCCCCTTGAGGGGGAGTCGATGAGGTGAGGGTGCAAACCCGAAACCGAATCGGTGGGGGGTATAATTCGGAATGGCAAGAAAACGCATTCTCCCCCCCACATCGGCCTTCGCACAAACCGCTCGGCCTCTGTCGGGCTTTCCCCTCGGGAAGTCCGACCCCCTCAAGGGGGGAGGGAGTTTTACCATCAATAGAGGGAAGAGATTCCGTAGGGGCGGCTCGCGAGCCGCCCGTGCTTCTTGGAGAACGCCGTCATTCCGGCGTCAATTCCGGCCGAGGTGAAGATTCCCCATAGGGGCGGACCCGCGTGTCCGCCCGCAAGGTTCCTCAATCGACTACCATCCCCCCTTGCTTCTCCCCGCGCAATCGGCGAAAAGATAACGCATGAGTCCGGTCAACCGAAACTTGACGACGGCGGTGGAGAATTACTTCTCCGATCTCTCGCGCATCCGCGCATCGGGCGGAGCGACGGGGGAGCGATCATACTACCCGGCTCTCGACAACCTTATCGGGGCCGTTGGCGGTGTGCTAAGACCCAAGGTGTTTTGCATCCCCGAACTCGCGAATCAGGGCGCGGGCCATCCCGATTTCGGCCTCTATGCGGCGAAGCAGGTGCAAAGGGGCGAACCCCGCGCGGGCCAGACGCCAGAGCGCGGCGTGGTGGAAGTGAAGTCCGCAGAAGAAGACGCCTGGCTTACGATGGAATCCGATCAGGTGAGCCGCTACTGGAACCGCTACCACCTCGTACTGGTCACGAACACGCGCGATTTCCTCCTTTTGGGCGAAAAGGCGGGACAGCCGGCCAAGCTGGAATCTTTCCGTCTGGCCGAGAACGTGGAAGACTTCGAGCGGCGTCTGGAAAGACCCCGCGCCTTCGCCCGCAGCATGGGAGCCGGACTGGCGGAATACTTGACCCGCGCCCTGTCCCATCAGGCGGCCATCGCGGAGCCGAAGGATTTGGCGTGGCTTTTGGCGTCCTATGCGCGCGACGGTCTCTCACGTGTCGAGCGCATCGATGCGGCGGGAGACGCGCTGGCCGCGCTGCGGGGCGCGCTGGAAGAGGGCCTAGGCGTCCGCTTCGAGGGGGAGCGAGGGACGCGATTTTTTCACTCCACTCTCGTGCAGACGCTCTTCTACGGCGTCTTCTCCGCATGGGTGCTCTGGGCGAGACAACCGACCCGGCAAACGGACGCTTTCAACTGGCGCGAGGCCGTCTGGCATCTGCGCGCGCCCGTCCTCGCCGCGTTGTTTCAGGAGGTCGCGGCCCCCAACCGCCTGCAACTTTTCGATCTGGTCGAAGTGCTCGACTGGACCGCCGCCGCACTGGATCGCGTGGACAGGGAGGCCTTCTTCGCACAGTTCAATGAGGGCGAGGCGGTTCCCTATTTCTACGAGCCGTTTCTGGAGGCCTTCGACCCTGCGCTCAGGAAGCAACTCGGCGTGTGGTATACGCCGAACGAGGTCGTGCGCTACATGGTCGCCCGCGTGGACAAGGCGTTAAAAGACGATCTCGAAATCGCCGAAGGCCTGGCGGCGGAAAACGTCTACGTGCTCGACCCTTGCTGCGGCACGGGGGCCTATCTGGCCGAAGTCCTGCGGCGCATCAATGCGAATCTGGCGGGCCAGGGCTTGGGCGCGCTCGCGGGCGCGCGGGTGAAGGAAGCGGCCCTGAATCGCGTGTTCGGCTTCGAGATTATGCCCGCCCCCTTCGTCGTCGCGCATTTGCAGGTCGGCCTCGCCCTGGATGGACTCGGCGCGCCGCTGGCGGATGAGGAGCGCGCGGGCGTATTCCTCACCAACGCGCTCACCGGCTGGGAGCCCGGGGCGAACAGGCCGCTCCCCTTTCCTGAACTGGAAGAGGAGCGCGACCGCGCGGAGCGTGTAAAACAAGAGACACCCGTTCTCGTGATTCTCGGCAACCCGCCCTACAACGGCTTCGCGGGCGTGGCCGTGGATGAGGAGCGCGAGCTGTCGAACGCCTACCGGGCGACGCGGCGCGTCCGAAAACCCGAAGGGCATGGGCTGAACGACCTCTACGTGCGCTTTTTCCGCATGGCGGAACGGCGCATCGTGGAGAAGACGGGCCGGGGGGTGGTGTGCTTCATCTCAAACTATTCCTGGCTCGACGGACTTTCCTTCCCCGGAATGCGCGAGCGTTATCTGGAAGCCTTCGACGCCGTGCGGATCGACAACCTGCATGGTGACCGCATTATCTCGGAATATGCTCCTGACGGGCGAACCAGTGAAACAGTCTTCGCGCTTCGTGGACAATCACCAGGTATCAAGGTCGGCACGAGTATCGCTTTGTTCACCAAGTCGGGAGTCGCCGAGACATCGACGGAAGGGCGTGTTCAATATCGCGATTTCCACCAGGCCAAAGCTGAAGATAGACGACTGGCGTTGTTGGAGAGTCTCAACGCCGCCGACCTCGACGCAGGCTATTCGACCCTGGAGCCTAACCTTAAACTCGGTTTGCCGTTCAAGCCCGCGATAGTGAGCGAAAAATGGTTCGACTGGCCTGCCCTGCTCGAACTGTTTCCGACCGCGTTTCCCGGCGTCAAGACCAGCCGAGATTCGTTTCTCGTAGATACCGACCTTGACCGACTTAAAGCCCGCATGGGTGATTACTTTGATCCGGATTTGAGCCACGAAGAGATCGCGCGGCGTTATCCCCGCGTGATGCAGACCACCGGGCGGTTTGACGCCCGCGCAACGCGCGACGCGCTCCTCGCGCGCGGCGGCCCGAGTGAGAGCGGCTTCATTCGTTTCGCCTACCGGCCATTCGACACTCGCTGGCTCTACTGGGAGGCGGAAACAAAACTGCTTGATGAGAAGCGCGCCGAATACAAACCGCACGTGTTTGAGGAGAACATGTGTTTTGTCCTACAAAACGCGGCGAGACCTGATCTGTCTCCTCCTTTACTTATTAAAGAGATAGGTGATCTCAATCAGATGAATAGTGGTGTCTATTGTGTCCCCGTATGGCTCGACGCAGACGAGCTAGACATGGCCAATGGTGGGCATCGCCCGAATCTTTCCGAAGCGGCGCAAGGCTACCTGAAGCGTGTCGGCGGGAGTATTGAGGATTTGTTCCACCATACCCTCGCTACGCTACACGACTTTACCTACCAAGAAGATAATGCGGACGCTTTGAGAGCAGAAGGCCCGCGTATTCCACTCCCCGGCTGGCCGAACGGCGGAGGGAAAGACGCTGCGGAGATTTTGGCCGAATCCGCCGCGCGGGGCCGCGAACTCGCGGCATTGCTCGACCCCGAGACGCCCGTTCCGGGTGTAACCCAAGCTCCCCTGAGACCTGAGATGGCCGCCGTCGCCGTTCCCGCCACGGAGCGCGGAAGCCAGATGACGGGCGATGATTTCTCCGTAACGGCAGGGTGGGGACACTTCGGAGCGGGAGACGCCGTGATGCCCGGCGCGGGCCGCGCCGTCGAGCGGGCCTGGACGGATGAGGAACGCGTCGCCCTGTGCGATGCGCTGTCCGCCCTCGGCGAGACGGCTTTCGACGTATATCTCAACGAGTGCGCCTTCTGGCGGGGCGTCCCTGCAAAGGTATGGAGCTACAAGCTCGGCGGCTACCAGGTTTTGAAGAAGTGGCTCTCCTATCGCGAGCAGACCATTCTCGAACGTCCCCTTAAGCCGGAAGAAGTCCGGCACTTCACCGACACGGCGCGAAGAATTGCGGGGATTTTGATGCTGACGGATGGAAATACGCAATGCTGAAACTGGACTGGGGCGACGCACAGATATGGATGGACACGGCGGAGATGCTGTACCTGCAGAATGCTAAGAATCCAGGAGAATTTTTTCCGAGGGCAGATTATCCGCGCATGAACGAGTTGAACGTAGCAAACGTATGCGCCGGATAT
The DNA here is from genome assembly GCA_965219955.1 of bacterium. GTDB lineage: Bacteria > UBA8248 > UBA8248 > UBA8248 > UBA8248 > Bin107. The sequence goes on from OZ244799.1 coordinate 210,312, forward strand.
GCGTTTGAACTGATATTCAAAGTTCTGGCGAGAGCGGGCGGCAAGCAACCCGAACCCGTACACAAACCGAGCGTTGCCTATGGGTGTCTTGAGCAAGAAGGAAAAGATTTGGTCAACCGGATTGTCGTCGATCATGGGTGGAACAACCCCGATGAGTTGCTGGAATTTCTCGACGAAGAACTTTGCCATAGGGATCGCAAATACTGGATGCGCCCACCGAAAGGCGGAAAGGCGCGGGGAACATTCCACTCCGGCGGACGAAAAGGATTGGATGCTCTCAAGAGATTGCACAAGGAACTTTCTAAATTGGCGATAAAAAGAATAGAGGACAACCAGGATGGTTATGAAGATTGGTCGGGTACAGATCAACGCTTATAGATTTAGAGGACGGGCAAATGACTGACCCCATAATCGCCGAGGTCCGGGCCGCGCGGGATGCGCACGCGGCGCGCTTCAGTTACGACGTGGCGGAAATTTTCCGGGACATCCGGGCCATGCAGGAAGCATCCGGTTCCGAATACGTCCGCGATCCCGCGCGCCTCGTCGCCGCAATGCCCGACGATTCCCCATCGCCGTAATGCCGGGCGCGGGCGGACACCCAGGTCCGCCCCTACACACCCCTGCAACCTTTTTGCTTCCTCCCCGGGATTGTTGAAAAAGCTCCCCCTCCTCAGGGGATAAAGGCAACCCCCTATCCCCCTCCCAGATACGCGCCGAGATTTTCGAGGCATTCGCCCCAGCCTCCGTGGTGCTCGTCGCGCATGTTCTCGTCCGGGAATCCCTCGTGCGTGAGGGTAACAGTGGTCTCATCGCCCTCTCCGGTGAAATCGATGCTCACGAGAGTCTCGGGATAATCCCACTCCCCCCGCTCCCAGCGGAAGGTGAAGACGAGCCGCTCGGGAGGATTTATCTCGACGAACGCGCCGTTCAGGTAGAACGACTCGCCCTCGTCCGTCCGCATCTCCACGCGGTATTTCCCGCCGACCGTCAAATCCATCTCCACTTGAGGCACGGTGTGCCCCTCCGTTCCCCACCATTTCTTTAACGTCTCCGCCTGGGTCCACGCGGCGAAGACTTTCTCTATAGGCGCCTGGAAGGTTCGTTTGATGAGCAGCGTCGTTTTCGTTTCGATCATTTCGAAGTCTCCGTGTCTGTTGTTTCATCGAGATAGCGGGCGAGGGCATCGAATCCCTCCTCCCCAGAACCGCTGGTGGAAAGCGAGCCATTCGGACGCCTCGCGCATCGGTTCGGCTTCGAGTCTCAGGCGATGGACGCGGCCTTTCTTTTCCCTGCGGATGAGGCCGGCGCGTTCCAGAACGCGCAAGTGTTTCGAGACCGCCGGCAGGGAAATATCAAAAGGGGCGGCCAGGCCGGTGACGGTGGCTTCCCCCCGGGAGAGGCGCGAGAGGATGGCCCGTCTCGTGGGGTCCGAGAGCGCGGAGAAAGTGGCGTCGAGATCGGCTTGCGCGTTCATGGGTCGGCATACCCTCCTTCCTGGGGGGGGCGGAAAAGCGATGTCCCCCTGACGAAGAGGTGGAAGAAAAGCCCCCCTGACAAGGGGGGTTGGGGGGTTGCTCCCTTGAAAAAACCCCTCCAAGGGGTTGGTAACTCCCCCAATCGAGAGCGTTCACCGTCATTCCGGCGAAAGCCGGAATCCATTTTTACGCCTTTTGCCTTTCGCCCGGGTTCCCGCGCATCGGCGGGGAATGAAACGCCGCCGCGTATTCACCCGCACCCGCAAATGGATTCCGGCTTTCGCCGGAATGACGAGCAAAAGCGGATTCGGCATGCCTCCCTCCTCGGCGGGTTGATCTCAATACGCCCAGCCGAACCCGGTGATGTATCCCCGGAGGTAGCATATCTGCCCGCAGTGCTGGTGATAGTCGGAGGCCACTCTCCCCAGGTATTCTCCGGTTTTGATGGCGTTGCCGCCGATGTCGGTCATCTCCTTTTCGAGGTCCTCCGCCGAAAGCGCTTCCAGGGTGGAAAGCGTTCTCGCCCGAGTGGCGTTGGCGTATCCGATGAGGTCTTGTTTCGTGCATTTGAGGCTCATCACCTGCTCGAGCGAATCCCCGAAGCCGATTTGTTTCGGCTCGGGCGCCATATCGAATTTCTCGTGCCATTTCTCTGCGATCCAGATCTGCTCCTCTCCGGCGACGGCCGCCATCGCGCAATCCTCGACCCTCGTCTTGTGCCACATCAGCCAGCCGATGGGGTTGTCCTGGTCGCTGGGCCGTTTCATGAGGTCCGCATCGTCGAGACCCTTCAGGGCCCGTTTCACGAGGCCGTCGCTCATCTCGAAGGTGAAGGCGATCATCTGCGCTCCGTTCATGGGAACTCCCTTTTTTGAGTAGTGCGTGGAATGATTTGGTGATTCACCATATAACTCCCGGTTTCCGGTTCTGTGTTCTTCAGATTAGCTTCTCTTCGCGGTGGATGACGCCGATGATCAGGCCGAACACGCCGAATTGCAGCAGCAGATAGAGCGTTTCCATCCAGATGAACGCAGGCGCTCCCGGCACCTCCTGCTTGGCGACGAAGGCGAGCACGTGGGAAGTCCAGAAAAAGGCGCCCGTTACGAGCGCGAACCTGAACCCTCGCCCAAAAGTTGTCCCCTTGGTTTTCATCATCGGAAACAGGGCGCAGAGCAGAACGCCCTGGAGCACGATGGTCAGCAGACCGACAAGAAAGTTCGGCTCTCCCTCGAAGTAGCCGAACGATTCGTATCTCTCCTTGAATAGAAAGACATGCCAGACCACGGCGAGAAAGAACGTGCAGATCGTATAGGCGGCGGTTCCCAGGATCAGCTTTTTGGCGTCCATCACTACTCCCTCATGCCCGGGCTCAGGGAGGACATCTCGTCTGCAGTTGAAACTGCGGCGGATGGCCTCTTCGGCGGGAAGCCTCCCGCCTGGATTGTTCGGCCCGGTAAGCCGGAAATGATTCTTGCGCCGCTCATGGAATGCTCCTGTATCAGGTTAGTTATGAAATGCTTAATGATTAACCATATGGTTAACTATATAGCATTCCGAACTAACGGTCAACTTGCCGCCGGGACAGGATTTGCGATCGTCCGCCTTGTCGGGGAGCGGGTTATGGGCCATGCTTGCGTGGTGTTCGCCTCGCCGCCCGAGGACCGAGACGGGTGAGTCCATGAAATCGTTTCTCTTGAGACCCCTGGCCTGGATGCTCGCCGTACTCCTGCTGCCCGCCTGCTGGGGGGCGGCGCTCGCGTTCGGCAAGAATCTCCCGGCCGCTTTTCTCTTGAGGAGCGGGAGTTCATATATGCCTGCGGCCGAGGGCTGGGCCTTCATCGCGGGCGCCTGCGCATACGCCGTCTGGCATCGCCTGGCGCCGCCTGAGTTTCTCTACGCCTTCGTGCACGAGTTCACGCACATGGCCTTCGCCCTCCTCACGGGGGAGAAGGTGCGTTCGTTCGAAGTGAACCGCGGGAGCGGGAAGGTGGGCTTGAGCGGCACGAACCCGATCATCACGCTGGCGCCTTATTTTTTCCCGCTCCTGACGATAGCGGTGTTGATTCTGGGAGCGCTGCTCGACTGGACATTCGGATACGAGGAGATTCGCTGGGCGGTGGCGTTTCTCTCAGGCCTCACGCTGTGTCTGCACGTGCTCATGACGCTGCGCGCGCTGGGCGCGTCGCAGCCCGACATCGCGCGCGGCGGAAGGATTTTCTCCTGGCCTTCATCTTTTTCTTCGGGCTCGTCTTCATCGGCGGCGCGGCGCTCGTCTCGGCGGGCGGGTGGAGTATGGCGGCCTTATACGGCGTCTCCATCTGGCGCGAAAGCCTGGATGCGTATGCGCTGCTCCTCGGCCTGGTGGAGCACGTCGCCTGGAGCCTCGGATCGTGAAACAAAACGCCTTCGCATCGCGGCTTCGATCTTCCCTGATCATATTCGTGCTGGTGCTGGTTCCGGCCTGCGCCTATGAGGTGACGACGATACGGGTCGTCGCCAAGCCGGGGAGGATACGGGCGCTCGAGCGGGTCGTCGTCGCGCCTTTTCGCTATCCGAGCGACTGGACGGGACTTTTCCGGCACGTTTACGCGCAGGCGGGGCTCGAGGCGCCCGATGTGAAGAAAATCGAGATGATAGAGGGCGCCTTTTTGATTCGCGACGCCGTCACCGCCAAGGGGTACCTGGTTCTCCGTTGGCCGGAGGAACTCGAAAAAATCAAGGCCGACGATTTGCGGGACGCAGGAGGTGAAATCGCGGAGGATCATCTGGCGGCGCTCAAGGGTTCGGGCGCGCAGGCGGTGGTCTTGGCCCAAGGCGGGCGCACCTGCGAAGACGTCGAGGTGTGCGTCGCCAGGGTGGAAATACGCCTGTTGGACTTGAGTTCTCAAGAGGATTTATGGAAATCAGAAGCCTCCGCGACGACGGCGCTCTCCCAGGGGGACGAGATGAAAGCCGCCGTCACCGAGGCGTTCGACGCCTTTCCCGGAAAATCGCCTCCTTCCCGCTGAACGCGGGGGCATTCGGATCTGTTGAAAAAGTCCCCTGAGGAAGCAATTTTGGGCTTCACGCACGCTTTTGAATTTCACTCCCCCCTTGAGGGGGAGTCGAAGAGCTAAGGGCGTAAGCCCGCAAGCGATTCGGTGGGGGGTATAAGTCGGACTGACAATAAAACGCATTTTACCCCCCACCGCATCAGCCTTCGCAAAAAACGCTCGGCTTCTGTCGGGCTTTCCCCTCGGGAAGCCCGACCCCCTCAAGGGGGGAGTGATTTTTCTCTCTCGTCGGTCGATTGCATACGACAAATCCAGAGTTCCAGACTTTTTCTACAGACCCCTCAAGGGGGGTGCTCCTTTGACAAAGTCTTTTTCAACGTCCTCGTTTTCGCCGGTTGGACACCCCCCCCGGCATGACGATTTGTCGTTTTCGTCGGGCATATCGTGACAAAATGTCAATTTGACCGATCGTGTATATTTCTATCCTGTTGATAAATAAGGCATATTCCATCTTCATAGAAATGGCACGGCTATTGCATGTTATATGAGCAAGCTGATTGGGGCGTTCATAGGCGGCACGCCCCGGTTAGCCGGCGAGAGGAGTAGCTGATTGGGTCGGCGCTCCTCCGCCACGCAATCATACATCTCGCAACTACCCCTTGCGAGAGCCTCCTCCCGGAGACGGGAGGAGGTTTTTTATTGGCCCGGTTTCCCTCCGCGCGGTTTTCAAGCGTACGCCTTTGGGTTATGGTGCGGCCCAAGTGAAATCACTCGGCGTATATTCGATGTTGAAAATTCATCCATTCAGTGATTAAGGAGTCGAAAATGGCTACGGACAAGGTGCGCCTCGCCTCTATCGGGCTGGGCTGGTGGGGCGGCGTTCTGGTGGACGCCGTGAACCGCAGCGGTTCCGGCGAGGTGGTGACGGGTTTCGCGCGCAGCGAAGACGCCCGCAAGGCGTTTTCGGAGAAACACGGTTGCCGGACGGCGGGCAGCCTGGACGATTTATTGAACGACCCCGAGGTGGAGGGCGTCATCGTCGCGACGCCCCATTCCACGCACCTGGACATGATTTCTTCGGCCGCATCGGCCGGAAAGCACGTCTTCGTCGAGAAACCGCTCACCTTGACGGTCGATGAGGCCAGAAAGTCGGTCGAGGCGGCTTCCGCCGCGAACGTCACCCTGCAGGTCGGCCATCATCGCCGCCGCTTCGGCGCGAACCGCGAGATGAGGCGGATGATCGACGCAGGCGAACTCGGCGTGGTGCACCAGGTGGAGGCGAACCTCTCGCTTCCCATGGGCTTCGAATCCAGGCCGGGCTGGCGTAACGACCCCGCCGAATGCCCCGCAGGCTCCATGACGGGCCTGGGCGTCCACATGATCGACAACCTGCAGTACCTGGCCGGACCCGCGAAGCGGGTGGCCGCCTTCAGCAAGAAGCTGCTCGGCAAGACGAACCTCGACGATGCGACGAGCATCATCATCGAATACGAGAGCGGCCCGCTCGGCCATATCGGAAGCTCTTTCGTGGTTCCCAAGATCTGCGACACGGCGGCCTTCGGCACGAAGATGAGGGCCTACAGCGAGGAAGAGGGCGGAAAGCTCTACGTGGCCAAGGTGGGCGAGGAAGCCCGCACCGAGGTCGAGGTCGTGGGCGGAGACGCCCTGGCGGATGAGATGGATGAGTTCTGCAAGTGCATCCGGGGCGAGGCGACGCCCGAAACCGGCGGGCCCGAGGGGCTCGAGGTCGTCGCCGTGCTCGAGGCTGTGGTGCAGAGCGCGACGACGGGTCAGGTGGTGGACGTGGCGGCCCTGCGCGGATAGTTCTCGATGATTTTCAGGAGGATACGATGGCTCAGATGACGCACGTCGGCGCGTCGCCGACGAAAGAAGACGCACTCGCGAAAGCGGCCGGCGATACGGTCTACGGCGATGACTTCCACATGCCGGGCGAGATATACGGGAAAGCCGTCCGCGCCTCGATGACGCCGGCGAGGATCGTGGAGATAGACGCGACGGAAGCGCTCGCCCTCCCGGGCGTGCACTGCGTTTTGACGGCGAAGGACATTCCCGGCCTGAACGCGGGCCGCTATCCCGATTACCCGGTGCTGGCCGAAGACGTCGTGGTCGATATCGGCGACGCGGTCGCTCTCGTGGCCGCCGACACGCGGGATCTGGCCGAAGAGGCGGCCTCGCTCGTGCGCGTCGCCTACGAGCCGCTGCCCGGCGCGTACGACTTCGCATCGCTCGAAGAGGGCGAGGTGGTCTGCGACTGGAAGGCGGACAAGGGCGACGTGAAGGCGGGCTTCGCCGAGGCGGACGTGATCGTGGAGAACACCTATTTCTCCGCCTGCCTGGATCACGCCTTCATCGAACCCGAAGGCGGCGTGGCCTGGGTGGACGAGCGCGGGGTGGTGAACATCCGCGTGCCCACGCAGATGATAGAGAACTACCAGAACGTGGCGCGGACGCTGGGCTTCCCCCTGAGCCGCGTGCGGTATGACTGTCCGATGCTGGGCGGGGCGTTCGGGGGCAAGGAGCACCCGCTGCTCGGCGCCTTCATGGCGCTTTTGTCGCTCCGGACGGGGCGGCCCGTGCGCATGGCCTACTCGCGCGAGGAGACCATGAACACCGGCAGCAAGAAGCACCCCTTCCTGATGAAGTACAGGACGGGCGCGACGAAGGACGGAAAGCTCACCGCCATAGAAATCGACATCATCGGCGATGCGGGCGGCTACACGGCCAACAGCAAGGGTTTGCTGCTGGGCGCGCTCGTGGTGAGCGCGGGCCCCTATGAGATACCCAACGCGCGGGGCCGCTCGCGCGCCGTCAGGACGAACAACCCCTTCACCGAGGCGATGCGCGGCGTGGGTGCGAACCAGGTGTGCTTCGCCTACGAGGCGCAGATGGATGAGCTCGCGGAGCGGCTGGGGATGGACCCGCTCGAGTTCCGCGAGAGGAACTTCATCGCGAAGGGCCAGACCCTCATCCAGAATCAGCCCGTGCCCACGCGCGTGATGCTGCCCGAACTGGCCGAGGAGACGAAAAAGCTCATCGGCCGCTCGGCGGGCCGCGTCCCCGAGAAGGACCACGGCCCCTGGCGCGTCGGCGTCGGGTACGTTGCGAACATCGGCGGATACGGGAGGCCGAGGAACGAGGGCGAGGTCTATGTGTCGATCGATCTCGACGGCAGCGTGAACGTGCGCACCGGCGCCTCGGACGTCGGCGCGGGCCAGACCCAGACGAACCGCCAGATCGCGGCGGAAGCCTTAGGCGTCGCCCTGGAAGACGTGACGGTCACGATGTCCGATTCCCACGTCACCCCGCTCGTGGGCGTGACGGCGGGCTCGCGCCAGACGATGATCTCGGGCGGCTCGTGCTACCGCGCCTCGGCGGAGCTGAAAGACAGAATCCTGAAAGGCGCCGCCGAACTGCTCGAAGCGAACCCTGAGGATCTGGATATCCGCGAAGGCAGGGTGTACGTGAAGGCGGCCGAAGAGCGCGATGTCTCCTTCTCGGAAGCCGTGACGCAGTGCAGGAAGATGGGTATCGACCTCCACACGGTGGGCAAGACGAAGCTCGGCGTCCACGAGTACGAGGGCAACGAGCAATACGGCGACGCGGGCGGCTGGATGGATTACGTGTTCGGCATCCACGCGGCCGAAGTCGAGGTGAACGTCGATACGGGCGAGCTTCGCGTGCTCAACTACTGGTCGGGCCACGACGTGGGCCAGTCCATCAACTTACAGCACGTGGAAGGCCAGTTCGAGGGCGGCACGATGATGGGCGTCGGCCACGCCCTGACCGAAGAGGTCCTGACGCAAAAGGGCGCGCTCGTGAACAACGAGTTCCACGGCTACCTCATCCCCACCTCGGTGGATACGCCCGAGTGGGACAACGTGATCCTGGAATCCGGCGAAGGCCTGGGCCCGTTCGGGGCGAAAGGCATCGGCGAGCCGCCCTGCACGGCGGGCGCCGCGGCGGTGGCCTGCGCGGCGGGCCAGGCGATAGGCGCGCGCCTCACGCGCATCCCCATCACGCCGGACCACGTCCTGGAAGTGCTGGGGCGGCTCAAGACGAACGGAAGCCAAGGCTAGGCGAAAAGACGGAATACAGACTCTCCACACATGAAACGCCCCGCACGCGCTGCGGGGCGTTTTTGCGTCTTAGGGCGCGTGGGCCTTCGCCAAGGCTCGGCCTCTTTGTCAGCCTTCCCGAGGAGGAGAGGCCTACCCTCAAGGGGCTGTTGAAAAACCGGTATGCGGCCCCTCCGAAGATCGCTCTTCACCGACAAGAATATCGAATCAACTCCCCCTTGAGGGACTTGTTGAAAAAGCCCTCGTCATGGGGGTTGGGGGTTCGGAGGGAATCATGGTTTTGTAGGGGCCGCATACATGCGGCCCGTCGCAGGGCGGCAAAAAATCAGGGTCGCATATATACGACCCCTACACACAAACAAATTTCCTCTCTCCGGGTTCTTCAACTCCCCGCGTAGGGACAACCCTCCGTGGTTGTCCTTCGTTAGGACAGGCACGGAGGCCTGTCCCTACGGTGAATAATTCGATGATCGGGGTTCCTTCCCTCCCCAGGGGGACTTTTTCAACAAGCCCTTGTCAGGGGGGTATAAAAAGGCGATGCGCCCCCGCCGGGTAGAGGGGTTTTTGGTTTTTCTTACCCCCCTGACAAGGGGGGGTAGGGGGGGGTGCTTTTCAGTCGAGAGGGGTGTCCCCTCTACCCCCTTTTGCCTGTGCCCGTCATTCCTCCCCAACCCGAATTTTCATGGGTGGAACCCGGCCCCGTCATAACTCCAGATAGGCTGAAATAAAGAAATACGAGGAGCGGCTGCCGTACGAGAATGTACGTCAACACCGCTTGTCGAGCGATACGGAGGAGATTGCGCCGCCTGGACGTGAGCGAACAGGGAGGAACACACCATGTACACCAGACTGTCGAAAAGGCGTCCGGCTCGCCGGGCATGGGCTGCATCGAGACCGTTCCGGACGTATGGCGTCGCCGTTCTCCTCGCCTGCGTCGTCGCAATCGGGCTGCCCCCGCCGGCGCCCGCCGCCGCGGCGGGGAAGGACTACCGCCTGAGCGGCCCCTACACGCAGAACAATCTCTCCATCTATCTGATTCACCGCGAAGGCCGAACAGGCGGCCCCGCGCCGATCACCCTGGGCGAGGCGATGAGGCGGGGCATCGTCAAGGTCGTCGAAACCGGCAGCGTAAGACGCCTCAAGGTCCGCAACCTGGGCGATCGCGAGGTCTTCATCCAGGCGGGCGACATCGTCAAGGGCGGCAAGCAGGATCGCGTCCTGCTCACCAGCCTGATCGTCCCCCCGAAGTCGGGCTACATCCCCATCGGCGCCTTTTGCGTGGAGCAGGGCAGGTGGGCCAGGCGCGGCCTGGAGGATGTGATGGCGTTTTCGACCTCCGCATACCGCATGCCTTCGAGGGCCGGCAAGATTGCGATGATGAAAGGCATGGGCTACGAGACCGCCCCCGCAACCGGTCGAACGGGAACGTGGGGAGAGGACCTGCATGGGTTGAGCATTTGGGGGGGGATGCGGCGGCGGAGAGGCGCATCTCTTCAGGGCGAAATGTGGCGCTCGGTCGGGATGACGCAGAGGGCGTTGGGCCGGGCCATGGGGGCGCGCGTCGCCGACCGGCGCTCGCGCACGAGCCTCCAGTTGTCATTGGAGAACAAGCGCTTGGCATCCGCCGTGGCGGACTATGAAAAAGCCCTGGGTGGACTGTCGGCAAAGCACCCGGATGCCGTGGGCTATGTTTTCGCGGTGAACGGCAGGATCAACAGCGGCGATGAGTTCGAGAGCGCTGGCCTGTTCCGCAGGCTGTGGCAGCGGCAGCTCAAGGCGGCGGCGACGGAGGCGGTTGCCGAAAAAGGCGCGCACAAGCGCATACAGCCGACGCTCGCCGAGGTCGGCGCGTTCATCGATTCCGCGCGCGCCGCGAAGCCGGCCACTAGCCCGGATATTTCACCGACAAATGGCATGGGGCCTCTGAATGTCGGATAATGTGAGTTGTCTCAATAACTTACACCCGTCCGACAGAGAGGCCCCATGGATACGCATTGTACACCGGAACAACTTCACTTTCACCCCCACGGAAGACGCGAGGTCATCGCCCGATTCGACGGCGGACGGATCACGTCGGACGCCGGCGGGGTGCTGCTTCGCGAGACGGATCTCCGCCTGGGTCTGATGGCTCGTCTGGCGCGGTGTTTTCGTGATTGCCGCAAGCCCGGCAGCGTGGAGCACCCGGTGCGCTCGCTGGCGGCGCAGCGGGTGTACGCGCTGGCGCTGGGCTACGAGGACCTGAACGACCACGAGGATTTGCGCCGCGACAGGTTGCTGGCGCTGCTGGTGGGCAAGCGGGACCTGACGGGAGCCGGGCGGGTTCGCCTTCGGGACCGCGGCTCTCCGCTGGCCGCATCGAGTACGCTGAACCGCCTGGAGTTGGGCGGCGCCGAGGCGGCGACGGATCGCTACAAGCGCATCGCTGCGGACTTCGAGGCGATGGACCGCCTGCTGGTGGACGTGTTCATGGAGTCTTACGCCGAACCGCCCGAAGAGATATGGCTGGACCTCGACGCCACGGACGACCCCCTGCACGGTCGCCAGGAGGGGCGCTTCTTCCACGGCTATTACGGCCGCTACTGTTATCTGCCGCTCTACGTCTTCTGCGGCGCGCATCTGCTGTGCGCGCGGCTGCGCCGCTCGAACGTCGACGCCTCGGCCGGCAGCGAGGAGGAGTTGGCGCGGATCGTGGCGCAGGTCCGCAGGCGCTGGCCGCGTACGCGGGTCGTGGTTCGCGGCGACTCGGGTTTTTGCCGCGAGCCGTTGATGCGCTGGTGCGAGGAGAACGGCGTCGGCTACGTGTTCGGCATGGCGCGCAACGCGCGGCTGGTGCGGGCGATTGGCCGGGACCTCTACCGGGCCGAGGTCGTCTGTCGCCGCACGGGTGAGCCGGCGCGCCGGTATCGCGACTTCCGCTATCGAACGCGCAAGAGCTGGTCCAGAACCCGCCGGGTGGTGGGCAAGGCGCAATACCTGCCCAGGGGGGCGAACCCGCGGTTCGTGGTCACCAATCTCCGCCCCCGGCGGGCCGGCGCCAGACGCCTCTACGAAGAACTCTACTGCGCCCGGGGAGAGATGGAGAACCGCATCAAGGAACAGCAACTCGGCCTGTTCGCCGACCGCACCAGCAGCGCCACCATGAGGGCCAATCAGTTGCGGCTCTACTTCGCCTCCTTCGCCTACGTCCTGATGCACGGACTCCGGCGCCTGGGGCTGGCGGGCACGACATGCGCCAGGGCCCAGTGCGCAACGATCCGGCTGAAACTGCTCAAGATCGGCGCCCGCGTGAGGGTCAGCGTGCGCAAGGTCCGGCTGTCTATCTCCGAGGCCTGGCCCCATGCGGCGCTCTTCGAAAAGGTAGTGAACAACCTGCGTACGCACCCGCCCTGGCCGACGGCGGGGGAGAGTGACTGAGCGTAGAATCGGAGCGACATAGGTTGCCGCAGCGGGAAACCTGCGCCTGCGCGTCGGCCGGCACTCCCCGAAAGCCTTCGAAATCGACGAAAAAGCGCCGCTCGGGCGCCGTGCGTCATCGTATCGCGCCGACGAAGAAGGCCGCCTCCCGAATCAAGCCGTCCACGACTTCAAATCAGGCCGTTCCAAAGCCTCGGTGAAATATCCGGGCTAGAGTGATGCCGGGAGGCTTGAACCTGGAGACGCGCAAGGCGAGCGGGTCGTTCTACATGGAAGTCCGGCGCGGGAACGACCACTGGGTGCACCGGAACTTCGTCGCCCGCTAAACCGGCGCCCGTCGAACCGGTTGGACGGGCGGCGCTTGCCCCGGATACAGGAAATGCCGGTCGGAGCGTTCTTTGGCGGCACGCCCCGGCTGGCCGGCGCGAGGAGCGCCGATAGGGTCGGCGCTCCTCCGCCACGCAATCCTCCGTCTCGCATCTATCCCCTGCGAGAGCCTCCCCCCGGAGACGGGAGGAGGCTTTTCTTTCGGGTGAAGCGCCCCGCGTCCGGCGGAGCGTTTTGGGCGATCGGGCCGGAAACGACGATAAAAAACGAAAGGCGGATGGATTCCAGTTTTCGCCGGAATGACGGTGCGCATTCTCGAAGGTTGAGGATTATTCCCTCTTGAGGGGGTTATTGAAAAAGATCCGATGAAGAAGGGTTTGACACCGGCGAGGAGCGAGCGGTTGTGTTTTGGTAGGGACAGGCCTCCGTGCCTGTCCTGATGGCAACCATCCTGCAAAGGACAACCACGGAGGGTTGTCCCTACAACCGCCATTCCTCCTTCATCGAGGCTTTTTCAACAACCTCGATGAAGGAGCGTTTGTATCGAAGGATGGGGGGCGCATCGCCCTTCGATACGCGGCTTCGCCGCTACTCAGGGTGAGGCGGAGCGCCGGGCTGCGGGACGTTTCTGCGTCTTGAGACACGCGGACACGTATGCAAGCGAGGGCTTGTTCACTGTAGGGACAGGCCCCCGTGCCTGTCCTGATTGAGGACAACCACAGGGGGTTGTCCCTACGGTTATAAATTCCCCATAGGCCTGCATTCCAGATGGCCGGAATGACGAGCGAAGACCGCGTAGGCCCGTCGTATCGCATCTTCCTGTCTTTCCCTGTAGGATGCGCCCGAAGCCCGCCCATACGTAGAGACGTGCGCATGCTCTCGACTCTGGACTGGTCGCTCATCCTCGCATACATCGCGTTCGCCTTGATCGTCGGTGTTCTCACCTCACGAGCGGCGTCTAAGAGCCTGGCCTCATATTTCGTGGCCGGGCGCAGCCTGCCCTGGTGGTGGATAGGCACCTCGATGGTGGCGACCACGTTCGCCTCGGACACCCCCCTCGTCGTGGCCGGCATCGTCGCCAAGCGCGGGATTTCGGGGAACTGGTTCTGGTGGGCGTGGGTCATCGGCAACGTGGGCGTCGCGGTCTTCTTCGCCCCCCTGTGGCGGCGCGCGGGCGTGGTGACCGACGCCGAGCTCATCGAGTTGCGCTACGGGAGCGGCCCCGGCGCGTTCCTGCGCGGCTTCAAGGCCGTCTATTCCTCCCTCATCGTGAACATCATCGTCCTGGGCTGGGTGTTCCGCGCCATGGCGAAGATAGCCGAGCCCTTCCTCCGGTGGGAGGAGATTCTGCCCTCGAACCTGTGGACGGCCGTCGAGGCGAACTGGCCTGCCGTCCTCACGATGGGAAGCGTGAACGAAAGCCTTACGGTCGCCCTGCTCGTCTTGATGATTGCGCTTTACGCGAGCGCGGGCGGCATCCGCGGCGTCATGCTCACCGATCTGTTCCAGTTCGTCATCGCGATGGCCGGAAGCTGCCTGTTCGCCTGGTACGCCGTCGAAGCCGTCGGCGGGCTCTCGGGCCTGAGCGCGAAGCTGGGCGAGATTTACGGCGCGGAGGGGGCGGCGAACATCATCTCCTTCCTCCCGCCCGAGGGCGCCGGATGGGCGGGGGCGCAGGTGATCCTCATCTACCTGTTCGTGGTCTGGTGGGCGCACAACAACGCCGACGGCGGCGGCTACATCGGCCAGAGGCTATGCTCGGCGCGCTCGCCGAGGGACGCCCAGGCGGGCGCTTTCCTCTTCACGGTCGGGAACTACGTCCTGAGGCCCTGGCCGTGGATACTCATCGGCCTCGTGAGCCTGGTCCTCGTGCCCAAGGGCATGGACGCCCTGCCCGGCACGATGGAGGCGAAGATTCTCGCCGACCGCGAGGCGGCCTATCCCCTCCTCATGGAGAAACTCCTGCCGGCGGGGGTTCTCGGCCTCGTGTTGGTGGGTCTTTTGGGCGCGTTCATGAGCACGGTGGACACGCACCTGAACTGGGGGATGAGCTATCTCGTGAACGACGTGTATGCGCGTTTCATCAGAAAAGGAGCGGGCGCGCGGGAGGTCGTCTTCGTCAGCCGGCTGGGCGTCCTGATCATGGCGGTCGGCGCCTTCGCCGTGGCGGGGCAAATCAAAAGCATCGAGGTCGCCTGGAAGTTCCACATCTCGCTCGGTGCGGGCCTGGGCCTTCCGGTGATCCTGCGCTGGCTGTGGTGGCGCGCGAACGCCTGGACGGAAATTTCAGGGATGCTGGCCGCCGGCGCGACCGCCCTCTATCTCCACTGGGAGGGGAAGCCGCCCGCTTTCCCCGTATTGCTGGCCGCGGAGGTGGGCGTCGGCTTCCTGGTGATGCTGATAGTCACCTTCATCACGAGGCCCGCGCGCCCGGAGGTTTTGCGGAATTTCTGGGCGCAAGTGCATCCGCCGGGCGCATGGGGCCGGGTGCGCGGGGAGGACAGGCGCGCAGCCCCCGTATCGGCGCTTGCCGGTCTGTGGATTTGTATGAGCGTCTTCGTTTTCGCGCTGATGTTCCTGGTCGGCGCGCTGCTCGTCGGCACCTGGGCGCAGGCGGGCGGGCTCGCGCTCCTGGCGGGGTTCGCCCTGTGCATGGCGTGGGGGATCGACAGGAGGTATCGCTACGGGATTTTGTTCGTGTAGGGAGCCTGTATATCAAAATGAGGCGTAGGGGCGGTTCGCGAACTGTGGGGCAGCCCCGAGGAGGGGTTGCCCCTACAGGCGAATGTGGTTTTGATCCTCATTCCGGCGGTGGACGATTCCGAGCGAGGAGGAGTTTTTCAACAAGCCCCTCGGGCTTCGATGAACGCAAGTTGGCAGCCATCCCCGGTATGTGGGATAAAATGTTTGGGAGATGCCGCCTTCGGACGGCGGAAGAGAAAGTCCCTGCTTCGGAATAGGGGGATGGAACAATGGAAAGCAACATCTGGATAGGGTTCATCGTGGTCGTCATCACGATCGTCGGCTCCCACACCTGGCTTCACAGGGACATCGCCGAACTCCGGGAACGCATGGCGAAACTGGAGGGGACGTTCGAGGGCTTCATGACCTCGCAGCGCAAATCTGCGGACTAGCCGGTTATTCAGCCAGCAATCGCTTTTTCGTTAAAATTTTATAGAAACACCCTGACTTTGGGGAATGTTTGCGCCTACATTTATGCGTTTCCTGGGGGAAATGAAAGCGCAAAAAAATGGTAGGGACAGGTCGCGACCTGTCCCTACTTGTTTCATCCTCGATGCGGGCGGACACATGGGTCCGCCCCTGCGAAACCGTTGCCCTGCGAACTTCCTACTCGTCCACCTCCTCGAACTCCGCCGTATACTCCACCTGAATCCCCCGCTGCACGCTCTGGCTGGCCGGGCAGCCCTTCTCGTGTACGGCGAGGGCGCGCTCGGCGTCTTCTCGCTTTCCTTTGGGGATGCGGCACTTGTAATGGACCTTGATCCTGGTGACCAGGGCCATGCCGTCCACGTTCTCGATGATGCCTTCGACTTCCGCCACCAGGTTGTCGGGGCTGCTCTTTATCCCGCGCGCATCCAGCGCGCCTCCCATGTTGCCCGTCAGTCAGCCGGCGACGGCGGCGGCCAGGTGATCCAGCGTGGCCGGACGCTCCTCCTCGGGTTCCGCCTTGTAGAAGTTCTTGATGCCCCCGTGGATGCCGTAGGGGATTGGCTCGTCGGGGAAGGCGTCGAGATAGCCCGTCTTCATCCCCCTGCCGGGTTCCTTGACGATGCGGGCCTTGGTGACGTGAATGACTTCGCCCATGTTGCTCTCCTTCTCGTGATGAGGTTTCGAAAATGGCTTCAAGGAAAATCACAACTCAAGGGTAGCACCCCGCCGGAGCGAGGGAAACTCTCCCAGGACCCTACGTGATGACGATGATGGTGCCCCCCACGGTCAACAGCGCGCCGAGGACGAGCCGTGGCGTGATGTTTTCCATCTCGCGCAGGAAGAGCCAGCCGAGCACCAGGACGATGAGCGGCTGGGCGGAGATGATGGCCGTCACGCGCACGGCCAGCGTGTGGACGAACGCGAAGTTGTAAAGCGGCACGGCGATCGCCTGGCAGGCGGCTGCGGCGAAAATCCACCTCCAGACCGAAGCGGGTATCGGGCCGCGCGATTCCTCGCCGCCCCTGTCGAGCGCCATCAGCAGCGACGCCGTGGCGGCCCCCACCCAGAGCGCGATTGCGGCGGTGGCGAGCGGGTGGAGGTTCAGGGACGCCTTCTTGAAGAAGACGGCCGCCACGCCCCAGAGCAGTGAGGTGACGCCGGCGGAAATCCAGCCGAACAGCTTCCATCTCGCGCCGTGGGCTTCGGCTTCCGGCTCCCGGGATGGTTCGGCCTGGACGATGAGCGTGATGCCGACAAGCAGAATGACGAGGCCGGTGAAGATCGAGAGCGTCGGCGTCTCCCCCAGCATGAACGACGCCACGACCGCCGTGACGACGGGATACGTCAGCGCGATGGGGATGGAGCGGTTCGGCCCGATGCGGTGGATGGCGCGGTAGTAGAACGAGCGCGATATGCCGATGTGGAAAAAGCCCGCCAGAAAAGCGAAGGCGAAGGTGGTCATGGAGACGCCCCGAAAATCCTCGGCCGAGATAAAGAAAACGGCGATGAGCGTCACGAGGGCCGCGTTCACACCCGTCATGGCGGCGGTGACCTTGAGGACGGGCGCGTTCATGAGCGCGCGCTTGATGAAATAGACGAAAACCGCCCAGGAGGTCGAGGCTATCGAAGCGAGGAGGATGCCGTAGGCGTTCGATTCGAGGCCCATCTCAGGAGAGGTTCGCGGGCGGATGCGCCGCGAATCGCGGTGTCCGGAGCCTGGCCAAAGAGGTTATTTGTCGGAATTGATGCAGAGTACCGCGCGCCAGTAGTCGAAGATGTTCACGCGCTCCTGGCGTTCGAGGGTCAGGTTGTTCGCCTCGAGCAGGGGCTCCAGGTCCAGGGTGGTCTCCCATCCGAATTTCTTGCAGACCCCGTTGATGAGTTCTTCGAACTTGGCCAGCAGAAGTTTTTGGCTCTTGAAATGGTTGATGAAGACGACGCGTCCGCCCGGCTTGCACACGCGGCAGATTTCCGAGACGACCTTGTGCGGGTCGGGGGCGGCGCTCACCACGTAGCAGGCGGTGACGCAGTCGAAGGTGTTGTCCTCATACGCCATGTTCTGCGCGTCCATCACGGCGAGTTCGACGTTATTGAGGTCCATCTTCTCGATTTTCTCTTTCGCCTTCTCGAGCATTTTGGAAGAAATGTCGATGGCGATAATCTCCGAGGTCGGCGGGTAGAGCGGCAGGGAAAGCCCGGTGCCCACGCCTACTTCGAGCAGTTTCTCGCCGGGCTTCAGGTCGAGCAGGTCGACGCCGACGTTTCTGCCTTCACTGAACACGTGCTTGAAGACCAGGTCGTAGAATTTCCCCCAGCGATCATATATCTTGATGACGGCATCCGGCGATTCCACTTTGCATCCCTCAATCTAGTTCCCGCGCTCGCAGTTGCACGGGAATCAGGTGGGCGATGGGCATACCAACCACGACTATATCCGGCATGCTTCCCGGCTTGGACCAACTCTCTTCCTTCCAACTTCGGAAGATATGCCATATTGTAAAAAAAAATAAAAACTTTTTCCAGATCAATCGGCAATGGTGATTAAGGGAGAACAGGACATGGCGTGGGAGACCATCGATTTCGAGCAAGAGGGCGGCTTGGCCCTCGTGCGGCTCAATCGCCCCGAAGCGCTGAACGCGCTCGACCGGCAGATGGCGACAGACTTATACGAGGTGTGCGAGCGATGCAGCGAACCCGACGTCCGCGCGATGGTCCTGAGCGGGGCGGGGCGCGCCTTCTGCGCGGGCGGGGACTTGAAGGAGATCGAGGCGCGCATCCGGGCGGGCGAGCGGATGGAGGAGTTCCTCTGGCCGGACTACCAGAAATCGGTGGCGAAACTCCACGAGGTGCGCTGCCCGACGATAGCCGCCGTCCACGGTTTCGCCGTGGGCGCGGGATGTGATATCGCTTTGGCCTGCGACATCCGCCTCGCGGGCGCAGGCGCTTCGTTCGGGCAGGTGTACTCGAAGGTCGGGCTCGTCCCCGATTGCGGGGGAACGTTTTTCCTGCCCCGCGTCGTGGGAAGCGCGAAGGCCCTGGAGTTGATTTTGACGGGCGACGTCATCGACGCGGAGGCGGCGCTCGCCATCGGTCTCGTCCGCTCGGTTCATCCCGATGACGCGCTCATCGAAGAAGCGGCCGCCCTGGGACGAAGGCTCGCCGAGGGGCCCTCGATTGCGCTTCGCGCGGCGAAGAAGCTGGTTCGCGCCTCAGGCGGCCTGGACGTGGCGACGGCGCTGCGCGCGGAAGCGGGCGCGCAGGCCGAGACGGTCGCCAGTTCGGATTTCCAGGAGGGGATCAACGCCTTTCTGGAGAAGCGAAAACCCGGGTTCCAGGGTAAGTGAACGATCTCCGGCGATTCGGAGCCGCCGCCATATAAAGGACGCTTCTTGGGCATGGAAGCATTTTTCGCAAGTTTTCCCGTCTGGATGAATTTCATTTTCTTCGCTGCGGGTCTCCTCATCATCACGATAGGCGCTGACTGGTTCACCGACGGCGCGGTCGGAATCGCCGAAATCACGGGGGTTCCCAAAGTCGTCGTCGGCGCCACGCTGGTGAGCCTGGCGACGACGGCGCCTGAGTTCAGCGTTTCCGTCATTGCGGCCTGGCTGGAGCATCCGGCCACGTCCGTGGGAAACGCGGTCGGCTCCACCATCTGCAACATCGGGCTCATTCTGGCGGTGGCGTTTCTGCTCGAGCCCGTGTCCCTGTCCAGGGAAGACGTGATGCGCAAAGGCCTGTTCATGACGGCGATGGGCGTGTTGCTCGTTCTCCTGGGCTGGGATGAGCAAATCACCAGGATCGAAGGCCTGGTCCTGTTCGCCCTGGTGCCCGTTTTTCTGTGGTTCGGCATGAAGCGGGGAACATGGTCGGATTTCGATTTCGGGACCACGGTGACCGACCGGGAAATACATCATGTCGGGCTGCGGTTCATCGCCGGTTCGATCCTGGTGGTTTTCGGCAGCGTGCTGCTCGTGCAGAACGCGGTGCATCTGGCACGGGCCATGGGCATTTCCGAACTGGTCATCGCCCTTACGCTGGTGGCTATCGGCACGTCTCTTCCCGAATTGATCACGGCGGTTTCCGCATCCTGGCAGGGTCATGGAGACATGGCCGTCGGCAACGTGCTGGGCGCGAACGTCCTGAACATCACGTGGGTTCTCGGCGGGGCGTCGCTCATTACGCCCCTGGGTATTGAGCGGCAATCGTTCGTTCTGGATTTCCCGTTCATGCTCCTGCTCATGTTGATGTTCTTGCTTCTCGCCTTATGGAAGCGCGGCATGGGACGCAGGGCGGGACTCATGTTCCTTACGGGATACGCGTGCTATCTGACGCTCATGGTCGTCTACTTTGTTTGAGGACGTCCGGCCGCAGGAAAACAATTTTCGCTCGGCGCCGTTTGCCGGTATATTAAGGGTTGATTTTCTGGATTCTTTTCGAGGTTCACAGGCGAGGGGAAAGTGGTGAGCATGAAAAAAATGGGTGCGCTGATCGCGGTGGTCTTGTTGCTCGGCGGCCTTGAGGCCGAAGGGGCGAGCGGGAAAACCGGCCCTTCCACGAAAGATATGGGCCAGGTCGTCATCGAGGTGAACGAGAAGAAAATCACCCTGGGAGAGATCGAGCAGAGGATGAGACAATTGGCTCCCGCCGTGCGAATCCGCATCCGCAAGAACAAGGAACGCTTTCTCGATGGCCTGGTCCAGGGGGAACTCCTGTATCAGGAGGCGGTTCGCCAAAAAATTGACGAATCTCCCCAGATTCAAAAGCGGGTCGAGCGCTTGAAGCGCAGGCTCGTCATCGAGGAGTTTCTGAAACAGGACGCGGAGGCGGTGGGCGCGTCAGAGCAGCAGTTGCGCGATTTCTTTCTCGCCAACAAGGAGCGGTTCCGCCGCAGGGAGGCGGTCACCCTCGCCCACATCGTGCTCAAAACCGAGCAGGAGGCGTGGGACGCCGTCGCCGAACTCAGAAAGGGGACGCCTTTCGCGCAGGTGGCGAGGCAACGCTCCATCTTCGAGGGCACGCGCGATTCGGGCGGCATGATGGGCACGGCCGAGCGGGGCGCGTTGGAAAAGGCGCTCGAAGACGTGGCGTTCAAACTGCCCATCGGCCAGCCGAGCAACCCGGTTCGAACCTCCGTCGGCTGGCAGGTGATACGGGTGCTCGAGCGCGTGGGGGCTGAGGATGCGAAATTTGATGACGTCAAGGATGACGTAAAGCTCGTTTATTCGGAACTCAAGAGAAGAGAGAGGTACGAGGCGCTGCTCAAGCGCTTGCGCGAGGGAGCGAAAGTCAAGGTTCATGCGGAGCGGTTCAAGTAGGGTCGCGCGCTATCCACATTTTATCCACAGGTTCTCCCCTGAATATCCCCAGGAATTTCACGGACTATCCACAACAAATTGTGGTTCAGGGCAAAAAAATCATTGACCCGGCACTATATGTTGTGTTTATATAATTTTTCTCGGAACATGGTTTCCAAGCGAGTCCCAGGCGCTTCTCTCGTGTTTCGACTCAGGAGAGGCGCTTGTCGGATCGCCCCCGTTTCGGGCGGACAGGGGCGGTCGTCTGGGGGTGGGGGGAGTTGGTCTCCTCTCGCCCCCAGATATTATATGCCCGGGATTTTCACCCCCGAAAAATCGAGCATTGGTCGTTTTCGGGTTTTCGGTTTCGGATGGAATCCGGGGTTTCAACATGCGTCCGGGCAGGCGGAGTGCACGGGATGTCGATCAAATCGGACAAGTGGATATCGAAGATGGCGCGCGAGCACGGCATGATCGAGCCTTTCGAGGACAAGCAGGTGCGCGAGGGCGCCATCTCCTACGGCGTCTCTTCCTACGGCTACGACATCCGCATCGCCGATGAGTTCATGATCTTCACGAACGTGAACTCGACCATCGTGGATCCCAAGAATTTCGACGAGCGCTCGCTCGTCCACGTCAAGGACGACACCTGCATCATCCCGCCCAATTCCTTCGCCCTCGCCAAGACGGTGGAGTATTTCCGCATCCCCAGGAGCGTGCTCACCGTCTGCGTGGGCAAGAGCACCTACGCGCGCTGCGGCATCATCGTCAACGTCACGCCCTTCGAACCCGAGTGGGAGGGCTTCGTCACCCTCGAGGTGTCGAACACCACGCCCCTGCCCGCCAAGATATACGCGAACGAGGGCATCGCGCAGGTGCTGTTCTTCGAGAGCGACGAGATGTGCGAGACCTCCTACGCCGACAAGAAGGGCAAATACCAGAAACAAAAGGGCCTCACGCTGGCGAAGCTGTAGGCCACGTTGCTTTTGCAGGGACAGGCCGCGGCCTGTTCCTGCGCCCCCTCCAAAACCCCTTGTTTTTCTTTTCCCTTTGATGTTTTGTGATCCTGTTGTATGATGATCCCATCTAATCCGCCCCAAAAGCGGACTCTCCCGCTTCATCGCTTTCCACGGGAGGTGTTCTCCGTGCCCCAGGAACTCTCTCACATCGACGAGCAGGGCCGCGCCCGGATGGTGGACGTCGGGGATAAGGAAGTCACCCGCCGCGAGGCCGTGGCGCGCGGCCGCCTGGAAATGGCGCCCGAAACCTTGGGCCTTATCCTCGCCGGTGGCCTGCCCAAGGGCGACGTGCTGGGCACGGCGCGCATCGCGGGCGTCATGGCGGCCAAGCAGTGCGCGAACCTCATCCCGATGTGTCATCCGCTGCGCATATCGAGCGTGGAAATCGACTTCACGGCCGATGAGCCGCTCGGCCTGCTGCGCATCTCGGCGGCCGTACGCGCGCAGGATAGAACGGGCGTGGAGATGGAGGCCCTGACGGCGGTGAGCGTGGCCGGTCTGACCGTCTACGATATGTGCAAGGCGGTGGACAAGGGGATGGTTCTTTCTGAAATCCGGCTGGCGAGAAAAACGGGCGGAAAGAGTGGGGATTTCATACTGGACGGGGAGTAGTAATTCTTGGTCTCTTTATTTACGAGGACGATGCGCCTGACCCGCTCCCGCCCTTTGCCCGACGCTGGAGATGAAATGCCCTGAACCGGGCGTTTTACCTTTGAAGGCGATACGGGTTCCGCCTGAAATCATGACGAAACAAGGTTGTTTTAATATGCGATTGCTTTTTTGTGCCGTTTATTCTGATGTGATACCGCGGGAGAAAGATATATGAAAGAATCCACGAAAAAGATGCCGGTGCAGACGGTGCCGGTGGAGAAAAAGGAGGGACCGAGCCGCCTGAGCCTGATTCTGGGCGCGCTCTTTATCATTCTTTGCGGCGTTCTCGGCGCGGCGCTCACCGAAGCCCTGGGCGCCCCGAACCGAATGGCCGGCCTGGCCGGAGGCGCTCTGGCGGGCGTTCTCCTTCTGGTGCTCGCGAGAGAACTCGGCAAGCTGAAAATCGGCACCCTGGGCGGTGGAGCAGCCGGCCTGCTCTTCGGCCTTTTGGCCGCCCTGCTGCTTTCCGCTCTCGTCGGCGAGGCGTTTCCTCAAAACGTCCGTCCCCTCTTTGCCGCCTCTACGGGCTTGCTGCTCAGCGCTCTGGGCGTCGTTCTCGGGTCGGTGGCGGGGGGCCGGTATTCATCGCCTCCTGCTGCGAAGGGTAAAGACCCAGCCGCCAAGAAGTACCATCACGCCAAGATTCTCGACACCAGCGTCATCATCGACGGACGCATCGCCGACATCTGCGAGGCGGGCTTCGTCGAAGGACCCATGGTGGTGCCCCAGTTCGTGCTCAAGGAATTGCAGCAGATCGCGGATTCTTCGGATTCCCTGAAGCGCAACCGGGGACGCCGCGGCCTCGACGTCCTCCAGCGGATTCAGCAGAATCAGGACCTCGACATCCACATCCTGGAGACGGATTTCCCCCGCGTGAAGGAGGTGGACACCAAGCTCGTTCTCCTCGGCAAGGAGATATGCGGCAAGGTGATGACCAACGACTTCAACCTCAACAAGGTGGCCGAGCTCCAGGGAGTGCGGGTTCTCAACATCAACGAACTGGCGAACTCGGTGAAGCCGGTCGTCCTGCCCGGCGAGGACATGAGTGTCTTCGTCATCAAGGAGGGCAAGGAGCACAACCAGGGCGTCGGCTATCTCGACGATGGAACCATGGTGGTGGTGGATCATGCGAAGCATCGCATCGGCGAGCAAATTCCCGTTTCCGTGACGAGCGTCTTGCAGACCACCGCCGGGCGGATGATTTTTACGAAAATACGAGATGAAGCCGAACTATCGCAAACCGGCGCCTGAGCGCGAACGCTCTTCTCCCGCATTGCCGTATCCCGATGAGACGGCGGCTATCGTTCCCGCCGCAGGCAAAGGCCTGCGCCTTCCCGGCGTGGTGGCCAAACAGTTCAGAAGTCTTGCAGGAAAGCCCCTTTTCCATCACTGTCTTTTGCGAATCGCGCGGGCGGGCCTCGTGGGCCGTATCGTCGTGGCGGTTCCCCCCGGCTCGGACCCGCCCGAGCTTCCCGGTGGAATGGAAGTGGCCGTCGAGGTCGTCGAAGGCGGCGCGCGCCGTCAGGATTCGGTGCGAAACGGGCTCGCTGCTCTCGGGGAGGGTGTCTCCTGGGTGGTCGTGCACGACGGGGCGCGGCCCCTGGTGACGCGCGGTCTCATAGAGAGGTGCCTGCTCGGCGCGGCGGAGACGGGCGCCGCCATCGCGGCCCTGCGCGTGGTGGATACGGTGAAGATGGGCGACGCCGAGGGATTCATCGAGGCAACGCGCCCGCGCGAGGGCCTCTGGCTCGCCCAGACGCCCCAGGCGGCGCGGCGCGAACTGCTCGCCCGCGCGATGGACTGGGCGGACGCAAATGATTTCGAGGGAACCGACGAGGCGGCTCTGCTGGAAGCGATCGGCGTTCGGGTGAAGCTCGTGGAAGGAAGCGCCGAGAACATCAAGGTGACGTCGCCCGGCGACATGGAGCGCGCGGCGCGCCTGATGGAACTTGAACGACAAGCCGGAGCGGAGGCTTCCAAATGATTCGAGTCGGGGTAGGCTACGACGTCCACCGCTTCGAGGCGGATCGCAAGCTCGTGCTCGGCGGCGTGGAGATTCCCTTTGAGCGGGGCCTCGCGGGACACTCCGACGCCGATGCGCTCATCCACGCGCTCATCGACGCGTTGCTGGGCGCGGCGGCCCTGGGAGACATCGGCGGGCATTTCCCCGATACGGACGAGGCCTATCGTGGCGCGGACAGCCGGGAACTACTCGCGCGCGTAGTGACGCTTCTCGCCGAGCGGGGCATGAAGCCGAACAACGTGGATGCCGTGGTCGTGGCGCAAAGGCCGAAACTCGCTCCCCATATCCCTGAAATGCGCGAGGTCATCTCCTCCATTCTGGGGATTCCGCCCGATCGGGTGGGGATCAAGGCGACGACGGGCGAGGGTCTCGGCTTTGCGGGACGCGAGGAGGGCGTCGCGGCGCATGCGGTTTGCACGATAAGCGTGGAGTCTCCTTGACGCCCATCGGCGGGGCATGACAAATTCTCCCCCGGACGCGGCCCGGAACAGGTTTTTTACCCCCTCTATCATGCGGGTTCTGGAGAGAGTCATTTGGGTGTTCAGCTATACAACACGTTGACGAGAAAAAAAGAACCGTTCGAGCCTCTGGAAGAAGGGCGCGTGAAGATGTACGTGTGCGGGGTGACGGTGTATGACCACTGCCATCTCGGGCACGCGCGCGCCGCCATCGTCTTCGACGTGATTCACCGCTATTTCGAATACCGCGGCTACGATGTTCTCTTCGTGTGCAACTTCACCGACGTGGACGACAAGATCATCGCCCGCGCCCGGCGCCTCAAGATTCCCATCAATGAGCTGACCGAAAAGTTTATCGGCGAGTACTACGTCGACATGGATGCGCTCGGCGTCCGGCGGGCGGATGCCGCCCCGCGCGCCACGGAGAACATCGAGGGCATGATCGAGATGATCGAGAAACTCATCGAGAAGGGAACCGCCTACGAGGTTTCGGGGAACGTCTACTTCGACATCGAAAAATTTCCCGGCTACGGCAAGCTTTCGGGACGCAACACCGAAGAGCTGGAAGCGGGCTACCGCATCGAACCGGGCGAGGGCAAGCGCAACCCGCTCGATTTCGCCCTGTGGAAGGCGGCGAAGCCCGGCGAGCCCGAATGGGAAAGCCCCTGGGGGCCCGGCCGTCCCGGCTGGCACATCGAATGCTCCGTCATGTCGACCCGCTACCTGGGCGAGCGCTTCGACATCCACGGCGGGGGGGAGGATCTGGTGTTCCCCCACCATGAGAACGAGATAGCGCAGAGCGAGGGCTGTTTCGGGCATGAGTGGGTGCGCTACTGGGTGCACAACGGCTTCGTGCAGATCAACCACGAGAAGATGAGCAAATCGAAGGGCAACTTCTTCACCATCAAGGCGATTCTCGAGGACTATCCCGCCGAGGTGATCCGCTATTTCCTGCTGGGGACGCACTACAGGCATCCGGTGGATTATTCGGATCAGGTGGTGGGCGAGGCGCGAAAGGGGCTGGACAGGCTCTACAACGTGCGCTTGAGGCTCGCCCGAAGCGGCGGGGAGGATACGGAGGGCTGGCGTGAGCGGGTGGAGGAGGCGGTTGCCGCCTTCCGCGCGCAGTTCACAGAAGCCATGGACGATGATTTCAACACTGCGCGCGCCCTGGGGTATCTCTTCGACTTCGCGCGCCGCGTCAACGGCTTCATCAACGAGGCGGACGCGCTGCCCGAATCCGCGGCAGCGCTCGCGCGGGGCGTGTTCGATGAAGTGGGCGGGGTTCTGGGCCTGTTCGCCCACTCTCCCGAGGAGTGGTTCCGAAGCGCCGCGAGCGCCGCGCCCGCAGAGGGGGACGAGGGCCAAAACGGCGCCTTGCGCGATGATGAGATAGAAGCGTTGCTCGAACGCCGCGCGCAAGCGCGGGCCGGCAGGGATTTCCCGGAGGCCGACCGGATCCGGGAGGAACTCGCGGAGGCCGGCATCGTCCTTGAAGACGGCCCCGGCGGCACGCTCTGGAAGAGAAGAGCGCCGTGACGCCACGGGCGAGCGAGGCCCGGGGGTACACGCGCGCCACGTCTTCCCGCCTCACTGGGCCTGTTGAAAAAACCTGTAATGTCGGCAATGGGATACCGCCTTGCCGAAGGGATTGTAGGGGCCGCATATATGCGGCCCGAGTTCCGGCCCGAGTTCCGACGTTGAAAAAGCAGGGACGCATACTATGCGTCCCCTACAAAAACCGCCTTCACGGTCGCGTCAAATCCTCGTTAATCGGGGTTTTTCAAAAGTCCTTCACTGAAGAGCTTGGCGATTGAGACGCAAACCCGAATACGTCTGCGGCGCGCACAGCGTACTGGCGGCCCTGGAGCGCGGGCCGGAGCGGGTGAGGCGGCTCTTCATCGCAGGTGGCCGCCGGAACCGCAGGGTAGCCGAGGCGGTGCATCTCGCCGAGTCATCCGGCATATCCGTCGAGGCGCTCGATTCCGGGCAGCTCACGAAAAAGGCCGCCACGGCGCAGCATCAAAACCTGGTGGCGGAAGTGCATCCCACGCCGCTGCTCTCCCTCGATGACCTCATCGAAGCCCAGCCCGCGGCGGCTCCGCCCGTTTTGCTGCTCGACGGTGTGCAGGACCCGAGGAATTTCGGCGCCATCTTGAGAAGCGCTGCGGCCCTGGGGGCGGGTGGCGTCGTCTGGCCGAAGGACGGCGCCGTGGGCCTCACGCCCGTCGTGGCGAAGGCGGCCGCGGGCGCGCTGGAGGTCGTGCCGCTCGCGCGCGTGACGAATCTGGCCCGGGCCGTCTCGGCGCTCAAGGAGGCGGGCTACTGGGCGCTGGCGGCGGACGCTCACGGGGATAAAACCCTGGGCGTCGACGAGCTGCCCCGGCCCTGTTGTCTGGTGGTCGGGGCGGAGGGCAGGGGCGTGCGGCCGCTCGTGCTCAGGAACTGCGACGCGCGCGTGAGGATACCCATCGAAGAGGGCGTGGTGTCTTCGCTGAATGCCTCCGTCGCCGCGGCGATCCTGCTCCACGGTGTGCGCGGGACTCGCAGGAGGGGTGAGGACGCGGCTCAGGCGGAGGACTCTTCCTCGCGAGCGCCTTGATTTCTCCTGAACCGAACTCCGAATCCGTGTCCGTTCCTTGCTTTTCGCTCCCTCAAAGTGGATAAAGGGGGTTGACAAGGTGGGCCTGCGGGCCTAATTTAACCCGCCTTTGTTGGCTGGCGTAGCTCAGCTGGTAGAGCAGCTGATTTGTAATCAGCAGGTCGGAGGTTCGAGTCCTCTCGCCAGCTCCACGGCGGGACGCGCCTCCCGGACCTCGCCGGAGAAAATCCGGGGGAGAATGTCTGCGGTTTTTCTATACGGGCTTTCAGTGGATGTGACGGCTTCGGGGAATCGATGGTTTCCGCGAGGTTTTCTTGATAGCCTTTATGGTTGTTTTTGATGAAAGGCGGTTTTCGGGGGAGGTTCCCGAGTGGCCAAAGGGATCAGACTGTAAATCTGACGGCTCAGCCTTCGGAGGTTCGAATCCTCCCCTCCCCACCAGCAGATGAATCGTTGAAACGACTAGGACGCGCGCTTTGGATTCAGGGGCGGGAATAGCTCAGATGGTAGAGCATCAGCCTTCCAAGCTGAGGGTCGCGGGTTCGAGCCCCGTTTCCCGCTCCAGGATGATTCGAGGCTATCGCCTTTTCTTGATATGGATTTCATGAACCGGATTTCGGCTCCGGGGGTTGCTCTGGCCGGAATAAGCTGTATTATCCGCCCGGAACGAACCTCCGGGCGCATCGTTTGCTGAGGTTGCCCTGGCTGGAATACAGGATATTCGCACGCCCGTGACGCAGCCGGCCCACGTAGCTCAGTCGGCAGAGCACTTCCTTGGTAAGGAAGAGGTCACCGGTTCAAGTCCGGTCGTGGGCTCCAGGGCAGGTGGAATTCATTGAAATTTCGAGGTTCGTGCATTATCCTGCAATTCGCATGAAACGCCGTGGAATCCCTCGGGTTCGCGGAGATTCGCTTTGGCGATGGACAAGGTTTCGCCCGAGCGGGTATAAAGGCGCGTTTTTCGGGAATGACGAGAAAGAGGGGAAATGGTTCCTCTCCCCCGGAAGATATTATTTTTGAATTTTCAATAGAAGGAGAAGGGAAGCCATGGCGAAGGCGAAGTTTGAGCGCACGAAGCCGCACGTGAACGTAGGGACGATAGGGCACGTGGACCATGGGAAGACGACGCTGACGGCCGCGATCACGAGGCACCTCTCGCAGAAGGGGATGGCGGAGGAGATCGGGTTTGACGAGATCGACAAGGCGCCCGAGGAGCGCGAGCGGGGTATCACGATAGCGACGGCGCACGTGGAATACGAGACGGAGAACCGCCACTACGCGCACGTCGATTGTCCGGGCCATGCGGACTACGTGAAGAACATGATAACGGGCGCTGCGCAGATGGACGGCGCGATCCTGGTGGTATCCGCGGCGGACGGGCCGATGCCGCAGACGCGCGAGCACATCCTGCTGGCCCGCCAGGTGGGTGTTCCCTACATCTGCGTGTATCTGAATAAAGTGGACATGGTGGACGATGAGGAACTCCTGGAGCTGGTGGAACTCGAAGTCCGCGAGCTTCTCTCGACGTATGAGTTCCCCGGCGACGACATCCCGGTGGTGCCGGGTTCTGCGCTGCGGGCGCTCGAGGGGAGCGACACCTCCTCGATAGACGCGCTCATGGAGGCGGTGGACGGCTATATCCCCGAACCGGTGCGCGACGTCGATAAACCCTTCCTGATGCCGGTTGAGGACGTGTTTTCGATATCGGGCCGCGGCACGGTGGCGACGGGCCGGGTGGAGCGGGGCATCGTGAACGTTGGGGATGAGGTGGAGATCGTGGGCATCACGGACACGCGGAAGACGGTGGCGACGGGTGTCGAGATGTTCCGGAAGTTGCTGGACCAGGGCCAGGCGGGCGACAACGTGGGCGTTCTGCTCAGGGGTGTCAAAAAAGACGAGATAGAACGCGGTCAGGTTCTGGCGGAGCCTGCGTCGATCATGCCGCACCTCAAGTTCAAGGGCGAGGTGTACATTCTGACGAAAGAAGAGGGTGGCCGGCACACGCCGTTTTTCAACGGCTACCGGCCGCAGTTTTATTTCCGGACGACGGACGTGACGGGTCTGGTGACGCTTCCCGAGGGCCGTGAGATGGTGATGCCCGGTGACAACGTGTCGCTGGACGTTGAGTTGATCACGCCGATAGCGATGGAGCGCGAGCTTCGCTTCGCGATACGCGAGGGGGGCCGCACGGTGGGGGCCGGCGTCGTCACGGAAGTCGTCGAGTAGAGCAGCTTAAGCGGTCGTTTCGGGACATCAGGTTTCCAGAGGCCAGTGGCTCAATTTGGTAGAGCACCGGACTCCAAATCCGGCGGTTGGGGGTTCGAGTCCCTCCTGGCCTGCCATGAACCCGGGGTACGAACCCCGGTTCGAGAAGATCGGAAGCGGCGGCGGAGAGTGGAAGCATGAGCAATAAGGTGATGGGCTGGATTCATCAGGGGCGCACCTTCCTGCGCGACGTGCAGAGCGAAGCGAAGCGCGTGACGTGGCTCGATATGCGCCAGACGGCGGCGCAAACCGGCGTCGCCCTCGTGTTCGTCTTTATCATTGCGGTATATCTGGGTCTTGTCGATTTGGCGTTGTCCCGGGCTGTCAGCTATTTCCTCAATTTCGGTTTCTAGAGCAGGGTTTCGGAATGTCCATGAACTGGTATGTGGTGCACACCTACTCGGGTTTTGAAAACAAGGTGAAGCTCTCGATCGAAGAGCAGTTTCGCGGGAAGGAATACGAGGAAAAACTCGGTGAAATCGTGGTTCCCACCGAGCAGGTGGTGAAGGTGAAGGGCGGGAAGAGGCGCACGAGTTCCCGGAAATTCTTCCCCGGCTACATCCTGATCCGGATGGAATGCGACGAGGACACCTGGTATGTGGTCAAGAACACGCCGAAGGTGACGGGTTTTCTGGGCGGAACGTCCCCGAGTCCTCTCTCGGAAGCCGAGATGGAGAACATCCTCAAGCAGATGAGCGGAGAGGCCGAGAAGCCCAAGCCCAAGATTGATTTCGAAAAAGGCGAGAGCATCCGGGTGATAGACGGGCCTTTCGTGAACTTCACCGGCGAGATCGACGAGGTACACCCCGACAGAGGAAAGCTCAAGGTCATGGTCAGCATTTTCGGCCGCGCGACGCCCGTGGAACTCGAGATGCTCCAGGTGGAGAAGGTGTAGGGAAAAAAGGTTCATCGGGGGCGCGTTCGCCGGGTCCGGGAAGACCGGCGGAGGCAAAGCCCGGGTGCGGCGTCAGGATTATGCTGTTTGAGAGGGAAAAATGGCGAAAGAAGCGGTTGGCATCATCAAACTTCAAATACCGGCCGGCCAGGCGAACCCCGCCCCGCCCGTCGGCCCTGCGCTCGGCCAGCAGGGTGTGAACATCATGGAGTTCTGCAAGGCCTTCAACGCGCAGACCCAGGGGAAGGAAGGCACGATTATTCCGGTCGTGATCTCGGTCTATGCGGACAAGAGCTTCACCTTCATCATGAAGAGTCCGCCCGCCTCCGCTCTCCTGAAGCAGGCCGCCGCTCTGGCGAAAGGTTCCTCCGAACCCGGGCGGGAAGGCGTGGGCTCCGTGACGCGCAAGCAACTCGAGGAAATAGCCGAGATCAAGAAAGAGGATTTGAACAGCGCGGACCTCGAAGGGGCCGTCCGGATTATCGAGGGTACGGCCCGCAGCATGGGGATCGAGGTCAGCGGGTAGGTTTTTATGGAACGGATGTGGGAGGCGTCCCGGTCGGGCGTCGTTCGAACCACGAAGGAGGAGGCAGGCAAATGCCCAAGCACGGCAAGAACTACCGAGCAGCCCGGGAGCGAATCGATCGGGAAAAACAAATCCCGCTCTCTGAGGCCGTCGGTCTGGTGAAGGAGATTTCCGCTGCGAAATTCGACGAGACCGTCGAAATATCCGCCAAGCTCGGCGTAGACCCGCGCCATGCGGAACAAATGGTGAGGGGAAGCGTCGTTTTGCCCAACGGCATCGGCAAGGAAGAGCGCGTCGTAGCGTTCGCCAAGGGCGAGAAGGTGGCCGAGGCCAAGGAGGCGGGCGCGGAGTACGTGGGCGCGGATGATCTGGCTGAGAAGATTCAGGGCGGCTGGATGGAGTTCGACCGCGTGGTGGCGACGCCCGACGTCATGAGCGTCGTGGGCAAGCTCGGGCGGCTGCTCGGGCCCCGCGGCATGATGCCCAACCCGAAATCCGGCACCGTTTCCTTCGACGTGGGCCGCATGGTTCGGGAGATCAAGGCGGGCAAGGTGGAATACCGCGTTGACAAGGCGGGCATCATTCATGCCCCGATCGGAAAGGTGAGCTTTGAGGAGAAGGCGCTCTCCGAGAACATCTCGGCGGTGGTGGACGCGCTCGTTCGCGCGAAGCCCGCAGCGAGCAAGGGGGTGTACTTCAAGCGCCTCACCATTTCCAGCACGATGGGGCCCGGCGTGCGGGTCGACCACCAGTCTCTTCTCGCGGCACTGAAATAAGGAGGCCCCGGAATGGCGACAGCAGTTGTGGAGAAGGGGAGGCTGGCGACGGGCAAAGCGCCCCGCGCCGATAAGACCGAGGCGGTAGAGGCCCTTCAGACGCATTTCAACGAGAGCACCTCTTTGGTGTTGTTCGATTACCGGGGGCTGAGCGTCGCGCAAATGACGGCCCTGAGAAAACAGACGCGCGAGGCGGGCGTCCGTCTCTCCGTCGTCAAGAATACGCTCACCGAGCGCGCGGTGGAGGGCACGGGTTTCGAGGAACTGCGCGGAAGGCTCGTCGGGCCGGTTTCCATCGTGACGACCGACGGCGACCCCTCTACGCCCGCCAAGATACTCAAGGAATTCGTGAAGGAAGAGTCCGCCGGCGAAATCAAGGGCGGGGTTCTGGACGGCAGGTTCCTCGAAACAGCCGAAGTGGAGTCGCTCGCGGAGTTGCCCTCGCGCGAGGTGTTGCTCTCGATGTTGCTTTCCGCCTTGCAGGCCCCCGTGGCGGGTCTGCCGAGAGTTCTGAACGGCGTCGTTTCCCAGTTGATAAATGTCGTTGACGCCATTGCCAAAAAGAAAGAACAAGTGTAATATAGTTGTTTGCCCAAAGAAGGGGGCAAACGGCGAGATTTCCCAAAATTAAATGGCCATGACCTGGCCGATGGTTTCGTGCGAATGCGAGGAAAGGGCGAATTGTGGCGACCAAAGAAGAAGTAATCGATTTCATTGAAAACATGACGGTGATGGAGTTGAGCGAATTCGTCAAGGAGCTCGAGGAGAAGTTCGGCGTGACGGCTGCCGCGCCCATGATGATGGCCGGCGCGGGAATGGCGGCGGGCGGCGACGCGGGCGAAGCGGCGGAGGAGAAAACCGAATTCACCGTCAGTCTCACATCCTTTGGTTCGGAAAAAATCAAGGTCATCAAGACCGTCCGCGAACTGACCAGCCTGGGTCTCAAGGAGGCGAAAGACTTGGTGGAGAGCGCACCCCAAGCCGTCGTGGAGGCGGTTCCCAAGGAAGACGCCGAAGCTGCTGCCGACAAGCTCAAAGCGGTTGGAGCGGAGGTGGAAATCACATAGAGCTCACCCGGGATGCAGACGACCCGATCCTGCTGGTTGCAGCCGGATCGGCGCATAACCCTAGTCGCCCCCACTTTCTTGAGGTGAGCCAGCATGAATGTAAATAATGGCAAGAACGGCCGTCGGGTTCGTGAGGATTTCGCCTCTATACCTGCGGTTATCGATATTCCGAATTTAATCGACATCCAGCTTTCTTCCTACGAGCGATTCCTGCAATGGGAAACGAAGCCCGCCGAGCGCCGGACGGACGAGGGTCTCGAGGGCGTGTTTCGCAGCGTGTTCCCCATCTCCGATGCGGCCGAGAACGTTACGCTCGAATACATGGGCTATGAGATAGGCGTCTGGGAGTCGAAGGGCAACGAATATCCCGGCCTCGGCGGCCCCGGCGAGAAGGACGACGACGGGGTGGAGGTCTTTTGCCGGCAAAAGCACGAAGCCGATGAATGCCGCCAGAGAGGGATGACCTACGTCGCGCCCCTGCGGGTCATGCTCCGCCTCACGGTGTACGAGCGTGACGAGCAGACCAAGGAGCGCCGCGTCCGCGAGGTGAAGGAGCAAAAGGTGTATCTGGGGGAAATCCCCCTCATGACGGAGAACGGCACCTTCATCATCAACGGCACGGAGCGGGTGGTCGTCAGCCAGATGCACCGCTCGCCCGGCGCCTTCTTCAGCGCGGACAAGGTGAAGCCCACCGCCAAATCGGCCTTCACGGCCAGGCTCATCCCCTACCGGGGAAGCTGGCTGGACTTCGAGTTCGACAGCAAGGATTTGCTCTTCGTCCGGATCGACCGCCGCCGCAAGCTTCCCGTCACTATCCTGTTGCGCGCGTTCGGCCTGGACAAGGACGACATTCTCAATTCCTTCTACCAGAGCGAGGAGCTCTTCTACGACGAGAAGAGAGACGCCTACTACAAGAAACTCTCCGAGCTCATGGTGAACCAGAGGATTTTCGAGGACATCGTTCTCCCCGAGTCGGGAGAACTCGTTCTGCGGTCGGGGCGGAAGTTCACGCGCGCCGCTCTCCGGAAACTTCAGGCCGCGGGCGTGGAGACCCTGGAACTCAAGGATGAGGAGGTCGTCGGGGGCATTCTGGCCCAGCCGGTGGCCGATTCCGAAACCGGCGAGGTGCTCTTCGACACGAACCTCGAGATCACTTCGGAGGTTCTCGCCGCCCTGCGCGACAGGAAAATTTCCAAGCTGGCGATTCTCTACGTCTCCGGCGTCGGCGCGGACAGGACCATCCGCGACACCTTGACTTCGGATAAATGCGAGACGCAAGAAGACGCTCTCGTGGAAATCTACAAACGCCTGCGTCCCGGCGACCCGCCGACCAAGGAAACGGCGCGGCTGCTTTTCGAGAACCTTTTCTTCAATTCGAAACGATACGACTTGTCGCGCATCGGACGCCTGAAGCTGAACACGAAACTCGGCCTGAACCTCCCGCTGGATCAGAGAACCCTGACGCTCAACGACGTTATCGCCACGGTTCGCTACATCATCGAGCTTCGTCATGGGCAGGGCACGGTGGACGACATCGATCACCTCGGCAACCGGCGCGTGCGCTCCGTGGGCGAGTTGCTCGAAAGCCAGTTCCGCGTCGGTCTCGTGCGCATGGAGCGCGCCATTCGCGAGCGTCTGAGCATCCAGGACATGGACAACCTCATGGTGCGCGATTTGGTCAATTCCAAGATGATCACGGCGGCGGTGAAGGAATTTTTCGGCTCCAGCCAGTTGAGCCAGTTCATGGATCAGACGAATCCCCTCTCGGAGATCACCCACAAACGGAGGCTCTCGGCCTTGGGCCCCGGAGGGTTGACGCGCGATCGGGCCGGGTTCGAGGTGCGCGACGTTCATGCCACCCATTACGGCCGCATTTGCCCGATCGAGACGCCCGAGGGGCCGAACATCGGGCTGATAGCGAGCCTTTCCACGTATGCGCGCGTGAATCAGTACGGATTTATCGAGACGCCCTGCCGGAAGGTGGTGAGCGGGCGCGTCAGCGAATCCGTCGAATGGCTCTCGGCGATTGATGAAGACAAGTACAAGATCGCCCAGGCGAACGCGCCCGTGGACGGAAAGGGCAACCTCGTCAACGATTTCGTCTCGGCGAGGACGAGCGGCGAGTTCGTCATGGTGCCCCGGGAGCAGGTGGACTACATGGACGTCTCGCCCAAGCAGTTGGTGAGCGTGGCCACCTCCCTGATTCCCTTCCTCGAGAACGACGACGCGAACCGCGCGCTCATGGGTTCGAACATGCAGCGCCAGGCGGTTCCCCTGCTGCGGCCCGAAGCGCCCTTCGTCGGCACCGGCATGGAGGGGATCGCGGCGAGGGATTCGGGCGCGGTCGTCATCGCGCAGTGCGACGGCCGCGTGGCGAGCGTGGACGCGACCAGAATCGTGATTCGCGCGAAGGAACAGGCGGGCAACCTGGCCGAAGAGGGCGTCTACATCCACAATCTGGTGAAGTATCGCCGCTCGAACCAGAACACCTGCATCAACCAGAAACCCATCGTGCACGTGGGCCAGGAGGTGAACAAGGGCGATATCATCGCGGATGGATTCTCCACCGACCAGGGTGAACTCGCCCTGGGCCGAAACATGCTCGTCGCCTTCATGCCCTGGAACGGCTACAACTTCGAGGACGCCATCGTCATCTCCGAAAAAGTGGTGAAGGAAGACATCTACACCTCCCTGCACATCGAGGAGTTCGAGATCGAGGCGCGCGACACGAAACAGGGTCCCGAGGAAATCACGCGCGACATTCCGAACCAGAGCGAAGAAGCCCTCCGCGACCTCGACGAGAGCGGCATCGTTCGCGTGGGCGCGCGGGTCAATCCGGGAGACGTGCTCGTCGGGCGCATCACGCCCAAGGGAGAGACGCAGCTCAGCCCCGAGGAAAAGCTCCTGCGGGCCATATTCGGCGAGAAGGCGGGCGACGTGCGCGACTCCTCGCTCAGGGTGCCTCCGGGGATCGAGGGCACGGTCGTGGAGGTGCGCGTCTTCTCCAGGCGGGGCGCGGAGAAGGACGCCCGCATGCTCCAGATCGAGGAAGCGGAGATCAACAGGCTGGAGAAAGACTACGGGGATGAAATCCGCATTCTCCTCGAAGAGGGCGACGAGAGAATCCGCTCCCTGCTTATCGGGCAGAGCGCCCTCGCCGACGTGGTTCACCCCAGAACGAACGAGAGCCTCTTCGCCAAGGGGGACGAGCTCAACGCGGAGGGCCTCGCGAAGCTCAGCGGCGCCTACCTTCTGGACCTGCCTGTCGAGAAGGAGTTGCTCGATCAGATCAAGACCATGTCCGATCACACGAACGAGCAGGTGGAACTGCTCGACAGCATTTTGCAGGAGAAGATAGCCAAGCTTCAGCGCGGCGACGAGCTTCCCCCCGGCGTTCTCAAGATGGCGAAGGTCTACGTGGCGATGAAGCGCAAGCTCCAGGTGGGAGACAAGATGGCGGGCCGCCACGGCAACAAGGGCGTCGTCTCCATCATCGTTCCCGAGGAGGACATGCCCTATCTCGAAGACGGCACGCCCATCGAGATCGTGCTCAACCCCCTCGGTGTGCCCTCGCGGATGAACGTCGGCCAGATCCTGGAGACGAACCTCGGATGGGCCGCGAAAGTGCTGGGCAAGCATTTCGCGACGCCGGTGTTCGACGGCGCGACGGAGCAGGACATCGTCCGCTTTACGGAACAGGCCGAGTTGCCGCCTTACGGCAAAACCCAGCTCTATGACGGAAGAAACGGTCAGCCCTTCGAGCAGAAGGTCACGGTGGGGATGATCTACATGCTCAAACTCCACCATCTCGTGGACGACAAGATTCACGCGCGCTCGACGGGCCCCTATTCTCTGGTGACGCAGCAGCCCCTCGGCGGCAAGGCGCAATTCGGCGGACAGCGCCTCGGCGAGATGGAGGTGTGGGCGCTCGAGGCCTACGGCGCCGCCAAGACGCTGCAGGAGATACTGACGGTGAAGAGCGACGACGTCTCCGGCCGCACGCGTATTTACGAGTCCATCGTGAAAGGCGAGAACTCGCTGGAGGCGAGTCTGCCCGAGTCCTTCAACGTGCTGATGAAGGAGCTTCAGAGCCTCGCTCTCGATGTCGAGCTGATTGAAAGCGGCGAGGCGCCGAGCTAGACCTGAATTTTTGAGCCTGTTTGTTTGGCGGTTCCATCGACCGTCGCCCAAGGGATGACGCGCATACTCCCAAGGAGGGTTGAATTGGACAGCAACTTGAATCTATTCGAAAAGCCCAAGGATCCTGTTTCATTTGACGCGATACGCATTCGCATCGCCTCACCGCACACCATTCGCGCCTGGTCTTCGGGCGAAGTGAAAAAACCCGAGACCATCAACTACCGGACGTTCCGGCCGGAGCGGGACGGGCTGTTCTGCGCCGTCATATTCGGCCCCGTGAAGGATTACGAGTGCCTTTGCGGCAAGTACAAGCGGATGAAGTACAGGGGCGTGGTTTGCGAGAAGTGCGGCGTCGAGGTCATCTCCTCGAAGGTACGGCGCGAGCGCCTGGGCCACATCGAACTGGCCACGCCGGTTTCCCACGTCTGGTTCTTCAAGGGCCTGCCGAGCCGGATCGGCAATATGCTCGACATGACGCTGCGCGAACTGGAGCGGATTCTCTATTTCGAAAACTACGTCGTCATCGATCCGGGCGAGACGGACCTCAAGAAATTCGAACTCCTCACGGAGGAGCAGTATCGGAATATTGAAGAGGAATACGACGAAGACGAGTACAAAATCGGCATCGGCGCGGAGGCGATTCGCGAACTGCTCGCTCAGCTGGACCTCGAGACGCTTTCCGCGCAGCTCAAGACGGATATTCGGGACACTTCGAACCTGCAGAAGCGCCGCAAGCTCATCAAGCGCCTCAAGGTGGTCGACTCTTTCAAGAATTCGGGCAACCGCGCCGAGTGGATGATCCTCGAGGTCATTCCGGTGCTGCCGCCCGAACTCCGGCCCCTGGTGCCGCTCGACGGCGGCCGCTTCGCCACGAGCGACCTGAACGATCTCTACCGCCGGGTGATCAACCGCAACAACCGGCTGCTCAGGCTTCAGGAATTGCGGGCGCCGGACATCATCATCCGGAACGAGAAGCGCATGCTCCAGGAGGCGGTGGACGCGCTGTTCGACAATGGCCGCAGGGGCCGGCTGCTCCGCGGCCCGAACAAGCGCCCGCTCAAGAGCCTCTCCGACATGCTCAAGGGGAAGCAGGGACGCTTCCGTCAGAATCTTCTGGGCAAGCGGGTGGATTACTCGGGCCGCTCGGTCATCGTCATCGGCCCCGAACTCAAGTTCAACCAGTGCGGTTTGCCGAAGAAGATGGCGCTCGAACTCTTCAAGCCTTTCATTTTCAATCGGCTGGAAGAAAAAGGCCTGGTCGCCACCATCAAGGCGGCCAAGAAGATGGTCGAGGAGGAGCGCCCCGAGGTTTGGGACGTGCTCGAAGAGGTGGTCCGCAACCACCCGGTGATACTCAACCGCGCTCCCACGCTCCATCGCCTCGGCATGCAGGCGTTCATGCCGGTTCTGGTGGAAGGCAAGGCCATCCGCGTGCATCCTCTCGTGTGCGCGGCGTTCAACGCGGATTTCGACGGCGACCAGATGGCGGTGCACGTGCCCCTTTCGGTGGAGGCCGTGGAGGAGACGCGCGTGCTGATGCTCTCGGCGAACAACATTCTCTCGCCGGCCAACGGTATGCCTCTGGCCGTTCCCAGCCAGGACATCATTCTGGGCTGCTACTACCTGACGAAGCCGCGCGGCGGTTCGAAGGGCGAGGGCCACGTGTTCGGCGACGTCAGCGAAGCGAGAATCGCATACGATCAGAGCGAGGTGGGACTGCAGACCCGCATCCGGATCCGGCTCGGAGATGAGTTGGTGGAAACCACCGTCGGGCGGGTTCTCCTGTATGAGATACTGCCCGAGGGCGTTCCTTTCGAGGCGGCCAACTGCGTCATGGACAAGCGCGCGCTCACGCGGCTCGTCGCCACCTGCTACGAGAAGGCGGGCCGCTCGAAGACGGTGACGTTTCTCGACGCGCTCAAGAACCTCGGCTTCACCCACGCCACGCAGGCGGGCATTTCCATTTCCATCGACGACATGAAGGTGCCGGTCAGCAAGGGCGAACTTACCGAGGATGCCCGGGGCGAGGTGCTCGAAGTCGAAAAAGAGTACCGCGACGGCTTGATCACCGACGGAGAGCGCTACAACAAGATTATCGACATCTGGTCGCACGTGACCGAGGAGGTCTCGGGCGAGATGTTCAAGGTGCTCGAGCAAGACGACGAAAGCGCGATGAGCGGACCCGGCGGCGATGAGGGTCAGCCGTTCGACTTCAACCCCATCTACATCATGGCCGACTCGGGCGCGCGCGGCAGCACGGCGCAGTTGCGCCAGCTCGGCGGAATGCGGGGCCTGATGGCCAAGCCCTCGGGCGAGATCATCGAAACGCCGATTACGGCGAACTTCCGCGAGGGCCTCTCGGTGCTCCAGTACTTCATATCCACGCACGGCGCGCGCAAGGGGTTGGCGGACACCGCGCTGAAGACGGCGAACAGCGGATACCTCACGCGTCGGCTGGTGGACGTGGCCCAGGACATCATCATCAACGAAGAGGACTGCGGCACCATCAACGGCATCGAGATGAGCGCGCTCGTCGAGGGAGGCGAGATCATCCAGACGCTGGGCGAGCGGATCATCGGCCGGATCGCCCTGAACGATATCCGGGACCCCTTCAACAACGAGGTTCTCTGCGCGGCGGGCGAGGAGATCAACGAGGAGAAGGTTCGCCTCATCGAAAACGCAGGCGTGGAGAGGGTCACCATCCGTTCGGTGCTCACGTGTGAATCCCACTCGGGCGTTTGTTCGAAATGCTACGGCCGGAGCCTGGCCACGGGCCAGCTCGTGGAGGTGGGCGAGGCGGTCGGCGTCATCGCCGCCCAGTCCATCGGCGAGCCGGGCACGCAGCTCACCATGCGTACGTTCCACATCGGCGGTACGGCCACGCGCGCAGGCGAGCAGAGTACGGTGGAGGCCAAGCGCGAGGGTTTCGTGAAG
The DNA here is from genome assembly GCA_965219955.1 of bacterium. Lineage (GTDB taxonomy): Bacteria > UBA8248 > UBA8248 > UBA8248 > UBA8248 > Bin107. The sequence goes on from OZ244799.1 coordinate 250,442, forward strand.
TACATCAACCTGCGGATCATCACGAGCAAGAAGGGCGATCTGATCAACATGAACCGCAACGGGCAACTCGCCATTTGCGACGAGACCGGCCGCGAGCGCGAGCGCTACCCCGTGGTTTACGGCGCCTACGTCCGCTCGCGGGAGAATTCCAGGGTGAGCGAAGGAGAGATTCTCCTCGAATGGGATCCCTACACGTTTTCGATTATGGCGGAAAAAGAGGGCACCATTACGCTGCTCGACGTCATCGAGGGGCTCACGATGCAGGAGGAGATCGATGAGATCACGGGTCTCTCCCGCCGGGTGATCCTCGATCACGCCGACGAGAAACTCCAGCCGCGCGCCGCGCTTCTTGATGCCGCGGGCGAGCAAATCTCCGTATATCCCCTGCCTGCCGGCGCGCACATCAGCGTCCAGGAGGGGGAGGCGATCTCCGCCGGCGACATCATATTCAAGATCACGCGCGAGACGTCCAAGACCAAGGACATCACGGGCGGTCTGCCGCGCGTCGCCGAGTTGTTCGAAGCGCGCAAGCCCAAGGAAAACGCCGTGATCTCCGAGATCAACGGGCACGTGAAATTCGCCGGTACGCTGCGTGGCATGCGCCGCCTCATGGTCGTTTCCGAGGAAGGCGATGAGCGCGAATACCTCATTCCCCGGGGCAAGCACGTGAACGTGCAGGAAGGCGATTACGTCCGGGCGGGCGAGCCGCTCATGGACGGCGCCGTGAACCCGCACGACATCCTGGCGGTGCTCGGCGAGAATGAACTGCAGAACTACCTCGTCAACGAGGTGCAGGAGGTGTATCGCCTCCAGGGCGTGAACATCAACGACAAGCACATCGAGATCATCGTGCGGCAGATGCTCAGAAGGCTCGAGGTCGTCGATCCGGGAGAGACCGACTTGGTCATCGGCGAGCAGGTGACGCGCGATCTGTTCCAGCGGCGCAACCAGGAGGCGGAGGAAGAGGGGAAAACCCCGGCGACGGGACGCCCCATCCTGCTCGGCATCACCCGGGCCTCCCTGTCGACGGACAGCTTCATCTCGGCGGCTTCCTTCCAGGAGACCACGCGCGTGCTCACCCAGGCCGCGGTTTCCGGCAAGGTGGATTTCCTGCGGGGCCTCAAGGAGAACGTCATCATGGGCAGGCTCATTCCGGCGGGTACCGGCGCGCGCCGATACCAGCAGGTGGAGCTTCTCTCCCCCGAGGTCGAGTTGGCGCCCATCGGCGATGATATTCCCGCGATCGTGGATGAGGAAGAGGAAACGGCTCCCGCGACGGAAGAGGGGGTGCCTTCCGAATAACCCCTTGAAAATATGCTTTTTTTCCATGCGCGAGGTTGACAAGAGCGCGTGTCGGGCTATAATCGCCGCTTCGTTGTCTGGAGTGCGTGGTTCTTGAAGTCGCAGAGCCCTGCAAGTAATTGAAATAATTATGATTATTTGGCTGCCCCATCTCGAGGCTCAGCCGAAGTCGAAATAAAAGGCCCCGAGATGAGGGCGAAGAACGCTTTGGTCTCGAAAGAGCGGGATTTTTCGGGGCGGCTTTCTCATGATTCGGAGTGAACGGTGCCGACGATCAGCCAGTTGATACGCAAGGGACGCAAGCGGATTCAGACGAAAACCGACTCTCCGGCGCTGCGCAATTGTCCCCAGAAGCGCGGCGTTTGCGTGCGTGTGTACACGACGACGCCCAAGAAGCCGAACTCGGCGCTCCGGAAGGTCGCGCGCGTGCGCCTCACCAACGGAATGGAGGTGACCACCTACATCCCGGGAGAGGGCCACAATCTCCAGGAGCACTCCATCGTCTTGATTCGCGGCGGCCGCGTGAAGGATTTGCCGGGCATCCGCTATCACGTCGTCCGGGGAACGCTCGACAGCGTGGGCGTGGAGGCGCGCCGCAACGGGCGCTCCAAATACGGGGCCAAAAGACCGAGGTAGTCGGCATTCTCGTTTGAGGTTCAGCAGGGAGATTCATTTTCCATGGCGAGAAGAAAAAGAGCCACGAAAAGAGTTGTTTTGCCGGATCCGAAGTTCAACGACCGGCTGGTGACCAAGTTCATCAACTCCTTGATGCTCAAGGGGAAGAAGAGCCTGGCCGAGCGCGTGTTCTACGGGGCGATGGACGTGGTGGAGGAGAAGATGAAGGAAGACCCCATCAAGGTGTTCAAGCGCGCCATGGACAACGTGAAGCCCGCGCTCGAAGTCCGCTCCAGGCGCGTGGGAGGCGCGACCTACCAGGTGCCCGTGGAGGTGCGGCCCGACAGGCGCACGGCGCTGAGCATCCGCTGGATCATCCAGAACGCCCGGAGCCGGGACAGAAGGATAGCGAACGGCCTCGCCGCCGAGATCATGGACGCCGCGAACGATACGGGAGGCGCCGTTCGCCTCAGGGAAAACACGCACCGCATGGCGGAGGCGAACAAGGCCTTCGCCCATTATCGTTGGTAGGCTCGAGGGAAGGATAGAACCGTGCCCAGCGAAGCGCTCAGCAAAACGAGAAACATCGGCATCATGGCGCACATCGATGCCGGCAAGACGACGACGACAGAGCGCATCCTCTTCTACACGGGCAGGACCCACAAGATGGGCGAGGTGCACGACGGCGCGGCCACCATGGACTGGATGGCGCAGGAACAGGAACGCGGCATCACCATCACCTCCGCGGCCACGCGCTGCGCCTGGAACGATCACGTCATCAACATCATCGACACGCCCGGCCACGTGGACTTCACGGCGGAGGTGGAGAGAAGCTTGCGCGTCCTCGACGGCGCGGTGGCGGTGTTCTGCGCCGTGGGCGGCGTGGAGCCGCAAAGCGAGACGGTCTGGCGTCAGGCGGAAAAATACGGCGTGCCGCGCCTCGTGTTCGTCAACAAGATGGACAGGACGGGCGCGGATTTCGAAAGGGTGGTGGGCGAAGTGAGAGAACGCCTCGCCGCGAACCCGCTCGTGCTGCAACTGCCGATAGGGGCGGAGGAGAATTTCGCCGGCATGGTGGACCTCGTGACCATGAAGGCGCGGGTGTTCGACGACCCGATGGGCGCATCCTACGAAGAGGCGGAAGTGCCCGAGGACATGAGGGCGGAAGCCGATGATTTGAGAGAAAAGCTCTTCGACACGCTCTCGATGTTCGATGATTCACTGATGGAGAAATACCTGGAAGGCGAGGATATCTCACCCGAGGAGGTCCGGGCCGCGATTCGACAGGGAACGATCAGCGGCGAATTTGTTCCCGTCGTATGCGGCTCCGCGTTCAGGAACAAAGGCGTGCAACTCCTGCTCGACGCCATCGTCGACTACCTTCCGTCTCCTTTCGATATCCCCCCCGTTCAGGCCGTCTTGTCAGATGAAGACTTGGAACTGGGCAGAAAGCCCGAGGAAAGGGCGCCTTCGGACGATGACCCGCTCTGCGCGCTCACCTTCAAGGTAATGACGGACCCTTACGTGGGCCAACTGGTATTTATCCGTATATATTCCGGTGTTCTGAAATCCGGTTCTTCCGTATTGAACACGATCACCGGCAAGCAGGAGCGCGTAGGGCGCCTCATGCGAATGCACGCGAACAAGCGCGAAGAGATACAGGAGGCCCATGCAGGCGACATCGTCGCCGCCCTGGGCATCAAACAAGCCAAGACAGGCCATACCCTCTGCGCTCCTGCCCACTCCATCCTTCTCGAAAGCATCAACTTCCCCGAACCCGTCATCTCCATCGCCATCGAGCCGAAGACGAAGTCCGACCAGGACAAGCTCGGCAACGCCTTGGCGAGGCTCTCGGACGAGGACCCGACCTTCCGGGTGCGCTCGGACGAGGAGACGGCGCAGACCATCCTCTCCGGCATGGGCGAGTTGCACCTGGAGATTCTGGTGGACAGGCTTTTCCGCGAATTCGCGCTCGAGGCCAGCGTGGGCAAGCCCCAGGTCGCCTACCGGGAGACGATTCGGGCCGAGGCCACCGCGCGCGGTCGCTTCGTGCGCCAGTCCGGCGGGCGCGGGCAGTTCGGGGACGTGGAGATCACCATCAGGCCGCTCGCTCCCGGCGACGGTTTTCAGTTCGTCAACAAGATTGTGGGCGGCGTGATTCCGAGAGAATACATTCCGGCGGTCGAGAACGGCGTCAGGGAAGCCATGGAAAACGGGGTGATCGCCGGATACCCGTTGCTCGACATCGAAGTCACGCTTTTCGATGGTTCGTTCCACCAGGTCGACAGCTCGGAGGTGGCCTTCAAGATCGCAGGCTCCATGGCTTTCCGGGAAGCCGCGAAGAAGGCGAAGCCCGTTCTTCTCGAACCCATCATGGACATGGAAGTGGTGTGTCCCGCGGATTTTCTGGGTGACGTCATGGGAGACCTCACTTCCCGGCGCGGGCGGATCCGCGAGATGGAAGACCGGGCGGGCGCCAAGGTGGTGAACGCCTCCGTTCCGCTCTCGGAAATGTTCGGTTATGCGACCGACGTACGATCGATGACCCAGGGCAGGGCGACCTATACGATGCAGTTCGGTCGCTATGAAGAGATGCCGCGGCCGCTTGCCGAGGAGTTGATGGCGAAAAACGTAGGCACGGCAGTCGAAACAGCATAGACGAGTATTTCGGGAGAGGGCGAGCATGAGCCGCCCTCTTTGAATTTTCAACAGAAGGAGAAGGGAAGCCATGGCGAAGGCGAAGTTTGAGCGCACGAAGCCGCACGTGAACGTAGGGACGATAGGGCACGTGGACCATGGGAAGACGACGCTGACGGCCGCGATCACGAGGCACCTCTCGCAGAAGGGGATGGCGGAGGAGATCGGGTTTGACGAGATCGACAAGGCGCCCGAAGAACGCGAGCGGGGTATCACGATAGCGACGGCGCACGTGGAATACGAGACGGAGAACCGCCACTACGCGCACGTGGACTGTCCGGGCCATGCGGACTACGTGAAGAACATGATAACGGGCGCTGCGCAGATGGACGGCGCGATCCTGGTGGTATCCGCTGCGGACGGGCCGATGCCGCAGACGCGCGAGCACATCCTGCTGGCCCGCCAGGTGGGTGTTCCCTACATCTGCGTGTATCTGAATAAAGTGGACATGGTGGACGATGAGGAACTCCTGGAACTGGTGGAGCTCGAAGTCCGCGAGCTTCTCTCGACCTATGAGTTCCCGGGCGACGACATCCCGGTGGTGCCGGGTTCTGCGCTGCGGGCGCTCGAGGGGAGCGACACCTCCTCGATAGACGCGCTCATGGAGGCGGTGGACGGCTATATCCCCGAACCGGTTCGCGACGTCGATAAACCGTTCCTGATGCCGGTTGAGGACGTGTTTTCGATCTCGGGCCGCGGCACGGTGGCGACGGGCCGGGTGGAGCGGGGCATCGTGAACGTTGGGGATGAGGTGGAGATCGTGGGCATCACGGACACGCGGAAGACGGTGGCGACGGGCGTGGAGATGTTCCGGAAGCTACTGGACCAGGGCCAGGCGGGCGACAACGTGGGCGTTCTGCTCAGGGGTGTCAAAAAAGACGAGATAGAACGCGGCCAGGTCCTGGCGCAGCCGGCGTCGATCATGCCGCACTTAAAGTTCAAGGGCGAGGTGTACATTCTGACGAAAGAAGAGGGTGGCCGGCACACGCCGTTTTTCAACGGCTACCGGCCGCAGTTTTATTTCCGGACGACGGACGTGACGGGTCTGGTGACGCTGCCCGAGGGCCGTGAGATGGTGATGCCCGGTGACAACGTGTCGCTGGACGTTGAGTTGATCACGCCGATAGCGATGGAGCGCGAGTTGCGCTTCGCGATACGCGAGGGGGGCCGCACGGTGGGGGCCGGCGTCGTCACAGAGGTCGTCGAGTAGAGCGATGGAAGGATAGCGGGAGAAAATGAGCCAGAAGATTCGGATTCGACTGAAGGCTTACGATCACCGTCTGCTGGACCAATCGGTGGGCGAGATCGTCGATACGGTGAAGCGAACGGGAGCTTTGCTGGTGGGGCCGGTGCCGCTGCCCACTTCCATCAACAAGTACACGGTGCTGCGCGGCCCGCACATTGACAAGAAATCGAGAGAGCAGTTCGAGATCCGGACGCACAAGAGGCTCGTGGACATCATGGAGCCCACGCAGCAGACGGTGGATGCGCTCATGAAGCTGGAACTCGCCGCCGGTGTGGACGTCGAGATCAAGCTGAACTAGACGGGATGATGTGATGCAATTTTTACTTGGCCGAAAACTCGGTATGACCCAGGTGTTCTCGCCGGATGGCGGAGCGATTTCGGTGACGGTGGTCGAGGCGGGTCCTTGCACCGTCGTGCAGCGCAAGACCGAGGAGAACGACGGCTATGCGGCCGTTCAACTCGGGTATATGCCCCGAAAGGAGAAAGGTCTCTCGAAAGCGGCCCTGGGGCATTTCCAAAAGGCGGGCACACAGCCTTTTCGCTACCTCAGGGAAGTTCCGCTGGAGGAAGAGGACGCCGGGCTCGAAGCCGGCAGCCTCCTCGACGTGACGATATTCGATCGCGGCGACCGGCTCGACGTGACGGGCACGAGCAAGGGCCGCGGTTTCGCCGGGGTGGTGAAGCGTCATGGATTCGGCGGCGGGCCGGCCTCTCACGGCGGCATGTTCGATCGCCTGCCCGGTGCGATGGGGGCATCTGCGTATCCCTCGAAAATCATCAAGGGCAAGAAAATGCCGGGTCAGATGGGGAACGAGAAGGTCACCACGCAGGGGCTTTTGGTGGTGGACGTCATCCCCGAGGAGAATCTGCTTCTGCTCAGAGGCGCGGTGCCCGGGGCGAACAATGGATTTGTGGTTTTGCGCAAGAGCGTCAAGGGCAACAGGGGCGGGCTGGAAAAACCGAAAGAGCAAGCCAGGAGCCTGAATCCCCTGAAGGCTTCCAAGCGGGCCGCACGAGGGAGTTGAGGAACGAGATGCCCCAGATTGATGTGTATGACCTGGAAGGTCAGGTGGTGGAGCAGATGGATCTGCCCGAGTCCGTTTTCGACGGGGAGGTCAGGATGCACCTCATTCACCAGATGGTGAAGGCGCAACTCGCGGGGCGGCGCGCAGGCACGCACTCGACGCTGACGCGCAAGGAAGTGCACGGCACGGGCGCGAAACCCTTCCGGCAAAAGGGCGGGGGACGCGCGCGCGCGGGCGACGTCAAATCCCCGATATGGCGCCACGGCGGGGTCACCTTCGGCCCCAAGCCGCGTGATTACAGCCAGAAGATGAACAAGAAGATGAAAAGCGGCGCATTGAGAAGCGCTCTCAACCTGAAGTGGAAAGAAGGGAAGCTGCTCATCGTGCGCGACCTCAATTTACCCGAGCCGAAAACGCGCCTCATGGTGGAAGTCATCGGGAACCTGAACCTGGGGCGGAAGGCGCTGATCGTGGATGACGGGGGCGAGCGGAATTTTGAACTGGCGACGAGAAACATCAAGGGCGCGAAGCCGATGAAACCCGAAGGCCTGAACGTATACGACATCATGGGCCACGAGCACCTCGTTTGCACCAAGGGCGCGCTCGACGGCATATCGGAAAGGTTGGCGGGCTAGGACATGGAAAACACATCCATCATTCGCAGACCCTGCGTGACGGAAAAAAGCATCGCGAGCACCGAGGAGGCGAACAAGGTCGTCTTCGAGGTCGCCGTCGGCGCCAACAAGATAGAGATAAAAAAGGCGGTGCAGGAGCTGTTCGGCGTCACGGTGCTGAACGTGAATACGATGCGGGTGCCCGGCAAGAAGGTTCGCATGGGCCGCCACCAGGGCGCCAAGCCAGCATGGAAAAAAGCGATTGTGACGCTGCGCGAAGGCGACACCATCGAGTTTTTTGAATCTGCTTAGTTTTTGAGGCGAGAGCTATGCCGGTAAAAAAATACAAGCCGACTTCTCCGGGGCGGAGATTCCAAGACGTTCTCCTGAGAGAGGAGATCACGACGGACCGGCCCGAGAAGTCCCTGACCAAGGGGTTGTCGAAATCCGGCGGAAGAAACAACCACGGCCGCATCACCACCTATCAGAGGGGCGGGGGCCACAAGCGCCGCTACCGGGTGGTGGATTTCCGGCGCGAGAAGACCGGCGTACCCGGCAAGGTGCGCTCGATCGAATACGACCCGAACCGCTCGGCGCGGCTGGCGCTCATCGTCTATCTGGACGGGGAGAAGCGCTACATCATCGCGCCCGACGGCCTGGAAGTGGGCGCGACCGTCAGTTCCGGACCGGACGCGGAGATTCGCACCGGCAACGCGCTGCCCGTGGAGCGGATTCCGCTGGGCACCACGTGCCACAACATCGAGATGAAGCCCGGGCGCGGCGGGCAAATCGCCCGCAGTGCGGGCGTGAGCGCCCAGCTCATGGCGAAGGAGGGGGATTACGCCCAGTTTCGGCTCTCCTCCGGCGAGGTGCGGATGATCCACCTGTCGTGCTACGCCACGATTGGCGAGGTCGGAAATTCCGACCACAGCAACGTGAGCCTGGGCAAGGCGGGGCGCAAGCGCTGGCTGGGCCGTCGTCCCAACGTCCGCGGCGTGGCCATGAACCCGGTGGATCACCCCCTGGGCGGCGGCGAGGGCAAGAGTTCGGGAGGCAGGCACCCGGTGACCCCGTGGGGCAAGCCGACGAAAGGGTACAAGACGCGCAAGAAGGATAAGCCTTCTTCCAAATTCATCGTGCGGCGAAGAAAATCCAGGTAGCCGGATATCAGGGAGATTGGATAGCGATGCCACGTTCTCTTCACAAGGGCCCATTCGTAGACGCTCACCTTCGCAAGAAAGTGGAGGCGATGGACGAGAGCGGCGAGAAGCGGATGATCAGGACCTGGTCGAGGCGCTCCACCATCGTGCCGGATTTCGTGGGCCATACGTTCGCCGTGCACAACGGCAAGAAATTCATACCCGTGTACGTTACGGAGAACATGGTGGGCTTCAAGCTCGGGGATTTTTCTCCCACCCGCACGTTCCGCTCGCACTCGGGAATGACGAAGCGGCAGGTTACGCTGAAATAGGTGTTGGCGGATAAGGCGAAACAGGCAGGGAATGACATGTCCAAAGCGATTTTGAAATATTACCGGGCCAAGCCGCGCAAGACGCGCCAGGTTGCGGACATGATCCGCGGCAAGCGGGTCGCGGACGCCCTCAACCTTTTGCGCCTGTCCACGCGTTCATCGGCCAAGGTGGTGGAGAAGGTTCTTCTCTCCGCGCTCGCGAACGCCACCGACAAGGGTGAACACGACGATCCCGAAGGCCTCATCGTGAAGAGCATTCGGGTGGACGTGGGGCCGACGCTCAAGCGGTTCCGGGCGCGGGCGCGCGGGCGCATCGGCCGCGTCAAGCACAGAAGTTGCCACATTCGCGTGGATATCGGCGAAGCGAGCTAGGGAGATACTATGGGTCAAAAAGTTCACCCCATCGGTTTTCGGGTCGGCATCACCAGAGGCTGGAATTCGCACTGGTTCGCCAAGCACAATTTCGGCGACCTGCTCCTGGACGATCTGCGCATCCGCAAGTACGTGAAGGATCGCCTCTCGCACGCAGGCGTGAGCAACGTGGAGATAGAGCGCGCCAGCGAGCGTGCGCGCATCAACATCTGGACGGCCCGGCCGGGCATCATCATCGGGAAGCGCGGTGCGGAGGTCGACAGGCTGAAGGCGGATTTGCAGGAGCTCACCGGCAACCAGGTGAACGTGAACATCAAGGAAGTGCGCAAGGCCGAGATGGACGCCCAGCTCGTAGCGGAGAACATCGCCATGCAGCTCGAGCGCCGGATCGCCTTTCGCCGCGCGATGAAAAAAGCGGTGACCTCGGCCCTTCGCTTCGGCGCCAAGGGCGTGAAGATACAGTGCTCCGGCAGGCTCGGGGGCGCCGAGATTGCGCGGACCGAATGGTACAGGGAGGGGCGCGTTCCCCTGCAGACCCTTCGCGCGGACATCGACTACGGATTCGCCGAAGGCAAGACGACATACGGGATCATCGGGGTCAAGGTCTGGATATTCAGGGGCGAAATGATCCGTCAGGCGAGAAGAACGCCTTCCCAGACGCTGGGTTCGTAACAGGCGCTTAGGAGCGAGACATGCTGCAACCGAAAAGAACGAAGTTCAGAAAGATGCAGAAGGGGCGTCTGGACGGCAAGGCCCAGCGCGGCTCGACGCTCTCGTTCGGTTCCTACGGGCTTCAGACTCTGGAGACGACGCACATCACGGCGCGCCAGATCGAGGCGGCGCGTATCGCCATGACGCGCCACGTCAAGCGCGGCGGACGGATATGGATTCGTCTTTTCCCGGATAAACCCATGTGCAAGAAGCCGGCCGAGGTTCGCATGGGCAAGGGCAAGGGCTCGCCCGAATACTGGGTGGCGCCCGTGCGCGCGGGCCGGATTCTCTACGAGATGGATGGCGTCGCCGATGATGTCGCCCGCGAAGCGCTTCGTCTGGCCGCCCAGAAGCTGCCCTGTAAAACCAGGATAGTGACCTCTTCCTGAGGGGGATGATGGCGTGAAATACAGCGAGGTCCTCGAGTTGAGCGATGATGAGCTCGAGTTCAAGGAAAAGGAATTACGTCAGGAGTTGTTCAACCTGCGCTTTCGAAAGGCGACGGGCCAATTGGACAACACGGCGCGCATCGGTCTGCTCAAGCGGGATTTGGCGCGGGTGCTGACTTCAAAGCGCGAGCGAGAGGGAGCGCAGGCCGCAGGTGCTGAGGAAGAGGGATCTTAGATGAGTCAGGTTCGGGGCAGGCGGAAGGTTCGGGAAGGAAGGGTCGTAAGCGACGTGATGGACAAGACCGTCACCGTCGAGGTGGTGCGTATGTTCAAGCATACGACCTTCAAGCGCGTTGTGCGCAGGCGGAAGAAATACCTGGTCCACGATGAGGAGAACTCCCTGCATACGGGAGACAGGGTGCGCATCATCGAAACCAGGCCGCTCAGCCGGAGGAAGCGCTGGCGTCTTCTGGATGTGATTGATCGCAGCAAGTAGGGAACCGGAAAAATGATTCAGGTCGAAACAATGTGCGGCGTGGCGGACAATTCAGGGGCGAAGCGCGCCCAGTGCATCAAGGTGTTGGGTGGTTCGCGCCGCCGGTATGCGCGGATCGGCGACATCATCGTCGTGGCGATCAAGGAAGCCGTGCCGAACAGCCCCATCAAGAAGGGGGAGGTCAGGCGCGCCGTCGTCGTTCGGACCGTCAAGGAGACCGGGCGCGAGGACGGCACCTACATTCGCTTCGACGACAATGCCGTCGTCATCATCAATGAAGCGCGCGAGCCGATGGGGACGCGCATTTTCGGGCCCGTGGCCCGCGAGTTGCGGCGCAAGCGTTTCATGCGCATCGTTTCGCTCGCGCCTGAGGTTTTGTGAGGAACGAGATGGGTTCGAACCCAAGGAAAACGCATGTGAAAAAAGGCGACATCGTTCAGGTGATCGCAGGCCGCGAGAAGGGAAAGACCGGCAAGGTGCTTCAGGTGCTCAAGGATGAAAACCGCGTGATCGTCGAGAAGGTGAACGTGGTGAAGCGGCACACGAAGCCGAGTCAGGGGCAGCAGCAGGGGGGTATTCTGGAGCGGGAGGGAAAGATTCATATTTCCAACGTCATGCCCGTGGACCCGAAGACCAACCAGCCCTCCCGGATCCGGAGAAAGCGGCTCGAAGACGGCGCTCACGTGCGCGTGACGCACAGCAGCGGCGAATTGCTCGATACGGTGTAGTTCAGGAGAAGGATTTTAATCGAAATGGCGTACGTGCCCAGAATGTTGCAGTTTTACCGTGACGAAATCATGGAAAAACTCCGCAAGGAGTTTGAATACGCCAACGTCATGCAGATTCCACGGCTCATGAAAATCACGTTGAACATGGGGCTCGGGGAAGCCGTCCAGAATGCGGCAACTCTTGAAAACGGAGTGGCTGAATTGACGAGTATTGCGGGCCAGAAGCCCGTGATCACCCGCGCGAGAAAATCCATTGCGAATTTCAAGCTTCGCGAGGGGATGCCCATCGGAGCGATGGTGACGCTTCGCGGCGTGCGGATGTGGGATTTCATGGACTGCCTGGTGAACGTGGCGCTCCCGCGCGTGCGCGACTTCAGGGGCTTGAGCCCCAAATCCTTCGATGGCCGCGGGAACTACAGCCTCGGGATTCGGGAGCAGATCATTTTTCCCGAGATCGATTTCGACAAGGTGGAGAGGTCCCGAGGCGTCGGGGTCGTCGTGAACACGTCGGCGGGAACGGACGAAGAGGGCAGGGCGCTGCTTCGCGAGTTGGGCGTTCCCTTCCGTGTGAATTAAGAGGAAATACAGTGGCGAAAAAGTGCTTGATTGCGAAACAGAAGAAGACGCCCAAGTTCGGCGTGCGGGCGTATAACCGCTGCCAGCGCTGCGGGCGTCCGCGGGGCTACTTGAGGCGTTTCAAGATTTGTCGAATCTGCTTCCGTGAATTGTCGCTCAAGGGCGAGATTCCGGGCGTCACGAAATCGAGTTGGTAGTCGGAGAGCAAAGAATATGAGCATGACGGATCCCATTGCCGATCTTCTGACGCGCATTCGCAATGCGGTGCGCGCGGGTCATGAAAGCGTCGTGATTCCGGGCAGCGAGCTCAAGGCGCGAGTCGTCGGAATCCTGAAGTCCCAGGGCTACATCAAAGGCTACGACATCGAGCCCGGGCCTGCCGGACAGACGCAGATCAAGGTGGAACTCAAACCGCCCCAGGACGGCAAGCTGGTGTTGAGCGGCCTCAAGCGCGTCAGCAAGCCCGGTCTTCGCGTATACGTGAACAAGGAGTCGGTCCCCAAGGTGCTCAACGGCATGGGGATCGCCATTCTCACGACATCGCGAGGCGTGGTGACGGATGAGGAAGCGAGAAACCTGGGTGTGGGCGGTGAAGTTCTTTGTGAAATTTGGTGAGGTGGTTTGAATGTCACGCATCGGAAAAATGCCGATTCCCATACCCTCGGGCGTGGAAGTGAAGCTCGATGGACGGCAAATCTTCGTCAAGGGGCCTCTGGGAGAACTCGATCTCGAGCTGCACCACAGGCCGAAGGTGGCGATTGATGACGGGAACGTCGTCGTCTCGCGCGTCAGCGAATCTCGCCAGGATAAATCGCTGCACGGCCTCACGCGCTCGCTGATCGCCAATATGGTCGAAGGCGTGACGAAAGGCTTCGAGAAGGAACTCGAGATCATCGGCCTGGGATACCGCGTGGAGGAGAAGGGCAAGGGAGTCGTCCTGAACGTGGGGTATTCGCATCCGGTGAGCATCGAACCGATCGAGGGCATCACCTTCGAGGTGCAGAGTGACCGGACGCGAACGGCGATCAAGGTGAAGGGCATCGACAAGCAGTTGGTGGGCTGGGTGGCCGCTGAAATCCGCAAGGTGAAGCCCCCCGAGCCGTACAAGGGGAAAGGCATCCGCTATGCGGGCGAGACGGTTCGCCGCAAGGTCGGCAAGGCCGGCGTGTAGCGCGGGAGGTTTGAGAAGTGGGTCGACTGAGCAAGCTTGAGGCGAGACTCAAGCGGAAGACGAGAATTCGCAAGAAGAGCCGCGGGACGGGTCAGCGTCCGCGTTTGACGGTTTTCAGGAGCGGCGCTCACATCTATGCCCAGATGATAGATGACGTCACGGGCGAGACCCTGGCGGCGGCTTCCTCGCGTGAGAAGGATTTCGCATCCGAGGCGAAGGACGCCGAAAACGCGGGCGGGAGCAACGTGGCGGGCGCCGTGATCGTCGGCAAGCTGCTGGCTGGTCGCGCGAAGGCCAAGGGTGTGGAGAAAGTGGTTTTCGACCGCAACGGCTATCTCTATCATGGCCGCGTGAAGGCGCTGGCCGATAGTGTGAGAGAAACGGGGGTAAGTTTCTGATGGCGCGAGAGGCGAGAAGAGGCCGGGACAGGGAGCCTGAGAATCCCGAGGAGCGTGAATTCATCGACCGGGTCATCTACGTGAACCGCGTGGCCAAGGTGGTGAAGGGCGGCAGGCGCTTCAGTTTCAGCGCCCTGGTGACCGTCGGCGACAGGAAGGGCCAGGTCGGCATCGGGATGGGCAAGGCGAACGAGGTGCCCGAAGCCATTCGCAAGGGCGTGGAGAAAGCCCGCAAGTCGATGGTGAAGGTGGCCCTCGACCAGGAGACCATTCCCCACCAGGCGATGGGCAAGTACGGCGCGGGCCGCGTGTTGCTCAAGCCGGCGGCGCGGGGAACGGGCGTCATCGCGGGCGGTCCCGTGCGCGCGGTGCTGGACGTCGCCGGGGTGCGCGACATATTGACGAAGTGCATCGGCACGAACAACCCGCACAACGCGGCCAAGGCGACGCTGCAGGGTTTGTCCTCGCTGCGCAACCGGGAGGAAGTTCTCGCGCTCCGGGGCATCGGTTTGGCCGATGAGGCCGCCGAAGGCGCAGAGGCGGAGGCTGTCGAGGCAGTGGCGGTGGATACAGAGGTCACGGCGGAAGACGCCGTGGACAGCGACCCCGCAGCCGCCGAAGCGGGTGATGACGCCGACGCCCAGGACAGCGTCGACGCCGAAGATGACGGCGCGAAAGAAGAATAGAGGAAAAGATGGCGCAGGATAAAATTAAAATCACCTTGAAAAAAAGCTCGTCCGGCTCGAGCGTGAAGCAGCGCGCCGTTTTGCACGGGTTGGGCCTGAGGCGGATCAACCAGACGGTCGTGAAAGCGGACAACGCCTGCATTCGCGGCATGGTGTTCAAGATCAAGCATCTCGTAGAAGTGGAGGAGGGGGCCTGATCCCCCGGATTCATATGTCCGAGAACGACGCGAAGTCAGAAAATTCATATACGGGCCTGGGTGATTTGTCCTCCCCGGACGGGGCGGTGAAGGCCCGGCGGCGCGTGGGGCGCGGCGCAGGCTCCGGCAGGGGCAAGACCTCGACCCGGGGGCACAAGGGTCAGAAATCCCGCTCCGGCTACAGCCGAAAAGTAGGTTTCGAGGGCGGCCAGATGCCGCTCCAGCGCCGCTTGCCGAAACGCGGTTTCAGTAACCGCTTCAAAAAAGAGTTTGCCGAGTTGAACGTGGGACGTTTGGGCGTTCTGGCGGCGGGCGCGAGCGTCGACGCCGACGCTCTCCAGGCGGCCGGACTGATCCGGAAAATGGGCAAGGACGGCGTCAAGCTCCTGGGTGAGGGCGAGGTCGATCGCGCGATTCACCTCAAAGTCCAGAAATGCAGCGAATCGGCCCGCCGGAAAATCGAGAGCGCGGGAGGCAGCGTCGAGATCGTGGCCCTGGCCGCGAAGCCGGAGGATAAAAGCGAGTGAGGGAAGGCGGCGTTCCCAGCATCTTCCAGGTACCCGAGCTGAAAAACAGGATTCTCTTTACGCTCGGCATTCTGGCGGTCTACCGGATCGGGGCGCATATTCCCACGCCGGGGATCGACACCGTGGCGCTGGCCGCCTTTTTCGCCGAGTTGAGCCGCGGCGGCGGCACGCTCATGCAGTTTTTCGACCTCTTCACGGGCGGCGCCCTGAGCCAGTTGACGATTTTCGCCCTGGGGATCATGCCGTACATCAGCGCCTCCATCATCCTGGAGTTGCTCACGGTCGCGGTTCCCCATCTGGAGCGCCTGAAAAAGGAAGGGGATTCGGGGCGCAAGAAGATCAACCAGTACACGCGCTACGGCACGGTCTTTCTCTCGACGGTGCAGGGTTTCGGCATCGCCATCGGCATCGAGCAGATGTCCGCCCCCACGGGGGCGCTCGTGGTTCCGGACCCGGGTTGGGGATTCCGGTTGATGACGGTTCTCACGCTGGTGGCGGGTACTTCGTTCATCATGTGGCTCGGCGAGCAAATTACCGAGCGAGGAATAGGCAACGGCATCTCCCTCATCATATTCGCCGGCATCGTCGCCGGTCTGCCCGGTGCTATCATCAATACGTTCCGCCTGCTGGGCACAGGCGAGTTGCAGCCTTTCGTCATGATAGTGCTGGCGGTGGGCATGGTGGCCGTCGTGGGCCTCGTGGTCTGGTTCGAGGCGGGGCAGCGCCGAATCAGGGTCCAGTACGCAAAGCGGATGGTGGGCCGGAAAATGGCGGGCGGCCAGGAAACGCACCTGCCCCTGAAGGTCAACACCTCGGGCGTCATTCCGCCTATCTTCGCGAGTTCGATGATTCTTTTTCCCGCCACGATCGCGCAATTCTCGAACGTGGCCTGGCTTCAGCAGTTGAGTGCTGCGCTCACGCCGCCGAGCACCTGGTACGTGGTGCTGACGGTCGTTCTGATTTTCTTCTTCGCCTATTTCTATACCGCCATCATATTCAACCCGATGGACGTGGCGGAAAATTTGAGGAAATACGGCGGGTTCATTCCGGGGAGACGTCCGGGCCGGCCCACGGCGGATTTCATCGACCGCACCCTGAGCCGCCTCACGTTCCTGGGCGCCATCTACCTGAGCGCCATCGTCATATTACCCACGTATCTTATCCAGTGGTTCAACGTGCCGTTCTTCTTCGGCGGTACGGCGTTATTGATTGTCGTGGGTGTGGCTGTGGATACCCAGCGGCAGATCGAGTCTCATCTGGTGATGAGGAATTATGAAGGTTTCCTGCGCCGGGGGCGCATAAGGGGGCGTGCGGGTTAGCAAATGAAAATCATTCTTTTGGGTCCTCCGGGTTCGGGGAAGGGGACTCAGGGAGCCGAACTCTCGAAATCCCTGCACGTGCCCGAAATCTCGACGGGAGACATGTTGCGTCAGGCGGTGGCGGAGAAGACGGCGCTGGGTCAGCAGGTGGGAGATGTCATCAACCAGGGTTGTCTCGTGCCGGATGACCTCATCATTTCGGTGATTGAGGAGCGCATCTCCCGCTCCGACTGCGGGCATGGCTTCATCCTGGATGGTTTTCCCAGGACGATTGAGCAGGGCGAGGCCCTGGAGAAAGTCTTGCCGGACAGCGTGGATGTGGTTATCTATTTCAATGTGTCGAGCGAGGCAGTGGTGGCTCGCCTGGCGGGTAGACTCACGTGCAGGAAATGCGGCGCCGTCTATCCCAACATGGACACCTCGCTTTGCTCCGTTTGTGGAGGAGACCTCTACCAGCGCGAGGACGACATGACGAGCACCGTGCTTCGTCGCCTGGAACTGTATCGGGAGCATACCGAGCCGTTGGTGGCGTTTTATCGCGCAAAGGGCAAGCTCGCGGAGATCGACGGCGAGGGCAGCGTCGAGGACATCGCGCAGAGGGTGGAGGAAGGTATTGACCAGGTGCTGGCCTGATGGCCATTATCCTTCGTTCGCGAAAAGAAATAGAGCGTTTGCGGGCGAGCAACCGGGTGGTCATGAGCGTCATGTCGGAACTCAGGGAAGCGATTCGACCGGGCGTCACGACCCTGGAGCTGGATGCCCTGGCGGAACGGATTATTCGTGAACAGGGGGCGATACCCGCATTCAAGGGATACAGAGGCTATCGGCATACGATATGCGCTTCGATCAACGAAGAGGTGGTTCATGGGGTGCCCTCGGAGAAGAAGCTCGAGGAGGGGGATATCGTCAGCGTGGATGTCGGGGCGAAACTGTATGGCTACTATGGGGATCATGCCGTGACATTCCCCGTGGGCGAAGTTGATTCGGAGGCGAACAAGTTGTTGAAATGCTGTGAGGAGTCGCTTTTCAAGGGAATCGAGCAGGCCAAGCCGGGCAACCGGTTGTTTGATATTTCACATGCCGTGCAAAAGCACGCGGAAGGCGCCGGTTTTTCGGTGGTGCGCGCCTATGTGGGGCATGGGGTGGGGACGAATCTTCACGAAGAGCCCCAGGTTCCGAATTTCGGCGAACCCGGCACGGGGCCGGAGTTGAAGGCGGGCATGGTTCTCGCCATCGAGCCGATGCTGAACATGGGCGTTCACGACGTGAAGGTCTTAAGCGATGAGTGGACAGTCGTCACGGCGGACGAGAAACTCTCCGCGCATTTTGAGCATTCCGTGGCCATCACCGAAGACGGCCCGGATATTCTGAGCCTGGCAGCATGAGGAGACCGCGCCGGGGGGGAAGCAGGAAGCAGCGAAAGCGCGATCAGGTGGAGCGCGAGGAGAGAGCTCCCAAGGAAGGCGTGATCGAGGTGGACGGGATCGTCGTGGAGCCTCTGCCGAACGCGATGTTTCGCGTTGAACTCGAAGGGGGCCACAAGGTATTGGCCCATATCTCGGGGAAAATGCGGATGCACTTTATCCGGATTCTTCCGGGGGACAACGTCAAGGTGGAACTGTCCCCTTACGATTTGACGAGAGGGCGGATAACGAGTCGGTACAAGTAGATGTTCCCAGTGAGATTTGGAGTCAGGCCATGAAGGTGAGAAGTTCCGTCAAGCCGATGTGCGACAAGTGCAAGGTCATCCGCCGCAAGGGTGTTGTGCGCGTCTTGTGTTCGAACCCCAAGCACAAGCAGCGACAAGGCTGAGGCGGCGATAAGGAGATAAAGGAGAACGCGTATGGCCCGTATAGCCGGAGTGGATATTCCCAACGAAAAGAACGTCAACATCGCTTTGACGTATATCTTTGGAATCGGGCGGACTTCCGCGAACAAGATAGTGGAAGAGGCGAACGTCAAAGCTTTCTCCAAGGTGAAGGACCTCACCGAAGCCGAAGTGCAGGCGTTGCGCGAGGTTATCGAGCGCGGCTATGCGGTGGAGGGCGACTTGAGGAGCCGGGTGACGATGAACATCAAGCGATTGATGGACATCGGCACGTACCGGGGGCTCCGGCACCGCCGCGGACTGCCCGTTCGCGGGCAGAGAACCCACACGAACGCGCGCACCCGCAAGGGGCCGCGCAAGACGGTGGGCGCAAAGAAAAAGGACAACTGATTTTTTGATTTCGTCTCTCACAGGGTAGGAGATTTCAATTGGCGCAAGCGGGCAGAGGAAAGCGCGGTGGAAAGCGCCGTCGTGAGCGAAGAGCCATCGGCAAGGGCCAAGCTCATATTCTGGCGACCTTCAACAACACCATGATCTCGATTTCCGACACGGGCGGGAACGTGGTTTGCTGGTCGACGGCGGGCGGACAGGGTTTCAAGGGGTCTCGCAAGAGCACGCCTTTCGCCGCGCAGATGGCTGCCGCGGATGTCGCCAAAAAAGCGTTGGACCTGGGCGTGACTTCGGTGGAGGTATTCGTGAGCGGTCCCGGCTCCGGCCGGGAAGCGGCGATTCGCTCGCTGGCCGCTGCGGGTCTCGAGGTGAGTCTCATTCGTGACGTAACGCCTATTCCCCACAATGGTTGCCGTCCACGGAAACGGCGCCGGGTCTAGGTCAAGGCGAAGAGGGAGTTTGAATTTTGGCGCGATACAAGGATTCGGTTTGTCGGCTTTGCCGAAGAGAGGGGATGAAGCTCTTCTTGAAGGGAGATCGCTGCATCGGCGATAAATGCTCTTTCGAGAAGCGGAGCTTTCCACCGGGGCAGCATGGCGCGGCGCGTTCGCGGGGAAAGCTGAGCGAGTACGGGCTTCAACTCCGGGAGAAACAAAAGGCGCGCCGTGTGTACGGCGTGCTGGAGAAGCAGTTCCGGCTGTATTACAAGGAAGCGGCGCGGCGCAAGGGCGTCACCGGCGACAACCTGTTTTCACTGCTCGAATCCAGGCTGGACAACGTCGTTTTCCGGGCGAGTTTCGCGGATTCACGGAACCAGGCGCGTCAACTGGTGATTCACAACCACGTCCGGGTGAACGGCCGGAAGGTGAATCGCCCGGCGTTCGTCGTGCGCAAGGGCGATGTCGTCGAGATAAAGGAGAAGAGCAAGAAGATTGCGCTGATCGTGCAGAGCGCGGAGAAAGGGAAGGTGCGCGGCGCTCCCGCCTGGCTCGACGTGGACCACGCCGATCTTCAGGCGCGCGTCCTGGAGCCGCCCAGTCTGATTGAATCACAGATCGACATCAACGCGCAGCAGATTGTGGAACTGTATTCCAAATAATTGACGTGCTTGTTTCGACCAACTTGTTTTGAAAAGTGGTCAACCGCCGAACGGAGGACCAATAGAAATGACAGCCATTGCTGATCTGGTCAAACCCGCTGGCCTGGAGCCGCAGCCGGAAAGTTTGACCGATACTTTCGGCCGTTTTGTCGCCGAGCCCCTGGAGCGCGGGTATGGCGTTACGCTGGGCAATGCGCTCCGCCGCGTGATCCTGTCTTCCCTGCAGGGAGCCGCTTTTACGGGCGTGCGCATCGAGGGGGTGTTTCACGAGTTTTCGAGCATTCCCGGCGTCATGGAAGACGTGACGGAAATCATCCTGAATCTCAAGGACGTCGTCATTGACGTGGAATCGGAAACTTTTCCGGTTCACATGCATTATCAGCATTCGGGTTCCGCCGGCGTATTCAAGGCGGGGGATATCGAAGCCCCCGGGGGCGTGAAGGTGCTGACCCCCGAGGTGGAGATCGCCAACATGAACGATGAGGCGGAACTCGAGGTGGAACTCGTGGCGAACATCGGCCGCGGCTACGTCCCCGCGGAGAGAAACGTGGATCTGTCCCTCGGCCCCCAGTTCATCCCGATGGACTCCATATTCTCCCCCATCCGCCGCTGCACCTTCCAGGTGGAGAAAACACGGGTGGGCGACATCACGGACTACGACAAGCTGATTCTCGACGTGGAGACGAACGGAACCGTCGCCCCCGTGGATGCGGTTGCCCACGCGGCGAAGATATTGAAGGACAACCTCCAGATATTCATCAACTTCGAGGAAGAGCGTGCGCCGCAGGCGCCCAAGGTGGATGAGCGCAAGCAAAGAATGGTGGAGAGTCTCGGCAGAAGCGTCGAGGAACTCGAGCTTTCGGTTCGCAGCTATAACTGCCTGAAAAACGCGCGGATCCGCACTCTGGGCGAACTGGTGCAAAAAACGGAAGCCGAGTTGCTGAGAACGAGGAACTTCGGGCGCAAGAGTCTGAACGAAATTCGTGATATCCTCACGGGGATGGGTTTGTCCCTCGGAATGGATTTGGGCTATATGAATCTCACGCCGCGCGAAGTGAGCGGGCAGGATGATTCCGAACAAGAATAGGAAATAGATAGATGCGGCACCGATGGCACGGAAGAAAACTGGGACGCACCTCGAAGCATCGCGATGCCATGACGAGGAACATGGTGACGTCTCTCATCGACGAGGAGAGGGTGCGAACGACGCTGGCGAAGGCCAAGGAGGTGCGCCGCCACGCCGAGCGCATTATCACCACGGGCAAGAAAGGCACGCTCCACGCGCGGCGGCAGGTCGCCTCTTATCTCAAGACCCCCGCTGCGGTCGCCAAACTCATGGAGACCATCGCCCCGAGATATGCGGAGCGGCCCGGCGGCTATACCCGGATTCTGCGCCTCCCCCCCCGGCAGGGAGACGCCGCGCCCATGGCGCTCCTCGAGTTGATCGACAGGGACACCACGAGAGAAGAAGAAAGGCAGGAGCGGCGCCGGAAGAGAAAAGAGGCGCAAGGGGAAGCGTAGAGGCCCTTATATGAGAGACTCCTGAAAGGAGAGCCGCCGAGGCTCTCCTTTTTTCTTTGGCCGAAACGGAATGGAGAGCGAGCCATTGTCTGATGCCAGAGGACGCCCGGATGCGGATGGCTGTTTCGTATGCGGACCCGCGAACCCGATTGGCCTGAAAATCAAGTTCCGGCTCGATGGCGACGTCTGCCGCGCCGAGTTCACGCCGCAGTCCGTCCACCAGGGCTACGACGGCGTCACGCACGGCGGCATCGTCTTCAGCGTTCTCGATGACGTCATGGCGAACTGGCTTTTCCTCAAAGGAATGCGCGCCTATTCGGCGAGAAGCGAAATCCGCTATCGCGACCCCCTTCCGGTCGGCACCCCCCTGCTGCTCGAGGGAAGGCTGAAGAAGAAAAAGGGCAGGTTCGTCGTCCTGGAGGGAAAAGCGACCAGGGCGGAAGACGGCCGGGCCGTCGCCGAGGCGGAGAGCACGTTCCATGTCGTGGAAGAGGAGGCGGAGGGTTCATGAAAATCGGGCTGCTCAGGGAAATCAAACAGGATGAATACAGGGTCGCCTTGACGCCCGGCGCCGTTGAGGCTCTAGCGGAGGCGGGCCACGCCGTGATGGTGGAAAAAGGGGCGGGCCTCGACGCCGGCATCGGGGATGCGGAATACAGGGCGGTGGGCGCGCGGGTCGTTTCGACGGCTGAGGAAATCTGGTCGGAGGGGGAGATGATCGTCAAGGTCAAGGAACCCCTGGAGGCGGAATTTCCGCTGATGCGCGAAGGGCAGATTCTGTTCGCCTTTTTGCATCTGGCCGCCTGCCGGCCCCTTGCGCGCGCCCTCGTGGAGAGCGGAGCCTGCGGCATCGCGTTCGAGACGGTGACTTCGTCCGAGGGCGTTTTGCCCATTTTGCAGCCCATGAGTGAGATCGCGGGCAGGATGGCCGTTCAGGAGGGCGCCAAGTATCTCGGAAAAAACCTGGGCGGACGCGGCGTTCTGCTGGCCGGGGCGCCGGGCGTTCCCCGCGGAAACGTGGTCATCCTCGGCGCGGGTATCGTCGGAAAGAACGCGGCCAAAATAGCGGTCGGCATGCACGCGGGCGTCACGGTCTTCGACATCAACCACGCGCGTCTCGAGTATATCGACGATATATTCGACGGCCGCGTCAAGACGCTGGTGTCCACGCGCTTTACCATACGCGAAGCCCTGCAGGAGGCGGATCTGGTCATCGGCGCCGTTTTGGTGCCGGGCGGGCGAACGCCGGTTCTGGTTTCGCGCGATATGCTGCGGGAGATGAACGCAGGCGCCGTCATCGTGGACGTTGCGGTGGACCAGGGCGGCTGCGTGGAGACGATACGGCCCACCTATCACTCGGATCCCACCTACCTCGTCGACGGCGTCGTCCACTACGGGGTGGCGAACATGCCGGGGGTCGTCCCCCGCACGAGCACCATCGCGCTCTCGAACGCCGTGCTGCCCTACGCCCTGGAACTGGCCAACTCGGGTCTCAAGGAAGCAGCGATGCGCAATCCGCACCTCGCCGACGGCCTGAACGTGGCCGGAGGGCGCGTCACGCACGCCGGCGTGGCGGAAGCCCTGGGAATGGAGGGCGCAAGCCCCCGGGAGGTGTTCGCCTAGTCGCGTTCCGCGACCGGGACGCTCGCGTTTTCAGGCGATTTCTTGATGAGGTCCAGCACGAATTTCCCTTGAATTTCCAGGTGCCGAATCACCAGGCGCTCGGCGGCTCTCGCGTCTCCGTCGAGAATGGCATCGAGTATCTCCTCATGCTCGGTCATGGAGCCTTCGAGACGCCCGGGCGCGTGGAGCGTCACCACGCGGGTCTTCATGATCTGCTGCCGGAGGTTCCCGATGAGCCCCTGGAGCCTCGAGTTCTCGCAGGCGCTCGTGATGTGGCGGTGAAAATCGCGGTTCGCCGCCCAGTAGGCGTCCACCTCGCCGCGCTCGTGGCGGCGCTTCAACTGCTCGAAAAACGCGTGCAGCTTTTCGTTCGCACGTCCCTCGCGGAGGTTTGGGGTCGCGAGGCGCGTGGCGAGACCCTCGAGTACGCTCGTGATCGTGTAGATGTCCAGAACCTCATCCTCGCCCACGAGGCTCACGTGCGCCCCCTTGTGCGGGACGACGGTGATGTAGCCTTCCGCCGCGAGTTCCCGGAAGGCTTCGCGTAGCGGGGTCCTGCTCACGCCCATCGATTCGGTCAGCGTCGTCTCGACCAGCTTATCTCCCGGCTGGAAGATGCCGTTCAGGATGGCGTCTTTTATCTGCTCCGACACCATCTTGCTCAGGGATTTGGGTTTTTCGATCTGAACGCCCGGTATCCGCACCTCAATCCCCCCATGACCCATTACACGGGGTCAACGCTCCCGCGCCGGAGAAGTTCGCGAAGATGTCCATCGCCCAGCCTCACACCACGCCTTCTTCTCGAAGGGTGTTTCTTTGCGCCTCATCCATGCCGAGGACGGATTCGAGCACCTCTTCGGTGTGCTGGCCCAGCGTGGGCGGCGGCGTCCGCACGGCGCCCGGGGTCTCGGAGAGCTTGATGGGCACGCCGGTCACCTTCGTGGGGCCGGCGATGGGCACGTCGATGTCCACCACCATCTCGCGCGCGAGAATCTGGGGCTCGTTCAGCACCTGCTCGAGATTGTTTATCGGGCCGCAGGGGATGCCCGCCTCCCGCAGGGTTCCGATGGTCTCTTCCACCGTCTTCTCGGCGAAGAAGGGGTCGAGAATCCCCTGGAGCTCCAGGCGGTTGTCCACCCTGTCCTTGTTGACGGCGAACTTGGAGTCTTCCTTGATCCCGTCCAGCCCCATGGCGTCGCAGAACCTTCGCCAGAGGCTGTCGTTCCCCACGCCGAGGTTGAAGTAGCCATCCTTGCACTTGTATGTCTCATACGGCGTGATGGAGGGATGCTTGTTCCCCCGCCTCGGCGGAAGCTTCCCGGTTCCGAAGTAGTTGTTCGCGTGGTAGGTGAGCAGGGCCACCTGCCCGTCGAGCATGCCGACGTCGACCATCTGGCCGACGCCGGTCTTCTCCCGGTGGTAGAGGGAGAGCAGAACCCCCTGGGCGGCGAGCATTCCCGCCGTGATGTCTCCAATGGATGCGCCGAACTTGCTGGGCGGGCCGTCGGGCTCTCCGGTGATGCTCATGATACCGCCTTCGCCCTGGATGACCACGTCGAAGCCGGGCTCGTTTTTCCGGGGGCCGGTCTGGCCGAACCCCGAGAGCGAGGCGAAGATGGCCGCGGGGTTGATGCGGTGGATCTCCTCCCAGGAAAACCCGAGCTTGTCCAGCGTGCCGGGCCGGAAATTCTCCACGACGACGTCGCCCTTGCGGATCAAGTCCCGCAGGAGTTCCTTTCCGCGCTCGTCCTTCAGGTTGAGCGTGAGGCTTTTCTTGTTGCGGTTGATCGAGATGAAGTACGTGCTCACCCCGTTCAGAAAGGGAGGCCCCCAGCCCCGGGTGTCGTCCCCGCCCTGGGGATGTTCGATCTTGATGACCTCCGCGCCCATATCGCCCAGCATCATGGTGCAATACGGGCCCGCGAGGATTCGCGTCAGGTCGACGACCCGGATGCCTTCCAGTGGTCCAGCCATGAATGTCGCTCCTTCAAACTCGGATGAGTGATATCAGCACGCCGGCCGCGATCGCCGAACCGATGACGCCCGCCACGTTGGGGCCCATCGCGTGCATGAGCAGAAAATTGCCCGGATTCTCGTCGGCCCCCACCTTCTGGACGACGCGGGCCGCCATGGGGACCGCGCTCACGCCCGCCGCCCCGATGAGGGGATTGATCGGCGTGCTGCTGAACGCCGCCATGATCTTGCCGAAGATGACGCCGGTGGCCGTGCCGATGCCGAAGGCGATGAAGCCGAGCAGGAGGATGCCGATGGTCTCCCACTTGAGAAACGTCTCGGCCGTCATCGAAGCGCCCACCGAGACGCCGAGGAATATCGTCACGATGTTGAGCAGCGCATCTTCCGAAGTCTTCAAGAGCCTCTCGACGACCCCGCACTCGCGGAAGAGGTTTCCGAGCATGAGCATCCCGATGAGGGGCGCCGCCGAGGGGAGGAGGAGGCCCGTGAGCAGCGTCGTGACGATGGGGAAGAGGATGCGGACGGGCTTTTCGATCTCCTTGAGCTGCATCATCTCCCGCGAGCGCTCCTCGCTGTTCGTCAGCGCCTTCATGATGGGAGGCTGTATCATCGGAACGAGCGCCATGTAGCTGTAGGCGGCCACGGCGATGGGGCCGAGCAGGTGGGGCGCCAGCTTGGAAGCCGTGTAGATGGCCGTGGGGCCGTCCGCCCCGCCGATGATGCCGATGGCGCCGGCTTCTGAGAGGTTGAAGCCCAGGAATATGCTCCCGAGCAGCGTGGCGAAAATGCCGAACTGCGCCGCCGCGCCCAGGAGCAGCGTCTTGGGGTTCGCGAGCAGCGGGCCGAAGTCCGTGAGCGCCCCGATGCCCATGAAGATCAGGGGCGGGAAAACGCCCGCCTTCACCCCGAAGTAGAAATAGCTGATGAGGCCGCCCTTATCGAAAATACCGGTTTCGGGGAGGTTCGAAAGCAGCATGCCGAATCCGATGGGCACCAGGAGCAGGGGCTCAAAGC
The DNA here is from genome assembly GCA_965219955.1 of bacterium. GTDB lineage: Bacteria > UBA8248 > UBA8248 > UBA8248 > UBA8248 > Bin107. The sequence goes on from OZ244799.1 coordinate 276,431, forward strand.
CTTTCTGGATGGCCAGATAGAGAAGCAGGCAGGAGATGGCGAGCATGAGGACGTCGCCGAAATGAAGTGACGCGAACCCGGTGAGGGAGATGAAATCGGCGATCGAATGGAACAGACTGCTCATGAGACTTCCATCAGCAGCTGAGAGGCTTCCACCTTGTCGCCTTTCGCCACGTGAACCGCCTGAACGACGCAGTCCGAATCCGCCTGAATCACGTTCTCCATCTTCATGGCTTCCAGCACCAAAAGCGTATCGCCTGCGCGCGCCGAATCGCCCGGCGCCACCTCGACGGCGAGGACCACGCCCGGAAGGGGGGCGAGTATCTTCCCGCCGACGCTCGTCGCCCTGGGCGCGGGCTTGCGCGCGGCGGGGGATGGACGGGGAGCGGCGGCCGCCTTCTCCTCCTCTTCCACCTCCACGCGATGCGTCTGCCCGTCTACCGTGATTTCGAGTTCGTCCGAGCCGGGGCCGCGCTCCACGCTCACCGCGTAGCGTTTCCCGTTGATGGTCAGATGGAAGTTTCTCACCGCCGCCTCCGCTGGCTGAGACGCCCCACGCGGGCGGACCGCGCCCAAAGGGAATTCGCGTTCCGCCGCACCTCGGGAACGTACACATCGGGCGTTTCGGTTTCGAGGAAATATCCGGCGGCGGCGGCCAGGACGAGTTCCAGATCGTCGCTTTCAGGCGCAGCCTCCTGCTCCACCGTGCCCGCATCAGGTTCGCGCCGCCCCGAGCCGACGAACCTCTCCAGAAGCAGGATGACCACCATCAGCACGAGCAGGGAGCCGAAAACGACGCCCATGCCGATGATCGTCAGCATGATTCCGGGCATGAATGCATCCACGGGGAAGTCCTTATCCTTTACAACGGTATGTTTCCGTGTTTTTTCCGCGGCCTGTCCTCGCGCTTGTGAGCGGTCATCTCGAGCGCGCGGATGAGCGCGCCCCTCGTGTGGCGCGGCTCGATGATGACGTCCACCAGCCCGTATTTCGCCGCCGTATAGGGCTTGGCGAAAAGGTTGCGGTATTCTTCTATCTTCTCCTGACGGACCTTCTCGGGGTCCTCGGCCTCGCCGATCTCGCGCCGGAAGATGATGTTGGCCGCTCCTTCGGGGCCCATCACGGCGATCTCGGCGAACGGATACGCCAGTACGCGGTCGTAGCCCAGGCCGAACCCGCTCATCGCGATGTAGGCGCCGCCGTAGCTTTTTCTGACGATCAAGGCGACTTTCGGCACGTTCGCCTCGCTGTAGGCGAAGAGCACCTTGGCCCCGTGGCGGATGACGCCGCCGTATTCCTGCTGGGTGCCTGGCAGATAGCCGGGCACGTCCACGAAGTTGACGATGGGGAGGTTGAAGGCGTCGCAGAAGCGCACGAAGCGCGCGAGCTTATCGGAGCTGTCGATGTCCAGGACGCCTGCCAGATGCGTGGGCTGGTTTCCCACGACGCCGACGGGCTTTCCCCCCAGGCGCGCGAACCCGACGACGATGTTTTTGGCGAAATCGGCCTGAACCTCCAGGAAATCGCCGTCGTCGAAGACATTGGCCACCAGGTCGCGCACGTCGTAGGCCTGCGTGGCGTCCGCCGGGACGATACCGTCGAGTTCGGGGTTCTCATCCGGCGGCCATTCGGGCGTATCGGTACGGGGAGGGTCGTCCAGGTTGTTCGAGGGCAGGAAGGAGAGCAGTTTCTTCACCACCTGGAAGCACTCGCGCTCGTCTTTGGTGAGGAAATGCGCGTTCCCGCTCGTCGAGCTGTGTACCGCGCCGCCGCCCAACTCCTCGACGGATACGTCCTCTCCCGTCACGGCCTTGATGACCTCAGGCCCGGTGATGAACATCTTGCTCAGCCCGTCGACCATGAAGACGAAGTCCGTGATGGCGGGCGAGTAGACGGCCCCGCCCGCGCAGGGACCGAGGATGATCGATATCTGCGGGATCACGCCCGACGCCTGGGTGTTGTTATGGAAGATTTGCGCGTAGCCGTGAAGCGCCAGGACGCCCTCGTGGATGCGAGCGCCGCCCGAATCGAGGATGGTGACGATGGGCGCGCCCGCCTTCATGGCGAGTTCCTGCATCTTCACGATTTTTTCGGCGTGCATCTCGCCAAGCGAGCCGCCGAGGGCGCCGAAATCCTGGGAGGCCACGAACACGAGCTGGCCGTTCACGTGTCCGCTGCCGGTGATGACGCCGTCCCCGGGGGAGCGCCGCGCGTCCATCCCGAAATCCGTGGCGCGCGTCTCGACGAAGAGGTTGAGTTCCGAAAAACTGTCGGGGTCGAGCAGGAGGTCGATGCGCTCCCTGGCGGTCAGCTTCCCCTGCTTGTGCTGGCGCTCTCTCGCCGCCTCGCCGCCCAGCGCCTGCGCCCGGGAGGTCAACGCTTTCAGTTCATCTATGGGATCCGGACTGTTCGGGTCGGGCGGCAATGCGCGTCTCCTGAAAGTGTATATTGCATACAATCAGCTTTGGGCCGCAAAGTCAAGGGTTTTCAAATGCGCCGGAAAGGATTTTCGGGAGAGAATCGGCGCGGTGGGGTGGAGTTGGCGACTGGAAACGAGGGAATTAACTCTCCCCCTTGGGGGGCTGTTGAAAAAGCCTCGATGAACGAGGAATGGCGAATTATGGCCGCGCTCGCCGCGGATGAAAATTTCAACCGTAGGGGCGTCGAACTTCCCGAAGAGGGAAGTTCGACCGTGCCCGCCCGTATCGGGAATGTCTATGCCCGCAAGAGGCCTCGGACAGGCACGGAGGCCTGTCCCTACGGCGGACAATCTCGAAGGTCGGATAGGGCTTTTTCAACAATCCCTTGAGGGGAAGTCGAAGAGGCCGAGCGTTTTTTGCGAAGGCCGATTCGGTGGGGGGTAAAATGCGTTTTATCGCCACCCGAATTATCCCCCCACCGATTCGCTTGCGGGCTTGCGCCCTTAGCTCTTCGTCTGGCTTTCCCCTCGGGAAGCCAGACCCTCAAGGGGGGAGTGAATATCCTTTCTTGTCGGTCGGAAATGACCCCTAGTCACTCGCGTTTGACCCCCTGAGCAACTCTCCGCTCCGCCTCACCCTGAGTAGCGGCGAAGCCGCGTATCGAAGGGCGAAGTTCGCGCCTGCCGGGGTGAAACGCGATTGATGAATAAGCGTTTGCGCTTCCCATCCCTCGATACGGCGCTTGCGCGTCTGCTCAGGATGAGGAGGTTTCGCACGGGTCGCCAGGCAACGGATCGGTAGGGACAGGCCTCCGTGCCTGTCCTCACGAAGGACAACCACGAAAGGCAGGAGGACAGGCACGGAGGCCTGTCCCTACGGCGAAAAATCTCGAAAGTCGGATAGAGTTTTTCAACAACCCCCTCAAGGGGGGAGTGAAGTTCTTCTCTCGTCGGTCTGCAATGATCCTTAAGCCTTAAGGAAATGTTGAAAAAGCCGGTAAGGCCGGGATTGCCGTCATTCCGGTATACGCCGGAATGACAAACCTTTTTCTTTCACTGGCGGAACAGGCCGCATATATGCGGCCCCTACACATGCGCCACCCGCCGGAATCGGCTAGGACGCCATCTCCCACTCGGGGATGCCCGCGTGGAGGAGCTGCCCCGGCAGCTGGCGGTTCAGGATTTTCTCCGCGTGGGCGACGGCTTCGAGCAGTTTCGGCAGGTCGACCCCGGTCTCGATCCCCATCTCGTGGAGCATGTTGATCGTGTCCTCGCTCGCGATGTTGCCGGTCGCGCGCGGCGCGAAGGGGCAGCCGCCCAGGCCGCCGATGGAGGCGTCGAACGTGTCGACGCCGACTTCGAGGCCCGCCACCAGGTTGGCGAGACCGGCCCCTCTCGTGTTGTGGAGGTGAAGCGCATAGCGGACGGAGGGGAATTTGCCCCGAATGTGTTCGGTCAGTTTCTTGATTTCGGCCGGGTTCGACATGCCCACGGTGTCGGCGAGGCCGATTTCCCCGCAGCCCATATCCACGTATTCGCCGACCACCCACTCGACGTCCTCATAGGAGATGCGCCCCTCATACGGGCAGCCGAACGTGGCGACCACGCCGCCCCGGAGCTTGAGATCCGCATCCAGCGCCATTTTGGCGACTTCGCGGGCGACGCCGAGCATCGTCTCCCGGCTCGCGCGGATGTTCTTCTGGTTGAACGTCTCGCTGGCGGCGACGAACAGCATGACGCCGTCGAGTTCGCACTCGAGCGCGCGCTCCATGCCCCGGACGTTGGGAACCAGGGCTTCATACTCGGCCTCGGGGCTGCGCTTGCACCCGGCCAGCACCTCCTGTGCGTCTTTAAGCTGCGGAACGTGCTTGGGGCTCACGAAACTCGTCACCTCGACCCGGCGGACGCCCGCGTCGGTGATGGTGTCAAGAAGCTTTATCTTGTCTTCGGGCGATATGTAATTCTTTTCGTTCTGGAGGCCGTCCCGCGTGCCTACCTCGACGATATCGACCTTCGTGGGGAGACTCATCGCATTCATTCTCCTGCGTAGGAAAAGGGATTGTTTTCGTTATACGGCGGCCCTCGCCATCTTCTCGACGCGGGCGGGGATGCCGACGGCTCCGTGCCCGGCCGCATCCGCCAGCGTGAACGCTCCGCCCGAAATGGAGTGGTGCCACGCGGCGTATGGCTCCTCATCGAGCAGATGGGCGAGTTCATGCGCTCTGTCGCAAGTCTCCAAAGACAGCGCGAGGGCGAAGCCCGCCGATTTCGCGATGTAGGATTCATAGGGCGAGCTCAGCAGGGCGGGCTTGCCGGCGGCGTCGAACACCCGCGCCACCTCCCAGGCGTTCCGGGGGCCGCCGAATTTCGCGATCTTGATGAGGCCGATGTCGACGGCATCCGCATCGACGAGGCGGCGCGCGTCGTCGATAGAGAACAGCGATTCATCCAGGGCGACCTGCATTCCCCGTGCGCGGATTTCCCTGAAAACGTCGAGGCATTTCTCCTCCGTGGGGAGTACGGGCTGCTCGAAGTGTTCGAGATCGATCTCGACCATCCTGTCCGTGAAGCGCAGGGCTTCCTCGGGCGAGTAGCCGCCGTTCGCATCCGTCCTGAGTTTTATATCGGGGCCGAACCGCTCGCGCAGCCGCACGATGCGCTCGGCGTCCGCTTCCATATCGACGCCCGATTTCACCTTGAGGGTCCTGACGCCTTGTTCGACAAGCGGTTCGGCCTTCCTGACGGCTTCATCGGGCGGGAGGAGGCCGATGGGGGCATCGAGGGTGACGGAGGCTCTCTTGTGCCCGCCGAAGACCTGGGAGAAGGGCGCCTCGTTGATTTTGGCGGACAGGTCGACGGCGGCGATTTCGAGCGCCGTGCGCGCGGCGCCCATGCTCCCAAAGTCCGCCACCTCATCGAGCGCGGCGAGCAGCTCATCCGCCTCTTTGCCGCGTATCCGGGGAGCCGCTTCGCGGAGCGTCGCCGCCATGTCCGACCCCGTTTCTTTGGTGAAATACATCAGCGGCGCCGCCTCGCCCCAGCCCTCTACGCCCGCATCGTCCGTCAAGCGAATCACGACGCGCTCCAGCGTCGATGCGCCCCCGTAGCGGTTCCTCGATCCCTGGTTGACTTCCACGGCGGTATCCCAAACCGTTACTTCCTGAATCGGCATGTACGTTGCTCCTTAATGAGAGAATGGAATTCTCATTCGACATAGGGTTATGAAATCACTCCCCCCTTGAGGGGGCTGTTGAAAAAACCCACAGAAGAAGCGCGCTAGATTTCACTCCCCCCTTGAGGGGGAGTCGAAGAGCTGAGGGCGTAAGCCCGAAAGCGATTCGGTGGGGGGTATAATCCGGAATGGCGATAAAACGCATTTTACCCCCCACCGAGTCAGCCTTCGCACAAACCGCTCGGCTTCCTCGACTCCCCCTCAAGGGGGGAGTGATTCGAACCCTTCCTCCCCGGCCCGGGCCTTACACCTGCCCTCCGGCAACGCTCACTCGGGCGTATATATCCGGATGTCGGGCAGGGTGCGGTAGGCCTCGTCGCAGTCCAGACCGTAGCCGACCACGAAATGATCCTCGATGGTGAAGCCCACGTGATCCGCCTGTATCTCGGTCTCCCTCCTCGCGGGCTTGTCCATCAATACGCACGTCCTGAGAGATGCCGGGCGCTTACCCCCAAGAATATCAATGGTTTTCGCAAACGTATGGCCCGTATCGAGAATATCGTCGATGAGCAGCACGTTCCGCCCTTCGAGGTCGCCCAGGTGTCTGGCGTCGATCTCCACCCGGCCCCTGCTTGTCGTGTTCGCGCCGTAGCTCGAGGCCGTGAGGAAGCCGAGCGTGGTGTTGCGCATGAGGGCGCGGGCCAGGTCGACGCCGAAGACAATCGCGCCTTTCAGAATCATGACGACGTGGATCGGCCCGTCGGGCAGCGCCTCGTTGATCTCGGCGGCGAGTTCGGGCAGGCGGCTCTCGATTCGCGCCTGTGATATCAGAATCTCCTCAGCAGGCATCGTCTACTCGAGCACGGCCAGCAGAAGGCGCTTCAGGTCCTCCTGGGTCGAGGGGACCGGGTTCGTGTTGACCTGGTGGCTCTCCGCCGCGTCCTTCGCCAGGACGTCCAGGTCTTCGTTCACCACGTCCGCCTCCCTCAGGCTGCCCGGAATGCCGATGTCCGTGTTGAGCTCGCGGATGGCGTCTATCGCCGCCTCGGCCGTGTTCGCCGCGCTCTCTTTCAGGAGCGGCGCCATGCGTGCGTAGGCGTCGCGCATGGCGGGGAGGTTGAACTCCATGACGGGCGGCAAAAAGATGCCGTTCGCCGTGCCGTGGTGCAGCCCGTGGTAGGCGCCCAGCGGATGCGCGAGCGAGTGCACGATGCCGAGGCCCGTGTTGGTGAAGGCGCGTCCCGCGAGCATGGCGGCCAGCGATATGGCGTCGGCCGCCTCGGGGTCCGAGGGGTCGTCCACATAGGCCCTGCCGTGCGCCCCGATTCGCGCGATGGACTCGAACGCGAGCGCTTCCGTCCACGGGTTCGAGGCGGGCGAGCCGACCGATTCGATGGCGTGGGTGAGGGCGTCCATCATCGCGCCCGCCGCGATGTGGGAGGGGAGTTTGGCCAGAAGGGCCGAGTCGACGACCGCGAGTTTCGCGAAAAGCGAGTCGTCGGCGAGCACCGTTTTGATCATGAGCTTCGTGTCCGTGACGATGGAGCTCATGGTGACCTCGCTGCCCGTGCCCGCCGTGGTGGGAACGGTGATGAGTGGCGGGCCGGGTTTCGTGGCCTTCCCGCGCCCGTAGTAGTCGCTCGGCACACCGCCGTTCGCGACGATGGCCAGCGTCGCCTTGGCGGTGTCCATCGTGCTGCCCCCGCCCGCGGCGATGAAGCCGTCGCACCCGTTTCCGTTAAAGAAATCGCGGGCCGCCAGGATGCTGGTGTCTGAGGGATTCGCCTCGGCCTTGTCGTAGAACACATATTCGACGACTGAGTCTTCGAGGCCTTTCAGCACCGAATCGAGCGCCCCGCTCGACGCCAGCCCCGGGTCGGTGACGAGCATAGGCTTCGTCATTCCCAGGCCCTTCGCTTCCTCTCCGACCTGGGCGGCTTCTCCGCGGCCGAAGCGGACGCGCGGGCCGGATGCAATCTGGAACGCTTTCACCATGAATACACTCCTTCGCTGCTCTTATGAGGTTTAAGGGAATTTACGAAGCATGCGTTCGTAATCTTCTTCCGTGTCGATGTCGAGAAACATATCATCATTGGGGAGTTCGAGAAAAACGATCTTGCCGGGAGATTCATTTTCCAGCCTCTGGATGATCCCCCTGCCGCCCGCATCTCCGCTCGCCTGAAGCAGTTCGTCTCTTAGGGAAGCGGAGAACAGCGCCGGGTTTCCGCGCCTGCCTTGGAATACCGGCGCTGCGACCAGGGCTTCGGGCCGGGACGCTTCATAGAGGGAAATCACCTCGTTCACAATTCCGGGCGTCAGCAGGGGCTGATCGCCCAGGACGAACAGATAGGCGCAGGCCTCCTCATGCGCCGCCTCGATCCCCGCGATCATGCTCGTGCTCTGCCCCTCGGCGTAGCGGGGGTTGTGCGTGAGGCGCACATCGAGACCTTCCACGGCCTGTTTTACTTCTGCTTCCTCATGGCCCGTCACGAGTATGACCTCGGATACGGTGCTTTCGAGCACCGCCTTCGCCGTTTTTCGGAGGACGGTCTCATCCCCCAGGGGCAGGAGAAGCTTGTTCCGCCCCAGGCGCTTCGATAGGCCTGCGGCGAGGATTATCGCCGTAATGCGGCGCGCGTCCGCCATTCGAGTTCTCCGAAACAATAATAAGGCCTGAGTCCCGTCGGCATGGTAAGGAGGCGGGCTTTTAGATGTCAATTCCGGGCGGGCGGGGTTGTTGGAAAAGCCCCTGAGAAGGTAAAGGCAGCCCCCTGAAAGGGAAACCCGATAAAAGCAACCCCCCCTACCCCCCCTTGTCAGGGGGGTATAAAGAGGCGATGCGCCCCCGCCGGGCCGAGGGGGTTTTGCTTTTTCTTGGAGTTACGTTCAAAACTTGTGTATGGGCTGAATTGAAGAAGGCGGCGCATCCTGCTGAAATAGGGTTGTCCAAAGCCCGGTCATTCAGCACAAGGAGATGCGCCACCATGAGAGAAGATACGACGATTCCCTTGAGGAATCCAGCCTTACGAGACGAGTTGAGCGAACTGTTGCGCGCGGGCGCGCGACGAATCATCCGCCAGGCGGTGGAAGCGGAGTTGGCGGCTTATCTGGAAGAGCATGCGGGCGACCATGACGCGCAGGGCCGCCGCGCGGTGGTGCGCAACGGGTATCTGCCTTCTCGGGAGGTATTGACGGGTGTGGGTCCGGTGCGGGTTCAAGTTCCTCGGACGCGGGACAGGTCGGGCGCGGGGCGGCGTTTCCGTTCGGAGCTTTTGCCGCCGTATCTGCGCAAGACGCGGCGCGTGGAGGCGGTGATACCGTGGCTGTACCTGAAGGGGGTATCGACGAACGACTTCGGCGAGGCGCTCACGGCGCTGTTCGGCGAGTCGGTGAAGGGCTTGTCCCCGGCGAGCGTCTCGCGTCTCAAGGAGGGCTGGGAGCGCGAGTACTTACAGTGGCGCGAGCGGGACTGGGGCGGCGAGGAGTTCGCGTACTTGTGGGCGGACGGCATCTACGTGAACGTGCGCAGCGGGGAGCGGCGCTGTCTTCTGGTGGTCGTGGGCTGCGACGCGCGGGGCCGCAAGCGCTTCCTGGCCCTGGAGGCGGGGTTCCGTGAATCGAAGGAGAGCTGGAAGGCGGTTCTGCTCGGCCTGCGGGAGCGGGGGGTAAAGGCGGCGAAGCTGGCGGTGGGCGACGGGGGTCTGGGGTTGTGGTCGGCGCTGGCCGAGGTGTATCCCGAGACCCGGGCGCAGCGCTGCTGGGTGCACAAGACGGCGAACGTTCTCGACAAGCTGCCCAAAAGCGCTCAGCGCGAAGCGCGGCCGATGCTGTACGAGATGTGGAGGGCGGAGACCCGCGAGCACGCGGAGAAGGCGTTCGAACGCTTTCTCGCCACCTGGGAGGCGAAGTACCCCAAGGCCGCCGCGTGCCTGGCGGGGGACCGCGAGGAGTTGTTCGCCTTCTACGACTTCCCGGCGGCGCACTGGCGGAGTCTTCGGACGACGAACCCGATCGAGTCGACCTTCGCCACGATCCGGCTGCGAACGGCGAAGACGAGGAACTGCCTGAGCGAGAAGACGGCGCTGAGCCTGATTCACCAACTCGCCATGAGCGCCGAGAAGCGATGGGGGCGGCTGGGCGGCCTGGGTCATCTGGCCGACGTGATCACCGACGTGAGGTTCATCAATGGGGTGAATGAAAAAGAAACCGGCAGGGAGGCCGCTGAACTCAAGACGGCCATACACAACATTTGACAGTAACTCTTTTTCTTGCCCCCCTGACAAGGGGGGGTAGGGGGGGTTGCCTTTCGACGAGGGAGGTCGGGGGTTCGCGCGAAAGTTTGTAGGGACAACCCCCTGTGGTTGTCCTTTGTAGAACAGGGCATCGGACAGGCACGGGGGCCTGTCTCTACCACCCCCTCCGGGTATGTCCGATTATCTGTGTAAGCCACGGTCTCGGGTCTTTGGGCTTTCCTGGCTCAGCTAGCTGAGCCAGGAAAGCGATCCTCGAACAGAATGGCAAATTGCCCCTTCGCGGCGGTCCAGTCAACTGGGCGGCGCCAACGGACTCCGGCGTTGCGTATCGCCAGGAACAGCAACTTCGTCGCCGCCTCGTCGCTGGGAAAGCTTCCCCGGGTCTTGATGATCTTGCGCAACGACCGATGCAGGCTCTCCAGGGCGTTGGTCGTATAGATCATCTTCCGGATGGCCGGCGGGAAGGCGAACATCGGCGCCACATGCTCCCAGGCGCGACGCCAGGCGGGAGCCACCGCCGGGTAGCGCTCCCCCCAGCGGGCTTCGAACTCATCGAGCCTGGCCGCCGCGGCTTCGAGCGTCTCGGCCCGGTAGACCGCCTTGAGATCGGGCATGACCTTCCGGCGGTCCTTCCAGGCGACGAACGACATCGAATTGCGTATCAGATGGACGATGCAGGTCTGGACCGCGGTGCGCGGGAATACCGTGCCGATGGCGTCGGGAAAGCCTGCGAGCCCGTCCACCACCGCGACCAGAATGTCCTGCAGGCCCCGGGCCTGGAGCTCGTTCATCACCTTGAGCCAGAACTTCGCCCCCTCGGTCTGCTCGATCCAAAGCCCCAGCACCTCCTTGTCGCCCTCGGAGGTAATCGCCAGGGCGAGGTAGACCGCCTTGTTCCGAACCAGGCCCTCGTCGCGGATCTTCACCCGCAGCGCGTCGAAGAACACGACCGGATAAACAGGGTCCAGGGGCCGGTTCTGCCACTCCCGCACCTCCTCTAGCACGGCGTCGGTCACCCGGCTGATCAGGTCCGGCGATACCGATACCCCGTACAACTCCTCGAGGTGGCCCCGGATCTCGCGCACGCTCATCCCGCGCGCGTACAGCGACACGATGCGCTCGTCGAAACCCTCGAGGCGCCGCTCCCCCTTGGGCACGATCGCCGGCTCGAACGTCCCGTTGCGGTCCCGGGGAACCGCCAGGTCCAACTCGCCATCATCGCTCAGAACCGTCTTGCCGGAATGCCCGTTGCGGCTGTTGCCACTACCTCGTCCGGCTGGGTCTCCCTTCTCGTAGCCGAGGTGCTCGCTCAACTCCGCGCCCAGCGCGCGCTCCACAAGAGCCTCCTTGAGCTGCTTGAACAGCCCGTCCTCGCCCAACAGGTCTTCCGGCTTCTCGTAGCCGGACAGCAACTCGTCCAATAGCTCAGGTCTCAGTCTCGTCATCAAAGGTCCTCCTCCTGGTGAAGTGTGAACCCTCGACCCTTACTTACACAAGACTTCGGACACTCTCCCCCCTCCTCGGGCGGTTCCATTCACCGAATCACGAAATCGGGTTTTCCAACAATTCCGGATGGGCGTGGTCCCAAGCCTTTCCGTTGACAACCCCTCACCCCGTCTCTAATATCGGAAGCGCTCAAAACCCACGACATATCCCATGAGAAACCCGGATGCGGGCAAGTCGTATCGCCGGTTTTGGCCTGATTCAGAAGACGCGCTTCACCCAGCGAATCGCAAGGATTCGAACAGTTCACCAATAGCGGGACACCCCGAAGGAGAATCACCATGGCGTACAAGAATCACGAAATCATCGATCTCTCACAAGACATCTACCAGGGCCAGCCCGTGTTCGTGGGACACCCCGAGACCTGGCGCTGGACGAACATGACGCACGAGGAAAGCGCCGCCAGCGGGCGCTTCCAGAGCGAGATGAGCTACTATTCGGGCATCATCCAGTTCTGCGAGCACGGCCCCACGCACGTGGATTCCATCAGCCATCTCGACCCCTCGCCCGACGCGCCCCACATCGACGAGATGAACTTCGATTCCTTCTACAGCCGGGGCATCGCGATCGACTTCGAGAACGTGGAGGACAACAGCTACATCGACGCGGACGACGTGAAGCGCAGGCTCGACCACTACAATTACGAGATCAAGCCGGGCGATACGCTCCTCTACACCTACGGGCACTTCAAGCGCCACCACCCGACGCCGCTCTACACGACGGCCTACGCGGGCTGGACGCGCGAGGCGGCCGAGTACGTCTACGGCGAGTGCGGGGCCATCAACGTGGGCACCGACGCCCCGAGCATGGACATGGCGACCAGCCCCGGATACCCCTGCCACCTCGTTTGCCGCGAGCTTGGCCGCACCAACACGGAAAACCTGTGCAACATCGAGCTGGTGGTGGGCAAGGAGTTCCTCTACATCGGGCTCCCGCTCAAGATTCGGGGCGGGTCGGGCTCGCCGATCCGGGCGATCGCCGTTCTGAACGCCTGATGTCCCCTCGCGCGAGGCGAACATGAAAGCCCTGGTGAAACGGGCGCGCGGGCCCGGAAACATGGCGCTCCTGGACGTTGCGGAGCCTCGCGTGGGACCCGGGCAGGTGAAGGTGAAAATCGCCCACGCCGGCATCTGCGGCACGGACGTGCACATCGCCTCGGGCGAGTTCTTTCACTATTTCCCGCCCCTGGTGCTGGGGCACGAGTTCTCGGGCGAAGTGGTGGAAACGGGCGCAGGCGTCGAGGGAGTTCCGCTCGGCGCGCGGGTGACGGCCGAACCGACGAAGTCCACGTGCCGCGTCTGCCCGCACTGCATCTCGGGCCGCTACAACCGGTGCGAGGAGCGCGACATCGCCGGCGTGGTGAGCAACGGCGCCTTCACAGACTACGTGGTCACCCGGGCGGAGTCGATTCACCGCCTGCCCTATAGCGTGAGTCTCAAGGCCGCCGCACTCTCGGAACCCCTCGCGGTATGCGTCCACGGGGTGTGCGAGCAGTGCAGCGTGCGCGAGGGCGACATCGCATTGATCATGGGGCCGGGCGCCATCGGCCTGGGGTGCGCCCAGGTGGCAATCGCCCACGGCGCTCGGGTGATGGTGGCGGGCGCCGGGAAGGACGCGCACAGGCTGGCGCTCGCCCGCGCGCTGGGTGCTGAGTGGACGGTGAACGCCGAGAAAGAAAACGTCCTCGATCAGGCCTTGAAGGTAACGAAAGGCTGGGGCGTGGACTTGGCCGTCGAGGCGGCGGGCGCTGCCGCCGCGATGGAGGTATGCGTCGAGGCGGTGCGGAAGGGCGGGGAAATCCTCCAGGTGGGCCTGCCCGGCGCGCCCGTTCCCGTCGACATGGACAGGCTGGCGTTCAAGGAGATCCGCCTTGTCGGCACGTTCGGGCAGAAGCGCTCCGCCTGGCTCCTGGCGCTCGACCTGCTGGAGGCGGGCAGGGTCGATGCCGAGGCGATGGTGTCCGACATGCTCCCGCTCGATGCGTGGGAGAGAGGCTTCGACATCATGGCGCGCGGAGCGGGGCTGAAGGTGCTGCTTGCGCCGGAAGGTTAGGGGGTTGTTGAGAAAGTCTTGATAAATGAGAGTTTAACGCGACCGACGAGAAGCAAGAGAATCACTCCCCCCTTGAGGGGGAGTCGAAGAAGCCGAGCCTCCGGCGAAGGCTGATTCGGTGGGGGGTGAATCCAGATTTGTGGCACAATTCGAATTATACCCCCCACCAACTCGCTTGCGGGCTACGCCCTTAACTCGTTGACTCCCCCTCAAGGGGGGAGTGAACTTCAAAAGCGTGCGCTCAACCAAAATCGCTTTACAGGGCTTTTTCAACAGCCCCGATAGGCGAGGAACGGATAACGACGGCGCTTTACACCGGAAAAGGCGAACGCAAGGAAAGATGAGATATATTCGGACGAATCCAGGGTTTTCAATATAGAGGATGGCACACATGAGCATCGACGGAAAAGAATTCAGAACCGCCCTCGGCAGGTTCGCCACGGGCGTCACGGTCGTCACCGCGAAAACGCCGACCGAAGCGCGCGGCATGACGGCGAACGCGTTCTCCTCCCTCTCGCTCGACCCGCCGCTCGTCCTGGTGTGTTACGACAACAAGGCGTCGAGCCTGAAGATGGTGCAGGAAGCGAAGAAGTTCGCCATCAATTTCCTCTCGGAAGAGCAGAAGAGCACCTCCGACTGGTTCGCAGGCAAGGGGAGGGACGCGGAGGATCAGTTCGCCGACATCCCGCATGAGATCGGAGAGAACGGCTCGCCCGTGCTCACGGGGAACGTGGGCGTTCTGGAGTGCGACCTGCACGAGGAGCTTCCGGGTGGAGACCACACCATCGTCGTGGGTCGCGTGACCCGCGTCGTTCTCGAGGAAGAGGTGCGCGCGCCGCTTCTTTTCTACGGAAGCGCCTACCGGAAGATGGACATGGACGGCTCCTACGACTGATCCCCGAAACCGGCTCGTATCTCACAAGGAGTTCTCTTGGCATCGTATCAAGCGGTTGCGTTCGACCTGTTCGACACGCTCGTCGATTTCGACATCACCCTGTTCCCGGTGGTGGAGATAGACGGCAAGGAGGAGAAGACCACCTCGAAAGCGGCCTATGACGCGCTTTATGACGGCGGCTTCCTCGTGCCGAATTACCAGGCCTTCCACCAGCTCTGGCTGAAGAGTTCGAAAGAGGTGTGGGCCGAGCGCGACAACGACCCCGAGTACAGGGAAATCCGCTCCATCGATCGTTTCCGGCGCTTGATGGCGCTTCTGGTGGCGATTCCCGCACAAGACAGGGAACGCGCCGCCAAGACGGCCCTGAACGCCCACATGTACGGCATCGAGAACTCCGTGGTGTTCGACCGGGGTCGCCTCGACATGCTGGGGCGGATAAAGGACGCCGGTCTTCCGGTAGCGCTCCTGAGCAATTTCGACCACGCGCCCACCGCGCGGCGGATCATCGACAAGATGGGCATCACGCCCTATCTCGATTCGGTTCTTATTTCAGAGGATGAGGGTTTCAGGAAACCGGCGGGGTCGCTCTTTCTCAAGGTGGCCGAAGAGTTGGGCGCGGCGCCTGCGGAAGTGCTCTTCGTGGGCGACACGTTCGATGCCGACGTTACGGGGCCGCAGAGCGTGGGCATGCCGTGCGCCTGGCTCAACAGAAAAGGAAAACCCGTGCCCGAAGGCGGCGAACCGCCTGATTTCGAGATCCGGGATGTTCAGGACACGCTTTCGATACTGGGGCTGTAGGGGGTGTTGAAAGAGCCTTGATGAATGAGGGTTTGTCGCGACCAATGAAAGAGCAAGATTCACTCCCCCCTTGAGGGGGAGTCGAAGAGCTAAGGGCGTAAGCCCGCAAGCGATTCGGTGGGGGGTATAATTCGGAATGGCGATAAAACGCGATTCACCCCCCACCGATTCAGCCTTCGCACAATCCGCTCGGCTTCATCGTCTGGCTTTCCCCTCGGGAAGCCAGACCCTCAAGGGGGGAGTTGATTTGAAATTCTCCTCGGTGGAGAGCGATCTTCGTAGGGATCGTATAGCGGCTTTTTCAATAACCCCACCAAGCCTGGTTTATAAGAGGATACTCGCTTGTCGGTTCTGGCGCTTCAGCATGTGGACGTGGAAAGGCTCTCGCTGCTCGAAGAGGTGCTCGCGCAGAAGGGGGTTCCCGCGCGCTACCTGGCCCTGCACAAGGGGGAGCGTCTCCCCCGCTCTTTGGGTGAGTTGAAGGACACCCAGGCCATCGTCGTCCTGGGCGGGCCGATGGGCGTTTACGAGGCGGAGAAATACCCCTGGCTGGCCGATGAACTCCGCTTTCTCCGTGAGGCGCTTCATGCGGGATTCCCCGTCTACGGCCTTTGCCTGGGCGCGCAGTTGATGGCGGCGGCGCTCGGGGCCCGCGTGTATCCCGGAGAAGCGAAAAAGGAGATCGGCTGGTTCCCGGTGGATCTGACGCCCGAGGCGAAAGAAGACCCGCTGCTCGGCGATGAGGCGGCGAGCTTCCCCGTATTCCAGTGGCACGGCGATACGTTCGATATTCCTGAGAGCGCGGTGCATCTCGCGTCTTCCGCGCGGTACCCGAACCAGGCGTTCCGGTGGGGCGCGCGCGCCTACGCCTTCCAGTTTCACCTGGAAATCTCGATGGAGGACATATCCACCTGGCTGGACGCGTTTGCGGGCGACATGAAATCCGCGCGCTCGGACGCGGACCCCGAGGCGATATTGGGCGAAGCGCCGTTGCACATGGAGGCGTTGAACAGGCGCGCCGCGCGCTGGTTCGAGCGCTGGCTCGCTCTCTCGGGGCTGATAGCGTCGCCTTGAGGGTTCCTCCTTGGGGGTTGTTGAAAAAACCCTCCTCGATCGGAATTAACCACCGTCGTCATTCCGGCGAAAGCCGGAATCCATTTTCAAGCAGAATGACAATACGCCGGCTTTTCATTTCCTGACCATTCGTGGGAAGCAATCAGAAAATAAAAACAAAGGCAAAACAAATGGATTCCGGCTTTTGCCGGAATGACGAACAAAGCCACATCGCTTCTTGTAGGGACAGGCCTCCGTGCCTGTCCTAACGAAGGACAACCACGGAGGGCAGGACAGGCACGGAGGCCTGTCCCTACAAAACCATCGTGCCTGCGCCGCGTGAACCTCCATGCCGCTGACCCCGAAACAGGGTTTTCCAACAGCCCCCTCAAGGAGGGGGTGTGATTTATTTCCTTTCGGACTTTTTCAACACCCGCCCTTGTCGGCGGGGGAGCGCTCCCCTAACCCGGATATTTCACCGAGGCTTTGGAACGGCCTGATTTGAAGTCGTGGACGGCTTGATTCGGGAGGCGGCCTTCTTCGTCGGCGCGATACGATGACGCACGGCGCCCGAGCGGCGCTTTTTCGTCGATTTCGAAGGCTTTCGGGGAGTGCCGGCCGACGCGCAGGCGCAGGTTTCCCGCTGCGGCAACCTATGTCGCTCCGATTCTACGCTCAGTCACTCTCCCCCGCCGTCGGCCAGGGCGGGTGCGTACGCAGGTTGTTCACTACCTTTTCGAAGAGCGCCGCATGGGGCCAGGCCTCGGAGATAGACAGCCGGACCTTGCGCACGCTGACCCTCACGCGGGCGCCGATCTTGAGCAGTTTCAGCCGGATCGTTGCGCACTGGGCCCTGGCGCATGTCGTGCCCGCCAGCCCCAGGCGCCGGAGTCCGTGCATCAGGACGTAGGCGAAGGAGGCGAAGTAGAGCCGCAACTGATTGGCCCTCATGGTGGCGCTGCTGGTGCGGTCGGCGAACAGGCCGAGTTGCTGTTCCTTGATGCGGTTCTCCATCTCTCCCCGGGCGCAGTAGAGTTCTTCGTAGAGGCGTCTGGCGCCGGCCCGCCGGGGGCGGAGATTGGTGACCACGAACCGCGGGTTCGCCCCCCTGGGCAGGTATTGCGCCTTGCCCACCACCCGGCGGGTTCTGGACCAGCTCTTGCGCGTTCGATAGCGGAAGTCGCGATACCGGCGCGCCGGCTCACCCGTGCGGCGACAGACGACCTCGGCCCGGTAGAGGTCCCGGCCAATCGCCCGCACCAGCCGCGCGTTGCGCGCCATGCCGAACACGTAGCCGACGCCGTTCTCCTCGCACCAGCGCATCAACGGCTCGCGGCAAAAACCCGAGTCGCCGCGAACCACGACCCGCGTACGCGGCCAGCGCCTGCGGACCTGCGCCACGATCCGCGCCAACTCCTCCTCGCTGCCGGCCGAGGCGTCGACGTTCGAGCGGCGCAGCCGCGCGCACAGCAGATGCGCGCCGCAGAAGACGTAGAGCGGCAGATAACAGTAGCGGCCGTAATAGCCGTGGAAGAAGCGCCCCTCCTGGCGACCGTGCAGGGGGTCGTCCGTGGCGTCGAGGTCCAGCCATATCTCTTCGGGCGGTTCGGCGTAAGACTCCATGAACACGTCCACCAGCAGGCGGTCCATCGCCTCGAAGTCCGCAGCGATGCGCTTGTAGCGATCCGTCGCCGCCTCGGCGCCGCCCAACTCCAGGCGGTTCAGCGTACTCGATGCGGCCAGCGGAGAGCCGCGGTCCCGAAGGCGAACCCGCCCGGCTCCCGTCAGGTCCCGCTTGCCCACCAGCAGCGCCAGCAACCTGTCGCGGCGCAAATCCTCGTGGTCGTTCAGGTCCTCGTAGCCCAGCGCCAGCGCGTACACCCGCTGCGCCGCCAGCGAGCGCACCGGGTGCTCCACGCTGCCGGGCTTGCGGCAATCACGAAAACACCGCGCCAGACGAGCCATCAGACCCAGGCGGAGATCCGTCTCGCGAAGCAGCACCCCGCCGGCGTCCGACGTGATCCGTCCGCCGTCGAATCGGGCGATGACCTCGCGTCTTCCGTGGGGGTGAAAGTGAAGTTGTTCCGGTGTACAATGCGTATCCATGGGGCCTCTCTGTCGGACGGGTGTAAGTTATTGAGACAACTCACATTATCCGACATTCAGAGGCCCCATGCCATTTGTCGGTGAAATATCCGGGCTAATATGCGGCTTCCCTGACGAGCCATCATTTTCTGGTTTTCGACATAAAGGAACCTTTCATGGCAGAGCCTGTACGCGGCGAAATCGTCGCCATCGGCACCGAGATGCTCCTCGGCGACCTCATCGACACCAACAGCGCCTTCATCGCAGACCAGCTCAAGTCGATCGGCGTCAACATGTATTTCAAGACCACCGTCGGCGACAACCTCGACAGGATCGCGGGCGTCATCAGGCAGGCGCACGAGCGCTCCCAGGTCGTCATCACCACGGGCGGTCTCGGCCCCACCGTGGACGACCTGACGCGGGAGGCCTGCGCCAAGGTGATGGGCGTCGAGCTCGAGTTCCGCCAGGACCTGTACGACTACATCAGCGCCTATTTCAGCCGCCGCGGTTTCCACATGAGCGACAACAACAAAAAGCAGGCCTACATCCCCGCCGGGGCCACGCCCATCGAGAACCCGCGCGGCACGGCGCCTTGTTTCATGTGCGAGGACGAGCGGGGGGTCATCATCGTGAGCCCGGGCGTGCCGCACGAGATGCGCTACATCATCACCCAGTGCGCGGTGCCCATCCTGCAGGAGAAATTTGATTTGGGAGAGGTTATCCGAACAAAAGTTCTCAAAACCTGCGGCCTCGGCGAATCGCGTGTGGACGAGATGATATCGGAGTTGTTTCGCGAATCCGTCAACCCGAGCATTGGCGTGCTCGCCCATCCCGGCCAGGTGGACGTGCGCATCACCGCGCGCGCAAAGGACATCGAAGAGGCGAACAACATGATCGCGGGCCTGGAGGTCAAGGTGCGCGAGATTCTCGGTTCCGCCGTCTACGCCACCGGGAACGCGACGCTGGAAGAAACGCTGGCGCGCGTTCTGGCCCAGAGCGGCAAGACCATCGCCATCGTCGAGTCGAACACCGGCGGAGCCTTGATCCAGCGGCTGAACGCCTGGCCCGAGCGCGTGCAGTTCCTGAAACGCGGCGTCGTCGGACTGCACGCGGAAGAGCTGGCGCGCATGTTCGGCGTGGATGAGGGAGAAGGCCCGGAGGGTTTCGCAAAGGCGCTCGCGAGGCGAATCCGCGAAGAGTCGGGCGCAGACTTAGGCCTCGCCGTATTCGGTCCCAATCCGCCCGAGAACATCGAGCCCGAAAACTCCCGCCGCGCGCCCGCGCTGGGCGACACGCACATGGCGCTCGACACTGGAGGCGACGCCTTCACCTTCACGGCGAGCTTCGGCGGCAACGAGCAGTTCGTGCAGTCGCGCGCGCCCATCTACGCGATGGAGCTCGTGCGCCGCGCCGTGCTGGGTCTCGACCCGCTTGCGTGAGGCTGAAAGCCGGAATTACATTCGGAACCATTCGATAGAACCAAAGAAATTCACGGGGTTTTCGCCCGCTTAGAAGCGTCAGGCGAATTCCATCGCCTGAGAAATCCGCATATCTTTTTGATATTATTGGGAATAATTCCTTATCCCTATTCTCGTTCAGAAACCACTTCTTCAATAGGTCATCGAATCGGAAGCGGGGAAATTACAACTCCTGCACACCCTGGAACGTCTGTGCGGAGAGTGCTTAGACAAAGGCAGTGAATCTATTCCTGGTTTCACCATTGATTTTTCGATCAAGAGCAGACATATTGTTATTGTTTATTGTTAAACAAGGACAATACTGATGGAATCCAAGCTGAACGCACAACCTGAGGAAATCTTCCGCGAGCACGGCGGCCAGCTTCGAATGAGCGAGGCTCTCGCTTCCGGGCTCACGCGCTACACCCTGTATGCGCTCAGAGACAAGGGCGTCATCGAGCAAATCACCAGGGGGATTTACCGGCTACGGGAACTTCCCCCGCTCGCCAACCCGGATCTGGTGACGGTGAGCCTCCGCTTTCCGAAAGCCGTCGTTTGCCTCGTCTCGGCACTTGCCTGGCACGGCATCACGACCCGGATACCACGTGAAGTTTCCGTGGCGGTGCCTAAAGACTCGCGGGCGCCTGCACTCGAATATCCTCCCATCAAAGTACACAAATTCTCCCATGAAGCATACGGACCCGGCATCGAAGAACACCTGCTCGATGGAGCGCCGGTCAAAATATACAACCCTGCAAAAACCCTGGCCGACTGTTTCAAGTTCCGAAACAAGATCGGAATGGACGTGGTCCTTGAGGCGCTGAAACTTCAACAGGCACGAAACGGGCTCAACCTCGGCGAACTACTCGAATACGCCAGAATTTGCCGGGTCGAAAATGTGATGCGGCCCTATCTCGAGGCGCTCCTGTGACGCCTCCGGGAAACGTGTCCGCCTCCGTCCGGCAGCGCCTCCTGAACAAGGCCAGAAGTGAGCGGCGGCTTTTTAGCGAGTTGCTCCAGTACTTCGCCATGGAGCGATTTCTCTACCGGCTGCGCTCTGCTCCCCCACCCCCCTCGGCCCATTTCATGGCCGCGTAGGTTCCTGCTCCGAAGACCCCGAAAGCGGCGATCAGGGCGTACATGGTGCCGTCGAAACTGTGGCCCACGATTGCGCCGAACGGCACCGAGATGAAGGTGGAGAGCGTAGCGACCACGCCCGCCCCCACGCCGGCGATGTGCCCGATGGGTTCCATGGCGAGCGCGTTGAGGTTCCCGAAGAGCAGTCCGATGCAGAGAAAGACGAGGAGCAGGTAGGTCATGAACAGCCAGAGCGGAGGAAGCCCCTCGAAGGCGAAGACCGGCGCCAGGCCGACGACCGAGATCAGCGTCATGGAGACCGTCGCCCTCCTCGAGAGCCGGCGCATCCCGTACTTCATGACGAGCCACCCGTTCACGAGCGAGGCGCCTCCGAAAGCGAGCGCCAGCACGCCGAAATAGGCCGGGAAAAGCGCGCCGGTATTGTACGCCTCCTGGAAGATTTGCTGGGAGGAGCTCAAGTAGGCCACGAACGGCGCGAACACGCATCCGGTGGCCACGGTGTATCCGAGCGCGGCCCGGATCCGCAGCACCTCCAGGACGGCGGCGCCGATGGCGCGCGGGGAGAGGGGCCGCCGGCGGGCGGGGGGCAGGGTTTCCGGCTGGCGAAGTGAAAACCACGCGAGCGTGACCGCGGCGATGATGAAGAAGGCGGCGAATATCGCGCGCCAGCCGCCCAGCCACAGTATCCCCAGCCCGAGGGCAGGCGCGACGGTGGGAACGAGAATGAACACGGCCATCGCAAAGGACATGAGACGAGCCATCTCGCGCCCTTCGTATTGATCGCGCACCAGGGCGACTGTAACGATGCGCGGTCCCGCGATTCCGACCCCCTGCAGCACGCGGCCCGCAATCATCACCTCGAAGGTGGATGCGAAGGTGCTCATGACGCATCCCGACATGAACAGGACGAGGCCGGTATTGATGGCGGGCTTGCGTCCGATCCTGTCGGAGAGGGGGCCGAAAACGATCTGCCCGAGGCCGAGCCCCAGGAGCACGGCCGTGACGACGAACTGGACGTCGTTTCGGCGCGGCGCCCCGAGGTCTTGGCCTATCACGGGCAGCGCCGGCAGTATCGCGTCGATAGAGAGTGCGACGAGCGCCATCAGAAGGGCGACGAGGGGAACGAATTCACCGGGACGAAGGGCGGGTTTGATGGACGTTTTGCTCATTTTTCCTCCGGGGGCTCAATGCCGTTTGAATCCGCCTCGACTCTATCATGATCCGGCCGGCAACAGCTTGCGCACGGCTGCGCTCAGGCGCGGCGCGGCCTCATCCGGATTCAGCGTCTCACCTTTCGCAAAGTAATGCGCCTCGAATAAGGCTCTGAATTTCCAACGCAACCTTCCGGGGTTGTTGAAAAAGTTCCCCCGTCAAGGGGATCACTTGCCTCGCGCTTCCCCTGAAAAAAACTATCCCCCCTTATCAGGGTTGTTGAAATAGTCCTTATTTCGAGTTTCGGTGTATTTTACCTACCGGTGAGAGAGAAGAATCACTCCCCCCTTGAGGGGGAGTCGAAGAGCTGAGGGCATAAGCCCGAAAGCGATTCGGTGGGGGGTATAATTCAGAATGGCGATAAAACGCATTTTACCCCCCACCGATTCAGCCTTCGCACAAACCGCTCGGCTTCATCGACTCCCCCTCAAGGGCCTGTTGAAAAAGCCCTGGTTTTGTGATCGTATGGAGTTATCCCGACTCGCCCGAGATGGGAGTATCCTCGATGTTGGATCGCAAGAGGCGCGAGCAGATGGACTTGTTCGTGGCCGGCCCGCTGGAGAAGTTGATTCCTGAAGATCACATATTGCGGCAGGTGGACCGCGTGCTGGATTTGAGCTGGCTTCGCGAGGAGGTGGCGGCGTGCTATTGCGCGGACAATGGCCGTCCGGGCCTGGATCCCGAGGTGGTGGTTCGGTTGATGCTGGCGGGCCTGCTGCTGGGCTACGCGCACGACCGGCGCCTGTTGCGCGAGGCGCAGGCGCACCTGGCGATCCGGTGGTTCATCGGGTACAGGCTGGACGAGGAGTTGCCGGACCATTCGAGCCTGACGCGTATCCGTCAGCGCTGGGGGGAGGAGCGGTTCAAGGAGATATTGCGCCGCACGGTTCAGGCTTGCGTGGAGGCGAAGGTGGCGAAGGGAGAAGTGGTGCACATGGACGCTTCGTTGATACGTGCGGACGTGAGCTGGGAGAGTCTGGCGGAGCGCCACGCGGAGAAGGTGGTGCGGGAGAACGACTCGGAGGATGAGGGCGGGAAGAAGGGCGGGGGCGGGGGTTCGGGGAAGATAAGCCGAACGGACCCGGACGCTCGCCTGGCGCGCAAGAGCGCTCGCGCGGGGTTCGAGCCGAGCTACAAGCACCACGCGGTGGTGGACGATGAGCGGGGGGTGGTTCTCGACGTAGCGGTGACGGAGGGGACGTTGAACGAGCGGGAGATGATGGAGCCGCAGTTGGATGCGGTTTGCGAACTGACGGGTCGCGCGCCCGCGGTGGTGACGGCGGATAGTGGCTATGCGTACTCGAAGGTGTACGGCGCATTGGAGCGTCGGGGGGTCGCCGCGCTGATACCGGCGAAGAAGGAGCCTTCCCAGAGCCGGGTGCCGCTGCAGTTGTTCCGCTACGACGAGCGTCACAAGGTGGTGAAGTGTCCGGGGGGCAAGACGCTGCGTCCCCGGAAGGAGACGGAGCGGGGGCGCTACTATGTATCGAGGACGCGCGATTGCGCGGGCTGCGCGCTTAGGGCCGATTGTCTGTCGAAGTCTCGCACGAGCAGGACGGTGCTGATTCCGCACGAGTATCCGGCGCTGTTGCGCGCGCGCCGTCGCCACGCGCGCCGGGGGGAGGAGGAGCGCCGGCTGTGGCGCCGCCACATGGGGCGCTCGGAGGGCTACCACGGCGAAGCGAAGAGTTGGCACGGACTGGCGCGGGCGGTGCGCCGGGGTATGGAGAACATGAAGATCCAGGCCTACCTGACGGCGACTGCGGTGAACCTCAAGCGGCTCGCCGCCGCTCATGCGGCAGGTATATTCGCTCTGTGGCGGGCCTGCGCCGCCTCGAGTCGCCGAATGCGCGTTCCCCGCGGCCTCACGCGCCGATTGGGCTTGATCTCCCAAGCCGCGTGAGACGCCATACCGCCCGCTTCAAAACGGGGTTTTTCAACAACCCCCTCAAGGGGGGAGTGAACTTCAAAAGCGTGCGCTCAACCAAAACCTCTCCATGGGAATTTTCCAACAGCCCGGACAAGGGGGGTTGGAGGTCGAGCGCAACCGGGGAGGGAGTCCGTTTTCCCGTTCACCAGCTCTCGGCTGCGCCTCCATCGAGCCCGTTCTGGAAGATCGCTTCCGGCCGTAGTAATCTTCACCGGAAAGAAGCCAAGCCGAGAACGTCAGGCAACGCCGGCTTACCGGCGGCGGCGAGGGTAATTGTCGTAGCTTAAGGAAAATCAGATGAAAAAGCGCATCCAGTTGGCATTTGATATCTCGTGGACCGAGGTAGAGACCAATTGGAGGAATCCGGGTTCGTGGGTGGACCGCCACCACCCCAATATCGGGATGTTCGAGGAAGTGGCCCGCGTCGCGGAGCGCGGCGGTCTCGACCTCATCTTCCTGGGGGACTCGACGGGCATTCCCGACACGTGGAAAGACTCGATTGACGATGCGGTCAGCTACGGCGTCGCATGGCCGAGATTCGACATGAGTCCGTGGATTGTCGCGATGTCACGCGTCACCAGGCATCTCGGGTTCGGCTTGACGTACTCCTCCAGCTTCATGCACCCGTTTTATACGGCGCGCCTTCTGAATTCCATGGACCATATCACCAACGGTCGAATGGCCTTCAACGTCATCACCTCGGCGCGCCGTTCCGATTTTGCGAACTATGGCTACGACGGGCTGCCGGATCATGGTGAGCGCTACGAACGGCTCGAAGAGTTTATCGACGTCTGCCGGGCGTTGTGGAACAGCGTCGAGGCGGATGCTTTCCTCTGGGACAAGGCCTCGGGCCGGATCGCCGACCCCGCCAAGGTTCATCCGATCAATCACGAGGGGAAGTTTTTCAGGGTCAAGGGGCCACTAAGCGTCGTCCCCTCTCCCCAGGGAAGTCCCGTAATCATACAGGCCGGAGGCTCGCCGCGCGGCATCCAGGGCGCCGCTCATGTCGCCGATCATGTTTTCGGCAGGACCAAGACGTTGCCGCTCATGGCGAAGCAAAGACGAGACCTCGATGACGCCCTCCTCGCTAAGGGAAGGGACCCGCAAGAGGTCGGGATCTTATGGTCGCTCAGGGCCATCGTCGGTGAAACCGGGAAACAGGCGAATGCGCTGCGGGAAGCGCTGATTTCCGACGTGCCCACGGAAGCCGTCGGGGCATGGCTGTCGCACAATTCCGGCTACGACATGTCCAAACTTCCGCCGCGATTCTCCCTGGCGGAACTTCAGGAACGAATCGTCGCCGCGCAGGCCTCCCCGGTGGGTTTCGTCAATCTCTTGGCGCACAAATACGGCGAGCACGCCGAGATCGATCGCGAGGAATTCTTTCGGCATGGACTCGAGGCGGCAACGGGGTACGCCACCGCGTTCACCGGTACGGCGGCGCAGATTGCCGATCGTTTCGAAGAGATATTCGAAGCGACCGGGAGCCGGGGCGGCTTCATGGTCAAGCAGTCCCAGGCCGGGCCGCGCGAGATTATGCTCAACATCGTGGACCACCTGGTCCCCGAATTGCAAAGGCGGGGGAGGTACAGGAAATCGTACGAGGGCAAGACGCTGCGGGAAAACCTCGCCGTCTGACCCCGGCGCAATCGCAAGTCCGTAGAATAAGAATTGGATATGACGAATTATTCAGCAGGACTCATCACCCTGCCGAGGGCGTTCACGCGTTCATTGGTGAGGGCGGGGAACCTGAAGCTTTCGCAAAAGCGGTCGCGAGGAGAGTTCTCGAGGAACCGGAAGCCGACTTAAGGTTAGCCGTCCACGGCCCCAATCCGCCGGAGAACATCGAGCCGGAAAACTCCCGCCGCGCTCCCGCGCTTGGCCCCGCCCGCATGACGCTCGACACCGGAGACGACGCCTTCACCTTCACGGCGCGCTCAGGCGTCTACGAGCAGTTTGCGCAGTCGCGCGCGCCTGTCTACGGGATGGAGTTCGTGCGCTGCGCGGTGCCGGGTCCGGACCCGTTGGCGTGATGCTGGAGAGCCTGAATTTCTAGAACAATTCGATAAATTTAGATAAATTCACGGGGTTTTTCCGTAAATTTCCGTAAATGATCGAGGGGATTTGCGGGGAATTGCGGGCGTGGGGTGCGCGCAGATGCGGGGAGTTGCGCGCGCGAAACCGGCTGATCTTCGAGCGGCCGCGCCTCATGCGCCCTCCCGGGGATCGTCTTGACGCAGATGTCCATCATCCGGCTTCCTTTCGCCTACGCCTGCCCGTAGCGGCGGCGGCGCCTGTTGATGTCCTCCAGCTTGCGCGAGAGCTTCTCGAGCGTGCGGTTGTCGCTCAGGTTCCCTTCGATGTGAATGTGGTAGACGTGGGTGTCGCCCCCGCCTCCGCCCATCTCGTCCCGTATCGCGTCGCGGATGATGGGCCGCACGCCGCGCTGAAAGAAGTCGATGGATTGCGGGTGATTCACGTTCATGATGTGCTCGGGCCCCGCCTCGCCCACGAGTCTGAGCGCCGAGCGCTTGACGAAACGCCCCGCCGCGTCGCCTTCTTCAATGGGCAGCGCCTTCAAGTAGACGCTGTAAAAATCCTTGCCGAAATACCGCTTCACGCCCTCCTGGGGCGAGATGCCCGCTTCCCCGGCCGCCCGCTGGATGACCTGGAAAGCCAGACCTGCTTTTTCCAGCAAAGGAAGGTCCACGCTCATCTTCCCTTCGTAGACCGCCTGGGGGAGTGTGAGGTACTGCGCTTTTTCCGCCACGCCTGTATCGCGGAATTTTTCGAGCGCGAGATACAGCCCGGCCGCCTGCCCGAGATTCGCTATTCCCCGGGTGAAGGGCGTGGACTTCTTTCGCTTGAAACCGAGGAAGGAGAGCACCTGCTTGATGGCCCCTCCTTTGTTGAACAGGACGTCGGTAAGCAGAAAAGCGCCCGCCGCAGGCCCCAAGGCGGCGATGCCCGTGGCGCCCGAGAGCGCGGGGAGGGCGCCCGCAACGTTGATTCCCAGACTTGCTCCCCTTTTCAAGGTTTTAGGACCCCTCAGGAAGTCCAGCGCGGAGAAGGCGATTTGCAGGGTCGCCGCCGCCTTTGCGGCCGCAATCCGTGCGGCCAGTTCGCTGCTCGCCTTTGCGCCCGCGCCGGTGGCGACCGCCGTGCCGCCCAGTCGATTCGCCGCCTCGATCTCGGAGATGGATTTGAAAAGGCGCATGATTCCCGCCTCGCCGCCGATTTTCGCCAGCGGCACCACGAGTTCCGGCCCCGCTTCGCCGATCAGGCCCAGGGTGGGTTTTTTCACCAGGCCGCCCTTGGAGAAGCCGAATACCTTGAACAGGCCCTTGCTTAGATCACCCAGCAAGCCCGTACCCAAACCCTGGAGAGCACTCACGGCCGGTTTGATGAATTGCGTGCTCGCCATCTCTGCGGCGGCGTTACGCACCATGTTGATGGCGTGGTTTTTCAGATCGCTGAACAGATCCTTGGCGCTGTCGATTTTGCCGCTGAGTACGCCCGAGAAAAATCGGGTAAGCGTCTGCTCGCTGGCCGAGGCGAAGTCGTTCACCGCCCTTCCGGCGATCTGAAAAGAGGCGGGCAGGTCCGCGGCTTTCCTTTTGACCTCGTCCAGGCCTCTGGCGAGTGGACCGGAGCTGAGCCGGGAGCCGGCTCGTTCCGCATTCCGCCACAGGGAGTTCATCCCCTCGGCTGCATCCATGGACGAGGCGCCGACGCCCTGGAGGCGTTCCGAGGACCTCACGAAGGCGCGGCTCGATTTTTCGAGCGCGCTCCGCGATCCGCGCGTCTCGAGCTTGAGTTTTTCCGTGGCGATTCTGGCCTGTCCCGCCGCCTTGGTGAAACGCTCGAGCGCTTTCAGGCTGTTCCCGGAGTTCAGGTCTATTTTCTTCGTTATCGAGATTTTATGGACTTGCTCCGGCACGGGATCTCTCACTCCTGAGTATGATGCATGATGTGGCTTGATGCCGGGCGCGCTAATCCGCCCAGGGGTTGATGAAATGCCACAGGTGGTTCGTGATGAGGCGTGGCTCGACCGCCGCTATGGCGCAAAAGACGGCGGCGGCCGAGGAAAGCGCCGCGAGAAGATGGGGAATCATGGTTGACGCTCCTTGTTCAGGCGCTCGTCGAGTCGGGCGAGCGCGGTTTCGACCTCACGCAGACGGCGGAGTATTTGCGCAAAGGCCCGCGCGTCCGCGCGCGTTTTTTTCACGGAAATCGCCTTGAGTTCACGGAATTTGAGATCGGCGATCGTTTTCGCCTCTCGCAGCCGGGTTTCCACTTCCTGGAAGCGGACGCGCGCGCCCGCGTTTTTCTCCAAAAGCCAGGGGTGGCCCCGCTCGGCCATGTGGGCCGCCAGACGCGCTTCCACGTTCACGATCTGGTTGTAGAGCGGGGTATAGGCGGCCACCCCGAGGCCGGCGATGCTCAGGATGGACAAGAATATCTGGAGGCCTTTCCCGTTTCCTTCCGGGGCCATCAGCGCACCGCATCGAAAGAAGAGGCGGCTTCTGCGAGTTTCGCGTCCAGGGCGGCCACGCTGGTCGTGACGTCGGCATCCCGGGTGTCGCGCACGCATTCGTCGTAAATTTTAAGGAGGGAGGCGAGCTGGCCGAGCAGGGTCGTTCTTCGGCTCGCCCATTCGTCCACCACGCTTTGACCCGTCGCGTAGCGCGCCGGATAGGCGTCTTTTCTGTTTTTGATGAGCAGGAAGCCCGGCTTTGCGAGTTTCTCCTCGTCTGAATCCTGCGCCCAGGCGTCGATGAGCCTGGCTTTTTCCTCGTATTCGGCCAGCTTGCCGCCCAGAGCGCTTACCGGCACGCCCACGATGCGCGCCTTGGCGGCGTTCAGCAACAGGTTGAGTTTTTCTTTCGTCTGCTCCCGATGAACTTGCGCAACGCCCTCGGGCGCGTGCGCGGCATGAGCGGCGAGAATGGCCTCGCGCTGCGCCCGCGTGCTCGAACCGGCCACGTTGATGACCCACGTGTCCCGGGCGGGGCCGTGGATTTCGGGCCGGGCGGATTCCGTCTCGTCGGACCCGGGCCGCCAGTCGGCGTCAGGCGTCATGGTCGTTTTCAGCCGGTGCGCGCTGCCCAGATAGAGGTGCGCGAGGCCGGCAGCTTCCAGTTCATCCCGAAAATGCGGGCCGACGGCTTTGGACACTTCGATTTCCATGTTTGTCTCCTAAATCAGAACGACGCTTTGGAAGAGATAGTCGCCGATGTTCAGGATGGTCGAGCCCGCCACGCGAAAGACGAACGTGGAGTGAACCTCGGCGAGCGCGCCCGTGTATATTTGCGTTTTCGCAATCGCGAAGTTGTCTTTCTCGCTGTTCGACAGGCGGATGATTTCGACTTCCGGATAGGCCTGCCCCGTTCCGCCGAACAGTTCGAGATTCATATCCAGACCCAACAGACCCGCGATGCTCGTCGAATTCACCCATCCCTGTCCGCCGGCTTCCTGGCGGATGACGTCGTGGCCCGGCCACGTCAGGATTTCGTGCGTCGCGACGGAGGTCCAGTTGGTGGACAGGGTGGTGGCGAGCGTCCCTTTGGATTGGGCGGCGTATTCCGCCTTGTTCCAGAAACTTCTGACATACACGTCGTTCGCCAGAACGAACTGGGACGAGCCGTCCGTTCTCGCGACCCCGGCGAGGGTGCGGCTGTTGTCATCCGTTTTGTGCGCCAGCCCCGTGGCGGCGTCGAACGCCCAGCTTCCCGTACTGTCGAATTCGAGTTTGAGCGAGCCCCCGTCATCGTAGACGAAGACGGCATAGGAACTGTCCGCTGTGAGGCCTGCGTTCGTTAGCGTGATTCCCTCCCAGGGCAAATCCTCGTAATAGACGTCTCCCGACGCATCATCGATGAAGGGCACATGGCAGCCCGCCACGGGGTTGGCGACGGCAGGATAGTAGGAGGAGTTGAGTGCCGGCTTGAACGCCAGGGTGGTGGCGTTCACATAGTCGAGCCTGCCTGCGCATTCGACAGGTTGCCTGTTGGCCCTGATTTTTCCGTCCGGGAACAGGGCGGCGAGGGCCAGGCGGTCGATGACGCGGGCTTTCGTGGGGTGGTGGCCGCCGATGGCTTCCTCGGTATAGCGGGCGGACAGATCAGCGCCGATGGGCATGGTTTTCTCCTTTATGCGTAAGTGGCGGCGTCGCGCTCGGCGCCCAGGAGCCAATCGCCTTCAAGTATTTTGGCGCCATCCAGAAGAGGGGAGGACGTCAGGAAAAAGCCGGTATCCCGAATTTTGAGTTCCATGCCCTGTTCGCCCAGGTCGTAATTCACCTCGATAACCTCCCCGATTTGATTCACGAGGGGTTCGAGTTTCTTCGAGCGCATCCAGGGCACGCTGAACGCCACGTAGTCGTCCGGTTCGACTTCGAGCGCTCTCAGGGAGCCGTCCTCGATGGTGAGCATGCGGGTGGGTTCGTGATAGCGCCCCACGATGCGCGATTGAACGGTGGCGGCCACGCTCTCGCGCCGGATCCATTCGAGCCTGAGCGGGCTTTCAGGAGGTCTCCTGACGCCATAGAGCCTTTGGGAGGACCTGTTCTGGGTAGCGCTTCCATCGTCGTGTCTGATGTAACGCGCGCCTGGATAATTCCTCGCATAGAGCGCCGGAACCTGGTTGATCACGGTGTCGCGCGCTATCTCCGCTTCGATGTGCGATTGGCCGAAGCGGGGCAATACCTTTTGTGGCGAGTTCATGAAAGATTCTCCTCCGGCGATGTGAATTTTCAGGCGACCGAACGGGTCGATTTCGTATCGTCCGAGGAAATCGCCCAAAAGCGCGGTGAGAACGTCGGCGGGCGCATGGTCGTCCATGATGATTCCACCCGCCCGGTAGCCGAGCGCCTTTGCGCTGGTTGCCGCGCGCGCGAGGGCCTGCATGTCGATATCCTGCTCACTGAATCCCCAGACGCCCGCCATGAGGTCATGAACGATCTCGGCGGGGTTTTCGATGAGCCCGCCCGCTGCGGTTTTCCTGCCCTTGCATACGGCCGTCACTCGCCCTTTTGGCGGGGTGGTGAAAGCGGCTGTGGCGATGACGCCACGGCCCTGATAGTTCTGGGCGAGCTCCAGCGTGTAGTTTTCCGACTCGATGCGGCCATCGTCGTCGAAAAGTACGACGCCGCCCCATATCTCGTGCCCGGCCACGCAGTAGACGCCGTCACCTGCGGTGTCGATTTTAGGCGGCGCGTAAACGCCTGTTTTCTCACGCGAAGGAACCGTCAAATCCCCGTAGATGATGGGGAGGCTCTGGTCTTCGAATTCAGGGGCGGCGTACTTCGAAGCGCGGCCTATCTGAAACGAATCCGAAAGCCTGTCCGTCGTCGGGTCGGCCATCTAGTTTCCCTCGCATTCAATCGTGACCGATTCGATGCGCTCGATGATCCGGCGGATGGTGAAGCTCGCGATCGAGAGAACGTCGGATATGTTTTGTCCCGAAAACCCGACGCGCACGTCGACTCGCCCGCCCACGAACGGCTCCGTCGCGAGCATACGGCTCATACGCGGGTGGCCGTCCATGTCGGGAGCGTTGTTGACGGCTATCGTAAGGCCCGAGAGTTCTTTTTCTCTGAATGCCTCGAGAATGGAGGGGCCCTGAAACGCGCCGAGAGAGAAGCGGCCGCCGTCCTCTATCCAGTCATGGACGCCGAGGAGCACTTCCGCTCCCTCTCCCAGCAGGAGCGAGCCGTCGAGAATCCGCGACCCGTCGAGGAAATGTATTCTTCCGCCTTGCCCGATCAGGGAGTCGGGCGCCTGCTTGCCGCAGAACACGCGCTTCCCACCGGCGGTGGAGAGGTGATAGAGGACGTGCGCGGTTTTCCCTTCGTGTCCGGCGATATCCTTGATCGCCTGGTCCGTAGCGCGCTTCATGCGAGTCTTTCCCTGAGCACGAGTTCGAAGGAGAAATCATCCGGCCCCGTCTGGCGAGGCAGGAAACCGCCCGTGAAATGGGCGAGTATTATCGAGGCGGGGTCATCCACATCCACATGAGCGAAGAACGGTTTGGCCCGCCGTGTTTCGACGTTCTTCACAGCGCGGTACATGGTGAGAAATTCCCTGCGCTGCTCATCCGATATGCGCTCATAGGGAAGGGTGACCGCGCGGCCTCGGTTCAGGAGCACCGGATGCTCCGCCATGTTTTCCGTGCGTCCCGCCTCCTCGAAGGATTCTTCTCCCACCACGTTTCCGAACCAGAAGTGATCGGCGGGCTCGAAATAACCGCCCAAATACATTTCCGAGATTTCCAGATACGCATCCAGATTGGCGGCGGCGCCTTCGGCCAGAAGACGCCAGTGGCGATACGAGCGTGGCGTCGTGGCGAGATAGTGGATGAGCGTACCATTGCGCCAGGCGAGTTTTTCGTCGAGTGCGGGCGCGCGCCAGTCTGCAGACCTGTTCGCCTGAATCCGGAGGCTTGTTCCGGGTGAAAAATTGTGGAGGTGGGCGATGAATACGTCGGGAGATTTTTCCGCGCCGAAATCGAAGGCGAGCGACCACGGGTCTTCGGGCGGAGAGTTGCTCCTCAACCGCGTGGCGGGGTCGAGGTCATACAGTCTTTTCGGCGAGTAAAAGCGATTCGCCGTCGCCTGCCAATGATCGCCCAGGGCGAAAGCGGGGGAATCCGCGCCACCTGCGAAGCGGACCTTCACGCCTGAATCCAGGGCGATATCCGTCAGGGAAGTGGGGATGTTCGAGGCTTCCCAACCGCCCGCGGGTGTCGACGTCTTGCGCCACTTGAAGCGAGCGCTTCCCACATCACCCGGGGCGTCAATTTCCACGGAATAGACTTCCGGGTCTTCTCCGGCGTAGGCGCCCGAGAAGATCATCGAGCCGCCCGCGCTGGTGACCCGGGGAACGCCCGCGCCGACGAATCCCTTCTCCACGGAAGTGGCGGCGATGGCCGTCTCATCATCGATGAGATTTTGATACATGAAGCGATGTCCCATTCCGCTCTCCTGGATGAGGGCTTCCATATCGGGAGAAGCGTTCCTCCCGCCGTACTTTGGCATCACTCCGGCGCGAGAGGATGCCGATGTCGTGGACTATATGGAAATCGGGGAGGTGCGCTCGCCTCGCAAATGCGGGCAAATGCGTGGAGGAGACGTGATTTGGAAAGAGATGGGAGTATCCTTGAAAGAAGATGAGCCATGAGTTGCCGGGTCTGTTCATGTTCACGGAGAGGGGCAGGAAAATGAAAATTTGAGAAATCGAGAAAATCTGCTATACTTGATAGTTCAACAGCAAGATGAAGTTTTTTGTTGTACCTACCGGTTTTATGTAGTGTCCGCCCGACGCTTCGAAAGGGATCGTGATGCGCAGGTTAACAGCGCGTCTCGTCGAGCTAGTTGGCTCCACACGAAAATCCGAGAGCAGCTTTGCGAAGTTCTGGGTAGTTGGCGTGCTCTTGGCGGTGGGCATCAGCGTCTTCCTGAACGTCCGCTCCGAGATGCCTCCCCCACCCGATTCGTCGGAAAAATCCGCTCCGAGCCCTATTGCGCGTAAAGCCGAAGAAGCGCGCAAAAATACGACACAACGCGAGTTCACCCAGGCATCTCAGAATCAGATTCGTCAGAAGCCCAGAGAAAATGTTTTGAAGAAAGCCGCCGGGGATCAGCAAATCAAGAGTCCGCCGAAAGAGGAAAAACTCACCACGGAAGCGGGTAAATTCTCCAGAGCGGACACCGTCATCGGCGTGTTGATGGCGCATAAAGTGCGCCGTTCGGAGATTCAGAAAGTCCTGGATAGCGTGCGTGAAAAGCGTATTTTTTCGCGCATTCGGGCGGGTCGCCGGTTTGAAGTGAGAAAAAAAGACGGCGAATTTCTCGAATTCGTTCTGCAGCTCGACAATGAAAGTCGGCTCAGGATCTCGCGAACGCCGAGCGGGGCGATGAGGGCCACGAAAGAGGCCATCCCCTATTCCATCGATGTGGTACGCATTCAATCCCGCATTCAGAGTTCCTTGTATCATGCCATCGCCGATGGCGGCGGCTCTCCCGTACTGGTGAACAAACTCAGCGATATTTTTGCATTCGTCATTGATTTTCATAAGGATTTACACAGTGGAGACGAGGTGGAGGTCCTGGTCGAGCGGAAGCATATTCAGGATGAATTCGCCGGCTACGGACGGATTCTGGCGGCTGAGTTCATCGTGAGGAACAGGCGGCACACCGCGGTGTACTTCGAGGGCGGAGGCGGCAGATATTATAATTTCGAAGGTGAGTCTCTGAAGCGCGCCTTTTTGCGATCTCCGCTTCGCTATACGCGAATCAGTTCGCGCTTCTCGAAGAGGCGCTTTCATCCCGTGCTCAAGCGCTACCGTCCCCACTTTGGCGTAGATTACGCCGCGCCCCGGGGGACGCCTGTCCTTGCGGTCGCCGATGGCGTCGTCGCCTGGGCGGGCCGCAAACGCCAAGCCGGCAAGACGATCGAACTGCGCCATGGCGGCGGTTACCGAACCGCCTATCTCCATCTGTATCGGTATGCGCGCGGGATTCGCGCGGGCAGGCAGGTTCTCCAGGGTCAAGTCATCGGCTACGTGGGTTCCACGGGTTTGTCCACCGGCCCCCATCTCGATTACCGGATCACTCGCCGTGGACGGTATTTGAACCCCCTGAAGGCGAAACTCCCCAAAGGAATACCGCTCCCCCGTTCGCTGCGCTCGGCTTTCAAAAAGATTTTGGACGAGCGTCGAACGATGTTTGACAACTTGCCCCTGCTGAAGGAAGTTCAGGCTTCACCCGCGGCCCACGAGCCGTCATTCGGCGCCGGGGATCAGCAAACATCACGTCTTTGAACTGAAAACGAAACAAGGGAGAAGGTGCTCATGTTGATTCCCTTCGAGGGAGTGCTGCCCAAAATTCATGAAACCGCCTGGTTGGCGGAAACCGCCGTCGTCATAGGTGATGTGGAGATCGGGGAGCACAGCAGCGTTTGGTACAACTGCGTTCTGCGCGGAGACCACATGCCCATCCGCGTGGGCAAGCGCACCAACATACAGGACGGCTCCATCCTGCATATCGAAAGCGGTAAATACGACTGCGTACTGGGCGACGACATTACCGTGGGCCACATGGCCATCGTGCATGGGTGCCATGTGGGAGACGGCGCTGTCATCGCGATGGGCGCCATCGTGCTCAACAACGTGAAGGTAGGCGAGGGCGCCGTCGTCGGGGCGGGCGCCGTCGTGCCCGAGAACAAGGTGATCGAGCCCGGAACACTCTGGCTGGGCGCGCCTGCGAAGTATGTGCGCGATCTCAACGATGAGGAAATAGAGCGTTTCAAGAGCGCCGCCGTCTCCTACATGAACAACAAAGAACGTTTCAGAAATTCATGACCGCACCGGAACCCCTCTTTTTTCATGTCTGAACATTCCCGCCCCGACGCTTCGGCCCCGCTAGCCGCGGTGGTGGATTTGGGCACGAACGCAGCCCGCCTGGCGCTCGCTACGATCGATAATGCGGGCAGGCTGGAATCGCATGGCCGCTGGCGTGAACTGATTCGTCTGGGCGAGGGGGTTCGCGAAACGGGCCTTCTCTCCGAGAAGGCCATGGAGAGAGGACTCGCCTGCCTTGCCCGGTTTGCGCAAATCATTGAAAAACATCGTGTTCACCTCGTCGACGCCCTGGCGACCAGCGCGCTGCGCGAGGCGCGAAATTCGGATGTATTCATAGCGCGCGCCCTGCAACTGGGGATTGCAATGCGCGTTATTGCACCGGAGGAAGAAGCGCGCCTGGCGCTGGCGGGCGTTTTCGCCGGCGAGGAGGCCAGACCCGAACGCGCGCTGGTGTTCGACGTAGGCGGGGGAAGTCTCGAGGTGATGCTTGCTGAGCATGACGAGGTTCGAGAGATGGCGAGTCTTCCCGCCGGCGTGGTGTATCTGACGGAGTGCTATTTGAAGAACATGCCCACGCCTCATGAACAGGTCCAGGCTTGCTCGGAGGCGGTGGAGGCGATGTTGGCGGACGTTGATTTCGACGAGGCGGAACTGACGGAAATTCCCTTTATCGGTTGTGGGGGAATGGTGGCGTTGGCCTGGTTTTTGACAGAAGGCAAACCGCTAGGCGGGGGCGTGAATGGCCTCTCGCTGCCCGCTTCTTTTTTCGAGGAATGGGTCGGTCGGTTCGCCGGGTTGTCTTATGAAGAAAGAAGCGGGCTGCGTGGTTTCGAAATGGGGCGTGAGGACGTAGCGCTTGCCGGGCTGATTGTCGTGCGCGCGCTGTTGCGGTGGGGACGAAAGAAGGAATTGGGCGTATCGACCGGCGGTGTTCGCGAGGGAAGGCTTCTGGAATTGTTGAAGTCAAGCGCGCAGAATCGTTGAAATCGATTGTGAGGCGTGTGTTGGTTCGATGAATCGCAGGACGCCCGGATATACCTCCTTGTGCTTTGTTGTTTGACACTGCTTCGCCGCCTTTTTATATTTCTAAGTTAGGCGTTATGGATAGGAGCCCGATGCGACGCGATGTCGCAAAACGCACCCGTCTTGCGGCGCACATCCTCTGGGGAAACGATATGGGGAAAATACTTCAATTTCCTCTCTCCCAAATTCCGGATAATGGCCTGGATGTCGCTCTGGATTTGGAAATGGATGATTTGGAGGAAGTTTGGTTCCGGGCTTCTGGATTGAAGCTCATCGGCAAGTTGGAAAAAACAGGCTCTGATGAGGTGAGTTTCCAGGGTCGGTTGAGCGGTCGGTTTTTGTTGGAATGCTCTCTAGGCCTGGCGGAATTCATTCATCCATTCGATGAATCTTTGGCCATCTATTTTTCGCGAATGCCGCAAGATACCGGTTCAGATGATGAAGTTGAACTGAGTGAAGAAGACCTCGAGGTCGCGTATATCGAAAATGAAACGGTGGATCTAACGACGCCGGTACGCGACCAAATCGGGCTGGCGATTCCCGTTCAGCCCAGATGTCCTGATAAATGTCTGGGAGAAGCGCCTGAAACTTGCCGGAAACTCGATGAGGGAGAGTCCGTCGGCGTGGGCGCGGAATCGGATCCGCGGTGGGGGCCGCTCAGTGGTTGGAAACCAGGGGGCTCCACTTGATTTTTGAATGGTTCGTGTGAGGTGAATCTCAATTTCAAAATATGTGGTAGTATGTGATGTTTCTGTTTTCGGGTATGACGCCGAGAGGACATCGGCGGGAATTGCTCGTGTTTAACGTATTATTGTGAAAGGAGTGCGGTGCTGTGGGGCTTCCCAAACGTCGGCACTCGCAGACGCGAGGCCGTAAAAGAAGAACACACTACAAGGCGGCGAAACCATCAATTGCGGTTTGCACGAACTGTAATAATCCGGTTTTGCCCCATCGGGTGTGCAATATCTGCGGGTATTACAAGGGTCAGAAAGTTCTGGAAGTGAAGGAATAATACTGCCACTGGAAGAGACAATGAAGATTGCGATAGATGCCATGGGGGGAGACAACGCGCCTTCGGCAATCATAGAAGGAGCGGTGGACGCTCACCGGGAAGAGGGTATTGAATCCATCCTGGTGGGCGCGCCGGAGCGAATCGAGGCGGAACTTGACCGTCTTGGAGCTTCAAGGGATGTTTTTGAGATTCGCTCGGCGAGTCAAGTCATCGATATGGGCGAATCACCCACGAAGTCGGTGAAGACCAAGCCGGACTCATCCATGCGCGTCGCGCTTCAGTTGGTCAAGGACGGAGAAGCGCAGGGGGTATTCAGCGCGGGCGACACCGGAGGCGCCTTCGCCACCGGTCTGGCCGTCTTGCAGCGTATGCCGGGGGTTCAGCGGCCCGCCATTGCCGCTCTGGTCCCCACCCTCAAAGGATTTTCCGTCATGCTGGACGTGGGCGCGAATCTGAGCCCGCGGGCCCAGCACTTGTTTCAATTCGGCATTATGGGTTCCGTGTATACCCAGGAAGTGTTCAAGAAATCCGCGCCCACGGTGGGGTTGTTGAACGTGGGTGGAGAAGATTCCAAAGGAACCGAGGTGTTGAAGGCGGTCCATGAGATTTTTGTGAAAAGCGATTTGAATTTTGTGGGCAACGTAGAAGGGAGCACTATTTTTCAAGGCGGCACCGACGTGGTCGTGTGCGATGGGTTCGTGGGCAACGTGGCTCTGAAGGTAAGCGAGAGTCTCAGTGAAATGCTGACGACGCTGCTCAGAGAGGAAATTGTCGGTTCGATGCGCAGCAAAATCGGATATATGTTTTTGCAAAATGGACTGAAATCCATGCGCCAGAGAACCGATTATTCCGAATATGGAGCGGCGCCATTGCTGGGCTTGGGCGGAATTTGTACGATTGGACATGGCCGGAGCAACTCGAAGGCCGTGAAAAATGCCATCCGTACGACGGCGAATATCGTCAAGGTCGATCTGAATGCCAAGATAGAACAAGAGATTGACAAGCATATCTCCATACAGCGCAGTGGAGATGTGGGATGGCGCTTGTGGAACCAAATACGAACGGGCATTTTTTACGAGAAGGTAACGGGGGACGAAAAGAAGGGTGACGATGAAGAAAATCAGCCCTCTTGATATCTGACCCGGTTTTCGACTACGATCATACCCTAGCAGTTATCTCGCCCGTATAGGGAATCATATTGTGACCCACTCCGTCATATTGGGGACAGGTTCTTATCTCCCTGAAAGAGTTCTCTCGAACGCCGATCTGGAAAAAATGGTCGACACCAGCGACCAATGGATTCGCGATCGAACGGGAATCAGCGAGCGGCGTGTGGCGAGGCCCGACGAAGCGACTTCCCACTTGTCGATTCATGCCGCCAATCAGGCGCTGGAATCCGCGGGCGTGGGGCCCGAGGAAATTGACCTCATCATCGTAACCACCCTCACGCCGGACACGATGTGCCCGGCTGCGGCCTGTTGGCTGCAGTCCCATATCGGAGCGCACAAGGCCGCGGCGTTTGACATGAATGCGGCGTGTACGGGCTTCGTCTACGGTCTTCAGGCGGCGGACGCCTATATCCGTTCGGGCATGATGAAGAACGTGCTCCTGGTTTCCGCCGACGTGATGACGCGGGTGACGAACTGGGAGGATAGAGGCACTTGCGTCTTGTGGGGTGATGGCGCGGGCGCCGTCGTTGTGGGGGCGTCGGAGAACGGGAGAAGAGGCGTCCTGGATTCCAGGGTCTACAGCGACGGCAAAGGCGGGGAGTTGATTCTGGTCCCGGGAGGCGGTTCGCGGTTTGCGCCGATGACGCCCAACGACGTGCACAACAAGGAGCACTTGCTGCAGATGAAAGGGAAAGAGACGTTCAAGACGGCTGTGCGTTATTTCCTGGAAGTCTGTAATGAAATGCTGGAGCGAAGCGGTCTCACATTGGACGATGTGGATATTTTTATTCCGCATCAGGCGAATCTGCGGATTATCGAGGCCGTGGCGAAACGGCTTGAATTCTCAATGGACAAGGTGATCATCACGATTAACAAATATGGCAATATGTCCGCGGCCACCATCCCGGTTGCGCTGGATGAATCGGTGAGGGAGGGGAAAATCAGAAGCGGAGATAATGTCCTCATGGCTGCTTTCGGTGGAGGCCTCACCTGGGGTGCGTCTTTGGTTGAATGGAAGTGATGATATGAACGCCTGGAAAGATTCCGCTCCACCCCCCGCCCTGTTTCATCAGCGAGCATAATTGATTCAAGCTTCGTCGTTCATGCCATAGGTAAGGGTTGCTAGATGGCTGTGAAAATTGCGTTTTTGTTTCCAGGACAAGGTTCGCAATATGTTGGCATGGGCAAGCAATTCTATGATGAATATCCTGTTGCGCGAGAAGCCTATGAGCAGGCGAGTGATATCTTAGGATGGGACCTCGCGAGGCTGAGCTTCGAGGGCCCCAAATCGGAGTTGACGCTTACTTGCCATACCCAGCCCGCAATTCTGGTTCATAGCCATATCGCTTGCACTTTGTTGCGTGAGTGCGGCTATAGGCCTTCTCTCGCCTTAGGGCACAGTTTGGGGGAATACTCCGCTCTTCTGGCGGCTGAAGCCATCGATTTCCAGACGGGTGTCGAGTTGGTGAAGAAAAGAGGCCGCTTCATGCACGAGGCTGTCCCCGAGCGGGGCGGCGCCATGGCGGCTTTGCTCGGGATAGAGAGAGAAGCGGCCGAAGCCATATGCGGGGAAGTGGGAGGCGTGGTGGAGGTTGCAAATTATAATGCCCCCGGCCAATATGTCTTGTCGGGAGACAAGGATGCGGTAGAATCCGCCGCGCGGCTGGCAACAGACAAAGGAGCCAGGAAGGTTATCATGCTTCCGGTTGGCGCGCCTTTCCATTGTTCTTTGCTGAGCGAAGCGGCCGAGCGGATGAGTGAAGTTCTCGACGAAGCGGATATTGCCGATCCTTCAATTCCCGTATACGCGAATGTAACCGCTCGACCCGTTCTGGAAGGAAAACTGGCAAGAGAGTTGCTCAAACGGCAGGTTCGTTCTCCCGTTCGTTGGGAAGACTCTGTACGTGCGGCGGGCGAGGAGAAACCCGATGTGATGGTCGAATTGGGCCCCGGAAAAGTGCTCTCAGGATTGAACAGGCGGATATTGAAGGGTATACCGGTGCACAATGTGGAAGATACGCGGAGCCTGGAGCAAACGGTTTCGGACTTGGGGGAGTTCAACTGAATTTCATCCCTGTGTATGATGGTTGCTGAAGTATTATCAGTAAAAAGCGGAAACAGGTTATAGAATTCAGATTGATCGCTCCGGTGAAGTGAAATGAGTATTGGATCTGAGTTCTTGCTGAAAGGATGACTCAATACCGGCTTAAGAGAAAGATTTTCGGAGGAATCGGCGTGACAGATGATATCAAAGCACAAATAAGAGAAATCATTGTTGAGCAGTTGAGCGTGGAGCCTGACAAGGTGGTGCCGGAAGCTTCGTTTACCGATGATCTGGGAGCGGATTCGCTGGATACCGTAGAGCTCGTCATGGCCTTTGAGGAGAAATTCGGTATCGAAATCCCGGATGAAGAAGCGGAGAAAATCTCCACGGTTCAAGATGCGTACGACTACATCTCGAAGGTGCCTGGAGACTAGAGAAATCTCGTTGGTCTGCAAATCGAAGAGGAAGCATGAATAATCAAGATTTATTGAGTTCGGATGTCCGGGTTGTCGTTACGGGACTCGGCCTGCTAACGCCGCTGGGCTTGTCGGTAGAGGAAAACTGGGAAGCCTTGATGCAGGGCCGCTCCGGCATCGGTAAAGTTTCCCGGTTTTGTCCGGATCGCCTGACGTCTCGCATCTGCGGCGAAGTAAAAGGTTTTGAACCTGAGAATTATGTTTCCCGCAAAGAACTCAAGAAAATGGATACTTTCATCCAGTACGTTCTTGCGGCCTCTCAAATGGCCTTCGATGATGCCGACCTGGAAGTTCCCGACGCGGAAATGGCGCCGCGGTACGGCACCATCATCGGCGTGGGTTTGGGCGGTTTACCTGCCATAGAAGCCAACAAGGAATTATTGCTAACCAGAGAGCCGACGCGCATCAGTCCCTTCTTCATCCCCATGTTGTTGGGAAACTTGGCCGCCGGGCAGGTTTCGATGCGCTGGGGACTAAAGGGGCCGAACATTTGCACCACCACTGCGTGCGCATCCGGGAATCACGCTATCGGAGACGCGATGAAGTGTATTCAGCGCGGCCTGGTGGATGTCATGGTGGCCGGTGGCAGCGAGTCTTGTATCACGGAGTTGGCCATGGCGGGATTTTGCGCGATGCGAGCGCTCAGCACTCGTAACGATGACCCCGAGAGCGCGAGTCGTCCCTTTGATACGGACAGGGACGGATTCGTGATGGCGGAGGGGGCAGGCGTGATGATCCTGGAGCGTTATGAACACGCTGTAGCGCGCGGTGCGAATATTTACGCCGAACTCGGCGGCTACGGACTCACTTCCGACGCCCACCACATCACCTCCCCGGACCCGGGTGGTGACGGGGCGGCCCGCTGCATGGACATGGCGCTCAATGACGCAAGACTAGAGCCTGAGGATGTGGATTACATCAACGCGCATGGCACATCCACCGGTGCGGGAGATAGACTCGAAACGACAGCCATCAAAAGAACTTTTGGCAATCATGCCTACAATCTGAGTGTAAGTTCCACAAAATCTATGACCGGGCATCTTCTGGGTGCGGCGGGAGGCGTGGAATCGGTTTTCACTATCTTGGCGCTTAAGAATCAGTGCATTCCACCTACGATCAATTTAGATACGCCGGATTCGGAATGCGATCTCGACTATGTGCCCAATTCTGCCCGGAAAGCGGACATCGACTGTGCCATCACAAACTCGTTCGGGTTCGGGGGAACCAACGCTTCGCTGTTATTCAAGAGAGCAGAAAACAACGCAGCTTAAAAAAAGAGGTTCTGCCAACGACAGAAACGGGAAACTCTCCGGTTTCGGCGCCAGGGGTGTGACCCTGGGTGAAATCGAAACTCAAGTCGGCTATTCGTTTTCGAATAAGGAACTCCTCGTTCGAGCCCTCACGCACCGCTCTTTTTCTCAGGAAAGTTCAACCCCCACTTCAGACAATGAACGGCTTGAATTTTTAGGTGATGCTGTTTTGCAACTCATCGTGACGGAAAAACTATGGAAAGATTTTCCGGCGGACGATG
Organism: bacterium; assembly: GCA_965219955.1. Taxonomy (GTDB): domain Bacteria; phylum UBA8248; class UBA8248; order UBA8248; family UBA8248; genus Bin107. Next base: position 318,974 of record OZ244799.1, read on the forward strand.
AGGGTGTTCTGACTCATATGCGCTCAGAACGGGTGAATGGCCGCACTTTGGCGGGAGTTTTTAAGCGCCGTGGACTGGGAAACTACATTCGTCTGGGTAAAGGGGAAGAAAAAACGGGCGGTCGGCAAAAACCTTCCATCCAGGCGGGAGCAGTTGAGGCGCTGGTCGGCGCGATATATCTCGATGCCGGTTACGCCCGTTGTACGCAATGGGCGCAATCATGGTTCTGGGCTGCAGGTCTGAATGAGCAAGATGTCCTGTCGCAGGATTTCAAAAGCCAGCTTCAGCGGTTGGCTCAAAAAAATGGCAATAAACCACCTGGTTATCGTCTGGTTCGGGAGAGTGGTCCTGAGCACGAAAAAAAATTCGAGGTTGAAGTTCGCCTCGGCCGTAAGGTCATGGGACGTGGGCAAGGCACGACCAAAAAAGCGGCTGAGCAGGTAGCGGCGAAAGAAGCCGTTTACAGGATCGGAGAAGCCTAGCGGCAACGAGTTCTTGGAATGTAATATTTTGCTTTACGGATACCGGGGAATTCTGATAAGTTATTGATTCCTACCGCCCTGGTAGTGTCTTATACCGCCCCCTGAAAATGAAGTTCATCCGCCCGCCGAGGTGTTGAATTGCGATTCCAACGCTTGGAGATGCAGGGGTTTAAGTCCTTCGTCGAAAAAACCGTGATTGAAATAGGCGAGGGCCTTACGGCTGTGGTCGGACCCAACGGATGCGGCAAGAGCAATGTTTGCGATGCCGTTCGGTGGGTTCTGGGCGAACAGGCTCCCAAAAATATGCGCTCGAAGAAGATGGAGGATGTTATCTTCAACGGCAGCGCCGAGCGCAAGCAACTCGGGATGTCCGAGGTCTCGCTCACCATTACCGATCTCAAAGGCGTGGTGACCTCTCCCGCATTCAAGGATTTTGACGAGGTAGTGGTTACCCGCCGGTTGTACCGCTCCGGGGAGAGTGAATATCTCATCAATCGCAATCCTTGCCGCCTCAAAGACATCGTCGACTTGTTTCTGGATACCGGCGTTTCCCTCGATACTTTCTCCATCGTGGAACAGGGCAAGATAGAGACTCTCGTGAACGCGAGGCCACTGGACAGGCGGGTTCTGATTGAAGAGGCCGCCGGTATTATGAAATACAAGAGCAGGCGGAACGAGGCGTTGAGAAAGCTGGAACTGGCGCAGGCGAATCTGCTTCGTGTGGCTGACATCATGCGCGAGAAGGAATCCCGTCTCCGCTCTTTGCGCCGACAGGCGAGGAAAGCGACGTTTCACAAGGAATACCGAACCGAAATTGCCGATCTTTCCCAAAGAATCATGACGCTCGACTACCTCAAGCTTGTCGATGAACTCGTTCCCGCGGAAAAGGCGTATAACCGCATCAAGGAAACGGAACAAGCGGTATCCGCGAAATTATCTTTTCTGGATGCCGAAAGGGAAAACGGGCGTATTTTAATCACCGAGCGTTCGGAGGCATTAGCGGAATCCCGCCGCCGTGCAGTTGAAGTGGAAGGTTGCCTTCAGGGGCTGGAGAATCGGGTTGAGATGCTGGGCAGCCGTCTAAAGGAACTCGATACGGAAGATGAACGTCGCATGGAGGAAATCCAGGCTCTCGATGTTGAAACCACGACCTTGGAGAATGAGAGAATCGGGCTTGTTTCAACACTTGAGATGCTTACGGGGCAATCGAGTCTTGCGCGCCAGGAATATGACGTCGGCCTAGCTGAGTTGGCCGCGTATCGTGAGAACTTAAGAGAACACGAACGGGTTCTTGATGAGACCCGGGGCGCTCAAGAGGAAGAAAAAGAGCGTTTGAGCGCGACTCGTCAGCAAATCGCTTCCATCGAATCGCGACGTGAGGGACTGACCGAGTCCACTGCAAAGACTGGTGAAGAGCTTGAGGAGCTCAAGCGTCAGATCGAATTGACACAAACCGACGCAGATGATGCGAAAAGCCGGCTGGAATCGCTGATAGCATCTGAAATCCGCGCAAAACAAGAACTTGAACAGGCGAGGTCTGAGTGCGCGAGAACGTCCGGGTCTTTGAGCCGCCACGAAGAACTCGTGGCTGGAACGAAAGAGTCCTTGATGGAAGCGAAATCCGCTCTCTCGGCCCTGGAAGGTGTTTTGGGCTCCGACGAGAGCGGAATAGCGGATATCGAAGCGTTCCGATCTTGTGGCGCTCAGGTTCTGGCGTCTTTTTCCGATCTGATTCGCGTCGATCCGAAATTTGAAAAAGCCATTGAAGCGGTCCTTGGCGATCGATTGATGGGCGTGGTTGTGGAGAGTCCGGGTGATGCGGTGAATGCGCTCCGCGCGCTGATGGGTTCGGGAATCGGGCGAGGTGTGGCTCTGCCCAAGGAAGTAGATGCTCAACCGGATGCCATCGTCCCGCTGGGGGAAGGTGTTCTCGGTGCGGCGGCGGATTTTGTTCGCTGCAAAGTGGATTATCGCCCTCTCATTCAATCGCTGCTCTGTAATGTTGTGGTGGTTGAGGATATCGATGCCGCGCAGGCGGCATGGTGCAATGGATCCCAGGGCATCGTCTGTGTGACTTTGAAGGGTGAAATTATTCATGCAAATGGTGCGGCCGAAGGCGGTTTGGGTCGAAATGAAGGTTTTTTGGAGCGCTCAAGAAGATGTGAGGAGGTGCGCCTGAAAGCGGAGCAGTTGGAGGCGCAAGCTCTTGAACTGGAACCGATTTCTGAAAAATTGAGTGAGCAACTCACGAAAGCGGAACAAAGAAACCGTCTTGCGGTTGAGGCGAGTCAACGGGCGGCGGTGATGCGCGTGGAGGCCGAAGGAATCCTCCGCTCGACGGAAGATAAACACGAGGCATTGAAAAAACGGTTGGCCTCGCTTGAATCCACGCAAGAGGAGACGCGCACGGAGCAGATGCGCCTCGAAGAGACCCTCCAGACGGCCAAGGATGAAAGTCTCCGCTCGGAAGAGGCGATTATGGGGATCGCCTTGCGTGTTCAGGAGATCGAAAGAAAGGTCGGTGACGCCAGCGAGCGGTATTCAGAGATGGAGGTGCGTGTCACGGACAAAAGAATCGCCTTGACGGAAATAAATGGACAGGTGGCTGTTGGTCGGGCCGAAGTTCAGCGGCTCGAGAATGCGATATCCCAGAATTCAGCCCGTAAAATTCGCAGTGAAGAAGATCAGCTCGGGTCGAGTGATAAGAGAAAACGCTTTCAAGAAAACCTCGGGCAATGCAGAGAGGAAATTCTCACTTTTCAGGATGAGAAAGCCAGGGTGGAAGCCGAACAGACCGAGCGTGAGCGCGTTTTGCGTGAAGTGCAATCACGTGATGAGCAACTGGGTGATTCGATTCGCGAGTTGAAAGAGAAGGCTTCATACCTGACCGGTGAGGTAAGTGAGGCGGCGGATCGGCGCACGAAGCTTCGTGTACAACGGGAATCTATGGTTGAATCCGCCAAAGTGGAGTGTCAGGTCAATCTTGAGGTAACTGCGGAGAGTCGGCGGGAAGAACTTCCCCAGTATCAGGAGACTGTGAATCGTCTGGAGATGTTGCAGAAAAGACTTGACCGCATGGGAGAGGTGAATCCCCTTGCCGCACAGGAATACGATGAAATCAATCAGGAATATGTGTTTTTACAAGAACAGCAGCAGGATTTGGAAAATTCCATCGCCGATCTGCACACAACGATCGAGAGACTGAACAAGACAACGAAATCCCGTTTCCTGGCGGCGTTCGAGGAGGTGGGTAGTGCTTTCGCAGACATTTTCGGACGTCTTTTTCAGGGCGGTGAGGCGCGCATGTACCTGCTCGACCCGAATGACCCCCTGGAGACGGGGGTTGATATAGAAGTGAGGCCGCCGGGCAAGCGTCCTTCGAACATCATGCTCCTCTCCGCAGGGGAGAAGGCGCTTACCGCTATTTCCTTGTTGTTCGCGGTCTTCAGCGTCAGGCCGAGTCCGTTTTGCATTCTCGACGAGGTGGACGCCACTCTCGATGACGCCAATGTCGGACGTTTTCGGGAAGTGATTGCCGAACTTGAGAATCGGAGCCAGTTCATCATTATCACGCATAATAAAAAGACCATGTCGTTCGCGAATCAACTCTACGGCGTGACGCAAAGGGAAAAAGGAGTTTCGGAAATTGTCTCCGTAAAGCTGAATCGCGAGGAGGAGAGAGTAAACGGGGTGGGAGAAGCGGTGTTGGAATCGCAGGTGTAGCATCGTCCGTATTTTCTCGAGAGGCCATGTTGAAGATGACCCCGGCGCACTGTCGCCGGGGTTGGTTTGTTTGGCGCAGGTTTGGGAAATATCTAAATGTCTGATCCCGGCAAGGAAGTGAGCTCAGAGAGAGATAGTGGCGCAATAGGCTGGTTCGGCAGATTGCGCCAGGGTCTCTCGAAGACGAGAGGGGGTTTTCTCGGTCAGGTAAAGGGTTTGATCGCGGGGCGCATTGATGAGGATACGCTCGAGGAGCTGGAAGAAGTTCTATACATGGCGGATCTGGGGCCCCTTCTTGTTGAGTCGCTGCTGGAAAAGCTCAAAGCCGGAGAGGGCGCGGGCGCGGATGCGAAAACACGCGTTCAGGAAATCATGCGCTCTTGCCTGGAAAACCCTGTATCTCCTGCTGCGTTCACGCCTCAGGATCCTCCTGCGGAGGAGCCCAGAATCATTTTACTGGTGGGCGTCAACGGCGTGGGCAAGACGACGACGGCCGGCAAGCTCGCATCGCGTTACTCGGCCGAAAAGCGCAAAGTCATGCTGGCGGCGGGAGATACGTTCCGGGCAGCGGCCGGTGAGCAACTGGCAGTTTGGGCCGAGCGGAGCGGGAGCGAAATCATCCTCCATCAGGAAGGGGCGGATTCCTCCGCCGTGGTGTATGACGCCGTTCAGGCGGCGAAGGCGCGCGGCGTCGACGTATTGCTCGTGGATACGGCGGGACGCCTGCACACGAAACACAATCTCATGGAAGAGTTAAAGAAGCTCAGGCGCGTCTCGCAGCGCCTCATCGATACGGCGCCCCATGAGGTGCTGCTCGTACTGGACGCGACGTCCGGGCAGAACGTCCTCTCCCAGGTGCGGGAATTCGGCCCGGCCCTGGGCGTAACGGGCTTGGTGCTCACCAAACTCGACGGAACGGCCAAGGGCGGCGTGGCGCTTGGCGCCACTTATGAAAGCGGTATACCGATAAGATACATCGGCGTGGGCGAGTCGGTGGAAGACCTCCTCGATTTCGATCCGGATGCGTTCATCGAAGCCGTTTTCGGCGAATAGTCTTTTTTGCGGCTTTTCCTGGAAAATATGATAACCCTATATATATCAATTAAATAGCCTCAATAAATTTTCAGTTATTTATCTGAATTTATCGAATTTTTCGGAAATTCGCCATTTTTGAAAAACGGACGGTCCATGGTATCGCAGGGCGATCCTGCCATGGGCCCGGTAAACCGCCGCGGCGGCAAATGCGGGCAAACGCGCGCGTAGGGGTGTTCGGCGACGGGCCCGGCGCGTCCGGTGAGCGGGAGAGGCGGAATCCCGCCTTCGATTCCACCGTTTCCCGGAAGATCGGCGATGACGGCGTTTGCGCGCCACAGAGGCAATCCGCGATAGGCTTGAAACGCTTGCGATTGCGGCGAACAGGCCCCCCCGAACCGAGCGCGTCCGCGTCTCAACCCCCGTTCAGCATGGCCGGCAGGCGGGATTTCTGCGGGCAAGGCTCTGAGGGTTCCGTACCTTCCACGAATGCTTCCAGTATCGGTTCACCTTCGCACCAGGCCGAGGGCAGTTGGCCGGAGCGCGAATCCACCTTCACCAGCGTGATGCCCGGCGGCGGCTCGGGATTCCGCACTTCCGACTCCCTGCCTTCGAGCCAGCCTTTCATCGTTTCGATCCAGATGGGCAGGGCCGCGCTGCCGCCCGAGGCCCGGTAGCCCATGTGCTTGTTGTCGTCGCGGCCGACCCAGACCCCCAAAACGAGATCTTCCGAGAAGCCGATGAACCAGGCGTCCCGGAATTCGTTCGTGGTCCCTGTTTTTCCGGCCAGGAAGGCGCCGATCTCTTTGGCTTTTTTCCCGGTTCCGTTCGTGACGACGCCGCGCAGCAGCATTTTCGTCTGGTACGCCGTCTCGGGCGTGATGGCGAGGTGCGTCGTGGGAATGTTTTCCTCCAGTACCCGGTTTCTTCCGTCGGTGACCCTCGTGATCTCGTAGGGCCGCGCATACACGCCCCGCGTCGCAAATGGAATGTAGGAAGCCGTGAACTGGTATGGCGACACCTCGATGGAGCCGAGCGCGAGCGAGAGATACGGGTTCATCTTCGAGCGGATGCCGAGCCGGTGCGCGAAGGTGACGGCCTTTTGCGGCCCCATCTGGTCCAGCAGCTTGATGGTCGCCAGGTTGAGTGACTTCTCGAGGGTTCTTCTCATGGTGACGGGGCCATAGAACTTGTTGGTATAGTTTCTGGGCTTCCAGTCCTTGAGCGTCCCCGGCATGCGGCGCACGAAGGGGGTATCCATGAGAATGTGCGCAGGCGTGTAGCCCAGGGAAAGGGCCGTCCCCATGATGATGGGCTTGAAAGCCGAACCCGGCTGGCGCCGCGCCTGGGTGGCCCGGTTGTACGGGAAGCGGCGGAAGTTGGTACCTCCCGTCATGGCGCGAAGCGCTCCGGTTTTGGTGTCGAATGCGATGACGGCGCCCTGCACGGTCTCCTGCCAATCCAGGAAGAGTTTTTTCGATGCGCGGTCCACCTTGATCACGCGCCCCAGAAGCAAATCGCCTTCCCTGAGCCTTTTGGGGTCGATGCGTCCGGGAAGAAGCATCTCCGCTTCGTAGTCCCCGATGATTCCGCTCACCGTCTTCCCGGTGATGTCCAGAACGTGGAACTGGAATCTGTTCCCCAGGCGCGGTGGCCTCTTGAGTTCCGTTCCGGGTTTCTTGAAGCCGCGCTTCACGTTGATTCTTTCCACCCCGCTGGTGAGCGCTTTGTGAGCAATTTTCTGCAGGCCGATATCAACCGTCGTATGGATTTGCAGACCGCTTTTGTAAAGCGATTGCCCGAACCTGCGGCTGAGGCCGATGCGTGTTTTTTCGATGAAGTAGGCGGCCTCGGGTACGATGTTGGCTACCCGGGGAACCAGTCGGAGCGGCTCTTCGCGAGCGATTTTTTCCTGTTCCTCGGTAATAAACCCGGATGCCGACATTCTTTTGATGACCAGATTGCGGCGCAGCAGCGCTTTGTCGGGATTGGTTTTGGGATTGAATCGCGTCGGAGCTTTGGGCAGTGCTGCGATCATGGCGGATTCGGCCAGAGTGAGCTGAGCGACCGTTTTCCCGAAATAGATTTGGGCCGCCGCCTCTACCCCGTACGCCCCGCTGCCGAGATAGATTTGATTCATGTAGAATTCGAGTATTTCATCTTTCGTGAAGCGTCGTTCGATCTCCAGGGCCAGCAATGCTTCCCGGATTTTCCGCTTCAGCTTTCTCTCGGGCGTCAGGAAGAGCACTTTCGCCAACTGCTGGGTAATGGTGCTGCCTCCCTGCACGAATTTTCCCGCAATCATGTTCTTGACGAAAGCCCGGAAGATATCGGGATAGCTGACGCCCGGGTGATCATAAAATCGGCTGTCTTCTATGGCCAGGAACGCCTGCTGCAGCGTGGTGGGGATTTGTTTCAAGGGGATGGGTTTTCTTCTTTCCTGGTACAACTCCGCGAGCAGTTCACCTTCGCGGGCGTAAATGCGGGTGATGGTGTTGGGTTTATAATTCTGGAGACGCTCGAGTTCGGGAAAATCGTAAAAATAAGTAAAGCTCGCGCCGATCCCCAGTCCGCATAAAATGGCCAGGATGCCCAGCGTGAGAAGGGTTGATTTTCCGCGCCTGGAACGGGGCAGCAACGGATTGGTCCTCTTGGGAAAGGCGAACTTTCGAAGCGTCTCTCCGCGTTTTGCGGAGGCTTTTCATTATAAATTTGCGACGTCCTTTTCGCAATCACAGAAAAAAAGCGTTCGCTCGTTGACAAGGGCGGGCGGGGTCTACATAAAGGGATGCGCAAACCGTGTGTGTATCCCGTCGCCCACTTGTCTCAAGGGGAGCGTATAGGGTGATCGAGCAATCGCGGGTTCTGGTGCTCAACCAGACGTATGAGCCGATAAACGTCTGCAACGCACGTCGTGCGATTCGCATGATGATCAACGGAAAAGCCGATACCGTCGAGACGAACGGTTTGCTTGTGCGCAGCGAAGCGATGGAGTTTCACCTGCCCGCCGTCATACGGTTGAAAACGTATGTGTATGTTCCGCGCCGAAGCCGGATTCCGTTCAGCAAAAAGAACGTGATGCGCCGCGACGAGAACACCTGTCAGTATTGCGGGGCGAAAGGCGGGTATTTGACGGTGGATCACGTCTTGCCGCGTTCCCGCGGCGGCCGCTCCACGTGGGAGAACGTGGTTTGCAGTTGCCGCAGATGCAACGCGAAAAAAGGGGACCGAACGCCGGACGAGGCCGGACTGAAGCTGAAAAAACAGCCCCATAAACCGAAATCGTTCATATTCCATCACCTGAATCATCGTTTTCCCCGTGCAGTGCAGCAAGTATGGGAAAAATACCTGCAACCCACGCCTCTCGCCTGACCCGCAAGGTTTATCAGCCTTCCTTTATCCGCTAAACTTTTACCCGCCCGTTTTTCGAGCGCCTGACCCGGAGGCAGAGGACCCCTCATGAGCAGCTTCGAGCTCCATTCGAAATTCTCCCCCACGGGCGATCAGCCCGAGGCGATAGACGCCATCGTCCGCCAGTTCGAAGAGGGCCAGAACCACCAGGTTCTCCTGGGCGTCACCGGCTCCGGCAAGACGTTCACGGTGGCGAACGTCATCGCGAAGATGGGGAAACCCACGCTCGTCATCGCCCATAACAAAACCCTGGCCGCGCAGCTTTACAACGAATTCAAGGGGTTTTTCCCCAACAACGCGGTGGAGTATTTCGTCAGCTATTACGACTACTATCAGCCCGAGGCCTACGTCCCCACCACGGATACGTTCATCGAAAAAGACGCCTCCATCAACGACGAGCTGGACTGCCTGCGCCACGCGGCCACGCGCTCCGCGTTGATGCGCGAAGACGTCATCGTGGTGGCGAGCGTGAGTTCCATCTACGGGCTGGGCTCGCCGGCCGATTATTTCGATCTGCACATCGATATTTCCGTCGGCATGGAGATGGATCGTGAGGAATTGCTCACCCAGCTCGTGAGGATTCAGTACCGGCGTTCGGATGCGGCTTTGCGCCGGGCCTCTTTTCGCGCGCGCGGGGACGTCGTCGAAATCATACCCGCCCACGAAGAAGAACAGGCGATTCGCGTCGAATTCTTTGGGGAGGAAATCGACAGCATCACGGAAATCGAACCGTTGCGGGGGATCGTTTTAAGAAAACTCGATCGGGTGGAGATTTATCCCAACAGCCACTACATCACGCCCGAGGAAAGGCTCTCGACCGCCATCGAAGCCATTCAGAGGGAGTTATGGGAGCACGTGGCGGAGTTGAATGCGCAAGACAAGTCTTATGAAGCGCAGCGCCTGCAGCAGCGGACATTGCAGGACATCGAGATGCTCCGCGAAGTCGGCTACTGCCACGGAGTGGAGAACTACAGCCTGCATCTCGACGGGCGCTTGACGGGCGAGCCGCCCGCGACCCTGTTCTCGTATTTTTCCCGGGATCATCTGGTGGTGATAGACGAGAGCCACCAGAGCATCCCCCAGTTGCGGGGGATGTACCGGGGCGACCGATCGCGCAAGGAAACCCTGGTGTCGTATGGCTTCAGGCTGCCGTCGGCTCTGGACAACCGCCCGCTCGAGATGAAGGAATTCGAGGCGAATCTCAAGAACACGATCTACGTTTCGGCGACGCCCGGGCCTTATGAACTGGAGAAAAGCGAAGGCGTCGTGGTGGAGCAGTTGCTGAGGCCCACCGGCCTGGTCGACCCCCCGGTGGAGGTTCGGCCCGTGCAGGGGCAGGTGGATGATCTGCTGGCCGAGGTGCGCCAGGTGGCGTCGATGGGGGACCGCGCCCTCGTCACCACCCTGACGAAGCGATTCTCCGAGGATTTGACGGAATACTATGAGGATCTGGGCGTCCGGGTCCGCTACATGCACAGCGACATCGACGCGCTCGAGCGGGTGCGCATCATCCGCGACCTGCGCTCGGGCGTTTTCGACGTGCTGATCGGCATCAACCTGCTGCGGGAGGGGCTGGATTTGCCCGAAGTCGCTCTCGTCGCCATATTCGACGCGGACAAGGAAGGTTTCCTGCGCTCGGAAACTTCCCTGATCCAGACCTCGGGCCGCGCTGCGAGGCACATAAACGGCCGGGTCATCATGTACGCGGATCGCATCACCGACAGCATGCGCCGCGCGCTGGATGAGATGGACAGAAGAAGGAGCATCCAGATCGCCTACAACGAGGCGAACGGTGTTGTCCCCCGCTCCATCAGCCGCAGGATGGACGAGCTCCTGGAAGCCTCCGCCGTGGGAGGTGACGGCGACGCCTTCGCGTGGGAAGAGGCGGACGCAGCCCAATTCTCGGAGCACGACGCCGCGACGCTCGATGAGCTTCGCGCCCGGATGCACGAGGCGGCCCAGAAGCTTGAATTTGAAAAGGCCGCCGGGATTCGCGACAAGATTCTCGCCATCGAGCGCCGCCAGCTCGGCCTCAAGCCCTCCAGAATCGCGTCATGAGTGATTCCGCCCTTTCCCCCAGCTCTGTTTCCCTGGGCGAGGACCGCTCGTTTTTGAAGTCCTTGCCCGAAAAGCCGGGGATATACATTTTCAGGAACCGCGCGGGGGACGTGCTCTACGTCGGCAAGGCCTTGCGCCTGAGAAGCCGGGTGCGCAGTTATTTCGCAAAAAGGGCGGGCCGGGGTCCCTGGATCCAGAAGATGGTGGAGGAATCATCCACGGTTGAGCACATCGTGACGGCCAATGAAGTCGAGGCGCTCATCCTGGAGAGCAATTATGTCAAGAAGCACAAGCCCCGCCACAACGTGCTCCTGCGCGACGACAAGCATTTCCCCTACATGAAGCTGAGCACGAGTGAGGACTACCCCCGCCTGAGCATCGTCCGCCGCCCCGCGGGTGACGGGGATTCCTACCTGGGGCCTTTCCCCTCGGCGAGCAGCCTGAGGCGCACGATTCGCTTCTTGCAGAAAACCTTTCACATCAGGCCCTGCACGGGCGGCCTGGAAGACAAGACGGCGAAGCGGTGCATCTATTTCCAGATGGGCCAGTGCCTGGGGCCGTGTGATGATTATCAAAGCAGCGAATCGTATCGGAGCGGCGTTGACGACGCGCTTGATTTCCTCAAGGGGAAGAACCGGGAACTGGTTCGAAGACTCAGGAAACAGATGCAGGAATACTCCGAGGATTTGCAGTATGAAGCCGCCGCCAAGGTTCGGGATCAGATCCAGGGCATCGAGCACGTCACCGAGCGGCAGACCATGCTTTCGGTGAAGGGGGGCGATCAGGACGTGCTCGGCTGCCACCGGGAGGAGGAGAAAGCGACGTTTCGCCTGTTTTTCATTCGCGGCGGCAGGCTGCTGGGCGACCAGGGATTCCACGTCGCCGCCCGCGAGGGCGTTCCCGACGGAGAGGTCGTATCCGCTTTCGTGAAGCAGTATTACGGGGACAAGACGTTTTTCCCCGATGAAGTGCTCCTGCCTTCCGCCGTGGGCGACGCTTCGCTCATCGCGCAGTGGTTGTCCGAGAAGCGGGGGAAGAAGGTGTCCGTTTTTCATCCCCGGCGGGGAAACAAGCGACGGCTGGTCGAGATGGCGAGCGAAAACGCTTCGCACGCCCGGGAGCAGGAAAACGCCCAGCTCAGCAAGGAGCAGCAAACGCTGGAAGAGATTCGACAGGCGCTGGCGCTCGAGGAGTTGCCGGTTCGGATTGAAGCGTTCGACGTATCGAACCTGCAGGGGAGCAACATCGTCGGCGCCAGCGTCATGTTCCAGGACGGGCGTCCGCTCAAGGACGGCTACCGGCGCTACAGGATCAGGAGCGTGGCGGAATCGCCGGATGATTATTCCTCCATGCGCGAGATCGTCTTCAGGCGTCTGGAGCGTCTGGTGAACGAGGGAGGCGAGATGCCCGACCTCCTGCTTATCGACGGCGGGAAGGGGCAACTCTCATCGGCCGCCTCGGCGCTTGAGGAACTCGGGCTTGCGGATGTGGCGCTCTGCGCGATCGCGAAGGGGAGAAGTTCCGAGAACCCCGATTCGCAGGACGTGATTTTTCTGCCCGGCCAGTCGGACCCCATCAGGCTCCAGGAGGGAAGCGCGGCGAAGCTCATGCTTCAAAAGATTCGCGATGAGGTGCACCGCTTCGTCCTGACGTTCCACCGGACGCGGCGCAGACGCACCGGAATCAGGAGCGGCCTCGATGACGTGCCCGGCTTGGGCCCCAAGCGCAGGCGCGCGCTTCTGAGGACCTTCGGGAGCCTGCGGGGCGTTCTGGAGGCGAGCGACCTCAAGCTCCTGGAAGTGGAGGGCATCACGCCGAAACTCGTCGCCGCCTTGCGGGAAAAACTCGGGGGTGAGAGCCCCCTCACCGAAGGAGCCGGGAAAGGCGTTTCCCGGACCAGCGAATCTTGAGAGCGAAGGACGTCGGCTATTCCATATTCTCGGGCCTTTTGGTGGCGTCTTTGTTCCCGCCGTTTCAGTTCGAGGTCCTGGCCTTTATCGCGCTCGTTCCCCTCTTATGGGTTCTCGAGGGCAAAAAACCGCACGAAGCGTTCACCCTGGGGCTGGTGAGCGGCCTGGTTTCATTCGGAATCATCATCTGGTGGGTGAAGATTTCGATGGCCACCTACGGCGGGCTGCCGGCGTCGCTCGCGTGGCTGATTACCGCCGTCCTCGCGCTCTATCTGGCGCTCTACCCGGCGCTGTTCGCATTTTTCCTGGTGCGCATCCATGCGGGAGGCTCCGTTCTCACTTTCCTGCTCGCCGCGCCGCTGTGGGTCTCGCTGGAACTCCTGCGCGCCTATTTCATGACCGGCTTCCCGTGGGCGCTGCTTGGCTATAGCCAGTACCGCTACCTGCACGTCATCCAGATCGCCGATCTGGTGGGCGTGTACGGCGTGTCGTTCTTCATCGTGTTCGTCAACGCGGCGATCTGGCATTTCTTCCGTTTTCCCCGGAAAGCGCCTTTCGCCCTCGCCATCGGCGTTTCGCTCGCCGCGGCGTTCGTCTGGGGTTATGGCTATCTGCGGCTTCATGAGGTGCCCATCGAGACGGCGGGCGCGGCGCGCGCGGTCGGCATCGTTCAGGGAAACGTCGATCAGTCCGTGAAATGGTCTCCCAAGTGGAGGCGGGGCATTCTCGAGAATATGGGAAAGCTGACGAAGGAGTTGAGAGGGCGTTTCCCGAAAGATGGATCGGCCGCTCCCCCTCTCATCGTCTGGCCGGAGGCGGCGGCGCCCCTTGTCTACGGAAGACACGCACACGAACAAAAGTATCTCCGGGATGTCGCGAAGGACGCGAATTCCCACCTGCTCTTCGGCGTCATCGGGAAGCGCGAGGTGAAACAAGGCCCCAAATTGACGAACTCGGCCTATCTTCTAAGCCCGGAGGGCGCCGAATCCGGCCGGTACGACAAGATGCACCTGCTGCCCTTCGGCGAATATGTCCCTCTGTCCAGGTTGTTGTTTTTCGTAAAAAAACTCGTGCCGGTCATCGGGGCGTTCAAACCCGGGGACAAGCCTGAGATATTTAGCGCCGCGAAAGGGAAATTCGGCGTCCTGATTTGTTTCGAAGTCATTTTTCCCCGCGTGGTGCGGCGGATGAAGAACGCGCAGTTTCTCGTCAACATCACGAACGATGCGTGGTTCGGCGAGACGGCGGCCTCCGAACAGCATCTGTCGATGGTCGCGTTCCGGGCGGTGGAGTTCCGGATGCCTGTCGTTCGCTCTGCCAACACGGGGATCAGCGCGCTCATCGACCCCACCGGAGCGATTCGGGTAAGAAGCCCCCTTTTCGAGGAGTGGATACACGCCGACGCCATTTCGCTGAAAAAAGACGCCCCCAGCGTGTATGCCAGGGTGGGGGATATGTTCGCCTATATCTGTGTTTTCTTTTCTGTGGCGGCGGTTTTGCTGTTCCGCTCCAGACGGGGCTCCCGGATGTGATATGATGGCTGGAACCGCCCCGGTAGGCCCCATGCCTGGGGGTCCTGAAGTTCGATTTCGAAAGATTGGAGATGCAGATGGAAGATGTATGCAGGAAATGTGAGCAACTGGAGGCGCGCCTCCTTGAACTGCGAGGGCGGCTTTGACCTCGATCGACTGGGAGCGGAATGCGCGAAACTCGATAAACTCGCCGGAGAAGAGGATTTCTGGAACGATCCCGAAGCCGCCCAGAACACGCTGAAAAAGCGCGCTTCGCTTGAAAAAACGATCCGCAACTGGGAGAACCTCAACGGGAGGCTCAACGAGCAGAAAGAGCTTCTCCAGCTTCTCCAGATGGAAGAAACGTCCGAATCGGAACTCCTGAGCGAAATCGAAGATGCTCTTTCCTCTCTTTTCAAGGAGATAGAGCGCCTGGAGTTCCACCTGGTCATGGACTCCGAGGAAGACAGGGCCAACGCCATATTCTCCGTGAACGCAGGCGCAGGCGGCGTCGAAAGCCAGGATTGGGCCGAAATGCTCTTGCGCATGTACACGCGATGGGCGGAGGAGAAGGGGTATCAGGCGCGCCTCGTTTCCATACTCGGAGGGGAAGAGGCCGGCATCAAAAACGCTACCCTGATCATCCAGGGGGACTATGCTTACGGGTATCTTCGGGCGGAAGTCGGCGTGCATCGCTTGATCAGGATTTCACCTTTCGACGCCAGCGCGAAGAGACACACCTCTTTCGCTTCCGTGGATGTCGTTCCGGAAGTGTCGGATGACGTGGAAATCGAGATCGATGAGAACGATTTGCGGATCGACGTGTTCAGGAGTTCGGGCGCCGGCGGCCAGCATGTGAACACCACGGACTCCGCGGTGCGGATTACGCACATGCCCTCGGGCATCGTGGTCTCATGCCAGAACGAGCGAAGCCAGCACAAGAACCGCGCGACGGCCATGAAGCTGCTGCGCGGCCAGTTGTACGAAATGGAGAAACGAAAACGGGACGAGGAAAAAGAAGCGCAGCACGCCATGAAGAAAACCATCGGATTCGGGAGCCAGATTCGTTCCTACATCCTGCACCCCTACCGGATGGTGAAGGATCACCGAACAGACGTGGAGCGCTCGGACGTGAACGCCGTATTGGACGGGAATATCGATTCGTTCATTGACGCCTATCTCCTCTCATTGATACAGGAGAAGGCGAATGCGCGCGCGTAGTCGCCGCCGGTCGAGCCGGATGGATGCGAATGGGGAAATCACAGTTCTATGAACGCGGAAAGAGAGCATGGGAGGAGCGTCCCCGTGGCGGATGAAGCGTCATCGTCGCCGGATGAGCGGGACGATGAAAACATTTTGACCCAGCAGCGGAGGAAGAAGCTCGAGGGGATTCGGGCGTCAGGAGCGAACCCCTTCGTGAACCGGTTTTCGACGACGCACCAGGTTGGCGTCATCGTCGGGGAATTCCGTGATGTGCCGGCGGACGGTTTCGATGAGGCGAAAGAGGCGGATTATTCCGTGGCGGGGAGAATCATCGCCAAGCGGGTGCAGGGGAAGGTTGCCTTTGTCGATCTGCGCGACGGTACGGGACAGATCCAGCTGTTCATCCGGATGAATGAGATCGGCGAGGAGGCGTTTCAATCCGCCAGGGATCTCGACATCGGCGATATCGTCGGGGCGGAGGGCGGGGTGTTCCGAACGAGGATGGGCGAACTCTCCATCTGGGTCCGCCGGATAAGCCTCCTGACGAAGAGTTTGCGGCCGTTGCCAGAAAAGTGGCATGGCCTGAGAAACGTGGAGGCCCGCTACCGGCAGCGGTATGTGGACTTGATCGCAAACCCCGAGGTGGTCGAGGTATTCCGGGTGCGAACCCGGATGATTCAGTCGATACGCCGCTTTCTGGATGATCTGAATTTTATCGAGGTCGAAACCCCGATGATGCAGGCCATCGCCGGCGGGGCGACGGCGAGACCGTTCACGACCTACCACAATACGCTGGAGATGCCTCTGTTCCTTCGCGTGGCGCCCGAGCTCTACCTCAAGCGCCTGGTTGTGGGAGGGATGGATCGCGTCTACGAAATCAACCGCAACTTCAGGAATGAAGGCATATCCACGCAGCACAACCCCGAATTCACCATGCTGGAATTCTATATGGCGTATGCGGACTACAACGACCTGATGGAATTGACGGAAAAGATGCTGGCGTCGCTGGCCCGGGAGATTTTGGGGAATGACGTGCTGAAATACGGGGACGAGGAAATCTCGTTTCGCCCGCCCTGGGCGCGGTATAAATGGCGCGATTCCATCGTCGAAGTGGGCGGGGCGCCGGACGACGTATTGGAAGACCGGGGGAAAGCCCGCCTTTTCGCGAGAAAAATCGCGGAACCCAAGGGGTATCCCATTCCGGATGATATGAGCCACGTCCACATCCTGGAGTACCTGTTCGAGGAACTGGTGGAGCCGAAGCTCAGGCAGCCCACTTTCGTCTATGATTTCCCGAAAGCCCTTTCACCGCTTTCCAAGAGCAGGGAGGACGACCCGGATATCGTGGAGCGGTTCGAACTCATCATCGCCGGGCGCGAGATCGCCAACGCCTACACGGAGTTGAACGATCCTGACGATCAGCGCGCGCGCTTCGAGCAGCAGGAAGCGAAGAGGGCAGCCGGTGATGAGGAAGCCCATGAGATCGACTGGGATTACCTGACGGCCCTGGAATACGGCCTGCCGCCTACGGCCGGCGAGGGGATCGGGATCGACAGGCTCGCGATGCTGCTGACGAATACGCATTCGATTCGCGACGTCATCCTTTTCCCCCTGTTGCGCAGACACCAGGACGGATGATGTCTTTATCCACGGAACTGTTCATCGGCTTCAGGCATTTGCGCTCGCGGAGCAAACTCGCCTTCGTCTCGCTCACCACCTGGATCTCCGTTCTGGGCATCGCGCTGGGCGTGGCCACCCTCATCGTCGTCGTGGGCGTCATGACGGGGTTCCAGCGCGAATTCCGCGACAAGATACTGGGCACGCAGAGTCACATCGTCATCACGAGGTCCGGCGCTACCCTGATGCGCGAATGGCGCGATATCCTGCAGAAGACGCGCGATCATGAGGGTGTGGTGGCGGCGAGTCCTTTCGTCTACGGGCAGGCGATGTTCTCGTTCAACAACCGCGTGCTGGGCGCGGTGGTGCGCGGCATCGTTCCGGATCAGGAAATCGACGTGACGGACATCAGAAGGTACTTGAAGGACGGTGTGCTGAAAAAGATTCTGGAGAAAACCAGCGCGGGCAGGCCCGGCATCATCATCGGGGCCGAACTCGCGAAGAACTTGCACCTCAAAGAGGGTGACACGGTGATGATGGTCAGCCCCGTGGGGGTGGTTACGCCGATGGGCCTGGTGCCCCGGACGAAAAAGTTTCAGGTGGTGGGGATCTTCCGCAGCGGCTTTTATCAGTACGACGCCGGACTCTCGTTCATCTCGATGAAAGAGAGCCAGGCATTCTTCGGGTTCGGCAAATCCGTGACGGGGGTGCATTTGCGCGTGAAGGACATTTTTTCGGCGGAGCGCATTTCCCGCAAGATTCAGGGAACGCTCTCGGGGAATTATTTGTCGCGCTCCTGGCAGGAAATGAACCGCAACCTGTTTTCCGCGCTGAAAACGGAAAAAACCACGCTCACCATCCTTCTTCTCCTCGTCGTCGTCGTGGCCGCCTTCAACATCATCGGTTCCCTGGTCATGGTGGTGATGGAGAAGGGGCGTGAAATCGCGATCTTGAAGTCGATGGGGGCTACGAGCGGCGCAATCCTGAGGATATTCTTCGTGCAAGGCGCCTTCATAGGCCTGTTGGGCGCTGTACTGGGAACAAGCGGAGGACTCGTTCTGGGGTGGAATCTCCATATCGTTGAGGATTTCCTGGAACGCGCCTTTGGTCTGGACATACTACCGCCCAGCGTTTACCATATAGAGAAATTACCGGTGCAGATGACGCCATTTGATGTATCTGTTACTGCAGTGGTTGCTTTTATTATCTGTTTGGCGGCGACACTTTATCCAGCGTGGCGGGCTTCTCGCGTCGATCCGGTAGAAAATCTCCGTTATGGTTGATTCGGGCACATTGGAGATGAGTGAGTCTGCTTCACCAGAGGGTGTGTTGCCGCAGGTCATCGTCACCAGAGGACTGGAAAAATCATACCCCATGGGCAGCGGCGAGGTGATGGCCCTGAGCGGAGTCGACCTCGAGGTTGGTCATGGCGAGATGGTGGCCCTCATGGGGGTCTCCGGAGCGGGGAAAACCACCTTGCTCCATCTATTGGGAGCGCTCGACAGGCCGACGAAAGGCGAAGTGATTCTGGAGGGCAAAAACCTCTCTGATTGCTCAGAAGCCGAATTGGCTCGATTGAGAAATCAGCATGTGGGTTTTGTGTTCCAGTTTCATCACTTGCTGCCGGAGTTTTCCGGCCTGGAAAATGTTATGATACCCGGGCTGCTTCGCGGCGCCCGGAAAAAAGAGGTGGAGGAGCAGTCGAAGGAATTGTTGAGCCGGATAGGGTTGGCCGACAGGTGGAATCATCGGCCTGGAGAACTTTCCGGGGGAGAGCAACAAAGGGTTGCTATTGCCCGCGCGTTAATTAACAATCCTTCTGTGGTGCTCGCGGATGAACCAACGGGGAATCTGGATTCATCGACTGCAGAAACGATCTTTGAACTGCTTCGGGAAATTAACGAAAGAAGCAGACAAACGATTTTGGTGGCGACGCACAATTCTTCGATGGCGGAAAGAATGGATCGTGTGATCGCCGTGGTGGACGGAAAAATAGCTCATAAAAAGTAAGGAGGGCCGTATGTTCAAGCGATTCACCGAGCGCGCCCGTAAAGTCATTATCCTCGCCAGAGAGGAAGCGGAACACTACCGGCACGAATATCTGGGAACCGAACACATACTGCTGGGCGTGCTGAAGGACGGAGGCGGGATCGCCATCGCCGTCCTGCAGAAACTCGGGGTCGACCCCAAACAGTTGCGCCTGGAGCTTGAACGCAACTTGCCCAAGAGTTTGAGCGGCCCCGTGGAAGGGGATATTCCGTTTACCCCGAAGGCGAAAAAAGTACTTGAATACGCCGTCGAAGAGGCCCGGCTGATGGGCCACAACTATATCGGCACCGAACATCTGTTGTTGGGTATCGTCAGAGAGAAAGACGGATTGGCGGCGAAAATTCTGGCCAGCTTCGGCGTGAAGCTCCAGCAGACGCGGGAGCAGACCATCAATCTCCTCAGGGAACCGGTGGCGGCGCGTTCCCGCGAGAAGAGCAAGACACCCGCGCTCGATGAATTCGGGCGTGACCTCACGGAGTTTGCGGATGAGGGGAAACTCGATCCCGTCATCGGGCGGGAGCAGGAGATAGAGCGCGTCATACAGATTCTCGCGAGAAGGACAAAGAACAACCCCGTCCTTATCGGAGAGCCCGGCGTCGGAAAAACGGCGATCGTCGAGGGTTTGGCCCAATCGATTATGTCCAAGGAAGTTCCCCAGATTTTGTACAACAAGCGCGTGGTTCAGCTCGATCTGGGCGCTTTGGTGGCGGGAACGAAATACCGCGGACAGTTCGAGGCGCGCCTGAAAGCCATCATGAAGGAGATCACGCAGAGCCAGGACGTGATTATCTTCATCGATGAGTTGCATACATTGGTGGGCGCGGGCGCGGCGGAAGGCTCTATCGATGCTTCGAACATGCTGAAGCCCGCACTCAGTCGCGGGGAAGTCCAGTGTATCGGCGCCACCACGCTTGATGAGTATCGAAAGTACATCGAGAAAAACGGCGCTCTGGAGCGTCGTTTCCAGACAGTCATGGTGGATCCGCCGTCCGTGGATGACACGGTCAGCATCCTGAAGGGCCTGAGAGACAAGTATGAAAAACACCACCGCGCGCAATTGACGGATGACGCGCTTGTCTCCGCAGTTCGCTTGTCGTCCCAATACGTGTCGGATCGCTTCCTGCCGGATAAGGCGATAGACGTCATTGATGAGGCGTGCAGCAAGGTTCGCCTCGAGAAAGAAACTTTCCCGACCAACATCCGGGACCTTCAGCGCCAGATTGAAGAGACGGTTCGCACCAAAAAAGACATGATCGAGAAACAGGATTTTGAAAAGGCCGTCGAGTTGCGCGATCAGGAAGAGCAGGACAGGAGCAGACTCGACGAGTTGAAAACGGAATGGGAAGCGGGTCAGACGGATGAAGAACCGTATGTCACCGACGAGGATGTGGCTTACGTCGTCAGCCGGATGACCGGGATTCCGCTGCAGCGTATCGGAGAAGTGGAGAACGAACGTCTTCTTCGGATGGAAGAGGAGTTGAACGGCCACATCATCGGGCAGGAAGAAGCCACGCGCGCCCTGACGAAGGCGGTTCGCCGGGCGCGCGCCGGCCTGAAGGGGCCGAAACGCCCGATCGGCAGCTTCTTGTTCCTGGGTCCCACGGGCGTGGGCAAGACCGAGATGGCCAGAATGCTCGCCCAGTTCATGTTCGGCGACCCGAACGCCCTCATTCGCATCGATATGAGCGAGTACATGGAGAGATTCAACGTCTCCCGCCTCACCGGAGCGCCTCCGGGGTACGTCGGCTATGAGGAGGGGGGGCAGCTCACCGAGCGCGTTCGCAGAAAGCCTTACTCTGTCGTGCTGCTCGACGAGATCGAGAAGGCGCACCCCGACGTCTACCACGTCCTGCTGCAAGTGATGGACGATGGCCTCCTCACCGACAGCTATGGCCGCAATATCGACTTCAAGAATACCGTCATCATCATGACTTCGAATCTCGCGGCCCGCTCCATCGAGAAAGGGACGTCCCTCGGCTTCCAGAAGGCGGACACGGGCCTCGGCTTCGACAAGATGAAGGACAGCATTCGTGATGAGTTGAAGCGCACCTTCAATCCTGAGTTTCTGAACCGGATTGACGATGTCATCATCTTCCGGCCATTGACCCATGAAGACATCCTGAAAATCGTGGATATCGAAATTGCCAAAGTCAACGAGACGCTGAATGAAAAGGATATGACGATTGAGTTGAGCGACGAAGCCAAGGACTGGATTGCCAAACAGGGGTTTGAGCCGGCTTATGGGGCGAGGCCCCTGCGTCGCGTCATCCAAAGACACATCGAAGATACCCTCAGCGAAGAGGTTCTGCACGGTAAATTCCAGGATGGGGGAACGATCCTGGCGAAGCTGGCCGGGGATGAATTGGTTTTCGAACTGAAAGAAGACACGGAAGTGCTCAGTGTCCAGGACCTATAGTTTCACTGAAAAAAAATTGAAACTTATTTCCCCTTTTTTCTCAGGGGGTGGTCTTATGCGTTGTGCGGCGAAGGTGTTGGCCTGCGCCGTTTTGGCCTTCCTGTTTCTTGTTGCCGTTTCTCATGAGGCGATAGGGCAGTCGGCTTCACCGGCCATCACGGTACGGGCTATTGAAGTCAAGGGGAATCGCCGGGTCGATCGTTCCACGGTTCTTTTTTACGTTCGGCTGAAAGAGGGACAAGACTACACCAACACGGAATTGGTCAAGCAAATCCGCGCGGATGTCCGGGCCATATACAAGCTGGGATTTTTCCGGGATGTGAAAACCCAGGTGGAGTCTCTGGAAGGGGGGCTCCGCGTTATTTATCAGCTCAGCGAAAAACCCACGATCAATCAGATTGAGATCATTGGAAACAGCAAACTGGACCTCGAGAAAATCCGCGAGGGCATCACAGTCAAAGTTCAAACCATTGTCAGTGAATCCATCCTCAAAGAAACGGTCCGGAACATCCGAAAACTGTATCAGGAAAGCGGCTATTATTTCGCGCGCATAGAAGCTGTTCTGAAAGAAAGCGGCCAGAACACGGTGGCCGTCACGCTCGTGATAGATGAGGGTGAAAGCGTAAGCATCGGAGCAATCAATTTTGAAGGCAACGAAAATGTCTCAAGAAGAGATTTGCTCAAAGCCATGGAAACCAGCGAGAAGGGGTTTTTCTCTTTTCTTACGAGTTCGGGGATTTTTAGCGAAGATGAACTGCAAAAGGATTTGGTGCGGATTCGCTTGCTGTATGAGAGCCGCGGATACGCAAAAGTTCAGGTCGGGCAGCCCGTTATTCGCGAGGAGCGGGGAAGAGGCCGGATATATATAACGATTCCCGTTAGCGAGGGTTTGCGCTACAGAATCGCGAAAGTGGATATACGCGGTGGAGAGGATGTTATCCCGCAGGAAGAGATACGAAAGAAGATGCTTCTTTTCGTTGGCGATGTCTTCAACAAAACCCGCCTGCTCTCTGATGTGCGGGCGATAACGAATCAATTTTCGAACCGTGGCTATGCGTTCGTGGATGTCAATAGTTTCACGAAAACAGACGACGAGAAGAAGACGATCGACGTTACTGTACGAATCAACAAAGGGCGTAGGGTATACATCGGAAAAGTGGGGGTAAAAGGCAACACCCGCACCCGTGAGAATGTAATCCGTAGAGATGTCCGGGTTATCGAGGGGTCTCTGTACAGCAAGAGAGGGTTGGATTTAACGCGTCAGCGGCTCGTTCGGAAGAATTATTTCGAAACGGTGAAAGTTGCTGAAAAGCGTCGCCCTGGCAGCGATGAAATACTCGACATCGAGATTGAGGTGAAGGAGAAGCCGACCGGTTCCATTACGGGTGGCATCGGTGTCAACAGCGACGAGGGCGTTTACGGGCAGGCTGAATTAAAAGAGTCGAATTTGTTCGGCAAGGGTTTGGTTGCTTCCATATTCACCAGAATTTCCTCCGATCGCTTCGATCTGGTTACGGAATACTTTGATCCCAATTTCCGGGATTCAGGATACTCGCTTGGGGGGAGCCTGTTTTTTGTCGATCAGGAATATGAAACTTTTGATAACCAAAGACAGGGCGGCCGCATAACGGTTGGCAAGGAATTTCAGGAGTTCTTGAGAGCTTTCATCTCTTATGAGATCGCGGAATCCCAAATCAGCAACGTTGATGACACGGCGATAAACACGATTCTGGAGCAGGAAGGAGAAACTTTTCTCGAAAGCAGCGTCATTCCCAGGCTGGTCTACGATAGCCTGAACAGGCCCATTTTCCCGACGGATGGCACGTATTGGAGCATTGGCTCCACCATTTCTACTTCACTGCTGGGTGGAAACGTCGACGTATTCTCCGCTGAAGCGGATTTCAGGCAATACCACAACATCGGGGAGCGTTTCCGGATCCGCATTTTACGGGATTTGGTTTTGAATTTGAGGGGTAATGTCCGATACGTCGACTCATTCAAGGGCGAAGTGCCGGCATTCCGCCGTTTGTACGCCACCAGAAGGCACACCGTTCGAGGGTTCACTTCCAGCGACCTGGGTCCGAAGGATATGCAGGGCGACGCCATAGGTGGATTTTCCTCCGCTCTCGCCTCTGCCGAGTTGACGCATCCTTTCATCGGCCCGACTCAAGTCGCGGTTTTCTTCGATATGGGAAATATCTGGGATGAAGACAACGCTTTTGATGTGGGCGAATTGCGGTATGGCGCTGGAATCGGTTTGCGCATCGTGACGCCAATCGGCCCCATGCGGCTTGATATCGGATACAAGCTGGACAGGAAAGAGAACGAGCGCAGAAGAGAAGCGCATTTGGGGATCGGGGCTGCGTTTTAGCAGTGTTTGAACCGGTATTTGTCTTAGGGATGGAGGATGTTTGACGTGAGGCGGTATGGCCCATTTATTTTGATCCTTTCGGTATTTCTCGCTTTTGCCTGCGCAGGCCATGCGGAATCGGCAAGTGTGAAATACGGCGTCGTCAATATTCAGCGCGTATTGCAGACTTCAAAAGGCGGGCGCACCGCGAGTTCGTCTTTGGAAAGGGAGAGAAAGAGGCTCCAAAGCACGATACAGAAACGGCGCGAAGATTTAGCTCAAATTGCGAATAAAGTTCGGGATTTGCAATTGGAGATCGATCAGAAAAGCGCGATTTGGCGGCAAGAGGAAAAAGAACGCAAGGCGTTCGAGTTGAGATCCCAGAGGAGAGAATTTACGCGTGAACAGGACAATCTGAGACGATTGGTGCGAGAGAGCGAACGAGACCTTCAAGATCGCCGAAGGATCGCCACAGAGAAGGTTCTGAAAGAAGTTCGTGTCATTGTTGAGGAGATCGGGAAGAAAGAGGAGTTGGATGTTATTGTGGACAATGCATCCGGCGGCGTTTTGTTCGTCAACCCGAGAGTGGATCTCACAGAGAGGGTGATCAAGCTATACGACCAGAAGAAGAAATAAAATGCTTCTCGCAGACATCGCAAATCTGCTTGGCGGGGAATTGATCGGCGACGGGAACGTAGATCTGCAAGATGTAGCTGCTTATGAAGAGGCCTCACCGACAGATTTGAGTTATGTGGAGTCGGCGAAAAAGCTGAACACGCATTCTGATGCGGGCGCCCTCATTGTTCCCCGGGGTCTGGGGATTGGCCGCCCGGGTATTTCTGCAGAAAATCCTCGTTTATCTTTTGCGCGCGCAGTCTTGTTGTTCCGCCCGCCTCGAAAATTCCAGCCGGGAATTGACGCCAGCGCCAGCATCTCCGAGACGGCCCGTGTGGGAGACGGCGTGTATGTAGGGCCATTCGCATCCCTTGCCGATGGTGTTGTGGTAGGGGACGGTTCCTGTGTCGGTGCGGGTGTCCATATCGACCATGATGTGAGGATAGGCTCTGACTGCCACATATACCCGAATTGTGTCGTATACGCTGATGTAGAGATAGGGTCCCGGGTGATCCTCCATGCGGGAGTCGTCGTCGGAGCAGATGGGTTTGGCTATGTTCCCGATGAGGAGGGACGTTTTTTCAAATACCCGCAAACGGGCAGGGTCGTCATTGAAGATGATGTGGAGGTCGGCGCGAACAGCACGATAGACCGCGCTACCTTGAGAGAGACGAGAATAGGACGCGGCACGAAAATCGACAATCTGGTGCAAATTGCGCACAATGTCGTGATTGGGGAGGATTGCGTACTGGCGAGCCAGGTGGGCATCTCGGGGAGCGTGAAAATCGGGCGGGGCGTCATGATGGGTGGCCGTGTCGGGGTAACGGATCATGTCGAAATCGGTGACGGGGCGATACTGGGAGCCGATACCGGCGTGCTGAAGAGTCTGGAGGGCGGGAAAATGTACCTGCACACTCCTGCGACGGAAATTCGTGATGCGCGCAGGCGAATCGCGGTTTTGAGGAATTTGCCGAGGCTGTCGGAGAGAGTAAATGAACTCGAAAAAAGGATTGGTAAACTAGAATCATGATGGATAGCCGGCGAATACAGGAGTTGATCCCGCATAGAGATCCGTTTCTTTTCGTCGATCAGGTGACAGCAATCGACCCGGAAGAAATTTCTATTGTAGCCCAGAAGAGCATCACCAGGGACGAACCATGTTTGGAGGGCCATTTCCCGGGCAACCCCATCATGCCGGGTGTATTGATCATCGAAGCGTTGGCGCAAACCGGTTTGATTTGCCTGTTCGATTTGAAATTGATTGATCCGGACGGTGACTTTTTCTTCACGGGTATCGAGCAGGTAAAATTCAGGCGTCCGGTTGTCCCGGGCGATTTGTTGCGGCTGCAAGCAAAGCTCCTGAAAAACAAACGGGCTATATGGAAATTTGAGGGACGGGCGTTTGTAGGGGAGCAAATCGCCGCCGAAGGCCTTTTCACCGCCTATGCTACTCCCCGCTCTCGATAGACATTGAACGCTATAGCCCCCACTTCTCATATCGACCCGGAAGCACAACTCGGGCATGGTTTGAAAATCGGTCCGGGCGCTTTTGTGGGCGCAGACGTGATTCTTCGGGATGGATGTGAAATCGGGCCGAACGCGACCATTCAGGGGCCTGCCGTTATAGGTGAGGGATGCCGGATTTTTCCGAACGCCGTTATCGGCCTGGAAGCGCAAATTGTCGATTTGTCGCAGGATTCAGGCGGGGTCGAAATCGGGGCGGGTACGGTTATCCGTGAAACGGCGACAATCCACCGTTCCATGTATCAGGGCCAAAACACGGTAATAGGCAAAAAATGCTACATCATGGTCGGTGCGCATGTGGGGCACGATTGCCGTGTGGGCGATGAGACGGTCCTGGTGAATCATTGCTCTTTGGGAGGGCATGTGGAAGTCGGGGAAAAATGTTTCATATCCAATTTCATCGGCGTGCATCAGCGGATGAAGGTCGGCGAGGGTTCGATTCTGGTAGGTCCCATTGCGGTGAGGAAAGACGTGCCTCCGTTCGTCAAAATGGCGGGCACCCCTTTCCGTATCGTTGGACTGAATGTGGTCGGTTTGCGCAGAAGAGGCGTTTCGGCCGAGGTGAGAGCGGACATCAAGAGGGCGTATAAAATTCTTTTTAACGAATCGGGTACGATAGCGCAGAAAATAGAAATCATAGAAGCGCAGGCGCCGTTAGGAGCGGAAATTCAATCCGTGGTAGAATTCGTGCGCAATTCAAAGAACGGCATCTATCAAGGTCGCGTATAAGGGCAGGTTTTTTAAGAGGTTAAAAGCCCATGCTGGATTCTCTGCGAGTTGGCGTCGTTGGTGTTGGCCATATGGGCAGCTATCACGTGGCTGCGCTTTCCGAGCTTTTGGAAGTGAATTTGGTGGCTGTTTGTGACTTGGTTCCCAGTCGCGCCCGGGAGCTGGCTGATAGATATGGAGCGGAGGCGTTTTCCGATCCCGTCGATCTGATCGGTCGCGTGGATGCGGTTACTGTCGCTGTCCCTACCTTGCAGCATTTCGAGGTGTCCCGGATATTCCTTGAAAATCGCATTCATGTATTGGTGGAGAAGCCCGTTTGCACGACGATGGAAGATGCCCGGAAACTGTTCGACATGGCGACCAGGAACAATTTGGTTCTTCATATCGGACATGTGGAACGCTTCAACGGAGCCGTTCAGGAGCTGGGCAACATTGTAGATGCTCCCGCCCTGATTGAATGCCGCAGGTTAGGGCCCTTCTCGCCGAGAGTCAGGGAAGACGGAGTCGTGCTCGACTTGATGATTCACGATCTCGACATCGTTTTAAGACTGGTGGACGAGGAGATCGATTTGCTCTCGGCAACCGGCGCGAGTGTTTTCTCTGATCGGGACGACGTGGCGAATGTGCAGATTTGCTTTGCCAATGGATGTCTGGCGAACCTGACCGCAAGCCGGATGACGCAGAACAAGATCAGGACACTTTCCGTATCTCAACCGGACGCGTTTATTACGCTCGATTATGCGGACCAGGAACTCAGGATTCACCGTCAGGCGAAGAGTGAACACCAGTTGACCCGCGAGGAACTCAAATACCGCGAACAATTTCAGGTTGAAAGGGTATTTGTTCATAAAGGCAATCCGCTCAAGCTGGAATTGCGGCATTTCCTGCAATCGGTGCAGCTCCTGGATGTTGTTTCTGATCCGGAAAAAGAATTGCGGTCTCTGGAGGTTGCCCTTCGTGTCGTAGAGATGCTGAAAAGCACGATGCCCTCGACTCACTAACACTTCCCATGTCGGATTCCCCGGAGAGAATTGGCCTCGTCGCAGGTTCGGGCGGTTTGTCTTCCGAGTTTGTTTCCTGCGCGAAAAAACAGGGCAAGCGCGTGTCCGTTGTGGCTTTGTCCGCTGAAATCGAGGAAACATTATCACGCGAGGCGGATTCCGTAATCCACATCCCTCCCACCCAGCCGAACAAAATCATCCGGTTTTTCAGCGATGAGGGCGTTGAAGAAATAGGGCTTGTCGGAAAGGTGGAGAAAAGCATTTTATTTCAATCCCTGCGCTTCGATCTGACCGTTTTGCGCTTCATGAAAAACGCCAGGAACACGGCCGATGCAACGGTCATGGATGCCGTTATCGAGTTTGTGGAAGAAAACGGAATGAAGGTCGTGCCCCAAACGGAGTATCTCGAGCATCTCATTGCCCCGCGCGGGAGCATCACGAAAAAGAAGTTGCGCCAAAATCAACGGAAAGACGCCGAATATGCGTTTCAGATGGCCCGGAGCGTCGCCGCGCTGGATATCGGCCAGACCGTGGTGGTCCACAAGGGGACGGTGGTTGCCGTGGAAGGTATCGAAGGTACGAACGAGGCGATCCGAAGGGGATGCGCTCTCGCCGGGAAAGGGGCTGTTGTCTGTAAGGTCGCCCGTCCGGAACAGGATATGCGCTACGACGTGCCTACAGTGGGACCCGAGACCTTGCAGGTGATGCGCGAAGGCGGCGCTTCGGGGTTGATCCTGGAGGCGGAGCGGACATTTCTCATCGATCGCGAGCGCTTGATACGGGAAGCCGACGCAACGGGCATCATCGTTGTCGGCTGGTCGGAAAATGAACAGGGATGAACGTTCGACAAACGACGTCATCGTTGTCGCCGGAGAGCCATCGGGAGATGTTCACGCCGCGAATCTGGTGAAAGCGCTTGCCGCCAGGATACCCGACCTCCAGCTGTCCGGCATGGGTGGGCAATTGATGGCCGAGGCGGGTGTGGAACTATTTCAGGACATCGGCGATATATCTATCGTTGGTTTCGCCGGCATTCCCCGGATTTATCCCAAGCTGCGAAGAATCAAGAAAAATCTGCTGAGCAGGATCTCGAATCAAAACCCGAAAGCGGTCATTTTTGTGGATTATCCGGGATTCAACCTTTCTTGCGCGCGTTCCATGCGCAAACTGCCGCAAACGCCAAAATGCATATATTTCATCACGCCGCAGGTATGGGCCTGGTGGAAAGGCCGCGCCCGCGCCATTGCGAATGATTTTGACCTGGCCTTGAACATATTTCCGTTCGAACCTCGTATTTTTAACGAGTTGGGCGGGAAAGCCGCCTTCATTGGCAACCCCATCGCCCATGAACTTCGGGATGCGCCTTCGAAAGAAACGGCCAGGCGCGCATTGGGCATACCGATGAGCGACAAGGTGGTTTCGCTTCTCCCGGGCAGTCGCCTCAAGGAGATCGACTCTCACGTGGATGCCATGGTAGATGCGATAAAGATAATTCATGCGGAAACGCCGGGATTGCGCTTTTTGATTTCAGAGGCGATTTCGTTGCCTGAAGGGTACGTTTCGAACCGCTTGAAACCATCCGGGCTGGAAATACGGCCTGTCAGGGGTGATTCAAAAAAAGTGATTCGCGCAGCCGACGCCGTAGCCGTGGCGAGCGGCACGGCTTCTCTCGAGACGGCTCTTTTGGGTGTGCCGATGGTCGTTCTGTATGCCGCGGATATTCTTTCGTTTACGCTGGCCAAATATTTTTTGCTTCAAGTGGATTTCATCAGCCTTGTGAATTTGTTGTCCGGCCATGAGGCGGTTCCCGAGTTGTGGCAGAAACAGGTGTGCGCGCAGCCTGTTGCAAACGCCTTGAGTGAAGTGCTTTTCGATGATGAGGTGAGAGCCAGGCAGGTCAGTGTTTTCGAGAGGATTCGAAACGCCCTGGAAGGGATGAACCCCTATACATGCGCCGCGGCGCATATCGCGGCGGAACTCGGTTTTGAAGCGCAGGACGCGTAGCATGAATGAAGATTCCATCGCTTATGATGAATGGGGCCGGAATCCCGACGCGCCGCTTTCTGCGTGGCTGGGCGGGGTGGCCATCGCGGGTTATCTGAAAGCGGTCTGCGCCACTTCGTCGACAATTGTGCCGAAAACGGAATCGAACGAGAAAATGAGCCGCAGGCTTGATGAAAAATTCATCTGGGTGCTCTGGCATCATCATTTGGGGCTGCCCGCCTTTGTTGATCCGATGAACTATCGCCTCACGTGTATGGCGAGTCGAAGCCGGGACGGAGAGCTGCTCGCCCAGGTGATGGCCCGGTTCAATACCCGATGCGTGAGAGGCTCTTCCTCCGCGTTGGATGGAAGAGACAAAGGCGGGGCCGCCGCGGTTCGGCAGATGGTCAGGGTGGCGAAACAGGGGGAGCACCAACTCATCGTCACGCCTGACGGCCCGAAGGGTCCTCCGCGGAGGGTCAAGATGGGGGTCATATCTTTGGCGAGTATAACGGGGTATCCGATTTGCCCGATCGCTTTTGCGGCGTCGCGTTTCTTCACTATCCCCACCTGGGACAAGACGATTATCCCTTTGCCGTTCGGGAGAATCGCTGTTTGCTGTGGAGAGCCTCTGGAGGTGCCGCGAACCCGGGACAAGGGGGAGTTGGAGTCAAGGCGCGCAGAAATCGAAAAGCGGCTCATCCATGCGAATGAGGAGGCGCAGTACTACCTGAAGAACGCGGGGGGGGAATAAGCCGCTCATGTTGTTTCTCTACAACCTCGTCATTCTTCTCGTCTCGCCCGCATTGTTCGTGTATTTTCTGGTTCGCCTGTGGCTTCGGGGGTTTGATCTCGGGGCTGTGCGCGAAAGGTTCGGGTTTCCGCCCGAATTGCCCGATGCGGGGGGAGGGCGTCTTTGGCTGCACGCCGTCTCCGTGGGGGAAGTGGGCGTGGCCGCCGTCTTGATACCCGCGCTTTTGAGAAAGAAGCCGGAGCTCAAAATCGTTCTTTCCACGGTGACCCGGACAGGCAGAAACGAGGCCGGAAAAATCTCGGGCCTGGAGCGTCTCATTTACCTGCCCCTGGATTTCCCCTTGACGGTCCGTTCCGCCTTGAAGCGCATCCGCCCGTCCATGATCGCGCTCATAGAGACGGAGATATGGCCGAATTTCGTGGCGGAGGCCGCAAGGAGGAAGATACCGGTATCCATCGTCAACGGGAGGCTTTCCGGGCGTTCGTATCGTCGTTACAAACGCTTTCAGTTCTTTTTCTCTTCGATTCTCGGGTGTTTCACAAATGTGCTGGTGCGTGGGGAAGGGGACGCCGAAAGGTTTCGGGGTTTGGGCGCGGCTTCCGTGCGGGTTTCAGGGAACATCAAATTCGACGCGCCTGTGCCGCTTCAGGAGCCCCCGTATGGGGCGTATGGCCTGGACGCGTGTCGGCACGTCATCGTGGCCGGCAGCACGCACCCTGGAGAAGAGCAGTTGATTGGAGAGGTGATGGCGTCTATCCGCCGGAAAATGCCGGAAGCGGGTCTCCTCCTCGCGCCCCGCCATATGGAAAGGGTGGCCCAGGCAGAGGCGGACTTGCAAAACGCGGGTCTTTCTCCCGCGCGGTGGAGCCGGATTCAAGATACGGGTGGTGAGCATCAAGTGGTCATCCTGGATGTGATGGGAGAGCTCGCAGACGCCTATGGTTGCGCGGCGATGGCGATCATCGGTGGAAGTTTTATCCCCCATGGCGGTCAGAACCCGATAGAAGCGGCGCGCTGGGCGGTGCCATGCCTGTGCGGCCCCCACATGGAGAATTTCGCCGAGGTCACGTGCGAGATGGTCAAGCAAGGCGGCGCGATTCAACTGAACGGGCGGGAGAATCTGGAGACGGCCGTCATGAAATGGCTGGACGACCCGGAATCGCGGAATCGGGCAGGTGAAGCGGCCCGCCGGGTAGTGCAGAACAACCAGGGCGCCTCCGAGCGAACCGCGGAATACATCGTCCAGGTCCTGGCGGGTTCGGATGAGGGCGCCGCATGAGTTTTCGGCGCGCAGTCCTGCAGGCCTGGGAGGGCAATCCCTCGTCCCCTGCCTGGTCCCGCACGTTGACGAAGAGCCTCGGCCCCCTGGGAAGCCTTTATGGCGCCGCGATGGCGCATCGACGCCGGCGTTATGAATCCGGGAAGGCCGGTGTCTCGAAAAATCCCGTACCTGTCATTTCGGTTGGCAACCTCACGCTCGGGGGGACGGGAAAAACGCCCACCGTCGCCTGGCTCGTGGAAAAACTGGCCTTGGGAGGCCGGAAGCCCGCTGTCGTGAGCAGGGGTTATGGCGGGAGGCCCAGGGATGTGATGGTCGTGGGCGACGGGAAGGGAAGCCTGATGGCCGCGCCGCCGGCCGCCGATGAGGCGGCGATGCTTGCCCGCCGCTATCCCGGCCTCCTCGTGTTGACGGGTGCGGACCGCTCGTTTGTGGCGAAAAAGGCGGTAGAGGAATTCGGGGCGGATGTTGTTGTTCTCGACGACGGGTTTCAGCACCTGGCTCTTCACCGGGATATGGACGTGGTGGTTTTGCGCGGAGACGCTCCTTTTGGAAACGGCCAGGTGGTTCCCGCAGGTGTCCTCAGGGAGCCGGTTTCGGCCCTGAGGCGCGCAGACGCCGTTTTGGTGACGGGCGAATGCGCCGACCGGACGAGACGGGAAATCCAGTCTCTTGTCCCGGATATTCCGATGTCCACAGGCCGCCTCGAGCCCGATGCGTTCCTGGATTCACGGGACGGGAGAACAGGCTCACCGGATGAATTGAAAGGCGCGAGGGTCGTTGCCGTCAGCGGCTTGGGCAATCCGCATGGTTTCGAGAAAATGCTTGAAACACTGGGTGTCGAGGTCATGGTGCATCACGAATATCCGGATCATGCCCGTTACGCTCTGGCGGATGGCGTGCGGCTCGTTTCGTCGCTGCGGAAGAACGGGGCCGATTTCATTCTCACCACGGAGAAGGATGCAGTGAAGCTGTCTCCTTTGTTGAGCAAAGCGCCGCTTCGTGTCCTTCGCGTGGTGATGAAGATCGATGATGAGATGAATTTGGCTGGTTTGATCGAGAAGAAAGCATTTTCGTCTTGAGTTGACGCGTTATCCCCTGATGGAGGCGAGAAAGTAAGTCCCTCCCGCGAGAAAAATCGCATTGGGTCCCCAGGCCGCCAGGATGGGCGGCAGGCGTCCGGCATGTCCGAACGAAAGGCTCGCATGGAAGAAAACGAGATAGATAGCGCCGATTCCGATGGCGATGGCGACTCCCAGGGCGACTCCTCCGCTTCTGCTGTTTCGAACGCAGAAAGAAACACCCACGAAGGCCAGTACGAAACTGATGAATGGCGCAGAAATTTTTGCCCACATATCTACGATGTAGCGAGTCGGATCCACACCGTTTTTACTCAGGCTTTTAATGTAGCGGGTGAGTTCCTGGTAATTCATCGTCTCGGGGTTTCTGCCTGTTTTTTTGAAATCATCGGGTTTTTCCTCAAACGCGAAAACCTTTTTCTCAAAAATTTCGCGGTTGATTTTCCCCTCTTCAGGAAAGTCATGGATTACGCCTTTGCGGAATTCCCAATGCTTTTTCAAAGGCGCCCAAACCACCTCATCCGCGTCAATGCGTTGCGTTAGGCGATTGTGCGGACCCATTCGGTACAGCGTGACGCCCCTCATTTTTTCTGAAGACGGGTCATAGTGCGTAATGTGCCAGATTGTGTCGTTTTCCGAGCGATACCAGACTTTGTCTCTCTGGACATGCGTTCGCAAACCAATTTTCTGGATCTTGACCCGCCGGATGTATTCTCCGCGCTTGTTGGCGAGTGGAACGATGTATTCATTCGCCAGGAAGGTGAGGAAGCTGATTCCCAGGCTGGCGATGAGGATGGGCGCAATGATTCGGTAGAGACTCAAGCCCCCTGCGCGCATGGCGAGAACCTGGTTGTCTCTGGAGAAAAGAATCAGCGTGAACGTGCTCGCCAGCAGGGTGGTGAGCGGTATGGAGAGAAAAACGAGATGGGGTATCTTGTAGAGAAAATACAGGGCCGCGTCGGTCAGGGTCGCGTTCGCTTCGATGAAATCATCGATGCGCTCGATAAACTCCGCTATCAAAAAAAGGGTGATGGCTCCCGACTGACAGAGAAACACCATTCTTAAGAACTGTTTCAGGATGTAGCGGCTCAGTATGGTCATGGCGGGAATTTATGATTTGCTTCGGCTGAAGGGGGAAAAAGGCTTGAGGAACAGACCCCGGATGTCGATGGTGTTGCGCAATCCTGCGGTTCGCACCAGATACCCCGCAAGCAGGGCCAATAATACGTTCGGGCTCCAGACGGCGACGGCAACACTGATTTGCCCGTTTTCCGCCATTCCCTCGGCGAAGGTAACGAACAGGTAATAGAGGATCAGAACGCCCAGGCTCAAGGCGAAGCCGCCGTGACGTCCCGAGCGTTTGTTCTGTACGCCCAGAGGCGCCCCCAGGAACGCCAGGATGAGGCAGGTGAACGGCACCGCGAATTTCTTGTACAACTCCACGAGAATGGCGTTGTACCTGCTTGTTCCCGGCTCGTGTTCCATGAGCTTGTTTCTGAGTTCATGCAGTGGATAAGATCGCAGGCTTCTCCGGAGCGCTTTCGTCTTCCCGATGGTTTTCGTGAGATCAAAATTGAGATCGTAGTTTCCGAAGCGCGCGATTTGATAATTGTTTCTGGAGGGGGAAGAACCGTCATGCGCGCCGGTTTTCATGCTTGAGACCTGCTCGGGTTCGCTGATCGTGTGGACGGTCCCTCTGGTGAGGCGCAGCCATACTTTGGCGGATGTGGCGGATTTGACCAGCATGCCGCGATCGGCAAAGATGACCCGGTTTTTCCCGGCCTCCCTCGTGTCTGAAACCATGATCCCTTTCATGACCTTGCCCGACGGTTCGATTTCACGCACATAGAACATGATTCCATCGAAACCGTCATGAAAAACCTGCTCTTGAAGGTCGAATGTAGCGACTCGGCTATGGAGCATCTGCCGGCGGACTTCCAAAGTGGTGTCTTGACTCCAGGGAAGCCCGAACATCATGAGGAAACCGCTCAGGAGGGCGGTGGCTATTCCCACCACTCCCACGGGGATGAGTTGAGAATAGAAAGTCATGCCTGAAGCGGTCATCGCCAGCGATTCGCTGTCGCTCGAAAGGCGGCTGAACACCATGATGCTCGAAATCAGGGTGGACATCGGCAGGGTAACGAGGAGAAGGACGGGCAAGGCGGCGAAAAGAAATTGCGCCACGATTGACAGCGGAATTCCGCGGTTCACCACCAAATCCGTGAACTGGAGCATTTTATGAAGCAGGAGTATGAATGTAAGGAAAAACAAGGTTATGAGGAGATAGGACACCAATTCACCCAGGATATATCGGTGCAAAGTTTTCAAGGGAAATCCTCTGGGAGATGGGTACTCGATGCTCTTGCATCACACTATATGAGGGTTTGCCGGATTGCAAAACGTGTTTTCGTGCTCATTGACGCCCATGACATCGGTTGATAGCGTTGAAAAAAGGCGGTTTTCGTTGCTTTTCCCCATGACTCAAGGTGCGGAGACGCATCGGGGAGGAATGGAGTTTGTCCGGCGATGCCCATCGGGAGGAGTTGCACCTTGTAGTGGCGCCCACTTGGATAGGTGATACGGCGATGTCCGCTCCTTTTTTTTCATCCTTGAGGCGAGCACACCCCGGGGCGAGAGTGGTGGCGGCGGCTGGTCCCTGGACTTCCGGGCTGCTCCGCAGTTTCCCCTGGATCGACCGGGTCTTGCCTCTCGATGCGGGGAAATGGAGCAGCTTCTTTTCTTTGAGGAGAATGCTGAGAAACGAGCCGGTGGATTATGCGTGGATTCTGCCCAACAGTTTTCGTGCGGCCCTCATGGTGAAATGGACGGGAGCAAGGCGGCAGGTCGGATATGGGAGCGATAGTCGGGGCTGGCTTTTGAGCAACCGTGTGGCTCTTCCGGGAGATGTTTCTCATTTGGTGGATCGGTATCTTTACCTTCTTCAGGCGGAAGGACATCAGACCCGGGCTCGGGTCGATGATTACTTCATCAGGCCGGAGGCGCAACGATTCGCGGAAAATTTATTGATAGCGCATCACGCGAGGAAGAATGCGCCTTTGGTGGGAGTTCACCCCGGAGCCTTTTTCGGTGAATCCAAGACCTGGCCGCTGGAATACTTCAAAAAACTCATTCACCGGCTCGTGGACCGCGAGGGGGCGCAGGTTTTCATACTGGGCGGGCCGGATGAGCTGGCGCTGACGGGGAAGCTGGATCGGATGTCCGGGGGACGAGCGGTGAATCTGGCCGGAAAAGATACTCTGGAAACGCTGCCCGCCCTGCTCTCTCGCCTGGATGTCTTCATCTCCGGCGATACGGGTCCGCTTCATGTAGCGGCGCTCGCCGGGACGGCGACGATTGCGCTGTTCGGTTCCACGGACTATCGTCGAACGGCGCCGAGAGGCCTTTGGAACCGGACCATTCACAAGAATCTCGATTGCAGCCCGTGTTTCGCGAGAAAGTGCCCTCTCCGCCATAACAACTGTATGAAACAGATTACGCCCGAAGAAGTGGCAAGCGAAGTCACCGGGTTGCTGAACAACAAACAGAGGATCGGCAAGGATGGAAATTGAGAAAAGCGCCGCGAAGAGGCCGGCGGTATTTTTTGACAGGGACGGAACCCTGAACCGGGACGTGGGTTACGTCACCCATCTCGACGTGTATGAGCTCCTTCCCAGGGCGGCGGCGGCCGTCCGCAAGGTGAACGAGGCGGGATGGCTCGCCGTTTTGATCACGAACCAGGCCGGCGTGGCGCGGGGTTACTTCTCCGAATCCATGATCGAAAAGGTGCATCGCAAGCTTCGGGATGAACTGGGCGGCAAAGGCGCGCGTCTCGACGCCATCTACTATTGCCCGCACGTTCCGAACGGGGACAATCCCGAATATGCGATTGACTGCAAGATGCGGAAACCCTTTCCCGGCATGATTCTCAAGGCGGCGGCGGAGCACGGCGTCGACCTGGAAAAATCCGTCATGCTGGGAGACAAGTATTCCGACCTGGAAGCGGCCTGGCGCGCGGGTTGCAGGGCGGGCCTTGTGCTCACGGGATACGGGCGGGGAGAAAGAGAGCTTCGTGGAGAACAGTGGCCCCGCCAGCCCGATTTCGTGGCGCAAGACGCCTATCATGCGGTGGAAATCATCTTGAATGAGAGCGGGAAGCACTAATATGAATTCATCGCTGGAGAAATATATTCAAAAATTCTCGTCTGTCCACGTGGCGGTGATTGGCGACTTCATCGCGGATGAATTCATTCACGGCGCCACTTCTCGCATCAGCAGGGAAGCGCCGGTTCTTGTTCTGGATTTCATCCGTCGCGAGGTCGTTCCCGGCGGCGGGGGCAATGCGGCGATGAACGCGGCGGCCCTGGGCGGTAACGTTACGGCCATCGGCGCCTTGGGGACCGGTGAGGCGGGCGAGGAACTCCGCCGTACGATGAGGAAACACAGGATAGATACCGGGCTGTTATTTGAAGATTCCGGGCGCGTCACGCCCACGAAGACGCGTGTGATGGCGGGAGGCAGAAACACCAAGCGCCAGCAGGTGATTCGGGTGGATCACGAAATGAAACTGGATTTGAGCGAGGCGCTCGAATCTCGGTGCATCCGTGAAATCGAGAGGGTGGCGAATGACGGCCTGGATGCTCTGTTGATTTCAGACTACGGCCTGGGCGTCCTTACGAAAGGGGTCAAAGAGGCGATTCGGGAATTATCCACCGAACTCATCGTCACGGTGGACAGCCGCTATGCGGGAGATTCGTTTCCGGGGGTCATGGCCGTCACGCCCAATGAGGAGGAAATGGCAGGCCTTCTGGGTTATTGGCCCGATGAGGAACGCCTCGATGAAGCGGGAGCTTCTTTGCTCGAAAAAACGGGGGCCCGGGCGATATTGCTCACCCGGGGAGACGAGGGCATGAGTCTCTTTGAAAGAGATGCTCCAAGGGTGGATATTCCTATCTACGGGT
The DNA here is from genome assembly GCA_965219955.1 of bacterium. GTDB lineage: Bacteria > UBA8248 > UBA8248 > UBA8248 > UBA8248 > Bin107. The sequence goes on from OZ244799.1 coordinate 356,658, forward strand.
CGGATCAGGTGCTCGACGTGACCGGGGCGGGGGATACGGTGATTGCGGCGTTCACGCTCTCCCTGGCTGCGGGCGCCTCGATGCGCGAGGCGGCGGAACTCGCGAATCGCGCGGCGGGTTTGGTGGTGATGAAGGCGGGAACGACGGTCGTGGAACCCCGGGAGCTTCTGGCGACGTTCGAGAAGGAGGGCGCGTGAGCATCCGGAAAAAGGCTTGTTGGTGGAAATGGATGCGGGTGAATTTCCCGAAACCGGTTTTTGGGAAATCGAGTGAAAACGGCAGGCGCATCGGGAGAGCGGTCGCGGATGGGTGAGCGAATCCTCATCATTCGTTTGGGTGCGATTGGTGATGTTGTCCATGCGCTGCCCCTGGCGTCGGCCATCAAGGATGCGCGGCCTGATTCCCATATCACATGGGCGGTCGAGCCGGCCCCGCGAGAGGTTCTGCTCGGAAATCCGGATATAGATGAAATCCTGACCATTGACACCAGGAAGTGGCGGAAAAACCTGCTCTCCGGCGGTTTCGCTGCTCTTAGGCGCGACTTGCTGGCGGTCAGGAACGTAGACGCCGACGTGGCGCTGGATGCCCAGGGGCTGATCAAGAGCGGCTTTCTGGCATGGGCGTCCGGAGCGCCCGTTCGCATAGGATTTGAGCATCGTTATTGCAAAGAAGGAATGAACGTTCTTTTCACGACGCATCAGGTGCTGCCCCCGCAAAACCCCCACCACGTGGTGGAGAAGAATTTGTCTCTTCTCGATCCACTGGGTTTGCCGATTCCGCCTGAGGAGCAATACCGCTTTCCTCTTCATGAAACGCAGCAGGAGAGGGAGCAGGCGGAAAAGTATCTTGAGAACGCGGGCCAGCGGGACGGGCGTCAGCTTCTGGTGATCCATCCCGGGGGCGGGTGGGTGACGAAGCGCTGGGCGCCGGATCGTTTCGCGCAACTCGCCGATGACTGGCATGTGAATGGCGAGGGGGACGTTCTGCTGATATGGGGCCCGGGAGAGGAAAAGATCGTGGAAGAGGTGATGGACGCCATGAAAACGCGGCCTCATGTTTCGCCTGCGACGGGCATTCGCGAAATGATGGCCTTGATTCGGCGTGGTTCTTGTTTTGCGGGAGGCGACTCGGGTCCCATGCATCTGGCTGCCGCTATGGGGGTTCGATGTCTGGCGATCATGGGGCCAACGGAACCCGTGAGGAACGGCCCATGGGGCGCAGGGCATGTGGTTTTACATCATCGACTCGCTTGTAGTGGTTGTTATGCGAGAAAATGTCCTGATATCGAGTGTCTGGAACGCGTGAAGGTCGAAGAAGCGATTGATGCGCTGAACCGGCTTTAGTCGGCCCCATGAAAAACATGGCGAGATATGCGAAACTAACTGAGTTTATTGAAAGAAGCAGTCGATGTTTCAGTTTTCGTAGTGATGCAGCCAATGACTTCGAAGTGTGATTTCCGTTTCTGGAGGTCGGTTGAAAAATTGGAGATGAGCGTAATATGAGCGTGGATAAAGAGTTGCTGGAGATTTTGGCATGTCCCGTCACCAGGACCCCGCTTGAATTAAGCGGAGACGGAAATTTTTTAATCGCCCGGGAATCGGGGTTGGTTTACAAAATCGAAGATGGCATCCCCATCATGCTGGTGGACGAAGCCATCCCGCTCGATGAGTGGGAGAAAGCCCAGGGGAAAGGCTAGAGAGATGTCTGGCTTGGCGGAAGCATCTGCCGAAGCCGGCACGGAAAGGAAGCTTGTCTCCATATCGGCAAGGAAACCGGTTAGCGTCACGATTGTCGCCCACAATGAAGCGAAACGCATCCGTGCATGCATCGACAGCGTTTCCTGGGCGAATGAAATTATCGTTATAGATGCAGGCAGTACGGATGGCACGCAGGAGATATGTCGAAAAAGCGGCGCGTTGGTCCTTCAACACCCCTGGCAGGGCTATGCGGCGCAAAAGAATTTCGCCGTCTCGAAAGCGAGTCATTCCTGGATATTGAGCCTGGATGCGGATGAACGCGTAAGTCCCGGGCTTGCAACAGAAATTCTCTCCGTTTTGTCTCACGATGCTCCTGTTGCGGGATACCGGATACCCCGAAAGAACATATTCTTCGGCCGCTGGCTCCGCCATGGCGATCTTTGGCCGGATTACCAGATCCGGTTATTCCGGCGCGATGCCGGAGCGTTTAACGAGAAAAGCGTTCACGAGTCCGTGGTGGTTCAAGGGCAAGTTGATGTATTTTCATCCCCCCTGGAGCACTATAGCTATGATTCACTTTTCGATTTTTTCCAAAGACAGGTGAAATACGCCAGGTTATCGGCGGAAGACCTGTTTTCCAGGGGAGCGAGGCCTGGAATAGGTGATTTTGTCTTTCGTCCACTTTGGCGTTTTTTCAAGAGCTACATTCTGAAAATGGGCCTCCGGGATGGCGTGAACGGATTATGGGTATCAGCCGGCTCCGCCTGTTATGTGTTCCTGCGCGCCGCCTTTTTATGGGAGTTATGTCGGGAACGTGAACGCTCTTAGTGCTGCAGATACAGAAGCCTCCCCGGTCATGGGCGGAGGGAGGAAAAGGATTCTCCTGGAGCCCGCTTCTCATATCGAATGTGGGCGCGAGGCCCTGCTCACCGGGAAGCCGAACGGCGGATTAAAGACCGCTGAAGCAGGCGCGGCTTTCGAGCCGGCCTGGACGACACCGGAGTTCTGTCTTGAGGAGAATCCGGGATGAGCCGCACCCGGGTTTATCTCAGGCTCCTGAAATATTTGCGTCCGTACCGTTTTCGGTTCGGCATCGCAGTCGCCTGCACAATCGTCGTGGGCGGTCTGAGTGCTTATCCCGCGTACCTCATTCAGCATGTCATCAATGACATTCTGATCTCGAAGCGGGCCGACATCGTCCTGTTGATTTGCCTGTCTCTCGTTGCCGTCTATCTGGCAAAAGGCATTGCGGCTTATTTCCAGACCTATTTCATGCACTGGGTTGGCCAGCATGTGGTGATGGATATCCGAAACGAGCTTCATCGGCATCTTCTGAATTTACCGCTTCGGTTTTTTGAGGTGAAGACGACCGGAGAACTGATGTCGAAAGTCATTTATGACATCTCTTTGATGCAGCATGCGGCGACAGACTCCGTGCGGGACTTGCTCCGGTATGGCTTCACCTTTATCGCTTTGCTTTGTGTGGCCATTTACCAGAGTCCCAAAATGGCGGTGGTATTTATCTTGATCGTTCCCTTGGTGGCGTTTCTGGTTTTGACGATGGGAGAGAAGATTCGCCGAATCACGCGGAGAAGCCAGGAGCGCATGGGCGACATGAGCAACTTGATGAAAGAAACCTATGTGGGCATTCGCGTCGTCAAAGCGTTTGGAGCCGAAAGTGAGGAAAGGAGCCGTTTTGGGCGGGCCACCCGCTCCTTTTTCGACACTGTAATGCGGGCCATGCGGGTTCGCTCTCTCGCGCCTCCAATGGTGGAGATCATCAGCGGTGTTCTGGGGGCGGGGATTTTGTGGTTCGGGGCAAGGGCAGTCATCCAGGGGAGTATGGATCCGGGCAAACTCACGAGTTTTGCGGTCGCTCTCGGCATGGCCTATGCCCCGCTGAAATCCTTCACTCGAGTGTTCCACAGCCTGGTGGAGGGGATTGCGGGCGGCCAGTCGGTTTTTGAGATCATGGACGAGCATGTTCCGGAAAATAAGAATCCCGGTGGCGAGGAGATGGAGCGGCTTTCCCGACATGTTCGATTCAAGGATGTGCACTTTTCCTACACGGATGAGGTTACGCTGGAGGAAATCGATGTCGAGGTGTCGGCGGGTTGCATCCTGGCCGTAGTAGGAATGAGTGGAGCGGGAAAAAGCACGTTGCTGGATTTGATTCCGCGCTTTTATTTGCCCAGCCGGGGAAGCATTTCCTTCGACGGGAAAGAAGCGTCTGAATATTCACTGAGCAGCCTGCGCGCCCAGATCGCCGTTGTGACCCAGCAGGTGATTCTGTTTAATGATACGGCGGAGAACAACATCGCCTATGGTGCGAAGAGTCCTGTCAGCCGGGAAGAAGTCATCTCGGCGGCCAAAGCGGCCAACGCCCATGGTTTTATCATGGAGCTTGAAAACGGGTATGAGACCATGCTGGGCGAGGAGGGGGTGCGTCTTTCCGGCGGCGAGCGGCAGCGCATCGCCATTGCGCGCGCGATTTTGAGGGATCCTTCCATCTTGCTGCTCGACGAAGCCACGAGCGCGCTCGACACGGAAAGCGAGCAGTTGATTCAAGAGGCCCTGGAGCCTTTGATGAAGGGCCGCACCACGTTCGTGGTGGCTCACAGGCTCTCCACGGTCCGAAACGCTGATTTGATCGTCGTACTGGATGGGGGACGAATCGTGGAAAGGGGGACGCACGATGAGTTGATGAAGAGGGGGGGCTTGTACCATAGACTCTACGAAATGCAGTTCGCGAATGAGGAAATGTCCCTTTCCGGTGAAATCAAAAGCGCAACGAATGGCGGGAATATACCGTAAGCCGCCGGCGCGATGGTTCATGGAATCGGGTGAAAAATTGTCCGGCGACCGAACTGGCTCTTGGGCTGAAAAGTTCTATTCAGACATCCGTTATGTATCCTTATCCTGAATTTTTACCAACCAGTCTTGATTCCATATATTATCCCGAAGGAAGCGGGAATTGTTTCGCCCGGAAAAAGCGGCCAGGTTCTTTTGGCGCCGAGGCGAGAGAGCAGCTTGATGAATGAGTTAAAAGGCTCTTTCATAGAACTGGGCGGGCGCCTCAGGAGACGCTCAACTGTCTCCCGGGTGGCGTTCTGCGGGCTTTTGGGTTTTGTCGTCAGTGCGCCTTTCTCGATTTCAATCGCTCAAGTCTGCGTGTTTACCGCCGTGGCGGCATGGCTGGCTTCCATGAGTAAGACGGCGCCCCTGCTGACCCAGAAATTTCCGTTGTGGGGCCCCTGGCTCCTTTTCGCGCTGTTTACTCTCGCCAGCGCCTTTCACGCGCCGGATTCGCTTGGCAGCCTGATCAAGTCGAGAGAATTGACGCAAATCATGATTTTTTATTTGGCCATGAACGTCGTCCAGGATGACCGGGAAGCGCTTTGGCTGGTGAAAGCGCTCTTCGTGGCCGCAAGCGTGGCTGCTTTGTACGCCTTGGGGGTTTCGCTGCAGGGAGTGATATCTCTGGCGAATCGCCCGTCGGGCTTTTTCAGCATATACATGACGTTCGGCGGTTTTTTGCTGGTGGTCGGTCTTTTGGCGTTCACATACCTCCTGGTGCCGACTCGGGAACGAAAGAGCGGGTGGGTCTATGTGTCGGCCCTCCTGATACTCGCTGCATTGATCACGACTTTGAGTCGCAGCGCCTGGGTGGGCCTCCTCATCGGGGTGGCGGTTGTCGCAGTTGCGAGCAGGCGCAAGATGGTGAGTTTGTGTTTGGCGCTGGCGGTGGCGCTTGCGGTATTCCTGGCCCCTCATTCCATCCGCCAGCGCGTGGAGAGCATGGTGAATCCACGGGACAAGACGGCAGTGGAGCGGATCGACATGTGGAAGGGCGGCATCGAAATGTTCATGGATAAAACACTTCTGGGGTTTGGCCCCGGGCAAATCAAAGACAATTACGCCCGCTATGCGAACCCCGATGCGGACCGGAAATCACCGTCTCATTTGCACAACAATATCGTTCACTTGGCGGCGGAGCGGGGGGTTTTCGCTCTGGGCGCCTGGATTTGGGCCTGGACCGGATATTTCGTCCTGGTGAGCAGGCGGCTTCGGGACTCAAGAGACGCGCCTTTCGGAACGCGGTTTCGCATGACAGGCGGTTTGGCCGTGGCAGCAGGCTTCTTGAGCGCCGGGATGTTCGAATACAACTTCGGCGATTCCGAGGTGGTGATGCTCGTGTTCATGGCGACCGCCTTGCCTTTTATGGGCAGGGCGAGTGAGATTCAACACGAGTAGTTGTTTGGATACGTGGTTTAGCGGAACCGGAACAAGGATTGGAAAAAGCCTAATTTTTCGACCGGCTCAGCGGCTACGAGGTCAGTCCCGCCGAGTTTGTCGCCTCCCAGTTCATACGTGACGCGGCCCACCTTCTGGCCGGCGCGGATGGGCGCGGCGATTTCTTCAGGCAATTCCAGCTTCATGGATATGCGCTTCTCTTCATTCCTCCTGATCAGCGCCTCGACGCTTTCTTTCAGCCGGATGCGCACCGTCCGCTTCTGGCCCTTCAGCACCTTGATTTGCTGGCGTTTCGGTTTTTTGATTTGGCTCAGATCAACCCAGCGGTATTGGGTGAACCCCCACGCGAGCAGGCGCCTGGCCTCTTTGAATCGGCGTCTGGAGTGGCTCGACCCCATCACGACGGCGATGAGCCTCAGGTTTTTGCGTTTGGCCGTGGCGACGATGCTGAACCCGGCCTTTCGGTGGTAGCCTGTTTTCAGACCATCCATTCCGCGAAACCGCCCCAAAAGTGTGTTCGTGTTGGTAAGGATGAAGCTCCCGTTCCGGAAAGGAGCGTTCTTGGTGGCGCTCCACTTCATGATGAGTGGATACTTGATCAACTCGCGGGCAAGAATGCCGGCGTCGCGCGCGCTCATCTGGTTGGTCGGCTTTTTTCCGCCCGGGGGAAGCCCGTTGACGTTGACGAAACGGGTGTTCGTCATGCCGAGTTCTTTCGCGCGCTGGTTCATCAACTCGACGAAGGCTTCGGCGTCTCCGGCAATGTGTTCCGCCACGGCGTAGGATGAATCGTTTGCCGAACTGATGATGATGGATTTCATCAAATCTCTCAGAGAGAATTTTTCTCCCTGCTTCAAATATACCTGCTGGCCTCCGATGCGGGAGGCGCGTCTGCTGGTGGTGATGACATCGTCGAGGTGGATGATGTTTCTATGAATTTGCTCCATGGCGATTAATGCGGTCATCATTTTCACGATGGAGGCGGGTTTGGTGGGGAGCCGCTCGTTTTTTGCTTTCAGGGTTTTGCCTGTATTCGCTTCGAGCAACAAGATAGAGCGATAGGGGATGACCGCTTTACGGGAGCGTTTTCGGCGCGCGGAAGCCGAATCGACGTCGAGCGTCAGAGAACATATGAACAAAAGCAGTGGGTATGCGATGATGGACAAGCGGAATCGTCGACGACGGTCCAGAGCGAGCAACATGCACTTTCCTTATATTCCAGGCGATACGGGTGGGTTGGAAAAAGCTCCAAGGGTAATGGATGATCCCCTTGAACTCGAACCAATTAAAGACATTTTCCCTGTACTTGTCAAAGTGGGAAGACGGTGGGGTCCCGGGGAAGTCCCATGATGCGAGTGTATCTCGGCTTTTGACGGCGATTATTCAGTCCGTGCGGCATCCTTAAATTCCATTTCTTGCGTCTGTCATGTTGCTCTGATAGGATTTGCGCTACCAAAGGGGTATGGAATCGAATCCTCGGTTCACAATGGAGACACACGTCAAGCGTGCCCTGTATGAAAATGGGGTATGACATTCTTTTTTGCCGCACAGGCGGAAGGAGAAGGAGGTCTTCTCATGTTTAAGGGTTCTTATGTCGCGATGGTCACTCCGTTCCGCGACGGAAAGCTCGACGAAGAGGGCATCCGCTCTCTGGTGGAATTTCATGTTGAAAATGGAACGCACGGGATTGTGGCGTGTGGAACCACGGGAGAGTCCGCCACGCTGAGCCATGAAGAGCACGACCGGGTCGTGGAGTTGGTGATCGAGCAGGTAAACGGAAGAATCCCCGTCATCGCCGGCTCCGGTTCGAACAGCACCGCAGAGGCCGTTCAGCGCACCCAGTACGCCATGCGGGCCGGTGCGGATGGCGCGCTCCTGGTGGCGCCTTACTACAACAAGCCGACGCAGGAAGGCTTGTATCAACATTTCCGGGCCATTGCGGAATCCGCTGACATTCCGATCGTTCTCTACAACGTGCCGGGCCGCACGGTGGTGCAGATAGCCCCCGACACGGTGGCGCGCCTCTCGGAGATTCCCAACATCGTCGGCATCAAGGAGGCGACCGGGAATCTGGCGAACTGCTGCGACATCGTTTCCCGCGTGCCGGACGATTTCATCGTGCTTTCAGGCGATGACTTCGTCACGCTGCCCATGATGGCGATGGGTGGTGTGGGCACGATTTCGGTGACGGCGAACGTGGCGCCTGCGGACGTGGCGCAGATGTGCCAGGCCCAGCTCGATGGGGACACCGCCACGGCGAAAGCGCTGCATTACAAGATGTGGGAACTCAATCACATGATGTTCTGCGAGACGAACCCGATTCCGGCGAAAGCGACCTTGGCCATCATGGGGCGGATCGCGCTGGAATACCGGCTGCCGCTTTGCGCGCCGTCTGACGCCAATATGGCGAAGCTGGAGGCGTTCGCCAGGGAATACGGTCTGGTCGAAGAAGCGGTGGCGGCGACGTAGGCAATCCCGGAACGACAGCATCGGAACGAAAAGGCGGGAGCGGCCTAAGCTCCCGCTTTTTCTGTTTTTGAGATTTATTCTTCCAGCCCCAAAGCCTTGAGAGCGTTTCCGCCGAACCAGCGTTGTTTCACGTCGTCTTTCAGCGGGAACTTGTCGAACTCGGCCAGGCTTTCCCCGGGGCTGATCATCGGCCAGTTCGAGGCCCAGAGAATCTTGTTCTTGAGCACCGAGTTCCCGTAGCGAACCAGAGGCTCCCAGCCGGTGTCGGGCGTGGCGATGTATTTGGGCATCGTGCCGCTGACTTCGATGTACAGGTTGGGGTGCCGCCAGCTCACGGCGATCATCTCCAGTATCCAAGGCCAGCCTCCGTGGACCGCCACGATGCGTAGCTCGGGAAAATCTCTCGCCACCTCGTCCAGGTAGATCGGACGCCCGAAATCGAGCAGGTTCGAGCTTGAGAGGTTCATGGACGTGTGAAGCAAAACGGGGATGTCCAACTCCACGCATTTGGCGTAAACGGGATAGAACTTCTTGTCGTTCGCGTGAAGCCCGAGTTCCCATGGTCCCATGTTGACGCCCCGGAGTCCGTATTCCTTAACGTCGCGCTCCAGATCGCGCAGCGCGTCCATGCCGCGAAAAGGGTCGCACCCGGCCGTTCCGATGAGGCGGTCCGGATAATCCTTGATGTATTCGTGCAAGACGTCGGCGGGAAATTTCGTGCCCGAGATCGTCGTCATGTCGGAAGTCTTGATCACGGCCTTGTCCACCCCCTGCTCGTCCAAAAAGGCGATGAACTCCTCCGGCTTCATGTAGCGGTGTTCTTCCGTATTGCCAAAAACCCTGTCCCCGTAATGTTTGGCGTAATCCGTTAAGCGGCCCGTCGGCTTCAAGTATCTGTCCAGACCCTCGGGAATGGGGCACGAGACTCTGAAATCAACGATGGGTGTAGACATTTTCAATCTCCAGATAATTTGAACCACAAAGCGGAGAATATATCAGGATGCTCGTTTTCGGATAGTCGGGAGGGGGAAAGCCCGCTCCCTCGCCAGAGGGTATCGAATCCTTTATCCTCTTTTTCATTCTGGAATCGAGGGATTTTCATGACGAAACGCGGCGGAACACCCACCCATTGGCTCTGGGCGATTTGCGCGGCCCAGGTGCCGATGATGTTCGTCTATGCGAATTATGTGGCGGCGCTGCCGTTGTTCAAGGCGGAATGGAGCCTGACGAACGTGCAGGCCGGCACGATTTATACGGCGTTTTACGTGGGCTACATCCTCGCCGCGGCCGTGCTTGCGACCGCAACGGACTACATGAGCGCGAAAAAGATATATCTGGCCTCGAGCCTTTGGCTGGCGCTCCTGAATTTCATGTTTCCTCTCTTGGCCGATGGTTTCATCAGCGCATCGGTGTTTCGGGGTCTCACGGGTGTGGGGCTTGCCGGAACGTATGCGCCCGCGTTGAGGCTGGTGGCGGAGTACGCCCCGGAAGGGAGACGCGCCCGAATGGTGGGGGTGTACACGTTTTTTTACACCGTGGGCGTCGCCACCTCGATTTATGTGACGGGTGCGCTGGTTGCGAATTTCGAGTGGCGCACCGCGTTCGCGTTGACGTCTCTGGGTCCTGCAATCGGTTTTCTTGTCATGGTGTTTTTGCTTCCCTCTCTGCCCTCGCCGAGAGGGGATGGTGACACCGGATTCGAGTTCCCCAGACTGCCGGCTCCCGTGTGGGTGCTCATGGGCGTTGTGGGCGCGCACAGGTGGGAGGTGTTCGCGTTCAGGGGCTGGATCGTCACCTTCCTGGCGGCTTCCCTTGTAATGTCGGGAACGGAGACGCGCGAGAGCGCCCTCCAGGTCGCGTCCTCATCCGCCGCCCTGATCATCGGGCTGAGTGCGGTTTCGAAGCTCATCGGCGGCTGGTTTGCCGATCGCATCGGCAGGCCGCCCACGATAATCGCGAGCCTTTTTCTGAGCGGTCTCATTTCGGTTTCCATCGGGCTCGCTTTCGGGGCGTCTTTTGTAACTCTTCAGATTCTTTGCCTTATATGGGTGATCGTCATGCACGTGGACGCTCCCGTACTGGTGGTGTTGACCACGGAACTCACGCCCAGACGCCACCTCGGCTCCGCGTTGGGAATCCAGTCGGGCTTGGGTTTTCTGCTGGGTTCCCTCGCGCCCATGGTGGTAGGGAAATTCCTGGACATGAGCAACGACTCGACAGGTGGCGCTCTTCCCGTGAACTGGGACTGGGCGTTCATCGGGCCGGGAGTCGCGGCGATCCTGGGAGCTGTCGCCACCGTTTTCGTCGCCCGGCGTTTCATCTCCGGGGGAAAATCGCAAGGGGACGACAGGGCAGAGACTTCGCGGCCATGACCCCATGCGCGACTGTTTGCGGTCTCGTGCCGCGATATGGGCTGCTTGACGATGCACGCAATTTTGATATGATTCGCTTTACCTTTTGAAAAGAATGAAAATCGTCGGCTGCATGTAAACCGAGTGTATTTTGAAGAGAGGGTTTCTTCGCACTCTTTTGAACTGCTACTTCACGAGCAGAGGAGAATGAAAATGCTGAAAGGAATCATTGCTGGTCTGTTGGCGGTGGCTTTTCTGAGCGCACCGGCTTTCGCTGCGGATGATGCGACCATGCGCGCCGCCAAGAAAGAGGGGAAAGTCACCTGGTATACCTCCATTACGCTGAACATCGCGCAGGATCTCTGTAACCGTTACAACAAGAAAAAAACGGGCGTTCAGTGCGTCGTGCATCGCGACGGTTCGGGCAAGCTCTATCGTCGTTACCTGCAAGAACGCAAGGGCGGCATTTACGTCGCGGACGTGATTCACACGTCGAACCTCGGGCATTTCCTGAACCTGAAAGCCAAGAAAATCATCACGCCCTACAAGCCGGCCGGAACGAAAAACTTCAACGAGAAGTTCGTGACCAAGGACAATTCCTGGACGATCCTTCGCGCGGGCGTGTTGATGCCTTTCTACAACACCAAGAAAGTCAGCGCGAAAGACGCACCCAAGACGTATGCGGATTTCCTCGACCCCAAATGGAAGGGAAAAATCGTTCATTCGCATCCGAGTTACAGCGGGTTCGTCACGAACGGCATGATCAACATCGTGAACAGGTTCGGTTGGGATTATTACAAAAAGATGGCCAAGCAAAAGCCCAAGATCGTGCAATCCGCAGCCGGCGGCATCCCTCTCGTTGCGCGCGGGGAAGCCTGGCTGGGAGCGGGCACGACCTCGTATTCGCTGCTCAAGCTGATGCAGAAAGGCGAACCGCTCAAGCCCGTCATCCCACCTGCGGGTTTGGCTTTGGTAACATCGCCTAACGCTGTATTCACTAAGGCGCCGAATCCCAACGCCTCACGCGTTTTTGTCGATTACCTCTTCAGCCGCGAGGCCATGCAGCTTCTGGCGGACTACTTCCTCTATGTGGGTGATCCCGGTGTGAAGTATCCCAAGGGACTGCCTGCGCTCAAGGACATCAATCTGATGGCCATCGGTGGTGACGAACTGAAGAAGAAGAATAAGCCGACGCGCAAGATGTTCAAAAAGCTGTTCGGCGTGTAACGAATATGAGCGGGGGCGGTTTCTTGCATAAATCGAGAAACCGCTCCCGTTTCGTTGCTTTGATGGTTGTATTGCTCTGAGAATCACTTAGCGCCTGGAAGGATACGAGCCCATATGACGCAAGATGCGCAACAGCTACCCGGAACGATATCGGGAGGTGAGCCCTCGGCCACCAAGAAATTCGACTATACAGTCATCGTTTGGGTAGTACTGCTTATCCTGCTAATTATCCTTGTGGCGAATCCCATCTTCCAGCTCTTCAAGGAAAGTTTCTTCGTTTCCGAGGATGAAGCCGGCGGCTTCACCTTCCAAAACTATATCGACGCTTTCGAAACCGATGAATACTACAAGCCGATGTACATCACGATGATGCTCGCCATCTCTGTCGGCTCCATCTCCCTCGTAGTGGGAGCCGTGATGGCCTGGGTGGTCAGCCGCACGGATGTTCCTTGCCCGAATCTGATCAGGAACGGCATCCTGGCCTCTTTCGTGACGCCTCCTTTCCTGGGCGCGATCGCCTGGATATTCCTGGCGGGGCAAAACGAGGGGTGGCTGAATAAATGGATTCGCGGGTTATTTGGCTTGAGCGATGAGTTTTATCTGTTCGACATATTCACGATGAAGGGCGTCATATTCGCCATGTCGCTCTACACGTTCCCGCTCGTCTTCATTGTCGTTTTAGCGGGCCTGAACAATATCTCCTCGGACGTGGAAGACGCGGCAAACGTGGCGGGCGGCGGCACGTTCCACACCATGTTCAGCATCACGTTGCCTCTGGTGGCGCCTTCCCTGTTTGCCGGGTTCATTCTGGCGGCGCTCGAGGCGATGATTCTCTTCGGTATCCCGGCCGTTTTGGCTATCCCGGCAGGCCAGCACACCATGACCACCCAGCTTCGCGCTTTCATGGTATCGGAAGACGACCTGCTCGGTTTGGCCTCGGCCTACGCGATGCCCATGCTGATTCTGGCGGTCGGCATGGTTTGGACTCGGGGCATTGTTTTGGGCCGCAGAGGCTACGCCACCGTCGGCGGCAAGGGAGGGCAGAGGCGTCCGCAAAAGCTGGGCGTCTGGCGAATCCCGATATTCGTGCTCTGCCTGATCCCGCTCGTATGCGCGATTGTGCTTCCTGCGATGGCTTTGCTGACCACGTCGTTCATGAAAAACCTGGGCGGCGGACTGGTATGGTCAAATCTCACTTTATGGAATTATCATTTCATCTTGACTAACGATGCAGTGAGAGAGTCCATATACAATACCATTATGCTCGCCATTATGGCGGCGACCGGCGCCACCATCGTAGCCGCGATTTCCGCGTTCATTGCGCAGCGCAAGCTCATCAGGGGCCATGAATATATTGGATTCATGGCGACCGCGCCCATCGGGATACCCGGCATCGTCTTGGCGGTGGGTCTGTTCGCAGCCTATACGAAACAGCCTTTTGTGCTGTACGGGACGCTTTGGATCATGTTCCTGGCGTATCTCACCAAATACCTGCCATTGGCCTACCAGACGTCGAACGCGGGCCTGACGAGCATCCATCCCGAACTCGAGGAGAGTTGCCGCATCATGGGTGCGAATCGGCTCCAGGTGTTCAAGGACGTGACTGTGCCCTTGTTCAAGACGGCCGTCATCGCGTCATGGATACTGGTGTTCATGCCCTCTCTCAGGGAATTGAGCGCCTCGGTTTTACTTTGGACGACGAATACGAAGGTCATCTCGGTCGTCATCGTCGATTTCTATGAAGAAACGCTGTTGGGTCCCATATCGGCCTTAGGCGTCTTGCTCTTGCTCATTACTTTGGTGGCGATCGCGGTCGGTTTCCGCCTGGTAGGCAGGGACTTCATGCGTTCCGCTGGATAGATAAGGGAGATTTACGTTGGCTGTCTTGGATTTAAAAGGCCTGTTGAAAATATTCGGCACCGATGTTCGGGCGGTGGATGAAATCGATCTGCACATCGAACACGGGGAGTTGATCTCACTTTTGGGGCCTTCGGGTTGCGGTAAAACCACCACATTGCGCCTCGTAGCGGGCTTCATCGATCCGAACGCCGGTGAAATCGTCATGGATGGGGATGTCGTATCGAATGCCAGCAGCGTCATTCCGCCCGAGCGCCGCAACATGAGCATGATTTTTCAGAGCTACGCCATCTGGCCGCACAAGACGGTGGCCCAGAACGTGGGCTATGGGTTGAAATTCCGCGGCATCACGGGTGCTGAGGCGGACAAGCGCGTGAAAAGCCTGCTTTCCGTCGTGCAGATGGATCATCTGGGCGCCCGGTACCCGTCGGAACTCTCGGGTGGCCAGCAGCAGCGCGTAGCCCTGGCCCGCGCCCTCGTTGTGGAGCCGGCCGTATTGCTGCTGGATGAGCCGCTCTCGAACCTCGACGCCAACCTGCGCGAGGAGATGCGCTTCGAGATCAGGCGTCTGCACGACGAGTTCAACATCACGAGTATTTACGTAACGCACGACCAGGCCGAGGCCATGGTCACCAGCGACAGAATCTGCGTGATGAACAGCGGGAAGATCGAGCAGGTGGGAAAGCCGTCCGATATATACGACATTCCGGCGACGAAATTCGTGGCCGAATTCGTCGGCGTGACGAACTCGATTCCGGGGAAAATCAGCGATCCGGAACTTTTTGAGGCCAACGACGGCGCCAAGTTCATGATGAACGCAGACGGCGGAAAAACGGGAGAACTCGTTTCCATCAGGCCCCACCGCATTCAGGTTCATGCCGAGAATGCGGACGTGGGCGGCGTCGATGCCCAGAACGTGCTCGATGGCGAGGTGACGCGCGGCTATTATTTCGGCAGCACGGTGGATTACCTCGTGAAGGTGCCGGGTCTGAATGAGCCGCTTCGCGTCATCGGCGACCCGCATCAATTCTTTGGCGTGGGCAGCAAGGTCCGGTTGACCATCGAAAAAGCGGCGGTCATTCTCGTGAGCGACAGTTAAAGCCTCATCGATGCAAATCGTTATTCCAGACGATTGTTTCCGTTTGTTCGAAGGAACCGATGCTCTCGGGCGATTGCGCGCCCTGGGCGACGTCCACTATTACACCGACAATGCCGAGAGCGAAGAGTCGCTCCGCGAGCGCCTGAAAGACGCGGAAATCATCCTGACGACCAGGTATCAGACCGACTTCAAGACGACCGATTTGCTGGATCACATTCCTCGCCTCCAGATGATTTCCGTGATGGGCACGCGCCCGCGCATGATCGACATGGCTCGCGCGAACGAACGCGGGATCGTGGTGAGCACGACGCCTGCGGCGAGCGCCTTTTCTGTGGCCGAGCACACGATGATGCTGATCCTGGCGTTGGCGAAAAGAATGCCGGTCATGTTCCCCGCCATGAGAGAGGGCGGCTGGCCACAGGATCCAGGGGTCGAACTTGCCGGGAAGACATTGGGACTCATCGGCTTCGGTCACATCGCCCGCCTGGTTTGCCGCATGGCCCTGGGTTTCGGCATGCGGGTTATCACGTGTTCTCCTTCGATGACGCCCGAGCGCGCGCAGGCGGAGGGGGCGGAAGCGGCCACCGTCGAGGAATGTCTCGCGTCCGACGTGGTGTCGCTCCAGCTTCATTTGCCGGCGGGCGCAGCACCCTTCATGACGAGAGAGAAATTCGCGCAGATGAAGGAAACGGCGTTTTTCATCAACACGGCGCGCGCTCAGTATGTGGATGAGGATGCGCTGCTGGACGCCCTGCGAAACAGGCGCATCGCCGGTGCGGGACTCGACGTTTTCGAGCCTTTCGAGCCGTTGCCGGAGGATTCGATTTATCGCTCTTTGGATAACGTCGTCATCACCCCGCATTCGGCGTGGATTACGGACGGCACGTATGCGAGGTTCCGCGACGTGCCGGTAGCAAACATCGAAGCGTTCTTGAGGGGTACGCCTACGAATATCGTCAAAGAAAACGCGTAAGTCACCACACGAAATAGCCCCGGCAATTTGACAAGTGCCGGGGCTATTTTTTCTTTTTACTCTCTTTTAATCAATATGTTGTTGTATACCAGCGCCGCCGCCACGCCGCCGATGATGGGCCCAATCCAGTAGACGAGGTGGTTAATGCCGTCGAAACCGCCTCCGGCCAATGCAGGGCCGAACGTGCGCGCCGGATTCATGGATGCGCCCGTGAGCGGACCTCCCATCAGAATGTCTGCGGCGATGGTGAGGCCGATCGCGAAGCCACCCACGTCGGGGTGTCTGTCGTCCACGGCGGAGCCCCAGATAGCGGTGACGAGGAAGAACGTGAGGATGATTTCGATCAGAATCCCCATGCCGAAGCTCACGTCACTCGCCAGGGTCGGTGTTCCCAGATTCACCTTTTGCCAGACGTCGGCCGCAAAGATGATTCTCAGCAGGATGCCGGCCACGGTTCCGCCCACGAGTTGGCTGATGATGTAGGAGATACCCGTGCCGCCGTCTGTCTTCTTGGTCACCATGAAGCCGATGGTGACGGCAGGATTGAAATGACCTCCCGAGACGTGTCCCATCGCGGAAATCATGACCGAAAGGATCAACCCATGGGCCAAGGCGATGCCGATTAAACCTACGGCTCCGCCCGTCTTCTGATTCAAGATGATGGCGCCCGCGCCGATAAAGCACAGCGCAAACGTGCCGATGGCTTCCGCTACGCAGGCCCTTCCTGTAGGACTCATTTTCTTCTCCTTATTCGTTCGGGCGAAAGAATCGGAGGAAAATTCATGCCGCTATTCATTCGGTTCGAAGGACTCCAAGCGAAGAAAACAGTCTATCTATATGCCTCATTATAGCAAATCATGATGGTCGCACCACGTTTTGCGGGTTGCCCGAGAGTGCGGCGGCAATGTTTTCCACCGACATCAGAAGTCCCGCTTCCGTCACCTCGGGCGTGATGCCTGCATTGTGCGGGGAGAGAACCACGTTGTTCAGTTTTCCGATCGGATGGTTCGTGGGCAGAGGCTCCTGATCGAATACGTCGAGACCCGCTGCAGCCAGGGCTCCGCTTTCCAAAGCCGATATGAGCGCCTCTTCATCTACTATGGGTCCGCGGGCGGTATTCACCAAAATGGTATCCGGTCCCATGCGGGAGAACGCCTCGGCGCCGATCATGCCGATGGTGTCCGCCGATTGCCGCACGTGTATCGAGACGACATCGGCCCGTTCATACAAAGTGTTCAAATCGACGAACTCGAGTCCTGCCTCCGCAGCGAAATCATCGTCCGGATGAAACGTCCAGGCGATGAGCTTCATTCCGATACCGGCGGCGATGCGGGCCGTCTGGCGGCCGATGGCGCCAAGGCCGATGAGGCCGAGCGTTTTTCCGTGCAATTGCGTCATCTGCCCCCGTGGCCACTCGCCCGCCCGTATGGCGGAATCGTTTCCGGGTATCTGGCGCGCCGCCGCCATCATGAGAGCCAGCGTGTGTTCGGCCACGGAAACGGCGGCCACGCCCGGCGTGTTCGATACGATGACGTCCGCGTTCCCGGCTGCGCCCAAATCGACGTGATCCGTCCCCGTTCCCCAGATCGAAAGTACCTTGAGACCGTCGCAATTCGAGAAAAAATCCGCGTCGAATTTGCAAAAAGCCCGGATGTTGATGATGCCGTCGGCTCCGGAAACGCGTCTTAGCAGCTCTTCGGACGTTTGCGGGTTTGAGGTGTGGATTTCCGCATCCCCGAGCTCCCGCAGCCGGGTTTCAGCGGTGCTGCCCATGAAAACGGAAGGGTAGTCGTCTGGCACGGCGATTCGGTTCACAAAATAGCCCCTTTTGATCACGAGAAAACGAGTGCTCCGGCGGTTCTCTTACACCGCCCTTGCGTGCATAATAGCGTCTTTCTTCTGCCATTCTTATGACACCAAAGGAGACAAGACAAGTGGAACCACTCGATCCGCGTAAAGACAGCACCGTTCCCGGTGAGCGTGCCATCGACAAGCCCGAACTCCCCACGCAGGGCTACGCTTTCACCATGTCCGCCGACACCGAAACGATAGAGGGCAAGGGCCAGCTCAAACTGGGGACGCACAGGCACTTCGAAGTGTATTGCGATGAGCCGCCCCGCATCGGCGGGGAAGATTCCTATCCCCAACCGCTTTGCTACATTGCCATGGGGGTGGGGTTCTGACTCCTCACCCAGCTTGCGCGGTACGCGCACATGATGAAAGTGTCCTTCACGCACGCCAAGGTGCACGTGGATTTCGATTATTTCCTGCGGGGTTCCGTTCTCAAGGGAACGGTGAATGCCGGGTGCAACGAGGTCCGCACGCACTTCGAGGTGGAATCCGATGAGCCAGCGGAAAAAATACTGGCGGTCATCAAGAATGCGAAGCAGGGATGTTTCGCCGAGCAAATGGTGACTGACGCCGTTCCTCTGAAAAGCACGATGAGCCTGAACGGCGAGTCGATCTCCATGAGCGGTATTACGGCGTAAAGCGCCTTGCTCATGACATGAAACAGGTCATCACCGCCGGGGTTTCTCGTCGCCCGTCGCGTGAGCCGGTAGAGGAGCGCCTCGTCCCTTGAAAACAGGGGGATTTACGCGGAGACCGCATTCGCCTCCGCGGCGCGCTGCCCCGCTGCGGTGCCCGCCAGCCGGCCATAGACGGAGCCCAGGGTCAGCCCGGCGCCTCCCGGGTAGTTGAAGTAGTAGACGCCGCCCACGAGTTCGCCCGCGGCGAAGAGCCCGGGGATGAGTTCGTTTTCCGTATTCATGACTTCCGCTTTCGGCGTTACGCGGATACCGCCGAAGGTGAACGTGATGCCCGTGGTCACGGCGAAGCCGAGATAGGGCGGCTCATCGATGGGAAGCGCCCAGTTCGATTTCGGGGGGTCGATGCCCTGTGTGCATTTGCCGTCTTTGATCGCCGGGTTGTATTCGCCCGGCTGTATGGCGGCGTTGTATTCCTGAACGGTTTTGACGAATTCATCGACATCGATCTCGAGTTGTCCGGCAAGTTCTTCCAGCGTGTTGGCCTCGGCCTTGGTGACTTCACGGATGCGATATTCGTCGCGCAGCATGTGGACCGTTTTCTGGTCGAATATCTGAAAGGCGGCCCGCTGGGGCTGCTGGAGGATGTTCCGGCCATATTTGGCGTAGGTGTAGTTTCTGAAATCGGCTCCTTCATCCACGAAGCGCCTGCCCTCGATGTTCACGATGATGCCGAACGGATAGGAGTGTTTCTGGTAGGACTCTCCTACCGTGAGGTCGCCGAAGGGCGGTGCGTTCAAGTCCCACGCGACGGCGTGGCAGCCGCTCCAGTTGCCGTAGGGCTGCGCTCCGATATCGAGCGCCATCTTGATGCCATCGCCCGTGTTGTAGGGGGTGCCGCGCACTTTAGCGAGTTCCCAGCCCGGACCCAGGTAGCGGCAGCGCATCTCGGCGTTCGCCTCGAAACCGCCCGACGCCAGAACGACTCCATGCGTCTCGATTTCATAAGGGCCGTCGGGGCCTTTGACTTCGACGCCCGTCACGCCGCCCATCGGGTCCGTGATGAGACGCATCGCCTTCGATGCATAGCGAATCTCGACCCCGGCGTTGTTTGCTGCATCGAGAAGGGAATCGATGAGGCCGCGCCCGCCGCCCACGATCTCGAGAACCAGACCGCCCCAGAAGCGCATCTTGCCGTCGACCTTGAACGCCTGCCTGCCGCTTGCGAGGATGAGCCGCAAGCCCTTCGACTGCATCCATTTCAGTGTCGGGAACGACTCGTGAATGAGGACGGAAGCCAGGTCGCCGTCTGTCTGGTATTCGGTCAGGAGGGCAAGATCGTCAAAGAATTTTTCCGATGTGTAGGGGTCGATCTCGATGTTTTCTTTCTCGGCGTCGGAAAGGTCGGGCACGAGCGAGTAGATGTCCTCGATGTTGTTGAAGGCGAAGCGAAAAAGACCGCCTGAAAAAGCCGAATTGCCGCCACGCCATGCCTCGGGCGCTTTTTCGAGCACCAATACCTTCGCCCCCTGGTCTCTCGCCGCAAGCGATGCGCAAAGGGCGGCGTTTCCGCAGCCCACGACGACGACATCGTATTTCTCCGTAGCATTCGGCATTTCTCAAAACCTCCTCGAAGCTTTCCGTAAAAAGCAAATCATGTTTGCGCGGATGTAGGGATGAGACCGTTTCCATGAGGGTTTTCCGTCACTCAAGGAGTCAGGAAAACTGGTTCTTAACTAACATATTGAAAGGGCAGGGTCAAAAACTCCCGGGATGAGACGGCTATTCACGGCATCGCGCTATCTCGATTCGCGCGGTTCCTGCCGTCATCTGATTGGTTGACCATGCCGGTCGGCTCCCATAGAATTTTCTCCTCACCTTCATTAAGGAGAACCATGGAAACTACGGCCTACCAGAGTTTCATGGAAGAGCGAATCTCCCATATCACCGAAGCCTGTACGCATTGCGGGAAATGTTACGAAGTCTGCCCGATGGTCGAGTATTCACAAGCCAAAGGTGCGGAGCCCGAAAGGGTGACGAAATCCGTTGTCGACATCATCAACGATCGTCCTCATGAGCCGGAAGGGGCGCTTTGGGCCAAGGCTTGCCAAAAAAGCGGAGTTTGCATCGAGGCCTGCCCGGAGGACGTCAACCCGCGCGAAATGCTCACCTACGCCAAGCTCAAGCTCCAGAACATCGAATCAGGGAAAGCGGACATCCAGGAGGCCGGGCGGTCTTATTTTCAGGACTTGAGCCGCAAGATTCGCTTCATGGCCGCACTCCAACTCGAGCCCGAGCTGTTCAGGAATCTCACCGCCGTCAGGGGCTCGGAGGCGAACACAGTGGACGCGGTGTTTTATTTTGGATGCAACATCCTCCAGACGCCTCACATCCTGCTCTCCTGCATCGATGTTTTTGACCGGCTCGGGCTGGACTATGAGGTCGCTGGCGGCGTGGGCCATTGCTGCGGCATCAAACACATCAGACGTGGTGATCTGGAAGCGGGAGCGGCGATGGGCGCGCGATCCCTGGATCATTTCAAGTCATACCGGCCGGAAAGGGTCATCACGTTTTGCCCCACTTGCCAGATGCAGTACTCCGAATATCAACACCTCTACACCGGGAAGCCGCTCCTCCCCATGGCGGGTGAGCAGAAATCGGGCGGGGAGGAAATCCTGCCGTTTGTCCACATCACGCAATACCTCGCGGATAATCTGGAGACTTTAAGGGGAGAATTCACGAAAAAGGTCGAGAAGCGAGTGGCCGTGCATCTACACGGCGGGACGGATGGCGTAGAAGAGAACGTCATAAAAATTCTCCGGGCGGTTCCCGGTCTTGAATTCGTCGAGATTGAACAGCTCTCCGATCATGCCTATCAGTGTCCCACGCTCGTCATCCCAGAGGCGAAAGAGGCGATGCGCGAGAAACTTTTCGATTCGGCGCGCCGCGCCCGGGTGGATTCGCTGCTCACCGTTTATCACAGTTGCCACCGTGAACTATGCGATCTGGAAAAGGGTGAGTCCTTTGAAATCGAGAATTTCATGACGATTCTCGGCCAGGCCATGGGGTTCGAATATCCCGACTACACGAAGACGTACAAAATCTATGAGGATATCGACCGGGTCATTCATGAGGCGGAGGACACGCTGCGCGCTTTTGGAGTGGCGCCCGAGAAGATGCGCGAGCAGCTTCAGGCGGCGCTCTACGGCTGAGAGCAGGGCATTTCAAGGTATTGAAAACGTGCGATTTCCCTTATTTCCGCACCAAAACGATATTGAAATTTCCCAACTCAAACGTTTTTCCCAGGGAAATTTTCCTGAGCGGGATGATCAACGAGGGCCTCGCTCGTTCATGATCGCCCAGTCTCGGGTCGCCTTTGAAATATAACTGCGTCACCAGGGGCTGGTAATCGGGATGACGGATATAGAAATGAATGTGTGACGGCCTCGCCCAGAAGCCGAGGCCGTATCGCCCCGGATGCACGGTTTCGAACTGGTACAGGCCGCGCCGCGAGGTGCGCATACGCGCCCTGTAGAGATAATTCTCCTTCTCGTCCATGCCGTGGTAGCTGCCGCTCGAATCCGCCTGCCATACGTCGATAGTCGCGCCCTCGAGCGTTTTCCGGGTGTCGTGTCCATAGACGCGGCCTCGGATGATCATCGGCGTGCCCGGTGCGTCCCGGGGCATCAGATAGCCGCGGAAAGGAGCCCCTTCCTTGTAATAGGGTCCCATGGAGTCGGATGCCGTCGGTTTTCGCGCCTGGGGCGGGGCCACTTCCGGTTTTTCGCCTTGCGCGATCAGGAATTTCCCGAATTCCCCCAGCTCCCCGTAAGCGGGCGTGGGAGCGAGGGTTTCCCGAAGCGCGAAGGCGCCCGTGCCGAGCGCGGTCAGGCCGAGCAGGGAGTTTTTCAGCAATTCCCGTCTGTTCCAGTTTGTCATGACGAAATCCCCGGCGGCGGGATAGGCTTCTCCGGCAAGACTACCACTTCATAGCGAGCCGATGCCAGTTCTTGAAATTCACCCGCCTCGCGTCCAGCAGACCATAAGTTCGACATCGCCGGAGGGTGAATGAAAACAATACCATGCCGACAAGACCGTCTCTGCGGATATATGTCGTCCGAAGTGAAGAAATCAGCCGCGCTGGGCCATCTCGATGCTGATGTTGTCGGGCCCCTTGATGAAGGCGATCTTCACCCCCGGACGTATCTCCCATGGTTCGCAAATCCACTCGGCGCCCTTTTCGGTCAACTCTTTTTGCGCGTCGTCCATGTCGTCGACCAGGAGTCCGAAATGATCCAGCCCGTAGCGGGGTTCGGAGCCGGTCCGCACCGGGTCTTCTCCCTCCGCCCTGCCCGAGACGAGAAACACCATGCCGTTCAGGTCCATGTTGAACGACGGAGCGCCGCCCAGCTTTCTTTCTTCCACGACGGTGGCGCCGAACATGTCGATCCAGAAATCGCGTGCGGCGTGCGGGTCTTCGCTCCTGAAGTGAAGGTGGTCGTATGAGAATCTGGCCATGCGGGAATCCCCTCTCGATATGCGGTGAACCTCGGGTTTGATGACGTGTAAGGTTGTCTATCGGCTTGATGAGTCTTGGATTGTAAGGATTGCGGCCGGGAGTGGCAAGGGGCCTGAAGCCCGGTCTAGCCGGGTCCGCCTTCTTCTTCCTGTATGAGTTTTTCCGCCTCGGCCATCTCGTGGAAAAGCTGGCGGGTGGCCGAGAAATCCCTTTCCAGCTTGTCGAAAAGCTCTCTGATCTGCTCGGGCGTAATGACTTTCGAGAGTTGGCCGTGGACCGCCTGCCAGGCGAGCGTTCCGTGCTCTCCGCGCCGGAAATCAACCTCCTCGCTCGCCGTGATGGCGTCGTATCTCTCGTGTTCGTGTTCGAGAATATCCCGGAGGACGGGTTCGTAGTTCGGGTCGTTCGATTCAAGGTAGCGTTTGAGGTAGTGCCTGAACTCGGGTTCTTTTTCGACCGGTTGCGGGTCGGACATCTCGCGCAGGATTTGGCACGTAGCGGAGAAATCCCGCTCCAGGCGCTCGAAGAGCTGTTCGATGTGGAACGGGGTGAGAATGTCCGTAAGTTCCGTAAAAACAACGTGCCACATGTGGGGAAGCCGCTCTCCGCGAGTCGACTCCGCCCCCTCGCCGACGGTGCTCTCGTCATACACCTCGTGCTCGTGTTCGAGCAAATCCATGAGCACCGGCTCGTAGTTCGGGTCGGCCGAGTGGAGGTAGCGCATGAGATAGGGCTTGTATTTCCGCACCTTATGGCGTCTGGGCATCGCGGATTCCTTTATGAAGAACTCCCGGATATGATGAAGCCATTATATCACCAAACCGGGCCGCCTCGCTATGGCGTGTTTCCAGGCGATGGAATTTCATGTCCTAAGATATTGAATTATAACGAGATGCGTCTTATGAAAAAAATGAAAGACAGTTGCTGCGACCTGGGCGCCGGCCTGCGCGGGGAGAGGACGAAAATCCCCTTTTTACCCCCCTGACAAGGGGGGTAGAGGGGGTTGCTCCTTGCAACTCCCCGCATTTGCCGTCATCGCAGGCGCAACGGTCCGTGGCAGTATTCCCCTGCGCCCGGATTCCGCGGCGTCATTCTCAAGAAAATAAATTGTCATCTATTTATCGAAAAACCCCGTGAATTTATCTGAATTTATCCAAATTTTCGGAAATTCCTTATCTTCGAGCGAAGCGATTGGCTCCGCCATGATACCCGCGTTCTCCCTTTCTCTCGTCCCCGCAAATGCGGGAAATTGCAGCGGCCGGCCCCGACCGGGAAGCGCCCTTGCCCCCTTGAGGGGATGTTGAAAAAAAACCTGAAAGGGTAATCGTAATCCCCTTGAAAGGGAAACTTCATAAAGGCAACCCCCCTGCCCCCCTTGACGGGCCTGTTGAAAAAGCCTGGTCTGCCCCTCCGCAAACCGCCAACACCTCTTTCTTCACCTTCACCCTGAGTAGCCGCCGAAGGCGGCGTATCGAAGGGCGCGGAGAGTCGAACGCCTCGCGCCGGGTGAGGGGGCATCCTTCGATATGCGGCTCCGCCGCTACTCAGGATGAGGCGGAAGGGGGTTTTTCAACAGCCCCTTGACAGGGGGGTAAAAAAGGCGATGCGCTCTCGCCGGGCTGAGGGGGTTTTGCTTTTTCTTGCCCCCCTGACAAGAGGGGGGTAGGGGGGGTGCTCCTTTGGCAAAGGGTTTTTCAACAACCCCCGTAAGAGACGGTTTGCAGACGTGCGACCCGCTGTCCCCGGCCGCCGCACCGCCTCCACCCCTTCCGCCGGATTCCCCGCCGCCGTTCCTTCGTCAAACCCGACCGATGCGGATACGCCGCAACTGGGCGAATTGATCCGCGAGAGCATGGAAGAGGTCGGCTGGAGCGTTACCGAGATGTCGGCCCGCTTGGGCTGTGAGCGCGCCGCTTGAGTTGGGGTGATGAAAAACCGAAACGGCGGAGGCTGTGACGTCCCCCTCAGCCGTCCTGCGAGCCGGGCGCCCCTGACGTGCGGCGGATGAGTTCCCGGAGCGCCTCCATATTTTCCCGATGCTGTTCGCTGTGCGCCTCGCGCTGGGCGTTAATCGCCGCCATGGTCTCCCGGTGCTGCGCCATGTTTTCCCGGTGCTGGGCGTCGCGTTGCTTCGAGGCCTGTCGCATGATGTAGAGCCCGACTCCGATGAGGCTGCATTGCGCGGCCCCGACGAGGGCGGCGACCCACACGGAGGCTTGTTGCACGGCGAGTGAGGCCTGTTGCAGTGCGAGAATGTCTTGTTGCACGGCGAGGCTAGCGGCTTCGTATTCCGTCATTCGCTTCTCTCCAGTTTATCTCGTGGAGTAGCCCGTCCAGTCTCGCCCAGAACGGAGGACAAGTCAAAGCGATTCGCACCGGGAGGAGGGGAGTTTGTTCCGTCCATTCATCCATCGCCGATTTGTTGTATGATGGCGAAGAGTTCATCACGGCTCCCCGCGTCGTTCGGGGCGGGCCGTGGTTCGAGTGTGGCCGTCTACGGCATTACCGGAACAAATCATTACGGGAGAGAAAGCGATGGAAGATGTGCGCGTGGAGCGGATGGCGGAGATCATCACGGGGTATTCCTCAAAAATCAAGCGGGGCGATCTCGTGGGCATCCGGGGCAGCACGGCCGCCGCACCCCTGTTGCGCGCGCTCTACGCCGAGTGCGTCCGCCGCGGCGCGCACGTCTCCGCCGAGGTGTCGCTGCCGGGGCTGGAAGAGATTTTCTACGAGCACGCCACCCGCAGGCAGCTGGAGTTCCTCTCGCCGGTGCGGAAGTTCGAGATTGAGACCCTGGACGTCGTCATCTCCATACTCTCTGAGACGAACACCCGGCGGCTCTCGGGCGCGGACCCGAAGAAACAGGCGGTGATGTCCAAAGCCAGGCAGCCCGTCATGGAGACGTTCATGAAGCGCGCCGCCCAGCACGAGAAAACGGGGAAGGGGGGTCTCCGGTGGACGCTCACCCTTTTCCCCACCGAAGCCTACGCCCAGGATGCGGAGATGGGCATCCGCGAATACGAGGATTTCGTCTTCAGCGCCTGTTTCGCGAATGAAGAAGGCGGCATCAGGCGCTGGCGGGCGCAGGACAGGCATCAGGCGCGGGTGATTCGTTATCTCAGGGGCCGTAAAGTCGTGGAAATCGGAGCGCCGGGCACGGACCTTCGCGTCGGCATCGCGGGGCGTCCGTTCATGAACTGCTCGGGGCACAACAATTTCCCGGACGGCGAGGTCTTCACCGGCCCGCAGGAGAACAGGATCGACGGAAAGATTCGCTATTCCTTTCCCGCCTGCATCTCGGGGCGCGAGGTGGACGGCGTGGAGCTGGCGTTCGAGAAGGGTGAGGTCGTGAAGGCGGCGGCGGAGAAGAACGAGGCGTTTTTGAAATCCATGATCGGCATGGACGAAGGCGCCAGGCGGGTGGGGGAGTTCGCCTTCGGTCTCAACGCCGGTATCCAGCGCTTCACGAAGAACACGCTGTTCGACGAGAAGATCGGCGGCACGCTGCATCTGGCACTGGGCAAGGGCTATCCACAGAGCGGTTCGAAAAACAACTCCGCCCTCCACTGGGACATGGTGTGCGATTTAAGGGACGGCGGCGAGGTCTACGTGGACGGAAAGCTCTTCTCGAAAGACGGGGAACTCCGGATTTAGCCGATAGATGAAAGGCGGCGCGGGTGGGCTTCGGGTGTGGAAGCCGGACCCGCAAGATGCTATTCTCCACGCGCTGTTTATGGGTGCACACCTACAGGGGCGGGTAGCTCAGCTGGAAGAGCGGTGCCCTTACAAGGCATAGGTCGGAGGTTCGAACCCTCTCCCGCCCACCAGATACAGATGAGTTGCAGGCAGGTGACTTCGCTAGGTTTCTAAAGCTTCGACCGTTCCACCAGGGGCTGTTGAAAAATCCTCTCTTAGCTTGGGATTGACCACCGTCGTCATTCCGGCGAAAGCCGGAATCCATTTTCAAGCAGAAAGGCAATACGCCGGCTTTTCATCTCCTCGTCATTGGCGGGAACCAATCAGGAAATAATAAAAACAAAGGCAAAACAAAATGGATTCCGGCTTTCGCCGGAATGACGGTGAGTAATCTCGAAGGTCGGCAATCACTCCCCCCTTGAGGGGGTTGTTGAAAAAGCCCGAGGAGAGAGGAATCACTCCCCCCTTGAGGGGGAGTCGAAGAGGCCGAGCGTTTTTTGCGAAGGCCGATTCGGTGGGGGGTAAAATGCGTTTTATCGCCATTCCGGATTATCCCCCCACCGGTTCGCTTGCGGGCTTGCGCCCTTACCTCACCGACTCCCCCTCAAGGGGGGAGTGATTTTTCTCTCTCGTCGGTCGGTTACACACGACAAATCCAGAGTTGCAGGCTTTTTCAACAACTCCCTCAAGGGGGGGAGTGAATTTCCCCTCTCCTTGAGGAATAATGGCCCTCAAGAGAGAGTGGTTTTGGAATTCTCCCCGGAGGGGAGTGATCTCCGTGGGGGCCGTACACCGGGTTATTCAAAAGCCCCTATCAGTTCCGGGTTTCACCCAAAAACGCGAAAACCCACGCCTAAGCGTGGGTCTCGGAATGAAGGGTAACCCTATCATGACGTTTTGGGTTGCGCCTCAAGGAAAGAAATAAGTCATCATGTTTACAATGTCAATCGGAGGTCAGGGGCCCGGCGTTCCTCGTCGGGCGCATCGATCGGTTTCAGGACGTGGTTGAAGCCCGTCGGGTTTTCCGTATCATGAGAATGGAGATTGACAAGAATCGTGAGATGCTTTATCTTGAACGAACAGATAAATTTGTCCCATGGAGCCGATGAATGATAGCGCTGGAATCAATCACCACGAACGACCTGATAGGTATCGCCCAGTGCGTTCTCATTTGGTATGGCCTTCACACCATGCGGATGGCGTCGAAAGATCGGGACAAGGCTCTCGATAATCAAAGAATCGCTTTAGAAGAGCTCATCAAGCGAACCGCTTCGCAATGATTTCGAAATAGATTCCTTTCCATCGGCAATAGCCGGTCATTGCTTGTATCTTCGATGTTTTGAATCTCCGGTTTTTGCTCCGCACTCAAGCAAAACAATGTGTGCCGGAGCAACAACGGGGGTGGGGAACTCTCCCCACCCCCGATTCGTTGTGTCTCAGCCTGCACGGCAGGAGCTGAACCTAAGCCGGTTTACCCTTACCTCGCCACCGCGCCGGGCCGTCTCTTCGGGATGATCGGCACGAGCAGGTAGGACTGGTGGTTCGGGCCGGTGTGCAGCGTGGTGCGCCCGCCGAAGACTTCCTTGCAGCGGTCGACGGGGTGATCGTGTAAGAACGGTCCCGAGCCGCGCGAGGGCACGTAGGCCTGCACCGCAGGACCGGGGCGGTCGAAGTCCTGTCCTGCGATGTTGATGGAGAGCTGGAAGCCTTTGGGCAGCACGATGCACTGGGGCCAGATTTCCACGTCGAGTTCGTAGATTCTGTCCGGCGTGAGCGGCATCTTGTCGTCGTGCGTGTGGTAGGGCCGCCAGGGTTCGGACAGCTCCTCGTCCAGCTTCCGGTGCGAGGCGCGCAGCCAGCCCTGGGCGAGCGGCGTCTTGGGGTCCACCGTGCCCTGGAAGTAGACTTCCCTGTTCCTGGGCGAGAACGCCTGGACGGTGACGAACAGGTCCGCATCCACCGTGGAGGAGGAGATGAAGAGCTTGGCCGACATCGGGCCTGTGATCTCGGTCTCTTCCTTGAGCGGCGCCGTCCTGAGCGTGATGCCGCGCGTGAGCGCCCGGAAGGTCCTGGAGCGCTTGGCCTTGGGCGGCTTGAAGTCGAGCTTGCCCTTGCCGCCGGCGTGGAGGTAGAGCTTCGTCCACTTCGTGCCCTTGAGGGGCCATTCGTGCTCCTTGCGCAGTTCCACCTCGTCGGTGAACGGACGGCGGATGTTCAGCCACACGCGGGGTTCTTTCTCCCAGCCGTTCTGCTCGCCCTTGAGATAATAGTCGAAGAAGCGCTTCTGGAGCTCCATGCCGTATTCGAGGTAGAACCACTCCTCGTGCCTGCCCGGATGGCCTTCGAGCCATTTCTCTTCAGACGCCGCCTGGGTGTAGGCCTCGAAGTTCCCGCGCGGGTGGAGGCCGAAGCCCGCCCAACTCCCCGCGCTCAGGAAGGGCACCTTCACCTTCGACCAGTCGGGCGAGCGCGAGCGGTACCAGTCGTCGTCCATCTCGCGCGCCAGGAAGTTCGCGAGCGTATCGGCGCGGTTGTCTTTTAATTCTTCTTTCGAGAGCGTCGCGGGCCCCGTCGAGCGCGTCTCCATCCAGTGGTCGCGCGGGCCCTTGGGATTGCCGTGCTGGACCGCCTCGACCTGGCGCGGATACCAGATTTCCATGAACTTGTTGGAGAGGATGCCCCCGTGCCGCGCCCAGTCGCGGTAGTGGTCGGCCGCGCCCTCCCAGGGGATCATGGCTGTTAAATGCTTGGGCTGAAGCTCCGCGACCTGCCACTGGTTGATGGCGTAGTAGGAGACGCCGTTCAGCCCCACCTTGCCGTTCGACCACTTCTGCTGCCCCGACCATTCGATGGCGTTGGCGAAGTCTTTGGTCTCGCGCGGGGAGAAGATGTCGAGATAGCCGGGCGAGCGGCCCGCGCCGCGCGAATCGAGCCGCACGCAGGCGTAGCCCCAGGGCACCCAGATCTCGGGGTCGACCGTCTCCCAGGTGAGCCAGCGGTGCTGCGAGCCTTCCAGGATGTCGGGGTGCATCTTCACCAGCGAGTCCCAGAGCGGCTTGTAGTGTTCCTGGTACTTGACGCCCTTCCCGTAGGGGCCGCCGGCCAGCACGACGGGCACCTTCGCCTTGGTGTCGGGTCGGAATACGTCGACCCGCAGCACCACCCCGTCATCCATCTCGACGGGCAGATCACGTTCGATAATCATACGCACCTCCTGAGTTTGAGAATGAGGCCGTGCGGCGCCCGAGACGGGGCCGCCCGCTCTTTCCGCGTTTCCGCATGAATTGAATGTGGGGAAATTATGCGCGAACGCCGCGCGTTTTTCAATTTGCGGATGTATGGCGTTCGTATTTTCCCGCCAAGGCGTCGGCGTGAGGGACGGAGAAGAGCGGGATTGTTGAAAAGGCCCCTCGCTTGAAGTTGACCACCGCCGTCATTCCGGCGAAAGCCGGAATCCATTTTAAAGTAGAATGAAAATGCTACGGTTTTTCATCTCCCCGTCATTGGCGCGAAGCAATCAGAAAATGAAAAAACAAAGGCACAACAAATGGATTCCGGCTTTCGCCGGAATGACGAACAAAACCGCATCCGTTGTAGGGGTTGTTGAAATAGTCCGATAAAGGAGAAATGTCGGTTGTAGGGACAACCCTCCGTGGTTGTCCTTTGCAGGGTAGTTGCCATCAGGACAGGCACGGAGGCCTGTCCCTACGGGCTCCTCACGCCGCCGACCGGACGGATAGTGGACTTTTTCAACAGGCCCGCCCGGAAGATTTCAAGGCCTCGGGCCGTTTCCCCGCGAGCGATAAGCGGCTATATTCGCAGATGCAGTTGCGCTCCAAAGCCCGCCGCCGGGACGGAGTTTCCCTTGATTCAATTCATCGACCGAATCGATCGCCGCATCTCGGGCTGGATGAACCGCTACGGGCGGCTGTTCCTGCGAATCTCGCTCGCCGTCGTCTTCATCTGGTTCGGGGTACTGAAGCCCTTGGGAGTCAGCGCCGCGGCCGAACTCGTGCGCCGCACGGTCTACTGGCTGCCGCCCGATTTCTTCATCCCCCTGCTCGGCTGGTGGGAGGTGGCGATAGGGGTGGGCCTGCTCTTCCGCCCGCTCATACGCGTCGCGCTCTTTCTGCTGTTCCTCCAGATGCCGGGGACGGTTCTGCCGCTGTTCCTGCTGCCCGAGGTCTGCTTCACGCAGATTCCCTTCGCCCCCACGCTGGAGGGGCAGTACATCATCAAGAACCTCATCCTCCTGAGCGCGGCCATCGCCGTGGGCGGCACGGTGCGGAGGGAGGAGAGCACGGAGACGCGCACTTGACGCGCGCGGTTTTTACTCGTTCAGGTCAATATCTGTGAATCTTTATCGCTCTTGCCCCGATTGAGGATGACTCCATTAGGGTCATTACTACCCAAGGAGAGGGAAAATTCACTCCCCCCTTGAGGGGGAGTCGAGGAAGCCGAGCGGTTTGTGCGAAGGCTGACTCGGTGGGGGGTAAAATGCGTTTTATCGTCAGTCCGAATTATACCCCCCACCGAATCGCTTTCGGGCTTACGCCCTCAGCTCCTCGACTCCCCCTCAAGGAGGGAGTAATTCCCAAACTCGCATTCGCCATTTTCGCTCCTCGCTCTCTCTTTACACCGCCGCTGGAACGATGCAGGGTTTGATGTATCCGGCAATATGCCGTTCATTGCAGGAAGACCAAGGAGCCAAGACAATGCTGAACTTCCGCGACCCTTCTGACGCCATCGACGAGACGACTTTCATGGCCGGCACAGCTTTAGAGCGCGCCCGGAGTACGATTGCCGATCATGAGCGCACGTTTCTCACGGCCAAGGACCGCGCCGCGGTTCTCGCCGCCCTCGATGCGCCCCAAGAGCCGACCGAAGCGTTGCGCGAGGCGATGGCTCTGCACGAAACGCGGGTGGCGCGTGACGGCTGAGGACGTACCGGATTCGCAAAGGAAATTCATCGAACCGCCCGACCCGGCAAAACGCCGCGCTTTCTACGCCGCCATGGGGTTTCAGCCGCTGCCGTCGCGCCCGCAGAGAATGTTCATCGGCATCGAAACGGTTCGCAAGGCGCCGGCCTGAAGCGCGTTGCAGGCGGATGCGTCTGGCGCGTCCGCTCTCCAGACCTTAAAGTGCTCCCATGACTTTCTTTTCCCTCTCGCTGGTGCTGACCGCCGCTTTTTGCCACGCCACCTGGAACCTGCTGGTCAAGCGCATCAACGGCGGGCCGGAACTCGTCTGGCTGTTCTCCGTTTTCTCGGTCCTGATCTACCTGCCGGTCGTCGTGGTTGTTTATCTGATGGAACGCCCCCTCATGGAGTGGCGCGAAATCGGGTTCTACCTCGGCAGCGCCGCGCTGCACATGGCCTATTTCCTGCTTCTCCAGCAGGGCTACCGCAGGGGCGATCTGTCCCTGGTCTACCCGGTTGCGCGGGCCACCGGGCCGTTCCTCTCGACCCTGTTCGCCGTCTCCGTCCTGGGGGAGAATCTGACCGTCCAGATCGCCGTGGGCGGCCTGGCGATCATCGTCGGCATCGTGTTCCTGACCGGCGGCTTCGACTGGTCCTCCGCGCGGCGCACGAGTTCGCTCTTGTTCGGGGTTTCCACCGGCGTGCTCATCGGCAGCTATACGGTCTGGGACGCCTATGCGGTCAGCGCGCTCGCCATACCGCCGTTGCTGCTCGATTACGGGTCGAACCTCGCGCGCGCCCTGTTTCTGGCGCCCTACGCCTTCACGCGCAAGGAGACCATCGTGAAGCATTGGCGCGAACACAAGCTCGCCGTGCTCGGGATCGCCGTGTTCACCCCGCTCGCGTATATGCTGGTGCTGACGGCGCTCGTCTTCACGCCGATCGTCTACGTCGCGCCCGCGCGCGAGGTCAGCGTGCTGATCACCGTGGCGCTGGGGTCGATCCTGCTCGGCGAGGGCGAGTTGCGCAGGCGCATGGGTTGGGCCTGTCTGATCCTCTCAGGCATGGTGATGCTGGTGCTGGGCTAGCGGCGGAAGTGCGTTCCGGCGCTTGCGGGTTATCGGATAGACGGGATTCTCCACGTTGCCGGAGTCCGTCCCGGCGCGCCGGTGAATACGCCCCGGACCGCTGGCCGGCGCGTTGAAAAATGCTATAGTGGCTCTCCCGGAATCTTCTTCATACTCAACATTTCTCATACAGGAGCGAACCATGAGCGAGCCGAAAATCAGTGCGCAGGACGTCCTGAACGCCAGCGCCGGCTGTCTGCAAAAGCAGATGTACGTCTACTTCACCAAACCGGCGAACGGCCTCGGGCCCGTGATGGAGAATCTCGAAGATCACCTGAAGTTTCAGGTCGAACTCGAACAGAAGGGGATCATGTTCGGCGCGGGGCCGTTCTGGACGGAAGACGAGGAGCGCTGGGAGGGGGAGGGGATGATCATCATCCGGGCCGGCTCCATCGCCGAGGCGAGAAAGATCGCTGAATCCGACCCCATGCACGCGAGCGGCGCGCGCACGTTCACCCTGCGCCCCTGGCTGCTGAACGAAGGCATGGTCACGATGAAGGTCACCTATTCGGATGGAGGACGCGAGGTCATATGAACTGGACACCGAGACGAGAGAGATTCCGCGCCCTGCTCGCGGGCGACAGATGCGTGCACCCCGGTTCGGTCTACGACCCCCTCACGGCGCGCATGGCGGAGGACCTGGGCTTCGAGGTCGGGATGTTCGCAGGCTCCACCGCCTCGCTCACCGTGCTGGGCGCGCCGGACATCATCCTGTTGACGCTCACGGAATTCGCCGCACAGGCGTTGCGCATCAACCGCGCGGCCGGGATGCCCCTGCTGGTGGATGCCGATCACGGCTACGGCAACGCCCTGAACGTGAAGCGCACCGTCGAGGAACTCGAAACCGCCGGCGTGGCGGGCCTCTCGATAGAGGACACGGTGCTGCCCCAGCCATTCGGCGCGGATGTAGCGCAGCTCACCTCGGTGGAGGAGGGCGTCGGCAAGATGCGCGCCGCTCTGGAGGGGCGCCAGGACCCGAATCTGGTGATCGCCGGCCGGACGAGCGCGCCCCGCGTCACGGGTACGGAGGACGCCCTCGCGCGCGTCACCGCCTATGAGGCGGCGGGTGTGGACGCCATCTTCGTGGTGGGCGTCCGGAGCCGCGAACAGCTGGAAGCCATCTCGGCCGCGGTGAGCCTCCCCATCATCCTGGGCGGGAGCGCCAGGGAGGTGCGCGGGCTGGATTATCTCGGCGGTCTGGGCGTGCGGGTCGCGCTACAGGGCCACCAGCCCATCATGGCGGCGGCGGGGGCGGCGTATTCCACGCTGAAGGCGCTCAAGGACGGCGCGCAGCCCGAAGACCTCGAAAACGTGCCCGCAGGCGATTTCATGAAGAAATACATGAACGACGCGGACTACCGGCGGCAGATAAGCGCATTCCTTGAGGAGTGAGGCTCGTAAACATGTGGAAATGTCCGATTTGCGGGTTCTCTCCACGAGGGAGCAACGACATCCCGAGTAGGCCCTTCGATACGCGGCTTCGCCGCTACTCAGGGTGAGGAAGTTG
Organism: bacterium; assembly: GCA_965219955.1. Classification (GTDB taxonomy): domain Bacteria; phylum UBA8248; class UBA8248; order UBA8248; family UBA8248; genus Bin107. The sequence goes on from OZ244799.1 coordinate 390,842, forward strand.
GATGAGAAGAGGGCGTTGAAAAAACCGGGAGATGAAAACACCACTGCCTCATCCCGAGTAGGCGCGAAGCGCCGTATCGAGAGCCTGCCCTGAGCCTGTCGAAGGGGACGCCAGGACGCCCGTGCGCGAATCGCCGATCTCATGTGACGAAAACGCTTTTGAGGATATATACTGGCCCCTCCATGAAGGACAGTTCATCCACCCGGAGAGGGCCTGATGGCCATAGAGCTTGCATGGTATATGTCTTGTGACGGCGACAGCGCCTACATCGGCCGGAAATTCGCCGAGCATCCCCCCAGCCATGAGACCTTCACCCGCATCGCGCAAAACGCCGAGCGCAGCGGCTTCACCACCATCCTGGTGCCGACGTCGCAGGTGAGCGGCCATTACGGGCCGCAGGCCCCGACGTGGGACAGCGTGGTGAACGCCGCGGTCATAGGGCCTGCGACGAAGACGATAAAGCTGCTGCTCGCCGTGCGGGTGGGCATCATCGACCCGGCGATCTGCGCGCGGATGATGGCTTCGCTCGACGAACTCACCGGCGGGCGCATCCTCTACAACATCGTGACGGGCGGCGGCGCGCTGGCGAGCTACGGCGAGACGCTCGACCACGATACCCGCTATGAGCGCACGGATGAGTACCTCGAAATCCTGGAGGGCCTCTGGACGCAGGAGAAATACTCCTTCGAGGGCAGGTTCTACAAATTGCAAGACGCCACCGTGTACCCCCGGCCGGTGCAGAAGCCGAGAATTCCCTTCTTCATGGCCGGGGCTTCGGAGATAGCGCAGGACATCGCCATCAGGCGGGCCGAGTATTCGGTCTTCTGGGGAGAGACGCCCGGGCAGGTGGCCGAGCGCGTCGATTCCATGAACGAAAAATGCGAGCGCGCGGGACGGGCGCGCCCGCTCAAGTACGTGACGCGCTTCCAGATATTCGCGCGCGAGACGGAAGAGGGAGCCTTCGAGGCGGCCGAGGAGGTCATGAGCCGCGTCGACGCCGAGGTGCTGGCCCATCGCGGGAAGGTCATCTCCTCGTTCGAGAGCAAGGGTACCAAGGATCAGCAGGCCCGCACGCGCGAGGAGATGGTGGGTCCCAACCTCTGGGCGGGCATGGGCCGGATTCGCTCGGGTTCGGCCGTCGCCATCGTGGGTTCGTATGAGCAGTGCGCGCGGAAGATCGTCGAGATCGAGCAGGCGGGCATCGACTTGCTCATCCTCTCGGGCTTCCCCCTGCATGAGGAGTGCGTGAACGTAGGAAAACACGTCATTCCGCTCGTGCGCGAGATGGAGAGGGAACTCGACCTCGTGCGCGAGGGGGATGAGGCGTTCTTGCCCCTGAGCCAGGGGGTTTCCGTCTAGTCGTTTCGTAATTTCAAAAAACGTGTGGGCTCGGAATAGAGTCCGTTTTCTTTCACCGATGAGGGCGACCGTACATGAATTTCGATTTGAACGAAGAACAGACTGCGTGGCGCGACAAGGCGAGAAAATTCGCCGAAGAGGAAGTGGCTCCCATATCGCTGGAGCGGGACATGATTTCCGACCCGAGGGAGACCTTCGACTGGGAGATCATCAAGAAAGGCTCCAGGCTCGGTTTCCGCACCGCCGTCGTGCCCAAGGATCGCGGGGGCCACGGGATCGATTTCGTCACCCAGGCGCTGGTGATGGAGGAGATCGCGCGCGGCGACAGCGCGATTTCGAAAACCTTCAGCCAGTGCTGGAAATGGAGCCACCTCATCGCCGCCTCCTGCACGGATGATCAGAAAGACAGGTTCCTGAAGCCGTTTCTCGAAGACGACACCTATCTCCTGGGGAAAGGCGGAACCGAGGAGTCGGCGGGTTCGGACAACCGCATGCCCTCCGACGACCCGCGGACGGGCTGGAAGCTCCAGGCGGTGCGCGAGGGCGACGAGTGGGTGCTGAACGGGCGCAAGCGCTACATCGCCAACGGGAGCGTGGGCAAGCTCTTCTTCATCGACGGCAGGACCGACCCCGACGTTCCCATCACGCAGGGCACCACCCTCTTCCTCGTGCCTTCTGATACGCCGGGGTTCCGCGTGGGGAAGGTGTACGACAAGATCGGCTGGCGCTTCTACCAGAACGCGGAACTCATCTTCGAGGACGCCCGCGTGCCGCACGCCAACGTGGTGGGCGAGGTGAACCGAGGCGTTCAGGCCAGGAAGGGCGATACGTCCGAGTTCGGCGACCTGGAACTCTCCGCCAACGGGCTGGGTGTCTGCCAGGCGGCGGTCGACATGGCGATGCACCAGGCCAGGACGCGCTGGCAGGGCGGGAAATACATCATCGAGCACCAGGCGATACAGCTCAAGCTCGCCGAGATGCACATGCTCACCGAGGCGCTTCGCGCTTACGTCATGCGCACCGCATGCGACTTGGAAAAGGGTGCGGACCGCGACATGAAGCACACCATCCTGCTCATGAACTTCGCGACGGACGTCATCCAGCGCGTCACCCACCTCTGCATGGACATCCACGGGGGCGCGGGCGTCATGAAGGACGTGGGCGTGGAAAAACTCGTTCGCGACGCGATCGTCTGGACGCACCTTGCGGGCGACGCCGTGCAGCGCATCAAGGTCATCAAGCACCTCTAGGCGGGGGGATCCCATGAGCGGAAAAACGGTTTCCCTGGCCGTCATCCTGGGCGACGGCGTGGGCCACGACGTGCTGCCCGTGGCGACGGAGGTGATCCGGGCGGCGGCCGGCAAGATGGGTGTGGAAATCGAGCCGGAAGTCTATGACTACGGCGCGCTCCACTACTTGGAACACGGAACCCCGCTGCCCGAGGACGTGAACGGCCTCGTGCGCGGACTGGCGGAGAAGCACGACGCCATCCTGTTCGGAAGCGCAGGATTAGACCCCAGGATCCCCGAAGACGTGAACTGCCGTGACCTCCTGCGCGCGCTCCGCTTCGAACTCGACCTGTACGTGAACCTGCGGCCGGCGCCGCTTTTGCATCCCGATTTTTCTCCCCTGAAGCGGGACGCCGAAATCGACCTCGTCGTCGTGCGCGAGAACACCGAGGGGCTGAACGTGCGCGTGGGCGGCAACTTCAAGAAGGGGACGCCGGATGAGGTCGCCATCCAGGAGGACGTCAACACGTACAAGGGCGTCTCGCGCATCTGCCGCTACGCCTTCGAGTACGCGCGGAAACACGGCTACCCCAAGGTGACCATGGCGGACAAGCACGGTTCCATCATCCACGCGCACGGCCTGTGGCAGCGGGTCTTCTGGCAGACGTCGGAGGAATTCCCCGACGTGGAAGGGGAGCACTACTTCATCGACACCCTGTGCCAGGACCTCCTGTTCAAGCCGGAGGATTTCGGCGTCATCGTCACAAACAACATGTTCGGCGACATCCTGAGCGATCTGTGCGCGGGACTCGTCGGAGGCGTGGGTCTGGCGGCGTCGGGGTGCATCCACCCGGGCCGCGTGTGCATGTTCGAGCCGGTGCACGGCACGGCGCCCGACATCGCCCTCAAGGGGATCGCGAACCCCTTCGCCGTCTGCCTGACGGGGAGAATCCTCCTGAACACGCTGGGCCTCGACAAGGCGGCGGACCTGATCTGGGAGGCGATTCGCTCCGCCGTCCGCGAGAAAAAGACCACGGCCGACCTGGGCGGTTCGCTGAACACCAAAGAAGTGGGCGATTACCTCTGCGCGCACATCGAAAAATCGGGCGCGTAGGATTTTGAGGATTTTTCGGTTACAGATATCTGATTCGCTGGATAAAAGCCGCCGAACGGGGCGGAGGGCCCGTTTGTGGAATTGTTGAATAACCCCTCCTCGTACGGAATTGGTCACCGCCGTCATTCCGGCGAATGCCGGAATCCAGGGACTTTGTTTTTGTATTTGTCTTTTCGCTTTATCGTTTTATGAGGTCGTCCTGCGATTCGGTATCCCCGTCTGCTCTGGATTCCGGCATCCGCCGGAATGACGGCCGTAGGGGCGGTTCGCGAACCGCCCCTACAGAACCATCACGGCCGGCGAAGACTTTCCCCCCCAAGGGGCCTGTTGAAAAAGTCCGATAAAGGGGGATTGGCGGTTGCAGGGACAACCCCTTCTCGGGGTTGTCCTGCCCTCCGTGAGGACAGGCTCGGAGGCCTGTCCCTAAGGGGTTATGACGTCGTCGACCGGGGGGATACATGGACAACCCCTTGTCTGGGGCTGCCGTGGTCGCTACGATGTCGAGGAGTACCCTTTCCGAGTACAAGAGAGGGATCGCGGAATGACGGAATTCGAGATGGCGACGCTGGCGGTGCAGAGGATGGACGTGCTGGTTGCGGCCGTGGTCGGTTTTTCGAAATGCGCCCTCATCGGCGGGGGACTCGTCATTATGCGCCGCGATTTGATCATGAGAGAAAAGGCGCTCGACGAGTTGATCCGGAGCGGGCGTGCGAACCGCGAAGAAGCCGGCAAGAGCCGAGATGAATTCCTGAAAAACTCATGAAGAGTCATCACGTTCCCATTTTCCGTTGGAAGGCCAAACCATGCCCTTTGAAGTCGGCGCGCCCGCGCATGCGGGCCAGATTGTTGTAGACGCGCTCGTCAGGGAAAACGTCAAGAGGCTCTATTGCCTTCCCGGCTCCCATCTTCTCCAGTTCTACGATGCGCTGAGAGTCGCCCCCTCCATCGGCCTCGTCACCTGCAAGCAGGAGCCGAACGCCTCGCTCATGGCCGACGCCTACGGGCGGCTCACCGGGGAGCCCGGCGTGTGCCTGCTCACGGCGGGGCCGGGCGGCGCGAACTCCATTGCGGGCGTGGCCCAGGCCTATGGTGCTGCGTCGCCGATGGTGCACATCACGGGTTCCGTGCCGCTCGATGCCTCTCGCGAGGCGTTCCACGGGGTGGACGACCCAGATTTCCTGGTCGAGATGTTCCAGAAGGTCACCAAGTGGAGCGTTCGCGTGAAGCGTATGGAGGATATCTCGGGCGTCATGGCCAGGGCGTTCCACGTCGCGAGAAGCGGGCGGCCGGGGCCGGTCCACGTCGAGATACCGAGGCTCAGCGATTACAGCCCCCATCTCTTGCAGGATGCCCCCATCGCGCTGCCCGAATACGCGCCGCAGCCGGCGCAAGTCGTCGCCCCCAATGCGGAGGACGTTGCCCAGTACGCGCGCAGGCTCCTGGCGGCGCAGTATCCCGTCATCTGCGCGGGCAAGGGGGTGATGCGAAAAGGCGCTATGGAAGAACTCGCGCGCCTCGCCGATAAGTTCTCGATTCCCGTCATCTACCCCCAGGACGCGATGGGCGTGATTCCCGAGGACCACCCCCTGGCGGTGGGGCATTACTTCGCCTTCAGGAATACGGGCTTCATGAACGGCGTCACCGAAAAATGCGACCTGATGATGTTCATCGGCCTGAGGGCCGCCACGGCGGAGGTGGAGCACATCGAACCCTATGCGCCCGCGGATCGGATATTCATCGGTTTCGACGACGCGGAGGATGCGCACTACGGCGGTGCGGACGAGATAGTTGCGGACCCCAGGATGTTCCTGAGCGCTCTGGAGGCGCATCTGGCGGAAGAGGGCGGGCGGAAGAAAGCCGAGGTGAGGGAGCAGATCGCGCAGGGCAAGGCGGACTTGCGAAAGCAGGCCCTGGAGGTCATCCAGGGCCATGAGAGCGAGACGCCGATTCATCCGGCGCTGTTGATGGAGAAGTTAAGCCGCCACATCAAGCCCGACGCCATCGTCGTCAGCGACGTGGGCAACTGCCAGATGTTCGCGCGCTACTACGTGCCGCTCACGAACCAGTTCTCCTTCATGCAGTCGGGCGTGTGGAACGCCATGTCCTTCGCGCTGCCGACGGCCATCGTCGCCAAGATGGAATACCCCGGGCGCGACGTCATCGGCCTGGTGGGCGACGGCGCGTTCCTGATGACGATCGGCGATTTCGTGACGGCGAGCGAGTACGGCGCGAACATCGTGATGGTCGTCCTGAACGACGGCTCCTACGGCCAGATCGACCGCCAGCAGCAAAACCTCTACGGCGCGGCCTACGGCTGTGACTTCAAGAGCCCCGATTTCGCCGGGATGGCGCGCTCGTTCGACGCGTTCGGCGTGCGGGTGGAAACGCCTGCCGACCTCGACGAGGCGTTCGAGGCGGCGCTCTCTGCGGGCAGGCCAGCCATCGTGGAAGTCATGACGCGAGAGCAGCCCCTCCCGAAGATTTCATGAGGGGGTTGTTGAAAAAGCCCATTGAGGAGGAAGTGACGCCTGCGCCTCTGCCCGGTTTGCGGTTTTGACCGTCATTCCGGCGAAAGCCGGAATCCATTTTCGCCTTTGCCTTTTTGTCCCCTCGCTCGGACATCTTTACTTCCGGACGGGGAGGAGCGGAATCGAACCCAAAAACGAAAGGCGAATGATCTGAATTCCGTATCCGGACGCCGCCCAACAACAAGGTCGTGGCCGCCCTGCCTGGTGAAAAGTCAAAATGGATTCCGGCTTTCGCCGGAATGACGGCTTCGTGGTGAACCGCATCAGCCGTCTCCGTAACGACGCCCGAATCCAGGCGCACACGAAATGCATCGTCAATTCCAACCGAGAAGGTGTTTCAACAACCCCGTAGCGGGCCGGTTCGGGCGGATTCGCGGATGTATGGGGTTTCCGTGCGCAGCGATGGTTCTCGACCTGCATCTTGTTTGACGCCAATTATGACCACCCCATCATCGAGGAGTCTTTTCATGGACATTCGTCTGGACGGAAAGAAAGCGCTCATCACGGGCGGCAGCCGCGGCATGGGCCGGGGCATGGCGCTCAAGTTCTCTGAATCGGGGGCCGAGGTGGCCATCGTCGCGCGGCGGCCTGACGTGCTCGAAGAAACGAGACGCGAGATCGAAGCCGCCACCGGGGGGAGGGTGTTCGCCTATTCGTGCGATATGGGGGACGCCGAAGCGATCAAGGCCATGTGGGCCGCAGCGCTCGGGGATTTGGGCCAGATCGACATACTGGTGAACAACGCGGGCACCTCCACGCGGGGGCCGTTCGAGGAGATCAGCGACGAGATGTGGGAGGAGGATCTGGGACTCAAACTCTTCGGCGCCATCAGGACCTGCCGCCTCGCTTTCCCCGCGATGAAGGAGCGCCGCTGGGGCCGCATCATCAACGTCGTCACCGTGGCGGGAAAGGCGCCGCCCCCCACGAGCGCACCCACCTCCGTCTCGCGCGCCGCAGGCATGGCGATGACCAAGGTGCTGGCGGGCGAGGGCGCGCCCCATAATGTGCTCGTGAACGCGCTGTGCACGGGCCGCATCGTGACGGATCAGGTCGCGCGGCGCTATGAGCGGGAGGAGCCCGATGTTTCTTTCGAGGAATACGTCGCCGAATACGGGCGCGACATTCCGCTCGGCCGGATGGGAACGGCCGAGGAATACGCCAACATGGCCTGTTTCCTCGCCTCGGACGCCGCCTCCTACATCACAGGAACGGCGGTGAACATCGACGGAGGATTCTGCGCGGTTGTGTAGGTTCCGGGAGATTGTTGAAAAAGCCTGGAACTCTGGGTTTGTCATATGTAACCGACCGACGAGAGAGAAAAATCACTCCCCCCTTGAGGGGGAGTCGAAGAGCTGAGGGCGCAAGCCCGAAAGCGATTCGGTGGGGGGGATAATTCGGAATGGCGATAAAACGCATTCCCCCCCACCGATTCAGCCTTCGCACAAACCGCTCGGCTTCCTCGTCTGGCTTTCCCCTCGGGAAGCCAGACCCTCCAGGGGGGAGTGATTCCACTTCCTGCTTCCTTGGCAATGACCCTCAAGGGGGTGTTGAAAAACCCCTCCTCACTCGGAATTGACCACCGCCGTCATTCCGGCGAAAGCCGGAATCCATTTTCAAGCAGAAAGACAATACCCCGGCTTTTCATCTCCTCGCCATTGGAGCGAATCGATCAGAAAAGAAAAAACAAAGGCAAAACAAATGGATTCCGGCTTTCGCCGGAATGACGAACAAAACCGAACCGCCTCGTAAGCAACCTCGGACAGGCACAGGGGCCTGTCCCTACGGCCCCCCTCCTCGGCCGGCTTCATACGCCGAATCACGAAATCGGGGCTTTTTCAACAACCCCCTCAAGGGGGGAGTGATTTTCCCTCTTGTCGGTCAGCCAGGATTCTCAAAGGAGGAGTGTTTCAGCCCTTTGACAGGGAGTCATTTCTCGCCTTTCCCGTCATTCCTGCATATCGTCTTTAGAATACGGGCACACCGCCCGCAGCGGACACTCTTCGCATTTCGGCTTAGGACGGCAGAAGGTGTGGCCCAGGCGCACGAGGAGGGCGTGGTATTCGTTGAAAAGGGCCGTGTCGCGGGGCAGGTGCGCCGTGAGGCGCTCCTGCAGGGCGAGGTAGTCCTTGTCCCCGTTCTTCGACGCCTCGAAGTGCCCGAGCCGGGAGAAGATGCGCTTCGTGTAGGCGTCCACGACGAAAACGGGCCTCTCCGCGGCGTAGAGCGTGATGGAATCCGCCGTCTCGCGCCCCACGCCGTCCAGGCCCATCAGCTCATCATGTAATTCTTCGGTCGGCAGGCTTAAAAAATTGTCCACGTCTCCCTCGAAGTGATTCGAGAGGTAGGCGATGAACCCCTTGATTCTTTTGGCCTTCATGTTGAAAAACCGGGCGGGCCGGATGAGACGGGCGAGGCGGTCTCGCCGCACCTTCTTGAGCGCGTCCTCCGTGAGAAGGCCCTCTTTCTTGAGATTATCAATCGCGCGCGCCGCGTTCGCCCACGAGGTGTTCTGGACGAGAACGGCGCCCAGGCAGATTTCGAGCGTCGTCTCGCCGGGCCACCAGTCCTGCGGGCCGAAGCGCGCATGGAGGCGCTCGTAGATATCCATCAGGCGCTTCCGGTTGAGGCCCGATTCTTGAACTTCGCGTTTTTCTCCGCTCATGCTCGCCTCGCTCATTCCCGTAGTGTAGATTCCTACTTTTATATGGGCGGACTCCGTAGCGCAAAGACATCTTCGAAGCCCCTGCGCGGTTTCGTTACGCCACAAGATGGGCGATACAGGCGAACCGCGTTTCGCAATCATGGATTCACAATTCAGGAAAAGGAAAGTTTCATGAAAAAAGGCGCGGAAATTCTGGTGGGCGACTGCGCCGGCGTGAAGGAAGGCGAAGACGTGCTCATCGTCACCGACGCCGAGCGCCTCCCCATCGCGCAGGCCCTTTGCGCCGAGGCGGGAGACTTGGGCGCAAGGCCCACGATAGCCGTCTCACCGCCCCGGAGCATCGACAACGAGGAACCCCCGCGCGCCGTGGCCGAGGCGATGCGGGCGTCCGACGTGGTATTTCTGCCCGTCACCCACGCTCTCGCCCATACGCGGGCGACGAGGGAGGCTATCGGCGCGGGCGCGCGCGTGCTCTCGATGACGGCGTTCACGCCCGGGCAGATGGAGCGCGGCGGCCTGTTGGCGGATTTCAGGGCGAGAAAGCCGCTTTGCGACGCCCTGGCGGCGCGCCTGAGCGAGGCGCGCGAGGTGCGCGTCACCAACCCGGCGGGCACCGACCTCGTGCTCGGCGTCCAGGGACGCGCGGGCAACAGCCACGCCTGCGTGCTCGACGGGCCGGGCTTCACCGCCGTCCCGAACATCGAGGCCAACACGTCGCCTCTGGACGGGACGACGAACGGCGCGCTCGTGGTGGACGGCAGCATTCCCTACTACGGCGTGGGCGTGATCGAGGAGCCTGTGGTTTTCCGTATCGAGGAGGGCTTCGTGCGGGAGATAACCGGCGGGCGGCAGGCGGATTTCTTGCGTGAGCTTTTAGCCGCGCAGAACGATAAGTGGGTCTACAACGTCGCGCAGTTCGCGATGGGCCTCAATCCCGAATGCAGGGATTTCACGGGCGAGATGCTGAACGACGAGGGCGTGAACGGCACGATCCACATCGGCATCGGAACCTCCGCCAACCTCGGCGGCGACGTGCAGGCCAAGACCCACTTCGACGCCATTATCCGCGCGCCTTCCGTCTGGTTCGACGGCGAGGCCATCATCCAGGACGGCGAGATACTCGTAAACGCGGAATGATGGATAACAATTTGAACATTCGCCTGGGAATAGACATCGGGGGCACGTTCACCGACCTCGTGCTCATCGACGAGTCGCGCCGCGCGGCCCACGTCGCCAAGGTGCTGACCACGCCCGCTGATCCCGCGGAGGGCACGCTTACGGGTTTTCAGAACATATTAAAGTCCGCCGGGCTGGAAGCATCCGACCTGGCGAGCATCGTCCACGCCACCACCCTCATCACCAACGCGCTCATCGAGAGAAAGGGCGCGCGCACCGGCCTCATCACCACGCAGGGGTTCTCGGACGTCATCGAGATCGGTCGTGAGAAGCGCTTCGACCTCTACGACCTGCACCAGGAGATGCCCGAACCCCTGATAGCCCAGGAATACCGGGCCGAGGCGCCCGAGCGCGTCCACGTGGACGGCGAGGTGGTGGTTCCCCTGGACTCAGAAGCCGTGAAGCGCGAGGCGGAAAGACTCCTTGAAATGGGCGCGGAATCCATCGCCGTCTCCTTTCTCCACGCGCCCGTGAACCCCGAGAACGAAAGGGCGGCCCGCGCGGCCATCGGGGAAGTCGCGGGCGATACGCCCGTTTCCATCTCATCCGACGTGGCCCCCGAGACGGGCGAGTACGAGCGCGCCTCCACCACGGCGGCGAACGCCTACGTGCGGCCCATCGCCGATGCGTACCTGACGCGCCTGCTCGCGAGTCTCAGGGATTCGGGTTTCGCGGGCGATCTCTTCATCATGCTCTCGAACTCGGGCTTCGCGGCGGTCGAAAGCGTGCGCGAGCATCCGGTGCGCATCATCGAATCGGGACCTGCGGGCGGCGCGCTCGCGGCGGCGCAGATCGCCCGCTCTCTGGGCGAAGCCCACGCCCTGGGGTTCGACATGGGCGGAACCACGGCCAAGATCTGCCTGATCGAGGACGGCGAACCCGCGACGGAGAACCGCTTCGAGGTGGCGCGGACGTCGAGATTCCAGAAAGGAAGCGGCCTGCCCATCCTCTCGCCCACGGTGGACCTGGTCGAGATCGGCGCGGGCGGCGGAAGCATCGCGCAGATAAGCGATCTGGGGCTAATCCGCGTCGGCCCCCAAAGCGCGGGCGCGACCCCGGGGCCCGCCTGCTACGCCCAGGGGGGGACGCAGCCCACCGTCACGGACGCGAACCTGCTGCTTGGCTATCTCAATCCCGATTTCTTCCTGGGTGGCGCGATGAAGCTCGAGTCCGAACGCGCGCGCGAGGCCGTCTCCTCACTGGCCGGTGAGTTGGGCATGAGCGTCGAGGATGCGGCGTGGGGGATTTACGAGATCATCACCGAGCAGATGGCGAGCGCAGCCCGCGTGCACATCGCCGAGAAGGGGGGCGACCCCAGGAACTACGCCCTGATCGCCACGGGCGGCGCGGCGCCCCTTCACGCCTGCCACATGGCGAAAAAACTCTACATCCGCCGGGTCGTCTGCCCGCCGGACGTGGGCGTTGCTTCCGCGGCCGGCCTCCTGGCGGCGCGGCCGAGGGCGGACGCCGTCCGCGTCCTGGTGTCCGACGTGGATGCGGTGGACTGGACGCGCGTCGAGGCGTCGTACGGGGAGATGGCCGCGCAGATGACGGAAACACTCGGTGAGGGGATAGAGGTGGACGGGCGCTGGGAGTTTCTCTGCGCGGCCGACATGCGCTACCGGGGGCAGACGGACACGGTGAGCGTCCCCCTGCCAGAAGTTGGGGGGATGCCGGTTCGCGATAGCTCAGCCATACAGAACTTGTTCGAGCGCGCCTATGAGCGGCGGTATTTGCGAAAGATCGAGAACGTGGCGGCGGAGGTGGCCGCCTGGCGGTTGACCATGCTGGGTCCCGGACCCTCCGAGGCGGAAGTCCCGCCCCTCAAAGACGATACGGATTTCGATAAAGGCGCCAGAAGAATATACGCGGGCCCCGAGCGTGGATTCTCGGAGGCGCGCGTATATCACCGGTATTCGCTGCCCGCAGGACGTGAATTCTCCGGCCCCGCCATCGTCGAGGAGCGCGAATCCACCATCGTGGTCCCCGAGGACGCGCGCTTCAGGAAAGACGCGGGCGGCCACGTCGTCATCGAGGTGGAAGGCTGATGGCGTTCGATCCCGTCACGCTGGAAGTGCTCTGGCGGCGTCTCATCGGCATCGTGGACGAGGCCGCGGCGACCCTGGTTCGCACCTCGTTTTCCACCCTGGTGCGCGAGTCGAACGATTTCTCCTGCGTGATCACCGACGATCAGGGCCACTCCCTCGTGCAGTCCTCGGCCAGCATCGCCTCGTTCATCGGCACCCTGCCGATAACGGTTCGCCATTTCCTCCGGGAATTTCCGCCCGAGGCGCTGGAGCCCGGCGACATCCTTATCACCAACGATATCTGGTACGGAACGGGCCATCTCCCCGACGTGAACATCGTGAAGCCGGTGTTCTACCGGGAGAAATTCATCGGCTTCTCCGCCAGCACGGCCCATCTGCCGGACATCGGCGGGAAAATCCGCTCGCCCGACCCGAGGGAGGTCTACGAGGAGGGCCTCCAGATCCCCATGATGAAGATGTACCGGCGCGGCGAGCCCGACCGGACGCTCATCGACCTCATCCGCTACAACGTGCGCGTGCCCGACTTGGTGATGGGCGACATCAACGCACAGCTCACGGCGAACCGCCTGGCGGAAAAGCGCCTGGGCGATCTGCTGGATGAATACGGTCTCGATGATTTGCGCGCGCTGACGAAGGAGATCCAGGGCCGCTCCGAAAAGGCCATGCGCGACGCCCTGCGCCGTCTGCCCGACGGGGAGTTCGCGTCCGAAATCGAGACCGACGGCCTCGCGGAACCCATACGGGTGCGGACGCGGATCGAGAAAACGGGCGATTCCCTGGTCATCGACTACGCCGGCTCCTCGCCCCAGGTCGACCGCGCCGTGAACGTGGCCTACAACTACACCTACGCCTATTCGGTCTACCCCATCAAATGCGTCCTGTGCCCCGAGGTTCCCAACAACGAGGGGTGTTTCCGGCCCATCGACGTGCGCACGGAGCCGGGCAGCATCCTGGAACCGCTCCACCCCGCCGCCGGAGGCGGCCGGATGCTCGTGGGCCACTATCTGCCCGCCGCCGTCTTCGAGGCATTGGCCCCCGTTATCCCGGAAGAAGTCCCCGCGGCGAGCGGCTCGCCGCTCTGGTGCGTGAACTACACGGGGCTGGACAAGCGCGGCGTGCGGACGGCGGGGCTGTTCTTCCAGAACGGGGGCACGGGCGCCACCGCGCGCGGGGACGGCCATGCCTGCCTGAGCTATCCGAGCAACGTCTCCCACACGCCGATCGAGGTCATCGAGCGCATCACGCCCTTCACCTTGATCGAGAAGACGATACTGAGGGACTCGGGCGGCGCCGGGAAGTTCCGGGGCGGCTGCGGGCAGCGGATCGTCTTCCGGAACGACTCGCCCGCGCGCATCACGGTCTCGTTCATGGCCGAGCGCACGAAATCGGCAGCGCCCGGCCTGTTCGGCGGCGGACGCGGCGGGCGGGGGCAGGTGCGCATCAACGAGCGCGAGATCGACCCCAAGGTCACCACCGACATGGAGCCGGGCGACACCCTGACGCTCATCACGCCGGGCGGCGGGGGCTACGGGGCGGCGGAATGACGAAGCCCCTGCTCTCAGGCGACGCCTGGGCGTTCGTGGAGCGCGCGCGCGTGGCGCGGCTGGCGACGGCGGATAAAGACGCCGCGCCCCACGTCGTCCCCGTCGTCTTCGCCTTGATGGACGGGAAGATATACATTCCGGTGGACGGCAAGCAGAAAAAAGACGTCGAGCGGCTCAAAAGGCTCGACAACATCCGCGAGAACGCGCAGGTATCGTTTCTGGTGGATCATTACGAGGATGACTGGGCGAAACTCGGCTTCGCCCTCATCTTCGGGAGCGCAAGGATTATCCACGCCGAGGCGGACGCCGAAGTCTACGAGAAGGCGGCGGCGCTTCTACGGGAGAAATACGCGCAGTACCGGGGCGCCATCAAGATCCACGCCTGGATGATAGAGATAACGCCAAAGCGCGCCGCGTCCTGGGGCGCGACGGGAGAGGAGGAGTCTCAAAAGTGAAGCTCAGCTATCAGATCGCCACGCCGGATATCTCCACACCCAACCTGCCCAGCGCGCAGGGGACGCTCGGGGAGAACTTGGACTGCGTGGCCGAGGCGGGTTTCTGCGGCGTGGAGCTTTCGGTGCGAAAGCCCGCTGAACTCGATTTGGACGAGATAGAGAAGCAGATCAACAGCCGGGGCCTCTCCGTCTCGATGATCCACACGGCGGCCATGGGCTTTCAGGACAGGATATGGCTGTGCCACCCCGTGCCCGAGATCAGGGCGGTGTCCTACCGCCGCCACCTGGACGCGCTCGATATGGCGCAGAGGTTCGGGTGCGGCATGGTCATCGGCTCCTCGCGCGGGAATCTCTGCGAGGATGCGCGGCGCGAGGATTCCCTCGGCTGGATGCACGACGCGCTGCTTGGCCTTGCGGATGAAGCCGCCGCGCGGGGCGCCAGGCTCTATCTGGAGCCCTTGTGCAGCCACTGGATCAACAACGTGACCACGGCGGCCGAAGGGGTGGCGCTATGCCGGGAACTCGATCACGAGGCGTTCGTCCTCATGCTCGACACCTACCACATGAACGCGGATGAGGCGTCGTTCACCGACCCCATCGTCGAGTCGGGAGAGCTTCTCGGCCACATGCACATCGCCGAGAACAACCGCTACTACCCCGGCGGCGGCCACATTCCCTTCGGTGAGGTGATCGGGGCGCTGCGCTCGATAGGGTACGGCGGCTGGCTGACCTGCCAGATCGTCTCCAGGCCCGACATCCGCACGGCGGCGCGGCTGGCGGCGGAGAATCTGAGGGCGCTCCTTCAGGATGGGGCGTCATAAGGCATTCTCCGTTCGCCGGGGTTGTTGAAATAGTCCTTGTCGGGGGGATATTGCCTTTAGCGGGAAGGCCGCATTCGCGCGAACTCCCGACCTACCTGGTCGAAAGGCAACCCCCCCTACCCCCCCCTTGTCAGGGGGGCAAGAAAAAGCAAACCCCTTCAGCCCGGCGGGGGAGCATTGCCTTTTTGTACCCCCCTTGTCGGGCCTGTTGAAAAAGCCTGGTCTGCCCCTCCGCAAACAGCCAACACCTCTTTCCTCACCCTGAGTAGCCGCCGAAGGCGGCGTATCGAAGGGCGCGGAGAGTCGAACGCTTCGCGCAGGATGAGGGGGCATCCTTCGATACGGCGCTTTCGCGCCTACTCAGGATGAGGAGTGTCGGGGAACGGCGGAGCCTGTCCCGAGCGAAGTCGAGGGGCCGCTACTCAGGATGAGGCGGAAGGGGGTTTTCAACAGGCCCCTCAAGGGGGGGAGTGAACTTCAAAAGCGTGCGCGCAACAAAATCGCTCCCGAGGGCTTTTTCAACCAGCGTTCGCTTCGAGGAGATCCATACCCGACGCCTCAGGAGGGACGCGGACCCTCGTCAGGAGAGATAAAGCCTTATTTCTCGAGTGAAAAAAGGCGCCTCGCCAGTTCGGCATCGGGTATGGAAATTTTCCCCTCCCATGCGAGTTCGGCCAGAAGCCTTCCGGTGAGCGGACCGAACTTGAATCCGTGGCCCGAGAAGCCGGCCCCGAACGCGATGCGCGGGTTCTCGGGATGCAGGTCGATAATGAAATCCTCATTCGGCGCGTTGGTGTAGAGGCAGTGCTCCGCGCCCGCGAGCGTCCAGTTTTTGCAGGTGAAAAAGCGCGCCATGAAGCGCCTCACGTCGGCGATTTTCTCCTCGTCGACGGCGTCGGGCGGGTTGTCCGGATCGTCGTCCACCCCGACTCTCAGATGCCGGCCCACCTTGACGCCCGCGCGCCCGAAAACGGGCATTCCGTAGAACAGGTTGTTCTCGTCCTGTTCCCTGTAGGCCCAGACCGGGAACCGGCCGGGCAGGTAGGCGGCCGGGTCGTCCTCGGGCGTGAAGTACGCAACCGTCTGGCGTGCGATGTTGAGACTGGGCTTCAGGAACGGGAGCAACTCCTTCGCCCACGCGCCCGGCGCCACGACGAGGCGTTCGGTCTCCAAGGTTCCCCGGCTCGTTTCGACCTTTACGGGATCGGCCGCCGGGTCGAATCCGTGGACGACCGTGTTCTCATGGATTTGCACCCCGCTCTCGCGGGCCAGCGCGGCGAGCGATTCGACCGCCTCTACCGAGGATATGAACCCCCCCGTCTTGTCGAGCAGGGCGCTCTCCGCATTCTCGAAGGTGAACTGGGGAAACCGCGTCCGCGCCTCGTCCGCGGTGAGGAGCTCCACGTCCACGCCCTCTTGCGCCACCGCCTCGACGTAGGAGTGGTAACGCTCGCACGGCGGCCCGGTGTATATCCCGGGATTGGAATGCACGAGTTTCTTGCCGGTATCCTTTTCGAGCCTGGGCCACTCTTCTTTGTGCACCCACTGCATGAGGCGGACGTATTCGGGGGCGACGTAGGCGCTTCTCGTGACGCGGGCGGCGCCGTGCGAACTGCCCCTGTCGTGTCCGATCTCGAAACGCTCCACCAGCCCGACGCGCGCAGCGCCCAGGCGCTTCAGGTGGTACAGCGCCGAGAGGCCGTTGATTCCCCCGCCGACCACCAGGGCGTCGTAAGTATCGCCGTTCATGTGCGTTTGACCTCGTGGAAAGATGGCCGCGCTATCGTCTCTCGCGTCTTTTTGCTTCGGGTGCTTCCAATGGGCGGTATGAAAATATCCATATCAAATCGCCGCGCTTCCGCCAAGTGGCTCACCGGGAGAGAGGAGCGGTTGTTCCGATTGGAGAGGGGAGGAATTGTGATTTGATTTGTTCCTGCCTATATGGGCTGCATATGGGGTTGTTGTCCCCCAATCGAGCTTGTGCACCGTCATTCCGGCGAAAGCCGGAATCCATTTTTACGCCTTTTGCCTTTCGTCGAGGTTCCCGCACATCAGCGGGGAATGAAACGCCGCCGTGTATTCACCCGCGCCCGCAAATGGATTCCGGCTTTCGCCGGAATGACGAACAAAACCGCACCGCCTCTTGCAGGGACAGGTCGCGACCTGTCCCTGCATCGAAAGCCACAATTTTCCATGTTGCCTTGATGACCCGTAGGGACAGGCCTCCGTGCCTGTCCTGGTGGAGGACAACCACGGAGGGTTGTCCCTACAAACGTGCTTTCTCGGTGCGCGTTTAACATAGAACAAGGAAACTCTTGTGGTGAAGGCGCGGTTAGCCTCGTCGTGGTATGGTGGCATTTCATCAAACAGGTGGAAGCGGAACGAAATTCACACAGGTGGAATGGAGGTCGAAATGAGCGCCGATGGACTGAATTTTCTCTCAATACATGAACTCGCCCGGCAAATCGAGGGCAAGAAAATCTCCCCGCGCGAGGTGGTGGACGCGCATTTGCGGCAGATCGAGGCCCTGGATCCCGAACTCAACGCGTTCATCACTGTGTGCGCGGACGAGGCCCGTGAGGACGCGGCAAAGGCGGAAAGCGAGATTCAGGGCGGCCACTACCGCGGCCCGCTCCACGGCGTGCCGGTCGGCATCAAGGACATCATCGATACCGCAGGCGTGCTGACGACGCAGGGGTCGAGCTTTTTCCCCGACAACGTGCCGGCGGCGGATGCCGAGTGCGTGAGGAAGCTGAAAGAAGCGGGCGCGGTCGTCATCGGAAAGTGCAACACGCACGAGTTCGCAGCCGGTTCCACCACCGTGAACCCCCACTACGGCCCTGCCCGCAACCCCTGGAATCCCGAGCGGGTATCGGGCGGTTCGAGCGGCGGCTCGGGCGCGGCCGTGGCGGCCTACATGTGTCCGGGTGCGGTGGGAACCGACACGGGCGGCTCCATCCGGGGACCCGCGAGCGCGTGCGGCACGATGGGCCTGAAACCCACCTACGGCCGCGTGAGCCTTCGCGGCATTTTCCCGAACTCTCCGACTCTCGACCACGCCGGTCCGCTCGCGCGTACGGCGCGCGACTGCGGCATCATGCTGCAGGCCATGGCGGGCTACGACCCGGCGGACGCTGGCTCCAAGGATCGCGAGACGCCCGATTTCTGCGCTTTGATAGGCGAGGGCGTCGAGGGGATGCGCTTCGGCGTCTGCGAGGACCTCTATCTCCCGGAAAACGACGCTTCGGTGCAGAAAGGCTTCGAGAATGCGATAGAGACCATGAAGGCTCTGGGCGGCGTGGTCGTCCATGTGCGCTATCCGAACGCGGATAGAATGCGAGATGTGCGGCGCATGATCGCCAGCGCCGAACTGGCGGCGGTCCACAGCGAGCGGCTCGCTACGCATCCGGAAAAATTCGGCGACGACGTCCGCGAGCGCCTGGAAATTTCGAGCCGCGTGACGCTGGTTGAATACATGCACGCCATGAGAGAGAGGCGCACGCTCACCCGCGAGATGGAGAAGGTGTTCGGTGAGATCGATATTCTCCTGGCGCCCGGCTATCCCTGCCCCGCGGGGCCCGTTGCGACGATAATGGGCACGGTGAACGGGAAGGAGCACCTGTTCACGGGCCTCGGCAGACCGCAGACCGGCCCCTACAATCTCTTCGGTTTCCCGACCATGGCGGCGCCTTCGGGCTTCAGCGAAGACGGCCTGCCCGTGTCGATCCAGATCGTGGGGCCGCCCTGGGAGGAAGCCCGCGTCCTGCAGGCCTCCCACGCGTTCGAGGAAGCGATACCGGAGGTCCGGCAGAAGAAACCGGCCATGGTCGGCGGGTGATATTTGCCGGGAATCGGGTTCTCGATTACAGAAGCGCGATGAGTCGGCGCAGGCGAGGTCGAGTTGCGGGATTGGGCGGCTTACGCATTCCGGCGCGCGCCCTTCGATACGCCGCTCCGCGGCTACTCAGGGTGAGGGTTGGGGGAACCGCGTCGCTCGAGGCGGGCGCAAAGTCAATCGGGATTGTTTTGGCTGTCTCCCTGAGTGGGGCGCGTGTTGCTCAGGGTGGGCGCAAAGAGGAATTCGCGCCGGTCAGGGTGAAGAGTTCGCGTTGCCCGGGATGAAGGAGAGGTTTGCAGGGCGTGGCCGATTCCCCCGAGCGGTGGCATTCACTGTGTTAGCGGTAGTGAAGGAGAGGTTTGCGGCACTTGCTTACCCCCGTTCCGAACAAAACGACCCTCATCCCGAGTAGGCCCGCAGGGCCGTATCGAGGGACGCCCAGGGGAAGTGATGTTGGAGAAGGAATCGGGTATTCCAAAGGGAATAGTGCATTTCATAAGGTGGTTTTTGGGACCGTTTTTTCCTGTGAGGATATGAGATATGACGCAAGCAGATAACTCCACGCTCGTTTCGACGGCGTGGCTCTCAGAAAACCTGGAAAATCCGAACCTCCACGTCATCGAGGTGTCCTCCGCGAGCGACGACGCCTCCTACCGCGAAGCCCACGTGCCGGGCGCGCACTGGTGGTTCTGGAAAGGGGCGCTCTGGCACGAGACGGACCGCGCGTTCGCCGCGTCCGACGCGCTGGCCGAGCGTCTGGGCGAGATGGGCATCGGGCCGGACGATGAAATCGTCTTGTACGGCGAGCCGGTGCAGTTCGGCACCTATGCGTTCTGGGTTCTCAAGATGGCGGGCTTCAATAATCTGAAGCTCCTGGACGGCGCGAAGAAGAAGTGGATGGCCGACGGGATGCCCGTCTCGACAGATGCGCCGGATGCAGAGGCCGCCGCCCACCCCGCGCCGGGTGGGGGCGAAACCTTAAGCGTGGGCAGGGACGATATTCGCGAGAAGCTGGGCGCGCCGGGCAGGGTGCTGCTCGACGTGCGCTCGCCCGAGGAATACAGCGGCGAGCGGGTGATGCCTCCGCCCGGCTTCGACCACGGGGCCGAGCGAGCCGGGCGCATACCGGGGGCCGCGCACCTGTTCTTCCGCGAGCTTCTGAACGAGGACGACACCTATAAGGACAAAGAGGAACTCGGGAAAATTCTCGACGGAGCGGGCGCAGCGGGTGATGACGAGATAGAACTCGTCCTCTACTGACGCCTGAGCCACCGGGCCAGTCTGGTCTGGTTCGCCATGCGGTACCTGCTCGGCTATGAAGACGTGAAGATTTACGACGGCTCCTGGACGGAGTGGGGCAGCATCGTCGGTTTCCCGATTGAGAGATGAGGGAATCCCGGAAGCCGGCATAGGGACAACCTTTCGGGTTGAAAACCAACCCCCCCTTGGCGGACCTGTTGAAGAAGCCCCCGGGAAGCGATTTTGATTTTCACTCCCCCCTTGAGGGGCCTGTTGAAAAAGCCCTGGTTTTGTGATCGTATGGAGTTATCCCGACTCGCCCGAGATGGGAGTATCCTCGATGTTGGATCGCAAGAGGCGCGAGCAGATGGACTTGTTCGTGGCCGGCTCTATGGAGAATCTGATTCCCGAAGATCACGTATTGCGCCAGGTGAACCGCGTGCTGGATTTGAGCTGGCTTCGCGAGGAGGTGGCGGCGTGCTATTGCGCGGACAACGGTCGTCCGGGCCTGGACCCCGAGGTGGTGGTTCGGTTGATGCTGGCGGGCCTGCTGCTGGGCTACGCGCACGACCGGCGCCTGTTGCGCGAGGCGCAGGCGCACCTGGCGATCCGGTGGTTCATCGGGTACAGGCTGGACGAGGAGTTGCCGGACCATTCGAGCCTGACGCGTATCCGTCAGCGCTGGGGGGAGGAGCGGTTCAAGGAGATATTGCGCCGCACGGTTCAGGCTTGCGTGGAGGCGAAGGTGGCGACGGGAGAGGTGGTTCACATGGACGCTTCGTTGATCCGGGCGGACGTGAGCTGGGAGAGTCTGGCGGAGCGCCACGCGGAGAAGGTGGTGCGGGAGAACGATTCGGAGGATGAGACGGGGAAGAAGGGCGGCGGCGGGGGTTCGGGGCCTGTGAGCCGAACGGACCCCGACGCGCGTCTTGCGCGCAAGAGCGCTCGGGCGGGTTTCGAGCCGAGCTACAAGCACCACGCGGTGGTGGACGATGAGCGGGGGGTGGTTCTCGACGTAGAGGTGACGGCGGGGACTTTGAACGAGCGGGAGATGATGGAGCCGCAGTTGGATGCGGTTCGCGAACTGACGGGGCGCGCGCCCGCGGTGGTGACGGCGGATAGTGGCTATGCGTACTCGAAGGTGTACGGCGCATTGGAGCGTCGGGGGGTCGCCGCGGTGATACCGGCGAAGAAGGAGCCTTCCCAGAGCCGGGTGCCGCTGCAGTTGTTCCGCTACGACGAGCGTCACAAGGTGGTGAAGTGTCCGGGGGGCAAGACGCTGCGTCCCCGGAAGGAGACGGAGCGGGGGCGCTACTATGGTTCGAGGACGCGCGATTGCGCGGGCTGCGCGCTTAGGGCCGATTGTCTGTCGAAGTCCCGCACGAGCAGGACGGTGCTGATTCCGCACGAGTATCCGGCGCTGTTGCGCGGGCGCCGTCGCCACGCGCGCCGGGGGGAGGAGGAGGGTCGGCTGTGGCGCCGCCACATGGGGCGCTCGGAGGGCTACCACGGGGAGGCGAAGAGTTGGCACGGACTGGCGCGGGCGGTGCGCCGGGGTATGGAGAACATGAAGATCCAGGCCTACCTGACGGCGACTGCGGTGAACCTCAAGCGGCTCGCCGCCGCTGTTGCTGCGCGAATATTCGCCCTGTGGCGGGCCTGCGCCGCCTCGAGTCGCCGAATGCGCGTTCCCCGCGGCCTCACGCGCCGATTGGGCTTGATCTCCCAAGCCGCGTGAGACGCCATACCGCCCGCTTCAAAACGGGGTTTTTCAACAGCCCCTTGAGGGGGAGTCGAAGAGGCCGAGCGGTTTGTGCGAAGGCCGATTCGGTGGGGGGAGTTTTTCTGTGGCATGTCCCCCCACCGATTCGCTTGCGGGCTTACGCCCTTAGCTCATCGTCGAGCTTTCCCCTCGGGAAGCTCGACCCTCAAGGGGGGAGTGATTCCTCTCTCCTCGGACTTTTTCAACAGCCCCTACAACGGGTGCGGTTTTGTTCGTCATTCCGGCGAAAGCCGGAATCCATTTGCTTTGCCTTTGTTTTTTTCTTTTCTTATTGATTCGCGCCAATGACGAGGAGATGAAAAGCCGGCGTATTGTCATTCTGCTTGAGAATGGATTCCGGCTTTCGCCGGAATGACGGCGGTGGTCAATTCCGCCCGAGGATGACTTTTTCAGCAACCCCGTTGTCGTCCTGCGTTCGGACAGGCACAGGGGCCTGTCCCTACGCAATCCTCGCGGCGTGCAACAAAGACCGAAGCATCACCCCACCGGGTAGCGCGGCTCCTCCCCCTGCAGGACGCGCAATACGTCCGTCGCCGCCTTTCGCCGCATGTCCTCCAAGGCTGCCGTGCTGTACCACGCGCTGTGCGGCGTGACGCGGCAGTTGGGAAGCCCGAGCAGCGGGTGATTCGGCCCCGGGGGTTCAACTTCCAACACGTCGAGGCCCGCGCCCCGGATGGCGTTTCTCTTTAAGGCATCGGCCAGCGCATTCTCGTCCACGAGTTCGCCGCGCGCCACGTTGATCAGAACGGCGTCCGTCTTCATGCGATCGAGCGCGTCGGTGTTCACGATGCCGCGCGTTTCGGATGTCAAGGGCGCGTGGAGGGAGACGTAGTCGGATTCCTCCCATATCTGCGATAGTGCGGCGTTCTCGGCTCCCAGCTCCTCGAAAACGGATTCGGGCGCAAAGGGATCGTGCGCGGCGATCCGCATCCCGAAGGCGCGCGCCTTTCCGGCCAGGGCTGCGCCGATCCGCCCGATTCCCACTACGCCCAAGGTCGCGCCGCGCAGCGGGGCGATGGGCCGGAGTGCGGCGATGCCCCAGCCGCCTTTTTCGACTTCCGCGATACCTTGCTCCAGCTTTCGGGCGAAGTAGAGGATGAGCGCCATGGCGTGATCCGATACCTCATCGACGCAGTAATCGGGCACGCAGGTGACCGGAATGCCCTTCGCCCTCGCGGCTTCGAGGTCGATGTTGTCCACGCCCACGCCGCCTCGCGCGAGGATTCTGCAGTGCTTCAGCTTCGCGATGACCTCTGCGGTGAAGGTGGGAATCGAACCGATGATGACGCCTTCCGCATCCGCGCAGAGTTCGATCAGGGATACAGCGTCCGCTCCCATGCCCAGGCGCAGACGGGGACCCAGCGGCGAGAGTATCTCCTCCTCGACCGTGGGGGGGCCGAAGCGCGTTCCGGCGACGGCGATGAGCGGGCCGTCTTTTGCGGGTGGACTCAATACCATAGCTTCCCCGGGGTTCCCCGTTTCAGGAGGGTGAGGTGTATGAACAAGCGCCGGCGCGCATATACAAATAAAAAACACCGCGACCGGTTGGCCGCGGTGTTTGAATCAGCAGGGTGGCGCTAGCGCAGCACGTTGTCCGATCTGCGCGGCGGATCGTTCGCCGGGCGCGGCTCGACCGGCTCGTTGTTCTTGAATTCCTCGGTGAGTTCCGCGTTGATTTCCGCCCATACGGGATCGTCGTCTTCACTCTCGAGGATGGCGTCAATCGGGCACTCCGGCTGACAGACGCCGCAGTCGATGCATTCTTCGGGGTCGATGATCAGGAAGGGCTCCCCTTTGTACTCGCCCGGGTGCATACAATCTACGGGACAGACGCTCACGCACGTTGCATAACGCTCGCCCAGGCATTTCTCCCCGATGACAAATGTCATGGATGATTCCCTCCTACGGATGATGAAGATTTTTACGATCTGAACCCCGAGGGACGGGCCCCCTGGCGATTCACGTTTATTGAACTCAAATTCACCTGGATACCCCAAGCGCAGAGCGATGCTACCAGATGCCGCTCCCGAAAATCAAGGGTTGAGATGCACAAAATCGAGATTCTTTCACCGGCGGACGAGAGCGTTTTCAGCCCTTTGGCTCCGGGGTGGCGTCAAAGATTTTCCCGAGCGCGCGGAGCATGGTTTCGACCGATTCGGGCGGCACGCCGCCGAGTTCTTCGTGGAAATCGAACCCCTGGAGCCAGCGGAATTTTTCGAGCGATGCGGCGCTGATGTGCGAGTCCACGCCCAGCGATTCGAGCGTCGAGACGACGCCTTCCATCTCCTGCGCGCGCCTTTCGGCGACGATGAGGCTCGTGCCCGCCAGGCTCAGGGCCAGATCCCGCAAGGGAAGCCCCTCCACGGTGCCGGCGATGGACTCGAGGAGTTCATCCACGATCCCGCAGCGCCTCGCCGCCTCGATGGCTTCGAGAAAGGTCATCATCAGCCCCTTGGTGAACACGCTGCGCACGACCTTGAGGGCGGAGGCGTCTCCCACGCGCTCGCTGAGCACCTGAAGCTGCATCCCGTAGCGCGCCATCGCCTCGCTCAGGCGCCCGGCTTCGGGTCCCGAGATCAACGTGACGACCTTGTGGCCATACACCTCTGCGGGGTCGCATATCGCCCCGTCAATCGGCCGGCCTCCGCCCGCCTCTACGACGCGGCCGATCTCTTTCTTCGCCTCGGGCGTCGTGGTGTTCAAATCCAGGTAGACGGCGCTTCGGACGAAAGGGGAGGCGCTGCGCGCCGTATCCAGCGCGCTTTCCGGCGTGACGAGCGACAAGACGAAATCCACGCCTTCGAGCGCCTCTTCCATGGACTGCGTCATCAGAATCGCCGGGTGATCGGAGGCGTCGAGATGTTCGGGCCGCCAGGGCGGTCTTTTCCAGACGCGGACCTTCGCCGCGCCGGCCTCCGCCAGTCCCCGGGCGATGGGTCTGCCGGCCATGCCGAATCCCAGGACGCAGACGGTGGGATGGGTTTCAAGGTTCAAGAAGGTTTCTCCATCGGGCTTCATGTGGATGGGGACATGATTCCCGATCATATTCCATGGAAACGAGATATTGTGAAGTGATTATAAAGTAAGGCGGGCGTGCGTCTCCAGCGCGTCCGGTATTTTTCGGTCGGCTTCTTGTTTGCGGGATAACGCGAAGAACGAATCTGGGGCGTGGCGTGTGGACTCGCTGGTTCCCGTCTCCGAATTCACAGCACGGGCCAGGGACGGAGGACGTTCCTCCACGCGAGGTTGTTGAAATAGCCCCATGACAAAGGGCTGTTGAAAAGTCCCTCCTCGGTCGGAATTGACCACCACCGTCATTCCGGCGAAAGCCGGAATCCATTTTCGCCTTGGTCTTTTCGCCTCCTCGCTCGGACGTCTTTACTCCCGGGCGGGAAGGATCGGAATCGAACACAAAAACGAAAGGCGAATTTTCTGAATTCCGCATCCGGACGCCGCGCGATAACAAGGTCGTGGCCGCCCTGCCCGGTGAAAAGTCAAAATGGATTCCGGCTTTCGCCGGAATGACGGGTGTTGTGATCTCTCCGGAAAGGTGTCGTAGGGGCACTTCGTGAAGCGCCCGTTTCTCCGGAAAGGTGTCGTAGGGGCGGACCTGTGTGTCCGCCCGATTTGATGTCTCCGCTATATGAAGGGGGCGGGACGGATGATCGCTTGGGGCGGACACACAGTCAGACATATATGTCTGACCCCTACAAACCCCTGTCCCCGGAGTTGCTCCCGCATTCACCGCTATTGCGCGCAACGCCTTCCTCGTCCCGAACGGGCCGGACGGCGATCAGCGGAGTCTAAAAACGCGCGCGGCCTGCTCTCCCGCCTGCGCGAAAGTCTAGTTCGTCACCTTCAGGGAGTAATCGGGCGTCGGGTTCAGGGGGCATGAATAATAATAATCGCCCTCTTTGAGCGTGATGTGGTAATCCCTCGATTTCCCCTTGGTGAGGCCGCCCCCCGAGACCTTCGGCAGCGTGAGGCGTCCGACCCCTGCGCCCCTCAGATAAAACCCGAGCCCGTAGGGCACGTTCTTGTTCGTCACCCGGAAAATATAGGGGCCTGGCTTCAGCGTGATGGTTTTGGAGCCGGCGAGGCGCTTTTTCCCGCTCTTGGAGTTGATGGCCTTGCAGTCGGCCGACCCCGTGGTCTTGAAGCCGTGGTCCTCCCCCTCGGGTTCGGTGAACTGGCACCCCGTCTGGGTGAGGGTGATGACGGTCGGCTCGGCGGCGTTCACGCCGGTCGATGCGAGGGGGAGCAAGGATACCGCAAGGAGAATCATGAGCGTTTTCTGGACGTTTTGCATGGCGTTGTTCCTTATTCGGATCTTCCAGCATTTGATTCGCCGGGGAGATACGCCGGGCTTGGCAGGCGGCTGTTTTCGATGACAGTCGCATTCTATTATACAGGCGCTCTTCGAAGAGCATACCAAAAAGATGCGTCGGGTTGATGAAAAAACGTCGAACAAATCGTCAACAATGATATCAGGCCGGCAGGCTGAACCAGATGTGGATGACGCCTTCGTCATGCCAGGCGCCCACTTCGCCTCCGTGCGCCTCGATGAGAGCCTTCACTATCGCCAGTCCGATGCCCGCTCCCCCGCTTTCGCGAGAACGCGATTTTTCCGTGCGGTAGAACCTCTCGAAGATGAGCCCGACATCTTCCTTCTCTTTCGGGAAATCCTTGCAGGTATTTGAAAATACGATCTTCATCCCGTTTTTTCGCTGCTCCGCCCGGACGCGGAACTCCCCTCCCTCGGGCGTGTGCCGGCATGCGTTCTGGACGATGTTTCCCAAAGCCTGGACGATTTTGTCCCGGTCCGCCCGCACTGCGCGCCACTCGCCGCCGAAATCCACGGTCACCCCGATTTTTCTGGCTTCGAAATCGCGCCGGTAGAGTTCGATGACGCGCTCGACCAGATGCGGCAAATCGATTTCCTCTCGTCGTAGATAGACCTTTGCGGCCTCGGCGCGGGCGAGTTGATGAAAATCCTGGACCAGGCGCACGAGACGCAGAATTTCATCCTTCAGCATGGAGAACGTCTCTTTGGCGGGCGGAATGGCGCCATCGGACAGGCCCTCGAGGTAGCCTCGCACCGTGGTGAGCGGGGTTCTCAGCTCATGGGCGACATCCACCAGCATGGTTTTTCTCAGGTTTTCGATTTTCTCCAGATTCTCGGCCATCTGGTTGAACATCACCCCGAACTGGCCGACCTCGTCTTTCGATGAGATATCCGCGCGCGCGGTGAAATCGCCCAGCGATACTTTCCGGGATACTTCCGCCATCGCGTACAGCGGACGCAACACCCTTCGGGTGAGGAAGAAACTCAAGGCGACGGCCATGATCATGGCGAGTATGCTCGTGTTGATGATGTGGCGATGCACGGCGTCCAGGAACATCTGGTGTATTTCCGTGGGCGAGATGTTGTATTTGCGCATCAGGGCGGCGAAGTAATCGGCGGAGAGGAAATTGATCGACGTCCAGACAACCAGAATGACCAGCACGATGACCGGAAGGTTGGTGGCCAGGAGTTTCCAGAGCAGGCGACTCTTCATGCTAATGATCTCCTTGTTCTTCCGCTTCCGCAAAACGATACCCCACACCGCGCACCGTGAGGATGAGATGGGGATTCGCTGAGTTGCACTCGATTTTTTGCCGAAGTTTCCCGATGTGGACATCCACAACGCGAGCGACCACGGCGTCCGAGGTATGGTAGAGCCTGGTGAGTAGTTCGTGGCGGGAAAAAACGCGCCCGGGCGCGCTCATGAGCGTCAGGAGCAGCTTGTATTCCGAAGGGGTGAGCGCTACGGGTTTGCCGTTTCGGGTGAGTTTGTGTTTTTCGGGCTCCAGAATGAGGTTGCCGAAAGAGATTTTCGCCTTCCGGAGCATGGGCGCGTTTTTGGTGCGCCTGAGGATGGCCTTGACGCGCTCGATGAGTTCTTTCGGGCTGAAGGGCTTGACGACGTAATCATCGGCGCCCAGCGAGAAGCCGAGAAGCCTGTCGATCTCTCCCTCCCTGGCCGTGAGCATCAGGATGGGAACTTCGGACTCCTCCCGGAGCCGCCTGCAAACCTCCCACCCGTTCATTTTCGGGAGCATCAGATCGAGCACGACGAAAACGGGCGTCCACTCGCGCGCCAGTTGCAGGGCCCGCTCCCCGTCATGAGCGATGATGGTGTGGAAACCTTCCTGGCGTAAAGATTTGTCGATGAGCGATGCGATGTTTTTCTCATCCTCGACGATGAGAATGGAATCTTTCTGGTTCATGGAATTGCTTCCCCGCCTCGAGTACCTGAAGTACCTGTTGAAATGTTATCAACGAAGGCGGCGCCGCAACGTTAAGATTCTGTAAGGAATTTCAGAGGTGAGTCAAGAAAAAAAATGAAGGGTTGGCGAGTAAAAACGCAGCACTGACTCCCGCATCATCTGTTGCGGTGTTCTACGCGAGTGCTTCTTATTCTTCGAGACCCATCAGGCGGGCGGGGTTTCGCTGCACCATCCAGCGAATCTCCTCGTCTTCGAACCCCAGGCGCAGCATCGTGGCGATGAACATGCGCAGCATTT
This sequence comes from bacterium, assembly GCA_965219955.1. GTDB lineage: Bacteria > UBA8248 > UBA8248 > UBA8248 > UBA8248 > Bin107. The sequence goes on from OZ244799.1 coordinate 419,205, forward strand.
CCGTCGGCGGGGGATTGAGGTCGAGTTGCGCGTCGGTGCTCATCACGCATCGCTCGGGGCCGAGTGCGCGCGCGGTTTCGGCCACTTTCACCGGGTCCAGGTCGCGCCACATGGGGAAGGCCGATATCCAGGTGAACTCGACGATGTAGCCCAAATCCGCCACCTCGCGCAGCTGCCCCTCGCTCGCGTCGATGATGAAGATGATCGGATGGGTGAAGATGAATTTCTTGACCCCGATCTCCTTCGCGCGCCTCGCCAGGGCGACGCCTTCCTCCGCCGACAAATGCCCCGTGGCCACGGCCACGTCCGCGTCGCGGGCGATTTCGAGTATGGCGTCCGCCTCGGGGCGTACCGCGCCGTCTGCGTCCAGAACGGTCAGGCCCTGCGCGGGCGGGGGCTGCCTGTAGGCTTCCGCGATGCGTTTGCTGTAGGCGCCCACCGCGATGTCGTTCGCCGCGGAGTAGGTGGGCATCCAGATGACCTTCACGCCGAGGCGCGCCGCGCTTTCCGCCGCGAAGGGCGAAAGACCGCCCACGTTGGCGTTCAGCGTGATGGCGCCGAAGGCCGTGACGCCCGGATAGACCTCGTTCAGGATCCTCGCCTGGGCGATGGTGGGCCACAGGTGGCTCTTCATCACGAAGCCGCGCATGCCGACGTCGCGCGCGAGTTCGGCCCATTCGTGGTCCAGCACGCGGCCTGGTTCTTCCAGGAATACCTGGGGGAAGATGTGGGCGTGAACGTCGATGGCGCCTTCGAGGAGGTCGTCGGCCTTGGTGCGCATGAAGAAAAACCCTCCGGGTGCGAGCAGGAAAATCGCTTGAGATCGAAAAAGTCATCATGCGCCATGCGGGGGCGGCGGGCAAGCCGGTTCCCGCCGCGCCGTCCAGGTGATATTCTCCAATAAAGTTCTCATGAGCAGGAATAACGATTTCTCCCTGAAAAGGATTTCCCATGCCCCCCACCCAGAGCATCGGAACGCCGGTGCGTGAAATCGAAACGCCCGCCCTGCTGGTCGACCTCGACGTCATGGAGGAGAACCTCGCGTTGATGGCGAAGCGCCTGGAAGGAACGGGCGTGAGTCTCCGCGCCCACGCCAAGACGCACAAGAGCCCCTGGCTCGCGAGAAAGCAGATGGCGCTCGGCGCGGTGGGGGTTTGCTGCCAGAAGGTGAGCGAGGCCGAGGTGATGGTGGAAGGCGGCGTCGGGAACGTCCTCGTGAGCAGCGAGGTCACGGCCGCCTCGAAGCTCAGGCGTCTGGCCGCGCTCGCGCGCCATGCGGACCTGATGGTGGTGGTGGATCACCCCCAGGGGGTGGCGATGCTCTCAGAAGCCGTGACGGCGGCAGGAGCGGAAATCGGCGTGCTCGTCGACGTGGACGTGGGCCAGGGCCGCTGCGGCGTCGCTCCCGGAGAGGCGGCGGTGGAACTGGCCCGGCGCGTGGAGGCGGCGAAAGGGCTCGAACTCAAGGGGATTCAGGCTTATCAGGGAAAAGCCCAGCACGTGGACGGCTTCGCCGAGCGGCGCGGGGTTTACGCAGACGCCATCGCGCGGATGCGCGAGACGGTGGACGCGTTCGAGGCCGCGGGGCTTCCGCTTGAGATCAGGAGCGGCGGCGGCACGGGTTCATGGCGCTGGGACGCGGAATCCGGCGTGCTGAACGAGCTCCAGGCGGGCAGCTATCTCTTCATGGATTCGCATTACAAGAGCATCGGCGGCGAGGACTCGGAGACTTATGACGACTTCAGGCCGAGTCTTTTCGTGCTGACGACCGTGGTGAGCGCGCCCGGCCCCGGCCACGTCGTGATGGACGCCGGCCACAAGGCGCTCTCCTCGGACAGCGGGCTGGCGCCCTGCCTCGAACTCGAGGGCGCCGTGCACGCGCGGGCGTCTGATGAGCACGGCGTGCTGGATCTATCCCCGGCTTCGAGGCGGCCCGAGATCGGCGAGACGCTCCTGTTCCAGCCCAGCCACTGCGACCCGACCATCAACCTCTACGACGTCTACCACGGCATACGCGGCGGCATGGAAGAGGGCGTCCTCGAAGCCGTGATCCCCGTCGCCGCGCGCGGCTGCGTGTGGTAGCTCAACCCCGACCGGTGAGGGCTTGTTGAAAAACCCGGCATGGGAATCCTGCCGGCAGAAGGTTTGTAGGGACAGGCCTCCGTGCCTGTCCTGCGTCTGCGGGCCGCATAGATTCGGCCCGTTCTGTCAGTGAAAGAAAAGGGGAAAGGTTCGTCATTCCGGCGAAAGCCGGAATCCATTTTCGCCTTTGTCTTTGGCCTTTCGCCCGGTCGTCCTCTCTCCCGGGCGGGGAGGATCGGAATCGAACACGAAAGGCGAATTCTCTGAATCCCTCATGCCGACGCCGCGCGACAACAAGGTCGTGGCCGTCCTGCCCGGTAAAAAGTCAAAATGGATTCCGGCTTTCGCCGGAATGACGGCTTCGTGGTGAACCGCATCAGCTGTCTCCGGAACGACGCCCGAATCCAGGCGCACACGAAAAGCATCCTCAATTCCAACCGAGAAGGTTTTTCAACAACCCCTTGCCAAGGGGGCTTTTTGGGCAACCCCGGGAATACAGGATGCGGCCCCTGCCAACCCTGGCCCCTACGCCGGCTTTCCGAACGTGGCCACCCGGTCCACGCGGCATTCGAAGAGCACGCGCTTCTCGTCGATGGCGGGGTCTCTGAGCGCGTAGGGCGGGTCCGCGCCCGTGTATTTCGTCCAGATGCGGTCGAGCTGCTCCGTCGCCCGCTCGCCGCCCGGTCCGTCCTCGTGTATCTCGTTCACCACCGTGCACTTGATGCTCATCCAGTGGTAGGGGTTCTCGGGGTTCACGAGGAGGATCGTGAGTTGCGGGTTGTTCCGAATCCATCCGCACTTGGGCCGGTGTGCGGCCGTGTTCACCAGAATGGTGTCGCCCTCGTAGTCGAACCACATGGGCGTCATGTTCACGCGCCCGTCGGGGCCGATGAGGCCGAGCGTGACGGTGATTTTCATGTCCAGCAAATCCCTGTAGATGGGGTCCAGGTCCGCCAGGCCGCTCGCCTTCGCCCTCTCGCCTATGGCGAACTGGCCCTCCTGCAGACCCTCGGACACGTCCTTGAACTTGGCTACGGTGAATTCCGCCATCGCGCACGTCCTCCTGAAGCGTGAAAAAGTGATATGTGGATTTCCCGGATGCTAGCAGGGGGCGGGCGGCCCGGCAAGGGGAAGGGCGGATCGCCGCGAAGCTGTCTCCGGTCTTGCGCTATGCCCTCTCCGCCGCCGTGTCGTTGCGGATGCCGACGTTTTGACGTATGGTAGAAGGAGTAATTTTTTTCTACCCTGGGAGTCGGCGATGGGTCTCAACATCAAAAATGAGGAAACCTGCAGGCTCGCTGCTGATTTGGCCCGACTGACCGGCGAGACGAAGACCGGCGCGATTACGGTCGCCCTGCAGGAACGTCTCGAACGCGAGAAAAGGCTGCGCGACGCAGACGTTCGCGCTCAGAAACTGCGCGCCATCGCGGAGCGCTGTGCGAAACTTTTGGATCCGGGGCCTTCCGCCGTGGAGCACGGCGACGTGCTATACGACGAACGGGGGTTACCGAAGTGATCGTCGACAGTTCGGCGCTCCTCGCCGTTCTCTACCGCGAGGAGGACGCGGAACGCTACGAGAAGGCGATCGCTTCGGCCGCGCATCCTCGCATGTCGGTCGCCAATGTGCTGGAAACTTCCATCGTCCTGGAAGGTCGCGGCGGCGCGGCGGCGGGGCACGAACTCGATTTGTTCCTGAGAGACGCCGAAATCGAATTGGCGCCTGTTGGCCTGGAACATCTGGAAGCGGCCCGGCGCGCCTGGCGGCGCTTCGGCAAGGGGAATCATCCGGCATCGCTGAACTTCGGAGATTGCTTCGCCTATGCGCTCGCCGACCTGATGGACGAGCCGCTGCTGTTCAAGGGCGAGGACTTCACCCACACCGATATCGAGGCGGCTTGAACGCGAAAGCCCTGTGGAATGCGCCTGGGAGCAGATGGTACAGAGCGCGTTCTTCACGATTTTGTCGGGATTGGTATCGTCCACTGGAGGCGTGGCGTGGGCGGCCCGGCAAGGGGAGGGAGAGATGTGCCGTGCGTCGAGCAATGGGGTAATTCGAGAACCATGCTTGTATTATTCCCATAATAGGCATAATAATGCCCATTATGGGTAATTTAACGACAAGACATCCCTCACGTATGACTCGCCGCAGGGCGTCCGGGCCCGGCGCCGCATCCACAGGTCTCGCGGATGCGCTGTTCACCACCACCCAGCAGCGGCTCCTGGCGTTGCTGTTCGGGCAGCCCGGACGGAGCTTTTTCGCGAGCGAATTGATCCGGTTGACGGGGTCCGGCTCCGGCGCCGTGCAGCGTGAACTCAAGCGCTTCGCCTCAAGCGGGCTGGTGAGCGTCACCCCTATCGGCAGGCAGAAACATTACCAGGCCAATCCGGATTGTCCGGTGTTCGAGGAGATGAGCGGCATCGTGCGCAAGACGCTCGCCCTGGCGGAACCGATCCGGCGGGCGTTGGAGGCTCTCGCCAATCGCATCGAGCTTGCCCTGGTGTACGGGTCGGTCGTACAGGGGATCGAAACGGCGGACAGCGACGTCGACCTGCTCCTCGTCGCCGACGGCGTGATGCTGGAAGAGCTCTACGAGGCGCTCTCGCCGGTGGAGACTGGCCTCGCCCGGCGGATCAGCCCCACGCTTTACACGTCCCGGGAGTTCGAAGAGCGCAGAGCCGCCGGGAACCCTTTTCTGACGAACGTGCTCGCCGGTGAGCATGTCATCCTCATCGGAAGCGAAGATGGCGCACCCGCAACTCGATAACCTGGTGCGCATCGGCCGGCTCAAGAACGAGCCGGCTGCCGATGAGGAAATCCAGGGTCTGGTCCGCTCGGGCGTTCGCCGCCTGAGCGACGCCGAGCGCGCAGATCTGAGCCTGGAGAGCCGTTTCGATCTGGCCTGCAACGCCGCCCATGCGCTGGCGCTCGCCGCGTTGCGCCTGCGGGGCTATCGTTCCGATTCGCGCTACCTGGTTTTTCAATGCCTCCAGCACACCGTCGATTTGCCGCAGGCGCAGTGGCGCGTGCTGGACAACGCCCACCGCAAGCGCAACCTCGCCGGGTATGAGGGCGTGCTGGACGTAGGCGAGGAACTCATCGCCGCCTTGCTGCGGGCGGCGCGGGAAGTGGAGAGGCGCGTGCGCGACGGGATGGAGTCTTGAAGCGGATTCATTTTGAATGCTCTGGAAAAACCGGCCCTTTCTTCTCTTTTTGGCTGATGGTGAAGGAGTGACGAACGAGCGACGGCATGAGCGCTTATGGTGTGCTAGGATTCGCAAAGTCGAACTTCATCGTAATTGGAGGACGGGCTTTTGAACCGCGTCGTATCGCTCCTGCCGAGCAGCACGGAGATCATCCACGCCTTGGGATGCGGGGAGCGCCTCGTGGGCCGCTCGCACGAGTGCGACTACCCCGCCGGAATCGCGGCGCTTCCGCCCTGCACGGCGCCCAAGTTCGACCCGAACGGCACGAGCCGCGAGATTGACGAACGCGTGAAGGCGGTGCTGCAAGACGCCGTCTCCGTCTACAGCGTCGACACCGCCCTGCTCGACGAACTGGCGCCGGATCTCGTGGTCACGCAGTCCCAATGCGAACTCTGCGCCGTGAGCCTCAAGGATGTCGAAGCGGCCGTGCGCGAACTGGTGCGCTCCAAGCCCGACGTTCTCTCGCTCGAACCCAACGCGCTGGGAGACGTCTGGCGCGACGTCGCATCGGTGGCCGAGGCCCTGGGAGTCGGTGAGCGCGGCGACGCGCTGCTGGCGGAACTGCGTGAGCGGCTGGACGCCATCGCCGCGCAAGCGCGGGAGATGGGCAAAAGACCCCGCGTCGCCTGCATCGAGTGGTACGACCCGCTCATGGCGGCGGGAAACTGGGTGCCCGAACTCGTGGAGATCGCGGGCGGGGAGGACGTCCTGGGCGTCGCCGGGGAACACTCCGACTGGCTGGAATGGGCGGCACTGGAAGAAGCCAGGCCTGAGGCGGTCGTGCTGATGCCGTGCGGTTTTGACATAGCGCGCTCGCGCCGCGAGTTGTCTGCGCTCACCGGGCGGCCGGAGTGGAAGCGCCTCGAAGCCGTGAAAAAGGGAGAAGTGTTCGTCACGGACGGGAACCAGTTCTTCAACCGACCGGGGCCGAGGCTGGTCGAATCCGCCGAGATTCTCGCGGAGATTCTCTATCCCGGCGCCTTCGCCTTCGGCCACGAGGGCGCGGGCTGGGAGCGTCTGGGCGCTGTTTGATACTCACCGGAACGAGTCATGAACGAGGATAGCCGGCGGACTCTCCATGAGCGCGCGTGCCGCAATGGTGAGGAATTCTACGTCGACCCCGAGACGGGGTGGCGCGTTTTCACCGAGGTCGGGCTCAGGCGGCGCGGGAGTTGCTGCGGCAGCGGCTGCCGCCACTGTCCCTATGCGCACGAGGCGGTGCCTGTGGAAGAGCGCGCCCGCCTCGCCCGACGGTCCACCTGGATGACGGGCGCGGAACCTCCAGCGGAACCCGCCGACGTGCTCTTCTGGAGCGGCGGGAAGGACAGCTATCTCACCTGGCGGGCCTTGCGGCGCGAGGGCGAAAGACCAACGGTTCTGCTCACCACCTTCGACGCGGCGAGTCGGAAAATCGCGCACCAGGAACTCGATATCGAACTGGTGGCGCGCCAGGCGGAACACCTGGGAATCCCGCTGTTGGGCGTGCCCCTCCATCCGGGTGAGGCGTATGAGGCGCGCATTGGCGAGGCGGCCCGCATGATTCCGAAGGTAGCGCGCTTCGTCTTCGGCGACCTGCATCTCGAACACATTCGCGACTGGCGCATCGAAGCGTTCCGGGAATTGGCCGCCGAGCTTGACGCGTCGCTCCACTTCCCGCTGTGGGGCGCGCCGTATGAGGACTTGATGGATGAGCTCGAAGCGAGCGGCGCCGTCTGCGAGGTGTCGGCGGTGACCGAAGTTGCGTTAGGCGTCGTGCAAGTCGGGCAGCGCTTCGACCGCGCGATGATGACGGCTCTGCCGGAGCGCATCGACCGGTTCGGTGAAAACGGGGAGTTTCACACCCTCGTCAAGGTCTGGGCGGGGGATATGGGATAAATCGCTACAGCAGATTCCAGGATGGCTTCGCGGCGGATGTGGTTACGGCTTTGTTCGACCCCCGCGCGCTCGACAAGGTCCACATCGCGCCCGAAAATCCCCTTCAATTCCTCCTCCATTCGCACCATGTCGAAGAGCGTATGGCGTGCGCTTTCCTCGAAGCTGACGAGGAGGTCGACGTCGCTATCGGGGCCGAAGTCCTCGCGCAACGCCGAGCCGAAGACGTCGAACTGCGTAACCTGCCAGCGTTCGCAAAAGGCGGTGATTTCCTCGCGCGATGCCTCAAGGTCGAGACGCATCATGAAACTCCCTGGAAACGGAGATTCCGGGCGACGCGCGCATTTTCTCACAAACCGCGCGGCGCGTCTTGTCTTACAATAGAGCCTCTAAGGCCGCCGCTCCCAGTCGGCGATTCCGCCGGGCGTGACGCGGAAGAGGGGATGGGGCAGGGGGGCATCCTCCGCCAGGTATTTTTCGTGCAGTTCGGGCGCGCGGGTTTCGAGCTTGCTCATCAGGTGACGCCATTCGAATTCGAGCTGGCCGCTCGTTACGTCCAATCGCTTCGAAGTGCGCAGGCGGCCTATCTTGCCTTTCTCGAACCGGTAGCCCCGCTCAGTGGATTCCGCATGCACGGCTCTCAGGTATTCGGCGATGAGGGCGGCGGATCTGGCGCCACCCCGGAACCGCTCCAGTTGGGGATGATTGCGGTAGCCCTTCGTCTTGCCCGCGATAATCCTCTGGGCGAGCAGGGCTTCTCGCCATAGAGCCACCAGCCCCCTGGCGTCGAGATATCCGGGATGAAGGCTCCACAAGCGCATCTTACGTCCCCCGGCGGCGTCGGTATTCGAAAGAGCCCCTTTACGGGGTTGTTGGAAAGGCCCTATCCGACCTTCGAGATTGTTCGCCGTAGGGACAGGCCTCCGTGCCTGTCCGAGGTTTCTTACGGGCATGGACATTCCCGGTAGGGGCGGGCACGGAGGCCCGCCCCTACGGTTGAAATTTTCATCCGCGGCGAGCGCGGCCATAGTTCGCCATCCCTCGTTCATCGGGGCTTTTTCAACAGCCCCCTCAAGGGGGGAGTGAAGTCTCCTCCCTCCCCGATCGGCTACAACCCCCTTACGCCCCGCCTATTTTTTCTTTCTCGGGTTTTTGTTGATGAACGCTTCGCGGACGTAGCGGACGACCGACCAGATATCCTCGTCTTTCAGCAGGTGGCCGTAGGACTGCATGAAATTGAACTTCTTTATCTCGCTGGCGTCGATGCGGCCGAGTTTGATGACCCAGAAGAGAAACCCGTCGCTGAAGCGCGCCATCTGTTCTCGCAGGTGATAGTTCATCGGCGGCGGCTGGATGTGGCTGATGAACGGCTTTCCGGGGTCCTGATCCTCCACCGGGCGAATTCCGTTCCCGACCCCCTTTCCGCCGTGGCACTGGGAGCAGGCGTCGGTGAAGATTTCCCGGCTCTGCTCGTCTTTCGGCTGGTCCCCTTTGCTGAAGCCGCGCACCCACCTGATGAGTTTCCGGATCTGCTCGTCTTCGAGCGACTCGGCGAACGAGGGCATGGCGGTGGGGACGCCGTTCTTCACCTTGTGGCCCCTGGTCCGGTTTTTGAGCACGTTCATCTTGCCGAACTTCACGACGGCGAACATGTAGTCGTCCGTCATGCGCTTCATGTAGGGGCTGATGAACACCTGGGGCCTCGGCCTCACCGTCCGCCAGATCGGCCCCTTGCCGTCGCCCTTGACCCCGTGGCAGGAGAAGCAGATCTCCCCGTAGATTTTCTTGCCCCGCCGGTAGTCCCCGCCGTTTTGCTGTGCCGTCTCGGGTTTGGGAGGGATTCTCCTGGCCGCATGAGAGGCGGCGGGTGTGATGAGGCTCAACGAGCAAGCCACTACGATCCATAGGCCGGTTTTCTGCCACAACTTCATTTCCTGTCCTCTTCCAGCGGTCTCGTCGATACGGGTTGGAGGCTGAGTCTCAAGCGCGGGCGCGCCGGTTGCTCACCCGATCATGCCGGTCAAGCCACCATTATTTCTTCGCGCAAGGGTTTTTGGCGCACGGATTCCTGGCGGCACACGGGTTTTTCGGTGCGCAAGGGTTGTTCGCACAAGGATTTTTGGCGGCGCATGGGTTTTGGGGAGCGCAAGGGTTTTGTGCAGCGCACGGATTGCTGGACGCGCCCGGGCTTTGGGGTGCGCGCGGGTTCGTGGCGGCGCATGGATTCGCCGGTGCGCCGGGGTTGTTCGGCGCACACGGATTCGCAGGTTCGCTTAAGTTTCTCGCAACGGGAGAATCCCTGCCGGGATTCTTCGGCTCGCCGGGGTCGCCTCCGCCGGGGTTTGCGCCACCGGCCGCGGGCTGCGCCGTCTTCATGAACGCCTTGCGCTTCGCCTCCCACTCGAGCATGCGCTCGTACCGCGCGGGTGTGAGGGAGACCACGTAGGCCTCCAAATCCTTGTATTCCTGCGAATAGGGGTTCATGGGCGGGTTGCCGATGAACGTCGTGGCGCACCAGTCGTTGAACTGCCCGACGCTCGCCACCTGTCCCGCAGGGCTCAGGCGCGGGAAGTGGTCCGCCGCTCCGATGAGGGTCGGGACGGGAACCGGATGCCTCGCGCCCTTTACGTCCACGACTGTGCCCCGGATGGTGCGGCCCCGGGGGTGGCAGCTGACGCAGCCGATGCCCCGGAAGACTTTCCTGCCCCGGGCGACGGCGTCCTTCACGCTGGCGTCGCGCTTCGGGGTGGAGAGGGGAGTCGGATGCGTGATGGCCGGCTTCCTGCTCGCCGCCCGGGCCTCGCCGCCCGCAGGGGGAGTAAGCTGGTTGTCTCCGCCGGGATTTTTCACTGTTCTTGCACAAGCATTCTTCGCCGCGCAGGGGTTTTGGGGCGCACAGGGGTTATTCGCTGCACAGGGGTTGCCCGGTGCGCAGGGATTTTGGGCTGCGCACGGGTTCTTGGGTGGGTCCGCCGCATGGACGGGAAGGGCGGCCCATACCGAGACGTTCAGGAGCGCGCCGAGGAGGAGGAGCCTCGATTTTCTCAGCATGGATCCTCCTCCCTTTGGGGAGTGGTTTCGATGCGGCAACGGGAAGGGGAATGCCGTCATGGATTCTGCCTCGTGAGGCGGCGGCGCCGGACGCATTATACCAGAGTCGGGAGTCTAGGGCAGCAGCCGCATCCCCAGAACGGCGACGAACAGGGCGATAAAGACGGCCAGGAAACCGCAGTAGGAGTGAATCTGCCTCAAATCATTGTTCTTGAGGTTTTTCTTGAGCCTTCGGCCCAGCCAGGCCGTCGTCCAGAACAGGACGAGCGCCAGGGTGGCGAAATAGCTGTGCGCCGTCTCGTAGAGGGGGCCTTCCAGGGCGAAGCGCATCCCGCCCAGACCGAGAGCGTAGCCCACGGAGAAAAGCGCAATAAACCACCGCCCGAGCCGCATGTGCAGGCGGGCGACGCGCGCCGTCTCGGGCCCGGCGCCCCCTGTGCGCGAGCGCCTCACGCGCAGGCCGTTCGCAAGCACAATCAGGCCCAGCGAGAGGGTGGCGATCTGAAAAGCCGGATGAATGTACGCCCCAAAATTCATGCGCCTCTGCTCCGGGGAGGTTCGATAAGCCGCGTTTCCATCTCCACCCCTGTTTACCTTGCCCGATGGGCAGACGTAAAGCTAAAATGTCTGAGTTGCGATTCTAACCAGCGATCCACGAGTGCAAGAAATTTTGAGTTAAAGGAAAGTAATGACGGGTTCTTGGGAAGTACCTCAACCCCATGCCGTTTTCGAGGTGCGTGCGCCCGATTGCGCGACAGTATTCGTCCGCAGACACGGCAACCCGGCGGGGCCGCGCATGATCCTCAGCCACGGCAACGGCCTTTGCATGGACGCCTATTATCCGTTCTGGTCGCATTTCACCGATCGTTTCGACGTCTTCGTGCACGATATCCGCAACCACGGCTGGAACCCGGCCAGCGACCTCCGCGTGCATAACGTGCCCACGTTCGTCGATGACGGCGCTCTCATCGTCCGCGAAATCGACCGGCGCTTCGGCGAAAAGCCCAGGATCGGCGTGTTTCATTCGCTTTCGGGCATCGTTGCGCTTCATCAGGCCATGCGTGGCGGGAGCGGGTTTTCGGCGCTGGTTCTGTTCGACCCGCCCATCTGTGCGCCCGGCGGTTTTCCGCAGGACATGGAGGGGGTGTGCAGCAGGCTGAGCGTCAGCACCGCAAAGCGCCGCGACAGGTTCGAGAGCCCCGAAGCGTTCGCAGAGCGTCTCTCCCGGAGCCCTGCCTTCAATCGCATGGCCCCCGGCGTGATCGAGCTGTTCGCCCGGACGACGCTTCGCCGCGCCGCCGACGGAGGGGGTTACGAACTTGCCTGTCCGCGCGATTACGAGGCTCAGGGCTTCGGGTTTCTTTTCATCTGGTCGATGACGGTGGACTGGGACAGCGTCGACTGTCCCATGAAATTCATCGGGGGCGACCCGACGGTTCCGCACACGTACGTGCCGAGCATGGATTTAAGGGAACTCGTATTCGTCGATTACGACTTCATACCGGAGGCGACTCACTTTCTCCAGTTCGAGGAGCCGGAGAGGTGCGCCGCCATGACGCTTGAATTTCTGGAAGGGCGCGGAGTGATTTGAGGGTGCGTGGACTTAGGGGATTTCCCTTGTCCGCAACAGAGGCGCGAGGCTATAGTAGCCGAAACGCGACCCCGGCCCATCGGCTGTAAAATCGGGAGTTTTACAAAGTGACCTGCTCCGCTCCCCAAGTAGCGGACTTGAGAATCAGGGACGTTGTTTGTGCGGCAATTTCGGCATGAGCCGGTTGGGTAGTGTTTGAAAAGCATTGCAAGGAGGAATCATGTCCGTCATCGTGTATGTCCTGACCAACCCGGCGATGCCCGGCCTCGTCAAGATCGGAAAGACGACGCGGAGTGATCTCGGGGCGAGAATGAAAGAATTGTATAAGACGGGCGTTCCCCTTCCGTTCGATTGCGCCATCGCGGTCGAGGTCGAGAATAATGGGGATGAACTGGAGAAAGCCCTTCATACCGCATTTGAGCCGCAAAGACTGAACCGTTCAAGAGAGTTCTTCCAGGTAGAGAGTTCCCAGGTGGAGGTTTTACTTAGTATCTGGCCGGACGCACGAGACGTTACGCCGGAGATTGAGCGTGACTTGGAGAAAGATTTGTCTGCCGAAGAAAAAGAGGATGTGAGGAAATTCAAAAAACGCAGACCGAATCTGAATTTCAGGGTAATGGGAATACCGGATGGCTCGGAACTGGTGTCCACGAATGGCGCACGCGAGAAAGCGGTCGTTGTTGGAGAAAAAAAGGTGTTGTTTCGCGGCGAGGAAATGTTTCTGACGACGGCAACCAATATAGTCTTTGAGTTCGATTATTCGCTTAATCCCTGTCCTCGTTGGACTTTCGAAGGCAGAAATCTCTCGGATATTTACTCGGAAGTGTATGGGAGCAGCGACGGTGTGGTTGATACGAACTAATCCGAACAGACGTTGCGATTATCCGTTTTTGGAAAGCGAAAAAGCATGGTGATATATCTCCTGAATTTCTGTGTGAGGATACCATGAACCTAGAAGACCTGCGCGCCATCGCGCGCGGCGGCAGAGTGTTCGATCTGGGCGTCGAGCTCTTTCCCGGCATGCCCCACGTGCCGCTCCACGGCCCGTTCGGGTATTCCATGATCAGGGAGCACGGCGACTTCATGTACGCGGGCGGGGCGTGTTCGGCGGTGGATACGTTCTTCTGCACCGGCCACACGGGCACGCACATCGACGCCCTGGGCCACGTCGCGCGGGACATGAAGCTCCACGGCGGCCTGGACGTGGCCGAGCACCAGAGCAAGACCGGGGGCCTGAAAGCCCACGGTATCGAGAGCGTGGCGCCCGTGGTGCGGCGCGGGGTGATGATCGACATGGCGGCATACCTGAAAAAAGACGTGCTGGAGGCGGGCCGGCCCGTCACGAAAGAAGAACTGGGAGCCGCCGCCGCAGCCCAGGGCGTTAGAATCGAAGAAGGGGACGTCGTCCTCGTGCGCACCGGCCACATGCGCCACTGGCCGGGCCGGGACTACTATCACCAGAAAGGCGGCGTGCCCGGGATCGACCTCGAAGCCGCCAGGTGGCTCTCGGATCAAGGCATCTTCATGGCGGGGAGCGACAACTTCGCCGTCGAGGTGCTGCCCGCCCCCTCCCTGCCGGTGCACTGCCACATGCTGGTGGACAGCGGAATACACCTGCTCGAAGTCGCCGTGCTGGAGGAGTTGAGCAAGGCCCGCGCGCATGAGTTTCTCTTCGTCTGTCTGCCGCTCAAGGTGCGCGGCGGAACGGGTTCGCCCGTCCGGCCCGTGGCCATCCTGTAGACGCATCTCCTTCCCGTACCGGTGAGATAGCCATGCCCCGCGTGTTCGAGGACAGGGCCAAAGCGCTCCTTGGCGACGCGGGCGTTCGCGTCCCCGAGGGGCGTTCTGCGGCTACCCCGGAGGAAGCGGCGGAAGCGGCGCGCGGGGTCGGCGGCCCCGTGATGGTGAAGGCCCTGGTTCCCGCAGGAAAGCGCGGCAAAGCGGGGGCCATACTCGCTGCGGATACGCCTGAAGAGGCGCAAGAGGCGGCGCGGAAACTCCTGGGCCGCGTCGTGCATCATTTCCCCGTGAAACGCCTGCTGGTGGAGGAGAGGGTCTCGATAGCGCAGGAGTGGTATCTCTCTATCGCCTTCGACAGCGCATCGCGCGGGCCGCTCGTCATGTTCAGCACCGAGGGCGGCGTGGAGATCGAGGCGCTCCTGGAAGATAACCCGGACGCCTTGAAGCGGCTTGAAGTCGATATCCTGGACGGCCTGGGCGAGGAGCGGTGCGTCTCGTTCCTGCGCGCGATGGGCGTGCACGGGGAGGGTCTCTACCGCGCGGCGATGGCCATTGAGGCCTGCTACGCGCTTTTCCGAAAAAGCGATGCGCGGCTTCTGGAGGTGAATCCGCTCGTCCTGACCGATAAGGACGAAGTCATCGCCGCCGCGTGCGTTCTCGATCTGGACGCGGACGCCCTGTTCCGCCACCCCGAACTGGAAGCGTTGCTGGATGAGGACTCCGGCGGCGGCTGGCGTCCGCCCACTCCCGCCGAGGTGAGGGTCGCGGAGATAGACGCGAGAATCCCTCCCTGCAACACGGCGCGCTTCACCGAGATCGAGAGCGGGGAGATCGCCCTCATGTGGAGCGGGGGCGGGGGCGGCCTGTATCTGCTGGACACGATGGCGCGCCTGGGCGGCAGGCCCGCCACGGCGTTCGACATCACGCCGGGGCCGCTCGAGGAGAAGTATTTCGAGATCACCAAAGAGATCCTCGCTATGCCGAACGTGAAGGGCGTGCTCGCGGGCAGCAACATCACGAGTTTCTCGCGCGTCCAGCTCAAAGTCCACGCCATCGCCCGCGCGGTGGAGGAGACGGGGGTCGATTTGGCGGAATTCCCCTTCATCGTGCGCTTCGCGGGCGCGGGCGGGGAGGAGGCGCGGGAGATAGCGGAGAGTTGTCCCGGTCTTCAGTATCTGGGCGATGAGGTGACGCTCGAAGAGGCCGCCGAGCGCATCGTCGCCCAGGTGGAAGCCGTCAAGCGCGGGGAGCCGTGGACGGGCGCGGGAGGCGCCCCATGAGCATTCTCCTCGATGAGACCACGCGCGTCGTCGTGGCGGGTATCACCGGCTGGCAGGCGCGCGCCCACACCGGCTTCATGCGGGCGTACGGCACGAATGTGGTGGCGGGCGTCGTGCCCGGACGCGCGGGCGAGGATTGCGACGGCGTTTCCGTCTACGACTCGTTCGCCACAGCACTGGAAGCGCATCCGGCGGACGCCGCCGTCCTGTTCGTGCCGGCCGCCGCCGCTGCGGAATCGGCCATCGAGGCGGCGGGGGCGGGCGTCGGCATGATCCTCGTATGCGCCGAGGGCGTCCCCCAGCACGACGTGGCGCGGATGATCGCCCATGCGCAGCGCGCGGGGGTGCGCCTCGTGGGCCCCAACAGCCAGGGGATCATCAGCCCCGGGCGCGCCAAGATGGGCGGCACGGGCGGCGATCTGCCCGTCACGAACCTCCTGTTCCGGCGCGGGCCGGTGGGTGTGCTGAGCAGGAGCGGGGGGATGGGCAGCGAGACCTGCTGGCTCCTGAGCCGCGAGGGGGTCGGCCAGAGCACCTACGTGAGCGTGGGGGGAGACGCGATGGTGGGCGCGCCGTTTTCGGAACTCATGCCCCTGTTCCAGAACGACCCCGATACGGAGTGCGTCGTCCTGTTCGGCGAACCCGGCTCATGCGCGGAAGAAGACGCGGCGCGCCTGATGAATGATGGCGGCTTCACCAAGCCGGTGGTCGCCTTCATCGCGGGGATGGTGAACGAGTCCGCCCCGAGCGGGGTGAGCTTCGGCCACGCGGCGGCGATCATCGAGCGCGGCGAGGGTTCGCCCGCGAGGAAAAAGGCGCTGCTGAAAGAAGCGGGGGCCGCCGTGGTCGAGGACATGCGCGAGATTCCCGCCGCCGTGCGCGATGCGCTGGGGGCTGGATTTTCTCGCCCTTAGCTGATAATTCTAACCGGTATTCCCTGAAAAATCCGAAACTGGTGGTTTCGTATTTCGTCGTCCCCAAAAAATATTGTGTAAAGACAAGGAGAAATTGCAAATGCCGAAAATGACAGGCGCCCAGGTCATGGCCGAGATGCTCAAGGGCTATGGCGTTACGCACACTTTTCTGGTTCCCGCCGTACTGAGGCGCTCGATGGCCGAGATGGAAGAGCGCACGAACATCGCCCGCATCCAGACGCACGGCGAGAAATCAGCCGCCTATATGGCGGACGGCTACGCCCGCGCGGGCAAGAAGCCGGGCGTCTGCATGGCGCAGGTTATCGGCGCGCTGAACCTCGCGGCAGGTCTCAGAGACGCCTATCTGGCGAAAGCCCCTGTGCTGGCCTTCACGGGCGGGCGCGTGCCCGAGACGAAGTTTAGAAAGGTCTACCAGGAGGTGGACGACGTTCCCGCCTTCGAGCCGGTGACCAAGTTCAACGCCACGGTGGACGACGCCTCGCGCTTCCCGGACATGCTCCGCCAGGCCTTTCGCACCGCCATGTCAGGATGCCCGGGGCCGGTGCATCTCCAGTTCGCGGGCAACGAGGGCCAGCTCGACATCGAAGAGGCCGAGATGGAGGTGATCATCGAGGAAGACTTCAAGGAGCTTCCCCCTTACCGGCCTGAACCGGAAATGGCGCGCGTGAAAAAAGCGGTCGAGCTGCTGGAGAAGGCCGAGCGCCCCGTCATCGTATCGGGCGGCGGCGTGCGCTCGTCGGGCGCTTCAAAGGAACTCATCGCCCTGGCCGAGAAGCTGAACATCCCGGTGGCGACTTCCCTGAACGGCAAGGACAACATCCCCGGCAACCACCCGCTCTCGGTCGGCGTGGTGGGCACCTATTCCAGAAAGAGCGCGAACCAGGTCGTGAACGCGGCCGATCTAGTGTTCTTCGCCGGCACCGAGACGGGCGGCATGACGACCCACTTCTGGGCCGTACCGCCCATCGGCACGCCCGCGGTACAGCTCGACATCGAGCCGGAGGCGCTTGCGCGGAACTACCCGCTTCAAGCCGCCGTCCTGGGCGACGCCAGGGTGAGCCTCCAGAAGATGCTCGATGCGGCGAGCGGAGATTCCGCCGCCTCGCGCGCGGGCTGGGTGGAGCGGGCGCAAGCGTTCGTGCAGGGCTGGCGCGATGAGTTCACCGGGTATCTCGAATCGGACGCCGCGCCCATGCGCCCCGAGCGCATCTGCCAGGAGTTGACGGATTCGCTGCCTTCGGACTGCGTCGTGCTGGCCGATACGGGCCACTCGGGCATGTGGATGGGCGGCATGTATGACCTCTCGCATCCGGACCAGAGCTACATGCGGAGCGCGGGCCACCTGGGCTGGGCCTTCTCGGCGGGCCTGGGGGCGAAGTGCGCCGTGCCGGACAGGCCGGTGCTCACCTTCAACGGCGATTCGGGCTTCTGGTATCACCTCTCCGAGATCGAGACCGCCGTGCGCTGGAAGATAAACGCCGTGACGCTGGTGAACAACAACGCCTCTGGGAACCAGTCCAAGCGCGGCTTCGATCGCGCCTACGGCGGCGAGCAGACCAGGCAGGCGTATGAGCTCTGGACGCTGAACGAGGTGAATTTCGCCGAGATCGCCGAATCCATGGGCGCGCTGGGCATCCGGGTGGAAAAGCCGGGCGAGCTCAAGAGCGCGCTCGACCGGGCGTTCAGCGCGAACCGGCCCGTCGTCATCGACTGCGTGAGCGACATCGAGGCCATGGCGCCCTTGGCCGTTACGGAGTAGGGAGGCGTTTTGTAGGGGGTTGTTGGAATGGTCACGGGAAGCGATTTTGAGGTTCACCCCCCGCTAGAGGGGGCTGTTGAAAAAGTCCCCTCAAGCGGTGGGGGTACGATGGTTTTGTAGGGACAACCCTCCGTGGTTGTCCTTCATCAGGACAGGCACGGAGGCCTGTCCCTACGGTAAACAATTCGATGATCGGGATTCCCTCCCTTCCTCGGGAGGACTTCTTCAACAACCCCCTCAAGGGGGCATCTCAAGGAGTCGTCAGACCATCCGGGACGCGCTCGGCTCGTTCGCAGCGGCCAGCTTCCTTTCCAGAAACGCGCGCGTGACGCGGATAAATTCGTCGGGTTCGTCCATGAAGACGTGGTGGTGCGCGCCGGGGATGACGGCGGTCTCGACGTGGGGAACCTTCTCGCGCACCCATTCGAGGGAATCCGATTTCAGGCGATCCGAGAGTTCCCCCGCCACGAGCAGGGCGGGGGTCTCGACGCGCTGCCAGCCGGCGCGCTGATCCGTCTCGGGGCGCGCCGCGTGGAATCGCCTGTCCGCCTTGACCGTCCAGGTGCCGTCGCCGTTCGGCCTTACGGCATGGCGCGCGATGTGGGCGATGGTCTCGGGGTTCACCTTGTCCGATGCGGGCAGGAGCCTGAATTTCTCGACGAACAGCTCCCGCGACGCCCAGGGTCTGGCGGGGCGGTTCCCGAACGCGCGCACCTCGGCGAGGATCGCGTCCGTCGTCCGGAGCGGGGAGTCCACGACGATCAAGCCCTCGATATCGGGCGGCTCGAGCGCGAAGAGGTTCAGCGCGATGACGCCGCCCATCGAGTGGGCCAGCATCCAGGGTTTCCTGCCGCTCGCCTCTTTGGCCCATTCCACCCAGGCGGCCACGTCGCGCAGCAGGTCCTCGAAGATGTATTCGTCCTGCCACCCGGTGTCCCCGTGGCCCCGGTGGTCCGGCGCCACGGGCCGGAGCATGTCCCTGTAACGGGGGGCGATGTGGTCCCACCAGCGCGCGTGGGCCGCGGCGCCGTGCAGCATGAGGATGACGGGCCTGTCCTCGCCCTCGCTCCCGTGGTCCAGGGCGTGCAGCCGCACGCCGTCTCTTTCGATGAAAACGCTATTCGGTTCCGACATTCGGTTTGACTCCAGGTTTCGTGACGCCGCTTCGGATTTCGGGGGAGAATCCACCATCGGCGCGGGAATGGCAAGCCTGATTGCTCTTTTGGATGTGATTCAGGGGAGGAGGCGGCGCTTTGGAGGCTGCTGAGAAAGGCCGCGCCACCTCATCCTGAGTAGCGGCGAAGCCGCGTATCGAAGGATGCCCTCTCGCTCAGCGCGAGGCGTTCAACCCCCCTTACTCTCCCTATACAGGGGATATTGAAAAAGCCCACAGAAGGAGCATGCAAAATTTCACTCCCCCCTTGAGGGTCTGGCTTCCCGAGGGGAAAGCCAGACGAGGAAGCCGAGCGGTTTTTGCGAAGGCTGACTCGGTGGGGGGTGAATCGTGTTTAATCGCCATTCCGAATTATACCCCCCACCGAATCGCTTGCGGGCTTGCGCCCTTAGCTCTTCGACTCCCCCTCAAGGGGGGAGTGAATTCTCTCACTTCGGCAGGAGGTGGCATTACCTCAAGGGGGAGTGAAGTCTCATTCCTCCCAGGTAAGTAAATAACCCGAATTAGGAAATCAAAACTTTTTCAACAACCGCCTTTATCGGGAATTTCGATTCGGCCCACTTGTCTTCTCAAGGCTCCAGGATGCGCACCTGCTCGCCTCGGAGGCCCACCACGACCTCATCGCCCACGGCGAAGGCGCGTCGGCCGGGGTGGTGGGTGTCGTCCACCAGCAGCGTGTCTTCCCCGATGGCGACGGAGTAGCGGAGCAGGTTGCCGAGGAACTCGCGGTGCTGCACCCGGCCGGTCAGGACGATTCCGGACACCGTCTCGCCGGATGCCGCGATGGCGACGTCCTGGGGCCGGAACACGGCGGTCCGCTCCCCGCGCGCCGGGTGGGAATCTCCCGCCAGTGGCAGGACGATGCCGTTCGCCGCGGCGAAGCGCGCGCCGTCATCCCCCGCCTCGACGCGCCCTTCCATGAGGTTTGCCGTGCCCAGGAAGTGGGCGACGAAGCGGTTCACAGGCTCGTCGTAGAGTTCCATGGGCATTCCCACCTGCTGGAGGACGCCTTCGTCGAGCACGGCGATGCGGTCCGAGATGGTGTTGGCTTCCTCCTGGTCGTGGGTGACGAAGATGGTCGTGAGCGCGAGTTCGCGCTGCAAATCCAGGATCTCGCGGCGCATCTGCACGCGCAGGTTGGCGTCCAGGTTCGAGAGCGGCTCGTCGAGCAGGAGCACGCGGGGCTCGACGACGATGGTGCGGGCCAGGGCGACGCGCTGCTGCTGACCGCCGGACAGCTGAGACGGCCGCCTTTCGCTAAGCTCCAGAAGCCCGACCATGTCCAGCGCAGCGTCGACGCGCTTCGGTATCTCGGCGGAGGGCGTCTTGCGCTCCTCGAGACCGAAGGCGACGTTTCTGCGCACCGTCATGTGCGGCCAGAGGGCGTAGGACTGGAACACCATGCCGACGTTGCGCCGCCAGGGCGGCAGCCTCGTCACGTCGTCCTCGCCGATGAGGATGCGCCCGCGGGGCGTCGGCCCGAAGCCCGCGACGGCGCGCAGCAGGGTCGATTTGCCCGAGCCCGAAGGCCCCAGGAAGGTGAACAGCTCGCCCGGTTCGATGCGCAGGTTCACGTCTTTCAGCACGTCGGTCGTATCGTAGGCGAGGCTCAACTGCTCGATGACGACGCTTGCGGCGTTTTGCGATGCCATGGGTCATACTCCCGCTACGATGGCCATGTCCGGCGTCTGCTGCGTTTCCTTGCGCTGGATGATGCGGTGCGAAACGTAGGTCGCGATTCCGACGATGAGCACGGCGATGATGCCGAGCGCGGCACCCGGGCCGCGGCCCGCCGCCGACTGCATGAACTCGTAAATGCCGAAGGCGAGCGGGGCGTCCGATTCCTGCGAGACGAGCATGATGGTCGTCGAAAGCTCGACCGCCGCGGTGGCGAAGCTGGTGACGAAGCCGGCCACGATGCCGCCCGACATGAGCGGCACGACGACCCGGTAGATGGTGCGGCCCTTGGTCGCCCCCAAATTCTCGGCGGCCTCTTCGAGCATCACGCTCAACTGCTGCAGCGCCGCGACGCAGGCGCGCAGCGCGTAGGGCAGGCGCCGGACGGCGAGGGCGACGACGATGATGACCCACCAGGACGCCAGCGGCTTGTCGATGATCGGCACGTTGAACGCGTAGAAGGTGCGCAGGTAGCCGATGCCGAGCACCACGCCGGGGATCGCCACCGCTCCCATCGCGGCGTAATCGAGCCATTTCCGTCCGACCAGGTTCGTGCGCAGGACGATGTAGGCGATGGCGGTGCCGAAAATCACGTCGATGCCCGCGGCGAGTCCGGCGTAGAGCAGCGTGTTCGTGATGAACTCCGATGATTCGGAGACCACGCGCATGTAGTGCGAGAACGTGTAGGCGTCGGGCATCACGCTGAACGACCAGACCGTGCCGAGGGAGAGGATGGCGAGGCCGAAGTGCGGCGAGAGCACGAGCAGCAGGATGAAGATGACGACGCCGTAGCAGCCGGCCTTCTCCCAGGGTCTCAGGTCGCGCTTCATCAGCCCCCCGCCGCCTTTCTGCACGGTGGCGTAGTCCTTGCCCCGAAGCGCCAGGAAGGAGATCCAGAGCGCGAGCAGGGAGAAAATGACGAGGATGACCGAGATCACGTAGCCCATCGGGTCCGAGATGCCGATGGAGGCGATGCGCAGGTAGGCCTGGGGCGCGAGCATGTTGTTGATGTTGAGCAGCAGCGGTGTGCCGATGTCGTCGAACACCTTCAGGAACACCAGCGATGCGCCCGCGACGTAGCCCGGCATCGCCAGCGGGAACACGATGCGCCGGAACAGGCGCACCCCGCTGGCGCCCAGGTTCTGGGCGGATTCCTCCATCGACCGGTCGATGCTGTTGAGCGAGGCCGAGAGGTTCATGAGGATGAACGGGAAATAGTGGATGCTCTCCACCAGGATGACGCCGTTCAGCCCTTCCATGAAGGGAATCGTGAAGCCGAACCACTCATCGAGCAGCAGGTTCACCGAGCCGTTCTCGCCGAGCAGCAGGAGCATCGCCACAGCGCCGACGAAGGGCGGCATGATGAGCGGGAGCACGCCCAGCGTCTGGATGAGGATGGCCCCGCCGAAATGGAAGCGCGTCGTGAAATAGGAGAGCGGGAGCGCAAAAACCGACGCCAGCACCACCGCCATCAGGGCGACGTAGATCGAATTGACGGCGGATTCCTGGAACAGGCTGTTGCGGAAGAAGTCGACGAAGTTGATGAGCGTGAGCGCGCCCGTGTTCGGGTCCTGGAAGGCGACGTAGATCACGTTCACGACGGGCACGACCAGGAAGGCGAGCAGGAACAGGCCGACGATGAGGCCCACCGCCGCCGGCCCCCACTGGCCGCGCGCCATCGCTTCCAGAGACATTCTTTCCCCTTCTCCGCGCAAGCGCGAGGGCTAGAGCATGGACGCCGCCTTCACGGCCAGCGCCCTGGCCTTGGCGTAGTTGGCCTTGACCTGCGTGTCCCATTCACGTTCGATCTCCGCCTGGCGGCCCGTCACCTTCGTGGTCGCCTTCTTGCGCTTTTTCTTGAAGATCGCGTTGAATTCCTTCTTGCTCGCCTGGGCCGCGGTGATCGGCACCTTGGCGACGAGCGCCTTGGCCTCGTCGATCAGCTTCCTGGCCGCCATGTTCTTCTTTCCGCCCATCTGCGCCTCGGCGGCCTGGATGGCTTTCGTCGCCGCGCGCAGATCGCTCAAGCGGTAGGTGACCATCACGTCGAACAGCGAGTTGATGACGTTGTAGCGGTTTTTGGAGAGCTGCAGGTCGAACTTGACCGCGGAGCCGATGGACTTGTCCTTGAACGGGTTCGGGAAGTCCTTGGGCGCTTTGGCGTAGGTCGCCGGGTTCACGGGCAGGCGCCTGATTTTCTTGTCGAGCAGCACTTCCTGGCCCGCGGGGGAGAGCAGGAACTCGATGAACGCCGCCGCGGCCTTGGGATGCGGCGCGTTCTTGACGATGGCGATGTTCGCGGGCACCAGCGTCGTCACCGGCGGGTAGATGAATTTCACCGGGAAGCCCGAAGCCTCGGACGAAAGCCCAAAGAAGTCGATCACGATGCCGAGGCCGAACTGGCCGGAGTTCACGCCGTCCGGCACGCCGAAGCTGCGCTCGGTGACGGTCTTGAAGTTGCCGGCGATGGCCTTCCACTCGGCCCAGCCCTTCTCCCAGCCTTTGCCCTGCAGGAGGGTTTCGACGGTGAGGTGGGTGGTGCCCGAGCGAGAGGGCGCGCTCATGCCGACGTGGCCGTGGTAGACGGGTTTGGCCAGATCGGCCCAGGTCTTGGGCTCAGGCAGCTTCTTGGCCTTCAGGTAGCGGGTGTTCCACATGATTCCGTAGCCCGAGGCCGCGAACCCCTTGTAGTAGCCCTCGGGGTCGTTGATCGGGAAGGCGCCCACCTTCTTGGGGATGCCCGTTACCTTCACCTTGTATTTCTGCAGGAGGTTGTCGCCCTTGAGCACCTCGAAGGCGTCGGGTGCCGAGGCCCAGAACATGTCGGAGCGGTTGTTGGAAGCCGTCTCCTGGAGATACTTGATGCCGGCGGTGGTCTTTTTCTTGAGCATCTCGACCTTGACGCCGGGGTGTTTCTTCTCGAAGGCTTTCTTGACCGTGGTCGTCGTATCCGGCGGATAGGACGTCACGATGACGAGTTTCTTCTCGAGCGCGAGCGCGCCGAGAGGCGCCGCCAGAACGGCGAGCGCCAGGCCGAAGGCGATGGTCCAGAGAGTCGTTTTCCTGATTGTCATTGGATAATTCCTCCTCGTATTCCCTAAGGGGACTCATGTGTTGAGGCGTCAATGATACTCGATGGATGGAAAGTATGAGTATACACAAATTATGTCAATAAGTGGAAGAATGAATGCCTGGAGGCTTCACCACGGGGCGGCTTTTTCCGCATCGAGATGATCGGGCAATTGATACCTGAGGTCCTCGAGCATCGAAGCCTCGAGGAGGAAGGCGAATTTGTCTCCCTGCCATTTCTTGCCGAAGCCGGGCGCGATTGCGTGTATCACCTCCTGAATCCGGCGGGAGAATTTCATCCATCCCAGCAATCCCCTGGTCTGTATCTTCGGCAACGAGAGTTTATTCGAGAGTTCGTCGCCCAGAACCGCGCGGGAGACCCTGCAAACGTGCCTGACCATCGCGTCCTGCCCGGCGGAATCGGTCACCCCGGCGATCAGGGGCAAGGCGTTGATCAGCGCGTTCGCAATGGCGGCCGACTCTTCGCCCGGCGGCGGCTCGCACAAAGTCGCGAGCCGGACGAATTCGAGGGTTTTCTCGTAATCGCCCTCGAACAGAAGGTGTTCGGGCGCACCGAACAGATACGAGGCGTATCGCCAGGCCTGCATGAAGCCGTTTCGCGTCGCGTCATCGAGTTTCGCCCCTAAAATCTCGGCGTGCGAGAGCATGGTGGCGGAGAAGTTGGCGGCGGCGAGGGCCATGTGCGCGGAACTGAGCGGTGCGCCGTATACGGATTCGTCCCAGTCGCTCTCCTCGCGAATCAGGCGCCTGAGCCGCGCGTGCACCAGCCGGATGCGGACGGAGAGCTTCCAGCCGTCTCCCTGGCGCTCGAGCGCGTCGGGCAGCATGATTTCGATGAAGTGCCTCGTGTTCTGGCGAATCCGGCGCATGGCGAAACCGCCCAGAAGCCTCCCGCTGGCGTAGAGCGGCTTGGCGATCAGGGTGGAGGCGTTTCGCACCGAGACCAGGAAAAACGCGGGCACGAAGAGGTCCGAATGGGCGTGGAAGGCGCGGTAGCCCGGATAAAGCGCCTGCGGGTCGAACCACTCGGGTTTCTGCTCCAGATCATCGAAAAAACTGCGAAGCGCCTCCGGCGCATCCGCCAGCGCCTGCTCGTTCTGCTGCATGCCGGCCCGGATGAACCGGTTCGCGTCTTCCGCGTCGAACGCGGCGAGCGCGTCGATCACGGCGTCGGCGAACGCATCGTCGACCGTTGTCTGTTCGATGTATTTATTGGCGAGTTCGGCATTTACGGCGGCGGCTCTTTCATAACCTTCCCGATAGGCCGCTGGTATTGACAATTCCGCCATCGCGTCGTCCCGAAGGGGCTCGTTCATGCAGCCAACAGGAAAAAATCAACGGCAACACATATAGGTCAACGATGCGCTGGAGTCAACAAAAAACGCCTCCATACGATGACGCGGCGTTTTCATTGTTCCAGTCCCGACCTCCCGGGGTTGTTGAAAAAGATTGCAGGGGCGGTTCGCGAACCCCGGACAGGCGTAGGGGCCTGTCCGGCTACGGGCGAATGCGGTTTTGATCGTCATTCCGGCGAAAGCCGGAATCCATTTGCGGATGCGGGTGAATGAACGGCGGCGTTTCATTCCCCGCCGATGCGCAGGAACCCTGACGAAAGACAAAAGACGTAAAAATGGATTCCGGCTTTCGCCGGAATGACGGTGGTGGTCAATTCCGATCGGGGAGGGACTTTTTCAACAACCCCCCTCCCGGGCGGTCGAGGCCGAGGGGATGCCTGGATGAGGCGAAATGACGTCCTAGGCGTCGTCCCCTCGCGGCCATACAGCGAGCGCCAGCCGCCAGCCGCAGAACGCGCCCATGAACTGGGCGATGATGAAGGCGATCGCGTCGAACGGCTGGATGCCCGAGAACGTGTTGGTATAGACCCGTGCGATGGTGACCGCCGGGTTGGCGAAGCTGGTCGAGGCCGTGAACCAGAGGGCCGACATGATGTAGAGCCCCACCATCGCCGGGATGAGGGCCGCGTTCGTGCGCAGCCCGCCCAGGATGACGAAGATCAGCCCCGCCGTCGCGATTACCTCCGCCGACCACTGGCCGATGCCCGCCCGCTGCTTCACCGAGACCTGGGCGATGTCCAGGTCGAACATCAAGTGCGCGGCGAGCACGCCCAGGATGCCCGCGAGGATTTGCGTGGCGACGTAGGGTGCGGCCTCGCGCTGTTCCATATCCCCGTTCAAGGCGAAGACCATGGTGACCGCGGGGTTGAAGTGCGCGCCCGAGACCGGTCCGAGCAGGGTGATCATGACGAAAAGGATCGCGCCGATCGCCAGTGAATGCGGCAGGAGCGCTGCGCCCGCCTGCCCGTTCGCCAGGGCTTCGCCCATGATGCCCGAGCCCGCGATGGCGGCGAGCAGAAACGCGGTTCCGACTGCTTCGGCAAGGAGTTTGCGGCCCATCGGTTCACCTCCTCATATACGGCTGATGGCGTCCAGGCGCGCTTTGAGGTCTGCGCGGTCCATGTCTTCGAAGGGCAGAGCCAGAAAGGCGTTTATCCGCGTGCTCAGGCGGTGGTAAGCGACCCGGAACGCCCGGTCTATTTCATCCTCGGGCGCAGCGGCGGGGTCGTCCACCCCCCAGTGGGTGCTCAGCGGCGCGCCGGGCCAGACGGGGCACGTCTCGCCCGCCGCCGAATCGCAGACGGTGATGACCAGGTCCATCTTCGGCGCGCCTGCGGCGGCGAACTCATCCCAGCTCTTGGAGCGGTAGCCCGCCGTCGGCAGGCCCAGGCGCTCGAGCAGGCGAACCGCGCCCGGATTCACCCGCCCGGCGGGATTCGAGCCCGCCGAATAGGCTTGCACCCTCCCCGCGCCGTCCCGGTTGAGTACCGCTTCGGCGAGTATCGAGCGCGCCGAGTTGCCCGTGCAAAGAACGAGAATGTTGCGCATGGATTCTCCCCCGTATCGTCACTCGAAGTTGGGCGCTTCCGTCACAAGAAAAAATTCTCAGGTTCGGGGTTCGCTTCCCTCCGGATTTCGGGGTGTCGTTTTGACTGCCGGAATTCTATCCGGGGGTGAAACCTCCACCGCGCCGCCCGGAATTCATGCAGCCCGATTCGGCTGCGAGATCGACTCAAGCGGCTCGCCCTCGCGCTATGACTTGTTCAACTCCACGTCGATGGTGATGCGCACCTCGTCGCCCACGACGAGCCCGCCCGCTTCGAGCAGACGGTTGTACTTCACCCCGAATTCCTTGCGGTTGATCCGGGTGGTGGCGCTCGCCCCCATCTTGACGGTCCCGCGCCCCGTCGTGACCTCCCCGCTGATGTCGGCCACCTTGAGAACGACTTCTTTCGTGACGCCGCGGATGGTCAGGTCGCCGACGAGTTCGAGGCCGTCCGCGCCCGCGTTCTTCACGGATTTCGACTTGAACGTGATGGAGGGGTGCTTCTCGACGAGCAGGAAGTCGTCGTTCCTCAGGTGGTTGTCGCGCCGCGCGTTGCGCGTGTTGATCGAGGCGGCGTCGATGACGATGTCCGCGGTCGCCGCGCCGGGGTTCTTCCGGTCGTAGCGGACCTTCCCCGACACCCTCTGGAACTCCCCCTGCACCCAGGTGACGCCCAGGTGGCGCACCTTGAAGGAGACCGTCGTGTGGGTGGGGTCGATCCGCCACTCGGCCGCGTGGGCGAGGGCGGGAATCGTCAGAAATGCCGCCGCGATCAGCGACGCTCCATACTTCGCGAATCGGTTCATGGGTAATTCCTCTATATGAATGAATATCGGCGGCAAAAACGCGCCCGATTTTAGGCGCGATGGCGCAAATGCGCAATGACGGGGATGTGTCCCGTTTTCATATGGCGTCAATCCGGATTGGCATCCGGGGAGGGTGTTGAGAAGGTCTTCCCCGGGGACAAAGGCAACCCCCCTACCCCCTTGTCGGGGTTGTTGAAAAACCTGGTACTCCGGATTTGTCGTATGTAACCGACCGACGAGAGAGAAAAATCACTCCCCCCTTGAGGGTCTGGCTTCCCGAGGGGAAAGCCAGACGAGGAAGCCGAGCGTTTTGTGCGAAGGCTGACTCGGTGGGGGGTAAAATGCGTTTTATCGCTATCCGAATTACTCCCCCCACCGAATTGCTTGCGGGCTTACGCCCTCAGCTCTTCGTCTGGCTTTCCCCTCGGGAAGCCAGACCCTCAAGGGGGGAGTGAATTCCTTTCTCATACGAACTTTTTCAACCCCCAGGGCAGGTTTGTCCGGCGCATGACTTCCCGGCGACCGGCCCCGGCGGTGTTCCGCTACGCGTCCCCATACCGTTGCGGGGATTCCTCCTCCGCCTTTCGCCCCTCCAGGTATTTGCCGTACGCATCGTGCGTCGTCTCGTCGCAGAGGTCGGGGCCGCGCTTGTAGGCCGCCCTCGATATCAGGTGTGCGGCGACGGGAGCGGTCAGGAAGAGGAAGAAAATGGCCAGAAGCGCCTGCGTCGTGACGGTGGTGCTCTGAAAGATGAGGCTGGCGCCCAGGAGGATGCCGCCCATGCCGAAGGTCGTCGCCTTGGTGGCCGCGTGCATGCGGCAGTAGACGTCTGGCAGGCGGATGAGGCCGATGCTGGCGACCAGCATGAAGAACGAGCCCCCCAGCAGCAGGATGGCGGCGAGTGCGTCACTCAATGATCTTCCCCCTCTCGAGGAACTTCGCATACACCGTCGTGCCCACGAAGCTTAAGATCGCCAGGGCGAGCACGGCGATGATGAACAGCTTGTTGTGCGTCTGGATGGCGAACAGCGCGATGACGCCGAGCACGTTCGTGGCGAGGGTGTCCGCCGCCACCACGCGGTCCGACGTCGTGGGCCCCTTCGCGAGGCGGATGAACGCGAGGAGCACCGAGGCGCCCATCATGACGAGGCTTATCTGAACGGCGAGCTCTATCATTCCACGGCTCCCACGATGGGTTCTTCCAGCCCCTCCCGGATGCCCTCGGCCACCTCGTCGGGGTGGTCGATGTCCAGCGTGTGGACGAAGATCGTCTCGTCGTCGTCCGACACGTCGATGCTCAGCGTGCCGGGCGTGAGCGTGATGGAATTCGCCAGCATCGTCACGCCCAGCGGCGTCTTGCAGACCGTCTTGTAGGGGATGATGCCCGGGCGGATCGACAGCCTGGGGGCGAGGACGATCTTCAGCACCTGGACGTTCGCGACCAGCAGCTCCCAGGTGAAGCTCCTCAAGTACCTGAAATAGCTGCCGATGCGGAAGAACGCCCTGTCCTGGTAGTAGGATTTCTTCAAGAACCGGATGATGAGGAGCGCCATGATCAGCCCGACGAAGAAGTGCCCCGGCGTCGCGCTGCCGTGCAGGAATATCCAGATGGTGGCGATGGTGAATGCGAGCGTGGCGAGCGGCATCAGGCGTCTCCTATCCCAAATCCCGCATGGCGGCGATGTAGAGTTCAGGGTTCGTGATCTGGGCGGCCACGAGCTGCGCCCACTCGAAGAGCCAGTAGGCGCCGAGGCCGAAGACGACCGCGAAGGCCGAGAGGAAGGCGACCGAGCCGTAGATGCCTGCGCCCGCCACGCCGACCTCGCCGCCGCCCGTCCCCCAGGCGTAGCGCTGGTACGTCGTGAAATTATAATAAAGCGATATGACGCCGAATCCCAGGGCGATCCCCGTCGCGAGCACGGCACCCTGGGAGAATCCCGCCTGGAGCACGAAGAGCTTGGCGAAAAAGCCCGTGAACGGCGGAAAGCCCGCCAGTGAGAGGAACCCCACCAGCATGAGCAGGCTCGCGAAGGGCGCCTTGCCCATCATGCCGCCCATTTCTTCGAGATCGACCGTGCCGGTGAGCTTCTGGTTCAGCCCCGCGCCGAGCAGCATCGCGCTCTTGAGATAGGCGTGGCCGACGATGTAGAAGACCGCCGCCGCGAGGCCGGCTTGGGATAACAGGGCGACGCCGAAGGCGATGTAGCCCAGCTGGTTGATGGTGCTGTAGGCCAGGATGCGCTTGATGCTCGTCTGGGGCAGTGTGCCGAGCGCGCCCATGGCGATGGTCAGGAGGCACAGGAGGATCAGCCCGGGCTGCAGTATCAGGAACGCCGCCGGGAAGATGAGCGTGGCGCAGCGGATGATCGAGTAGATGCCCACCTTGACGAGCACGCCCGCGAGGATCGCGCTGATGGGGGTGGGCGATATCGAGTGCGCGGAGGGCAGCCACAGGTGCATCGGGAATATCGCCGCCTTCACGCTGAAGACGAAGACGAAGACGAGGGCCGTCACCACCATCAGGGGCGTGGGTCCCAGGAGCTTTATCTTTACGGCGAGGTCGGCCATGTTCACCGTGCCCACCTGGGCGTAGAGCAGCGAGACGCCGAGCAGGAAGAACGCCGACGCGATCAGGTTCAGGCAGGTGTACTTGAAGGCCATCTCGAGCTGGTCGAGGTTGTAGTAGAAGCCCAGCAGCGCGTAGGTGGACATCAGCATGACTTCGAAGAACACGAACAGGTTGAACAGGTCGCCCGTGATGAAGCAGCCCTGCATCCCCATCAGGAGGAAGTGGAGCAGGGGGTGAAAGGCCTCTTTCCGCTGCTCGTCCGTGAGATAGCTCCTCGCGAAGACGGCGCACGCCCCCACGATGGAGGAGGAGAGGCAGAGCAGCGTGGCGGCGAGCCTGTCCGCCGCCAGGACGATGGCGTAGGGGAAAGGCCACAGGCCCATCCGGTGGACGAAGATCGTCCCGTCCGCCGTCGCATGCAGGAGCACGCCTGCGAAGATCAGGTTCGCCAGCAGCGCGAGCAGGCTCACCGACTCCTGCAGCGCGCGGTTCTTTCTGACGAGGAACAGGAACGTGCCCACCGCCAGCGGCAAGACGACGAACATGGGGAAGAAGGCGTTCATCCCTTGAGCCTCCTGATCTCGTCGATGTCGTCGGTGCCGAACTTGCGGTAGGTGAAGAACGCGAGCACGAGCAGAAACGCCGTTACGGCCAGGCTGATGACGATGGCGGTCAGCACCATGGCCTGGGGCAGGGGGTCCACGTAGGCGAACGGGTCCAGCGGCCCGCCCGTCTTGGGGACGATGGGCGCCTTTCCGTCCCCCACCCAGCCGGAGGCGACGATCATCAGGTTCGCGGCGTGGCTCAGCACCGCCATGCCGAGCACGACCTGAATGATCCTGCGCTGCATGATGAGGTAGGAAGCCACCGTCACCAGCACGCCGATGATCATCGCCAGTATCCAGACCACGTTATTGTCTCCTGCGCGCTTTTACGTCGGGAACCATATATTCGAGTTGACGACTTCCTGTTAAGTTCATGATTCCCTTTCCAAAACGACTCCCCAAGATTGGGTTGTTTTCACTCCCCCCTTGAGGGTTTTTGCTACCCCAAGTAGAGAGGAAATTCACTCCCCCCTTGAGGGGGAGTCGATGAGCTAAGGGCGTAAGCCCGCAAGCGAATCGGTGGGGGGTATAATTCGGAATGGCAAGAAAACGCATTTTACCCCCCACCGAGTCAGCCTTCGCACAAAACGCTCGGCTTCCTCGACTCCCCCTCAAGGGGGGAGTGATTTCAGCACTCCCTTTTCGAATCCAGACCACGTTAATACCTCCTACTGCTATCCAGCTTCCTGGTTTTCCTCATCCTGAGTAGCCGCCGAAGGCGGCGTATCGAAGGATGCCCACTTGCCCGCCGGGAGACGTCCCCATCCTTCGATACGGCGCATGCGCGCCTACTCAGGATGAGGTGTTGTTGCCGCCTGCGCGGTTTGTAGGTCGGTTTGTAGGTCGGACATATATGTCCGACTTATATGCGACCCTGCTTTTTTTCGCCTCTCAGTCATGGGCAGCATATATGCGGCCCCTACAAAAGATCATGTCCCCTCCGGCGCGGTTGCGGGCTTCTCCCTTACCATGCCGCCCGCTCCGCAGCCTTTATTCTTCATGATTCCTGCGTCTCCTTCTCGCAGAGGTTGGTGAAGATGCACATCACGACACCTACCACCACGCCGTACACGCCCACGTCGAACAGGAACGCGGTGAACAGCTCCACGTCGCCGATGAAGGGCAGCTCGAAGCGGTAGATCGAGCTCTTGAGATACGCGCCTTTGATATAGCCCCACACCCCCGTCAAGGTGGAGAGCGCAAGCCCCGCGAGGAAAATTCCCTCATACGGCCAGTTGAACCGCCTGCGGCCTTCCTCCTCGTCCACCGCTATCCACTGGAGCACGATGCCCACCGCCGTCATCAGGCCCGCGATGAAGCCGCCGCCGGGCTGGTTGTGGCCGTAGATGAGCAGGAACATGGAGAAGAGCAGCGTCAGGTGCAGCACGGCGGGCGCTATCGTCCGCAGGATCAGTGATCGCATTTCGTCTCTCCCACGAGCCGCAAGAGGGCGTAGACGGCGATGCCCGCGATGACGAGCACGGTGATCTCGCCCAGCGTGTCATACCCCCGGTAATCGACGATGATGGCGTTCACCACGTTCTTGAAGCCCGCCACCGGCTTGCTCGTGCGCATGAAGTAATCGGCGATCGTGCGGAACTGGTGCGTGTTCATGGCGGCGGCCATGACGAGCGTCGTGCAGACGCCGAGCCCTATCGCGATGCCCCAGTCGCGCAGCTTCTTCGCCGCCGAGACCCGCACGGGCTTGAGTTCGGGCAGGTAGTAGAACACCAGCAGGAAGAGCACGACGGAGGCCGATTCGACCATGATCTGGGTGAGCGCCAGATCGGGCGCCTTCAGGAGCAGGAACAGCCCCGCGATGCCGTAGCCCATCGTGCCGAGGGCGAGGATGGCCGGGATTCTCCGCTTGAACAGCGCGGTGGCGAGGGCCGCGCCCATGATCATGAGCGCGATGACGACGAGCAGGAACGACGCGCCCGCGAAGCCTTTGGGAAAGACGTTCGCGCCCCAGTCCAACCGCCAGGCGAGGTAGAGTACGGCGGCGGTGGGCAGGACGAACATCCAGCGCATGTATCTTCTCAGGTTCCCGTCCTGGATGAGCATGAGGATCTCCCAGGTGCCCTCGCGCAGCCAGTTCACGAAGCCGTCATAGATTCTGTCGGGCGCGGGGGCCTTGCCCCAGGCGGTGGCGACGGCGTCGAGCACTTTCTTGACATGCGCGAAGCCGAAATAAAGCGCCAGGCCCAGCGCCATCGTGATGACCGACATGATGAGCGGGGTGTTTATTCCGTGCCAGAGGCCGAGGTGAAGCTCCACCTTCGCCCCGCCGCCCAGCGTGGCTTGTGCCGCGGGCGCGACGATGGCGTTCTCGATCAGGCCCGGCGCGAGACCGAACGCGAGCGCGAGAAGAACGAGTATCGCGGGCGCGGCCAGCATACCCATCGGCGGGTCGTGGGGATGCTTGGGCGCATCGCCTTCCGCCGCCTGCCAGTAGGGCTCGCTTAAGAATCTCAGGTGATAGAGCGCCGTGAACACGCCTGCGAATACGGTGATATACGGCCAGAACCAGCTCCAGGATCCGGGGCCGCCGGGGTGGAGGCTCACCTCGTAGAGCATCTCCTTGGTGATGAATCCCCCCATGGGCGGTATGCCGATGAGGCTCAGCGCCGCTATGACGGCGAGTACGTGCGTCCTGGGCATGAGTTTCTTCAGGTTGCCGAGCAGCCTCACGTCGCGCGTGCCCGCCTCGTGGTCGATGATGCCCACCGTCATGAACATCGCCGCCTTGGCCGCCGCGTGGTTGTAGAGGTGGAGCGTCGCGCCGATGATCGCCCCCTTGCCGCCGTAGCCCAGGAAGGTGACGATGAGGCCCAACTGGCTGATGGTGCCATACGCCAGTATTGCTTTTAAGTCATAAGCCCTGAGCGATAACAAACCCCCCGCTATCATCGTCGTCATGCCGAAGCCCGTGACCACGTAGCCCCAGGCGGGGTGCGCGCCCAGGATGGGGTAGAAGCGCGAGAGGAGGTAGATGCCCGCCTTCACCATGGTGGCCGAGTGCAGGAACGCGCTGATGGGCGTGGGCGCTTCCATGGCGTTCGGCAGCCAGATGTGGAAGGGCCACTGCGCGCTCTTGGTGGCCGCGCCCAGGATGATCAAGAGGAATACGCCGAGCGATACCTGGCTGGCAATGTCCGGCATGAGAACGAGTTGGGATAGCCGCCACTCGCCGCCTAAATCGCCCAGGAGCAGAAATCCCCCCAGCATGGCGAGGCCGCCGCTGCCCGTGATGAGGATGGCCTTGGTCGCGCCGTAGTTCGAGGCGTCCCTGTCCGACCAGAAGCCGATGAGGAAGAACGAGGTGATGCTCGTGAGTTCCCAGAAGATGAACAGCGATATCAGGTGATCGGAGAACACCACGCCCAGCATCGAGCCCATGAACGCGATGAGAAAGCCGTAGTAGCGGCCGAGCGCCTCGTGTTCGTGCAGGTACCAGTGGGAGTAGAGGACGATGAGCGCGCCCATGCCCGCCACGAGGAGCCCCCACATGAGGCTCAGGCCGTCCACCATGAACGAGATTTCCACGTTCGCGGCGGGGACCCAGGCGATGGCGCGCGTGAAGGTCTGCCGCCCGCCCGCCGCCCATTCGCCGTAGAGGCCGATGAGCGCCCAGATGCTCACGATGGGCGCGACCATGGCGAACCACGCGGCGTGTTTGCGGAAACGCTCCGCGAACCAGGGGATGATGAGGGCGGCTGCGAACGGGAAGAACACGATGATGAAGGTGTTGTCCAAAACGAGCGCCCTTCGGGAGTGGTTTTCCGTGAACCGAATACCATGCCTTGCGTTTTGCGCTTCGGTGATAATGGCATAATCTCTTGCATCGGACAACGAAGCGGCAACCTCCTTCGTTGAAAGGCAACCCCCCCTACCCCCCCTTGTCAGGGGGGTATAAAAAGGCGATGCGCCCCCGACGGGCTGAGGGGGTTTTGTTTTTTCTTGCCCCCCTGACAAGGGGGGGTAGGGGGGGTTGCCTTTATCCCCTGAGCAGGGGAACATTTTCAACAACCCCCAAGACACGGAACAACAAGGAGGCTTCCATCTTGAGCGAGACGACCTACCACCTCTACGCCCTGTGCCAGGGTTCGCGCGCCGGTCGTTATCGACACGGGCAACACCCAAATACGTCCTTTTGAATGGACCTGCTCCGGCAAACTCCTGGCCATTATGATCAGTCAACTTATTTCAAAGCCGAAACACGAATTGAACATCTCTTGTATTGCTTTTACAATTCCCCTGGTGCCATCATTTTCTGTGTAAAGCGGAATGGAGGGAGCGAAATGAACAGGATTGTGTTTGCTTTGATCATATTGCTGCTTGTGGCATCACCCGCCAATGGAGCGGGGTGCAAGGAGGCGGTGGAGAAAGAGACCCAATCCTGGCTGGAGGATTGCCAGGCGAAGTGTGAGAAGAAACTTACCTGTGGCTGTGCGTTGACAGCTGCATTTCGCAAAAAAGCGGTGTATTGGCCGTCCTGCTTGGCGGCTGTGGCGTCGATGAAGCTTTCCACTGTTGAGAGAACGTGGAAAGGCCATTGGATAGGAAAGGGACCGGACACCGAAGCGCCAGCGGCTCGTCGCGGCGACGGAACTCCGGAACCTGACGACGGCCTGTTTAACGATCCGCCTCCTCAAATCTTGGCGAACTGCGAGATCGGCTACTCTTTCACGACTTCATCAGGCGGGAGGTATTTCTTCTGGCAGAAAGACGCCGGTGAACTCAAGCCATCCGCTTGGGGAGGGGCTTGTATCAAAGGCAAGAGCACCGCCAGCCTGTATCAGGCCACCGGACGCGGCACGGTCGATTTCGGAATAACCGGTTCCAATTTTACGGGGGATTTTCGCAACGGAAAGGCATGGAGTGGCCAAGGGGTGTTCTGGAGCAAGCGGGGCTTCAGGTTCGAGGGAGAGCTTCGTAACGGTGAACCGTGGAACGGAAAGGAAACGTCGCGTTTCGCCCCGGAAGAGAACACGGAGTACCGTAATGGCAAGCCGGTAAAAGCGGTGTCGAAGGATGAACCGTTGAAGCCGTTTGGACCGAACTGGATCATCGCTGAAAACCAGCCTTGCCAAGTGCACAATCCCAATCCGGTACAGGGCGAGACGGTTACTTGGTCGGGGGAGTGTGCGGCCGGCAAGGCGTTCGGTAAGGGTCGGTTGGTCTGGCGGTCAAGCGACGTTACACAAACCTACGATGGCGAGTATTTCCGAGGCTATAAGCACGGACGCGGAACTTTCACCTGGGAAAACGGCAACCGCTATGAGGGCATGTGGCGCGACGGCAAAGAACACGGGCGCGGAACTGTCACCCTCTCCAACGGCGACCGCTATGATGTAGAGTTCCGCTACGGCAAGAGGCTCAGAAACTGAACTGTCACCACCGCAAAAAGCGGTCGCTATGTAGTCGAGGCACGTCATGGCTGTATTGAAATACTCGGTTTCGTAGAAATGGGGATAGGGGCTGCTAGCAGGGCGGCCTGCGGCTTCAGGTAGCGTTACAAGCTACACACCCAGCGATGTATCCACCCATCCGGCTGCCGAGTCTTGCCGCCGGCCCGGCTCGGCCTCTTCGACTCCCCCTCAAAGAGAGAGTTAACTTTAGCGCTCTCACTGCGGACTTATTTAACAACCCCCCAAGACACGGAACGACAAGGAGGCTTCCATTTTGAGCGAGACGACCTACAACCTCTACGCCCTGTGCCAGGGCTCACGCGCGTGCGACGCCTCCTGGCTTTTATATCTCAGCGAATCGGGGAGGACGCGCACGCTGCCCTATTTCTTCTGGGTGCTGATGCCCGAAGGCGAGGGCGCCCCGGTCGTCATCGACACCGGCTTCAGCGAGGAGTCCCAGAAGAAGCGAAACCCCGACTACGCCGACTACCGCCCGCAGCATGAGTTGCTCAAGAATTTCGATCTGAAGCCGTCCGAAGTCGAGACGCTCATCGTGAGCCACCTCCATTGGGATCACTTCATGTCGCCGAGGCTGTTCACCGGGGCGCGGTTTTATCTCCAGAAGCGCGAACTCGATTTCTGGCGGAGCGACGCGGCGGAATACCACTTCATCAACCATTTCCTGGGCGATCTCGAAGAAGCGGAGAAGCTGCTTGAAGCAGGCCGTATGAAACTCGTGGACGGGGAGGCGGAGATTGCCGACGGCGTGCGCGTCCACTGGACGGGCGGCCACACGCCGGGCCACCAGATCGTCCGCTTCCGAACGGCGCGCGGCTGGGCGGTGCTCGCCGTGGACGCGGCCTATCTCTACCGGAGCCTCGAATCCATGATACCGCCGGGCATCCACATCCACGTGGACGACGCCCTGCGCGCCTTGGAGACCGTGAAGGACCTCGCCGACGCCCCCGACCTCATCTTCGCCGGCCACGACGAGACGGACTTGAGACGGGAGGAGGTGTACCCGGGCGTGAGGCGGTTTGTGTAGGGGAGTGGTTGTAAAGGGATCGTAGGGGCGGACCGATGTGTCCGCCCTGTCGGCTACCCAAGTAGAGAGGAAATTCACTCCCCCCTTGAGGGGGAGTCAGTGAGCTAAGGGCGCAAGCCCGCAAGCGAACTGGTGGGGGGTATAATTCGGAATGGCGATAAAACGCGATTCACCCCCCACCGAATCGGCCTTTGCACAAACCGCTCGGCCTCTTCGACTCCCCCTCAAGGGGGGAGTGGATACTTTTTTGCGGGTGTTGCTTTTTCTTGCCCCCCTGTCAAGGGGGGGGTAGGGGGGTTGGTTTTCAAGGCGAGAGCCTGCGCCGTCGCCCGGTTTCGAGTTTTGGCCGTCATTCCGGCAATCATTTCCGACCAAGGCGGGAGGGAATGCGGAATCCATTTTCAAGCAGAATGACAATACGCCGGCTTTTCATCTCCCCGTCATTGGCGCGAACCAATCAAAAAATAAAAAACAAAGGCAAAACAAATGGATTCCGGCTCAAGGCCGGAATGACGATCAAAAGCCATTTGCCTTTCCTGCACTCTCGGCTTTACCCACGCATTTCCCCGCAATTGCCGTACTCCGTGTAACCCCGCATTCCGGTATCGTGCGCGCGACGCGGGAAAGAAATTCGCCCGCGTGATTTGGAATGGAACCGGAAGGAGAGGAGGCTTTCTCATGGGATGCGGTGATGAGGCGAGCGTGAAGGCGGCGATCCCTTTTGAAAAGTCCGCAAACGCTCGCTCCGCGGGGCTGTTGATAAAGTCCTGTCTGCGACCCACGCAAACGGCCAACGCCTCTTTCCTCACCCTGAGTAGCCGCCGAAGGCGGCGTATCGGAAGGGCGAGGGGTGTCGAACGCCTTGTGCCGGGTGAGAGCAAACACTCATTCATCAATCGCGTTTGACCTTCGATACGCGGCTCCGCCGCTACTCAGGATGAGGCGGAGAGGGGTTTTTCAACAGCTCCTCCTCACTCGTGTTTGACCTCCTCAGGGGGGCTTTTTCTCGCCGCGGCGGTGCGCTCATGGAACGGGGATGGATGATGAAAATGAAAATAATGATATTTTCGATAAAATTGGATAAATTCACGATGTTTTTCGATAAATTTCTGAAATTTCATACTCCCGTAAATTGCTGTAATCAAAAGAGTTACATTTCAAATCTTAGCGTATCGCACTCAGATTCGGCGGCAAAAAAAGTTTTCTGGTTCCCGCGCATTTGCCCGCAACTCCGCGCATTTCCCCGTCCCGCATCATGACGCAGGCGAGTCCCTCCCTCCCCGGTCAGGATCGACGGAAAGCATGGCGGTATCAAAGACCTTGGGGTATGGTGTCGCCCAACCATTCACCTCCAGATAGGGAACGCGACATGAAAGTAGGGCTCTTCATCACCAACCAGCAGCACTTGGAAACCGACATGGTCAGCGCCCTGGACGAGCAGTACGCCATGGTGCGCCTGGCGCGCGACAAGGGCTGGGACTCGCTCTTCACCGGGCAGCACTACCTGAACGAGGGCAACAACAAGCAGCTCCAGATCGTGCCCTTCCTCGCGCGGCTCCAGGCCGAGGCGGGCGAGATGACGCTCGGGCTCGGCATCCTGCTCATCAACCTGCACAACCCGGTCTACGTCGCCGAGACGGTGGCGACGATGGACGTCCTCTGCCGGGGGAACTTCGTGTTCGGGATAGGCCTCGGCTACCGCGAGGCGGAGTTCGACGCCTTCCAGGTGCCGAAAGGACAGCGCGTGCGACGCTTCGAGGAGTGCCTGGAACTCGTGAAGCGCCTCTGGACGGAGGAGGAGGTCACCTGGGAGGATGAGGTCTGCAAGCTCGACGCCGTGCGCATGAACATCCGCCCCGTGCAGAAGCCGTATCCGCCGATCTGGGTGGCGGCGAATAACGACAAGGCCATCGAGCGCGCCGCGCGCATCGGGGACAACTGGTTCATCAACCCCCACTCCACCACGGCGACCATCAAACGCCAGATGACGCTCTACCGCGCGGAACTCGACCGCTGCGGCAAGCCGTTCCCGGCCGAATTTCCCTGCATCAAGGAGGTCTTCTGCAGCCACGACAAAAAGAGCGCCCTCGAGATGGCGGGGCCCTATCTGTTCGGCAAATACCAGGACTACGCCAAGTGGGGCCAGGACGACGCCATGCCCGAGGATGAGAGCTTCGACCAGGAATTCGACGATTTGCTCAAGGACCGCTTCGTCCTCGGCTCGCCCGAGGAGTGCTACGAGCAACTCCGCCCCTACTGGGAGGAGGTGGGGATGAACCACCTCGTCATCCGCACCCACTGGGCGGGGATGCCGCTTTCCACGGCGCTTCACAGCATGCGGATGATCTCGGACGAACTCATGCCGGCGCTCCGGAAAATCTGAGGGATTTCCGTCCTGCCGACAGGGGGAGAATTCACGGGCGGCGAAGCCCGGCTCCCCGGTATGTCATGGCCCCGCAGGCTTCGGACTCAAGCTTAGGGCCGTGAAAATCCCTCGTGCATAGACGGGTGAAACGTGGTATATTGACGCCACTTCAAGACAGCGCATGGCCGCAAAATGTGGGGGTTCGATATGTCTGAAAAAAGGATGATATCTTTCGTTCTCAACGGCGAACCCGTCGATGCGATGGTTCCCGTGAACCGCTATCTGGTGGACCTCATCCGCGAGGATTTGGGCATGATGGGCACCAAGCGCGCCTGCGATCAGGGGGCGTGCGGCTCCTGCTCGATCATCATGGACGGTGAACTCATCAGCTCCTGCCTCGTCCTCGCGGTGCGCGCCGACGGGGCGAACGTCGAGACGATAGAAGGCCTCGGCGGCCTCGAAGACCTGCATCCCCTGCAAGCCGCCTTCGCCTCCTACGGCGCCACGCAGTGCGGCTATTGCACGCCGGGGATGATCGTCTCGGCCAAGAAGCTGCTCGAGGAGAATCCCGACCCCTCAGAGGCGGAGATTCAGCACTGGCTCACCGGAAACCTCTGCCGCTGCACGGGGTATCGCCAGATCATCTCGGCGATTCGCGCCGTGGCCGAGGGCAGGACCGAACCCGAATCCCCCATCACGGTGCCCACGGTGAAGGCCTACGACGACTAATTCATCTCCTCCGATAAAAGGAGGCCGCCATGAAACGAATGATCGAACACGTCGCCCTGCGCGTCACGAATCTCGAAAAATCCATCTCGTTCTACCGCGACGTGATGGGTTTCAAGCCCATCGGGCGCCGGCTCATCCACGGCGGCGAGATCGACCAGGTCGTCTTCCGCGTGGGGGAGGACATCCTCGTCCTGTTTCACGCCAAGGATTTCGTGTCCGACGACGTCGAGGTGAAGGGCGGGATGGATCACCTCGCGTTTTGCATGGATGACGCCGAATACCACAATGTAATCAATCGCTTACGGGCGAGCGGCCGGGAGCCTCACCGCGGCGAGGAGAAGAACCTCGGTGCCTACGGCGTGGGCTACGCCACCTATTTCTACGATCCCGACAACGTCGAACTCGAGATCAAGCGCTACGACGATCCCCCCGAACAGCCGGGCCCGGAGTGGTACGAGAGCGGTCGGAAGATGAGCGTCTCCTAGGCGCAACTCCCCGCAGTTCCACGCATCTGCCGTCACGGGAGAAGGCGCGGGCCATGGCAGAATCCTCATGCGTCGCGGTTCTGCGGCGTCTTTTCCCGAGAAAA
This sequence comes from bacterium, assembly GCA_965219955.1. Classification (GTDB taxonomy): domain Bacteria; phylum UBA8248; class UBA8248; order UBA8248; family UBA8248; genus Bin107. The sequence continues at coordinate 459,680 of OZ244799.1, forward strand.
AATTTGTCGGTAATTTATCGAAAAACCCCGTGAATTTATCTGAATTTATCTGATTTTTCAGATATTATTTTTTGCATTTTAAACCTTCCTCACTTCGCCTGAGCGAACGACCGTAGTCGTCGATCCGCGCCTCCGTTCCTTGAAAAACCGGGGGCCTTCGGAAAGTCTGTCCCGCATTTCCTTCATCGCGTAAAACCCATGACGCCGAATGCGAAGAGATGCGTTGGCCGAACCCGACCGGGGAAGGAGGTCGGACCCGACTGAGGAGGGAGGGTCCGCCGGATGAGGAACGAGCAATTCCCGACCGGGGCGGCGGGCCTTGTGTCCTTACGCACGCCCGCCTGCGCGTTCGAAAATCCCGCGCAACTCCTCCGGGTCCTGCGTATGGGCGAGCGCCACCATCAGCAGGGTCCGGGCCTTGATTCCGCTCAGGTAGCCTGCGGAAATCGCCCCGCGCTCGATCAGGCTGCGGAAAGAGCCCTCATGCGCCTTGGCGCGGTGCGGCGCGCCCGCGAAGATGCGCACCCCGAGCACCACGGGAATCCCCGCTTCGAGAGCGTCGCAAAGGGCGTGGTAAAAAGGAACGTTCACGTTGCCCGCGCCGACGCCCTCCACGACGATCCCGTCCACGCGCTCTTTGATGCACGCGCGTACGAGCAGGTCGTTCACCCCCTGGGTCACGGTGAGGAACTGCACGTTCTCCTTGAGGGCCGGCACCTCGAAGTGGAGCCGCCGCTCGGGTCGGTAGTGAAAGAAGACGCCCTCGTCCGAAACGACGCCGATGGGCCCGCCGTCTCTCGAGGCGAAGGCATGGGGCCGCTGGCTGTGCACCTTGATGACGTCGCGCGCGGCGAATATCTCGCCATCGAGAGCGACCATCACGCCCCGGCCCCGCGCCTCGGGTGAGGCTGCGATCTTCGCGGCATAGAAGATGTTCCTCGGGCCGTCCGCGTCCCGGGCGACGGAATTTCGCATCGCCCCCGTAATCACGACGGGCTTGTCATCCCCCAGGGTCAGGTCCAGGAGATAGGCCGTTTCCTCCATGGTGGCCGTTCCGTGCGTGACCACGGCCCCGGCCGTCTCCTCATCCGCCAGAATCCCGCGCAGGCGGTCGCGAAGGCCGAAGGCCGTCGCCGTCTCCATCAGGTCGCTGGTGACGTTCGAGTGCTCGACCACGCGCACCTCCGCCGCACCCCCGAGTTCGGGAACGGACGAGACCAACTCCTCTGCGCTCGCCGCCGGTACGTTCTCCCCGCCGCGCGTGTCGTATTTTGAGGAAATCGTCCCTCCGGTCGTCACTATCGCAACGGAAGGCTTGTTCATGGCGTCTCCCTTTTCGTTTCTTGAAGTACGGTTCGTGAATGGCGCTGTGTAAGATGAGGCGAGCGCATTGTGGCCCCGCAAGGGGACGACCGCAAGGCGGGACGGAGGAAGGGGAATTTATCGAGACATGAGAGGGGAGGAGAGCGTTTGCGCCTTTGTAGGGGCGGCTCGCGAGCCGCCCTCATGGTTGATGAATTGACCCGATGCGTAGGCGTTTCTTGCTTATCCCCGCGCAATGCGCCAAAAATGGATACGGACGGGACGGCTGATCACCGCCCGCGCCCGAATCGCCGCCTGTGGGGATGTGTAATGTCGATGTCCTTTGGCTCCTGGCTGCGCCTGAGTTGCGCCGTCTGGGTCGGCGTGATGGCCGGGTTTTTCTTCGCGTTCTCGTTCGTGGTCATGCCCGGCCTCGGGGCCATGGAGCCGCTCGCCGCCCTGGCCTCCATGCAGGCGGTCAACCTGGCCGTGAGAAACGCCGTCTTCGCGCTCGGCTTTTTCGGCGCATTGATACTATGTATCGCCGTGGCGCTTCACGCGCTGATTCACCGCGACGCCCCCGCCTGCTGGTTAGCACTTTCCGCCGCCCTCATCTACCTCATCGGCGCATTCGGCGTGACCAGCCTTTTCAACGTGCCGCTGAACGGCGAAATCGCGCCCCTGGATCCGGCCAGGCCCGAGAACGCAGGCGTGATGGTCTCCTATCTCGCGGAATGGACCCTCTGGAACCACGTCCGCACCCTCGCAAGCCTCGCCGCGTTCGTCCTGCTGCTTTTGAGTTTGTGCTACGGGAGAGGGGAGGGGTAGCGCTGTCCCTACAGGGTTGTTGAAAAACTCTGGAACTTTGGATTTGTCGTATGTAACCGACCGACGAGAGAGAAAAATCACTCCCCCCTTGAGGGTCGGGCTTCCCGAGGGGAAAGCCCGACGAGGAAGCCGAGCGGTTTGTGCGAAGGCTGAATCGGTGGGGGGTAAAATGCGTTTTATCGTCAGCCCGAATTATACCCCCCACCGAATCGCTTTCGGGCTTACGCCCTCAGCTCTTCGTCGGGCTTTCCCCTCGGGAAGCCCGACCCTCAAGGGGGGAGTGGTTGTTGAGTGCTCTCAAGGGCTTTTCAACAACCCCCCTACGGGGTGAATGGGATTCGATCGTAGGGACAACCCCCTGGTGGTTGTCCCCTATCGGAGCGAACACGATTCAGACAAGCCGGGACAGGCGCAGGGGCCTGCCCCTACTATCTCCAAGACGTAAATACCCGTCATTCCGGCATTCGCCGGAATGACGACGCTGTATGGTGATTTCGACTGAGTGGGGCGGGAATGCCTTTGTAGGGGCGGCTCGCGAGCCGCCCGTGCAGGTTCAACCCTGCGGGATCGAGAGGGAATAAACGACACCAGGGCGGACACGCGGGTCCGCCCCTACCAGAGAAACAAGAAGGGTCGGTTCACGTCCCTTATGAAACCCCTACTTCTTGATCGAAAGAAACTTGAGCACCACGCCGTCGGGGTCTTTGCAGAAGAAGATTTTCGAGCCCTGGATGGGGCCGCTCGGCACCGTGGCGGGTTCCGGCGAACACATGGTGGTGCCGTCCGCTTTGAGTTTCTCATAAAGGGCTTCCGCGTCGTCCACGACGAAGCCGATCTGCAGGCAGCCCGCGTTGTTGGGGGAGGTGTCCACCGCATCGCCCGCCGCGCCCTTGTACTCCATGAGTTCTAAGTGAAGCCCGTGGCCGCCCATGTGCACCACGCGGAGAATCGCGCCGGGAACGCCCGTCACCTGTGCGGAGAAATCCGGCGTTCGCTCCGAATCCGATTCCACCTCGAAGCCGAAGTTCCCGGCGTACCATTTAGAAGACGCGTCCGCGTCTTTTACCGTAAGCGATACGTTATGAAAGCGTTGGATGCTCATGGGTGTTGTCTCCTGTGATTCTGAAAAATGGCGCTCTTTTATATCTATAATCGCGCAGATGGCGTCAGGTTCCGTATAAGTTCATCCCTTTATGCCGGTATAAAACTATTCGGAAGTGTCTTTCGGCTTCAGGTCCAAAGAAGCCGAGTTCATGCAGTAGCGAAGGCCGGTGGGCGCAGGGCCGTCGGGGAACACGTGGCCCAGATGCGCGCCGCAGTTCGAACACACCACCTCCACGCGGCGCATCCAGAAAGAGTTGTCCTCCTTCTCGCCCACGTTCTCGGGCTTGAGCGGCTGGTAGAAGCTCGGCCAGCCCGTACCCGAGTCGAACTTGGTCTCGGCGTCGAAAAGCTCCGTCCCGCAGCACACGCACGCATAGATGCCGTCATCGTGGCAGTCCCAGTATTTCCCGCTGAAGGCGCGCTCGGTGCCCGCCTTTCTGGTGACGTGGTACTGCTCGGGCGTGAGTTGCTCGCGCCACTCCGCATCGGTTTTCTCTATCATGTCGAATCTCCTTCTCGCTTTCCGGTTCGCTACACGGATAGAATCCTCAAAAACCGCGTGAAATACAAGAGGCAATTCGATGCTCCTCTTTCCTCACAGGTGGGGCAGGGCTTTCAGGACGTTCACCTGGTTCGTGTTGCCCATATGGTAAAGCTGAATGGCGTCGCGGTAGACCTTCTCGACCGGCGCGTCCTTCATCACGCCCATGCCGCCCCAGATTTCCACCGCCCGGGTGGCCATGTAGTTCAGCGTCTCGACGGTGAGCACCTTGGTCGCCCGCGCGAGTTTCTGGTCGTGGACTCCTTCGTCGATGCTCCAGGCGGCGCGCCATAGCAGCGTTCTCGCCGCTTCGAGGCGGGTGAACATCTCGAGCAGGAGCGCGCCGACGAGGTCGTGTTCGATGATGGGCTTTCCGCCCTGCACGCGCTCGCGCGCATAGGAGAGCGCCAGGTCGTGGGCGCGGCGGGCGATGCCCAAAGATGTCGCCGTTGCCTCCACGGTGCCGACGTTGACGACGCTCTTGCGACCTTCCTGGAACCTGTCCTCCTCGCCCAGGCGGTCTTCCACCGGCACCCGCACGTCGCGGAAGATGAGGTCGTGCTGGGGGTAGCACCTGAGCCCCACCTTATCGTGCAGCCTGCCGACCTCGAAGCCCTCGTGCGGCGGAAAAATCATGAACCCCGTCACGCCCTTCGTCCACGGGACGCTCCTGTCCGTCCGGGCGAATGCGGTGACGTATTTCGCCTGCGCGCCCATGGCGATGAACTGCTTCATGCCGTTCAAGACGTAATGATCCCCCTCGCGCACCGCGCTCAGGGCGGGGCCTGCGGCCGGGTCCGCATCGAAGGGGAGGGCGTTGTCGCTGCCAGCGCCTGGCTCCGTGATGGCGATGCCGATGCAATAGAGCGGGTCTTCGAGATAGGCGGGGACCACGCGCGCGAGTTGTTCGGGCGTCGCCACGGCGATCAAGCCCGCTACCGCCTTCCAGTTGTGGCTGTACACCTTGGAGACGGCGGGCGAGCCGGCGGAGAGCTCCTCCACCACGATGCACTGGGTGAGCACGTCGGCCCCGTCGCCGCCGTGCGCCTCGGGTACGCCCAGGGAGTGGAAGCCGAGCGCGGCGCCCCGCTTCACCAGGTCGTAAGCGAACTTGTCCTCCCCGTCGGGGCGCTTTTCGAGTTCGGCCACGACGGGCAGCATCTCCTCCATCGCGAATTTCCGCGCGAGGAGTTGCAGGCTCTTCTGTTCTTCACTCAGTTCGAAGTCCATGCGGTTTCCTTATCGGTTTATTTCCGGTGGTTGGTTAGATGAGAGGTTTCTTTTTCTCCTGAATATGATGCCTCACTATCCGTATCCCGATGGAGGTGTTGAAAAACTCCATCGAGGAGGAAGTGGCGCCTGCGCCCGGTTTCGGGTTTTGGCCGTCATTCCGGCGAAAGCCGGAATCCATTTTCGCCTTTGCCTTTTCGCTTTCTCGTTCGGACGTCTTTACGCCCGGGCAGGGAGGAGCCGAATCGAACACAAAAACGAAAGGCGAATCCTCTGGATTCCGCATCCGGACTCCGCGCAACAACAAGGTCGTGGCCGCTCCGCCCGGTGAAAAGTCAAAATGGATTCCGGCTTTCGCCGGAATGACGACTTCGTGGTGAACCGCACCAGCCGTCTCCGTAACGACGCCCGAATTTAAGCGCGCACGAAACGCATCGTCAATTCTAACCGAGAAGGTCTTTCAACACCCCCTTTTCTCTCGGAATGCACGCCCCTATGAACCAGCTTTTTCGCCGCAGATTGCAAGCGCAGCGGCGAGGTAGACTTTCGCCGCTGTCACCACGTCCTCGATCAAGACATGCTCGCCCACGGCGTGCATCAGCCCTTTCTCGGCGGCGTCTGGGTGCATCCGCCCGCCGGGGCCGTAGCAGACGCAGGGGATGCCGTAGCGGTTGAAATGCGTGGAATCGGCCGCGGGCCGCCTGATGACGGGTTTGGGTGCCTCTCCCGTCACCTCCCCGTGCGCCGCAAGCGCAGCTTGTACGAGAGGGGCGTCCGGGTCGAGCAGGGTGGGCGGGTCGTTCACGTAGAAGGTGAGCGAGGCCCGCCCGGCTTCATCCGCCGCCTCATCGAGCACGGCGCGCAGTTCGCGCTTGATGTCCTCGGTGTTCTGGCCCGGCACGGTGCGGATGTCGAGATAAAGGCTCGCCTCGGCGGGGTTTCTCGAAAGCCGCCAGGGCCACCCGCCCCGGACGGCGGCTATCGTCACGTTGGGGTGTTCGCCCATGCAGGAGTGCCTGGCCTCGTAATCGGGGATCCAGCGCTCGATGGCGGCCTGAATCCCGTGGATCGCGCGCACGGCGTTCGTGACCCCCGGGCGGTTCGAGAACACGCTGTGGCTGATGGTGCCCCTCGCGGTGATCTTCGCCCACACGACGCCCATGTTCGCGTTCGAGACCTTGAGCCCCGTCGGCTCGGCGAGGATGGCGCAATCCGCCGTCTCGCCGTGCAGGATGAGGTGCCGCGTGCCCGTCCCGTAGCCGGAATAGGATTGGCCCTTGAACTCATCCACGGGCGCTTTTTCTATCTCGCCCACCACGCCGGCCAGCGTGACGTCGCCGCGCAGGGCGACCTCCTCCCGGCAGATGGCCTCGAGGGCCGCCAGCGCGCCCGCAAGGCCGCTCTTCATGTTGTTGGCGCCGAGACCCCACAGCCAGCCGTCGCGGTGGACCGCCCTGGGCTTGAAGCCCTCGCCGCTCAGGTAGTCCTCATCCCCGTCATAGGAGGTATCCATGTGGCCCGTAAAGAGCAGGTTCATCCCGTCGCCCGCGCCCTCGCGCACGCCGATCGCGTTCGGCCTGCCGGGGTCGACCTCCTGCAAGCGGGTTTCAAGCCCTGCGGCCGACATGCGCTTGACAAGATAGCGCGCCATCTGCGCCTCTCCGCCCGTGGGACTGGGGATGTCCACCATGTCGGCGAGCAACTCGCGCACGGCGTCTTCGGTGAGGTGGCGCGCGCAGCGCTCGAAATCGGGGTGCGGCATCGGCATTCATTCTCCCTGAACGTATCGGGTGCTCCAGCGTATCATGCGCGGGCCGGTTTCCGGTATCTCCGTTCACATCGAGGTACGCTTGTCTTTCGGCCGCATTCAGCCGGATTTCCCCTCTCGAACGGCCGGGCGGACTGCAGGAAGAACGTGCCGGCCCGAACGGCTGGAGGCAACACCTGCGGAACGGTTGACCTCCCTCCTCAGGGGATAAAGGCAACCCCCCCTACCCCCCTTGTCAGGGGGCAAGAAAAAAAACCTCTACCGGCGGCGGGCGTCGCCTTTTCATACCACCCTCGTCGGGGTATTGCTTTTTTTACCCCCCTGACGAGGGGGGTAGGGGTCAAGGCGAGAGCCTGCGCCGCCGCCCGGTTTCGGATTTTGGCCGTCATTCCGACGAAAGAGGGCGGGGGTTTTGTAGGGACAGGTCGCGACCTGTCCCTACGGTGGAATCAGGCCGGGGAGAGTCTGGCCGTCCTTTCACCTCGATCCGCAATGTTCCCGTAGGGGCGGCCCTCTGTGGCCGCCCGCATCGGATATGTTCATCCCTGTGCCTACGTTTCGCAAGGACAGGCACGGAGGCCTGTCCCTACGGCGAACCGGCCCCCACGCCGTCATTCCGGCGAAAGCCGGAATCCATTTTCGCCTTTGCCTTTTCGCTTTCTCGTTCGGATGTCTTTGCTCCCGGGCGGGGAGGATCGGAATCGAACACAAAAACGAAAGGCGAATCCTCTGGATTCCGCATCCGGACGCCGCGCAAAAACAAGGTCGTGGCCGCCCGCCCGGTGAAAAGTCAAAATGGATTCCGGCTTTCGCCGGAATGACGGGGGAGGATTTGCGGTTTTCGTAGGGGCGGACCTGTGTGTCCGCCCAATCGCTCGGACGAAAACCCGGAAAACGGGAGCACACATAGTCAGACATATATGTCTGACCCCTACGCCGAACCACTCAATTGGGTTTTTTCAACAACCCCTTGCGCCGCGCCCTGGCCGGAGAGGGAAAAGTCACGAAGAACAACACGGCTGTCTTCAATCGTCGTTGCGCTGTTTCCGGGGAAGCGGGTTGATTGTTCGCCTGCAGGGAACTTTTTCGACTAGCCGGTTTCTGAGTCGGTTTCGAAACGCCCGGCGAGCAGATAACGGTACAGCTTGACGGCGAGCCGCTCTTCGTGCTCGTCCAGCCAGTGCTGTGCGGCCGGCGTCAGCACCATCGTCCGGCAGGGTTCGTCGGCGAGCACCGAGGTTGTTTTCCCGTCCGAAGAGTTGGCCGGCCAAATCGCATCGCCGGTGCTGTACTGGTGGATACGCGCGCCCGCGGAATCGTAGGCGGAAGCCCGGCCCGAAAGCAGCAGTTGTAAATCTGCACATGGCGCATCAGGTCCCGAGAGGGCTTCGCCGGCGGCGTACTGACGGGGGTCCAGCCAGTTCCCGAGTTCTTCCATCAGGTCCTCGAAATGAATCTGCCGCTCCAGATAGCTCTGCAGATCATCAGCAGTGAGCGCCAGCAGCGAGGCGCGCCGCTTGTCCGCCATGTCCGCGTCCGTCTTCCATGTCCCGATGACGATCTCCTCGCAGCGCTCGAGAGCGTGGTCCGCATTCGGTTCGATCAGCAACTCGGCGAATACCGGAGGTGGCAGGTTGCGTTCCAACCCGGCCCGCAATTGATCGGACAACGCACACAGAACCACAGGCACACCGGCGGCGTGCGCCGTCTGAAAGAACCTGGAAAAGACGTTCACCGCCGAGAAGTCGAAGCCCGAGACGGCGGCGAAGTCCAGCATGAGGCAGGCGGGACGTGAAGCGCCGCTCAGGGATTTCTTGAGATGATCGGCCAGAGGATAGACGCTGCCGAAGAAGGCGTACCCGCGCAGCCGGTAGGCATGCACGCGCTTGCCGTCGGCCAGCAGGATGGCCCGGTCGGGGATGGCCGGGTCTTGTTGCTTCTGTGCTCGCGCGCCGTGAAGCGGGATTCGATCAGGTTCACGCGGCTCAAGCGCACAACGAAGAACACGAGGGTGGCCAGCATCCCGGCGCCTACGCCCTCGATCAGTCCGAAAGAGATGATGACGACGAAGATCAGCACAATGATGCCGTATTCCGACCAGGGGAGCCGCTTGAAGCTTCTCAAGAGGCCTTCGTCTATCATGCCGGAGCCCGCAAAAAACAGAATTCCCCCGACGAGCGGTGTCGGGATCAGTTCCAGCATCCCGTCGCCAAGGAGCAATGCGCCACCGATGACGAGGGCGGCAACGATGCCCGTCAGGCGAGTGGTGGCTCCGAGCAGCTTGCTGCGCAGCGAGGCGGGCACGATCGTGCATGCCACCGTGCCGCCGCCCAGGCCTGCGACCAGGCTCGCGAACCCGGCTGCCTTGAATTCCCGGTCCCAGTTCAGCTCGTGATTCGCGGCCAACTCGAGGCCGGCGAGATTCATGATCACGCAGATCAGGGCGATCAGCAGGAGTGCCAGCATGTTGGGAGTCTGCAGGGCCATCGCGGCCCAATCCAGATGCGCCAGGTCGGCGATCCCCAGGACAGGCCACAGGCTCCCGTCTGCCGTGCTCTTGAACAGCAGACCGGCCGCTCTCGCTTCATCACCGGAAATGTCGAGGGTAGCCAGTACGAAGTGGTATGCGGCAACGGCAATCGCCACGCTCACAGGCAGGATCAGCGCGTTTCGCCAGCGCTTCATGGCGAGGTACAGAGCGATCCCATACGCTGCGCCCGGGCTCCACTTCCATAACGTGGCCGGCTCCAGAAGCGCCGGAATCATCCGCCAGTCCGGCTTTGCTCCCATCATGGACATGGCCGCAAGGCACACGGCAGCCCCGATGCCGGCCACGAATCCGCCCGCCACCGGATACGGGATGAAGCGCACCAGGTTGGCGAGCCGGAAATGCCCGATGATGAGGCAGCAGACGCCGGTGGCCGTTGCGCTGAGTATGAGCGCCCCCGCCGTGGTGACGAACAGCGCATCGCCCCCGGCGTCCATCATGGAGCCGATCAGGGCCATGACGAGCACGAGCGCGGGAGAGAGCCCCGAAATCGCCCCTCGGTAGCCGCCCGCGAGGGCGATGACCAGGCAGGCGGCGAAGTTTCCGAACAAAACCAGACCGATGCCCTGGGAGGAATACGGGGCCAACGCTCCGGAGAATATGAAACTTCCGAAGGCGATCTGGGCGACGAGCAGGCCCAGGCCCGAGGTGAATCCGGCGAAAAGCGCCGGAACCGTCTTTTCCGATTGGATGTCCGCGCTAAGTTCGGACGCAATATCTCGGAACAAAAATTTCACCCTTTCAATCGCTCATAACCCAAGGGCGGCGTCGATTCTCTTTCTCCCTTAACGTAGAGAGGACTCTAGCGTATCATGGGTGCGTTGCTTTCTTGTATCTCCATTAGAGTCGAGGTACACCCCTGAAACAAGCAAAAAGCATGCGCGGATACGATTACACCCGGGGCTCGGTCGGCTGGGCCATCACGCGCCTCTCGGTGCCGATATGCGGCGAGCGCATCCTGCGCAATTTCGACGGCATCTTCGAGATTTACTGGCTCGGCCAAATGGGGGCGGACTCGCTGGCCGCGGCGTCTTTGGGCTTCATCGTCTTGTTGTTCATTCGCTCGGGGTCTTTCGGGCTGAGAATCGCGGGCCAGGCGCTCGTGGCCCAGCGCGTGGGCGCGGGCGATTCGGAGGGCGCTTCGATCATGGCCGGGCAGACCATTTTCCTGGTCGGGGTATTCAGCCTCATCGCCACGTTCCTGGGTCTTTGGTTCGCACCTCTCCTGATGGGCCTGATGACGCGCGACCCGGAACTCGCCGCCCTGGGCGTCATCTACATCCGTTCCGGTTTCGCCGTGCTGCTCGCCGTGGAGGCGATGTTCGTGGTCGGCCAGATATTGAGGGGAACCGGCGAGCCGGGCATCACCATCGCGGGCGTCGTCTCCTCGACCGTCTTGACGCTCATCTTCATCCCGCTCCTCATGTTCGGCTGGGGCCCGGTTCCCGCGTTGGGGATAGCTGGCAGCTTCTTAGGCGTCGGCGTGGGGAGGCTTGGCGGTTTCCTGACGATGCTGGCCTTCATCGTGAAGGGAAAATCGAGGCTCACGCTCCGGTGGGCCGACCTGCGCCCGCGCGGCGCGGAGATCTCCCGCGTGACGAGCCTCGCCTGGCCCGCCATGGCGCAGAACCTGCTCGAGCGAAGCGCGCTGCTGCTCATGGTGCGGATGCTCTCGCCCTTCGGGGCGAGCGCCCTCGCGGCTTGGAGCATCGGCAACCGCGTGACGATGATCGCCCGGATGCCGAGCTTCGGCCTGCAAGCCTCCGTGCGCACGCTGGTGGGCCAGAACCTGGGGGCCGGCAAGCCGGAACGCGTGACGCGCACGGTATGGCTCGCCGTCGCCGCCCTGGGCGTCCTGATGACGGCGGTGAGCGTCTGGTTGTTCGCCTGGGCGGGGGAGATCGTCTCGTTTTTCGGCATGGAGGGGAACGCCACGGCCGTCATGGCGCTCAGGATTCTGTGCGCCGGGCTGCTGATGGAATCCGTCCGCCGGGTGATGGCGGGCGCGTTCCAGGGCGCCTCGCGCTCGAAGCCGCCCATGCTGGTGGAGGGCGTCGTCCGATGGGGGGTGCAGATTCCCGCCGCGTATGTGCTCTCCTACAGCCTCGCCGTGGGCGCGGGCGGCGTATGGTGGGCGGTGAGCGGGGGCCAGATACTGAGCGGGGTGCTCCTGTTCGCGTGGTTTTTGCACTGGTCGAGGAGCGGGGACATCCTGGGGTTCATGGGCGCCGGGGGTTTGAAATCGGCGCGCGAATCCACGTAATCTTTCTGCGCCGCTTTGGATGATCTCTTGATTGTTTTATGAGATATGGTGTGGCCTGCGGAGCGCGCGCCTCTGCGCGAAGAGTCCCCGCCGGAGGAGGTTTTCGGGAATGAACAGGGTGTTGGCGGCGGGGCTTTTTCTCATTGCGGGATTCGGGTTGCTCGTGACCCTGACGAAAAGACCCGAGCCCCCGAGGCATCCGCAGGTGCCCGTGACCGAGGATATGGCCCGAATCAACCAGGGGAAGAAGCTGTTCTCGCGCAACTGCATGCGCTGCCACGGGCCCGAAGCGAAGGGCTCGCGAATCGGCCCGCCGCTGGTGCACAAGATTTACGAGCCCTCCCATCACGGGGACGCCGCCTTCTTCATGGCCGTCTCGCGCGGGGTGAAGAGCCACCACTGGAAGTTCGGCGACATGCAGCCCGTGCCGGGCGTGAAACCCGAAGAGGTGGCTTTGATCGTCGGGTACGTGCGCTGGCTGCAGAGAAAGGCCGGAATCTTTTAGAGGCCCGGGAGACGACATTCGGTGAATGAGCAAGACAAGCTGCATGAGTTGCGGAGAAAACGCTTAAGACGCATGGTCGCCCTGTGCGGACGCGCGCACCCGTTCTACAAGCGCCGCTTCGCGGAGGCGAACCTGATCCCCGAGGCGGTCAAGGAACTGGACGACCTCCAGAAAATCCCCCTGACGAAGAAAGAGGACTTCATGGCGGCGCCCGAGGATTTCAGCCTCGACCCCGCCTGGCTGCCCGAGCTTCCCTTCGAGGAGCGCACGATGTGGAACGTGGCCTACACCACGGGCACCACGAGCGGGCGGCCGTCTCCTTTCTTCAACACCACGCACGACCAGTACCACATCATGCTCCAGGCGCGGGTGTGCAACGAGGCGGAGGGCTTAAGGACGGGCGACGTCATCGCGAACCTCTACCCGCTCTCGCCCATGCCGCTGGGAGGATTCCTGTGCTGCGTGCGCTCCGCGGAAATCATGGGGCTTCCCGTGGTGAGCGCGCTCACGGGCAGCCCGCATCCCGAATACCCCGTGCGGCGCTCGCTCGATGAGGCGATTGAAGTGGTGGCCGATTCGGGCGCCACCGTCATCTGGGGTGTGCCGAGTTTCGTCCGCCGCTTTTTACGGAGGGCGCGCGAGCGCGGCGCCAAGCTCGACCGCGCGCGCATGGTGCTCACCACGGGCGAGGCCGTGAGCGACGCCCTGCGCGAGGAGTATATGGACCACCTGCGCTGGTTCGGGGCGGACGAGCCCCAGGTGCGCGTTCGCTACGCGGCGACGGAGATGCAGGGCGGCCTCGTGCAGTGCGCGAACGACGCGATGCCGCACAACGTGGTGCCCGAACTCTACCTGCTCGAAGTGGTGGACCCAGAATCCGGCGAGCGCGTGCCCGAGGGGGAGGAGGGGGTCATCGCCCTCACGCACCTGCATCGCCGCGGCACGGTGTTCCTGCGCTACCTCATCGGCGACTTGATTGCGCTTAGATGGGAGCCGTGCCCGCACTGCGGGCGGGTGGGGGAGCGGGTCGTGCGACTGCCTCGCAGGACGGGCGATCTGCTCAAGGTGCGCGGGATGCTCATGAACCCCGATATCATCATCGACCTCCTGGCGAAAGAACGCGCGATCAGGGAGTTTCAGATCCGCGTCCGCAAGTCTGCGCCCGGGGATTCAGATTCGATGGATGAGATGATCATCCGCCTCGAAGCCGAGGAAGCCGAACGCGAGCGGCTCGGCGCTTCCCTGCCGGACAGGGTGCGCGGAGCGGTGATGATACGGCCGGTGCTCGAATTCGTGGCCCCGGGCGTGATCCACGACCCGATGCGCGACGTGAAGGCCCGCCGGCTCGTCGATGAGCGGTGAGGTCAATCGCGACCGAAGAAGGGGTTGTTGAAAAAGTCCCTCCAGGGGATTGTTGACTCCCCCGATCGAGAGCGTTCACCGTCATTCCGGCGAAAGCCGGAATCCATTTTTTGCCTTTTATTTTCTGATTGTCTCCCGCCGATGAGGGGGAGATGAAAAGCCGGAGCATAGCAATTCTGCTTCACAATGGATTCCGGCTTTCGCCGGAATGACAAACCAAAAAACGCATAGACCGTCATTGGTAGGGACAGGTCGCGACCTGTCCCTACGAAACCGCAAGGGCTCCTCCCGCATCGGTCGGTATTGACCCACCACCCACCTACCAGGCGAAGTTTCCCGCATCATCCAGCGGCGAGAAGGGGTTAAAGGCGACTTCCCAGAGATGACCGTCCGGATCCTGGAAGTATCCCGAATGGCCGCCCCAGAAGACGTCCTGCGCCTGCTTGACGATGACGCCGCCTGCGCGCTCGGCTTCGGCGAGCGCCTCGGCGACTTCCTCGCGTGTGCGGACGTTGTAGGCCAGGGTGACCGCGCCGGTCGCCTCGCCGCTGCCGGCCCCAGGGCCTATATCCTCGATGAGTTTGTCGCGGGGATACAGCGCGAAACCGATGCCGTTCAGCGTGAAGCAGACGATGGAACCGGCGTTCTCCTCGCTCGCAACGCGCCAGCCGAGCGCCTCGTAGAACGCGCGCGCACGCGGAAGGTCGTCAACGCCCAGGGTGACGATGCTGAGGCGCTGGTCCATATCGTCTCCTCCCGGGTCTGCGCTGTTTCAGTCGGGAAATTCGGCGGGGGATTCTCGGTGGAGCGGTTAGACGCCGAGGTACCGCATGCGGGTTTCCTGGTCTTCGAGCAGGTCGGCGGAGGCGCCTTCCCACTGGATGACGCCCTTTTCGATCAGGTAGGCGCGCCTGGTGATGCTGAGCGCCATGCGGAAGTTCTGCTCCACGAGCAGGATGGCGATGCCTTTTTTCTGGATCTCCACCAGCACGTTCTCGATGGTCTCGACGTAGGCTGGCATCAGGCCCTCGGTGGGCTCGTCCACCATGATGAGCTTGGGTTCCGTGCCGAGGCCGCGCGCCATGGTAAGCATCTGCTGCTCGCCGCCGCTCAACTGGTTCCCCTTGTTGTTGATGCGCTCCTTGAGTCTCGGGAAGAGGGAGAAAATCCAGTCGAGATGCGCGTCCAGGTCCTTGGCGCCGTCGATGGGGATGCGGCTGATCTTGAGGTTTTCATACACGGTGAGGTTGGTGAACACCTGGCGGTCCTCGGGGATCCAGGAAACCCCCGCGAGCGAGACGGTGTGCGCCTCCGCCTGGGTGATGTCGGTTCCCTCCATGGTGATTTTGCCGCTCCGGGGCGTCAGAAGCCCCATGATCGTCTTCATGGTGGTGGATTTGCCCGCCCCGTTCCTGCCGAGGAAGGCCACCGCCTCGCCTTCGCCGACTTGAAGGCTCAAGTCGTGAAGCACGTGGCTCAGGCCGTAAAACGTGTTGATGGAATCTACTTCGAGCATTATTCCCTCAGATATACGCGCTGGACTTCTGCGTTCGCGCGAACTTCCTCCACCGTGCCCTCGGCGAGAAAGGCGCCGTTGTGCAGCACGGTGATTTTGTCCGAAATGCCCAGCACCACTTCCATGTCATGCTCCACGAGCACGACGGTGAGCGGATCGGCCAGGCCCTTGATGAACTCACCCGTCTGAATCGTCTCCTCGGGGCTCATGCCCGCTGTCGGCTCATCCAGCAGGAGCAGCTTGGGGTCGGTGGCGAGCGCGATTCCGATTTCGAGATAGCGCTGCTCGCCGTGTGCGAGCGTACCGGCGAGTTCATTTCGCTTTTCCGTCAGATTGATGCGCTCGATAATCTCGTCCGCCCTTCCGATCAACTCCTTGTGGCTCGGCACGGTCGACCACAGGTTGAACGTCATCTTGCGAGATTGCGCGGCGATGCGGATGTTCTCCAGCACGCTCAGCTTGGGGAAGATGTTGGTGATCTGGTAGGTGCGGCCTATCCCCAGGTGGGAACGCTCATGGGCGGGCACCTCCGAGACGTCCGTGCCGTCGAAGATGACCTGCCCCGAAGTAGGCAGCAGATCGCCCGCGATCATGTTGAAGAAGGTCGTCTTGCCCGCGCCGTTCGGGCCGATGATGGAGCGCAGCTCGCCGGAATCGACCGAATAGTCCACGCTGTCCACGGCGACGAGGGCGTCGAAGTGCTTGCTCAGGCTTTTCGTTTCCAGAATAGGCATTTTGTCTTTCCGTTATTCGGCTTCGGTTGCCGCCTCGTCCTCGGCGTTTTTCGCCAGAACTTCCGCCACGGCTTTTCTGTTCAACAATTTCTTCTCGCGGTATTCGAGCGTCATGTTGCGGATGGTGCCCAGAATGCCCGAGGGCACGAAGAGCACGATCAGCACGAAGATGCCGCCCACCCACGCTTCCCAGTACTGGAAGATGGCGAGGTATTTTACGAATTCCACGCTCATCAACTGCCGCAGGTACCAGTAGATGAACGAACCCACCGCCGGCCCCAGGAAGGTGCCCGCGCCGCCGAAGAGGGTGATGATGACGATCTGCCCCGAGGTGATGAAGTGGATGTTCTCGATGGGGACCGTCTCGCCGTAGATGATCGCCAGCGCGCCCGCGACTCCCGAGACGGCCCCGCTCATCGTGAACGCCATGAGCCGAACCTTCGCCACGTTGTAGCCGCAGATGCGCGCGCGGTTCTCGTTCTCGCGGACTGCTCTGAGCACGTGGCCGAACGGTGAGCGCAGCACCTGCCAGATGGCGGCGATGAAGACGACGCTCACAATGAAGACGAAGTAATAGGTGATGTTCGCGTCCATGATGCCCACCCGGAGGTCGATGGAGCCCAGCCGCATGTTCTCGAGACCCCCCAGCCCGTCCGTCCCGCCCGTGAGGTCGTCGAACGTCTGCGCGGAGTAGTAGAAGATCATGCTGATCGAGAGCGTGACCATGGCGAAGTACACGCCGCGCTTCGTGCTGCAGATGGTGCCGATGAGCCAGGCGACGAAGGTGGATACGATGATGCAGGTGATCAGCGAGATTTCCAGGGGCAGCACCTTGAAGGCGCTGACCATCCAGTCCGGGGCGTATGTGCCGGGCTTGATCCAGGCGTGCATGATGCCCACGGTGTAGCCGCCCACGCCGAAGAAGGCGCAGTGGCCGAGACTGAGCATCCCCGTGTTGCCGAGCAGGATGTTGAAGGCGACGCCGAACAGCGTGTAGATGAGAATCTGGATCATCAGCGGCGTGCTCGGCACGAAGCCGCGAATTTCCGCGACGATCTCTGCGGTCGCCTCCCAGTCGTTGTCCTCGAGCCAGATGATCGAATCGTTGAGGGTACTGAAGAAAAACGGGTACACCAGCAGGAGACCGGCGAGTATCAGTATCCCGTAGTTGTCGAAGACTTCCGAGATCCAGGCCCAGAATTCCTTGGGCGTGAATCGGTTGTTTGGAGCTGCAGAGTCCACTTTAGCAATCTCTCCCGAGACGAATCGGATTTTTAGTCAAAAGCGCCTTCCTGGCCGAACAACCCCCTTGGTCTCAAGAGAAGTATTACCGCCATCACGATGAAGAGCAGGATGTCGGAAGCCTTTTCCCAGAAATCGGGGCCGATCACCGTGCCCGTCCAGTTGTGAACCACGTATTGGGTTCTGCCCACCAGGGGCGTGAGCGCCCAGAGCTGGCCCAGAATCAGCCCGCCGATCACGGGGCCGATGAAGCTCCCCATGCCGCCCACGACGACCACGATGAAGGTCTGCACCAGAATCAGTTCGCCCATCGTGGCGTCCACCGCGAACAGGGGGGCTATCATGACGCCGGAGAATCCGGCCAGGGCGATGCCCAGGCCGAACGTGAGGCGCCAGATGCGCGACACGTTGATGCCGAGAACTTTGACCATCGTGTTGTTGTTGGTGCCCGCGCGGATCATCATGCCCAGGTTCGTCTTGTAGATGAGCACCCAGAGCATGGCGACGAGAATCGCCGCGGTGATGATGGTGAAGCTCCTGTAGGCCGTGATGTCGAGCGTGCCCGTCTTGAAGAGCGAGAACTGGAACATCGGCGGGATGTTGAAGGGTTTTCCCGGCCTGCCCCAGAGCAAGCGGACGAAGTCCGGCAGAAAGATGGACATGCCGAACATGATCAGGACGCCGGAGAACCGCTCGTTCTCCGTGTTGTAGATTCTGCTGATGACGTATCGTTCAAAAACCATCCCGAGGGCGAACATGACGATGGGAACGGAAGCGAGGGCCACGATGAACCCCGCGTTCGGCCCGAGAAAGGGTGAGAATATGAGGTCCGAGACCGTGAAGCCCACATACGCGCCCAGCATGTAGAAGGCGCCGTGCCCGAAATTGATGATGCCCATAAGACCGAATATGATCGAAAGACCCAGGGCCAGCAGAACCCAGAAGGAGCCCTGCACCAGACCCAGGAACAGGTGCTGGACGAACTCCGAAAATTCAACACCTCCGGCTGCCAAAATACGCTCCTTGAGAACGGGGAAGTCGCAAGAGTGCAATGTCTAGGATGAAACGCCGCCTTTGTCAAACGCCGTGAGGAAAAGCCGGGGCGGCTGAAATCCAGCCGCCCCGGTCGGCGTCCGATGGTGTTTCGATGCGCTGTTTCCTAGGCCCTTCTCTCGCTGGCGGGTTCTTTCAGGCCTTTCGCCTCGCAGGAGACGGTGTTGCCCTCGCCGCTGGAGGAGCCGATGACTTCGATGTGGTCGAATTTATCCTTCATCTCGGCCTTGGATTTTCCGCGCATCACGAACACTTCCGAGATGCAGACGTGGTCGCAGGGGCGAATCTCGCACACGCCCTTGCTGTACTGGAATTTCTTGCCTTCGAGCACCTTCGCGAGCTTGAAGTGGTCGCGGCGCTTGTAGAGCTTGGTCTCTTTCGCCGTGTCCAGGATCAGCCGCGTGAGGTCGTGGGCGAGCATTCCGTAGCTCGAGCACGGCCGTTTGCGGCGCGCCAGGAACTTGTCGTTCAGCGTTTTGGCGGCCGGATACTTGCTCGCGAGAGAGGGGTGCCACATCATGGCCGCGTTGAAGCCCTCGTATGAACCGAGTCCGGCGGCCTCGGGCATGGTGATCTCGGTGGCGCCGAGGACGATCTTCACCTTCTTGTCGAGGCCGGCTTCACGCGCCTGCTTGACGAATGCGACCTGGCGCTGTCCCCAGTTGAGCGCGTAGACGACGTCGGGCTTCTCTTTCAGGATTCTCGGGAACGTCGCCGAATAGTCCATCGAGGTCGGGAAGGGCACCCAGGAGACGGAGCTGTTCGCGTTCCAGGTGAGGTTGAAGTCCTTCGTCAGCTTCTCGAAGGCGGGGATGAACATCTTGGGCCAGATGTAGTCGTCGAACACGCAGTGGATTTTCTTGCCCAGGTTGTTCTTGGCGATATAGGTGAGCGAACTGGCGCAAAGCTGATACGGCGTGGTGTTCGCCGTGAAGAACAGGGGCGACATCTTCTTCGCGTTCCCCGGGGTGGACATGATGTGCTGGGGATAGTTCGCATAAATGATATTGCGCTTGCGGGAGAACTCGTTCAGGCGCACTTCTTCGGGGCCGACCATGGAGCCCGCGAGGAAGTCGATCCTGTGGTTGTCGATCAAGTCGAGCGCGTGAGTGGTGGTCTGGTCCCATTTGAACTGGTCGTCACGGAAGAGCAGCTTGACTTCGCGCCCGTCCACGCCGCCTTCCTTGTTGACGTCCTCGATGGCGATCTTGACGCCTTCCACCTGGTCGAACGCCTCGGTGGAGTAGGGGCCCGTCGTCGGGTGGATGGAACCCCACTTGATCGGCCGGGCGCCGAGTCCCTCTCTCAGAAACGGGGGCGCCGCCTGCGCGGCGACGATGCCGCCGATGAGGCCTGCGCCTTTCAGGAATTTTCTTCTGTCCAAACGACTCATGAATCTTCCTCCTTGTGGTGAATGAATGACATGAGGACGTTGCATGTATTGCTGCCAATGCCCCTTTGATATGGTTTCGATGCGGAAATCATAGAATCTGGGCATGGCGATGTCAACAACTCAAAAACGGGGGATTTCCGGCTTTACTATGCAGACAATTTCGTGAGCGGACCGGCGCGTCGGGACGCATTCTTTTTGACATTCAAGAACGCTTGTGTCTCTTATGCCGGGTCATGCGGCGGACCGTTTTCTCGCCATACGGACTTCGCGGATCATCATCGGTCATCATACATGGAATGATCATCTTTCGAGGAGTATTACAATGTTCAAGAAGATTCATCACGTGGGACTCATCACGGACGACATGGAGCGAACCACCAAGATGTTCCAGGAAAAGCTCGGCTGCGAGCCGAACCGCGTGCAGGTGGCCGACACCGGCTGGGCGCACGCCACGTTCCTGAGGATGGGCGACGTGGAAATCGAGATCATGCAGCCCTACGACCCGGAGAACCTCTACACGAAGATGCTCGAGCGAAACGGCGGCCCCTGCCTCTCGCACATCGCGCTTTCGGCGCCCGATACGGGCGCGGCGGGCAGGTACTTCACGGACAGCGGCGTGCAGTTCCTGGACGGCTTCGGCCCGGGCACCTACACCCCCAGAGGGTATGAAATCCTCTTCTTACACCCCGATGAGACCGAAGGCATCGTGATACAGGTGGCCTCCGACGTCCCCGCAAAGGAATTGGGGTATTGAGACTATGCGGCAAGAATGAACGGGCGCTTCTCTGCTTTGGGGGCTGTTGGAAACACCTGTTTCGGGATTGGTGGCATGGAGGTTCATACGGCGCAGGCGCGATGGTTTTGTAGGGACAGGCCTCCGTGCCTGTCCTGCCCTTCGTGGTTGTCCTTCGTCAGGACAGGCACGGAGGCCTGTCCCTACGGTGAACAATTCGATGATCGGGATTCCCTCCTCAAGGGGGGGAGTGATTCTTGCTCCCTCATCGGTCGCCCCAAACCCTCATCCTGAGTAGGCGCGAAAGCGCCGTATCGAAGGATGGAAGGCGCAAACTTCGCCTTTCGACAGGCTCGGTACAGGCCCCTTCGATACGCCGCCTCCGGCGGCT
Organism: bacterium; assembly: GCA_965219955.1. GTDB lineage: Bacteria > UBA8248 > UBA8248 > UBA8248 > UBA8248 > Bin107. Next base: position 480,193 of record OZ244799.1, read on the forward strand.
ACTCAGGGTGAGGGGTATCGGGGAACGGCGGAGCCTGCCCCGAGCAAAGTCAAGGGGCCGCTACTCAGGGTGAGGCGGAGCGGCGGGTTGCTCGGGATGAGAGAGGCATTACGCGCCGGGGGGGGGAATGCGCCGCAAGCGCTATTCCCTCGGGGTCTTTTTCAACAGCCCCTCAGGGGGAGGATAGGCATATCGGGGAAGATGCGGGACTGCAGGGGAAGTCGGGGATTCGGGCTTATACCCCGAGGTAGTATTTCTTCACGAGTTCGTGGCCGACGAGGGCTTCGGTGTTCTCGCCCGCGAAGGCGATCTCCCCGTGGACGATGATGTAGCCCCTGTCGGCTATCTTGACCGCCTGGTTGAAGTTCTGCTCGGCCATGAGGACGGTGAGCTGGTATTCTTCTTTCAACTCGCGGATCTTGGCGATCACCCGGTTCACGAGGATGGGCGCGAGACCCACCGAGGGTTCGTCCACCAGGAGCACCTTGGGCGCGGACATGAGCGCGCGGGCCACGGCCAGCATCTGCTGCTCGCCCCCGCTCATGCTGCCGGCGAGCTGGTTCTTGCGCTCGGCGAGCACCGGGAAGGCCTCGAAGGAGAAGGCGAGGTTTCTGTCGATGCCGCGGCGGGCTTCCTCGCGATAGGCGCCCAGGAGGAGGTTCTCCTCCACCGTCAGGCGCGGGAACAGGCGTCTGCCCTCCGGTACGAGCGCCACGCCCAGGTTCACGATTTCCTCGGGGTTCCGGCCCGCCAGGTTGATTCGCTCGCCGTCGGCTTCGAGATAAATCTCGCCCTCATCGGGCTGGATGATGCCCATGATGCACTTGATGAGGGTGCTCTTGCCGTTGCCGTTGGTGCCCAGGAGCACCACGGTCTCCCCGTCGTTCACCTCGATGGAGACTCCGTGCAGCACGCGCACTGCCCCGTAGCCCGCGGATACGTTGTCGACGACGATGCTATGCGCCAAGGTAGGCCCTTTCCACGTCCTTGTTGTTGACGATCTCATCGGGCGTCCCCTCGGCGATCTTCTCCCCGGCGTCGAGGACGACGATGCGCTCCGAGAAGTTCATGACTGCCCGCATGATGTGCTCGATCATGATGACGGTGAGGCCCTCTTCGTTCAGTCGCACGAGAATTTCGAGAATGTCGTCCACCTCGGTGTTCGAGAGACCCGCCATGGCCTCGTCCGATATGAGGAGCTTCGGCTTGGCCGCCATGGCGCGGGCGAGTTCGAGCTTTCTCAGCTCGATCTGCGTGAGCCCCCCGGTCCGCACGTCGGCTTTGTCCGCCATGCTCATGAGTTCGAGTATCTCCATGGCCTCGCCGCGCAGCTCCACCCCGTGGGAGTGCTGGTGGGCGGCGTATTCGAGCGGGATGCAGAGGTTCTCGAGCACCGTCATGCTGACGAAGGGCTTGGGAATCTGGAAGCTGCGGGCGATGCCCAGCCGTGTTCGCTGGTAGGCGGGCATCCTGGTGATGTCATGGCCCGCGAAGACGATGTTCCCCTCGTCGTTGGCCAAAGCGCCCGAAATGCAGTTGATCATCGTCGTCTTGCCCGAGCCGTTGGGGCCGATGAGGCCGAAACGCTCGTTTTCCTTTACGTGCAGATCGACTCTGGTGAGCGCGCTGAATCCGCCGAAGCGCTTCGTCACGCCGTTCACGTCGAGGAGGTTTTCGCTCATCACGCCTCCCTCCCCGCCAGGCGCGCGCGAATCTTGCCGAACAGGCCCACGAGGCCGTCGGGCGCGAACACCACGAAGCCCACGAGCAGGCTGCCCACGATGAGCAGGTTCATCTCAGACGATAGGGTGACGGTGGCTATCTGCTGGGCCGTGCCGACGAGAACGGCGCCGACCAGCGGACCCAGCCAGGTGGTGGTTCCGCCGATCATGGGCATGGCGAGGCTGTTCACGGCGTAGTCGAGGTGAAACGCCGAGGTGGGTTCGATGTAGACGACGAAATAGGAAAACGGCGCTCCCGCGACTCCCATTAGCGCGCCGCTCACCGTGGTGGCGAACAGCTTGAGCTTGAGGATGGGCACGCCCATGCACTCGGCCGCTTCCTCGTTGTCGCGGATGGCGGCCATTCCCCGGCCTATCCAGGATTTCTCGATGAGCCAGGCGACGGCCACGGCGATCACCGCGAGCGCCGCCATGACGAAGAAGAGGAACTCGTCGTAGTTCGAGAACAGCGGCACGCTCCTGGGTTTCAGGATGGCCGTGCCCGCGCCCCCGCCCACATAGCTCCAGTTCGAGATGATCATCTGGAGCACGACAGCCAGCGCGAGGGTGGCGATGGAGAAGAAGACGCCCCTGAGTCTCAGGGTCAGGTAGCCGATACCGAGCCCCAGAAGACCCGAGACGAGGCCGCCCGTGACGAGCAGCACGTAGAGGGGCGGCTTCCAGGTCTTGATGAGCGCCACGGCGGTGTAGGCGCCCATGGCGAAGAACGCCGCCGTGCCGAAGTTCACGTAGCCGGTGTAGCCGCCCAGGATGTTCCAGGCGGTGGCCAGGACGACGTATTGCAGCACGACGTAGGCCGCCTTGTAATAGAAGCGGTTTTCCATCTGGGTCGTGATGAGGAAGGCTCCGACGATCAGTACGGCGGCCACAATCAGGAAGAGCTTCCTTTCCTTGCTCAAGGAGCTACCTCCCGAACAGGCCGGACGGCCGGACCGCCAGGCAGATGAGCAGAATGCCGAACGAGACGGCCAGCGCCCACGAGGGGCCGAAGAATGAAGAGGTGAAGCTCTCCGCTACGCCCAGGATGAGCCCGCCCACGAGCGTGCCCGTCATGCTGCCCAGCCCGCCGAGCACGGTGACCGCGAACACGCGGCCGATGTATTCGCGCCCGATGGTCGGCTCGACCGGACCGATGATGATGAGCAGGGAACCCGCGATCACGGCGGTGGCGATGCCGATGCCGAAGGCGACCGTCTTGATGCGGATGGGGTCGACCCCCATGAGCTGGACGGCGAGGCTGTCCTGCGCCACGCCCATGATGGCGCGGCCGAAAAAGGTTTTTGTGAGAAACAGGTAGAGGACGGCGGCGAGTATCCCCCCCACGAGGAAGGGTACGAACAGCCGGTAGGCGATTCCGATCGGGCCGATGGAGGTGGACTGGCCGATGTAGAACGCGCGGACGAGGCGGTAGTCCACCCCGAAGGTGATGATGAGTATAACCTCGATGAGGAAAAAGAGTCCGAAGAAGAACACCAGTCCGCGCAGGGATTCCGCTCCCGTTTTTTCAAAGCTGTTGTAGTAGATTCGGTATACCGCAACCCCTACGAAATAGGCGGGAAAGGCGAAGACAACGCCTGCGAGTATCGGGTCGACTCCGAAGTGCTCGTTCACGTAGAAGGTAAGATAGGAGCCGAAAATGATGAAGGCCGGATGAGCGATGTTCACGACGTCCAGCAAACCGAAGGAGAGCGAAAGGCCGGCGCTCATCGCTGCGTAGAAACCACCCAGCAGGAGGCCCGCAATGAGCGCGTTCAACAAGAATTCGATGCTGAGCATGCGTGCTCTCCTCCCGCGAGCCGGACGCGGACCGGGGGGCGTCGCCCCCCGGTCACGATATTATGTCCGGTTCGTTACTTGCCTTTCGCGTATGGGTAGATGAAGTTTCCGGACTTGAACTCCTCGGGATACACCACCACCATCTTTCCTGCTTTGCTGAACTCGCTCATCTTGTTGCTCTCGATGTTCTGGAGCTGCACCTGGAACGTCCTGGAAGTCGCCCATTCGCCGTTCTTGCCGAACTTCACGTCTCCGACCACGGTCGAATGGGTGTTGTTGCGGATGTAGGCGCCGACCTTCGCCTGATCGAAGCTCTTGGTGGCCTCGATCGCATTTCCGAGTAGTTGCACGTAGGCGTAGGCGAACGGCGGCAGGTAGTAGCCCAGCGGGTCGAGTTTCTGTTTGGGCGCTTCTTTCTGGTATTTCGCCAGGAAGGCTTCGATGCCGGGGAACTTCAGGGTCTTCTCCGGCGCCCAGAACCAGTAGTCCGTGATGCCGTTCAGCAGTTTGCCGAGGTTCATCTGGATGGCGGTGTACTGGAGTCCCACCATGCCGCCGCCGAAGAGCTTGGGTTCCAGTTTGATCTCATGTGCGGCCTTCACGATGCCCACCGAACCTCCCGGATAGGAACCCACGTAGAAGAGGTCCGGGTTCGCGGCCTTGACGGCGCGCAGAATCGGCGTGAAGTCGGTCGTGCCGGGGAAGGGGTAGCGCTTGTCGTAGACGATCTTGAAGCCGAATTTCTTCGCGTTCCGGCGGGCGCCGGCCACGGCGTTGCGCGCGAATTCCGCATCCGCCGAGAGCAGCGCGATCGTCTTGGGACGGGGCTTTTGCTTCGCTGCGAGTTCGAAGAAGCCGCGCGACCAGTCCACGATGGGGTCGGGGCCGGCCGGCATGATCTGGAAGTAGTTGTTGTATTTGAACTTCGCGTTCGCATCCAGGCCGAACAGGCCCATGAACACCATGCCGCGCTCCATCGCGATGGGCAGGGCGGGAACGATGAGGTTCGTCCCGTAGCCCGATACGATGAAGTCCACCTTGTCCACGTCGAGCAGCTTGGCGTAGATGCCCGGTACGTTGGCCGGCTTTGTCTGATCATCGTAATAGACCAGCTTGACCTTGCGGCCGAGTAGCCCGCCCTTGGCGTTCACGTCGTCGCGCCAGATCTGCATGGCCAGAAGCGCCGCCTTGCCCGCGGGGCCGAGCGGTCCTGTCAGCGCCATGCTGAAGCCGATTTTCACTTCCTTGGCCGCATGCGCCGCGGGCGTGAAGGCGATGCTCACCGCGAGGAGCAGCGCAAACCCGAGAATGACGTGCCTGATTATCCTGCCCATTTTTTTCTCCCTCTCGATTTCAACTAAAGAGCCTTGGTTTCGAGACGCCACACCGCACGAGGCGCGGCAACAAATTCACATTTCCATTTCATTGATTCGGCGGCGAAATTTACCACAAAACAATCCGCTTCACAATAACTCAAAAATCATAACGGGATTTCAGGGAGAAAGTACGGGTGAAGAGGAGCAGTCCTTTCGAGCAGGTGCGAGGGATCAACTCGGGAGAGCCAGCGCACCACTGAACGGTGAAATGCCTGGGATAGTACGTCTAATGTTGACTTGCCGCCTTACGCCTTCACCCTCTCATTCGCGAGATGCGCGATGGCGGAGGCGAGGATTTCCGCACCTTTCACCATGTCGTCAAAGTGCGTGAACTCCTCAGGCGTGTGCGAGAGCCCGTCCACCGAGGGGATGAACACCATGCCCATCGGGCAAATCGCCGCCATGCGGCAGGCGTCGTGCACGCCGCCGCTCGAGAGCGTGAGCGAAGCGTGGCCCGTCTCTTCGGAAGCGCGCCGGAGCGCCTTTTGAATGTTATTGGACGCGGGGCATACGGCCAGTTTCTTCACGTCGGAGAGGCGGCCCAGAACGCCGCGTTCCTTCTCGATGGCGGCGAGCGTCTTTTCCATGCGAGAGAGAGTGCGCTCCATCACCGCCTGGCTCCTGCTCCTGAGATCAAAGGAAAGCCTCGCGCCTCCGGGCACGATGGACACCCACCCCGGGAGCGCCTCCATCTCGCCGAAGGTGATCGTCAGCCGCTGGGAGTCGGGCGCGCGGTTCACGAGAGTTTCCATGCGCACCATGAAGTCCGCCGCCGCGATGCCGGCGTCTTTTCGGTAGGGCATGGGCTGTCCGCCCGAGTGCGCCGTGACGCCGGTAAAATGCACCTCGCCCCTCGTGTATCCCACCACCCTGTCCACGATGCCGATGGGCACCTCGGCCGATTCGAGCACCGGCCCCTGTTCGATGTGAAGCTCGAGAAATGCCTTGAGCGAACCATCCTTAATGCGGCATGAGCGAACACGCGCGGGATTGCCTCCCACCGCCTCGATGGCCTCATACAGCGATTTTCCGGTGGGCGGATGCACCGTGTTCTTCAAGTCCTTCACGCCCACGACGCCCGTGGCGACGCTGCTGCCGAACACCGTCATCCCGCAGGCGGATTCCTCCCCGATGAAGGCCACTATCTCGATGGGGTGATCGTGGTCGAGTCCCGTTTCCTCGATGCGCCGGAACGCTTCGAGAGCAGTGAGAACGCCCGCGGGTCCGTCGAATCGCCCGCCCGGGCTTTGGGAATCGAGGTGAGAACCCGCCATCACGGCGGGAAGCCCGCGCACGCGGCCCTCTTTTCTTCCGTATAGATTCCCCACGGCGTCGACGCGCGTTGCGAGGCCCGCCGCCTTCATCCAGTCCTCTGCGAGGTCTCGCACTTCGTTGTAGACCGGTGTGAAGGCCACGCGGTCGAGGCCCGTTTTTCCGAATTTGCCGATCTTCGCCTGGGCGTTGAACTCACGCCTCATGCGGGCGCGGTTCGCGCGGAAGGGGAACGTGTCTTTTGAGGGCATCAGACGGTCTCCTGGAAATAGAAACTTGAACTAAAAGAGATCCTTGGGCACGGGCACTTCTTCGTAGTCCTCGGGCCTGAGCGGATTTTCCGGCTCCATCTCCAGCATCCCGAAATAGTGGTAGGTTTGCCGAAGATGCTGAAAGGCGTGTCCCAGGGAGAGGATCATCAACTCATGGACGGTGATGGGCCCCATGTAGCTCGATACTTTCGTCGCCAGCGCCTCGCCGCCGTCCGTGAGGAATTCGGTGAGCTTGCCCTGTATTTCATCTCCGTAGGCGCAGATGTCTTCGGTGGTATCGTAATCGTTCGCCATCGTTTCATACCGCCGCACCATTTCCTCGGTGTATTCCCCTGATGCGTGGGCCTGCATCACCAGGTCCGGACGTTCGAAGCTGTGCCAGGTGAGTTGGCGAAGCGAGCGGGGCCTGCCCGGAGATATCCAGTCGAGGGTTTCGTGTGGTATCTGGCGGACCACGCGGCGCAGGGCGTCGAAGACCATCTCGAAGTAGTGGAGCATTTTTTCGGACGAGAGGGGGCCTGCGCCTTCCCCTTCGATGTCGAAAGCCTCGCGAAGCGCATCCACGTCATAGCCCACTACTACGTTCTCTCCGCGCACGGCGACGGGCAGGGACTTGATGCCGAGCGCCTTTAGTTCCGCTTGGGCCTCTGCGTCGTTCGTGCAGTCTCTGTTGACGACTTCCAGACCGCTGGACGAGAGAAACTCTCTCGTAAGGGCGCAGGTGTATCACCCGTGGCGCGTATAGACTTTGACGGCTTCCATCGCTTTTCTCCCAAATGAGCACGTAAGTAATTTCGGTTTGTGGCTGAAGCATAGCAAAACGATGGATATGAGAAAAACTGCCTCGTGCGCTTTGGCGAAAAAGGCCGCGTGTTTTACTATCCCGAAATCAAGGCGCGCGCGGTTTGACGTTTTTGGTTTTGAACAGCGAGACTCCGATGTCCAAGTGGTTCGTGAAGGGTGATGTCGACGGCTTCTTCGGCCTGTGGATGGATAACCTCATCAACCTTCTCCTCATCGTGAGCTTCTTGAAAGGGTTGTTGGGTTTTTCCGATTCGCTTATCTTCGGGCGCGTTTTGCCCGCCGCGGCGCTTAGCCTTCTGGGCGGCAACCTTTTCTACACCTGGCAGGCACGGCGTCTGGCCGAACGCGAGGGCCGCGACGACGTGACCGCCATGCCGTACGGTCTCAACACGGTGACGCTTTTCGCGTTCATCTTTTTTGTCATGCTTCCCGTGAAGCTCAAGACCGGAAGCGCCGATGCGGCATGGAAGGCCGGGCTGGCGGCCTGTTTCGTGAGCGGGGTGATCGAGACCGTCGGCTCGCTGGTGGGCGGGTGGATCAGGCGGGTCGCGCCGAGGGCCGCGTTGCTATCGGCTCTGGGGGGCATCGCGCTCACGTTCATCTCCATGGATTTCGCGTTCAGAATCTGGGAGAACCCGCTCCTCTCCATGGTGCCTCTGGGAATCATCCTCGTTCATTATTTCGGCGGATTCAGATTTCCCTTCGGTGTGCCGGGAGGCCTCGTTGCAGTGGCTGTGGGAGTGGTGCTGTCCGCCGTCATCAGAGGATTTCCGGGCGGAATCCCCGCGCCTGTAGGGCTGGCGCTCCCATCTTCCGCCCTCGGCCCTTTGTCCGATGCTCTTTTTGGTCCGCTGGCGTGGGATTATCTCGCGGTCTCCATCCCCATGGGCCTGATGACCCTGGTGGGCAGCCTGATGTGCCTGGAGAGCGCGGCCGCCGCCGGTGACAGTTACGACACGGGTAGTTCACTGGCGGTGAACGGCGCGGGCTCACTTCTCGCGGCGTGTCTGGGGAGTTGTTTTCCCACAACGATATATATCGGGCATCCGGCCTGGAAGAAAGTCGGGGCGCGCTCAGGCTACAGCGCCTTGAACGGAACCGTGATGACGATTCTTTGCTTCACCGGCTCGATTGCCGCCCTCTCGAAGATCATTCCGAGTGAGGCGCTTTTCGCCCTCATGCTGTGGATCGGGGTGACGATGCTCACCCAGGCGTTCCAGGCCGTGCCGAAGAATCACGGGCCGGCCGTGGCCATCGGCTTGATACCCGCCATCTCCGCATGGGGACTGTTGATGGTGGAATCTTCTCTCAGAGGGGCGGGCGCGACTTTATGGAAAGTGGGGCAGGATGCGTTCACGAAAGCGGGATTCCACCTGGTGGGGATGATTACCCTGGAGCGGGGATTTCTTTTCACATCCATCATCATGACGGCCATGGTTGCAAAGCTGGTGGACAGGGAACCCAGGCAGGCCGCAGGCTGGGCTTTTGCCGGTGCGGTATTGAGCTGGTTCGGGATCATTCATGCCTGGCGAATCACGCCCGGGGGCGTCGTCAGCTTCTTTGGTTGGGGGGCGGCGCCCGGCATAGCTGTCGGCTATTTGCTGATGGCGGTTTTGTTTTTCTTGTTCGGGCTGAAACCCCTGGATAAGGTAACATCTTGAGTGGACTGGTCTGCGTTCGTTGCGGAAGAGACGCATTTCGTCGTCTGGAGAGGATATGAAGATGCAAAATGAATCGGTGTTTGATTTGGTATCCATCGGGGGAGGGGTCGGTGGTCTGGTGGCATCAGTAGGTGCCGCGCAACTGGGAGCCAAAGCCGCGCTCGTGGAGAAAGCGAAGCTCGGCGGCGATTGCCTGAATTATGGATGCGTACCCTCAAAGGGTCTGATCCGCTCGGCCAGGCTGGCGGCGCAGGCGCGCTCGATGCCCGAGTTCGGGATTGATGTTAGCGATGTGCGGGTCGATTTCCCCCGCGTCATGAAGCGCATGAAGGCTGCCCAGGCCCACATCGGAGAGCACGACGCGCCCGAGCGCTTCGAGGGCATGGGCATCGAGGTGATATTCGGCGATGGCGCCTTTACAGGTCCCGATACGTTTCAAATAGGGGACAGGACGCTGCGGGCCAAGCGGTTTTTGCTGTCCATGGGAAGCTCTCCCTTCGTGCCGCCCATCGCCGGTCTCGATAGCGTGCCCTATCTCACGAACGAAACCGTTTTCGATTTGGAGGAGTTGCCGAGACGCCTGGTGGTTCTGGGAGCGGGACCCATCGGTCTGGAATTGTCACAGGCATTTCAACAACTCGGCGCCGATGTGGAAGTGCTGCAAAGCGCGCCGAAGCTTTTGCCGAGGCTCGATAAGGAAATGGCCGAAATACTTGCCGATTCCTTGACGAAATCCGGCCTCAAACTTCACTTCGACGTGAACACGCAAAGAGTCGAGAAACGAGGTGATGAGATTTTTCTCGAGGCCGATACGCCATCGGGAAAAAGGGAGTGGAGCTGCGATCAACTCCTCATCGCGACCGGCCGCTCGCCCAACGTGGGCGGGATGGACCTGGAGAAGGCGGGCGTGAAGTACTCTCCGCGCGGCGTGGAGACGGATGAATATCTCCAAACCGCGAATCCGCGCATCTTCGCCGCCGGCGACATCCGGGGGCAGTACCTCTTCACTCACATGGCGGAGTATGAGGCGGGTGTAGCGCTCAGGAACATGCTATTCAGCGCGCCTTTCGGCATCTTGCTCCCGTTTCTCAAGAAAAAGACGAACTATGACGCCGTTCCCTGGACGATCTACACGACGCCCGAGGCGGCGCACGTCGGCTTGAGCGAAGCCGATGCCGAAGCGGCTTTGGGGGCGAATCGCATGCAGGTGTTGCGTTTTCCGATGAGCCGGGTGGATCGCGCCGTACTGGACGGGGAAACGGAGGGAATTTGCAAGGTGGTGTGCGACGAGAAGGGCAGGCTTTTGGGGGCCGATTTGGTGGGGCCGGCGGCGGGAGAGATATTGCACGAATTCGCGTTGGCCGTTCGAAAAAAGATGCACGTCAAGGAGGTAGTGGATACGGTTCACGTGTATCCCACCCTGGCGCAGGTGAACAAAAGGGTGGCTGGCCGCTATTATGCCGAAAAGCTTTTCACACCAGCCTTCAGGAAGAAGATGCAGCGCCTGTTCGGGCTTAAAGGCAGCATCGAGGTGACCGACCCCGCCGAACTCAACGGGCACGGCGCGGAGGAATAGGGCGGCTATACGCCGAAATCCTTGATTTTCGGTTCATCCAGGCCCAGGGCGTGGCCGATTTCATGCAGCAGCAGATCGCCTATCTTCGCTCTGTAACGCTTCGGGTCTCGCCGACATTCGCTCTTGACGACCGAAGCGTATATCTCTATCGCGTTCAAACGGGGAATCCACACGGCCACAGGGTAGCTACCCACTGCGCGTACGATTTCCGGCGGCGGGAGCGCCAGCAGCCGGACGGGTATGCCCCGGGCTTCGATTTCCCGCGCCATTTGCGGATGAATATCTTCCTTGATGACGTCGTCAAGAATATGTTCCATCAGGAGAACCTCTTCTTCCGATACTTCCGGAAAGAAAGACTCCATGAATTCGACGAGCGCTGCTTCATCCTCGGGGATCTCGGGTTCTTTGGGAGGGAAGAGGGCTTCTCTGTATTCGGAGAGCCTGGCGCTCCCCATGATGGCGAAGAAGATGATCGCTCCGAGCGCGATGACGCCCGCAAACCAGGCCAGACCTACGAGGGGTTTGATGTAGGGTTTCCACCACCAGGATTGCAGAAAATTCCAATCGCCCAAAAGGTTCGTCATCTATGAGACATCCAAAAGATAGACTGGAATGCTCCAGGAGGTTCCATTGGATGGCGGAGAAGCTGAACAATCCGGAAAGTCCGCCGGGGCTGATTTCGCCGTCGCGATTACCAAATCAGCCGAATCATGTCTCCGGCGGGCCGTTCAACCCTCGAGACTCATGAGCATGGGCTCTTCCAGTGCGTCGGCCACCCACCGCAGGAATTTGACGCCATCCGCACCGTCGATGACGCGGTGATCGTAGGAAACCATGAGCGGGAGCATCAGGCGCGGTACAAATCTCTCCTCGTCTTTCATCCATACCGGTTCCATACGTGCCCGGGAGACGCCGAGAATCGCGACTTCGGGCCAGTTCACTATCGGGGTGAAATACGTGCCGCCGAATCCGCCGAGGTTCGTGATGGTGATGGAGCCGCCCTGCATGTCGTCGGGGGCGAGTCTTCGGGAGCGGGCGCGTTCCGCGACTTCGCCCAGTTCCACCGACAGCTCGATGATGTTCTTCTTGTCGGCATCACGAATCACCGGAACGAGCAGACCATTTTCGGTGTCCACGGCAACGCCGACGTGAACATAGTTTTTGTAGATGATCTCTTCTGTCGCCGCATCCACGCTCACGTTGAATTGCGGGAAGACCTTGAGGGCCGAGGCGATGACTTTGATGAGAATGGCGGTGACGGTGAGTTTGCCGCCTGCGGCCTCCGCTTTTGGAGAGAATTTTCTTCTCAAGTCATCGACTTCGGAAATATCGGCTTTTTCGCATTGTGTTACGTGGGGGATGTTCGTCCACGCGCGCGTGAGATTCACGGATGTCGCGCGCCGGATTCCCGACATCGGTTCGCGCTTAACCTCTCCCCAACGGGCGAGGTCGGGCAGTTGAACGGGCACGCTCATCAGCGCGGGAGCAGGCGCATCCGGTACGGCGGCGCCTCCTTGCGCCGCGACGAATTGCCTGACGTCTTGCGCGGAAATCCTGCCTCCGATTCCGCTGCCCGGCACTTCGCTTATTTCGATGCCCGCCTCCCGAGCGATTCTGCGTACCGAGGGCGCCGCGGGCGCGGGCGTTTTTTTGCTCTTTGGCGCAGGTGTTTCGGCAGCCTCCGGTGCAGGTGTCTCAGGCGGCGCCTCTGCGGGTTCCAGCGTGTACCCTGCAGGTGCGGGCTCTGGCGTGGCAGTGTCTTCGTCTTTTGCTGCCGGAGAGGGGGGCGATTCATCTATCAGCATGGGCTGGGGTTTTTCCGTGTCCGCCGGATCGTCGGTGTCTGAAGAGATGTCCTCAAAATTCTCTTCGCCCAGAGTAGATCCCGTAGCAGCGGCGCTTTCCTCGATGACGAGAATGGTTCCTCCCACTTCGGCGTCGTCACCGGGTTTGAGATGAATTTCCGTTATCGTGCCTTCGACGGAGGAGGGGACTTCGATAAGCGCCTTGTCGGTTTCGACTTCGATGACCGACTGATCCACCGCTATGGTCTCTCCCACGTTCACCAAAACGGCGATCACTTTTCCTGACGTGATATTTTCCCCGAGCTCGGGGAGTTTGAGTTCGATGGTCATGGAACTCCCTCGGGATTTGAATTAGGACATCATCGGGTTGGTTTTTTCGGGGTCGATATCCAGGTCTTTCATGGCTTTGTTCACGAGTTCAGGGTATATCTTTTTGTCGCGCGCCAGGCTGTACATGGTGGCGAGGACGATATAGCGCGCGTCGATTTCAAAGAAATCTCTCAGCGAAGCTCTCGACTCGCTTCTTCCGAATCCCTCGGTTCCCAGCGAAATCATGGGCCTGGGCACCCACTTCGAAATCGAATCGGGCGTGGCCTTCACATAGTCCGAGGCCGCCACGCAAACGCCGGACGCGCGAGCGAGGCATTGCGTCACGTACGGAGTTTTCGGTGCGGAATCCGGGTGCAGCATGTTCCATCGCTCGACTTCGAGAGCGTCTCGCCTGAGTTCCTTGTAACTCGTGACGCTCCATACATCCGCTGAAATCGAATAGCGCGTCTCCAATATTTCCTGCGCCTTGAGCACCTCGTTCATGATGGTGCCGCTGCCCAATAACTGCGCTTTGAGGCCCGAGTCCGTCTCGGAGCGCTTGAAGAGATACATGCCTTTCAGTATCCCTTCCTGCGCACCCTCCGGCATGGGCGGCATGGCGTAGTTCTCGTTGTAGGCGGTGAGGTAATAAAAGATTTTCTCCTGTTCCTGGTACATTCTGCGAATCCCGTCCTGAATGATCACCGCCATCTCGAAGGCGAAAGCCGGGTCGTATGTGAGCAGATTCGGCACGGGATATGCCAGATGGTGGCTGTTGCCGTCCTGGTGCTGGAGCCCTTCCCCGTTCAGGGTGGTTCTGCCGGCCGTCCCACCGATCAGGAAGCCGCGCGCGCACATGTCCGCCGCAGCCCATATCAGATCGCCGATGCGCTGAAAGCCGAACATGGAGTAATAGATGTAGAACGGGATGGTGTTCACGCTGTGGGTGGCGTAGGCGGTTCCGGCGGCGATGAAAGAAGCCATCGAGCCCGCCTCGGTGATTCCTTCTTCGAGAATCTGTCCGTCTTGCGCTTCTTTGTAGTACAGGAGGCTGTCGCGATCGACGGGCTCATACAGCTGTCCGGCGTGGGAGTAGATCCCGATTTGCCGGAACAAGGCTTCCATGCCGAACGTTCTGGCCTCATCGGGCACGATGGGAACGATGAGTTTGCCCAGTCCCTCGTCGCGGAGCAGCTTGCTCAGGACTCTGACGAACACCATGGTCGTGGAGACTTCGCGCCCATCCGTACCTTCCAGGAACTCCTCGAATAACTCATCAGGCGGCGGTTTGAGCGGCGTGGAAATGCTCCGCCTTGTGGGAACGTACCCGCCGAGTTTTTCCCGTTTTTCTTTCAGGTACCGGATTTCGGGACTATTGTCCGGTGGTCGGTAAAACGGCGCCTCGGCCACTTCTTCATCGGATATCGGAATCTCGAAGCGCGTGCGGAATTCCTTGAGTTCATCCTCGTTGAGCTTTTTTTGCTGGTGGGTGACGTTCCGGCCCTCGCCGCCCTCGCCCAGGCCGTAGCCTTTCACTGTTTTCGCGAGGATGACCGTGGGGCGGTCCCTGCATTCCATGGCGGCCTGGTAGGCGGCGAACACCTTTTCGGGGTCGTGCCCCCCGCGGCGCATCCGGTTGAGTTGCCCATCGGACAAGGTGTCGGCCATCGCCTTCAACCGCTCGTCGCCGCCGAAGAAATGCTCGCGCAGGTAGCCGCCCTCCTTGACCTTCTCGACGCTGTATTTCTGGTATTGGCCGTCGACCGTCTCGTTCATCCGCTGGAGGAGCGCGCCCTCATCGTCCATCGCCACGAGGGGGTCCCAGTCGTCTCCCCAGATGACCTTGATGACGTTCCATCTCGCGCCCCGGAAGGCGGCCTCGAGTTCCTGGATAATTTTGCCGTTGCCCCGAACCGGGCCGTCCAGGCGCTGCAGGTTGCAGTTGATGACGAAAACCAGATTGTCGAGTTTTTCCCGCGCGGCCAGGGTGATGGCGCCAAGCGATTCGGGTTCGTCCATTTCGCCGTCGCCCAGGAACGCCCATACCTTCTGGCCCGTCGCGGGCTTGAGGCCGCGGTCTTCCAGATAGTGGAGATACCGCGCCTGGTATATCGCCATGAGGGGGGAGAGTCCCATCGATACCGTGGGATATTCCCAGAAATCAGGCATCAGCCAGGGATGCGGGTAGGAGGAGAGGCCGCCGCCCTCTTTGAGTTCTCGCCTGAAGTTCTCGAGATTTCTCTCCGTCAGGCGTCCTTCGAGGAATGCTCTTGCGTAGATGCCGGGCGCGCTGTGGCCCTGAAAGTAGACGATGTCGCCGCCCGAGGGGTGCCTCTTGCCCCGGAAGAAGTGGTTGAACCCGATTTCGAGCAGCGTGGCGGCTGAAGCGTAGGTGGAGATGTGCCCGCCGATAGAGGCGTCCTCGGTGTTGGCGCGCACCACCATGGCCATCGCGTTCCAGCGGACGAGGCTCTTGATCCGCCGCTCGATCGCCCGGTCTCCGGGGAAGGGGGGCTGTTTTTCCAAGGGGATGGTGTTGATATACGGGGTGTTCGCCGAAAAGGGGCGGACGACGCCCGCGCGCACGGCGTGAACCTGTAAATGGCGAAGGAGCGTCTTGGTGCGATCGGGGCCTCTGGTCTGGAGCACATAGTCGAGCGATTCGAGCCACTCGTCGGTTTCTATCTTGTCGAGTTCCGTTTCATGCGCCGGAGCAGATGCGCCCGCCGAGTCGGGCAGATACCTCGAATCGCCGGAGCCATCCTTTTGAGCCCCGTTCGTCGATAGGGATGAGCCGTTCTCACCTACCGGGACTTCCCCGATTTCCTGAGGATTCCTCTCCATATCCGGCGCGTCTCCAGTGGCAGCGTGGTATGCCTCGAATATATCATGTTCAGCCCATGAACGAAAACGCCTTGCGGCGACGCGCGGTCGGCTTGCGGTCCGTTCCTCCCGATCCGGGCCGGAGGGCGGGCTTCTCGCGGGAGCTTGCGGCGCCGGTGGGCAAATGCGGGGAATTGCGGGCTGCTGCAGGGTGCGAAAAAACTTTTTTTATTCGATACAATTCGAAAAAATATTCATTTTCTTCTTTAATCTACTTTCATAACTGATTGAAATATCGCTTGTTTCTTCTTTGGTTTCTGCATCGTCCATTTTCAGGAATTTATCGAAAAACCTCGTGAATTTATCCAATTTTACGGGAAATTGGATTATTTTCATTTCCATCGTCATTTCCGGGTTCATGGGCGCTGCTCCCTGTGAGAGCCGAACCCGGGCGGGAGTCCGCCTCTTCGGATCATGCGGGGGGACGGGCTGCAGGGGCCGCCCTCGAACGGCCGCTGCGGAATACGCGGTCCTGGTCATCACGCCCTCCCTTGCGGGCTGGTTCCGAACGACGCGGGCGGGATTGCTCTCCCGCGCGCGGCGCGCACGATACCGCAATGCGGATTTTCGGGGCGTACGGCAATTGCGGGGAAATGCGTGGTCAGGCCCGGCCGGGGCGGGAGGGTTCGACCCGCGCGGGGAGGGGCTGTTGAAAAAGTCTCTGCACGACTTTCGAGATCGTTTTCTGTAGGGACAGGCCTCCGTGCCTGTCCTGTATCGGGGTGAATATGACGGGCGGGCACGGTCGAACTTCCCTCTTCGGGAAGTTCGACGCCCCTACAGTCGTCATTCGAGGGATCGCATGTATGGTTGTTGAAAATGCCTCCGAAAGCAGGGAATGGGTTTCCCGTAGGGGTCAGACATATATGTCTGACTGCGTGTCCGCCCGGTTGTTGATGCGGACCTTGTCGATGCTTTCTCCCCCTGTTGGCGTTCCAGCCCCCGATATCCGTTCGATATGCGAACTTCGCGTTTGGGTCGATGGGGTGGACGCCTCCTTCCGGCGGATTAGAATGTGGCGAGACGACGTCACACACCGCCCGGAAGGAGACGACCATGGGAGGAGTCTACATCATCGGGGTCGACTTGGCGAAACACAGTTTTCAACTCCACGGCGCGTGGGCGGACGGGCGGGTCGCGTTCCGCAAGAAGCTGACGCGGGCGAAGGTGCTGGAGTTTCTGTCGTCGCAGCCTCGATGCGTGGTGGCGATGGAGGCGTGCGCGAGCGCGCACTACTGGGGGCGCGAGGTCGGCAAGCTCGGCCATGAGGTTCGGCTCATGCCGCCGGTCTACGTGAAGCCCTACGTGAAGCGCCACAAGAACGACGCGGCGGATGCGGAGGCCATTTGCGAGGCGGCCACCCGGGCGACGATGCGCTTCGTGGCGGTGAAGAGCGAAGCGCAGCAGGGGTGTGGGATGGAGTACCGCACGCGGGATTTGCTGGTGGGTCAGCGCACGCAGGCGCGCAACGCGCTGCGCAGCCACCTGGCGGAGTTCGGGGTCGTCGAGCGGCAAGGGCCCGTGGGCCTCACACGGCTGGCGGCGGCGGTTCGGGGAGCGGAATCGGGCCTGCCCGAGGAGGTCCGCGAGTTGGGCGGGATTCTGCTCGCCCAGATTGGCGGCCTCGATGCGAAGGTCCGGGAGTTGACCGGACGGCTCCGGGCGAGCGCATACGCGGACGAGGAGGCGCGGCGTCTGATGAGCATCCCGGGTGTTGGTCCGATTACGGCGTCGGCGATCCGGGCGTTCGCGCCGCCGGTGGAGAACTTCCGTCGGGGCCGTGACTTCTCGGCCTGGCTGGGTCTGGTTCCCCGGCAGCACTCCACGGGGGGCAAGCCCCGTCTGGGGGGCATGTCGAAGATGGGCCAGCGCGACGTGAGGCGTCTGTTGATATCGGGCGCGATGTCGGAGATACGCTGGGCGGGGCGTCGCCGGAAGCCGCCGTGTCCGTGGCTGGCGCGGATGCTGGCGCGCAAGCCGAGGAAGGTGGTGGCGGTGGCGCTGGCGAACCGGATGGCGCGCATCGCGTGGGCGCTGATGCGGAACAAGGATGTCTACAGGGAGCCGGCGCCCCTCGCCTGAGCGGCGGGCGCACGGATAGAGCCGGGAGGAATGTGAGCAGGCCGGAGGAAGGGTAAGGGCAAACGGTCATCGAGACGGGACCGGGAAAACCAGATGCGTGTCCAGAGCCACCGAGCTCACCAGGTCGATTTGGACCCGGTCCACCTATCTCCATACGGGCCCGCGGCCAGAGTAAAGCGCCGCAACGAAGAGGCCGGATATACGACTGAGCCGAACCGCTTTGCGCCGAACCCTCCCCAAAAACCGCTTGCATTCTCGTGGGCGTCCATATACGGACACGCAGGTCCGCCCTTACAAAAAGCGCAGATCCTCATACATCAGGGCTTCTTCTTACCCCCCTGACAAGGGGGGGCAGGGGGGGGGGGTGGTTTTCAGGACGAGGGACCCCGCGAGTTACTGTCAAATGTTGTGTATGGCCGTCTTGAGTTCAGCGGCCTCCCTGCCGGTTTCTTTTTCATTCACCCCATTGATGAACCTCACGTCGGTGATCACGTCGGCCAGATGACCCAGGCCGCCCAGCCGCCCCCATCGCTTCTCGGCGCTCATGGCGAGTTGGTGAATCAGGCTCAGCGCCGTCTTCTCGCTCAGGCAGTTCCTCGTCTTCGCCGTTCGCAGCCGGATCGTGGCGAAGGTCGACTCGATCGGGTTCGTCGTCCGAAGACTCCGCCAGTGCGCCGCCGGGAAGTCGTAGAAGGCGAACAACTCCTCGCGGTCCCCCGCCAGGCACGCGGCGGCCTTGGGGTACTTCGCCTCCCAGGTGGCGAGAAAGCGTTCGAACGCCTTCTCCGCGTGCTCGCGGGTCTCCGCCCTCCACATCTCGTACAGCATCGGCCGCGCTTCGCGCTGAGCGCTTTTGGGCAGCTTGTCGAGAACGTTCGCCGTCTTGTGCACCCAGCAGCGCTGCGCCCGGGTCTCGGGATACACCTCGGCCAGCGCCGACCACAACCCCAGACCCCCGTCGCCCACCGCCAGCTTCGCCGCCTTTACCCCCCGCTCCCGCAGGCCGAGCAGAACCGCCTTCCAGCTCTCCTTCGATTCACGGAACCCCGCCTCCAGGGCCAGGAAGCGCTTGCGGCCCCGCGCGTCGCAGCCCACGACCACCAGAAGACAGCGCCGCTCCCCGCTGCGCACGTTCACGTAGATGCCGTCCGCCCACAAGTACGCGAACTCCTCGCCGCCCCAGTCCCGCTCGCGCCACTGTAAGTACTCGCGCTCCCAGCCCTCCTTGAGACGCGAGACGCTCGCCGGGGACAAGCCCTTCACCGACTCGCCGAACAGCGCCGTGAGCGCCTCGCCGAAGTCGTTCGTCGATACCCCCTTCAGGTACAGCCACGGTATCACCGCCTCCACGCGCCGCGTCTTGCGCAGATACGGCGGCAAAAGCTCCGAACGGAAACGCCGCCCCGCGCCCGACCTGTCCCGCGTCCGAGGAACTTGAACCCGCACCGGACCCACACCCGTCAATACCTCCCGAGAAGGCAGATACCCGTTGCGCACCACCGCGCGGCGGCCCTGCGCGTCATGGTCGCCCGCATGCTCTTCCAGATAAGCCGCCAACTCCGCTTCCACCGCCTGGCGGATGATTCGTCGCGCGCCCGCGCGCAACAGTTCGCTCAACTCGTCTCGTAAGGCTGGATTCCTCAAGGGAATCGTCGTATCTTCTCTCATGGTGGCGCATCTCCTTGTGCTGAATGACCGGGCTTTGGACAACCCTATTTCAGCAGGATGCGCCGCCTTCTTCAATTCAGCCCATACACAAGTTTTGAACGTAACTCGGGACCCCGGACAGGCACGGAGGCCTGTCCCTGCAATACGCGGTGTGGTTTGGTTCGTCATCCCGGTGTTTGCGCCGATCGTCGAACTGCTCGACTTTGCCGGCCATGCGTCCAGGCTGGACGTCGTCTATTGGTTCGCCATTCTGCTTGCGGTGGACCTGCAAACCTCTTTCCTGACGCCGCCGTTCGGATTTGCGCTGTTTTACATGAAGGGCGTGGCCTCACCCCAGGTCAGGATCCAGCAGATCTACACCGGAATCATTCCGTTCGTGCTTCTGCAACTGACCGGGCTGGCGCTTATCATGGCATTTCCGGGAATCGCCATGTGGCTGCCGAGACAACTGCTCAATTGAGTCATTCCTGGGCCGGTGCGGCCAGATCGGGCCTCCGGTCGACCCACGGTCTGGCGGCCTCGAATGCGGCGGCGGCGCGGAAGATGTCTTCCTCGTGCAGGATCCTCGAAACCATCTGCATGCCCACGGGCAGGCCGTCCCGGGTCCATCCCGCCGGCACCGAGGCGGCCGGCTGGCCCGTCAGGTTGAACGGATAGGTGTAGTAGACCCAGGATACGATGTTGCGGCCGGGCAGCTCAGGCGGCGCGTTGCAGTTCACGTCGAAAGCCGGGACGGGAAGCGTCGGCGTCAGGAGCAGATCGTAGTCCTCGAAGAAGAGGCGCATCTTCTCGCGGAAGTCGTAGCGCCGGAAAACCTTGTCGTAATACTCGTCCAGTTCCTGATCGAGGGCGCCGGCGAGCACGTCGGCAACCGCCGGGTCGAGCAGGTCCGGCTTGTCGGCGAGCACATCCTTGAGCCGGGTTCCGACGCCGCCGTAGAACTCGGCCATCCAAATGGGGAGCGGGTCCTCTTCCATGACCTGTTCGACCAGGTCCACGGTGCAGCCGAGATCCTCGAACACCCTGACGGCCTCCTCGACGATCCGGACCACCTCGCCGGTCGGCTGCGCGTAGCCGAGCGTCGGGCTCCAGGCCAGGCGCATGCCCTCGACCGGACGCTCGCAGGCGGCCAGGAAGTCGGGCACGGGCTGCGCGACGCTGAAGGGATCCCGGCGGTCGTGCCCGGCGACGGCGCTCAGCAGGAGCGCCCCGTCGCGCACGGTGCGGGTGAGCGGGCCGACGTGGCCGAGCGTCGGCGTGGCGCTCGCCGGGAAGACCCCGACGCGCGCGAACTGCGCCTTGATGCCGAAAAGGCCGCTGAGCGAACTCGGGATGCGGACGGACCCGCCGCCGTCGGTTCCGAGCGCGAACGGTGTGACCCCGGCGGCAACGCTGGTCGCGGCGCCGCAGCTCGATCCGCCCGGCGTCTTGGCGAGATTCCAGGCGTTCGGCGTCACCCCGGTCAGCGGGCTGTCGCCGACCGCCTTGCAGCCGAACTCGCTGGTCGTCGACTTGCCGACGATGCAGCCGCCCTGCCGCCGCACCCGGTCCACCGAGGGCGCGTCGACCGCCGCGACGTTGTCCGCCATCACCCGGGAGCCGAAGGTCAGCTTCAGGCCGTCCACGGCGATCAGGTCCTTCACCGAGATGGGTAGGCCGTGCAGCAGTCCGAGCTCTTCGCCGGACATGACGGCCTTTTCGGCCTGCCGCGCCGCTTCGAGGGCGAGGTCTGGCGAGGTCTGGACGAAACAGTTGAGCGTCGGCTCCAGCCCGTCCATGCGCTCCAGGGCCGACCCGACGAGTTCGACCGGCGAGATGTCGCCGCGCGCGATCAGGTCCTTCAACTCGATTGCCGTCATGAACGCGAAATCGCTCATCGTTCCTGTCCGTCGAGCCACCCGCCAAGCGTCTCGAGCGTCTTCGCAAACCGCTCGATTTCATCCACGTCTATCGCGCTGAAGGTCCGGAATAGATCCTGGCCGATGTCCTTGTGGATCCTGTCGGGCAGCGCCGTGGTCTCATCCCTGGCAGTAACGATTTTCGAGCGCTTGTCGGTCGGGCTATCGGCGAAATCCACCGGTTCCATATTGCGGAACTTTGCCAGGGCCTTCGTAACGGCAGGCTGGCCGACTTCCACAGCCGCTGCGATGTCCGATATGCGGCTCCCTCCCCGCGCTCGTTGCCTGACGATGTGATGCAGGATGCCGAACTGACCCAACGTCAGACTGTGGGGTTCCGGCAAAATGGTCATGCGTGTTCCGAAAAGCTGGCAGACAATGGACAGCCAGGTTGCACATCCGGATACCAGCGGGCCTGTGCGTTTCGACATGGTTTCACGATTCGCTTGATTTGCATTCCAAAGAATATAAAAAAATATTCCAGGGATTACAAATTGAAATAGAGCAATGTTCCTGAAGCTGCTGGACGGCGTCACCGCCCTCCCGCTTTGGACCCATGCAGCTGCCGCGGTCGCGACAGTCGCCAGCTTTCAATGGACGAGGGGCTGGCTTGAAGCCGGCTATGCCGCGTCACGGCGCCCCGTGGATTTCGCCACCGGCCAGACCGCGTTCAGCGGCGAAAAGATCAAGAGCTACTTCGCCCATACGCAGAAGACGGGAATTGGACCACCCAGGTCATCGACTACGGGTTCATCCTTGCCATGGCGTGCATGGGGCTGTTCGTCTGCACGTTCGTCGCGCGGTTCAACCGCGGCGGCAGGCGGCAGGGGCCGCCCGCGAACGGCGTCTGCGGAATGCGCGGTCCTGGTCATCACGCCCTCCCCTGTGGGCTGGTTCCGGTCAATGGCGCGGGAATCCTTCGCCCCGCGCCCCGCGCGCGATACCGCAGTCCGGGTTTTCAGAGAGTACGGCAACTGTGGGGCAATGCGTGGTCAAAGCCAAGTGGGAAAAAGGGAGTTGTTTTACTGATATTGATGTTTTTCTCGTCCTCGGTAAACTCTTCTTTTAGCGAATAATTTCATACAATTTGTGTCTATTATAGCAAATAGACACAATATATAGTTTTCCCTTTGAAAAAGTGTATTTATCCAGTATACTATGAGTCATGAGGGATGTTGGCCGGAGTATTCACGTTCAGCGCGACTTATGGCAAAAGTTTCTAGATGCCTGCCGTGCAGATGAGCACTCCGCGGGCACAGGTGCTCAAGGATTTTTGAGAGCCTATGTTGCAAGAAAGGGTTCGCGCGAGTACCAAAACGAATCTGATGATAACCACGCAATTGAAACGCGGCAACACAAGAAGGCACTCTGATGAGGATAAGGGGAACGTGAGGGTGGCATCTGAACTAGCGCATGACAACATTACGCGGCTTCAGCGGGATCAAATGGTTGATATCGTATGTGAAGACAACTTGAAATATATGCGGAAACTACCTGATCAGTTCATGCATCTCATTATCACTTCGCCACCATACAACAACGGTAAAGCCTATGAATTGCGCAAATCGCGTGAGCGATACATTGAAGAGCAAGCAGCCTGTATCGCAGAAGCAGTCCGGCTCTTGCACCCACAAGGTTCCATTTGCTGGCAAGTGGGTAATCATATTGATGATGGAGAAGTTTTTCCGCTAGATATCCTACTCTACGATCTATTTAAAAACCATGGACTGAAACTGAGAAATCGGATTGTTTGGACCTTTGGCCACGGCCTCCATTGTCAAAAGCGTTTATCAGGGCGACATGAAACGATTCTTTGGTTCACAAAGTCTGACGACTACATTTTTAATCTTGATCCTATTCGAGTTCCCTCAAAATATCCCAACAAGAAATACTTTAAGGGACCCAAAAAAGGCGAGTTTTCCGGCAATCCTCTCGGAAAGAATCCTTCGGACGTATGGGAAATACCGAACGTAAAATGGAACCACGTTGAAAAAACCGACCATCCCTGCCAATTTCCAGTAGGACTTGTGGAAAGACTTGTTCTAGGTCTGACCAACATGGGCGACAACGTATTCGATCCATACGTCGGGGTTGGTAGTTCCGCCATCGCGGCTCTTTTGCACGAACGTAACGCCTATGGGTGTGATTTTGAGCAGGGATATATTGATATTGCCTGGGAACGTATTCACCAGCTTCGAGAGGGAACTTTGCGCACTCGTCCCATGAATAAGCCAGTGTACGAACCCCGAAAAAGGGGGAGCGATGAATGAAGTTTGTCGCAACATACTCCCATCACAATGGTGTCGCTGTCTGGAAAGAACGTGACCTCTATGAATGGGTCACGGACATCTTCGAAGCTCCTAGGGTGAAGATAAAGCCAAAAGGCACAAGCGATATTCGCAATCATGTGAAAAATGAGTTGAGCGACGAAGGGTGGGCGTTTAACGTCCGAGTTGATCCTGAAGCTGATTTGACGGTTTTTGCGAAAAAATCTGACCTCGTTGTTCAGATACAAACCGGCAACATTAGCCGTTATGCATACGACCTACTTAAGATACAACACCTTTATAGTAAGAAAGAAATCGAAGGAGCAGCGCTTGCGGTCCCCACCAAGGAAACAGCCAAGGTGTTAGGCAGCAACATTGCTTATGACGAGCGTGTCTGGAACGAACTGAATATTTTTGACCGCGTGATTACCGTACCGTTGATGATTATTGCATTCAAATAAAGGGGAAGTGCAGATGTACAAGATAAGCACCAGTCCGCTTGCTCAACGAAAAGAGCTAGTCGACCAAGCGTGCAAGGTGTCGAAGGAAACGCTGCCTTTTTACGAGTTCCAGAATAAGAGGCACGATTTATCGATCATTCGGCTCGACCTAAATGTGCCTGTTTACCGGATGCAGAACTTCAGAACACGCACGACACAATTAAAGTATGTGCGCGATCATAAAAAACCGGCAGACTTCTTTAGCAGTGGTCAGGAGAATGAGGAATCTCAACAGGCACAACACGCCCTCCTTGTTGTGTTTGCTAAGGAGGGGCGTACCGGTTCGATCTTGCCCATTTTTGACGCACTCCAAAGTGAAGAACAGAGAGAGCCACTGATAATCACGGCTGGTGGTGTGGTTGTAAACGGGAATCGTCGTCTCGCTGCAATGCGAGAGCTATTCACTGAAAGGCCGGCACAGTTTCCCCGCTTTAGTCATGTCGATTGCGCTGTGCTCCCGGGAAATATAACGCCTGATGAGATTCGTGAAATTGAAGTCCGGCTTCAGATGCGTCAGGAAACAAAGTTGCCATATGAATGGGTCAATGAATCCCTAGCTATTCAAGAGCTTATACAAAGTGGGAAATCGGTCAGCCACATTGCTGATTTGATGAAGAAGAGGAAACGAGATGTTGAACGAGCCGATCAGGCGCTAAGGGAAGCCGATCTTTATCTTAAAGAGTGGGCACATACGCCGGGTGAATATCAAGAAGTGGAAGATGGAGAACAGCATTTTAATGATCTCGCTAAAGGGCTAGAAGGCAAACAGGGTGATGTATTAGAAGTTAGCCGTCGTATCGCGTGGGCACTTTTCTCGGCCAACAACCTTAAGGAGGGCCGACTCTACGGCTACAACTTTAGTTTTGGAAATCGAACCGACGAGGTAGTCGCATCTCTCGTTGAACGCCTAGATATAGATTTGACGGTTGATAAAGAAGACAGCAATGATGACGATGATTTAGACATCGACATTGATGACGAAGAAGTAACTTCCCTTGATCCCTTAATTGAAATCTTTGATGACCCGTCTCATCGGCAGATGGTCACCGACGAGGTTGTCGCGATATGCGAGAACATCATTGAGAAGGACCGACAGGGCAAGATTGGACGGCGTGCTCTCAAGGCGCTCCAAGATGCCAACGGCAAACTACAGGAAGTAGATTTGAGCAAAGCTGAATCGTCAACATACGATGCTATCGATTCTCAACTTGATAGTATTCTCGAGCGTGCTGCCGATCTTAAGAGAAAACTCGAGCCTTACAAGTCAAGTTAGCCGATTTAGAGTGATCTTGTATGAATGTGAGTTCGCGTCTCGATATAAGCATTTCATATGACGAAGATCAGCTTCGAGGGACGCTGAGTGTTGATGATCCCACCGAAAGTGGGGTGTGGGATCGGTTTCGCCAATCTGCAATTTCTCTAACTGAAGATTACAGGCTCACTCCCACATCCATTGGCATTCCCTGGTCGTCAGTTCTGTCGCTAATCCGAATCT
Organism: bacterium; assembly: GCA_965219955.1. Classification (GTDB taxonomy): domain Bacteria; phylum UBA8248; class UBA8248; order UBA8248; family UBA8248; genus Bin107. Next base: position 505,579 of record OZ244799.1, read on the forward strand.
TTGCGCCTAGTCAACGAAAGTGGAATTTCCGGTTTAAGCCGGATGAGACAGCTAGGGGACCCATTGACGAATTTCTATCTCAGCACAAAAAAGTTAGAGAAGCTCAGTCCGCTGCGGTTCAAAGTCTGAGTGCGGAAGAAGTATCAGAGAAGCTTAATGTACTTGGTTTCACTCAGCGTCAACTGAAGGATTTTCAGATCCGAGACTTACAGCGACTTGTATCACTGCCGAATGGTGCAAATTTCTCAGTGCCAGGTGCCGGAAAAACGACCGTCACACTTGCTCTAAACTTGTTAACTCATCGAGAAGGTCAGCACATATTTGTCGTAGGGCCGAAAAGCTCATTCCCAGCCTGGTCGGTAGTAGTGGATGACTGTATTGGCGAAAACGCCCCGGACTGGGTACGCGAGCCATTTACTATTTTAACTGGCGGTGCCGATGCAGTGCGTAGGTCCCTAAATTCAGGTGCCTCCCGCTTCATAATAAATTACGATCAACTCATTCTCCTATCCGATGTATTCTTCAACTACCTTGCTCAAAATCCGGTCCATTTAGTTTTGGACGAGTCCCACAGGATGAAGGGTGGGCTAGCAGTTAAACGAGGAATAGTTCTCCTAAACGCAGCGACATTGCCTATTCGACGCGATATCCTAAGTGGAACGCCGATGCCCCAGGGACCAAGTGATTTACAGTCTCAACTCGAATTTTTGTGGCCTGGCTCAGGACTTGGAACCCAAATTGCCCTTGGTAGTACGCCCAAGCAAGTTATTGGAAATTTGTATGTTCGAACTACTAAAGCAGATCTTGGGTTGCCGCCAGTGCGTCGACACTTCCTACAGGTAGACATGGGTAAAGGACAATCCGCGCTTTACGCTATAGTCCGTAACGAGGCTTTGAGGGATCTAAGTTCGCTTCGATCTGGTAGCGGTGTCGATATCGTTCGCGCTAGGCGGTCGGTTATGCGGCTATTAAAGCTTTCTGCCAATCCGGTACTTGCACTCCGATCTATTATGAGTGAGGCGCCAACCGTCCAATCTGGTGTGGTGCAGCAAGTCATGGAGGATGGTCCATCGCCTAAAATGCTAGCAGTTCGGGATTTGGCACGAGAATTGGCTTCTAAAGGTCGTAAAGTCGTCATATGGAGTATCTTTACAAATACGCTCCAATGCATGGAGCGAATGCTTGCCGATCTGAACCCGGTGATGGTTTACGGAGCAGTCCCAACTGGAGAGCCGTCTGATCCTAACTCCCGCGAAGGGATGATGAGGCGGTTTCATGAGGATGGGAATTGTATGGTATTCATTGCAAATCCTGCCGCGGCTGGAGAAGGCATTAGCCTGCATCATGTTTGCCATGATGCGATTTATTTGGATCGCAGCTACAACACTACGCACTATCTACAATCGATAGATCGCATTCATCGTTTGGGCTTGCCGCCTGAAACTCAAACAAACGTGTATATCGTCCAAACAAGAGCGCCGAAGAGTCTTGGTTGCGTGGACCATTCGGTTAGCCGTCGACTGGCTATCAAGCTTAGGGCTCTTCAACAACTCCTAGATGATGAAGACTTGCACCAAATTGCGCTTGATGAAGAAGAGACTGAAGAGCCAATTGACTACGACATTGACCCTGAGGATTTGATGGATTTGATCGAAGAACTGGAAGGACGTACCTCCTTCGACGAGGGTGAAGGCGTGTGAAAGCGGACTTAGATATTGATCGTTGCTTTACTGTCGCAGCCTATTCTGCGTTCATGGTGCTGCGACAATACCTCGCCAAGAATCCAAATGCTACACCAAAAGATGCTGTGAACATCATTGAGGCCACAAATGCTGATGATGCGGGACTAGATTTTCTTGGTGGCCAAGAAATATACCTACACTTGAATGATATACTTGATCTCTCGTCTGGCACGAACCATCTTCGTGTTGTTATTGGTGAATTGATCCGCTCAAGTAGTCCATGGTGGATTCGCCTTATCCCTTACGGGCGAGAAAAAGTGAGATCCGCCTTACACCTAAACCAAGTGCAATGCCTTAGAGAAGCAGGGTTATTGGATCCCGTTCCCGACGCTGAAGCCATCGCTTGGTGGGATGAGATAGCAGCTCTCATGAGAGGGGTGGTCGATAGCGAGCGCATGCTTCAAGCGAGACAAGCAGAACGGTTATCCCTTGAGTATGAACGAGCTCGCTTGAAAAACTTGGGAATTCATTTAGAACCCGTCTGGGTATCATTGGATGATAACACCCTTGGCTATGACATTCAGTCTTATAACAAGGAACCTAGTGGTATCGTGAGCCGCTTAATCGAAGTCAAAAGTACAACCAATGACAGCATCTACATTACCAGAAACGAATGGCGTAACGCAGTGAGCACCAACCAAAGTTACTTGTTCCACGTTTGGTTCATGCCAGATCAAGAGGTGGTCGAGTATACTACCAATGCTATGGAACCCAGTATTCCTCTTGATAAGGGAACGGGTGAGTGGCAGAATGTCCGAGTAACTTTGTCATGATCTTGGCATCTCGTTAGATGGATTAGTGTATTTTCCTTGCGCCTCAACATCCAGAGTACTCCCATCTCTGGCGAGTGGGTATTCATACATCCGATCATAAAATCAGGACTTTTTAAACAACCCTCTTGTCAGGGGGGCTTTTCTTGCGCCTTCTCGTCGGGAGCGGTATCGCCTTTACCCCCCTCAAGGGGGGTGGGGCAGGGGGATGGTTTTAAGTCAAACGAAGGCGAGTGGATGGTGTGGCGGATTACGCGCCGGTTCCCCTTTCTGCCACGCAGGCGGCCACGAAACCTCATCCCGAGCAGGCCCGAAGGGCCGTACGAGGGAGCGCCTCTTCGGCAGGCACGGGACAGGCCCTTCGATACAAACACTCCTTTCTCGGGGCTGTTGATAAAGTCATTCTTGGTCGTAATGACGGCCAAAACCCGAAACCGGGCGGAGCCGCAGTCTGTCGCCTTGAAAACCAACCCCCCCTACCCCCCCCTTGTCAGGGGGGCAAGAAAAAGCAAAACCCCCTCGGCCCAAAGGGGGCGCATCGCTTTTTTATACCCCTCTGACAAGGGGGGGGTAGGGGGGGTTGGTTTTATCCCCTGACAAGACGGGCTTTTTCAACAACCCCTCCCCGGTCGTGTTCGACCTCCGGCGGCTACTCGGGGTGAGGGGCGCCGGGCAACGCCGGAGCCTGCCCCGGACGAAGTCGAGGGGCCGCTGCCCGGGGTGAGGCGGAGCGGCGGCCGGGCGACCGCGCGTCAGGGCGCGCGCTTCGCGCCGAAGGCGCCGAGGTAGCGGGTGGTGTCGAACACGCCCCAGGCCTCCTCGTGGCCGGGGCCGTGGAAAGCGCCGGCGAGGTAGTCGCTCCCCACCGTCCCGGTCGAGAAGCGCCCCGTCGAAAGCGGCATGTCCGCCCAGCCCGGCGCGCCGACGCTGTGCCCCGGCACGGAGACGGATACCCCCACGCGCGGGCGCGAGAGGTCCGCGACCGTCACCGTCACCGTCCCCTGAAGCCGCTCGAACGCGCCGGCGGGGCTCGCCTCGACGATCCCGCTCCAGGTCGCGCTCCCCGTCCCCGAGGGGTTCGAGCCCGAGACCCCGCCCGCGGCGTAGGCCCGTGCGAAGGCGAACTCGCCGGCGAGCGTCCCCTCACCGACCTCGCCGGTGAGGGGACCGGAACCCACCTCCAGCGCCGCGTAGCCGTGCGCGCCCCAGAAGCCGTAGCTCTCGACCTCCGGCGCCGCGGTCACCCGGACGCCCTCCACGCTCTCGTCGGTGATATCGAGACGCCCCCGGGTGGTCGCGGCGTCGAACCCCCCGCGCCGGGCGAGAGCCGCCGCGCTCAGGCTGACGCCGAGAACGGCGGCCGAGCCCGTCAGGCTCCCTATGGTGACCGCCGTCCCGTCCGCCGCCTCGCAGCGCGCGCCCGTGCACTCGAACGTGTCGACCAGGTCCTCCGCGAGCGTCTCGCCCCCGCCCTCGAGTGAATAACGGGCGCGGGCGCTCGTGAGCAGCAGCGCGTCGGCGCCCGCGAGGATTTCGCCGAGCCGGACCACCGCCGGGTCCGAGCGCACCCGTTCGAGCTCCGCCTCGCCCGGCGCGGCGGTCGCCCCGCCGCCGCCGCCGCCCCCGCAGGCCGCCAGCGCCAGCGCGGCGAAGGCCAGACCCCCGAGTATCTTCATCCCCATGAACCACCGCGCCTCCAATCCCCTGCCGATCATCTTCCGCTCCTTCTTCAGAACACGAGTTTGCGGCAGGGACGGTTCGCGAACCGCCCCCGCGAGAAAATCCCGATCATCGAATTGTTCACCGTAGCAGGGACAGGCCTTTGCGCCTGTCCGAGGCCTCCGTGCCTGTCCTGCCCTCCGTGGTTGTCCTTCGTCAGGACAGGCACGGAGGCCTGTCCCTACAAAACCATCGCGCCTGCGTCGCGTGAATCTCCATGCCGCCGACCCCGAATCAGGCTTTTTCAACAGCCTCTTAAGGGCCTGTTAAAAAACCCCTCTCCACCTCATCCTGAGTAGCGGCCCCTCGACTTCGCTCGGGACAGGCTCCGCCGTTCCCTGACACCCCTCATCCTGAGTAGGCGCGTAAGCGCCGTATCGAAGGTCAAACGCGATTGATGAATGAGCGTTTGCTCTCGCTCGGCGCGAGGCGTTCGACTCCCCGCGCCCTTCGATACGCCGCCCTTCGACAAGCTCAGGACAGGCTCTTCGGCGGCTACTCAGGGTGAGGAAAGAGGCGTTGGCGGTTTGCGGAGGGCAGACCAGGCTTTTTCAACAGCCCTCCTTAAGGGGGGTAGAGGGGTGCCTTTCAAGGCGAGAACCCCCGCCGCCGCTTAACCTCCCAACCCCCCTTGTCAGGGGGGCTTTTCTTTTATCCCCTCGTCGGGGGATATCGCCCTCCTCAGAACCTGTAGCGCACGTCGAGCCTGAGCCCGTGCGACGGGTCCGCCGTCTCGCGCTCCGTCCGCTCGCCGGCGAACTCCACGTCCAGGTCCGCCCGCGCCGCCTCGAAGCGCGTTCCCAGCCTCAGGCGGCTGCTGCTCTCCCCCGCGCTCGTCTCGGCGAAGGGCGTCACCAGACCCCGCCCCGCCCACGCGAAACCGTAGCCCACCCGCGCATCCACGGCGGCCTCCCGCGCCACCGCCGCGAGCCTCGGTATCTCGTCGCGCCAGAGCGCCTCCGCGCCGCCCGCAGGCGCCCCCCAGCGCGGCGTCAGCGCGAAGGAGAGCCCCCGGCCCTCCGCCCCGGGACCCATCCGCACCGTCACGCTCACGCCTTGTTCGCGCGCGTCGTCCTCCGAATGCGCCGCCAGCCACCGCCCGCGCGCTTCTACCTGGAGCCGCGCCGCCGTGTAGCGCGCCCCGCCCGCAATCTCGATACCGCTCCCCGTGAGGCCGTCGCCCCCGTCGCGGCGCGCCGCCGCCTCCAGGAAAGGCGTGAGCGCAGCACCCCCGCCCAGTTCGACCCGGCGCGAAGCCTCCAGCCCCAGCCGCAGGCGGCGCGTGTCCGCGTTCACGCCCGAGATGGTCTCGGGACCCGCCCCGACCTCCATCCGCACGAAGCTCGCGTCCGCGCGCACCGCCAACTCGAAACCCCCCACCGGGGCGAGTTCGCGCCTCAGACCCACCGACGCCATCCGCATGTCGAGGTCGCCCGTCTCGCGCTCCTCATCCTCCGGCCGGTGGCGCGCCTCGCCTTCGCCTGCGCCCAGCACCAGGCGCAACTCCAGCCCGTTCGCGAACCGCCAGCGCCCGTAGGGATACGCCGCCGTCAGCGTCGTCTCCAGGCGGCCCCGGCCGGATGCGCCCTCCGAATCGAAGCCGTAGTCCGTCTCGCTCGTCCCGTGCGAGAGCGCAAGGCCCGCCACCCACGGACCCCGCCGCATGTCGAAGCCCAGCCAGCCCGTCCGCGTTTCGCCCTCATAGCGCGCTCCCGCCTCCGGGCGGCCCTCGAAGGAGCCGAAATCACTCCGGCCCCACACCGCCCACAGCGGCGCGCCGGGAGCCCCGTCCCCATCGGCCGAGGCCGGCGTCCAGGTGAACGCGCTCGCGCGCATGAGTTCATCGCTCGTGATTCCCGCCGCGCCGCACCCCCCGGGGGCCGCGCGCTCGTAGACGGGGCGCTCGTAGCGCTCCGCCGGGCACGCCCGCTCCAGAACCGCAGGTACGGCCCCGCCGAGCAGAACCTCCCGCCCCGCCAGCCGCACCCCCGTCCCGGGGGCGATGTCGGCGAAGCGCGCGTTCACGTTGCCCAACGCGCCCGCGAGCGTCCGCGTCCCCACGGCCGCCAGCGTCCGCCTCAGCACCCGCCGCACCGCCTCCCGGGCCGCGGGGTTCGGCGCCGCCTGGATCGTAACCGCGAAGGTCAGCGCCGCCGCGTCCGCCACCGCGCGGTTCGCGTCCGCGTCGTGGGCCGTATACGTGAACTCGTATCGCCCCGCCGCCTGCGGCGTCCCCGAAAGCCGCCGCGTCGCCGGGTCGAAGACGAGCCCCGCCAGGCCCGCCGGCTCCGAGGTCAGGCCGTAAGTCAGCGCGCCGTCGCCGCCCGCCGCCGCCGGCAGCGCCACCGGCTCCATCGCCGCGCCCCGCGCCAGCACCAGCGCCGCCACCGACGCGCCGCCGAAGCTGGGCGCCGCGTCGGGCGTTCCGCCGCCACCGCCGCCCCCGCCACCGGGGGGCGGCGTTCGCGTCGTCGGTGGCGGGCCATAAGGCACATCTATAGACTCGAGCAATCCCGCGCCGTTGCCCGCGTAGTCCTGAATCCGGTAATCGTCGTCGATATGATAGGTCACCCTCACCCTGTCGTCCTCGGCCACCGCCTTTGCCAGCGTCAGGATGACCGCCCGGTCGCGTACCCTGACGCTGGTCACGCCGACTATCTCAACATCCAGTCTGACGGGGGTGTTGGCATAGTTGGCGTCGTTGGGGTCTCTGGTGTCGAAGGTGCGTCGCACGCGGAAGGAGCCCGTGAGCGGTGCGACGCTCGGGTCCAGCTCCTCATCGTAGGTCAGCGTCAGCGCCGCCCCTTCCACCGTCGCGGCCACAAGCATCGGGCGCCTGGTGTCCCCGGCCAGCCGCCGATTGCGGATCGGGCGCGCGAGGTTGCCCGCGTAGTCCTGGATGCCGGCGTTTCCCGGGCCAGAACCCGCCGGGACCTCGTAGGTCAGCCGCACGGCCTGGCCTTCGGCCACCGCCGATGCCAGGGTCAGGACGACCGCGCCGCCGCGTATCTCGACGTCGGTGACGGTCCGGCGCTGTCCCGCCACCCTCACCGAGAAGCGCTCCGGCCCCGGCGTGCGGCCCGGGTTCAGGGTCTCGCTGTAGGTCAGCACAAGCACCGACCCCTGCGCCGTCGCGCTCCACAGCGCCGGGGGCGTCGTGTCGGGCTCCGCCGGCGTGTCGTTGGCCGCCCCGAAGCCGGAGAAGTCCTCCGCGTCGTTGCCGGCCTTGTCCTGGAGCGGATTGGCGCCCGGCGCCGTGTAGCTCACCGTGACCGCCTCGCCGTGGGCGACCGCCTGGCCCAGGGTCACCGTCGCGGTCATGCCGGAGACGGTGGCCGCGCCCGCCCCGGCGATGTTCCGGGGCGCGCCGTCCGGGGGCGTCGCGCTCACGCGGAACGCGCTCCCCGCCGGCCTCGAGCCGGCGTCCAGCGCTTCGTTGAAGGTCACGGTCAGCGTATTCTCGTACACCGTCGCGTCGGTGGCGGCGGGCAGCGCGGCGTCGGGCGTGTCGTTGTCCGCCGACTGGCTGGTGAAGCCGAACGCGTCGTTGCCGGCCGCGTCCTGGAGCGGACCGGTGCCCGGCGCCGTGTATCTCACCGTGAGCGCCTCACCGTGGACGACCGCATCGCCCAGGGTCACCGTCGCGGTCTTGCCGGAGACGGTGGCCGTGCCCGTGCCATTGATGGTCCGGTCCGTGCCGCCCGGGCGCGTCGCGCTCACGCGGAACGCGCTCCCCGCCGGGCGCGAGCCGGTGTCCAGGGCCAGGTCGAAGGTCACCGTGAGCGTCGTTCCGTTCACCGACGCGCTGGAGAACATGGGCGCCGGCGTCTCGTTGTCCGCCTCCTTGCCGGAGAAGTCCGCCGTCTTGTTGCCGACCGCGTCCTTAAGCGGATTGGTCGCCGGCTCCATGTATCTCACCCTGAGCCTCTCGCCGTGGACGACCCTGCCGTCCAGGGTCACCGTCGCGGTCTTGTCGGAGATGGAGACCGTGTCCTTGCCGTTGATGGTCCGGGGCGCGCTGCCCTGGCGACTCGCAATCACGCGGAACGCGCTCCCCGCCGGCCTCGATCCGGCGTCCAGGGGCTCGTCGAACGTCACCTTCAGCGTCGTCGCGTTCACCGACGCGCTGGAGAACACGGGCCCCCACCTGTCCGGGTTCTTTCGTGCGTGGACGGCGATCTTCAGGGCATGGTCGGTGATGGACCCGACCCACGAACCGGTGCTTTGGTATCCCCGGAAGTGGACCAGGTCCGCAATACTCCAGTCTGGCTCCCCGGTCTCCGAATCCGAAGCCGTGAGCTGGACCTCGGCGTCACCCGGGCTGGAGACATTGAGCGCCACCCAGTATGTCGTATTGGGTCTCATGAAGACGCTACTGTTTTCGGAGAGCGTGAAACTGTTGACCCCCTGTACCAGCGACGCCGGGTTCTTCAGCGTGCTCGAGAGGGCGGAGGTGTACGGCGTGCCGTCGTTGTCCCGGTAGATGGTCACTTTGTAGTCCGGCTGCGTTGTGATAGTAGAGAACTCGATGTCCACGCTGGTGAGCCAGTAGCCGTAGCGGTGGCTGTCCGTGGTGAACGCCTGGGCGAAATCGTTGCCGAGGCTTGTGGAAACATCGGACGACTGCCCGGTGTTGTCCACCACTTTGATCGGAGTCTGCGTCGGGGTCTGCGCCCCGGCGGCGCCGGCGGCGAACAGCAGGGCGAGGGCGAGCAGGCAGGCCGCCGCGCGCCGCGCGCGGAAGCGGTTCGGTTCGATAGGATTCAGGCATTCTTTCGCTTTCATGTCGTACCCCTCCTCGCGCGAACCCCGCGCCGGCGCGGCCGGAACGCGGGGTTCGCGAAGCATGTATTGTGGGATGAATTATTGTGGGATGAATGGAAAAATTCGAGGCGAAACGGGGAGGAAACAGGCTCAGCCTTAGGGCGGGGACTCGGGATCGGGCGGGAGCGGCGCTCCCGGCGGCGGCCGGCGCGGTCCACGGCGTCAGCCGCGCGGACGCGGCGCCCGGTTCGAATCAGGTTCAGGCGTGCCCTTGCTTTCAAGTCGTACTTGCCCCCGTATGAAGAACTGCGCACCGGCGCCGTCGCCGGGCGGTGTTACGGGGTCATGGCCGGATGTATTGGAAGGCCGTATGTAGGATTACGCCTCGTGGGAAGTATATTCTCGCATTCAGGATATACTATGGGAGGAGTATGCCTCATTGATCCTGAAATGTATATACCCTGTCGGGGAGATTTTTGTTTTTGCGCGTTTTTTCGGCGCCGGGGCGTCCGGACCGGCCCAGGGGGGCGTATCGAGAGCTTGTCTTAAGCCTGTCGAAGGGGACGCGGGAAAACAGCTTTCCCGCCCCCGCCCGCAGTGAAACCTCCCTCCCCGGGGTTGTTGAAAAAGTCCTGACGAAAGAGAGGTTTGTTTCGTAATGGGCCGTTCTCGTGAACGGCCCACGTTCGCGAACGACCCTTGCCGGAGAAACGGGCGCTTTATGAAGCGCCCCTATGACACCCTTCCGGAGAGAGCGCAACTCCCGTCATTCCGGCGAAAGCCGGAATCCATTTTTACTTTTCACCGGGCAGGGCGGCCACGACCTTGTTGTCGGACGGCGTCCAGATGCGGAATTCAGAAAATTCGCCTTTCGTTTTTGTTGTGTTCGATTCCGATCCATCCCACCCGGGAGTAAAGACGGCCGAGCGAGGAGGCGAAAAGGCCAAGGCGAAAATGGATTCCGTCGAATCCTCCCGCCTTGGTCGGCTCCGACACCGGAATGACGAGCAAAACCGCATTCACCCGCAGTGACAACCCCCCCAAGGGGGCCTGTTGAAAAAGTCCCCCGCCGAGGGAAAATTTGTTTGTGTGTAGGGGTCGCATACATGCGACCCGGTCTTTTTGCCTTCCAACGACGGGCCGCATATATGCGGCCCCTACACTCCCTTTAGCAAGCCGGAATCTCGTTGCCGTCATTGCAGGGGTTTTTCAACAAGCCTCAAGGGAGGAGAAATGAAAAAGCAGGGGCGGCTTGCGTCTGCCCTGCTACCCCTCCCGCGCCTCGAACACCTTGTAGACCGCCGCGCTGTCGAGGGCGCCGAAGCCGAGTTCCTGTCCCTCGGTGTAAAAGGGCAGGCAGAGATCGCCGAGCGGCATGTTCGCGCTCACGCTTTCGCCCAGGGCGAGGCCGAGCTTGATGTCCTTGGTCAGCACGTCGAGCGTGCTCACGGGATTCGAAAAATCTCCGCTCACCATCCGGGGGCCCCGGTTTCTGAGCTGCCTGCTGTCGGCGGCGCTTCTCATGAAGGCGTCGAGCAGGAGTTCCCCTTTCACGCCCGCTCTCAGACCCATCCTGAGCGTCTCGGCGATGGCGCACCGCTGCAGACAGGTGAGGTAGTTGATGAGCACCTTCATCGTCGCCCCGTCGCCCGCCGCACCGCAGTGAATCTGATCGGAGAGCAGGCGGCCTAACATGTCCTCCACGAGCGCGTGCGTCCGCTCCGCACCGCCCACGAGGAAGAGGCCCACGCGGTTTTTCACGTTCTCGCTGTTGCCGCTCACGCACGCCTCCATGAAGTCGAAGCCCCGCTCCGCGCACAGGCGCGCCATCTCGCGCGTGTCGTCCGGGTCCGCGGTGGTGGTGTCGACCACGGCCTTCGGCTTCTTCTCCGGATCAACTGTGAGATAGCCGTCCTCGCCCCGGGCGCATTCGAGCGATATCCTGGAATTCGGCACCGAGATGAAGACGAAATCGGCCGCCTCGGCCACCTCCTTCGGCGAGGCGAGCACCTCCCCGCCGAGCGCCTTGAATTCCTCCTGCGCCGCCGGAACCGGGTCCGCTCCCACGAGGCGGTAGCCGTCCTCGATTAAATTCCTGGAAAACGCCCGGCCCATGAGGCCCAGGCCGATGAAGCCGATGGTTTCTTCTCTTTTCATGTTCGCTTCTCTCTCCTGGCGTAGATGTCTTGTTTATCTTGGAAAAATGTGATTCGGATTCCGATCCTGGAGCGCCCGAGACTCAGCCTTCTTTCGGGATGAGCACCACCTTGATGGCCCCGTCCTTTCGCTCGCGCATCATCTCGATGCCCCGGTGCACCATGGATAGGGGAATCCGGTGCGTGATCATGGGTTTCACGTTCAGCTCTCCCCGGGCGGCGAGGTCGATGCAGACCTCGAAGGTGTCGGGGTGCCCGCGCGAGCCGATGATCTCTTTTTCGAGGTGCTGGAGGTGTTCGAGCGCGATGGGCGCATCCACCGAGAACGCGCCCACGACGACGATGCGCCCGCCCTTTCGCGCCATCTCGAAGGCCTGGGCCATCGTCTTGTTCTGCGCCCCGCCCACGACTTCGAGCACGGCGTCCGCCCCGTGCCCGCCGGTCAGGTCCTTTACGGCGGAAACCGAATCGTGCTCGCGTACGTCTATCGTCTCATCCGCTCCCATCTCCCGCGCGACTTCGAGCCTGTCCGCCACCGCGTCGATCGCGACCACGCGGCATCCCGCGTATTTCGCGCAAGCCAGCGCGCACAGCCCCACCGGCCCCATCCCGAGGATGGCGACGGTCTCGCCGGCTTCCATCCGCGCGCGGTTCATCACCACGTGATAGCCCGTGCCCAGCGTCTGCATGACCGAAGCGGTGGCGTCGTCCAGCGCGTCCGGCAGGGGCAGGACGGACTTCGCGGGCGCTACGACGTGCCGGCTGTAGCCGCCGTCTGCGTTCATGCCGATGGAGCGCGAGTCGTTGCACAGGTTCACCCGGCCCATCCGGCAGAAATAACACTCTCCGCAGTGCACGTGGTTCTCGATGCAGGCGCGCGCGCCGACTTCCACGCCTTCGGCGCCCGGGCCCAGCGCGCTCACCACGCCCATGAGTTCGTGGCCCGGCACGACGGGGTATTTCGCGCGCCGAACGTGGCCGTCTATCAGGTGGAAATCGCTGCCGCATATCGCGCAGGCGCCGACTTCGACGAGCACTTCGCCGGGGCCGGGTTCGGGCGCGGGCCGCTCCACGAGTTCGAGTTTCCCCGGTTCATGCAAAAGAGCGGCGAGTGAATTTCGGTCGTTCACGAGAAATCCTCCGGTGGCATCAATGGGTTTTCGGCGATTCGGCGACGCACTATAAGGTTTTATCCCGCGCTTCGCCAGAGGAGGGGGTCTCCCGTATGGGTTTGCTGAAAAAAGCCCCGGGAGAGAGGAATCACTCCCCCCTTGAGGGGGTCGGGCTTCCCGAGGGGAAAGCCCGACAGAAGCCGAGCGTTTTTTGCGAAGGCTGATGCGGTGGGGGGTAAAATGCGTTTTATCGCCATTCCGGATATACCCCCCACCGAATCGCTTTCGGGCTTACGCCCTCAGCTCTTCGACTCCCCCTCAAGGGGGGAGTGAACTTCAAAAGCGTGCGCTCAACCAAAATCGCTCCGCTGGATTTTTTCAACAGCCCCGACAAGGGGGGAGTAATTTGTTCTCTTGCCGGTCTGCAAGACTAGCCTTTCGCCGGATTCACTCGGAGGAGCCCTGCGCGCCTTGCGGAGGGCGGGTCGGGATTGTAGGATTCGCGCGTCTTCAAGGAGAAAGCAAAATGGTGATTCAAAAGAAAGAAGTCGGCGTCGGCCTGATCGGCGCGGGCAAGATCGGCTCGCTCCGCGCGCATCTGGCGGCCACCTCGCCGGTGGTGAACTTTTTCGCCATATCGGACATCGACCCCCAGCGCGCAGAGGCCGTGGCCCAGCAGAACGAGGCGGCCTTCCATACCTCCGATAACCGTGAGGTCATCGAACACCCCCAGGTGGATGCGCTCATCGTCTCGACGCCCGAGGGCGAGCACACAGAAGCCATCTGCATGGCGCTGGAGGCCGGAAAGCCCGTCCTGGTCGAAAAGCCCATCGCGCTCACGCTGCCGGACGCGGACAGGATCATGGAGTCGAAGGACAAGGGGGGCGCGGAACTCTACATCGGCTACACGCAGCGGATCAGGCGGAAATTCCTGGCGATCAAGGAGCACATCGACGCCGGCCGCCTGGGCGAGGTGATGACCGCGCGCATGACGATCTACAACACGCGGCCCACGGCGCGGCAGGTCTACCTGCGCGCCCCGCACGCGAACCCCTTCACGGACGAGATCACCTACATGGCGGACATGGCGCTCTGGTTCTTCCAGCCCAGAAAGCCGGTGCGCGTCTACGCGCAGGCGGGCAGTGAGGTGTTTCACGATCATCCCGACGGGATGGGCGATTACGGCTGGGCGGTCGTCACTTTCGACGACGGGGCGGCGGCGTGCCTGGGCGGCAACTGGGCGCTGCCCGAGTACTGGCCCGCCACGGTGGCGACCATCAGCATGGACATCTTCGGGAGCGAGGGCGCCATCCGCATCGACGACGGCCACAAGGACGTGATGATGGTGGGCAACGAGCGCGTCCCCTCGCCCTATGCGCCCGATTCCTCGGTGGAGGTCGCCTTCCTGGGCTCCGCCATGCCCGGCGATTGGGCCGTGGGCGATTTCGTGGGGCCGATGCGAGACGAGACGAGGCTCTTCCTGGAGCGTGTCACCACCGGCAAGGAGGTGCCGCTTTGCGACGCGGAGACGGGCCGCGCCGTGCTCGAACTCACCCTCGCCATGGAAGAGAGCGCCCGCCGGGGCGGCGAGGTGATCGAACTGCCTTTTCAGGGATGAGAAACTGAAACGAACGTGGGACTGACCCACCGCTCGGGCGATGCTGCGGCCGGGTGCGCGGCGATAATGTAACTATCTGTTTTTATTGGAATTTTCTGTTGTTTCCCGATCACCCGGCGGCATCGCCCCTCTGATTCCAATCCACACTGTCCGGATAGAATTGCTCGCAATAGCGCCGGAAGGTTCCAATCTCTCCGTCGGAGCCGCACAGGCGGGGGCGGGGGATATACTGTTTACGGTCCCATATGACGACGTCCGATAACACGTCGCGCTTCTGGGCCGCCATGATGATTTTGTTCATGAGCCGGGTGCGGAGACCTGACGGCAGGAAGCGCATGCCGATGATCGCCCGCTTCGGCTCCCGCAACCGCTTCACCTGGCTGACCAGCACCATTTCGAGCAGGTCGCCGTCGACCGGCGTTGCGAGCACCCACAGGCGCGTTTCCATGCCGAGGCCGTGTTCTTCGACCTCGACGTAGGAATAGCCCAGCCCGTGCACGTGGGTGACGGCGGAAACGTCGTATGTGTAGACCTTTACGCCGGCTACTTTCTGGCTTCGCGTGAAGTCGAAGCAGCTCTTGAGGTAGGAGCCTTCCACCTCGATGGTGCCGACCCGGTTCACGCTGCCGAAGCCGTGCACGTAGCGCAGGTGTCCGTCGTCGACGGAGTTCTCGGTCGTCTCCTGGGGATGCCCCGTGAACCTGACGCTCCAGGTCTCCAGCTCGCTCCAGTCGTCCCCGGCAGGTTCTTCCGGGAGGCGCCATTGCGGCGGCCGTCCGCCGACCCCCCGCCAGGCGAAGACGAGACCCAGGATTTCGCGCGTCTCGAACACGTTCAGCCTGGCGGTTCTGGGCGCGGGCGCGTAGGGCGTCTTGACGCATTGCCCTGTGGCGTCGTACTCGAACCCGTGGAAGGGACAGACGAGGCAGCCGTCCCGCACTACGCCGCCGACGTCGGGGCCGAGTTCCGAACCCAGATGCGGGCAGAGGTCCTCCGCCACGCAGATGCGCCCCGCATCGTCGCACCAGACGACGATTTGCTCGCCCATCCAGGTTTTCTGGATCAGTTTTTTCTTCTCTATCGTCTTTCGGGTGGCGATGAAGTACCAGCCTTCGGGGAATGGGTAAAGCGAGGCTGTTTCTTTGCGCTCGATTCGCTCGGCTTTCATCGGTATCCGCCATCCCCTGGTTCAAAGGCCGCCGCTTCGCCCCCGTGCAGGGCGTCGCGCGAGGTCATCGGGTGAGACCTGACGCCTAGAATCGATAGCGTATCCCCAACTCGAAAAGATGAATCCGCAAATCTGTCGTCGCCCTGACCGACGCACTCCTGTCGGCACTCGTGGCGGTGAACTCGAACTCGCTGGTTTGCTGGTAGCGGTAGCCCAGCTGAAAAGTAATGGCGTCCGAATACTGGTAGCCTATTCCCATGCCGAACTGATAGACCACCCCCGAGTCGGCGCCTCTGACGTCGGGTATGGACCCCGGCGGCACGGCGGCCTGGGCCCCCAGAATAGCCTGCTGCCGGGCTTGTTCTATGGCTTGTGGAGGCGTGCCCGGAGGCAGGTTTCCCAACACGGTCGCCACCGCCACCGCCTCGGCAATCGCCAGTGCGGGCCCCCGGGGGTCATACTCCAGGTCGCCCTGATCGACCCGAATGAAGCCGAGGCCGCCGCCGATATAGGGTTTCCAGCGGGAAGCGGTGCTGATGTCGTACCAGAGGTTCACCGTGGTGCCGAACTGGCTGGCCGGGCCGGAGACCGGGATGTCCCTCGGCGGAACATCGAGGCCTGGCAACAAGGGACTGGAGATTCCGGTGTACGTCAGTTTGTCGACCTCGGACTTTCCGTAGAACACCTCGCCCTCGACGCGCAGACCCGAGTCGAATCTCCGGCCCAGGGCGCCGCTGATCCGGAACCCCGTTGCGTACGAGTTGGTGGCCGTCGAAGTGTAGGGGACTGGTATTGGTGATGGCGCGATAGCGGCTTCGCCGGCGGAGACGCTCACCGAGTCGTCGATGAACATGACCGGCACGTTGAAGCTCATGTACCATTTCGAACCCTGAGTTTCCGCGCCTGAATCCGCGGCGCGCGCATCGGGCGTGAACGCCGGGAGGAGGAACACGGCAAGAATTACCGCCGTAAAGATCATCCGGTTACGAGTGTTTTCCCGGTGTGAAATCAGTCTCATGGCCTCTCCTCGTTTTCAGGTCGACTCGAACATATCTGCATAATCGCTCAACGGTCGATATCATCCGGTTTCTTCCCCAGAGCGGAACAAGAGCGATAAAGCCTTACGGAATCTGTATTATGGATATACTCAAAGACGCTCTCACCTTTGTCAAGTTTTTTCCAGGCGGTAAGGACGGCGGCAGGTCGGGTCTGTTGAAAAACTCCTATCCGACCTTCGAGATTGTTCGCCGTAGGGACAGGCCTCCGTGCGAGATTGTTCGCCGTAGGGACAGGCCTCCGTGCCTGTCCTGCTCTTCGTGGTTGTCCTTCGTCAGGACAGGCACGGAGGCCTGTCCCTACAGAGCCATCGCGCCTGCGTCGCGTGAACCTACATGCCGCCGACCCCGAAACAGGCTTTTTCAACACCCCCGGCTCCCGCGGGCCGCCCGGGGAACCCGGCGCGGGACAGAAAACTTGAATCCATCGATCCGCTGGGCCATAATGATCTCACTTTGGTTCACTGTTGCGACCGCCCGGGCGTCATGGACTTCCACCGCGCAAGCCGCGTTGCGATGCTCGGGATTCGCAACCAGTTCACAACCGCCCCCGGAACCGGCGGGTACGCTGCGGCTATACGCCGCCGTATAGCGAGGCCATGATGTCCGCACCTCTGAACCGCTATATTGCGTTCATGTTGCGCCGCAGACGGCTGGTCCTCGCGGCGAGCGTAGCGGTCATGCTGATACTGGCGGTCGGCCTCCGCACCATCGTCATCTCCAACGACTGGCGCGACATGCTGGACGAGGGCAATCCCCAACTCGTCGCGTTCGACGCCATGGAGGCCACCTATTCGGCGACCAATGCGGCGGTGATCGCAGTCGCGCCCAAGGGGGGGGCGGTGTTCACCCGCGAGGCGCTCGGCGCCGTCGAGGAGTTGACCGAAGCCGCCTGGCGCGTGCCCAGGGCCATACGGGTCGACTCCATTACGAACTATAACCACACGGAGGCGGAAGAGGACGACTTGATCGTGGAGCGCCTCGTGGACGACGCGGGATCACTCAGCGATGCGGATCTCAAGCGGATCGAGAAGATCGCGCTGAGCGAGAGCAGCATCGTGGGCCGTCTCGTCTCGGGAGACGGGCGCGTTGCCGGGCTGGTCATCAGTTTCGCCTTGCCCGAGCGTTCGGACGCCGCGGAGATCCGGATTTACAACCATATCCGCGGCCTCCTTGAAAAATCCCGGAAGGCCCACCCGGACATCGAATACCACGTGACCGGCAACGTCTTCGTGAACCAGGTCCTGACGGAAGCGGCCCAGGACGATATGGGGATCCTCGCGCCCGCGGCGTTCTTCATCATCATAGCCGTCGCCGCCATTCTGCTGCGCTCCCTGTTCGGCACGCTGTCCCTCGTCGCCGTGGTCATCTTCACCGTCATCTCGACCATGGGCGTCATCGGCTGGATCGGCCTGGTGCTCAACGCGGCCAACTCCAGCGTTCCCCTCATCATCATGACGCTCGCCATCGCGCACTCGGTCCACGTCGTCGAGTCGATCATTTCAGGCATGAGGGGAGGGCTGGACAGGGACGCCGCGATCGCCGGGTCGATGCGCGACAATGCCTGGCCCGTGTTCCTGACGACGGCCACGACGATGATCGGGTTCTTCAGCATGAACGCCTCGGACTCTCCGCCTTTCCGGATCCTCGGCAACCTGGTGGCGTTCGGCATGCTGTGCGCCTACGCCTATTCCATGACGCTTCTGCCGGCGCTGCTGTCGGTCCTGCCGTTGCGCGCGCGTCCGGCGGGCGCCGTGGGTTCGGGCCTCTTCGACCGGCTCGGCGCCTTCGTCGTCGCGCGCCGCGCGCTCCTGCTCTGGGCCCTGGCCGCCGTTGCGATCGCGCTCGTGGCGGGCGTGCCCCGCGTCGAACTGACGGACAACTGGACGCAGCATCTGGATAAGCGTTACGAGTTCCGGCGCGACACGGATTTCGTCATCGAGAACCTGACCGGCGTGGAAACCCTGGAGTACTCCCTGGACTCCGGGCGCGAAGGCGGCATTACCGATCCCGGGTATCTTCGCAAGGTCGAAGCCTTCGCCGATTGGTACCGCGCCCAGCCGGAAGTGGCGCACGTCCAGGTGTTTACGAACATCATGAAGCGCCTCAACAAGAACATGAACGGCGATAATCCCGCCTTCTACCGGCTGCCGGAAAACTCCCGGCTCGCCGCGCAGTATCTGCTGCTCTACGAGCTTTCGGTCCCCTTCGGCATGGACCTCAACAACCGCATCAACATCGCCAAATCCGCGACGCGCATGACCGTCACGCTCAAGAGGCTCAAGTCCGAGGAGCTGCGCGCGCTGGAAGCGCGCGGGCAGAAATGGCTCAGCGCCAACGCGCCCGACCTCGCGAAAGAGGCGTCGGGTTACAGCCTCATCTTCGCCCATCTGGCCATTCAGAACACCTTGAGCATGTTGTGGGGCACGCTCACCGGCATGATCCTCATTTCGCTGATCCTGATCGGGATTTTCAAGAGCCTGCGCCTCGGCCTCATCAGCCTCGTGCCCAACCTCATCCCCGCGGCCATGGCCTTCGGCGTCTGGGGTTATCTGTACAGCGAGGTGGGGCCCGCCGGCTCTCTCGTGACCGCCATCGCCTTCGGCATCGTCGTCGACGACACGATTCACTTCATGAGCAAGTATCTGAAGTCGCGCCGGGATGGTCATTCGGCATCCGAGGCGGTGCGCGCCACCTTCCGTTCGGTAGGCTTTGCGCTGTTCTCTACGACCTCGATCCTGGTGCTGGGCTTCCTGGTATTCGCCACGTCGGGATTCGCGATCACCTGGATGCTCGGCCTCCTGGTGGCGCTCACGCTTAGCTTCGCGCTGATCCTGGATTTGCTGCTCCTCCCGCCCCTGCTGATAGCCCTCGACCGGAAGTAATCATGCTCCGGGCTCCGTCTCTCCCGATTGGCGCAGAGGGTCTCCGCGCTGCGTGGGTGCGGCCTTCCGGCAACAGGTGCGCTGCGAAGCGCCGCACGCAATGCGCCCGAACACGCTCGACTGACGCATCGTCATGACATCCAAACCCAGGCTCACCGACATCCTGAAAGACGCAAAAACCGGTGACCGCGTTGCCTCTGGCATCCAGGAATATGACCGGCGCTACGGCGGCGCGGAACGCGGCGGCCTGGACGAGCGCAAGACGGACTACCTGGACTTCGAGAGAAGCTATTACAATCTGGTCACCGATTTCTTCGAGTACGGCTGGGGCCGGTCCTTCCATTTCGCGCCGCGCGTCGAAGGGGAGAGCTTCGCCGCCTCGCTCGCGCGTCACGAGCACTACATGGCGCACAGGCTGAATCTCCGGCCCGGAATGGTGGCGGTGGACCTGGGCTGCGGCGTCGGCGGCCCGTTGCGCGAGATCGCACGCTTCTCGGGCGCGAAAATCGTCGGCGTCAACATCAACGAATACCAGTTGAAGCGCGCCGCAGAGCTGACGGAAGCGGAGCATCTAAGCCACCTGGCCGAATACCTGAACTGCGATTTCATGCGCGTCGATGCACCGGATGCCAGCTTCGACGCCGCCTATTCCATCGAGGCGACCTGCTGCGCGCCGGACAAGGCCGGCGTCTATGCCGAGGCGTTCCGCCTGCTCAAGCCCGGGGCTCTTCTCGGGGTCTACGAATACTGTATGACCGACCTTTTCGACGCGCAGAATCCCGGGCACCTGAAGCTCAAGGCCGATATGGAGCATAGCGGCGCACTGCCCGATATCGCCCGGCCGCAAGAAGTCGACGACGCGGTTCGACAGGCAGGTTTCGAACTGCTCGAAGCGTGCGACCTCGCCGCCGAGGCACCGCCGGGGGTTCCCTGGCACCAGCCGCTGGTCGGCTCCGGCCTGTCCCTGGCGAGTTTCCGCTCCTCGGCGCTCGGGCGCCGGCTGACGCACAGCACGCTCTGGCTGCTCGAGCGGCTGGGAATCGTGCCGCGCGGGACGACCAGGGTGTCGAGCCTGCTGAACTTCGCCGCCGTCACCTTCGCCGAAGCCGGCCGCCTCGGTATTTTCACCCCGATGTATTTCATACTCGCCCGCAAGCCGGAGTAGGGAGGGGGTGCTGGGGAAGTGTTGATTTCGTGATTCGGCGTATGGAGCCGACCGGGGAGGGGCGGCTTCTTTGCGAAGCGGACGCCTCTTGCGGTTTTCGTATAACGCCCTCCTGAACCGAAGCGGGTATGGATTTCGCAGTCCGCAGGAAGCGTGTCATGAACAAGTTCATATTATTCACTTGCCTGACGATTGCGTGCGCGTTCGCGCCGGCGAGGAATGCCTGCGCGCAGTCGATAGAAGAAGCGCGCGCCGCGTATGCCGAGGGCCGCTTCGTGGAGGCGGCCGAGCTCGCCCGTGCGCTCGGCACTTCCGAAGGCTATACGCTGGCCGCCGATTCACTGGCGATTCATGGCTACTACATGGCGCCGGAGGGCGAAAAGGAGGGCTTGTTCAAGCGGGCGGAGGAGTCCGCGCGAAAGGCGATCCGGCTCGACGCGGCCAGCCCCGAGGCCCATCTCCAGTTGGCCCACGCCATGGGCCGCCAGGCGCAGGTGAGCGGTGCGCTCAAGGCGTTGAAAGAGGGCTATGCAACCAAGGTGCGCGATGCGATTGAAGAGGCGCTTCGGCTGGCCCCGGACTCGGCATCCGCCCACGTCAGCCTGGGCGCCTGGCATGCGGGCGCCGTCGGCGCAGGCGGATTCTTCGCCGGTCTGCTCTACGGGGCGAGCGCAGAGGACGCTCACGCCCATTTCGAGCGGGCGCTCGAATTGGCGCCTCGGGACAAGGTGGCGCTTTTCGAATACGCGCTTGGTTTGCTGAGCCTGGATGCCGATGAGAACCGCGCGAAGGCGCGCGACCTGCTCGAGCGTGCGATAAAATTGCCGCCGAAAAACGCCTTTGAGCGGCTGATTCACCAAAAAGCGGTCGAGCGGCTCGCGGCTATAAGCGGTGGATAGGGGGTTGTTGGAAAAATCCCCTTTTTCGGGGGCAGAGGGGACGCCCTGCTCGCCTGGAAAACCAACCCCCCCTACCCCCCCTTGACAGGGGGGTATAAAAAGGCGACGCCCGCCGCTGGTAGAGGGGCATTTGTTTTTTCTTGCCCCCCTGTCAAGGGGGGGTAGGGGGGGGTGCCTTTATCCTCTGACAAGAGGCCTTTTTCAACAGCCCCCTCAAGGGGGGAGTGGCTTGATGATGCGTATGTCGTTGAGAAATCTATTTCGGCTCGTTTGGGGACTGTTTCAACGACCTCACAGGCCCGGCTTCATGCGCTTGTCGGAGCGATAGATACTGAATAAAACACTTGAAATCAATCGTTTTACTGGCCCATAATGCGCTTGGTCGGCTTTCTGCCGCGGCGGCCTGAGCGACACAGTCCCGCCTATTGGAAGCTTCCTGGAGCCATATACTCCTACACCCTGGCTTGGGGTGCGTTGTTCGATGAGACTGATCGAAGAAATCATACTCCTGCTGCTGAACGAGGAGAGCGGCTATCTCGAACAGGTGGCAGGCTGGAATCTCTCGTGCGTTCTCGCCGGCGCCGTACTGGCGGACCTCGACCTCGAATCCCGCATCGACACCGCGCACGAGACACTCAAGCTGGACGATTCGACACCTGTGGGAGACGACCTCCTCGACCCCGTACTGGCGACCATCGTCCGCGATCCCGAACCACGCAGCGTAAGCTACTGGGTCGAGAAAATCGCCGTCACGTCGGACGAGATACTGGATCAGGCTCTCGAACGGCTGGTGGAAAACGGGATTCTGGACCATTCGATCGGCGGCTTCTGGTCTCTCTCGCGAAACGCCGCGAATGCCGCCTACAGCATGTCCAGCGGCGAGTCCCGGGCGAAAATCCGCCGGCGAATCGTCGATACGATACTCGAGGACGACATCCCCGACCCCCGTGACGCCATTATCATCGGCCTCGCCAATTCCTGCGACGCGTTCAGGTTTCTCCTGCAGCCGGAAGACTACGAGGCTTCACGCGAACGTATCGAGCTGTTCAGCATGCTGGACCGCATCAGCCGATCCGTCGCCACCGCCGTCGCGGCGACATCGGTCCGCCGCACCATCAAGACGGCGACGAAGCCCATTCCCGACATCAGCTTATGGAAACTGCTCCGCAAGGATTCGTTCTGGCAGGGAAATATGTCCAGGATAACGGCCGACCTCTACCGCGACTACGGCCCTGTATTCGCGATCAAGGCTCCCTTCTCCCAAAAGAGAATCTTCGTCATCGCCGGGAACAAGGCCAACATCTGGGTCAACCGGCGCGGACGGATGTACCTGCGGTCGAAGGATTACATTTCGGGTCTGGAGGAAGCGCTCGGCGTATCCAGAAGCCTGCCGGGCATGGACGGGGCCGAACACTACCGCATGCGCAAGGCGCAGTACACGGCCTTCACCAAGGGCCGCCTGAACGAACGTCTCGACGAACTGCTGCATGAGGTTCGTGTGGGCCTGGATTCGTGGAAAGAGGGCGACGTGCTCATCGCCCGTGACGCGATCCGCAGGCTGATGGCCCGGCAGGTCACCCAGCTCTCGGTCAGCCTGGACCTTTCGGAATACATGGACGACATCCTCAGCTACAAGAACCGCATGTTGATCACCCACGTGCAAAAGGCCTTGCCGAAGTTTTTTCTGAAAACACCGAAAATGGCCGCCAAGGGACGGCGCATCGACCAGGTCTACGCCATGATCCGGAACACGCACACGCCGGGGCAGCGGGAGAACAAGCCGCGCGACCTGATCGACGACCTGCTCAGCCTGCACGCCAGCGACCCGCAGTATTTTCCGGAGGCCGATCACAAGTTTCCGATGATCATGGCGTTCGTCGCGTCCATGTACATGGGCACCGCCCTCGCGTTCGCGGTCTTTGAAATGTATTCCAACCCGGACCTCCTTCAGCGCGTCCGCGAGGAAGCCGAGGCGCTGTTCGCGAACGGAGAACCGGGACCCGAGGACTTCACCGACGAGGCCATGGACACCACCCACAGGCTGGTCCTCGAGGCGCTTCGGGTCTATCCCAGCGTACCCGTGCAGATGAGAAACGTCATGAACCCCTGCGTCGTGGAGGGTTATGAAATTCCCCTCGGCTCACGCATCATCATGGCGATGACGGCCGTTCATTACCTGGAGGAGAACTATCCGGATCCGCTTAAGTTCGACATCGACCGGCATCTTCCCGGACGCGAGGAGACCAGGAAACACGGCGCATTCGGGACATACGGTTTGGGGACGCACACCTGCCTCGGCGCAAGGGTGGTGGAATATCAGATGACTATCAACCTGATGATGATCGCCTACCACTTCGACCTCGAAGTGATGCCCTCGAGCTACCCGATCAAAATCAATCCGTTCCCGACCTGCACCCCTCGCAAGAGCCTCAAGCTGCTGGTCAAGTCGAAGCGGCCGGTCACCCCGAGCGGCCAGGCGGACGCCTCGGGCGACCAGGCGGGCGCCGCGAGCGAGCGTAAGGTCGCCCTGCATTCCTGACCGGCGAAGGGACAGGCCTCCGTGCCTGTCCTGATGGCAACCATCCTGCAAAGGACAACCACGGAGGGTTGTCCCTACAACCGCCATTCCTCATTCATCGAGGCTTCTTCAACGGCCCCGACTCTATCGGGTGCGCAGACGAAAAGAATTTGATCTAGAAATTGTACGTCACGTTCAGGGCCACGAAGCTGTCCCGCCTCGTGTCGTAGATGATGTCCTCCTCGCCCACGTCCATGAAAACAATCGATTCCAGCTTCATCGACCACTGGTCCGAGAGGCGCCGTCTCAGTTCGAAGCTCATGGTGCGCGTGGAATGGTCCGCGTCCGCGAGAACCCCGGCGATGATCTCCGTGCTCTGGGCGTCGTTGAGCCCGAGTCGAACGGCGAAGAAGAGGTCGTTCTGGAACTCGGAGTTCGAACGCTCGCGGCGCTCGTCGTAATTCCATTCGGCGAGCAGGCCGAGGTCGGCGGCCGAGCCGAAAACGGCGTTGAAGGTGTACTCCCCCCCGATGACGAAAGCGGCGAAATCCTCTTCCATTCCCAGGAGGTTCCGCGCGCCTTCGCGGTGAATGGCTTCGAGCTTGAGCAGCCAGGCCTCCAGTGTGAGCTGGGCGTCCACGCTGACCTGAAAGATTGGTTCGTAGCGCTGGCGCAGGCTCAGCGCGCCGCGCTCGTCGAAGTGCGGTGTGACGAACGGCTCCCGGCTGGTGCCGTCGAATACGCTGAGCCCTAAGTCGAAAGGCCCGAAGCTGTGGCTGTAGCGGGCGGCGAGGTCCACGCGCCACTCCCCGGCTGCGCTTTCGTAGGAGACGTGCTCGTCGTCTATGACGATCGCGGAGCGCAGGCGGCCGTGAAGGCCCGGGTAGGTGCGCGCGCGGTGATAAGTGAGGGCGAAGAACTCCAGGATGCCCCACTCCGCCGACCAGGTGAGGTGGGCCATGGGCTGGCCCAGCTTGCTTTCCTTGTTGGGATGCTCGACGAGGTCGGTCTGATTGATGATGTCGACCAGGTGCTGCGATTCGGTGACGCCCCAGAACACGCGGTCCACGCCCAGGCGCAGCTCCCATTCCCCGTCGCCGGCCTCACCGAACATGAGAAGATAGGCTTCGCGCAAATCGGCGCGGGTGCGGCGCGAGTCCGCGCCGTCGTAGCGGAAAAACGGCGCGACCGTGAAACTCCAGTTCCCCCCGCTTTCGAGATGGAGTTTCGGCTCAACGGCCAAACCGCTCACGTGCGCGCGCTGGTCGGGATGGGCGTTAAGCTGGGGATACCACCGGCCGTCGACGTCCAGGCTGCCGGAAAACTCGTGCTCGATGCTTTCGGCCCCGTGGCTGGCACCTGCGATAAGGAAAACGGTCAGGATGGCGACGGCGGCCAGCACCGCGCGGTGAAAAGCGGCGCGCATCGGCATCAGCGCACCCGTTTCAGCCCGGTCCGGGTGAATTCGCTGGCTTTGAGCTTGATGCGGAACTTGTAGTTGTTCCAGCGCAGCACGGTGCTCTTGCCCGTGAGGTGGTTCACCATGTTCATCTCTTGCGACTGCCAGTACTTGCCCAGATACTTCTTGTAATTCCCTAAAGTGAGCGTCTTCAGGTGCGAGTTCTTCCGGTCGTAGTACTGCACCTTCCAGGCGCGGAGCTCGCTCTTGTCCTGCCAGATGATCTGGCGCCTGTAGCCCGAGCGCTTGTTCGTCGGGAAGCGCTCGACGACCGTGCAGGTCAGCTTGCCGCAGGGCTCGTCGCGCAGGTAGCGGTAGGTGAACTTCTCCACCTCCTGGGTGCCCATGTCCTCATAGGCGAACTCGCTGCCCATGAAGGAGCCGGATTGGTTCGAGGAGCTGATGCGCTTGACCCGCTTGAGAGCGGGCAGGTAGAGCCACTGGTCGTCGTTTTTCTTCTTGTGGGTGTGGACGAGCAGGGCGGTTCCTCTCACGTCGCGCGGACGGTCGAAGACGAACAGGCTCTTGTTGCCGCCTCCGTCCGTCTCGAGCACCTTCACGCGCAGCTGGCGCTTGCTCTCCTGGCCGTGCTTGTTGCGCAGCACCATGGACTGCTCGGCCGTGAAGTTTCCGAAACCCTTGGCTTTCTCGCGGGTATCGCGCGCGATCTGGAGGCCTTTCTCCTCGGGCGTCGCGCCCTCTGCGTGAGGCGGCGCAAGCGGATGAACCAGAACGCAGGCGCAGATCGCGAGAAGCGGGAGAGTCGTTCGGACGAGATGAGCGTGCATCATTTTTTCCTCCGGTCGATGGCCATCAGCAGAGTCGGCGGAAGCAGAAAATCAGCCATGAGCGTGATAACAAGTTATCCCGAGCAGGAGACCGAGCGCCCTGTGATTCGCCGATCCCGACGCGGCGAAAGCCAAGAGACCCGGGGCGAAGACGGTGGTTGTCGCACATAACGCATGACCTATGGTGCGAAAAAAGCAGCGAACGGCCTCGGGCGGCGAAAGCGCTTCTTTCCGGGCGTCCTTCGCGATGGCCGGATCGCGTCATTGCAGGAACTTATATGACTGCTCCCGTGAAAATAAAGTGTATCTGTGTAGAATTGGCCGGTCAACATAAAAGCCCCGACGACCTCGCCTCCCTGTTTCCCGGTCCGGCCGCGCGGATTCGCCGGCGCACCGCACAGGCCCGTGCAAATCGTCCGCCATCACATATTTGCGGCCCTTGTCGATATCACCATCGAAGCGTGCTTGACGCCTTCGGGCGCCGGACCTTAGGGTGGTTCATGGCTCCTTCTTCGGGCTGGACTGACGCCCGGAGCGCTGAACATGGCGTCGGGACGGCGCCGCATGTTAGAAGGTTTTCATAGTCGGTGAAAATGGTTTGATGTATCGGAAAGGATAAGAATGTGAAACAGATCGGATTGGGAATCGTGGGTTCGGGACGCATGGGGAGGCTGCGCGCGCACCTGGCGTCCGGCTCGCCTGAGGTGAAATTTCTGGCGCTCTCGGACAGGGACCCGGAGCGGGCGAAACTCATCGCGGAGGAGACGCAGGCCGATTTCCACACGGGCGATAACGAAGAAGTGCTCGCGCATCCCGACGTGGACGCGGTGATCGTCTCCACGCCCGAGTTCGATCACGCAGACGCCGTCTGCCGGGCGCTGGAACTCGGAAAGCCCGTGCTGTGCGAGAAGCCGATCTCCCTCTCTCTGGACGATGCGGACAGGATTCTTGCGGCGTATGAGAAATCGAACACCGAGCTCTTCATCGGCTACACGCAGCGGCAGAGGCGACGTTTCCTGAACGCCAAGGAGCAGATTCAGCGGGGACGGCTCGGGCACCTGCAGACCGCGCGCGCCACGCTCTATAACGTCACCACCAACGGGGCGGAGATCTACAAGCGCGCCGCCCATGCCGGCCCCGTCACCGACACGCTCACCTACATGGTGGACATCTGCCTGTGGTATTTCGAGGGCAGAAAGCCCAAGCGCGTCTACGCCCAGGGGGGCAGCAAGGTGTTCCCGCATCACCCGATGGGCTGCGGGGACTGGGCGTGGGCGATCCTCACCTTCGAGGACGGCGGCACCGTGAACTTCGGCTGCTCGTGGATACTGCCCGACAACTGGCCGGCGAACATCACCTCCATCGACCTCGAAGTCATGGGCACCGAGGGGGCCATCGCGATAGACGATTCGCACAAGAACGCCGTCATGGCGACGAACAAGGGCGTGCCCTCGCCCTACGTGGACGGCATGTCGTCGGACGTCGTGTTCCTCGAATCCATGATGGCGGGCGACTGGCTGGTGGGCGATTTCTGGGGGCCGATGCGCGATGAGACGAGGCTTTTTCTCGAAAGAGTGACGATGGGCCGGAGCGTCTCGCTGGCGCTTCCCCATCACGCGCGCACCGTGCTCGAGGTGACGCTCGCGATCGAGCACAGCGCGAAGGAAAACCGGCCCATCGACTTTCCGCTCACGAACGCCTATTCCCATTAAGCCCCATTCGCGGTGAATTCCGGGCAGAGCGTTCTGCTTTCGCATCCCCAGTATGAACTCGGGAAATCCGCCTCGGGCGATTGTTTTATCCTCGCAGGCGATCTCGATGCCGAAGGAGCCGCCCGCGTCCTGGAGACGATGGAAGGCGAGAGCTTGTGCGCAGACCTCACGAGCCTCGATCTGGAAGAGCTTGAGCTTGTCGACGGCGCCGCCGTCGCAAGGATGGTGGACCTCATCCGTCATCTTCTGAG
Source organism: bacterium (assembly GCA_965219955.1). Lineage (GTDB taxonomy): Bacteria > UBA8248 > UBA8248 > UBA8248 > UBA8248 > Bin107. The sequence continues at coordinate 533,360 of OZ244799.1, forward strand.
CGCTTCCAGCCGGGTCGAAGTATCAAAGTCTCCGCAGTCTCTGGCGCACACGCTCTACCGGGTGGGGATGCTGGAGGGCGATTCGCGGCTGGAACTCATCGACCCCCGTGAGGAAGAGGGTACGACCAATTGAGGCGAGGCCGATGGGGTTGTTGAAAAATCCCGATGAAGGAGGAATCGTTAAGACCGGGGAGGGAGTGATTTCTCGGTTTGGATTTTGCTCGTCATTCCGGCGAAAGCCGGAATCCATTTGCGGATGCGAGTGAATACGCGGCGGCGTTTCATTTCCCCGCCGATGCGCGGGAACCCGGGCGAAAGGCAAAAGGCGAAAAAATGGATTCCGGCTTTCGCCGGAATGACGGTGAACGCTCTCGATTACGGGGCAACAATCCCTTGGAGAGAGCTTTTCAACGGGCCCCGATGCGCGCCCTTAAACCATGATTCTTGATTTCTGGAGCCATCCATGAGTCCCGTATCCCCCGATGATCCTTATGAGAGAAAGCGCGTCCGCGTCTTGGGAGCCGAGATGGCGTATGTCGAGGCAGGCGAAGGCGCGCCCATCGTGCTCCTGCACGGCAACCCGGCCACCTCATATCTCTGGCGGAACGTGATCCCCCATCTCGAAGGCCTGGGGCGGTGTCTCGCGCCCGACCTCATGAACAGCGGGGCGTCGGAGGACATTCCCGGCGGCGGCTTGCGCTTTCAGGATCACATCCCCTACATGGACGCCTGGTTCGAGGCAGTCGGAGCGACCAAAGATGCGTTTTTCGTGCTCCACGACTGGGGGGCCGCGCTGGGCTTCAACCGCGTCTCCCGATATCCCGAGCAGGTGGTCGGTCTCGCCTATATGGAGTCCATGGTGCGCCCGCGCCTCTGGACGGACATGCCCGAGGACAGGGTCGCGCAGTTCCAGACGCTGCGCGGCGAGGCGGGTCTCGCGATGGTGATGGAGGATAATTTCTTCGTCGAGACCATGCTGTTCGAGCGGGGAATCGTGCGCGATTTGAGCGAGACGGAAAAGGAGGCCTACCGCGCACCCACCCGGGAAACGCAGAAAAGAAGGCAGACCCACCAGTGGGCGTGCGAGATTCCCTTCGAGGGCGAGCCTGCTGACAACTACGAGATCGTGAAGCGCTACAGCGAATTTCTGCGCACGAGCGGGGATCTTCCCAAACTCTTCATCAACTGCGAGTACGGCCACGCCCTGGCGGGGGCCGCGCGGGCGTTCTGCCGCGAGTGGCCGAACCAGGAGGAGATCACCATCCCGACGCGCCACTACGGCCAGGAGGACTGTCCCGATGAGATAGGCCGGGCCGTGGCGCGATTCATCCGCAAGTTGCGAGATTGAGGCGGGGGTATAGCGGCGAGAAAGGAGAATCCGGGCGATGTCCAAGAACACCAAGATTACGGATGCCAAGATCATGTATGCCGTGCTCGTCATGCTCAAGAGCAGAGGCCCTCTCAGCGGGAATGAAATAAAAGAGCGCGTGTTGGAGGCGCTTATCACACGCACTGATTATAAAAACGCAGGATATTTGAGGAGTCGAAAAAAAGAAGGATCGCAAGAACATATATGGGAAATTACCGATAAAGGGATCGAAGCACTTAAAATGGACGATGTCGATTTGTATAAAAAAGCGCGCATGGAGAGTAAGGCGCAATATGATGCCAAGGAGTGAAATATGCCTATCTACAGATTCGAAGACCTGAAAGACGTGCGGCAGAACCCGGGCCTCTCCTCGGGCCACGGGGAGAGCATCAAGGGGGAGCGGATGTATTTCTGCCACCGCATCTGGGAGGCGGGCACGGAGGCGAAGCCGCACTACCACGCCTGCGAGCAGTTCATCTACATCATGCGCGGGCGCCAGAAGTTCACGATGGGCGGCGAGGAGTACGAACTGGGGCCCGGCGACGTCATCCACATACCGGCGAACGAGGTCCACGCCGCGGAGATGATCGAGGAAGTCGAGGCCATCTATGTCAAGGACACCACCTGGAGTCTGAAAGGCGTTGCCGCCGGCGAGGCCGCGCCCGACGCGCCGCCGCCCGATGATCCGTTTTAGGGTGAGGGGATAAGAGGCAAGAAGGTGTCAGGCATCTTGCGCCAGGAACTTCGCTCCCGGAATGACTTCCTCGATGGATTTGCCGGTGAGTTCCAGGTAGAGGGCGTCCGCGCAAAGCTCAGCATCCTCATCCCAGGCGATGGCCCTGTGGGGAGCAATGCTGACTTTCTCGAAACAGCCCGGTTTGCTCCAGGCTTTGAATGCGCCGCGTCCGACGAGACCGGAGAGGTCGATCTCGCCTTCCAGGCCATCGGAATACCGAATCCATATCCGGTTTCCGGGACGTGGTTCCACGCAAACAGGTTGAATCATCGCTGCTCCTCCATGTTTTCTCCATGGAACACGCGCTGCAGAATCAGGACCTGCGTTTCCTTATTCGATATCGTATTCGAGAAGAAGGCCGTCCACAAGTTCGTTGAACGCCGTATCGAGTCTGTGAAGCCGGCAAATTGTGTGAATATTTGGCGCCCGACGCGTCGCCTGCTTGATACAAGGTAGATATTTATCGTAGGGACAGGTCGCGACCTGTCCCTACAGGTGATCCCCTCTATATTACACCTTCCCGGAAAGCTCCTCCGCCTTGGCGTCGAGGTGCGCGATGATGTCCTGAAGATCGTCCGGATAGTGGTGGTCGGCGCCCAGGTCGGGGTCTTCGGCGGGTGATTTCGCCACGAACATCACCGCTTTTTCCGTCAGCGTCCTGCCGCCGTGGAGCGTTCCCCGGGGGATGTGGACGATGTCGCCGGGGCCGATGATGCGCTCCTCATCGCCCAGGCGCATGTAGCGCTTTCCCTCGATGATATAGATGTATTGCTCCTCGCCCTCGTGCCAGTGGGGTTTGGAACCCGTGCCCCTGCGGTAGGTGACCACGCCCGCCTTCATGAATTCCCCGGCCAGGGGCTTGTACTCGCCCGGGTTGCCCGTGCGGAGTTGTACGTTCTCGATGGTCTCGGTGCTGTAAAAAGGCATGTATGGCTCTCCTGCAGTGATGAATGGTTGACGTGTGTCGTTCGCTTCATCCGTGGCGAAATGAAAACAGCGCTCTATGAAACTCCCTGAGCGTGATGCGCTGAACGGACAATCTCTGAAAAGAACCTGCGAATCATAACCCGATTCCAAGATGGGGATCATCTCGCGTATACTTGCGCCGTCTTCAATCAGAGCGGTTCCACATATCGACACTGAAGGAGAGTGCGCATGGTCGTCAACGCGGTACGCAATATCCCGTGGTTCACCTATTTCCCCGATAACTATCGCTGGTCGTTCATCACCTCCATGGGCCTGATGCGCGTGGCGGGCGGCGGGGCCGACCCGGCGGAGATTTTCGAGGTTTGCAGGAATCTCGATAAAGACGTCGGCAACGACGAACTCTGGTTCGATGAGTGGAAGCGCATGGGCGACCGCATACGCGCGATGGGCGTGGCGGCGCAGCGGCGCGGCAAGAACCTGACGGCGGCGGGCCATTTCTGCCGCTCCGCCACCTATCACCAGATGGCCGATCGCTTCCGCTTTCCCAAGGACAGGGAATCCCAGGGCGTCTACCGCAAATCCATCGACAGCTTCAAGCGCTACGTCAGCCTGAACGACAGTCCCAGGGCGGAGCTCGTCGAGATTCCCTACGAGGGGGGCAAGTCGCTGCCCGGCTATTTCGTCCACGCGGAGAACACGCGCAAATCGAGACCCCCCGTGGTCGTGCTCTATTCGGGTTTCGACGGCACGAAAGAATCGCCCATGATCATCTCGGCTGGCGAACTCGCCCGGCGCGGCATGAGCGTGGTGGTGGTCGACAGCCCCGGCGTGGGCGAGGCCATCCGCTTCCGCAAGATATATCTCAGGCACGACTACGAGGTGGCGGGCTCGGCGGTTCTCGACTGGCTGGAGAAGCGAAAAGACGTGAACGCGAAGCGCGCCGGCATCATGGCGTCGAGCCTGGGGGGATACTACGCGCCCAGAACCGCGAGCATGGAGCGCCGCTTCAAGGCCTGTCTCGCCCACGGCGCGATCTGGGACTACCACGCGATATGGAAAAAGCGCATCGAGGCCGCGTTCAGGATTCAGCTCCCCTCGCCGGGGAACCACCTGGCGTGGAGCTTCAACGTCAAGACGGCGGAAGAGGGCCTGCAAAAGCTCGAAGGCTTCCGCTTGGACGGCGTGGTGCAGAAGATGAGGTGCCCCTTCCTGCTGGTGCACGGGGAAGACGATCAGCAAATACCGCTCGCGGACGCGAAATCGCTCTACAAGGCGGCGGGCTCGAAGGACAAGACCATGCGGGTCTACAAGGGAACCGACGGCGGCTCCCAGCATTGCCACATGGACTACATCGCGCCCGTCGTGGGCTACATGGCGGACTGGATGGCCGAAAAGCTGGGCGCATAGGGCCAGACAGGAGTTTCATTTGGCGCGACAAAGCCGACCATCCGTGCATATCCGCACGAGTGCAGGCGTTTGACGCGCGCTTGAGGAGTTTCAGTTGGCGACGCTGGAAGTCGAGAGCCGGGGAAAGCTCGAAGTCTATTACGAGGAAGAGGGCGCGGGCGAACCCCTGGTGATGGTGGGCGGCCTCACAGCCACGGTGGAGGTCTGGGGGAAGCTGAGGGGTCACCTCGCGGCGCATCACCGCCTCATCATGCCGGATAACCGGGGGACGGGCAGGACGAAGGCCTATCAGGATGACGGCGACCGTTCCCCCGCGCGCATGGCGGAAGACCTGCTGGGGCTGGTCGACGGGCTGGGTCTCGATTCGTTTCACCTCATGGGCGGTTCCTACGGCGGGACGATAGCGCTCTCGTTTGCCGTCGCACACCCCGCAAGGCTCAAGAGCTTGGTCGTCGCGTGCTCTCATTTCGGAGGAGCCGACAAGGTCGCGTCCGCGCCGGGCGTACGGGAGACGCGCGCGCGGGGCGGCGCGCCCGACGCCACGGAAGCTGAGCGCCGGGCGGCTTTGGAGACCCTCTTTCATCCCGAGACGATAGACGAACGCCCAGAGGTGGTCGCTTTCTATGACGGCTTCAAGCGCCGCTTTCCCATCAGCAAAGAAGAAATCGAGCGGCGCAACGAGGGAATGGCGGAATTCGACGTATCAGAAGATGTCAGGACTTTGAGCGTCCCCACGCTCGTCATCTCGGGCGAGGCGGACGTTCTCGTGCCGACGGAGAATTCGAGACTCATGGCCGGGCGGATTCCGGGGGCCGAGCTCGTGATCGTCGAGAACACGGGCCATCACTTCTATTCCGAACGCCCCGAAGCCTCGGCCGAGGCGATCCTGGCGTTTTTGAAGAGGCGCAGGTCCCCATGAACATACCCGCTTTCGAGACGCTCCTGTTCGAGGTGCGCGGCCGCGTCGCGGTCGTGAGCCTGAACCGCCCCGAGCGGCTGAACGCCATGAACCGCGTCATGCTCCGCGAGTTGAACGAGGCGTGTGATTTCATCGAGGCCGAAGACTCCATATTCGTCGCCGTTCTCACCGGAGAGGGCAAGTCTTTTTCCTCTGGTTTCGATCTCAAGGAACAGGCGGAGAACACGCCGGTCGGCTACGCCGAGTGGCGGCGCGCGCTCCGGCAGGATTTCGACGCCGTCATGCGTTTCTGGAATCTCTCGAAACCCACGGTCGCCGCCGTTCGCGGACACGCCCTGGCCGGAGGATGCGAGCTTGCGCTGGCTTGCGACATCACCGTGGCGGCGGAAGACGCCGTGTTCGGCGAGCCGGAGCTCAAGTTCGGCGCGGGGATCGTCGTCATGCTCCTGCCCTGGCTCACGAACCCCAAGCTGGCCAAGGAGATCATCCTGACAGGTGATGATGGGGTGTCGGCCCAGGACGCCCACCGCATGGGTCTCGTGAACCGTGTGGTTCCCGAAGCCCAAGTGCTCGATACCGCCATGTCCATAGCGGAGAAAATGACGCCGATGGACCAGAGCCTCCTGCGCGCCACCAAGCTGGTGCTCAACCGCGCGTATGAGATCATGGGAATGGGCCGCGCGCTCGAAGATGCGCTCGACCTGGACCTCATGATCGAGGGCAGGGGAACGGAAGACAAGGCCCGCTTTCTGGAGATTGCGCGAACCGAGGGCCTTCGCGCCGCCGTCGCCTGGCGCGACGCGAGATTCGAGGATTCGGAATAGTGGCTGTTGAAAAAACGAGTTTCGGGAGCGGGCGCGTTCCCCTCGTCCTGCTTGGCCGCTGTTTCGAGCTCACCCTGAGTAGCTGCCGAAGGCGGCGTATCGAAGGGCGCTCCCCCTTCGACATGTTCGGGATGGGCTCTTGATGTGCTCGGGCTTTCCCTCGATACGGCGCGCAAGCGCGTCTACTCGGGATGAGGGAGAGACGCCGCCGTGCGCTCCCAGACAGGGGAACCACCGCAGGCATAAAAAAGCCACCAAGGTCCGCGTCATCAATAAACGTCACTGAGAGAGGCGTGGTGGCTATGTTGGCTTCAATATACTCTTCGAGTCGTAGTGATATCAAGCATAATCAGATCGAGGCTTGCGCTATTTTTAGATGAGATTCACAGAGTAGTTGTCTGCATATCGTGTTCGTTATAAATAGCTACTTCGTTTCGTCTTTTTTATTTCCCAAGGAGGAAGTTCACAGATGCACCCACTCATCAAGAACCGAAGAAGCCTGCGCGCCTTCAACGGCGTGCCGCCAGAGGCCGAGAAGCTCGAAGCCATGCTCGAGGCGTTTCGCTGGGCGCCGTCCTCGAACAACCGCCAGCCCTGGCGCGTCATCGTGGTGGAATCAGAAGAGGCGCAGGCGAAGTTCGACGAATGCCTGAACGAGGGGAACCGCCAGTGGGCGGCCGCCGCGCCGCTCAAGATGATCATCCTCGGAAACCCGGAAGAACAGCCGGAGCGTTTCGGGCAGCAGCGCTACCTGATCGACGTCGGCATGGCGCTCGAGAATCTCCTGCTCCAGGGCAGTGACTTCGGGCTGACCGTTCACGCCATGGCGGGCTGGGACGAGCAGAAGGTGCTGGAGGGTTTCGGCATCCCCGAGCCGTTCCGCGTCGCGGCGCTCTTCGCCGTGGGCTATCCGGGCAAGACCGAAGAGCTGCACCCCGACGTGCAGGCGAAAGACAACAAGCCGCCCGCGCGCAAGGACCCCGCCGAAATCTTTTTCTTGGATTCGTTCGGCCAGGCGAGATAGCCGCGAGGCGTGCGTTTCACGGCGCGTTTCGCGTTTGACCCTCTTGTCCTAAGCCCCTAGAATCCGGCGGGTTTGCGGGTGAAACTTCCGCCGCCGGGAATTTCCGGGTTCTTCGCCCGGCCCGGCGGATTGCAGCGGTTCGCGCCGCCCGTTCATCGTCGGCTCTCTCGTCGCGGTAAGGGACTGTCTTGTTCTCATCCGATTTCATTCAGCAGCTGCTGATCGCGATACCGGCCATTCTGCTGGCGCTCACCTTCCACGAGGTGGCGCACGCCTGGGTGGCCGAGAAGCTGGGCGACAACACCGCGCGAATGCTGGGGCGCATCAATCTGAATCCCATCGTCCATCTCGACTTGATGGGGACGCTCGCCTTCGTCATCTCCATGGTGGGGGGCGTGGGCTTCGGCTGGGCGAAGCCGGTGCCGGTGGATCCGCGCAATTTCCGTCATCCCAGGCGTGGGATGATGTGGGTGGCCCTCGCCGGGCCGGCGACGAACTTCATCCTGGCGATCATCAGCGGTTTTTTGTTTTCTCTGCTGCGCGGCTCGGGCCTGGGCTTCACCTTCGTGGGCGAGCCGCTCATGCTGATGCTGCGGGCGAGCTTCACCATCAACACCGCGCTCGCGGCGTTCAACCTGATTCCCATCCTCCCCTTCGACGGGGGGAGGGTCGTCATGGGGCTTTTGCCGAGAAGACTGGCGTGGACTTACTCGCGCAGCGAGCCGTTCGGGTTCTTCATCGTGCTGGGCCTGTTGCTGCTGGGCGCGCTGCACACGATCATGATGCCGATTTTCGTCGCCCTGGCTACGGCCGAGCAGGTTTTTGTGCTAAATCTTCTCAGAATCTTCGGTTTGGCGTAGCGGGTTTCTCGCAGGCGCGCGTATAGAGGACACACCGATGACGGACAGCCAAAACGAGAAGAACCGGCCGACGCGGTTTCTCTCCGGCGTGCAGCCCTCGGGAAAACTGCACCTGGGCAATTATTTCGGCGCGCTCAAACAGCACATCGCGCTCCAGGACGAGGCTGAGGCCTTCTATTTTATTGCGAACTACCACGCCATGACGACGGTGCAGGACAGGGACTTGCTTTCGGAGCAGACGCTTGCCGTGGCGATGGACTACCTCGCCTTGGGCCTGGACCCCGAAAAGGCGGTTTTCTTCCGCCAGTCCGACGTGCCCGAGGTGAACGAACTCGCCTGGATGCTCTCCGCCGTCACGGGCAAGGGGCTTCTCGATCGCGCCACGTCGTTCAAGGACAAGGTGGCGCGGGGCATCACGCCCTCGATGGGGCTTTACTATTACCCCATGCTCATGGCTGCCGACATCCTCATCTATCGCTCCACGGTCGTGCCTGTGGGGGAAGATCAGGTGCAGCACCTCGAGATGACGCGGGACATGGCGCTCGCTTTCAACAAGGCGTATGGGGAAATCTTCCCCCTGCCCACCGTCAGACTCGACGCGGGCGCGAAGGTGCCGGGCCTGGACGGCCAGAAGATGAGCAAGAGCTACGACAACACGATAGAGATTTTCGAAGAGGGGAAACGCCTGAGAAAGCGGGTGATGTCGATAGTCACCGACTCCACCCCGCTCGAAGAACCCAAAGACCCCGGCGCCTGCAACGTGTTCGCCCTGTATCAACTCTTCTCCGATGAGGCGGAACAGGGGGAGCTCAGGGAGAAATACCGGACGCCCGGGTTCGGCTACGGCAACGCGAAACAGGTTCTCTTCGAGAAGCTGGATGCGTATTTCGCGCCTTACCGGGAGGAGCGGAAACGCCTGGAAGGGGATATCGGCTATGTGGAAGGCGTTCTGGCCGAAGGGGGCGCCAGGGCCAGGGCGGAGGCGCAAAAGACGATGCGCCTCGTGAGGGAGGCGGCGGGAATCCCCGGGATGCCCGTATCGGCTGTCGAAACGACATAAAGGACTGGATGGGAGAATGACGACGAACTACAAGGAACTGCTGAACCTGCCCAAAACCTCGTTTCCCATGAAGGGGAACCTGCCCAGGCGCGAGCCGCAGATGCTCGAGTCCTGGGAGGAGCAGGATATTTACGAAAAAATCAGGGACGCATCGCAGGGCTGCAAGAAATACATCCTGCACGACGGCCCCCCCTACGCGAACGGGCACATCCACCTGGGCACGGTGCTGAACAAGATATTGAAGGACGTCGTGGTGAAATCGAAGCAGATGGCCGGCTTCGACGCCGTCTACGTGCCGGGGTGGGACTGCCACGGCCTGCCCATCGAGCACCAGGTGGACAAGGAACTCGGCCGCAAGCGCTTCGAGATCGACGAGGTCCAAAAGCGCAGGATGTGCCGCGAATACGCCGAGAAATACATCGACATCCAGCGGGACGAGTTCAAGCGCCTGGGCGTATTCGGGGACTGGGAGCGGCCCTACCTCACCATGAGCTACGACTACGAAGCGGCCACCGTGCGCGAACTGGCGCGCTTCATCGAGCGAGGCGGCGTGTATCTGGGCCTGAAACCCGTGCACTGGGCGCCGGGCCTGAGAACCGCTTTGGCCGAGGCCGAAGTGGAGTACGAGGAGGTCACTACGCCGAGCATCTATGTGAAATTCCCCGTCTCGGACGAGCAGTTGCCGGGCTGGGCGGAGAAGATCGAAGGTCTGGGCGAGGCCGCCCGGGGAACGCCGGTGAGCGTTCTCATCTGGACGACGACGCCCTGGACGCTGCCCGCCAATCTCGCGCTGGCGTTCAGTGAGACTCTCGAATACGGCGTGTTCCGCCACGGGGAGGAGTTGCTGATATTCCACGAGCATTTCCTTCCCCGGTTGAAAGAGCTGGCCGAACAAGAGGGGATGAGCGTCGCCTTCGAGAAAGTGGCGGGTTTTCAGGGTGGCGCAATCGAGGGCCTGCACGCGCGGCATCCCTGGATAGAGCGCGACTCGCTCGTCGTGAAGGCCGATTACGTCACACTCGATCAGGGCACGGGTGTCGTGCACACCGCTCCCGGCCACGGGCGCGAGGACTACGAGACCGGCCTCAAATACGGCCTCGAAGTCTACAGCCCCATAGCGGACGACGGGAAATTCACCGACGACGTGGCGCATTTCGCAGGCCAGTTCGTCTTCGATGCCGACCCGAACATCATCACGCATCTTCGCGAATCGGGCCGCCTGTTCGCGGTGGAGGATTACACCCACCCCTATCCGCACGACTGGCGCAGCCACAGGCCGACCATCTTCCGCGCGACGCCGCAGTGGTTCATCTCGATGGAGCACGCCGATCTGAGAAAGCGCTCGCTGGCGGAGATACGAAAAGTCGCCTGGGTGCCGCCCTGGGGCGAGGAGCGCATCTACGGCATGATCGAGAACAGGCCGGATTGGTGCATCTCGCGCCAGCGATCCTGGGGGGTGCCCATCGTCGCCTTCCATTGCGAAGATTGCGGGCACGTAGTCGTGGACGCCGAGGTGGCGCACCGCGTGGCCGATCTGATGGAAGAAGGCGGCGCGGACGTATGGTTCGAGAGACCGGCCGCGGAACTTCTGCCGCCGGGTTTCACCTGCCCCGAATGCGGCGGCGCGTCTTTCAGGAAAGAGACCGACATTCTCGACGTCTGGTTCGACTCGGGCGTGAGCCAGGCGGCCGTCCTGGAGAAGAGAGAGGAGTTGACGTGGCCTTCGGACATGTATCTGGAAGGCAGCGATCAGCACCGGGGCTGGTTCCACAGCTCCCTGCTCGCCGCCGTGGGCGTCAGGGACGCGGCACCCTACCGTGAGGTGCTCACCCACGGCTACGTGGTGGACGGCAAGGGCAAGAAGATGAGCAAATCGCTCGGCAACACGATTGCGCCCGAAGAAATCATCAAGAAATACGGCGCGGAGATATTGAGGCTCTGGGTCGCCGGGGAGAACTACAGGGAGGATATCCGCATCTCCCCGCAGATTCTGGACCGCATGGCCGAGGCCTACCGCCGGATGAGAAACACCTGCCGCTTCCTGCTGGGCAACCTGAGGGACTATGAGAGCTTCGACCCCGTGCAGGACGCCGTTCCCCTGCCCGAGCGCATGGAGATCGACAGGCTCATCATCAGCCGCCTGGATAAGCTCGTCGAGCGCGTGCGGCAGGCCTACGCCGATTATGAGTTTCACGCCGTCTACCATGCGCTCAACAACTTCTGCGCGGTCGATTTGTCCTCGTTCTATCTCGACGTCCTGAAGGACAGGCTCTATATCTCGCTGCCCGACGACGTCGACAGGATATCGGGCGTCAGCACCATGCACGAAATCCTGGATGCGCTGCTCCGGATGATGGCGCCGATCCTGCCCTTCACGGCGGAAGAAGCCTATCAACTGACGCCGAAACTACACGGCGAGAGCATCCACCTGGCGTCCCTACCCGAGGCCGACGCCGAGCGGCGCGACGAGGCGCTGGAGGAGAAATGGGAGCCGCTCATGCGCGCGCGGGCCGAGGTGTTGAAGGCGCTCGAACTCGTCCGCCAGAATCAGGAAAAGGGCAAGGGCAGTTCGCTCAATTTCAGCGTGAAGCTGTTCACCGAGGAGAGTATGCGCGAGAAGCTGGCGGTCCTGGAACCCGAGATGGAAGACGTGTTCATCGTCTCGGGCGCCGCGCTCGCCGGCGCTGGCGATGCGCCCTCGGGCGATGTCTACCGCAGCGAGGAGGTGGAGGGTCTGGCCGTCGAGGTGAGCGAGGCGCGGGGGGCGAAGTGCGCCATGTCCTGGAAAATCTCGGAAGACGTTGGTTCGGACCCCCGCTTCCCCGACCTCTCGGCGCGCTGCGCCCGCATCGCCGCGAAGGTGCTTTCGTGAGCCGAAGGCCGGGGCTCAAACCGTTTTTCCTCATTGCCGCACTCTTCGCCCTGGCCGATCAGGTCCTCAAGCAGATTGTCGACAAGACTTTCGCCCTGGGCGACTCGGTAATGGTGATTCCGGGGTTTTTCAATCTCGTGTATTTAAGAAATTCAGGCGGAGCGTTCAGCATCCTGGACGGCCTGCCTCCCCTGTGGGGGCGTCTTTTCTTTACCTGCGCCACCCTGGCGGCGCTGGCGTTCGTCCTTTATCTGTACCGCACCCACTCGCCGGGGAATCTCTGGGGAAGAGCGGGCATGATTCTCGTCTTCGGCGGCGGCCTGGGGAATCTGGTCGACAGGGTCGCCTACGGCGAGGTGATCGATTATCTCCTGTTCTATTATGGACAATACCATTGGCCCGCCTTCAACCTGGCGGATTCAGGCATCACGGTCGGGGTCGGGCTGATGATAGTCGACTTGCTTCGGAGTCCGCCCGAAACCGCATCGAAGGGGAAAGGCGGGTAGAGCGATTCGCCCGGGCAGCAGCCGGTTTTCACGAGAAGTGAGTTTCTTTCCGGAGGGATGGAGATGCTGGGTCCTTTCCCGTTCTCGGGGACGCATGCGAGCCGGAACAATCCCTCCATAGGCTCGGCGACAAGGGCGCGCGGCTACGCGCGCCATTATCTGTGGAACACGTCCATTTTCTGGGGTTTGGTTTCCCTGGCGTGCATTTCGGGCCTGGGATTTTTGATAGCGCAGCGTCCCCTCGAAGAAGAGACGCTCTTCTACGCCGCCGCATCCGTTCTGGGCGTTTTTCTCGCCTATTCGTTCTGGAGAACATCGCGCTCGCTCACGGACCTGATGAGCGAGCCCGTGAGTTTCGAGGGCCGGGTGGCGTCCAAATCTTCCTATATCTTCTGGAACAAGCTCGCATTTCTGGAGGAGAAGTATCATCTGCAAATCGTTCGCGGCGTGGGCATGCGACCGCTGACGCTGGGGAGCGGAAAAAGCGTCAAGGAAGGCTGGTTCCTGGCCGCACAGGGCTATCACGACCTCCTGGCTCCGGGTGATAATGTCCGGGGTACGCTCTATCCCAGATCGCGCGTCATCGGCGCCCTCGTCAAGGTATGAGTGTGGCGGAGAAGGGCGGGAGAACCTTTTCGCTGGTCTGCCGTGAAGGCGCCAGGCGCGTCGATTCGTTTCTGGCCCGGAACCTGACGGAACTCTCCCGCTCGCGCGTGCAGGCGCTCATCCGGGACGGCATGGTCTGCGTCGATGGAAGAATCGAGACGAAAACGGCGCACGCCCTCCCAAACGGCGCGCGCGTCGTGGTGACGCTGCCGCCTCCCGTGCCCTCCCACATCGAGGCCGAAGATATCGCGCTCGACGTTCGCTACGAGGACGCGCACCTTCTTGTGATCAACAAGCCGCCCGGCATGGTGGTCCACCCCGGCGCGGGCCGGCGCAAGGGAACCCTGGCCGGCGCTCTTTTGCATCACTGCCGGGGTCAGCTTTCGGGCATCGGCGGGGTGGAGAGGCCCGGCATCGTTCACCGGCTCGACAAGGACACGTCCGGCCTGCTGATAGCGGCGAAAACGGATGCGGCGCACGGAAGACTCTCCGCCGATCTCAAGGCGCGCCGGATTCATCGGCACTATCTGGCCATCGTCCAGGGCATCCCCGCCCAGGGGGGGGGGACGGTAGACGCTCCCATCGGACGCCATCCCGCACACAGGACGGCCATGGCGGTCGTCGGGAGCGGCCGCCGCGCGGTGACCCACTACGCGGTCCGGGAGGTGCTGGGAGACGCATCGCTTTTGGGCATCAGGCTGGAAACGGGAAGGACGCATCAGATCAGGGTGCACATGAGCCACATCGGGCATCCCGTCCTGGGCGATCCGGTCTACGGCTTCGGGAGGTTGCCGAGGGGTCCGCGCAAGAAGACCAAATCGCAACAAAAGAGCCTCATCGGGAGACAGGCCCTCCATGCGCACAGGCTGGTTTTCCGCCACCCCATCGAAGGGGACGAGCGGGAGTTGGTGGCCGAGCCTCCGGCGGATTTCCTGAAACTGCTGGAAGACTTACGGGAACCGCTCTCTCGCTGAGTGCGTTTCACGCCTGAGCCGACCGGGGCGTCCCAAGGTTTCGTCTCATTCCTTGCCTACCGTGTTCGAGGTATGCCATAAGAACCCCTGACATATGGAGATACCGTTTCAGGCATTTGAGTTCTCTGCTCCGGTATTCTGGAGGAGAGGCATCAATCTATTTGTTCATTGAGGGCTTATATGAAAGACGTCGTCATTCTCAGTAGTGTTCGCTCGCCGGGCGGGGCCTTCGGCGGCGCGCTCAAAGGCATGACCGCACCGGAGTTGGGCGTTCACATCGCCCGCGAGGCGGTTCAGAGATCGGGCGTGGAGCCCGAACATTTCGACGAGACCATCATCGGCCACGGATGGCAGGCGGGGGTGGGGCCCAATTCCGCGCGGCTCGTCTCGGTGGGCGCGGGCCTTCCCAATGAGACGCCGGCCTACACGATCAACAAGCGCTGCGGCTCGAGCATTAAGGCCGCAGCCCTCGCCGCGCAGGCGATTCGCGCGGGCGATGCGGAGGTCGTGCTCGCCGGCGGCGTGGAGAGCACGTCCAACGTGCCCTTCGTGAACCCGGGCGCGCGGTGGGGGAACCGCTTCGGGCACGCGCAGTTTCTGGACCTGATCTACAAGGACGGCTATGAGGATCCCCTCTCGGGGCAGCTTATGGGCGTGACGGCGGAGAATCTGGTCGAGAAATACAACCTGAGCCGTGAGGAGCAGGACGAGTACGCGCTCGAAAGCCAGGAGAAGGCCGTGGCGGCCGTCGAAGGCGGAAAGTTCGCCGATGAGATCGCGCCAATCGAGTTGAAAGGCCGAAAGGGCGAGGTTACGGTTTTCGATAGGGACGAGACGCCGCGCAGCGGCATGTCCATGGAAAAACTGGGCCGCCTCAGGCCCGTTTTCGACAAGAACGGCTCCGTCACCCCCGGGAATTCATGCTGTCAGGCGGATGCGGCCTCCGCCCTCGTCCTGGCGTCGAGGGAGAAGGCGGACGCGTTGGGCGCAAAGCCCGTCGCCGTCCTGCGCGGCTACGCCTCGACGGGCGTGGAGCCCCGCTACATGGGGCTGGGGCCCGTTACTGCTATCCCTAAAGCGCTCGATCGCGCGGGACTTTCGCTTTCGGACATGGATTTGATCGAGGTGAACGAGGCGTTCGCCGCCCAGGTCATCGCCTGTGAGAGAGAACTCGAGTGGGACAGGAAGAAGCTGAACGTGCACGGCGGCGCCATCGCCCTCGGCCATCCGGTGGGTGCTACGGGCGGGAAAATCATTGCCACCTGTCTGAGCGCGCTCGAGCAAAGGGGCGGGCAGTTCGGCGTGGTGAGCGCCTGCATCGGCGGGGGCCAGGGGGTGGCCGTCGTCCTGGAGCGCGTCGCTTAGGCGCATGATTTTATAGTTCAGTAAAACCAGAGGATGAGATGGGAATAGATAAGGCAATGGTGGTGGGCGCGGGTACGATGGGCGCAGGAATCGCCCAGCTTTTCGCGCAAAACGAGATTCCGGTGGTCCTGACGGATCTGAGCGAAGAGATGGTTGCGAAAGCGATTTCGGGGCTTGAAACGCGAGTCGCCAGGCGCGTCGAGCAGGGCAAGATGTCTGCTGAGGCGAAAGACGCCGTTTTCTCGCGCATCACGCCTGCGACGGGCTATGCGAAGGCGGCGGATGCGGACATTGTCGTCGAGGCCGTTTTCGAGGACATGGATATCAAGAAAGAGGTGCTGGGCGCGCTGGATGAGGCGGCGCCGGAACGCGCGATTTTCGCGTCGAACACGACCTCGCTCTCCATCACCGAGATGGCGGCGGCCACATCGAGGCCCGAGAAGGTGGTGGGCGTGCATTTCTTCAACCCGGCGCTGGTGATGAAGCTCGTGGAGATCATGCCGGGCCTCGGCACTTCGAAAGAGACGGTCGAAGCCGCCCGCGCCCTCGCCGAGCGGCTCGGCAAGACGCCCGTGATGGCGAATTTCGACAGCCCGGCGGGCATCGGCAGCCGCGTGCTGGCGGGGATGCTGAACGAGGCGGTGGAGGTCTATGCGGGGGGGCTGGCCTCCGCCGAGGACATCGACAAGGCGATGAAGATGGGCGCAGGGCTGCCCATGGGGCCGCTCGAACTCATCGACCTGATCGGCGTGGACATCCATCTCGCCAAGACGGAGACGCTCTACCGCGAACTGGGCGACACGCGCTATAGGCCGAACTTCCTGCTCCGCAAGATGGTCAAGGCGGGCCACCTGGGCCGCAAGTCCGGCCGCGGCTTCTTCACCTACGAATAAGACTCCCATCCTGAGACGACCGTGGATTTTGAACTCAACGACACACAGCGGCTGATCAAGGAGACGGCGGCGGAGTTCGCCCAGAGGCGAATCGTCCCCGTGGCGCGGGAGAACGACGAGAAAGAACGTTACCCGGCGGACATCGTCGCCGAGATGGGCGCGTTGGGCATGTTCGGCGGACCGATCCCCGAGGAATACGGCGGTGCCGGCCTCGACTACATCTCCTACGCCATCATGAACGAGGAGATCAGCAAGGCGTGCAGTTCGGTGCGCACCGTCCTGTCGGTGCAGATCTCTCTCGTCGCCACCACGATCCTGAAGTGGGGGAGCGAGGCGCAGAAGAAGAAATATCTCCCGAAACTCTGCACGGCGGAGTGGATCGGGTGCTTCGGCCTCACGGAGCCGGACGTGGGCTCGGACGCCCAGCACTTGAAGACCTTTGCGCAGAAGACGCCTAGCGGCTGGAAGCTGAACGGCCAGAAGATATGGATCAGCAACGGAGGGGTCGCGCAACTAGCGCTGGTGATCGCGCAGACCGACCGCGAGAACCCCCGCAGGATGGCGGCGTTTCTGGTGGAAACCGACCGGCCCGGTTTCGAGGCCAGGACGATGCACGGGAAGCTGGGGCTCAGGAGTTCGAACACCGCCGAGCTTTTCCTGGCGAACGTGGAAGTGCCCGATGACGCCTTGATGGGGGAGGTGGGCGACGGCTTCAAGGTCGCGATGAGCGCGCTCGACAACGGGCGCTATTCGGTGGGCGCGGGCTGCCTGGGAATCGCGCAGGGCTCGCTCGAGGCGTCGGTCGCCTACGCGAAGGAGCGCCGCACGTTCGGCAAGCCCATCGCCGCGCACCAGCTCGTACAGGACATGATCGCCCGCATGGTGGTCGACATCGACGCGAGCAGGCTCCTGCTCTACCGGGCGGGCGAACTCAAGAACGCAGGCAAGCCGAACACGCGCGAGACCTCCATCGCCAAATACTATTGCACCGAGGCGGCCCTTCGCTGCGCGAACGACGCCATCCAGATTCACGGCGGCATGGGCTACAGCAACGAGTATCCCGTGGAGCGCTACATGCGAGACGCGCGCGTGGCGACCATTTACGAGGGAACCAGCCAGATCCAGAAGCTCATCATCGCAGGCTTTGAAACCGGAATCCGCGCGTTCGCATGAGCGAAAAACTGCCTAAGACTTTGAAATTCAATCTCTTGAAGCCCATTTCGCCTCACGCGCCATATTTTTCCCAAAATGAACATATATAAAACCTCTTGAAATTCGTTTCGATACGCGGTAAGGCTCATGGAGGGCGATAATTTCAGCCGCTAAGCGAGGTTGCCATGACGAATTCCGACCAGGAACTGCGCAGAACCTCCCTGTATGAAACCCACAAGGCCGCGGGTGCCAAGATGGTGCCCTTCGCCGGCTATGAGATGCCCGTCCAGTACACGGGCGTGATCGAAGAGCACCATGCGGTGCGAGAAGCCGCCGGCCTGTTCGACGTGAGCCACATGGGCGAGTTCGAGGCGCGCGGAAAAGAGGCGGGCGCCTTCATCCACAAGATGGTGACGAACAACGTCAAGCGGCTCGAGGTGGGCGGCGTCCTGTATGCAGCCATGTGCAGAGCGGAAGGCGGGATCGTGGACGACCTCACGGTCTACCGGCTCGAAGAGGAGCGCTACATGGCCGTCGTGAACGCGGCGAACATCGAAAAGGACTGGGAGTGGATGGCTTCCCACCACGCCGAGGACTGCGCGTTCAAAAACGTGAGCGAGCAAACGGGCCTCCTCGCCCTGCAAGGCCCCAAGGCCGAGTCTATTTTAGCGAAACTGATTCCGGGCGGAGGGGACCTCGCGGCCATCCCCTATTACGGGGCGCGTTACGAGGACTTGGCGGGGCGTGAGGTGCTGGTCTCCCGCACGGGCTATACGGGAGAGGACGGCTTCGAGCTCTATTGCGAATCGGCCGATGCGCCCGCGGTCTGGAATGCCCTGATGAGCGAGGGCGGGGGCGATGGCCTCAAACCCTGCGGCCTCGGCGCGCGGGATACCCTGCGCACCGAGATGAAATTCGCCCTGTACGGAAACGACATCGACGAGTCCACCCACCCGCTCGAAGCGGGCCTCGGCTGGGTGGTGAGGTACAAGGCGGGGGACTTCATCGGACGCGAGAAATTGCTGGCCTTAAAGGCCGAAGGCGTAAAGAGGAAACTGGTTGGATTCGAGATGGTGGATCGTGGTATTCCTCGACATGGAGCGCCCATCCTGATCGACGGCGAAGTGGCCGGCGAGGTGACGAGCGGGACGATGAGCCCCTCTCTTGGCAAAGCCATCGGGATAGGCTACGTTCCGGCGTCGAACGCGGACGAGGGCGCTGCTCTCGAAATCGATATACGCGGCAAGGCCAGACGGGCGCAGATAGTGAAGACGCCTTTTTACAAAAAGCCTGAAACGGAGTGAATTTCGTTTCCTCGTAACAAATCAAAAGAATCTGCCGTCATCTAAAAGGGAGGCATTCAGGAGCATGGAACTACCGAGCGGCCTCAAATATTCCAGAGAGCACGAGTGGGTGAGAGTAGAGGGAAACATCGCGGTGATTGGGATTACGGACTTCGCCCAATCGGAATTGGGAGACGTCGTGTACGTCGAACTGCCCGAAGCCGGCACGGAAGTAGAGGCGAACAACACTTTCGGCGTTGTGGAGAGCGTCAAGGCGGTATCGGACCTCTTCGCGCCGGTCACCGGCGTCGTCGTCGAGGCGAACACCACGCTTGAGGATCAACCCGAACTCGTGAATTCGGAGCCGTATGAAGACGGCTGGATGATTCGGGTGGAGATGAAAGACGAGTCGGAGTTGAATGATCTCCTGGAAGCCGATTCTTACCGGGCGTACACCGAGGAGGAAGGCGGTTAGTCCGAACCGGCTTCCTCCTTCGCTCTGCGAGGGGTTAACCGTTTCCCTTGAACCTGAGCGGTAATGAAGTGTCCGCCTGAATCCCCATGACCTGAAGGGGCGCATTCATGCCGGAAACTCGCTTGTCTCTTGAGAATCTCGAAAATCGGGGAGAATTCATCCATCGCCACATCGCGCCGGGCGATGAAGCCATTGCGTCGATGCTGGGCGAAGTCGGCCTGGACTCCCTGGACGACCTGGTCGAAAAAGCCATCCCTGAATCCATCATTTCCCGGACTGAGCTGAATCTCGCCGCGCCCAGAACAGAACAGCAGGCTCTCGCGGATTTGGGTTCTTTCGCGGCCCGGAACCAGGTGTTCAGGTCCATGCTCGGCATGGGGTATTCGGATTGCCACACCCCGACGGTGGTTCTCCGGAACATCCTGGAGAATCCGGGCTGGTACACGGCGTACACCCCCTATCAGCCGGAAATCTCGCAGGGGCGCATGGAAGCGCTGCTCAATTTCCAGACCATGATCATGGACCTCACCGGCATGGAGATCGCCAACGCCTCGTTGCTCGATGAGGGCACAGCAGCGGCAGAGGCGATGACCATGGTGATGAACGCGAGCAGGAACAAGGGGCGCAAGTTCTTCATCTCGCAAGACTGTCACCCCCAGACCATAGAAGTGGTGCGCACGAGGGCGGAGCCTCAGGACATCGAGGTCGTGGTTGGTGATCACCGCGGCGGCGCGCCGGACGAGGATGTCTTCGGCGTCTTGCTTCAGTATCCCGCAACGGGCGGGGAGATATTCGACTACGCCGGTTTTGCGGCCAGGGCGCACGAGAAAGATGCTTTGGTCGTCGTCGCCGCGGACATTCTCGCCCTGGCGCTCTTGAAACCCCCCGGTGAGTTCGGGGCGGACGTCGTCGTGGGCAACTCGCAGCGCTTCGGCGTACCCCTCGGCTTCGGCGGGCCGCACGCGGCTTATCTGGCGACCAGGGAGCAGTACAAGCGCGCCATGCCGGGCCGGATCGTCGGCGTATCCATCGACGCGGATGAAAAGCCCGCCCTGCGGCTGTCCTTACAGACGAGAGAGCAGCACATACGCCGCGAGCGCGCCACGAGCAACATATGCACGGCCCAGGTGCTTCTGGCCGTCATCGCGAGCATGTACGGGGTGTACCACGGCCCGGACGGTGTCGGGAGGATCGCGCGGAGAACGCACCGTCTCGCAGGCGTGCTGGCCGATGGCCTGGAGCGCATGGGCTACGCTCTGGCGGCGGATTCTTTCTTCGACACCGTGGCGGTGCGCGTCGGCGCGGGAGGCGCTTCTCGCATTGTCGAAAAAGCGGCGGAGCGCCGCATGAACCTGAGAGCGCTCGATGAGGATACCGTCGGCGTCGCTTTTGATGAGACCACCGGGAGAGAGGACGTCGAGGCGCTCTGGGAGGTTTTTGCACCAGACGGCTCAGCCGGAATATCGTTCGATGACGTCGAGGCGAACGCGGCGGAGAGGATTCCGGAGTCCTTGCGAAGAACCTCGCCCTACATGACGCACCCGGTTTTCAATTCCTATCACGCGGAACATGAAATGCTGCGCTACATCTACCGACTTCAGGAAAAAGACATCGCCCTTACGCGCTCGATGATCCCTCTGGGTTCGTGCACCATGAAGCTGAACGCCACCACCGAGATGATTCCCGTGACGTGGGAGGAATTCGGCGGCGTTCACCCCTTCGCGCCGGAGGAACAGGTGCGCGGGTACCGGGATTTCATCGCCGATCTGGAACACATGCTGGCCGAGTGCACGGGGTTCGATTCCATTTCCATGCAGCCCAACTCGGGTGCGCAGGGCGAATACGCCGGTTTGCTGGTCATCCGCAAATACCTTGAGAGCAAGAACGAGGGCTACCGGAACATCTGCCTGATCCCCAGTTCGGCCCACGGAACGAATCCCGCAAGCGCCGTCATGGCCGGTTTCGAGGTCGTGGTCGTCGATTGCGATTCGAACGGGAACGTGGACATCGCGGATCTCAGGGAGAAGGCGGAGAAATTTTCAGAAAAACTCGCCGCCCTGATGATCACCTATCCTTCGACGCACGGCGTTTTCGAGGAAGGCGTGGTGGAGATTTGCGAGGTCATCCACCGAAACGGCGGGCAGGTGTACATGGACGGCGCGAACCTGAACGCCCTGGTCGGCATCTGCAAGCCCGGTGAATTCGGTCCCGACGTCTCCCACATGAACCTCCACAAGACGTTCTGCATCCCCCACGGCGGCGGCGGGCCGGGCATGGGCCCCATCGGCGTCGTGAAGCATCTGTCTCCTTACCTGCCGAAACATTCGGTGGTTTCGGGCGTCGGGCCGGAGACGGGCGTGGATGCGATTTCCGCGGCGCCCTGGGGAAGCGCGGGGATTCTGCCCATCTCCTGGATGTATATCGCCATGATGGGCGGCGAGGGCCTCGTCAAGGCGACGCAGGTGGCCATTCTGAACGCGAATTACGTGGCCCGGAGGCTCGAACCCCACTATGAGGTTCTCTACAAGGGGGCGAACGGCATGGTGGCGCATGAGTGCATCATCGACATCAGGCCCCTGCAGGAAGTTTCCGGCGTGACGAACGAGGACATCGCGAAGCGCCTGATGGACTACGGCTTCCACGCGCCCACGATGTCCTTCCCGGTGGCGGGAACCTTGATGATCGAGCCGACGGAGAGCGAATCGCGAGAAGAACTGGATCGTTTCTGCGACGCGATGATCGACATCAGGCGCGATATCCAGGAGATCGCGGACGGGCTGATGAGCGCGGAGGACAACGCGCTCAAGAACGCGCCCCACACGGCGTCGGACATCGCAGCCGATGAATGGACTCACCCCTATTCGCGCGAGAAGGCCGTTTTCCCGCTTCCCTGGGTGCGCGCGGCGAAGTACTGGCCTCCCGTCAAGCGGGTGAACAATCCCTATGGAGACAGGAACCTGGTCTGCTCTTGCCTGCCGGTCGAAAACTACGCCTGAGAATGGAACCCGCAAACCCTGAACTCGGGGAAATCCCCCATGCGCGTTTCTTGAACACGGGCGAGTCCACCGCCGCCTGGAACATGGCGGTGGATGAGTTGTTGTTCGAGGGTTGCCGGGCTCATTTGAGAGAAGGCCGTCCTCCCGAGGAGGCGCCTCTCACATTTCGCGTCTACGCCTGGTCGCCCCCGGCCATCTCCCTGGGACGCGGCCAGGCCGCCGGGCGCGATATTTTCCTGGAACGGCTCGCGGATGAGGGAATCGACATCTGCCGGAGGCTCACCGGCGGGCGCGCGGTGCTCCACGATTGTGAGCTGACGTATTCCGTCACGGGTTCGCAGGCTCTTCTGGGTGACGCGATTGAAGAGACCTATCACAGGATCAGCCTAGGGCTGGCCGAAGGGCTGGCGGCCCTGGGCGCGCAGGTCGAGTTGGCGCCCCCGAGCGGGAGCGCGTACGCCTCCCAGGGTTCCTGTTTCGCCACGGCGTCGGTGTGGGAGCTTTCTATCGGCGGGAAAAAGATGGTGGGCAGCGCGCAATGCCGCGAGGGCGGCGCGGTGTTGCAGCACGGCAGCGTCCTGCTCCGTTCTTCGGAGGAGCGGCTGGCGAGTCTCCTCAAACCGAGGGGGGGCGAGCGCCTGCTCACCCGAAACGCCCACGCGGTCGGTCTCCGGGAGGTCCTGGGGGAGGAAATCTCGTTTCGTGAGGTGGCCGAGGCCTTGAAGGCGGGTTTGGAGAAGGTGCTTGGTTTTCGCTTTCTCCCGGCTGCGCTGACGAGTGCCGAGAATGCGAGGGCGCTGGAAATATCCCGGTCCCGATATGAAAATCGGGAGTGGACGCTGGCAAGGTAACGAGGCGTTCACCGCTTGGTCGTGTCTCAGTTTGAAAAACCAGCTTGAACCACACCATATTTTTTGTGACGAACAAATGGGATCGACATTCAATGTCGGTCTTTTTTTGACCAAAGAGAGCGTCTGACATGCCGTGCATTCATGTGCATAAAACTGCATACGGGTGCAATTTAGAGCAACATAAAAACCACAGGGGAGAAAGGAGACGACAATGAAGATGAAATGAATACGTTGTGAGGTGGATTTCGATGTATTCAATGATGCTGCTATGAAAATAGGGCAAAGAGACGATTATTGAACAAATGTTCAAAAATAGCCTTGACGCGATATGGCGCGATTTGACACAATGGAACGCCCAATAGATAGAGGACTGTTTGATGAACATTGAGGAAGAAATCAGAAGGCTCGTCCCCCTCGTAAAAGAAACGAATCAACGCTTGGAGAAGCTTGGGAATGAGGTCGCGGGGCGCTTCGAGAAAATGGATCAGCGCTTCGAGAAAGTGGAGCAGCGCTTCGGGAAACTCGAGGAAGGAGTGGAGGAGGGTTTCGAGGAAGTGGATCAGCGCTTCGGGAAACTCGAGGAGGAAGTGGCGGAGGGTTTCGAGAAAGTGAATCAGCGCTTTGAGAAATTCGAGGAGGAAGTGGCGGAGGGTTTCGGGAAAGTGAATCAGCGTTTCGAGAAATTCGAGGAGGAAGTGGCGGAGGGTTTCGGGAAAGTGGATCAACGCTTCAATGGTATTGAAGAGTATCTCGAGCTGGTTGACGGGAAGCTCGAAGGCATTTCGGTGAAGGTGGAATTTCTGGATGAATTTCGTGAGAAAGTGGAAGGGCGATAATATCTACAGGCCCTGATGGACAAAAAACCAGGCGACGCGGTGGGTTGCGCCGTCAAGGTCGTGAAGATCGCCACAGGTGAAATAAAATCCCAGCACAGGTAATCGCCCGGAAGGGCGGTCAGGCGCGTTCCGACAAACTCTCACCCGAACGGCGAAAAGAGATCGCCAAGAACGCGCGGCGGCGCGTTGGGAGATTCCCGCAAACTAAGAATGGATATGTTCTGCCAGGAATAAATAATGGCCACAAGAAAAGAGTATCAGGAAGAAATATTTGCTTGTAGGAAAAGTCCGTGCGCCATTGCCGGCTGATACCTCAACCAATCCCAGATAGAGTCTCTTTGTTATGTTTTGAGAAGCTCCGATCCACCAGAATATGTTTCGAATGCTTTTGAGCATCATGCTGGGAATCTATTGCAATACATAGGGCTTACAGATCCGAAAGCAAAAGAGTTTTTTCATCGGTTGTTGGAGAACCTTGAGGACAGAGGCGATCTGACATTTTCAAACTGAGACACTACTCACCGATTGCATTATTTTACCTCCCATTTCCTTGACACTGTCGGCGGCATGGCCCTATCGTTCGTATGTAGGCGGGCGTAATTCAGGGGTAGAATGCCAGCTTCCCAAGCTGGACGTCGTGGGTTCGAATCCCATCGCCCGCTCCATTCATCGAGTCGGGCCACGGCCCGGCGTTTCACTCGCATCCGGGAATTTGTGTCCATGCCGCATGACTTTCACTTCAATGGCGTCTCCCTGGATGAAAAGGTCGTGGAGTTTCACACCCATTCGAACATGTCCGATGGTTTGTATTCTCCCGAAAAGCTCATCCAACGGGCGAAGCGCGCCGGGGTTCACGTCATATCACTTACGGATCACGACACGGTCGCAGGTTTGCCGCGCGCAGGCGCGGAGGCGAAAAAGTTGGGAATGGAATTCATTCCGGGCATCGAATTCTCCTGCGTTCATCATGAGCGGAGCGTGCACGTTCTCGGCCATTTCATACGGCAGGGCGCGCCTCGTCTCGCGGAGCAGATAGAGACGCGCGGCTCCAGCAGGGTGGAGAGGATGGGAGAGATGATCGATCGGCTGGGCCGCTGCGGCCTGCGTTTGGACAAGGAGGATTTTTTCGCCGTCTATGCGGACAGCCCGAGCATCACCCGGGGCCAGTTGGGGGCGTATATGCTCGGGAAAGGGCTCGCCAAATCGCGCGAGGAGGTCTTTGAGAAATACATCGGTGAAAGCGCGCCTTGCTACGTGGAGCTGAATATCCTTACTCCTTTTGACGCGCTCGAACTCATTCATGACGCCGGCGGGGTCGCCACCCTCGCGCATCCGATGTTGAGCGAGTGTGATGAAATCATTCCGCAACTGGCCGAAGCGGGACTCGCAGGCATCGAGGTGGAACATCCCTCCCAGGACGCGGATGCGCAGCGCCATTACCGGAAAATGGCGGAAGAACACGGGCTTTTGTGTCTGGGAGGCTCCGATTGCCACGGCGTCCCCCACGGGCGTGACAGGTTGGGGAGATTCTCACAGCCCTTGCGTTTGTTTCTTGAATTGTCGGAACGGGCGAAAACTCGAAGGACGACAACATAAGGAACGCCATATGGCGCTTCAGGATCAATTCATACGCCGCTGGCGGCTTCTCAGGGCTCTGGAGAGCGGAGAGAGCTGGTCTTATGAAGAACTCCTTGCGCTTTTGAGCGAGGAGTCGGCCGAGGGCGACGGCCAGGCGTGGAGTTTGAGAACGCTTCAGCGGGATATTTCGCATTTGATGAAGGCGGGATTCCCGCTGGAGAGGGTTCGCGCAGGCCGGAAGATAAGGTATCGTTTATTGGGAGAGTTTGTGAATTCGGTGCCTGAGCCGTTTTTGCCTTCCCAGTGGGCGTCATTGTATTACGCCCTGTGCATGTTGCGGGATTTGCCGAGCAGCCCGTTGAAGGAGGAATCGTTTAACGAAAGCATCTCCGGTGTCTTGAGCCGGCTGCGGAGTTACATTCCTGCGGCTTTGCGCGCCTATGCGGAGGGCGTGGAGCCGCGCTACGCCGGGGTCGTGGGAGCGCTCAGGGAGCATGGACGGCAGCGCAGGGTGGGCTCCGCTTTGCTCGAGGCGATAGCAAAGGGAAAACCCGCGCGAATCCTGGCGGCCCGCGCAGGCGAGATTCGAAAGCGCTGGTGGAAGATAGACCCTTACCTCCTGCATTTTGAAGGCGGGAATTATCATCTGCTGGCGCGGGAATCGGAAAAAAACGCCCTGGGCGTCTGGCATCTGGAGGGCATAGAAAGCGTTCGAATCACAGCCGGGGCTTTCCAGATGCCGCTGGGGCTGGATTTGAAGGCTTTGCTGGCCGAGTGCTTGCGCGAAGCGATGAATAATGGTTTGAATGTGAGGGTCCGATTCGGGAGGGATGTGGCGCTTCATGCGGTTGTCGCCTTCATGAAAGAAGCATTCGGCGAAGCAGAGCATTTGAAAAAATCGAGCAGATCGAGTCGGGACATTACGGTTCGGGTAAGTGATATATGGGGTTTCAGACGATGGCTGATGTCTTTCGGCCAGGAAGCGGAGTTGATGGCTCCGGCCGAATTGCGCGATGCGGTCGCTCAGGATCTGGAAGCCGCCTTGAAGAAGTACCGCAAGGGCCGTCGCGGAAGAAAAGCAGCCAATCCGGCCTGATAAATTGTTGAGGAGGGCCTGATATGAGATTGAGAAAAGAGATGATTGAGCGAATCGCCAACAAGATTGTCGAGAGGCTGAACCGCCGTGAACTGATATCCGAGGATTCGAATCAGGAAGTGCTCAGGACGCGGATTGCGCACGTCATCGAGGCGGACTTGCTGGTCGAGGATCGCTTGAACGACGAGGTCAAGGAAATCCTGCGGGATTTCGAAGATGAAATGGACAGGGGCAATGTGGACTACAGCCGGATGTTTACGATGGTGAAAACAAAGCTGGCGCGCGAGCGGAATCTCGTGCTTTAGCGGCATGAAGAAGTTTTTTGGATCATTTCATATACAAGGAGAGCGCGGTCATGAAACTCAGCCGCGAGAAGATCAATCATCTGACGAATCTGGTCGTCAAGGATATGGAAGAGTGCGAGGACGTGGATTTTCTGGTCGAGCCCCAGGAATTGCGCATGAATGTTCTGCGCGCCATAAGCAACGAGTTGATCATTGATGACGAGATAGAAGAAGAGGTGCGAAGAATTTTGAGCACGTATTCCAGCAGGCTGGTGGAGGGAAGTCGTGACTGGGAGATACTCTTCAACAAGCATTATGATCAAGAGGCCAAACGGCGGGGAATTTGATCTTCTGGACTGATGTCTTCATATGATGCTTCCCGAAAAATGGAAAGCGGTGACGTGCGCAAGGTTGGCCTGACCGGGGGAATCGCCAGCGGAAAATCCACGGTAAGCGGGATGTTCCGGGATCTGGGCGTTCCGGTAATCGACGCGGACGTCATCGCGCGCGAGGTGGTTGCTCCCGGCTCTCGCGCTCTCGGGGCGATTGTCGATGCTTTTGGTGAAGAAGTCCTCACCGATGAAAAGAGCCTGAACCGGGCCCGGCTCGGGGAGATCGTTTTTTCCGATCCGGCGAAAAAGAAAGTTCTGGAGCGTATTCTGCACCCCGAAATCATAGCGGAGCAGGACAGGCGGCTGAGAGGCCTCGAGCGGGAGGGGCGGACGCCCCTCGCGATTGTGGACGCCGCCGTCATGATCGAGTCCGGGAGCTGGAAGCGGTTCGACTCGATAGTGGTTGTCGATTGTGATGAATCTCAGCAGATTAGCCGGTTGCGTCACCGGAACGCGATGAGTGAAGAGCAAGCCGTCAGGCGCGTCAATGCGCAGATGCCTCTTTCGGAAAAAGTAAAATATGCGAACCACGTGATTGACAATCGCGGCTCGATCGATGATACCCGAAAGCAGGTAGAGGAGTTGAAGAAAGTACTTTCGAGGAAATGAAATTAAAAGTGTTGACAAATTTGCCTGAACTGATTATTTTTTTGAAACACTTGTGAATTCTATTCCTGATAAGTTTTCGTCGCCCTGAATTTCAAACACCATCTGATGCGCAATGTTTTGGAACTTTAGATTAAAAGAGAACTTGTCTTGTGAGAAATATAAGGATTCTCAGTCATATTTCTGTCCTCGGATGAATACATTTCCAAATATGGGTTTATGCGCGCGCCCATGATTGGCTCTGAAAAACACCAGATGCGCGATTCGCATCGCACCCGGCGATGAGAACCTGCTTTTGAATCAGACGTGAAGGAATTTCATTTCATCGACTTTACCGCTTGAGGCTAGGAGGAAAAGTCTCCCCGCGCAGAATGTGGCGATTGGTGCGACCAGAAAGCATCATCTCACGTTCCAGGCGGTAAAAGGTTCCCACCTAACCAAGGAGAAGGGAGTTATGGCAACAACTGAAACAAAATCTCGCAGCTTGAACCTGGCGGAACTGAAGAAAAAGACCATTGGAGAGCTTAACCAGATTCTGAAGGAGTTTAGCACCGAAAGCGCCAGCGGGCTCAGAAAACAGGATCTGATTTACAAGATACTCGAGGCGCAGTCCGACAAGGATCGCAACGGCGGCGGTGGAACCATCACCGGAGAGGGCGTGCTCGAAATCTTGCCGGACGGGTTCGGGTTCTTGCGCTCGCCCGCATACAATTATCTGCCCGGCCCTGACGATATTTACGTTTCCCCCAGTCAAATCCGCCGCTTCGATCTTCGCACCGGCGATACGGTGAGCGGTGAAATCCGCCAGCCCAAAGAGGGGGAGCGGTATTTCGCACTCCTGAAGGTCGAGAAGATCAATTTCGAACCACCCGAGGCGAGCAAGGACAAGGTTCTGTTCGACAACCTCACCCCCTTGTATCCGGACCGCAGGATACAGCTCGAAACTTCCGGCGAGGAGGTCAGTTCGCGTGTGCTTGACCTCATGACGCCGATCGGCTTCGGGCAGCGCGGCCTCATCGTCGCCGCGCCGCGGACCGGCAAGACGATGATGCTTCAGTCCATTGCGAAGAGCATCGCGACGAACCACCCGGAAGTTCACCTGATCGTTCTGCTCATCGACGAACGCCCCGAAGAGGTCACGGACATGGAGCGCTCCGTGCGCGGGGAAGTGATTAGCTCGACCTTCGACGAGCCGGCGTCTCGCCACGTCCAGGTGGCGGACATGGTGATCGAAAAGGCGAAGAGGCTCACCGAGCACAAACAGGACGTCGTCATCCTGCTCGATTCCATCACGCGGTTGGCGCGCGCGCACAACACCATCATCTCTCCGAGCGGCAAGGTCCTCTCCGGCGGCGTGGACTCGAACGCGCTGCAGCGGCCCAAGCGTTTCTTCGGCGCGGCGCGAAACCTGGAAGAAGGCGGCAGCCTGACCATTCTCGCCACGGCGCTGGTGGAGACGGGCAGCCGGATGGACGACGTGATTTTCGAGGAGTTCAAGGGCACGGGCAACATGGAAGTTCACCTCGACAGGAAACTCTCCGACAAGCGCGTTTTCCCCTCGGTCGACATCAACAAGTCCGGCACGAGGAAAGAGGAATTGCTGCTCAGCCCGCAGGAACTCAACCGCGTCTGGGTGTTGCGCAAGGTCTTGCAGCCGCTGGGCGTGGTGGATTCGATGGAGCTCCTGCTCGAGAAAATCCAGGAGACGAAGACCAACGAGGATTTCCTCGCCTCGATGAACAACTGACGCGTTTCCCCAACTTCTTGTTTTCACCTGATTTTCGGGGTAGACAAGGCGCTGGAGTTTCGATATAAAGCGCTCTCCTCGTAGGGGGGAGGGGCTGGTTTTTTATCGAAAAACCACCTCTATTTAGCGCTTTTTATCGAATTTTACGGAATTGTTTCAGACGTTTGAACCTTAAGATTTTGGAGCGTCCGGTTATGAAGGCCGAGATTCATCCCGAGTTGTTCGAGTGCAAGGTCTCCTGCAGTGGTTGCGGCACCGAATTCACGACGTTCTCCACGCGCGAGCAGATACGCGTGGAGGTCTGCTCGCAGTGCCACCCGTTCTTCACGGGAAAACAGGCGCGCATCGTCGATACGGAGGGCCGCGTAGAGAAGTTCGTCAAGAAGTTCGAGGGCAAGGAGACGCGGGTCTCCAAGCGCAAGAGAAAGCAAGCCGCCGCCGAGGAGGAGCGTGCGGCCAGGCTGGAGCGCGAGGCGAAGCTGGCCGCCGAGAAGGAGGCGGAAGAGAAGGCGCGCAGGGAAGAAGCCAGGAAGAAGCGGGCCGAGGAGCGAGCCGCCAGGCAGGCCGCCCAGGCGGCAAAAGAGCAATCCGCCGAGGCGGAAGCTCCCGCCGCCGAGGATGCTCCGCCCGCACCCGAACCGGCGGAAGCGTCCCCTGTGGCTGAAGATGCTTCACCCGGCGATGCCGGGGTGTCCGCCGCCTCCGGGGATGCCGCGCCCGAGCCTGAAACGAATGGTGCCGAGGCTGTCGCCGCTGTGGACGACGCTTCACCCGACGCATCGCCTGCGCCTGAACCTTCCGGAGAAGCCGAAAAGCCCGAGGATTCATAAGCACGGAGCCTTCCGTGTTTGCCTGGGGGCCGCCCCGGGCGGTGGTTCCTCGGCAAACGCGAATTCGTGGACCGGGGAGGATTCCGGACCACTCCATTCGCTGCCCGTCGGTTGATCCCCATGTTCGAAAAAATCGAGCAAATCATCGAAAAACACCAGACGCTGGAGATGCGCCTGTCGGATCCGGCCCTGCTCAAGGATCGCAAGAAATTCGAGCAGACCGCGCGCGAGCACAAGGAACTCACCCGGGTCGTCCAGACCTATGAGGAATGGCGCGGATACGAAAGCGCCATCGAGGAGGCGAAGGTGCTTCTCGAGGACGGGGACCCGGAGATGAGCGAACTCGCCCAGGCGGAACTCGAAGACGCGGGCGCGAAGATAGAAGAAGTGGAGGAGAGGCTCCGCCGGCTCCTGCTGCCCAGGGACCCGAACGATGAGAAAAACGTCATCCTCGAAGTCCGCGCGGGCACGGGCGGGCAGGAGGCCGCGCTCTTCGCGGCCGATTTGTACCGCATGTACGTGCGCTACGCCGAACTCCAGGGCTGGAAGGCGGAGGAGTTGAGCAAGAGCGAGAGCGACCTGGGCGGCTTGAAGGAAGTATCGGCGCTCATCAGGGGGGCGGGCGCCTACAGCCGCCTGCGCTATGAGAGCGGAACGCATCGCGTCCAGCGGGTGCCCGTCACCGAGACGCAGGGCAGAATCCACACCTCCGCCGCCACGGTGGCCGTGCTGCCCGAAGCGGACGAGATTGCGCTCGACATCGGCGAGAAGGACTTGCGGATCGACGTCTACCGCTCCTCGGGCCCGGGGGGCCAGAGCGTGAACACGACCGATTCCGCCGTCCGCATCACCCATGTGCCCACCGGCCTCGTCGTCACCTGCCAGGACGAGAAGAGCCAGCACAAAAACCGCGCCAAGGCCATGAAGATCCTCTCGGCCCATCTGCTGGACATGGAAATCCAGAAGCAGATGTCCGAGCGTTCCGCGCAACGCAAAAGCCTCGTGGGCAGCGGGGACAGGAGCGAGCGGATCAGGACTTACAACTTCCCCCAGGACAGGATTACCGATCACCGCATCGGCCTCACCCTCCACGGTCTTCCCGGCTTCATGGAAGGCGGCATCGACGAGATGGTCAAGCGGGTGATAGAGAGCCGCGAGGCGGAGCGTCTGGCCGAACTGGAAGAAAGCACGGAAGCCCATCCCGCGGAATGACGACTTCTCCTCCTGCGGCGCAAAGCGAAACCGAAACCGGAACAAAAGTGTGCGCTCTGCTCTCCCGTCTGGAGAAGCGGTTCGCCGGGGCGGGCGTGGATTCGCCGGGGCTGGATGCGCGGCTCATCCTGGCTATGGTATTAGGCTGCGACAGGGCGCATCTCCACGCGCATCCCGAAAAAATGGTTGTCCCGGAGGAACTCGCGCGGGTCGAGTCCCTGGCGCAAAGGAGAATGGCCCGCGAACCGATGGCCTACATCATGGGCGAGCGGGAGTTCTGGTCCATGTCTCTTCTCGTCTCGCCCGGCGTGCTGATCCCAAGGCCCGAAACCGAGTTGCTCGTCGAGCGCGCCGTGGCGCTTTCGGGAAAGAAAGGACAAAGCAGGATATTGGACTTGTGCGCGGGTAGCGGCGCGGTGGGGCTGGCGGTCGCGAGTGAATTGACTGAGGCGCAAGTCACTCTGCTCGACCTCTGCCCGAAGGCGCTTGGGGTGGCGAGGCGAAACGCGGAGAGGCTCGGGTTTGGAAGTCGAACGGGTTTGCTGGTCTCGGATTTGTTTGGTGCGCTTGCAAAAGGAGACGAGTTCGACCTGATCGTCTCGAACCCGCCCTACGTGGCCACGGGCGAACTGGACGGCTTGATGCCCGAAGTTTCATCGTTCGAGCCCAGGCTCGCGCTGGACGGCGGCGCGGACGGGATGGACCTCATCCGGCGCATCATCGAGGAGGCGCCCGCATATCTGGCGCGCGGGGGTTTCCTGCTGATCGAGATGGACCCGCGCCAGATGGCCGTGGCGGAGGCTTTTTCGGAAGAACAGGGGAGTTACCGCTCTGCGAGACGCCATAATGATCTCGCGGGGCGCGAGAGGGTTTTGGAACTCAAGAGGGCTTAGGTTGTGGAGCGATTCCGTATCCGTGGAGGCAGGCCGCTGCGCGGCGAGACCGGGGCGTCGGGCTCCAAGAACGCCTCTTTGCCGATCCTGGCCGCCGCCATCCTGGCCGATGGCGTAAGCCGTGCGCGGCGAGTGCCTGACTTGCGCGACACGAACACGATTCTGGGGCTTCTGGGCGAGTTCGGCGTAAAGACGCGCCAGGAATCGCCCGGGCGCATCTCCCTGGACGCCACGAACATCACCGGCGGCGTCGCGCCCTATGAACTGGTGCAGGCGATGCGGGCCTCCATCCTGGTGCTGGGGCCACTGCTCGCGCGCTTCGGCTCGGCCCGCGTCTCCCTGCCGGGCGGCTGCGCCATCGGGGCGAGGCCCATCGATCAGCACCTGAAGGGCCTGAGCGCGATGGGGGCGGAGATCGAGATAGAACAGGGCTACATCGAGGCCAGGGCCCGGAAACTCACCGGAGCGCGCATCTCGTTCGACTTGACGACGGTGACGGGGACGAAGAACCTGATGATGGCGGCCTGCCTGGCGAAAGGCGTCACCGTTCTCGAGAATGCCGCTCTGGAGCCCGAGGTGGTCGCGCTCGCGGATTTGTTGAACCGGATGGGCGCCAGGGTGAGCGGCGCGGGCACGCCTGTTATCGAGATCGAGGGGGTGGATTCCCTGGCGGGCTACGACGTGGCCGTTCCCGCGGACCGCATCGAGGTGGGAACCCTCATGATAGCGGCGGCCATCACGGGTGGGGATTTGAGGATAACGAATTGTGAGCCGGAGCAGGTGCATGCGCTGGCGCTCAAGCTGAGCGAGGCCGGTCTGGAAGTGTCGGAAGGCGCGGACTGGATTCGCGTGCGGAGCGACGGCTCCGTGCGGCCCGTGAACGTGAAGACGGCGCCCTATCCGGGGTTCCCCACGGATCTGCAGGCGCAGTTCATGGCGCTCATGACGCTGGCCGGCGGGACCTGCGTGCTGACGGAGACCATCTTTGAGAATCGCTTCATGCACGCCGCCGAACTCGCCAGAATGAACGCGCGGATTCATATCGACGGCCGGACGGCGCACATCGAGGGCGTGGCGCATCTCGCCGGCGCCTCGGTGACGGCGACCGACCTGAGGGCGAGCGCATCGCTCGTTCTGGCGGGTCTGGCGGCGGATGGAGAAACCGTCGTTCGCAACGTATATCATATCGACAGGGGGTATCAGCGGCTCGAGGAGAGGCTGAGGGAACTCGGCGCGGATATCCGGCGCGAAGTGGAGTCGTGATGAAAGAGAACCGGGAAAAAGAATTGATCATCGCCCTGCCCAAGGGCAGAATTTTCTCTGAAGCCACCGAATGTCTGGTGAAGGCGGGAGTTTTGTCCAAACCGATATCGGACAAGTCCCGAAAGCTCATCCTTTGGGATCCCAAAACGGGGATCCGCGTCCTGATCCTCAGGAACCACGACGTGCCCATCTACGTGGAGCGCGGGGCCGCCGATTTGGGCGTCATCGGGCGCGACGTGCTGCTCGAACAGGGGCGCGACGTATACGAACCCCTGGATTTGAACATGGCCCCGTGCCGCCTCATGGTGGCGGCGCCCGAGGGAATGACCTGGGCGGACCTGAGCGGGCGGATATCGCTTCGCGTGGCGACGAAGTTTCCCGCCATTACCACCCGGTTTTTCGAGCGGATGGGGGTTCAGGCCAAGATCATCCGGCTCTACGGAAACGTGGAGATCGCCCCCGCCACGGGCGTGGCGGACCTGGTTGTGGATCTGGTGGACACCGGCGGGACGCTTCGGGCCAACGGGCTGGCGCCGATTCGTGAGATATTCAGCGCGACCGCCAGGCTCATCGCCAACCGTGCGAGCCTGAAGACGAACTACAAGAAGGTGAGCGCGATCATCGAACAGCTGAAAGGGGTGATACCCCCCGCCGTGAACGGCATGGGCAACGGCGCGAAGGGGCCGTCCCGAAAGGAGAAGGCGTGAGGCGCTTCGGCTACGGGGCGGAGAATTTCGCCGCGGAGGTCGAGCGCC
Source organism: bacterium (assembly GCA_965219955.1). Classification (GTDB taxonomy): domain Bacteria; phylum UBA8248; class UBA8248; order UBA8248; family UBA8248; genus Bin107. The sequence continues at coordinate 567,951 of OZ244799.1, forward strand.
TCTCCCTGGGCGGGGAGGATGCGTTTTCCCGCGTCGAGGGGGACGTGCGCGCGATTATCGAGCGCGTCCGCGCGGAGGGCGATGACGCGCTTATCGCACTGACACAGGCGTTCGACGGCGTTTCCCTGGACGCCGGGAGCCTCGTCGTCGGTCAGGAAGAGATGGCGCGCGCACTCGATGCGCTGCCGTCCGAGACGCTGGACGCCCTGAAGCTCGCCGAGGAGCGGATCCGCGCGTTTCACGAGGCGCAGGTTCCTCAGGCGATCACGACCGGGCAAACACCCGGCGAGCGGCTCTCGCTCGAACCCACACCGCTCGCAAGCGTGGGTCTCTATGCGCCCGGCGGCACGGCGGCCTATCCCTCCACCGTGCTCATGAACGCGACTCCCGCGCGCGCCGCGGGCGTGGACGAGTTGGTTCTGTGTACGCCGCCGGGCCCGGACGGCGAGGTGCCCGCCGCCGTGCTGGCGGCGGCTTCCCTGGCGGGTCTCGAACGCGTCGTGCGCGTGGGCGGCGCGCAGGCGGTCGCCGCGATGGCCTACGGCACGCAGAGCGTCCCCCGCGTGGACAAGATAGTGGGGCCGGGCAACGTCTACGTCGCCGCCGCCAAGCGCATCGTGCGAGGGCGCGTGGAAATCGATAAAGAGGCCGGCCCGAGCGAGGTGGTCGTGCTCATCGACGATGCGGCCCTGGCCGCGTGGGCGGCGGCGGACCTGCTCGCCCAGGCCGAGCACGACTCACAAGCCATGGCGGTGGGCGTCTGCGTGGGCGCGCAGGTGGCCGACGCCCTGGAGGGGGAAGTGGAAAGCCAGTTGCGCTCAGCCGCAAGGAGCGGGGAGATTGCGCAGGCTCTGGAGAATCGCGGCGCCGTCATCGAGGTGGCATCGCGCGGAGAGGCGCTTGCGGTGGCGGAGATGCTCGCGCCCGAGCACCTGGAGATATTGATGGAGAGCGCGGAGGAGGCGGCGAAAGGCATTCGCAATGCCGGCGCGGTGTTCTGCGGGCCGTGGAGCCCGGTTGCCCTGGGCGATTACGTCGCAGGCCCCAACCACGTGCTTCCCACGGGCGGCGCGGCGCGCTACGCCTCGCCGCTCGGCGTGTATGACTTCATCAAGTGGACGAGCAAGGTGTGTTTCGATGCGGAGGCCGCGGCGCGGCTGGCCGAACCCGCGGCGCGGCTCGCCGATCTCGAAGGCCTGCCCGCCCACGCGCGGGCCCTGCGCCTGAGGCGCGGCGCATCCTGAGGGGTTGTTGAAAAGCATCCTCGATCGGAATTCACCCTTCCTTCATCCCGAGTAGGCGCGCTTTTGCGCGCCGTATCGAGGGTTTGACCCGACCGAGGAGGTAGGGTCAAACCTTCGATACGCGGCTTCGCCGCTACTCAGGGTGAGGCGATCAAAAAACACCCTCATCCCGAGTAGGCCCGTAAGGGCCGTATCGAGGGACGCAGGAAACAGCTTTCCTGTCCCCTGCGCCGTGAACCCCCCAACCCTCCTCGGTCGGCATTGATTGCCGGAATGACGACTAACCCGGATATTTCACCGACAAATGGCATGGGGCCTCTGAATGTCGGATAATGTGAGTTGTCTCAATAACTTACACCCGTCCGACAGAGAGGCCCCATGGATACGCATTGTACACCGGAACAACTTCACTTTCACCCCCACGGAAGACGCGAGGTCATCGCCCGATTCGACGGCGGACGGATCACGTCGGACGCCGGCGGGGTGCTGCTTCGCGAGACGGATCTCCGCCTGGGTCTGATGGCTCGTCTGGCGCGGTGTTTTCGTGATTGCCGCAAGCCCGGCAGCGTGGAGCACCCGGTGCGCTCGCTGGCGGCGCAGCGGGTGTACGCGCTGGCGCTGGGCTACGAGGACCTGAACGACCACGAGGATTTGCGCCGCGACAGGTTGCTGGCGCTGCTGGTGGGCAAGCGGGACCTGACGGGAGCCGGGCGGGTTCGCCTTCGGGACCGCGGCTCTCCGCTGGCCGCATCGAGTACGCTGAACCGCCTGGAGTTGGGCGGCGCCGAGGCGGCGACGGATCGCTACAAGCGCATCGCTGCGGACTTCGAGGCGATGGACCGCCTGCTGGTGGACGTGTTCATGGAGTCTTACGCCGAACCGCCCGAAGAGATATGGCTGGACCTCGACGCCACGGACGACCCCCTGCACGGTCGCCAGGAGGGGCGCTTCTTCCACGGCTATTACGGCCGCTACTGTTATCTGCCGCTCTACGTCTTCTGCGGCGCGCATCTGCTGTGCGCGCGGCTGCGCCGCTCGAACGTCGACGCCTCGGCCGGCAGCGAGGAGGAGTTGGCGCGGATCGTGGCGCAGGTCCGCAGGCGCTGGCCGCGTACGCGGGTCGTGGTTCGCGGCGACTCGGGTTTTTGCCGCGAGCCGTTGATGCGCTGGTGCGAGGAGAACGGCGTCGGCTACGTGTTCGGCATGGCGCGCAACGCGCGGCTGGTGCGGGCGATTGGCCGGGACCTCTACCGGGCCGAGGTCGTCTGTCGCCGCACGGGTGAGCCGGCGCGCCGGTATCGCGACTTCCGCTATCGAACGCGCAAGAGCTGGTCCAGAACCCGCCGGGTGGTGGGCAAGGCGCAATACCTGCCCAGGGGGGCGAACCCGCGGTTCGTGGTCACCAATCTCCGCCCCCGGCGGGCCGGCGCCAGACGCCTCTACGAAGAACTCTACTGCGCCCGGGGAGAGATGGAGAACCGCATCAAGGAACAGCAACTCGGCCTGTTCGCCGACCGCACCAGCAGCGCCACCATGAGGGCCAATCAGTTGCGGCTCTACTTCGCCTCCTTCGCCTACGTCCTGATGCACGGACTCCGGCGCCTGGGGCTGGCGGGCACGACATGCGCCAGGGCCCAGTGCGCAACGATCCGGCTGAAACTGCTCAAGATCGGCGCCCGCGTGAGGGTCAGCGTGCGCAAGGTCCGGCTGTCTATCTCCGAGGCCTGGCCCCATGCGGCGCTCTTCGAAAAGGTAGTGAACAACCTGCGTACGCACCCGCCCTGGCCGACGGCGGGGGAGAGTGACTGAGCGTAGAATCGGAGCGACATAGGTTGCCGCAGCGGGAAACCTGCGCCTGCGCGTCGGCCGGCACTCCCCGAAAGCCTTCGAAATCGACGAAAAAGCGCCGCTCGGGCGCCGTGCGTCATCGTATCGCGCCGACGAAGAAGGCCGCCTCCCGAATCAAGCCGTCCACGACTTCAAATCAGGCCGTTCCAAAGCCTCGGTGAAATATCCGGGCTAAAACCCGAAACCGGTTGGAGGCGCAGGCTCTAGCCTTGAAAAGCAACCCCCCTACCCCCCTTAACAAGGGGGTAAAAGCGATGCCCCTCGACGAGAGGGTGGAAGAAAAGCCCCCCTGCAAGGGGTTGTTGCAAAAGCTCCGTGGAGCGATTTTGGGGATTCAGGCAACTGACGAGAGAGAAGAAATCACTCCCCCCTTCAGGGGGTTGTTGAAAAAGCCCCAAACGGTGAGGGGACGATGTTTTTGTAGGGACAGGCCTCCGTGCCTGTCCAGACGAAGGACAACCACGAAGAGCAGGACAGGCACGGAGGCCTGTCCCTACGGCGAACGATCTTGAGGGTCGGACAGGACTTTTTCAACAGTTCCCTGAGGGGGCGCTGGCGGGGCGGGCGCGGATCAAGCATAATCGCACTGCCGAAAGGCGGCGTTTTCACAGGAATTTTCCATCCGCCGGGAGAGAGAAGGTGGCCTCGAAAGCCGGAGAGAGAAAAGCGCGCGTGAGCAGAAAGACGAAGGAGACCGACTTCACCGTCGCCGTCAACCTCGACGGCGCGGGAGAGGCCGAAATCAATACGGGCCTCGGTTTCTTCGATCACATGCTCGCCCAGATCGCCCGCCACGGGCTGGTGGATTTGACCGTCCGCGGCAAGGGAGACCTCGACGTCGACGGCCACCACACGGTGGAGGACGTGGGCATCATCCTGGGGCGGACGCTGGCGAAGGCGCTCGGAGACCGGGCGGGCATCACCCGCTACGCCGACGTGCGCCTGCCCATGATGGACGCGCTCGTTCACGTGGCGGCGGATTTCGGCGGCAGGGGAAACCTCGTCTTCCGCGCCGCGTTCCCCGAAGCCCGGATTGGCGAGTTCGACACCGCGCTCGTGCGCGAGTTCTTCTGGTCGGTGGCCACCCACGCGGGCGTCGACCTCCACGTCGAGGTCTGCTACGGGGACAACAGCCACCACATGGTCGAAGCCGTGTTCAAGGGCTTCGCGCGGGCGCTGCGAGCGGGCGTCGCGCTCGACCCGAGGGATGAGAGCGTGCCCAGCACCAAGGGCGTTTTATGACGAGGCCTTTTGAGGTTCCGTCATCATGGGGTTGTTGAGAAACCCGCATGAATCGGGTTTGATTTGTAGGGGACGCATACGGACCTGTTGAAAAAGTCACGTCTCTATCTCTACCGCGCAGGTGGCCATAAAACCTCATCCTGAGTAGGCGCGAAAGCGCCGTATCGAAGGATGGGAAGCGTCTCCCAGCGTGCGAGAGGGCGTCCTTCGATACGCCGCCTTCGGCGGCTACTCAGGATGAGGAAGGTGTGGGCAGAGCTTGTCCCGAGCGAAGTCGAGGGAGCCTGTACTGAGCCTGTCGAAGGGCCGCTACTCAGGATGAGGGAGATGCGAGGGCTTTTTCAACAGCCCCGGTAGGAGGAGCAGAATGACTGGCGATATCGTCGTGGTCGACTACGGCATGGGAAACATCCTGAGCGTGAGGAACGCTCTGGCCAAAATCGGCGCTGAGGCGGTGCTGAGCGATGATCCGGAAATCCTGGAGGCGGCGGGGGGCGTCATCCTGCCCGGCATAGGCGGTTTTCCGGATTGCATGCGGGCCCTGGAGGAAGCCGGCCTCACCGGGCCGTTGCGCCACGTCATCGAGCGGGGCGTCCCCTACCTCGGGATATGCCTCGGCCTACAGATTCTTTTCGAGGAAAGCGAGGAGTTCGGCGCCACGCCGGGCTTGGGAATCCTGCCCGGTCGCGTGCGGCGCTTCCCCGAGGGGATGACCGAAAACGGCGGCGCGCTGCCTCTCAAGGTTCCGCACATGGGCTGGAACCAGCCTGAGTTTCAGAACCACTCCCCGATTCTTGAAGGCGTGCCGAGCGGGGCGCATTTCTATTTCGTCCACTCCTACTATGCGGAGCCCTCGGAAGCGGCGCGGCCCTGGATTGCGGCGACGTGCGATTTCGGCGTGCCCTTCATCGCCAGCGTTCATCGGGAAAACCTCTTCGCCACCCAGTTCCACCCCGAAAAAAGCGGCGCGCTCGGTTTGGGGATTTTAAGGAAATTCGTCGAAATCTGCCGCGAGCGCGAAGCCTCGTAGGGGGTTGTTGGTAAGCCCTGTTTCGGGATCGGCGGCAAGGAGGTTCACGCGACGCAGACGTGATGGTTTTGTAGGGACAGGCCTCCGTGCCTGTCCTGACGAAGGACAACCACGAAGAGTAGGACAGGCACGGAGGCCTGTCCCTACGGCGAACAATCTCGAAGGTCGGACAGGATTTTTCAACAACCCCCTGGGGGCGGCCTCTCTTGCGGGCCGTTACGGGCGCGCCTTCGCCCCTTTTCCGCGATAATTTCCCGTAAGCGTTTGCAATAAAACCCGTTTGGGTTTAATGAGAGGCGCAAGAGAAACGGAAGCTTCATCTCGGGGGTGGCGTTTTGCTTCTCATTCCGGCGGTCGATCTCAAGGGCGGCAAATGCGTGCGGCTCATCCAGGGCCAGAAAGGGCGCGAGATCGTCTACGGCGACGACCCGGTGGCGTGGGCGCTTCGCTGGGTGGAGCAGGGCGCGCAGCGGCTGCACCTCATCGATCTCGACGGCGCCTTTGACGGCGCGCCCGCCCACATCGACGTTCTGGAGCAGGTGGCGGAGGCCGTGGACGTCCCCGTGGAATTCGGCGGCGGCGTGCGCTCTGAAGATTCTCTCGCGGCCGTCCTGGAGGCGGGGGCGAGCTTCGTCATCCTCGGCACGAGCGCGCTCAGGAACCCGGAGTTCCTCGAGTCCGCCGCCCGCAAAAATCCCGGCAAAATTCTTTTGGGCATCGACGCCAAAGACGGGGAAGTCAGAATCTCGGGCTGGGAGGAGGGCGATTCGGTGGCGCCCGAATCGCTCGCGAACCGCTTCGCCCATCTGCCCCTGGCGGGAATCATCTTCACCGACATCAGGCGCGACGGGACGCTTGAGGGCTTCGACCCCGCACCCACCGCCGCGCTTGCGGAGGCCTGCGGTCTGCCCGTCATCGCCGCGGGCGGCGTGAGCAGGCTCGAGGACGTGGAAAAACTCATTCCCCTGGAAGATGTGGGCGTCATCGGCGCCGTCGTGGGGCGCGCCCTCTATGAGGGGACCATGGATTTTCCAAAAGCGATGGAGATGCTCTCTTGCTAGCCAAGCGAATCATTCCCTGCCTCGACGTGAAGGAAGGCCGCGTGGTGAAGGGCGTGAATTTCGAGGGCCTGCGCGACGCGGGCGACCCCGTGGAGTGCGCCGCGCATTATGACGACATGGGAGCGGATGAAATCTGTTTTCTGGACATCACGGCTTCGAAGGAGAAGCGCGGCACCCTGCTCGACATGGTGCGGCGCACGGCGGAGCGCGTGTTCGTTCCGCTCACCGTCGGCGGCGGCGTGCGCGAGGAGAAAGACGTGCGCGATCTGCTGAGGGCGGGCGCGGACAAGGTGAGCATCAACAGCGCGGCGCTCAGGGACCCGGGCGTCCTCAAGCGCTCGGCGGAGCGCTACGGAAGCTCCACCATCGTGTGCGCCATCGACGCCAAGCGCGTCGCGGGCGATGCGGATGCGCCCCGGTGGGAGGCGTTCACGCACGGGGGCTCGCGTCCCACCGGCCAGGACGCCGTGGCCTGGGCGGAGGAGGCGTGTGAACTGGGCGCCGGCGAGATTCTCCTCACCAGCATGGACAGGGACGGAACCAAGGACGGGTACGATCTGGCCCTCACGCGCACGATTGCCGAGCGGGTGGGCGTGCCCGTCATCGCCTCGGGCGGCGTGGGGAACCTCGAGCATCTCTACGAGGGGCTGGAAGAAGGCTTCGCCGACGCCGTTCTGGCCGCCTCGATATTCCACTTTGGCGATTATTCGGTCGAGGAGGTGAAAGTCTATCTGCGCGAGCGCGGCGTGGAGGTGAGGCTGTGAACGAAATGGAAATCCCCGAGGTCAAGTGGAACGATCAGGGTCTGGCCCCCGCCATCTGCCAGGATGCGGGAACGGGGCAGGTCCTGACGCTCGCATGGGTGAACGAGGAATCGCTGCGCCTCACGCTCGAGAAGGGGACCGTCCACTTCTGGTCGCGCTCCCGGGGGGAGCTCTGGCACAAGGGCGAGACGTCGGGTAATTATCTGCGCCTGGTATCGGCGAGGCTCGATTGCGACGCCGATGCGCTGGTGTTCATCGTGAGGCCCGACGGGCCTGCCTGCCACACGAACCGGATGTCGTGTTTTTTTCATGAAATCCCCGTGCCCGAGCGGGATGGGGGCGGGGAACCGCTCGAATTCGATCAGAACCTGCTCGAATCGGTGTACCGCCTGATTCTCACGAGGAAAGAGGCGGGCGATACGGATTCGAGCTACGTGGCGCGCCTGTTCGCGAAGGGCGAGGAGCGGGTGCTGGAGAAGATAGACGAAGAGGCCGCCGAGGTCGTCATGGCGATGAAGGAAGACGACGCGGTCGCCATCACGAACGAGGTGGCCGACTTGTGGTTCCACACCCTGGTGGGGATGGCCGCGCGCGGCGTGCCGCCGGGGCGCGTTTTCGCGGAACTCGCCCGCCGGTTCGGGCGCGGCGGGAGGCCCGAGTCCGAGAGATAGGGCGTATTCCGCCAAGTCCGGGGCTCTGACATTTATGGCGGCAAGTTTCATTATTTTCATTTTAATTGACAGATCCGTCCCCGGCTCCTATATTGATTCTTAATAATGGGATTATTGCGCAATCCGTGCTTTCGAAGTTTGTAAGCTGTTGAATTTTAAAAAGATGCGGGATGACGAGGGTCGTCCCCCTTATTTTCTTCACATACATTTCGTTTTTCGGCCCGTCTTGAAGAACGATTGGCGAAAGGGACCCTGACTACCATTTCGCTCTACCGGCGTTTCCGCTGATTCCAGAGGGAGACGCCGGGCGAGAACCGCCTGATTTTCAATCGAGATTTCTTGAATACGCCGTTTTGTCCCGATATCGGACGAAGCGCATGATTCATTGTTGAATCAATTATCCGTGGATGATGTTCGATGGATAGTCGCACACTGCAAGGCATTGAATTCGCGAGTGTTCTGAAGTTGCTGGAGGCTCGCTGCGCCTCCGCGTCCGGAGCGGCTGCGGCCGGGGCGCTCCTTCCGGCCACCTCGTCTTTCGAGGTCGATACCCTGCTCGACGAGACCGACGAAGCGGTGGATCTCCTCGGCGCCGGTGAATACATGCCGCTGGCGGCGTTCGATGACCCCGAAGAATGGCTCGAGGACATCAGGCGCAGGGGAGGGAACCTCGAAGGCGAAAAATTCCTCTCGATTCTCTCCCTGCTGAACCTCGCCTCCGACGTTCGCCGCTTCGTGGAGGAGCGCGCCGAGAGGCTGCACAGGCTCAGGATGCGCATTCACGGCGCGGATATGCAATATCCCCTGGCCGCGCGAATCCGGCGCATTCTCGATGAGCGCGGCGAGGTGCGCGACGATGCGAGCCCGGATCTGAAGGAATCGAGAACGAAACAGCGCGCGCTCAGGGCCGAGATACGCCGCCTGCTCGACAGGATAATGACCGCGCACCCGAATGCGATTCAGGAGAATCTGATCGTCCAGCGGCGCGAGCGGTATCTGGTTCCCGCCAGGACGACCTTTAAGCGCTCCTTCGAGGGCGTCATACAGGATCGCTCCGCGAGCGGGGAAACCCTGTTCGTCGAGCCGCTTTCGGCGGTGCCCGTCAACAACGCCATCGCCGAGGAACGCGAGGCCGAGCGCGCGGAGGTCGAGAGAATCCTGCGCGACCTGACCGCGGAGGTGATGGCGGCGCGCGAGGCAATCGTATATCTGGTGGGATGCCTGGCGGGGCTCGACCTCATCTGGGCGAAGGCGCGTCTGGGTGTCGACTGGCGCGGCTCACGCGCGCAGGCGAGCGCGGACGGAGGCCTCCGGCTGCGAGCCGCGCGGCATCCCCTCCTCACGGCGGGCGTCGGCGCGGTGCCGAAAGAACAGGTGGTGCCCATCGATCTCGAGGTGGGAAGCCAGGGGGTGCGCCAGCTCCTCATCACCGGGCCCAACACGGGCGGCAAGACGGTGGCCCTGAAGACGGTGGGCCTTTGCGCCGCGCTTCACCAGTGCGGCGTGCCCATACCGGCCGCGCCCGAGAGCGCGCTGCCCGTCTTCAAGACGCTCGTCGCCGACATCGGGGATGAGCAGGACATTCAGCAGAACCTGAGCACCTTCTCGGGTCACATGGCGCGCGTCTCGGGCGCGGTGCGCGAGGCGAGAGAGGGCGTGCTCGTGCTCCTGGACGAACTGGGCTCGGGCACCGACCCGGCGGAGGGTTCGGCCATCGGCGTCTCCGTGCTCGAGCATCTGGCGGCGAGCGGCGCGCTCTGCATCGTGACGACGCACCACGACGCGCTGAAGCATTACGCCTATGGGGCCGCGCACGCCGAGAACGCATCGGTGGAGTTCGACGCCGGGGATCTCTCGCCCACCTACCGTATCCGCATGGGTGCGGCGGGGCCGAGCAACGCCATGTCGGTGGCGCAGATGATGGGCTTGCCAGAGTCCGTTCTGGCGCGCGCGGATGCGCTGCTCATGAAAGGCCCCGTCCAGGTGGATCGCCTGATGGCGGACCTCTCCGATCAGGAGCGCGAGATCGAAGAAAAAGAGGCCGACCTCTCGGCCCGGCGGGCGCGGGTCGAAGAGCGCGAGAGAGAACTCGATCGCCAGTTAAGCGAGGAGGCGCGCCGAAGGGGCGATGACGCGGCCCGGTTCCTGAAGGACTTGAGGCGCGAGGCCGATGATCTTTTGAACGAGATGCGCGGGGCCCTCGAAATGGAGGAAGCCAAGCGTATCGCGCGCGAGCGCATCCGCGAGATGAGCGCCAAAATCGAGGAGGCGCTGCCCCGGAGGGAAGAGGGGGAGGCGGCGCGCGCGCCGGTTTCGCTTCGCAAAGGAGACAGGGTACGCATCCCGCTCATGAATTGCGCGGGCGAGGTGGCCGCCCTGCACGGAGAAGACGAGTTGACGGTGACGGTGAACGGCAAATCCCTGCGCTTGTCCTTGAGCGTGGTGGAAGTTCTGGACGATGCGCCGGGCGCGCCTTCCCACAAGAGCACGGTGACGCACGACGTCGAATCGAGGGGAGGTGATTTCTCGCCCGAGCTTCAGCTGCGCGGCGTGCGCGCCGAACGCGCCGTCGAGATGGTGGATAAATATCTCGACGACGCCGCGCTCGTGGGAATCGCGTCGGTCCGCATCGTTCACGGCAAGGGAGAGGGGGTGCTCTCCAAGGTGGTCGCCGAGCGTCTGCAGGAACATGCGCTCGTATCGAAGTTCGGCCCCGCGCGGCCCGAGGAGGGCGGCTGGGGCGTCACGAACGTGGAGTTGGCCCTGCGCTGATGCTCCGCGTTTCGGAATGAGGATGCAGGAATGGGACGAGTGCCGGAAGAGGTGGTCGATCAGATAAGGGACGGCGCCCCGATAGAGGACGTCGTCGGCGAGTTCGTGAACCTCAAGAAGGCGGGGACGAACTACAAGGGGCTTTGTCCGTTCCATGACGAGAAGACGCCCTCGTTCAACGTGAACCCGCGCATGGGCATCTACAAGTGCTTCGGGTGCGGGGCGGGGGGCAACGCCTTTCAGTTCCTGATGCAGCACGAGGGCATGACTTTTCCAGAAGCCCTCGAACGCCTGGCGAAGCGCCAGGGAATCGACCTCTCCCGCTATGAGGATTCCCGGGAGCAAGGCCCCCGGAAGCCCGACGCGCGCGGGAAGATACTCGCCGCGAATCGCCTGGCGGCCGATTTCTTCAGGGCGGCGCTCAAGAGCAGCCCGGGCGAGCGGGGCCGCAAGTATCTGGAGGAGCGCGGCGTTGCGCAAGACGCCCTCGACAGGTTCCGGGTCGGGTTCGCGCCCCCGCGCTGGGACGCCCTCATCAAGGCGGCGGGCAAAAGGGGCGTATCTCCCGGTGACCTCGCGGAGGCGGGCCTCGCGGTGCGGAGTGAAGACGGAAGCCGGATATACGATCGCTTCAGGGACCGCATCATGTTCCCCATCCGCAACCACGAGGGCGAGATCGTGGGCTTCGGCGGGCGTTCGCTACCCGACAGCGATTCGCGCCACGCCACCGCGAAATACGTGAATTCACCGGATACGGCGCTCTTCAGGAAGGGCCGGACTTTATACGGCTTTTACGAGGGCAGGGAGTCGATTCGCGAGAAAAAGCGCGTCCTGGTGACGGAGGGGTATTTCGACGTCATATCGCTTTGGCGGCACGGGTTCCAGGAGGCCGTGGCGCCTCTCGGCACGGCCCTGACCGCCGAGCACATCAGGAGTCTCAGGGCGCACGCCGAGGAACTCGTGTTCGTCTTTGATCCCGATGCCGCGGGTCTCGCGGCTTCCGAGCGCGCGGGTTCGGTGGCGGGGCGTATGCTCGGCCTCGCGGCCGCGCCCGACCTGCTCGTGGCCGGCGACGTGCTGCGCAAGAACTTCATCGACCGCGACGGTGCGGGCGCCGTGCGCCTCCGGGTGGTGAACCTGCCCGAAGGGCGCGACGTCGATACGTTTTTGGGGGAAAACGGGGCGGAGGATTTCGCCCGGCTCCTCTCCTCCGCGGAGGGCATCCTGGAGAACACCGTCCAGACCGCGATGGCCGGAATCGCCGCGGGCGCGAGCCAGGCCGAGAAAATCGAGGCCATCCAGCGGCTTTTGCCCATACTCGGGGCTTGCCACCGCAGCGTTCAGGACCAATATTTGGCATTGCTGGAGGATCAGCTCGGGATTCCCTATCCCACGCTGACGGCCATGGTGAGGAGGATGCTGGCGGAAAACGCCCGGGAAAGCTCGCCCCGGGGAGAGGAAAAAAAGGTCGATCTGCTGGGGGAGAACCTCGAGCGTCCAAAATTCGAGACGGACGCCTTGCAGCTTCTGCTCATGAAGCCGGAGTTGGCGTCCGAGGTGCCCGATGGCCTGATGACCGACCCCGCGGTGGGCGAGGTCCTCTCTCTCATGAAATCGCAGGATGCGGCCTCGCTCACGGCGGCTTCCATTGCGGACAGGCTGGAGAGTCCCGCCGCGCGCGCCCTGGTGGTGGAGTTGGCCGTCGTGGAGGTGGAGCCCGAAGAAGTCGAGGCGGAGCTTTTCGATTGCATCGAGAGGCTCAGGGAGCGGAGCCGCCGAAAGGTGGAAGCGGATTTGATGAAGCGCATCGAGCAGACGCGCAAGGATGAGGGGGAGGATTCCCCTGAAATGTGGAAACTCCTGGAGCGGAAAAACGCGCTTTTGCGCGAGCGGCAGAGAGCGGCCTCTCCGCGCTGAAGCGTTTTGAGGGCATTCACGTTTTTTTAGATTCGCACTGGCCGGACTGCCCGGCCGGATGAAAAGGAGAGTGACATTGGCGCAAGCGACGCAGGCGAAAAAAGAGAAGAAGGTAGATGACGTCAAGAATCTCATCGACCTCGGTAAGGAGAAGGGTTTTCTCACCTACGAAGAGGTCAACGACGTTCTGCCGCCAGACGTGACCTCGCCCGAGGTCATCGATGACATCATGGTGCTCTTCAGCGACATGGACATCGAGATTCTCGACAGCGAATCGGCGGAGAAGCGCGCCGCCAAGAAAAAGAGCGAGGCGGCGAGCCCGGCGAAAGAGGGGTCGGAGACGATCAGTTCGTTCGATGATTCCACGTACGGGAAAACCGACGACCCCATGCGCATGTACCTGCGCGAGATGGGGCAGATCCCCCTGCTGAGCCGGGAGGGCGAAATCGCGATCGCCAAGCGGATCGAGGAGGGCCAGATCGAAGTATGCCAGGCGACGGTGAGCACCCAGGTGGCGATCGACGCCGTCCTGGAGTTGGCCGAGCAGCTCAAGAAAGGCGAACTCGGCGTGACCGAACTCGTCGTCGTCACGAACGAGGCGGCCTCTTCGGACGATGAGGAGAGGGAAAAGCCCACCTATGAAGAGGACAAGCGGCGCATCCTCAAGCTCGTGACCAGGCTGAAAGCGCAACTCCGCACCCTGGAGAAGAGGAAAACGGAGAAGGACAAGCCCGCGAATCTGCAGAGAGCGCGTGACAGGGTGGCGGCCTGCATCCGCGAGATGAACCTGCGGCCCGAGCGCGTCGACAGCATCGCCGAGCGGGTGAAGTCCTATGTCGAGACGATGCGCAAATATCAGGAGGAGATCGAGGGATATCTCCGGCAGGTGGAGATGGAGGAACCCGAACTCCGGGCCGTGATTCGGGAGGTCACCAGGTCAAAGGGCAAGAATGGTCCGCCGATTCGGACCGTCGGGGAGAAGCGCATTCCCGTCAGCATTCTCGCTGAATATGATCGCCGCATCAAAAACGTGCGCCGCAGAATCCGCACGACGGAAAAAGCGGCGGGCGCCTCGCGCGAGGATCTGGAGAATTCCCTGAAGATGATCCGCCGCGGCCGCCGCAAGGATCGCCGGGCGAAAAAAGAGCTCGCCGAGGCGAACCTGCGCCTCGTCGTGAGCATCGCCAAGAAATACACGAACCGGGGGCTCCAGTTCCTGGACCTGATTCAGGAGGGCAACATCGGCCTGATGAAGGCGGTGGACAAGTTCGAGTACAAGCGCGGCTACAAGTTCAGCACCTACGCCACCTGGTGGATCCGCCAGGCCATCACCCGGGCGATTGCCGATCAGGCGCGGACGATCCGCATCCCCGTACACATGATCGAGACCATCAACAAGCTCATCCGCACCTCCAGGCAGCTCATCCAGGAACTCGGCCGCGAGCCGCTGCCCGAGGAAATCGCGGTGAAGATGGATATGCCCGTCGACAAGGTGAGAAAGGTGCTCAAGATCGCCAAGGAGCCCATCAGCCTCGAGACGCCCATCGGCGAGGAGGAAGACAGCCAGTTGGGAGACTTCATCGAGGACAAGAAGGCCGAGGTGCCGCAGGACTCCGTCATCAAGCTCAACCTCAAGGAGCAGACTCAGAAGGTGCTCCAGACGCTGAGCCCGCGCGAGGAGAAAGTATTGCGCAAGCGTTTCGGCATCGGCGCGGAGAATGAGCACACCCTCGAGGAGGTGGGGCAGGATTTCGACGTCACCCGCGAGCGCATCCGCCAGATTGAGGCGAAAGCGCTCAGGAAACTCCGCCATCCTTCGCGGAGCAAGAAGCTCAAGAGCTTCATCGAAGAGGAAGTGTAAGCCGAAAACCTCGCGCGATTGACATTGAACGCGCGCGGGGCCATATATGCACAGCGAACGGGCGGCGCCCGAGGCGGAGGACGCACCGATCTTCCGATGCGCCCCTCTTGACGGTCGCGTTGCTATCGGGCCCATAGCTCAGCGGTAGAGCCGCCGGCTCATAACCGGCTGGTCCTTGGTTCGAATCCAGGTGGGCCCACCACGCGATTTCTGGTTGATTTCCTGATGATGCGAGGAGCATGGCGTAGTGCACCCGGAACTGGCGGCCTTGATGGAGCTTCAGGCGATAGACGTCCAGATGGATCAATGCCGTGACGCGATTTCCAGAATTCCCGCATCCATCGAGAAGGAAGAGCGGTATTTGACGGGGTTCGAGTCGTCCGTCGCGGATCTCGAAGGGGAAGTGGAAGCCGCCAGGAAGAAACTGCGCGAAGCGGAGGGCGAAATCCAGTCCTTTGATCAGAAGCTGAGAGACACGCGCGGCAAGCAGACCCTCGTCAAGACGAACGAGGAATACCGCGCCCTGGGGGCGGAGATCGAGGGGTATCAGAACCGGATCAGCGCTCTTGAGGATACCGTTCTCGAGATCATGGAGAGCATGCCGGCGCACGAGGAGAAGCTCGCAGGCGCGCGCGGCGAACTGGAAACGGCCCGGGGCAAGGTGCAGGGCGAGGTGAAGAAGTACGAGAGCCGCCGGGCGGATTTCGAGCGTGAATTAAGCGGGCTTCTCGATAAGTCGAAAACCCTCGCGGGCGGCGTGAGCGAGGAGTGGCTGAAGCGCTATGAGGGCTTGAGAAAATCCCGGAAGGGGCTCGCCGTCTGCGCCGTCGTCAATCGCACCTGCCAGGGTTGCCGCATGGCGGAGACCATCAAGCGCTTTCTGGAGATCAGGGATTCTGAGGACAGGATTTACACGTGCTCGAATTGCAAGCGCATCCTCTACTACCACGAAGAGGGCGAGAGCGTGGAGTTGAGCCTGCCGGCGGTGGACGAGGAATGAAGGCGGGCCACCTTCGGATTCACACAGACGGCGCCGCGCGGGGGAATCCGGGTCCGGCGGGCGCCGCCGCCCTGTTGTACGACGATGCGGGCAACTGCGTGGCGGAGGAGACGAAGTATCTCGGCACGGCGACGAACAACGTGGCGGAATACCAGGCGTTCTTGCTGGGCCTTGAGCGCGCGGAGAGGCTCGGCGCCCTTAGCGTGGAAGTCGTGACGGACTCCGAACTCATGGCCCGCCAGTGGAGCGGTGAGTACCGGGTCCGGAACAAGGCCCTCAAGCCCTTGTATGAGCGGGCGAAGGCGGCGGCGGGGAAATTCGGTTCGGTCGAGGTACGCCATGTGCGCCGCGGGGAAAACACGGCGGCCGATGCCGCCGCCAATCGCGCCATCGACGGCGCGATGGATTGACGAGTACACTTCCGTGCCACGGTATTCGCCGGCCGCTGATTGTGTAAGTAACGGCGCGAGAGTATGAAATATCTACCGGAGCGGGCTGCGCGGCCGCGCGCAGCAATAGTCTGCGGGAGGAAAGTCCGGGCTCCACAGGGCAGGGTGGTGGATAACGTCCACCAGGGGTGACCCTCGGGAAAGTGCCACAGAAAACAAACCGCCCCGCTGAGTCGGGGTAAGGGTGAAACGGTGCGGTAAGAGCGCACCAGCAGCCCGGGTGACCGGGCTGGCTCGGTAAACCCCACCCGGAGCAAGGCCAAATAAGGGGATGTTCGAGGGCGGCCCGTCCGAGTCCCCGGGTAGGCCGCTTGAGGCGGTGGGCAACCATCGTCCCAGATAGATGGCCGCGGACCCGCCATCGGCGGGTGACAGAACCCGGCTTACAGGCCCGCTCCGGTCGAGATGTTCAGGTACGCGTGCTTCAAAAGCGCGAGAATGCACGCGACGGAAAGATGCTTTGAAATCATAAAGAGTGGAGATGCAATGTATTTTGCTTGGCTTCTACTTGTCGCAATACTGGCCGGGGGGTGCGCATCTTATAGCGATATCAAGAACATGCCTGTAAACCGACGCTACCATGTCAGTGGAGTGTCGGCGGAATCACTTTCTGCATGCATTCGCGAAAGGCTTCAGGAGGAGGGGGGCTTCCCTCTCTACCGGAATTTCGATCTTCGTCGACGGGCGTGGATAGTGGCTGCCGCCATAGATGCCTCCAATTATTCCTACTCACTCTCGATTTTTGGCGACACGCCCCGGAACATCACGGTTGAACTGCGATCTTTGAGAACAGTTTGGGGCACTCTTCAAGCTCCCGAAGAGAAGATAGCGAAAAATTTGCGTGAATGCGAGAATTTGATTACCCCATAGTTGGAAAGCACCTAGTGCCTCTCGGTGCGCAGGGGCAGATGACCGTAGGTGAGTTGGTGATCATCGAAGCTGAAAACGTGGTGCCCTGTTTTTCTACTCCATAGGACGAAGAATACATATGCGCATGGAATCCCAGGTATCACAAAAAGCGCTGGAACCAACGCTCATCGCCGCCGAGGCGGCCCGGGCGGCGGAGGCGATGGCTCCTCATCTGAGGCCGACCCCCGCCCGTCTCAGCGAGAATTTCTCCGAGCAGTTGGGGGTCGAGGTATATCTCAAGCCGGAGAATTTCCAGCGGACGGGTTCGTTCAAGGTGCGCGGCGCCCTGTACGCGCTGCAAAAACTGGAACCCGCGCAACTCCAGTGGGGCGTCGTGACCGCCAGCGCGGGGAACCACGCCCAGGGCGTGGCCTTCGCGGCCAAGCAGTTGGGCGTCAGGGCCCTTGTGGTGATGCCCGAAGCCACGCCGAACACCAAGCTCGACGCCGTGCGGGCCCTGGGCGCTGAAACCGAGCTGTTCGGCGCATCGTTCGATGACGCCTATGCGCGCGCGCGCGCCTACGAGGAAGATCGCGGCCTGACGATGATACCGCCTTTCGATCACCCCGACGTTATCGCGGGCCAGGGCACGCTGGGCATCGAGATACTCGAGGAAGTGCCTGACGTAGGCACCATCCTCGTGCCCGTCGGCGGCGGCGGCCTCATCTCGGGCCTCGCCGCGGTGGTGAAGACCCGAAAACCCGGCGTGCGCATCATCGGCGTGGTGGCGGAGGGCGCCGCGGCGCTCATGCGCTCGCTCGATGCGGGGAGAATCGTCGAGTCGAAAACCGTCCAGACGATTGCGGACGGCATCGCCGTCAAGAGAAACGGGGAGCTTTGTTTCCCCCTGATTCAGGACCTGGTGGATCAGGTGGTCTCGGTCTCCGACGATGCGATGGCCAACGCCATTCTGGGGCTCCTGGAGCGCGAACGGATGCTGAGCGAGGCGGCGGGCGCCTCCTCCCTCGCGGCGCTCATCGAGAGGAAAACCAGGGTGAGCGGCAAGGTGGTCGCGCTGATCAGCGGCGGGAATCTGGACGTCAACCTGCTCTCGCGAATCATCGGCAAGGGGCTGGCCCTCGCAAACCGATACGCGCGGATTCAGGTGCCGCTGCACGATGCGCCCGGCGCGCTCATGCGCCTTTCGAAAATCGTGGCCGATTGCCGGGTGAACATCATCCACATCGAACACGACAGGCTTTCGACGGAAGTGCCCATCAACCATACCCTCTCGACCCTTCACATGGAGGTGCGCGGGCGGGAGCATCTCGAGCAACTGATACAGCTTCTGCTGCAGGAAGGATACGAAGTGCGCCGGGAGGAAGCGTAACCCATGAGCGGGAAGCGCCGCGCCGTCATCAGCGTGAGCGACAAGAGGGGCGCGGTGGAACTCGGCGCCGCCCTGGCCGACGCGGGCTGGGAGGTGCTGTCCACCGGCGGCACGGCCGGAGCGCTGCGTGACGCGGGCGTCCCCGTGCGGGAGGTTTCCGATTATACGGGGCAGCCCGAAATCATGGGCGGCCGCGTCAAGACGCTTCACCCCAAGGTGCTGGGCGGCATCCTCGCGCTCCTGCCCGGGCAGGAAGAGGAGATGCGGGCGAACGACATCGCGCCCATCGACCTGGTGGCGGTGAACCTCTATCCCTTCCGGGAGACCGTCGCCAGGCCCGGCGTCACGCGGGAGGAGGCGATCGAGCAGATCGACATCGGCGGTCCCACCATGGTGCGCGCGGCTTCCAAGAACCATGGCCGCGTGGCCGTACTCGTCGATCCGGACGATTACCCCGACGCCATCGCCCACATCCGAAACGGAGGTCATTTCCCGCCCGACTGGCTGGCGGGCCTGGCCCTGAAGGCCTTTCGCCACACCGCGAGCTATGACGCCGCCATATCCGGCTATCTCGGCGATGGCGACGAGGACGCGCTTCCCGAGTGGATCGAGATGAATCTCGACCGCGTCCAGACGCTCCGCTACGGGGAGAACCCACACCAGAAGGGCGCGCTCTACCGTCTCGCCGGCCGGTGCGGTTTTTCTCTTTGCGACGCCGAGATTCTGGGCGGCAAGGAACTCTCCTTCAACAATCTGCTCGACGCCGCCGCCGCCGCGGAACTCGCGCACGATCTGGAGGGCGTGGGCTGCGCCGTCATCAAGCACACCAATCCGTGCGGCGTGGGCCTGGGCGATACCCAGGCGGCCGCCTACGAGCGCGCGCTCGCGTGCGATCCGGTCTCGGCCTTCGGCAGCGTGATCGGCTATAACCGCAAGGTCGATGCAGACACGGCCGAAGCCATGCGAAAACTCTTCGTCGAGGCGGTGGTCGCGCCCGATTTCGACGATGAGGCGCTCGCCATCATGCGGAAGAAGAAAAACCTGAGAATCCTGCGCCTTGACGGCCTGGGGGGCGAATCCGCGCCTTCGGGGCTCGACATGCGCTCGATACCCGGCGGAGTGCTCCTGCAGGAGCGCGACCGGCTGTCGGAAGAGGAGTTCCGCTGGGAGGTCGTCACCCCGCGCGCGCCCTCGGCGGATGAGGAAAAAGCGCTCAGGATCGCCTGGCGGGTGGCGCGCCACGTGAAGAGCAACGCCATCGTCATGGCCGACAAGGACGGCACGGTGGGCGTGGGCGCGGGCCAGATGAGCCGGGTGGACTCCACCCGCCTCGCGGCGGAGCGCGCCGTCTTGCCCCTCGAAGGCTGCGCCCTGGGCTCGGACGCGTTCTTCCCCTTCCGCGACGGCATCGACGCCGCGGCTTCCCACGGCGTGAGGGCGATAGCCCAGCCGGGCGGCTCCATGCGCGATGAAGAGGTCATCGAGGCGGCGGCCGGGCACGATATCGCCATGGTCTTCACGGGCAGACGCCACTTCAGACATTGAGATGCCCCAAAATATCCTCGCCCCTCCCGTTCTGGAAGATTCCCTTGCGCCCGTCGAGACGCTGCGGCGCGTGGAGGTATTTCTAAGCGCCTTGGCCGCGCTTCCCAAGAAATCCTGGCGAGCCCGCCTGGATCCTCACGGCATCAAGGTGGAAGGGCCGGGACTCACCCGGGCCGCGCGTTTGTATGAAATCCTCGAAGTCCCGGTGGCGGGGCAGTCGGTCGTCCACGTCGTGGGGACGAGCGGCAAAGGCTCCACCGCGCTGATGCTGGCGCAGTCCCTCCTGGCGTCGGGCAAGAGAACCGCGGCTTTTTTCTCGCCTCACCTCACCTCGATCATCGAGCGTTTCTGGGTCCGGGGCCGTTTCGCCGAAGCCAGCCTCATCGGGCGGTGCGCGAAAGAACTCGCCGACGCCGCCGCGCAGATGGCGGGAGAACCCGGGTTCGGGCCGCCCTCGTTTTTCGAGTCGACGCTCGCGCTTTTGCTTCTGATGGCCAGGGAGGAAGAGTGTGAATACCTCGTTCTGGAAGCGGGGCTGGGGGGCGCATTCGACGCCACGAACGCCGTGGGACCCGGCGTCCTCGACGTGATCACCTCGATCGGCCTGGACCATACCGATCTGCTCGGCGATTCCGTCGCGCAGATTGCGCGCGACAAGGCCGGCATCATCACGGAGAGAGGCCGCGTCATCTCGCAAACCGTTTCGCCCGATGCGCGCGCCGAAATCGAGCGCGTCGCCTTTGAGCGCGGAGCCTGCCTGTTTCCTCCGCCCCGCGTGGAGAATCTGCGCCTGGCGTCAGACGGGGCTTTTTTCGATCTGGAATTCGACGACGGCGTCAGGTGGGAGGGTTTCACAACTCCCATGCCCGGCGCCCACCAGGCCCGAAACGCGAGCCTCGCCGCCGGGGCGGGCCGGCTCCTGGGGCTGGACGACCGGGAGGTGCGATGGGGCGTCGCCTCCGCGCGTCTGCCGTGCCGGATGGAGCCTGTCCAGTCCGCTCCCGTGGTCCTGCTGGACGGCGCGCACAACCGCGACAAGGCGCAGGCGCTGGTGGCGTGCGTCTCGGGCTGGGCGTTCGAGCGCCTCATTTTCGTTCTGGGCGCCGTGAACGACAAGGATTTCGCAGGGATGGCGGAAGTGCTCGCTCCTGCAGGGGATAAATTTTTCGTCACGATTCCTCCGGCAAGCGCACCAAGGCCCGGCCTTGCGCCGGAAGTATTTGCGCGCGCGCTCGAAGAGGCGGGGGCCGGCGGCGTGGAGACGCGCATCGACGCATGGGGGGCGCTCGATGAGGCGCTCGAAGAGGCGGGGGAGAACGACCTCCTCATCGTCACGGGGTCGATGTTCCTGGCCGGCGAACTCAGGCGCCGCTGGGTGAGCGAGGAGCGCATCGTGGAGAGCGGCAGCGCGTATCCCCCCGAGGCGCTCCTGTGAGAGAGGGCCTGCGCTTCGAACCTGTGAAGTGGGCTCCTGCGCCCGCCGTGAAGTGCCGCGGGCGCGAGCTTGATTTCGAGCGGGTGCGGGTCATGGGCGTCCTGAACGCCACGCCCGACAGCTTTTCCGACGGCGGAGATTTTTTCGACCTCGAGACGGCGCTCGGGCAGATCGCGCAGATGACCGAAGAGGGCGCCGACGTCATCGACATCGGCGGCGAGAGCACCCGGCCCGGATCGAGCGGGGTGGACAAGGCGGAGGAAATCCGGCGGGTCATCCCGATTCTGGAACGCATGAACATGAATGAGGGGCCTCTCGTCTCGGTGGATACCTCGAAAGCCGGCGTGGCGCGGGCGGCGCTCGAAGCGGGGGTTCACATGATTAACGACGTCACGGGCCTTCGTGATCCCGGGATGCGCGCGGTGATCGCGGAGTCAGGCGCCGCAGCCGTCGCCATGCACATGAAGGGCGAGCCGCGCACGATGCAGGTAAACCCCGAATACGGGGACCTCATGGGCGAGTTGTCGGGCTATCTCCGCGAAAGCGCGCGGAGGGCTGAGGCGGACGGGGTCGCGTCCGTGCTGATCGACCCGGGCGTCGGTTTCGGCAAATCGTGGGATCATAACCTCGAGATATTGAGGCGGATGGGTGAGTTGAGGGAATTGGGCCGGCCTCTCGTCGTCGGCGTTTCGAGAAAGGGTTTCATCGGGGCGATCACGGGCGTCGAGGCGGCGGGGGAGCGGCTGATCGGCTCGAAAGTCGCCGAGGCCTTCGCCGTCGCCGGCGGGGCGGACATGATTCGCACCCACGACGTGGGGGCGGCCGTCGAGGCGGTGCGCATGGGCGAGGCGGTTCGCCGGGGAAGCGTTGAAGTTTGAAGGTGGTCTGATGCAGCCGCCCCTTTCCTGCTCGAATCGAACCGATATGGGGTTGTTGAATAAGCCTTCTCCGCCTCATCCTGAGTAGCGGCGAAGCCGCGTATCGAAGGACGCCCTCTCGCTCGGCGCGAGGCGTTCGACTTCCCTCGCCCTTCGATACGCCGCCTTCGGCGGCTACTCAGGGTGAGGAAAAGGGTGTTGGCGATTTGTAGGGATCGCAGACGGAGCTTTTTCAACAGTTCCGATATGGATGTTCTTGTCCTCATATATTCGTCATAAGGGAAGACCGGCGTCTTGATGGAATACATTTTCGAGTTCTGGTGGATGCTGCCCGTCGCGTTTTGCGTGTGCCTCACGGCGACGAGCACGAGCGTGGAGGGCGCGGTTTTCTTCGCGCCCATATTCATCCTCCTCTTCCCCTGGGCGGCGGGCGTGACCATCGTCCCCCTGGAGGCCGTTTTTCTGGCGCTTTCCATCGAGATTTTCGGGTTCGGCAGCGCGCTCACCGGCTACATGAGGAGAAGGCTGGTGGATTACGACATCGCGAAAAAGGTGCTCGTCGTCTCCATCCCCGTGGGCATGGCGTTCGGGTTCCTGGCCCATTCGGTGCCCGCCGGGCTCATCCTGGGCCTGCTGGGCGGGATGATGGTGCTTCTCTCGGCCGCCATGCTCTTCGCTTACTTCCAGGGCGGAATCCAGGAAGCGGAGCAGGCGGCGGAAACCGGAAAACCCACCCGGGTGGACGCCGCGGGCAGGAGGTACTGGTACCGCTACGAGCACGGGGCCTTCGGCTACAGTTGGTCGGCCCTGGGGGGAGTCCTCGTGGGGTTTACGGGCATCGGAATCGGCGAACTCACGACCACCGCCCTGATCGTGAAGGACAAACTCCCCGTCCGCGTGGCGGTGGGCACGGGAATCCTGATCGTATTCGCGACGGTGCTGCCCGCCACACTGGTGCACGCCTACGTGTTCTCATCCGGCGAGGTGAACGTGCACTGGAACATCCTGTTCATGACGATCCCCGCGGTCGCTTGCGGGGGGCAGATATCGCCCTTCATCAACAACCGCGTCGACGGCGAGAAGATGAAGGTGTTCCTCGCCTTCGTCTTCATCTTCGTGGGCGTGTTGCTTCTCTGGCGCTCGCTCGGCGGCTAGGCGCGATCACTTGACTGACAGCACCCGGTCCGTCGTCGTCATAGGCCCAGGCGCCGTGGGAACCATGCTCGCGGCGCAGCTGCAGAAACACTTGCCCGAAGGCCGCGTGTATCTGGCCGGTTCCGCGAACCCGAGCCCCGAAACCTCCGCGCATCTCGATGCAATAGAAAACGAAGGCGTCAGTGTCCACGGCGAGGCGGACTATACGGCACGCCCCCTGGTGTGCCGGGGAGCCATGGGCCTCACGGCCTCGCACCTTTTCTTCACCGTAAAAGCGGGGCGAGTCGAAGCGGCGGCCGAAGAATTCTCAAAAATGGCGGGGGAGGGGACGATTACGGCCGTTTTCTCGAACGGCCTGGACGTTTGCGAGGACCTCCCGGGCTCTTTCCGGGAACACGGGGTGGTGCGTGGTCTGGTCAACACGGGAGCGGAGATCACGAAGCCGGGGCATGTGAACCAGTTCGGCGCGCTGGACGTCACCCTGGCCCCCGAGCCGGGAGCAGTCGAGGACTCCCCACACGTCGCGCGATTGGCGGAATTCCTTGAACCTACGGGGATTCGCGTCCGCCGGAAACGCGACGGCAAGGAAGCGGAATGGAGGAAGGCGGCCGCCAACGCCGTCATCAACCCCCTGGGCGCCGCGCTTGAGCTCAGAAACGGCGAGCTGCTGGAAACCCCCTCCGCCGCGGTGCTCGTGGAGGCCCTGGCGAAGGAATTGCAGGCGCTCGTCGACTCGGAAGGCTTGGCGCTCGACGTTCTTGAGATCGTCCGCGAAACCGCGCGCGCCACGGCCGGCAACAGGAATTCCATGTGGCAGGATTTGATGCGGGGCCGCCGGAGCGAGATTCGCGAAGTGACGGGACGCTTCATCGAGCGCGCGGATGCGCGCGGCATCTTGTTTTCCGCCCATAAATCGCTGTATTATCGGGTATTGTCTTTAGAAAAAAGCTCTTCCTCCCACGATGCGCCTGGCGATGCGCGCCTTGACATCGAGGGAGGGAATTCATAATCTTTTCAGTCCGTGCCGGGAGCCGCTGGCCCCGGACACATTGTGGGGAAAACGGAAGCATCTCAAAACTGGCCTTGCAGCAGGCGTTCACCCAACAAGAGGGAGCGACCATGAGCACAAAAAGCCTCGCCAAGCAGCATTCAAATGGTAAAACTTCCATCAACGGAAACGGCGCACCAAAGAAAGCGCGCAAGAAAATCACCACCTCCATCATTCTGGCGCGCAAGGGCGGGAAGAAGATCACCTCCGTCACCGCGTATGACTACCCCACGACGAAGCTCGTGGACGGCGCCGACGTGGACGTCATCCTGGTCGGCGACAGCCTGGGGATGGTGGTTCTGGGCTATCCCGACACGACGAAGGTGACGCTCGACGACATGGTGCACCACACCCTGGCGGTGAGCCGCGCCAAGCCCAAGGCGCTGCTCGTGGCCGACATGCCGTTCCTGACCTTCGGGGTCAGCGCGCGCGACACCATTCTGAACGCGGGGCGTCTCATACAGGAGGGCTGCGCCGAGGCGGTGAAGCTCGAAGGCGGCGTCCGCGTCAAGGAAGAGATACGCGCGGTGGTGGACAGCCAGATTCCCGTCATGGGGCACGTGGGCCTCACCCCCCAGAGCGTCCATGCGTTCGGCGGCTTCAAGGTGCAGGGCAAGACCGATGAAGGGGCGGATCAGGTGCTGCGCGACGCGGTGGCCGTGCAGGAGGGGGGCGCGTTCTCCCTCGTGCTCGAAGGCATACCGGCGGCCCTGGGCGCTCGCGTGACGCGCGAGATCGATATCCCCACCATCGGCATCGGCGCAGGCCCCGATTGCGACGGCCAGGTGCTCGTCACCCACGACATGCTGGGCCTGTTCCGCGACTTCACGCCGAAATTCGTGAAGAGGTATGCCGATGTCGGGCATATGACCACCGAGGCGATAGACAGCTACTGCCGGGAGGTGCGGGAGGGCGCGTTTCCCGCGGAAGAGCATTGTTTCTGATTTTTCTCAGCGGGTAGACACGATGCTTTAACCAGAGGGCGGGCTCCCGAAAGGGGAGTGCCGCCTTCTCTTTTGTTGTTCACCAACCAGAGTTTCTCTCATGCGGTTCGCAGGCGCGCCTTGAAGTTTTCGGGCGAGGCGGGTTGCGAACCTTAGGCGAAAGCGTTTCCTGATCACGCAGGGGCGGATCAAGACCCCCGAACCCTGAGAAGACGCACGGCGGGGAGGTATGCCCATGAAGGCGCTGGCGCTGGCCGTGAGGTTCTTGACGGTTTTGCCCTGGCCCGGCGCGCCCCGGGGGCCGGAAGGGGGAGACATGGCGCGCGCCCTCGCGCGATTTCCCTTCGTCGGGCTGCTTATCGGGGCGGTCCTCATCGCCCTGGACTGGGCGCTTGCGAGCGCTTTTTCCGTTTCCGTGCGGAGCGCCCTGCTCGTCTTCGCGCTCATCGTTTTGACCCGCGGCAGCTCCCTGCGTGGCTTTTCGGATTTCGTGGACGCGCTGGGGCCGGGAAACGATGCAGGAGAAGGTTCAGCGGGCTCGGTGGGCATACTGCTCGTTATCGGCGCGCTCCTGCTCAAATTCGCCGCCCTGAGCGAACTCCAGGGATATGAGCGCTACGTTGCGCTCCTGTTGTCGCCCGTTCTCGCCCGGGCGGCGATGGCCTGCCTCATCGCCTCGCCGCCATCCGTACAGCAAGCGGTGGGCGGCAGTCGGGAATTCGCTCGGCCGTCAAGCCCGCGGGAGGGATACATCGCGCTGGGCTGGTCATTTCTGCTCTGCTTCCTCCTTGGATGGTTCTGGGGGCTCTTCCTGGCCATCGTGGCCTTGTGCGTCACATGGGGTCTCAAGCGCCTCCTTGACAAACCGGGGAGAGAAGTCAGAGATGCGCCCGGCGCCGTGAGTGAAATCGTCGAGACCATGACGCTCGTTCTTTTTTCTGCATAGAAAAAGTTTTTTCTGGTTTTTTCCCGTTCTGTTTCTAATTTTCCCCCACCACTCCCCACACTATTTTTAATTTAAGTTTAACTTCAATAAATTAAGTAAATTTATTGAAGTTATACATTAAATAATTTGCCTGAAATAAGCGAAAAGAATATAAGATATTTCCTGGTTTTTCTTCATAGAAATCATTGTTTTTTATTGCTTTTCTAAATTTTCACCTTGACAGGCTTTTCGGGCCGGGGTATAAATTTAAACTCAAGTGGGAAAATATGGGATGAAGTGGGAGGTGCAGGGAAGATGCTCATCAGCGCCCATCCGGTATCGGTGGATGCAAAAGGCCGCGTCAGTATTCCGGCGCGGTTCAGGGAGCATCTGAGCGCCACTTTCGGCGACCAGGTCATTCTCCTCGGCAAGGACGGCTGCATTTTCGTCTATCCCGTTCAGGAATGGAAACGCAAGTTCAGCGAGAAACTCAAGGAACTCTCGACCTCGTCCAAAGAGGTTCGCCGCACGCTCCGAAGGCTCTATGGCCGCGCCGAATCGTGCGAATTCGATCGGCAGGGCAGGATCCTCCTGCCCGCAAAATTGCGCTCGAATTCTTCCATCGAGAAGGACGCCGTTGTCGCGGGCATCGAAAACAGGCTGGAGATTTGGGACAAGGCGAAATGGAATGAGGAAGTGGGTGATGTGGAGGATGGGGAATCCGGGGGCGCCGAAGAGGAGTCTGCAGAAGATTTGATCGAATTCGAATTCTGATGCGGGCTCAAGGGGGGAGCGGGGGTGTTTGCCGCACTGGAAAAATCCATTTCAAGCGAATACGCCGCAGAAGAACTTTTTTGCGGTGAGAACGAGGACATGACGGCATCTCACGTCCCGGTCATGGTTCAGGAGGTTTTGCGCTTCCTGGCGCCATCTCCGGGCGCTGTGTTCTTAGATACTACCTTGGGCGGAGGGGAACACAGCGGCGCGGTTTTGGATGCGGTTCAGCCATCGGGTGTGCTGATCGGCTGTGACCGGGACCGGGATGCCGTCGAAATCTGCAGGAAGCGGCTGTCGAAATACGGATCCGCCGCCAGGATTCATCACGCGCACCACGGCGAAATGAAGCGCATCGTGAGAGCCGAGGGGTACGAGTCGGTCGACGGCGTTTTGTTCGACCTCGGCCTTTCCTCGATGCAGCTCGACACGCCCGGCCGCGGGTTCCGCATGAACGCGCCCGAGCCTCTGGACATGCGAATGGACCAGACGCAGGGGCCGACCGCGGCCGATTTGCTCGAGCAATTGCCGGAAGAAGAACTCGCCGATCTCATCTATCGATACGGGGAAGAACGCCACTCCCGCGCCATCGCGCGCGCCATCGGACGGGCGCGCGCGGGCGCGGGTGGAGGCGTGAAGCGTTGCGATGAACTCGCGTCGCTCATCGCCACGGTCGCCGCCAGAAGGAGCGGCCGCCGCGGGAGGCGTTGGCGCATTCACCCCGCGACCCGCACGTTCCAGGCGCTGCGGATCGCCGTGAACCGCGAGATGGAGACGCTCGAGGATTCCCTGCGCGATGCGGTGGACCTCCTGCGCCCGGGCGGGCGCGTCGTCGTCATCAGCTTTCATTCCTTAGAAGACAGAATCGTCAAGAATCTCTTTCGCGAACTCGCAGGCGGCGAGGAGCCGACCCTCGAAATCCTGACCCGCAAGGTCGTCCGGCCCGGTGAGGCGGAGGTGAGAGAAAACCCGCGCAGCCGCAGCGCGAAGCTGCGCGCCGCCGGGCGCCTCGGGGAAGACGCAGGATGAGGCGCCCGAAAGCCCGGAGCGGGTGGCGAAAGAGGTTCGGCGCGCGGTTTTCCGGCGCGGCGTCGTCCGTCGGTTCGGGCGTTTCGCTGCTCAAGGCCGGCCTGTGCATCACTTTCATCGCGTGCAGCGCCGCCGCCCTGGTATGGCCGCACCTGGAAATGGTGAAGATCGGATATCGCCTGGCGCATCTGGAGCGGCAGCGGGCAAAGCTCTTGCAGGACAGGCGCGTCTTGCGAATCGAAGTGGCCGCGCTCCGGCAGCTGGATCGCGTCGAATCGATCGCGCGAAAAAAAATGGAAATGGTTTTTCCGGAACCCGGGCAAATAGTGTATGTAATGGTAGGGCCCGGAAGGGTAGAATAACCGTTCCTTCCTCCCACCGCCCATAGCAGGTTGGCCCATGAAACAGGGCTTCTCTCGTCGTTTGATGGTTTGCGGCTCCTTGGTGGTTTTCGGGTTCTGCATGTTGGGCGTCAAGCTCTCCATCATCCAGATCCGTGACCGGGACCACCTCGTAGCCTATGCGGAGCGCCAGCTGCGCCGCACGCTCGTGGTACGCCCCAGGCGCGGAGACGTCGTGGACGCGAGGGGCAGGCCCCTGGCGGTGAGCATCAACGCGCCCTCTCTTTTCGCCAACGCCAGGGTGGTGGCCGACCCCGGGAGCACGTCGCTGGCGCTCAAGGAAATTCTGGGCGGCTCGGCGGAAGAGTATTTCGAGAAATTAAGCGACCGCCGAAGTTATGTATGGCTCAAGCGGAAGATCAATCCCGATCAACAGCGAAAAATCGAAAAACTGGGGATCGACGGCCTCGGCTTCGTCACCGAAAGCAGGCGGTTTTATCCCAAGCGTGAGCTCGCGTCATCACTGGTCGGCTTCGTCGGCGTGGACGATGCGGGCATGTACGGCGTGGAGCAATCCTACCAGGAGCACATGGGGGGGCGCGTGGGCCGCATCCGCATACAGCGCGACGCGAAGGGGAGGCCGGCTCATCCCGAATCAAGGGTGCTCGTGCCGGCGCGTCCGGGCGCGGACGTCCGCCTCACCATCGATGAGGTGCTTCAGCACATCGTCGAAAAAGAGTTGAGCGCCCAGGTCCGCCGCGTCGGCGCGCGGCGCGCCATCGGGGTGATGGTCGAGCCTCGCAGCGGAAGAATTCTGGCCCTGGCGTCCGTGCCGGGGTTTAATCCCAATACATACAAACTCTACGGCGCATCCCTCTGGAAAGAGCCCGCCATCCAGGAATTCTACGAGCCCGGCTCGACGTTCAAGATCGTCACGGCGGCGGCATATCTGGCCGCGGGCGAATCGCTCTCGAAAAAGTATTTTGCCGAAAACGGCTCCTATCGGTACGAAAGGGGGCGCCACACCCTCCGGGATCATAAAAAATACGGCTGGCTCACCGCCGAAGAGGTGATAATGAAATCATCGAACATCGGCGCGTTCAAGATGGCGCGTGATATCGGCAAGCACCAGCTCCACTTCATGGCGCAACGCTTCGGCTTTGGCCGCAAGACGAGGATCAGTTTCCCCGGAGAAGCCAGGGGCGTGCTCCGCTCGCCTGAGAAATGGTCGAAAACCTCGTTGGCTGCGGTAGCCATCGGTCAGGAAGTGGGCGTCACTCCGCTTCAGATGGTGATGGCCGTGGCGGCGGTGGCGAACGGCGGCCGGATGCCCAGGCCCGTTCTGCACGATTCCATCGAGCGCGACGGCAAGAAGGCGCTCGCGGCCCAGGGGCCGCAGTTCAGGCGCGTTCTCTCACGCCCCGTGGCGGAGCGTCTCGGCGCCTTGATGAGAAAGGTCGTGGCCGAGGGTACGGGGAGGAAGGCCGAGATTCCGGGCTATGGAGCCGCCGGGAAAACGGGCACGGCGCAGAAGGCCCTGCCGGGCCGGCGAGGGTACAGCCGGTCGAAATTCATCATGTCGTTCGTGGGTTTCGCTCCCTACGAGAACCCCCGCTTCGCCCTCATCGTCATCTTCGATGAGGGCAAGGCGCCCGGAGGCGCGTGGGGGGGCACGGTCGCGGCGCCGGTTTGGCGGCGAATCGCCTGGCAGGCGCTGCGCTACATGCGCGTGCCTCCGCAGGGAGCCAGGGTCCTGCAGGTGGCGGATTCACGCCCCCGGGTTCGCGCTGGGGCCGATCCGGAGAACGGGGATCGAACGATGGGCAAGAAGGTTCTGGACGCCGCAAGGCAGGTGCGCCGCTATCTGCACGGCGACCGGGCGCAGGCGGCTTCATGGGATGCGACGCGTTGAGCGGGGTGATGGCTGTGGGTGAGATAAGCGCCTCATTCGAGGAATTGACACGGGCCGTGCCCGGTGAGAGAGCCGCGGGAGATTTTTCCGCGCAAATCACCGGCGTGGCATACGATTCGCGCCTCGTCCGCTCGGGCGACGTCTTCGTCGCGGTCGCGGGTTTCCAGGCGGATGGGCATGATTTCGCCAGGGACGCGGTAGATGGGGGCGCGGCCGCACTCGTCGTGGAGAGGAAGATAGAGGGCATCTCCCCCGAGGTGCCGCAGTTCGTCGCGCCTTCCGGCCGCGAGGCCTTATCGCGCGTCGGCGATGCGTTCTACGGGCATCCCTCCGGAGAGCTGGCGCTCATCGGCGTCACCGGCACGAACGGAAAGACGACCACCGCCTTTCTCATCGACGCGATCCTCCGCTCTGCGGGCAGGCGCACCGGCCTGATGGGGACGATCCATTACCGCGTGGGCGATGAGGTGTACGAGGAGCCGCGCACCACGTCGGAAGGCCCCGACCTTCAGCGGTATCTGCGCCGCATGGCGGACGCCGGCGCTTCCCACGCCGTGATGGAAGTCTCGAGCCACGGACTGGCCCTGGACAGATTGTGCGGCTGCGAGTTCCAGGCGGCGGTTTTCAGCAATCTCACGCAGGACCATCTCGATTTTCATGGCGACATGGAGGCTTACTTTCAGGCGAAACGGAAGCTGTTCAAAGAGTTTTCGCCCGCGAACTCCATCGTCAACATCGATGACGCCTACGGGAGGCGAATCGCCGCGGAAGCGAGGGGACGCGTCTGGACGTACGCCCTGGATGCCGGGGCGGACCTCGGCGTGGAGAGCCTCTCGAACTCATCTGCGGGCATGCGTTTCCAGATGGTGACGCCCGCCGGCGGGGTGAGGGTCGAAACGGCGCTCATCGGCCGCCACAACCTGAGCAACATACTGGCCGCGTCGGCGGCGTGTCTCTCACAAGGCCTGACGCCCGAAGAAGTGGCGGCGGGGGTCGCGTCTCTGGAGAACATCCCCGGGCGCTTCGAGAAGGTCGACATGGGCCAGCCCTTTCTGGTGGTGGTGGATTACGCGCACACCGAGGACGCCCTCGCCCGCGTGCTGGAGTTCGCCCGGCCCGTCACGGAAAGGCGAATTCTCACCCTCATGGGCTGCGGGGGCGACAGGGACAGGAAAAAGCGGCCCCTCATGGCCGCCGCCGCCCTGCGGGCGAGCGACTACGTGGTGATGACGTCGGACAATCCGCGAACCGAAGACCCCGCGTCGATCCTGAGAGAAGTCGAATCCGGCGCCGCTCTCGCGCCCGGGAGCGACGGGCGCTGGCGCAGCATTCTGGACAGGCGCGAGGCGATTCGGGCCATCGTCGCCGAGGCGCGCGAGGGAGACGCCGTGATCATCGCGGGCAAGGGGCACGAGACGTATCAGATTCTGGGCGCCGAGCGCACCGCGTTCGACGATCGCGAAGAGGCCCGCGCGGCGCTGCGCCTCGCGGGATACGGGAAATGATAGGGGCGGAATCGATGGCGGCTGTTTTCAGCGCAGATGAAATCGCGGCGGCCGTGGATGGGAGGCTCATCCGCGGGGACGGCTCGGCCCACGCCGCGGGCGTGAGCACGGATACGCGCACGCTGGAAGCGGGCGAGCTGTTCATCGCGCTCAAGGGTCCCAACTTCGACGGGGCGGAGTTCCTCGCCCAGGCGATTGAGAAAAAAGCGGCGGGCGTCGTCGTGGAGCAAGGCGCGGATGCGCCGGACGGGGATGCGGCTTTCGTCGTCGAGGCTGCGGACACGCTGCGGGCGTTGGGCGATCTGGCGCGCGCGCACCGCAACCGTTTCGAGATTCCTGTCGTAGGGGTGACCGGCAGCAACGGGAAGACGACGACGAAGGAGATGATAGCGGCGCTGCTCTCCAGAAGAGGCGAGACGTGCAAGAGCGAGGGGAACCTGAACAACCTGGTAGGTCTCCCGCACCAGGTTCTCCGACTGAGCGAGGAGCATGAGAGCGCCGTATTCGAGATGGGGATGAGCGAGGCCGGTGAAATCAGCAGGCTCGCCGAGATCGCCCGGCCCCGGATCGCCGTCATCACGAACGTCGGGCCCGCGCACATCGAGGGACTGGGCAGCGTGGAGGCGGTGCGTGATGCGAAGGGCGAGATACTCGAAGCGCTGCCCCCGGACGGCGTGGCCGTGCTCTCGAACGAGGATCCCCACAGCCGCGTCCTGGCCGGGAGATACGAGTCGAGGGGCGGGCGCGTGATTCGCTTCGGTTTTTCGCGGGAAAGCGACTTCCGGGCGGATGGAATTCACATCACCACGGGCGGCGCGCGCTTTACGCTCCGCAGCCCCGATGGCGAGAGCGAGATTCGAATCGAGGCGCTCGGGCGGCACAACGTCCTGAACGCGCTGGCCGCCGCGGCTTGCGCGTCCGCGCTGGGCGTCGGTTTGGATGAGATGGCCGACGGGCTGTCGCGGGCCGTTCTTCCGAAAATGCGGTTGCAGGCGCGCGAGGTAACCGGCCGGCCGGGCGTGCGCCTGCTGGATGATTCCTACAACGCGAACCCCGAGTCCGTCGCGCAGGCGCTGGAGACCGCAAGCGTCCTCAGCGGCGACGGGCGGCTCATATCTGTTCTCGGCGATATGGCGGAGCTGGGGCCGCTCGCCGAGAGCGCGCACAGGGAGGTGGGCCGGAAGATAGCAGCTGTTGGCGTGGACCTGTTCGTGGGCGTGGGGCCTCTGATGAGGTTTGCGTCCGATGAGGCGCGCCGCGCAGGGATGGACGGCGCCCGGATCATGAATTTCGACACGCCGGAGGAGGCGGCTTCCTCGCTGCGCGATATGCTCCTCTCCGGCGACTGGATTTTGGTGAAAGGATCGCGTTCGATGATGATGGAGCGCGCCATTCAAGGACTCGAGAACTGATGCTGTATTCCGCTTTCATTTCTTTGAGCGAGACGGTTTCGGCGTTCAACGTGTTTCGCTTCATCACGTTCCGGACGGCGATGGCGGTGCTCACCGCACTCGTGATGTCGCTGTTGTTGGGGCCCCGCCTCATTCGTTATCTGCAGGAGCGTCAGATCGGCGAAGTCATCCGCGACGATGGCCCCCAGAGCCATATGGCGAAAAAGGGAACGCCGACGATGGGGGGGCTGCTCATCCTCCTGTGCGTCACGCTGCCGGTTCTGCTGTGGAACGACCTCGCGAACGGCTACATCTGGCTCGCCCTCTTCGTTCTGCTCGCCTACGGCCTGCTGGGCTTCTGGGATGACTATACGAAGGTGGTGCTCCAGGACAAAAACGGCGTGAGGCCCTCCATGAAATTCCTGGCCCAGGGGATCATCGGCCTCGCCGTGGGGTACGCCCTATACAGCGGCTTGGTGGGATTGGATTTCAGGCCCGTCGTCATGCTTCCCTTTTTCAAGAACGTGCAACCCGACATCGGGGTTTGGTTCGTGCCCTATGCCGCCCTCGTTATCGTGTCGACGAGCAACGCCGTGAACCTCACGGATGGTCTCGATGGCCTCGCCATCGGCCCGTTGCTGATCGCGGCGGGCGCCTATCTCGTTTTCAGCTATGTCTCGGGCCATGCGGGCATCTCGAAGTATCTGCTGATCCTCCACGTTCGGGGCGCGGGAGAACTGGCCATCGTCTGCGGGGCCATGTTCGGCGCGGGGCTTGGATTCTTGTGGTTCAACGCGTATCCGGCGCAGGTCTTCATGGGCGACGTGGGCGCCCTTTCGCTGGGCGCCTTGCTGGCCACGGTGGCGCTGTCGATCAAGCAGGAACTCCTCCTGTTCCTGGTGGGTGGATTGTTCGTCCTGGAGACGCTCTCGGTCATCGTGCAGGTGGTCTCCTTCAAGCTCACCGGCCGGCGCGTGTTCCGCATGGCGCCGCTGCACCACCACTTCGAGGAGGAGGGCTGGTCCGAACCGAAGGTGACGGTCCGCTTCTGGATAGTGGCGGTCGTTTTGGCCCTGATGAGTTTGGCGACGCTGAAGCTGAGATGAGGACTCTTGTTTTGGACAACAAGGCCACGGCGTGGATAGAAGCGCTGCCCGAGCGGCGGGCGCTGGTCATGGGAATGGCGAGGAGCGGGATTGCCGCCGCGGGGGCGTTGGCGCGCCTGGGCGCGAGGGTGGTGGCCACGGATTTGGAGGAGGTTCCGGGTCTGGGCGATCGCCTGCCACCGGGCGTGGTTTTCGAGCTCGGCGGCCACCGGGAGGCAAGTTTCGAGGCGTGCGACCTGCTGGTGGTGAGTCCGGGCATTCCGGCGACGAATCGCTACATCGCGCTGGCGAGGGCGTCGGGCGCCGAGGTGATCGGCGAGGTGGAACTCGCCTCCCGGCTTTGTTCCGCGCCCATCGCCGCCGTCACCGGAACGAACGGGAAGACGACGGTCACCACGATGCTCGGAAGGATTCTGGAAGAAAGCGGTTTTCGCGCGCCTGTGGGCGGGAACATCGGAAGAGCGCTCGTCGAGGTGGTCGAAGCCGAGGGTGATGAGGCCGATTTCGTCGTCGGCGAGGTGAGCAGCTTTCAACTCGAATGGGCGCCCACGATCAAGCCGAAAGTGGGCGTGATGACCAACGTGACGCCCGACCATCTGGATCGGCATCCCGATATCGATGCGTACGCGGACCTCAAGGCGAGGCTGTTCGCCAACCAGGGGGAGGGCGACGCGAAAATCCTGAACGCCGACGACCCGCTGACGGCGCGCTACATGACCGCAGGCCCGCAGAGCGTCCTGGCGTTCAGCCGGAAAGGGCGGATGCGCCGGGGCGCTTATGTAGAGGGTGGCGACGTGTTTTTGGCCGATGAGGCCGGCTCCACCCGCGTTTGCGGCGCAGACGAACTTCTGGTTCCCGGTCTCCACAACCTGGAGAATTTTCTGGCCGCATGCGCGGCGGCGCGTTTCC
Source organism: bacterium (assembly GCA_965219955.1). Lineage (GTDB taxonomy): Bacteria > UBA8248 > UBA8248 > UBA8248 > UBA8248 > Bin107. The sequence goes on from OZ244799.1 coordinate 602,946, forward strand.
TGGGTGCGGACGCGGAGGCGATGGCGCGCGTGGCGCGCGCCTTCGAGGGACTGCCCCACCGCATGGAGGTCGTCGGCGAGGCGGGGGGCGTCCGCTGGGTGAACGATTCGAAGGGAACGAACGTGGGCGCCGCGGCGATGAGCCTGGAGAGTCTGGCGGGGAACGTGCTCCTCATCGCCGGTGGCGTGGACAAGGGGAGCGACCTCGCGCCCTTGCGCGCCGGGGTGGAGAAGAAGGTCCGGCGCATGATTCTGATCGGCGAGGCGGCGGAGCGCTTTGGCCGTTTTTTTGGTGGATGCGCGCCGATCGTCCACGCGAAGACGCTGGATGAGGCCGTGCGCATCGCGCACGCCGAAGCGCGGGAGGGCGATACGGTTCTCCTCTCGCCCGCCTGTTCGAGCTTCGATCAGTTTCGAGATTACGCCCACCGGGGCGATGCGTTTCGCGAGATGGCGCGGGGATTGACGGGGAGGGAAGAAACTTGATCCACAAACGTATCGACCCCGTCATCTTTTTCGTCTCGCTGGGGCTGGTGGCTTTCGGAGTCGTCATGGTGTTCAGCGCGAGCCACATTCTGGCGCTGGACAGGTACGGCGATGCGTTCTACTTCGTGAAACGCCACGTTCTATGGGCCGTCCTCGGCTTCGCCTGCATGTTGGCCGTTTCCCGGACTGACCCCGGCCAACTCCGTAAAATCGCATTTCCCGTGATGATCGCCTCGGTTCTCGCGCTTTTGCTGGTGTTTGCGCCGGGCATCGGAAAAGAGGCGGGCGGCGCGCGCCGGTGGCTGATGCTGGGTCCCTTCTCTTTCCAGCCGGCCGAAGCCGCAAAGCTGGGTTTGGTGATTTTTCTCGCGCACTTCCTGGCGCTCAAGGGCGAGCGCCTGAATCATTGGTTGTTCGGTTTTCTGCCGCCGGTCGGGTTCGCGGGAATCATTCTGGGGCTCATGCTGGTTCAGCCGGATCTGGGTACGGCCACCCTGACCGCCGCGGTCGTCGGCGTTTTGTTGTACCTGGCGGGCGCGCGGCCCTCCCACCTGAGAATTTGCGCGCTCACGACGGGGTTCGTCCTCGTGGGCATGGTGGTATTCGCGCCATGGCGCATGAAGCGGATACTCGCCTTTTGGGACCCCTTCGCCGCGGCGAAAGGCGCGGGCTATCAGCTCATTCAGTCGCTGCTGGCCATTGCGCGAGGCGGTCTGGCGGGTCTCGGCCTGGGCGAGGGCAAGCAAAAGCTCTTCTATCTGCCCGAGCCCCACACGGATTTCATCTACGCGGTCGTGGGCGAGGAGTTGGGCCTTATCGGCGCCTTGTGCGTCGCGGCGGCGTTCGTGGTCTTGCTGTGGCGCGGCTTCCAGATAGCCGCGCGCTGCGAAGATTTCTTCAGCGCCCTCCTGGCGGCGGGCGTGACCTTTCTGGTCGTCGCGCAGGGTTTCCTGAACATGGCGGTGGCGACGGGCCTGCTGCCCACGACGGGCATACCGCTGCCCCTGATCAGCCTGGGCGGCTCGTCCCTGGTGTTCACGCTCATCTCTCTGGGGTTGCTGATTTCCATCGAGTCATCGAACCACGCTTCCAGGCAGCCGGGACCGGGGAGTCCGATCGACGCGGCTGTCGGCTGGATTTCGCGCGCGCGCAAGCCGGCTTTACGCAGGAGGGCGAGCTCATGAGACTCCTCGTTGCGGGCGGCGGCACGGGCGGACACCTCTACCCGGGCATTGCGGTGGCCAGGGCCTGGCTGGCGGACGGGGAGGCGAACGAGGTCTTGTTCGTGGGCACCGCCCGCGGGATCGAGGCCAGGGTGCTGCCGCGCGAGAACCTTCCGTTTCAGGCGATTTCCTCCGCCGGGGTACTGGGGCGGTCGCTTGGCCAGAGTGCCAGGGCGATGGCCATGGTGAGTTATGGATTCTGCCAGGCGATGGGAATTATCCGGCGCTTTCGCCCCCACGTCGTTCTGGGGGTGGGCGGCTATTCGAGCGTCCCGTCCGTCGCTGCGGCGGGGCTTTGGAGAAAGCCGGTTGTCCTGATCGAGCAAAACGTCGTTCCCGGCCTGGCGAACCGCCTGCTGTCCCGCTTCGCTTCGAAGGTCGCCGTGGGCCTGCCCGTGCGCGACGCCGGCTTCGCCCGCGGGAAAATCGTCGAGACGGGCCTGCCGCTCAGGAGCGAGTTTTCCCAAAATTTCGAACGAGGGGAGGATTCCTGGAGCGGGCCTTTGAAGGTGCTCATATTCGGCGGGAGCCAGGGAGCGCGGGCCATCAACGAGGCGGTGATGGAGGCGCTGCCCCTGATGGGCGATGCGCTCGAAAGAATGCGGTTCGTCCATCAGACGGGAGAGGCGGATTTCCCCCGCGTGCAGGCGGCCTACCAGGCAGTCGGCGCGCAAGCGGACGTGGCGCCTTATCTGTACGACATGGCGGAGCGCTACCGCTGGGCGCAGGTGTGCTTCTCGCGCGCGGGCGCGATGAGCGTGGCGGAATTGTCCGCGATGTCGCTTCCGGCCGTATTGATTCCGTTTCCAAGCGCCACCCACGGACACCAGGAGGCGAACGCCCGCTATCTCGCGGAGCGCGAGGCGGCGCGGATGATACTTCAGGAAGACTTGAGCGGCCGGGTTCTGGCGGATATCTGGCTCGAATACGAGGCGGAGCGGAAAAAGCTCGTCTCCATGTCGGAGCGCACGAAATCCCTGGCCCGCGCGAACGCCTCCGAAGCGGTGGCCGCCTTGTGCCGTCAGCAGGCGATGGCGGCGTGATGAGGAAAGGAGCCCGGGAATGATAGCACGGCCATACGCCACGCACGCCATGTTCAGGCACTCGAGCCGCGTTCATTTCGTGGGCATCGGCGGGACGGGCATGTGCGGCATCGCCGAGGTTTTGCTGAACCTGGGCTATGAGATCAGCGGCTCGGACATCGCGAGCAACGAGGCGATTTTCAGGCTTCGCGGCCTGGGCGCGAAGGTCGTGCTGGGACACAGGAAGGAAAACGTGGCGGGCGTGGACGTTCTGGTCTACAGCTCGGCGGTTACGGGCGACAACGTGGAAGTCGCCGAAGCGCGGCGGCGGAAAATCCCCGTCATCAAGCGCGCGGAGATGCTCTCCGAACTCATGCGGATGAAATACAGCATCGGCGTTGCGGGGACGCACGGCAAGACGACCACCACGTCGTTCATCGCGGCCGCCATGGCGGCGGGCGGCCTCGACCCCACGGTCGTCGTGGGCGGACGCATCAACGCCCTGGGTTCGAACGCGCGGATGGGCGAGGGCCAGTATCTGGTGGCGGAGGCCGATGAGAGCGACGGCACGTTCCTGAGGCTCACCCCCACCATAGCGATCGTCACGAACATCGACGAGGAGCATCTGGATTTCTATGAGAATTACGACGCCATCAAGACCGCGTTCCTGGAGTTCGTGAACAAGGTGCCCTTCTACGGCTTTTCGGTCTTGTGCCTGGATCATCCCGCGGTTCAGGAGATTATTCCCCACGTGGAGAAGCAGTATTTCACCTATGGGTTCGGCACGCAGGCGGACTACGTGGGCGAGGAGTTCCGCTACGAAAACGGCGAGGCGGTCTTCGGCGTCAAGCGAGGCGGGGAGCGCCTCGGCGATATTCGCCTCCTCATGCCCGGCCGCCACAACGCGGACAACGCCCTGGCCGCCGCCGCCGTCTCGATGGAACTCGACGTCTCGTTCGCGGACATTCAAAGAGGACTCCACGAGTTCGACGGCATCGGGCGCCGCCTCGAGCGGGTCGGCCAGGCGTCGGGCGTCACGGTTTTCGACGACTACGGACATCACCCGCAGGAAATCAAGGTCACGCTCCGGGCGGTTCGCGAGGCATGGCCGGAGAACCGTCTGGTGGTCTTGTTCCAGCCGCATCGCTACACGAGAACGCATCATCTCGAAGAAGCCTTCTTCACCTCTTTTTACGACGCCGACAGGGCGCTCGTCGCGCCCATATACGCCGCGGGCGAGGCGCCAATCGAAGGCGTGAGCGCAGAAAAGCTCGCCGAGGGGATCAGGGCGCACGGCCACAGGAGTTGCGATGCAGTGGACGGCCTGGAGGATGCTTCGAAACGCCTGTTCGAGGAGGCGAGGAGCGGCGACATCGTTCTCACGCTGGGCGCGGGCGACGTCTGGAAGGTGGGCCGGGACCTGCTCGGAAGACTCGAACTCAGAGAAGGCGAATCAGAGGAAGCGGTATGAGGGTCGGGACGGCGGAGGAAGTCATGGCGCTGGAGATGGCGGAAAAGCTCAGAGGTCTCGATTGCGAGATTCTTTTCGATGAAATGCTGGCCGCATACACCACGTTTCAGGTGGGCGGCCCGGCGGACGCCCTCGCGCTGCCCGAGACGGAAGACGAACTGGTTCAATTGATCGAGAGATGCCGGCACGAGGCGTTGGAGGTCACGGTTCTGGGCGGCGGCGCCAACACCCTGGTGCGCGACGGAGGCGTTCGCGGAGTGGTGGTCGCTTTTCCCAGGGCTTTCAGGGGAATCGAGGTGGTCGAGGAGAGCGCGGAGCGCGTGCTGCTCGAAGCGCGGGCGGGAGAGAAGATTCCGGCGCTGGTGCGCTTCGCCGCCGAGCGCGGCTGGGCGGGAACCGAATGCCTGGCGGGGGTTCCCGGCACCGTGGGAGGCGCCCTGGCCATGAACGCGGGAACCGCCGAATCATACATCGAAGACGCCGTGGAGAGCGTTCGCTGGGTGCCTCTGGACGGGGGCGCTCCCGGGCGGCTCCCCGCGAAGGACTTACGTTTCTCGTACCGGCGCACCGAGCTGCCCGCCCCGGGCGTGGTGTTGGCCGTTCGCTTCTTGCTCCGTCCGGCGGACGCCGGTGCGTTGCGGGAGCAATTGAGGCGAAGCGCCGTTCAGAGGCGGGAGCGCCAGCCCTGGGGGGTGCCCTGCGCGGGTTCCATATTCAAGAATCCGCCCGGCGAGCGCGCGGGCGTGCTCATCGAATCGGCGGGTCTCAAGGGGATGCGCGTCGGCGGCGCGCAGGTGAGCGAGGTGCACGGGAATTTCATGATAAATCTCGGCGGGGCCACGGCGGCGGATGTCCTGGCGCTCATCGGCGAAGTGCAGAGAACGATTCGGGAGCAAAAGGGCATCGAGTTGACCCTGGAGTTGAACGTCGTCGGGGAGGACCCGGTGTGAGGCGTTTATCTTTCAAATGGAGAGGGAAGGCCAAGAGCCGGGAGGTTTTCCTGAATCTCGCCCAGACGGCCGAATATCCCGGGGTCGTCAGAAAAAGCGTCAGGCGGGACGGCAAAAAAAGCGTCAGGCGAAATGACGAAAAGAGAGCCGGCGCAAACTGGCTATGGCCGGCAATCGGGTTTTTGGTCTTCGTAGAGGTGCTTCTCCTGGGCGGACACGCGGCCCGGTGGGCGAAGAGCAGCAGCCATTTCGAGTTGAGTGAGGTGGTGGTGACGGGACACCGGACGCTTCGGGCCGGAGATATCAGAAAACTCGTGGGAGTCGAGCCGGGGACGAACCTGTTCGACGCCGATCTGGCTGCCGTACGCGCGCGGGTGGCCTCCCATCCGTGGATCAAACGCGCAAGCGTACGCATGCGTCCGCCCCATTTTCTTCAGGTCGACATTCTCGAGCGCAAACCCGCCGTTTTGCTCGTGGATCGCGAGACAATCGCGGTGGATGAGGAGAACGTCCTGCTCGGCAGGATCAGGAAGCCGATCGCGGGATGCCTGCCCATGGTCGAGGGATTCGAATCGCGGCGTCTGAAGCCTGGCGACGTCGTTCGCGACCCGCGTCTGGCGCGCTCCATGGAGGCGGTCTTTTTATTCCAGGATTCACCGGTGATTCGCGGCGAGTGCATTTCCGTCCGAAACACCGGATCGGGTCAACTCCGGCTTCGCACCTCGGGGGGAAAGGTGGAACTTATGGTCAGTGAAGAGAGGATGGAGCGTCAGGCCGGTCGGCTCCGGGCCGTTGCGGATGACGTTCTCCGCAAGAAGAAATTCGGAGCGGGCGGTCTCCAGTTGGATCTGAGATTTCCCGGCAGGGTTATCGTTCGGCCGCTCGCAAAGGATGGAGGGACTATAGGATGAGCAAACATGGCGATGTGCTGGTGGGTCTGGACATCGGCACCTCGAAAATCTGCGTGGTCGTGGCCGAGGTGAACGAAGACGGCTCCCTTGAAATCGTGGGTTTGGGAAAAACCGCCTCGAAAGGGCTCAACCGGGGCTCGGTGGTGAACATCGATCAGACGGTGGAGTCGGTTCAGACGGCGGTGGGAGAGGCGGAGTTCATCAGCGGCTCGCCCATCCGGTCCGCATTCGTCGGCGTGGCGGGGGGGCACATCCGCAGCTTCAACACCAACGGAATCGTGGCCATCAAGAACAAGATTGTGACGCAGGAGGATATCGATCGCGTCGTCGAGCAGGCGCGCGCGGTCACGATGCCGACGGATCATGAAATCATTCATGTGCTGCCGCAGGAATATATCGTCGACGATCAGGAGGGCGTCACCGAACCCGCGGGCATGGCGGGCGTTCGCCTGGAGTGCAAGGTGCACGTCGTGACGGGCGCGATTCCCGCGATCCAGAACATCACCCGCAGCGTCGAGAGGGCGGGCTTGAGCGTCGAGCGCCTGGTGCTTCAGCCTTTCGCCTCCTCCCTGGCCGCGCTGAGCGAAGACGAGCGCGACCTGGGCGTAGCCATCGTGGACATCGGGAGCGGCACGGCGGACGTCGCCGTCATCAGCGGGGGCGCGCTGCACTATTCGGCCGTCATCCCCGTGGGCGGCAGCCACATCACGAGGGATATGGCGATAGGATTGCGGACGCCGGACTACCAGGCCGAGAGAATCAAGCAGGAACACGGCTGCGCGCTCGCCGCCCGCGTATCGAACGATGAGGAGATCGAAGTGCCCAGCGTGGGAGGCCGCCCGCCGCGCGTATTGAGTCGGCAGATGCTCGCCGAGATCATCGAGCCCCGCATGGAGGAAATTTTGACGCTCATCCGCCGCGAGATACAAAAGAGCGGCATGGAGGATCTCCTGCCCGCCGGCGTGGTGCTCACGGGCGGGGCGAGCATCATCGAGGGCGCCGACGAACTGGCCGAGAACGTGCTTCAGCTTCCGGTGAGGCTGGGCGTTCCCGGCGGCATCAGCGGGCTGGTGGATATGGTCAACGGACCCATGTACTCCACCGGCGTGGGCCTCGTGATGTATGCCATGAAAACGGGCGCCCCGCGGCGCCGCGGTCTCACGAACGGGGTGTCGCACGGCCCCATTCGACAAACAACGCAAAAAATCCGCCATGTTTTGGCTAGTGTATTCAAATGATCGCAAGGGGAGGCGTGAGGCGCTTCCCGGGATCAAAGGGGGGGAACAATGAGTGATACGACGTTTTTCACACTGGATCAGGAGCCGCCGTGCAGCGCGAGGATCGCAGTCGTCGGCGTAGGAGGGGGCGGCGGCAATGCCGTCAACACCATGATTTCCGCGGGTATGGAGGGTGTGGATTTCGTGGCCGCGAACACGGACGCCCAGGTTTTGGAGCGCTCCCTCGCGTCCTTGAAAATTCAGCTCGGACAGGAATTGACGAACGGACTGGGGGCCGGCGGAAACCCGGATATCGGCCGGAAAGCCGCCCTGGAGGACACCGAGCGTCTCTCCGAATTCATGCACAGCCTCGAGATGGTGTTCGTCACCGCGGGCATGGGCGGCGGCACGGGCACGGGCGCCGCTCCCGTCATCGCGCGGATCGCGAAAGAGGCGGGCGTGCTGACGGTGGGCGTCGTCACCAAGCCGTTCGAGTTCGAGGGTCCGCGCCGGATGAGCCAGGCCGACGAGGGGATCGACGAGTTGCGCGACGCCGTGAACACGCTCATCACCATCCCCAACCAGCGCCTGCTGGGAATGGTCGAGCGCTCCACGCCGATGATGGAGGCTTTCCAGAAGGCGAACAACGTCTTGTTGCGGGCGTGCAAGGGAATCGCCGACCTCATCACCACGCCCGGCCTGATCAATCTCGATTTCGCCGACGTGCGCACCATCATGCGCGACATGGGCGGCAAGGCGCTGATGGGCAGCGGTACGGGCCAGGGGGAGAACCGGGCCGTCATCGCCGCGCAAAACGCCATCAACTCCCCGTTGCTCGAGGAGGGGACCATCGAGGGTTCCCGGGGCGTGCTCATCAACATCACGGGCGGAAAGGACCTTTCCCTGTTCGAAGTGAACGAGGCCTGCAAACTCGTCCATGAAAAAGCGCACCAGGATGCCAACATCATTTTCGGCTCGGTGATTGACGCGAACATGGACAACCAGATTCGCGTGACCGTTATCGCGACGGGCTTCGGGCGGGAATCGATTCGCGAGGTTCCCCCTCTGGAATCGGAAGCCACGGGCACCGAGGGCGGAAAAATATCGGTTCCCGCGTATATCCGGCTGAAAAACAACAAGACGCAATCCGGCATGCCGGACAACCTGGAGGATGACGATCTGGACGTGCCCACTTTCCTGCGCAAGCAGGTGGACTAATCTCCCCACGTCGTTCGGTCGAGGGGGCCTCTCTCGCGCCTGACGACGCATTCCCCATAGACGCGTCTGGGGGAGAGCATTCTCCCCCAGCCCCGCCTCTCCTGAGGGGATGGGCCTGTTTCTTGTAGCGCCACGGACCTCTCTTTATAATGAGAGGCGGGCGGAGAGGTTTCACACAGAGGTGTTCGATGATTTCCCGTCGTCCGGGATGGGTTGCGGATGAATTCTCTGGAGCGTCAAGAATCCGGCGGCGTTGAATTTCTCAGCTCACCCTTGCTGGAAGAACTCGGTTTCCTGCGTCACGGGTTCAGCACCCGGAGAGGCGGGACGAGCGAGGGCCGCTTCCGATCGCTCAATCTCGGGCGCGCCAGGGGTGAAGTTCCCGAAAACGTCGCGGAAAACAGGAGGCGCTTTTTCGATGCCGTCGATTTTCCGCCGGGACGCCTGGTGGAGGTAAAACAGGTGCACGGGTGCGATGTTCTCGTGGCCGAGCGCATCTCCCCTGAAGAAAAAGCGTGCGGCGACGCCCTGATCACGAATGTCCCGGGCCTGGGTGTAGCGGTTCAGACGGCGGATTGCATTCCCATGCTCATCGCAGACGCGCGGAAAATGGCCGTCGCCGCCGTGCATGCGGGACGCAAGGGGATGGCCGGCGGCGTCTTGCCCGCGACGATCGAGCGGATGAAAGAGGAATACGGCTGTGACCCCGTGGACATGCGGGCCGCTCTCGGCCCCGCCATTTCCGGGGGTTGCTACGAGGTGGGTGAGGAGTGCCTGCCGTCTTTTCGCGAACGGCACCATAACTGGAGAGATTTCACCACCCACCTGGGGCGGGACAAGTGGCTGCTGGACCTTCCCCTGGCGGCGAGGCTTCAGTTGGTCTCGGCGGGGATTCCGGAAAACCGGATTGGCGCGCCGGGGCCTTGCACGTACTCTGAATCATCGGCGTTTTTTTCCTACCGCCGGGACGGGCCGCCCACGGGGAGGCTGCTCTCGGCGATATGGATAAGAGCCTGAGAGGGATACGGTGAGCATGATCGGGCAGCGATACGAGACGGTGAAGGGGCGCGTGGCGGATGCCGCCCGCGCCTGCGGCCGGGAGCCGGATGAAATTCGCCTTCTGGCCGTGAGCAAGACCCAGCCCCCCGAGCGCATCGTCGAGGCCATCGAGGCGGGCGTCGACATCATCGGGGAGAACCGGGTGCAGGAAGCCCAGGGCAAAAGGGACGAGATAGACCCCGAAATCGCGGGCAGGGCGAGGTGGCACCTCATCGGCAGCCTGCAAAGGAACAAGGCCCGCGCCGTGCCCGGGCTGTTCGATGTGGTGGAATCCGTCGATTCCCTCGCCCTGGCGCGTGAGTTGAACAAGCGCGTGAACGCCGCGGGGGGAGACCCCCTGGACGTGTTCATCCAGGTCAATACCGGAGAAGAAGCCCAGAAGGGCGGGGTTGCCCCGGGGGATGCGGTGACGCTCGTGCGGGAAGCCTCCGGGCTGGAAGCTTTACGGGTCGTCGGCTTGATGTGCATCCCGCCCCTGGGACGGGAGGCGAAGGAGAGCCGCCCCCATTTCCAGTTGTTGAGGAAGCTGAGGGATGAGGCGCAAGACGCCGGGTACTCGCACGTCCGGGAGCTGTCGATGGGCATGTCGAACGACTTCGAAGTCGCGGTAGCCGAGGGAGCGACGCTCGTCCGCATCGGCACGGCCATTTTCGGGCCGAGGGGAACGAACTGAGGGGAATTTGAATCAGGCCAATCATTTCAGTAGGATGGGCTGGTTCCGGCGTTCGGAGCGGTTTCGGGCTCACATGCGAAAGGTGCTTGGATCATGGCGGAAATCCTTCTAATCGGTGGCGGGAACATGGGCGAAGCGCTCGCCATGGGCATGGTGAATTCCGCCTATGCGAAAGTAGGCGAGGTCGTCATCGCGGAACCCCTGGCGGAGCGCGCCGAATATCTCAGGCAATCCTCGGGGTTTCAGGTCGTGTCCGACGGGGCCGAAGCCGCTCCCGAGGCGCAAAAGGTCGTCATCGCCGTGAAGCCCCAGGTGCTGGACGCCGTTCTGGGTGGGCTGAAACACGCCCTGGCGCACCGCCCGCTCCTGATTTCCGTCGTCGCGGGCGCGCCCACGGGCCGGTTCACGGGGATTCTGGGCGAAGAGGCGCGCGTCGTCCGCGTCATGCCGAACACGCCCGCCCTCGTGGGGGAAGGCGCCGCGGGGCTTTGCGCGGGCGGAGGAGCGTCGGAGGCGGATTTGTCGCAAGCGAAACAGCTTCTGGAATCCGTCGGCAAGGCGGTGATTCTGCCCGAATCGCTGATGGACGCCGTAACGGGCTTGTCGGGCAGCGGCCCCGCGTATGTCTTCCAGTTCATCGAGGCGCTGGCGGACGGCGGGGTGAGGGCGGGCCTGCCGCGTGAGGAGGCGATGCTGCTGGCGGCCCAGACCGTTCTGGGCTCCGCGCGGATGCTCATCGAGACGGGAGAGCATCCGGGCCGCTTGAAGGACATGGTGGCCTCGCCCGGGGGAACGACCATCGCCGGTTTGCACGCGCTCGAAAACGGCGGGCTGCGCTCCGCCGTCATGAACGCCGTGAGCGCCGCCGCGCGCAGGAGCGAGGAGTTGGGCCGTGGCTAGCCCGTTTCTCCAAACGAGGGTTCGGCCGTGTTTCTGATATCGAATTTCATGAACGGGATCGGCGTGATCCTCAGCTATCTGCTGACCATCTACATCTGGATCATCATCATCCGCGCGCTCTTGTCGTGGGTGAACCCGGACCCCTACAACCCGATAGTCCAGATACTGTACCGTCTGACGGAGCCGGTGCTGGCGCCCGTGCGCTACCGGATGCCGGACATCGGAGGCATCGATGCGAGTCCGATTGTGGTATTGTTGATCATATTCTTTTTGCAAAGTTTTCTGGTTCAGAGTATTTTTGACCTGGCAAGCATGCTGCGTTGATTTTCACCCGGGGAGCCTGCGATGAAGTTCAGCGGCAACGACGTTCGAAGCCATAGTTTTTCGAGCAAGATGCGGGGCTACGATCGTCTCGAGGTCGATGCCTTCCTGTTCAAGGTGGCCGACTGGCTGGATCAGTCGGTGCGGAAGAACGAACAGCTCAGCCTGCAATGCAAGGACCTGTTCGATCAATACAACAGGTTGAGAGAAGAGCACGCCAATCTGCAGAAAATCCTCATCTCCGTGAATGAGCTCAGGGATCAGGCCACGGCCAAATCCGACGAATTGGTGGAAAAAGCGGAAACCGACGCCGAAGAGACGATCAGGAAGGCCGAAGCCGAGGCGGAGGGGATTCGCGCGAAAGCCGAAAAAGATACCGAAAAGCTGCGCGAGGAGATAGAGGGATTAACAACGCAGAGGGATAAGATACTTACCGATTTGTACGAGACGTTTCTCTCCCAGATGCGAACCCTCGAAACCGAGGGCGTCCGCATGGGGGTCGACCTCGCCCGCCTCCTTGACGAGGAAAGCGAAGAAGTTGCTGATGAGGAAAGCGAAAACGTCATCAAGTTGAACCAGAAAGCGGAGGGTGATGCGTCGTGATCGGCCTCCGCGAGGAGGCGGACGGCGTCAGCTTTGAGGTTCGGGTCCAGCCGCGTTCATCCAAAACGGAAATCAGCGGAATTCAAGACGGCATCCTGCGGGTGCGGCTGACTTCGCCGCCCGTCGACGGGGCCGCCAACAGGCAGTGCATCGAGTTGCTCTCCCGGAAAATGAAGATACCAAAGCGCGCCATACGAATCGCCTCGGGCGAAAAAGCGCGCCGCAAGCGCCTGAAAATTTTGGGCCTGGGCGTCGAGGAGATGAAAAACATCCTGAACGGCCTGGCATAGGGAACCATGCCCTTCGCGCGTAACCATGAACGAGAGAATCCGGATGGGCGGCAAAAAAGAGATTGAGGGAAATTTTCACCACATCGCGTTTCGAGACGGCGCGCTCGTGCTTCTCGATCAGCGGAAACTTCCCCGCGAAGAGGTGTATCTCGAATGCCGCACGGAAGACGAGGCGGCCGAGGCCGTCAAGACCATGGTGGTGCGCGGCGCGCCCGCCATCGGGATAGCGGCGGGCTACGGCATGGCCCTGGCCGCCGCCCGCCATGCGGAATCGGGCTCCGGTGCGCAGCGCGAGGCGCTCGAACGGGCGGCCCGGGTGCTGGGCGCCACGCGCCCCACGGCGGTGAATCTTTTCTGGGCGATCGAAAAAATGATGGCGCACGTCGACAAAAGCGCCTCCGGGCCCGAAGCGCTGGCCGAAGAACTCCTCCACCTGGCCGAGGCGATGCGCAAAGAGGACGCCGCGGTTTGCCGCCGGATAGGCGACCTGGGCGCAGAGCTACTGCCGAAGGGGAGCAGCGTTCTCACGCACTGTAACGCGGGCGCGCTGGCGACCGCAGGCTACGGCACGGCGGGCGGCGTGATTCGCAGCGGCTTCCGGGACGGGCGGGTGCGGGAGGTTTTCGTGGACGAGACGAGGCCCTTCCTGCAGGGAGCGCGCCTCACCGCTTGGGAGTTGAGCCGCGACGGCATTCCCGTCGTGCTCATCACCGACAACATGGCCGCGCACTGCATGCGCCTGGGGAGGATCGGCGCGATCGTCGTGGGCGCCGACCGCGTGGCCGCCAACGGGGACGTCGCCAATAAAATCGGCACTTACGGCCTCGCGGTGCTCGCGAGAGAGCACGGGGTGCCCTTTTATGTGGCGGCGCCGACGAGCACCATCGACATGGAGGCGAAAAGCGGCGCGGACATTCCCATCGAGGAGCGCCCCGGGGAGGAGGTCCGCTCCTTCGGCGGCGTGCCCGTCGCGCCGGAGGAGGTTCGCGTGTTCAACCCCGCGTTCGACGTGACGCCCGCGCGCTTCGTGGACGCCCTGGTGACGGAGCGGGGATTGGTTCGCCTCGCCGAAGGGGAGTCTCTCGGCTCGATCCCGGGTTGAACGGCTTCTCCTCGTACGGAGGGGTGATGATTGCCGTTTCAAAGCGGGATGTAGTCTTCTCGTGTTGACTTACGCCCCGAGAGCGGGCTATAAACCGACATTCTTCGGGCGGTTTTGAAGAGTTTTTTCATGGGGGCTGTAGCGAAGTTTGGTTATCGCGCTGGCCTGTCAAGCCAGAGATCGCGGGTTCGAGTCCCGTCAGCCCCGCCACTTTTTACCGCCGCCCAGAATCTCTGTTTTTCTTGAGTTTGCGGGAGAAGATGCCGCTCCGCCTTGTCCCGGCGTCAGAGATTGGGTGAGCTTTGGTTTCCGGCGGAAGTTTGTCGTATAATGAATTTTAATGCTTAGAATTTATTTTTATTGATATAAGAAATTTCGCTTTCCTACATCGTAAGCGAATCTTTCTCAGTCTATGGGCGTAGGGCTTGATCAGGCCGAAGATGGACCGGCGTGGCGGGCTTTGCGTCTTTTCACGATTCCTTGGGCCGTCTCAAGGAAGTCTTCATCCACTTCGAGGAGAAACGGAATGAAAAGGTTTATCGGTTTCGCACTGGCCGCCGCGTTCGTTGCAGGTACGTTCGTGGTGGTCGCACCGGCCGAATCGGAGACGCTGCGAATCGGCGCGCACCGCTCCATGTGGGGTTCTTTCGAGATCATCGCCGACCGCATGGGCTACTGGAAGAAGGAAGGGCTGAAATACACAGTCGGCCACTTCAAGCAGGGCAAACTGATGCGCAACGCCATCATCCAGAACAACCTGGACACCGGCACCACGGGCTTCTCGCCCTTCACCACGGCGATCGCCAAAGGCGCCAAGGTAACGGCCATCGGCGTCACGGCGAACATTTGCGCCGCCATCAACATCATCGTGCCCGCGAAATCCAAGGCGAAGAGCCTGAAAGATCTCAAAGGCTCGGTTTTCGCCAACAAGAAGGGCACGAGCACGGACTTCGCGTTCCAGTCCTACGTCGTTCCCGCGTATGGCCTGAAAAGTTCGGATTTCCCGCTTCTTAGCGTCCGCGCCACAGAGCGCATCGCAGCGCTTCTCTCCGGCGCCGCCAAGGCGGCCATGGTGGGTGAGCCGCAGGGTGAAATCGCCCGCGAGGCCGGCTACATCCGCTATCTCGAGAATCTCTGCAAGTACGACAACACGAGCATGATGCACGTGGGCAACCCGCAGACCCTCAAAAAACACCCCGGTCTCATCCACAAATACTTCAAGGGCTGGCTGAAGGCGCACCAGTTGCTGAAGAACGACGTCAAAAAGTACGCCACGGTCTACACCAAGGCCCTGAACGAGGTGGGCGACAAGGCCAAGGTGAGCATCACGCTCAAAGCCATCAAAAAGCTCAAGACCGAGGTTTTCATCACCGATCGGGTGAAGAACTACCTGAACGACATGGGCGACAAGCAGATCAAGCTCGGCTGGATCAAGAGCCGCCCCGACTTCACCAAGAGTCCGTTCATCGATGATTCCATCCTCCGCAAGGCCGCGAAGGACATCGGCTTCAACTAGACGATCACGCAATACGCAAAACGAAAACCCCCGGGAGTTTGCTCCCGGGGGTTTTTTTGTGAAATTTTCCCGCATGATGTATAATAGAAGCATCGCGATATGAAAATAAGTCTGGTTTTGGGCGGAATCTCTCATTTCTCATTCTGATCTGAGAGGAGGGCATCGTACCACTGGCGAATGGGTTTCCGGCGTCGAGTATATTTCTGCGCCGCAAATCTTGCATTTTGTTGTAACGCTCTGGACTATCCATGTAAGTCTTCATTCACTCGAAGGAGGAACAGGCATGAAAAGACTTGTTGGTTTCGCACTGGCCGCCGCGTTCGTAGCGGGTACGTTCGTGGTGGTTGCGCCCGCCGAATCGGCGTCGCTGCGCATCGGCGCGCACCGGGCCCTGATGGGGTCTTTCGAGGTCGTCGCCGACCGCATGGGCTACTGGAAGAAAGAGGGCTTGAAGTACACGATGAGCCACTTCAAGCAGGGAAAACTGATGCGCAACGCCATCATCCAGAATAACCTGGATACCGGCACCACGGGCTTCTCGCCCTTTACGACGGCAATTTCCAAGGGAGCGAAGGTAACGGCCATCGGGGTGACGGCGAACATCTGCGGCATGGTCGCCATTATCGTGCCCGCGAAATCGAAGGCCAAGAGCCTGAAAGACCTCAAGGGCTCGGTGTTCGCCAACAAGAAGGGCACGAGCACGGACTTCGCGTTCCAGTTCTACGTCGTTCCCGCGCATGGCCTGAAACGCTCGGACTTCCCGCTCCTGAGCGTCCGCACCACAGAGCGCATCGCCGCGCTGGTATCCGGCGCCGCCCAGGCGGCCATGGTCGGCGAACCGCAGGGTGAAATCGCCCGTGAGCAGGGCCTGATTCGCTATCTTGAGGATCTGTGCAAATACGACAACACCAGAATGATGCACGTGGGTAACCCGCAGACCATCAAAAAGCACCCCGATCTCTACTACAGGTACTTCAGGGGCTGGCTGAAGACGCACCAGTTGCTCAAGAATGACCCCGAAACCTACGCCAAGGTTTACACCAAGGCGCTTCAGGAAGTGGGCGACAAAGCCAAGTACAGCACCACGCTCAAGGTCGTTAAAAAGCTCAAGACGGAGGTTTTCCTGAGCGACGAGGTGAAGAAATACCTGAACGACATGGGTGACAAGCAGATCCAGCTCGGCTGGATCAAGAGCCACCCCGACTTCACCAAGAGTCCGCACCTGGATGACTCCATCCTCCGCAGGGCCGCGAAGGACATCGGCTTCAACTAGGCGGAAGGCGGACGGACAAGAAGTAACAGAAGACCCCCGGGGGCGAAAGCTCCCGGGGGTTTCTTGTGGCGAGGCTGGACGCGGGGTTGTCGAAAAACCCCTCGTCGGGGGGCATTGTCTTTAGCGGGAAGGCCGCTTTCGCGCGAACCCCCCGACCTCCCTGGCCAAAAGCACCCCCCCCTATACCCCCCTTGTCGGGGCTGTTGAAAAGGTCCTGTCCGACCCTCGAGATTGTTCGCCGTAGGGACAGGCCTCCGTGCCTGTCCTGACGAAGGACAACCACGAAGAGCAGGACAGGCACGGAGGCCTGTCCCTACAAAACCATCACGTCTGCGCCGCATGAACCTCCTTGCCGCCGATCCCGCATCAGGCTTTTTCAACAACCCCCTCAAGGGGAGAGTGATTTTTTCTCTCGTCGGTCGGTTACATACGACAAATCCAGAGTTCCAGGGTTTTTCAACAAGCCCTTGTCAGGGGAGCTTTTCTTGCGCCCTCGGATGGAGGGGCCGGCAGCGAAGCGTATCGCTCATCCCCATGACGCAAAAAAACCGGGCGCGACTCTCGCCGCGCCCGGCTTGTAAGTGTTTGTTGTTGTTCTGATTATACCTTCTTGTCCTGCGCGCCCATCGCCTCCATCATTCCCCAGCGGATGACGGTGCGGCTCTCGATGGGCTGGAAGAGCACCTTCTCCAGCACGAAGCCGAACAGGCCGAGGACGGAGAGCGCGACCATCATGAACGCGATGTCGAGGTATTCCTGCGCGTCGAAGATGCCGGCGGAAAGCCCCCAGCGGATGCCCGCGAAGGCCTCCGCGCCCACGCCCGCGCGCCAGGCGCGCGCCAGGCCGATGCGCATGCCGCTCAGAATCATCGGCAGCGAGCCGGGCAGGACGACGGTGCGGAAAATCGTCATCTTGTCCGCGTTCATCGACTGGGCCGCGCGTATCCATACCGGGTTCACGGTTTTCACGCCGGTCCAGACCGCCATGGCGATGGGCAGGAACGAGGCGAAGGCCGTGATGACGATGACCGTCTGGTCCCCGATGCCCGACCAGATGACGACGATGGGCGTCCAGGCGATGGCCGGAATCGGCAGCAGCACCGAAAGAAGCGGAACGAAGAACGATTCCCAGAAGGCGAAGCGGCCCATCAATATGCCCACGATGGTGCCCACGATCGCCGCGATGAAGAACGAGAACGGAAGGCGCCACGCGGTGTTGAGCGTATGGAGCAGAATCGGGCTCTCACCGAGTTTCCAAATCTGATCGAATAGCCCCAGATTGGGGTTCTCGGCCAATGCCCGGAACATGGGACCCGTCACGAGTTCCCAGGCCCGGTAGACGATGGCGTCGACGGTCGGGAAGAGCCTGCCCTGGTTGCCCTGGGCCTGCATGGCGGCGACCTGCCAGATGGCGAGGATGACGATGAACGGGTAGACCGGCCTGAGCTTCACCAACAGGGATGATCTCACCTTTTTTTTCTTCTCGTCCAGCGACGGCGGAGCGGATGCTGCCTCGGATGTCTGCATGGATTATTCCTCTCTAAAAATCGCGAATCAAATCGTTCACGTGTCGTTGCAGTTTGATGAACTCGGGCGCGAGGTCGTCTCTGGGCCTGGGCAGATCCACTCTCACGATCTCGCGGATTCTCCCCGGATTCGGGACGAACACGACGATCCGGTTCCCGAGGTAGACGGCCTCGCTCAGGTTGTGCGTGACGTAGAGAATCGTCTTTTTCGTCTTCTGCCACACGTCGACGGTAAGTTCCTGCAACTCCTCGCGCGTCTGGGCGTCGAGCGCGCCGAAGGGTTCGTCCATCAGGAGGATTTGCGGGTCGAACGCCATGGCTCTCGCCACCGCCACCCGCTGGCGCATGCCGCCCGAGAGGTTGTGCGGGAAGAAATCCGCGAACTCCTCGAGACGGACGAGGCGCAGGAAATCGAGGGATATTCTTCTGCGCTCCTCCTCGGGCACGTTTCTGATTTCGAGGCCGTATTCCACGTTCTGCCTCGCCGTGCGCCACGGGAACAGCGCGTATTCCTGGAAAACGACGCCCTTGTCGTAGTCCTGGGTGAGCGTTTTCCCGTCCATGGTGATCGTGCCCGCGGTGATCTCGACGAAGCCGGCGAGCATGTTGAGCAGCGTCGTCTTCCCGCAGCCCGAAAGCCCCACGAGACAGATGAACTCGCCGTCCTCGATATTGAGGTTCACGCCTTCCAGAGCGTGGACCCGCCTTTCGGGCGTGTCATAGATTTTTCTCAGATTTTGTATCGATATTTTCGTAACCATGAATAATAGTATTCCCAAGTTAATGAAAGACTTGGCCTTTCGAGTGAATTGAAATCGAACCGAAGCACACTGATTCTAGCAAATACGCGGTGAGAGAGAAACCGCAATTATACTTTCGTGATGTTTTGTAATAATCTCATGTGCGCGGATGAAGGATTAGCGCTGCAAAATACCGGGAAAGCATTGAAATTGTTGAAGCTTCGGGTGAATGATCGGCTTTGGGGAAATTGGTTTGCTCCGCGCGCCGGGAAATCCCGGACGGGAATTCAGGAAAGGACTTGATTGATGGATGGTCGACTTCCGCTGGAGGGTCTTCGGATCCTGGCGGTGGAGCAGTTCGGGGCGGGGCCGCTGGCCTCGCAACTGTTGGGGGATATGGGGGCGGAGGTCATCAAGATCGAGGATCACGCCGTGGGCGGGGATTCCGCGCGGCCCGTCCCGCCGTATGCGCTTCCGAATAACGACAGCTACTATTTCCAGTCCTTCAACCGGAACAAGAAGAGCGTCGCGCTCAGGATACGTACGCCCGAGGGCAAGGCGATATTGCGCAGGCTCGCGCGCAAGGCGGATGCGCTCTATGCGAACTGCCGGGGCGATGCGCCCGAGAAGCTCGAATTAACGTATAAGCACCTGGGCCCCTACAACGAGAAAATCGTGTGCTGTTTTCTCTCGGGCTACGGGATGACCGGCCCCAGAGCACCCGAGCCGGCTTACGACTACCTCATGCAGGCCTACGCGGGCATCATGGACCTGACGGGAGAGCCGGACGGCCCCCCGACCAAGGCGGGCGTGAGCTTCGTCGATTTCTCGGGCGGGTTCATATCGCTCGTGGGCCTGTTGGCCGCGCTGTGGGAGGCGAACCGCACCGGAAAGGGCAGGGACGTCGACGTGGCGCTCATGGACGGCGCCCTGGTGCAGCTTGCGTACATGGCCACCTGGGCGCTCAACTGCGGCTACGTGCCGCAAAAATTCTCCCGGAGCGCGCACCCCTCGATGGTGCCCGCGCAGAATTTCGAGACCAAAGACGGCTGGGTGAGCGTGCTTTGCCTCAAGCAGAGTTTCTTCCCCATCCTCGTCGAGCGCATGGGCCTGCCGGCACTGGCCGAGGACCCGCGCTTCAAGCTGGCGCAGGACCGCTTCGAGAACCGCGAAGTTTTATTGGATATCTTAGAGAAGGCGTTTCAGGAGAAAACGAACGCCGAGTGGACCGACCTTCTCCAGGGCCATGTGCCCTTCGCGCCTGTGAACACCGTGGCGCAGGCGATGGAGGATCCCCAGATCCTGGCGCGCGACATGATTGTCGAGATGGAGCACCCCGAGGCGGGGAGCATGAAGGTGCTCGGGCCGCCCATCAGGCTGCCGGGCGCGGATATGAAATATACGCGGGCGCCGTATCTGGGCGAGCACACGAGAGAGGTTCTGGGCGATCTCCTCGGGATGGAGGAAGATGAACTCGAGGACTTGAGAGAGAAGAACATCGTGTCCTGGGCCGCTCCGCCTGAAGGGTAGGGCGCGGGAAAGAGCGATAATTTGCCGGTTTTCATTCACATTCTGGAGGTGCTCTCATGGCGGATTTGCCGATACCGCAAGTCGTAAATTCCCTGGACGTAGACGAGGACAAGGCCTATGAGCCGCCCTATGACATCCGCTGGGGCGTGAACCGCGAGACGACGGGGACGGATACGATCACGATGGGCAGAACCATCATCCCCCCGAGAGGCCGTAACGCGCTGCATTTTCATGAAAACTGCGACACCACGATCTACGTGGTGAAAGGCCCCATCAATATCTACTGGAAAGAGGGCGGGGAGATCGCAAGAAAGGAAATACCCGTCGGCCATTTCGTCTATTTCCCCTGCGGTTGCATCCACGGGCAGGAGAATCCGAGCACGGACGAACCGGCGGAGTTGATATTCACCTACGGCGGAATGCCCAACAAGGAAGCGGCGGGCACGACGTTCGTGGACGATCCCAGAGACCCGTTGAGGGACTAGATATTCGCATTTCCGGGGCGGTCTCCATTCGCTTGTCATCGCCCGGGAATGAGGAGGTGAGTTCGCGCATGTTTTCCCCACGATTCCTCGTTTGCCTGCTCCTCACCTGTTTCCTGGGCGTCACGGCCATTTCCGCGCAAGCGCAGAAGATCCGCAAGAAAACGTCGGGGTTTGACGGCGCCGCGTTGGTGCACGTTCCCCCGGGGTGGTTCGTGATGGGCAGCAAGTCCGGCGACAAGGACGAGCGCCCGCCCCGGAAAGTTTTCGTCTCCGGCTTCTGGATTGGTCAGACGGAAGTGACGGCGGAGCGCTTCGCGCGCTTCGTCGCCCAAACGGGCTACAAGACGACGGCCGAGAAGCGGAACTGGTCCTGGACCTGGGATGCTTCTCTCAGGAAGGGAAAGGGCGGCTGGCGAAAGACGAAGGGGGCGAACTGGCGCCGGCCCGAAGGCCCGAAATCCACCTGGAAGACCACGCCGACGCAGCCCGTCTCCCACGTGAGCTGGCCCGATGCGGAGGCTTATTGCGGGTGGGCGGGCAGGCGCCTGCCCACCGAGGCGGAATGGGAACGCGCGGCGCGCGGCGGGGACGGAAGGCGCTACCCCTGGGGGAAGGGACGCGACGCGATGAGAGCCAACCTGAAAGGGGGCAAGGACGGGTTCCCCGGCGTCGCTCCCGCGGGCCGCTTCCCTAAGGGCGCGAGCCCCTTCGGGGCGCTCGACATGTCGGGCAACGTCTGGGAATGGGTGGCCGACCGCTATGGTTCGAGGGCCTATAAGAAAATGGCCGAGCGCGACCCGCACGGGCCTGCGAAGGGAAAAACGAGAGTCGTCCGCGGCGCCTCCTGGGGCAGCCCCGTCGCCTGGGCCACGGCGCACAACCGCTACCACCGCCCGCCCCGTTATACGAACAACAAGATCGGCTTTCGCTGCGCCACGGGCGAGGGTGGCTAATACGGCCGGAGTCGTACGGCTCACTGGTTTGTGAGGGGAAGTTCAGCTTTCCACCAACAAAGTGTTCGCGACTTTATAATAGAGAATGACGAGGGAAATCAGGCCGAGCGCCGGTTTGGTTCTCCGTTCACTTCGACGTTCTCTCAATCAGGGCTTCCAACGCTCTCATGCTTTCGCGGTGGCGGGTTTCCAGAGCTCCCATGCTCTCGCGGTGGCGGGTGTCCAGAGCGGCCATGGTTTCCTCGTGCTGCTTGTCTCTGGCTGCAGAAGCGCGGTTCATCTGTCTCAGACCATATAAAATGAGAAAACATTGAACGCTGCCCACGACAAGCGAGATCAAGGCGTGTATGGCCGAAATCCAGAGGCCGATACGTGATAGTTCGAGTGTCGCCATTTGAAATTCCGTCATCTTTTCCCCTCCTCGGGTATCTAGTAGGAGTGGAGTCGCCTCTCGAATATGACGCACGGGCGAAGGAAAAGCAACATTTGCCCTCGCCCGAGCCGTTGGTTCGGATTTCTCCGGTGGAGCGGATTGCGCCGGGATGGTGCAGCGGCGCCGCGAGAGGGCGTGCATCAAGGAAATGACGAGGGAAATCAGGCGGAGCGCCGGTTTGGTTTTTCGCTCACTTCGACGTTCTTTCAATCAGGGCTTCCAGGGCTCTCATGCTTTCGCGGTGGCGGGTATCCAGAGCTCCCATGCTCTCACGGTGGCGGGTGTCCAAAGCAGCCATGGTTTCCTCGTGCTGCCGCTTGTTTTGTTCTTCCCTTCTCTCGGTGCCGCGCTGCATGAGTTTCAGCCCGAACCAGATGAGCGCGCATTGTCCGACACCCACCATGAATGAGATAAAGGCGTGAATCGCCGAAATCCAAAGCGTCAAAATATCAAACTGCGTCATCTTTTCCCCTCCTCGGGTATCTAATAGGAGTGGAGTCGCCTCTCGAATATGGCGCACGGGCGAAGGAAAAGCAACATCTGGCGTCGCCCGAGCCGTTGGTTCGGATTTCTCCGGTGGAGCGGATTGCGCCGGGATGGTGCAGCGGCGCCGCGAGAGGACGTGCATCAAGGAAATGACGAGGGAAATCAGGCGGAGCGCCGGTTTGGTTCTCCGTTCACTTCGACGTTCTTTCAATCAGGGCTTCCAGGGCTCTCATGGCTTCACGGTGGCGGGTATCCAGAGCGGCCATGGTTTCCTCGTGCAGCCGTTTGCTTTGCTCTTCCCTTCTCTCGGTGCCGCGCTGCATGAGTTTCAGCCCGTACCAGATGAGCGCGCATTGTCCGACACCCACCATGAATGAGATAAAGGCGTGAATCGCCGAAATCCAAAGCGTCAAAATTTCAAACTGCGTCATCTTTTCCCCTCCTCGGGTATCTAGTAGGAGTGGAGTCGCCTCTCGAATATGGCGCACGGGCGAAGGAAAAGCAACCATGCGCCTGCCTGCGTCATCCCGTCTTTTTGGCATAGACAATGGTCTTCATTTCGTTGGAATCACCGCCGGACCTCTTTCCTGAAGGCATCGCGCGCCATTGACCAGGCCCGCAGTCAATTCGTCGGCGCGGGCGGCACGACGAGCACGCCGTGCGCGCCGTTTCCCACGCGGATTTTCCTGATGTTGCGGTGACGTCTGGCGTCCATCACGAACACTTCCCTGGAATCCCTGTTCGTCACGTATGCGAGCGCGCCGTCGGGCGTGAAGGCGATGAGGTCGGGCCGCACCCCCTGCCTGACGCTGGCGACGCGCTTCTGCGCGGGGAGCGAGAAGACCGACACCCTGTTCTTGTGAGGCAGGGTGACGTAGAGGAACTTCCCGTCCGGCGTGATGAGGGCGTCGTGCGGCTCGCCGGAGAGTTTGATGGTGCGGATGATTTCCAGGGTATCGAGGTCGACCACGCTGTAGGAGTTCCGCTCCCCGTTCATGACGTAGAGCCTCTTGCCGTCGCGCGTCACATCGATGCCCTCGATGTAGTGGCCCGCCTCGATCTGCCTGATGGGCTTTCTCGTCTCGAGATCAACGACGGAGACGTCTTCGCTGAGCTCGTTCGCGACGAAGGCGAAGCGGCCGTCGGGGCTCAGCTTGATGTTCACCGGGTTGTTCCCCCCGTGCTTGATCAAGCCGATGATTTTCCGGGCCGCGACGTCCAGGATCGTCACGTTGTCCGAATAGGTGTTCACGAAATAGGCGCGCGCGCCGTCGGGGGAGAACGCCAGGTTGTAGGGGTCGCGGCCCGCGCGCACGCGGCGGATGAATTTGAGCTTGTGCGTGTCGAAAACGCGCACGAAGGCGCTGCCGTCGTTGATGACGTAGGCGTGGCGCCCGTCTGGCGCGAGGGAGAGGCGGTTCGCCTTCCTGCCCGCGGGGATCGTCTGGATGACCTCATGCGTATCGCGCGAGATGACGCTCAGCGTGCCGTCGCGCGTGTTCGTAACGAGAATCCGCTCGCCCGCCGCAAGCGCAGGCGCGGGAGACGAGAGCAGAAGAGCGAGAACGACGAGGGAGAGCATGAGGTCGCGCATGATGGAGGCACCTACCGGCCTTGTTGCTTCAAAAACGCCTCTTTCGCCTTGGGGTCGAAGCGGCAATTGCACATCTTGCGGATCAGGGCCACCAAATCACGAATCTCCCGTTTTGTAAACACGTTGCCCCAGGGCGGCATGATGGGGGAGAGGTCGCTCGCCCCGCCTCCGTGGGTGATGGTGCGCACCATGTCTTCATCCGAGAACTGGGCCATGTCCTTGCCGTCGGTGAGATTGCGGGGGTTCACGGGCAGCTTCCTGGTGTTGTTCACGCCCTTGCCGTCTCCCTTGGGGCCGTGGCACTGGATGCAGTACCAGCGGAAATTCTCCGCAGCGCTCACGCGGCTTGCGGGTTCTTCCGCGCCTGCAGGAAGCGGGGCGCCCGCCGTCGCCACGACGAGGGCGAGAATCAGCCTTCTCCCGGGGAGGTGAAACTTCATTTGAAGCTCGCGATGTAGGCGGCGAGGGCGATGAAGTCTTTTTCGCTCAGCTTCGTGAACGGCTTATCCCCGTACACCGGCATTCTGCCGTTGGGGTTGTAGCGTTCCGGTTTTTTGAGGAAGGCCACGATGAAATCGGGGTTCAACCTGCGCCCCGCATCTTTGAAATGGGGCGCACTGTGCCCGCCCACCTCGATTCGCGTCCGGTACACCGTCTTTCGAATCGAGACCATGTGGCAGGAATAGCAGGGCTGTTTTTTCTGAAACAGTATCCGCGCCCGCCTGAGCACTTTCCGGGGGACTTTCTTCCAGCGCGGAATGACGCCGGCTGGCATTTCGGGGTCCTTCAGGCTTTCCAGATATGCCGCCACCTTCGCCGCCTCCTCCTCGGGAAGGGCGGGGTGCGGGTATTTCCCACGCTTCATGGTGCCGTAGACAACGCCGCGAAAAGGTTCGGGTTTCGCGAGCCATTTCGCCAGAAAGCCGGGCAGAAACTTGCTTCCCGCATACCAGAGCGTGGGGCCTTTGATTCCGTGGCGCGCGGGCGGGGGTATCCTGGTTTCAGGGCCTTTCAGGGTGTGGCAGCTTCCGCAGTTGTTTCGCTCGAAAAGGGATTTGCCCTCGTCAACCTCCGCCCCGTAGGATTGGGCGCACGTGAGCAGGAGAGATAAAACGCCCGCAAACGCGAGGGGAAATGTCTTTTTCATGCGCTTCATCCGCATGGTCCTCGATCGGTTCGAATCGCCTCGGGTGGCAGCGATGTGGAGTTTGCCGAAAAAGCCTCACTTCGGCAACTCGGGGGTTTTGACTTCCGGCAGATCGCCCGTGAGCGCGCCCATGAAGGCGATCAGGTCTTCTTTTTCTGCTTTCGTGAGCTTGAGGGGCTTCATGTCCGGGTCGAGGTTCGGGTTCTGCTCTCCCCCCTTGTCATAGAAATCGACCACTTCCGCAAGCGTGTTGAAGCGGCCGTCGTGCATGTAGGGCGCCGTGCGGGTGATGTGGCGAAGCGTGGGCGTCTTGAATTTCCCCCGGTCCTTTGACTTTTTGGTGATTTCCTCCCGTCCGAGCGCCAGAGGCTTCTTGTCCATCCCTATCCCTAAGTTGTGGAACTTGTCGTCCGTGAAGGGCGCGCTGAACTCATCCACAAGATGGCATTTCACGCAATTTCCCTTGTTTTTGAAGACCTCGAACCCCCGGATCGCCCGCGGCGACAGCGCGGACGCATCCCCTCCGTATTTCCAGCGGTCGAAGGGAGAATTCCCCGAGAGCAGGGTGCGCTCGAAGGTGGCGATGGCCTGAACGACTCGTTCCAGGCTGACGCCGGGGCTCCCGAACGCCTCTTTGAATCGCTCCCGGTATCCCGGGATAGCGCCGAGTGTGCGGATGATTCTCTCTTCGCTCGAGGCCATCTCGCCCGGGTGGAGAATCGGGCCCCTGGCCTGCTCCTCGAGGCTCGCGGCGCGCCCGTCCCAGAACTGGGACTCGTTGTAGGCGGCGTTGATGACGGTGGGCACGTTCCTGAGCGTGAGCCGGCCGCCAAAGCCGATTCCGTACTGGCGCGCGTTCGAGAATCCGCGCCGGGGCATGTGGCACGTCGCGCAGGAGACCTTCCCGTCGCCGGAGAAGCGTTTTTCGAAATAAAGCAGCCTTCCGAGTTCGATCTTGGGCCGCGTCATGGGGTTGTCATCGGGCACGGGGACGTCGTCGAGGCCGAGCGGCGGCTCGGGGGGGAGTTCTTCCAGCGCAGGCGCGTTTTGCGCATGCGAGATCGGCGCGGGCGTCCATCCGATCGCCGGAATCAGGATGCAGAGCGCTGCGAGTCGCACGAGATGGAACACGGTCTACCTCTTCGAACCGGGCGGCCCGGCAGGGCGGATCAAAGATTCTCCGGCGTCACGTTCTTCTCAGCAACTCGATGCTGACGCCATCGGGCGCCTCGATGAAGGCGATGCGCGTCTTGGGGTTGAATTGTACCGGTTCGACGGTGAATTTCACGCCCTTTTTCTTGAGGTCGGCGCAGTAGGCGTCGAAATCCCCTGAAACCTCGAAGGCGAAGTGATCCGTCCCCCATTCGAGGCCGCCCTTATCGCCCGCGCTCTCGCCCGTTCTCTCCCCGCGGACGATGACCGTGGCGCCGTTGAATTTTACGGGAATCTGCGGCGCGCCCTTGAACACGCCGCCCTCTCCGCGCTCGCCGCCCAGGTTCTCGACGAACCAGTTCACGCTCGCCTCGGGGTCTTTGCTGATGACGTGCACGTGGTCGAACGCGATGCTTGCTGAACTCATTGTCTGGCTCCTGTCTTTTGTAACCGTTTCACGTCTCGTTTTATCGTTTAACTATCCCAGGTGACGTCCCCGAACTCATCCGGCGCAGGTCTTCCCGCGGCGCGGAATCCGGCGACTTCCGCCTTGCTCTGCGCGACGGTGCTGTTCGCCCCGTGGCCGGGGTAGAGCACCGTGTCGTCCGGCAGGGCGAACACCTTGTTCTCGATGGAATCGAGCGACTGAAGCAGTTGTTCGTGGTTCCAGGTCTTGCCCGGGCCGCCGGGGAAAATCGTGTCCCCGCAGACGCAGTGGCCCGGGAAGTAGAACATCAGCATGCCCTTGCAGTGTCCGGGCGTGTGGATGGCCTTGAGGGTGATCTCGCCGAAAGTGATCTCCTCGCCGTCCGCGATGGTGAAATCCGGGCTGATGCCGAACTCCTTCGCGTCCTCGGCGTGCTGGCCCAGGGGCGCGCCCGTGCGGGAGCGCACCTCATCGAGCGCGTCGATGTGGTCGCCGTGGCAATGGGTCTGTAGAATGTATTTGGGCGTGGCGCCTTCGCACGCGGCGAGGATCGGCTCGGCGGAATGAGAGGTGTCGATGATGACGCACTCCTTCGTCGCCTTGCACGTCAGCACGTACACGTTGTTGCTGTAGGGGCCGATGTTGAGTTTTTGAAAATCGAGTGCGGGAAGGTCCACTCTCTGGTCGAATTCACCCATGGTGTTTTCTCTCCTTTGTCTGATGAATGCCGGCGTTCATGAAGACGAAGTGACAGGAAACTTTACTGCCTTAACCGGGCAGACCACAACCTTGAGTTGAGAATTTTCATGGACGAACCCTTCGTATACGCGAACCTGGCGGTGACGCTCGACGGGAAAATCGCAAGTTTCGACCGCGAGGATTTCTCGCTTGGTTCGAAAGCGGACCGCCTCGAGATGGATCGCCTGAGAGCCCGTGCGGACGCCGTGATATGGGGCGGCGAAACACTGAGGACGGCGCGCCACCCCGCGCGGGTGCGCGAGGAATCCCTCGTTCGCGAGCGCATGGAACGCGGCCTCCCGCCGCATCCGGCGAACGCGCTGATCACGAAAAGCGGCGTTTTCCCCAATCAACTGCCGTGGTTCGAAGCTGATGCGATCGAGCGCTTGATATTCACCGGGCCGGAGGGGGCGCGCCGCCTTGAGGACACCCAAACCGGGGACGCGCGAGTCGTCGTTCTGGATGAGGCGGAACCACTCGCGCCACAGGTGCTGGCCCATCTGGGGGAGTGCGGGATGAAGAACGTGCTGCTCGAAGGCGGGGGTTCGCTGGTATGGGAGTTTGCCCGTCATATCGACGAGTTCCACGTGACGCTCACCCCCTGGCTGGCCGGCGGCGCATCGGCTCCGACGCTCATGGACGGGCCGGGGTTCCCCTCGGGCGGGTTCCTGGGGCTGACGCTTGAGGAAGTCCGGCAAGAGGGGGATGAGATTTTCCTGCGCTACACGGCGAAGTGCGAGTGAGGCATCGCGCACCTGGGGCTGTTGAAAAAGTTCCCTTCCCAGGAGGTGGAGGGGACGTTCCTCTCGACTGGAAAAGCAACCCCCCCTACCCCCCCTTGTCAGGGGGGTATGAAAGAGCAAAACCCTCCACCACAGCGGCGGGGGGGACGGGGCTTTTTTTTACCCCCCTGACAAGGGGGGGGGTAGGGGGGGGTGCCTTTACCCCTGATAAGGGGGGTAGGGGGGGTGCTCCTTTGAAAAAGTTCTCCTCGGTCGAAAATGACCACCGCCGTCATTCCGGCGAAAGCCGGAATCCATTTTGACTTTTCACCGGGCGGTGCGGCCACGACCTTCTTGTTAAGCAGCGTCCAGATGCGGAATTCAGAGAACTCGCTTTTCGTTTTTGTTTTCGATTCCGATCCTCCCCGTCCCGGAGGAAAAACGTCCGAACGAGAAAGCGAAAAGGCAAAGGCGAAAATGGATTCCGGCTTTCGCCGGAATGACGGCCAAAACCCGAAACCGGGCGGAGGCGCAGGCGTCACTCCCTCCTCGATGGACTTTTCCACCAACCCACCACCGCGCCGATTGAACCGCCACCGCCCCGTGTGATACTCATGGAGGTCTGAAAATCATTCTTTCGTGATATTCCAACGGTTGCATTCTGATGATGTCGCCGGGAGGGGGAGGCCGTGGCCACCAGGGCGAAGCGAAGATCGGCAAAACCGAAGAGGTTGACGAAAAAGGACCTGAACGCGATGTACCGCAACATGCTGCGCATCCGCCGCTTCGAGGAGAAGACGGACGAGTTCTTCATGGCGGGACGGGTGAAGGGCGCGGTCCACGTGAGCATCGGGCAGGAGGCGTGCTCGGTCGGCGTCTGCACCGCGCTGAACGACGAGGACGCCATCCTCACCACCCACCGGGGCCACGGGCACTCCATCGCCAAGGGCACCCGGATGCCCGAGATGATGGCCGAGCTTTTGGGCAAGTCCACCGGGCTATGCAAGGCGCGGGGCGGCTCCATGCACATCGCCGATATTTCCAAGGGCCACTACGGCGCGCACTCCATCGTGGGGGCGAACATGCCGATGGCGACGGGGATGGGCCTCGCCTACCAGCTCGAAGGCGCGGGCCGCGTGGCGGTGGTCTTCTTCGGGGACGGCGCCTCGAACCAGGGCAGCTTCCACGAGTCGATGAACCTGTGCGCCATCTGGAAGCTGCCGGTCATCTTCTTCTGCGAGAACAACCACTACGCGGTGAGCTACCACGTGGAGCGCTCCACCGCCGTCAAGGACATCAGCGTGCGCGCGCAGGGCTACGACTCGCCGGGCGTGACGGTGGACGGCATGGACGTGGTGGCCGTCTACGAGGCGACGGCGGAGGCCGTGCGCCGCGCGCGCGAGGGCGGCGGCCCCAGCCTCATCGAGGCGAAGACCTACCGCTTCTTCGGCCACTCGCGCGGCGACCCCCAGTTCGGCCCCTACCGCACGAAAGAAGAGGTGGACGAGTGGAGAAAGCGCGATCCGCTCACGATCGCGGCCGACATGCTGAAACTCACCGAAGCGCAGAAAAAGGCGCACCTGAAAGCCGTGGACAAGGAGTTGAACGGGGCCATCGACTTTGCGGAGGGCAGCCCCGAGGCCACGCTCGAATCGGCACTCGAGGACGTATACGCCTAGAAGAGGGGATGGTGGAATCACTGACCCCTGGGGGGGTGTTGAAAAAGCCTGTTTCGGGATCAGCGGCATGGAGGTTCATGCGGCGCAGACGCGATGGTTTTGTAGGGACAGGCCTCCGTGCCTGTCCTGACGAAGGACAACCACGAAGAGCAGGACAGGCACGGAGGCCTGTCCCTACGGTGAACAATTCGATGATCGGGATGTCCTCTTCTCAAAGGGATGTTGAAAAAGCCCCGTGGAGCGATTTTGGTTGAACGCACGTTTTTGAAGTTCACTCCCCCCTTGAGGGGGAGTCGATGAAGCCGAGCGGTTTTTGCGAAGGCTGAATCGGTGGGGGGTAAAATGCGTTTTATTGCCAGTTCAAATTATACCCCCCACCGAATCGCTTTCGGGCTTACGCCCTCAGCTCTTCGACTCCCCCTCAAGGGGGGAGTGGTTGGTTGGCGCTCTGCAAGGGAGGAGTATAGTTTCATTCTTTTATGGTTAGCTCCATACGTGGAATCACGAAATCATGGCTTTTTCAGCAACCCCCTCAAGGGGGAATGAGGAAAACCCAAGCAGGAGAGAAATGAGATGCGAGAGATCACTTTTGTGGATGCGTTGACCGAAGCCCATCACGAGGAGATGGAGCGCGATGAGCGCGTGATCGTCATGGGCGAGGACGTGGAGCTTGCCTACGTCTTCGGCGTGACGAAGGGCCTCGCGGATAAATTCGGGCGCGACCGCGTGCGCGACACGCCCATCAGCGAACTCGGCATCGTGGGCGCGGGCGTGGGCGCCGCCATGGCGGGCTATAGGCCCATCGTCGAGATCATGTTCATGGACTTCATCATGCTGGCGATGGACCCGCTCATCAACCAGGCGGCCAAGCTGCGCTACATGCTGGGCGGGCAGTTGAGCGTGCCGCTCGTCGTGCGCACCCCCGGCGGCGGCGGCGTTCAGTACGGCCCCACGCACAGCCAGTGCCTCGAAGCCTGGTTCATGCAGATCCCGGGCATCAAGGTGGCCGCGCCGAGCGACCCCGCCGACGCCAAGGGCCTGATGTGCGCGGCGATTCGCGACGACAACCCCGTGCTCATGGTGGAGCACAAGATGCTCTACAAGATGAAGGGGCCCGTGCCCGAGGGCGAGCACGTCACCCCCTTCGGCCAGGCGGCCGTGAAGCGTGAAGGCTCGGATATCACTCTCATCGGCGTGGGCTATCAGGTGCACAATTGCCTGGCGGCGGCGGATGAACTCGCCGGGGAGGGCATCAGCGCCGAAGTGGTCGACCCCAGGACCCTGGCCCCGCTCGACACCGCGACGCTCGCCGAATCCGTCCGCAAGACGAACCGCTGCATCATCGTCGAGGAAGGGCATCTCAGAAGCGGCGTGGGTTCCGAAATATCCGCCGCCGTTCAGGAAGAGGCCTTCGACTACCTCGACGCCCCCATCGGCCGCGTGGCCGCCCTCGACGCGCCCATCCCCTTCGAGCCCCGCCTCGAGGATTTCGTGCTCCCCAACACCGCCAACGTCGTCGACGCCGCGAAAAAGGCGCTGGGGGTGAGTGTGTAGGGTGATTCCGATTGATGAAGGAGAAATTGACGCGAGTGCGGAGCGAGTGTTTGCCGACCGATTCGAGAGGGTCTGGGGAACGTCGAATGTTCAGCTCACGAAGTCATGCCGCTTGAAGGTTGGTGAAAATAATAAATGTTGACGAACGACGAGATTCAAGGACTGATAACATCTCCAAAGAAGATTACGGATAAATCTCCCGCAAAATTCTACAGAGAGGTTGATGGCTCCCGACGTGGTTCTTTGACTTTGGAGAGCGTTAGCTCAGAAATAGAGCGGTTCTCCGTTTTTATCCGGCAAAACATCCGATTCATCGAGAACTATTCCATCGGCTTGCGTTATCAAATCAAAAACAAGGACTTGGGGTCCGTAACACTTATTCGCTACAATGGGCCGCATGGCGAGAGCAGCCGCGACGAAGACGGTCATTTTGGCAAACCGCATATCCACCGTATAACGGCTGAAGAATTACAATCCGGCAGTCTTCAGCCACAGGAGAGTCATAGAGAAATTACGGATAGGTACAGCACGTTTGAAAATGCTCTTGTCGTTTTCTTCAAGGATGCGGGTATAACGAATTGGAAGGATTACTTTCCCGAGTTGAGCCAAGGGACTCTTTTCGATGGACATCGATAAGGCAATCAGCCTACTCAATGATAATGCCAAAACCGGTTTTGGTGTATATCAACGAAGGCAAGATAAATATCAACTCATCGTCCCCATACTCCATGAGGACGGCGATATGGTGGACGTGTATTTGCAAGACAGCCCCAAAAGCGAAAACCATGTGCGCATCTGTGATTTCGGCATGGCGGTCATGCGACTTTCCTACACGTATGAAATCAACAGCCCGTCTCGACAGAAGATTTTCGACAGCATTTTGATCAACAACGGGGTTCAAAGCGAGGAAGGAAATCTTTATCTGGATACCACTCCCGAAATGCTTTACGAAAACATGCTGCAATTTGCGGGCTGTGTTCAGAAAGTATGCAACATGCGCTATTGGAGCAGGGAGATCGTCCGAAGCGCGTTTTACGACGATTTGAGAGATTACGCCACGACGGAATTGGCGCGGTTTCATCCGATGCCCGATGCGTGCCCGCTTCCGAATTACGAAATCATAAGTGTGGATTGGTCTCTCACGTACAAAGAACGTAGCCTTTATCTTTTTGGTATAGGGAGCAACGACAAGGCGAAAAATGTCGCCATTTCACTGCTGGAGTTTCAAAAAGCGAACTTGCCGTTTATCAGCCTGATTGTCCATGAAGACATGGAGGAACTTGGAAGAAGGGAAAGGTTGTATCTAACTAAAAACGCGGATACACAATACCCGACACTAGGGGATTTTCAAGATAGAGCACTCTCGGATATTGAACGACTCGTGGCTTGAAGCGAGAGGTTAGAGCGGATTCAAGAATCACAGCCGGTCGGGTCTGCAGACTGTGTTAGCTGATGCCCCTTGAGTGATAACTGATGGGGTCATTGAATTCATTGCAAGGTGAGTGAAGTTTGGAGCCTGACAACATGGGAAAAAAGCAATGTTTTGTGATTCAGCCTTTTGATAAGGGTAAATTTGAAGAAAGATATGAAGATATTTTTTTTCCGGCCATAAAGGCGGCGCAAGCCGAACCGTATAGAGTTGATGAAGATGTCGCGGCCGAAAATCTCATTATTGCTATTGAAGAGGGTATCAGGAAAGCTGATGTGTGTTTTGCCGAAATAACCTCGCATAACAGAAATGTTTGGTATGAATTAGGCTATGCGATTGCTATTTTAAAGCCAGTAACAATGGTTTGCGAAGAGAGTTGTGAACTCCCATTTGATGTGAGAAGTCGCCGTGTCATCATGTATAAAGATAAGGATGTTTCAAGTAGGCACTTTGAGCAGTTGAGAAGTGATATTACTCGTTCGATACAAGCTGCCTTGGAAAGAGCCATCAAAATCGAAAAGATTACGGATCCTGTTTCTCCTTCCCTCAATCTTGATGAAATGCGGCAACATACTTTAACGGCTCTAGTGATAATAGCTTCCAATGCCGAGCGTGATGAAGGGGTGAGTTTATATTCTCTAAAACAAGATATGAATAATGCGGGGTTCAACGATTTGGCTACCAATCTCGCACTTAGAGAATTAGTTCAGAAACAATTCGTAACAAAACAGAATGAGGGATACGATAATCCTTTTGCTTCTTGTACAGAGAAAGCGATGGAATGGCTCTCCGCAAATCAGGACAATTTGAGCTTGAAAGAAGATACTTCCCGTCGCGAAGAACTATCAGACGATGACATACCATTTTGAATAGTAAGGGCAATCATAATGCTCGGTGAGTAGGCTCTAGTGCTCCGCTGATCGAGCGGGGAGAGGGGAAGCCTAGAGATTGACCTCGGCGTCGGGCGCGCCCGCCTTGAGCGCATTCATCCAGGTGAGGCACAACTCTCGCGAGCGGTAGTCGCCGTAAGCCTTGGTTTCTTTCCTCGTCCCGAAAAGCAGGGCGGTTCACGAACCGCCCCTACAGAATGCCGGATGAAAGGGTTCCGGCATGACGGCAAAAACGGGCGGACACGGGGGTCCGCCCCTACGAGATCGCCCGATCTTTACAGCGGGCGGCTCTCGAGCCGCCCCTACGGGAAGACCACCAACCGAACGAACGCGAAAAGACACCGGATTCCGCAGCTCCTCCTTCCTCAGTCGGGTCTGACACCGGAGTGACGAATAAAACGGCCCCAAACGCCCTTGCATCAGACCCGTTCGTGGACGATATTCGGTCCATAGGAGGCGGCCATGTCCCTTTCGAACCGGATAAAACCCATCAGCTACTTAAAGACGCACGCCGAGGAAATCGTCCGTACGCTCGGGGAGCGGGGGGAGCCGCTGGTGATCACCCAGAACGGGGAAGCCAAGGTGGTCATGCAGGACATCGACAGCTACGAGCGGATGCAGGAGACGCTCGCCCTGCTCAAGATTCTCGCCCTGGGCGACCGCCAGATTGAAGCCGGGCGGGCGCAACCCGCCGCCGAGGTGACGGCGCGGCTCCGGGAGCGGCTATCGGCCCGCTGATGCTCTTCGCGGTCCATCTGAGCGAGGACGCGGTGCGCCCGGCGAACCCTCCCTCATCGCTCGGGTTCGACTCTTTGACTTATCCTCCGCCCTGAGCGAAACTGGCTGTACCAGCTACTCCACGAGGACAGACCGGAGATAGCCGAATGACCGAATACGAAACAGCAAACCTCGCCGTGCAACAAGACGCGCTCGCACTGCAACAGGCCACATTTGCCCTTCAACAAGCATCGCTCGCTGTGCAACGAGCCGCCGTATGGGTCGCCGCGCTCGTCGGGGCCGCGCAGTGCAGCCTCATCGGGGTTGGCCTCTACATCATGCGGCAGGCCTCGAAGCAGCGCGACGCCATGCACCAGGAAACCATGGAGGCGCTGAAGGTTCAACGAGAGGCGCAAAGCGAACAGCACCGGGAAACCATGAAGGCGCTGGAAGGCCAGAACAAGGCTCTGGAAAACCAGCGCGAGGCGATGATGGAACTCATCCGGCGGACGTCCGCGCCTTCCGCGCAAGGGGACGGTTGAGCGGTTCGGGGTCCAGGCTGAATTCCGCCCGCGTCTTCATTTCATGGGCCGCGCCGACTTTCTGAAACCCCGGCGGCGGCAGTCAGCCGCAGCCGGGCTTTCGCGCCTGCCCGCCGCGCCGGGTGTCTTTGCCGACCAGGCGGAGCCGGGTCTGCCGGCGCCCGGCCCGGTTCCCCGCCGCCGTCTCCACTGAGGCCGCCCGTGCTGGATATCCTCGCCGACCGCACCTACCGCCATCTATTCGCAGCGCAGGTCACGGCCCTCGCGGGCACGGGGCTCGCCACGATTGCGCTGGGCCTTCTCGCCTACGACCTCGCGGACGAGGATGCGGCGATGGTGCTGGGCGCCGTCTTCACCATCAAGATGGCGGCCTACGTCGGGGTCGCGCCCATCGCCGGCGCCTTCGCCGACAGGGTCCCGCGCCGGGCGCTGCTCGTCGCGCTCGACATCGTGCGCGCCGCCGCGGCCCTGGCGTTGCCCTTCGTGACGCAGATATGGCAGCTCTACCTCCTGATCTTCGTCCTGCAATCGGCTTCGGCGGCCTTCACCCCGACCTTCCAGGCGACGATTCCGGACGTGCTGCCCGAAGAATCCCGCTACACCCGCGCGCTGTCGCTCTCACGCCTCGCTTACGACCTCGAGAACATCTTCAGCCCGACCCTCGCGGCGCTGCTGCTGGCGATGATGTCCTACGACGCCCTGTTCCTCGGCACGGCGGCCGGCTTTCTCGCCTCGGCTCTGCTGGTGGTCTCGGTATTTCTGCCGAGCCCCGCGCCCAAGGTTCCGCGAAGCATCTACGAGCGCACGACCCGCGGTGTCCGCATCTATCTCGCCACGCCCCGGCTCCGCGGACTCCTGGCGCTCAATCTCGCCGCGGCGGCCGCGGGCGCGATGGTGCTGGTCAACACCGTCGTGCTCGTTCGGGGCGGGCTGGGGCTGGACGAGAGCGCCGTGGCATGGGCGATGGCCGCATTCGGTGGGGGTTCGATGCTGTCCGCGCTCGTCCTCCCGCGCCTGCTGGACCGGGCGCCGGAGCGGAAGGTGATGCTGACGGGCGCGGCGCTGATGATCGCGGGCCTGTGCGCGCTGGCCGCGCTCATCCCGGGCGCCGGTCTCTCCTGGCCCCTCCTGCTCGGCGCATGGGTCACGGTGGGGATCGGCTATTCCGGCATACTCACGCCGTCGGGACGGCTTCTGCGGCGCTCCTCGAACCCCGAGGACCGGCCCGCGCTCTTCGCGGCGCAGTTCGCGCTCAGCCACGCCTGCTGGCTGATGACCTATCCGCTCTCGGGCTGGCTGATGACCGCATTTGGCGCAATCGCCGCGCTCGCCGGGTTGAGCGCGCTGGCTCTCATCGGCGCGGCGCTCGCGCTGCGCCTGTGGCCGGACGCCGATCCGGTCGCGATAGCGCACCGTCACGACGACCTCCCTCCCGATCATCCGCACCTGCGCGGCGGGCGCGAACACGTTCATCCTTACATGATCGATGACTTGCACAGGCGCTGGCCGCCGGCGGACCCGCGTTCATCCGATGAGCGCATCACGAACGGCTCCTGAACCGGAAAGCAGCCTCCGGGCGGACACCTTCGATTTTCCTTTCCTCAGGGAAGTTTGACCCCGTAACGAAAAAGGCATTTCCCCTTCGCAGCGCAACACCGCATCACGCGGACCTCACATCCGCCGGACGCTCCCCGGCGGCGCTTTACTTACGCGCCTGCGAATTTCCTTTGAAGCCGGTTTTTTGGCTGATACAATCGGCTGCATCGTCCCGTATGTCCCGGCATGTTATCGAAATAACCTGCGCCCATGTTCGTCGGCGCCGGAGACCTCTAGCTTTTGGGAGTCGAAACTTGAGAAATGACGCGGCGAAAAAGTTTACGCCGGCCCTTTGCGTGTTCTTCCTGTTCGCCTGGCTTCCGTTCGCCGAAGCCGGCGAAGGAAGCGATTGGGATATCCGTATCGGCATGGGCGCAAGATACGATGCGAAGTATGAAGGTTCCGACGAGATGAAGACGCGGGTTCTTCCTCTGATAGACATCACCTGGAAAGACCTGGTTTTTCTCAATCCGCGCGAGGGTTTGGGCGTGCACGTTTTCGCCGAGCACAACCTCACGGTCAGCGTCGGGGTGGGATACGTGTTCGGCAGGGATGAATCGGACAGCAGCGGCCTCAGGGGTATGGGCGATATCGATGACGCCGCTGCCGCCAACCTCAAAATAAAATACGCCATCGGACCGGTTACGCCCTTCATCGGCGCTTCCAGACATTTGGGAGATATCGACGGGACTTTGGTGGAGGTAGGAGTCGGGGGCATCGTGCCGCTGGCTCTGATGACCGGAGGGATGAATTCGCCAGGCATGGGCGCCGGCGGGCTGAAAGGACCGGCGCTGCAACTCGGCGTATCCGCAACCTGGGCTGACGGCGACTACATGGAAGGCTACTTCGGCGTGAATCCGGTACAGTCCGCCGCCTCGGGCTACGCCCGATACGATGCGGAATCCGGATTCAAATCGGTGGACTTCAAGTTCGGCGTCATCTATCCATTTGCGGAAAACTGGGCGGTGAACGCCCGGGGCGGGTACTCACGATTGCTGGGCGATGCCGCCGACAGTCCAATCGTCAGGGACGATGGCCGCTTTTCCGGCGGTTTGTTTCTGTCTTACCGTTTCTGATTCATCGGGTCAATTTTTGAATCGAAGAGCAGCTATTCCACCCTGATGGGTCGGAAGCGTGTGCGTATCTGCTTCATACTTCAGCGCGCGTGGAAACCGGGGGCCGGCATCCGGAGGCGGCGACGATGATGGGTATCTGAAGGATAATGAGAAAAGACCCGGCCCGACGCATCGAGATGTTCGGCAAAGGACCCGAAAAAACAAAGCCGCATTTCCCCGCAGTTGCGGTTGCCGGGTTTTCGTGCGCGTGAGGGAAAATCGCGCGCGGGAAAGAAATCGTTCCCGGCAGCTGGAGGAGGGGAGAAAATGGAGAAGGTGATTCGGCTTGAGGGGCGCGGTCGGCGACCCGCGGATCGGAAAACGCAGTCTTCCCCTCCCCGGGAAAGCCTGACTCTCCCCGGTCGGAATGGAGTGAGAAAAAATCGATAAAAAGGCTGAAACAATTCGATAAAATAAGATAAATTCACGGGGTTTTTCTGTAAATTTCCGAAAATTAAATGCGGCGATATGCCATAATTGCGCCTGAAAAACGATGGGAAGAGGGGGGCGTACGCTCCCGAACCGATGGCGCAAAAGGAGGCGCGAGATGGGTCTTGTGAGCATCAACCATACGAGTTTCACGGTGTCCGACGCCCGGGCGATCGCCGAGTGGTACTGTGAAACCCTTGATTTTACTATCGTTTCGGTCGACACCCGGCCACAGGACTACAGCGAGAAGGTGACGGGCATCGCAGGCGCCGACCTTCGCATCGTCTATATTCTGGGTGGAGGCTACCACATCGAGCTGGTCGAATACACCGGCGCGCCGGGGGTGAAGATAGACACGGCCACGAACAACGTGGGCAGCGCGCACATCGCCTATAACGTCAATGATCTCAAAGGGATGTACGAGGCGTTAGCGCCGAAGGGGGTGCGGTTCGTCTCGCCGCCCGTGCCCGTCACGCAGGGCCCCAACAAGGGCGGCTTCGTCGTCTATCTCGAAGATCCGGACGGCAACACGCTCGAACTCATCGAGAGGCCGGGCGCGTAATCCCTTAAAAATCATATCGTTACGCTATCGCCGGGCTTTAAGACGATGATTTCCGTATCGAGGCCGCGCTTCTCGACTTCCTCGATGAACGCCTCGGGCGTGCCCGTCAGGTGGGGCAGGCTCGAGTGGTGGATGGGCACGACGCGCTTCGCTTCGAGCAACTCGCACGCCAGCGCCGCCTGCCGCGCGCCCATGGTGGCCCTGTCCCCGATGGGCAGGCAGCACAGATCAGGCGCGTAGAGGTCGGCGATGATGCGCATATCGCCGAAAACGGCCGTATCCCCCGCATGATACAGGCGTTTGCCGTCCTCGAAAGTGAGAACGAGACCGCAGGGCTCGCCGGTGTATTTCAGTTCCGGTCCGTAGGCGCCCCCGTGAAAGGCGTGGGTGAGGGTGAGCTGGACGCCGCCGAAATCGACCGTGCCGTCCTTTCCCATGGGGGTGGCGTGGGCGCCCAGGTCGTATTCGGCATTGATGGTGCGGATGAGGTCCATGTGGCCCGCCACCGGGCATGGATTCGCCTCGAAAACGGGGATGACGTCGGCCGTATGGTCGAAATGGCCGTGCGTGAGGCAGATGAGGTCCGCCTTTTGCGGTGTTTTGAGTTCCGGCGGGCAGACGGGGTTCTTCTCGAGCCAGGGGTCGATGTAGATGGTCTTGCCCCCGTCGGTTTTGACCAGAAACGTGGATTGTCCATGAAATATCAGCGTGGCGCCCATGTTTCGCATCACCTCCCATGTGTTTGATTTAGCGAGGGAAACCTATAAATGCTCCCGGAACCAGGCCGTCGTCTCCTTCAAGGCCATATCGAAGAGATCCGGGTTGTTCACCTGGTAGACGTCGTTGTGGCGTCCCCTGGGAAGCATGACGAGCTTTTTCGGTTCTCCGCAAGCCGCGTAGCAGGCGTGCGCTTCAGACGGGGGAACCATGACGTCCTCTTCTCCGTAGATGAACAGGACGGGCCGGGGCGAGATTTTCCCGGCCACCCATTCGGGGCGGTATCGAAAACACGCCTCCACGCTTTCGAGGTCGAGTTCGAGCACTTCCTCGGAACCGTGCTCCTCCAGCGTCATCGGGGGTTTGGGGTTGTCCGGGTCGTCGCTGTAAATATCGTGGCGGATGATGGTTTCCCGCTCATTGGCCGTGACGCGCTTTTGGGCGGCTTCCTGGACACGGGACTTGAAGGCGAGCCATTCATAAGGCCTTCTCAATGTTTTCAGCCAGCGTTCGCCGTCGTGAACCCCCACCGCGGAGACGGTCGCCTTCACCCTCTCGTCGAACGCCGCGGCCCAGATGGCGTGTGCGCCGCCGAAACTCGTGCCATACAGGCCGATTCGCTCGGGGTCCACGCCCTCAACCGTTTGGAGATAGGTGATTCCGTCGTAGGTGTCCTGGGCCTGCTCCAGGGGGCGGTGACGCCCGCGAACGCCCTCGCTCACGCCATAGCCGCGATAATCGGGCGCCAGGGTGAAAAAACCCGCTTTGCTCAAGTGGATGGGCATGTCGATCGTGGCCAGGTTCTTTCGGCCGCTGTATCCCGTGACGCAGACGATCGCCGGCCGGGGCGGGTCGCCGGGCCGCCAGTCATCGGGACGATACAGGTGAGCGGCGATTTTGAGACCATCACTGAAATAGGTGATATTTTCGAGCATTCCCCTTTCCTTTTTGAAGTATTCAATTATAGTTTATCGGAGCATACCGGGTTTTTGACACAAGGGGCCACCGCTGATAGGAGTAAAGAGGCATACAATGCACGCTCCTTCCTGAAATTTTCGAGAAACCGGGAGCCTCGTATAATGGTTTCCGAGGGTTTCATCACGGGAATCATCGCACCGCCGCTGAAGAGAGGATGCTGACAACATAATGTCCCGGCAAAAAGTTTTCATCATTTTCGCCGTTTTGGTTCTTGTAATTGGCGCAGGCATCACCAAGTGGCTGATTGAAAATCGACCCAAACCCCAGGTTGTGAATCCTCCCGCACCCCGCCGACTCGTTCGAACCATGCTCTTGAAGAAGCAAGACAAGACGTTCTGGGTGAAGGGGTTCGGAACCGTGCGGCCCAAAACCGAACTTTCCATCGTGCCCGAAGTGTCCGGGAAGGTGATTGAGCGCTCGCCCGG
Source organism: bacterium (assembly GCA_965219955.1). Taxonomy (GTDB): domain Bacteria; phylum UBA8248; class UBA8248; order UBA8248; family UBA8248; genus Bin107. The sequence goes on from OZ244799.1 coordinate 643,746, forward strand.
ATTCAGGACCGGCGGCTTCATCAAAAAAGGGGATTTGCTGTTTCAAATCGACTCGGCGGATTACAAACTCGCCATCGATCGGCGCAAGGCGGAAATCGCGCAACTCAGAGCCGATATCGCACGATTGAGGCAGGAGGAGAAGAATCACCGGGCCGATCTGGACATCGCCGAGCTCCATATGGAATTGGTTTCTCAGGAAATGGAGCGCAACGAAAGATTGAGAAAACAAGGCGTGATCTCGTCTGGCCAATACGATCAGTCGCAACAAAATTTTCTCAGGCAGGAAAGAACAGTCCAGTCAATCAAGAACGTTTTAGCGCTACTTCCCGTACAGTTAAGGCAGAAAAGTGCGGCTCTCAATGCGAGCCGCTCGGAACTCAAGAGGGCGGTATTGCAGTTATCGCGCACGAAGCTCGTGTCTCCATTCGATGCGCGGGTGCGGGAGACGAGTTTGGACGTTGGAGATTTCGCCAGTGCGGGGAAATCCGTGGGAAAGATTTATGACGTGTCGGTGCTTGAGGTTCCGGTTTCCCTCCCCGTCGAGGATGCGCGCTGGGTGTTTCGCCGCAACCAGGGGACGGCGTTTCCGCGCAGCCAGGAGGAGGTGAAACCCTTTTTGCCCACGGCCCGTGTATCGTGGGGTCAATTTGGAGAGAAGGTTGAATGGCGAGGGCGGGTGTCGCTGGTCGATTCTGGCCTGGATGAGTCCACCCGCGCGCTCACGCTGGTGGTCGAAATTCCCGAGCCCATGAAGAATTGGGTGCCCGGGGAGCATCCTCCCCTTTTCGTGGGAATGTTCGTGGAAGTGAAAATAAAAGGCATCACGATGCCTGACGTGTTTGTTATTCCGCGCGCCGCATTGCGAGAACGGGATCTTGTGTATTTGTTGGACGAGGAGGGGAAACTCAGAATCCAGAAGGTGGGAGTCATTCGGAAAGATCAGGATGGCGTCATAATCAAAAATGGAGTGAACGAAAACGCCCGCATCATTCTTTCCGCGATCCCCGACCCCGTTTCCGGCATGAGACTCGATGAACAAGACGGGATTGCCGGAGGGGCTTCCGCGCAATGAAGCAAATTCTGGATTGGTCTGCACGTCATACTGTTTTCGCCAACCTTCTCATGGGGATAATGCTGATCATCGGTGTTGTCGCCGTTTTTCAAATCCGCAGCGAGTTGCTCCCTCAATTCGCCCTCGATCGGGTGAGCGTCAACGTGGCGTGGGAGGGCGCGAGTCCTGCGGAGGTGGAAGAGGGTATTTGCATCAAGATCGAAGAGGCCCTGACCGGCGTCGAGGGGGTAAAAAAAATCACTTCGGTTGCTTATGAGGGTCGCTGTGAAATTGCCGTGGAACTATATAGCTGGATCAAGAACTCCCGAGATTTGATGGAAGATATCCGGAGCGAAATCGATCGTATCAAGACATTGCCCGAGGACATAGAAAGGCCTGTCGTTTCGGAGGTGAAGCGCATAAATCAAGTAGTCCGTCTTTCCTTGTTCGGCAATGTGTCAGAAGAAGTCCTGAAACGAAAATCCACGGAGATCAAAGATGATTTGCTGGATTTGCCCAACATTTCAAAGGTGGTTCTGAGCGGCTTGAGAGATTGGGAAATTTCAATCGAAGTCTCTGAGGAGATGTTGCGCCGCTATGGTCTGACGTTTGATCGGGTGGCGAATATCATTCGCAAGAATGTGCTGGAACTCTCAGGCGGGGATATCCGTTCTGTGGAGCGGAGAATCAGAATCAGGACGTTGGGAAAGCGTTACACGGGCCCGGAGTTCGAGCGGCTTGAAATACTGACCCAAAAAGACGGGGCCATTCTAAGACTTGGCGATATTGCACGTGTGGTCGACGCTTTTGAGGATAGCGATACATCGGGCCGATTCAACGGGAAGCCGGCTGCGCTCATCATGGTGTATCGAACCGATGAGGAAGATGCGCTTTCGATTTCGAAAACGGTAGTTGAATATGTCAAGAGAAAGCGAAAAGAACTGCCCGAAGGATTGGAACTGGCCCATTGGGCGGATACCTCGCGTTTGATACAGGACCGGCTCGATCTTTTGTTGAGAAACGGTCGCGTCGGACTCGTTTTGGTTTTCCTCTCCATGTGGCTGTTTTTGAACATTCGCCTTTCGTTTTGGGTGGCTATGGGAATTCCCGTCTCCCTGTTGACGGCTTTGGGTTTTTTGAACTTTTCCGGCAGCACGCTCAACATGCTCTCGATGTTCGCCTTCATCATGGTTTTAGGGATACTGGTGGATGACGCCATCGTAGTGGCTGAAAACATCTATTCGCATATGGAAAGAGGAAAGAATCGCGTTCAGGCGGCAATTGACGGCTGTTATGAAGTCGCCCTGCCGGTTATCGCCACTGTTATGACATCCATTGTGGCTTTCGCTCCCTTGCTGATGGTGGCAGGAACGGTAGGAAAATTCATGGCGGTGCTTCCGGCGGCCATCATCGCCGCGTTAATCGCTTCTCTCATCGAATCGTTATTCATTCTGCCGGCTCATCTGGGACATTGGGTGCGGCCTCCCAGGGCGGGTGGACTCTCATCTCGTATGAGAAACACCATCGATAGAGGCATAAACTGGCTCATCCATCGATTTTATGCGCCAATTCTGGAATTTTGCCTCAACGCCAGGTATCTGGTCATCGCCCTGGCTTTGGTGGTTTTTATGGTGACGGTAGGTTTGGCGGTTGGCGGGCATGTGAGGTTTTTGTTTTTCCCAAAAATCGATTCCGATTGGGTGCATGTGAAAATTCTGTTTCCGCTGGGAACCCCGATTCGGCAAACGAAAAACGCGGCGCAAAAGATTGAGCAGGCAGCCGTTGCTCTTGACGAGGTTGTTCGCTCGAAAACGGGTGAACCGGTCGTCAAGCATGTATTTACAATACTGGGTGAGAATATCGACCCGGGCGGCGGGCGCATCGTGGGAGGGAGCCATATGGCGCAGGTGATCCTCGAGATGCTGCCCTCGGAAGCCAGGGGAATCAGTTCTGAGGAAATCATCAACCGCTGGCGTGAGAATACAGGAGAAATTCCCGATGTAACGAGCCTTACTTTCAGTACAGGAGGAGCCGGTCCGCCCGGTGGCAAACCTATAGATGTGCAGTTTTATGGTGATGACATCGGGACTTTGAGAAGAGTAGCTCAGGAGTTCAAGAGAGAGTTAACCAAATATCCCGGCCTTTATGATGTTCAAGATGATTTCCGGCCCGGGAAGCTTGAGTTCCGAACATCATTGAAGCCGCAGGCCCGCGTTCTGGGAGTGAATCTGGATGACCTGGGGCGTCAGTTGCGCGCGCGCTTTTTCGGGCTGCAAGTCCTGCGTCTGCAGCGTGGCCGTGATGACGTGAAGGTCAAGCTTCGCTATCCATCCGAGGAAAGGCGTTCTCTGGAAGATATCAGGAAAATGAGGGTCAGGACGTCCTCAGGAGCGGAAATTCCTTTCTATGAGGTGGCGGAAGTCGAGATGATTCAAGGTCTTGATGCAATAAGACGAGTAGCCAGAGCTAGGGCGATTAACGTAACGGCCGAAATCGACCAGGACCACGCCAATCCCACCGAGGTTCTGAACGACTTGAATGCGAATTTCTTCCCCAAGCTCCTGAACCGCTATAACGGGGTAGGTATCAGATTCGAGGGTCAGGCCAAAGAGACGAGTGAATCATTCGCCAGCCTGTTTCGCGCTTTTGCGCTTGCAATGGCCGTTATTTTTGCGATTTTAGCCACTTTGTTCAGAAGCTATTTCCAGCCCTTTATTGTCATGAGCGCCATTCCGTTTGGGGTCGTTGGCGCAATATGGGGGCATATTGTCATGGGTTTCGATATCTCCATCTTGAGCATGATGGGGATTTTGGCTCTTACCGGTGTTGTGGTGAACGACTCTTTGGTGCTTTTGGATTTCGCGAACCGAAGTATCAGAGACGGGATGCCTATAGAAGACGCACTGCAGCAGGCCGGTGTCGCAAGGTGGAGAGCTATTGTTCTGACGACATTGACGACCGCCGCAGGCTTGGGGCCGATGTTGTTCGAGAAAAGTTTTCAGGCGCAATTCTTGATTCCCATGGCAATTAGTTTATGTTTTGGACTGCTTTTCGCCACGGTGATCACACTCGTTCTCGTTCCAGTCATTTCTTTGATAGGCAACGACGTCGGGCGTTTTTGGTGGCGCATCTGGACGGGCAGATGGTTGACGAGAGAAGAAGTAGATGTGCATTCTCCTCACAAAGAAGAGATAAGCGTTTAATTTGGTACTTGGTAGGATGGCCGACGAAACAGTTTGCGGGAAAGTTTGTAATTTTTTCCAAGCAAGATTGCATTCATTCCCAATTTATAATTCCGTGAACAGATGAAGAAAGAGGATACAGTTTTATGTCTTCACAATTCGATGTGCGCTACGGCGAAGAAATAGGAGACAAGATGGAAGCGGTTGTGATGACCGCGCCCGAAAAGCTTGAAATTCAATCCGTTCCTGTTCCGGAGCCGGATATCGGAGAAGTGCTTGTCAAAGTGGAGTGTACTACGATTTGTGGTACTGACATCGAAATTATCAAAGGCGGACACCTCCCCAATTGGCCACCCAAACTTCCAGCTATCCTGGGGCATGAGTGGGCCGGCAGGATCGTGGCAATGGGTCCTATGACAGAGGGATTCGGTCTTGAGATGGGTGATGCCGTGGCGGGTACGAGCCATGCTGGATGCGGAGCCTGTCGCATGTGTCTGATCGGACGCTATAACCTTTGCTATAATTATGGGAATACAGTCACAGGCCACAGGCAGTATGGGCATATTACGCAGGGTTCGTATGCCGAGTACGTGACAAACAACATACGCGCGTTGCACAGGATGCCGGAAAACATGTCTTTTGAATATGGTTCTGCCGTGGATCCCGCTGCTTGTGGTCTCTGGACGGCGAAACGCGCGGGTATCAACCCCGGCGATACTGTTGTAATTTTAGGTTCTGGACCAATAGGTGCTTTTGCTTATGAATCAGCAAAGGCGATGGGCGCAGGGCGCGTGATTGTCGTGGGTGGTGGCCGGAGACTGAAAATATTAGAGGAACAAGGCGCTGAAGTTGTAAGCTATCGAGATGGGGGCGTGCCGCAGCGGATAGATGAAATGACGAGCGGGAGAAAAGCCAACGTGGTGCTGGAGACGGCTGGAACCACGGATAGCTTCAAGTGGAGTGTGGATTGTGGTGGTAAAGGCGCGCGAGTCGCTATTACCGGAATACCGGAAAACATCCCTGACATGGCATGGAAACGCGTTGTGCTCGAAGAGATGGATATTTTTGGCGTTCGAGCGAATCCCAATTGCGGAGATGAGGTATTATCACTCATTCATGCCGGTAGAATGAAAGTGGACCCGTATATCACCCATCGTTTTCCTCTCAGGGAATACCAAGAAGCACACGATACGTTTGTAGCTCGAAAGGACGGTGCCTTGCTCGTGAACCTGACTCCTGGAGAATAATGGAAATGTCTCAAGACGAGATGAAGTATGGCGCGAGGATGATAGCGGAGGCGGCACTCGAGGCTGTTCCGAATCCTTCACAGGAGCGAGATTACGTTGTCGATTTCACGATTCCCGAATTCACTTGCCTTTGTCCGATCAGCAATTTTCCCGACTTCGCAACGATTCGCATCAAATACATTCCTGGAGACAAGATCGTAGAGTTGAAATCCCTGAAGCTCTACATCAATAATTACCGGGACCGGGAAATATTTCATGAACAAGTGGTCAGCACCATCCTTGATGACATGGTTGAAGTTTGTGAACCGAAGTGGATTTGGATTGAAGGCGATTTTAATGTGAGGGGAAATATCAAAACGAAAATTAGGGCTACTCATGGTGTAAGACCACAAGATGTTCCAGAATAGGCAAATTGCCGATCGAATTTGTACGTTGCGTGGTTAAAGCTATAACAGATTGTCGAATGACAAATAAAATTCAGTGGTTTAAGCCATATTTTCTCTGAGGTGGAAATGACAGACTATAAAGTGGCAGGTATGGGCCTCACCCGGATCGATGCCCCGGACAAAGTAGCTGGAAGTGCCAAATATGCGGCTGATGTCCCATCGAGCCGCGCACTTATCGGGTTGGTCTTGGGCAGCCCGCATCCGTATGCAAAGGTATTAAGCGTGGATGTTTCTACGGCGCGTAGGATACCTGGCGTCCGTGCTGTCTTGACTCGCGATGAAGCTCCCCGCATTCGATTCGGTGCCAACATCAAGGATCAGAGTTGGTTTGCGCAGGATGGTTTCGTTCGCTATGGCGGAGAACCGGTGGCTGCCGTGGCCGCAGAAAACATCGATGCCGCCCAGACAGCCATCGAATCGATTCGTGTGGAATATGAAGTTTTAGAACCGATAGTAAGCGGCTTGGATAGCCGGGCCGGCAAAGGTCTCGCTGTTCATGAAGATTGGAGAGCGTTGGGACTTGGCCCGGATGCGAACAAAAACATCATTGCCCGCTTTGAAAAAGAAATAGGAGATGTCGACGCTGGATACGAAGAAGCGGATCGCATTTTTGAGCATACTTTTTCCACGCCGTTCGTACATGCCGGCTATATCGAACCTCACGCATGCACTGCCGAGGCAGGTGCCGACGGAAAAGTCACAATCTGGACGACCACGCAGGATGCGTGGGCCATTCGTGCGGATGTGGCCGAGGCACTTGGGTTTCCGGCAACACAGGTTCGAGTGATTCCGACTGAAATCGGAGGAGGTTTTGGCGCCAAGCTGAAGAGCACTTACGAGCACATCGCCGCTCTTTTGGCTTTAAGGACAGACCAGGCTGTTCGTATGGAGATGACTCGCGAGGAAGATCATATCGGAGTGAATCCGAGACACCCTCATTTCATCACGATACGCACGGCGGTGAAGAATGACGGTACGTTTGTCGCTCGCGAACTTGATGTCACGATGGATCATGGAGCCTATGGCCGTGGCGCGCCGTTCCAGTGCAGTAGCAAGATGCTGATGGGTTCATGCTCATATCGGATTCCCAACGTCAGAATTCGCGCATGTACGGTATATACCAATGGCCCTGTTTGCGGTCCCGTGCGTGCTCCTAGCGGCCCCCAATATCACTTTGCCACCGAAGTGCAGATGGACATCATCGCGCGCGAAATGGGGGTCGACCCACTCGAAATTAGGCGAATTAACTCCCTCCGGCCCGGAGATGTGACGCTGGCCGGGAAAGAGGAGGCACCGTCCATGCGTAGCGTTCTCGACTCAACGGCCGTGGAGGGGGATTGGGGGGAGAAGATTGAGGCGAACGGAGAACTCGAGGGCGAGGGGTGGAAACTCGGCCGCGGCATAGCTTGTGGGTATTGGCCGGGACCGGGGGAGGCGTCTAGTTGTACGGTTCGCCTGAATCAGGACGGTACCGTTCAAGTGATAGCGGGAACGGTGAACCTCACGGGTATGAGTACTTCCATATGCCAACTCGCTGCAGAAGAATTGGGCGTAAGTTTGGATGAAGTGCGTTACACGAACGGAGATACGGATTCAGTACCTGAATCATCGGCGGCATCAGGTAGTAAGGCGACGCGTGCGGTGGGGATGGCTAGCTTGAGTGCTGCGCGCGATTTGCGAGACAAGATTTTGAATGTGGCGAGTATAAAGCTCGAAGCCGCTCCGGACGATCTGGTATTGGAAGATGGTCAAGTCAGGGTAGCTTCAGCGCCCGACCGGGCTCTTACACTTGCGCAGGTGGCCAAAGCGGCGCCTGAAATTCAGGGATTTTTAATAGGACAAGGGGAAAGCGCGAAGCCGCCGCCATGTCCAATACATACCGGACAGATAGCGGATGTGGCTGTCAATCCCGAACTCGGCGAGATCAGGGTTTTGCGCCTCACATGTGTCCAGGATGTGGGATTCGCCATCAATCCATTATCCGTTGTGGGTCAGATTGAGGGCGCCATGCTCCAGGGTCTCGGATTGGCTCTCATGGAAGAACAACCCCGGCGGCCGGATGGAAATTTGCATGGCGATACCTTCCATGAATATTTAATACCTACCAGCATGGATATGCCCGAACTGAAAGCCGTTTTGTATGACAACCCGGCCGAGGGCACACCCTATGGGATGAGGGGTGTGGGTGAACCGCCCATTGTGGCGACTGCAGCGGCGATCGTGAATGCCATACAAGACGCAGTGGGAGTACCTGTTTTTTCACTGCCAGTCGGGCCACACCACATTCGTGAGGCTTTGGCGACGAGCAGCGTCTAAATCACGTATCCGATATTTTTAAGGAGAATCCAATGTCTGTGGACGACAAAACCAGTTTGCCGGATAGTCTTGGCGTGACCGATGAGATGATGGCATGTCCTTTGCCAAGGTTGCCTTTCGTCGATCCTGACGATATTCCTGACGAGCTTAAGGAGGAACTCACCCCGCTCTATGACTGGTCGAAGCGGATGTGGGGCACCGTCCCGCGTTTTTTGCAGCTTTTGGGAAATTCACCTCCCACGGTGGAAGGATGGATGTTGCTCGACCAGAAGCTCCGCACGAATCGATTGAAGACGGAGTCCGATTATATCCGTCTCATGGAGCTGGTTATCGTCAAAACGGCTATATTGACCGAGTGCAACAACTGAATCGGGCACAATGTGGAGCTCGGTCGGGCTCTGGGTCTTAGCCAGGATCAGATCAATCTACTTGAAGGCGATGATTGGAAAGACAGCGATTTGTTCGACGATAAGGAAAAAGCCGTTATCCGTTGGGCGGATGAAGTGTCGAAGTTCAGGGCGAAGAAAAACGACTTCGCATTCAGTGAAATGAAGAAGTATTTCTCCGATCGGCAGATCGTGGAACTCACTTTTATCTGTGGCATGTGGCATCTTTCCGGGAGGCTGGCCGAAGCGCTTCACTTGGTGGTGGAACCGCCGGGAGGACGCATCGAATTTCAAGCGGAAGACATGGCCTAGACACAGGCCTGTTACCTGAAACATTAATCGGGCGCGGACGAGCTTTCTGGCGTTTTGTGCAGGCTCGGTGTTCGCGCGCGCATACAAATAATATCCCAGATATGGTCATCTGAAACGCATCTTTCCGGCCTCCTTGAAAAGTTAGCTTCGCGGGTACTCCCGGTAAAAATGTGAGAATTTGCTTTGAATAGCATATTTTATTGTTTGAAAAATAAGGACTTAGATATAAAAAAAAGTTGCTTTTTTTAACAATTTCTGTATACTTTCCCGCTTTGTGGTGTCGCCTGTGGCAAAGCCCGGGCAAATTCGTATCAGGCCGCCCGTAGGATGAGGATGAAATGATCGAGTTAAGAGATAGTGATGTCGTTTTGGATCACGAGTTTTTTGCAGAATCCGGAGATGTGCTGCCAAGCGATGTGGACTATGATGTGTCTGACAAAGGTGTAGCTGATGATTTCTATATTTTGAGTGACGGCGAAGGGGGGAATGCTCCTGCTGAACAATAGTGTTCCTTCCAAGAAAGAAATCAACGCCCGGTTGAAGTATCGGCCGGGCGTTTCTTTTGTCCTGAAATTTTTGCAGGATATGTGTTTTGCTTCATGAATCGGGAAAGAAAATGTGATGGCTACGGACGAACAGACGATTCACCATGAAGACGTGCGGGGGCGTATCCTCTCAGCGGATTCGATGACATATTTTGACGAAAGGGCAGGGAAGAGGGACGTTCTCATTGCAGGTTCTTACGCTGCGCGAATGACGATTGCCTGGGCAATGCGGCTGGGTGCGAGAGCAATTGTTGCCCATGCGGCGGGGGTAGGGATGGATGATGCCGGGATCAGCGGTCTCCGCTTGGCTCAGGATTATCATGTGCCTGCATTGGCCTGTGAGACCATGTCCGCGAGGCTCGCTGTTGGAGAATCCGTGTATGAAGGCGAAGTCGGTCATGCGAATCAAGCGGCTAAAAACCTTGGTGTTGAAATCGGTCAGTCCATAGCTGATGCTTCGGATTGTTTGCTCGATGCCGAAATGGGCCGGAAAGTAATTGTCGAGGAAAGTCTTGACGATAGGATTTATGAGCTGGAGCTTTTGCCTCATGGTAATATACGCGCTTCATGGGGTATTCCCGTCCTGCGTTCCATCAAAGAACCAAGACCGGATGACGTCTTTATCCAGGCTTCACATTGCGGACTTACCCTCATCCCGCATGTTGTGAAGCTCAATCTAAAGGGTGTTGTTGCGAATGATGCGGGGCGGGGAAAAGATGATTCCGGTATCGCATCTTTTCCTTATCTGGCGCGAGAAGGTATCGCGGCGGCTGCGGTCGGCGCCATGAGCGCGCGCATTGGTGATGTGATGAGCACATGGGAAGACGGCGTGATTTCATGCATGAATGAAGTGGCGGAAAAGCGCGGAGTACGAGAAGGCATGAGAACGCGAGAGGCGGCTCAAGCCATGCTCAATCCTTAGGGTTTAACTCAAGCAACTGCTCTGGTGGAGGTGAGGGGATTCGAACCCCTGACCTCGTGGGTGCGATCCACGCGCTCTCCCATCTGAGCTACACCCCCACAAAAGGAATATGAAGGTAGGCGAAGGAGCCCTGGGTGTCAAGTGAAAAAGGGAGAGCCGATGAAGAACTCCCCCTAGGAGACTTCACCGGCTCTCGACCTGCCGCAGAGTCCGCCCGTTTCCCCCGCAGCAGGGAATTCCGCTCGATTTGAAGTGGGAGCCGAAGACTCAACCCCCGAGGTGTATTATCCCCGGCTCCCGATCCTGCTGCAGAGTCCGCCCGTTTCCCCCGCAGCAAGAGAATTCACTTTGGTGAGAGTCGGGGAAAAACCCTCCGAGGATTCTCCCCCGACTCTCGTCCCGTCGCAGAGTCCGCCCGTTGCCCCCCCGACGGGTAACAACTGATTTTTTAAGAACATCCACTCGTCGCACCGCAAGTCATGCATTTCAGGCAGGTACCGTTTCTTACCAGGGTGAATAAACCGCAATCGCCACATGCCTCACCCTCATATCCTTTGGCGCGGGCTTCTTCGATACGCGAATCGAGGGCGGAGCCTGCTTCTGCGATAGGCGTCAACGAAGCGAAGGTGGATTCTTTCTCATAATTCAGACTTATCCGGTCACTACGCGGTGCGCTTGCATCTGGTCCCGGGAATATGGTTTGAATCTCCTCTTCTTCCTCGGTGTCGAATTCGGGGATCTCTTCCTGAGGGCGCCCAATGGTATCGCTCCTCAGGTCCTCCGACACCACTTGCGCAAGGTCGTGGCGTCCGAGATATGAGACTGCCAACTCACGGAAGATGTAATCGATGATGGATGTGCTCATCTTGATGTGCGGGTTGCCTGAAACCATGCCCCCGGGCTCGAAGCGCGTGAAAACAAATGCATCCACAAATTCATCCAGAGGGACGCCATGTTGTAACCCCAGGGAAATGGCGATGGCGAAACAGTTCATAAGGCTTCTGAAGGCAGCGCCTTCTTTGTGCATATCTATGAAAATTTCACCAATCGAACCATCCTCGTATTCCCCGGTTCTAAGATACACTTTGTGCCCGCCGATGACGGCTTTTTGGGTGTATCCACCGCGGCGGGTAGGCAACTTGCGTCTTCTGGATTGGTAAATAATCCGGCGCACAATCTGCTGGGCTACGTGCACGGGTGCGCTTTGGGTAGCTGGTTCTTCTTCACTGATGTCAGCGAAGATTTCCGCTTCGCTTAGCGCGGAAAGTGGCTGGCTTAGTTTCGAACCATCACGGTAAATCGCAATGGCTTTGGTCATCCGCTGCCACGATTCGCGGTAGATATCCAAGATGTCTTGAATTGTGGATTCTGATGGCATGTTGATGGTTTTGCTGATAGCGCCTGATATAAAAGGCTGCGCCGCCGCCATCATCCGAACATGGGCCATTGGGCTGATGAAGCGCTTGCCTTCGCGTCCGCATTTACTGGCGCAATCAAAAACAGCTAGATGTTCTTCTTTTAGGTGGGGCGCGCCTTCCAGCGTCATTTTACCGCAAACGAAATCATTCGCTTCGCTGATTTGCTCCGGGGTGAAACCAATGGCTTCGAGCAGATTCAGGTTCCAGTCGGCAATTTGCGCTTCATTGAACTCTAATTGTTCACGGCAGAAGTCTTCTCCAAGGGAGTATTTGTTGAAGGCGAACTGGATTTCAAATGCCCCCTCAAGCGCGGCTTCCACCTTTTCGAGGGCCTTGCTGGTGAACCCTTTTGCGTGTAGAGATTCTGGATTGATGTGAGGCGCATTCGTGAGGGTGCCCCGCCCCCGGCAGTAGGCGACGATTTCGCGGATTTCTTCGTCATCATAACCCAGATGCCGCAAGGCAAGAGGAACGGACTGGTTGATGATCTTGAAGTAACCGCCCCCCGCCAGTTTTTTGAATTTCACCAAAGCAAAATCAGGCTCGATTCCGGTTGTGTCGCAATCCATTACCAAGCCAATAGTGCCCGTCGGTGCGATGACAGTAGCTTGCGCATTCCGGTAGCCGTTTCGATAGCCGATGGCCAAAGCGTCATCCCACGCCTCTCGCGCCGCCTGGAGAAGATAATGGGGACAGGTTTCCGCATCGATTCCTTTTGGCGCTTTAGAGAGCATTTCGTATTCGGCTTCAGGCACTGAATAAGCTGCGCGGCGGTGGTTTCGCAGAACGCGCAACATGTGCTCTTGATTGCCTTGATACCTGACGAAAGCGCCCAGCTCTCCGGCCATCTCGGCGCTTGTGGCGTACGAGCAGCCTGTCATGATGGAGGTGAGGGCCCCGCACCACGCTTCCGCTTCCGGTGAATCGTAAGGGATGCCGAGAACCATCAACAAGGTGCCCAGATTGGCGTATCCAAGCCCCAAGGTACGATACTCGAATGAGCGTTTGGCTATTTCGGGACTGGGGAATTGCGCCATCAGCACTGAAATTTCGAGGACGACTGTCAATAGACGGATAACGTGGCGATAGTCTTCTATCTGGAAATGGTTCTTTTCAGTATCCAAGAATTTCATGAGATTCATCGACGCCAGATTGCATGCGGTGTCATCCAGGAACATGTATTCCGAGCAGGGATTAGAGCCGTTGATGCGCCCATCGGTGGCGCACGTGTGCCAGTCGTTGATGGTCGAATCGAATTGAAGGCCGGGATCTGCGCAACACCACGCCGCGTATCCAATCTGCTCCCAAAGCTCTTTCGAGTTGAGGGAACCGGCGATTTCACCATCGGTGCGCCGAATCAGGTTCCAATCCGTATTTTTCTCGCTGGCTTTCATGAATTCGTCTGAAACACGTATGGAATTATTCGAGTTTTGCCCGGACACCGAGGTGTAGGCCTCGCCTTCCCAATTCGTGTCGAATTCCTCGAACTCGATTTCGGTGATTCCTTGCCGCGCGAGTTGAAGGGTTCGATGAATATAATTGTCCGGAACACCGGCTAGCCTTGCGGCGCGTATCGCTTTGGCGAGTGATGGGTTCTTATCCGGCTGATGGAGGTTGCCGTTCAACCCCGGGTTTTCCCCCTCCTGGCAAGCCACGAGAATAGCGTTCATATGCCGGTTGCACATCTTGCTGCCCGAAACCAGGGCAGCCACTTTCTGTTCCTCGTTCACCTTCCAGTTGATGAATTCCTCGATGTCGGGATGATCGATGTCTAGCGTGACCATCTTCGCTGCCCGGCGTGTCGTGCCGCCCGACTTGATGGCGCCCGCGGCGCGGTCCCCAATCTTGAGGAAACTCATGAGGCCGGAGCTTTTTCCGCCTCCCGAGAGGGATTCCCCCTCCGCTCTCAAGCTCGAGAAATTCGTGCCGGTGCCCGAGCCGTATTTGAAGATGCGCGCCTCGCGCGTCCATAAATCCATGATCCCGCCCTCGTTGACGAGATCGTCTTTCACCGATTGGATGAAGCACGCATGCGGCTGGGGACGTTCATAGGCGTTGGTGGAGCGGAGTATTTCCCCGGTTTCGGGGTCGCAGTAGAAATGGCCCTGGGCGGGGCGCGTAATGCCGTAAGCCCAGTGGAGGCCCGTATTGAACCACTGAGGCGAGTTGGGAGCCGCCATCTGGCTCGCAAGTATGTATAAAAGTTCCTCGTAAAACGCCTTGGCGTCCTCTTCGGTGTGAAAATAACCGTGTTTCCAGCCCCAATACGTCCAGCATCCCGCCAGGCGGTGGAAAACGTCCCGTGCGTCTTGCTCGCTTCCGTATTGCTCATCCTCGGGCAGGGATTCGAGTTTTTCCGTGTCAGGTTCCGAGCGCTGCAGCCACTCGGGCACGCCGTCTTCGGGAACCTTTTTCAAATGGGCGGGGACGCCGGCTTTCCGGAAGTATTTTTGCGCCAGGATGTCGACGGCCACCTGAGACCAGCTCTCGGGCGCCAGGATGTCCTTCGCTTCGAAGACGAGCGAGCCGTCCGGGTTCGTGATGCGCGAGGTGCGCGGCGCGAAACCGACCTCGCCGTACGCATCGTCTCCAGCCCGGGTAAAACGCCTCGTCAACTCCACTTTCAGCCTCCTCCGCAAGGGCGCCCCGCTGTGCCGGGGACATATTTAGTATGGCGCAATCAAACCGTAACACTAAATGTAGTATGCTTTGCCCTCGTCTGTCAATACCCTAAAAACAGATATACACAAAATATATGAACTTACCCACACCTTATCCCCAAATGTTGTGCTTTCCTGTGGATAACCGGCGCAAGCAGGGAACGGAGGGCTGAAACCCGCCCGGTTATCCACCGCCGCCTCGTTTCCAGAAGCGGCGGCGCGCCCTTCATGGACGCTCCGGAGCGCCTGAATCCGGAGAGCGCGGCCGCTGTCCGGCGCGCCGGTATCGCGTAAGAACGCCCGCAAAAACGTCTCGGATGCGCCCGGAAAAGCATCGTTAATTTATCGGAAAACCCCGTGAATTTATCTTATTTTATCGAATTTTCCGGAATTGTTCAGGAAAGATTGGCCTCGATTTCGCCGCCCGGCGCCCGCCTCGATGACTCCGCTCTCCCGCATGGTCTGGTCCCTCGATAAGAGATTCTTCAAACGGGCCGTCCTCCAGGCGGCGACCCGCGGTTTCAAGATCGAAGACCGCGCGTCGAGCAGGGGGAGGATACACCCTCCCGGAACGCGCTCCTGCGGGGAAATGCGTGCTTCAGCCCCGACTGACGGGAGGGAGGGTTCACGCTTTTCCGCAGAAAGTGGGCTTGGGACAGGTCAACTCGACCAGGCGGTGAGTCTTGACGGAACGTATATGCAATTGCTATACAAATCAGAGCGGAGATGAACTCATGCTCAAGAGCCGGGGAGAATGACGAATGGGCCAGATGAATCTGAGAGTGAAAGACGAGCGGCTTGCACTGATCGACAGGGCCGCGGAGATCCGGGGCGTAACGCGCACCGAGTTCGTGCTCAGGGCGAGCGAGACGGCGGCGATAGATGCGTTGAACGAGCGTCCCGTCATCACGCTCGACGATGAAGCGTACGATGCGTTTCTCGCAGCCCTCGATGCGCCTGCCGAACCCGACGAGCGCTTGAGAGAGCGCTTCGCGCGCAGGCCGCTGTGGGAGAGATAAACGGACCGGAGCCGCTCGGCGCGCATCACGACGTATCAGGGTTTGACTCCGGCGCGGAGAGTCTCGACGCCTGGCTGAAAAGCAAGAGCCGCTTGAACGAAGCGAAAGGCGGCGCGCGGACGTATGTCGTCTGCGAGGGCGAGCGTGTGATTGCCTTTTACAGCCTCGCGGCCGGAGCGGTGGAAAGGCGCAGGGTTTCCTCGCGCGTCGGAAGAAGCATGCCCGAACCGATTCCGGTGATTCTCTTGGGACAACTCGCGGTGGACCTCGGCTATCAGGGCAGGGGCCTGGGAGGCGATCTGATCGTAGACGCGAGCTGGAGAGCCCTGGCGGCGGCCGACCTCATCGGCGCGCGCGCCCTCATCGTCCAGGCGCTCGATGAGAGAGCCGGGAATTTCTACGAGCGCTTCGGCTTCCGACGATTCTCGGATCAGGAACCGCTGATGTTGCTCCTCAGGATATCGGACTTGAGAGCCGCGTTTGAAGGTTAGGGGAGGCGTGGGGCAATCCAGGTGCTCAATCGGAGCGGCTCGTTCTCCTCGGAAACGCGGTCTTCGAAATCATTCCCCCTCAAGAGGGTAGAACTAACAGCCAGTCCGTCTTCGGGAAAAGTCCCCGCGGCGGCATCTGAGCGCGGCAGCGCTCCGCTCAGTCCTGCTCGAGGAGGACGGCCAGCTTTTCGAGCGTCTCGCCCACCACGCGCGGCGGAGCCTTGGACGCCGGACGCGCCTTTCGCGCACGCCAGTCGAGGCTCTTCACCTGGTCGGCGAGAACCACGCCCGTAACGGGGCCATCGGCGGGGAGCGCCACCTCGAAGGGATAGCCCTTGACTCTCGAGGTGATGGGGCAGAGCAGCGCCAGACTGCTTTTCTCGTTATAGCTTCGCGGGCTGACGACCAGCGCGGGGCGGCGGCCGGCCCCCTCGTGCCCGGCCTGGGGGGTGAAGGAAAGCCAGACGACCTCGCCTCTGCCCGGAACGTAGTCCGCGCCGGAAACCTCCCGCCTCGCTACCACGCCTCTGCGCCCTGCGCCGGACCAGCGTCTTGCTCGGCGTGCAGGTTGTCCGCGTTTATTTCGGCGAGCATGTCTGCCAGTCGGTAGCCTCTCTTTCTCATCACCACCCGGTCGCCGCGCGCGTTCATCTCGATGGCCGAACCCTCGCGCACGCCCCATTGCTCGGCGATGGGCTTCGGGATGCGGACGGCCAGGCTGTCCCCCCATTTGGAGATATGCGATTTCGCGCCCATGCAGTTATCCTCCTCTTGAGAGATTATATCTATAATATATATCTGTATATTGCCCTTGTCGAGGAGGAACGGGATTTTGAAAGAAACAGGCCATGATGAGGCCTTGACAGGCGAATGTACGAACGCATACATCTGCGCCGGGATGGACCCATGCCACCGAAACTGGAGAGATTGTAAATGAGCCGAATGAATTTACGAGGGAAAGACAAACTCTTAGTGCTGATCGACCGCCCCGTCATCGAGCTTGATGATGAGGCCTACGATGCGTTTATAGCAGCCCTCGATGCGCCCGCTGAACCGAACGGGCGCCTGAAAGAACGTCTCAATCGGAAGCCGTTGTGGGAGAGATAATCGGGTCTGAGCCGCTCGTGATGATTTGTCAGGGGGTCTTGGTGGGAGTGTATCGAACAGTAGGACTTTTACAATGAATATTAATTTGCAAGATGAGAATTCAAGGGATCAGCTAGGCCGTGATCTTAGAAGACTAGCTGAAGCTGAGAAACAACGCGGACATTCCGGGTTTTATGCCGTTCCAAAAGATGATCCGCAATTGGGTGAAAAACGTGGGCATTGGCGGGAAATTCAGGAATCCGGTTGTGTGCAGGATTTTGCTAAGTCACTATCTGCTGAATTTGGAATTGAGATATCAGAGATTGAATCCAACCCTAATGATCCTCCGGATTGTTTTGCCAAGCGGGCGGGTGAAAAGATAGGTATCGAAGTTACTGAATTGGTGAAATCAGAAATTTTAAGTCGTTTTGCTCAAGCTCGGATGGGGAGAATGCAATATCCACCTGGTGAACAACTCTCGGATGAAGAGTGGACCCAGGAAGAGTTCACAAAAAAGGTCGGGGAGTTAATCGCTCAAAAAGATGCAAAAGCCCAAAAGAAAGACGTAATTTTTAATGTAGTACTAATATACACCGATGAAGGTGGTTTGACCCCGGAGTGCTTAGAGGATTGGTTGTCTAATGAGAAATTTTCGGCGACCAACATCAAAGAAGTGTTTCTGCTTCGTTCTTATTGGCCGGGCTACAAGGAGCACGCACCACTATTTAAGCTGAATATCGAACGTAGTGAGGATTCTGCGGAGTAGTTTTTAATGGTCTGATACCGAATGTTTGCGGCATCTCGTCCCACGTTCTGCCGTCAAGCACACGCCCCGTCTTCTTCTTGAACACGCCGCCCCATTGCTTGAAGAAAAAGGGCGTGCCGCTGTTCACACAGTTGTCGCGAATCTCCCTCACCCAGTCCGCCTCCATCGGCCTCGCGCCCGGCCCGGACTCCCCGCCGACGATCACCCAGTCGATGTCTGTAAAGTCTAAGTCCGGCAAGGGACCCAATAACGGTTCAAGAGAGAGAAACTTCGTCTGAGCATTGCATTCACTAAGCAAGACGAGGCGATCCACCCAATCCTCGGATTCGATGCTGACGCCAAGCCATATGTTGGTCGTCCAGTTCAGTTTCTTGAGCGAATCGACGCGTTCTGGGCGCTTGGTTAGAACCTGGAAAGTATGTTTGCTTGCCTTGTTCATCACATCGAAAACGGCCTCAATGAAGTCGTCTGGCACTTCTTCGTGGAAGAGGTCTGACATTGAATTGACGAAAACGATTCTTGGTTCTTTCCATCGAAAGGGTTCATTGAGCGAATAGTCGTGCGTAACGACAGAAAACCCCTCCCGATACTTTTTCATGCCCATGGCTTGGAGCCGATTCGCCATTCTCTCGGCGTAACAGTGTTTACAGCCAGGGCTGATCTTCGTGCATCCCGTGACCGGGTTCCAAGTTGTTTCCGTCCATTCGATATTGGAATTTTGGGCCATGACTATATTTTCTTCAGCAGACGAGTTGCAATTTCTTTTGCTCTCAAAATGGCTTTCGCGCTTGGGCTGCCGACGCAAAAGATAAACTCGTACAAAGGTACACCATTCGAATTTTTGAGAGTTTTAGATAGTTCGAGAAATCTTTCACCAAATAAACAATTTAGCTTTTCTTTGTACGCAGAAACCAATCCACCAGCCCCGGAATCTCTTTCCGGCTCTCCAAATAGATTCGGTTGTTTCGGTTCCTGATAAAGAGTTTCCCAGCTATTATCACCGAACACCTTCGTAATGGGACGTCTCCATTCGGTGAATACTTCATCAGGCATTTTTAACTTCGGTAATTTTCGCAAAAGTGTGGCAGTCGGAAATAAAATCCAAGTATCCAACATTTTAAGTTCAGCTATTTTTTCAATGGTTGCCCACTCTACTTGTGCGCCATACGGATCTAAAAAGAGAACGCCGCGCCAATTTGATCTAACTGGATGCGCACGTTGTAAAATCTGATTCGCGTCGGAGTTTATTACTTGAATCTCTCTATTTGGATGCGCTACACGCAAAGAGTCCAACTCTCGACATCGGTCAGCGTCTTTTTCGATAAAGAGCAATTTGTCGAATGGCCTATTGTCAATATCAATCGCTCGCTTTGTCGAGCCGCTTATAAAATCATAAGGAAGTGTAATTTTCCCCGTCCCAGCGAAAGCATCGATATACATAATTTTGAGCGTTGTCTGATTCCTGAAAACATTCGTATAGGCGTCGAGATATTTTTCCAGTATCTCAAGCTTTATTTCCGTCCATCTCCCCCCAAAATCATGAGGTTGTGGCACAGTGTTTTTATGGTTCCCTCCACTAATTTCTAACATGTTGTAAATCCTATAAGATATGTGTAAAGAATAGCAATGCAAAAGTATGACCTATGATTCAATCCCCCTGCTTAGTCATGCAAAAAGTACTCGAAAATTACAGATTTTCAACATGCGATTGTCAGTAAAACATAAATAATACGAAAGTAGATGTCGAACGTCAACGTATTTGGTTGGTTGCATATAAACTTCCTGGAAATCCCATTACCAAAAACGCGAGTCCACACTCTTGTAAGAAAAAATCTACTTCGCTCAACCCTCCCCCATTCGGCATGAGCGCGGAACCTCGGTCTAATGAGCGCGGTTTATCGCTTTTTGAGCGCCTAATCTGAAGGAGGAAACATGGCGGCGTATGACGTGGCGGTTGTTGGCGGTGGCTCTTCGACTTAGACAGGATCAAAGCGAGGTGGAGGAATTGCCATATCGAGGAGCGCCGTCGCCTCCTCACATCAGACAAAGCCGTATGGCAAGCGCTCGTCAATGAACGCATCAAATGCTGAGAATGAATTCGTCCTTGTACATGGTAAAGTGAACTTCCGAAAGAAAATCCATGCCAAGCAATACGTCAAAATTTTCAGGCTGGAACGGAAGCAGGGAAACTTCGATTTCCTTGCCTCGCAGATTGAGCCATGGGCCGGCTCCTCCCCCCGGTGTCTCCAGTTGATCTCCAATCGGGATATCGACCCTGACCCTGTATTTTTCAGTTTGGATTGGGTCCCCGCTGACGGGGATGATATCGGTAAAACCGATGCTGGACAGTTTCCCTTCGTCGACCACCTTCTGAGATATCATGGTGCCTTGCGCTCCCGTATCCAGTATTGCCGGATAACTTTTGGGCTCTGTCCGCACCGACGGCGGGCTCCCGATCGAGATGGCGACGAACAGGCGGATTTCCCTGTTCTCCACTCGCCCTCGAAACGTAGGCATTCAGGGTTTTGTCGACTTCAGGATTTGGGTAGGCACATGGTGAAAACGCCAAGGGATATCGGCGGTTCACCAATATTTTCGATTGAAAAATTGCCGAGACCGAATTTCTCACAACCTATCGCATATGCGTCACCGCTATCGTTATAAATTTCAACAATTTCCCCGTCATGGAGCAATGCCGCCCGTCCGAAGTGTTCGGCCTCCATTTCTTCCTTTATGGCGATGTAGGCAGCCCGGTTCTTGTGAAGCTGTGAGTTCATCTTCCTGCCCTCCCGCAAGCAGGCGAATATCAACTGCCAAGGGATTGAAAATCATGGCACATATTGAGCCGGATGTTAAGTCTGTAAATATGGATGACTGCCCCGGTCGCCAGGGACAAGCGCCGATGCCCGCCGGAATTATCCGCATCGCCAAAATGTAAAGCCTCCACCAATACACGACCACTCCCACCAGCCTCCGCGCGAAGCAAACCCCGCGTAAACGTCCCAACCCCTCCCCCCATTTGGCATGAGCGCGGAACCTTGGTCTAATGGGCGCGGTTTTTGGTTCTTGGAACGCCTTACCCGAAGGAGGAAGCATGGCGGCGTATGACGTGGCGGTTATCGGCGGGGGGCCTGCGGGCTACGTGGCGGGTGTGCGCGTGGCCCAGAGCGGGGGAAGCTGCGTGGTCATCGAGCGCGACGAACTGGGCGGCACCTGCCTGAATTGGGGCTGCATCCCCAGCAAGAGCCTCATCGCCGCTGCGGAAGTCTACCGCAACATCAAGAACGCGGACGCCTACGGCATCGAGGTCACGGGCGAGGTGCGCGCGGACCTGGCCGCCATGGTCGAGCGCAAGGACAAGATAGTCGCAGGCCTGGTAAAGGGAATCGGCGGGCTGTTCAAGGCCCACGGGGTGGACCACATGGCGGGCGACGCCGAGATTCTCGAGATGGGCAAGATTTCCGTGCTCGGAAAAGACGGCGAGTACGAGGTGGTCGAGGCGGGCAAAATCATCATCGCCACGGGTTCGCGGCCCGCGCAGATTCCCGCCTTTCCCATCGACGGCGAAAAAATCATCTCATCCGAGCAGGCCGTGCACCTGAAGAATCTGCCCGAGCGGGTGCTCATCGTGGGCGCGGGCGTCATCGGCTGTGAGTTCGCGTGTCTCTATAGAGAGCTGGGGGCGGAGGTCACGATGGTGGAACTGCTGGGCCGCGTCCTGCCGCTGGGGGATGAGGACGTCTCGAAACTCATGGCGCGCGAGTTGAGAAAGCAGAAGATCAAGGTGCGCCTGAATGAGAAGATAACGGGCGTCTCGCACAAGCGAGGGGAGTTGGTCGCCGGCTTCGAGGGTTCGGATGATGAGGAGCGCGCGGATCTGGTGCTCGTCTCCGTGGGCCGGACGATGAACACCGACGGCCTGGGTCTCGAGCGAATCGGCGTCGAGCTCGGTCCGCGCGGCGAGATCAAGGTGAACGATTTGATGGAGACGAACGCCCCCGGCGTCTATGCGGCGGGCGACGTGGTGGGCGAGCCCATGCTCGCGCACGTGGCATCGGCCGAGGGGGTCGCCGCTGCGGAAAACGCCATGGGCGCAGAGATACGGATGGATTACCGCGCGATTCCGGCGGGCATCTTCACCCATCCCGAGATCGGCGTCGTCGGCATGGCCGAGCACGAGGCGGAGGAGGCGGGGCACGCGGTGCGCGTGGGCAAATTCTCCGTTCGCGCCTTGGGCAAGGCGCAGGCCGAGCGCGCGCTGGAGGGGGAGGTGAAGGTGATCGCCGACGCGGGGGATGACGCCATTCTGGGCGTTCACATCGTGGGCGCCCACGCCGCGGACATCGTGCACGAGGCCGCCGTCGCCATGCAGCACCGCGTCACCGCCTCGGACCTGGCCGGCACCATGCACGCCCACCCCACGATCTCGGAAGCCGTCATGGAGGCGGCCTTCGACGTCCACGGCGAGGCCATCCACGCGCCACCCAAGAAACGTTCGTAGGGGGTTGTTGGAAAAGTTCTTGCTATTCAGTTGGGATTCCACCGTAGGGGCCGCATACATGCGGCCCTCCCCGTCCGGCCTGCGGGTCGCATGTATGCGACCCCTACACCCAGAACACGGAATGATGAAACACTGCTGTGGATTCACCCGCATCCGCAAATGGATTCCGGACAATCCCTCCCTCCTCGGTCGGCATTGATTGCCGGAATGACGAACGAAAAACAGCAAGGAGCGGCAACGGAGACCGGCCCGGCGCGGCTGCCGAATTCGCTCTCGAACAGCATTGCCATCCGACGAGATAAAAGGGCGAGTTAAGAGAGAAACACTCCGCCTTGAGGGTTGTTGATAAAGCCTTTCTCGCTCGGAATGACGAACTAAACCGCACCGCCTCTTTCTTCACCCTGAGTAGCCGCCGTAGGCGGCGTATCGAAGGGCGAAATTCGTGTCCGCTGCAGAAATGCGCCCCCCATCCTTCGATACGGCGCTTGCGCGCCTACTCAGGATGAGGTTTTGTGGCCGCCTGCGCGGTAGGGTAGGAAGGAGGACCGCCGTAGGGGCGGCCCTCCGTGGCCGCCCGTATTGAATATGTCAATTGCCGTGGTTGCGCTTCGTAGGACAGGCACGGAGGCCTGTCCCTACAAACCTTCTGTCGGAAGGATTCCCATACCGGCTTTTTCAACAGCCCTGACAAGGGGGGGTAGGGGGGGTTGGTTTTCAAGGCGAGAGGGCATCCTTCGATACGCGGCTTCGCCGCTACTCAGGATGAGGCGGAGAGGAATTCTTCCAACATCCCACCAAAGAGGCCGTCGAAACGGCCTTGCGGGCCTCGGGCCGGCTAATACGGCACGTCGATGAGCATCCCCTCACCCGAGCGCATGTCCTCTTCCAGAAGCTCGCGCATCGCCTTGGTCACCGGGCCGGGCTTTCCGTCCCCGATGACCTGATCGTCCCACTGCACGACGGGGGCGACGTATATCGAGCTTCCGATGAGCATCATCTCGGCGGACGCCTTGGCCTCGGCGACGGGGATGTCGTCCACCACCACGTCGGCGATGACGCCTTGATCCACGAGGCGGCTCGCGAGTTCCAGGAGCCGCTTCACGGTGCAGCCGGAGAGGATGTTCTCGAATTTCGGGTGCCGCAGCACGCGATCGTTCGTCACGAAGGCGCAGTTCATGTTCGAGCCCTCGCCCACGTTCCCCGCCTCGTCCACGAAGATGCCGTTGTCGAGGCCTTGTTCCTTCGCCTCCATCTGCATGAGGGTGTTGGGCAGGTAGTTCGTGCTTTTTGTGACCGCGTAGAGCGGCGGCTTGATGGGGTAGGTTGTCGTCATCACGCGCATCCCCTCGGCGTAGTAGCGCTCGGGGTAGTCGAGGCCGCCGAAGATCATCACGAAAAAGGCGGGCTTGGCGTCGCCTGCGGGGATGAGCCCCAGGTTGCCGGTTCCGGAAGAAGCCCAGTAGCGAATCGATCCCTCGCGGCGGCCCGAGAGCGCGCTCGTGCGGATGACGATCTCGCGCATCTCCTCGCGGCTCGGCAGTTCGAGCTTCGACGCCTCCGCCGAGCGGATGAAGCGGTCCAGGTGGTTTTCGAGATCATATATCTTCCCCTCGATGATGGCCGCGGTGTCGAAGATGCCGTGGCCCCGGTGGACCATGTGGTCGTCGAAGGGAATGACCATGAGGGCGGGGTCCGTCACCACGCCGCCCAGGTGGCTCGAATAAAACGCCGAATAATCGACCTCCTGCGCCGCGCGCAGGTTCTTGAGGCTATCGAGTATGTCCTCTCTCGTGAGGACGCCTATGCTTTCCGTCATGGTCATCTCCTTATGCCTTACAGCATCACCCCGAAATTTCAGGGGATCATCCCGGTGGGTGGATCCGTATTTTTCGATTTCATCCGCATGATGCCGCTTAGGTGATTTTCGGGCAAGGCCCTGCTACATTATCGCCCGGATGATTTGATTTTACGGAATGAACCGGAGGCATGCTTGATGCAGGATGGTGCTTTCTTGAATGACGAGCAGAAAATGGTGCGCCAGATGACGCGCGATTTCTGCGAACGCGAGATCGCCCCCCGGGCGGCGGAGATAGATGAGGGCCGCTTCCCGGCGGAGGTCGTCAAGAGCATGGGCGAGCTTGGCCTCATGGGTCTCACCGTGCCGGATTCCTACGGCGGAGGGGGTGCGGACCCGGTCTCGATGGCGCTGGCGACCGAAGAAGTCGCCGCCGCGTGTCCTTCGACGAGCGCGATTTTCGCCGCGCACAACTCCCTGGTCTGCGAACCCGTGCATCGCTTCGGCAGCGAGGGGCAAAAAGAAAAATACTTGAAGGGCCTGGCGAGCGGCTCGTGCATCGGCGCCTTCGCGCTGACGGAGCCGGGCGCGGGCTCGGACGCCGCCTCGCTCACCACGAGCGCGGTGCGCGAGGGGGACGCCTACCGCATCAACGGCGTCAAGCGCTTCATCACCAGCGGCAAGCAGTCGGGCCTGTGCCTTCTCTTCGCCGTGACGAATCGCGCCATGCGCCACAAGGGGCTGAGCGCCTTCCTGGTGCCGCGCGACGCCGAGGGCTTCGAGGTCGTGCGCAGCGAGGACAAGATGGGGATGCACGGCTGTTCGATATCGGAGCTTCGCTTCGACGCCGTGGAACTGCCCGAGGCGAACCGCATGGGGGAGGAGGGGCAAGGCTTCGAACTCGCGATGCGGATCCTGGATTCGGGGCGCATCATCGTCGCGGCCCAGGGGCTCGGCTTCGCGCGGGCGTGCCTCGACGCCTCGGTGGCCTATGCGCGCGAGCGCGAGACGTTCGGCGTCCCGATAAAGGATCACCAGCCCGTGGCGTGGAAGCTCGCCGACATGGCCGTTCGCGTCCACGGCGCGCGGCTGTTGACTCTCAAGGCGGCGCGGCTCAAGGCGGCGGGCGCGCCCTATTCGGCCGAATCCGCAATCGCCAAGGTCTTCGCCACCGACGCCGCCCAGCGAAACGCCGAAGAGGGCGTCCAGCTACACGGGGGCAACGGCTACATGCGCGAGTATCCCGTGGAGCGCTTCTACCGGGCTTCGAAGGTGACGCAGATCTACGAGGGGACGAACGAGATCCTCCGCCAGGTCATCGCCAAGCACCTGCTCAACTGATACGAGAGCCGCCCTTGCTTGGGGTTATTCATAAAGCCTTATGAACGAAGGCTTGACGCGCCCGATGAATGAGCAAGAATTACTCCTCCCTTGAGGGGGCTGTTGAAAAAGCCGAGCGTTTTGTGCGAAGGCTGACTCGGTGGGGGTAAAATGCGTTTTATCGCCATTCCGGATTATACCCCCCACCGAATCGCTTTCGGGCTTGCGCCCTCAGCTCTTCGACTCCCCCTCAAGGGGGGAGTGATTTTTCTCTCTCGTCGGTCGGTTACATACGACAAATCCAGAGTTCCAGGGTTTTTCAACAGCCCCCTCCAGGGGGGAGTGATTGGTTGGCGCTCTGCAAGGGAGGAGTAAGGTTTCATCCCTCTATGGTCGGCTCCATATGTGGAATCACGAGATCGGGGCTCTATGAACAGCTCCTGCGTATGCTGAGCGCAATCCATGGAAATAGTCGCTTTGTCGCTCACGTATTAACAACAAAGTTATTTGCCGCTCACTTTTGGGCGAAAGTGATTGACAAAATCCTTTGCCGTGCATTTATTGACAACAAACGCATCTCCGCCCCCGATTGAGATGAATGAGCCGATGTCGTTCTCACCCGTTCGCTCGAATGATTCCCGGAAAAAGCGGGCGCCTCGCGCGCGCTTGCGCCGCCATGCCGCCCTGGCCATCGCCCTCGCTTTCCTCGTGAGCGGCTGCGTGACGCCCACGCCCAGGCGGCAGGGGAACATCTGCGAGGTGTTCGAGCAGCAGCCCGACTGGTACGACTACGCCCGCGCCTCAGAGAAGCGCTGGGGCACGCCGGTGCACGTGCAGATGGCTTTCGTGTGGAAGGAGTCGAGCTTCCAGAGCCACGCGAGGCCGCCCATGCGGTGGTTCCTGTTCATCCCGCTCGGCCGCCCCTCCACGGCGCTCGGCTATGCGCAGCCCCTGAGCCCGACCTGGGGAGACTACAAGGCGGAGCGCGGCAGCATATTGAGCAGCCGCACGCGGATGAAGGATGCGCTCGATTTCATCGGCTGGTACAACGCCAAGACCCGGCGCGAACTGGGCATCTCCCTGCACGACGCGCACAGGCTCTACCTCGCCTATCACGAGGGAAGGGGCGGGTACCGGCGCGGAACGTGGAAGAAAAAGCCGAAACTGCGCCGCGCCGCGCGGCGCGTGGCCGAGACCGCCCGGCGCTACAAGGCCCAGCTCGCGCGATGCGATGCGAGGTTCCGGTGCGATTCCTGGTATCAGATCTGGCCCTTTTGCCGCTGATGAGGTGTTCTGAATGTTTTCTTACCGTTTTCGTAGATTCCCCATGGTTGTCTTCGGTTTTTTGATCGCGCTTTTCGTCCTCGCGCCCGGCGTCGCCCAAGCGCAGGAGAAGGTGCTCGGCCGCTTCTCGGCGGGCGACCTCACGGGCTGGGAGCCCAAGAGCTTCGAGGGCGAGACCCGCTACCGCCTGACCAGGGACGGCGATGGCCAAACCGTGCTCGAAGCGGTGAGCAAGGCCGCTGCGTCCGGCCTCGTGTACGAGCGGAAGATCGACCTCACGAAAACGCCGGTGCTCATCTGGCGCTGGCGGGTCGAGCGCCCCGTCAACCCGCCGGATGAACTCTCGAAGGGAGGAGACGACTTCGCCGTCCGCGTCTATTTCCTGGCGCCCGGCGCCGGCTGGCTCTCTTTTCCCGATTCGGTGGTCTACGTCTGGGCCAGCAAACAGCCCGTAGGCTCCGCCTGGCCGAACCCCTACACCAAAAAGGCCCACATGGTCGCCGTCGACTCGGGCGCGCGCCACGCCGGGCAGTGGCGCACCCATCGCCGGAACATGCGCGAGGATTTCAAGCGCTATTTCGGCCGCGACATCACCGGGATCACCCACATCGCCATCATGACCGACACCGACAACAGCAAGCTCTCGGCCCGCGGCTGGTACGGCGACATCCGCGTCGCTCCCGCAAAGCCGTAAGGCGCTTCTCGCCGGGAAAACTTCCCCGTTTCCGGCGGCGCATGAGGGGCTGTTGAAAAAGTCCCCCAAGAGGGTTGTTCCTCCTCCCTCAATCGGGAGTGTTCACCGTCATTCCGGCGAAAGCCGGAATCCATTTTACGCCTTTTGCCTTTCGTCGGGGTTCCTGCGCATCGTCGGGGGACGAAACGCCGCCGTTCTTCCACCCGCACCCGCAAATGGATTCCGGCTTTCACCGGAATGACGACAGTGATCCATTTCGGGCGAGGAGCGTTTTTCTCCGAACCCGTCGCGACGCGCCCGGGGCCGTACGACTTCTGCGGTGATTGTTGTTTTTGGGACGTTCGGCGCCGGCGTGTGTCTTCGGTCGGCGCGGAGCCGCTCGCTACTCGCCGGGTTGTTCCTTGTGCTTTTCGATGGCCGCCATCGCCTGTTCGCGGTCTTCGGAGTCTTCCACGCGGCCCGCCGTATCCATGGCGGCGTCGATTTGCCCGGCCTCCGCCTGCGCCACGGCGATATCCCGGTAAGCCCAGGAGCGATACAGCGCCTTGCCGATGCCGCTTGCGGAGTTGAGAGCGGCGGGGAAATCTCCCGCCTTCGCCTGGCCCGTGGCGATTTCCTGCAAGGCCCAGGAGCGCCAGGCGGGGTCGCCGATTTCGCGGGCGTCCTGAACGGCGGCGGTGAAATCCCCCACTCCGGCCATGTCCATGACGCTTACCCACGCTTTTTCGGAAAGGCTTTTTTCGTCGCGGATCTCCTCGATCGCCTCCATGGCGGCGTTCATCGCATGGGAGGCGATTGCAGCGGCGGGACCGCTCTGAACGGCGGAGAAGTGCTTGAGCGCCTCCATCTGATCGTCGGGGTCGTCGATGCGGCGTATCGTCTCGATGGCTTCGCTGATATGCCCCGCCCTCGTCTGCGCGATGGCGATTTCCCGCAAGGCGGAGGCGTAGAAAAGAGAGCTTCCGATGCCCCGCGAGGTCTCGATGGCGGCGTCGATATCCCCCGCACGAGCCTGTTCGCCGGCGAGCTGACTCAGATGAATGGAGCGGTTGACGATCTCGCTGAGGAATCGGGTGTTTTCGGCTTCGGGCGTTTTCTCCCGGATTTCAGCGCTTTCCGGCAGGAATGAAGACGGAGCCGTCTCCTCGGCTTCGCGCGAACCCCCCAGAAATCGCTTGAAACTCCGGAGTAAGTTTTTCATACGGCACCTCCCATATCCCGTACGGGAGAGGTCGCCATGGTGCCAGGCGAACGTAAATATCACCTCGATATGATTGCATCGCGTTATGAAATCATTATCTTCGCATTTACTTTGCATTGCAATAAATTAAGGACTTCATCGCTGAAATTACGGATCCTCGCCATGAAAATGGGCGGCAGAATCGAAAAACCCGGAAACCGGCGGCCAACGCCGCATCCGCAGGGCAGGGGTAATACGCGGCTTACTACTCCTCGATCGCCTCGGCGACGAGCTCTGCGATGTCGGCGGCGCGGATGCTCTTCTCCGGGTCGAGCGCCTTGAGCGCGTCGTCGAACATCTGCATGCAGAAAGGACACGACACGGCGGCGGTTTCGGCCCCGCAGGCCTTCACGTCGTCCAGCCGCTCGTGGTTGATGCGCTTTTGGGGTTCATCGTCCATCCAGGCGTAGCCGCCGCCTGCGCCGCAGCAAAGCGA
The DNA here is from genome assembly GCA_965219955.1 of bacterium. GTDB lineage: Bacteria > UBA8248 > UBA8248 > UBA8248 > UBA8248 > Bin107. Next base: position 672,863 of record OZ244799.1, read on the forward strand.
GCGCGAGCGGTTGCGCTTAAGTTCGGTGAAGCCGCCGTCCGATATCTGGTGGAGCACTTCGCGCGGGGCGTCGTATACGCCGTTGTGGCGGCCCAGGTAGCAGGGGTCGTGGTAGGTGAGGGAGCCGAGCGATTTCTTGAGCTTGAGTTTTCCCGATTTTATCAACTCCGCGATGAGCTGCGTGTGGTGCACCACCTCGTAGTTCCCCCCGAAATCGGGGTATTCGTTCTTGTACGTGTTGAAGCAATGCGGGCAGGTGGTGATGATTTTCTTGACCTCGTAGCCGTTCAGGGTCTCGATGTTCTGCTTCGCGCACATCTGGAAGGTGAATTCGCCCCCGACGCGCCGGGCCGGGTCGCCCGTGCAGACTTCCTCCGCGCCCAGGATGGCGAAGTCCACGTCCGCGGCTGTGAGAATCTTCACCATCGCCCTCGATACCTCGATGTTGCGGTCGATCATCGAACCCGTGCAGCCCACCCAGTAGAGGTATTCCGCCTTCCCGCCGCTGGCGAGGACTTTCACGTCGAGCCCCTCGTACCACTCCTCGCGGTTGTGCTGCGCGCCCACCCAGGGGTGGAGCCGCTCGTCCATGGATTTCAGGAACTGGCGCGCGTCCTCGCTCGTCTTCGATTCCATCATCACCAGGTAGCGGCGCATGTCCACCATTTTGGGGATGTGCTCGATGAAGACGGGGCACTCCTGCTGGCAGGCCCCGCAGGTGCGGCAGCCCCAGAGCTCTTCTTCCAGGACAGCCGGATTGTCCGCCGGCTCGCCGAACAGGGGCGGCCTCTCGCTCGCCTCGCCGTTTTCCGCAAGCGCCGCAGGTCCCGCCTCGCTCAGGTGCGCCTTCATGTCCTGGATCAGCTTTTTGGGGCTGAGCGGCACGCCGCTCATGTAGGCGGGGCAGACGTCCTGGCAGCGGCCGCAGTTCGTGCAGGCGTCCAGGTCCAGCAGGTTCTTCCAGGTGTATCCCTCGATTTTCTCCACCCCCAGGGTTTCGATGGCCTCGGGGTCGGCTTCCATCGTCGCCTCGATGTCGATGAAGCTCAGCTTGCCGCTGGGGCCGAGGTTTCTGCAGAACATGTTCAGCAGGCCGTACCAGATGTGGTTGAACTTCCCGAAGCCCATGTAGCCGAGCAGCACGAACGCGGAAATCGCGTGGAACCACCAGTTGATGCGGTGGAGGAACCGGAGCGTCTCCACGCTCAGTCCCTGGAGGGTCAGGGCGACCGCGTAGCCGCCCGGCGACCACGGGGCCAGGGACGGGTTGTCCCGTAGTTCCGTCGCCGCGATGCGAAGCCCCTCCACGACGAAGCCCTGCACGAAGACGAGCAGGAGCAGCCACAGCGCGATGTAGTCGTCGAGCACCGAGTTCATGCGCTCGGGCTTCACCACCAGACGCCGCCAGAGAGCCATCACGATGCCGACGATCCCCAACAGCCCGAAGCCGTCGCTCAGCAGCGAGTAGCCCAGGTAGAGGTTTCCCTTGAGGTAGTGGATTCCCGTCCATTCCTGAACGGCTATCATGGAGGTGGCGATGAGTTCGGCGAAAAAGCCGTAGAAGATGAACAGATGGATGAGACCGGGGTAGGTATCCCGCAGCATCCGGCGGTGGAGCACCAGTTCGTCCACGACGCCCCAGAGGCGTTTTGCCGGATTATCGGTTCTGAGCTCCCCCCCGCCCAGGCGCCAGAGGCGCACGCGCTGGTAGATGCCGTAGGACATCACGCCGATGGCTGCCGCGGCGAAGAGGTAGACCAGGGGGCCTAGGACGATGTTCCAGTAGATTTCCCGGGTGGGTGTCATGTGAGAATCCTGTGGGGCGATTCGTTGCGTTTTCGTTCATTGCTGATTTCCCGAGGTTACGAAAACTCGGCCGAAAAGTCGATACACGCCCGGGTTCATTTGAAACGTGGTCTTCTTTACTTGATAATCATTCCTGGAACCTTCAGAAGCACATGGGGAAGGAGGCGGCGGATGAGCGAGAGAAAAATTCGGGTGCTGGTCGGAAAACCCGGCCTCGACGGCCACGACCGGGGGGCGAAGGTGGTCGCGCGCGCGCTCCGTGACGCCGGCATGGAGGTCATTTACACGGGCATCCGCCAGACGCCCGAGCAAATCGCCTCGACCGCCATGCAGGAAGACGTCGACTGCGTGGGTCTCTCGATACTTTCGGGCGCGCACAACCACCTGTTTCCCAGAATCCGTGAATTGCTGGATTCGCACGGCATGGACGACGTCCTGCTCTTTGGCGGCGGCATCGTGCCGGATGACGACATTCCCTTTCTCAAGGAAAACGGGGTGGACGAGATTTTCACCCCCGGCGCGACGATGGAGGATATCGTCGCCTATGTGCGCGAAACGGTGTCCGGGCGCAGGGAGAGCGCCTGAGGTCGCGGCTTCATTGCGGCGCGAAGGCGCAGTTCGTATACTGCGCGCTCATGAGCGGGACGGGGCGCTTCCTTCTGAACGGGAAACTCTTGGAGCGGCTGGATGAAGAACTTTTGGTTCATGGGATTGGCGGTCTGCTTGCTGCTCGTCTCCGCCTGTCAGCAAAAGCCCATCGAAAGGGCGGTGCGCGGTTCTCTTGCCCCTGCGGAGGAGAACGTGGTCGTCACGTCCTACTGCCAGAGTTGTCATCTTCACGCGAGTTTCCAGGAGGCGCCCCACATCGAGAAGCAACAGCTTCGCTATGACGAGAAGAGCCCGCTGCGCGCCACCACCCGGTGCCTCGCATGCCACCTCGTTCGTCCCGAGACGTTCTTCAAGGAAGAGCTGCGCAGCACCACCTTTCCGCACGGCGCGTTGGTCGACATCGCCAAGATACCCAAGCCGAAGCCCGCGCCCCTCCTGAAAAGAGAGAAAGGGCCGGGGTCTGCGCCCAAGCAAGAGGCTCCCCCCGAAGTCAAGAAGAAAGAGCCCGCGAAGAAGAAAAAGCGCTGGTATTTCCTTTATCTCTTCTGAGTCGGGTCGAGCAGGTCTCTCAGCCCGTCGCCCAGGATGTTCAGGCCCATGACGGTGAGGGCGATGGCGATTCCCGGATAAATCGTCAGGTGCGGGGCGACGAGCAGAAAATCGCGCCCCTCGGCCAGCATCGCCCCCCAGCTCGGCTCGGGCGGCTGAATCCCCAGTCCCAGGAACGAGAGCCCGGATTCGGCGAGGATCGCTCCCGCCATGCCGATGCTCGCCTCCACGATGACCGGGGAGATGACGTTCGCGAGCAGATGGAGGGTGAGGATTCGCCCGGGCGTGGCGCCCGCGGCGTGGGCGGCGATCACGAATTCGCGCTCGCGCAATGCCAGCACCTGCGCGCGGACGAGGCGCGCGTAGCCCACCCATCCGAACACCGAGAGCGATATGACGATGTTCCACAGGCTCGGCGCGAGCACGGACATGAGGGCGATGGCGAGCAGGATGCCGGGAAAGGCCAGGAACACGTCGGTGACGCGCATGATCGCCTCATCCCACACACCGCCGAGATAGCCTGCGATTCCCCCGATGATGACGCCCAGCAGCACGGACACCGAGACGGCGGCGAAGCCCACGGTGAGCGAGATCCTCCCGCCGTGTAAGACGCGGCTCAGGATGTCGCGGCCGAGCTTGTCCCGCCCGAAGGGGTGCGCCGTCTCGGGAGCCGCCAGCCCTTGCGCCAGTTCCATCTCATAGGGATTTTGGGGCGAGAGGAGGGGAGCTGCCAGGGTGGCGGCCAGCAAGAGGGCGATCATGCCGCCTCCGAGATAGATGGACAGCCTGCGCCTCATGTGAGCCTCACGCGCGGGTCGAGCCAGGCGTAGGCGATGTCTGCCAGAAAGTTCGCGCTCACGTAGACGGCGGCGATGAAAAGCACGCAGCCCTGCACGAGGGGGTAGTCGCGAGACGCGATGGCCTGGATCACCAGGCGGCCCACGCCGGGCCAGGCGAAGACGGTCTCGGTGATGATGGCGCCCGAGAGCAGGGCGCCGAGCTGGAGGCTCAGGATCGTGATGAGTGGCAGGCACGCGTTCTTGAGCGCGTGGAGCCAGAGCACCTTTTTCTCGGAAATGCCCTTGGCGCGCGCCGTGCTGATGTAGTCTTGCGGCAGCACGTCCAGCAGGCTCGAGCGCGCCATGCGCATCAGTATCGGCGAGAGCGCGGCGCCGAGCGTGACGGCGGGGAGGATGAGGCTCAACACTCCCTCCCGGCCCGAGACGGGGAACCAGCCCAGGTTGATGGAGAAGACGATGATGAGCAGCGGCCCGAGCCAGAAGACGGGCATGCTCGCGCCCGCCACGGCGAGAAAGCCTGCCCCCAGGTCGAGCGCCGTGCCCTGTCGGCGCGCCGCGGCGATTCCCAGCGGGAGCGAGATGAGCAGCGCCACGGCCATCGAGGCGAGCGTGAGTTCCGCCGAGGCGTAGGTGCGCTCGAAGATGATGGCCGACACCGCTCTTTTCTGGTGGAGCGAATTCCCTAAGTCTCCGCGCAGGAGACCTCCCATGTAATCGGCGTATTGAACGCCGAGCGGCCTGTCCAGCCCCAGCGTCTTGCGCAGTTGTTCGCGCTGGGCGGGGCGGGCGGTTTCGCCCAGCATCAGGTCCACCGGGTCGCCCGGCAGCACCTGGGTGACGATGAAGACGAGCGTCATCACCCCCCACAGGACGGGGATGAGGAGCAGAATGCGTCTCAGGAGGAATTTTCTCATTTATCGCCTCGCCGCCGGGGAGAGGGTGGCTTTCGCGAGCGAGATGAAGTCCGCGTCCGGGAACACCCGGTAGCCCGATATGCGCCTGTCGAAGACGGCCACGTTCACGCTGTGCCAAAGATTGATGTAGGGAAGCTCGCGGCCCAGGATGCGCTGCACCTCGCCGTAGATGCGGGCGCGGGCCTCGGGCGCGATGGGTTGGCGAGCTTTCTCCAGAAGCGTGTCGATGCGCGCGTTTTTGTAGAGGCCCCGGTTGAGTCCGGCCGGAGGGATGAAGCGGCTGTGAAAGATATAGCGGTAGATGTCGGGGTCGGATATGCCGACCCACGTCAGGCTGTAGAGCTGGAAATTCCCGTTTCTGATGTCGCCGAAAAACGTCCCCCACTCGTAGGAGCGGATTTTCATCTTGATTCCCACGCGGGCGAGCTGATGGCCGAGCACGGTGGCGATGCGGCGTCCCAGTTCGTTTTGCGAGGTCTTGTAGACGAGCGTGAAACGCGGTTCGGGCCCCGGCCCGTCGGGGTCGGGGTAGCCCGCCGCATCGAGGAGTTTCATCGCCAGCTCCGGGCGGTGCGCGTAGTCGGGGAGGCCCTTTCGGTGCGCCCAGTGATCCGGCGGCAGCAGGCTGTCCGCCTCCTGGACGAGGCCCTTGTGGATGAAGCGCACGATGGGCCGCCTGTCGATGGCGTGGGCGATCGCGCGCCGCACCTCGAGTTTGGAGAGAATCGGGTCGCTCATGTTGAAGCCGATGTAGGTGAAGTTCGTGCCCAGGCGCTTTCGAATCTTGAGCCGCTTGTTCTTGATGAAGCGCGGCAGAATATCGGGCGAAAAAGCGTTCTGGAGAAAATCGACCCCTCCGCTTTCGAGTTCCAGGACGCGGATGGTCTCCTCCGGCAGAATCCGGAAGATGAGGCGCTCGAAGGCGGGTTTGCCGCCGAAATAGCCGGCGAACGCCTTGAGGGTGATTCGCTCGTCCGGCGTGAATTCCACGAACTCGAACGGGCCGGTGCCGACGGGTTTTCGGGCGAATCGGCTCCCCGCCTCGCGTGAGCTTTTGGGGAGAATGCCGATCATGAGGGATTCTGCGAACGAGGCGGAGGGTTCTTTGAGATGAAAGACGACGCTGTGCGGCGTGGGCGTTTCGATGCGCGCGAGTTCATTGAGTCCCGCCGCCCTGGGGGAGGCGAGCGAGGGGTCGCGAATGGAGTCGAAAGTGTATTTCACGTCGGACGAGGTGAGGGCTTCGCCGTTGTGGAACCGCACCCCGCGTTTGAGTTCGAAGCGGTGGACGAGAGGCGTGGGCCGCTCCCATTTCTCGGCGAGTTCCAGGACGATGCGGCCCTCGTGGTCATTCGATATCAGGCGGCTGAAGATGAAGCGCTGCACCTTGGAGGAGATGGCGTCCTGCGACAGCCTCGGGTCGAGTTGCGTGGGGTTGGTTCCGATGCCGACGACGATGGCGTCGTTTTTTGGGGAACGCTCCTCCCCGCAGCCGGATAGAAACGCGCACGCGAACGAGAGAACGAGAAGAGCGAGCGATTTATTTCTCATCTGGTCATACCGGTGGGCGAGAGACATCTGGAGATTCGCATACGCCGCGTCTCATCGTCAACGCGGCGCGTCCTCGTGGTTTACAGCCCGTTCCGGGCGGATTAAGATTCCCCCCGCTGGTGATTATTGACTCGATGATCCGGAGGTTTTCCCCGATGAGATGGAGCAGGTGTCATTTGAAGCGAACTTTGCGCCTGGTGGTGACGGCGCTCGCTTTCGTATTCATGAGTGTGAGCGTGGCGACGGCCGCGCCATTCGATGAGAATCGCCCCAAGGTGGGGGAGGAGGCGCGTGAGTTCGAAATTCAGGGCTTCAAGCTGTCCGACCTCAAGGGCAAGAAGAATCTCGTGATGGTTTTCTACCGGGGCCACTTCTGAGTCATTTGCCAGCGGCAACTCGTCGAGTTCCAGAGATTTTCCGGGAAAATACACGGGCTTCAGACCGAAATCATCGCCGTCAGTGCGGACAATGCGCTTGAAATGAACAGGACGACCCGGGAGTTGGGCATCCGGTATCTGCTGATCTCGGACCCGAAGAAGCGAATCATTCAACACTTCGGGGTGCTGCATCCCAGAGAAGGGATCGCCCGGCCCGCCACCATCATCATCGACAAGAGCGGCGTGGTTCGCTACGTTCACGTGGGCAAATACCCCAGCGACCGCCCCTCGGTTCAGCAGGTGATGCAGGCCCTCGCTTTTTTGTGAGTTGAATTCCCGGTACTCCCGCCCCCGCCCGGCGCGTAACGGACACCGAATATGAGATTCATGAAGCAAGACTCAGCGGGACGGTTTTTGAGATTCTCCCTGTGGGCGATTGTTTTGTGCCTCACCGCCTTGTGCGCGTCGGACGCCTTCGCCGCAAGAAAAAAGCGCGCTCCGAAAAAAAAGGCCGCTTCCAAAAAGGGCATTGATTCCAGGGCCGCCTTCCAGGCCATGGTGAAACGCGCCGTAAAAAGGCAGTGCGTCCGTCCCGGACGTCTCGGTCTTTACATTCGCTCGGTTTCCACGGCGCAGACGCTGTATTCCCATAACGCTGCTGCAAAGCGGATTCCTGCGTCGAACGTCAAACTCTTCACGGCCGCCGCCGCGCTCGCGCGCCTGGGGCCGGACTACCGCTTCGCCACCGATTTTTACGCGAAGGCCAAGGTCCGGGGCGGCGTCCTGCGGGGCGACCTGTATCTCAAGGGCTACGGCGATCCGCTTTTCGTGCATGAAAGGATGCGCGACTTCGTGCGCCGCCTCAAGCTGCGCGGCGTCAGGCGCATCGAGGGCGACCTGGTGGCGGACGACACCTTTTTCGATAAGAAAAAACATGGGCGCGGGTGGCGCGTGGGCCGCTCCATCCGGCCGTACCTGGCGCCGCACGGGGCATTGTCCCTGAATTTTGGTTCGGCGAACGTGCTCGTGGCCCCGGGTGACGGGGTCGGTACGCCGGCTATGGCGAATCTCGAGCCGCCCTCGCGCGCGCTTCGTCTCCAGGCGAGGGTGAAGACCTCGCGCAGGAGCTTGAAAATCCGGCTCGGGCGCAGGCGCTCCAAAGGAAAGGATGTCGTTCAGGTTAGCGGCTTGTTTCCGGCAAGGAGCAGGATGAAGCTGTACCGGGTGCCCGTTACGGACCCCACCGCCTTCACCGCCGGTGCGGTCGCCGCCGAAATGGAGAGGCAGGGAATCGCCTTGAAGGGCGGAATCCGGCAGGCCGCCACGCCGCCGGATGCGAAGCTTCTCGCGCGAAACCTCTCGCCGCCCCTGAGCGAGGTGGTGAGCGGGCTCAACAAGTTCAGCAACAATTTCGTGGCCGAGCAGGTTCTCAAGACGATGGGCGCCGAAACGCACGGCGCGCCGGGTACGGCGGAAAAAGGCCTGCGCGTCGTGCGGGATTTTTTGATCTCCACCGGAGTCTCGGCGAAGGAGATCGCCCTCGCCGATGGTTCGGGCCTGAGCAGGATGAACCGCTCCTCGCCTCGCGCTCTGGCGACTTTGCTCGAAGCGGCGCACAACGATTTCAGGCTGAGGCCGGAGTTCATGGCGTCGCTGGCCATCTTCGGGGTTGACGGGACGGTGAGGAAAAGACGCCGCCGGGGGGTCGATTCGCGCCGGGTGCGGGTGAAGACGGGCGTGTTGAACGGCGTGCGCGCCTTCAGCGGATATGCGGCTGCCGGAAACGGGGAAATTCTCGCATTCTCTATTCTCATGAACGGAAACGCCTGTCGGCCCAAAAGCCTCACGGGTGAGGTGATTCGCGCAATGGTTTCGTTGAAGCGGGGCTTTTCGAATCCCGTGAACGCTCATCTCAGGGGGGCTCGCGAGATAATGGCGCGCTCCATGCCGAAGCCTTCCATCCGGGACGGATGGCGAAGGCGCTCCTCTCCGCGCGCGGGCCCGGCCGGAGAGGGTGATTTAGATTTAGAGGTCCTGGGTCCGGGGATCGTTCCGTTCGCCGAATCGCCTCTGGACGATTCCCCCGCCGAATTGTCTTTGGAGGATTCCGAAGAAGCAGCCCCGGCGGAAGGAGGCGCCGCGTGGCCCTCGAAGAGCGGTCCGGGCGGGCGAAGTCGTGAGTGATAAATGAGCGATGCGCTTGTTCGGAGCCGGCTCTCCAGGCGCTGCGCCTGCGGACGGCGCAGGGGAGCATAAAGGGCCGATGAGCGATCCCTCAGGCCCGCTCGCCTTTCCCCGCAAGTGGACGCTGCGCCCCGTCGATCAGGAATCCGCCGATCAGCTTTCCCGGGAACTGAACCTCCCCCCTCTGATGGGAAAACTCCTCGCGCAAAGGGGCATCCAAAGCCCCGGCGAGGCGCGCAAGTTCCTGGATGCCCCCCTCGCGGGATTGCACGACCCGTTTCTGATGAAAGGGATGGAAGACGCCGTCTCCCACCTCCTGGGGCAGATAAGAAACCGACGCCCCATCGGCGTTTATGGGGATTACGACGTGGACGGCATCTCCGCCACGGCGCTCATGTGCCGGTTTCTCTCCCAGGTGGGCGTCAGGGTTCCCTACTACATTCCGAGTCGCCTGGATGAGGGTTACGGCCTGCACCGCAAGGGCCTGGAAAAACTCAAGGAGGCGGGCTGCGACACGGTGGTGACGGTCGACTGCGGCATCAGCGCGCATGCCGCCGCCAGAGAAGCAGAACAGATGGGCGTTCGCCTCGTCATCACCGATCATCACCGCCCGCCGGACGAGTTGCCGCCCTCCGTGGCCGTCCTGAATCCCCGCCAGGCGGGTTGTGAATACCCCTTTCGGGGGCTCAGCGGGGTCGGGGTGGCGTTCAAGCTCGTCACCGCCGTGAGAAGGCGTTTGCATGAGGATGGATTCGGGGCGCCGCTGCCGAACCTCAAGCAGCACCTCGACCTGGTGGCGTTGGGCACGGTGGCCGACGTGGTTCCCCTGCGGGACGAGAACCATATTTTCGTGCGCCACGGGCTCGAGATTCTCTCGCCCCCCGAAGTGGCCGAGGGCGGGTTCGAGACCCTGGATCGGCGAAAGGCGGGGATCCGCGCCTTACAGGCGGCGGCGAACCTCAAGGCCCAGGCGCTCAATGTGGGACACGTCTCCTTCACCCTCGCGCCGAGGCTCAACGCGGCGGGGCGGGTGGGGGAAGCCTCCTTCGGCGTCGAACTTCTCATCGCCGATGACGAGGGCCAGGCGCGCTCCCGCGCGGAGGTGCTCGAGGAGTGGAACCGTCAACGCCAGGTTTTGCAGCGGCAAGCCTGGGAGGAGGCGGTGGGCATGATGGAATCATCGGGGGGCGACGCCCGCGATGAGGCCATCGTGCTCGCGAGCGACAAATGGCACCCCGGCGTGGTGGGCATCGTGGCGGCGAAACTCGTGGAGGAGTATCACCAGCCCTCGGTTCTCATCCACGTCAGGGACGGGGTGGGGAAAGGCTCCGTTCGCTCGGCCATGGGTCTTCACGTGTACGAGGCGCTCGAGCGCTGCTCGGACTTTCTGATCCAGTTCGGCGGACACAAGGGAGCCGCGGGGCTGAAGGTGGCGGAGGAGAAGATAGACGCTTTCAGGGAGCGCTTCTGCGAGGTGATTCGCGGGATGAAAAAAACCGGGCCGGATGAGCGTGAACTCATGCTCGACGCCCGCGTCGATTTTTCCGAAATGGACGCGCCGCTCTTGGAGCAATTCGAGGGCATGGCGCCTTTCGGGGAGGAGAACCCCCGGCCCGTGTTCTGCGCCTCAGGCGTCGAGGTGGCCGGAAGCCCGGGCTCCGTGGGCCGCGAAGGGGAGCACCTGAAGCTGAACTTGCGGCAGTTCCGCGAGGTGAGAGAGGCCATCGGCTTCGGCATGGGGGCGTTGCTCAAGGAGCCGGAACGCTTGCAGGGAAAGCTCGACGTGGCGTTCTCCCCCGGCCTGAACCGCTGGCGCGGAAACACCAGGATGCAGCTCGATATTCGCGCCATCCGTCCGGCGGGCGGCTAGCCCGCGAGCGTATCCAGGGACTCCCTGTCGTCGGGCTTCATCGAAAACTCGTCAAAACCGGAGAGCTTCAGGTTTTTCGACAGCAGCATCACCTTGATGGCCCCGCCCAGACCGGTGGGGTCCATGATGCCCATGAGGGACTGGCGCTCGCGCCGTGTTTTTTCATCATCCTCGCCCTTCACGTTTTCCAGTGCCCGGGAAATGCCGGCCCCGAGAAGAAAGCGCGTCTGATCGGTGAAGCCCGCAAGTTCCATGCCATGCGGCGCGGCAGCCCGCAGGATGGAGGTGAAGTCGACGTGGGTGGTGAGGTCGGTCTCCCCCGGCCGTGAGAGCACGTCGCTCACGAGGGTGTGGTTTCTGTAGCCGCGCAGCGCGCCCTCCATGCGGGTGGGGCCGTAGAGGACGCGCGCGGAGAAGCCGTAGTCGAAGATCAGGACGGCGCCCCGCTCCATCCGGCGCGCCACCTCGCTCACCCAGTCGAAGGCGCACAGGTTCACCTCGGCCGTCTGATCGGCGGAGAGCCGGACCCCCAAATCGGAGAACCAGCCGTTCAGCCGCTCATCGGAGAGCGCGCTCTCGCAAAACTCGAGCCTCTCGCCGCGCCGCGCCACGTATCTCTCCTTCAGATACGGCCCTTCCTGGATGAGGGCGTGGATGGGCAGGGCGTCCAGGAACTCATGGGCGAGTACGACGCCCTCGAAGCCTGCGGGCGGATACGGGGAAGCGTCGGCGAATCGAACCTCATCGGAGTCCCGGAATTTCTCCCGTATCCGCTTTCCCGCCTGCGCGCTTTGCTCGGCGAACGTATAGGCGATGGCCCGGTGGAGAGACGCCTGCGAGGAGCGAATCGCCTCGATGATGTCGAAGGCGAGCCATCCCTCGCCGGGGCCGTACTCCCAAACGGGAAGCGAGGGCGGCTCGCCCATGCGCCGCCGGGTTTTCTCGATTAGCGGCGCAATCATCCGCCCGAGCCAGGGGCTCTGGTGAGGCGAGGTGTAGAAATCGCCGCCTGCGCCGATGCGCGGGCTTTCCCGGCAATAATAGCCGCCCTCCGGGTGATAGAGGGCGATTTCCATGAAGCGGCGAAAGGGGATGGGGCCGTCTTCGAGCGCATCCGCCAGGGCCTGGGAGAGTTCGGGGTGAGAGGCGATTTTCATGGCGCAGAGTATACACTTGGACAAGACGGGCAAGAAGTGCGAGCCGGCCGGAGCATCCCCTTGATTCCGCCGGTTGGAATATCTATCATCCAGGAGTGAAATGACGAATCGCATCATCACGAATGAGGTATCGCATGAAAGTTCGCGTGAAATGCTTCGCCTGGGCGAAAGAGGTGACGGGCGAGGACGAAATCGACCTGGAAGTCCCCGAGGGCGCTACGGTGGCCGATCTCAGGATTAGTCTCGCCGAGCGGTTTCCGGTGTTTTCCGGGCGCATGGAGTCCATCGCCGTCTCCGTCAACCAGGAGTTCGCGGGCGAGGGCACGCCGGTGGATGCGGGCGATGAACTGGCGTTGATCCCGCCCATCAGCGGGGGTTGCGCATGATTTGCCGCATCACCGATTCCCCCATCGACATGGACGAGTTGACGGACAGCCTCGATTCCCCCGAACTGGGCGGGCTCTGCACGTTCGTGGGCAAGGTCCGCAACCACAGCGCGGGGCAGGGGGTCACGCATCTCGAGTACCACGCCTATCCCGAGATGGCGGAGAAGAAGATGCGCCAGGTCGCCGGGGAGATCGAAGAGCGCTTCGGCGTCGCGCACCTGGCGATGGCCCACCGGGTCGGAACCCTCGCCATCGGCGATATCGCGGTGGGCATCGCGGCGGCCTCCGCCCACCGGGACGCGGCCTTCAAGGCGTGCCGCTACGCGATCGACCGCATCAAGCAGATCGTGCCGATATGGAAGAAGGAGTACGGCGAAGACGGCGTGGCCTGGGTGGAGGGCTGCGCGGTGGACGCCGAGACGGCGGAACCTCAAAAAGCGCAAAATCAGCGCGTTTGACTTTTTTCCCCTTCAAGCTAGAATTCATCTAAACCTCTAATGAATCGCGTCGCCCGGCGGCGTTAAGCGTCTTTTGCAATTCTTTTTGTTTCGTGTCTTGTCGATACGTGCAAACAGAGCTTCGATTCATCCTGCTTTGGAAGCATTTGAAGAAAGGGCGAATTTCCGCCGCGAGATTCAAGGGTTTTCCCACAGATCAAGGAGGATAGAAAATGAAAGTGGTTCGCATCTTCATTACAATCGCATTTTTGGTGACGACGGCGTTCTTCGCCAGCCCGGCATTGTCGGCGAATGAAATCCACCTGGGCGGAGCCATCTCCCAGACGGGCCGCTATGCGGAGCCGGCCGGCAGGTTCGTTAATGCCTACAAGCTGTATATCGACCAGCTGAACGCCAAGGGCGGTCTGCTGGGCAAGAAGATTAAAGTCACGCTCCTGGATGACAAATCGGACAAGCAGACCAGCATCAAGCTGTATGAGAAGCTGATCACGCAGGACAAGGTCGACATCACGCTCGGCCCCTATTCGAGCGGCATCACCGACGCAGTGGCCAACGTTCTCGAAAGATACAAGTACCCCACGCTGGCGCCGGGCGCCTCCTCGGGCATCATCTGGAAGAAAGGCAGAAAGTACCTTTTCAACCAGAACGCCATCGCCCAGAACTATCAAAGAGGCGCGATGTTCCTCGCCAAGGACATCGGCGTGAAGCGGGTCGCCATCGTCGGCGAGGACAGCCTCTTCCCGCGCCAGTCGGCGGAGGGCGCAGTTCACTGGGCGAAGCATCTCGGCATCAAGGTGGTGCTGAACGAGAACTATACGCGCAAACAGACCGACTTCACCGCGCTGCTCCAGAAGATCAAGGCGCGCCGCGCGGAGGCGCTCATCTCGAACAGCTACTTCGCGGACGCCGTGGCCCAGATTCGCCAGCTTCGCGAACTGAACATCAACCTCAAGATTTTCGCCGGAACCGTCGGCCCCGGCCTGCCCAAGTTCGCCAAACAACTCGGCAACACGGCGGAATACGTGCTGGGCTTCAGCCAGTGGGAGCCGCGCCCCGAGATACTGAAATTCCCGGGGATGAAGCATTTCATCGACTCCTATGTGAAGCGTCACGGCGTCAAGCCGAACTACCACGCCGGAATCGCCTGGGTGTCGATGCAGATCATGAGCCAGGCGATAGCAAAGGCGGGTTCTCATGATCGCCAGAAGGTCTGGCAGACGCTGCGCACCTCTCAGTTCCAGACTGTCATGGGAAAATGGAAAGTGGACGAGAACAACCTGAACGATCATGACGGCCTGACCTTCCAGATTCTCGACGGCCAGCGCAAGATCGTCTGGCCGAAGAAGATCGCGGAAGTTCCCTACAAGCTGCCGATGCCCAAGTGGAAGGACAGGGCCAAGAACTAGGCAGGTGGCTTGTATGGCGAAAGTTGTTCAACCGTAGCGCGTCGTATTGTGATGGCGGCGCAACCTTTGAGCTTCCATAAAGAGGAGGATCGGAGATGAAGAAAAGCCTTGTTTTGGTTCTCGGCTTTGCTCTCGCCCTCACGGCCGCTCCCTTCGTGGAGAAAGGCTTTGCGGCGGACAAGGTCACCCTGGGGATCGCCATTTCGCAGACGGGCCGCTATGCCGAACCCGCCGGGCGTATGGTGAACTCCTACAATCTGTATGTGGACCAGATGAACGCCAAGGGTGGTTGGCTCGGCAAGAAAATCGATATGATCATCCTGGACGACAAATCGGACAAGCAGACCAGCATCAAGCTCTACGAGAAACTGATCACGCAGGACAAGGTGAACCTGACCATGGGGCCCTACTCGAGCGGCATCACCGACGCCGTGGCCAACGTGCTGGAGAGGTACAAGTACCCCACGCTGGCGCCGGGCGCCGCCTCGGGCATCATCTGGAAGAAAGGCCGCAAGTACCTCTTCGACATCATCGCGGTCGCCCAGGACTACCAGAAGGGCGCGCTCCACATCGCCAAGGAAATCGGCGTGAAGCGCATCGCCATCATCGGCGAGGACAGCCTCTTCCCGCGCCAGTCGGCGGAAGGCGCCGTGGATTGGGCGAAGAAGCTCGGCCTCAAGGTGGTTCTGAACGAGAACTATCCGCGCAAACAGACCGACTTCACCGCGCTGCTTCAGAAGATCAAGGCGCGCCGCGCGGAGGCGCTCATCTCGAACAGCTACTTCGCGGACGCCGCGGCGCAGATTCGCCAGCTTCGCGAACTCAACATCAACCTCAAGATTTTCGCCGGAACCGTCGGCCCGGGCCTGCCCAAGTTCGCCAAGCAGCTCGGCAACACGGCCGAATACGTTCTGGGCTTCAGCCAGTGGGAGCCCAAGCCGGAAATCCTCAAGCGGCCCGGCATGAGGGCTTTCATCGCGGCCTACAAGAAACGCTACGGCGTGGATCCGAACTACCACGCGGGCCAGTCCTATGCGTCCATGCAGGTTTTCGGCGAAGCGGTGAAACGAGCAGGCTCCATTGACAGGGACAAGGTGTGGAGGACGATGCGCACGATGAGCACCACGACCATCATCGGTCCCTGGAAAGTGGACGACACCAACATGAACAACCACGAGGGCTTGACCTTCCAGATACTCGACGGCCAGCGCAAGATCGTGTGGCCCAAGAAGATATCGGAAGTCTCCTACAAGCTGCCGATGCCCAAGTGGAAGGAAAGAGCCAAGAACTAGGGACAGAAGAGATAGACAAAGGTTGTGACAGGGCAGCATATCGACTCCCGCCCCGCGTTCGGTTTCGCGCGGGGCGGGAATTTTACCGCAGAGAAAGTTTTTAAGGACGGTATTATAATTTGTTGAATAATTCCCTTTGACATCTGAAGCGATATGCGTATCATAACCGACTGTTCAGCAAATCTGGTGGTGCGCATCCGGAACTACGCGCGATGATTGTTTATAAGGAATAATCTGATTGAGCGCGTTGTTGCTGGTCATGTGCGAGCAGTAAGTTCATTTTTTTGTTACAAGGCAGGATTATTGTTTTCATTAGGAGGAGTGCAAGAAATGAAGAAATGCTTGGTTTTGGCTCTCGGCTTTGCTCTCGCCCTGACGGCTGCTCCCTTCGTGGAGAAAAGCCAGGCGATGGACAAGGTCACCCTGGGAATCGCTATTTCGCAGACGGGCCGCTATGCCGAACCCGCCGGACGTATGGTGAACTCCTACAAGCTGTATGTTGATCAGGTGAACGCCGGTAAAGGCTGGAACGGGAAGAAAATCGACTTCAGCATCCTGGACGACAAATCTGACAAGCAGACGAGCATCAAGCTCTACGAGAAGCTGATCACGCAGGATAAAGTGAACCTGACCATCGGTCCCTACTCGAGCGGCATCACCGACGCCGTGGCCAACGTGCTGGAAAGGTACAAGTACCCCACGATGGCGCCGGGCGCCTCCTCGGGCATCATCTGGAAGAAAGGCCGCAAGTATCTGTTCAACATCATCGCCGTCGCCCAGGACTATCAGAAGGGCGCGATTCACCTCGCCAAGGAGATCGGCGTGAAGCGCATCGCCATCGTCGGCGAGGACAGCCTCTTCCCGCGCCAGTCGGCGGAAGGCGCCGTGGAGTGGGCGAAGAAGCTCGGCCTCAAGGTGGTGCTGAACGAGAACTATCCGCGCAAGCAGACCGACTTCACCGCGCTGCTTCAGAAAATCAAGGCGCGCCGCGCGGAGGCGCTCATCTCGAACAGCTACTTCGCGGACGCCGCGGCGCAGATTCGCCAGCTTCGCGAGCTCAACATCAACCTCAAGATCTTCGCCGGAACCGTCGGCCCGGGCCTGCCCAAGTTCGCCAAGCAGCTCGGCGACACGGCCGAATACGTTCTGGGATTCAGCCAGTGGGAGCCCAAGCCGGCCATCCTCAAGCGGCCCGGCATGAAGGAATTCATCGCGGCCTACAAGAAACGCTACGGCGTGAACCCGAACTACCACGCGGGCCAGTCCTATGCGTCCCTGCAGATTTTCGGCGACGCGGTGGCGAAAGCAGGCTCCGCGGACCGGGTCAAGGTGTGGAAGGCGCTCCGTACCATGAAGACCACGACCGTCATCGGTCCCTGGAAAGTGGACGAGAACAACCTGAACCAGCATGAGGGCTTGACCTTCCAGATTCTCGACGGCCAGCGCAAGATCGTGTGGCCCAAGAAGATTTCGGAAGTCTCCTACAAGCTGCCGATGCCGAAGTGGAAGGAAAGAGGCAAGAACTAGACGGGTTGCATTTAGGGCGAAAATGCCATAAACATCTGAACTTTCGCACCGGGGCTGTTAAAAGCGGCCCCGGCGCGAAAGTGAAAATATCGGACTTTTTTGTGTCTTAGTCTGAGGGGACTCGATCTCTCATGCAGGAAAAAGCGGAAATCCGTAGCAAATACTGGCTGGCCGTTTTTTTGGTCGCGGCGTATACCATTCCATTCGGTGTTGGTATTTATACGGACAATGTCTTTTTCGATCTTCAGTGGCTGGCGGACCTGACCACCGTCATCCTGAACGGCATCATGCAGGGCGGTGTGTACGCCATGTTCGCCGTGGGGCTCACGCTCATCTTCGGCGTCATGCGCATCATCAACGTGGCGCATGGCGAGCTGGTGATGCTGGGCGCCTACCTGACCTGGATGTTCTTTTTCTATGTGGGAATCGACCCGCTCCTCGCCCTGTTCCTCACGCTCCCCATCGCTTTCTGCATCGGGCTCCTCATCCAGAAGCTGCTCTTGAACGCCGTGGTGGGCGGGCCGGAACTGACGCCCTTGCTGATAACCTTCGGCTTGGGGCTCACGATTATTCATATCGTCGAAGCCATCTTCACCACGGATTACCGCACCATCCCCTATGCGCCCGACGCGTTCCAACTCACCGAGACCATCGCGGTGAGCAGGAGCAAGATCATCAGCTTCGTGATGGCCGCCTTTATATCCATCAGCGTCTTTGTTTTTCTGAAACTCCACCGTCTCGGCAAGGCGATACGCGCGACGGCGCAAAACGCGGACGTCGCCATGGTCTGCGGCATCAACATTTTCCATATCTACATGATCACCTCGGGACTGGCGGCGGCGCTTGCGGTGGCGGGCGGCGCGCTCGTGTCGATTCAGTTCGGCTTCAACCCGGAAACGGGCGTCTTGTATACGCTGCAGGCCTTCGCCATCATCGTGCTCGGAGGCAGGGGCCACTATATCGGTGCGCTCATCGGAGGGGTGATGCTCGCGGTCATCGAGAGCCTCATCTCCTTCATGATCCCCAACGGCACCGCCATGGTGGAAATTGCGTCCTACGGGATGATGGTTTTCGTGCTGCTTATCAGGCCTCGCGGCCTGATGGGGCCGAAAGAAAACTAGGAGAGACCTGAATGGCCCAAAATGAACACCTCCGCAATTTCGGAATGCTGGCCATACTCATAATCGTCCTGTGCGCGTTGCCGTCGAATATCAATCTGTATCAGCGCTCTGTCATCATGTTCACGATGATGTACGTCGTTCTCTCCTTGAGCTGGAACATCATCAGCGGCTACACGGGCTACGTGTCGTTCGGCCACGTGATGTTCTACGGCATCGGCGCCTACGCCACGGGAATTCTTGTGGTGGACTACGGATGGCACTGGATTGCGACCCTTTTCGTAGGCGTGTTCGTATCCTTCGTGGTCTCGTTGATAATCGGGTTTCCGGTTTTGCGTCTCAAAGGCCCTTATTTCGCCATCGCCATGCTCGGCGCGGCGGAAGGCACGCGCGTGGTGGCCACGGTGTGGGAGGACCTCACCCACGGCGGCGAGGGAATCGGACTGCCCAACATCGAAAACTCCTTTGAAACGTATTTCGCCATGCTGGTGGTCATGCTGGCCACCATTGTCGTGTCCTATTGGGTGGGGCATTCGAGGTTCGGGATCCGCCTGAACGCCATACGCGAGGACGAAATCGCCGCGGAGAGCCTGGGCATCAACACCACGTTCTACAAGCTTTCCGCCTTCGCTCTTTCCGCCATTTTCCCGGCGGCGGCCGGCGGCATTCAGGCGTACAAGGTTCTCTACATCGACCCCGAAACCGAGTTCTTCATCCTCGTCACCATCTACATGAAGCTCTTCGCCATGTTCGGCGGCAAGGGAACGGTGATCGGGCCCATTCTGGGCACATTCATCTTGTATATCGTTCAGGAAATTACCTGGGTGAAATTCCCGACGGCTCACCTCATCGCCTTCGGCGTCTTCATCGTCCTCGTGGCCCGGTTCATGCCGCGCGGGCTGATGGGATACGCCATCGACAAGGGCTGGGCGCGCAAGGGAATGGTTCACTAGGAAACGGAGCAACGCGAGAAAATGGCTGAACCTGAAATCGCTCTCGACATTCAGAACCTGAAAAAGTATTTCGGGGGCATCAAGGCTGTGGACGGGTGCACCTTCCAGGTGCCCAAGGGTCAGATATCGGGCCTGATCGGACCGAACGGCTCCGGCAAGACCACCACGTTCAACCTGCTCACGGGCGTTCTCGAAGCGGACAGCGGCGAGGTGCTCTACAACGGAGAGAACATCGTGGGCTTGAGGCCCTATGAAATTTTCAACAGGGGCATCAGCCGGACCTTCCAGATTACGCGCATCTACCGCGAGATGACGGTGTTCGAGAACATGCTCTCCGCATCGAGCATGAAGATACCCGTGCGCGAGGCGCGCGCTCGCGCGGAGCAGTTGATGGAGTTCGTCACGCTCACGAAACTTCGCGGCGAATATGGCGGAAACCTCTCCTACGGACAGCAGAAACTCCTCGAATTCGCGCGCGCCCTGATGACGGACCCCGACCTCATCCTCCTCGATGAGCCCGCGGCCGGGGTCAACAGAACCCTGCTCAACAACCTGCTCGACCATATTCACCATCTTCAGGAAGACCAGGGGAAGACGGTTCTCATCGTGGAGCACGACATGAACGTCATCATGAACCACTGCGAAAAAGTGTTCGTCCTGGACTACGGCGTGAAAATCGCCGAGGGCCTGCCCGAGGACATTCAGGCGAACGAAGACGTTATCGAAGCATATTTTGGACACAGATAAATGTCACTATTAGAACTCAAGGACATCAATGCGGGGTACGGCAGAATCCAGATACTCCACGACGTCTCGCTCCACGTGAACGAAAAAGAGGTAGTGGCCGTTATCGGGCCGAACGGCGCGGGAAAATCCACGACTTTCAAGATCATCATGGGCTTCATCAACTATCTCGGCGGCGAGATCGAGTTCGACAGCCAGAACATCGTGGGCTTCCGCCCGGATCAGATTCTGGGCCGGGGGCTGGGCTACGTGCCGCAGGGCCGCATCGTCTTCAATCAGATGACGGTCAAGGAAAACCTGGAGATGGGCGCCTACATCGAGCGCGATCAGAAGAAGATCAACGACGCGATGGATTACGTCTTCACGCTCTTCCCGCGCCTCGGCGAGCGGCAGAAGCAGTTGGGCGGCACGATGAGCGGCGGCGAGCAGCAGATGCTGGCCATGGGCCGCGCCCTGATGACGAGGCCCAAGATGATCATGCTCGACGAGCCGTCCCTGGGCTTGAGCCCCCGATTCGTAACGGAGGTGTTCGAGAAAATCGTGAGCCTCGCCAAGGAAGGGCTGACGATCATGCTCGTCGAGCAGAACGCCGCGCGCGCTCTCGAGATTTCGGACCGTGGCTACGTGCTGGAACTCGGCAGGAACCGCTATGAGGGCGGCGGCCACGAACTCCTGAACAACCAGGAAGTCAAGATGATGTACCTGGGCGGCGGCTAGCGCCCTCTCATCCCCCGGCAGTCGTATCCTCTCAAAGCCTGAAACGCTCTCCGGCCTTTCTGTCCGGTGAAATCTCTCCACTTCGTTATACCCATGTCGCCCAAACGGCATCCTTCGGGAAGTGTTGAAAAACCCCCTGAAAGGGAAACCCCATAAAGGCACCCCCCCTACCCCCCTTGTCGGGGCTGTTGAAAAAGTCTTCACATCTCCCTCATCCTGAGTAGCGGCCCCTCGACTCCGCTCGGGACAGGCTCCGCCCCCACCTTCCTCATCCTGAGTAGCCGCCGAAGGCGGCGTATCGAAGGTCAAACGCGATTGATGAATGAGTGTTTGCTCTCGCCCGGCGCGAGACGTTCGACTCCCCCCGCCCTTCGATACACCGCCTTCGGCGGCTACTCAGGGTGAGGAAAGAGGTGTTGGCGGTTTGCGGGGGTCGCAGACGGGCTTTTTCAACGGTCTCTTGTCAGGGGGCAAGAAATACCCCTCGCTTTGCTTGGGATTGACCTTCGCCTCCGCTCGTCATTCCGGCGAAAGCCGGAATCCATTTTCGCCTTTATCTTTGGCCTTTCGCCCGGACCTCCTCTCTCCCAACCGGGGAAGATACGGGCGCCGCCATATATATCCGCCTCATCCGTTCCGGATTTGGGCGCGCCGCTCTCTCCCGCGAGTCGGAGTCAAATGCGAAAACGAAAGCAAAAATCATAAAATGGATTCCGGCTTTCGCCGGAATGACGGCGGGAGGGTTTGCGGTTTTCGTAGGGGTCGGACATATATGTCCTATATGGACGCCCACGAGAATGCAAGCGGTTTTTGGGGAGGGTTCGGCGCAAAGCGGTTCGGCTCAGTCGTATATCCGGCCTCTTCGTTGCGGCGCTTTACTCTGGCCGCGGGCCCGTATGGAGATAGGTGGACCGGGTCCAAATCGACCTGGTGAGCTCGGTGGCTCTGGACACGCATCTGGTTTTCCCGGTCCCGTCTCGATGACCGTTTGCCCTTACCCTTCCTCCGGCCTGCTCACATTCCTCCCGGCTCTATCCGTGCGCCCGCCGCTCAGGCGAGGGGCGCCGGCTCCCTGTAGACATCCTTGTTCCGCATCAGCGCCCACGCGATGCGCGCCATCCGGTTCGCCAGCGCCACCGCCACCACCTTCCTCGGCTTGCGCGCCAGCATCCGCGCCAGCCACGGACACGGCGGCTTCCGGCGACGCCCCGCCCAGCGTATCTCCGACATCGCGCCCGATATCAACAGACGCCTCACGTCGCGCTGGCCCATCTTCGACATGCCCCCCAGACGGGGCTTGCCCCCCGTGGAGTGCTGCCGGGGAACCAGACCCAGCCAGGCCGAGAAGTCACGGCCCCGACGGAAGTTCTCCACCGGCGGCGCGAACGCCCGGATCGCCGACGCCGTAATCGGACCAACACCCGGGATGCTCATCAGACGCCGCGCCTCCTCGTCCGCGTATGCGCTCGCCCGGAGCCGTCCGGTCAACTCCCGGACCTTCGCATCGAGGCCGCCAATCTGGGCGAGCAGAATCCCGCCCAACTCGCGGACCTCCTCGGGCAGGCCCGATTCCGCTCCCCGAACCGCCGCCGCCAGCCGTGTGAGGCCCACGGGCCCTTGCCGCTCGACGACCCCGAACTCCGCCAGGTGGCTGCGCAGCGCGTTGCGCGCCTGCGTGCGCTGACCCACCAGCAAATCCCGCGTGCGGTACTCCATCCCACACCCCTGCTGCGCTTCGCTCTTCACCGCCACGAAGCGCATCGTCGCCCGGGTGGCCGCCTCGCAAATGGCCTCCGCATCCGCCGCGTCGTTCTTGTGGCGCTTCACGTAGGGCTTCACGTAGACCGGCGGCATGAGCCGAACCTCATGGCCGAGCTTGCCGACCTCGCGCCCCCAGTAGTGCGCGCTCGCGCACGCCTCCATCGCCACCACGCATCGAGGCTGCGACGACAGAAACTCCAGCACCTTCGCCCGCGTCAGCTTCTTGCGGAACGCGACCCGCCCGTCCGCCCACGCGCCGTGGAGTTGAAAACTGTGTTTCGCCAAGTCGACCCCGATGATGTAGACTCCTCCCATGGTCGTCTCCTTCCGGGCGGTGTGTGACGTCGTCTCGCCACATTCTAATCCGCCGGAAGGAGGCGTCCACCCCATCGACTGTGTGTTCTCCCGTTTTCCGTGTTCTCGTCCGAGCGATTGGGCGGACACGCAGGTCCGCCCCTACATATCGAACCCGATGGAGCAGGGCTTTTTCAACAACCCCCTTTGCGCTAGGCTTGCGCTTCGACTCTATGCTATAAATGCTTGCTCCGCTCGGGAGGGTTTCGCGACATGATCCGCGTGAAGATCTGTGGGGTGACGACGGTTCAGGATGCGGAATTCGCCCTGGAAGCAGGCGCTGACGCCCTGGGGCTGAATTTCGTTCCGGGCACTCCCCGGTGCCTGGAGGTGGCGCAGGCGAAGGAGATTGCCGAGGCGCTGCCGCCGTTCGGGACGCGGGTCGGCGTTTTCGTGAACGAACCCCCCGAGCATGTGATGGAAATCGCGCATCGCGTCGGTCTGGACGCGGCGCAGCTTCATGGCGATGAAACGCCGGAGGATTGTTGTTGGCTGATTGAACGGGGCTTGCGCGTGATCCGGGCCTTGCGGGTGAAGGGGCCCGAGACGATAGCGCAGATAGACGCGTTTACCGGTTGCGCGATATTGCTGGACGCCTACGTGAAGGGCGCGCTCGGAGGCACGGGCGAGACTTTCGATTGGGAATTGGCCCGGCAGGCGGCCGTTGCGAGACCCATCATCCTCTCGGGTGGCCTCAAGCCCGGGAACGTGGGCGAAGCGGTGAGGAGCGTTCAGCCCTACGGCGTGGATTCGAGCAGCGGGGTAGAGGGCGCGGTTCCGGGCCGAAAAGACCCCGAGCGGACTTTAAGTTTCATCGAAAACGCGCGCGCGGCGGTATCCGAGTTAGAGGAAATGAAAAGATGAGCGAAATGGTTTCTAAAGGAAGGTTCGGTCGATTCGGGGGGCGCTATGTCCCGGAAACCCTCATGCCCGCTCTCGAGGAACTGGAAGTTGCCTACGAGGAGGCCCGCGGCGACCCGGCGTATCATGAAGAACTCGCCTATTATCTGAGTGAATTCGTGGGCAGACCCACGCCGCTGTATCTGGCGGAGCGCCTCTCCGATCATCTGGGCGTGCTGCGGGTCTATCTCAAGCGTGAAGACCTCTGCCACACGGGCGCCCACAAAATAAACAACACGCTCGCCCAGGTTCTTCTGGCCAGGAGGCTGGGGAAAACGCGCATCATCGCGGAGACGGGAGCGGGCCAGCACGGGGTGGCCACCGCCACGGCGGCGGCGCTCTTTGGTCTCGATTGCGACGTCTACATGGGCGAGGAGGACATCGGGAGGCAATCGCTCAACGTGTTCCGAATGCGCCTTCTGGGCGCGCGGGTGATCCCGGTCACCTCGGGCAGCAAGACCCTGAAGGACGCCACGAACGAGACGCTGCGCGACTGGACGGCTTCCGTGCGGACGACCCACTACATCATCGGCTCAGTGGTGGGGCCGCATCCGTTCCCGGAGATGATACGCGATTTCCAGTCCGTCATCGGGCGCGAGGCGCGCGCGCAGATTCTCGAGGCCGAAGGCCGGCTCCCCGACGCCTGCGTGGCCTGCGTGGGAGGGGGCAGCAATTCCATCGGCCTGTTCCATCCCTTCGTGAATGACGAAGACGTCGAACTCATCGGCGTGGAAGCCGGGGGCCGGGGCCTGGACACCGAGGAGCATGGCGCGTCCCTGACCGCCGGCCGCGTGGGCGTTCTGCACGGCTGCGAGACGTTTTTGCTCTATGACGATGACGGCCAGATCATCCCCGCCCATTCGGTGTCCGCTGGTCTCGATTACCCCGGCGTGGGGCCCGAGCACGCCCATTTGAAGGATTCCGGGCGCGCGCGCTACGTGACGGTCGAAGACCACGACGCGCTCAAGTCGTTTCAGAAGCTCTCCGTGCTGGAGGGTATCATTCCCGCGTTCGAGAGCGCCCACGCGATTTCCTGGCTGGATCGCCTGGCCGAGGAGACGAGAGAAGCCGGCGGGATGAAGACCGTGGTCCTTTGCCTCTCCGGACGGGGGGACAAGGACGTGCATCAGGCGGAGGGCCTTTTGACGGAAATGCTCGATGACGAGGAAGTGCGCTGATGAACCATAGACTGGAAGCGTGTTTCGACCGTTTGCGTACTGAAGGCCGGGCCGGTCTGTTCCCGTTCGTCACCGCGGGCGACCCGGATCTGGGCTTCACCCGCGAGTTGCTGCCCCTCATGACGGAGGCGGGAGCGGATGGGTTCGAAATCGGGGTTCCCTTCAGCGATCCCCTGGCGGACGGCCCCACCATCCAGCGATCGAGCATGCGCTCGCTTGCGAAAGGAACCCGCCTGAGCGGCGTCCTGGAGATGGTGGGCGAGGTCCGCGCGGATATACCGGATACGCCGCTGGTGCTGATGACGTATTACAACCCCATCATCGCCATGGGCCTGTCGGAATTCGTGCGCGGCGCATCGCAGGTGGGGGCCGACGCCGTCATCGTGCCCGACCTGCCGCCCGAAGAAGCGGGCGCCCTCCTCGGGATCATGAACGATTACCCGCTCGAGACCGTCTTCATGCTCGCGCCCACGAGCACGCAGGAACGCATCGAACTGGTGAACGACGTGGGCGGCGGCTTCATCTACTACGTCGGGCAGATGGGGGTGACCGGCGCGCGCGACGCCCTGGATTCGGATTTGGGCGCCACGCTGGGGCGGATCAACCGGGTGAAGGACCGGCCCGTTCTCGTGGGGTTCGGCATCAAGACGCCCGAGCAGGCCGCGGAGGTGGCCGGGCACGCCGATGGCGTCATCGTGGGCAGCGCCCTGATAGACGTCATGGAGGCGGAAGCGTCGCGTGAGGACAAGATGCGCGCGGCCTGCGATTACATCGCCTCTTTGCGGGAAGGCCTCGATCGCTCAAAAACGGTTTCTTGACATTCAATTTCAACATGACGCGTAAGAATCTGTAGATTATTTCGAGGGTAATGCCATGTCGAAAAACACGCTCTACGATAAGGTCTGGGATTCCCATACCGTGGCCAGACTCGATTCGGGCCAGGACCAGATTTTCATCGGCCTGCACCTCATCCACGAGGTCACCACGCCCCAGGCGTTCGGGATGCTCAAGGAAATCGGCGCCGGCGTCGCTTTCCCCGACCGCACGATGGGGACGGTGGACCACATCATCCCCACGCTGAGCCAGATAAGGCCCTACGAGGACGAGCAGGCCGAGAAGATGATGGCCGCCCTGGAGCAGAACGTGGACGAGTTCGGCGTCCGCTTTCTGCACCTGGATTCCGGCAAGCAGGGCATCGTCCACGTCATCGGGCCGGAACTGGGACTCAGCCAGCCCGGCATGACCATCGCCTGCGGCGACAGCCACACGAGCACGCACGGCGCGATGGGCTCTCTGGGTTTCGGCATCGGCACGACCGAGGTGGGCCACGTCCTGGCGACGCAGACCCTGGCGCTGAACCGTCTGAAGGTGAAGCGAATCGAGGTCACGGGCGCTCTCGGCCCGGGCGTGACGCCCAAGGACGTGACCTTGCGGGTCATCCACGATCTGGGCATCAAGGGCGGCCTGGGCTTCGCCTATGAGTACGGCGGCGACGTTTTCGACGCCATGTCGATGGAAGGGCGCATGACGGTCTGCAACATGAGCATCGAGGGCGGCGCCCGCATCGGCTATGTGAATCCGGACGAGACGACGTTCGAATATCTCGAGGGCCGCGAGTTCAGCCCCGAGGGAGAAGCCTGGGAGAGGGGCCTCGCGTACTGGCGGGAGATCGCCTCGGGCGATGACGCGGAATATGACGACGTCTACGAGATTGCGGGCGAATCCATCGAGCCGATGGTCACCTGGGGCATCAATCCGGGGCATTCGGTCGGGATTTCACAGCCGCTCCCCGATGTGGACAGCTTCGCGGGCGAGGACAGGAAAACGGCGGAACACGGCTATGATTTCATGGATTTGAAGCCCGGCGAGGCGCTATCGGGCACGAAGGTCGACGTCGCCTTCCTGGGTTCGTGCACGAACTCGAGAATCTCAGACCTGCGCGAGGGCGCACGTCTGATGAAGGGCAACAAGGTGCACCCGGGGGTCAGGATGCTGGTGGTGCCCGGCTCCCAGCAGGTGAAGCAGCAGGCCGAAGAAGAGGGATTGCACGAAATTTTCACCGAAGCGGGTGCGGAGTGGCGCGAAGCGGGATGCTCGATGTGCCTGGGGATGAACCCGGATCAACTCGTGGGAGCGGAGAGGAGCATTTCCTCCTCGAACCGCAATTTCATCGGGCGTCAGGGCAGCCCGCGCGGAAGAACGCACCTGGGCAGTCCGGCCGTTGTCGCCTCATCGGCGATTGCGGG
The DNA here is from genome assembly GCA_965219955.1 of bacterium. GTDB lineage: Bacteria > UBA8248 > UBA8248 > UBA8248 > UBA8248 > Bin107. The sequence goes on from OZ244799.1 coordinate 699,720, forward strand.
CTGCATCGCGGACCCCAGAGAGATGGGAGAATCAGCATGAGCGCGAATCGAATCGAAAAAATCGTGGGCAAGGCCATTCCCATACCCCGTGACGACATCGATACCGACAGGATCACGCCGGCCCGGTTTCTCAAGTCCATTACCTTCGAGGGCATCGAGAAGGCCCTGTTTTGCGATGAGCGCGAGAACACGCCCGACCATCCCGTCGACAACCCGGCCCACAAGGGGGCCAACATGATGTTCGTGGGCAAGAACTTCGGTTCGGGCTCCTCGCGCGAGCACGCCCCGCAGGCGCTCAAGCGCTTCGGGGTCGAGGTGCTCGTCGGGGTATCGTTCGCCGAGATTTTTGCGGGAAACTGCTTCGCCATCGGCGTGCCGCTCGGCGTGGCGTCGGCGGATGACGTGAATGAGCTGATCAAGCAGGCGCAGGAAGAGCCGGAGACGCGCTTCACCGTGGACATCAGGAATTCCGCGGTCAGCTTCGGGGAGCGCGTCATCCCCATCGACATCCAGGAGACGCGCAAAAACGCATTTTTATCCGGCACCTGGGACATGCTCGCCAATTTGCGGGGCAATCTGCCCCGGGTCGAGGAAGTGGCGCAAAGCCTGCCTTACGTCACGAATTTCGAGAGCGAAGCGGAATAAGAAAGAGAGGAGTTTTCAGTGAGCAGTTACCAGATAGCCGTATTGCCGGGCGACGGCATCGGCCAGGAGGTGGTGGCGCAGGCGCGCTCCGCACTTGAGGCGGCGGGCGCTCGCTTCGGCGCGGAATTCGGGTTCGAAGAAGGCCTTTGCGGCGGCGCGGCTTATGACGCGACGGGCGAACCCCTGCCCGAGGAAACCCTCGCCCTCTGCCGCAGGAGCGATGCCGGCCTGTTCGGCGCCGTGGGAGGTCCCCGGTGGGATGAACTGCCGCGCGACAAACGCCCCGAGCAGGCCATCCTCGGCTTGCGGAAAGAGTTGAACCTCTTCGCCAATCTAAGGCCCGCCGTCATGTTCGACCCTCTGGTGGAAGCCTCCTCGCTCAAGCCCGAGGTGGTGCGCGGACTCGACATGCTCGTCGTGCGCGAGGGCGTGAGCGGCATATATTTCGGCCAGCCGAGGGGCATCGAGCGGCTCTCGGCGGATGAGGAAAAAGCGGTCGACACGATGACGTACACCACGGGCGAGATTCGCCAGATCGTCCGGCTCGCGTTCGAGTTGGCGTCCGTGCGCGGGAAAAAACTCTGCTCGGTCGACAAGGAGAACGTTCTCGACAACAGCCGCCTTTGGCGCAGGGTCGCCGCGGACGTGGCCGGGGAATTCCCGGAAGTCGAAACCAGCCACATGTACGTCGACAACGCGGCGATGCAACTGATCCGCGACCCGCTGCAATTCGACGTCATCGTCACGGGCAACATGTTCGGCGACATCCTGAGCGACTGCGCCTCCATGCTCACGGGCTCCATCGGCATGCTCGCCTCGGCGAACCTGAACGAGACCGGCTTCGGCTTGTATGAGCCGGTGCACGGCACGGCGCCCGACATCGCCGGCCAGGACAAGGCGAACCCGATCGCGGCCATCATGTCGGCGGCCATGCTGTGCCGCTATTCGCTAAAGCGCGTGGACGTGGCCGAAGCCATCGAGGCGGCCGTGGCCGCGGCGCTCGATGAGGGTCTCAGGACGTCCGACATCCACACGCCCGGCGCTGTGGCTGTGGGTTGCGCCGAGATGGGCGCGCGCATCGCCGCCCTGGCGGGAGGAGCCTCGTGATGCGCGTCGCCGTCGCCGGCGCCACGGGCGCCGTGGGCCGGGAGATGCTCAGGATTCTGGAGGAGCGCAAGTTTCCCGCCGATGAGGTCGATTTGCTCGCGAGCGAGCGCAGCGCGGGCCGGAAAATCCCGTTTCGGGGCTCGGAGCTTACGGTGAGCCGGCTCACGCAGGATGCGTTCTGTGGCGTGGACCTGGCGCTTTTTTCCTGCGGCGCTTCGCGCTCGATCGAGTTCGCGCCCGCGGCCGTCAAATCCGGCGCGGTCGTGGTGGATAATTCCAGCGCCTTCCGCATGGATGAGAGCGTTCCCCTCGTGGTGCCGGAGGTGAACCCGGACGCGATGGCCGCTCACCAGGGGATCATCGCCAACCCGAACTGCTCCACCATCCAGCTCGTGGTGGCGCTCAAACCCCTGCACGACGCCGCCCGCATCAGGCGAGTCGTGGTCAGCACCTACCAGGCGGTGAGCGGGGCGGGGCAGGCCGCGGTAGACGAGATGCAGGCGCAAGTCGAGGGCGACGCCTCGGCGCCAGAGAAAATGCCCCATGAGATCGCCTTCAACTGCCTGCCCCATATCGACGTCTTTTTAGAGGGCGGCCATACCAAAGAAGAGAAGAAGATGGTCGATGAGACGCGGAAGATCATGGGTGCGCCTCATCTGGCCGTCAGCGCAACCTGCGTGCGGGTGCCCGTTTACAACGCGCACTCGGAATCCGTGAACGTGGAGTTCGAGGAGTCCGTTTCCCCCGGGGAGGCGCGGGAATTGCTGGCGCGCGCGCCGGGCGTTGAGGTGGTGGATGACGTGGAATCGTTCTCCTATCCCATGCCCAAGGACGCCGACGGTGAGGACCCGGTGTATGTCGGGCGCATCCGCCGGGACGATTCCCGCGAAAACACCCTCAACCTGTGGGTGGTTGCCGATAATCTCAGGAAAGGCGCCGCCCTGAACGCGGTGCAGATAGCCGAGGCGCTGATAGAGAAGGGAATGCTCCGGGCGGCCCCGGTGAAATGATGTCGAACGAGGTTATATAAGTGTCTGATGCGAATATCGGAGTCATCGGCGGCAGCGGCCTCTACGAGATGGCGGAGTTGGGCGATGTGGAAGAACGCGCGCTCGATACGCCCTACGGCGCGCCCTCGGCCCCCTACGTTCTGGGCACGCTCTCCGGCAAGCGGATGGCGTTTCTGCCCAGGCACGGACGCGGGCACGTACTTCTGCCGCATGAGATTCCCTTCCGCGCCAACATCCACGGATTCAAGCAGTTGGGCGTGGAGTGGCTCATATCCGTCAGCGCGGTGGGCAGCCTGAAAGAAAACATCCATCCGGGCGACATCGTGATTCCCGACCAGTTCATCGACCTCACCAAAACGCGCATCGCCACGTTTTTCGGCGACGGCGTCGTGGCCCACGTTTCCATGGCGGACCCGGTATGCGGAGACTTGAGCGGGATACTGATGGGCGCGGCCCTCCGGGCGGGCGCGACGGCGCACGCGGGCGGGACGTACGTCTGCATGGAAGGTCCCCAGTTCAGCAGCCGGGCGGAGAGTTTCCGCTACCGCGATTGGGGCGCTTCGGTCATCGGGATGACGAACATGCCCGAGGCCAAGCTCGCGCGCGAGGCGGAGATGAGCTACGCCACCATCGCGCTGGCGACGGACTATGACTGCTGGCACGAGGAGGAGGAGGCGGTGAGCGTGGAGGCCGTGATCGCCCAGGTGATGAGCAACGCGGCCCTCGCGCAGGAGATCATCAGGGAAGCGGCGCCCGAGATCGATGGTCACAGCCCCTTCGCAGGCTCTCTGGCGACGGCCCTCATGACCGACCCGGCCCGCATGCCGGGCGAGACGAAGGAACGCCTGCGTCATTTGATAGGAAAATACATAACGTGAACCGGCCCAAATCCGAGGAACTCTTCGCGCTGGCGCAAAACCGCATCCCCGGCGGGGTGGATTCCCCCGTCCGCGCGTTCCGGGGCGTCGGCGGCACGCCTTTTTTCGTCGAAAAAGGGGAAGGCGACCGGATCCGGGACGCCGACGGCAACGCCTACATCGACTACGTGCTCTCCTGGGGGCCGTTGATTCTGGGACACGCCCACCCCCGCGTGGTGCGCGCCATTCAGGAGGCGGCGGCGCGAGGCACGAGTTTCGGCGCGCCCACGGCCCTCGAGACCGAACTGGCGGAACTGGTGAACGCGGCATACCCCTCCATGGAGTTGCTGCGGTTCGTGAACTCGGGCACCGAGGCGACGATGTCGGCTATCCGCCTGGCGCGGGGCTTCACGGGCCGCGACGTGATCGTCAAGTTCGAGGGCTGCTACCACGGCCACGCCGACGGGCTGCTCGTCAAGGCGGGCAGCGGCGGCGCCACCCTGGGCGTGCCGGACAGCGGGGGCGTTCCGGGCGATTACGCGCGGAACACGGCCACGCTTCCCTTCAACGACGTCGAGGCGGTCCGGGATTTCTTCGCCCGGCGCGGCGCGGACGTGGCCGCCCTCATCATCGAACCGGTGGCCGGCAACATGGGGCTGATTCCGCCCGAGGCCGGTTTCTTGGAGGTCTTGCGGGAGGAGACCGAAAAGGCGGGCGCCTTGCTCATTTTCGATGAGGTGATGACGGGGTTTCGGGTGGCGAGAGGAGGCGCCCAGGCCCTGTTCGGGATCAAACCCGATTTGACGACCCTCGGGAAGGTGATCGGCGGCGGCATGCCCGTTGGCGCTTACGGCGGAAGGCGCGAGGTGATGGAGTGCGTCGCGCCCCTGGGTTCCGTCTATCAGGCGGGCACGCTATCGGGGAACCCTCTCGCCATGACGGCGGGGATCGAGACGCTTAAAGTCATCGAGGAGCTTGGACTGCCCGAAGCGCTCGATGGAAAAGTCGAAGCCCTTTCGGACGGCATGGCTGACGCGGCGCGGGCGGCGGGAATCCCGCTCACCGGCGCGCGCTGCGGGTCGATGTTCGGCGCGTTTTTCCAGGCGGGTCCGGTTCGCAATTTCTCCGACGCCATGCGCTCGGATACAGACCGGTATGCCAAATTCTTTCATTCTATGCTAAAACGGGGCGTGGCATTGGCCCCGAGCCAGTTCGAAGTGGGGTTCATGTCATCCGCCCATACGGATGAGAGCGTGGAGGCCACGCTGGCCGCCGCGCGAGAGGCGTTCGCCGAGCTGTAGCCGATGAGGCTCGCGCGCCTCGGAGTCTGAGCGCGATGCGAAAAGCAGGACGATCATCCACCAAGGGCCAATCCCCGAAAGCCAGACTCTTCTTCTGGATGTGCGCGGGCGTCATCGTCTTGCTGCTCGGCTCCGCCTTGCTGGGCCGGGACGGGTATCTCGCCGTCATCGTGAACAAAGAGCGCGTGTCCGAACTCAAGAAAGAGAACGCGGAAATCGAGGCGAAGAACAAGGAGTTGCGCTCTGAAATTCGCTCCTTGCGCTCCGATGAGCGCGCGATCGAGAAAATCGCGCGCGAAGACCTAGGCCTCGTCAAGAAAGGCGAAGTCGTCTACGAGTTCATCCCCTCGAAAAAATGAATCATGGTTTTCGGTTCCTCGATCCCGGGGGAGCCTCCTGGTGATTCTCAAAATACCTCTCTCTCCTTGACAGAACGCCCGTGCGGGAGTAGATAACACATATTGATGCGGGGTGGAGCAGTCTGGTAGCTCGTTGGGCTCATAACCCAAAGGTCGGAGGTTCGAATCCTCCCCCCGCTACCAAGCGAATAACGGCCGCGGGGTCTCCGCGGCTTTTTCCTTGCCGGCTACATACACGAAGTCATAGAGACGATACTCATCAGAGTGAAAGGATCAGGAATGGCGGACAAAAGAGAACTCGGGCTGGCCATCGTCGGCTGCGGGGTCGTGGGACGCATGCGGGGCGCGCTGGCCAGGGATTTCCCCGGGATCGGCTGGATCGGCCTCTCCGACATGAACGAGAAGGTCGGGCAAAAACTTAAAGCAGACATCGGGGCCGATTTCTTCACCACCGATTTCAAGGAACTCATCGCCAGGCCAGAAGTAGATGCGGCGATCATCGCCACCTCGACCTGGGCGCACGTCGAACCCACGCTCGCCGCGGCGGAGCGCGGCCTGCCGATGCTGATCGAAAAACCGCTCGCCACGGACGCGCGCGAGTCGGCCTCCGTGCTGGCGGCGATAGAATCTGCCGGCGTGGACGCCGTCGTCGGCTACACACAGCGGTTTCGCAGGCGTTTTCTGGCTGTGAAGGATCGCGTCGACAACGGTCAGATCGGCGACGTCACGGCGGCGGTCACGCGCGCCTTCATGAACCGCATGGCGCCGACCGGAGAGGTCCGCCTCTCCCAGGACCGCCGGTTCCTGACGCCCATGGTCGTTTCCGGCACCCACAGCCTCGACATGTGCCTGTGGCTGATGGGCGACGCCAAACCGGTCTCCCTCTATGCGCGCTCGACGGAAGGCATATTGAGCGATCTCGGCACCAAGGACGCCACCTTCGGCGTGTTCACGATGGACAGCGGCGCCATCTGGAGCATGAACATCTGCTGGGCGCTGCCCAAGGAGTGGCCAGGCGCGGTGTATGGACTCGAAATCGGCATCGTGGGCACCAAGGGGGTGGTGGACATCGAGGACACGCACCGCGACGTGGTGATGGCGTCTGAATTCTCGCAGGGGCCCGCCTATAACCCCGAGGACCTCAACCTGGAAGCGCGGCGAAACGTCGAATTCCTCACCAGCTTCCCGCCGGGCGACATGTATGACGGGGAACTCTGGGGCCCCATGCGCGAGGAGACGAACTCCTGGTTCCAGCGGATATATTCGGGCAAGCGCACGCCCCATGCGACCGCCGCCGAGGGGCACCGCAACCTCGTGCTGACCATGGCGATGGACCTCTCGGCCAAGCGCGGCGAGGAGTTGAAGCTGCCCATCGATCCCGCGGAGTTGATGGCGGGTCTGGAAGCGTAAGACATTCCTGGAAATTCAATCAGTAGGACTGAGCAAATACATGGCGACGCGGGAATTGGGAATCATTCTGCACGGGGCGACGGGCGGCATAGGCTCCTTCCAGCACCTGAGAAACTCGCTCATACCCATCATCAATGAGGGCGGCCTCGACGTTGGCGGCGAGAGAATCCTGCCAAAGCCCCTGCTCGTCGGCAGGAGCGGGGAGCGCCTCGCGAAGCTGGCGGCGGAACACGGCGGCCTCGACTGGACGACGGACTTAGACGCGGCCCTTGGGAACGCAGCGTATCCCGTCTTCTTCGACGCGGCGGCCACGCACTTGCGGGTGGGCGTATTAGAGCGCGCCATCGCCGCCGGGAAGCACATCTATACCGAAAAGCCCGTCGCGCCCAGCGTAAAGGAGGGGATGGATCTCCTGCGCGCGGCGCAGGCGGAGGGCATCAAGCACGGCGCGGTGGAGGACAAGCTCTTCCTGCCGGGGTTCCTGAAACTCAGCCGGGTGGTGGAGAGCGGTTTTCTGGGGCGCATCATCGGTTTCCAGATCAACTTCGGCTGGTGGGTGTTCGACGGTATCGAGGCGGAATGCCAGCGTCCGAGCTGGAACTACCGGAAGGCGGGCGGCGGCGGCCTCATCTCGGACATGCACCCCCACTGGCGCTACATCGTCGAGGGGGTTCTCGGGCCGATTGCGCGCGTGGCGGCGCTCTCCTGGACGGGGCAGACCGAGCGCGCCGACGAGGCGGGGGAGCGCTTCGATGTCGACGTGGAGGACAACGCGCATACGCTTTTGGAACTCGAAAGCGGCGCGCGCGGCGCGATTCTGAGCTCCTGGTCCACCCGCGTGCGGCGCGAGGACCTGGTGACCTTCCAGGTGGATGGAACAGGGGGCTCCGCGGTGGCGGGCTTGAGACGCTGCTGGAAGCAGGCGGCGGGCGATACGCCGTTGGTGCGCGGTTTTCTCATGGGACGCGACGCGGACACGATGGACGTCTCGGTGGACTACCGCGAAAACTGGGAAGAAGAACTCGACACCGCGCCATATAAAAATCCCTACCGCTTCGGCTGGGAGCGCTTCATCCGCCACGTGGCGGGCGATGAGCCTTTCTACGCCGATCTCTCCGCAGGCATCCGCGACGTGCGACTCGCCGAGGCTTGTCTCAAAAGCGCGCAGGAGGGTGGTTGGGTGGACATGAGGGCGTGATTCGGCGTTTAGAGCCAAGCAGGGGGAGGGGGGTGACAACTCTCCCTCTTGCAGAGCGCCAACAAACCACTCGTCCTTTGAGGGGGTTGTTGAAAAACCCCTCGTCGGGGGACATTGCCTTTAGCGGGAAGGCCGTTTTCGCGCGAACCCCCGACCTCCCTCTTTAGAAGCAACCCCCCCTACCCCCTTGTCGGGGCTGTTGAAAAAGTTTTCTTCAAGGGAGTACCCCCCCTCCAACCCCTCTTGTCAGGGCTGTTGAAAAACCCGGCATTGGGAGCGGGCTTTGCAGAAGCCCTGAAACCCTCATCCTGAGTAGGCGCGTAAGCGCCGTATCGAAGGATGGGGGGCGCGAACTTCGCCCTTCGATACGCGGCTTCGCCGCTACTCAGGGTGAGGCGGATGGAAAGACCGTCGCACAGGATGAGGCGGCGCGCTTTTGATCGTCATTCCGGCGAAAGCCGGAATCCATTTTGACTTTTCACCGGGCGGAGCGACCACGACCTTGTTGTTGCGCGGCGTCGGGATGCGGAATCCAGAGAATTCGCCTTTCGTTTTTGTGTTCGATTCCGCTCCTCCCCGCCCGAGAGTAAAGACGTCCGAACGAGGAGGCGAAAAGGCGAAGGCGCAAATGGATTCCGGCTTTCGCCGGAATGACGGCAGAGGTCAATTCCGAGCGAGGAGGGTTAATCAACAACACCTACTCGCTCGGTTTTGACCCCCCACCGCATCAGCTTTCGCCCACAGGGCTCGGCTTCTGCGTCGAACTTTCCCCTCAGGAAGCCCGGTCCCCTCAAGGGGAGTGAGTACATCATTCACTTTCGCCTCCAGAACCCGGAACTCATTGTCGAGTTATGGGTATCATTTCCCTTTCATTCGCTAACCTTGAAATCTCCGGTTTCACCCGACAGGGTCCCGCCCGCCGCCGTGGTTCGCCACGTCCTCCTCATTCAGTTGAACGAACGCCTGCGCCAAGACGATGGCGGCGGTGTTGGCGAGGTTGTAGGAGCGAATCGGGCCGGGCATGGGCACGTAAATCCGCCGCTCGGGCCAGCGCGCGTGCCACGCATCGGGCAGGCCGGTGTTTTCGTTCCCGAGGAGCAGCACGTCTTCGTCTTTGTATGAAACTCTATCGAAGCGCGAAGCGCCGAACTTCGTGATGAGCCAGGGCGTTCTCTCGCCCAGCCATTCGAGAAAGAGGGCTTCGTTCCCGTGGATGGTGAGCTTAACGTCGGGCCAGTAGTCGAGAGCCGCTCTTTTGAGGGAATTGTCCGAAAAATCGAATTTCGCAGGCTCGATGACGTGCAGGTGCGCTCCCATCCCCACGCACAAGCGGCCGATGTTCCCGGTGTTCTGCGGAATCGCGGGATGATAGAGAGCGACGTGGAGCATTTGATTCTATTCGAGATTTGGGGACCCGGCGCCGGGCATCATCCAGAGACGGCGCCGCGAACGCTTGCCTTGTCCACCGCGTCGGTGAGAATGTCCATCGCCTGATCCATCTGGCCTTCCGTCGTGGTGGCCGGCGGCACGAAGCGCAGCACGCTTCCCCCGCGCCGCTGGCTGAAGATGAGGCCGTTCTCCAGGCACCGGCGGTTGATCTCGCTTCCCTGCCTGGTGGCGGGCGTCTTGGAGCGCCTGTCCTCCACCAGTTCGATCCCCTGCAAAAGCCCCCGGCCCCGGATGTCGCCCACCATTTCATACTGCTCGCCCAGCCAGGTGAGGCGCTCTCTCAGGTGCGCGCCGATTTTTCTCGCCTTGGCGGGCACGTCTTCTCCCTCGATGACGTCGAGGCTCGCCACCCCTGCGGCGCAGGCGAGCGGGTCGTTGGTGTGCGAATGGGTGACGACGAACTCGGTGGACGCTATCTTGTCCTCCACCTCCGCGCTCGTCGAGACCGAAGAGATGCTCACGCCCCCGCCGAAGTGCTTCGCCAGCGTCACGACGTCGGGCACCACCTCGTCCTTCTCGAAGCCGAACATCGTGCCCAGCTTGCCGAGTCCCGTCTGCTCGTCGTCCACGATGAGGAGCATGCCGCGCTCCTCGCAGCTTTGTTTCAGCTTCTTGAGCCACCCGGGCGGCGGCTCCACCACCCCGCCCGCGCTGAAGAGAGGCTCGGTGATGACGGCGGCGGGCTTGCTCGTCGTTTGCGCGTCGATGAGTTCGAAACTCGTGTCCAGGCAGGCGATCTCGCAATCGGGGAATTTCTGGGCGAGCGGACAGCGGTAGCAATAGGGCGCGACCATGGCCATGCTCCCCGGCGAGAGCGGCCCGTGCCCGCTGTGCCAGCCCGCGAAGGTGAGCGAGCGCGCCGTGTCGGAGAGGCCGTGGAAGCTGATGTGGGGGCTCGCCACCTCGAAGCCGTCGGTGTATTTGCGGGCGATCGTCACCGCCGCCTCGTTGGCGTCGGCGCCTGACCCCAGAAAGAGGCTTTTCTCGAGTGGGGGCGGCAGCAGCGCGCCCAGGCGTTCGGCGAGGATGATTTCCTGATCGTTGAAGAAGCTGCTGTGCGCGTGGATCAGCTCATCGCAGCTTTTCTTGATGGCGTCCGTGACGGTGGGGTGGTTGTGCCCGAGGGCGGAGCACATCTGGCCCGAGTTGAAATCGAGGTACTGCTTGCCGTTCACGTCCTCGACGGTGGAACCCTCGCCGCGCACGAAGACGGGCCCTGAGAAAACCGACTTGTCCACCCGGCCGCGGAAGCTGTATTTCTTCGCCGAATCGAGCAGGTCTTTTTCGCTTCGCATGGGAATGCCTCCATGGGTGTCGCGAGAGTGGACGCCCGGTGCGCTCCTCCCGCCTATGCGGTTTTCCCGCTCAAGCCGCGCTCCATGTAACGCTGATGTATGCTTTAATACTAGCGCATATTCATGGATTCGGATATGGCTTATCATCGAGCCATGAGGCGGTGGTCTTCCAAAGACGAATCGCCCGAGAGCCGCGCGATTGCGCGTATCATGGGCCGTGACTTGCGGGAGGGTGGTTTCGAATGAACATGGCGGAATTCTTGGCCCGGGCGGCCAGAGCCTGCGGGGAGCGGCCGGCCATTTCGTACGGTGAGGCGGTTCACTGCACGTATGAGGAGTTCGCTCGCAGGGCGGGCTCCATGGCGGGTTTCCTGCGGGAAGATCTTGAGATGAAGCCCGGGGACCGCGTCGCCATCACCATGAAGAATTGCCCGGCGTTTCTGGAGGTCCTCTACGCCATATGGCACGCGGGCTGCTGCGCGCTGCCCGTCAACGCCAAACTCCATCCGAAGGAGATGGCCTTCATCCTCGAAAACGCGGGCGCGCGCAGTTGCTTCGCCACCTCCGACTTGATGGGGACTGTGGCGCCGCTCACCGATGAAATCGAGACGCTCGAGAACGTGATGGAGGTCGATACCCCCGAATACCGGGCGATTCAGTCCCGAGGGGCCGTTCCCATCGAACCTCAAGAGCCGGATGATCTGGCCTGGCTCTTCTATACGAGCGGCACGACGGGCAGGCCGAAGGGCGCCATGCTCACCCACCAGAACCTGCACAGCATGTCCCTGAGCTATTTCGCCGACGTCGATCCGGTCACCGAAAACGACTGCATCCTGCATGCCGCGCCCTTGTCCCACGGTTCGGGGCTGTACGCGATACCGCACGTCTATCAGGGCGCCAACAACATCGTTCCCGAGAGCGGGGGGTTCGAGCCGGCGGAGATTTTTCGGCTTATCGAGGCCTACCCGGGCCTCGCCATGTTCGCGGCGCCCACCATGGTGACGCGCCTGGTTCAGAGCGAGGCGATAGGGGATGCGGACACCACGAATCTGAAGGTCATCGCATACGGCGGCGGGCCGATGTACCTGGAAGACCTGAAAAAGGCGATGGAGGCGCTGGGGAACAAACTCGTTCAGGTCTACGGGCAGGGGGAAAGCCCCATGACCATCACGGTCGTCTCCAGGGAACGGCACGTCGATACGGATCATCCGCGCTTCGAGGAGCGGCTCGCATCCGTCGGGGTGCCGCATACCGTGGTCGAAGTGCGCGTGGTGGACGCCGGGGACAACACCCTGCCGCCGGGAGAGACCGGCGAGGTGCTCGTGCGCGGCGACGTCGTCATGAAGGGCTACTGGAACAACCCCGAGGCCACCGCGAGCGCGCTCAAGGGCGGGTGGCTCCACACGGGCGACGTGGGCGTGATGGATGAGGACGGCTTCCTGACCCTCAAGGATCGCTCGAAAGACCTCATCATCAGCGGCGGCAGCAACATCTATCCCCGCGAGGTGGAGGAAGTGCTGCTCCGCCACGAGGGCGTTCAGGAGGTCTCCGTCATCGGGCGTCCCCACCCGGACTGGGGAGAAGAGGTGATGGCCTTCGTGGTGCCCAGGGATGAGCGAGGGGTGAACGAAGAAGACCTCGACGGCTTGTGCCTCGAACACATCGCGCGCTTCAAGCGCCCCCGGGCGTACCGCTTCATCGAGGCCCTGCCCAAGAACAACTACGGAAAAGTTCTCAAGACGGCGCTTCGCGAGATGGCGGAGGGCGAATCCCGGGAAAACGGTGGATGATGAAGCCGGGCGCCGCGCCTTACGCGAAAGAGATGAGGTTCTCCCGGCTCAAGCAATCGTATTCCTCGGGCGAGCGCACGCCGGTGGGCGTCATTCATGAGGTTTGCGAGCGGATCGCCGCGCGCGGTGAGGACGGCGTGTGGATTCACGTCGAACCTGAGGAGAAATTACTCGCGCGCGCGCAAGAACTCGAAGCCCGCCGGGCGGATGCGGGCGCACTCCCTCTATACGGCGTTCCCTTCGCGGTGAAGGACAACATCGACGTGGCCGGGGTTCCGACGACGGCGGCGTGCCCCGAATACGCCTATACGCCCGAGGTGAGCGCTCCCTGCGTGGGGCTTCTGCTCGATGCCGGGGCCGTTTTCGTCGGAAAGACGAATCTGGATCAGTTCGCGACCGGCCTCGTGGGCACGCGAACGCCTTATGGCGTGGCGCGGAACCCGTTCCACGCGGGCTACATACCGGGCGGTTCGAGTTCCGGCTCGGCCGTGGCCGTCGCTTCGGGGCTGGTGAGTTTCGCGCTCGGCACGGACACGGCGGGCTCGGGCCGGGTTCCTGCGGGGTTCAACAACATCGTGGGCTTGAAACCCTCACGGGGGCTGGTGAGCGCGCGGGGCGTGGTTCCCGCCTGCCGCACGCTCGATTGCGTCTCGGTCTTCGCGCTCGAGGCTTCGGATGCGCTTTGCGCTCTCGAGACGATGGCCGTCCCCGATGACGACGCTTACAGCCGCGCTCTTCCGGCGGGGGCGTCCCTGCAAATGGCCGCCGGTTTGCCGCAGGGGCTGAAGGCGGGCGTTCCTCTGCCGGGACAAAGGGATTTCCTGGGAGATGATGAGGCGCGAAGCGCCTATGAGCGGGGAATCGAACGTCTCTCCGGGATGGGCGTGGCTGTGCGGGAAGTCGATTTCTCGCCCTTTTTCGAGGCGGCGAAACTCCTCTACGGCGGTCCCTGGGTGGCGGAGCGGCTGGCGGCGATTGAGGAATTTTTCGGAGAAAAGCCCGAAGCCTTCCATCCCGTCACGAGAGAGTTGATCGCGGGCGCCGCCCGGTACTCGGCGGTCGACGCTTTCCGGGCTTTCTATCGTCTGGAAGAATTAAAGCATGAAGTGAGAAAAACCCGGAAAAGCATTGATCTTATGATGGTTCCAACGACACCTACGGCCTATACGATAGACGAGGTGAATGCCGACCCCATCACCTTGAACGCGAACCTGGGGATGTATACGAATTTCGTGAATCTCCTGGATTTATGCGCCGTCGCCATCCCGAACGGGTTCTATGCGAACGGTCTCCCCATCGGGGTGACCCTCCTCGCGCCCGCCTTTCAGGAGGGCTTCCTGTGCGCGGTGGCGGAGGAATTTATATCGGGGGAAGGTTAAGATAGATGAAGATGAAAATGAGAGACTATTTCGTGGAGGATGTCTGATGAAGCGACTGGGTTTTGTAGGAGTCGGGGCGATGGGCGGCCGGATGGCGCCGCATCTCCTCAAGGCGGGCCATGAAGTGGGCGTGGTGGACGTCGTCCGCGAATCCGTGGAGCGCGCCGTATCAAATGGCGCCTTCGAGGCGTCGAACCCGGCTGAACTGGCCTCAACGTGCGATATCGTGCTCACCTCCCTGCCCACGGGAGCCGAGGTGGAAGACGTCTACCTGGGCGAGGGCGGCCTCATGGAAGCCGTGGGCGAGGGCTGTTTGCTGGTCGACCTCTCCACCATCGAGCCCGATCAGAGCCGAAAGCTCGCCGCCGAGGCGGCGGAGCGCGGGGCGGTGGCGCTCGATGCGCCCGTCTCCGGCGGAGTGATGGGGGCGGACGCGGCGAGCCTCACCATCATGGTCGGGGGGCCGAAGGAGGCTTTCGAGACGGTGCAGCCCGTTCTGGCGCTGATGGGGAAGAACATCATCCACGTCGGAGGGTACGGCGCGGGGCAGGTCGCCAAACTCTGCAACAACCTCATCGCGGGCGTCACCATGGTGGCGGCGGCGGAGGCGTTCGCCATGGGCAAGGCGTCCGGCGTGGACACCAAAATTCTCCACGAGGTGATCCGCACGAGCAGCGGCGGAAGCTGGGTGATGGAGAAAGACCCGCCGTGCCCCGATCTCATCGATGGCGCGCCTTCGAGCAAGGATTTCGAGGCGGGCTTCACGGTGGACCTGATGCTCAAGGACATGTCCCTGGCCGTTTCGGCCCTGATGTCGCTGGGGATTCCGTGCCCTGCCGGCGCGGCGGCGAACCAGGTCTACCGCATGGCTTCGCGCGACGGCCTGGGGGATCTGGATTTCTCCGCGGTGGCCATGCTGACGGGCGCGGCGGAGCGTCTCCGATGAGCGAAGTATCGAAGGAATGCGCCTGACGACGAAGCGCGCCGATAGGAGGAATGTCCGATGGAAGAGACGAATCCGGCTCAGATGAGCGCCCTTCGCGCCGCGGAGGCGATACGAGAAGGCGAGTTGACCTCGGAGGAACTCGTCGGGGCGTGCCTGGCCCGCATCGGGGAGTGCGAGGAGCAAATCGGCGCCTGGGAGCACCTGGATGAGGACTTGGCCCTGAGGCAGGCGAGAGAGGCCGACCTCGCCAGAGGGGAAGGGAAGGCGCTGGGGCCTTTTCACGGCGTACCCGTCGGGATCAAGGACATCATCGACACCGCCGAGTTGCCGACCGAAAACGGCTCCCCCCTTCACGCGGGCCGCCGTCCCACCGAGGACGCCGCACTCGTATCCCTGCTCAAGAACGCGGGCGCCGTCATCATGGGCAAGACCGTGACGACGGAGTTCGCCGTCTATCATCCCGGCAAGACGAAAAACCCCCACGACCCGGAGCGCACGCCCGGCGGCTCGTCGAGCGGTTCCGCCGCCGCCGTCGCCTCCCGCATGGTTCCCGCTGCGGTGGGCAGCCAGACGAACGGCTCGACCATACGGCCCGCCTCTTATTGCGGCGTGTGCGGCTTCAAGCCCACGCACGGAACGATTTCACGCTACGGCATGCTTCCGCAGTCGAGGCCGATCGACCATGTGGGCCTTTTCGCGCGCTCGGTCGAGGACGTCGCCTTCCTGGGCGATCAGTTGATGGTCTTCGACGCGCGCGACCCGGACATGCGCCATCGCGCGGCCCCGAGACTGCTGGAAACCGCCGCCTCGGAGCCTCCGGTCGCGCCTCGCTTCGCGTTCGTGAAAACCCCCGTCTGGGATCAGGCCGATGAGGACGCGCAGGCGGCGTTTGAGGAACTGGCGGCGCGTCTGGGCGGGGAGGTCGTGGAGGAGGTCGAACTTCCCGAGCCTTTTGACAACGCTATTGAGTGGCACCAGATCATCCTGGAATCGAACCTCGCGCGGAACTTCGAGGCGGAATACGAACGCGGCAGGGATAAGCTGAGCGATCTCCTGCGCAAGATGATGGAACGCGGCAAAGAGTATCTTGCGGTGGATTACACCCGGGCGGTAGAGAAGGTGCCCGTCCTGAACGGTTTGCTGGGCGAGACGTTCGAGCGGTTCGACGCCCTGCTCACACCGCCCGCGCCGGGGCAGGCGCCGCTCGGGCTGGGCGCGACGGGGAATCCGGTTTTTTGCACCATCTGGACCCTGTGCGGAACGCCGGCCGTGACGCTGCCTCTGCTTAAGGGAGCCGACGGGATGCCGCTCGGCGTGCAGCTCGTGGGGCCCAGGGGAGACGACGCCAGGCTGCTCCGGACGGCGAGGTGGCTGGAATCCCGCCTCGGCGGATAAGCGCCCTGACCTGCATGGCCCTGCGGGTAAATCGGCCGCTCCGGCCCGCGTCCTGTTTCGTACATCCATCACCAAAGAGGAGGCTTAGACGATGAGCCGATCCGTCGCCTTTATCGGAACCGGCATCATGGGCAAGCCCATGGTGTTGAACTTGCTGAAAGCAGGCCATTCGGTGGCCGCCCACAACCGCAGCAAGCCGCCTCTGGAGGAACTGGCCGAGGCGGGCGCGGTGGTGTGCACGTCCGCAGCGGAAGCGGCTTCGAAAGCCAACGCCATCATTACCTGTCTGCCCGATTCGCCGGACGTGGAACTGGTCGCCCTGGGCGAGGGGGGCGTCATCGAAGGCGCGGGGGAGGGTTCTCTTTTCATCGACATGAGCACGATCTCCCCCGGCGTCTCGAAAAAGGTGGCGGGGGCCTTGGGAGAGCGGGGCGTGCGCATGCTCGACGCTCCCGTGAGCGGGGGAGACGTCGGCGCCAGGGAGGGCACGCTCTCGATCATGGTGGGCGGTGCTGCGGCGGATTTCGAGGACGCTTTGCCCGTCTTCGAGGCGATGGGGAAGACCATCGTCCACGTTGGGGAGAACGTGGGCGACGGCGGGTACGTGAAGATCGCGAACCAGATCATGGTGGGCCTGCACATCGCCGCGATGAGCGAGGCGCTCGTGCTGGGCGCGAAAGCGGGCGTGAATCCCGATAAGATGATCGCGGCCCTGTCCGGCGGCCTCGCGCAATCGCGCGTGCTGGAATTGCGCGGGCCGAACCTGGTGAGGGGCGAATACCCGCCGGGTTTCCGGATCCGCCTGCACCGCAAGGACCTTCGCCTCGCCATGGAGGCGGGCGCGGACCTTGGGGTGGCGATACCTGCGGCGGGGCAGCTCTATCAGATGTTCACGGCGCTCCTGGCGGCGGACCGCGGGGAGCTGGACCACAGCGGCTTCGCCACCCTCATCGAAGACCTCGCCAGACACAGGGTCTGCGATACGGACTAGCCTTGGGGGGTGTTGAGAAGCTCCTCGCAGGGGGATATCGCCTTTAGCGGAAAGGCCGCTTTCGCGCGAACCCCCGACTCCCCTCTTTGAAAGCAACCCCCCCTACCCCCCCTTGTCAGGGGGGCAAGAAAAAGCAAAACCCCTCTCAGCCCGGCGGGGGCGCATCGCCTTTTTATACCCCCTGACAAGGGGGGGGTAGGGGGGGTTGCCGTTGGGGTTGGCCCACCGCGCGGCATCGGGTTTCGCGGAGCGCTTGACGCCCTCATCCCGAACAAGCGCCCCAAACCCTCATCCTGAGTAGGCGCGTAAGCGCCGTATCGAAGGATGGGGAGCGCTCTCTCCGGCGAGCGCGAATTTCGCCCTTCGACAGGCTCAGGACAGGCCCCTTCGATACGCCGCCTTCGGCGGCTACTCAGGATGAGGAAGATGGGGGGGCGGAGCTTGTCCCGAGCGAAGTCGAGGGGCCGCTACTCAGGGTGAGGCGGAGCGGCGGGCTGCGCAGGATGAGGAGGGGGATTGCGTGGCTTCGGGCTTTTTCAACAACCCCCTTACGCGACGACCTCAGGCTCTCCCTCGCCGATCCAGCCGATGGCCGTCATCGAGACTTCCGTGCCCGCCACGGGCGAGACTTCCGGTATCTGAATGGCGGTGAAGGCCGGCCTGCGCTTCGGGAAGTATTTCCTGAACAGGGGCTCGAGCGCCGACACGTGGGAGATGTTCTTGAGGAACAGCGTCAGGTGCGTCACCCGGCTCATGTCGGCGTCTGCGGCTTTCATCGCGTCTTCCATCTGATCCAGAACCGCCAGCCCCTGCAAGACGACGTTTCTCGTCGCCGGCGAAGACGCTTTCGGCAGTCTCCGGCGGAGCGCTCCCTTGAGCTCGCTTCTTTTGCTGATCGGCTCATCGTCTTCGGTCAGGCCGATGATGTTCGAGAGGAAGAGTACGCCGCCCGCGGCGACGCCCAGGCTCATTTGCGCGCCCGACTCATCCCCGCGAATCACCTCGCGCTTGATCTTGCTGCCGTTCATCAGCGCCGTCGGTTCGATTTCGATCTTCTCCCCCTTGTGGCCGACTTCCGCCACCTGCATCACCGTGAGGGCGGGCGGGTCGTTTGGGAAAAACCGCTCGTGGATGCGGTGGAAGGTGGGGAAATCGCGCATGTCCCCGAGATAGACGGTGAGGTTCAGGATGTTTTCCAAAGACGAGCCCGAACCTTCCAGGTGCTTGCGGATGAGGTCGTAGACGAACCACGTCTGCGCGGCGATGGGGCCGTTCCTGCTGTCCTCATGGCTCTGGCCGACGGAGAGGAATCTCCCCCGCTTGGGGATGTCGGGGTAGTTGCGGATGAGGGGGGAGCCGGGTTTCGAGGTATCGGTCGGAATCTGCCCGGCGACGAAGAGATACGGCCCGGCGCCGACGACGTGGGAGAAATGGGCGGCGGCCGAATGCGCCTTCGAGCCTTCATGCTTCATCCTTTGCCCCAGAGTCTTCGCCGCCTCGGGATGGAGCGCGATGGCGTCGATGTTGAAGCGCACGGTTCTTTCCGGGTCGAACGCGCCCATGCCCACGGCGGTGCTCGGCGTGGGCGCTTTCGGCTCGTAGTGACGCCTGATGCTGTCGAACACCGGGAAAAAGCGCTTGTCGAGCTGATAGAGATGGAACCGGAGCAAATTCTCCAGCCCACCGCCGTTGGCCTTCAGCGCTTCCCCCACGCCCTCGTAAGTCGCGATGGCCTGCGCGCCGATGGGCGCTTCGATCTTGTCGACCCAGGGGTAGTTCTTCGTCCGCGCGGGTCCTTTCTCCCCGATTTCGGCGTATCTGGTGCAGATGTTTCCCGACTTGGAGTGCATCCCCATCTGCCCGCTGAAGAACAGGAACGGCCCGCCCGAAACGCAACGGGGCCACTTGGCGTGGTCTGAAAAGAATTTTTTGGACATTTACGCCTCAATGAAGGATGGGGGTTGAAACGCCGTGATCTCGGGAAGCTCTTCCTCGTAGCGCTCCATCTCCACCAGCGCGCTGTGCGCGCTCGGGCCCTGCCCGAGGCTGGAGGTTCCCTTGTCGGGCGTCAGGACGTTGGGGTTGCCGTGCTTGTCGAGCGCGCCGATTCTCCCCGGCTCCTGCGGGTCGTACCACGCGCCCGTGGAGAGCTGGATGACGCCCGGCAGCAGTCCCTCGGTGATGACGGCGCCGGCGAGAATGGCGCCTCGCCCGTTGAAGATTCGCACGACGTCTCCGTCCCGAATCTCCCGCGCGGCGGCGTCTTCGGGATGAATCCACACCGGTTCCCTTCCCTGAATCTTGCTTTTGGTGCTGGTCGAGCCGCTGTCCATCTGGCCGTGAAGCCTCGTGCGCGGCTGGTTCGAGATCAGGTGCAGCGGGAATTTCTCCGCCGTCTCACTCCCCAGCCATTCTACGGGTTCGAGCCAGGCGGGGTGGGGCGGGCAATCGGCGTACCCGAAGCTCTCGATGCGCTCGGAAAATATCTCGATTTTCCCGGAAGGCGTCTTGAGCGGATTTTTCTCAGGGTCTTCCCGGAAATCGGCCAGATAGACGTGGGGCGTCTCCGGCGGGGCGACTTCGGTATGGCCGGTCTCCCAGAAATGCTCGAACGTGTCGAGGACCACGCCCTGGGCGGCGGCTTTCCGGCGCGCCTCCTCGTAGATGTGCCGGAGCCATTCCGTCTCGCCGCGGTCTTCGGTGAAGGCGCTCTTGAAGCCGAGGCGTTCGGCCAGTTCCGAGAAGATGTCGAAATCGTGCCTGGCGTCGCCCACCGGTTCGATCACCTTGTGCATGGCGAGGATGAAACGATCCCTCGAACTCGAGCCGATGTCGTTGCGCTCGAGCGTCGTGGTGGCAGGCAGCACGATGTCCGCATGGCGCGCCGTGGACGTCCACCACGGGTCGTGGACGACGATGGTTTCGGGCCGCCGCCACGCCTTCACCAGCCGGTTCAAGTCCTGGTGGTGGTGGAATGGATTGCCGCCGCACCAGTACACCATGCGGATGTCCGGGTAGGTGCGGCGTTCGCCGTTGAAGTCGTATTCCTCGCCCGGGTGGAGCATCATGTCCGCGATGCGGGCGACGGGGATGAAGCTGCCGGTCGGGTTTTTCCCGAAACTCATTCTGACGGAGGGGATATCCTCACGCGGTTCGCCGCGCCCGCCCATGCTCCCGTAGCCGAAGCCGAACCCCCCGCCGGGCAGGCCGATTTGTCCGAGCATGGCTGCGAGCGTGATGGTCATCCAGAACGGCTGCTCGCCGTGGTCCCCGCGCTGGAGCGACCAGTTCGTGTTGAGCATGGTTCGCGCACCCGCCATGCGCCGCGCAAGATTCCGGATGACGTCCGCCCCGATTCCCGTGATGGGAGCCGCCCAGTCCGCGTTCCTGGGCCGCCCGTCGATTTCGCCCGCCAGGTAGGCTTCGAATTTTTCGAAACCCACGCAGTAGCGCGCGAGGAAGTCCTTGTCGTGCAGGTTTTCCTCCCAGAGCGTATGCGCGAGGCCGAGCATGAGCGCCACGTCCGTATTGGGCCGCACGGCGAGCCACTGGGCGTCCAGAAAGCCGGGCGCATCGTCTTCCAGGGGGCTTACGTTCACGAATTCCACCCCGTTCGCCTTCGCCCTTTCCAGCCAAATCTCCAGGGAGTGTTCTCCCGCGCCTCCGGCCGCCACCTGCGCGTTCTTGACGGGAACGCCGCCGAACATGACGAACAGCCCTGCGTCTTGCGCGATGCTGTCCCACGTCGTGATGTGGCCCGAACAGGCGACGTAGTCCCCCAGAACGTGGGGGAGGATGATGTAACCGGCGGCGATGCTGTAGGTGGTCACCTGGTCCGTGAAGCCGCCGTAGCAGTTCAAGAATCTCTTGAGCAGCGTATTGGCATGGTGGAAGCGTCCCGCGCTCGCCCAGCCGTATGAACCCGCGAAGATGGATTCGTTGCCGTGTTCGGTCTTGATGCGCTCTATCTCGTCGGCGACCAGGCCGAGGGCCGTCTCCCAGGAGACGGGCACGAAAGGCTCGCCGCCGCGTCCTTCGGAGTTCTTCCCGGGGCCGCCTTCGAGCCAGCCCGCGCGGATCATCGGTTGGGAGATGCGGGTTTCGTCGTAGATGGCGTCCTGGATGGACTCCAGGATGGGGGAGGGCGCCGGGTCCTTGGCGAACGGCTCGAAGCCCACCATGCGGCCATCGCGCACGTGCGCCCGGAAGGCCCCCCAGTGGGAACTGTGGTGACGTTTTTCGATTCCACCTCGCCCGTCGGGCATCAGATGATTTCCTCCACGAATCTGGGTCGAACCAGTGGTTTTGGGGAGTATATCACGAGTGGGAGCCAAGTCCCTCCGCCCCGGCGTTTCAAGCGCCCAAAACAGGTTGCAGGGTGATTTTAGGGCCGGAATGTGCCATTGTTCCACCTTCTGGGTTCAATTTTTTCTCATCTGGAGACGCTCATGGATGTGCTCACGCGAATGGCCGGTGAAATCGGGCAGTTGCTGAAGGATAAGGGACAAACGGTCGCCGTTTCGGAAACCTCCGCAGGCGGTCTCGTATCGGCCGCTCTGCTCGCCGTTCCGGGGGCTTCGGCCTACTACATGGGCGGCGGCGTGCTCTACACCTATGATTCGAGGAGCATTCTGCTGGGGTTGCCCGAGGACGCCTTCGAGGGCATGCGGCCGAGCACGGAGCCCTACGCGGCGAAGCTGGCCGCGGCGATAAAAGACCGGCTGGGGGCGACATGGGGCGTTTCCGAAACCGGGGCGGCCGGCCCTGCCGGCAACAGATACGGGGACGCGCCGGGGCATTCGTGCATGGCCGTTTCCGGCCCGGTGGAGAAGGTGATGACGCTGGAGACGGGCAGCGCGGACAGGGAGGCGAATATGTGGGCGTTCGCGGAGGCGACGCTCGGCCAGCTCAAAGAGGCAATCGAGCAAAACGGAACAAATCAATGAGCCTCAAGGGGGTGACCCTCCATTAAGTTCGGTTATTGGGGATTCTTGAAAAACGTCGGGTTCCGTTCAAACTAGATCGGAAGATCGGTCTTGTCACATTCTGGGTTCGGATCTTCTCCTGGCCCTTCTTTCGATTTGCTGTTTTTCAATCGAGTCATGGACCTTGACGAGCAATTCTCTGATGTTGAGCAACACGGCGAGTGTGCCGAACACGATTACGGCAACGATCCAGCCGAACACGAGGCCGATGGCAACGCCAAACAAGCCGCCGTAATCCGAAATCTGTTCTTTGCCGAAATGGAAGCCAACTACACCGGAAACGGAAATGACGATGATCGACAAAATTGCGTTGAGTGCACCGAGGGATCTGGCAAGAAATTCATTCACCTTCCGCCCTTTCATTCAATGACGAATTCTCTTGTGATTTTGATGGGGGGTCGTATATCAAATATTATGCTTAGTCAAGGGAATGATTCCCCACAAAACTAACCTATGGAGAGATGCGTTATGTTTCGTGCTCTGGTTTTGGAGGAAGCGGACGGGAAGGTCAGTTCATCGGTTCAGGAACTCGACGAGGCGAGCCTGCCGGACGGCGACGTGACGGTCGCGATCGATTATTCGACGCTCAACTACAAGGACGGGATGATTCTGCGCGGCATCGGGCGGCTGGTGCGCAATTATCCTCACGTACCGGGCATTGATTTTGCGGGCACGGTGGAGGAGAGCGCGCACGCAGGTTACAGCCCTGGAGACAAGGTGATCCTCACCGGCTGGCGGGTCGGCGAGGCGCACTGGGGGGGATATGCCCAGAAAGCGCGCGTCAAGGGAGACTGGCTGGTCCGCCTGCCGGAAAATATGTCCACGAGGCAGGCGATGGCGCTCGGCACGGCCGGCTTCACGGCCATGCTCTCCGTTCAGGCGCTGGAAGACCACGGCATCGGCGTAGAAGACGGAGAAGTGCTCGTCACGGGCGCCGCGGGCGGGGTGGGTTCCGTCGCCGTGGCCGTTCTCGCGAACCTGGGCTATTCCGTCACCGCGTCGACGGGCAGAGAGGAGACCCACGCTTATCTCGAATCACTCGGCGCCTCGACCATTATCGCCCGGAGTGAACTCGCCGAACCCACGAAACGCCCGCTCGAGAGCGAACGCTGGGCAGGTTGCGTCGATTCGGTGGGCGGCACGACACTCGGACGCCTGCTGACGCAGATGAAGCACCGAAGCTCCGTGGCGGCGGTGGGACTGGCGGGCGGGAGCGCCCTCGAGACGACGGTGATTCCCTTTCTCCTGCGGGGCGTGAACCTGCTGGGCATCGATTCCGTCATGTGCCCCTTCGAGCCTCGTCAAAAGGCGTGGACGCGGCTTGCGGAGCAGATGCCGATGGACAAGCTCGAATCCATGAGCACCGAAGCGTCGCTATCCG
This sequence comes from bacterium, assembly GCA_965219955.1. Lineage (GTDB taxonomy): Bacteria > UBA8248 > UBA8248 > UBA8248 > UBA8248 > Bin107. The sequence continues at coordinate 723,218 of OZ244799.1, forward strand.
ACCTGGCCGGACTGAGCGGCGATATCCTGAAGGGGCAGGTGAAGGGCCGCGTGGTCGTGGACGTGAACGCCTAGGCGTTTCGTTTTTTCGTCAACTCACGGTCTAAGGCCGCTGCGAACTTGTGGCGGTCCGGGGTGGCCATGGGCGGCGGGCCGCCCTGGACGAGGCCGCCCGAGCGCATGTCCATCATGAAATTTCTCAAAGACAGCCGCTCGCCCACGTTTTCCTCGGTATAGACCTCGCCGCGCGGGTCGATGCCCAAAGCGCCTTTTTCGACCGCTTTCGCCGCGAAGGGAACGTCCGCGGTGATGACGAAATCGCCCGGGTTCAGGTTCTCGACGATGTACTCATCGGCCACGTCCGCTCCGCCGGGGACCTGAATCGTGGAAACGGAAGGGATGTCCGGCGTTCTCAGCTTCATGTTGGCGACCAGAACCGTCGGAATATCAAGTCGATCGGCGGTTTTGTAGAGAATCTCCTTGATATCTTGCGGGCATGCGTCGGCATCGACCCAGATTTTCATGCGTTTTCCCTCTCATCGCCCTTAATCCCTGCGGCTCCTTTATAGTATGATGCTTTTCATTCGAGATACCTAACACGATATTCCGGATCGGGTGATATTCGTGCAGCCGGGAGAGTGAATATGTCACAACCGCAAGCGAATCACGAGAAAACAGCGGCGCGAATCGCCGAGATGGCCGATACCGTCTTTGGCGTGCCCCGGGATGAACTCGGCCTCAAGACGGCCGATGATTGCGCGCGGATGCTCCGGATTCTCTCGGGCACACCCGTTGAGTCCACCGATGAGCCGTTCCTCCCCCCGCTCGAAAAGCCCGAGGCCGATGAGAACGCGGAATGAGTGAGCACTGGCGGCTCTCCCTGAGCGACGGCTTGCGCAGGATGGAGGAAGGCGATCTCACGGCGGTGGAGTGGGTGCGCTCTCTTTTATCCCGCATCGACGCTTGTGAGGAGCAGGTGAAAGCCTGGGTGCAGGTGGATGGAGAGGGCGCGCTGGAGGCGGCGAAGGCGGTGGATGACGCCAGAAACGCCGGGGAGGAGTTGGGGCCTCTGGCCGGAGCGCCCTATGCGGCCAAGGATATTTTCGGCGTCCGGGGCCTCAAGCTCGAAGCCGGAACGCATATCTTCAAGGGACAGACGGCCGAGGAGGACGCCGAGTGTGTGGCGCGCCTGCGGCGTGCGGGCGCGATCGCCCTCGGCAAGGCGGTGACGACGCCTTTCGCGCAGGGAGACCCCTCCATCACCCGCAACCCCTGGAACGTCGAGCGGAGCCCGGGCGGGTCGAGCAGCGGCTCCGCCGCCGCCGTGGGCGCGGGCATGGCGCCCGCCGCGTTCGGCAGCCAGACGACGGGCTCCACGCTTCGCCCCGCCGCGTACTGCGGCGTGCCGGGCCTGAAGCCCACCTATGGACGCATTCCCAGGACGGGCGTCATCGAAGTTTCGTGGAATTTCGATCATTTGGGAATCATAGCGCGCACGGTCGAGGACATCGCCAGAATCCTCGAAGTGGCGGCAGGCCCGGACGGGATGGATCACAGCGCCGTGCAGTCCCCGCCGCCCGCCGCGAACCAGGCGCCGCAAAAGCCGGTAAAAATCGCGTATCTGAAGCATTTGCTCGCGCTCGCCAGCGGGGAAGTCGTCGAGTGGACCGAGCGGGCCGTAGCCCGGGTAAAATCAAAGGGTATCGAAGTCGAGGAGGTGGAACTGCCCCTGAGCATGGATGAGATAAACGCGGCGCATTTCGTCGCCCGGTGTGTGGATACCGCATCCTGCCATGAGGATTTGTATGCCGCGCACAAGGACGAACTCCCTCCTTACGTGCGCAGGAGCATGACGATCGGCTATATGGCGCCCGCCGTCCACTACGTGAAGGCGCTGCGCGTGCGCGCGAATTTCGTTCGCAAAATGGACGCTCTGATGGAGCGCTACGATCTGTTCGTGCTGCCGAGTTTCGACGCGGGGCCGCCGCCGTGGGCGGAATCCACCGGGGGGCCGGCCTTCTTGCAGCCGCTCACCTTTTCGGGGCAGCCCGCGATCACCCTGCCCCTGGGGCGGGGGGACATGAACCTCCCCCTGGGGATCCAGTTCGGCGCGATGCGCTGCGGCGAGGAGAAGCTGCTCGCGATGGCGAGGTGGTTCGAGGACGAGATGGGCTGGATGGTGGAGTTTCCCGAATTCTAGGACTGCATATATATTTTAGCTCTTGACATAGAGGGGCCTGAAATGAACGAGACGGGGCCGGGAACGGCGGTAGAAGAAACAACCGATGCGGTGAAGCTCAAGATCATCGACGCGGACATCCATCCGCGCATGAACGGCATGTACCAGCTTCACCCGTATCTGTCCGAGTCGTGGCGCAAGCGCATGGGCGTGGCGCCGCTCAGTTCCGCCAAGGACCCGACCACCGCGCGGAACGTCTTCTCGATACCCAAGCGCTGGTACTACCACCCCCACGGCGCGGAGCGTCCCGACGCCCTGCCGCCGGACGGCGGGAGGCCGGGTTCGAACCTCGACATGCTGCGCTCCCACCATCTGGACAAGTACGGCGTCGACGCGGGCATCCTCATCGCGGGCGACCTGTTCGGCATCGGGGGATTGCCGGACGCCGACATGGCGGCCGCGTTCATCGCGGCGAACAACGACTGGCTGCTCCACGAGTGGTGCGAACCCGAACCCCGGCTCAAGCTCGCGATGCACGTCGGCCCGCGCGATCCCGGGCTCGCCGCCAAGGAAATCGAGAGAATCGGCGCGCATCCCGCCGTGGTCCAGGTGCAGATTCCCCAGATGGACGTTTTGCTGGGGAACCGCCACTACTACCCCATCTACGAGGCCGCGGAAGCCATGGGTCTGCCCATCGGGATGCACGGCGCGGGCGAGGGGGCGGGGGTGAACACGCCCATGAACCCCACGGGAATTCCCGCCTATTACATCGAGGTGCACACGGGCGCCGTGACGATTGCGCAGGCCCAGGTCATCAGCCTGGTGTGCGAGGGCGTGTTCGTGCGCTTCCCGAAGCTCAAGGTCGTCTTCCAGGAGATGGGCTACGCCTGGCTGCCGAGTATCATGTGGCGCTTCGACCAGGAATGGCGCTCGCTGCGCGCGGAGGTGCCCTGGCTGGAGCGTCCGCCGAGTGAATACATCGTCGACCACATCCGGCTGACCACGCAGCCCATCGCGGAGCCGCCCACGAACGAGGACCACCGCCAGATTCTCAGGATGGCGAGGGCGGAGAAGACGCTGCTGTTCGCGTCCGACTATCCGCACTGGGATTTCGACAATCCCCGGCAGGTTTTCCAGGAAGTCTCGGACGACTTGAGGCGCCGCATCTACCACGAGAGCGCCGAGGAGCTCTACGGGCACAAGCTCTGAGGGGGAGATTGTAATAGGGGAGTTGAGATAGCCCCTTGTCGGAGGACATCGTTTCTACCCCCAATGCGAGATGGTTTGCCGGGCGACGGGGAAGAGGAAGTTCACCCGCATCAATCAGGCTTTCACCTGTAGGGGCCGCATATATGCGGCCCATGACGGGGGAGAAAAAGGCCGGGTCGCATATATGCGACCCCTACAACAGGAGCGACAATGACGCCGGAATGACGGCGGTGGTCAATTCCGACCGAGTATGGCTTTTTCAACAACTCCTCACCGGGCGCGTTCGACTCCCGCAAACCGCCAACGCCTATTTCCTCACCCTGAGTAGCCGCCGGAGGCGGCGTATCGAAGGGCGAGGAGAATCGAACGCCTCGCGCCGGGCGAGAGGGCCATCCTTCGATATGCGGCTCCGCCGCTACTCAGGATGAGGCGGAGTGGCGGGCTGCGCAGGTCATGGAGGGGGACTGCGCCGCGGCGGGACTTTTTCAACAACCCCTTCAGGTGTGGGCTGCGATATAGCTGAATGGCTCGGAATGCCCGCCCGTATCAAATATCGAGGCGGAATTTGTGGACTGCCTCCTCGTTCACTTCCACGCCCAGGCCCGGACCCTCGGGCACCTTGACGACCCCGCCTTCCGCCTCGAAGCCGGTGACGATGTCCTCATCGTGCCAGGCGGGGGCCTTGCCCGATTCGTTGTAGACGATGGAAGGGGTCGAGGCGAAAAGGTGCGCGCAGGCGGCGTCGTTCAGCGCGCTGTGGATCACGCTGCCGCAGATGCCCTCGATGCCGTGTATCTCGATGAGGGCGGCGGCCTTTTTCGCATGGAGCAACCCGCCCTCGCGGTTCACTTTGAGGTTCACGATGTCGGCGGCGCGCCTGCGCGCGATTTCGGCCAGGTAGTCGGGGCGGAACGATTCGTCCGCGCAGATGGGGATGCGCGTGTTCTTGTTGACGAACTCCAGGCCGTCCAGGTCGTTGCCGGGCACGGGCTGCTCGAGCATCGTGATGCCGTACTCCTCGATGCGCGCACACATCTGAACGGCGAGCTTGGGCGTCCAGCTCATGTTCGCGTCGACGACGATGTGCGCCTCATCCCCGGCCGCCTCCCGGGCGGCCGCGACGCGCGCGATGCTCGTCTTCGTATCGCGGTTCATCTTCACCTTGAACGAGGTGATGCCCAGCGCCATGGATTCCGCCGCGAGTTCGGCGGTCCTTTCGGGTGATTCGAGCGGCAGGATGTCGAAGGCGGGCATCTCGTCCCTGATTTTTCCGCCCAGCAGGTCGTAGACCGGACAGCCCAGCATGCGGCCGATGAGGTCGTGCACCGCGCAGTCGATGGCCGCCTTGGGGGAATGGTGGAAGGGGATGGCTTTTTCCATCCTGTGGACGATGCGTTCCCTGTCGAAGGGGCTGCAGTCGGCGACGGCGGGAACCAGGTATTCATCGAGTATCTGGTACGCGCTCTTGAGCGTCTCCCCGGTCGGGAACGAGCGCAGCGGCGCCCCGCCCCAGCCCGAAACGCCCTCGCAGGTGATTTTTACGACGATGTCTTCTGAATGCGTCGCGGTGCGCGTGGCGCTCTTGTAGGGATGGTTGAGCGGGATGGCGACGGGGAAGAGTTCTATTTTCTCGATTTTTCTCATTCGTGCTCTCGGCTCCAAAAGGGTTTGTTGAAAAAGTCCGATAAAGGAGGGTTGCGGTTGTAGGGACAACCCTCCGTGGTTGTCCTTCGTCAGGACAGGCACGGAGGCCTGTCCCTACGGCAAACAATTCGATGATCGGGATTCCCTCCCTCCTCGCGGAGGGCTTTTTCAACAACCCCGAATAGCGGGGGAATCACACGTGCAGCATCACCAGGTCTTTTTCGAGCGTGACCTCATACGTCTCGATGGAGGGGTCTTCTTCCGCCTCGAGCGTGACCTCATAGGTTTTGACGCGCATCCTGTGGGGGTTGAATACGGAGCGCCCGTTCGTGATGTCGAACTCCCAGCAGTGCCAGGGACACACGAGAACCTGCTCGTCCATCACGTATTCGTAGGTATGGGGCCTGGAGGACTTCATGGTCCCCTTGACCTTGCCGAGGCAAAGCGGCGCGCCCTGGTGCGGGCAGGAGTTCCTGACAGCGTACAGGGAATTCCTGATGTTGAACACGCCGATGGAGCGGCCCTCGACCTCGACGATCTTCCGCGCACCGGGGGGCAGTTCCGATATTTTGCACACCAGGTGTTTCGCCATGCGCGATACGCCCCGTTCTAGTTTCCGGCCGCCGCGGCCGCCGCCTTTTCCCTCAGTATCTCTTCGAGCTTCGGCATGGCGCGCACCGACGCGTAGCGCGCGTGCTGGCCGCTTTGCGTGGAGAGGCTTCGTTTCGAGCCCTTGGGGATGTGGATGATGGAGCCGGGGCCCGACGCTTGCCGCTCGTCGTCCACCTGGGCGTCGATGACCCCCTTGATGACGTAGACGAACTGCTCGTGCGCGTTCTCGGCCGTCGAATCCTCGAATCCTTCGGGTATTTCGCCGTAGCCGAACGCGAGGCGCTCGCCCTCGATCCACACGGTGTGGCGTCCCGAGGATGCGGGCGCGTCGAAGGAGGGGAGTATCGGGTAATAGGAGTTGTTCAGGCCCTCGACGATGATTTCCGCTCTCTCGGCGTCTCTTTCGTATTCTTCCGCAGTGCCATCCTCGTATCGCTGGTTGATTTCCTCGACGGTGAGCGCCTTGTCCGGCACCACCTGGTCCCTGTCGAGCCCCACGACCGTCCAGGAGCGGTCCTTCACGTAGAGGTAGTCCATGTCGCCGTCTTCGGTGGCGCCCATTTGGTGCTGGGCGTAAGGGGGCACGTGAACGAAGGTGCCCGGCGCGACGACCCTTCTGTCCTTCCCGACGAGGGCGTTGATTTTACCGCTGATGGGGAAAATCATGAGTTCGTTGGGGTGGTAGTGGATCTGGGAGCCCGTGCCGGCCACTTTGCTGACCTGGCAGAAATACATGAATTCCCCCTCGATGATGGCTCCCTGGCCGGAGGAGAGATGGGGCGTGACGGCTTTTTTCTCTATTTCTTCGAAACGATGGAACGGCATCCGGTAAACTCCTTTTCTGACGAAATTATCCCCGCATTGGTTTTCGGTGAATCACGGCAAGGGGTCGCCGGGAATCAAAAAATTATTGTTGTCAGGTTTGTTGAACCCAAGGCGCGAATGTTACCCTTTCCCGTCGCGTCTGACAATTTATGATCGATAAAAATAATGAGGCGTCCCCCCGGCGTTTCCCGGCGGCGGGGCGCAAGCAAGGAATTTTCACGGCACTTATCAAACATACTGGAGATTGTTATGGCGGATGAAAAAGTACGGCTGGCGTCCATCGGCCTGGCCAACTGGGGAACCATGCTGGGGAATGCCGCGAAAAGGGCGGGGAACGTGGAAATCACCCGGTGCTTCACGAGAACGGAGTCCTCGCGCGAGGAGTTCGCGGAGAAATTCGGCTGCCGCCCGGCGGCGTCTTACGATGAAGTCCTGAAGGACAGCGAGGTGGAGGGCATCCTCATCGCCACGCCCCATTCCACGCATACGGACCTGATCACGCAGGCGGCATCGGCGGGCAAGCACGTCTTCGTCGAAAAGCCGCTCACCCTGACGGTGGCGGATGCGGACAAGTGCATCGAAGCCACCGAGAGCGCGGGCGTCACGATGCTGGTGGGACACCACAGGAGGCGGCAGGGAGCGAACCGCCGGATTCGGGCGATGATAGACGAGGGCGCGCTCGGGATGGTTCACGCCCTGGAGGCGAACCTCTCGAATCCCAACGGCCAGAACCCGAGAAGCGGCTGGCGGAACGACCCGGCGGAATGCCCGGCGGGGGGCATGACGGGGCTCGGCGTCCACATGGTGGACAATCTCCAGTACCTGGCCGGCCCGGCGAAGCGGGTGAGCGCGTTCAGCAAGCAACTCTACGCCGCGGGCAATCTGGATGACGTGACGAACATCATCCTCGAATACGAGAGCGGCCCGCTCGGCTACATCACCACCTGCTACGTCACCTCCAAGCAGTGCACGACGTCGGCCCACGGCACCGAAGCCTCCGCGTGGAGCGAGGATGAGGGCGAGCGGCTGTATCTCCAGAAAAAAGGCGAGAACGAACGGAGCGAGCTCTCCGTGGACGGCGGCGATGCGCTCGCCGAGGAAATACAGGAATTCGGCAGGTGCATCCGCGGTGAGGCCACACCGGAGACGGACGGGAAGGCGGCGCGCGAAGTGGTGGCCGTCCTGGAGTCGATCGTCGAGAGTGCGAAGAGCGGGCGCGTGGTCGAGGTTTCGGAGATCAGGGGGCATTGAGCGTGAGCGAAACGAGTGCGGATTCCTGGGAAATCGGGGGTGTGGAGATAGCCGCAGGTTCCTATGAATACGTGAAAATCCCGGTGGCGCGGATGCTCACCGGCTCGGAGACGGGCCTGCCCCTCCATTGCGTGAGAGGGGAGAAACCCGGCCTCACCCTCTCCGTTCTGGCGTGCGTCCACGGGGATGAGCCGCAGCCGATTCGCGCGTTCCAGAACGTGATCGCGCAAATCGACCGGAAGCAACTGAGCGGCGCTCTTCTTCTCGTTCCGGTGGCGAACCCGTTCGCCTTTGCGAATTTTTCGCGCCAATCGCCCGATCAGCACGAGCAGACGAACCTCTGGGGCGCGTTTCCGGGGTCCGCCAAGGGGACGCTCACGCAGCGCTACGCGCACAAGATTCGTGAAACCCTGATCGAGCGCGCGGATTATCTCGTGGAGTTTCACTCCGGCGGGGCGTCGGGGAGAATCCAGAGGCGCGTCGACATGGACCCGGACGCCGAAGGCGCCGTCGGCGAAAAATCGCGCGAGATGGCGATTGCTTTCGCGAGCGGGGGCGCCGCGCTGGTGCATGGCGTGCCTTTCAGCACGTCGAGCGCTTCGGGCCATGCGCTCACGCAGAAGATACCGGCCATCAGCGTGGAGATTGGCGGCGCCTACCTGCCCGAATGCGAGGAGAACCTTTACCGGGAGAACCTGGAGGAGGGGTTCTTGAACCTGCTCGTCCACCTCGGGATGCTCCCGGGGGAGGAGAAGAGACTGAAGATCACCTATTTCGGTTTCGCCAACCGCGCCGAGGCCAACCCGTCGAGCGGCGGATACCTCGTCTCGCGGAAAACGCACTTCGCGGACCTGGGCGCCAGGGTGAGCGAAGGGGAGCTTCTGGGTGAGATGCTGGATCCTTTCAGCCTGGAGGTGGTGGAGGAACTGCGAAGCCCCGCCGACGGCGTGCTTTTCTTCAGCAGGTGCAGCGGGCCGTTCGAAGTGGGCAACAAGGGGTTCGCCGTCGCCACCGAATACCGGGAAATATAATCCGCCGCGCTCAGGCGCGAAATCTATCCATGGGTCTTTGAACAACCGAATGGAGGAAACGCAAGACAATGCCTTTTTACGATCCCGAGACGATGGAGCAGAAACTGGCGGGGGCGAGCTACAGCACCTCCGAGGGCGTGTGGGTCGACGGCGACCGCGTCATATTCGGCGTCATCAACAAGCCGGCGGGCACGGGCAGCAGGCCGCACCGCCACCCCAACGAGCAGTTCATCTTCGTTCAGCAGGGCAGCCTGCAGGCGATGATCGACGGCGAGCGGAAAACGGTCGGCAAAGGGGGAATCATCCACATCCCGGCCAATTCGCTCCACAGCATGGTGGCCACCGATGATGAGGACGTCATCTTCATCGTGGCGAAGGATACGACCTGGCAGATCGAGGGGGTCGCCGAGGATGATTCCTCCTACGGCGCGTACATCGGCGAGGGCGCGGACGGGAGCGTGGCCGCGCGGTTTCGCGAGATCGCCGAGCAAGGCCCCGAGTCAAGCGGCTGTTGAAAAAAAGTCCTTCTTGCTCGCGTTTGATCTCCCACAGCATCAGCCTGCGGGGCAGGGGCAGGCCCCCGTGCCTGTTCGAGGCCCGCGCCGGTCTACCGATCTGGTAGGGGCCGTTCGCGAACGGCCCTTGCCGGAGAAACGGGCGCTTCACGAAGCGCCCCTACGACACCCTTTTGGGGAGATCACAACACCCGTCATTCCGGCGAAAGCCGGAATCCATTTTGACTTTTCACCGGGCGGGGCGGCCACGACCTTGTTGTCGCGCGGCGTTTGGATGCGGAATCCAGAAAATTCGCCTTTCGTTTTTGTGTTCGATTCCGATCCTCCCCTCCTCGGAGTAAAGACGTCCGAACGAGGAAGCGAAAAGGCAAAGGCGAAAATGGATTCCGGCTTTCGCCGGAATGACGGCCAATACCCGAACCCGGGCGGAGGCGTCACTTCCTCCTCAAGGGCTTTTTCAACAGCTCCCTCAAGGGGGGAGTGATTGTTTATCTCGCGACTGATGGGATGGTCCTCAAGAGAGTGAAATTTAGTGCGCTCCTTCTGTGGGGTTTTTCAGAAGCCCTGATAAAGCGGAGATTTACTTGAGTCCCGTAAAACCGGCCGCGTGCGTTTCCTCGCAAGGGTAGAGAATAAGAAAAGCGCGAAGAGGGGGTAATCTCGTGCGCAATTCCATGATCCCGAAAACGCGCAAATCTTGGCGCAAGATTTTGACTTGGAATTCTATTTTTGCAAGAATGGCCGCAAATCGGACTTAAGCCGCAATGAGCCATCAAGAGCTGACGGGAAAATTCCATGGCTTAGGCTTTGGCCGCATCGCATACGTGATATTTTTGAAATTCGCATGATTTGGGAGGCTGTTTGATGGCCACGGCAACGGATGAAGTCAGAAGGGACGAGGTAAAACTGCCTGACGAGTATACCAAGCAGGAAAGATTCTGGATGTGGATCAAGGACAACATCCCGAGTTTTATTGCGGTGCTCGTGATATGGGAGTGCATCGCCTGGTACGTGAGCGAGCCCGCGCTGTTCCCCCGTGTATTTCCCATCGTCCACCGATTTTACGAGGTCACTTTCCTGAGGTCCGGTGAGACCCTGTGCGTCTTGTGCGTGCACTCCTACCACACCGCCTGGCGGATCATGGTGGGCATGATCATCGCCGGCTTCGTGGGGATAGCCATCGGCATCGCGATGGGCCGCATCGGCTGGTTCGAGAAGTTCATGATCCCCATCCTGAGCATGCTCCTGCCCATCCCGGCGCTGGCCTGGAGCCCGATTCTCGTCCTGTGGTTCGGCCTCGGCAACACGACCATGATCTTCATCACCGCGTTCGCCGCGGCGCTGCCGGCCATCTCCTCGACGTGGACGGGGGTGAAGACCATTAATCCCATCTGGATACGGGCGGCGCAGTCGATGAACGCCGAGGGGATGACCCTGTTCTGGAAGGTCATCTTCCCCGGTTCGCTGCCGTTCATCCTCTCGGGCATCCGCATCGGCCTGGCGCGCGCATGGCGCGCCGGCATCGCGGGCGAGATGGTGGCCGCGAGCGACTGGGGCCTGGGCTACGCCATCTTCGACAGCCGCGAGGACCTCGACACCGCCTTCATGCTGGTGGGAATCGCGGCCATCGCCCTGGTCGGCTTCGTGATGGAGAAGTTCATCTTCGAGAAGTTCGAAAAGGTGACCGTCGTCAAGTGGGGCATGATGGAAGAGGTCGGCGGACAGCGCCAGTAACGAATATCACCGACAGGCCATATCAAAGGCCGGCTCCCCTTGGGGGGGCCGGCCTTTTTGTTTGCCGGTGATTCTCGCGGGCCGTTTGAAAAACTCCTCCGGGAGGAAGTGACGCCGACACCTCGGCCCGGTTTGCGGTTTTGGCCGTCATTCCGGCGAAAGCCGGAATCCATTGAATGATCTTTTGCCTTTTGTTTTATGTTCGATTCCGCTCCTCCCTGCCCGGGAGTGAATACGTCTGAGCGAGGAGGCGAAAAAACGAGAGCGAAAATGGATTCCGGCTTTCGCCGGAATGACGGCGGTGTGGACGGCCTCGACCCATGCGAGAGGGATTGCAGGGGTGGTTTACGGTGACGTTGAAAAACCTCTCGTGCGGGAGCCGCGCTAGTTGCCGCGCACCGCTTCGGTCGCCTGGTGTTCGAGTTCGATCACCCTCGGGTCGAACGGGTCCCGGGGGCGCGGCACGTCCACGATGATCTCTTTATGGACGACTCCCGGCTGGCCCGCGAGAACGATGATCCTGTCCGCGAGGTAGACCGCTTCGCTCAGGTTGTGCGTGACGTAGAAGATGGTCTTTTTCGTTTTTTCCCACACCTCGACCGTCAGCGACTGGAGGTTCTCGCGCGTCTGCGCGTCGAGCGCGCCGAAGGGCTCGTCCATCAGCATGAACTGGGGCTCGTAGGCGTACGCCCGCGCCACGGCGACGCGCTGCTTCATGCCGCCCGAGAGGTTGTGGGGATAGAGATGCGTGAACTTCTCGAGGTGAACGAGTTCCAGGTATTCCTGCGCCTTTTGCATGCGCTCTTCCTTGCCCAGGCCCTTCATCTCCAGGCCGAACTCGACGTTCCTGAGAGCGGTGCGCCACGGGAAAAGCGCGTATTCCTGAAACACGACGCCCCGGTTCATGCGGCCCGCCGCCGAGATGGGGTTGCCGTCGAGCAGAATGGAGCCCGCCGTATGGTTCAGGAACCCTGCGAGAATGTTCAGCAGCGTGGTCTTCCCGCATCCGGAGAGCCCCACGACGCAGACGAACTCGCCGTCCTGGATGTCGAGGTTGATGTCCTTTAAGGCATGAACCCTTCTGTCCTTCAGGTAGTATTCCATGTGCAGGTCTTTGATGCTTACTTTCACCGGCATGTTGTTCGGTCCTTATGAGATATTTGACGTAGCGTGATTTCGCTGTTTTATCTTTTGTGATGAATCCGAAAAATAACGCAGATGAATCGCCCCCGTCAATTCCGTCAGGCTCCGCGAACCGTTTCTCCCGAATCAGAAAAAAGCAGAGATTCCCTCGAAGTTCATGACGAGGAGGATGACGCCCATCAGGAACAGAATAACCGTAACGATCCGGAAGAACGCCTGATCCGTAAAAATGTTGTATATCTTCGTCCCCACGAAAAAGCCGAGCAGCACGGGCGTCATCAGGATGAGGATGAGCCAAAGGGCCGTCGCGCCGATGTAGCCCGCGGCCGCGATGGAGGCGATGGCCGCGACTCTGAGCACGACCTGGCTCGCGCTCAGCACGAAAAGATAGCGCTCCTTGGAGATTTTCATCCCCGTGAGGTAGGAGGCGATAACGTGGGAGGGAATGTTGATCGTGCCCAGCATGAGTCCTGCGACCGCTCCCATGCCGAGGGAGCGTTTGAGGGAGTCCTCGGGTGCTGGTTTTTCGGGCTGAAGCCACTGCCAGACGATCTGGCAGATCAGGAAGGCGCCCAGGATGAATTTCATCAGGCGCGGGTCCGTGTTCAGGAGGATCGTGAGGCCGACGGCCAGGCCCACCAGGCTCATGGAGAAAAAGGGAATGAAGGGCCTCAAGCCCTCGTGGACGGCCGCGCGCGTTCGCCAGGCGTTCATGAGGCTCGTGCACAGGGTGGGGATGGAGATGACGGCGATGGCCGTCGGCAAATCCCAGAAAATGGCCACGGTGGGCGTCGTGAGGGTGGCGAAGCCGAACCCGCCCACCGCCTTGAGGCCCGAACCGACGAACGCGGCGCAAAAAACCAGAATGTAGACCAGAGAACTCAAAATGACCCCGTAAAATAGAACTTTTACGCCAGGCGAGATGAGGCTGAAAGCGTCTCTCGAAGACGTGAACGGCTCAATGCGAGAAATCCGCAAACATGGCGCTGAACCTTGACGCCGCTGCGATTATATCGGCATTATAACCGCCAACCCTGAGTACGGGAAATCTCACAGGCTTGTTTCATCGTCATGTGTCGGATGCCCCTTTCGACATCTGAAACCGAGCCGTCAACCACGGCTTCGGCGCACTGGAATCGAGGGTTTCGAATGGATTTTTCCTTGTTCTACATCCTGTATCGCCCCGAAGACATGACCGAGGTTCAGGTCCATGAGGATATGATCGTAGAGAGCATCCTGGCGGATGAGTTGGGCTACTCTTGCGTCTGGTACGCCGAGCATCACTTCTCCCGGGTCGGGATGATCCCCGATCCGCTTCTCATCTGCGCCGCAGTCGCGCAAAAGACGAAAAAAATTCACGTAGGCACGGCCATTTCCATCATGTCGTTCCACGATCCCATCCGCCTGGCCGAGCAGGCGGCCATGGTCGATCTCCTGAGCGGCGGCAGGCTCGAGCTGGGTATCGGGCGCGGCTCCCAGCCCAAGGAGTTTCAGGGGTTCGGCGCCAAGCCGTCTGAAAGCCGCGAGCGCCTGAAAGAGGGGCTCCATATCCTCTCCCGCCTTCTGGAAGGGGAGAAGGTGACGTTTGAGGGCCGGCATCATCAGTGCGCGGACGTCGAAATCTTCCCCAAGCCCCTGCAAAAGCCCAGGCCCCCCATCTGGCTGGCGGGAACGAGCCCCGAGACCTACACCTATGCGGGCGAGAACGGCTTCAAGGTGATGGCGTCTGCCGGCTTTACGGGTCCGGAAGTCTACAAGCAGAAGTTCGGGCTTTACGAGGACGCCATCCGAAAGTCGGGCGGCGACCCCGCCGGGATCGACAGGCCGCTCGTTCACCACATCCATGTATGCGACGCCGAGGATGCGGACGAATGCTTCAACCTCACGGTGGAAGGCGAGGGCGAGTACCTGCGCTACCGGGCGAAGATGAACGAGGTGGAAATGCCCGAGGAAGAGGCGAGGCACCTGAAGCGCAACTGGAGTTATGAACTGGACGTCGCCGAGATCGTCAGGGGCGGCGGCATCATCGCCGATCCGGGGGCCGTGGCCGAAGACATTTGCAGGCTGCGGGATGAGTACGGGGTCAATCACGTCATCCTGGCGCCCTGGCGCGGGCCGGACCACGCTTCGGTGATGCGCTCGATAGAGAGCTTTGCAAACGACGTCATGCCGCTGGTGAACGCCACCGCGCCCGTCGGCACAGGTGGAAGTCAGACTTGATGTCTTGATGGTTTCTTTTGGTCTCAAAATTCAGGAGGCGCTTTGTCGTGGGAATCAGTTTTAGTCTTCATTTGGTGCCGGATGACATCCGGGTCGTGGCGGAGCGTTCGAAATACGCCGAGGACAACGGTTTCGAACAGGTCTGGATAGCGGAGAGCCACCTCACCTGCCGGGATCACAACATCGCGCTCGCCCTGGCGATAGAGAACACCTCGCACGTGAAAATCGGCCCCGGCGTGACGAATCCGGTGCTGCACGACGACAGCGTGGCGGCGAGCGCCATCGCCACGCTCGATGAACTCTCGGGCGGCCGCGTGCTGTTCGGCATCGGCTCGGGCGATACGCCCGTCTACACGCTGGGCAAGAAGATGGCCCGGCTCGCCCGGATGCGCGAATCCATCGCGGCCATACGCGCGTTCACGCGCGGCGAGACGGTGGAATACGCCGAGGGCGTGAACGTGAACATGTGGTGTGAGCGGAATATCCCCATCTACACCTCCGCCGAAGGCCCCAGGACGCTCGCCATGTCGGCCGAAGTCGCGGAAGGCGTCATCGTGGGTTCTGGCGTCTACCAGGAGACGGTGGACTGGGTGATGAAGCACCTGAACGAGGGGATGGCGAACCGCGATCCCTCCCTCGGCGAGATGGACGTCATATTCGGCGCGGTCGTCTCGGTGGATACCGACAGCGTGCGCGCGCGGGAGAAGGTGCGGGCGCGGGTGGCGAACCGCGCGCACCATAACTTCCGCATGACGCTCGACTCCGTGCCCGAGCCGTACAGGCCCGAAATCAAGCACCTCCTGGACAACTTCGACGTGAGCAACTGGCGGGATCCCAAGCACGTGCCCCTCATCACCGACTACATCCTGGACCGCTTCACCATCACGGGAACGCCCGAGGAGTGCGTCGACCGCATCCAGGAGATCGAGTCCTACGGGGTCAAGAGCATCATGATCGACCCCCCGAACCAGGATTTCGACGAATCTCTCAGAATGTTCACCGAAGAGGTTTTGCCCAGGTGCGTATGACCGCATCCCGGGCGGAATCGACCGCCTTTTTCATATGAGGAACCCAACATGGCGCTGATACCCGATTCTCATGCCGGCATTCTCGACACCAAGGCCCTCCTGTATCTGGGCACCCAGAACAAGGACGGCTCCCCGCAGGTTTCTCCCGTGTGGTTCGGCACCAACGGCGACATCATCGAGGTCAATTCGGCCAAGGGCCGCCTGAAGGACCTGAACATGCGGGCGCGCCCGCAGGTGTCCATCGCCATCGTCGACCCCGAAAACGCCTACAGGTGGGTGGGGATACAGGGTACGGTGGTGGAGATCACCGAAAACGGGGCGGAGGAGCACATCGACGTCCTGGCGAACAAGTACCTGGGGGTGGACAGCTACCCGAACCGCCAGGAGGGGCAGGTGCGCGTGATCTACCGCATCCGGGCGGACAAGGTGTTCACCATGGGCGCGTAAGCCGCCCGGCGCGCACGATTTTTGTACGGGACGGAGACCTGAAAGATGAAATTCTCGCTTTTCTATATTCCTGCTTGTCAGGAGGGAGAAAGCTACAAGCACGAGTTCGATCAGCTGATCGAACAATGCGAGGTGGCCGACGGACTCGGCTACGACACGGTGTTCCTCGCCGAGCACCACTTCTCCCGCGTGGGCATGTGCCCCGACGCCCTGATGGTCGCGCTCGCCATCGCGCAGCGAACGAAGAAGATCAGGATCGGCACGGCCATCTGCATCATGCCGTTCCACAACCCGGTGCGTCTGGCGGAGCAGGCCGCCCTGGTCGACGTGCTGAGCGGCGGCCGCCTGGAGTTGGGCGTCGGCAGAGGCTCCCAGCCCAAGGAGTTCCAGGGCTTCAACATCTCGCCGTCCGAGAGCAGGGAGAAGATGCAGGAGGGACTCGAGGTGATGACGCGCCTGCTGGAGGGCGAATGCCTCACCTATCACGGGAAGCACTACAGCTGCGTCGACGCGGAGATTTTCCCCAAACCCATCCAGAAGCCGCGCCCTCCCATCTGGCTGGCCGGCACGAGCCCCGAAACCTACGTCTTCGCGGGCCAGAGAGGGTACAACATCATGGCGTCGGGCACCTTCAAGGGGCCGGACGTGTATCTCGAGAAAATGGCGCTCTTCCAGGAGACGGTGCGGAACCGCGGCGGCGACCCGAGCGATTATCCCTCCCTCATGGCGCACCACGTCCACGTGTGCGACGACCCCGAACACGCCTGGCGGCAGATCGAACCCTCCGAATCCTGGTATCTCTCCTACCGCAGCGCGGTGAATTCCATCGAGATGCCGCTGGAGGAGAAAGAGGCCCTCAAGCGCAACTGGAGCTACGACGTCGACATCCGCCAGGTCATCGAGGGCGGCGGCGTCATCGGTCCGCCCGAGAAGGTGATCGCCGATCTCAAGCGGCTCCAGAAGGAGTTCCAGGTGAATCACATCATGATCTTCGTGCTGCGCGGCATCGCGCAGGACGAGGCGATTCAGTCGATAGAGCGGTTTGCGAAAGAGGTGATGCCCGCGTTCGCCGAAGAGCGCGCGGCGAGTTCCAGCGAATAACACCGGTATCGAGGAGAACGGAGAATGTGGATATCCCCCTTAAGGCTGAATGACGCCCAGGAACCCGCGCGCGGGATTCTCGAGGGCATCCGGGCGAAACGAGGCGCGGTTCCCAAGCTGCTGCTCACGATGGCGCGCAGGCCCGAAGTGCTGAACGGACGCCAGACGATGAACATGGCCGTCCACGGCGGCAATTCGACGCTGGGCCAGAGGCGCGAGGAGCTGATCTCCTACTACGTCGCCACCATCGGCGGGTGCTATGGCTGAACGATGAACCATGGCCAGGCTTTCCGTGCTGAAAGCGGCGACGACGTAACGCTGGCCGACGTGGCCACCGTGGTGACGGACAGGGACAATTCCCCGGCCCTCGACGATGCCGACAAGGCGATGCTCGCCTTCGCCGAAAAACTCACGTTCGACCACTACGCCATGAGCGAGGCGGACCTGGACGAGTTGCGCGAGGCGGGCTTCTCGGATGAGAACGTGCTGGACATCATCGGCTCCGTCTCGTACCGGAACATGAGCAACCGGCTGAACATCGCGCTCGGCCTGGACGCCATAGAACCCGAAGGCCCCGACGAGTTGATGGAGGTGGTGCGCTTCTCCCGAACCGCGCGGGCTTGAAATCGTACATCCGTTCGCCGGCCGGGCAGGTCCGGGCCGGTGATTACCAGGCAAAATAATTGCCATCGTTCATTTGCGGCCCTCTGCGGACGCGATACAAAGCAGAAAGGAACAGTTTCCATGTCAGACCTCACCATCCGTCCGCTGAACTGCGGCACCATTCACACGGATTACTCCAATATGGTGTATTGGACGAACTTCGGGACGAAACTCGAGATTCCCTCGTTCATCTACATGATCGAGGGGGCGAAGGACCACGACGGAAACGACGTGAAGGTCGTGGTCGACACCAGTTTCCTGGACCCCGAGCGCGGCGGCGCACCCTGGCCCGCCAGCCGGGAACCCGGCCAGGGCGTGCGCGATCAGCTCGAAGGAGCGGGCTGGAAGCCCGAGGAAGTGGACATCCTCATCCTCACGCACCTCCACTGGGACCATTCGCAGAACTGCGACCTGTTCACCAACGCGATCAAGTACGTCTGGGCGGAGGAGCTTCAATACTCCATGTGCCCGGTGGCGCTGCAGGCGAAGCCCTACGACGCGCCGATCCACCCCAACACCCGCTGGCCGGTGATCGCCCAGCAGGGCATCATTTTCGAGCCCATCTGGAAGGACAATACCGAGATCGTGCCGGGCGTCACCTATTTCCACACGCCGGGCCACACGCCGGGGCACTGCTCGGTCGCCGTGGAGACGCGCGTGGGCACCTACGTCATCGCCGCCGACGTCATCCAGATCAACGAAGGCCTCGAGCGCCGTGTTCCCGCCGGCCAGATGTCGAGCATGCGCGACGCGATGGACTCCATCCACAAGTGCATCGAACGCGCCACGAAGGAGGAATACATCCTGCCCGGGCACGAGATTTCCGTGCTGGAGAAGGAAGTCTATCCATAGGGGCGGATAACGCTCGCCGGTATGAGCGGGTGTCTGCATAAGGAGGATTCACGATGGCGATGAGCGAGCGGGGCAGGGCCTTGTACGAGGAGATGAAGGCGGCGCGGGGGTTCATCTACCCGGCGTACGAACTCCTGTGCGAGGTGGACCCGGAGCTTCTGGAGAACTACGAGAACCTGAAGAACCACATCATGAAGAAACAGGGCCCCTTTCACGAAAAATACAAGGAGCTCTTCATCGCCGTGGCGAGCGCCTCGCGCGACCCCTCCGACACCGAGGGCATCAAGAACCACCTCAAAAAGGCGCTGCAGCTCGGCGCGACCGTCGAGGAGGCGACCGAAGCGCTCGAGTGCATGCTGCCCCCCTGCGGCATGACGGCGCTCGTGGCCGGCTGCACGCAGCTCAAAGAGGTGATCGACGAGGGGTACTAGAAGCAGGACTGAAAGCGGTTCGACCGGGGGAGCCTGAAAACTCCCCCGGTTTTTTTGTGTGTGAGGGATGATGGTTCGAACATCGCTTCCTGCTGGTGCTGGAATTCTTTTCACTCCCCCCTTGAGGGGTCTGTTGAAAAAGTCCTGTCCGACCCTCGAGATTGTTCGCCGTAGGGACAGGCCTCCGTGCCTGTCCTGACGAAGGACAACCACGAAGAGCAGGACAGGCACGGAGGCCTGTCCCTACAAAACCATCACGTCTGCGCCGCATGAACCTCCTTGCCGCCGATCCCGCATCAGGCTTTTTCAACAACCCCTTTGAGGGTCTGTTGAAAAAGTCCTCACATCTCTCTCGTCCTGAGTAGCGGCCCCTCGACTTCGCTCGGGGCAGGCTTTGCCCCCCATCTTCCTCATCCTGAGTAGCCGCCGAAGGCGGCGTATCGAAGGTCAATCGCGCCCAATGAGGAAGCGATTGCTCCGCATGTCGGAAGACGCCTTCCATCCTTCGATACGGCGCTTACGCGCCTACTCAGGATGAGGTTTTATGGCCACCTGCGCGGTAGGAAGGAGGGCCGCCGCGTAATCCCAATATGACCCGCTCCCGAATCAGGCTTCTTCAACAACCCCTCAAGGGGGAGTGGATTTCCCTGCTCCCTGGATGGCAAAGCCCTCAAGCGGGGAGGAATTGAACCTCTTGCGAACCTGCAGGGGGACCGGTCGCGTCTCCCTGCCACTTCCGTGGTTGTCCCTCAACAGGACAGGCGCGGGGGCCTGTCCCTGCCTCCGGCTACTCCAGGGTGAAAATCAATTTCCACCATGCTTTTCCCCCGGGAGTTGCGCATTCGCGATAAAGATGTATATAATATATATGTTTAGGAGGCGTGCTCCATGCGGCTGACCGTTCAGACAGACTATGCCCTCAGGATGCTGATGCATCTGGCCTGCCGCGCCGGTGCCCTGGTGACGATCCACGAGATCGCCGAGCGGTACGGGATCTCGAAAAACCACCTGGTGAAGGTCGCGCACGGGCTGGGCCGCGCGGGGTTCATTGAAACGCTCCGCGGGCGAAGCGGCGGCCTCAGGCTCGCCAGGCCGGCGGAGGAAATCCCCGTCGGGACGGTGGCGAGGCACACCGAACAAAACAGCGCCCTCGTCGAGTGTTTTCCGGGCGGAAGCGGGGGGTGCCTGGTGATGCCGCACTGCAAACTGAAGGGCGTTCTGGCCGAAGCGCAGGAAGCCTTTTTCGCCGTTCTGGATCGCTATACCGTCCACGATCTGGTGAAACGCAATCCGGCGCTTCTCGAATTGCTTGCAGGAGACGGCGCATGAACACCACGCATCTCAAAATCGTGGGAGAACGCCGGGCCGAGGTCCAGGCGAAAGCCGCCGCGATGGGGATCGACGAGGCTTACGTCTCCGAACTCGTGAATGCCTTCTACAGCCGCGTCCGTGAAGACCGGCTGCTCGGGCCGATATTCGATGACGCCATCCGCGACAACTGGGGGCATCACCTCGAGAAGATGAAGGATTTCTGGGCGACGGTGGCCTTGAACGCCGGGCGCTACTCGGGGGAGCCGATTCAGGCCCACAAGAAACTCGTGGAGGTCCAGCCGTGGCATTTCGACGTCTGGCTGGAAATGTTCGAAGAAACCTTGAAAGACACGGCGCCGACGCCGGAGGCGGCCGTCTATTTCATGGAGTACGCCGCGCAAATCGCCAAGGGGCTTCGAATCGCCATGTACGGCGCGGGCGGTTCCGGGCATCCGGTGGCGTGAGCAATGATGCGGCATTTATCCTCGCGCCCATGTTCCGTGCCGCCGGCATCGGCGCATCACGCAATACCGGCAAGGAGGGTTCACTATGAATGAGAGTGTTCCGGACGGGCTCGTCAAGTACTTCGAAAGCGAAGTCTTCACCGAGAAGACGGTTCCTGAAAGACTCCTGACCCTGCACGACACGAAGCCGGGAATATGGGCCCGAATCGTGGTGCTCGAAGGCCGCCTCGACTATGTCGTTCCCGATTTGCCCGAGCGGAACCGCCGCCTGGAATCAGGCGATTACGGCGTCATCCGGCCCGCCGAACCCCACCGCGTGGAACTCCTCGGAAAAGTCAGCTTCAAGCTGGAATTTCTGGGCGCGTAGACGCGGAGGACGCGGATGAGCAGGGGTGGTTCGCGAACCGCCCCTACGGACTCAACCTTTCTACTCTTTATTACAATGCGCCCGCGCGGCGGTGGCGAACATGCCGGCGGCGTCGATAAGGTTCTGCGCTGGCACGCGCTCGTTCGGCAGGTGGGCTTCGGAGATGAACTCGCCGGGGCCGAAGAAGACGCCCGGAATCCCGTTCTCGATGAAGAGCCTGAGCGCGCCCGGAGACTCGATGCCGGGCAGGTACTCGTTCGGCGTCCCCCGCACGGCGGGCACGACGCGCTCCATGAGCTGCACGACGGGCTCTTCTTCCGCGATTTCCGTCACCTCGCGCGCCCCGCTCGGCATGATCTCGACCGACGCGTCGAATTCCGGGTCATCCGCCGCGAGTTCTGCGAGGATGCCCTCTAAAGTCTCCTTGACGCCCGCTGAGGTCTGCCCCGGCAGCATGCGCACGTCGAAGGTGGCGCTGCACCGCCCGCCCACGACGTTCACGGCGGAGCCTCCGTTGATGGTGGAAAAGGCTAAAGTGCCGGGCCCCAGGAAGGGATGCGGCGGCGGAGCGATGTGCTCGGCCCGGAAGGCGTCGATGATCTTCGCCATCTTCTCGATGGCGTTGATTCCCTTCTCGGGCACGCTCACGTGCACCGAGCGGCCGCGCACTTTTACTTCAAAGAACACCCGCCCCTTGAAGGAGCGGATGATGTTGTTGCCCGTCGATTCGGTGTAGAGGACCATGTCGCCGCCCAGTTCCCTGAAAACGCCGTTGTTGACCAGCGATTGCGCGCCGTAGTAATCGCCCTTCTCGCCGTCCGAGAGCAGGACCCAGGTGAGCGTGCCGTTCAGCGCGATTTTCTCGTCCTTGAACGCTTTGAGCGCGCCGAGGGTGGACGCCAGCGCGCCCTTCATGTCGGCTGCGCCGCGTCCCCAGATTTCGCCGTTCTTGAGTTCGCCGCTGAAGGGGGGGACCTCCCAGGCGTCCACCTCTTCGGGGTGGACGGGCACGGTGTCCATGTGGCCGCCGATGACGAAGTGCCCGCCCGGGCCGCCGTCGCCCGTCTGGATGATGAAGTTGGGCATCCCGGCCTCGTATTCGTACGTGGTGATGTTATCGACGCCGATGGCTTTGAGTTCGGCGAGGATGCGCTCGGCCATGTCCGAGCAGTCGCCGGGCGGGTTTTCCGCCGGTATGCGAATCAGATCCTGCGCGAGATTGACGACGTAGTCCCCATCCACGGGAACCGGTGCGATGGCGCTGTTCATGAAAAAACTCCTGTCAGATGGAATGAAATACTCGGGATGATGCTATCTTGATGTCAGCTGGATTCATAGCTCATTCACCAAAACGAATCCCTCGTGCCTGGGTATTTCCGGCTCGCCCTTGAAATTTTTTATTCCAAGGAGGACTTCATAATTACTCCCCCTCAAGGGGCCGTTGAAAAAGTCCCGATGAACGGGGATCGCAGGTTTTGTAGGGACAGGCCTCCGTGCCTGTCCTGACGAAGGACAACCACGGAGGGTTGTCCCTACAACCGCCAATCCTCTTTTATCAGGACTTTTCCAACAACCCCCTCAGGGTGGAAGTAATTGCATCATTCGAGCATGCAAGTCATCCCCCTACAAATTCAGCGCGAGGCGGCTCACGGTGATTTCGGTTTCCTCGAGGATTTCCGCCCGCGTCATCTTTCCGCTCAAGACGGCCGTCAACTCCTCGTGGAGCAGGTCCACGGCCTCATCCCGTGAGATTTCGCCGCGCATGACGCCGCTGATGTCGAGATCGGAGTTCTCCGCCATGCGCGCCGCCGTCCGGGGATTCGCCGTCACCTTGATGGTGGGGGAGACGGGATGGCCGATGGGGTTTCCGTTCCCGGTGTTGAAGACGATGGCCTGCGACCCGCACGCTCCGAGCGCGGTGACGTTCTCGACGCCCGCG
This sequence comes from bacterium, assembly GCA_965219955.1. Lineage (GTDB taxonomy): Bacteria > UBA8248 > UBA8248 > UBA8248 > UBA8248 > Bin107. The sequence continues at coordinate 746,183 of OZ244799.1, forward strand.
CTCGGCGCGTCCAGGAACACGCAGCCGCGCTCATTCGTCAACTCACCGGGCACGATGACGTCCACGATATCGCGCGTCCCCGCTTTTTTCACCGCGCCCAGGCTTTTCTCCTCAATCGAGGAGAGCCCGCCCTGGATGTTGTCCTCCGTCGGGTTGCAGCCGATGATGTCCATCCCCATCTCGTGGGCGTAGTCCATCGTGCGCTTCACAGCATCCAGCAGCTTCCGCCGCACCTTCGGGCCGGCCGCCCGCTTCGCGAGAAGGTGCTCGGCGCCGACGATCTCCATGGTCTCGGAGAAGAGAACGACGCCCCCCGCGTCCACGATCCTGTCCGCAAGGACCCCGGTGACCGGGTTCGCCACCAGCCCGCTCGTGGTGTCAGAACCCCCGCATTCCGTGCCCAGGGTGATCTCGGACAGATCGCACCGCCCGCGCCTCGCGGCGCTTAAGTGTTGATACAATTTCTGGGCGATCTCCACCCCCCGGCTCGCCGTCTGGAGCGTGCCGCCCGTCTCGTGGACCGTGAGGGTCTCGATAGGCATCCAGGGCGATGCCTCCGCCGCCACGTCGGCCACGTCCTGCGCGCTCTTGGGCTCGAGGCTCACGACGATAGCCGCGCCCACGTTCGGGTGGCCCGCCGTGCGGCCCATGACCCGGTAGTGCTGTTTTTCATCCTCGCCGAAGAGGTTTCTCCCGAATGTCGTGTTCACGACGACCGCCTCGCGCACGAGTTTCCCGATGCGCCGCGCGAGGGGGTTGGCGTTGTCCATCGCGCTCACGACGACGAGGTGGTTCCGCGCGCCCGGCGCTCCGCTCGGCCGCCTGTAGCCCATGAAGGTGTTTCGCGGTTTTCTTCTCGGCAATCGCTGTCTCCTGTTTTGGGGGTTGGTGAAAACCCCTGATTTCGTGATTCCGGGTATTTAGACGACTGGCTGGACAGGATACAACACTCCTCCTTGAGGGTCATTGCCAGCTGAGTAAAGAGGAAGAACCACTCCCCCCTTGCCAGGGGACAAGGGCAACCCCCCCTACCCCCCCTTGTCAGGGGGGCAAAAAAAAAGAAAGACCCCCTTGTCAGGGGGCAAGAAAAATCAAAACCCCCTCAGCCCGGCGGGGGCGCATCGCCTTTTCATACCCCCCTGTCAAGGGGGGTAGGGGGGGTTGGTTTTGTAGGGACAGGCCTCTGTGCCTGTCCTGATGGCAACTATCCTGCGAAGGACAACCACGGAGGGCAGGACAACCCCGAGGAGGGGTTGTCCCTACAACCGCCATTCTTCCTTTATCGTGCCTATTTCAACCACCCCCTCAATCCTCGAACGGCGCGGGGCGGTGGCGGACGTTCACCTCGCGCGTCTTGATATACTCGATGACGCCGATGAGCCTTTCCACCACGGCTTCGTGGAAGGCGCGCCCTTTCTCCGGGGTGGCTTGCGTCGGGTCGCCGGATTGCCCCTGATCGCCGATCTCGGCCCGGTATTCCTCGACCGTCTTGGGGTAGAAAAAGCGCGGCGCGTCCACCGCAGGATCCGAAATGTGGTGCCCCGTCATCCACTCGGGGTTCGGGTTCGAGCTCTGCGGCGTTGCTTTCTCCATGTCGACGAGGTGGGGATTCATGTGCAGCGCGTGCGAAGCTTCCAGCTCACACGCGTGGCCCTGTCCGCCGGGGGGCGTGGTTCTGATATCCGGGATCCTGTCGAAGGCGATGATGCCCACGTCCACGATGGCGAGCGCCGCGCCCGTCCTCTGCCGCATCTGGTTGACGGCGATCTCGAGCGGCGCCAGGTTGGCCCGCCTGTGCCCGTTCACCAGGATCACCCGGTTGAAGCCGTGGTAGAGGAGGCTCGCCATGATGTCGGTCACGACGGCGGTCAGGGTCTCGGGCCTCAGCGTAACCGTGCCCGTGAGCGCCATGTGGTTGTTGGTCCAGCCGTACCAGAGGGTGGGGTAGACCAGGACGCCCGCGCGCTGCCCCGCGTCCCGGGCGACGTGGTGGGCGGCGAACGCGTCGTGGCCGATGGGCATGTGCGGGCCGTGCTGCTCCACGCTTCCCACGGGCAGAATCGCCATATCGTTTCCCGAATCGAGATATTCGCGCACCTCGCGCCAGCTTTTCTCATGCGCCCAGGGGGTTTCGGCGGTATCCATAGTGGTTCTCCTCTCGTGTGGGGGTTGTTGAAAACCCCCTCTTCGGGGCTGTTGAAAAAGTCCCCGGTCTGCCCCTCCGCAAACCGCCAACGCCTCTTGCCTCACCCTGAGTAGCCGCCGAAGGCGGCGTATCGAAGGGCGCGGAGAGTCGAACGCCTCGCGCCGGGTGAGGGGGCATCCTTCGATACGCGGCTCCGCCGCTACTCAGGATGAGGCGGAAGGGAGTTTTTCAACAGCCCCCTCAAGGGGGGAGTGAACTTCAAAAGCGTGCGCTCAACTAGAATCACTCCACAGGGCTTTTTCAAAAACCCCATATGGGTTCGGCTCAAAACAACAGGCCCCGCAGGCCCGGAAACAGCATGAACGCGCAAACGCCCGCGGCAAGACCGGCGAGCAGGTTTTTCCTCAAACCATAGAAGACGCCCACGCAGACCGCCAGACCCGCGAGGCGGTCGATGATGTGTGATTCCGCGAGCGCACCGCCGGGCAGCAGGATGATCTTCATCATCAACCCGGTGGCGATGGCGTAGGCCACGCAGGTCACCCACTCGAAGACGGGGCTGTCGTCCTCTATCCGGCCCGCGATGAGCACGCCCATCCACCGCCACGAATACGTGCAGACGACGGCGATCCCCAATAAAATCGCGGCGTCAGGCATCCTTCTTCCTCATTCTCCCGACGCCGAACGCGAGCGTTCCGGCCAGGACGCCGCCCGTGAGGAGCCCCCAGTTGGTGGAGACCAGATAGCCCGCCGGCACGAGCGCGCAGCCCAAGACCACCGACAGGAGAACCGCGCGCCGGCTGCTCTGCGCGGCGAGCAGCAGCATGAAGAGCGGCGTGATGAGCATGAGCGCCCGTGCGATGAGGCCGGGCATCCTGGCGGCCATCGTGTAGCCGAACGCCGTGCCGAGAAGCCCCAGTGACATGCAGGCGGTCGTGAAGCCGAAGAAATAGGCGGCGCGCAGGTTTTTCTCTGATACGTGGCGGCACATCTCGACGACCTGGACGAACGAGGTGACCGAGTTGACGTGGGCCATCCAGAAATGCACGTTCTCGACGCCGGGCCGTTTCCGCAGCAGCGGCATGGTGGCGATGGTGAGCGGGAACATCCGTACGTTGGCGATGGTGACCGAGGCGATGAGCGCGACGCCCCCGACGCCGGCGGCGAAAAGCTCCACGAAGGCCACCTGGCCCGGCGTGCTCCACATGCCGCCCGTCATGCCCAGCGCGATCAGGAGCGAGACGCCGCTGTCCTTCGCAAGCGCGCCGAAACCCGACATGGCGGCGAAAAGCCCGATGCCGGGCGCCCGGACGCAATGCTTCATCCCCTGGCGGAAATAGGCGCCCCGGGTCTTTTCGGTGCGGCGGAAATCCATCAGGCGCTCATGATCTTTTCGAGCTTGTCGGCGGCCTTGAGACCGTGGCCCGTCACGGGGACGACGGCGGTTTCAGACGGGTTGACCTTCCCTTGTTCCTTCAAAAGTGCGAGCGCGGCGAAGGCGACGGCGCTCGTCGGCTCCATGAGGACGCCCTTCGCGCCGAACTCCCGGAGGAGGGGAGGGATGGCTGCGTCCTCCACCGATATGAAACAACCTCCGCTCTCGCGCACCGCCTCGCGCATCTGCTTCCAGCGCACGGGCGCGGCGATGGAGATGCCCTCCGCGATCGTGTCCTCAGGCAAAATCTCCGGCACGGCTTCGAGATTCTCCTCCCACATCCGCACCATCGGCGCGCAGTTGGCCGCCTGGGCCGCGAAGATTTTGGGGAGTTCAGCGATATAGCCGGCGCGTAAGAGTTCCGAAAAGCCGAGATAAGCGCCGAGCAAAGCCGAGCCGTGCCCGGCGGGGGCGACGACGGCGTCGGGTGCGCGGAAGCCCAGTTGCTCCCATACCTCGAACGCCCAGGTCTTGGTGCCGTGGTTGAACCAGGGGTTCCAGAAATGGGAGGCGTAGAAGCGCTCTTTCGCCGCATCCACCGCGACGGCGGTGGATGCGGCCCGGGGGCCGGGGATTTTCTTGAGATTGGCGCCATAGGCGGTGATCTGCGCGCACTTGGCCGATGAAGTGGAGGCGGGCGTGTAGATGTCGCACTCGACCCCCGCGCGCGCAGCGTAGGCGGCGACGGCGGCGGCGGCGTTGCCCGAAGAATCCATGAGCACCTGCGCGAGACCCCACTCCTTGAGCTTGCTCATCAGCACGGTGGCGCCGCGGTCCTTGAACGAGCCGGTGGGGAAGAGGAAATCGAGCTTGCAGAGGATTTCCATCCCCGAAAAGGGGAGGGGGACGAGCGGCGTCATCCCCTCGTTCATGGAGACGACGTTCGCATCATCATCAACGGGTATCGCCTCGCGGTAGCGCCAGAGAGTGGCGGGGCGGGTGGCCAATGATTCGCGGGTGAAGATGCCCCTCGGCGCCATCTCCAGCGGCCCGCCGCAGGCGCATCGCCAGCGGGGTTCACTCGGGGGGTAGTTCTCCCCGCAGTCGATACAGGCGAATTCCGCTTCACTCATTTTCTGGCGCCGATTCATTCGTTATAGTTAGGGTAAATGACGTTAAAGGCTAAATGTTCCGCTTGCCTGAGTCCAGTCGCGCGGGGGAGATTCGGGTGGGAATGACCCTTTTTGGGGGGATGTTGAAAAAAATCCCGATGAATGAAGGTTCGACGTAAATGGGTAGGAGGCGGTTTTTTGTAGTGGACAATCCCTCCTCGGGATTGTCCACGCATATATGCGGCCCATAACGGGCGGCGAAAAAGGCCAAGTCGCATGGATGTGACCCCTACAGGTGAAATGCGATTGACGCGCGAGGAATTGTAGGGACAGGTCGCGACCTGTCCCTACGGAGAAGGACAACCACGGGGGGATGTTCTTTTGTAGGGGACGCCTCTTTCGGCTGGAAAAGCAACCCCCCCTACCCCCCCTTGTCAGGGGGGTAAGAAAAGGCAAAGCCCCTCAGCCCGGCGGGGCGCATCGCCTTTCTATACCCCCCAGACAAGGGGCTGTTGAAAAACCCCCTTCCGCCTCATCCTGAGTAGCGGCGGAGCCGCGTATCGAAGGATGCCCCCTCACCCGGCGCGAGGCGTTCGACTCTCCGCGCCCTTCGATACGCCGCCTTCGGCGGCTACTCAGGGTGAGGAAAGAGGTGTTGGCGGTTTGCGGAGGGGCAGACCAGGCTTTTTCAACAGGCCCGACAAGGGGGGGTAGGGGGGGTTGCCTTTATGGGGAGCTTTCAGGGAGGTTGCCATTACCCTCTCAGGGGGTTTTTCAACAAGCCTCCAGAAGAAGTGGTTCTTTTCTCACGCGCCGGTTGCCGATGCCGTTCGAAGAAATCGTGAACTCCGGTATATAATTCCGGTTCATCTCGAAAATTTCAGGAGACATTAGATGGTAACGGACCCCAGGTTTTTTGCGAGAGACGGCCGCGCGGGCGACGCGGCGGCTGCGTTCTCCAGTGAGGAGCGCGACAGGCGGTGGAACGCGGTGCGCGCCGCCATGGATGCGCGCGGGCTCGATTGCCTCATCGTCATCGGGCGCGGCTCGAACGGAAGCGGCGACACCCGCTGGCTCGACGGGGGCGATTACGGGGAGCGCAGCATGGTGTTCCCCCGCAAGGGCGCGCCCGTCACCTTCTGGCTCCTCCAGAACTGGGGCAAGTGGTACACCGAGTCGTGCTTCGAGGGGGTGCGCTACCGGGGGCACGAGGGGAAGGTGAGCATCGTGGCCTCAGACGCCGTCAAGGAACTGGGCTACGAGGGCGGGCGAATCGGCGTCGTCGGCCTGATCGGCGGGGGATACGGTTCCGAGGGCGCGATCCCCTACATGACGTACCGGAACCTGAAGCGCCTTCTGCCGGATGCGGAGTTCGCGGACGCTTCGGACATCCTCACGCGCCTCCGCATGATAAAGAGTCCTGAGGAAATCGAGATGCTCGAAAAGGCGGCCGAGATGGTGAACATCGAGATAGACGCCGTGCTCGGCTGCTGCCGCCCCGGGGTGCGGGAGAGCGAGGTGTACGCCGCGCTGTTCGGCGCCAGCCTGCGCGCGGGCGCGGAGCCGGGGCGCGACAGCTGGCTCATCATGTGCTCGGGCAAGGGCTACCCGGTGAACAGAAGGCCCACGGACAGGATTCTGCGCACCGGTGACATGATGTGCATCGGTTACTACGCGCGCTACGGGGGCTACTGGAGCCATCCGCACACCTCGATGTCGCTGGGGCCGATGGATGAGGAATACAGGCCGCTTCGCGAGGCGGTGCGCGAAAGCCTCCACGCCGCGCTCGACGCCTTGAAGCCGGGCACGCCGTGGAGCGAGGTGGACCGCGCGTCGAACGAGGCGGTGCTGAGGGGCGGGTTCTACCACGAGATTCCCCAGGTGCACGGGGTGGGGATCGACGGCATCGAGCCGCCCATGACGACGATATGCGCGGGCGAGATTCCCCGGAAATTCTCCTGGCGCGAGCCGTTCGTGGAGGGGAGCCTCGCCGAGAACCCCGAATGGCGCGAACTCGCGGGTGAGCGCTACGGTTTTCTGGCGGATTTCGAGGTCGAGGCGGGCATGTGCCTGGCCGTCGAGATCAAGGCCGCGCACGAGGACAGGATATTCATCGTCTTCGGCCCGCAGGTGATCGTCGAGGAGAACGGCCCGCGGGTCCTCACGCCCGAGGCGATGGACGTGATCGAGTTGTGAGCGAACGCGGCCGTGGAGGGGTTGTTGAGAAAGCCCTCGTCAGTCGGTGTTGCGGTTGTAGGGACAACCCTCCGTGGTTGTCCTTTTGCAGGATGGTTCGAATCAGGACAGGCACGGAGGCCTGTCCCTACAGGGCGGCGCCTCCTCGGTCGGTTCGATTGCCCCCTCATTTGTTGAAAACCAACCCCCCCCTACCCCCCCTTGTCAGGGGGGTAAAAAAAGCGCCGCCCCCCCGTCGCCGGAGGGGTCTTGGTTCTTCTTGCCCCCCTGACAAGGGGGGGTAGGGGGGTTGCCTTTATCCCTTGAGGAGAGAGGCTTTTTCAATTCAAACCCTCATTCATCAATCGGGTTTGACCCTTAAGGGAGGAGTGAAGTCTCTTTACTCCCGGGGGTCCGCCCACCGGCCGCCGCATCGGGAAAACCCCTTTCGGGAAGTCAGCCGTTTCCTTCACCGCTTTCATCGACGGCGCCCCCGGCGTCGCCGCCGATTTCGCCGCCTCTCATAAGCCGCCGGGAGTCGGCGGCGCAATGGTGGCGACGAAGCCGCCCTTCATGGTCCCCTTCACGTCGAAGATGCCGCCGACCGTGTTCGCGTTCGTCCCCGTACTCGCTACCTGGCTGCGGAAGGCGCCCGTGAGCGTACGTCCGGCGGAATCGTCCGAAAACTCGCCGCCGACGAGGGCCAGGCCCGTCCAGCTCTGGTTGGGATAGCGATGTGGGGGGAAGCCGCCGCTAGGCGGCTGCGGGTCCCGCCCGCTGGTGGCCCAGGCGCTCCGGAGGTCCGTGAGCGACACGTCCACCGTGGGGCTCTCGCCGAAATTGACGGTGACCGCAGCGTCGCCGCCGATTTCGTCGCCCCTTGTCAGGTAAGAATAGAATGCGCTGTCGAAAGCGATGACCTTGCCGGTCCAGGTGGCGCTCGTTTCGCTCCCCTGGGGAGCGGGCTGCACGGCGCTCCCGGGCGCCTGGAGATAAGCTTCGGTCAGGAAGAAATCCTCGACGGTGAAGCCGTAATAAGGGCCGTATTCGGCGGCGGCCAGGAGCCAGTTCAGCACTTCCACCTTGTCACTGCCGTTCTTCGTCGACTGCACTTTCTTGGCCCGGACGTGGACCGCCAGATCTCCGTCGCCGGCGTCGGCCGGATAGGTCAGCCACGTATTGTGGATGTGGACACCACCGTAATACAAGGAGTCGTAAGCGAATTTCCCGCTCCCCCCGCTGACCGGGAGGGTCAGGGTCCTGAACTGGCGTTTTCTTCTCCTCCGGACCACCACGTGCGGCCCGTTGTTTTTGCTGGCGCTGTGCCCCCCCGGCTGATAGGCCTCCAGCCCCCATAACCCGAGTGTATTGATGTCGATCGTCTCGTCCGTCTCCGAGGGAAACGGGAGCGTGGACGGATCCGTCACTACATACCTGGAGGCGGCCGATCCCGGAGTTCCCTGTCCCGGGGACGAGGGGTTGTCGGAAATCGTCGGGGGTTTTTCTCCGGGACCCGTCGGGGGCGTTCCCCCGGGAATCGACGGCGTATTCCGGGCGACCGGAGCCGCTTTCTCGACAACCGGAGCCGGCGCGACCGCGGCGGCCGCCTGGATGGAGAGGGCCGATCCCCCGAGGACGGTCCCGGCGTTCGTCGCGCCCGCCCCCCCGCCCCCGCCGCCGCAGGCGGAGAGGAGCAGGGCCAGGCCCGCGGCGGCGGCAACCCCCGGCAGTCCACCGCGGCCGGGGCGGCCCCGGCGGACCGGTCCGGCGGGGAGAGAATGGAGGGAATCGCTCTTTTGCTGCTTGTGAGAGTCGCTCATTTTATCCTCCTTGCTCATCAAGAAACCGGAAGAACAGGCGGCGCCCTGCGTTGTCGTTACTCTTGGCGACGTTTCTTCATGCGCGCCATTTTGTAATGAATAGTCAAATAAAAAGATAGCCGTAATTAAACGTATAGTCAAATACGGGCAAAACGACCCTCCGAGCCGTGTCGCCGGGGGAGGGGTGTCATGGCCGGGGTTGCATGTCACCGTGGAGGTCAAGGCCGCTCGCGGGGGCAGGACGTTCATCGCCTTCGGCCCGCGGGTGATCGCCGAGGAGACCGGCCCCCGGATTCCGACTCCCGGCGCGATGGACGTGACCGGGTTGTGGAGAGATTCGGGGAATTCACGGCGGGGTGAAGTTCTGTAGAGCCGGACGTCGCGAGTAATTCTCGCTTCCTCTTGAGAAGTGCTGTAGGGACAGGTCGCGACCTGTCCCTAGCATTGTGCCGGATGATGCGGCTGAGAAAAGAGCGAGATACTGAAACTCCACTCCCCCCTTGGGGGTTAAACTCACCAGCATGGTCAAGCTCTCACAAGTCCGCAATTTCCCGCATTTGCGGTCAGGGGCTGGAGGAAGATTCCAGGTGTGGCGACGCGTCGTGTCGACCGGATCAGGGCCAGGTGAATTTCTGTAAAATACGATAAAATACGATAAAATTGGATAAATTCAGGGGGTATTTCTGAAAATTTCCAGGCGTAAAATCGGCGGAAGCGATTTCACGCGCGAGACGCACCATGCCGCATCCCGGTCGTCTCACATGAACTGAAAATGCGGGGAAATGCGCTCCGGTGAAGGAAGAAAACAGATTAGATTGTCAATCCTATCTTTTTGTATTCATGTCCATTAGTCGTTTTTTGAGAGCAGGTAGAAAGCCGCCGAGTTCGATGATCTCTCTCAGCGCATCGGGCAGCGGGCCGGACTCGCAGCGCACGCCGCGGCTCAGGTTCTCGACCTCCCCGGTCCGGAAATTGACGCGGAGCTCATCCCCGTCCTCAACAAACGCGCCTATGTCATTGAAAAACGGGAGACTGGGCAATCCCGCCGCGACGATCATCCGGTAGGTGAAATGCGGGACGCTCTCCGCGATGAGGCCCAGCCCCAGGCCCGCCATGCCCAGCAGGCCGTATATGTGCGGATTCCCCTGGCCGAACCGCTTTCCCGCCACCACGACGTCGCCCGGTTTCGCGCGCTCGGGAAAATCGGGGATCAGGTTCGTGAAGACGTGCTTTTTCAAGTAGTTAGGGTCCGAGACGCGCACGCCCCCCACGAAGACTTTTGCGAATTCGAGGATGTCGTCATCCAGAGAGAGGTTGTCGCCGAATTTCCAGCAACGCCCCTGCATCGTCCAGTTCAAGATGCGCTCCTCAAGCCAGGAAATCCCTGGGGTCTGTGATCTCGCCCCGCACCGCGGAGGCCGCCACCGTGGCCGCGCCGGCGAGGTAGATCCGGGCCTCCCGGCTCCCCATCCTCCCCACGTCGTTTCGCGTCACCGTGGCGATGCAGGTCTCCCCGTCCGCCAGGGGGCCTCCCCTGCCGATGGCGCAGGGGCCGCATCCCGGCGGGCCCACCATGGCGCCCGCCTCGCAGAAAACGTCCATCAATCCATCCTCGACGCAGCGGGCGAGCACCTCCCGGCTGCCGGGCGTCACGATCATCCTCACGCCGGGCGCCAGCTTTTTGCCGCGCAGAATCTCCGCCGCCTCGGCCATGTCCTCATACTGATCCGCTGCGCAAGATCCCAGATACGCCGCGTGAATCGGCACGCCTATGGCCTCACCGAGCGGGGCCACGTTCTCGGGTCTCGGCGGTAGCGCGACGACGGGTTCCATCTCGGAAAGATCGAACTCGTAGGTTTCGGCGAATTCGGCGTCAGGGTCGCTTCTCATCGCCTCGAAGCCGCCGATGTTTCTCTCGCGCATCCCTGCCGCCACGACCTCATCGGCGGGAACGATGGCGCTTTTCGCCCCGATCTCTATCGGCAGGTTGCAGAGTTTGACCCGCGTGTCGACCCCCAGACGGGCGAGAGCATCCCCGGTGTACTCGAAGACGCGGTAATCGGCGGCGTCTGGGCCGATTTCGTGAATGATGCGGGCGGCGGCGTCCCGGATTCCCACACCCGGCTGGAGTTTCCCGCTCAAGTCGATCCGAATTGTCTCGGGAACTTTCAGCCAGTGGCTGCCGGTGGCGAGCACGGCGGGGAACTCGAAGACGAGCGCGAGGCCGAGACAGCCCACCGCGCCGTAGTTCGTGACGTGAATGTCATACGCCAGGACGCATTCACCTGGCTTTACGATGCCGATTTCCATCGGGAACACATGGCCCTGACCGCGGCCCGGCCCGAAAAAATGTTTTATACCCCAGCGTTTGACGATCTCCCTTATCTTTTTGGCGCGGTTCGCGACGGCGACGGTCTGGGGGATCGTGTCGTGATCGAAGCAGACGAACACGCGCTCGGGGTTCCAGGGGCGCTCCACCCCGAGTTCGGTGAGCTGGCGGTCGGCTTCCACGACGTAGAGGTCGTGAATCGTCGCCAGATCGGCCTCCGGGTAGACGATGTCGCCTGCGCGCAACTCCTCCCGGCCCGAGGCTCTAGCCATGATTTTCTCCGTCAGGGTCATGCCCATGGCGCATCCTGTCTTTGATTGAGGGAACCGAGCCTAGCATCCTGGCCGAGCAAAGAGAAGAGGAATTTGATACACTGGACCTTTACGACCTCAGAAAAATACGTTGATACTGCTGAATAATGCGGATTTAAGGCTTGGAGGAAAATCATGGGTTATGCAGACGTTTACGGTCGCTCCCTCTCGGAGGCGGAAGCGTTCTGGGCGGAAGCGGCGGAGGATATCCACTGGTATAAAAAGTGGGACAAGGTGCTTGACGACTCGAACCCGCCCTTTTACCGCTGGTTCACGGGAGGCGAGGTCAACACCTGCTACAACACGGTCGACAGGCACGTCGAGGAGGGACGCGGGGATCAACTCGCGCTGATATACGACACCCCCATCACGGGCGAACCCACCCGGAAGATTACTTTTAGGGAATTGCAGCACAAAGTGGCGCATTTCGCGGGCGCTCTCAAGGCTCAGGGGGTGGAAAAGGGCGACCGCGTCATCATCTACATGCCGATGGTGCCCGAAGCCGCCATCGCCATGCTGGCCTGCGCGCGCATCGGCGCGGTGCACTCGGTCGTTTTCGGCGGCTTCGCGCCCAATGAGTTGGCCACGCGAATCGAGGACGCGAAACCAAAGCTCATGATATCCGCCTCGTGCGGCGTCGAGCCCTCGGGCGTCATCGCCTACAAGCCCCTGCTCGATGAGGCGATCAATTTATCCAGCACGAAACCTGACAAGTGCATCATCCTGCAGCGCCCTCAGGTCGAGGCGGAACTCATCGAGGGCAGAGACATCGAGTGGAGCGATTCGCTCGAAGGCGCAGAACCTGCGGACTGCGTCCCCCTCGCCGCCACGGACCCCCTGTATATCCTCTATACTTCGGGCACGACGGGCGAGCCCAAGGGCGTGGTGCGGGACAACGGCGGCCACATGGTGGCGCTCAAGTGGTCGATGCGAAACGTGTACGACGTGTCGCCGGGTGAGGTGTTCTGGGCCGCGTCCGACGTCGGCTGGGTTGTGGGGCACTCTTATATCGTATACGCGCCGCTGGCTCACGGCTGCACGACCATCCTCTTCGAGGGCAAGCCCGTGGGCACGCCCGACGCAGGCGTTTTCTGGCGTATCATCTCCGAGCACGGGGTGGAGGTTTTCTTCACCGCGCCGACGGCGTTCCGCGCCATCAAGCGAGACGATCCGGACGCCGAACTCATGAAGAATTACGACCTCAGTCATTTCCGCATTCTTTTCCTGGCCGGGGAGCGCTCCGACCCCGATACGATCCAGTGGGCCGAAGAGCATCTCAAGGTTCCCGTCATCGACCATTACTGGCAGACGGAGACCGGCTGGCCGATGCTGGCGAACCCCATGGGCATCGAGCATATGCCCGTAAAATACGGCTCTCCCTCGAAGTCGGTGCCAGGCTACGATTTCAAGGTGCTCGACAGCGAGTGCCGCGAACTGGGCGCGGGTGAGATGGGCGCGCTGTGCGTCAAGCTTCCCCTGCCGCCCGGTTGTCTGCCGACCCTCTGGAACGCGGATGACCGCTACGTCGACTCCTACCTGAGCGAGTACCCGGGTTTCTACAAGACGGGCGACGCGGGATACATGGACGAGGAAGGCTACGTCTACGTGATGTCTAGGACGGACGACATCATCAACGTGGCGGGCCACAGGCTCTCCACGGGCGGTATGGAGGAGGTTTTATCGGCCCATCCCGACGTGGCGGAGTGCGCGGTCATCGGCGTGAAGGACCAGCTCAAGGGCCAGCTCCCGCTCGGTTTCCTGGTGCTCAAGGCCGGCGTCGATAAACAAGACGAAGATATCGTCAGCGAGGTGGTGCAGCTCGTTCGTCAGCAGATCGGCGCGGTCGCCTCCTTCCGTCAGGCGACGGTGGTGAAGCGCCTGCCCAAGACGCGCTCGGGCAAGATTCTGCGGGGGACGATGGCGTGCATCGCCGATGGCGAGGAATACAAGATGCCCGCCACCATCGACGATCCGGCCATCCTGCCCGAGATCACGGAAGCGCTCGCCGGGCTGGGTTATCCCCCCGCTTAGTCTGAACCGGAGGGGATTCCCGGCGCGTCAATTTCGCAAGCCGCTCTGATTATCGGGCCCTTTCTGCCGGGGGGCACGCGCCCGCCCGAGCGGCCAGGCGGAGTGGGTCTTGGATGATCCTCGGGTTTATGCGAGCAAGATGAGCCGGGGGCGAGCCCGAGGTCCACTTCGGCGGGTGCTTTTCATGGCAGCGCTAACGCCGTCGTTCCTTTTATGGGGTGGTTTTGCTCAAATCCTTGGACCCGAACCTCCTGTCGTTCATCGCGGCGTTTTTCGTCGCCATCTCCCAGGTATTCTATCGGAAAGCGCTGATCCACATCGGACCTGCGATTGCGGCCATCGCGATGAACGTACTCTCCGCGTTGTTGGCGGGCGTGCTCTACTTCGCATGGGACGAGAGCGTTACATGGCACTTGAAGGGCGTCATGTGGTACATGCTCATCGGCCTGTTCGGGAGTTCTATCGGGCGCTACATGATTTTCGGCTCGATGCGCCTGATCGGCCTGGCGCGAACGCAGATCATGGTGCAGTCGGTCCTGGTGTGGTCGGCGCTCATGGGGGTGTTCATACTGGGCGAGCGGTTCTCGGCGGGCGTAGCCGTCGGTACGCTGGCCATCTTGATCGGGGCGATTCTTCTCGTCTACAAGAGAGAGTCGTCCAAGAGAGAGTCCGGCGAGAAGGATGTTTCACTCCTTTACTTTCTCGTTCCGGTCATCGCTTCCTTCCTGTTTTCCCTGACGTTTGTCTTTAGAAAATACGCCCTCCTCCTGATACCTTCTGAATCTTTGGGGATTGCGATTTCCACCACCACTGCGTCGGTCCTGCTCCTTCTCGCCATGCCGTTTACGAAGGAAGAAGGAGGGATGAAAGGCTGGAGCCTCAGAGGACTTGTGACGATAGCCTGCGGGGTTGTCGCGAATATAATAGCCGCCCTTTGCTTCTGGGCAGCGTTCAGGGAGGGGGAGGTGGTGCAGGTGATACCCATCAACCGCCTCTCCGTCTTGTGGGTCATCGTCTTCTCCTGGATGTTCTTGAAAAAGCAGGAGAGCGTCACGCTGCGCATCGTGATCGGCGGCGTCTTGTCCGTGGTGGGCGCGTTCGCGATTGCTTGGGGGAAATAAAAGGCAGTTTCAAGAAGCCGGGGTGGTCGGGCTTATTTCTCCACCCATTTCGCCGAGAAGGGCACCTCTCCACCGAGGACGATCCCGGCGTCCGAATCCGCCCAGTCGGCGTAGAAAAGAAGCGCAGCCTCATAGCTCTTCGAGCGTGTGTTGCTCGTGCGCGTGTGGGTGATGACCAGATGGGCCAGCTCGGTGGCCTTGGGCAGTCCTTTCTCCCAGATTTTGTGTGCCCCGTAGACGCCGTGCTGAATCTTCTCGCCGAACTCGGTGATTTTCCCGGGCGGCACGCTGGTGCCCGTAGGAGTCCCGCCGGGGTGGGGCGCGGATTCGAGCGGTTTCGAGATGTCGTGCAGGATGCACGAGGCGATGAGCAGGTCGCGGTCGACCTCGACGCCGTGGAGACTTTCGGCGATACCGGCCATGGCGAGCGCCATCTTCGTGACGCCCTGAATGTGGCCGATGAGCGTCATGTGTTTTTCTTCTTTGAGGTTTTTGGGAATGTCCTCGAAACGCTCCCAGGCGGTCTCCTGAGCCAGGTCCAGCCAGATATCGACCACCCCGTCACGCAAGGCGGGGTCTTGGATTTGCGCTACTTCGGGGAAAAGTGCCCGAATCTCGTCCGCGTTCGTCTGAATCGCCATGTTCTTCGCTCCGCCCGGTCTTTCTTAAGCGTCCGGGACTTCGAGGCCGACGAGGGGCCCGAACTGCTGACCTCCATAGCAGTCGCCGTCTTCGAGATCGCACGAAAATACGGGACGGGGAATGGAGATTTTAATCGCGCGCGCGGCATCGTGGTGCACGAGCAGCACCTTCTCCTCGGCCAGGTTGTAGAGGCGGCAGAACACCTCTTTGGTGAGGACGTTCGATGCGACCACGCGCCGGTAGGTTTCTTCCTCGTCGAACATGACGTCGAACGTGAGGTTGAACGGCCCTGCGTTTTTCGAGCGAATCAGTTTTGCGAGTTCGCCGAGCGCCGCCATCAGTTCGCCACCTCCATCGTCTCGGTCGGGAACATCTCGTAGGGGTCGTCCGGGTAGACGACGTGGTTCAGGTTGAACCGGTATACGGGGCCTTTTTCGAGTTCCGCCGGCGTGAAGGGAAACGCCAGCGTCGAAATGAGACCGCCCCACTCGGGGATGGGGTAGTGGAGCGCGAAATGAGCCAGCGTGGCCGCCATCGTGTTCGCGGATACCTGATCTTGCGCCGTCACCTCGAAGAGGACGCCCACTTCGTGCGGAATCCGGCCCGCCTCTGGTTCGAGCGTTCCCATCACGGCGTCGCGCCCGAAAACGCGGATGGTGAGCTGATAGGCGGGCGGTGATTCGCGGTCGGGGAAGATTTCCTGAACGCGCGTCTCGAAGCCCTCTCTGATACCGTCGAGCCAGGAGTCGAGTTGCTTGAGGATCATGGGGTCGCGCACCCCGCCGATGATCACCGACTGGTAGCCGACGAGTTTGGCCCCCTCGAGCTTGATGGAATAACGCTCCGCCGTATGAAACTCGGAACCCCCCACGCGCACGGCGCGCTCACTCTCCGCCGAGTAGGCCGAGCGGGTCGTGTCGAGGACGCCCGCGGGCTCGGTGATGCGGTAAGGGTCCGTGTTCTCATACAGGGTATGCGAGGCCACGCTCTGCGGGGTGCAGTACATCTGCGGGTTGAGCGGCTCGACCACGAAGTGATCGTCGCGAATCCAGGCGAAACAGCCATCCGGCCGCGCGCGGTGCACGGCGCAGGCCGCGCCGCATTCGAGTATCTTGGCCGCATGCCAGGCGAGGCCGCGGTCGGCGCCCATCCGCACGGGATGGCAGGCGAAGACGGAGGTGTCGGAAGCCCTGCCGGCCAGCACCACGTCCGCTCCCTCGTCGAGCGCCCTGGCGATGGGTTCATCCCCCATCATGCCAACGATGTGCGCGCTGTTCTCGATGATCTCCTCATCGAGCGGGGGCGCCGGGTCGAGCGCCTGGATGCGGCCCTCTTTGTATCTTTTCTTGAGATACGCCTTGTCCTGTTCGCCGCTGACCAGGGCGAGGTTGAAGCTCAATCCCTCCTCGCGGGCGATTTCGAGACAAATATCGCGGGCCCACTCCAGCCCAGCGTCGCCGCCCGCCGTGCCGCATGAACCCACGATCATGGGGACGCCCAGGCTGTCACGCCCCTGGAGCATGAGTTTCAGGTCGCGCTTGGTCGCCGAGCGGGAGAAGTTCGGTGTTCCCGCGCCGAGAAAGGCGGGCCCGTTGTCCGTCGAGCCCCCGTCGCAGGCGATGACGTGGGGCTTCATGGACAACCCGCGCTCGAAGGAGCTTTCGGGGAAGCCTGAGCCGATGACGCCGCAAGGAGAGAGTACGCGCGCTTCCAAGGTTTGTTTCACTCCATTCTGGTGAGGTT
Organism: bacterium; assembly: GCA_965219955.1. Classification (GTDB taxonomy): domain Bacteria; phylum UBA8248; class UBA8248; order UBA8248; family UBA8248; genus Bin107. The sequence goes on from OZ244799.1 coordinate 762,988, forward strand.
CGTGCGCATCCTGCGATGAAGACGCGTCACGAGGCGGCCCGGATGCAGCCATGTCGAATAGCGGCGCATCCTACACCGATTTTCTCGTGAGAGAAAGACAGAAGACGTATCCGGGTCGCGGCGCTACTCTCCTTCAAATTTTCGGCGCACCGCGAGGAGCGCGGCGAGGTTGCTCGTCATCACGGGCAGGCCGGGGTAGCGGGCCTGAATCTGGGGCAGGGCGTCGACCGCGGGCAGGTTCGTGCAGGAGATGAAAAGGCAATCCGCTTTCTTCAGGTTCTCCGGAGAAATTTTCTCTTCCGCGAACGCGAGGATTTTATCCGCCCGCGTGTTGCCGATCTCGATGTTGTCCGTTATCCCCATGCCGTCTATGGAGAGGACCTCCCGCCCGTCTTCTTCCAGGGACTCGCGAATGGGCCCGTTCAACTCGTCGATATAGGGCGTGAGCACCACGAGCTTCTTCGCGTTCATTTCGGCGAATTCACGCGCGAGCGCCGAGAGAATGGTGGCTGTCTCCGCACCTGTCTGCTCCTCGATTTGCGCTTTTATCTTCTGGTCGTGCGATTGCCCGAAGAGTGCGCCGCCCGACGTGCAGCCGAAGACGCAAAAATGCGGCTCCACCGTCTTGAGCATCCGGTTCGCCTCGGGCAGGGATTCTTCGAGCATTCGGATTTCGGCCTGTTTCGTCGTCTCGTCCAGGAACATGCGGGAGGTGGCGACGTAGACACCCTCGGGCAGGTTCTTGTGGAAATCCCGCTCCATCGTGGCGTTCGAAGAGGGAACGAGAAGGCCGACGCGGAACTGGGCTTTTTTTGTCGCGGTCATCGCAGACTCCAGAGCGGCTAATGGGTTCAGGAATTGTAGAATAATTATTGAAGCTGTCCAAAGCGCTTTCACGCCCGCTGCCTGGAATGGTTCAAGCAGTGTGCGCCATCGCCTCGCCTCAATACGCAAGGTGATGTAAAACTTGGGGACGCCGCACATTTCCTGGAAAACGATTCGCCGGGTCAGGAAGCGCATTTGAAATTTCGCAGCGGCATCATTTGAACGGACAGAAGAGGGGGTTACGTGGATTTCAGGCTCGAAGACTCGGACCGCCTGCTCCAGCAGACGGCGCGGGAGCTGGCTATAAGGGAGTTCGCAAGTGACGCCTTCTCCTATGCGCGGACGGGCGAGTACCCCCGGCGCTCCATGAAGGTGCTGGCCGAGCACGGCATGATGGGGATGACGGTGGCCGAACCCCACGGAGGGGGGCAATCGATTTTCGAGGCCTGCCTGGTGATGGAGGCGGTCTCCCAGGTATGCCCCCACAGCGGCGACGTGGTGCAGATGGGAAACATGGGCCCCATCCGCGTGATAGACGAACTTGGCTCCGCCGAACAAAAGGAGCGTTTTCTGCCCCCGATATGCCGGGGGGAGAAGATCGTCTCCATCAGCATGACGGAGCCCGACGCCGGTTCGGCCGCCACGGATTTACAGACCACGGCGGAATATGACGGCGAGAGCGTCCTCGTGAACGGCCGGAAATGCTTCAGCTCCAACGCGCCGCACGCGGATTTGTTTGTCGTCTACGTCCGCTTCGGCCCCAGGACGCGCGATTGCGGCGCCGTGGTGGTGGAGACGGGAACGCCCGGCTTCACGAAGGGGAAGACCGAGCACTACATGAGCGGGGAGGCGCACTGCGCGCTTCATTTCGAGAACGCGCGTATCCCCAGGGAGAACGTGCTGGTGGATGAGGAGGGTTTCCGGGTCCTCATGCCCGTGTTCAACGTGGAGCGGCTCGGGAACGCTACGCGCTGTCTGGCCCTGGCGCAGGCGGCTTACGACATGACTGTCGCCCACACCGGCGAGAGGCGCCAGTTCGACCGTCCCCTGTGCGAGTTTCAGGGCGTGCAGTGGATGGTGGCGGACATGCGGGTGAAGCTCGAGGCGGCGCGCCTGCTGCTCTACCGCGCGCTCTCGAACGCGCGCGCGGGCCTGCCCTCGGCGGTGGAGACGACGAGCGCCAAGCTCTACTGCAACGAGATGGCTCGCCTGGTGGCCGACGACGCGATTCAGCTTCACGGCGGGTACGGCTTTTCCACCGAGATGCCGCTCGAGTTCCTCTACCGCAAGATTCGCGGGTGGTCCATCGCGGGCGGCTCCACCGAGATGCTGAGAAACCGCCTGGCCTCCCTGATCTACGAGCGCCCCTTCAGCCAGCGCCCGCCAAAAGCGTAGTTTTCCTCAGCATGAATTTTTGGGGATTCGCCTGATCATGAAACGCCCCACCGCCGAGAGCCTCGAGAAACTTCTCAAACCTGAGTCGGTAGCCGTGGTCGGAGCGTCGGCGAACCTCGAGCAATTCAACGGCCGCGTGGTGAAGAACCTGCTGCGCCACGGCTATGGGGGCAGGGTCTATCCCGTGAACCCCAAATACGAGGAAGTGGCCGGGCTGCGCTGCCGGCCGAGGCTCGGTGCGCTTCCCGAAGCGCCGGACGTCGCCTTCATCACCGTGGGGAAAGAGCGCGTGGCTGGTGTTTTGGCCGAGTGCGCCGATGCGGGAATAGGCGCGGCCATCATCTACACCGGCGGTTTTTCAGAAGCCGATGAGGCGGGCGCACGGCTGGAAGCCGAAATCCGGCGCATCGCCCGAGATGCCGGCATCCGCGTCTGCGGGCCGAACACGGCGGGCGTGCACGATTTTCATCACAACTTTCACCTGGCGGGCCTGATCGCGCTCGACGTGGAGGAGATGCTGCCGGGCGGCGTCGGGGTGGTCTGCCAGAGCGGGAGCATCGGAGGCGCATTGCTCTCACGCGCGACGCAGCGCGGGGTCGGGTTCAGCCATCTCATCTCCTGCGGCAACGAGATGGACCTGGAAGTTTCGGATTATCTCGACTACCTCATCGACGACCCCCACACCCGGGCGGTCGCGGTCTATCTCGAAGGGGTGCGCGACGGGGAGAAGTTCAAAAAAGTCCTCCAGAAAGCCCTGCAGCGGGAGAAGCCCGTGGTCGTCCTGAAAGTGGGGGAAGCAAGCGAGGGCGCGCGCGCGGCCCTGAGCCATACAGGCGCCATGGTGGGCGAGGAGGGGGTGTATGAGGCGCTGTTCCGGAGGTGGGGCGTCACGCGGGTGGATGACCTGGAAGCGCTTTTCGAAGTCGCCCACATGTTCTGCGTCTCGGCGCTTCCCGAAGGAGATAGAGTGGGCGTCGTCACGACGACGGGCGGGGCCGGCGCCTTGATGGCCGACAAGTGCGGCGCCTTGGGCTTGGAGGTCGCCGATGCGGATGACGCCCTCAGGGTCCGGATGAAGCAGAAACACCCCGCCTTCGGGCGGATAGAGAATCCCCTCGACACCACCATCGCCGATATTCACCTGTATTCTGATTTTCTCGAATCTTTTCTCGATAGCGGCTGCTTCGACGCGGTGATCCCCATCGTGGGCTCGAGCGCGCAGTTTCGGCCCGAGATAGGGGTCGAGCCCATCGTGCGCTTGAAGCGGAAAAGCCCCGGCGTTCCCATGCTGGCCTATTTCAATCCCCATGCGGAAGATGCGCACAGGCTCCTGGCGAAGGAAGGAATCGCCTCTTTTCAATCCATCTCGGGCTGCGCCCGCGCGGCGGCGGCTCTGGTTCGGTATGCGAGAGTTTTGAAAAGAGAGAAAAAAACAGCATCGCGCCCTGCGTCTCAAGCGCCGTCCCCCTCGATGGCGGAAAAACTATCGACGGCAGGCGCCCTGAATGAGGCGCAATCTCTGGCGCTCGTCCGTGAATTCGGCTTGCCCGTGGTGGCGCACCGGTTTTGCCGTTCGAAAGATGAAGCCCGAAGCGCGGCGCGCGATTGGCGCTTCCCGCTCGTTTTGAAGGGAGTTTCCTCGAAAATTCACCACAAGACGGAGCGGGGGCTGGTGAAAACGGGCCTCGACGATGAGGCGGCTTTTGAGGCCGCGCTCGCGGAAATCTCAAGTTTGAGGGAGACGTGCGATCTGGAAGGCTATCTGCTTCAGGAGCAGGTCGAGGGCGGTGTGGAATTCCTGCTCGGCGTGAAGCGAGACCCCCAGTTCGGCCCGGTAGTGACGATTGGCCTGGGCGGGAGGGATGTGGAATTGCTTGGCGACGTGAGCACCCGCGTCGCTCCGCTCACCCTCGATGACGCCTTTGAGATGATGGATGAACTCAAGTGCAGGAAGATATTCGAGGCTCACCGGGGGCGCGGGCCGCTGGATGCGGAAGCTCTCGCCGAGGCCATTTGCCTTCTGGGTGATGCCGCTTTCGCCTGTCGCGGGCAGATTGAGGAGATGGATTTGAACCCCGTTTTTCTGCGCGAGCAGGGTGGGGGATGCCTGGTGGCGGATGCGCTCATCATCACGGTAAATGATACCTGATACGAATCAACACGCCTCGCTTTGCGGCAGAAGAAGGCTGCCCCTGTAGGGGCGCTGATGAAAAAGCCCCTGACTAACGAGGGTTCGACGCGTCCGCGGAGGAAGGGTTTGCCGCGGTGGGATTGTAGGGGCGGTTCGCGAACCCCGGACAGGCGTAGGGGCCTGTCCGGCTACGGGCGAACGCGCTTTTGTTCGTCATTCCGGCAATCAATGCCGACCGAGGAGGGAGGGATTGCCCGGAATCCATTTGTTTTGCCTTTGTTTTTTTCTTGTTGGTACCCCGCCAATGACGGGGAGATAAAAAGCAGGCGTATTGTCATTCCACTTGAAAATGGATTCCGGCTTACGCCGGAATGACGGCGGTGGCCAATTCCGATCAAGGGGGACTTTTTCAACAAACCCTTTACAGGGGGGCAAGAAAAATCAAAACCCCCCTCAGCCCGGCGAGGGCGCATCGCTTTTTTTACCCCCCTGTCAAGGGGGGGTAGGGGGGGGTGGTTTTCAGGGCGAGAGGAGCGTCCCCTCTGCCCCCTGAAAAAGGGTCTTTTTCAACGGCCCCCTATAGGCCGAAAATCGCCGATTGACTTTGCAGTCAACAAGATTTAGTGTTCTCCATACCTTGGGCCCACAAGGAATCAAAAGACATTTTTCAGGGTTTTTCCGGCTGGTTTTGTAAGGATGGGGGTCTTTGAGCGCGCTTCTTGAAATCGAAGACTTGAGAACGCATTTTTTCACCACCTCCGGCGTCGTCAAGGCGGTCAACGGCATCTCCTACGACGTTCAGGAAGGCGAGACGGTGGCGATAGTCGGCGAGTCGGGCTGCGGCAAGTCCGTCAGCGCGCTCTCCGTTCTCGGCCTCATCCCGAATCCGCCCGGCCGCATCGTCGGGGGAGCGATACGCTTTCTGGGCGATGACCTGATTGGGCTGGACGATCTCCAGATCAGGGACATCCGGGGCCGCCAGATCGGTATGATCTTCCAGGAACCCATGACTTCCCTGAACCCCGTCCTGACCATCGGGTTGCAGCTCACCGAGACGATGGAGCACCACCTCGGCATGGACAGGGCCGATGCGGAGAAAAAGGCGGTCGAATACCTGCGCCTCGTGGGCATCTCCGAGCCCGAGCGGCGCATCCGGCAATACCCCCACCACCTGAGCGGCGGCATGCGCCAAAGGGTGATGATCGCCATGGCGCTTTGCTGCGAGCCCAAGCTCATCATCGCCGATGAGCCGACGACGGCCCTCGACGTGACCATCCAGGCCCAGATTCTGGAGTTGATGAAAAACCTCACGAAACGCATGGGCGTGGCTCTCATCATCATCACGCACAACCTGGGCGTTGTGGCCCGGTATGCGGACCGCGTGAACGTCATGTACGCCGGAAAAATCATCGAACGCGGCCTGGCGGCGGACATCTACCGCGAACCCAGGCATCCATACACCCTGGGGCTGCTGAGTTCCGTGCCGAGGCTCGATCAGCCCAGGCAAAAGCGCCTGGACCCCATCGACGGCCAGCCGCCCGACCTCACGCGCCTGGGGCACGGGTGCTCTTTTCTGCCGAGGTGCAAGTTCGCGGTGGATAAGTGCGCGAGTGAGGTTCCGCCGCTCGAAACTGTAGGCAACGGCCATCTCTCCGCTTGCTGGGAACAGGAAAACCTCGAAACGGCGAGAGGATGAGCGAATGACCCCCGGCGCATCCGCACTCGAAAGTGACGCTCGACTCTCCCGAAATGGAGAGCTTGGCGACGTGCTCGTGGACGTCAAGGGCCTCAAGATGCACTTCCCCATCACCGAGGGCATCGTTTTCAACAAGCTCGTCGGCCTCGTGAAGGCGGTGGACGGGGTGGATTTCCGCATCAGGCGGGGCGAAACGCTCGGCCTCGTGGGCGAGAGCGGCTGCGGGAAGACGACGACGGGCAGGTGCATCCTCCAGCTCGAACGCCCCACGGAGGGCGAGATATTCTTCGAGGGGGTGGACCTGACGAAACTCGATCAGGTGGCGCTGCGCGAGTACCGGCAGAAAATCCAGGTCATCTTCCAGGATCCCTACAGCTCGCTGAATCCGCGCATGAAGATCGGCGAGATGATTGACGAGCCCATGTACGTCCACGGCATCGAACCCGACGCGCAGAAGAGGAAGCAAAGAGTCAGCGAACTGCTCAGCGTCTGCGGACTCAACCCCAAGATGGCCGACAGATACCCCCACGAGATGAGCGGCGGGCAGCGCCAGCGCGTGGGAATCGCCCGCGCCCTGAGCCTCGAGCCCGAGTTCATCATCTGCGATGAACCCGTCTCGGCGCTCGACGTGTCGATTCAGGCGCAAATCATCAATTTGCTCGAAGATTTGAGAGAGGAATATAATCTCACTTACCTGTTCATCGCGCACGATTTGAGCGTGGTGAGACACCTTTGCCACCGCGTGGCGGTGATGTATCTGGGCCGGATCGTGGAGTTGGCGGATTGCGACGAGTTGTACGACAATCCCATGCACCCCTATACGCGGGCGCTGCTTTCCGCCGTTCCGGTGCCGGACCCGGAAATCGAGCAGAACCGTGACATCAGTTTCGTCGCGGGTGAAGTGCCCAGCCCGATCAATCCGCCATCGGGCTGCGTGTTCCATCCCCGGTGCCCGATCGCCGTGGAGAATTGCTCGAAAGAAGTGCCCGCGTTACGAGAGCTGAAACCGGGCCATTGGGTGGCCTGTACGGAAGTCTGAAATTTTTTGCATTTGTAGTTTCGTTCGTTTTTGATTTGCGGTGCAGGAATTTTTCACCCCAGGAACATGAAAGGAGATTTCACATGAGAAACACCCGAATGAAAACCCTGCTGATTGCGGCGGTGGTGTTCGCCGTGGCGCTGTGGAGCTTTGCTCCCGCCGGGGCGGCCCCCAAGAAGGGCGGCACGCTCAAGTTCGTCGTCGGCAGCAAGATTCCCTCCTACGACGGCCACATCGAATCCACCTTCGGGATGATTCACCCGATTCGCCCCTTCTACAGCCTGCTGATTCGCGTGAATCCCGATAACCCCGCATCGCCGACGGATTTCGTCTGCGACGTGTGCGAGGGCGGGATTCCGGCGCCGACCGAAGGGCATACGAAGTACACCTTCAAAATCCGCGGCGACATCTCGTTCCACAACGGCCAGAAACTCACCTCGGCGGACGTGAAGGCGACGTATGACAAGATCATCAGCCCGCCGAAGGGCATCGAGAGCAACCGCAAGGCGTTTTTCAGCATGGTGGAATCCGTCACCGCGCCGGACCCGAAGACGCTGGTGTTCAAGCTGAAATACCCCACGGGCGCCTTCGTGCCTGCGCTCGCGCTGCCCTACAACTTCATCTACTCGAAGGCCGACCTCGATAAGCACGGCTACAAATGGCACCAGAAGAACGTGAACGGCACGGGCGCCTTCCGCTTCGTGCAGCACCAGCCGGGCGCGTTCGTCGAGGGCAAGCGGTACGATAAATACCACCACAAGGGCAAGCCCCACCTCGACGGCTTCCGGGCGATCTCCGCGCCCAAGATGGCCATTCGCCTCCAGGCCATCCGCGGCGACCGCGCGGCCATCGAATTCCGCGGATTCCCGCCCAAGGCGCGCGACGACCTGAAGAAGGCGCTGGGCGACAAACTCACCGTCCAGGAGAGCGACTGGAACTGCAACCTCATGGTGACGCCCAACCACAAGCGCAAGCCTTTCGACGACGCGCGCGTGCGCCGGGCGCTGACGCTGGCGATCGACCGCTGGGGCGGCTCCAAGTACCTCTCGCGCATCGCCATCGTGAAGACCGTGGGCGGCGTGGTTTTCCCCAAACACCCCCTCGCGGCCACGAAAGAGGAATTGACGAAGATCGCGGGCTACTGGCCGGACATCAACAAATCCCGCGCCGAGGCCAAGAGGCTCCTCAAGGAAGCCGGCTACCCGAACGGCTTCGAGTTCACCCTGCACAACCGGGGCGTGGATCAGCCCTACAAGGTCGTGGGCACCTGGGTCATCGACCAGTGGCGGAAGATCGGACTCAAGGTCAAGCAGTGGGTGCAGCCCTCGGGGCCCTTCTACGCCACGCTCAGAAAGAAGAAGAACTTCGACGTGTCCATCGACTTCAACTGTCAGTCGGTCATCAACCCGCTGGTGGACGTTTCGAAATTCATCTCCGACGACAAGGCGGGCAACCAGCACGCGCAGTACCAGGACCGCCAGCTCGACAAGTGGTTCGAAGAGATGAACAAAGAGCCCGACGTGAAGAAGCAGCGCGCCCTCATGCGCAAGTATGAAAAGCGCGCGCTCGACGAGATGGCGCACCAGTTCGTGACGCTCTGGTGGTACAAGATCAACCCCCACCGCAGCTACGTGAAGGGTTGGAAGATCGCGCCGAGCCACTACCTGAACCAGCATCTGGACAACGTCTGGATCGACAAATAGGCCGCACCGCCTCCCCCGCCGTCCGCTTGCCGGGCGGCGGGGGAGGGCGCTTCCTGGAGTTCCGGCTTCGGGAGTCGCGCATCGCGTGAAGCGCAAGGACGCACGAAGTGTACAAATACACGATCAAGAGAATCCTGCTGATGTTCCCCACGCTCCTGGGCGCGGCGGTGCTGGTGTTCTTCATGCTGCGCCTGATACCCGGCGACGTGTGCGAGCTCCGCATGGCCGGCACGGGCATGTACGTGGACAAGGAAGCGATAGCGACGTGCCAGCAGAACCTGGGGATTGACGCGCCCATCTACGTGCAGTTCATCGATTTCATCACCGGGTTCTTCACGTTCGATCTGGGCAATTCCATGTGGACGGGCAAGCCGATACTGCATGAGATCGGCCTGCGCTTCGAACTCTCGCTGCAGGTCGCCATCATGGCGACGCTCACGGCCACCATCATCGCCATTCCGCTGGGCACGATCTCCGCCATCAAGCAGGACACCTGGATCGACTACGTCGTGCGCTCGTTCAGCATCGCGGGCATCGCCATGCCTTCGTTCTGGCTGGGCATCCTGATCATCCTCGGTCTCTTGATCATGACGCAGAAATTCTTCGGCAACCCCTGGATGCCGCCGATTCACTACACCCCGATATGGGAAGACCCGGTGGCCAACCTCTCCCAACTCATCTGGCCGGCCGTCGCGACGGGCTATCGGTATTCAGCCGTCGCCACGCGCATGACGCGCTCCGCTCTCTTAGAGGTTTTACGCGAGGATTACGTTCGCACCGCCCGCGCCAAGGGGCTGCTTGAAAAACTCATCATCAACCGCCATGCGCTCAAGAATTCGCTCCTGCCCGTGGCGACGATTATCGGCCTGGAATTCGCCTTCCTGATGGGCGGGCTGGTGGTGACGGAGCAGGTCTTCAACCTGAACGGCCTGGGGAAACTCTTCGTCGAGTCGGTGTCGAACCACGACTACACCATGACGCAATCCCTCGTCATGCTCGTGGCCGTCGTCTTCATCTTTACGAACCTGTTCATCGACATCCTCTATGCGTGGCTCGACCCGCGCATTCGGTACAGCTAGGAGGTTTTCGGATGGCGTCTCCAGGCGACCTCGCCGTCTCCGAGATGGATTTCGACGCGCTACCGGAGCGTTCCTGGGTCGACAAGCTCAAGGATACGGCGCGGAAAAAACCGCTGGGCGCGGTGAGCGCGTGCGCCGTCTTCGTGATGATCCTGCTGGCCGCTTTCGCGAACGTGCTCACCTTCTACGACCCGGTGCAGAACGCCTTCGACAGCATGCACGTCGCCCCGGGCGCGGCCCACTGGTTCGGGACGGACCAGTTCGGGCGCGATATTTTCACGCGCATCGTCTTCGGCGCCAGAACGGCGCTGTTCGTGGGGTTTTCGGCCTCGATACTCGGTTCCTCCGCAGGCCTCATCCTCGGCGTGGGGAGTGCCTATTTCGGCGGGCGCTTCGACCTCATCTTCCAGCGCTTCATGGATATATTCATCTCGTTTCCGCTCATCATCATGGCGCTCTCGGTGGTTTCCATCTTCGGCACGGGGACGCAGAACGTGATTCTGGCCATCACGATCCCGCTCATCCCCCGGTGCGCCCGCGTGGTGCGCTCGAGCGCGCTCGCGATTCGCGAGATTCCCTACGTGGACGCCGCGCGCGCCCTGGGCTTCGCGCACGTTCGCATCATCTTCCGGCACATGATCCCCAACGTCATGGCCCCTTATCTCATCATGCTCACTTCGTTTCTCGGCCAGGCGATTCTGCTCGAAGCCTCGCTCTCCTACCTGGGACTCGGCGTACAGGAACCCACGCCCGCCTGGGGGCTGATGCTTCAGGGGGGCGCCGAGGAATACGCCGAGAGCGCGCCGTGGATTCCCGTTTTCCCCGGCCTCGCCATCACCGCCGCCGTCTTCGCCTTCAACCTCTTCGGCGACGCCGTACGCGACACGCTCGACCCCAGACTGCGCTCGGAATAATTTCGTACGGACCGGCTCTCGTTCCAAATGGCAGGGGAGGGGGCTGTTGAAAAAGTCCCGATGAACGAAGGGTGGCGAATTATGGCCGCGCTCGCCGCGGATGAAAATTTCAACCGTAGGGGCGTCGAACTTCCCAAAGAGGGAAGTTCGACCGTGCCCGCCCGTATCGGGAATGTCCATGCCCGTAAGAGGCCTCGGACAGGCACGGAGGCCTGTCCCTACGGCGAACAATCTCGAAGGTCGGATAGGGGTTTTTCAATAACCCCTCGTCGGGGGGCGTCGCTTTTACCCCCCTGTGAAGGAGTTGTTGAATAAGCCCCGTATGCGTCCCTTGGAAACCGCCAACGTCTCTTTCCTCACCCTGAGTAGCCGCCGAAGGTAAAACGCGACTGAGAAAGGAGCGTTTGTATCGAAGGGCGAGGAACTCGCGCCGTGGCCAGAGGGCATTCTTCGATACGGCGCTTACGCGCCTACTCAGGATGAGGCGGTGCGGTTTTGATCGTCATTCCGGCGAAAGCCGGAATCCATTTGCGGATGTGGGTGAATACACAGCGGCGTTTCATTCCCCGCCGATGCGCAGGAACCCTGACGAAAGGCAAAAGGCGTAAAAATGGATTCCGGCTTTCGCCGGAATGACGGTGAACACTCTCGATTTTGGGGAGTCAGCAACTCCTTGGGGGGACTTTTTCAACAACCCCGTTAAGGGGGGTAGGGGGTGGTATTCCGGCGCCCCCTTCGACAGGCTCAGGGCAGGCTCTTGATACGGCCCTTGCGGGCCTACTCGGGATGAGGGTGTTTTTCGTTTTCCTTACACTGAGGCGCCGCCTCAAAGATTCTTGAGTTGCCGGTTGCGCCTGCGCTCTTTTTTGGGGGCGCGCCTGGGGTTTCCCTTCTTCTTCGTGTCGTGCTTGGGCGTCCTGGGAGGTTCATCCTCCGGCGCGTCGTCTTCCATGAAGGCCGCCTGCTGGAGCCGATCCCGAAACTCGCCCGTCCGCAGGACCGCCGACGCGAAGGGCGCGGCCGCTTCTCCCAGCGCCCTGTCCGAAGTGACGAGAACGGCGTTCTTGTAGTGGCTCTTCAGGAGGCGCAGGATGAGCGCGTCTGCGATTTCGTGCCGGGAGAAGAGCACCTCGATATCGCCTGTGTTTTTGCCTCCTCCGTGATCATGATGGGATTTGCCGTCGAAAACCACGGTGATTCGGAGGTTTATCGGGGAATTCCTGCGGTAGCTCTGGAGCATCTCGATGAGGCCTTCACGACCGGCTTCCAGGTCCTGATGGAGAACGCGCCTGAGTTCGGGTATGGCGGGGATGAGGTTGTAACCGTCAACCACGATGCGCATGACTTATCTCCGAAACCTCCTAGAAGGGCTGGAAGAGGACGTCCATGAGGGCGGTCGCTTTCTGCGCGTCTCCTTCGATGAGGAGAGAGCCTTCTGCGGTTTTCTGCGCGCGATCCGCTCTGCCCGCGCACAGGAGCACCATGTCGCTCGCAGATGCGGAAAGGGCGGCGTCGGGGGAGGCGGAGAGGCCCTCAATGGCCGACGCCTCGCCGCCTGCTATCGACATCTCCCATGCGGCATCCGGCTTGTTCGTCTCGAAACGGAAGGCGCCCGCAGGCCCGGCTGCGCCCGAGCGGTTGAAGTATAAAGGCAGTCTTGTTTTCAGGATTTCGACGAGCATGCCCAGCGAATCGGCCTCGAGCGGCGCATCCGGGTCGTTCTCCAGGTCCCACCCGTGGAGCGCCACCTCGTAGAGCCTTTGGGCGGGGAAGGTGCGCGCTTTCGTGTTCCCCTTCCGGTGCCAGAGATCGCGGTCCAGATCGCCGGGCTCCAGACGCTCGATTTCGGCCTGGAGGTCGTCCTGGCTTCTCTCTATCCAGTCGATTCGATCTTTTGGAGACATGGCGACGGATTTGCGGGTGATATCATCGCGCGCCGCCTGGAATTCTTCCGGCGTCTCTGCGCCGAGAGAGAGGATGACCTCGCCCCGGCGCGCCGCCCGGATGCGCTCCGCATAGGAGACGGCCCCGCCCGTCATGTGGCCGATGAGTTGGGCCGCGTTCCACCCGGGGCAGAAGGTGGGTTTCGTCCAATCGGCGTCCGAGAGTGCTCGAAGCTGTGTGATGAAGCGCGCGTTCTCGTGCGCGAGCCACCGAATCGCGGGAAGCAGGGGGGTGTCGTTCAATTCGGAATCACCGCGGGCATAAAAATCGCCCCCAACGCGTGGGGGCGATGTAAGGAATACACGTTTCGCCTGAAAATCCGTGCGCCCGTAGCGTGCGCGCTATTCGCCGGCGGCGCGGATCCAGGCCTTGCCGATGGCGCGCGCGGCGTATACGCCGGCCAGATGGCGCCTGAAATCCGCTCCGGCGTAAAAATCATCGAGCGCGTCGACGCCTTCGCCGGCCGTTGCCGCCGCCTTGCGGATCGATTCCGCGCTCGGCGCGGCGCCCGTAAGGGCGTCCTCGACGCTCGTGGCGCGATACGCTGTTGCGGCCACGCCTGTCACGCCGACGCGGATGCGCTCGACAGCGCCGTCTGCGTCCAGCGCGAGCCGGGCCGCCACGCCGCATACCGCAAAACCGCTGGCCTGCTGGGCCGCCTTGAGATACGCGCTCGAACCCCGCGCGGCCGAAGCCCGTATGCGGACGGAGGTGATAATCTCGCCCGCGCCCAGGGCCGTCTCGTATGTTCCGGTGAAGAAGTCATCGGCGGCGATGACGCGCTCCCCGCCCGCGCCCGCGACGGTGATTTCCGCATTCGCCGCCAGGATGACCGCCGGGTAGTCGGCTGCGGGGTCGGCATGGGCGAGCGAGCCGCCCAGCGTCCCGCGGTTTCTCACCTGCACGTCGCCGATGGCGGCAGCCGCCTCGGCGAGGGAGCGGCATCTCCCCTGAACCGAGGCGGACGCCTCGATCTCGGCGTGGGTCGTCATCGCGCCGATTGTAATGCCGTCCTCCGATTCGCTGATGCCCGAGAGGCCCTCGATGCCGGCGATGTCGACGAGGACCCCGGGGTCGGCGAGCCGCGCCTTCATCACGGGCAGGAGGCTGTGGCCTCCGGCGAGGACTCGCGCGTCGTCTCCATGCTCTCCGAGCCTGGCGAGAGCGTCTTCTAGCGATTGTGCTCGAACGTAGTCGAAAGAAGCTGGAATCATTTCTTAGGCCCTCTTCTCGGCGATGGCGCGCCACACCCTCTCGGGGCGCAGCGGCATGTCGATGTGCGTGATGCCGAATGGCGAAAGCGCGTCGATCACGGCGTTCACCACGGCGGGCGTGGAGCCGATGGTGCCGGCCTCGCCCACGCCCTTCGCACCCAGCGGGTTTACGTCCGTCGGGGTGGTGGTGTGCAGAAGCTCGAAACGCGGCAGACGGTTCGCCTTGGGCAAAGCGTAGTGCATGAACGAAGCGTTGAGCGGCTGTCCGCCCTCGCCGTAGAGCATCTCCTCCTCCAGCGCCTGCCCCATCCCCTGGGCGATGCCGCCGTGGATCTGCCCGTGCACGAGCAGCGGGTTGATCATGTTGCCGACGTCGTCCACCGCCACGTAGCGGAGGATTGCCACGTCGCCCGTCTCAGGATCCACCTCCGCCAGCACGATGTGCGTCCCGAAGGGGAAGGTGAAGTTGCTCGGCTCGAAGAAGTGCGTCTCCTCGAGGCCCGGTTCGGTGTCTTCGGGAAGCGCGATGGCGCTGTAGGCCATCATCGCGATATCGGCGAAGCCGGCCGATTTCTCGGGCGCGCTCCTGACGAAGACCCTGCCGTCCTCGAATTCGATGTCGTTCTCGTCCGCCTCGAACTCCATGGCCGCGAACTTGGCCATCTTGGCGCGCACCTTGTCGCGCGCGTAGACGACCGCCGAGCCGCCCACCACGGTGCCCCGGCTGCCGAACGTGCCGACGCCGTAGGGAACCACGTCGGTATCTCCGTGGACGACGGTCACGTCGTTCGCGTCGATGCCGAGGCCGTCCGCCACGATCTGGGCGAAAGACGTCTGCTGGCCCTGTCCGTGGGGCGATGCGCCCGAGAACACGGTGGCCTTGCCGGTGGGCTCCACGCGCACGCGCGCGCTCTCCCAGCCCTGGCCGCCCAGCGCGGCGGAAGGACCCATGCCGCAAATCTCGACGTAGGTGGAAAAGCCGATGCCCAGGTACCTGCCGTCTTTTCTGGCCTCTTCCTGCTGGGCGCGCATGGCGGGGTAGTCCGCCGCCTCGAGCGCCCGGTCGAGCGCCAGGTGGTAATCCCCGCTGTCGTAGCTGAGTCCGGCTGAGGTGCCGAATGGGAACTCGGACTTGTCCGGGAAGTTCTTGCGCCTGAGTTCCACGGGGTCCATGCCCAGTTCTACGGCCGCGATGTCCATCATGCGTTCGAGAATATATGTCGCCTCGGGACGGCCCGCGCCCCGGTAGGCGTCGGTCGCCACCTTGTTGGTGAACACGCCGGTGGCGTTCATCTCGATGTTGTCGATCTTGTAGGGGCCGGGAAGCATGAGGCCCGTGAGCGTGAAGATGGCCAAGGTGAGCAGCTGGTAATAGGCCCCGCAGTCGGCGAGCACGTTGTAGCGGAACGCGGTGATGGTGCCGTCGTTCTTGAGACCCATCTCGATCTCGCCCACCTGGCCGCGTCCGTGGATGGTGGTCAGGAAGTTCTCGGAACGGCTCTCCACCCACTTGATCGGCACGCCGAGTTCGCGCGTGACGAAGGCCGCGAGCGCCTCTTCGCGGTAGATGTTGAGCTTGCTGCCGAAGCCGCCGCCGACTTCCGGGGCGATGACGCGCATGCGGTTCTCCGGCATGCCGATCTGGCCCGCCACCAGCGTGCGCACTTTATGGGGCACCTGGGTGGAGGTCCACAGCGTCATCTTGTCCTCGCCGGGGAGGTAGTGCGCCAGGACGCCCCTGGGCTCGAGAGCCAGCGGAGCGACGCGCACGTTGGTCATCTTCTCCTTGACGATGACGTCGGCTTCCGCCATGCCGGCTTCCACGTCGCCGCCTGCGAGCCCCCATTTGAACGCCTCGTTGCTCTCATAGTCGTCGTGCACCTTGGTGGAGCCGGGTTCGATCGCGGCCTCCAAATCGACCACGGCGTCGAGCGGCTCGTAGTCGATCTCGACGAGAGCCGCCGCGTCGAGCGCGCCGTAGCGCGTCTCGGCGATCACCGCGACGACGGGTTCGCCCGCGAACAGCACCTGCTTGTCGGCCAGTATCGGCTGCACGGGGACCTTGGCGTCGGGCAGGACGGCGCCCACGGGAACGGGGCCGATGCCCTTCGTCTCCTCGTACGTGTAGACGGCGACGACGCCGTCCGCAGCCGCCGCCTTCGAGACGTCGACCGAGCGAATGTTGGCTTTGCCGTACGGGCTTCTCGCACACGCCATGTGCAGAGTGCCGGGTGGATTGAAATCGTCCACGTAGTGGGCGAGGCCCTGGATGAGACGCGGATCGTCTCGTCTTTTGATGGGCGCGCCGATGAATTTGGGTGCTTGCGCCATCTCTTAATCCCTCATCTGAGCCGCCGCCGCGGAAATTGCGTCGACGATGTTTTGATAACCCGTGCAGCGGCATATGTTGCCTTCGATGCCGTGCCTGATTTCCTCGTCCGTCGGATCGGCGTTGGACGCAATGAGCTGGTTCGCCGTCAGGATCATACCCGGCGTGCAGAAGCCGCATTGCAGTCCATGCTTCTCCCAGAATTGTTCTTGCAAGGGATGGAGTTGCTCACCGTTTGCGAGTCCCTCGATGGTCGTGACCTCACACCCTTGCGCCTGCGCGGCAAGGACGGTGCAGCTTTTCACCGCCTTGTCGTCGAGGAGCACGGTGCAAGCGCCGCATATCGAGGTTTCGCAGGCGACGTGCGTGCCGGTGAGGCCCGCGTCATCGCGCAACAGGTGAACAAGAAGGGTTCTGGGTTCCACGTCGAACGTCCGGCTCTCGCCGTTGATGCTGATGTTGATTTCCAAGGTCTTCGGGCCCCCCACACAAGAAAAAAGATCGAAGCGGAGTCCCCCAAGGGGAACCTTCCGCCTCACCGAAGAATTTCGTTCCTCCATGAGATGATCGAGTGAAAACATTATTGAGGATAGGGCGAGGCCGTGTCAAGACTCTAAATTTCGGGGGGCGTGAACCGGCGCGTTTCGAGCCGCGAACGAAAGCGGAAGGGATGCCCGCCCGCGAAGCGGCTCCCCCGGTTACCGCCTCGACGCCGCCCGCCCCGGGGCGGGCCTCACGGCCGTTGTCTTTCGGCGCCGAAGGCGCCCCTCAGTTCGCCGTGCCGGAACACGCCTCCGACCGACTCCGCCGCATTGCCCTCGTTGTCGTCGAAAAACCGGCCCCGGATGCAGTCCCCGCTTCCCGAGCAGTCGCCGAAACTCCCGTTCGAGACGGGGAGATCCTCCCAACTCATGTCGCTTACTTCCACCGGTATCAGAGCTCCGAAGGCGGGGTAGGAGAGAAGATTGTCGAACGTGGCGTCGAGGTTCGCGGCCGCGAAATCGTAGGTCAGCGTGGCGTCACCCGCGAGATAGCCGCTGCCGCCCAGGTCGAGTTTTCTGCCCGCCACATGCCCGGTCCAGACGGCCGTCCCCTCCCCGTCCTCGCCCACAGGGTTGACCCCCGACGGAACGCCGAAGACGAACGGGGCGATGGTCTCATTGTCGTAGTCGTATGCGGTTGCGAAAAATACGCCGTCTACCCAGTTCGAAAAGGCGAACATGCTTGGGAAAGCCCAACCCGCTCCATTTCCTCTTCCCGCCTTCTTGCCGAAGACCTTCGTGATGCCGTCAGCCCACACCGCCGTCAGCCCCGAGGCGTTCGAGAAGTCCGTGCCTGCGGTGGGAAGCCCGAGCGAGGTTCTGATCGACGCCACGCCGTCCGTAGAGCCGTCGTACGACAGCACGTGCCCCTCGAGGTACGGCCTGAGGGCCGGATCGGCGTGGATGGATTGGAGGATCAGCGCAACCGCGTCGGCGTCGTCGCCGGACTCGATGCCGAAATCTTTCGGCTGAGGCGGCGGGGGCGGCGGAGGTGGTTGGGTCGGTTGGGGCGGCGTAGGTGGTTGGGGCGGCGTAGGATCCGGCGGGGGCGTCGGGGTCGGCGGAAGCGTGGGGGCCGGCCCTCCTCCTTCCGGCGCGGCGACCGTAGCGCGGCCGCCACCGCTGCATCCGTGCAGCACCAGGGAACATGCGATCAGGGACGCAGCGGCGAACATTTGCAGTGATGAGCGGACACGGCGGCGCCGAAACGGCATGAACCACCCCTTCGCCGGGCTGGACGCCTCCTGGTTCCTCCCGGCGAACGCTTCTCGCGACTCACGGCAATCCGTATACATCCTTTGGGCCTCCTTTGGGTGACATATTTAATTTATCGGTCATATAATAATATCAGCGAATGGTCATTCCGTCAACATGTGTGGCCGCGGCGTGGAAGAGAGACTCGACGGCGCCATCACCCACCGGCCGTGGGCAGCGTAGTCCGGGGTTTTGCCGCTTCCGCCGGAATCGGCGCAGGCGAGGAGAATGTCGGGCAGTATCCTCACGTCCGAGGGGTGGCGGCCCGCATGGAGCGTCGGCCGGGGGCGCAAATTTCCCGGGCCCGTTCTTTTGCGAAACCGGGGAGCGCAGGCGCGAAGCGGTACCGGCGGGGCGGCTCGGCCTTGAAGCGGCTCGCCCGGCTACCGCCCTGACGCCGAGCGCGCCGGGCGGTTCGCGCGCTCGTTAGCGATGGGCGCCGAAAGAGCCACTCATCAAGCCGTGCCGGAACACGCCTCCGACCGCATCCGCCGGGTTGCCCGCGTTGTCGTCGAAAAACCGGCCCCGGATGCAGCTTCCGCTTCTCGTACCCGTACAATCGCCGAAACTCCCGTCCGAGACGGGGAGATCCTCCCAGGTGATGTTGCTTGGCCTTCTCGTCACATGGTCAAAATGGAAATAGCGAAGATAGTGGAACAAGACGTCGAGGTTCGCGGCCTCGAAATCGTAGGTCAGCGTGGCCACTCCATCGAGATGGCCGAGCGACGGCCCGGCTTCTCTGCCTGTCACAAAACCTCTCCAGACGGCCGTCCCCGTCGCGCCCGCGGGGTTGACCCCCGACGGAACGCCGAGGACGAATGGAGCGATTTCTCTCGAGTAGCTTGTGATTGCGGTCCCGAAAAACAATCCGTCCACCCAGTTGGCATAAGCGACTACGTCATCCGGGAGCTGCCATCCCGCTCCAAACCCTTTTCCCGTGCTCCTTTTGAAGCGGAACTCGAAGGTTTCGTCCGCAAACACCGCCGCCAGCCCCGAGCCGTCCATGAAGTCCGAGCCCGTGGCGGGAAGTCCGAGTCGCTCCCTGATCGGCGGCGGTCTTTTGGCTGAGACACTGGGGTATCTCGCGTACGACAACACGTGCCCCCCGAGGTACGGCTTGAGGGCCGTATCGGCGTCGATGGACTTGAGAATCGATTCGACACCATTGGCACCATCGATGTTGGTGACGTACTGGATGCTGAACCTGGCCGCATCAGGCGGCTGGGGCGCCGGGGGCGACGGTGGAGCCGACAACGGAATTGGCGGGTCCGTCGGGGGCGACGGTGGAGTCGGGGTCGGTGGAGGCGTCGGCTCTGGCGGCGGGGTCGGCTCTGGCGGCGGGGTCGGCTCTGGCGGCGGGGTCGGCTCGGGCGGGGGAGTTGGCTCCGGCGGGGGCATCGTGGCCGGCCCTCCTCCTTCCGGCGTGGCGACCGGGGCGCGGCCGCCACCGCCGCACCCGTACAGAACCAGGGAACATGCGATCAAGGACGCGGCGGCGATCGTACCCAGCGATGAGCGGGTGCGCCACCGCCGTCCGCGCCCGACATGCCGCCTGGCCGCCTCCCGGTTCGCACCTGCGAACACCCCTCGCGACTCACAGGAATCTGGATTCATCTTTCAGGTCTCCTTTAGATGATCATAATTAATTTATCGTTCAAATAAAATATACGCCGGAACGCTCATTCAAGTCAACATGCGTGGCGGCGGCGCGGAAATAGGACTCGGCGGCGCTGAAGGCCGCGCTTTATGGCCGCTCCCTTCCGGCGCCGAAGCCGCCGACCACGACCATCTCTCCCATGGAAGGATCGGGATAGGCCTCGATGAGCCACCACTGGCCCGCCGTTTCCGCCGCTTCCGGACCGTAGAACGCGCCCTCGTACCTGCCCGCGGGCGTGGCGAACCGGGGGCCGGCTTCGGCTGCGCCCCGGACGGAAATCCAGCCCCGATAGCCGTTTCCCTCCACCGGAGCCGCCAGCAACTCGATCGTGTGCCACGCGCCCGCCCGGCTCGCATCGACCTGCAGGCTCCGCGGGTCTAAGGGCGCGATGCGCATGTTCCGGATCTCGCCGGAGACGGCGCCGGACGGACCCTCCAGCCGCGCCTCCAGCACGGCGTCGCCCTCCAGGGCCCAGCGGCCGTCCGCATCCTGGGCGTGGCCGGTGGCGCGGCCGCTCCAAATGGCCGTGAGCGGGACGGCGGGGGAGCCCGGCATGTCCCTCGGGAAGGTCTCCAGCCCGAAGCTCATGCCGGCGTGGGCGCTGAGCGTCCGGGTGGTGTCCGAAGCGCCGCCGCCGACCACCGGGGCCATCGCCCACCAGCCGTAGGCGGCGTACTCGAGAGACTGGCCCTCTCCACCCGAATCGGCATGGGCCAGAAGAATGTCGTGCTCGATGCCGACGTCCGAGGGATGGCGGCCCGCATAGAGCGTCGGCCAGACCAGCCCGGCGTCCGGAGCGCCCCACCCCGCCGACTCTTCGGTGAAGGGATAGGTTCCGCGAAGCCCGGCCCGGCCCCGTATGTGCATGACGTGGCCGCCGCCCGCCCCGGGCCACAGGTACACGTCGGAATCCAGGGTGGAGTCGTCGTCCACCCTCCAGGTCGACGGGTTCGGACGGGTGAACGTGTTCGGCGGGAGGAGAAGAAACGACCGGGTGACGGTGAACTCGCGGACGACTCCTCCCTCGGGAGACGCCGCCTGTTCGCCGAGAACCTCGGGGAGGGTCTTTTGCAGATTCCGGTAGAGGTGGGGGCCGGGGAGGGCGGCTCCCGCCGTCTGCGCACTGTTTCGGCCGGACCCCCCTCCGCAACCGGACAGGGCAACGGCGCACAGAACGAACAGCACAACGAGGTGCATCGGCATCTTCGCGAGCGGGGAGGAAGACGGAGAAAACCGCCCCCGCCGCCCAGGCCCGCCATGCCGCCGGGCCGCCTCCCGGTTCACTCCGGCGAACACTCCTCGCGACTCACAGGAATCTGGGTGCATCCTTCACGTCTCCTTCGGATGATATGAATTTGAATAATCGTTCAATATGAAATATATGCCGGACTGCTCATTCCGTCAACATGCTTGTCCGCGGCGCAGAAAC
This sequence comes from bacterium, assembly GCA_965219955.1. Taxonomy (GTDB): domain Bacteria; phylum UBA8248; class UBA8248; order UBA8248; family UBA8248; genus Bin107. The sequence continues at coordinate 784,139 of OZ244799.1, forward strand.
GGGGCTGGCTGGCGCCGCCCAATCGCCTTTCGGCGCGAATGCGTGTAGGATGCCTCTATCTCGTCACCTGAACAGGATACGAAAATGGCACACGCAGGTTTCGCCACATCAGAGGGCACGCAAGGCTACGCCGAGGCCCATTCGTCCGTCTGCCACCCCGGGCATTACAGGCAATTGAACGGCCTCCGGCTCTCTTCGATCGGCATCGGCACCTATCTCGGAGAGGCGGACGAGGCGACCGACGCCGCCTACCGCGAATCCGTGGCCGCCGCCGTCCGCGGCGGATGCAACGTCATCGACACGGCGGTGAACTACCGCTTCCAGCGCAGCGAGAGGAGCATCCGCGCCGCACTGGACGATCTGTTTGCGGCGGGCGAGGTGAGCCGCGAGGCGCTGGTCATCTCCACCAAGGGCGGGTTCATCCCCTTCGACACACATCCGCCGCAGGGGCAGGCAGATTTTATGGACTATTTGCAAAAAACCTATTTCGAGCCCGGCGTTTGCGCGCCGGAGGACATCGTCGCGAACTGCCACTGCATGACGCCCGCCTACATCCGGCATGAACTCGACGCGAGCCTCGCCAACCTGGGACTCGAGACTATCGACGTCTACTACGTCCACAATCCCGAAACGCAGCTACAGGAGGTCTCGCGCGAGGTCTTCCTGAGCAGGCTCAAGGAAGCCTTCGAGACGCTCGAGGCCGCCGTGGCCGAGGGCAAGATCAGGAGCTACGGCACGGCCACCTGGAACGGGTACCGCATGGAGCCGGGCGAGGGGGAGTATCTCTCGCTGGAAGAGGTTCTGGGCGCGGCAAAAGCCGCGGGCGGGGAGGACCACCACTTCCGGGTCGTTCAACTGCCGCTGAACCTGGGGATGCCCGAGGCCTTCTCCAAGCCGAACCAGAGCCTGGGCGGGGAGACGACTTGTTTTCTCGCCGCAGCGGCGAAGAACGGCATTACCGTGATGACGAGCGGCTCCATCCTCCAAGGACGCGCCGCACAGGGCCTCCCCCCCGTGATCGGGGAAGTGTTTCCGGGGTTCGCCACCGACGGGCAGCGCGCGCTCCAGTTCACCCGCAGCGCGCCAGGCGTGGCCGTCGCCCTGGTGGGGATGCGCCAGTTGTCTCACGTCATCGAGAACATGGAAGTCGCCAGGACGCCTCCCGCTCCCTTCGAGGATTTCATCCGCCTGTTCCGCGAAGAGTAGTTTCAGGAAAAAAACTCCCTTCGGCGCTTTTCCGGGCGCTCCCTTTTCCATAGAATGCGCGGCGAATCTCGATGGAAAACTTCTCGACATCATTCATTCCCAGATGGAGGAAACATGCCCAGACCCTCGTATCATCCCAACCCCATTCGCGGCGGCGGCAACGACGCCTACACCGGCGTGGACCACGTGCTCACCGAACCCTGGGAGGAGGAGGCGCACAACGTCCGCCTCGTCGCCCATTCGGACCTGAACGGCTGGGGCGACGCGTTCCAGATCCAGGTGGGCGGCGGCATCTGCTACGTCGCGGCCTCGGGCGTGAACGGCCACGACGGCATGACGATCCTGGACGTCACGGATCCTGCGAATCCCAAAATCATCAACCAGCTCGTCGACAGCCCCGCCGCGCGCACGCACAAGGTGCTCCGCATCAACGACGAGGTGCTGCTCACGAACTCAGAACTCAGGCCCGCCCTGCGCGACCAGTACCCCGACGCCGTCGGCGGCCTGCGCATCTTCGACAACCGCGACCCGTTCCACCCCAAGTTCGTGAACTACGTGGAGACGGACGGTTTCGGCATCCACCGTCCGATCTATGACCGAAAGCGCCAGCTCCTCTACAGCTCGGGCTTCAAGGACGGCTACGCGGGCAAGGTGCTCCTCGTACACGACATGAAGGACCCCTGGGCGCCCGAGTTCATCGGCATGGGCCACGTCCCCGGCCAGAAGGACGGGGAGGAACCCTCCTGGGACCCCGAGATCGTGGGCGACGGCGGGTGGATCCACGAGGGGAATCCGTGGGGCAACTACGTCACGGCGGGCTATTGGGACGCCGGCATCGCGCTCTTCGACTTGACCGACCCGTCGAAGCCCGAGCTCATGTGGCGGCACAACCCGCACGAGACGCACGGCTGGGCGGGCTGCTACCACAGCTTCCTGGTGCCGGAGGGTTCCGAGTTCGGCATCGTGACGCAGGAGACCACCACGGTGAACTGCGACGACCCGCCTGCGTTCGTGACCTTCTATGATCTCAGGAACATGCACGAACCGCTGCCGGTGAGCACGTTCATGCCCTATGAGATCGACCCGATCGAGATGCGGCCCTTGGACGACAAGTGGAACAAGACGGGCTCGCGCCACGGCGCGCACAACATCTGGCTCGACATGACGAAGGACGACCTCATGTACATCACCTGGTTCAACGCAGGGCTTCGCGTAGTGGACTGGTCGAACCCCTTCCGTCCCAAAGAGGTGGGCTACTACATCCCCGCCGGCACGAAGGAGCGCTGCTGCCCGCAGAGCAACGACGTGCAGGTGGACAAGGACACCGGCCTCATCTACATGGCCGACCGCTGGGGGCTGGGCCTGCACATCATGGAGTACACGGGCTAGGGGTTCATATGGGCCTGCCCGGTGGTGATCCGGATGGTGATGGCTCTTCCTCACCCTGAGTAGCGGCCCCTCGACTTCGCTCGGTGCAGGCTCCGCCGTTGCCCGACACCCCTCACCCTGAGTAGCCGCCGGAGGCGGCGTATCGAAGGGTTTGCCGCGGTGGGATTGTAGGGGCGGTTCGCGAACCGCCCCTACGGGCGAACGCGCTTTTGTTCGTCATTCCGGCAATCAATGCCGACCGAGGAGGGAGGGATTGCCCGGAATCCATTTGTTTTGCCTTTGTTTTTTTCTTGTCGGCGCCCCGCCAATGACGGGGAGATAAAAAGCCGGCGTATTGTCATTCCACTTGAAAATGGATTCCGGCTTTCGCCGGAATGACGGCAATCTCGGCTTTGCCGGGCTTTTTCAACAGTCCCTTGTCAGGGGGGTATAAAAAGGCGATACGCCCCGCCGGGCCGAGGGGGTTTTGCTCTTTCTTGCCCCCTGACAAGGGGGGGTAGGGGGGGTTGGTTTTCAAGCCGAGGGGGTACTCCCTGAAAAACCCCGTAAGCGGCTCCTCCCGCTTCCCTGGCGGGTCTCCCCCCCCTCAAGAAATATGAAAGTGGCGGAAACGCCGCCGGGTGGGGTATTCTCCCCGCACCTGCCCGGGTGGTGGAATGGTAGACACCAGGGACTTAAAATCCCTTGGCCGAGAGGCCGTGCCGGTTCGAGTCCGGCCCCGGGTACCAAACACACTTTTTCTGATGTTCCGCGAATATCCGAATACCCATCATAAATAATTGAAAATATGAGGCTTGCCGGGTCTTGATTTTCGGTTTTCTCCGCTGGAGACATAAAAAACTTGACAAAAAACGATTTGTATACTATGTTCTATATATGACACATTTTGGAAGCACCATCCGAACCCAACGTGAAAGCCTCAGACGAGAAGACCGGCGCTTTTCGCTGCGTCAGGTGGCGCAGCGGATAGGAGTCGAGCCGGCCTACCTGAGCAAGATCGAACGCGGCGACGTGGCGCCGCCTTCTGAGGCCACCACGGTGAAGCTGGCTCAGGAACTGGGCGAGGACCCTGATGTGCTGCTGGCCCTGGCGGGGAAGGTATCGAGCGACCTGCAGGATATCATCCGCAAACGGCCTAAACTGTTCGCGGAGTTGATCCGCCAGATGAGAGAGGCACCCGATGACGCCATCCTCCGGGTGGTGCGCGAGGTGCGGGATGGAGACTGGTAAAGGAGGATTCTGATGATCATTCTTGAGAACGACTGCCTCGATATCCGATGCCCCGAGGTTCATGACCACGCCCGGTGCTCGATCGAGTTCCAGCGCACCCTTCGCATCCCGGACAACGGGGAAGATTACTTCCTGCCCCCGGGTCTGGGCTGCTTTCCCCTACGGCACTTGGACGACTACGCGGAGCGTCTTCCCGGGGAGTGGCTCCGCCGAGGCGGCGTGATCATGCCGATGTTTCAGGCCGAAGCCCTGTGGATGGATTTTGATGCAGGATGCAGCGGCCCTCTATCCTATCCGTTCGCGATAAAGATAGCGACCGGGAAAATCTGCGCGCTCACCGGCGATAGCTGGGTAGACAACCTGAACACCGATCCGCAGGACTACCTCGTATTGCCCGAGCAGCCCTGGCTCGACGGCTACTGCGTCGAAAAAGGGATAGTCTGCCAGTTCGTGGCCATGCCCCTGGGTGAGGGCTACACGGCCGAGGAGCAGTTACGGGGTGCCGCGCAGCATGGCGGCCTGCAGATCGTTGCCTATCCCATGAAGCGTGAGCGTTATGAAGAAATGATCAGAGACGAGGCTGCACAGGGTATCGTTCTGGAAAGCCCCGACGAGGTGGCCATGGGTCTGGCCCCGGGCGGCCGGATGAAGCAGGAAGTTTATGAGGATCCCTATGGCCTGGATGCCTGGGATCAACGGCATCCCAGCCGGTGTTTCGTCACCATCGCAAACTCCGCCCAGTGGATGGCGATCACGGGCGAGCGGCCGCCGGTTGAGCCGCCCACGGCCAGGGACTACACTGAAGCCGGCCTGCCCTGGTTCGATTATTACGACGCCGACGCGAAGGCCGTTTCGGGTAGCGATGTTTTGAAGACCCTGAAGAGTGTCGAGCAGACCGGCAAGGCGAAAGGTGAAACGCCGCTGCCGGAGAACGAACCGATCGGCGTGAGCCGCGTCGTCAGTCTGCGGGACACCAGAGCACGCGAGGTACGGGAGTATCCCACCGGTGAAGTCGTTGATTCGTGAAGTGAACGAGTAGAAATCGATTCAAACCGCAGCCTGTGCGATGAGGTTTTCCGCCTTCCGTCGCGCCGGTTCCATCCGTTGAGGGGAAGATGTCCGAATCTCAATCCGCAGCGCCCTTGAGCGGGTTTCGGGTCCTGGATTTCACCCAGGTCGTCGCGGGGCCTTTCTGCGCCGCGATGCTGGCCGACATGGGGGCCGAGGTGGTGAAGATAGAACGCCCGGGCTTCGGGGACGACACGCGCCGCATCACCCGCTACAAGGACAGGGAAGAACACGAGGATTATTTTTATGCGAACAACCGCTCGAAAAAGAGCTTCGCGGTCAACATGAAGACGGACGCGGGCCGCGTCGCCGTGCGCGCCCTGGCGGGAGAGGCCGACGCCCTCATCGAGAACATGGCGCCCGGCAAGCTGGCCGAACTCGGGCTGGGCTGGGAGGACGCCCGCGCGGCGAACCCCAAGATCGTCTACTGCTCGCTCTCGGGCTTCGGCCAGAGCGGCCCCTACCGCGACCGCGTGGGGCTCGACCCGATTTTACAGGCCGTATCTGGCGTCATGAGCGTGACCGGGAACGAAGACCCCACCCAGATCGGCGCACCGCTCGCCGACGTGCTGGCGGGCATGTTCTCGGCCTACGCCATCGTGAGCGCGCTCCACGCCGCGGGCCGCGAGGGGGAGGGCCGCCATATCGACGTGAGCATGCAGGACGCCATGGTGGCCGCGCTCGGCCCGCGCATGGGCGAGACGCTCCAGGCGGGCGTGTCGCCGGGCCGGCACGGCAACGAGAACCCCATGCGCGTGCCCGCGAACACCTACCGCACGAGCGACGGGGAGTACGTGACCGTCATCGTGCAGCACGACGGCTTCTGGCCGGGCTTTTGCCGCGCGCTGGGGATAGAAGACTGGCTGGAGGACGAGCGTTTCTCGACCGCTCGGGCGCGCGTCGCGAACCGGGGCGCCATCAACGAGCGGGTGTCCGCGATTTTCGCCTCGCGCACGATGACCGAGTGGGAGCGGCGCCTCGAAGCCGAGCGCGTGGGCTTTTCCCCGGTGAACGACTACGCGCGCGCCCTCGCAGACCCCCAGGTCGCGCACCGGGGCCTTATCAAGCGCGTCGAGCACCCCGTATCCGGCGAGATTCGCGTCGTCGGCGCGCCGTGGATCATGAGCGGCGCGCAGGCGGAGACGAAGCCGCCGCCCCTGCTCGGCCAGCACACGGCCGAGGTGCTCAGGGAGTGGCTCGACTGGCCGGAGGAGGAGGTGGCGCGCTTCATGGCGGGGGAGGGCGTGAGGTAGGGGGTAAAGGCTTCTTCCACTTTCCCCTTGAGGGGTCGGGCATCCCGAGGGGAATGCCCGATGGAAAACCCCCTCTCCGCCTCATCCTGAGTAGCGGCCCCTCGACTTCGCTCGGGACAGGCTCCGCCGTTGCCCGACACCCCTCATCCTGAGTAGCGGCGGAGCCGCGTATCGAAGGATGCTCTCTTGCACGGCGCGAGGCGTTCGACTCCCCGCGCCCTTCGATACAAACGTTCCTTCATCGGGGTTGTTGAAAAAGTCCTGTCCGACCTTCGAGATTGTTTGCCGTAGCGGACGGGCCCCTGCGCCTGTCCGTGGCCTCCGTGCCTGTCCTGACGAAGGACAACCACGAAGAGCAGGACAGGCACGGAGGCCTGTCCCTACAAAACCATCACGTCTGCGCCGCGTGAACCTCCTTGCCGCCGATCCCGAAACAGGCTTTTTCAACAGTCCCCTCAAGGGGGGCGTGAACTTCCTTGCGCATTAGTCGTCATATTCTCCCTCTCTGGATGGTTATGACCCTGTAAAGGGGCGTGATGCGCGCCCTTGGTTTTCTCCGGCGGTGAACCGGCGTATCATTCGGGCGATTATCGAGCAGAGCAAAAAATAGGAGGTAATCCGGCGAGCGACGAAACTGCCATTCACGATATGGACGAAGGGGATGAGGCCGAACCCCGTGAAAAACCCTCCGAGGCGTTCAGGCGGTATTTCGGGCCTGAACACGGCGTCGAACTGCCTCCGCGCGCCCGCTGCGGCTACCGCCCGCTCGACCTGAGCGATGATGAGGAGGCGTAAGCGAAGCCCGAATTTTCTCGATGCACTCCCGTCGCCATTCACCAGGCGGCTTGCAGCCCACCCATTCCAAAGGAGGGAGCCATGATCTTTCAGAAGTGGGACGACATTCCCAGGATGCGCATCATCCACGAGAACATCCCGCCCGAGAGCGTCATCGAACTCCAGATGATCGTGGGCGAGAAGCAGACGCTCGCGCTCTGGACGTTCTCGGAAGGCTCCGAGGTCGCCGCTCACAAACACCCCCACGAGCAGATGTCCTTCATCCAGCGCGGGCGTTTTCTGTTCCGTGTGGAGGGGGAGGAGGAGCGCGAGGTGGGCGCGGGGGAGGTGGTGGTGTGCAAGTCGAACGTCGAGCACTGGCTGAAAGCGCTCGAGGACGGCTCCCAGGACCTCCAGATCTTCAGTCCCCGGCGCGATGATCTGCTGGAGTTCCGCGGGGCGTATATTCCGGTGTGATGTCAAACGCGATTGATGAATGAGGGTTTGCTGACCGAGTAGGGAGGGATTGCTCTTAATCGGCGGGAACAGGTTTTTTCACTCCCCCCTTGAGGGGGAGTCGACGAGGTAAGGGTGTAAGCCCGCAAGCGAGTCGGTGGGGGGAGTTTTTTCGGTGGCATGTCCCCCCACCGCATCAGCCTTCGCACAAACCGCTCGGCTTCTGCGACTCCCCCTCAAGGGGGGAGTGAATTTCGGATACTCGATGTTTGCGTTGCGCAACAAATCCAGACGCGCAAAGGCCCGTTGGTGCTCCTACGAACCGCCCTCGAAATCGAAATAATCCTCATCAAGACGCTTTATCTCGATGGTTGTTTTCTCTCGAACGCCGACCCCGTTTTCCACCATAAGCCGGGCCAGTTGTTCGCCGTCTATCAGGATGATGCGTTTTGAGGAATTGCGGGCGACCACTTGTGCCGCCTGGTTGAATTTTGCAGTGGTAACGAACACTCCCTTGTTCACTCCCTCGGCGTCAATTGCTCCCACGAAATTGCGAATGTCGCCACCGCCCACCACTTTTTGAGGATCGTATCTCTTCGCCTGGAGATAAACTTCATCGAGACCCAGCGCATCTTCCTTGATCTTTCCGTCAATACCCCCGTCTCCGGGTTTTCCGGTTACGCTCCCCATCTCCGGGTCTCCGCCACCGTATCCCATCTTGCCGAGCAGGTCGACGATGAGTCTTTCAAGAAAGGCTGGAGGGGCTTGATAGACACTCTCCAGCAAGTCAGCTTCCAGAGCGGTTTTGATTTCAAGCGCAGCTTGTTCCGCAATTTCTTCGGGTGTTCCTACTTTAATGTTTATATCCAGTTTGTGTTCTAAGTCTTCGACTTCTTTTTGTCTCGCTTCTTTTTTGGCAGCCAATTTTTTTTCCCATTCGATATAGACAGGAAGTGTTTTAAGGAATTTCCTGTCAATACGATCTGGTGGGTCGACTAGTAACTTTTCACCGTCCGGTGTGATGCGGCAAAAGCCACGTCGCGGCCTTACCAGCAACCCCGCTCCTTTGAGGTCGGCAGTCGCCCAATTCACTCGATTTGCGAAGATTAGGGTTTTACCGTTCGCAGATGTTTCTTGACGCTCCTCCGGCGTAATATCATGTTCTTTGGCCACAAAATCACGCACTTTGGATATATGGATTTCAGCGCCTCCGGAAAGCGCTTTGAGTGTCGCGAGCATGAGTGAATCTAAATCCGGTATCGCCATGTTTCGTCTCCTCGTCGTTTTTGTTTCCATCGTTTATGAGACGGTGGGAGATGATTGTCAATTTGAATAGTTGTATCCTGCAACAACCAAAATATAGAAAGTCCACAGTGCGCGTGAATTGCGAATCACACCCCCGCGCTTTAGACGAGGGGACACCCCATGCTCCGCCGAATAATCTTCATGGCTCTTGCGGTTTGCCTGTGCGCCACCCCCGCCTTCGCCGCGCCTCTCCACGATGCGGCGATAAAGGGCGACGCGGCTCGGATCAAAGCGCTGCTCAAGAACGGCGCGGACGCGGACGAGCGGGACCGCCTGGGCATGACGCCGCTTTTCTATGCGGCGATAAAAGGAGACGCGGCGGGTATCGAAGCCCTCGTCTCGGGCGGCGCGGACGCAAACGCGAGGGACAAGATCGGCAAGGCCCCGCTCGACTGGGCGGCGTTCCGGGGGCACGGGGCGGCGGTGGCGGCGCTGATTCGCGCCGGGGCCAAACCGGACGGGCGGGACAAGGCGGGCCTGACGGCGCTTCACGGCGCCGCGATGAAAGGGAGCGCGGCGGGGGTCCGCGCGCTGCTGAAAGGCGGCGCGGACGTGAACGCGGCGGGCGCCAAAGGGCTTACGCCGCTTCACGTGGCGGCGGGAAACGGGCGGGCGCAAGTGGCGAAGATTCTCCTCAAAGGCGGCGCAAAACTCGAGGCCAGAGACGCAAAGCACTGGAAGACCCCGCTGCACTGGGCGGTTTTTGGAGGAAGTGCGGAGGCCGCACGGGCGCTGATCGATGCGGGCGCCGACGTAAACGCGAAAGACGGCCGCAGCCAGACCCCCCTGAGAGCGGCCCGGTTCCGCCTCAAGGCGCCAGGCTCGAACAAGGAGCCGTTCCAGAAGGTGATCGAGGTGCTGAAGGCCCACGGCGCGCATGAATGATGGCCCGATTCCTGGACGCGGAGGACACTCCATGCTCCACCGCTTGACCTTTATCGCTCTCATCGCCTGCCTCTACGCCTCCCCAACCCTCGTCGACTCGCTTCACGACGCGGCGGGAGCGCGGCGTTAAAAAAGTTGCTTTTTCGACGGCAGACTCTTAACATTCCAGGCGAATCCACGGACTCTAAGACGGCGATGGGCGCGACACCTTTTCGCCGGAGCCTTTCAAGTCAAGAATATCGAGAGAAGGAGGCGAGCAATGCCCAGAAATGCTCGAATCGCGGCGCTCGCGACGGCCCTGTCGATCGCCGTGGCGCTGTCCGGCTGCGGCGGGGGAGGAGGCGGCGCCCGCATGGAACCGCCGCCTCCCGCGTCCGGCGGGGGGCCGATGCGCGGCCCGCGCCTGGAGTCGTCCGACCTGTCGCCGATCATCGGAGCGGAAGCCGACTTCGGCCCGGAGGTTACCGAAGCACTGGCCCGCGCGGCGCGGGCGGTCCCGGAGGGCGCCTCTCAATCCTCTTCGGTCGAGAACGGGCGGACGGCCGACGAGATGTCGGTGAGCGTGGTTCGCGACGACGACGGGAACCTGGCGTACGAGGTGACGGACGGCGCCCGCATCATGGCGCGCGTGCCCGGACCGCCGGATCAGGACATCCGCCTCGCCCTGTTCACCGACCTGATACCGGGCATCGAGCCGGACCTGTCGAGCTACCCGCACGACCTGCTCGGCGTGTGGGCGACGGCGGAGGAGGTCGGCGCGTTCTGGAGCCGGAGCCCGGAGATACCGGCGGCGGCTTTCGACGCCACGTCCCCGACCGGCACGGCCACCTACGAGGGCGACGCGATTGGTCTTCACGCCGCCGGCGGCGGGGTGGTGAAATTCCTGGCCGACGTGGAGATGACCGCCGATTTCGACGCCCGCACGGTGGGGGGCGCGGTGGAGAATTTCCGCTCGGTCGATGGAGAGCCGATCGGCGGCTGGTCCGTGACCCTCGGCGCGGCGGATTTTTCGCCGCAAGGCGAGTCGTTCGGGGGAGATACGGAGGCCGCCGTCCCGGGCGGCGGCAAGTGGGGCGCGCGCTGGTCCGACGGCAAGGGCTGGACGATGGGCGGGACGTTCGGCTTCGCCGCGGCCGACGGGAGCGTCTCGCTCCTGGGCGCATTCAGCGCCGCCGTCGAGCCTGAGGCGGCGCCCGGCAATCCCGACGACCCCGTATCGGGCGGCTCCCCGTAATCCCGGCGGCATCCGGGGCGCGCCGATTCATCCGGATGAGGGCGGTTCTTCTCCCGCATGGGCCGAGGCCGCCCGCCCCGCCGTCATTCCGATGACGGAGCCGGTCTCGATGGGGGGGGTGGTTTTCAGGGCGAGGGAGAGGCCGCGACCTGTCCCTGCAACTTCATCGGTCGGCAATAACCCTCAACCAACCCGCATTTTTCGTGGACTCGAACGCTCCTTGCGTTATACTGACGGGGAATTGCTCGAATCATTTCCGGGCGACGAGCCCATCAAGTATCGCTTGCAGGCTCTCCGATGGGAGCCGGAAAGGAGTCCCAAATGAGCAGAGGAGTGTTTTATGGATTGTTCGCTTTCGTCATGGCGGCGTCTTTTGCATTAGCGGGATACGCGCAGGCGGCCGAGAAGAAGGAGATGAAAGCGGGCGTCTGGTTCATCGAACCCAAGGACGGCGCGCAGGTGACGAGCCCCGTCAAGGTCGTGATGGGCATGAAGGGCATGACCATCAAGGCCTCGGGCAAGGTGGTGAAGGGAACCGGGCATCACCACGTCCTCCTGAACCAGGGGCCCATGCGCAAGGGCAAGGTGATCCCCACCGACAAAATCCACTTGCACTACGGCAAGGGACAGACGGAGGCCTCCATCAAGCTCGCGCCCGGCGATTACAAGCTCACGATGCAGTTCGCAGACGGCCTGCACCGCTCCTTCGGGAAGAGGTGGGCGGCGACCATCTCGATCAAGGTGCTGCCGGGCAAGTAGGCTCGAGGAGGGCAGGGCGCGAATCGAGCCTCCCGCCCGGCGAGTAGAGCAGGCTTCCCCGGAGCGCCGGGGTGTGAGGCCCCTTCGTCGGCGCGAGTTTCGTCCATTACCTGAACGATTTTCTGGGCGAATACACCGAGCGGGCCATTCTTGTAATCGGGCTGTTCTTCATCATCACGATACTGCTGGCGCCCAAAGGTATCGCCGGTTCTATTATCGAGGTGTGGCGGGTGCAGCCACAGGCCGGGAGCGAGGAGTAGAATCCTTCCAGAGCGGGGTTGTTGAAAAGGTCGGAGAAGGAAATTTTTTGTGTGTGTAGGGGTCGCATATATGCGACCCTGATTTTTTTGCCCACTACAAGGGCCGCATGTATGCGGCCCCTACACTCCTTTCGGCAAGGCGGAATCCTATTGCCGTCATTTCAGGACTTTTTCCATAACCTTCCTGAGCGGGGTTGTTGAGAAGGCCCTGGTTTCGCGATTCGGTGGGGGGGGATAATTCGGATGGCGAGAAAACGCATTTTGCCCCCCACCGGGTCAGCCTTCGCAGAAACCGCTCGGCTTCATCGTCTGGCTTTCCCCTTGGGAAGCCAGACCCTCAAGGGGCCGTTGAAAAAGCCTCGATGAACGAGGGATGGCGAATTATGGCCGCGCTCGCCACGTATGGAAATTTCAACCGTAGGGGCGTCGAACTTCCCGAAGAGGGGAGTTCGACTGTGCCCGCCCGTATCGGGAATCTCCATGCCCGTAAGAGACCTCGGACAGGCACGGAGGCCTGTCCCTACGGCGAACAATCTCGAAGGTCGGGTCGGATAGGGGTTTTTCAACAACCCCCTCAAGGGGCCGTTGAATAACCCTATCCGCCTCATCCTGAGTAGCGGCGAAGCCGCGTATCGAAGGTCAATCGCGCCCAATGCGGAAGCGATTGCTCCGCACGGCGCGATCCCCCTCGCCCTTCGATATGCCGCCTTCGGCGGCTACTCAGGGTGAGGGGGATCGGTCTGCCCCGATCGAAGTCGAGGGGCCGCTACTCGGGGTGAGGCGGAGCGGCGGGTTGCACAGGACGAGGAGGGGATTGCGCCGCATACGGACTTCTTCAACAACCCCGTATCTGACCGGGTTCGTGCGGCGTTATTTCGTGAAAATGCGATTGATCCGGCTATCCGGGGCGGCGGGAAAAGTTGTATATTCAGTTATCCGAAAATTGAGGGATATGGAACCGGCTCTTTTCATCAAAGGAGAATGGTATGAAATGGAACCTGAAAACCTGTTTTCTCTGCATCCCTTTCGTCATGATCCTGGCTGCGGCGTTCGTTGCGCCCGCCTTCGCCATGACCCCGATTTCGCCCCAGGAGAAAAAGCTGATTCCGCTCGCCAAGAAGGAAGGCGCCGTCACCTTCCTCCAGACCTCCTTCAATAACCCGACAATCCGGCGCCTGGGTGCTGCCTTCATCAAGCATTATGGCTTGGGAAGCGGCTTCAAGCTGAACTCCATCCAGAAGGGTACGGGGCCCACCGTGTCCCAGGCCCGGCAGGAGATACGGGCGAACAAGTTCAGCTTTGACGCCGTCGCCGTCGCATCGGCGGGCTTTTTCATCGGCGCCGCCAGGGCGGGGGCCTTTCTGCCCCTCGACAGCGGCCAGTTGAAGAACCACGAGGAAAACGCCAAGGCCCGCGGGATTTTCTATGACTATCCGCATTTCATCGCGCCTTTCTCCTACACCTTCCAGCCCGTCTGGAACTCGGGATGCCCCGGCGTAGGGGATTTGAAGGTCAACTCCTACAGCGACATCCTGGACAACCCCAAGCTGAAGGGGAAACTCATCGTCAGCGACGTCACCAAGAGCACCTCCTACTCCCTCACGACCATCGGCCTGATGGAGAACGGCTTCGACGTGCACGGGATGTGGAAGAAGATGAAGGCCCTCGACCCGCTCGTGGGCTTCCGCACCTCGGCGAAGCTTCAGTTGATGGCGAACTGCGAAGGCGCCGTGGACATGTGGAACATCACCGGCCGGATGATGCAGATCATCCGCAAGAAGCCGGACCTCGCCAAGGTCCTGCGGTGGGGCACCTACAAGGACGGCCATGTCCTCTTCGGCATGCAGGCGGGCGTCGTCAAGGGCGCGGCGAATCCCAACGCGGCGAAGCTGCTGATGGATTTCCTCCTGACGAAAGAGGCGGTGGACATCGTCGCCGAGGAGGAGATCAGCTTCTACTCGATGCTCAAGGGCTACAAGCCGCCCGCGTCCGTCAAGAAGTACATGATGGATTTCAATAAGGTGAAGACCCTTCCCATCAAGGATCAGACCGCTGCGGCGAAGAAGTTCAAGAAGATGCGCAAGGAGTGGCAGAAGGTATTCCGTTAATCGATTGCGGCATGCCCCAGGTTTCAAGCCGGGAGACGACTATCTCGTCTCCCGGCCTCGGAGCCGCTCGATTGAGGGGATATCATGGCTGGCATATCCGGGTCTGAGGTAGTATCCCGGAACAACTTGGGCTACCTGCGAAACTTCTTTCAGGCAGAGAATCTCGCCACCGCCATCGTCAGCATCTTCGTCACGTTCATCGTGGTGACGCCCCTGATCGCCCTGGTGGTGGGAAGTTTCCTCGTGCTGGACGATCTGGGATTCGGCGCGGAGTGGGGCCTCGAGAACTACCGGGAGATGTTCGAAGATCCCGTCATCCGCAGATCGTTCTTCAACACCCTTTTCGTCAGTACGGGCGCCACCCTGCTGGCCACCTTCCTGGGCGTCTCGCTCGCCTGGATCAACGCCCGGACGAATTGCCCCTTCCGCGACAATCTCGAGCCGATGAATCTCATCCCGTTCTTCTTAAGCCCTTTCGTCGGGGCGATCGCCTGGCACAACCTGGCCTCGCCCAAGGTCGGGATGCTGAACAATCTGGCGCGCGGACTGTTCGGTATAGAGGCCGCCCTCCTGAACGTGAACAACCTGTTCGGGATCATCTGGGTGACGGGGATTTTCTTTACGCCCCTCATCTACCTCTTCGTCGTGGGTTCGCTCAGGCGCATGGATCCCTCTCTCGAGGACAGCGCGCGCGTGAGCGGGGCGGGTCTGCTGCGCACCACCCTGACCGTCTCCTTGCCGCTCGTCGCACCGGGGATCCTTTCAGGCGCGATCATCGTTTTCGTCACGAGCGCGGGTGAATTCGGCGTGCCCTTCAAGCTGGGCGCGCCCTACGGCTATGAGACCCTGACCACCCAGATATTCACCAAGGCCGTGAGCGAGCAGGCGAACACCTACATGGGCTCGGCCATGAGCATGACGCTCGGCGTCATCACGGCCATCTTCATTTGGGTGCAGCGGCGCATCATCGCCCCTCGTGAGTTCACGACCGTGACCGGAAAGGGTTTCCGGCCCAACCTCATCGACCTGGGCCGGTGGAAGTGGGCGGCCTTCAGCTACAACGTCTTCTACATTTTCGTCACCGTCGTCCTGCCCATCTTCAGCATCCTCGTGGTGAGCCTCCACAACGTGTGGGTGGGCAAGATCATACCGGCGGATTTCACTTCACTGAATTACGAGCGCATCCTCTTCTTCTGGTCGCCTAATGTGATCCAGCCGGCGACGAACGGCATCCTGAACAGCTTCATCCTCGCCATATCGGGCTCCACAATCGCGATGGTCCTGGCCATCATCCTTTCCTTCCAGATTCATCGCCGTAAGGGCAGGTTTGTCGGCCTGCTCGATTTCCTGTGCGCTGTCCCCGTGGGCTTCCCCGGCATCGTGCTCGGGATGGGGATACTCATCGTCTACATCAAGACGCCCATCTACGGCACCCTCTGGATACTCCTGCTCGGCTACGTCACCCGGTTCTTCCCCTACGGGCAGCGGAACGTGGCCTCCGTCATGCTTGCCGTCTCGGAAGAACTCGAGCAGAGCTCCCGCCTCGTCGGGGCCTCCTGGGCGACGACGCTCAGGCGCATCACCATCCCGCTCCTCAAGCCGGGCATTTTCGCGGGCTGGCTCCTCATGTTCCTCATCTTCATCCGCGAGCTTTCCATCTCGATCATCCTGTTCACCGCGGGCACGGAGACCCTATCCACCGGCATCTACTACCTCCAGGAGTACGAGACGGAGTCACTCACCTGCACCCTTTCCGTCATTCAGACTTTCGTCCTCCTTGCCTGTGTTCTCCTGTTCCGTAAGATAGTCGGCCGGGAGGCGCTCGTCGCCTGATTCGTTACTGTACGGCCCGATATCGTTCTTTCGACATTCCTTGATTCGGCGGTTTTCGCGTCAATGGAGCATATGAAGGAGGTTCGTCATGAAGGTGCAGACCATCGCCATCATCAGTCCCGGAGAGTTGGGAAGCGCCGTAGGCGGCGTTCTGAAAGAACACGGATTGGGCGCCGTCGCCTGCCTCTCGGGACGCAGCGCGCTCACGCGGGAGCGGGCCCTGGCGGCGGGATTCCGGGATGTTCCGACGCTGGAAGTTTTATTGGAAGAAGCGGACCTCGTGCTCTCCATCATGCCGCCCGCCGACGCGGTGGAGATGGCCAGGGAGGTCGCGGCGGCCATGGAAGCCACCGGCCACCGTCCGGTTTATGTCGATTGCAACGCCATATCGCCCGACTCCAGCCGCCGGGCCGGGAAAATCATCACGGGAGCCGGGGGGGTGTATATCGACGGCGGGATCATCGTCGGTCCGCCGCCCTGGGAGGGGAGGGTTCCGGTTTTCTATGTCAGCGGCGAATGCACCGACCCGATGACGCAACTGGAGGGGAAAGGGATCTCCGTGCGCGTGGTCGGGAGCGAGATCGGCCGCGCATCGGGCCTCAAGATGTGCTCCGCCGCGCTGAGAAAAGGGACACTCGCGCTGCAAACCGCCGTTCTGATCGCCGCCGAGGCGATGGGACTGACCGAGGAATTCGAAAAAGAGATGCTCGGCAGCCGCGAGGCCCTTTACCGCCAGATGGAATCGGGAACGCGGCGCCTCCCCTCCGTGGCGGCGAGGTACGTCGGCGAGATGGAGGAGATTGCCGCGGCCTTCTCGTCCGTGGGCGTCACGCCGAAGTTTCATCAAGGCGCGTATGAGGTCTACCGGCTCCTCGCCGGGACGCCGTACGCCTGCGAGACCCCGGAAACGATAGACGGCGGACGAACCCTGAAGCAGGCGGCGCAGACCTATGCGAATCATTTGCCGATGAAATGATGGTGGCTGGGCGCAGGAGGGCCATTCCTGTCGGCGCTCCCGTCCCGGATGAGCATCCTTTGTCGATCGCTCGCGTCAACTCCTCGCCGGGCGGCATCGCTTTTGCCCCCCTGTCATGGAGGGCAAGCCGGGGGAGGGCGAGTGAAGTATGGTTCCCTCCGACCCCCCTGGTAAAGGGCTGTTGAAAAAGTCATCCTTCGTCGGAATGACGATCAAGAACAAAGGGAGGAAACCGAGCGGGCGGACACGCAGGTCCGCCCCTGCGCGTCAAACCCTCGTTCATCAGGGCTTTCTCAAGGGGTAGAGGAGACACCCCTCCCCGACTGGAAAACCAACCCCCCTACTCCCCCTTGTCAGGGGAGTAAAAAAGGCGATGCGCCCCCGCCGGGCTGAGGAGGGTTTTGATTTTTCTTGCCCCCCTGACAAGGGGGGGTAGGGGGGGTGCCTTTCAACAAATGAGAGGGCAATCGAACCGGCCGAGGAGGCGCCGTTCCGTAGGGACAGGCCTCCGTGCCTGTCCTGATTCGAGCCATCCTGCAAAAGGACAACCACGGAGGGCAGGACAACCCCAAACCTACTACAACCGCAACACCGACTGGCGAGGGCTTTTCCAACAGCCCCTTGCTGGCCGGATCTGGTTCCGCGCATTTGCCCGCATTTGCCGTGAGAGGTTTTTGGGGGCGCGGGCGTATGGTGCGGCTGCCTCCCGGCGCCCCGGGCGGAGGCGTCGCCCGGAAGACCTCCGGCGGGCCGGGCGGGCGATGGCCGTGTTCGCGGGCCGGCCATCCGGGGCATGCAGAACCTCCCTGCGGAATTTCCGAAAAATTCGATAAAATCAGATAAAATCAGATAAATTCACGGGGTATTTCGATAAATTGACGGGGTATTTCCGGCAAGTAAATGAATGCCCGCATGTCCTCGAAAAAACATCATATATCCATTTCAATAAATTGTTTTATAAGGGGATACGAAGTTATGTCATGAGCCGTAAGCGCAAGGCTGGCCCGGAGGGCCTCTCTCGCGTATGATGTCTCGCGCAGGGCTTTTGATCAGGCGTAACATATTGAATAATCAATCTTTGGGGGATTTCAGGCCATGCTCGAGGGCAAGAAGATCATCGTAACGGGAGGGGGAAGCGGCATCGGCCGCGCCACGTGCGTTCTCGCCGCCGCCGAGGGCGCCGACGTCGCCGTGGCCGACATCAACTCCGAAACCGCCGCCGAGACGGTCTCGATGGTTGAAAAACAAGGGGGTAGGGCGATCCTGATCGAGATGGACACCTCGAAAAAAGCGGATGCCGAGCGCATGACGGCCGAAGCCCTGGACGCCTTCGGGACGATAGACGGCCTCGTCTGCTGCGCGATCAAGCTCGTGCCCGGAAAGCTCGAAGACCTGCCCGAGGCCGACTGGGACATGGTGATGGACATCGGGCTCAAGGGCTATTTCCTCTGCGCGCAGGCGGCGGGAAGGGTAATGCTCGAGAAGGGCGCCGGTTCCATCGTCTTCGTCTCCTCCATCGGCGGGATGCAGACCTACCCCCTCGCGGGCGCCTACAGCGTATGCAAGGCGGGGGCCATCATGCTCAGCAAGCTGTTCGGCGTGGAGTGGGGCGATCGCGGCGTTCGCGCGAACACCGTCTCCCCGGGCCAGGTGCGCACCCCGATGACCGAAGCCATGTTCCAGGACCCCGAAATCGCGGCGGGCCGCGCCGCCGTGGTGCCGATGGGCCGCGTGGCCACGCCCGAGGATATCGCGGAAGGATGCGTGTTCCTGCTCTCGGATCGGGCGAGGTACGTCACCGCGGCGAACCTGCCCATCGACGGCGGGCAGGTGGAGAGCAAGATGATTCATACGCCCGGCAGGAACTGGGGCGGCAGGAAAATAGCGTATAAAACGAATTGAGAGAGGAGGTTCCAGATGGGCCGTTTCGATGGAAATGTGTGCATCGTCGCCGGGGGCGCCCGGGGCATCGGCGAAAAGACGTGTGAGATGTATGTGGAACAGGGCGGCCGCGTGCTCATCGGCGACGTGAACGAGGAGTTGGGCCTCGAACTCGAGGGCAGGCTCGGCAAGGATAAGGCGGTGTTTCAGCGGCTCGACGTGTCGGATGAGGGCTCCTGCCAGGCGGCTGTTGAGCGTGCGGTGGGCGAGTTCGGCGGCCTGGACCACCTCGTGAACTGCGCCATCAGGATGGACCCCGCCCCGCTGGTCGATCTGCCTCTGGCGAGCTGGAAAATGGTGGTGGACGTGGGCCTTACGGGCATGTTCCTGATGTGCCAGGCGGCTGGCCGCTGGCTGATCGAGAACGAAAGGCCGGGCGTCATGGTGAATCTGTCGTCGAACGCCGGGATTCAGCCTTACGGGATGTCGGGTGCTTACAGCACGGTGAAGGCGGGCATCATCATGCTCTCCAAGCAATTGGGCATCGAATGGGCGCGCAAGGGAATTCGCGTGAACGCCGTATGCCCCGGCCATACGGAAACGCCGCTGACTGCTTACTTACAAGACCCCGAGATCAAAAAGGGCAGAAGCGACGTGACGCCGCTCGGCCGCGTGGGCCAGCCGGTGGATATCGCACACGGCATCTTGTTCCTGCTGTCCGAGGAATCAGACTGGATCACGGCTTCGCGCCTCGACATCGACGGCGGCATACTGAACAGCGTCTACAACCACATGCCGGGCAGGAAATGGGACTGAAAACGGGTGATTGAGAAATTGAACACGCCCTGCTAGGCTATTCCCGTTGTTTCGACCGCCCCTGCTTCGAGGCCGCATTGAAAACAGCGCCATACTTGTTTCGTCCCGTCTATTGTCTCTCGGTCGTCGTTGCGGGCGCATTCATTGCGCTTGCCCCCGCTTCGTTTACGCCCGTCGCCCGTGGCGCGGTGGGAGTCTCCGCCGTCACCGCCGCCCTCGTTTTGAGTCCAACCATTGCGGAAGCCAGACGTTTCGGCGGGGGCCGTTCGTTCGGCGGATTCGGGCGGATGCGTTCTTTCGGCGCGCGTTCATTTTCGAGACAAAGCTATGGACGGGGCTACAGCCGGGGGTTCGCCGGTCGGCGCGGTTTGGGCGGTTTCGGCATGGGCATGGGTTTGGGCATGCTGGGAGGATGGGGATTCGGCGGGCTGGGTCTTTTCGGTCTGGGCCGGATGCTCCTCTTTCCTCTCATTTTGATTTTCATCATGAGAATGATGTCTCGACGTTGAAATTTTCCTTCACTGAACAAGGAGTTTCCCGCATGAAAAAGATCGCGATTGCAGCAGCATTGAGCCTGATGACGCCCACTGTGGCCCTCGCCCAGGGGATGCCTCGTATGGGGATCGGCACGGGTCTGTTTCTCTCGATCGTATATGGCCTGGTCGGTATCGCTTTGCTGATGATCGGGTACAAGATTTTCGAGTGGATCACGCCATTCTCGGTAAACGATGCGCTATCGAAAGATCAAAACAGGGCTGTCGGTATCGTCGTGGGTGCGATATTCGTCGGCGTGGCGC
Source organism: bacterium (assembly GCA_965219955.1). Classification (GTDB taxonomy): domain Bacteria; phylum UBA8248; class UBA8248; order UBA8248; family UBA8248; genus Bin107. Next base: position 804,369 of record OZ244799.1, read on the forward strand.
TCATCGTGGCGGCGGCGTTGGGATAGTCGGGGATAAGTATTTCGGCCTTTGCGTCGAGAGCCTGAGGCCATGCGTGAAGAAACGGGCCTGACGTGATGATTCCACTCAAGGAAAAAGCGGATTTCAAGGTATCACTCGCGGATCCGCTTTTTTTCTCTTTGCAGGGAGAGGGCGCGACCATCGGACGCCCCTCAATCTTCATTCGCTTGATGGGCTGCTCGGTGGGCTGCGTTTGGTGTGATACGAAGTATTCCTGGTCCGGGCCTCCGGTGGAAGAAGTTACGATCGCGGAAATTCTGGATTTTTGTCGGGGACACGAAGATGCCCAGGTGGTGGTGACGGGGGGAGAGCCCCTCGAATCCCCGCAATTCCCAACGCTTATCGAGGCGCTTCATAATGCGGGTTTGAGGGTGGAGGTGGAAACGGCGGGCCATGTTCCGCCGTCTGAAGACGTTCTCGAACGGGTGGATCAGTGGAATGTCTCGCCCAAGTTGAAATCGGCCCAAATCTCAGAGGAAAAACAGCCTGAAACCCTGGACTGGCTGCGCCGAGCAAAGGAACCCTACCTCAAATTCGTGGTTCACCGCGCGGATGAACTCGATGAGGTCGAGAATGTCCTCGATAAGTATGGCCTTGGTGATTTCCCGCGAAGCCGCATCATCATCTCACCTGGGGGCAAGACGCGCGAGCAGATGGGACACAGATTGCTCCCTCTGGCGGAGGTTTCCATGGAGCGCGGCTATCGATTCACCCCCAGGCTTCACGTCATGCTGTGGGGGGACAAGCGCGGGGTCTAACTACAGGCAACAGAGAATTCGATAGTATTCAGTGACAAGAAAACGCCCCCCGGCGGCACCCGGAGGGCGTTCTTGATTTAGTTCAGGAACTTAGGCGGGAAGGGCGATTCCTTCCTCCTCGGTGAGCCTGTCCCAATTCGCTTCGGTTCGTTTTTTCAGCTCGTCCATGAACTCGCGCGTCATGAAACTGGGCATTTTGACGTTTTCATTCGCCCCTTCGTACACGCGGGAGGGCACGTCGTATTCCTCATCGGTATAGCCCACTTTTTTCTCCAGCAAGCGCCCTCTGAGGTAAGAACGCCTGATAGCCTGGTTCACGTCTTCTTCGGTCAGCGAGACGCCGAACATGTCGTTCAGGCTGTCGACGATATTCTCGTTGGGCGCGCCTGCGAATTTGCAGGTGCCGATGAGGTCATCCCTCGTATAGTAGATGCCGTTCAGGATGGCGTTTTCCCAGTAATCGATGTCCGTTTGCTGACCATCGAGGATGAGGAGCAAGAACGTGCGCATGCTCATGTGGCCGCCTGCCAGCGCCCAGGGGTAGCCCGGGTTGGTTTCGGGCAGATAAGCGGGGTATTCAAGTCCCTTGCCCTGCATGGCGAAAGAGAGGTCGCCGCATTGCTGGGCCAGACGCATGGTGCCTTGCGCCAGTTCTTCGCACTCGCCCGCCGCCGCTTTGCGGATCAATTCATCCATCTTTTTGGCGTCGCCGAAACGGATGTCATCGAGTACGGGTTTGTCCGGGTTTCGCTCGTTCCACTCCATGGCGTAGCTGATGGTGGCGCCCAGGCTGATGGCGTCGTAGCCCATGCGATCACCCAACTCCACGAGGTCCAGGGATTCTTCAGCATCATAGACGCCGCAGTTCGCCGTGATGAGGTCGAGCGGCTCATAGTCGAATTTGACCCTGAATTTCCCTTTCTTCGCCTTTCTTCCCTCGGCCGTTTCTCCCTCGGGCCTGTCGTATATGTTTTTGTGGCACGCGATGCCGCATTTGAAGCAGGACTCGTCCTTGATGACGTAGGGTTCTTCAAAGCTGCCGCGGTATAGCTGAACGGCGTCATCATTCCCCGGCGCCCAGAAGTTCCTCTCGGGCAGACAGCCCATGGGATGCAAACCAGCGATGTTTCGCCAGGTACCGCCGCCGCCATCGGCCTTATGGGCATCGCGGTAGTTTTTAGAGCCGGCGCCCCGGGAGATGACCTTGTTCGCCTCTTTGACGACGTTCGTGACGGCAGATTTGTCATCTGGAGCCTGCGCGACGATGGCGATGAGGTTCTTGGAACCCATCACGCCGCCGAAACCGCCGCGCCCGCAGAACCTCGGTTTGCATTCCCTCGTTTTGAGCTGGTTTTCCGTACTCAGGACGATGGACGCCATGCGGTTCGTCTCAAAGTTCTCCCCCGGAGGGCCGATGACGGCAAAGTGTGCGTCGTCGTATTCATCGGCAAGCGCCATCATCTTCTCGTGCGAATCCTGACCCAGAAGAGGCGAAGCGTCCACGAGTTCCAGGCTCGGCGGGCCGCCAAGGGTATCGCTCTTGATCACCAGCGTGACGGGCTTCTCACTTCTTCCTGTGAAGATGATTTCGTCTATGCCCGCACAGGCCACCTTGGTTCCGAATTTACCGGAGCCTGCCGAATACATGGCCGAAGGCGCACCGGCGAGCGTGCTCTTGAGCGGGCTGTAGCCGCCAAAGAACGTCCTCAGCCCCGTCATGAGGTTCGTCCCAGAGAAACAGCCCAGCTCCATGACGAGAGGGGAGGAGGGGGCATAGGGGTCGGTTACGTCGTGGTGGGAGAGAATTTTGAAAATCCTGCCGATCCCGCCCAGAAAATCCTCCAAATCCTCGCAGGGTTTCTCTTCCACCGTGATGCTTCCACTGCTTAGATCAACGGTAGCGCTTCTGTACTTGTAATCGGTTGCAGAGTTGTTCCCGTTTTTGGCGTCTGTCCACATTTTTTCAGCCTACCTCCGATGAAAATGCCACATGGGATTCTAAGGTCACATTATTTGCAAATGATTGTTTTTCTCAGTCCGTGATTATTCCGTGTTTTACCTGGTTGGGCAAGCGGACGGGCGTTGTGAAACTGTTTAGAAAGCCACGGGTTCTTGAAATTCTCCAAAAACGCCGCGCAGCACATCCGTTATCTCCCCGATGGTGGCATATGCTTCTGCCGCCTCGGAAATTGGCTCCATGAGGTTCTCATTGCCCCTGGCGGCATCTTCGAGGCGCTCAAGACTCAGTTCCACCTGTGATGCGTCTCGCTCTTTCTTCAGCTTTTTCAGTTGTTCCTTCTGGCGCTCTTCAAGTTCTGAGTCAATTGTGAATATCTCTTGGGCGGGAGGCTCCTCACGCGCATATTTGTTCACGCCGACGATGGTCTGTTCTTGTGCATCCACAGCCTTTTGCCAGCGGAACGCGCTCTCTGCCACCCACTTTTGCACTACGCCCCGTTGAATACACTCGACCATACCGCCGCGCTCTTCCACGTTTTCGATAATCTGCGCCATCCCGTCTTCCATGCGGCCAGTCAAATTTTCCAGGTAATATGAACCACCAAAAGGGTCCGCCACGTCGGGTACGCCGCTTTCATGAGCGATGATCTGCTGGGTGCGCAGGGCAAGCAGGGCGCTTTCCTCGGTTGGCAACGCAAGCGCTTCGTCGTAAGCGCAAGTGAAGATGGTTTGAGCGCCTCCGAGTACTGCGGACAGCGCCTCATAGGTGACACGGACGATATTGTTTTCGGGTTCCTGCGCGGTGAGCGTGCTGCCGCCGCAAACGACGCCGAAACGAAATAGCCAGCTTCTCTCGTTTTTGGCGCCAAAGCGCTCGCGCATGAGTTTGGCCCAAAGCGTCCGCATGGCTCTGTATTTGGCGATTTCTTCGAAAAAATCCATGTGGGTGTAAAAATAAAAACTGAGCCGGGGGGCAAACTCGTCGATATCAAGACCGCGCTCCAGGCATCTTTCCACGTAGACGACAGCGTCCGCGAGGGTAAGGCCGCCTTCCTGGACGGCGGTTGCGCCGGCATCCCTGAAATGAGCGCCCGCAGCGCTGATGGTGTTGAACCTGGGCGTGTTTTTCACGCCATATTCGACAGTATCGACGATCAGCCTCAGGGATGGCTCAGGCGGGAAAATCCAAGTACCGCGGGAAACGTATTCTTTCAGGATGTCGTTCTGGATGGTGCCGGTCAGTTGAGCGGGTGGAACGCCTTGTTTTTTCCCCACCGCAACGTACATGGCATAGAGGATGGCGGCGGTTGAGTTGATGGTGAAGGACGTGCTGATCTTATCAAGCGGGATGCCTTGAAAGATGGTTTCCATGTCCGCCAGTGAGTCGATGGCTACGCCGACTTTGCCGACTTCACCGGCTGATTTTTCATTGTCGCTGTCGAGTCCAAGTTGCGTCGGGAGGTCGAGAGCGACGGAAAGCCCGGTGTTTCCCTCGTCAAGCAGAAAGCGGTATCGCTGGTTCGTTTCTTCGGCGGTCCCGAAACCCGAATACTGGCGCATCGTCCACAAACGTTTTCTGTACATCTCGGGGTGAATGCCGCGCGTGAGAGGGTATTCGCCTGGTTTCCCAGGGTCATAGTTCCGAGGCATATCTCCCGGGCCGTAGGTGCTTTCAACGGCGAGGCCTGAGCGTGTTTTCAACTGTGGATGTTCATTAGTCATTTCGCGGTTACCTCCCCTTGAAAACGGGGCTTCGCTTCTCAAAAAACGCTTTTACCGCCTCATCATGATCCTCTGACACCCAGAGATCCGCAAATAGCGACGATTCGAGACTCGTCGTTTCATCCAGTGTATTTTCTAATCCGAATAAGAGCAATTCCTTCAAACAGCGAATCGCTCCTGGAGCGCTTTTGGAAATTTCTTCCACCATTGCCTTGGCGACGTGAAGACCGTCTCCTTTGGGCGCTACGGCGTTTGCGAGTCCCATCTTCAGCGCATCTTCGGGGCTCAGCTCTTTGCATGTGGTTAAAAGTTCCAGCGCCCGCCCATAGCCGATTGTGCGGAGAAGTCGTCCCCCGCCTCCCCAGCCCGTCATGAGGCCGACGCGGGCTTGCTTGAAGCTCATGTAAGCGTGCTCTTCGATGATCCGTATGTCGCAGGCCATGGCGATTTCGGTCCCGCCCCCCAGAGCGTATCCGTTCAATACGGCAATGACAGGCACCGGTAACGCAGAAAGACGCCCCAGGATTCCCTGCATCCGCCGGCTCATGCCCAACCCGGCCTCGTGAGATTCAAAAGACTGTAGCCATTTCAAGTCGCCGCCCGAGCAGAACGCCTCCTCACCCGCGCCCGTGAGGATGACAGCTCTCAGTTCGCGAGATGCTTCGAGGGTGTCGAGAGCGTCGGTGAGCCCCTGCATGATGTCTTCGTTGATGGCGTTTCGAACGTCTTTTCTGTTGAACTTCAGGGTGGAGAGTGCGCCCTCGGCTTCATGGATAAAATCTGGCATGGTTACCCCTAGAGATTTTGTCTACGAGAACCGAGGTGATTTGTGAGACGTAGGTCTTACCAGTATTTCTCGTAATGGATGTTTCCCTTTGTTCGGCCATAGTCCATCGTGAAGCCGCGATCTTCCATAATCTGAATGACGCCCGGTGAGCCTTCGGGCCATATCTTCTCGCCTTCACGAACTTTCGGGATGCCGATCATGGCGGGGTTCCCGCACAAGAACAGATGCGTGTTTGCAGGGTCCATCTTGCGGCCGAGGTTTTCCTCGAACATGCCCGTGGCCAGATAGTCCTGCACATATACCTTGTTGTTGATGGTATCTGCCTCGCGTGTGGTGAGCGCGTGATATGTGAGTTGGGGGTATTTCTTCTCAAGTTCTCTATAGAGGGGTTCGTATGCGAGGTCGTTTTTGTATCGAACCACGTTGATGCTGGCGATTTGGCCTTTGTAGCCCGTGCGAAGAAGCTCCCAAATCATGTGGTTGTGCGGGCCTTCTCCCGTCCCCGTGCCTGCGAAGACGACGAGAGAGTTGTCGTTATCCCGAATATCGTTCATGCAGTCGAGCGTGTATTCACCAGTAAATTTTTGACCCATGTGTATGCGATCACCAGATTTCAAGAGAAACAGCCTGGGGGTGAGCAGGGGCGCAGGCTCGCCTTGCTCGCCGATGACCAAGACGATGTAGAATTCCAGGAAATCCAGGTCGTCTGGTGGAAATAGTTCTCCTGCTCCGTTTACCACCGGATGAGAGACGGAATAGGCGCGCCTGCCCAATCGCCGAATTCTTTTCTCGTCGAGTTCCTTCTCTTTGACGGCGTCTTCGTGGCGAGGTTCCCAGTTGCCCAGACCCAGCGTCGTGTATTGACCCGATCTGTATTCGGGGAAATCGAAATCGGGTTTTACCCGAAAACATGCGAGCATCTCATGCTGCCAGACGATATCCGCAACAGTGGCGTTGTAATGTTTTTCCCTTAATTCTTGTTTTGTTGCCTCATCAAGCATTCAGTCCCTCATCGGATATTTGAATCAATATAACAAAATGCGTTACGTCCAAACCGCAGGCGAATACTACCCAATTCGCTTGGGAAGATATAGCCTTGAGCGACATTTTTTTCAGATATTTATATCGAGATCGCCTCGAATGACACCGCATGTTCAAATCCGGCGAGTTTGCCCGTTTCGACGGCCGCTTGGGTGAGGAAACCGACGGGGTCGAACCCTTGCGCGAGATTGTCGATATAGAGTTGATGCGCTTGCAAAGATTCAATTCCTTTCTTGAGGTATCCGCTGACGTCAACGGCATATGTAGGTTCTGGAGAGCCGCTGAGCAACACCATGCGCACGCCTGCCCAGGGGTTCAGACCTTCATCCAACAATTCCGGGAAAATCCAGCGATTCCCTGCATCACGGCTCGCATCCATCACGCCATAAGCGAGCCATCGGTGGTCCGCCATGTTCAAAGGACCCCCCGGCCAGGTGAGATGGTGGGAAAGGGTAATCACGATTTCAGGACGATAAGCTCTGATTCTCCGGGTGAGGTCGCGTCTTAAGTCCAGATTGTACTCAATCACCCCATCTGTATAGCCCAGGAATTCCACCTTCTCAACGCCGACGATGGCGGCGCTTTTTATTTCTTCCTCTTCTCGCACGGGGCCAGTCTCTTCCGGGGACATGCCATCGATGCCCGCTTCGCCGCTCGTCATTAGGATATAGGAGACTTCCTTGCCTTGAGCCGTCCACCTCGCGACTGCGCTTGACGCGCCGAATTCCATGTCGTCAGGGTGCGCCACGATGGCAAGCGCACGCTGCCAATCTTCATCGAGAGTGGGTAATTTGTCCGTCGTCATTTTTTCACCCTTTTTATAAAAATAGGACTGCTCCAGGCCAATGCACCGTCTTCTTGCATCAACCTGATGAAATAGGGGTTCCAGCCATCGTGAAAATCGATTTCATCGATATCGAACGTGACGTTCGCGTAAGGGTTCCCCGGTGCCGGGCTGATGCGCTGCACTTCCACCTGTTGACGAACGCCGCCCGCTTCTATCACGAACGGAACGGCGCCGATATCATCGAGTTTTACCTCAAAGGAAACGACGTCGGTTTCAAAGAACAGCGTCGCTCCTTCTCCGCCTGAAAGGCGGAATTCGACGCCGTCCGCATCCCCGGTCGTGCGGCTCAACCACCGGATTCTCTGCTCATCGGCCGACTGTATGCCTTCTTCGAGGTTGTCCACCTGCCAGTTTCTCGGTTCTTCAATTCTTCCTTTATCGACCATGAGGCCGCCGTGCCAGTGGGTTTGCCGGTTGCGTTGGTGTATGCGGGCGCCGCTCCAAGAGAGCCGGAACCAGTCTGAATTTTGGGCGGTTGCATCTTGGGGGCGATAGGAGCAGATGGTTCGCGAGGCGCGCTTCAATTCTATCGACTCGATGCCGCATTCGCCCATGGCCCGGACCTTGAACACAGGGGGGTCGGCAGCTTCAAATTCCTCGCCCATGAAATGGTTTCCAGCCGAGAAGGAGAGATGAATCTTCTTTCCGGTAGTTGCATAGACGCGCCTAGCCTGAATCGCTTCCCACAGGCTTTCGCGCGTGAGTTCTTTTGCATAAATGCAGGCGTAACCGCCATAGACTCCGAAAATAGCGGCGCCAGGGTAGCTGGCCCCCGGTCGTCCCTTGTGTCCATCGCTTCCCGCCGTGATACCCACGCGCCAGCCCTTTTCCAGGGCTTCTTCCACGAACCACTCGAAACGTCCCCATGAGGAATATATCTCCATGACACGCTCGAGTTCCGCGTGGTGATAATCCAGGCTCGCTCGCCTGCCCCCGATGTGAGGGACTAATGTGACGTCCCGGCGTCCTCCCATTGCGTCGTAGAGGGCGTCGAGGGGGTATCTGTCCGTTTCCTGATCAGTCCAGTCCTCCAGTTGCCAGTGACTGGTCCGGTGCAAGGGGCCATCGTCGCCAAGATACATGACGTTCCTGTCCCCGCCCATTCCCGTCACGGCGGACCATTCGACTCCCAGAAACGTGACGAAGCGACCCGGATCGTTGTATCTCTTCGTGGCCGCTCGAATGGCGTTCCAGGTATCTTTCGTGACCTGAAAATCATTCCCCTGGTGGCAGGAAAATTGCGCTCCGGCCATGTCGCGGGCGAAAGCAAAGTAGTCATCCGCTGTGTTTGTGCCCACTGTCTCTTCGCTCTGGCCGTGCAGGTCGCCCCAGAATGGTCGCCATAGGTGGTTTTTCTCCATGGCGTGCACATAATTGCTGAATGCAGGAGGGATGTCGCCCCCGGCGTCGCCTCGTATGCGCCCCCATTTCCCCGATTCCCAGCGCAAATTTTCCAGGCGGGCAACAGCAGGCTTGTCACGTTTGAACAGAACGGTTCCGGGCAGCCCTTCGCAGATTCCTCCCTCGGGAGTGAGCGAGATTTCCGCATCTATGCCGTAACATGGATTCCCCCAGATGTCCTCGAGTTTCACCTGCACCCAGGATGTTTCATCTAGTGTCTGTTCGGTCGAACCATGGATCACGAGGCGGGCGGGTTTTCCCGGGATGATGGAGAAGGTAGGAGTATCGGCTGCCTCGATGAAGCGATTCGAGCCGAAGCAATCGACGAAGAGCCGGAAGCGGAAATTTTTTTCGCAAAAGGTCTGGGCGCGGGTTCCCGCGCCGTCCCCGCTTCTGTCTCCCTGAACGATGGTTACCGTATCGCCTTCCGCCAGGTAGCTGTCGAACACGTCGATGGCCAGCCCTTGCTGCCAGGGTCTGATGTTCGATTTCGGGTCCCATCTTACCCTGAGGGTGGCGCTTCCACTCGTGGTTACGCTCGCATAGTGAGCCTCAGCAGGCGCGTCGGTTTGCGGCCTGGCCCAGTCGCTGGCAAAGCGGCGAGAGAGGACGATTGTTCCGCCATCATCCACGCCGTATCTGCCAACGTGATAGGTGAGCTCCCAAGTACCCCATGCGCCCGCTTCCACGTTCCCGGCGGGAGTGAGTTCACTCCAGCCTACCCATTCGCGTACCCAGGATTCGCTCTTGCCGTGTCTGCCGTCTGGCGTCGTATCCATTGTCGTCAACTACCTTGCTGGTTGTTCGCGGGATGAAGGCCGGCTCGTTTTTCGCTCTCACCTTGCGCCTTGGACGGTTCTCTGGTCTGGCGCAAATGGTTTTTGAGGAAAATCAAGGCGAGCCGAATCGAGTCTTCTCTTTCCCGAGGAGTTCTCCTCCTGAGAACGAAATTGTGGCCGGTGCCTTCGTAAAGTTTCAATTGAGCGTAGCCTGATCCCCTCGCTCGCAATTTTCTCATCATCGTGAATGATTGCTGGACAGGGATTATACCGTCCGCCACGCCATGAAACATCAAGGTGGAAGCTTTCGTGTTCAGTATCTTGTTGGCGGGACTGTGAAGTTCCAGATATTCTTTCCAGCGCAGCAGATCCTTGGTCGCCAGAGCGAGCACCACGGAGTTGATGCGCTTTTTGATGAGAGCCTCATAATCATAGGGGCCATAATAGGCGACTATGGCCTTCACGACCGGAAGCGACGCGGCTGCGCGAAACGCCTTGTCCGCGCCGAGCGAGAATCCGATGAGACCGACCTTGTTTTGTATGCAATGCGCGCTTTTCGCAAAGGCGGAAACGGCTCGGTTGATGTCTTCATTCTGGCGCTCGAAATTCGATTTGCGTTGGACGAAAGGTGTTCTGAGACCCTCGAGGTCCACCTGGTGCACCGAGTAATAATTGATGACCAAGGATGAGAATCCATGGCTCGCGAGTTTTCGAGCGTAGCGGATGTATGCCCGCCACCAACCGCCTTTCCCGTGCAGCAATACGACGCAAGGGTATTTCCCGTCTTTTGATGGACGCACCAGGTATCCTGTCATCGAGGCGTTTTCGATGCTCGATGGCAATTCGACGTAGCTCTCCTGGTGGTCGTAGTTTCCATCAGGAGCAGGAGCCAGATTCAAGGTACGGGGCCGGGCGCAGCTTGTCACCATCAGCATGGCGAAGATGAAAACCAAGAGGGATCTTATGCGGATGATCTTGAAGAAGCGATGAATTATGCTAAAAACGGATCGAATCATTCAAAATCCAATTTTTGCTCGGCGGCAAAAGAATTGGCAGGCTCATACCACCTCTGAGAATAATCCGGGGAAACGATTTCGGCAACATCTCGGCGAATATGGCCCATGTGAAGGAGAACGGAATGTCGGCGGTGATTGATTTTCTGCAATCGAGAAGAGAACAGAGCCTTGTGGAACTCATCGAATATCTCAAAATTCCCTCCATCAGCACTTTGGGGGTCGGTGTCGAGGAAGCGGCGGCGCATCTGGTGGGATTGATGGACGTTGCGGGCATTGAGGCGCAAATTCTTCCGACCGAGGGCATTTCGCTCGTATACGGCGAAGTGAAGGGACCCCCGGATGCTCCGACCATGCTGATCTATGGCCACTACGACGTTCAGCCGGCTGATATTTCCGAGGGCTGGAGTTCAGAGCCATTTAAGCCCCAGGTGCGAGATGGCCGCATCTACGCTCGTGGGTCGGGAGACAACAAGGGCCAGCATTTCGCGCAAATCAAGGCGGTCGAGGCCTACCACCAGACAAACACGAAAATGCCCATCAACCTCAAGTTTTTGATAGAGGGAGAGGAGGAGATGGGTTCGCCAAATTTGAGGAAATTTATCCAGGCGAACAATGAGTTGTTGAAAGCCGATATCGCCTGTTCATCCGATGGCTCCATACACCCCTCGGGCAGGCCGACGCTCTCTTTGGGGTGCAGGGGATTGCTCTATATCGAACTTGTCTCGCACGGCGTCGGGAAAGACCTTCATTCCGGGTCTTACGGCGGAGCGGCCCCGAATCCGTTCTGGCGACTTATGGAAGCCGTGCAATGTCTGCGCGACGATGAGGGAAGGGTGCGGGTGCCGGGATTTTACGAGTCCGTGCTCCCTGTAGGGGATGCGGATCAAGCTGCCCTTGAGGGAATTCCCAACCCGGAGGCGGAACTCAGGGCCGTCATCGGAGACGGGGCGGACCGGATTCCTGATCTTTCTTCCTTTTATGCAAAGACGCTCACCCAGCCGAACCTGAACATCTGTGGATTCCAGGGGGGATATTCCAACGATGGCATGAAAACAGTTTTGCCGGGTTCCGCAAGCGCCAAGCTGGATTTCCGCCTCGTAGTGGAGCAGGACCCGGACAAGCTGTTTGATGATGTGTGTTCGTTTTTGAGCGGAGAGGGTTTCGATGACATCGAGGTACGCAAGATGGCCACGTTCGATGCCAGCAAAACGCCGGCGGACAACCCCTATGTGCAAAAGGTGATCAAGGCCGTGGGCGGTTACGGGGTTGAACCCGTCATCTATCCGAACTTCGGCGGCAGCGTTCCCGACAGCATGTTCACGATAGACTTAAGGATCCCGTCCGTCTGGTTCCCCCTCGCCAATGCCGATTCGAACGCCCATGCCCCGGATGAGAACATCGATGTGGAGATTTTTCATCGTGGATGCGAGATTGCGGCGACTCTCATGGGGGGTCTCGCTTGAAGCACCCGCTCTGGACGATAGGCCACAGCAACCACAGCGCGGAGAAATTCCTAAACCTGCTGAGCCACCACGGCATCGCATGCGTGGTGGACGTGCGCAGCATCCCCTACAGCAGAAGGAATCCACAGTTCAACAGAGAAAGAATGAGCCAGAATCTTTCATCGCAAAATATCGCATACGTCTGGGAAGGGGAGGCGTTGGGCGGAAAACGCGACCCTAGAGTCAATCCTGAACTTTTTGACACCAAGGGATACATCGACTGGATGAAAGTAAGGGGCAGAGAAGATTTTATTCTTGCGATGGAGCGCTTGAGAACCCAAGTGGGAAAGGAACCCACGGCCGTTCTTTGCGCTGAGGAGAACCCGAGAAACTGTCATCGTCTGCATCTGATATCCGCGGCCTGGGCAGCGAGTTGCGATGAAAACATATCGCATATTCGCGGCGACGGGCGTGTAGAGACGCATACGCAAATCGTTCCCCAGCCTGAATTGTTTTGTTGATCATTCTCCCATACCCTGTCGACAGGCATTTTTTCGTGGCCTACGGACTTGCATCCACTCATATGAGGAATTCATGAATCAGCCCCGGCAGAAAAACCGCCTCGCGCAGGAGACGAGCCCCTATCTCTTGCAGCATCAATACAATCCGGTGCAGTGGTACCCCTGGGGCGAGGACGCGCTCCGCAAATCAAGAGAAGAGAACAAGCCCATTTTCTTGTCCGTCGGCTATTCTGCCTGCCATTGGTGCCATGTGATGGAGCATGAGAGCTTCGAGGATGAGGAGATCGCCGAAATCCTGAACGAGCATTTCGTCTCCATCAAAGTGGATCGCGAAGAGCGCCCCGATATCGACGGCATCTACATGGAGGCGGTGCAGATGATGACGGGTCAGGGAGGCTGGCCCATGAGCGTTTTCCTGCTCCCGGATTTGAGGCCCTTCTTCGGAGGAACGTATTTTCCGCCGCATGACAAATGGGGGAGGCCCGGCTTCAAGAACGTACTCTTGAGGCTGGCCGAAGTTTACCGGACGAGACAGGACGATTTGCACGATAACGCGGAGAGCATCACGGCGAATCTGCAGCAAATGGGAGTCGTCACGGCCACAAAGGGTGATTTGAAAACAGAGTGGATTGACCAGGCCGCAAAGGAACTGAAAGAGCGGTTCGACTCTACCTGGGGCGGTTTCGGAAGCGCTCCGAAATTTCCACCCTCCATGGCGCTGATGCTGCTTTTGAGAAAATGGAAGCGTTCCCGGGATCAGGAATTGCTTAAAATGGTCGAGGTGACGCTGCAAAGAATGGCGCTGGGCGGGATGTATGATCAACTCGGTGGAGGCTTTCACCGCTACAGCGTTGATAATTATTGGCTCATCCCGCACTTCGAGAAAATGCTTTATGACAACGCTCTTCTGTCCAGAGTCTATCTCGAGGCCTACCAGGCGACGGGTAGCGCGTTTTACCGCTCCGTGGTGGCGGATACACTCGATTACGTTTTGAGGGAGATGACCAGCCCGGGAGGAGGATTTTATTCCGCGCAGGACGCTGACAGCGAGGGGGAGGAGGGCAAGTTCTTCGTTTGGCGTCCTGAGGAGATAGAAGAGGTTCTCGGCAAAGAAGAAGCCGACATATTCTGCCGGTTCTACAGCGTGACGGAGGAGGGGAACTTCGAGGGCAACACCTCCGCCTTGTTCATTCAGAAACCGCCCCGCGTTTTCGCCGAAGAATTGGGAATCACCGAAGAAAAGCTCTTTGAAGTATTGCAGAGGGGCCGGGCAAAACTTTTTGCCGAGCGCGAGCGGCGCGTGAAACCGGGGCTGGATGATAAAATTCTCACGAGTTGGAACGGGCTCATGATCGGCTCGATGGCTTTGGCGGGCAGGATTCTGGAGCACCGCCCTTACGTGGAAGAAGCGGGCAAGGCGGCGGATTTTATTTTGAATAACATGCGCGATGAGCGCGGTTTGCTGAGAAGCCACCGGGAAGGCGTGAGCAAGTTCAACGCGTATCTGGATGATTACGCTTTTCTGATCGTGGGTCTGGTGGATTTGTACGAGGCGAGCTTCGAGCCCCGGTGGATTCGAGCGGCCTCGGATTTGGCGCAAGAGATGATTTCTCGCTATTGGGATGATGGAGGCGGCGCATTTTTCTTTACGGCCCACGACCATGAACAACTCATCGTGCGGAAGAAGATGACGCAAGACGGCGCCGTTCCGAGCGGGAACTCGATGGCGGCGCTGGGTTTATTGAAACTGGCGAAACTCTCGGGTGAGGCGGAATTCGCAGAACGCGGCGAGGGCGTTTTGCGCTCGTTCAGCGACTATCTGGGGCGTGTGCCGGCCGCATTCCACATGATGCTCGTGGCGCTGGACTTTCATCTCGACTCCCCGGTGGAGGTGGCGATTGTCGGTGAGGGAAACGCAGAAGATACGCGCGCGGCTCTTCGGGCTGTAGATTCCCGCTTCATTCCCAACAAGGTTTTGGCTTACAAGTCCGAATCATCAGGCGAAGAAGCAGGCGTTACAGTGCCTCTGCTCGACGGGAAGTCCATGGTGGATGGGCAAGCCACTGTGTATCTTTGCGAAAATTTCACATGCAAGGAGCCGCTCACGAATTTGGAAAAGATTGGAAAAGGGCTCGATAGTAGTTAAGTCGTTTATTTCGCCCGCACGATGAACGCGCCGTAGCCGTTGCGCTGCAGCCTTTCCGCTAATCGCTTTGCTTTACGCTCGCCGGTCAGGCCTTTGATCTGCACGTGGTAGTGTTCGTAGTTTCCGTGCCAACCGGGCCGGATCTCCGAAGTCGTTCCGTTTCTAGAAAAGTAATCGGCGAATTCTTGCGCCTCTGGTTTTCCCATGAACCCGCCAACCAGGATCATCCATCTCGGGTTCGGCTCCCGGGGGGTGTAGAGGGGCTCGACGGAAACCTCGGTGGTGCCCTTGCGCAGCATGCCGATTCTTCGGGCCGCCTCCCGGGAGAGATCGATGACGCGGTTGATGAAAAAGGGGCCGCGGTCGTTGATTCTCACTTGCACTTCCCGCCCGTCGTCACTTCTGCGCACCCGTACTATTGAACCAAACGGCAGGGTGCGGTGCGCGGCGGTGAGCGCGTGCATATCGTAAGTTTCGCCATTCGCCGTCTTGCGCCCATGGTAGGGATTTCCATACCAGGAGGCGATGCCGTGTAAATCGTCACCCTGGATGTCGTAACTCCTCGGCGCAGGCAGAAAGCCGCATCCACTCAGGAGAATGGAAAAAGCGAGACAAATGATGAGACCACGCAAGGGGACTACATATAAAGGATTGTTTTTCGCGTTCATCGGGATATATCGGGGCGGATATCGGAATAGACGATGTAATTATATCAGTTTCATCCGGCGCCGCCAGATGGATATAAAATTTAAGTGGCTATCGTGCTCTTGCCTAGCCTCGATACTTGGCGAATGTCTCGCCGATGCTCGCGCCTTTTTCCAGCTCCGCGGTGATTTTTTCTTCGATTTTCGCAAGTTCATCCATCTTGTCGATGACATCCCCGAGCCTTTCCCTGGGGATGACGACCACGCCGTTGACGTCACCGAGAATGATGTCTCCCTGCCTCACCGTGACGCCCCCGCAATTGATCGGCTCTCCCACGCTGATGGGAAGCGTATACCCGCCGCTGCCGTGAACCGATACCCCTCTGGCGAACACGGGAAATCCCATCTGGCGGTGTTCTTCGATATCCCTGGCTCTGCCGTCGAGGACGACTCCGCCCAGATTCATCACTTTCGCCCGCGTACTCATCATCCCGCCCCAGTTGGCCGTCGTGACTCCTGGCGGGATGCTGATGACGACGATGCTCCCTTCGGGCGCCGCGTCGATGTGGTGCACCTCGCGCTTGGGCAGGGGGCCGCCACCGGCCGGAACCATTCGAACGGTGTGGGCCTCTCCCACCATCCGATAATCCGGGTCGGGCGACAACAGGATGATGTCGGGCATGTGGCCTCTGATTTTCAATTTATCGAAAGCGTCCGCCGCCTGACAGGTCGAATAGCTTCCCAAACGATTCAACAATTCGTTGCTCATGAAATTCTCCGTAATCCGTTGTCTCCGAATAGGTCGGCGTCATGTGGCGAATGGAGTGCTCAGATTCTCTTTGAAGGCCTGCGATTTATACACGAAATTCCGAAAATCGCACACCATCCGGATCGAGTTCCTCCAGGGCGCTCAGTTCTCCGGCGTCTGGCGCGGGAGTTTGCGCCACCATGCTCGGGCGCTTCAGGTCGAAGCCTGTTTTCTCGATCACTTCATCCAACGAGTGGCCAGGGTGAACGCTGGCGATCTCGAGCCCGGTGGGTTTTTTCTCGAACAAGGCGATGGGTGTCACGACGTGGCTCAGATTGCCCGATTGCGTCGAGAAATCGACTTTGGGTACGAGAAACCGCTTGTCGTGCACCGTTCGCCATATGACGGTTCGTTTCACCTGGGGCATGATAACGGCGCCTCCCCCGCCGCCAGGGAGTCTCACTTTCGGGTGGAAGGGATCGCCGATGTAGCTCAAGTTGGCTCGTCCCTGCTTGTCGAGTTGGGCGGCTCCCAGAAAAGCCATGTCCACCCCGCCGCGCGCAAAGAGATCGTACATATCCGGGTTGTAGAACATAGAAGCGGCACCATGGCAGAGTTCAGGGTCGGCCGTGCTGTTCGGCATAAAGCGCGGTTTCGGGTCCACCGAACCCGCGACTTCTATGAGCGAGCAGTTGGGGGCATGTCGTTTCTTGGCCAGGAAGATCGCGACCATGGGAAGCGGGGAGTTGACCCCGTGAAACACGTTCTCGCCGTCTTCGATAAGGCGCGACAGCGTTACGGCCATCTGGTTTCCGGCGCGGCTCACATGTTCGGGCAACGAAGCCAGGCGGTTGCCCATCGTTATTTCGTCACCGCGTCTTGCGCGTGTGTTTCATCGGTGCTTGCCAGATAATCCCGAAGCCCGTCCTGGCTTTGGGTCAAAGTCATGTAGCGCCTCATCTCGGTTTTGTCGACTCCATAATATGGATGGCAACTGCATGGGGACGCCCCGCCCGGCGTTTCCACGACAGCTTTGACGAGAAAGCCTGGAATCGTGGTTCTCTCCGGCTCCGCAGCGATTTCTTCGGGGTCTACGATTTTCTCGGTCGTGAGAATGACCCCTTTTTGCGCCGCGCGCGTCATTTCAACGTCGAATTGCTGGTTGCCCAGGATTTGTGCGTTACCCTGTGGGTCTGTTTTCTGGACGTGGATCAACGCCCAGTCCGGCTTGAGGGCGGGAATCGCATAGAGTTCCTCTTTCGTGTAGGGGTCTTCAATTGTGAAGATGCCGCTTTGCTCCGGAATGTCGCTCCCGTCGAATCCGCGAATGGGTTGGAAGGGAACGCCGTAGGCTGCGGCCCGCAGCCCAGCAAGTACGGTGGCTCAGGCGTGTTCGGTCAGGCCGGTCAACCCTTTTTCAATCGCCTTTCGATAGTGAGGCGCCAATCCGAATTCTGCCTCGAATGTAACAATGCCGCTGATGATTTTCTTCACGGCGCCTGCGGCGCAAAGGAGATCGGCGTCGTAACCGGGAGAGGGCTTGATGAGCGTGAGGTCCCGAAGACCCACGCGCGCAATTTCGCGGACGAGCGCGGCGGGCGTTCTGTGTAAAAGCGTTCCCCCGGGGCTGATCGCGTCTCCTTGGCGGATGAGAGAAGCGGCTTCTCGTAAGGAAATTTGCTTGCTCATGGGCAGTTTTCATCCCTTTGTTTAGGGCGTATGCAACAGGAACAAGAAACCATGCGGCATAGTTTAGCAAAAGTAGATGTCTTGTGCTTGCTCCCATACGCCTTTTTGCTGGCAGAGAGGTGATTTCGACGCATTCATTGACCAACGGCCTCGGTGTGGCGTAAATATCGGTGAAATGACACTTTCTATCATGTGCCGGCATACATCCAGACGAATCAATTAAAGGAGCATGGAATGCCACGAATTTCCTTGTTAGAACCCGAGCAGGCGGAAGCGTCCGCGAAACGCATCATGGAGAATTTGCAAAAACAGTTCGGTGTCGTGATTCCGCCGGTGAAGGCCCTGGCCCACAAACCGGATTTCTTGCGCTCCTTGCTGAGTCTGACCACGGTGGCGGATGGCCCGGGGGAAATCGACGTCGGCTTCAAGGAAATCCTGAACATTCGAGCATCGGTGCTCAACGGGTGTCATTTTTGCGCCAACATGCATTCGAACATGGCGCGCATGCACAAGGTGGGGGATGAGAAAACGAAAGCTGCGCAAGAGGGTTCCTCGAGCGACGTTTTTGATGAAAAGGAAAAGGCGGCGCTTCGCCTTTGTGAGGAAAGCACGCAGGGGGTGAGCGTTTCAGACGAAACATTCGAAGCGCTGAAGGCGCACTACTCGGAAGCGCAGATTGTGGAGCTCCTCGGCGCCATCGCGCTCATCAACACCTGGAATCGGCTCATCGTGGGAATGGGATTTTAATACGAGGGCTTACTTCTTCGCGGCCGGGTCCGCTGAGAAGGGAGGATTTATTAGAGGCTCAGTGCAGCCCGGCTGACCGTAAGTTCGGTTTCTCCCAATAGCTCCGATGTCGTGAGTTTTCCGCTCATCACGGAGATCAGTTCGTTTTCGAGCAAATCCCTCGCCTCGTCGATGCGCATCGTTCCTTCCATAACGCCGCTGATATCCACGTCGATGTTCTCGGCCATCGTCCGCGCGGTTCGGGGATTTCCCGTCACCTTGATGGTGGGAGAGACAGGGTGCCCGATGGGGTTGCCGATTCCGGTCGAGAAAACAATCGCCTGCGCCCCGCTGGCCGCCAGGGAGGATATGTTCTCCACGCCTGCGCAGGGCGCGTCGGCGAAGATGGCGCCTTTTTTCTTGGGGCGCTCACCCACGCCGACGACTTCGACGATGGGGTGGCTTCCCGCTTTTTTGATGGCTCCCAAGCTTTTCTCCTCGATGGAGGAAAGTCCGCCCCGGATGTTATCGGGCGCCGGGTTCGAGCCGATGAAATCGACGCCGATGCTTTCGGCATAATCGACAGCGCGCTTTGCGGAATCGATGATTCTCCGCCCCGTCTTCCTGTCCGCGGCCCGGCGGGCGAGCAAATGCTCGGCTCCGACGATTTCCAGCGTTTCGGAAAAGATGACAGACCCACCCGCTTCCACGACCCTGTCGGCGACCATTCCCGTCACGGGGTTTGAGATGACGCCGCTGGTCGTATCCGAGCCTCCGCATTCGGCCCCGATGGTGAGTTCGCCCAATTCACAGCGGACGCGCCTGGCGGATGCGAGGTGGTCGGAAAGTTTCGTGGCGAGCTCCACGACGTGCGAAGTGGTGCTGAGTGTGCCTCCGATCTCCTGGATGTTCACGGCTTCTATGGGCATCCAGGGAGACGTTCTCGCGGCTACTTCCGCGATGGCGTTGGCGCTCTTGGGTTCGAGGCTCACGATGATGGCGGCTCCTACGTTCGGGTGAGCAGCCGTGTGTCCCATGACCCGCCAATGTTGCGCTTCGTCCTCACCCATCAGGGCGCGTCCGAACGAGGTGTTGACGGGCGTGGCGTCTCGCACCAGGGAGCCGATTCTGCGGACGATGGGGTTGGAATTGTCCATTCCGCTGACGATGGCGAGATGATTCCGGCCGCCCGGAGGGCCTTCGGGTCTCCTGTAGCCCCAGAAGGTGGGAGTGGCTTTTTTTCGGGCCATATCTAGCCTCTGGTGCTTTTGATGTTGTGGACGTGGACGTGGCTTCCGGTGGATATGTTTTGCGTGGCGGTGCCGATCACCTCGCCGTATTTGAGCACTTTTGCGCTCGGGCGGATCTTTCGCAGCGCGATTTTATGGCCGAAAGGAATTGCTTCCGTCGCGGTAATCGTCGAAGTTTCCTCGTTGCCTTCGACTTCCACATTCTGCTCGGGTGCGATGTCCTCCAGCACGGTGGCCACATTGTCTTTCGGGTGCATCACCAGCGCTCTGCTCATCGGGTGCTCTCCTCGGCGAGTCTAGTCGTCGCTTCCGACATTCCCGGGCAGCCTCAAGCGAAGCCTTTCGACGGGACGGCCGTTTTTCAGGTGTTCCTCGATGAGTTCCGGAACGTCCTCCACCTTTACGCCCGTGTACCAGACCCCCTCCGGATAGACGACCAGGGTGGGACCCATCGTGCACGGACCCAGACAAGTGGCGCCGGCCATGGCCGTATCCGCAGCGAGTTCATCGTTCGAGCCAATCGCTTCCGTGATCGCTTGCGCCACTTCGATGCTGCCCTTGCTCTGACAACAGCCCATGGGATGAGTAGGCGGGCGTTGATTGATGCAGACGAAAACGTGTCTTTTGATGTGTTCCACGGTTATCCTCTTTTCAAATGATGGGTGAACTCTTGTGGAATTTTCCCGAGCGAGGTTTCAAAGTCTATCGGCTTCTACCCTGAATGACTTTGCCAGAAGGGGATGATACGCTCCGTTCACTAGAAGTCAAGGGATTCGCCGCTTTTGGATTCAGGGTAGGCGGGTCGGTCGCCATGGCCTGAGGTGAGTCTGTCTCTATAATGTTCAAGAAATTTCCAAACGACGTGAACGAAGCGTTCTTAGAAGATCAACAACCTGTCGTCTACCGGATGAAGGGTGGTCCCACCTGTCTTTTCCTGCAGGACTCCAACGCTCCTGCCGTGAGCGTGCAGGCATGGTTTCTCGTCGGCAGTCTTACGGAAACGGACCGGCTCGCGGGCGTCTCCCATTTCCTCGAACACATGATATTCAAGGGTTCGGAAAATCTGGAAGTAGGAGAACTCGCCTCTCTGGCCGAGTCTTCCGGCGGGGACATCAACGCCTATACGACGAACGAATCCACCCATTACGATCTGATATCGATGCCGGATGAGTTCGAAGGGTGCCTGCACGCGCTCCTCGATGCGCTTTGGTGGCCCCGGTTTGAGGATAGCGAAGTTCGCCAGGAAAGACAGGTCATTCTTTCCGAATGGAACCGCACCTATGAACAACCCGACCAAGTGCTTCAATATCACCTTTATCGCGAGGCATACGGCCCCCGGCATCCATACGGGCGCGCCATTCTAGGCACTCGACGGACGCTGAAGAGCATAGGTGCGGGGGAGTTGAAGAAATATCACGCAAAATTCTATGAGCCCTCATCCGCCGTGCTGGTGTTTGCCGGAGATTTTGACATCTCCAGGGTGAAATCCATTTTGAGAAAAGGACAAAAAAGCTTTCTCAACAGATGGCCGAAACTACAGCGGCGGAAAATGCCGAACGTTCCCCGGCCGGCTCCTCTCAATGCAGGGCCGCGCATCTTTGTGCGGCGTGGCCGCGCGGGTACGGCGCACTTGGAATTCGCCTTTGAAATTCCTCCCCTGACGCACCGGGATGCTCCCGCACTGGAAGTGCTCGGTATCGTCCTGGGGTCGGGCGAAAGCTCACGCCTGTATGAGCAGCTTTGCATGAACACTTCGCTGATGTTCGACGTTTCCGCTGATGTCTATCTCTCCAGCGGGCCGGGGCTGTTTTTCCTGGGCGGATATACCGCGCCGGAAAGCGTCGAGATGGCCGCCGAGCAAATCCTCCAGGTGGCGAAACAAATCATTGAAAACATGCCGCTCACTCCGGGTGAGTTGGATAAAGTGCGCATGAATTATCTGGCGGGCCTGGAGTTTCGGCGTGAGAGTATGACGGGCCGGGCCCGTGTAGCGGGCTATTCCGAGCTGATTACCCGAGACCCGAATTATCATTTGAAGTACATGAAAATGGTGATGAAAGTAAACGCGGATGACGTCTCGGATGTGGCGAGGCGATATTTGACGCCTTCGCGAATGACCGCGGGTGTGTTTTTCCCCAAGGGGGAGGCGCCGCGAGTCGGCGTGCGAAGAATTCGCAAGGCGATATGGAAGGGATTCGAAAACAAGCTTGAGCAAAAACGAAACGACATGCATCGAAGCCAGGGCGTGGCGGAAAAATCAACCGTATCCGGACATGCCCGGTCCGTTTCACAAAAAAGAGGCCATGTTAAAAAACGAGGGCGCACGGGGGCGAAGAGTAAACCTGTAGAGACAAAACTTCCGGGCGGAGGACGGCTGGTTATGCTTCCTGATGGCGGCCCGCGCGTTTTCTCTTTACGAGCTGTATTCCTGGGGGGACAAAGAAATGAATCCGCCCGCCAGTCCGGGCTGCATGCCCTGATGATGTCCGTAGTCCCCATGGCGACCAGGAGATGTCCATCGTTTGTTCATACCAAGGAAGTAGAGGGTTTGGGTGCGAGTATCGATGGGTTCTCGGGGAGGAATTCGTTCGGGCTGACGGCTTCCGGCCTCAGCGCGGTATTGCCGGAAGTCATGGATAGATTCGTGGAAGTCATGTCGGAGCCCGCTTTCGACGAGAATGATGTCGAGTTCGTCAGGGAAGAACTAAAAGCGGAACGTGAAAGTGAGTTGGACGATTTGGGCCGATACTGTCGATTCAAGGGTCATCAGCTTTTGTATGGAAAGCATCCATTGGGGCGCCACCCACTTGGAAATCAAAAAACGATGGCCGCCTTCAATCGGAGGGTTTTGAAGCGGGAATGGCGCAAAAGGACATCGCCTGCGGATTTGGTTGTCGCGGCGGCCGGCAATTTCGATGTCTCTCGTCTCGAAGAGCGTCTATCGAAAATGCTGAAGCCTTGGGCCGGGAGCGCTCCCCGGCAAACGCCGGTCCTTCAGCCTCCTCCTCCCGGAAGCCTCTCAAGGAGGCGGTTTCGCTCATATGAACTTGATGGAGTGACGCAAAGCCATATTCATATGTCGTTTTTGGGAGCGACGTTTCATGAGCCGGTCAGACATGCGCTTGCGATTATCGCTGCTGCATTGGGCAGTCAGGGCGGCGGACTCTTCCTGGAACTGAGAGAAAAGCGCGGCCTTGCCTACGATGTGAACGTTTCCTCTTACGAATCTCTGGACCCGGGCCCCATTTCTATTTATGCGGCTACTCCCTTGGGGAAGGAAAAACTGGTCATCGACCTGATGCGGCAAGAAATTGCGCGGGTAATTTTACATGGACTTGATGATGAGGAATTCCAGCGAGCCAAGTCTTATCTCATTGGAGGATTGTCTCGCGCTCATCAACGCGCCTTTGCGAGAGCGGCCGACCTGGCGGGCAGATTCGTCCATGGTTTGGGATGGGAAACGCTTGAAGAAACGAAGCGGCAAATTGAAGAGGTGGACATGGATTCCGTCAGAGAAGCCGCGCGTCATTTTATGAAGCCGAGCAAAGAATGCCTGGTGACTGTATCGGGCAAGACGTTGAAATAACCCGGCTATCTAGCGTTCGGGTTGTTGAATCTCGCTCAAATCTTCTTGTAGTTTCCTCAACCGGCGACGCAATTGCGTCATTTCCTCGATGATGTTTTCTTCTTTCTGGTATGTGAGCAGCATTCGCTCCAATTCCCTGAGTTCAGCAGCCAGTCTGCGCCTTTCGGCGGGATTTCTCGATCGAATTCGTTCTTGTTCGATATCTTGAATGCGTTGTCGCAATTCTTCGAGAGTCATCGTCGTACGTGGCGTCAAAGGGATTTCTTTTGAGGTTTCATCTCGCGTGATTGCTTTGGGCCTTTGCCGGGCATGGCCGGGCCTCAGATTTTCCTCCACTTCAGCAGGAGTTCTGGATGGGAACCGATCGTGCATGCGGGGCGTTTCGGCAGAGGGGGTCGCAGGGATTCTATTGCTTTTATCGTTTGCGGGTTTTGTTTCTCCGGTGTCTTTTCGCCCGTATGCGTGGTCTCTCTGATATTTCCCGATGGAGATCAGCGTATTCGTAACGGCTTTCTGGGTCTTGAAGTATGCGGACTGCACGGTGGATTTCGTTCTCTCCCAAACGTTTTTTGACGAAACGTTGCTTCCGGTACAACCCCCGGCCAGAATGCTGAACAACATGGCGGATAAAAGAAGAAGTTTTTTGTCAGAATAGAAATTAGTTTGCGATTTGCTCGTATTCTTGTGTCTCATTCTGTCTATCCATGCTCATCAGGCTGCGGGCGGCTTCTTCCACGAGAGGAACAAGGCTTTCGTGGTCTATGCCGCTTACGGCGATGCCGTTGAATCGACGACATAGATTGGCTAGACGGATATCGTCTGTCTGGTCCATTTTGTTGAAAACCCGAATCAGGGGCGTGTTTTTCAGCCCGATTTCATCCAGAATCTTCTCCACGGAAAAAAGGTTTTCCTCGCAATGCGGGGATGAGGCGTCAATCACATGAAGGAGAAGGTCCGCTTCACTCAGTTCCTCCAGCGTGGAGCGGAATGCCCCTATCAGCTCCTGGGGGAGGTCGTGAATGAAGCCGACGGTATCCGTAATGATGACTTCCTGCTCGCGCGGGAGCCTGAGTCTCCGGCTCGATGTGTCCAGGGTGGCGAAAAGCCGATCCTCGGCCATGACCTCGCTGTTCGTCAAAGCGTTCAATAATGTGGATTTCCCCGCGTTGGTGTAGCCCACCAGGGAGAGAACCGGCACTTCACGGCGCTGGCGGAGCCGTCTGCCCTGAGAGCGTTTTTTCTGCAAGTTTCCGAGCTCTTTCTCCACCCTGCGAATGCGCTCGAATGCGCGGCGACGGTGAATCTCAAGCTTCGTTTCACCCGGACCCCTGCCGCCGATGCCGCCGGTGAGCCTGCTCAAGGCCGTGTGATGGGAGGAGATGCGGGGCAGCGTATATCGCAGGAGCGCCAGTTCCACCTGAAGCTTCCCCACGCGGCTCTTGGCCCTTTGAGCGAAAATATCGAGTATGATTTGCGTCCGGTCGAGGATTTTCAGATCGGTGAATTCGGATAAATTCTTGATTTGCGAGGGTGTCAACTCATTGGAGAAGAACAGGGCTTCGGCTCCCACCTGCATCGAATTCATCAGGACATCCGCCAGACGGCCCTTACCGATGACGAAACGAGGATCCGGCCTCTTTCGGCGTTGGAGAATCTGTCCGCAGGGGATGAAGCCGGCCTCGCGCGTGAGGAGAGACAATTCCTCGAATTCGGTCTCGGGGGAGCGGTTCGAGTTCTGCCCGGTATCGAGATGCACCAATAAGGCGCGCTCCCCCTCTTCGAGTTGAATGGATGATTTTTGCAGGCGGACGAACTCACTCTCGAGAGAATTGACAAGCGTTTCGATGTCGACCCGGTTCGATTCGAGATTAGGGAACGACTGGATTTCCCAGGGAGATCGATTCTCCACGAGCGTCGAGTGGCTGTTGGCTTGCCCGCTCTCATCAGGAGGCCTGGGCGTGATGTGGGCGAAGTGGAAGCGGCCCGCGCTCCCGTCTTCCAGAACCTGGATGACCCCCATGGCGTCAAGGCGCAAGAGAGCCATGTCCGTCAGGTCTTCCTGGGATAGCGGAGAAGCGTTCAAGTGGGTGTGCACGCACCGGAGACCTCTGAGTCTCGCCATTCCGGCGCGTGCGCGGCCGAGCTCCGGTATTTCGATCCCCCGCGCATCACCGATGGTCACGTAGCGCACGACGCCGAGTCGATCGATGAGCAGCCCGATCTGGCGTGAGATTTCGTGAGACAGAAATGCCAGTTCGCGACCAAGTTCCAGATGAATGAATTGACTGGGTGGAATTTTGCGGCGGTAAAGCCTTTCCAAAACTTTCATTTGCTTAGGCTTCAGCCCGGTGAGGCGACCATGAAGTCTAGCGATGGTAAGGCACTCCCAAAAGCAAACGGACACAAGATGTCGAAGGCTGCGCCAGTGGATATCTCCGCAGCGTGAACAACAATCTGCATTCAAGATATGCTAAGTTTGCCCGTAACACAAGATGATTGACACTACCCATGCTGTTCAATAGACTCTACGCCCTTTGGACACCGTGTTTACATGCTTGATGATTTGGGGATCAGCCATGGTGAACGAGCGTGATCCGAGACTACTTCGGGTAGAAGACATGGTGCGTCGGCTTTTGAGGCATAAAGCCGACGCCAATCTTTCCAATGCGCTGGAGAAAATGCACGCAGCCGAAGTGGCGCAGATTTTTCAGCATTTCCTGCCCGAAGAACGCCAGGAAGCGTTTTCCCTCGTCCGAAACCGGGAGCACCGCGCCTCCATTCTGACGGAATCGGACTCCCACATCGTTCGGGAACTCCTCGAACCGGTGCCGAATGATGACGTCGTCCCGCTGATCAAGGAATTGGACAGCGACGACGCGAGGTATATTCTCGAAACCCTGCCCGATGAGCGTTCCCAGGAAATCGTTGCGCTCCTCGATGCGCCGGAAACCGAGGCGATGCAGGACATGATGGCGTATTTGCCGGAAACGGCAGGCGCCATCATGACGGATTCTTACGTGGCCCTTCCCGAGGAACTCACGGTGAATGAAGCCATCTCCCAGGTGCGAAAAGCCAGCGAGGTGGACTACATTTTCTATGTGTACGTCATAGACTCCAATGGTTGCCTGAGAGGTGTGATTACGCTGCGGCAACTCCTGCTGGCGGACCCATCCAAGACTTTGTCTGAAATCATGACCACCAATGTCTGGAGCGAAAACGTACATGCCGACCAGGAGCACGTCGCACGCGTCGTCTCCCGCTACAACATTTTGGCCATTCCAGTAGTGGATGACGACAACGTCCTGATCGGAATCATCACGGTGGATGACGTTCTCGACGTCATCAGGGAAGAAGCGACCGAGGACATCCTGAAAATGGCGGGAACGCACTCCTATCAGGATGAGGTAACGTCATTATCCGCAAGGCGCCTCGCGTGGATACGTTTGCCCTGGCTGTTTTTCAGTTGGCTGGGGGGCATTATCGCCGCTCAGTTGATCCATCAATACTCCGACCAATTGAGCAAAATTGTGGCTCTCGCCGCCTTCATGCCGGTAATTATTGGTATGGCGGGCAACGTGGGCACACAGAGCGCGACCATCGTGGTGCGTGGCTTGGCGACGGGACGCATCGATCCCAAGTCATGGATTCGCGTCATCTCGAAAGAGGTGGCCGTAGGCACGCTTCTGGGCATTTGTTATGGCCTGTTGTTGGGATTGTTGGCGACGTATCAGTTCTCCTCAGTCGCCTGGTTGGGTTTCGTCGTGGGTCTTGCGATATGTGTGGTGATGATGTTCTCTGCCCTTCTGGCATCGTTTTTGCCGTTGCTGCTTCATCGTTTTCGGGTGGACCCCGCCGTGGCGACGGGACCTTTCGTCACGACCGGAGTCGATGTCCTGGGACTTTTGATTTACTTTAACATCGCTCGTTTGTTTCTTTTTTCATAACCGCCCATAGGTTTATCCGGCTTGGTTCTTTCCATTGATTTCCGTGTAAGGTATGCCGAAACCGACCAGATGGGCGTGGTGCACCACTCGGTCTATTATGTATGGTTCGAGCAGCTCAGAACGGAGTATTTTCGTAATATCGGATTTCCCTACGGGCAACTCGAAGAAAAGGGCGTCTTCTTTCCCGTCGTAGAGAGCCGTTGCGTGTATAAGGAAGGCGCCCGGTATGATGGCGAAGTAAGGGTCACCGGCTGGTTCAGAGAACCCGAAGGCATCCGGGTCCGGATCGACTATCTGGTGGAGCAGGAGGGGCGAGTTTTGGTGAAAGGCTATACGCTTCATGCGAGAACCGATGCGGGTGGAAAACCAAGACGCATTCCTCCTGAAATTCTCAAGAAGATCAGGGAGGAGGCCGCACCCGTCACGGAAGGACCGCATCTGGAATAGCGCTAATCATTCGAGGCGGGCGGAGCGCCTGCGGAGGAATTTCAGGAACATATACCGAATAATTGAGGAAATTCATGCTCGGCGAATATAGTCCATCAAGTTACGAGGAAAAATGGCAGAACCATTGGGCGGAGGAGAAGATATTCGAGACCTCCGATCATCCCGGCGATAAGCCTACCTATTATTCCCTGATGATGTTTCCCTACCCATCGGGCGATCTGCACATGGGCCACGCCTGTAACTACACGATGGGCGACGCCATCAGCCGCTACCGGAAGATGCGCGGCTTCGAGGTCTTGCACCCGATGGGCTGGGACGCCCTGGGGCTGCCGGCTGAGAACGCGGCCATCAATGCCGGCGCGCATCCCGCCGCATGGACCCAAAAAAACATCGACAACATGAGGCGCCAGCTTCGCATGGCGGGCCTCGCCTATGACTGGCCGCGAGAGATTTCCACCGCGCATCCGGGCTATTACAAGTGGACGCAGTGGATTTTCCTCAAAATGCTTGAGAACGGCTTGGCGTATAAGCGAGAAGCCCTCGTCAATTGGGACCCGGTGGATGGCACGGTTCTCGCGAACGAACAGATCCACGACGGTATCGCCTGGCGCAGCGGGGCCAAGGTGGAAAAACGCTGGCTCAGCCAGTGGTTCCTGAAGATTACGGATTATGCGCAGCGCTTGCTCGACGATCTCGATGGCCTCGTCGGGTGGCCCGAGCACGTCAAGCAGCAACAAAGAAACTGGCTGGGACGCAGCGAGGGCGCGCGAATCGATTTCAAACTCGAATCGACAGGCGAGACGCTCTCCGTGTTCACCACCAGGCCGGATACGGTATACGGCGTCACCTTCATGGTCTGCGCGCCCGAGCATCCCCTGATCGATCAGTTGCTGGAGGGGAATTCGCGCGCGGATTCCATCCGCGAGGCCGTGGAAGTCATGCAGGCCCAAAGCGCCGCGGAACGCATGAGCGAGGAGAGTGAGAAGACGGGCATCGACACGGGTCATTTTATCATCAACCCTGTCAACGGAGACCGCGTACCCCTGCTCGTGGCCGATTACGCGCTGATGGAATACGGCACGGGCATCGTCATGGGCGTGCCCGCGCACGATCAGCGCGATTTCCTCTTTGCCAGGAAATACGGCATCCCCGTCAAGGTGGTCATCCAGCATCCCGAGGGGGGGCTGGATGGAGACACGATGGAGGAGGCATACATCGAAGACGGTGTGATGGAGAACTCCGGCCCATTCGACGGCCAGCCGAACCGCGAAGCGTATCCGAAGATGACCGATTATTTTGCAGATAATGGTTTTGGGGATAAGACCATCAACTGGCGGCTGAGAGACTGGCTCATTTCGCGTCAGCGTTATTGGGGAGTGCCTATTCCCGTTATTTATGAAGATGACGGCAGCATCACCCCGGTGCCGGACGAACATCTGCCCGTCATGCACCCGCGCGACGTCGAGTTCACGGGCCGGGGAGGAAACCCCCTGGACCAAAGCGAGGATTTCGTGAACGTCATCAGCCCGAAAACCGGCAGGCCCGCGCGCCGGGAGACGGACACGATGGACACTTTTGTGGACTCGTCCTGGTATTACCTGCGCTACGTCAGCCCCCGTGATGATGACGCCGTATTCAAGTCGGAGAACGTGAATCGCTGGCTGCCGGTGACGCAGTACATCGGGGGGGCGGAACACGCCGTCATGCACCTGCTGTACTCGCGGTTTTTCACAAAAGTGCTCTACGACCTGGGCCTCGTCTCCTTCGAGGAGCCGTTCGAGAATCTCTTCACCCAGGGAATGGTATGCAGGATGGCCTACTATGTGGCCGATGCGCGTGGCCGAGTCTGGGTGCCTTATCAGGATGTGGACGAGGAATCTCTGGTCGTTACGGCGGACGGCCCGAGCGGCAGCGGTTACGAGGCCGGACAGAAAGTGCTCCCCGAGATGGCCTCGATGAGCAAATCGAAGATGAACGGAGTCTCGATTGAAGAATGCACGGGAAAATACGGGGCGGATGCGGGCAGGCTCTATACGCTGTTCATCGGCCCTCCCGAACGCTCGAAGGAATGGCGCGACGACGGCCTGATCGGCGTGCACCGCTTCCTGCAAAGGCTTTGGGTCACGTTCTCCGAGCGGCTCGAGGGCTGGAGGGAAACGGAGGCCTATTCAGGGGATGGGGATGGACTGTCCGCTTCAGGGAGAAAACTCAGGCGCGACGCCCACGCCACTTTGAAGGCTGTGACGGAAGTTTATGAGCACTCCTTCTCTTTCAACACGGCGGTGGCGCGCATCATGGAGCTGGCCACGTCGCTTCGCGCAGAGGCCGATGCCGAAAATGCGGTGCAGCGCGAAGCGGCCGAGATTCTTCTTAGCTGCATGGCGCCCATGGCGCCCCACGTGACGGAGGAGCTCTGGGAGGCCCTGGGCACGAGTGGGGGAGAGGTGAGTATCTTCCGTGAAGCATGGCCTGAGGTGGACGAAGCGGCCATAGCCGCCGAGGAGAAGGAATTCGCCGTTCAGGTGAACGGAAAGACGAGGCGCACGTTCATGGCGCTGCCGGATGCGTCCGAGGAGGAATTGAGGGAAAAAGCGGAAGCCGTAACGGCCAGTTATATAGGCGATAAGGAGATCGTGAAGCACATCGTCGTCCCCGGTCGTCTGGTGAACATCATTGTGAAGGGGTAGATGACTCCGGTATCATTTTTGGAGCGATATAACGGGAATGATTCATAATGTCATGACTTCTGGAGAGGAGATGGAAAATGGCCGAGCGCCCGAAAGAGATGGATGAATTTTTACAAGAACCACATATGGCGAGAATCGCCACTACCAATGCGGATGGCTCGCCGCACGTCATCCCGCTTTTGTATCTGTTCAATCCCGAGGATGCGAGTTTCTTCATCAGCACCGGTGAAGATTCGGTCTCGGTGAAAAACCTGAAGCGCAATCCGGCCTTTGCCATTTGTATCGATGATGAAAAAGCTCCATTCCGCGCCGTTGTCGTGGAGGGTGAGGCGCAGGTTTCCGAGACGATGGGAACGGACCACGAGGGGCTGAAAAGCGTGGTGGATCATTTCTTCGGGCCCGATATGTGGGCCAACTATGTCAATACGCCCATTGCGCAAAAAATACGCGTGCGTATCACCATGGTGCCCAAGAAGTGGAAATGGTGGGATTACCGCAGGATGTTGATGGGTTCGGTGACGGTAGACTAGATTAGCTGGCGACAGGAAAGCCCCGGAGAGTTATCTCCGGGGCTTTTTTTCGGTTTATTTCCTTCTCGCCTGTTGAATCATTCGGGTGAGTTGTGCCGAGGTGAGCGCGCCCGGGAACATTTGATCGCCGACAACAAAGGCGGGTGTGCCGCGTATTCCTAGAGAACGCGCCAAAGCGTGGTTCTTGGTAACCTGAGCCTGGATGCCGGGCGCTTGCATGTCTTTTTTCAGACGGGCCGTGTCGATGCCCACGGTGGCGGCGATTTTCATGATGCTCGCTTCATCATAAGAGATTTTGGCCTTCATAAGAGCCTTGTGAAAAACCAGATATTTGCCCTGCGCGCGCGAGGCGAGCGCCGCCCGGGCCGCCAATACGGAATTGGGCCCCAGGACAGGGAATTCCTTGTAGACGAGGCGGATTTTCTTGTCCTTCGCGAGCGCAGCCTCCACAACAGGGGCCACCCGCTTGCAATACCCGCACCGGTAATCGAAAAACTCCACAATCGTCACGTCCCCGTTGGGGTTCCCGCCCACGGGGTCTTCGGGGTCCGCATAGATTTGTTTCCTGTTTTTCTGAATGGAAGTCCGGGCCGCAGCCAGGCGCATTGCTTCCCGCTTTGCCTGTAGGGCTCGTATGGCTTCTTCGAGCACTTCGGGGTTGTTGATGAGATATTCTCTGATAATTTTCTCGATGCGCTTTTTCTCGAGGCTTTGCGCCACGAGGGTGGGGGCGGGCGCTGCTTTCGGTTTCGCTTCCGGGGGGGTGAGTGCGACTGCGTGGTTTTTATCTTTTTGGCTGTTCGCGGATGGAAGCAGGAAAACGCCTGAGAAGATCATGGCGCCCGCAAGCAATATGGCGATGAAACCCGGTTTTTTCGACATTCGAAAGTCCTTTCACTGGGGTATAAGCGGCTGAAGTGCAAACGTGGACTCGCGTGCGCCAACCACGAGCGCGCATGTTATGATGGCGTTCCATTTAAGGCAAACGGATTATTTCTGCTCTGCATTCGCTTTTGGAGGGATAGGAATGGGTTGTAATGTCGCGCGGCTTGGTCACATGGGAATCCACGTGAGTGACGTGGAGCGATCCATCAGGTTTTACCGGGATGTGGTGGGTCTCAAGCTGACAGGAAAGTGGGGTCCGCCGGATTTCTTTCGTCCGATCTGTTTTATGCGCTGCGCGGAAAAACACCACACCCTGGTCCTTTTCGAGTTGCCCGAAGACGCCGTGAAAGCGGGCCTGACGACAGGCGACTCCGAGCACCGAACGGATGTGGGTTTGCACCATATCGCTTTTGAAGTGGATGACCGTGAAAATTGGCTTCTCGCCCAGGAACACGTGAAATCCTGTGGCGTCGAGTTCGTCTCGGGCCCATACGTTCACGCGCATGAGGGCTTGGATGAGAACGGATTCATCGGTGGAAGCGGAAGCCATGCGTTCTACTTTCTGGACCCCGACGGCAACCGGATAGAAATCTATTGCTGGATGATGCGCGTCACCAAGCCGAGCGTTTCTGCTCCCAACCCCGATCTTTAGGAACAGAAAGGTTTTTTCGCACATGAGTCAAAATGATGAGCGCATCGTCAACGCGGACGCTCTGCGCGATTTGATGGAGCGCATCCTGACGGCCGTGGGATGTTCGCACGAGCAATCGATGGCGACGGCCGACGTATTGATAGAAGCCGATCTCAGGGGGTATTCCACCCACGGCCTGATCCGCCTGCCCAATATGATCAGAAGAATCCAGAGCGGGATGATCAACGCCGAGGCCAAGCCTTATGTCATCCATGAGCGGGAGGGGTCCGCGCTGGTGGAGGGCGACCGCGCCATGGGGCCCGTGGGCGCGACTTATGGCGCAAGCCTTGCGGCCAGGAAGGCGGAAAAGGCCGGCTCCTGCACCGTGGGAGTCGTGAACAGCGACCATATCTGCATGACGGGCTATTACGCCGAGCGCATCGCCCGGGCCGGCTGCGTGGGAATCGTCGCTGGCGTCACGCAGCCGCTGGTCCATCCTTTCGGGGGCGTGGAGCGCCTGATGGGCACGAACCCTTTTTCAATTGCCGTTCCAAAGAGCGGAGATGAACCCGTACTCCTCGATTTTGCGACGAGCGCGATTCCTTATGGGATGATCTTGAAGGCGAGCGTCACGGGTGAGCCGATTCCAGAAGGCGTGGCGGTGGGGCCGGATGGCGAACCGACGACGGACGCTAAAACGGCCGCCTCGGGTGCGGTCGCGCCTTTCGGGGGGCACAAAGGCTATGGTCTTTGCCTGTTGATTGGTCTTCTGGCGGGGCCTTTGCTCGGGGCCAAGGTGGGCAAGCCGCTCAGCCAGTCGGTGCATGAGGGACATTACGACAAGGGGGATTTGTTCATCGCCATCGACCCCTCCGCTTTCGGGGATCCGAAAGTATTCAGGGAGATGGTCGATTTCCACGTCGCCGAGGTTAAAAATATACGCAGGGCGCCCGGCGTAGAGGAGATTCGCGTGCCGGGGGAACGCAGCTTCAGGGAGAAGGAAAGAAGGCTGCGGGAAGGAATCCCGGTGGAAGATGGCGTGTGGAAGCAGGTGACGGAAATCTCGGATGAACTCAAAGTGGCGATGCCCGTCTGATGCCGATGCCGACTTCATGCCCCTGAAGACTCAACTCAGGAGCACATCGTTTCATTCTGAGGACCGGTGTCTACCGAAGATATTTTTCATCGCTCGCGCTTTTGCGTGGAGGCTTGGAGTCTCACATCACCAGGCATAAGGGCGGATTTTCGTGATGGCTGATTTTTTTGATCGCGCCGTATCGTGGGTGGAAAAGGAAAACCACAGGTTCATCGGGATATTGCGAGGCTTGAGCGAGCAGGAGTGGCGCGCACCCACCTTTTGTCCGGATTGGTGTGTGGCCGACGTGGTGGCGCACATGACGCTGGGCGCGCGTTTTTATGCGCACGTCATACCCGCAGGCGCCGCAGGGCGCCTGGACATGCCATTCGGCGCGGCGGATCTGGAATCGTTCTGGGCGTATCGTAAAAAAGTGGGGGACGAACTCGTCGCGCTCTCTGGCGATGAGCGGATAGACGCCTTCGCCGAAGCTGTATGGCGGCTGCAGGAAGTCTTCGAGGGGGTTCAGCCCGACGCTTTGGATAAAAAAGCCTGGCATTGGCTCGCACCGTGTCCGATACGCACGTTTCCCGGACAAAGGCTCTATGAACTGATCCTCCACGACTGGGACATCCGAAATCAGCCCGATGGCGATTTGCATGCCTCGTCCCTGCCCGTGGCGGTGGATTGTCTCCCCGAACGATTCCCCATCTTCTTCGGTGCGCGGGGAGATAAGGATTTCAGCGGAACGGTCTGCTTCGAGACGATGGAACCCGAGCGGAAATGGGCGCTGCGCATCGAAAAAAGCGAGTCCGAAATCTTGTTTGCCGATGATGGGGTTTGCGACGCGCGCGTCATATGCGGCGGGAGCGACCTGGTTTTACTCACCACGGGTCGGGCTATGCTGGAGGAGAAGGAAGGAGGTGGTCGCCTGCGCATCGAGGGCGACAGGGCGATGGCTGTCAAGGTGCTCGAGGTACTGAGCCGTCCCTTTTAACAACCGCTATGCTTCAGAGGTTCCTCGTGGCGTTTCATAGACGAACAGGCACAAGAAGATGCAGAACACCAGGCCGACCGCTATCCCGACGAAGGGGATCACGTAGCTTCCCGTGTAGTCGAAAATAAAACCCGCCAAAGGTGGGCCGATGAACCCCCCCAGCCCAAAGAAAATTTCGAGCAGTCCGATGGTGGCGCCGAACGAGGGGCCTTTGAACGCATCCGCGGACATGGATGAGTAGCATACGCTCATTCCGCCGAGGCCCATACCGTAGACGAATATGAAGACCCATCCCATCAGAAATTTCAACGATATATGAGGGATGGAAAGCAAAATAACGATTCCGCAAATTGTCATTAAAGACGAAAGCGCCTGGGCGCGCTGCCGACCGATGATATCGCTCAGCCAGCCCATCGAAAACGTGGCGAGCATCCGGATCGCGCCCAGCATCCCGAAGAAAAAAGCCGCCAGAGCCGTGCTGTATTCGGCATCGACCAGAAAAAGCTGGAGCTGGCTCAATATGGAGTTGTTGTTCAGCCCCATGAAGAAGACGACGATGAGGAGCGTCCAGAAGTTCTTTTTCCGGCAGACCTGCCGAAACACCTTGAGCAAGGAAGGGCTGGGCGATTTTTCGCTTGCTCCGGACGGTGAATGGGCGGGAGGCCCGGGTTCTCCGTCAAGGTATTGCCCCACTTCCTCGGGGCTTCTTCGAAGCAGCAATGCAGTCAGGGGGACGACGATGAAAAGGATGGCCAGACCAAAAATCAAATAGGTCAGGCGCCAGCCCTGGGAGGAGATGAGCCTTTCGATAAGGGGGATGAATAGCAGGATTCCCGTCCCGCTGCCCGAGAGGGCCAACCCCGTGGCGAGTCCGCGCTTTTTCTGAAACCACCGAGGCATGAGGGCGCTGTGCATCGCAAAGCCGCTCAGCGCCATTCCGATTCCCACGAACAGACAAGGAACCAGGTAGACGTGCCATAGGTCGCTGATGAAATAGGCCAGCGTGAAGCCTACGCCTACAAACACCGAACCCCAGGGCATGACCGCCCGCGCGCCTTTTTTGTCGAACAGGTTTCCCGCGATGGGGCTCAATAGCGCGTAGCTGCCCAGCATCAGAGCGTATGCCCCGCCCAGGGCGCCGCGCCCCCAGCCGAACTCCTGGATCAGCGGAACCTGAAAGATGGAAAAAGAAAAGCGCGCCATCTGATGAAACGCCATGGCGGTGAAGGACGTGCCGACGATTACCCAACCGTAATAAATCCAGGGGCGGGTGGCTTTTCCTCCTCCCATGGTGGTCTATTTCTCGGTGCTGTAGACGAACTGACAGACGAGGAGCGCAACCGCCTGGAAAATGATCACGATGCAGAAGGGCAGAACATAGCTTCCCGTGTAGTCGAACATGAAGCCCGCCATCGGGGGGCCGACGAATCCTCCGAGACCGAAAGCAATTTCCAGCAACCCCATGATAACGGCGAACGAGCGTCCGGCGTAGGCGTCCGCGCACATGGCCGCATAGCAGGCCGACATGCCGCCGACGCCGAAGCCGTAGATGGCGGCGAACATGAACGCGAGAACGACGCCATTGCTGAAATGTGGGACGGAAAGCAAGACGAGGACACCGAGTCCCGACAGGAAGAGGGCGATGGCCTGAGCCATTTTGCGCGCGATCCGATCGCTTGCCCAACCAAGAACTATGCTGCCCAGGATTCGGATGGCGCCGGTAAGCCCGAAAACGAAAGCACCGAACGCGGTGCTGAAATTCGCATCGACGAAGAATATCTGGAGCTGGCTCCAGATAGAATTGTTGTTCAGGCCGATGACAAAAGCGATGATCATCAATGCCCAGAAGTTTCTCTCCCGATTTGCCGACCGGAATACCTCTCCCACTCTTTGGGAGTTGGAGGCGGGTGGTTTTGGAAACCCGGCGGCTTCTTCGTCCGTTACGCCGTCGATATTCTGCCCGACGTCGGCGGGAGCGTTTCTGATCAGGAGCAGTTTGAGTGGAAGGATGATGAGGAGTATCGAAGCGCCGAAAATCAGGTAGGCGTAACGCCAGCCGAAGACGGCGATGAGTCTCTCGATGGTGGGCATCAGGATGAAAGAGCCGATGCCGATGCCGGAAATGGCGATGCCCGCCGCCAGCCCACGGTTTCTGAAAAACCATCGCGGCATGAGCGCGTTGAGCGTTACGAACCCGCTCAATGCAAGCCCCACGCCGATCATGACGCCGATGAATATATACGCGTGCCAGAGAGAAGAGATGAAAAAGCCCAGCATGAGCCCTGTCCCAATCGAGACGGAGCCCCAGGGGAGCAGGGCTCTCGGGCCTTTTCTCTCTAAAATAGATCCTGCCGCGGGGCTGCAGATTGCGTAGAGACTCATGCTCAAGGCGAATGCGCCGCCCAGGGCGCCTCTGCTCCAGCCGAATTCTTCAATGAGTGGAACTTGAAACAGGGAAAAGGAAAAGGTGGCCGCCATGTGGAAGCCCATAGTGATGAACGATACGCCTACGATCACCCATCCATAATACAAGCCGCCTGTTCGCCCGCGGCTGGCGGAGTGGCCCGAAGCCGGAGTGGAACCACCGGATTTGCTCAAGAAGTCGCCTTTCTCTTCGTTTTTTTCCGAAGCGTGGGTATAATGTGGGCGTACTCTAAAGGGTTTTCACTCATTCAGAAAGCGTCGTGAGGGTTTTCAGGTGGACAGCGCTGGATTCATTCAAAAGCTGACGGATGCGGTGGGGGAGGAATTTATCCATACCGATCCGGTGGCGCTCAGGACGTATGATTGCGACGGCCTCACGATTTACAAGGGCATCCCCTCGGCCGTCGTTTTGCCGGAAACCACCGAAGAAGTCAGCCAAATCGTGGGAATCTGCCGCGAGTATCGCGTACCCCTGATTGCCAGAGGAGCGGGAACGGGCCTCTCCGGTGGCGCGACGCCCCTGCCGGGCGGTGTGCTCATCGTCTTCACGCGGATGAACAAGATTCTGGAACTCGACTACGTGAACCGCCTCGCGCGCGTGCAGCCGGGGGTAGTGAACCTCCACCTCTCCCACGAGACGCTGCCGCATGGCTTTCATTACGCGCCCGATCCTTCCAGCCAGGCGGCCTGCACCATCGGCGGCAACACGGCGGAAAATGCCGGCGGCGCGCATTGCCTGAAATACGGAATGACGACGAACCACATCCTGGAAATGACCGTCGTCTTGCCGACGGGTGAGGTGGTGCACCTGGGCGCGGACGGGGAGGATTCACCGGGTCTGGATCTGCGCGGTTTCTTCGTTGGTTCGGAGGGCACCTTTGCCGTCATCACGGAACTCATCGTGCGGCTCACGCCGAATCCCGAGAGCGTGCGCACCATGCTCGCGTGTTTCGCCCAGGTGGGGGATGCCTGCCGGACGGTGAGCGACGTCATAGCGGCAGGCGCCGTGCCCGCCGCAATGGAGTTGATGGATCGCTACACCATCGAGGCGGTCGAGACTGTGGTTCAGGCGGGTTACCCCAAAGACGCCGAGGCCGTCTTGCTGATCGAACTCGACGGCCTGCCGTCTTCCATTAAACCGCTCGAGACTCTCATTCGCGATATAAGCGAGAAGAACAATTGTTCCTCGTTCCGGATCGCGCAGACGGAAGAAGAGCGCGAGGGCCTTTGGATGGGCCGGAAAAAGGCGTTCGGAGCCTTCGGGGTAATCGCGCCTACCTACTACTGTCTCGACGGCACGGTTCCCCGCTCGAAGCTGGCGCAGGTGCTCGAGGAGTTCGACGAGATATCCGCCCGCTATAATTTGCGCATCACCAACGTGTTTCATGCCGGAGACGGGAGCCTGCATCCCAACGTCTTGTTCGACGATCGAGTGCCCGGAGAAACGGAGCGGGCAATTGAATGCGGCTCGGAGGTGCTTCGCGCTTGCATCCGGGCCGGGGGCGTTCTTTCCGGCGAGCACGGCATCGGCATCGAGAAGATCAGAGAGATGAAGGACCAGTTCGACGAACCCACGCTCGAGATCATGGAGCGCGTGCGTGACGCCATCGACGAAGATGGCTTGATGAACCCCGGCAAACTCATACCCGATGAGGAAAACGTGTTCCCCGTCGCTCTCGGCGGCGCCGTCGCCCGGATGGGCGGGGGAATGACGAAGTAGGAAAGCCATGGCCCTCAAACTCGATTCTTTCGCCCAATCCATAGAAACAGATTTTGGCGATTCCGTTCTGTGGTCGGATGAGAGGGCGGAGTCTTTCAGGCTGGGGGGTAAAGCGCCCTCGGTCGTGGTGAGCCCCGCCGACCACGAAACCTTATGCCGCGTACTCTCGCGCGCGAATGAAGCGGGTCTGGCCGTATTCCCCTGGGGGGGAGGCACAGGCAGCGGGACGGGATATGTGCCCGAGAGGTACGACGTGGTGCTCTCTCTGGAGCGTATGTCGAAGGCGGTGGAGTTTTTGAAAGACGATCTCACCGCCGTCGTCGAGGCGGGAATGAGCGTCGAGGACCTCGATAGGTTGACGGGCGCCGAGGGCCAGACGGCGGGTCTCGACCCCCCGCATCCAGGAACCTCCACGGTGGGGGGAACCATCATCGCGGATCGTTCAGGCCCCATGCGGGTGCGCTGGGGCAAGGCGCGCGACCGCGTGATGCGCATGAAGGTGGCGCTGGCCGATGGCGCGACTCACACCTATGGCGCGCTGGTGGTGAAAAACGTCACCGGCTACGACATGAACCGCCTCCTGTCGGGAAGCTGGGGGACGTTGGCCGTCGTTACCGAGTTGGCGATTCGTCTCTACAAGGCTCCCGAGCACATTGGAGCGAGAGCGGCTTCTTTTCCATCCACAGACGCAGCGTTCAAAGCGGCCAGGGCGCTGATGGCCTCGCCCCTCATGCCCATTTGGGCGGAAGTGCTGGACGATGCGCGCATCGCCTCGCCGGCATCGGGCGGCGACATCGCCTTGCCCGGCCCCGTCAGCCTGGTGGCTTCTTTCGGGGATTTTGAGGAAGGGCTGAAAGATCAACTGGCCCGCTTCGAGGAAATCCTCGCGAAAGAGGGCGGAGACAATATCTTGCGCCTCGACGATGAGACAACTTCGCGCCTGGGCCGCACCCTGGCCGATCCGCCAGGAGGAGATTTCTCCGGTCCCGAAGTGCTCACTCTCAGAGCCGCGGGCCGTCTCGATCAGTTGCCCCGTTTCGCTGAGGCGGCGAGGCGCGCCGCCGAATCGGGGAAATACTGTTTCGCCATTTCAGCGCACGCGGGAAGCGGCGTTTTGCGTTGCTGGCTCGCGCCGGAGGATGAAGAATGCTCACCACTCGAGGCGTGGCGCGTTTTCAATTCTCTTTGCAGGGAAGGCAGGGATGAATCGCAAGCCCGCTCTGTTCACCTGCGCCTAGATTCCGGGCCGCACTCGCTCAAAGAGCAGATTTCCGTATGGGGTGAAGACGTGCTCGAACCCGGGGCGCTCCAGGTGATGCGCAACATCAAGAAAACCTATGACCCCAAAGGGATTTTGAGTCCCGGCCGCTTCGTGGACCGGATGTAGGAGGAAAGCCCTAAGTGGCCACGGATCAAAAAGCAGGTTTCGCGCAGGTTTTTCCCGAATACGAAAACCCCTTCGTCGGCCCGGACGCTCCCGACAGGGAGATGATTCAGCGTTGTATCCATTGCGGGTTCTGCGGCACGAGTTGCCCCACCTTCACGCTGCTCGGCAACGAGATGGACTCCCCGCGCGGGAGAATCTATCTCATGCGCATGGTGACGGACGGCGAGATGGCCCCGAACGAGACGGTGATGAAACACCTCGATCGCTGCCTGGACTGCCGCGCCTGCGAGACGGCGTGCCCATCGGGCGTACCCTATGGCTCCTTGATCGAGGCGGCGCGCGAAGGACTCGAAAAAGTGCGAAAACGTCCCCTATCGGTTCGGATTTTGAGGAGAATCCTCTTCCGCTGGCTGTTGCCGAACAGGGTGTTGCTCAACCTGGCGGGCGTAGCCACCCGGCTGTACCAGACCACGTTTTTGAAAAGCATGGTGAGGGGCCTGGGTCTTTTGCCCAAAAAGCTGGCCGAACTCGAACCCATGATGCCCGAAGCCCCGCCCGTATCCTCGATGAGGGCTCTTCCTGCGGAAGTAGCGGCCATTGGCGAGGAAAAATACCGCGTCGCCTTCTTCGGCGGCTGCATTCAATCCACCCTGTTCGGCGACGTGAACAGGGCCGCCATACGCGCGTTGGCGGCGAACGGGGTGCGCGTCGTGTTTCCCGCCTCGCAGACCTGCTGCGGCGCGTTGCAGGCCCATGCCGGAGACAGGGAGGCGGCGAGAATCCTCGCGCGCGAGAACATAGACGCCATCGACGCGGGCGGGTTCGACGCCGTCGTCCTGGCCGTCTCCGGTTGCGGGGCGATGCTGCATGAATATAAGGATTTGCTCGCGGAGGATCCCGTCTACGCGAGCCGGGCCGAGGCGTTCAGTGAGAAGGCGATGGACGTCACCGTGTTTCTCTCCAGAATCGGGGTCCGGGAAGCTGCGCACCCCGAGCCCCGGAAAATCGCGTATCACCATCCCTGCCATCTTTTCCACGCGCTCAAGGTCCGCAAGGAGCCGCTCGAGGTTCTTTCCGCTATCCGCAACGTCGAGTCGGTGCCTCTCAAGGAGAGCGATTGGTGCTGCGGCTCCGCCGGCAGCTACAACCTCACGCAGACGGAGATTTCCATGCAGCTTCTCGACAGGAAAATGGGGCACGTGAAGGACTCCGAAGCGCCCGTAGTCTGCACGGGCAATCCTGGTTGTCAGATTCAAATCGCGTTCGGCGCTCGCGAGCGGGGCATGGACCTTCGGGTGGTGCATCCCGTCGTCCTGCTCGACGAGGCGTATGAGGCGGAAGGCGTGTACCGGAACGCGACCCTTCCATAACCTGATACCGGCGAGGTGCTTGAAGATGACCACACATACTTCCAGAGCCGTACCCACCACTATCGTCCGTTTTGCGGAAATCATGCCCGATTGGGATTCATCGCCCGACGCCCGGGAAGAGGGGCGCCACCGGGCCGTTTATCGCTATATCGGGGGCCCTCGCGACAAGGAGCCCAAAGCGGCTCTCCCCGGCTGGGAGTTCGCCAACGGGATCGTGATGGCGCCTCCCGGAAACGGCGCCCCGATGCACAGCCACGGGTTCGAGGAGGTTTTCATGGTGTGGCATGGCGGGTTCGAAGTTTCGTGGGTCGATCCGCGCGATGGAGAGATAAAAAACGTCGAACTCGGGCTTTACGACGCCATCCGGATGCCGCCGGGCGTCATGCGCAGTTACAGGAACTCGGGCGATGAGGATGGGTTTCTCTACTACATTCACGGGCGAGGCGTGTACGAGCCGCCCGTGTTTCAGGGAGAAGGGGAGGGCGCGGCGAGCGAGAGTGCTTCTTTCGTCGATCCCTTTACCCAGGTGGTGCGTTATGATGACTGCCCCAAGAATTATCAGGTCTATCATGAAACCTCGCTACCGGAGGGCGTTCGGGGGATTCGCCGCTATATAGGACACGTGGGCGGTGAACTCGAGGGCGTTGGTCCGCCTCCGTCTTTATCGGAAGGAGAGTTCTCCTTCGTCATCAACGAAAACCGGGTGGGTTCGGGCGCACCGCTGCACGATCACCCCGACCTGGAGGAGGCCTTCATTTCTCTCGAGAGCGACTGGACGGTGTTCTGGACCGATGAGAGGGGAGATTCGCATCAGGCAGTTCTCGGCCCATGGGATATGTGCTGGGCGCCGGCGGGCGTGCAGCGCGGATTTCGCAATTCGGGCCGGGGGTGGGGCAAGCTCCACGTCATCCAGGGTCAAGGGGGCGCGCTGCCGCCCGCGTATGACCAGGATTATTCGCACCTGAAAAATTAAGGGTATCTGGATTTGAGCGCTGCCCCACGGAAGAATGTGACTCAGAAAGGAGTGGAGCGAATCGATCACTACATCGATTCGCTCGACCCCGGCATCACTTTGCATCTGAGAGAAAAACGCCCCGAGGGCAAGAAGAAATTCGAGGATGCGGCCACGCTCCTCATGGTGCACGGGCGAATGGCGCCCGGCCCCGTGGCCTACGATCTCCCGGTTCCCGGCTATTCATGGATGGATTATATCGCTTCCCGCGGGTTCGACGTCTTCGCGCTCTCGATTCGGGGCTTTGGGGAATCGACCTGGCCGCAGGAGATGCGCGAAAGCCCCAGGGGAAAGCTTCCCGCGATACCCGGCAAGGTAGCCGTGAGGGACATCAGGGCGGCGGTTGATTATATCTGTGATCAGCGGGGAGTAAACAAGCTCAGCATCCTGGGCCGTTCCTGGGGGACGACGACGAGCCCGGCGTATGCCGCCGACAACATGAAGCAGGTGCATAAGCTCGTTCTTTATGCGCCTTATTACGCTTATGACGACCCCCGGCGTGCGAAGCAAATGGAAGACCCCCGAAAGCCCGGCGAATTCGACGAGAGGCGAGGCGCCTGGTCCTGGTGTACGGAAAAAGACGTGCACCATCGCTGGTGGGGCCATATTCCGGGGGATGCCCATCATAAATGGCGAGAACCCAGGGTGCTCGAGACGTATTTTCAGGAACTGCTTCGCTACGATCCGGAAGGCGCCAGGCGCAAGACGCCCGCGTTCCGGCTGGCGAACGGCTCCCTGGCGGATCTGTACGACAGGGCGAGGAACATACCGCTTTATGACGCGAGCAAGATCACGTGTCCCGTTTTGCTCATCCGGGGTGATCAGGACGGCGCCTCGGCCGACCCGGAAGCCTGGGGGCTTTACAAAGCGCTCCGCAACAGCCGGGGCAAGCGCTACGTCATCATCGACGACGGCACGCATTTCATGGAACTGGAAAAGCGCAGGATGGAGCTCTTGAGCGAGGTGCAGCTTTTCCTGGAAGGGTGAATTCTCGCCTGCGTCGGCTCCGCTCTTGCGCTCTGGGAAGTGAACGACTAGATTAGGCACCTTCGAGAGAACGGGCAATTTCATATCGTTTCCAATTCAAAGGAGCATCCATGTCAGCCATATCCGCACCCACGAAACAGCGCTGGTGTCTCATCGATTCGACGGCCATCGGCGTGGACAAGAAATACGAACCGCCCCTCATCATCGCGTG
Source organism: bacterium (assembly GCA_965219955.1). Taxonomy (GTDB): domain Bacteria; phylum UBA8248; class UBA8248; order UBA8248; family UBA8248; genus Bin107. The sequence goes on from OZ244799.1 coordinate 847,777, forward strand.
GGGCGTGGACAGCAATGCCACCGGCACTCAGACCATCACGATGGGGCGCACCATCATTCCCCCCAAGGGCCGCAACCAGAGGCACTACCACGTCTGCGATGCGACGTTCTACATCGTCAAGGGCCCGATTATCGTCTGGATGGGGGAGGACAGGGAAGAGCATACGGTGCCATCGGGTACGTTCGTCTATTGCGCGGCGGGCGAGATTCACGGTCTCTACAACCCGAGCGAAACCGAGGACGCCGAACTCGTCTTCACCTATGGCAATTGCCCCAACCGGGACGCAGCCAAAACCATCTATGTGGAAAACGAGTGGATGGAAGAGGACACCAGGGACAAGATTCCCGGCTAGGTCCCAAGCGCGAAAAAGAAAAGCCGGCCCACGTGGCCGGCTTTTTTCGTGGGTTGATTTCTAGTTAAGCATCGACACCAGTTCGAGAAAATTCTTTTTCAGACCATCCACTTCGGGGGCGCGCCTGATGGCTTCGTAAATTTCGCCTTGCGCCTTGCCGTATTCTTTTTTCTGAAGGTAGATGCGTCCCAGGTTCATGTAGGGGAAATGACGCGGCTCGTACCTCGGTGCGGACTTCGCTTTTTCGAGCCATCCGGCCGCTTCGTCGAGTTCGCCCAACTGCATGAGATAACAGCCGATATCGTTGTAGGGGTTTCCGAACTCATCATCGACCTCGATGGCCATGTGGCACTCCTCAATCGCCTCCTCGAGTCGGCCCTGCTTGCTGTACATCCAGCCCAGATAGGTGTGCGCGTCCGCCGTGGGGTAGTAGGCGATGGAATCCCGGTACAACTCGATGGCCTTGTCGAGGTCTCCTTTCGCGTGGGCGGTACCGCCCTGGTTCAAAAGATCCAGGGCGCGCTTGAGGTCGGAGTTGACCTTGGATTCTTCTTTGTATTTTTCGTCGAAACTCACGTCTTCGTTTTCTTCCGTCATTCGTCATCCCCCCTGCGATCAAACATCACGAGCGATTAAATTATGCCACTTTTCGTCGTCGGTTTGTCAAGGAAATATCGGCTTTGGGCTATGGCGATGCCGCCGGATGATGTGAAAGAATAGAGGGTGGTTGCTTTGAGATGAGGACGGCGGATAAGTTCTTTTATATCAAGGCGAAGATTCGGTTCGGTGAGAATGGAAATCATCGTTTGAATTATCCTTATTTCCGGGAAGAATGGACGCATGGCCGATTCGGTGCGAAAAAAATTCAGAAAAATTCTTGAACGGCCGGGGGCGACGATCATCCCCGGAGCGCATGACGCGCTGACGGCCAGGCTCATCGCCTCCAAGGGATTCGAGGCCGTGTATATGTCCGGGGCGGGCGTGGTGAACGCCCTCGCGGGGTTGCCCGACAACGGCTTGGCGTCATTCAGCGAAGTGCTCATGAACGCGAGGTATATGGCCGACGCCGTGGACATCCCGCTTGTGGTGGACGTGGATACCGGCTACGGCAACGCGGTGAACGTCGTGCGCACGGTGCGTGATTTCGAGAGGGCGGGCGTTGCGTGCATCCAAATTGAAGATCAGGCGCTGCCGAAACGCTGCGGCCATCTGGACGGCAAGCAGGTGGTGAGCCGTGAGGAGTTTATTGGGAAAATCCGCGCCGCCGTGGATCATCGAACGGATCCGGATTTCGCTATCATGGCTCGAATCGACGCCAAATATGTCTACGGGATGGATGAGGCCGTCGAAAGAGGCAATGCAGCGCTGGAAGCCGGAGCGGACGTCATATTCATCGAGGCGCTCGAAACGCGCGATGAGTTCACCGAGTACGCCGAGCGCTGCCCGGGTCCTCTGCTCGCCAACATGACGGAGTTCGGCAAGACGCCTCATGTCTCAAAAGCGGATTTCGGGGAGATGGGTTACAAACTCGTCCTGTTTCCGGTGAGCATCATGCGCGCGATGCTCAAGGCGGGCGAATTGCTGCTCGACGAATTAAAGGCCAAGGGCACGATGGCGGATTATCTGGGCAACATGATGACGCGCAAAGAACTTTACCGGCTCCTCGATTATGACGCCTATCACGCGATAGAAGCAGAATATCTGCCCAGGGAATGAGGTCAGAATGAACGGCCACACGCGCGAACTCGCACGATTCATCAGCGAGACGTCCTATGGTGATTTATCCGAGAACCTGCGCGCCTGCATGCGCAAGTATTTCCTGGACGCCGTCGGTTGCGGACTCTACGGCACGACCACCGAATCGGGACGCATACTGTCACGCTTCATCCAGGAACAAGGCGGAAGCGCGGAGGCCACCCTTTGGAAAAACGCCTGGCGCGGGCCGGTGGGGCCCGTGGCGCTTTGTCTGGGCACCTGGATGCACGCGTTCGAACTCGATGATTACCACAGCGGCGCCAAGCTCCACCCGGGCGCAGTGGTCTTCGCCGCCGCATATCCGCTCGCCGAGAAGATGAAGGTCGATGGCAGGACGTTTATTACCGCCTGCGTCGTCGGCTATGAAACGATGATCCGCGCGAGCATCGCCGCGGACTGTCTCGAGGTCCGCAGGCGGGGCTTTCATCTCACGGGCCTGTGCGGTCCCTTTGGAGCCGCTGCCGCCGCGGCGCACCTGATGAAATTAACCCCCGAGCTGACGGCCAACGCATTGGGTTTAGCGGGAACCCAGGGGGCGGGCACATGGGCCTTTCAGTGCGATGGTTCCGAGACGAAGCGTTTTCACGCGGGCCGCGCGGCCCAAAGCGGCCTCCTGGCCGCCGCTTTGGCGGAGGGGGGCTATACGGGCCCCAAGGAGATTTTCGAGTACGAAGACGGCGGGTTCATCCGGGCGTTCAGCGGCTGCGGAGACCCTGAGCCGCTGACGAGAGGCTTGGGTGATCATTGGGAGACGGAGGGTGTCTCCTTCAAGCCCTATTGCTGCTGCGGCAGCACCCACTCGACCATCGACGCCGTTCTCGCCCTGCGCAGGGAGCATGGCGTCGCGCCCGATGACGTACAGGAAATGGAGATCATGAACCACAGCGTGGTGAAACAGCAGTGTTCCTGGCGTTATGAGCCGGTGAGTTCGCTGCGCGCGCAGATGAACATCGAGTATTGCGCCGCGGTCGCGCTCACCGACGGGAAGGCGGGACCCGGGCAGTTCACGCCAGAGCGCATCGCCGACCCGGAGCTCGTAGCGCTGGCGCGCCGGGCGCGCTTCACGGTGGACCCTGAAATCGAGAAACTCTACCCCAAAACTTTTCCGGCGAAAGTAGCGATCCGAACCCATGATGGCCGTGAGTTCAATAGCCGCGTCGCCGGCCCCAAGGGCTCGCCCCAGAACCCGATGGATTTCGACATGGTGGCGGGGAAATTCAGACAGATTACGGGCGGCGTGATTTCGTCCGCTTCTCAAGACGCTTTGGTGGAGGTTGCTTCGGGTCTCGATGATATCGAGGCGATGGGCGCCCTGGTGGCGCATCTCGCCTAGGGCCGGGCCGGATTCTGGATCAGGAGAAGAAGATGGAAACGATGAGCGACAAACTGGCGCGTTTCGCCGCCGGCTTATCTTACGAGGATATTCCCGGACAGGTGATCGAAAAGGCGAAGCTCCATCTTTTGGACGCCCTGGGGATAGGCCTTGCCGCAACGAGGGAGGCCTACGCCGATGCGGTGACGAAAACGGCGCGCGATTGGGGCGGCAATCCCCAGGCCACCGTATGGCGCTACGGTGACAGGCTCCCCGTCGCTCACGCCGCCATGGTGAACGGCAGCTACGTGCACGGGCTTGATTTCGACGATACGCATACGGATTCCATCACCCACATGAGCGCCTGCGTGGTGCCGACGGCGCTGGCCGCGGGCGAGGCCGCCAGCGCGAGCGGGCGGGATATCCTCGCGGCCATGGTGGCGGGCTATGAGGTCATCGCCAGAATCGGGGGCGCGGTGCCGGGTGCGTTTCACGCCGAGGGCTATCACGCCACCCCGATATGCGGCGCCTTTGGCGCGGCGGCCATCATGGGGCGTCTGATGAACCACTCGCCCGAAGCCATCGCCAACGCCTTCGGCGTGTGCGGGAGCCAGGCGGCGGGGATTCAGGAGTTCTTGGACGATGGAAGCTGGGTGAAGCGCTTTCACCCGGGCTGGGCTTCCCATGCGGGCGTTACCGCCGCGCAGATGGCGGGCCACGGGTTCATGGGCCCCCGAAAAGTCCTGGAGGGCAGGTTCGGTCTATATGCGACGCACTTGAGCGACCCGGCCTACGACGCGGAAATCCTGGCGGGCGGACTCGGCGAGCGCTGGGAGACGCTGCGGATTTCGTTCAAGCCCTATCCTTGCTGCCATTTCAATCACGCGGCGATGGATGCGGCGAAAAACCTGGTGCGCGAGGCGGGCATATCCATTGATGAGATCGATGAGATCGAGACCATCACGCCCGAGCCGATCCTCCACATCGTGTGCGAGCCCATCGAGCACAAGCGAAGGCCCAACACGCAGTATGCGGCCTTGTTCAGTCTGCCCTATTGTCTGGCCGTCAACGTGGTGAAGGGCCGAGCCACGCTCGATGATTTCGAGGAAAAACATCTGGGCGACGCTCAGGTGCTCGAACTGGCCGGTAAGGTGAGGTGCACGGGCGTGGAATCGGACAGGTTCCCCAAATACCTGCATGGCGGCGTGAGGATGGCGCTCAAGGACGGCCGCGTCCTGGAGCGCGATGAGCCCGTCAACTGGGGCAATCCCGAAAACCCGATGGAATGGGCGGACGTCGAGGCGAAGTTCCGGGGGAACGCGGGCCGCGTCCTGCCGGAGCGCAAGGTCGTTTCCGCCGTGGAGGCCGTCATGGGGTTCGAGAAGGCGCCCGGCGCAGACGCCTTGATGAACGCTTGCAAGGCGGCCTGATGACGAAAGACGCCTGGGGGGCTGAGGAGTTCGCCAAAAGCTGGGACGCGGTGAACGCCGCGCGGGACAACCCCGACCGGGCGAATCAACTCGATATGCTCATCTCCCTCCTCGAGGGTGTAAAGCCGGACGATGGCTGGATGCTGGATTTGGGTTCAGGCTCCGGCCAGGTGGAAGCCCTTATTTTCGAACGCATACCCCATGCAAAGGTTGTGTGTCTCGACAGTTCCGGGGAGATGCTCAAACTCGCTTCAGAACGCCTGAGTGTTTATGAGGGCAGATATCAGCCGATTCTCTGCGACATGAACGACCTGAAAGAGGTCGAATTTCCCCGTGCGCCTTATGCGGCGGTATTCAGCAGCCAGGCCCTGCATGAGATTCCCCACGCGAGCAAACAAGCGGTCTACGAGAAAGTGTACGGGCTCCTGCGTCCGGGAGGCGCTTTCTATATCCTGGATCGGATCGAGCCGCGCTTCGACGACCTGCCCGATGATTATGAGCGCGTGTGGAATCGCCTGAACCGGCGAATGGATGCGCCGATGACTTTTCACGAGTATCGAGAACGCTACGGGGGGAAAGACGATTACCCCGCAAAACTGGATGAGCAACTCGGGTGGCTGGTGGCCGCAGGCTTTGCCGCCGCGCCCCTTTATCTGCACTACAACCGCGCGCTCATCGCGGCGCGTAAGGCCTAACCCCCTTTTCTCAGGAGGAATTCTTCCAGGACGCTCCTGAGCGTGTGTCCGGAAATGGTCTCCAGGGCGTCCTCGGGGGAGAGCCAGACGCGCCTTCGCTCGTGGCTCTCGGGCCAGTCGTCCTCTACGACTTCGACCTCGATTTCGAAGATGTCGACTTTGCACCTGCCCGCGCCGATATCGTATTCATAACGCGCGATGGGCTCCTCCGACGCCACGCCGCGAACACCGCTTTCCTCCCAGGTTTCGACAATGGCGGCCTCCTGGGCGGTCTGCCCCGGCTCCACGCCGCCCTGGGGCACTATCCACCAGGGATGCTCATGGTCCAGGGGTTTGTCGCGCGTGGTGATGAGGAGGATTTCCAGCCCATTCTCGGTTTTGCGCCAGGGCACGGCCCCGGCCAGGTTGAATCTGTTTCGTTTCATGGTGGTGTCCCTATATCAATCAAGCTGCCTGAACCCGCGCCCAGGTCTCCTCGATCAGGCGTTCGTAATCCTCGCCCAGATACAACGGAAACTCCGACGCTTTGGTTACTTCAGGAGGCGGAAATATGGCCGGGTTGTTCCGGTACGGAGCAGACATTCTGGCCTTCGCCGCCGCGTTGGGGGTGGCGTACTGGATGAAATCCGCAATCGCAGCGCCGACGTCGGCCCTCAGCAGAAAATCGATGAACTTGTGCGCGTTTTCGGGGTGCGGCGCGCCTTTGGGAATACACAGGCAATCCTGCCACAAGAGTCCGCCTTCCCTGGGCACGACGTAGCCGATGTCGGCGTCTTTCTTCATGACCTGGAGAATGTCGCCGTTCCATTCCATGGCCAGATCGACTTCTCCTTTGAGCAGCAAATCCTGTCCGTTATCGTCTGCGAATACCTTGACGTGGGGCTTCTGGCGGATGAGCATCTCCTCCACCTGCTTTATCAGGGCGGGGTCTGTAGCGTTCAGGGAGTGCCCCAACAGCTTGAGGCCCATCTGAATCGCAGTGCCCTTATCGCCCATGAGTGCGATGCGGCCCGTGAATTTATCCGAGGCGAGGAGCCACTTCCAACTGTCGGGAACACCCTCGACGCGCGATTTGCGATAGCCGACGCCGGCCGTGCCCCACATGTAGGGTTGGGAATACTTGCGGCCCGGATCATAGGCGGCGTCCTGAAAAGCCGGGTCGATGTTCGCCTTGTTGGGGATCAGGGAATGATCGAGCGGCATGAGCATCCCGGCGGCGATCATGCGCTCGACGTAGTTGTTGGTCGGCACGATCACGTCATAGCCCGGGTTGCCTTTCTGGAGTTTGGCGAACAGTTCATCGTTGTCGGCGAACTGGTCCATCTTCACGTCGATTCCGCTCGCGGCCTTGAAATCGGCCAGCGTGGTTTCGCCGATGTAGGTGTCCCAGTTGTAGAAATTCAGTTTTTTGTCTTCGGCGCTCCAGGCGCCAGGAGATGAAAACCTCAGGGCCGCCGCTGCAGCGCCTAGACTGAAGAGAAAGGTTCGGCGGGATAAGCCGGACAAAAGATTATCTTGTTTTGGCATCGAAGAAATTACTCGTGATTTCCATCAAGAATCTTCCAGTGTGCAGAACACCTCCACGAGGTTGTCCGAGGGGTCTCTGAAGAAAAGTTGCCGTAGTCCCAGCCCGGCGTTGACGCCGTCTTTCACGTCCACGCCCGCGATTTCGAGCCTACGCTTCACGGGTTCCAGGTCCGACGCTGCGAAAGCGAAATGCGTTTCACCGGCCCCGGTGCCCGGGATGGTCGTTTGGCTCGCGCGGTCCCGGCTCCCCGTGAGATGAAGCTGGCAGGCGCCCGCCTGGAACCAGTAGCCTGGATTCGGCAGATCCGGGCGGTCGATTTCCGCGAGTTCCAGCAGGCCGGCGTAGAAATCGCGCGCTTCTTCCAGGTCATCGACGCTGATGGATATGTGGTGCATTCCCTCCAGCATGAATCCGCCTCCGCTTTTCAGTCGGTGGATGTGGCTACGAACTCCGGCTTGATTTTTTCGGGTATGATGCCCGCCTCCGCGGCGCGGTTCAACAACGTGGAGACGGCCTTTCGCCCGGCGTCGCCGTACGAGCGCGTCCATTCGTTCACGTACATGCCGACGAAAACGTCCGCCTTGTCACGCGGCAAATCCCTGGCGTAGGCCATGGCGTGGTCGAGCGCCTCGTCCCGGTTCTCGAGCGCGTAGACGATGCTCTGGTGAAGCAGGCGGCTCACTTCGCCCACGACCTCGGGGCCCAAATCTTTTCGGATGACGTTGCAGCCCAGGGGCAGGGGGCCTCCGGTTTCTCGCATCCACCATTTGCCGAGGTCTTCCACGAGATGAAAGCCCTCCTCCTCATAGGTGAGCTGGCCCTCGTGGATGAGAAGACCCGCCGGGGAGTTTCCGTTTTTCACCTCGTCCATGATGTGGTCGAAATGCACCACGCGGTGTTTCGGTTCCTCGCCCCCCATATACAGCCGGAGCGTGAGATAGGCCGTCGTCAGCAGGCCGGGGATGGCGACTTCCACGTCCCGGAGCGCATCGGGCGTCATCGGCTCGCGCGAGATGATGACGGGGCCGTAATTCTCCCCGAAACTCGCCCCGTGCGGCAAGATGGCGTAGCGATCGGCCAGATGGCAGTACGCGTGAAAGCTGATGGCGCTCACCTCGTACTTGCCCTCGAAAGCGGCCTGGTTCAGCGTCTCGATGTCGTGGAGTTCATGGATGAATTCATACGCTCCCTGGGCGATCTTCCCGTTCGCCAGGGCGTGAAACATGAAGGCATCGTCCGAATCGGGGCTATGGGCGACGCGAATTACTTTCGACACGGGTTTCGTTTCTCCAAAAGTGCGGTTTTCGTGAGATTTCAGGCATCAGAGGGCGATAGATAATCCCGCCTCAAATCCGGCGCCCCTCCCTCGGCTGCGGAGCGCAAAAGAGCGCCGATGAGCGCCGCCATGGCTTCGAGGTCTGACTCCATGAACGTTTCCACCGGGCTGTGGGAATAGCGCCTGGGCATATTGATCGGCACGGTGGGCAATCCGCCCGGCCGGGATTTGCTCAAGGTGGCGGAATCGAGAAACGTGCCCACGAAAACGTCTTCCTGCAAGGGGACATGGGCGTCGCTCGCCACGTCCTTCACCCACTGGATCAGCTCGGGCGGGGTGATGTAGCCGTAAAGACTCATGGGTTGGTGGTCGTACCTGCGCAATACGGGCCCGGCTCCGATTTTCGACCCACGGGCGTCGGAGCGGCCCGGGCCGTCCGAGGGCACGTTGTCGAGCACGATGGCGAGAGAGGGCGGGTCGGCTCCTTTCTCATCCACCGATAGTACCGAAGCGCCGCGCCCGCCGATTTCCTCCTGGGCGCAAAAGGCGGCGCTCAGGCGAAGCCTGTCCGAGAGGGAGCCTGCCGTGTTGATGAACGCCTCCACGCACAGGGCGCAGCCCGAGCGGTTGTCCACCGCCTTCGATTTCCAGGCTCCTCCTGGAAGCTGGATGAAGGGGCTGTGGAATACGCCAGGCGTGCCCGCCTCGATGCCGAGGGCGCGAATCGGCGCATCGTCCGAAGCGCCTAAATCTATCCACATCTCATCGACGCCGGGGTGCTCCTGGCCTTGTAAGGACTGGAGATGTCCGCTGCGCACGTTGACGACGCCCCGGTGGAGATTCCCGTCCAGCGTCAGGAGGGCGACCTCGCGGCCCGGGAAAATCGCATCAGCCACGAGCCCCACTTTTTCAAAGCGAATCGCGCCGCCCGCCTCCACGTTCGTGACGATGAGGCCGACCTCGTCCATGTGGCATTCCAGAACGATGTGAGGCGCTGACTCGTTCGCCTCGTGCCGGGCGATGAGGTTCCCGATATCGTCGCGCCGCAACTCGCTCGCGCTGTCCTTTACCATCTCCGCGATGGCGTCGCGCACGGCGCCCTCATGACCCGGCGGGCCGGGCAGGGAGCACAGCGTCTTCATTCTATCGAGCAGGACCGATGGCATTTGATAATCCCGAAACTGTGAGCATTTCCGATGAAATCCCGAGCGCGGCAATACTCTCACGGAGGGCAACACTTGCCAAGCCTGAGCGCCTTTGGCGCTGAAAAACAAATTGACCGTACAGGGGTGAGGATGTAGGCTTTGGCGCGATACCCTCGTAAACGAATGATGCGCCCGGCCCCCGGATGGAGAGAACTGCGGTGAGCGATGACGGCCAGATGACGGATTTACTGAGCGTGGTGATGCCGTGCTACAACGAGCTGGACACGATTCGCGAAATCGTCGCCAGAGTCCAGGCGGTGGCGATGAACATCGAGCTCATCATCGTGGACGACGGCAGCACGGACGGCACCCGGGACATCCTGGCCGAGATCGAACAAAACGGCGCGCGCGTCATCTACCGCGAGAAGAACGAGGGCAAGGGGGCCGCCTTGTGTGACGGCTTCGCGGCGGCGAACGGGGACGTGATCGTCGTGCAGGATGCGGACCTGGAGTACGACCCCGCCGAATACGCCGATCTCTATGACCCGATACGTCGGGGGGAGGCCGACGTGGTCTACGGCACGCGCTTCGGCGGAAAACCCCAGCGCGTGCACATGTTCTGGCACAAGGTGGGAAATTGGATGCTGACCACGCTGGCGAATCTGCTTTTCAACTGCACGCTCACCGACATGGAAACCTGCTACAAGATGTTCCGCCGCGAGGTGGTGAAGGACATGAAAATCCGCGCCAGGGGGTTCGATTTCGAGCCGGAATTCACCGCGAAAATCCTGAAGCCCGCGAAATGGCGCATCTACGAGGTGCCGATATCCTACTACGGGCGCACCTATGCGGAGGGCAAGAAGATAACGTGGCGAGACGGTTTCATCGCCGTGTGGACCCTCCTGCGCGAGCGGTTTTCCTGAATCATCCCCTCACGCGGGCGCACACTGCCTCGGTGATGGCCTTGGAGCCGTCGACGGCGCGCCCTTTGTTGTCCAGGCGAATCTCCCCGGCTTCGAGTGCTCCCCAGACGCTGGTTTCTATCTGATTCGCGGCCTCGCTCTCCCCGATGTGGGCGAGCATGAGAGCAGCGGAGAGGATGAGGCTCAAGGGGTTGGCGATTCCCTGCCCGGCGATGTCGGGGGCCGAGCCGTGAACCGCCTCGAAAAAGGCGAATTTCTCCCCGATGTTCCCCGAAGGACACATGCCGAGGCCTCCCGCCGTGGCGCCGCCCAAATCGCTCAGCAAATCGCCCAGCATGTTCTCCATCACCAGCACGTCGTAATGTTCGGGGCGGATCACCAGGTTGTAGGCGCAAGCGTCCGAATACAGGGTTTCCGCCTCGATATCGGGGTAATCGGCGGCGACTTCCAAGACAATTTCCCGGAAAAACGCCAGCGAGCGAAGGACGTTGCCCTTGTCCACGCAGGTGACGCGCCGCACGCCGTCTTCGGGCGCGCCGTTTCTCTTGCGCGCGAGTTCAAAGGCGAAACGGGCGACGCGCTCCGCCCCTTTTCGGGTGATGATCAGGGTGTCGGCCACGGCTTCGGAGCCGCCGACCCCCTTGTCGCGCGAGGCGTAGAGTCCCTCGGTGTTCTCGCGGATGACGACGTAGTCGATGTCGCCGGGCTTATAGTCCGCAAGCGGACTCCGGATGCCCGGGTAGAGCTTGACGGGCCGCATGTTGGCGAAGACGTCGAGCCCCGTTCTGAGCACGCCGCCGAGAAGCCCGCCCTCGGTGCCCTCCGGCGTTCGGACAGCCGGGTCCCCCACGGGCGATTTGAGGATGCCGTCCGCCTCGCGGCAGGCCTGCATGGTTTCATCGCTGATGCGCTTTCCGTACTTGGCGTAGCGGCCCGCCCCCGCCTCGTGCTCCTCGAGGTTGAGTTTCAACGTCTCGTTCACCTCCTGTACGGCTTCGAGCACGGCGATGGTGGATTCCATGAGTTCGGGGCCGATTCCGTCCCCCGGGATGGTGATGATTCGATATGCCATCATGCTCTCTCCTGTGGTGGTGTATTTTAGGCGGCTCGCCTCTTCATTCGAGCAGGTGAGCGGGTATAATCACCTCTCAAGGGGAGCGCGTTTACATCAATATGGGAGTGTAGCGAAAATTGTTTCGGTTGGAGAACCCTCAGAGCGAATCTTTCCAGAAATTCCTGCGCGAACAGGGGCTGCTGCGGTTGCGCTTCACCGAAGCCACAGCCGAGGGGGGAGAGTCCCTCGCCATTTGGGTGGACGACCTCACTGCGCCCAAGGTGGCGGTGAGCACAGGGCGCGGCTGGCTCGCGCCGCTCGGACGTCCCGAGGCGATACTCGCAAAACTGGGAGACATGGAGCGCCTCTCCGCGCAGATGGAAGAGAGCGACGGGTATCTCAAGTTCTCCTCCATTCCATTCGAGGTTCAAAAGGCGCTCGAGAGGCGAAGAAAACTCATCCGGGGCTCTCCCGTGGGCATGTTCATTTTGGAGAAAAAAGATTTCAGGCCCGTCTTCAGCACCCACCAGATTGAGAGCCTGAAAACCGAAGATGCGAAGACGCTGGCCGAGAATTCACCCTACGACCAGGGGGAGGAATACGCCCTGGCGAGAATCCGAAACACTCCCACCGCGGCGATACGCATCGAGGGCGAACTCGCCTCCTACATTGTCGTTCATGCGAACGGCTCAATCGGCATGCTGCACACGATGGATCGATTCCGGGGACAGGGGCTTGCGCGCGTGGTGGTGTCGGCCCTGGTCGAGGCGCAATTCGACAGGGGACGCGAGGTGTATTGCTATATCGTGGAAGGAAACGAGGCGTCCGAGCGCGTGTTCGAAAGCGTGGGCTTCAAGAGGGTGATGGACGTCTACTGGAGTGCTTTCGAAAGGCGCGAGGCCTGAGCCTGACTCACCAGGCGCTCGCGGCGCGAGGTGGTTCTCCTCCACAGAATCGACAAAATTATGAAAATGGATTAGCTTTCCTTCTCGTCATTCATCTTTTCACAGGAGGTTGATAGATGCAGAAAGAAGACTATATCGACAGGCCGCCTGGCCCTCTCGGGGGTTTGTGGAGCATGTGGTACCTGGACCCGTTTCTGATGATCAAGCGCGAGTTGAGCGGGTTCAGAAAGGTCCGCCACAAGGCGTTCGAGGATCAGCTGAAACCCGGCCAGCCCGCGCCTCCGGTGAAACTCCAGAGCACGTCTGGAGAAACCGTGGACCTGGCCGATTTTCGCGGGAAGAAGAACGTGGTCCTGGAGTTCGGCGCCATTACGTGACCGCCCTTCCGCCGGCAGGTGCCGGGCATGGACGAACTGCATGAGCGCTACAAGGACAAGGACGTCGAGTTCTTCGTCGTCTATTCCAAGGAACCTCACGCGCAGGAGCGCAAGTATTTCAAAAAATACACCCAGCACACCTCCTTCGAGCACAAGATGGGCTACGCAAAGGAATTGGTGGCCGAATTCGGCATGAAAATCCCCGTTCTGGTGGACGACGTCGACGAGGCGGTGGTGAACGCCTACGGGCGCATGCCGAACATGGTCTTCGTCATCGACAAGGAGGGGAACATCGCCTACAAGGCGAGCTGGACGGAGCAGCCCCGGGTCGACCGGGTGATCGATGAACTACTCGCCGAGCAGGCCGTTTCGGCTTAAGCGAAGCGGAAGAAAAAAGGCGGCTCCTCGGGGCCGTCTTTTTTTTATGGGCGCGAATCAGCGGACTCTCGGCAGGAAGAGCGCGAACGCGCAGGCGGCGATGAAAAAGCCGGGCAGCGCCCAGAAGGCGTTGGCCAGGCCGTACCACTCGCCGAGAACGGACATCGGGTAGACCGAAAGGCTCGCGATGAACCACGAGAGGCCGAGCGTGATGGAACTGGCCAGCCCCCGGTTGTGGGGCATGAGTTGCTGGGCGAAGGCCATCGTCACCCCCATCGGGAGGTAGGTGGCGACCCCCAGCAAGGCCAGGAGCACGAAGCCCCACTCGGGCGGCGCAATCAAAAACGCGCAGACGCACAGAGCGCCCAGGCCGATGCCGCCGACGATAAGCTCTTTTTTTCCGAATCGGTCTCCCAAAAAGCCGCCCGCCAGAACACCCACCGCACCCGAGGTGAGCATGATGGCGCTGGCCGCCCCGCCGCTCCAGATGCTCATGCCGTGTTCGGCGTAGAGCGAGGGTATGAGGCTGATGAAGTTGATGTTCACGACGGCCCGGCAAATCGTGACGCCCGAGAGCAGAAGCAGCGGCGTGCCCGCTGTACGCAGCGCTGTTACGAAATCCCAGATAGAGGCTTTCTTGTCGCCGATCGTGGGGGGCGATTGAGGTTTCGGCAGCCCGTATCTCACCGCCAGGGCCATCGCGACCGCGACCAGGGTGAACGAGCTGAGCCATTTCATGTCCCCGAGCGAGACGATGCCGATGGCGATGACGGGCCCAAGGCCGTGGCCCACGCGCCCTCCGGCGATGAAGACGCTCACCACCAGCCCCTTCCGGTTTTCCGAGAGCGCGCCCGCGCGCGACGCCATGTCCGGATGGCACAGGCCGACCATCGAACCGCCGACGGCGGCCATGACGGTGAGGGCCGTGAAGTTGGGCGCCCAGCCGATGGAGGTGATGAAGAGCGCGCTGCCCACCATCCCCACGGCGAGCCAGGGGAGAGTGGGCCAGCGGTCCACGAGAATCGCCGTCACGGGTTGTGAGAGCGCAGCACTCATCGATACGAACGTGAGGAGCAGGCCGCCTGTTGAGAGGGAGACCTGGAACTGCTCCCGAATCAGGGGCAGGAGCGGGGCGATGAAATTCACCGTGCCGTCCACCACGAAGTGAGCGGTGAACAGGATGGCGAGCGCCCCCCAGGGGATATCCTGCGCCGGGTCTTGCGCAGCCATTCCCGTTTTGATTTCTTCCGCCCGGCTCATGGCTTGCCCCCTTGCATCTGGGGTTGAAGGGCGCTTTCTCTGTGCAGGAAGATGGCGATGAACCCGCCGATAACGAACATCGAGGCGTAGAAGGTGAACGCCATTTGAAGCCCCATCGCTTCGGCCACGAGGCCGCCGACGAGCGGTGAGAGCGCGCTGGCCGCCTCGTTGAAGCCATAGATCATCCCCACCGAACTCGAGCGCACCCGCTCGTCCACGAGTTCCGTGCCGACGGCCAGCACCAGGGTGGGCACCGGCGTGAGGATGCAGGCGACGGCGAAAAGCGCGAGAAGCAGCGTCGTGAGGCTCGCGACCCAGGTGAGCGATGCCATCGCGGCGGCGCACATGAAGGTGAGCACGACGATGAGCCTGGTCCTGCCCGCGTAGTCCGACCACCTGCCGATGATGATGGACGTGGTCGAACCGATGAGAAAATAGATGCTGAGCAGCCAGCCCACCCCCTTGGTGTCGAAACCGAACTGTTCCGCCAGCAGGAGCGGCAAAAAGGCCATGAACCCGCGAAAGCCCATGATCCGGAACGAGGAAAGGGTGATGAGGAGCATCAATGATTTATTACGGAACAAGGCGCCGAAAGTGGACCTCGCCGCCTGGCGGAAGGGGAGGCGCTCTCCGAGTTGATCCTGAAACCGGAACCAGATGAGCGCCGCCCAGATGACGCCTGGTATGACGTAGAACTGCGCGGCCATGCGCCAACTCGCCAGATAGACGGCGAGCCAGCCTACGATGGCGGGCGAGATGATGTTCCCCATTTCGCCCCCGCCGTTGAACAGGCCCGTGCAGAAACCGCGTCTGTCGGGCAGTTCGCGCGTGATGAGCGCAACGGCCGGCGGGTGGTAGGCCGCGCTCCCGATGCCGCCGATGAAGACGAACAGCAGCAGCAGGGAGTAGTTCGCCGCGTAGCCGTAGAGCAGAACGGGCAGCGCCTGTGTGAGCAAAGAGAGCGCCAGTACGGTCCGCCATCTACGGGTGTAGTCCGATATGAAGGAAAGGGGGAACTGAAAGACGCTGTTCGCCACCGAGTAGGTCGTCACGATGAGGCCCGCCTGCACGTAGTTGAGTTCGAATTCCGCGACGATGAGCGGGAGTACGGGGATGAGAAGCTGCGTGTAGAAGGCGTTGACGGCGTGGCTGCCCGCAATCGCGAAAAGGTTGAATATCTTCGATGGGGACATGGGTGGTCCATTCATGATGGGAACGCAAAAAATGCTTTCATTAGGCTTATAGGTTCTGGAGAAAACGCGCGTCAATGGCGAAGGGCCTATACTGGAGGAAACCGGCGGGTCGCATCTATGCGTTCGGTGCGGGAAGACTGTGGGCGGTGCTGTTTGCAGGGGACGCATACGGGGCTGTTGAAAAATCCCCTTTGCCCCGAGCAGCAGCTCCGTTCGCCTCACCCTGAGTAGCGGCCCCTCGACTTCGCTCGGGGCAAGCTCCGCCGTTCCCCGACACCCCTCACCCTGAGTAGCGGCGGAGCCGCGTATCGAAGGGCGAAGTTCGCGCCTGCTGGAGAGATACACCCCCATCCTTCGATACGGCGCTTACGCGCCTACTCAGGATGAGGGTGTCAGGGCTTCTGCGAAGCCCGCTGCCGCAACCGGGTTCTTCAACAACCCCACAATGCGTCCTCTACACCGGACATCCCGTCCTTTTTTATGTTAAGAACAAATTGAATTTCATCGATTTCGACAAAAAAGGAATGCGAGGATAAAGGAAGGCGAGTATGAGCCAGCCCCCCGGTTTTGATGAGAAGGCGGCCCGGCGCGTCGAGGCCGTCTACACGACGGCGGACGTGGCCGCGCAGCGCGACGCTCTCCTGGAGATTGTCGCTCCCCGTCCGGGCGAGCGCGTGCTCGACCTGGGTTCCGGCCCAGGCTTCATGACGCTGGAGGCCGGGCGCATGGTGGGGGCGGGAGGCGCCGTTTTCGGCGTGGACAAGAGCGCGCCCATGCTCGCCCTCGCCGAGAAGCGTTGCGCATCCCAGCCGCAGGTGTCGTTCCACGAGGCCGATGCGCTGAGCCTCCCTTTCGAGGATGGCGGTTTCGATGCGGCCATCGTCTCTCAGGTGTATGAATACGTCACCGACATGGAGGCCGCACTGACGGAGCTTTGCCGCGTGCTGCGGCCCGGCGGACGCGCCCTCATCATGGATACGGATTGGGGTTCGCTCGTATGGAACGCGCAGGACGCCGAGCGGGCGAAGCGGATTTTCGCCGCATGGGACGCGCATCTGGCCGACCCTCATCTGCCGAGAAGATTGTCGCCCCTGCTGCAAGGCGCAGGTTTCGAGATCATGGACTCAAGGGTTTTGCCTCTTCTCAATACGGAGTATCCTGCGGAGAACTACAGCCACGGCATGGTGAGCGTCATCGTGCCCTTCGTCATCCGCAAGGGCGGCGTGCCGAAGGAAGTGGCAAAAGCCTGGGCGGAGGATTTGAAGGCGCTGGGCGAGCGTGGGGAGTATTTCTTCAGTCTCAACCGCTACGTCTTTCTGGCGAGAAAATCAGGAGCCTAGAATGGACAGGTTCATCGACTGCCACAATCACCTGCACGGATTCAGTTTCGACGACTGGGAACTCCAGGGCATGTGCGGGATGGCGGGTTCCGTCCTCTCCTGCGGGAATCCCCACGTGCACCGCGAGATTTGGAAGCGCGCGCCCGGGCCGGAGGATGTGGAGAGGCTTTGGGAGAGCCCTCTCAGGATGGCCGAAGCCGCCGAGGCCAAACACCACATTCGAGCCATGTGCGCCGTGGGCGTGAGTTCGATGACCCGGGTGGACGGCTGGGAGCGGCTCATCGACGCGCTCCCCGGCTATCTGGAGAACGATCGGGTGGCCGCCCTGGGGGAGGTGGGCCTGGACCCGGGGCAATATTTTGGCTTTTCCTGGGATCTGGAAGATCAGGCCAGATGCCTCGAAGCGCAGGCGCGCCTCGCGGCGGAGCTTGAAAAGCCCCTGATCCTCCACACGCCCACCTACAAGAACCCGAAGGAATTCCTGGGCGGCGTGGACACGCAGGGAGAGGTTTCGCCCGAAGAGTTCAGGCTCCATTACCTCAAGATGGACCTGGAAGTCATCGATGCCGCAGGTCTCGACCACGCACTGCTCGTGGTCGACCACGTGGATGCGACGATAGTGGATTTCGTTCACGAAGAGACGGGCGCGTGGTGCGCGACGAGCCTCGGCAGCCGGCTTCGGCCGATTCCCCCCTCCGCCGTCGTGGAATGGGTGCGGCGTCACGGGGGAGGGCGCATGATGCTCAACTCCGACCTCATTCCCTACACGTCGAACGACCTCTACTGCATCCCCCGGGCGATTCGCGCCATGCGCCGGGGCGGCATCGCCGAGGCGGAGATCGAAAAAGCGGCATTCGGCAACGCGAACGCGCTCTTCGGCTTCGGTCTCTAGATCAGTCCAGCACCGCCACGGCGCGCACCGGCGAGCCCGTGGCGTCTTTCAGCTTGATGGGCAGGCACAGGAAGGTGAAGCGCTTGCCCACCAGGCGCCTGGGGATCACCAGGTTCTCCGTGTTGAGCATCCCCCGCTCCTTGCACACCTGGTGAGAGGGATAGGGCTCTTCCGACTCGGGAAACATCTGCGTGGGGTTTTCTATCGTGAACGCCTCGCAGCCGATGTTGCGCACCCCCCGATCGGCGAGATACTCGGTGGCGGGCCGGCTCAGGCCTGCGAATTCTTTCCACCATACATCGGGATTCGGGTCCTTGAACGACTTCTCGAAATGCCCCGTGTAGTACAAGAAAGCGTCACCCTCTTCGATGGAAAGCCCGTGTTTGTCCAGTTCGCGCTCGATGTGTTCGGTTTCGATGTAGGTCCTGGGCGCGACGTCCGAGAAATCCACGCAAATCGCGCTCGAATAAAAACGCTCCAGCGGCAACTGGTCGATGGAGGGCGCGTCTCCGGGCACGTAGTGGTTCAGGGCGTCCACGTGGCTTCCGGTGTGATCCGAGAGCGTGAGCTTCATGGCCGCGAAGGAGAATTTCCCGAGAAATCTTTTGGAAGATTCCTCGTGCGTCATCATCGGCTCGATGGCCACCTTGGGGTGGAACGGACGCTCGAATCCGCCCGCCGCCACGGTTTGTGAGAGGTCGATCAATTCCATGGAATTTTATCCTTTCCTCGTAAAACGTGAATCAAATCTCTGTCTTCAGGCCATCATGGTCTCGACGGGCGCCCAGAATCGTTCGATTTCCAGGTCTTCGGCGATCGCGTTCGCGCAGTTGTAACCGGGCGCTCCCGTCACCGCGCCGCCCACGTGCGAACTCGAACCGCACAGGTAGAGCTTGCCGATCGGCGTGCGGAAGTCGCTCACGTCCGGATGCGGGCGGTTGTAGCCCAACTGCTCGGGAATGTAGGCGCCCACGTGGTGGCTCGCGCGTACGAAGTTCGGGTTCATGCGCACGATGTCGAGCGGCGTGTAGAGATAGCTGCCCATAATGTTGTCGTGGTTGATGTTGGGCGCATACGGCGTCCAGGAGTCGATGAAGTGCTGGGTGTACTCCTCGCGCCGCGCGTCCCACGCCTCGGCGCCTCCGTCTTTGAGTTCAAAGGGCGCAAACGGCCACCAGTAGCCCACGTGCGTGCCGTCCGGCGAGTAGGTCGGGTCGAAGTGGCTGTTGCTGCCGCCATTGCCCATGAGCTTGGGCAGTTCGCCGTCGTGGATCGTCTCGAAGCACGCGTCGATCTCCTCGGTCGAGTCCGCGCCCCAGAAGATGTTGAACGTCTTGTTGATGTCGGGCTCGAATTTCGCGGCCGCGAAATCGGGCGCTTCCTTGAGCGCCAGGTGGATGGTGCACAGCCCGTGGCTCGCCCACTGATACTCGAGAGCCGCCCTGGCGAGCTTGCCGCCGAAGTAATCCTCCCCGGCCAGGCGAACCGTGAGCGGCCAGTTCACCCCGCTCGCCACGAACTCGGTGGCCTCGATGCGTGTGCCGTCCTCGAGGATGACGCCGGTGGCGTCGCCGCTTTCCACCGTGATCTCGCGGACCTCCGCGTTGGTGAACACCTTGCCGCCGCCTCGAACGACCACGCGCTCGAGCGCGCGCGTGAAGTTCACCGAACCGCCGACAGGCAGGGCGAAGCTTGCGATGCGCGAGAATATTCTCGGGAAGAAGATGCCCGTCGTGGGCGTGTTCTCGAGAGTGAAGGAACCCAGGAAGAGCTTGAACAGCACCCGCAACCTGTCGTCTTCGAAGTGCTGGTCCACCGCATCGTACATGCTCAAGTTCGCATAGCTTAAGAACTCACGGCCCAGCGGCCCCGCGAAGCGCTCTTTGAGCTCCTCCGGCGGCAGGGGGGCGCAGTACATGAAGGAGGTGATGATGTCGAGCATACCTTCTGTGAACTTGACGTGGAGGTCCCGGTAGGTTTTCGCGTCGTTCTTGTTGATGCGCTCGATCGACTTGACGGTCTTCTCCACGTCGCGGTGGATGACGAACGCCGTGCCGTCGCTGAAGAGGGCACCTTGCTGAAATTCCGGGAAGATGAGGCTGAAGCCGTATTCGTGGAGTTCCAGATCGCGCAGGATGGGGCTTCTCTCCAGGCCCACGTAGTAATTCGAGTGCAGGTTGTGCTTGAAGCCCGGCAGTGTGACTTCGTGCGTGGAGCAGCCCCCGCCGGCGACGTCTGCGCGTTCCAGGACGGCTACTTTTTTCCCGGCCTTCGCCAGATAGGCGGCGCATACCAGGCTGTTATGTCCGCCGCCGACGAACAATCCATCGTAAGATTCGGTCATGATCCCTCTCCTCTGAAAGGACTCAGCCTCGCGGGCTGCTTGCGAACTGGTTTGAATGTGTCCCTATTCTGCCTTGTTGAGGCGCATTTCTCAATCCGCCTTTTTCTCTCAGGCCTCCGGGATATAGGCCGTGGCGTCGATTTCCACCAGAAAATCCTCTGAAGCCAGCCCGTCCACGATCACGCCCGTGCTCGCGGGCGCATGAGGGCCGAAGTATTCCGCGATCACCGCGTATACGGGCTTTCGGTACGCCCTGTCGGTAATGTAGTTCGTGAGCTTCACGACGTGGGAGAGGTCGCCGCCCGCCTCTTCGAGAAGCCGGCGGATGTTCTCGCACGCCTGGCGGGCCTGGGCCGCGGCGTCGCCGCGCGCGGGAGGTGTGCCGTCGAGCCCCTCTCCGGTCTGGCCCGCGAGATAGAGCGTCCTGCCCGCCAGAAGGCCCTGTGAATAGCTGCCCGCCCCGGCGGTCACCTGCGTGGTGTGGAATTTTTGGAATGACATGGCGATATCTCCAGAAATCATCGAAGAATTGGAAAAGGTAAGCGATGGCGCTTTTCTGACGCGTGTATGAGCTTCAGGGCCTGTGCATAAGGAAGTTGCGGTGGAATGCGCACCCACCCGCGCCGCGCGAGCGTTACTCCATATCGAACATCGCCGTGGACGCGACCTCGATCAGGTTGTTCTCCGGGTCCCGGAAGAAGATTTGGGGATAACCGTAAGGCTCGTCGTGAAACGGGATGTCGTGCGACTTGAGCCTCTCCTTCATGCCTGCCAGATCTTCCGTCACCATTCCGAAGTGGTGGTCCATATAGCCGTCTTCGTTGTCGCTGATGGAATGCTTCACGTGCGTGTCGCTCACCTTGGCGAGGTGAATCTGATGATCCGTACCCGCCTCGTACCAATAGCCGGGGAAGGGGAAGTGGGGCCGGGGCATCTCGGGCAGTCCCATGATTTCGTTATAAAACTTGTGCATGGCCGGCAAATCCCGGCAATAGATGCTGAAGTGCTGCAGGAACTTGATCTTGGACATCGGCGTCTCTCCTCGGATTGTCGAGTTCTTTCTCACACTAATAATGCTCTTTTCCCTCTCTGGCAAGGCGCGGCTTCCACTGGAGATACTCAAATCCGCACGTTTGTCGTATCCTGCTGAAAACACCAAACCGGAGGAATCCTCATGGCGGGTCGTTTCGTGGTCGAAAACGCCTGCGTCCTCACTCAGAACGAGGCGCGTGATGTGCTCCCCCGCGCGTCGGTGCTGGTCGAGGATGGCCGGGTCGCCGAGATCTCTGAATCCAGCATAGACGCAGGCGCGGCAGAGGTGATCGACGGCGAGGACATGGCCCTCATGCCGGGGCTGGTAAACGCCCACAGCCACATCATGTGCATTCTTTTGCGCGGCGGCCTGGGCGCGGATAGGCGGCTCATGGACTGGCGCCTGAACGTCATGGCGCCCGGCCAGGTCGCCTATACGCCCGGGGATGCGGCGCTCTCCGTCAAGCTCTTCGCGTGCGAAGCGATTCGCTCCGGCACCACGGCGGTGGTGACGAACGAGCGGGTCCCCATCCCGCTGGCCGAGGCGATGATAGAGGCCATGGACGATTCGGGCATGCGGAGCGTCTTCGCCTTATGCTTCAACGAAATGTCTCCTTCGGGAAAACTCGCCGAGCGGGCGCACTCCCACATCGCCGCCTGGGGGAAGACCTTTCCGCCGAGTCTCAAGACGAGGGATGAGGTGTTCGAGGAGACTTCCCACCTGGTGGACAAATACCACGGTCGCTCCGGTGGCCGGGTTCTCGTCTGGCCGGGGCCGAACATCCCCGTCTACGTGAAGCCCGAGACATTCCGCGAGGTGGACGAATGGGCCGGCGAGCGCGGCCTTCGCGTCTCCACGCACGTATCGGAAGACCCCATGGAATCAGAAGTGGGCGGCCTTCCCGTGGTGCAGCACCTGGCGGCCTGGGGTCTGCTCTCGGAGCGTCTCGTCGCCGGCCACTGCATTCACTTGAGCGAGGAGGACATACGCCTCCTCAAGGAATCAGGTACGCAGGCCGTGCATCTGCCCTCTAGCAATATGTATCTGGGTTCGGGCGTCTCGCCGGTGCCGCGCATGCTGGGCTACGGCATCCCCGTGGCGCTCGGCACGGACAATGCGAACTGCAACGACCTCGTCAACATGTTCTGGGAGATAAGGCTCGCCTGCCTGCTCCACAAGGGCGTGCAGCAGGACCCCGCAGCCATCACGGCGCAGCAGGTGCTCGACATGGCCACGCGCAACGGCGCTCGCGCTCTCGGCCTGGAAGAAGAAATCGGGAGCATCGAGGTGGGCAAGCGGGCGGATATGATTCTGCTCGACATGAGCGGCCCCCACATGCACCCGAATCATCATCTGCCGTCCGTGCTCGCGTACCAGACCCACGGGACGGAAGTGCGCTGGGTCTGGGTGGAAGGCGAGCCGCTCATGGAAGCGGGACGCCTGAGCAGGATAAGCGAAGATGAGGAACGCGCGATTCGCGGGGAGGCGCAGGCGGCGTCCGCGGCTATCGTCGAGCGAGCGGGCCTGATTGTCCCCGGGACATGAAACGGCGTTCGCCCATCGAGCGCCCTTGATGAATAAGGAGACTCAATCGTGTTTGATACCCAGGTGGTGAAGTTTCAGATGTCGGGACCCGAGGACGTCTCGGGTCTTGCGGAAGCGGTGGCGGAAGGCCGCATTCAGGCGGCGGACATTCAGGCCATCATCGCCAAGACCGAAGGCAACGGCCGGGTGAACGACTATTCGAGGCCATACGCGCTCCATTCCTTCGAGGATTACATGATGGAGAAGCTGGGCCTCTCCCGCGCCGAGGTGCAGGGCATGTGCGCCATGGTGATGTCGGGTGGCTGCGAGGGGATCATGAGCCCCCACGCGGTGGCCATTTCCAAGACGGACGTGGGCGACGCCGAAGGCCCCGGCGAGAAGCGCCTCTCCATGGGGGTCGCCTTCACCAGGGAGCTTCTGCCCGAGGAGTTGGGCACGATGGCGCAGGTGGACTTGGTGGCCGAGGCGGCGGAGGAGGCGCTCGCAAAGGCGGGCGTGGATTCGCTGGATGATGTGGGCTACGTGCAGGTGAAGTGCCCGCTTTTGACGTCGGACCGCATCAACGACGCGGCCTCGCGTGGCAAGAAGGTGGTGAGTACGGACACCACGCGCTCGATGAGCCTGTCGAACGGGTGCTCGGCTCTGGGTGCTGCGGTGGGCATCGGGGAGATCGACAGGGCGTCGTTCGAGATAACCGACGTGTGCAGCCGGGGCGACCTGTATTCGGAGATGATCTCCTGCTCGGCGGGCGTGGAACTCATGCGTTCGGAAGTCGTCGTCCTGGCGAATTCCTCCCAATCGGTGAGCCGCTACAAGATCGGCCGGGCGGTGATGCAGCACCTGATCGACGCCGACGCCGTGAGGCAGGCGCTCAAAAACGCAGGGCTCGCCTTCGAAGGCCTGCCGGGTGCGGATGATTTGAGCAGGGTTGTGCACGCGTTCGCGAAAGCCGGCGCGCCCTGGGACGGCAGGCTTCTGGGCAAGCGCGTCACGCTGCTCACGGATTCCGTT
Source organism: bacterium (assembly GCA_965219955.1). GTDB lineage: Bacteria > UBA8248 > UBA8248 > UBA8248 > UBA8248 > Bin107. Next base: position 871,525 of record OZ244799.1, read on the forward strand.
CTGGGCACGCGGCCCGTGCGCGCCGTGGCGAACGCCGTAATCGCGTCGGTGGTGCAGGACCCGGCGGTCTACGTCTCGGCCGGTCTCGTCTTCCACCAGGGTCCCGTGGGCGGAGGGGTGGTTTCCGCCATCATCGAGGCGTAGAGACGGAGTGAAGGGCCGAATGGTCAGGGAGAAGGACGCCTGAAAAATTATGATGATAAGGTGTTGAAATATATGAGGCTGGGGTTTTCCGGCGCAATTGAGGACAAAAAAATCTTGACACGATTCCGGGCCTTTGCTAGGATTTGAGCGTACAAATCGCAAGTAGCAAGAGGAGGGCTGTCATGGTAAGAAACTTGATAGTAACCGCCTACAACACATCTCTCCGGAGGGTTCTGAAAACGGCTCACCACCGGAAGAGGGTTCTGAAAAAACCCTAAACTGCCCCTTGGTGTTACCTGAAACGGGACATTGAGGGAAATTCAAAAACAGCAGGCGGCGTCGACGGGCGCCGCCTGTTTTTTTGCGCGCGTTTTTGGAGGAGGGGCCGGGAGACCCCATCTTCCCCGAAAGCGTCGAAGCCCTCCCTCCTCACCCTGAGTTGCGGCGGAGCCGCGTATCGAAGGTCAAACGCGATTGATGAATGAGCGTTTGCGTATTGATTTTTCCTCACCCGCAATCGCTCCTGATGCGCCCCGGCGAACCCTCCTTCATCGGTCGGGTTCGTGCCCTTGATACGGCCCTTCGGGCCTACTCGGGATGAAGAGGTTTGGCGAAGCCGCGTATCGAAGAGGGGCACTACTCTCCGTGGCCGGGCGGGCGGCCACGGTTCATCTCGTCGGGTTCTTCGGCGAACTCCATGCGGTTCTTGATGGCGTCTATCGTGAAATCCTCCTTGTCACCGGCCAGCTCCGGGTTCCACATCGGGTAGAACACCTCGAGGGCCATCCCCGGCTCATCGCTCACCAATTTCAACGTATGCATCGCGCCCGCCTTGACGTGCACCACGTCGCCAGGCCCGATTCGCCGCACCTCGTCTTCGAGCGTGAACTCCCACTCGCCCGCCTGGATGTAGAAGAACTCCTCGTGGTCGGGGTGGTTGTGCAGTTTGGACGGCGTGCCGCCCGGCTCGGTGATCAGGTGCTGCATCTGGATGTTGTCGCCGAAGATGCGCCTGTGCGCGACGCCGGGGCGGTCGTGGCTCAAGGGCAGCATGTCCCAGTTGTAGAAACTCATGGTGTATTCCTTCGCGTGAGAGGGAGAAAATGATCGCTTTTGAGCATGGAGGGCTTCGTTGCGCCCGACCCGCTCGTTTTATGCCGGCAATGCCGGGCATTCTAGGGGCAGGCAGCAAGGTAAGACAATCCGCGCGCTCATCCTCATGAAAAAAGATGGGAGACCTCGAACCGCATAGCCGTGCGCGGTGCTGTGGGATACACTACGTCCATTCGATTTCCACTTTACATATTATCGGGAGAGGAGATGGTCATGCGGTTCTCCGTTGTCGGCGGTGAGGGCTTCGACCAGGGGACGGACGCCCTGGTTTGCCTCATGGCGAAAGACGAGAAAAACGAGCAGTTGGAAAAGGTTCTCGGCGGCGCCCTGGCCTCCTTGCGCGCGCGCAAGGTTTTTGAGGGGAAAGAGGGGCAGGTCTCCGTTCTGCCCGTACCCGAGGGGGGTGGAGCGCCCGATTTCGTGGTTCTCGCAGGCCTGGGCGATGAGGCGTCGCCCGAATCGGTTCGCTGCTCCGGCGCTCTGGCGGCCAGGCGCGCCCGCGCCGAGGGTTTGAAGAGCATCGCATTCTCGGCTTCTTCCGTTGTTGGCGATGACCTCGATGCGCGCGGGGCGGCCCAGGCGATTGTCGAGGGCGTGGGGCTCGGCCTCTACCGGATGGACAAGTACAAGAGTGCGGATGATGACGAGAAGAGCGAGGTCTCGAGCGTCGTTTTGTGCGGGGGATCGGGCAGGAACCTGAGCGCGATGCGGCGCGGGGTGCGCTATGGCCGTGCTCTGTGCGAGGGGACGAATTACGCGCGCGACCTCATCAACACGCCCAGCAACGAGAAGCGCCCGCCCGCACTCGCCGAGATGGCGCGCGCGATGGCGCGGCGCGAGGGCCTTCGGTGCCGCGTGCTGGACGAGAAGCAGATGGCGAGGCAGAAGATGGGCGCGCTTCTCTCTGTAAGCCGGGGCAGCAGCGAGCCGGCTCGTATGGTCGTTCTGGAGTACAGGCCCCAGGGCGCGCGGACGAAGCCCATCGCCTTCGTCGGCAAGGGGGTGACGTTCGACACGGGCGGCATCTCCATCAAGCCGAGCGGCGGTCTCGAACTCATGACGACCGACATGAGCGGCGCCGCCGCCGTGTTGGGCGCGATGCTCGCCGTCGCGCGCGTAAAGCCCCGCGTGCCCGTGGTGGGCGTGGCCGGCCTCGTGGAGAACATGGTGGACGGCGACGCCACGCGGCCCGGCGACATCGTGCGCTCGATGAAGGGCACGACGGTCGAAATCCACAACACCGACGCCGAGGGCCGGCTCGTCCTGGCAGACGCGCTCCATTACACGCGCGAGAAATACAAGCCCCAGTGCATGATCGATCTGGCAACGCTCACGGGCGCCTGCATGGTGGCGCTCGGCCAGAAGGTGACAGGCATGTACGGCACGCACGATGAATTATTGGAGCGGGTACGCGACCTGGGCGAGCGCACCGGCGACCGCGTCTGGCACATGCCGCTCTTCCCGGAATACGGCGAGGCGATGAAGGGCAAGATAGCCGACATGTGCAACATCTCGGGCGCGCGCTGGGGGGGAGCAAACACCGCGGCGGCGTTTTTGCAGCACTTCGCCGACGAGACGCCCTGGGTTCATCTCGACATCGCGGGCCCCTCGCACACCGGAAAAGCCGGACCCTACCGCCCCGAGGGCGGCACCGGCGTGGGCGTGCGGATACTCGCGGAGCTTGCGATGGCCTGGAAGCGCCTCCCCGCACAGGAGGGCAAGGCCTACGGGTGTTAGGGGAGGCGAACCCCAGAGCGCGTCGAGCGCCCTTCGGTACAAACGCTCATTTATCAATCGCGTTTTACCTTCGGCGGCTACTCAGGGTGAGGTCGATACGTCGGCTATGCAGTGCGGGATAGCCGTCATTCCGGCGAATGCCGGAATCCAGCGACTTTGCGCTTTGCTTTTGTTTTTTATGAAAAAAAGAGAATGCCACATCTTTCCACCCGATTGGTTCTGGATTCCGGCATTCGCCGGAATGACGAACGAAAAGCGGGCGGGCGCGGGACTCATCCCTATGGAACAAACCCTCCCTCTTCGGGGTTTTTCAACAACCCCTTTTGGGCTGGGTTGCTTGTCTCGCTACTCCACGGCGAACGCCTTGGAGACGGGCCGGCTGGTGTTGTTCCATCCCGGGATGATGAACGAGGAAGGCCCGGGAAGTCCGCCCGCCACAAGAAGAGTGACGTCTTCCGGTTTCCGGATCATGGGCGCCATGCACGCATCATCGTCGTGATCCACCCATCCGGGCCATTCGCTTTTTTCTTTTCCCCGGTAGCGGCCGCCGCGCTTTAGTAGCCCCACGGGCAGTCGGGCGCGCTCGGCGAGTCCCCGTTTGGCGTCGTCCCGGCTGAAGCCGTGGTCGGCGAGGAGTTGCGCGTGTTCGGGCCCCATGATCACCGTGAGGCCCACGGGCGAGTAGGCGTGGCGCGTACCCATGGTGGCGATGGTGCTTGCAATGGTGGTGAGCACGCCGTCTGCGTGATCGCTCGAATCATCGAGCGCGACGCGCGGGCCTTCCCCCGCGCAGGCGGTGACGACGTTCTCCTCCCGCCCGAATCCGCGTTCCTCGGCGAGTGAGGGCCAGGGGCTGATTTCCTCGTTCTCGCGCAGGCAGTAGGCGAACTTGCTCGGGCTGCCGAATGTGCTCATGTCGACCACGCCGGGGATCCCGCCCCCCAGGTTCAGGAGCATGAGCCTGAGCGCGCGGCCGATGGTCGCGTTGGCCCGGAAACCGGGCCCCAGGCAGCCCGTGCCGCCGTGGACCCCGATCTCGCGCGGGTAGGGGCCGTTCATGACGATGAGGGGACCGGCGGGGTTCATCGTCGCCTGAATGCCGTTCATGTTGAAGCGCCCGTCCAGAATGCACGAGAGCGCGCACGCGAGCGCGGGAAAGTATTCGGGCTTGCAGCCCGCCATGACGGCGTGAATCGCCACTGTTTCCATGGTCGCGGGATGGTTCGCCGGCGGCACGTGGCCGATGAGGGCATCGGGCGCATGGTCTGCGAGCATTGCGGACAGACGCTCTTCCGTCGGGACCACGACGGGCAGGCCGTCGGACCAGGGTTGCGCGAAGAAATACTCGACCGGGTCTATCGCGTCCGCCATATGCTTAAGCCTACGCTCTTTCGGCGATGGCGCGGGCGCGGGCGAGCACGTTATCGGCGTGCTTGACCATGGCGATATCGATCATCTTGCCCTGGAAGGAAACCGCGCCTAATCCCTGCGCCTCGCCCTCGCGGTAGGCTTGGGCCATCTCGGTGTAGTAGGAGACCTCTTCTTCGCTTGGCGAATAGACGTCGTTGAAGATCGGCACCTGTCTGGGATGGATGGCCGCCTTGCCGGTGTAGCCGAGTTTTTTGGCGAATTCCGCATCCGCCCGGCAGCCGTCGTCGTCCTGCAGGCGCATGTAGACGCCGTCGGTGGGGTGGGGCAGTCGCGCCGCCCGCGCCTCGACGAGCACCTTGCTCCGCGTGTAGAGGAGCGTCGTGCCGTCTTCCGTCCAGGTGGCCCCCAGGCTGCGGCAAAGGTCCGCATCCTCCGCACTGCCCAGGTTCACGCCCACCACGCGGTCCGCCGCCTTGCAGATGTCGTAGCAATGCACCACGCCCGGGGCGCTCTCAATCTGCGCGATGACCCCAACGCCGCCTTCTTCCAGGCCGCGCTCGCGCTCGTATTTCGAAAGCAGGGCATCGGCGGTTCGCACGTCCGCGGCGCTTTCGGGCTTGGGGAGGAAAATGCCGTCGAGTCCCTGGGTCACGATGGCGTCAATGTCTTCTTCGAGCATGCCCGATTCCACGTCGTTCACGCGCACGAGAACCGTGGAGGGGCCGCCGGGCGCGCTGCTCGTCTCTGCGATGCCTGCGCGCACGAGTTCGCGCGCCGCTTCCTTCATCTGGGGGGCGACGGAATCCTCGAGATCGAACAGGGCGGCGTCCGCCTCGATAGTGGGGCCTTTGCCCACCATCTTCTCGCTCGAACCGGGGATGAAGAGCATGGAGCGCAAGGGGGTGTCGATGTCTGGTCTGGCCATGGGATTTTCATACTCCTTGTTGTCTTGGTCACTTGCCGGAAGCAAAGCAACTAAGGTTACGGGATTCCAGTATTCAATATTCCAAAAGGGAAAAGTCCATGTTTTCGAGAGCGGCGCGCATGTCGGAGATGAACCTGCCCGCCGCCATGCCGTCGTTCACGCGGTGGTCGAAGGTGATCGCCAGAATCATGACGGGCCGCACCGAGACCGAGCCGGTCGGAAGGGCCACCGGGCGCGGCGCAATGGCCCCCGTGCCGATGATGGCCACCTCGGGCGGGTTGATGATGGGGTTTCCGCCCAGCGCGCCCGAGGCGCCGAAATTGGTGAGCGTGAGCGTCCCGCCCCGGACGTCTTCGGGGCTGAGCGCGCCCTCTCTCGCGCGGGCCGCCAGATCGTCGAGCCGAATGGAAAGCTCCACCAGGTTCATCGAATCCGCCGATTTCAAGACGGGCACCACGAGGCCGCCCGGGGAGTCGACGGCGACGCCAAGATTGAGATAGCGCCTGACCGTGAGGGCGGCGTCTTCAAACGTGGCGCTGAAGCGCTCGTTGCCTTCGTTTCTGAGCGCGTGGACGAGCGCCATGATGAAAAAGGGCGTGTAGGTGAGGTTTGCGCCGTGTTTCTCGCGAAACGCCTCTTTGTTCGCGTCGCGAAAGGCCGACACGCCGCTCATGTCGACTTCCAGCCAACTGGTGACCTGGGGAATTTCCTGTACGGAGCGGGTCAAGTTCTCTGCGATCCGCTTCCTGACCCTGCTGAGCGGTTCGACTCGCTCATCATGTCCTTCGCTGAGCGGTTTCGCCGACATCTCGATTCTGGGCGGTGCGCCGCCGCCCGCGATAAACGCCTCCACGTCGCGCGCGCTGACCCTTCCGCCCGCTCCCGTGCCTTGTATGCCGGCGATTACGTCCAGGCCGACCCCGTGTGCGGCGGCGAGGCTCTGGACGCGGGGGGAGAGCCAGGTTTTTCCCTCAGTCGATGGGCGGGACGTTTTTTCCACCCGCGCCGCGGGGATGACGGGTTTTTCCCTGGGCTGCAAGGGCGCGACCGGGGCCGCCCAGTCGCTCGCGCCCGATTCCGGCTCTTCCGGCTCGGGCGTCTCTTCGGCGACCTCGGTTTCGGTCTCCATGGTCGCGAGCACCTCGCCCACGGGCACGGTCTCCTCGGCTTCCGTCAGGATTTCCGTTATCACGCCGTCTGCGGGGGCCTCGACCTCGAACTCCACCTTGTCGCTCTCCGCGGAGAGGAGCACCTCGCCCTTCGCCACCGTGTCGCCCACCGCCTTCTTCCAGGCGACCACCGTGCTCTCGTGCACGCTGGTTCCCATGCGGGGCATTCTGATGCGCGCGGTGTACATGGGGGCTCCTTCAAGCGTGATGGGGAAATTCCTGGGGAGTATATACCAGAATCCGTTCCGTATTTACAAAAGCGGGGCGCGCCCGTCGTCCCGGTCTCAATCCCGGCCGATGAGGGGTTGTTGAAAAAGCCCTCTTCCCCAAGGGATAAAGGCAACCCCCCCTACCCCCCCTTGTCAGGGGGGTATAAAAAGGCGATGCGTTTCCACCGGGCTGAGGTGGTTTTGCTCTTTCTTACCCCCCTGACAAGGGGGGGTAGGGGGGTTGGTTTTCATGCAGGTGAGAGGGCAATCAAACCCGACCGAGGAGGCGCCGCCCCGTAGGGACAGGCCTCCGTGCCTGTCCTGACGAAGGACAATCACGGAGGGCAGGACAGGCGCCGTGCCTGCCCGATGCCCTGTTCTACAAGGGACAACCACAGGGGGTTGTCCCTACAAACGACCAGTCCATACCCCGAATCACGAAATCGGGACTATTTCAATTAAACCCCTCATTCATCAATCGGGTTTGACCCTCAAAGAGGGAATGAAAAACCTTCGGCGGGTCAGAACGCGGCGAGGTCGCGCAGTTCGTTCACCACTTTCTCCGTGCTGGGCAGGTAGGCGCGCTCGAGCGGGGGGCTGAGCGGCACGTGGGCTTCCGGCGCGCCGATGCGGCGGACGGGCGCGTCGAGATATTCAAAAACCTCCTCGCTCACGATGGCGGCCAACTCACCGCCCACGCCGCCTCGTTTTCTCGCCTCGTGCAGGAAGAGGATTTTCCCCGTCTTCTTCACACTTTCGAGGATCGCCCCTTTATCGAGCGGAACCAGGGTTCTGAGATCGATGACCTCCACCGACACCCCGTCGTTTTCGAGCACTTCCGCCGCTTCCAGGGCTTCGAGCACGGTGGTGCCGAAGGTGATGAGCGAAATGTCCTCTCCCTCGCGCAGGGTTCTCGCCTGGCCGAAGGGCACGGTGTAATCGTCATCCGGAATCCCGGGTCTCAGGACTTCGGGCAGCTCGTCCACCGGGTAGTTATAGAACTTTTTGTATTCCATGAAGATGACGGGGTTGGGATCTCTGATCGCTCCCTTGAGCATTCCCTTGGCGTCAAAAGCGGTGGTGGGAGCGACGATCTTGAGGCCGGGCGTTCCGAAAAACCATATTTCGGGGTTCTGGCTGTGGAAAGGGCCCGCGCTCACGAGCGCGGCGGCGGGCAGGCGCAGGACGATGGGCACCGGCCCCATCTGCCGGTAGTGGTTCCCGGCCGCGTAATCCACGATCATCTTGTAGGATTCGGTGACGAAATCGGCGAACTGAAACTCCACCACGGGGCGCATGCCGCAAAGCGCGGCGCCGATGGCCGCGCCTGTGAAGCCCGCCTCGCTCAGGGGGACGTCCACCACGCGGTCGCGCCCGAATTTCTCCATGAACCCTTTTGTGACGTAGAAGGCCCCGCCGCCGAGGCCGATGTCCTCCCCGAAGAGAAACACGTCCTCGTCCCGCTCCATCTCCTCCCAGAGGGCTTCGCTCAGCGCTTCGCGGTAGGTGATCATTCGGCGAACACTCCTTCGGTCAGGCCCGCGGGGTCGGGCATCGGGCTTTTCAGCGCTTCATCGCGCGCGTCTTCGGCGTCTTTTCTCGCTTTATCATGCGATTCGGTAACTTGTTCCTGCGTCATGACGCCGAACTCGATGAGCGCCTCGTCGAGCCGCTTGATGGGGTCGCGCTCGTTGGTCCACTTCTCGAAATGCTCCATGTCCACGTAGTCGGCGAACTTGTCGTACACCGAATGGCCGGCGGCGCGCAGGGTGATGCTCTCGATGAGCGTGGGGCCGCCGCCCGCCCTCGCGCGCGCGAGCGCTTCTGAACACACGTGGTGCACCAGTGGCGCGTTCGTGCCGTCGATGAGAAAGCCGGGAAGCCCGTAGCCGGGCGCCTTCAGCACCAGGGCGTCGCATGCGTACTGATCGCTCAGCAGCGTCTTGTAGGCGTACTGGTTGTTGTCGATGATGATGACGAGGGGAAGCTTTCTCACGGCGGCGAAGTTCACCGCCTCGTGAAAATCGCCCGCGCTCGTGCCGCCGTCGCCGATGTAGTTGATGGTGGCCTCGCCCTTGCCGCGCGCCTTGGCCGCCCACGCCACGCCCGTCGCGATGGGCACCATGGTGCCGATGTGGCTGATCAATTGGGTGATGCGCTTGGGCCGGTAGCCCATGTGGAAATTCCCGTCGCGTCCGCCGGAGGGGCCGTCGGCGCGTCCGAAGAAATGCGACATGATGCTCCTGGGCGGATGACCCTTGGCGAGGTGCGCTCCACAGTTACGGTGCATGGGCACGAGCCATTCGTGATCTTCGAGACACATCGCGCTCGCGACGCTCGCCCCCTCGTTCCCCCTTCCGAAAAAGGCGGTGCCGGGGATGTGGCCGGCGCGAAAGGCGGAATCGAGCGTCTCCTCGACAGCACGGGCGAGCGAGACGAGATAGTGCATCCGCTCCGCGGTTTCCTGGTCGGGGAGAATCTCTTTTTTGGTGAAACTCACCCAGCGCGCTTCCAGGCCGTCCACGGCGAGGTAGCGATCGGCGAGATCGGCATAAAAATCAAGGCCTGCCAACTCCTCGCGCGTGGCGAGGGGGTGATTCGCGTCCATGCGGCTCTCCTTGCGCGTGACCGGAGAAAACGACAGACGTCGTGGTGCGTCTTCGGGGTCGTCTCCTGTTCTTCAGGCGATTAAACCATATTTCGCCCCGGAATGGATACAGCCTTTGAAACGCGCGCGCTTTGAATATAGAGTTGGCGTCCTGAGAACGAGAAGGGAATGGGCGCGCCTGCGCCGGAGCTTTCCAGCGGGGCGTGGGCGATGTCATGAGGCGGCGCAAGCCGGCCGGTATGAAAAAGTGAGGGAAAGATGAGTCTTCTGGTGGTCGGTTCCATGGCGATAGATTCGGTGAAGACGCCCTTCGGCGCGCGCGAGGAGGCGGTGGGGGGGTCGGCCACCTATTTCTCGGTGGCGGCGAGCTATTTCTCGGACGTGCGGCTCGTGGCCGTGGTGGGAGCGGATTTTCCCGAAAATACACTCGAATTTCTGGAAGAGCGCAAAATCGACATATCGGGCATCGAGCGAAGCGACGGGGAGACGTTCCGCTGGCGCGGGGAGTACGGGTTCGACTTGAACACCGCCCACACGCTCGACACGCAGCTGAACGTCTTCGATAGCTTCTCGCCCAAATTGCCGGATAATTTTAAAGACACCGAGTTCGTCTTTCTGGCGAACATCGACCCCGAGCTTCAGGCCGAGGTCCTGGGCCAGGCGAACTCGCCCCGGCTCGTGGCGTGCGACACCATGAACTTCTGGATCGAGGGAAAGCGCGAAGAATTGCTCAAAACGCTTTCCCTGGTCGACCTGGTCGTCATCAACGATGCGGAGGCGCGCGCCCTCTCGGGTGAGGCGAACATCGCGCGCGCCGCGCGCTGTATCCGCGAAATAGGCCCAAAGACCCTGGTGGTGAAACAGGGCGAATACGGCGCGCTGCTCTTTCATGAAGGTGGCGTGTTCTCCGCCCCCGGGCTGCCGATTGAAGACGTCTGCGACCCCACGGGGGCGGGAGACAGCTTCGCCGGCGGCTTCATGGGTCATATCGCAGCCACGGGCGACCTGAGCGAGGCGGGAATGCGCCGGGCGGTCGTTTTCGGCAGCGTGATGGCGTCGTTCAACGTGGAATCGTTCAGCTACGACCGCATGCGCGCGCTCTCGGCGGAGGAGATCGACGCGCGCTACCGGGCGTTCAGCGAACTGGCCCACTTCGAGCGCCTCTGAGGCCGGCCGGTGTCGCTCAGGATCATCGGCGGCGCGGCCAGGAGCCGGAGGATCCCCTCGCCCGGGGAAGAGGGCGTGCGGCCCACGGGTGACCGCGTGCGCGAGGCGCTGTTCAACATCTGGGGAGACGCGGTCGCCGGCGCTCACGTGCTCGATTTGTGCGCGGGCTCGGGCGCGATATCGCTCGAGTCGCTCAGCCGGGGCGCGGCAGGCGTGGTTGCAATAGAGAATCGCCCGCGGCTTTGCGCGGCGATGCGCAAAAACGCCGAAACTCTCGGCCTGGCGGAAGGTTTCGATGTGCTCTGTGCGGACGTGATCCGCGAGATCGGGCGCATCCGGGCGCAGGGCTTGCGCCGGTTCGAGTTTGCCTTCGCCGATCCGCCCTGGCGCGAAGAGGGGTTGCGGCAAGAGTTGCTCGATGCCGTCTTTTTGCCCGAACCGATTTGCGCGCAGTTGGTCATGGAAGCGCCCCGGGGCGGTGAGGCGAAAAGCGAAGTGGGCGAGGCGAGACTCGTGCGCGAGAGGCGCTACGGCGATACGTGTTTGCTCTTCTACGAGGCGGGATCGGCGTGGGTATCGGGTGATGCCGGCGAATGAAAATAGAAATTCTGATGGCGTGATGCAATGCGAAATCGGGATTTCGTCGGTAAAACTTGTGCAAAAACAATGCTTAAAACGAAAACGCAAGGCTCGATGGGGCGAAAATTTAGTGTATGTTATTGATATCATTAGCGTTAGAAGGTTTGCCCAAAATTGTGTCAATATGTTTTAAGTGACGGAAAATAGGGGGTTTAGAGGCCCTCCCAACAGACTTATCCACAGCTTATTCACGGATTCTGTGGGCAAAAATTACGGAAACTTTATGTTCAGGGGAAAGAGAATTGCCACAACTATTTGATTTAAGCGGAAAGAGGGCTTTGGTCACAGGAGGCGGCACGGGACTCGGGCGCGCGATGGCCCATGCGCTGGCCGAGGCGGGGGCCGACGTCGCCCTGGCGGCGAGGCGAAAGGAAAAGCTCGAGGAGGCGGCTGAGGAGATTCGCGCCCTGGGCCGCTCGGCCCACGCCGTCGCCTGCGACCTGACGGAGCCCGGCTCCATACGCGAAGCGGCGCGCGAGGCGGAAGACGCGCTGGGGGCCATCGACGTTCTGGTGAACAACAGCGGCGTGAGCGGGGAGGGCTGGGCCACCGATCTGCCGATTGAGCGGTGGGACCAGGTGCTGGAGACGAACCTCAGGGGCGCGTTCCTGATGTGCCAGGCGGTGGCGCCCGGCATGATCGAGCGCGGCGGCGGGGCGATCGTGAACGTGGCTTCCGTCGCGGGCTTCATCGGCGTGAAGATGCTCTCCGCCTATTCGGCGAGCAAGGGCGGCCTGATCCAGCTCACCAAGACGCTCGCGCTCGAATGGGCGAAAACGGGGGTGCGCGTGAACGCCCTGGCGCCCGGGTATTTCCTGACCGACATCAACAGCAAGTTTTTCGCGTCCGAAGCGGGGGAGAGGATGATCAAGGCCCACATCCCGATGGGAAGGACCGGCCGGCCCGAGGAGCTCAAGGGCGCGATCCTCTTCCTGGCGAGCGACGCTTCGAGCTTCATGACGGGCGCGGCCCTGGTGGTGGACGGCGGACAGTACGCGCAGTAAGGGTTGTTGAAAAATCCTATCCGCCTCATCCTGAGTAGCGGCGGAGCCGCGTATCGAAGGATGCCCTCTCGCCAAGCCCGAGGCGTTCGCCCCCCCCGCCCTTCGATACGCCGCCTTCGGCGGCTACTCAGGGTGAGGAAATAGGTGTTGACGGTTTGCGGGGGTTGCAGACGGGGCTTTTTCGACAACCCCGATTCATGTGAGATTCAGTCTTGGTGTTGGGGGCGTTGATCCCGGAAATCGAAAAAAACGAAAAAAGGGACTTGACCTCGTCGCGCGCTTGACCCATAAGATCGGTGTTGCTTTTGCGGGGACTTGCGTGATCTCCGCCCATAGAGTCACGCAATCTCGCGTCTGATGGATCGATATGGAGTATTGATTCGATGAGGCATCAGGATCGCAGGAGGTCCTGGGGCGTGTTCAAGACGCCCCGCCATCCACTGGCTTCTTAGGAAACCAGCGCGTTCACCCGTCTTGCGCGCAAGCGCCCCATCACTCCCTAAAACCCGGCGTTCCGCTCAAGGCGCACATTCACGAAAACATAGAAATTCCTGAGGAGCATGGAACCCATGGCGAGACAAGCCACGGCAGTACGAAAGAAACCATCCAGAGGCAGGGCCTCGAACAGAATCCGTATTTTCGACACCACGCTCAGGGACGGGGAGCAGTCGCCCGGCTGCAGCATGGACCATTTCCAGAAGGTGCAGATGGCGCTTCAGCTCGAAAAACTGGGCGTGGACATCATCGAAGCCGGTTTTCCCATCGCGTCGAACGACGAGTTCGAATCGGTGCGCGACGTGGCCAAGGCGGTTACGAAGACAAGCGTCGCAGGCCTTTCGCGCTCGGCGCGCGAGGACATCGACCGCTGCTGGGAGGCGGTGCGCCACGCGAAAAAACCCAGAATCCACACCTTCATCGCCACGTCGGACATTCACCTCAAGCACAAGCTCAAGATGACGCGCGCGGCGCTCCTGAAGGAGATCGCCGCCTCGGTGCGCCATGCGCGAAAACTCTGCAAGGACGTGGAGTGGAGTGCTGAGGACGCGACGCGCTCGGATTGGGATTTCCTGGCCGAGACGGTGAAGATAGCCATCGAGGAGGGGGCGACGACCATCAACCTCCCCGACACGGTGGGCTACATCATCCCGAGCGAGTTCAAGCGCTTCTGGGAGCACATCTTCGAAAAGGTGCCGAGCTATGACGAGGTGGTCTTCAGCGCGCACTGCCACGACGATCTGGGCCTCGCGGTGGCGAACAGCATCGTGGCTATCGAATCCGGCGTGCGGCAGGTGGAGTGCACCATCAACGGCATCGGCGAGCGGGCGGGCAACGCCTCGCTCGAGGAGTTCGTGATGGCCATCGCCACGCGCAAGGATGAGCTCAACTACAAATCGGGTATCAAGACGCGCGAGATCTACCCCACGAGCAGGCTCCTGACCTCCATGACGGGCGTGCCCGTACAGCCCAACAAGGCGGTGGTGGGCAAGAACGCCTTCGCGCACGAGGCGGGCATCCACCAGCACGGGGTGATCTCGAAGGCCATCACGTATGAGATCATGACGCCAAAGTCGGTGGGCAGGCCCTCGAACACGCTCGTTCTCGGCAAGCACTCGGGGCGCGCGGGCTTGAGGAAGCGCTACGAGCAGCTGGGCTTCAAGATGTCGCGCGAGGACATCACGGCCATCTACCCGCGCTTCATCGACCTGGCCGACAAGAAAAAAGAGGTCTACGACGAGGACTTGATCGCGCTCTTGCAGCAAAACCGCGCCGAGGGCGGGGAGAACTACTACAGCATCGAGTTCCTGCAGGTCACCTCCTCCACGGGCACGCAGCCGGCCTCCACGGCCACGGTGCGGATCCGCCAGGGCGAGGAGGAGTTCTCCGAAGTGAGCCAGGGCAACGGCCCCGTGGACGCGGCCATCAACGCCATCTGCCGTGTGGTGGGCATCGAATGCCGCCTGGCGGATTTCTCGGTCAACGCCGTCACGCGGGGTCGCGACGCGCTCGCCGAGGTGAACATCATGGTGGAGTTCGAGGGCGACTTGCAGATAGCGGGCCACGCCACGAGCCCCGACACGGTCGAGGCGGGCGCCAAGGCCTTCGTGAACGCGGTGAACAAGTTCAAGCTCACCGAAGACATGCGCAAACCCAAGGGCAGGGGGCGCAAGGCGAAAGCGCCCGCCGAGCGCCCGCGCGGCATTTGACTTAGAATCGGGGCGGTCCTCTCCGGGGGGCCGCCCCGCGATTTTTGCGCGAGGCGGCATAGTCGTGATGTAGGGGCGGACCGATGTGTCCGCCCGCAGCAAGTCTGTATGGTTGAATTACATGCCGGGCGAACACGCAGGCGGCGGGCATATATGCCCGACCCTGCGGAACCATACGCTCCCTTGTCCACCAGCCATCAAGGAGATTCCTCCATGACATATCCGGCCACAAGAGAGCTGGCGAAACGAATCGCGGCGGTTCACGCCTCGGATATCGGCGATGCGGCCCGCGCTGGGGCGCGAAACGCCGTTCTCGACACGCTGGGCGTGATTCTGGCGGGCCGGGAGGATGATTGCGCGCGGCTGGCGCATCGGCTGGCGGCGTCTGAGGGCGGCGCTCCCGTCGCTCGCCTGATCGGCACGGAGGAGCGCACGAGCGCCTCCTGGGCCGCCTTCGTGAACGGAACGGCGGGCCATGCGCTCGATTACGACGACGTGGATTTCGTGATGCTGGGCCACCCGAGCGTCACCCTGGTTCCCGCCCTCATCGCGCTGGCCGAGGAGCGCGGCATCGGCGGCGCGCGGGTTCTGGAAGCCTATACGGTCGGTTTCGAACTCTTGCACGTTCTGGGCCGCGCGGTGAACCCCCGCCACTACCGCCGGGGCTTTCACGCCACGGCCACGTTGGGATCCGTCGGCGTGGCGGGCGCCTGCGCGTATCTGCTGGGACTGGACGAGGAGCAGACGCGGAACGCCCTGAGCCTGGGCGCCAGCGGCTCGGCGGGACTGGTGTCGAACTTCGGCACGATGACGAAGCCCTTGCACGCGGGCCAGTCCGCGCGGGCGGGCCTCGTGGCGGCGAAACTCGCCGAGGACGGCTTCACGGCGGCTGAGGATACGCTGGAGACGGGCTTCACGGCGGCCATGGCGGCGGAGGAAATCGGCCCCACGGCGTATGAGTTCGCGGACTGGGAGGGCGCGGTCGCTCCCTGGGGGCGGCCCTGGGACATCGAGGAGGGCGTCTGCGTGAAGATCCACCCCTGCTGCGCGATGACGCATCCGGGCATCGACGCCATGCTCGACCTGGTGAATGAAGAAGACATCGCGGTCGCCGACGTGGCGGCCCTCGGCGCGCGCGCCTCGACCATGACGCTGAAAGTCCTGCGCTACAAGGAGGCGACCACGGGTCTCGAGGGAAAATTCTCCATGCCGTTCTGCATTGCCTCGGCCTTGGTGGACCGCAAGGTCGGCATCCGCCAGTTCGAGGAAGACAGCGTGCAGCGGCCCGAGATAGCCGCCCTGCAGAAGCGCGTGGCGTTCGAGCTGGATGAGGAGATGGCGCGCGAGGACCCGGAAACAGAGGCGGCCCAAGTCTGGGTCAAGCTCAACGACGGCCGCGAACTCACTCGCTTTTTCCCCCGCGCGCGCGGCCACGTCGAAAACCCCCTGACCGAACTCGAGCTCCAGGAAAAGTTTTTAGAGTGCGCCGCAGGCCTCACCGAAGGGAAGGCACGCGCCGCCTGGGACGCCTGGCGTCGGCTCGACGAGGCGGAGGATATCACCCGTCTCACCGCCATGCTCTCATAGGGGTTGATTGAGTTTAGCGGACTGGTCCGTAGGGCGCTGTTGAAAAAGCCGTCCTTGGTTGGAATTGACCACCGCCGTCATTCCGGCGAAAGCCGGAATCCATTTTCAAGCAGAATGACAATACGCCGGCTTTTCATCTCCTCGTCATCGGCGCGAATCGATCAGAAAAGAAAAAACAAAGGCAAAACGAATGGATTCCGGCTTTCGCCGGAATGACGAACAAAACCGCACCCCCTCATCCTGAGTAGCGGCCCCTCGACTTCGCTCGGGGCAGGCTCCGCCCCCCCCACCTTCCTATCCTGAGTAGCCGCCGAAGGCGGCGTATCGAAGGGCGCATGTCCGTCCCTCGATACGGCGCGCAAGCGCGCCTACTCGGGATGAGGAGGGCTTTTTCAACACCCCCGTAGGGGCGGTTCGCCAACCGCCCCTACAATCTCGATTCCCCCTGTAGCCTGCTTTGCAGTTGCTCGTCGTTCCGGTCTGCGCCGGAGCGGCGGTGACGTTTGCCGCATGGGTCGAGACAAAGCCTCATTCTCCGGAGGGGACTCACAACCTTGCAGCCGGGTGGCGCGGGTAATAGAATCATCACGCCGCCGAAGAACGCACTCTCAGGAGACCGATTATGAAACGCAGGGATTTTCTTCTGGCGTTGGCGGCGACGGCGCTGGCCCCCGCGAGCGGATGGGCGGCGCCCGCAGGTTTCCGTCTCAAGGCCGAGCCCGTCACCGCCCGTCTCCTGCCTGAGGGGCAAGGGGTGACGCGGATGCTCGGGTTCAACGGGTCGACGCCGGGCCCCGAAATCCGCGCCCGCCAGGGCGGCCGGATAGCCGTCGCCTTCGAGAACGGAATCGACAGCGCTTCCGCCATCCACTGGCACGGCATCCATATCGACAACGCGATGGACGGGGTGCCGGGCCTCACCCAGGCGGCGGTCGAGCCGGGCGAAATGTTCGACTACGCCTTCGACGTATCCCATCCCGGCACCTACTGGTACCACTCGCACGAGCGCTCCTGGGAGCAGGTGGCGAAGGGACTCTACGGCCCTCTGATCATCGAGGAGCGCGACCCCCCGCGCGTCGACCGCGACATCATGGTGATTATCGACGACTGGCGCCTCACGCGCGGCGGCGAATTGCGCGCAAACTTCGGCAACCGGCACGACTTCTCCCATGACGGGCGGATCGGCAACTTCGCGCGCGCGCTCGTCTCGCGCGAAGCGGTAAGGCGCGGCGACCGGGTTCGCCTGCGGCTGATCAACACGGCGACGGCCCGGATTTTCCCGGTGCGGATCTCGGGCGGCGCGGGCAAGGTCGTGGCGCATGACGGCATGCCGCTCGCGACGCCCGAGCCGCTCGGCGAACTCGTCCTCGCCCCCGCGCAGCGGACCGACGTCATCCTCGACGTGGCGGAGCCCGTCACCTTCGCCATGTTGATTCGGGAGGGAGCCTACGAACTCGGCAAAATAGAGGCGGAAGGCGCGAACCCCGCGCCCGTCAAAACCCCGATCGCGCCGCTTCCGCCGCACGCCGCCCCGGCGCCCGATCGCAAAAGGGCGCGGCGGCTGACGCTCGCCATGCAGGGCGGCGCGATGAGCCGGATGGGCATGACGGGCATGATGCGCGGCGGGGATTTCTGGGCCTTCAACGGCCGCTCCGGCTTGCCGCGCGCGCCCTGGCAGCGCTTCGAGCGCGGCGAGACGGCGCTGATCACGATGCGCAACGACACCGCTTTCCCGCACGGCATCCACATCCACGGCCACCACTTCCACGAACTCGACGAGAACGGCGCGCCCGGCCATTACCGCGACACCACCCTGGTCGACCCGCGCCGGCGGCGGGACGTCCTCTGCGTGTTCGACAACCCCGGCAAGTGGCTGATCCACTGCCACACGCTGGCCCACCAGGCGTCGGGCATGAAGACCTGGGTCGAGGTCGTTTGACGCGGATACCGCCGGCAATAGCGTTCGCCGCGGAATCGAGTCATTCCGGCCTGCGCCGGATGAGGGTGAACTCACCGCATTGCCAGCGGAGCCGGGCGCGGAAAGCGAGTCCCGCGTAGGTATTTCAGCGTGGGGACGAACCCCTCCTCCAGGTCGTTGAAAAAGCCCCTGCAAGGGGGTGGGATGTGTGGGGGTCGCATACATGCGACCCTGATTTTTTGCGCCTCCCGCGAACGGGCCGCATGTATGCGGCCCCTGCATATGCCCTCGAACGGCGACCGTAGGGGGACAGGTCGCGACCTGTCCCTACACCCTTCTCGGAAGAATCCTTCTTCGGGCAGCAAACTCTCCCTCATCGGACTTGTTGAAAAACTCCTATCCGACCTTCGAGATTGTTCGCCGTAGGGACAGGCCTCTGTGCCTGTCCGAGACCTTTTACGGGCATGGACATTCCCGATACGGGCGGGCACGGAGGCCCGCCCCTACGGTTGAAATTTTCATCTGTGGCGATCACGGGCATAATTCGCCGTTCCTCGTTCATCGAGGTTTTTTCAACAACCCTCATCGGTCGAGTTTGCCTCCCGCATTCTTGACATACCGCCCTCACGATACCTAGCATGGGGCATACGGAATCTTCTCTCACGCCTGCGGGACGCTCGTCGTGATCCCCCATTCGGACGCCATATTATGAAACCCTCGGAACTTTTCGATGTCAGCGGACGCTCCGCGCTGGTAACGGGCGCGTCGGGCGCGTTCGGGGCGGTCGCCGCACGGACGCTGGCCGGAGCCGGCTGCCGCCTCACGCTGGCTTCCGGCAACGCGGACGCCTTAAATGCCATCGCGGGCGAGTGCCGCGAACTTGGGGCCGAGGTCGCGGCGGTGAACGCGCGCCCCGAAACCGAAGCCGTGGCCGACGCCATGGTGAGAAAAGCCGTGGAGGACTATGGCCGACTCGACATTCTGGTGGTGGCGTCGGGGATCAACAGGGTAGGGATGATCGATGAGATGGCGCCCGACGCGTTCGCAGACGTCATGGACGCCAACGTCACGCAGTCGTGGCTGTTGGCGCGCGCCGCGACGCGGCAGATGAAGGCGCAGGGGGACGGCGGCAAGATCGTCCTCGTCTCCTCGACGCGCGGGATTCTCGGCCACCCGGCGGGCTACACCGCCTATTGTGCATCGAAGGCGGCGGTCGACGGCATCACGAAGGCGCTCGCCTGCGAGTTGGGGCCGACGGGGATCACGGTGAACGCGGTCGGGCCGACCGTCTTCCGCTCGGTGCTCACGGACTGGATGTTCACCGACGCGCCCAAAGCTGTGAAGACCCGAGAGAACATCGTGAACCGGGTTCCGAAAGGCCGATTGGGCGAGCCCGAGGACCTCGCGGGGCCGCTGCTGTTCCTCGCATCGCGCGCGTCCGATTTCTACACCGGCCACATTCTCTACGCCGACGGCGGCTATACGGCGGGATAGGGCGAAAGTATCTGCCGACAGGGCATTTGAGGAAGCAACAGCCTCATATGGACCAAAACGTGAACCCGGGGAGAAAACCCGAGCCGACGAACGCGAACGAAGCGCACGGCGGGAGCCGCGACGGCGGCCTGGCCGGCCCTTTCTAGAAACCCCCTTCGAGGAGAAATCATGAAGCGCGTGATCGTTCCACCGGACTGCCCGGCCTCCCCGAAAGCGCAGTCAGAGGCCATCGAGACCGAACACCTGCTGTTCTTCGCCGGACAGATGGCGACGGACTACGCCACCGGCGTCGCCCCCGAGGCGGCCGTGGACCCCGACAACCCGTTCGGCGGCCCGCCGCCGATGGCGCGGCAGACCCACGTCATCCTCCGGCGGATGGGGAAAATCCTCGAATCAGCGGGCCTCGGTTTCGAGGACGTGATCCGCATCGAGCAGTTCATCACCGGCCGCGAGGAGGCCGCGTGGTATTCCGCGACGAGGCAGGCCTACATGTCCCAGGCGCACCCGACCAGCACGCGGGTGGTGGCGCAGGCGCTGGAGGTGCCCGGTGCGCTCATCGTGTGCGACGGCTTCGCGCTCAAGCCCGGTTCGGGATGGGAGAAGCGGACGCACGACCTCGAACTCGTGCCCAAATCCCTCACGGGCTACCCGGCGGCGCAGTCCGCAGGCCCTTTCGTGCTCATGCCGGGCATGATCGCCACCGACTACGCGACCGGGATTCACCCCGACGCCCGCGTCGACCCGACTTTCTGGCACCAGTCCGCCATCAAGCGCCAGACCGAGTACATCCTCCGCACCAAGCGGAAAGTCCTGAACGAGCTGGACCTCGACTTGAGCGATATCGTCCAGACTTCCGTCTACCTCACCCACATGGAGGACCTCCCGGCGGTGGACCTCGTGTGGCGCGAGTTCTTCGGCGACGCTCCGCCCGCGCGCAGCGTCATCCCCTGCGACGATCTGGCCATCGGCGGCGCGCGCATCGAGGTCAGCTCCATCTCCCTGCGCCCGGACGGCGGGCTTGCGCGCCAAACGATTCACTCGCCCGACGCCCCGCCATCCCCCTTCCATGAGCCGCACGCCGTCAAGACGGGGCCGTATCTCTGGCTTTCGACGCAGATCGCAGCAGATGAAAACGGCCTCGCGCCCGAGGTTCGCGTGAACCCGGGCCTCCCCTGGCATTCCTCGCCCGTCAAGCGCCAGACCGAATACATTCTTAAGAACGCCGACGCCATCTGCCGCGCGGCGGGCGGGAGCCTCGCCGACGTCGTGAGAAGCCAGACCGTGTTCTGCGACATGAACGATCTGCACGGCGCGTTCGAAGTCTGGGGCGGCGCATTCACCGACGCGCCGCCGGTGAACATGAGCGCGCAGACCACCACCCCCATGCCCGTGCCCGGATGCCGTATCCTGGCGTCGCTCGTGGCCTACATCCCGGATTGAGGGGAGGGGCTTGGCCCTTTTCGGGGATGGAGGAGACGCCCCGCTCGACTCAAAAACCAACCCCCCCTACCCCCCCTTGACAGGGGGGTAAAAAAAGGCGACGCCTGCCGCCGGTAGAGGGGTTTTTGATTTTTCTTGCCCCCCTGACAAGGGGGGGTAGGGGGGGTTGCCTTTCAAGCAAAGGCCTTTGGGCGACTCCTCGAAGGTCGGGCTTTCCTCCTCGGACGAGGTTCAAATTCACTCCCCCTCAAGGGGGGAGTGAATCTCTTCTCTACTCGGTCGACAACTACCCGCAAGGGGCTGCCCCAAAAACCCCGGTTGGGGAGGGAGTCCCGATCATCGAAGTGTTCACCGTAGGGACAGGCCTCCGTGCCTGTCCGAAACCCTGACAAAGGACAACCACGGAGGGTTGTCCCTACATCCGCAACACCGACCAACGGGGGCTTTTTCAACATCCCCCCAAGCCAAGATTTTAAGGGTCAGGCCCCTCGCGCGTGGTTTAACCCGCGTATATATTATGCTAGTGTCAGTTACATACAGAAAATAAAGTGCGCTTGAGATTGCGGGCGGGCGATGCGGAATCGGGGCGGGACCACGATTTTCACGTCGTTTTTGCTTCACGCGATACAGCCCCGTTTCCCCGTCGTCTCTTCGCGGTCCGTGTCCGCCGGGCTCCGGCCCGGCCAGGAGAGGGAGTGGATACATGGAACAGGCGGCGGGCATGTCCGAACATCTAGAGAAGGTCTTCGCGGCGATCGACAAGGGGCGCCTCAAGAAGCTGGGAATGGACCTGGTCGACATCTGGAGCCCCACGGGGGAGGAAGAGGAGATCGCCCGCTTCCTCGGCGAGCGCTATGAGTCCATCGGGCTCGCCTCGCGCCTCCAGGAGTTCGAGACGGACAGGTTCAACGCGCTGGGGACGCTTCAGGGCGACGGCACGGGCATCGAGTTCCTCTTCTGCGGACATATCGACACCTCCTACTCGGGCAAGGAGCCCGGCCTCCCCAAGCTCCCCGCCTACCAGCCGAACGCCTGGAGCGAGACGGACCCCGCCACGGGCGAGGAGTGGATATACGGCCTGGGCATCTACAACATGAAGGGCGCGATCGCCTGCTACGTTGAGGCGCTGAACGCCATCCAGGACGCGGGCGTCAAGCTCAAGGGGAACGCCACCGTCGGGGCGGTGGGCGGCGAGATCGAGATGGGCGCGATCGACCAGTACCAGGGCAAGCACTACCGGGGCGGCGGCTGCGGGGCCTGCTATCTGGCCACCCACGGCGGCACCGCCGACATGGCGGTCATCGGCGAGCCGTCCGAGATGCGGGTGGTCCTCGGCCACATGGGCTACGTCTACCACAAGATCACCGTCTACGGGACGCCGGCCCACACGACCTACGCGCACAACGCGGTCAACGCCATCCTGAAGATGAAGAAAATCCTCGACGCCCTGGAGCGCTGGGCGCCCAAGTACCGCGAAGCGCATCCCTACGGCAACTCGAACGCCAACGTGAACATTGCGGCCATCGAGGGCGGCTGGCCCTGGCGGTGCAGCCGCACCCCCGTCTTCTGCAACCTCTATCTGGATACGCGCCTCCTGCCCAGGCAGCACCCCCTGGAGATCAAGCGCGAGATTCAGGACATCATCGAGGAGATCGTGGCGGGAGACCCCGACCTCAAGGTGGACCTCGAGATGTACATGTCCAACCCGGGGGCCGAGATCGAGGATGACGAATACATCTACGGCGCCATCAAGCGCGCCCACAAGTCGGTGCACGGCCAGGACCCGGAAACGGTGACGGAGGGCTGGATATCGGACGCATCACACATCACGCGCTACGGCATTCCCACCCTCAACTACGGACCCTCCGGCAGGACGCGCTCGGGCGTGCCGGGGTGGGACCCGAACATCGGCGAGCACGTGAGCCTCGAGGACCTCTACCACACCACCAAGGTCTATGCGAGCCTGCTGCTCGACGTTTGCGGCAGGCCGAGGGAGGAAATCCTCCCCCACATCAAGCGGAAGATCGAACAGCAGCGCCACAGCACGGTCACGCTCTGAACCGCGGGAGGAGGAAGGCGGCGGATAGCCGGGGTTGCTGAAAAAGACCCTGTGTCGGGGTTGGCGGCATAGAGGTTCACGCGGCGCAGGCGCGATGGTTTTGTAGGGACAGGCCTCCGTGCCTGTCCTCACGAAGGACAACCACGGAGGGCAGGACAGGCACGGAGGCCTGTCCCTACGGTGAACAATTCGATGCCCGGGATTCCCTCCCTCCCCAGGGGGACTTTTTCAACAACCCCGATAAGGGAGTAGGGGGGTACTGCCCCGGATGATTGGAACCTGGACGTTTGAGGAAGTTCCTGAAGAAGTTCGCTTTTCGAGGCAATCACTACAGGGAGGTTGAGCTATGCGTCACACGGCAAACAGGATGTTCGGATTCGTGCTGATTCTACTGGTAGCGTTCGCCCTGGCTGCGGCCGTTCCCGCAGAAGCGGCGCCCAAGAAGTCCTCGTACACCTATCTCATCGGCTCCACGCCCCAGTTCGCGCCGATGGTGACGGCGGTTCACAAGGGGTTCTACAAGAAGCTGGGGCTCAACGTGAAACTCAAGCACTTCACCTCGGGCGGCGTCGCCGCGCAGTCGTTCATCGCGGGACGCGGGGACTTCGTGAACACGGGAGACTGGCCCGCCGTGCGCACCTGGCTCCAGACCAAGGGCAAGATCGTCGGGCTCCACCCCTCCGCGCACTACACCGAGCTTTCGGTGGTGGTCGCCAAGAAATCGATCAAGAGCGCCAAGGATTTCATCGGCAAGACGATGGGCGTATGGCTGGGGACGACGTCGGAGTTCTTCGCGGCCAAGTATCTCGACGCGAACGGCGTCAAGCTCTCCGACGTGAAGTACAAGAACGTCAAGCCGGCCGAGATGGTCGTCGCCCTGGACGGGGGCGACCTGGACGGCTTCACCATCTGGCAGCCCTTCGGCTGGCGGTCGGTCGAGGTGTCGGGCGCGAACAAGGTGCACATCCTGAGCACGGGCAAGGGTTTCTTCACGGAGTACATGGTCACGTCCGTCCGCAAGGACCTCATCGACAACGACTTCGACGCCGTGACGGCGCTCATCAAGGGAACGATCCAGGGCGCCGAATTCTCCGCGAAGAACGTCGACGAAGCGGCGAAGATCGTGGGCAAGGAGTTCAAGGTCCCCGCGGACAAGGCAAAGCGGATGATCGCGGTCATGAACATGGACGTGGCCTATACGCAGCAATTCCGAAAAGACATGGACGGCCTCAACAACTTCATGATCTCGAAGGGCAAGTCCAAGGCCAAGGTGGACTGGGGCAAGCTCTTCGACACGCGGGGCCTGAAGTCGGTGAGTTCCAAGCTCATCAAGTAGGCAAGGGACGAAAACGCGGTTCGGGCCAGTTGAAAGAGTCCAGTGAACGATTTTGGTTGAGCGCAAGTTTTTGAATTTCATTCCCCCCTTGAGGGGGTTGTTGAAAAAGCCTGTTTCGGGGTCGGCGGCATGGAGGTTCACGCGGCGCAGGCGCGATGGTTTTGTAGGGACAGGCCTCCGTGCCTGTCCTCACGAAGGACAACCACGAAAGGCAGGACAGGCACGGAGGCCTGTCCCTACGGGCGAATGCAGTTTTGATCGTCATTCCGGTAATCAATGCCGACCGAGGAGGGGTTTTTCAACAGCCCCTTGAGTGGGAGTGAATCTGAAAACCCACGGGGGAGGGGCTGTTGAAAAAGCCGCGTGGAGCGATTTTGGGAATTCAGGCAACCGACGAGAGAGAAGAAATCACTCCCCCCTTGAGGGGGAGTCGATGAGCTAAGGGCGCAAGCCCGCAAGCGAATCGGTGGGGGGACATGCCGCAGAAAAAGCGCCCCCCACCGAATCGGCCTTCGCACAAACCGCTCGGCCTCTTCGACTCCCCCTCAAGGGGGGAGTGAAATTCAACGCGCTCCCTCAGGGGGCTTTTTCAACAGGCCCGAGGAGAGAGGGGTCGCTTCCCCTCAAGGGGCTTTTTCAACAGCGCTGTTTCCCCCGTCTCCGGCATGCCGAGCGGCCCGGGGGCGGGGACGAGGAGGCCGGAGTGAGTTGGCGGGTCTTACGCCTGGAGGGCGTGGGGAAGGATTTCACCCGCGCCGACGGGGGCGTCGCGCAGGTATTGCGGGACGTCACCCTGACCGTGGAGCGGGGGTCTTTCTTCACCCTCCTCGGGCCGAGCGGGTGCGGCAAATCCACCCTCCTCAACATCGTCGCCGGCTTCGAGGGGGCGACGACGGGAGGCGCGTCCCTCGACGAGGAGCCCGTCGCCGGACCCGGAACGGACAGGACGGTCATCTTCCAGGACGTGAGCAACGCCCTCTTTCCCTGGATGAACGCGCGCGAGAACGTGGAGTTCGGCCCGAAGATGGCCCGCCTCGGCGCCGGGGTGCGCAAGGAGCGCGCCGACACGTACCTTCGGCTCGTCGGTCTCGACGCCGACGCCGGGAAGTTCCCCTTCGAACTCTCGGGCGGGATGAAGCAGCGCATCCAGATCGCACGCGCGCTGGCGAACGACCCGGACATCCTCCTCATGGACGAGCCGTTCGCGGCCCTGGACGCGATAACGAAAAAACACCTCCAGGTCGAATTCCGTAAAATCTGGTCCGAGACGGGCAAGACCATTTTCTACATCACCCACGACATTTTCGAGGCGCTCCTGCTGAGCACCCACCTGGCGGTGATGACGGCCGGGCCGAAGGCGGGGATCAAGGAGGTCTTCCAACTCGACCTCGAAGAACCCCGCTCTCCGTCCAATCCCGATTTCGCCGCCATGTACAGCCGGGTCGAGACGCTCATCGACGAAGAAGTACAGAGGATGCGCGCCCGGTGAACCGCCGGACGGTATTCTGGAGAACGCTCTCGGTCGCCGCTGCGCTCTCCCTGTGGTGGTTGAGCAGCGGCACCCTCTTCAACCCGATCCTGGTGCCCGCGCCGCACAAGGTCGCCGTGCACCTCTGGGAGATGACGGCGGACGGCGAGATCATCTTTCACGCCTGGGCCAGCCTGCGGCGCGTGATCGTCGGTTACACGCTCGGCTCCGTCCTGGGGATTCTCACGGGGGTCGCCGTCGCGCGGATCCGGATCGCCGAAGACATGCTGGAGCCGCCCCTTCAGTTCGTGCGCAACATCACGCCGGTCGCCATCATCCCGCTGGCGGTGAACGCCTTCGGCCTGGAGGAGCCCAGCAAGTATTTCGTCATCATCTATTCGACCATCATTCCGGTCGTCTTCAACACCGCGGCGGGGGTGGCGTCGACGCCCCAGATTCGCGTCCGCGCGGCCATGTGCCTGGGCGCGGGGCGCTGGGACATCTTCATGCGCGTGGTGCTGCCCTCGGCCTGGCCGTTCATCCTCACAGGCCTCAGGGTCGCGCTCGGCTTCGCGTTCATGGGGGTGGTGGCCGCGGAGATGATCGCGGCCGAGTCCGGCGTGGGCTACCTCATCATGCAAAGCCGGAACATGCTGCTGCCCGAGCAGATGTTCTCGGGGCTGTTCCTGCTGGGCCTGATCGGGCTCGTGACGGATCGCGCCTTCCAGTTCACCATCGGCAGGCTCATGCGGCGCTATATGCTGCAGACGGCCGCGTTCGACTGATACGGGACGGGAGACGGGAAAGAATGAATGCGGGCAAATTGGCGAGGCTGTCGGTTTCGATCCTGGTGTTCACAGGGGTCTGGTGGACGTCGAGCGGGACCTTCTTCGAGGAGGCGATCGTTCCCTCTCCCGTCTCGGTGGCCGGGAAACTCGGCGAAATGATCTGGAACACCGAGCTGTTCGCCCACCTCGGAGCGAGCCTGCGGCGCATCGTCCTGGGCTACGCCCTGGGCTGCGTCATCGGGGTCGTGGTCGGCGTGGCGACCGGGGCGATTCGACTGGCCCGCGACCTCATCGAGCCGCCGCTGGAATTTTGCCGGAACATCCCGCCGGTGGCCCTCATCCCGCTGGTCGTCTCGATCTTCGGCATCGGCGAGATCGGAAAGTACTTCATCATCTCCTACGCCGCGGGGATCGCGGTGCTGTTCAACACCGCGGCAGGCGTCGCCTCCACGCCTCAGATCAGGGTCCGGGCCGCCCTCTGCCTGGGCGCGCGCAAACAAGACATCTTCATGCGGGTCGTCCTGCCTTCGGCCTGGCCCCACGTCCTCACCGGGCTCAGGCTCGCGCTGGGCTTCTCCTTCATGGGCGTCGTGGCCGCGGAGATGCTGGCCGCGGACCAGGGCATCGGCTTCCTCATCATGCAGAGCACGAACATCATCGCGCCCGCCGAGATGTTCGTCGGGTTCCTGATGCTGGGCTCGTTCGGCCTCATCACCGACCAGCTCTTCCGGATGACCATCCACAGGCTCATGCGGCGCTATATGATTCCCATGGCGTGAAGCTGGAAAGACGCGGGGGACCGAACGGCCCGGGGGGTGTTCCGGCACTATGAGCCGAGGCCTGTGGGCTTAGTCTCTGGTCTCTGGCGGGCCGCGGGGAGGCCGGCCGGGACGTACGACGGAGCCTCGCGCACGACGCCTGCGATGATGTTTCAGGGGTTCTGTCCGCGCGTCCTGTTCGGCGCCGGCAGGCGCGAACGACCCCGGGTTCGTCTCTATACGGCTCACGTATGTATGTGTATGGTGTTTCAAAATTCACCCTTTCATAAGAAGAAACCAAATCAGAAACAATAATCGTTTCGCGCAAAAGGCATTCGCCGTTCTTCTCTCGCTCGCGTTGATATTGTCGGGCTGCGGTGGAGGCGGCGGGGGCGGTTTCGGACCCGCCGTTATCGGTTCTTTCGGTATCCAGAACACCGCGGGGGTGGATATACGGGATACGTGGAAATCGACCGAGCCGATCGCCTCCTATTTCGGCCTGCAAGGAGGCGGCAGTCTCCCCCGGTTCGAGGGTCTGGACCCGTCGGGGTATTCCGTCCTGGGTTCGAAGGACGGGATCACGTACGCGCAGCGGATGTCGGGTCCGACGGACACGATTGATATTGACTTCATTGGGGATTTTGATGGGTATTTTGATACGTTACCGGATTACGTGCAGGGCACCATAGAAAGAGCGGGAAAGGCCTGGTCTCACAGGCTCAAGGATGTGCTCGGATCCTTCATGTCAACAGATGAAGTGGTGACACGCAAGGGGAGGAATGAGTTGGGGCATACCATCCCGCGTCTGGTGGACGGGATTCTTCTTGATTTTGAAACTGATTTCGAGAATCCCAAGTGGGATTATGCTTGGGGGGGATCCAGGGGGCTATACCGGTACGAACAAGTAGTGGGACAGGATTTTACGGTAAGGACGGGCTGGTTTGAGGTGGCGGCGGGTGACATCAACAGTGGACCATTGTGGTTCGCTTATATTGCCGCTCATGAGATTGGCCACGCAATCGGGAGTGGTTTGGAATTTGGCAGAAGCGACATACCCGAAGCAATTGAACGTTATGTGGACTATGACCGGGGGGTATGGACCGGCCCGGAATTGACGGCGGCCAACGGAGGCAGGAACGTGCGCTTCCAGAAGGATCGCGACGGCGAACCGGATTTTGGTCATCTGGGCGCCTGCCCGATGATCAT
Source organism: bacterium (assembly GCA_965219955.1). GTDB lineage: Bacteria > UBA8248 > UBA8248 > UBA8248 > UBA8248 > Bin107. The sequence goes on from OZ244799.1 coordinate 899,869, forward strand.
GTCCTATTGCGGCCCTGAGATTGCGATTCCGCATGAGATGGATTTCGCCTACATGAAGGATATCGGATACACCGTGGCGGATGACTATCCTGCCGAGCCTGAGCTCTACAGTTACGGCGCATGGGCGAAGCACTCGGCGTGGGTGGTTACGACGGCCCGGCACATGACCTTCACTTCCACTCGCATCACCGATCGCATTACGGTGGAGGCGGACGTTTTCGGGAATCCGGCAGTCACCAATTTCGCCGATGCGCATACGGGCACGCTGACGTGGAACGGCTCCCTGCTGGCTACCGATATGAATAAGTTCGCTCCGGTGTTCGGCGAGGCGGAAATCGTTCTCTCGGCCGATACGCTCGACGGCACGGCGCGGTTTATGAATCTTCGCACGGCAGTTGACGTGGAAGCGCAGGCCCGGCTGACGGGATGGCGTAAATCCGGCCTGGCGTATGACGTGACGGTGGAAGCAAACGGTTTCACCGACGCGGACGGAAAAGTGATTGGCGGGTTTTACGGCCCGAACCACGAGGAGGCGGCGGGGATTCTCGATGATCGGGCGGAGAAAATTCTCGGCGCCTTCGGCGGGAGAAGATGAGGACGGTTGCGACGCCCACTCGCTGCGCTTCCCGGTTCCGGCCGACAGATAAAACAGGGGAAAGACTTGGCGCACGGCACGAAGGCATGGGCGGTGTCGTCGAGAGAAGCGATATGTCCGCCGGATTCGGTGGAACGCGATAGAAAAAGATGGAAAGCCAAGGATGCTGTAGTGGGGATGGCGAAATATCAGGCTGATTCGTATCTTTTATTCCGCTCTAATCAATTAATCTGGGGTTTGTCTACTCTTTCTGGTATTTCCTGAAGAATCTCTCGCCTCGATACTGACTTGGGATGCTGTTCACCCGGAATCGAGGTTCGTATCATGCTGAGCACGAACATCGTCGCGCCCGCCGAGATGTTCGTCGGGTTCTTCATGTTGGTCTCGCTCGTCGTGACGCCATACCGGCGCGAAAGGATTTGACTCGCGGATCGGTTGTTGGGCCCATAAGGGGATAACCCCTCCCCGGTCGCGTTCGACGCCCAGCCTCCCTTGAGGAGTCTGTTGAAAAAGTCCCCCAAGGGGTTGTTGACTCCCCCCCCAATCGGGGCTGTTGAAAAACCCTGCAATGCCAGGATTGCCGGAATGACGACGATCTACGGGTCGAGGCCGGCGTAGGGGCCGTTCGCGAACGGCCCCTACAGGCTTTCTTCTCGCCGGTCGCATCGAACCCTCGTTCATCGGGCCTTTTTCAAGAAACCCCTCAGGGGGGAGCGTCCACCCCATCGACCCGCTCGGGATGGCCTTTCGACAGGCTCAGGACAGGCCCTTCGATACGCGGCTTCGCCGCTACTCAGGGTGAGGGGTGCCGGGGAACGGCGGAGCCTGCCCCGAGCGAAGTCGAGGAGGCGGCTGCTCGGGGCGAGAGTGATATGGCGGTTGCTCAGGGTGAGGAAGACATAAAACTTCCTCATCCCGAGCAGGCTCGCCAGGGCCGTATCGAAGGTCAAACGCGACTGATGAGGGGTTGTTGAAAAAGTCATACTCGGCCGGAATTAACTACCGCCGACGCGGCTACGGACTTCTCCTTAGTACTCATTGCCAACCGACGAGAGAGAAGAGAATCACTCCCCCCATGAGGGCCTGTTGAAAAAGTCCTCTCAAGCGGTGGGGGTACGATGGTTTTGTAGGGACAGGCCTCCGTGCCTGTCCTGCCCTCCATGGTTGTCCTTCGTCAGGACAGGCACGGAGGCCTGTCCCTACGGTAAACAATTCGATGATCGGGATTCCCTCCGTTCTTCGGGAGGACTTTTTCAACAACCCCTTGACAGGGGGGTAAAAAAAGAAAGCCCCCGGCGAGGGGGGGGGTAAAGGCAATGCCCCGACCTGGAGTTTTTCAAGAATCCCTCATCGGTCGGGTTTGGCCCCGCGTGGTTGTCCGCTCCCGGGGTTTTCCGTAGCCGGGCCGGACGCGGGGGCCGGACAGGACGCGGCCTGTCCATGCAAGCGGATTCACTCGCCGTGTCGTCGATCCGGCGAGATCAATCGGCGGGAACGACGCATTTGCCCGCATTTGCCGCTGTTCATCTCCTCCCGTGCTTCCCTAGACTGCGGGAGCGGGATATCCCCCTTCAGCCCCGGCCGAAGAGGGGAGGGCCGCCGGGACTTCTCCCGTGAATTTCATAAGGGCATGTCCGGTGAAGGAATCGAATTTCCCGTAGCCGTTTTCATAAGGGCATACCCGGCGGGGCAGCCGTATTTCCTGCAGCCGTTTTCACAGGGGCGAACCCGGTGGAGGGATCGAATGTCTCGCAGTCATTTTCATAGAGGCGAACCGGGCTGTAATACCGTATTCCACGCAGCCGCATACCCATGGGTGATGAGGAGGGCTTACCAAATTCCTCGCAGCCGTTTCATCAAGGTGAACCCGATGAGTCACCAAATCTCCTGGAGCCTCGTGGACGCAGACGGAGGGATGAAACCTCCCCTGAGCGCGGGTATGCTCCCGGTTTTTGAATTCGTGAAAAATTCGATAAATACCGATAAATTACTGAAAATATCTGCGGATAGAATGAACTGTATATTTTCCTGTAATTTAACTGGTTGCCGGATAATATTAAAGTAACACATTAAATAATTACGGAAATTTATCGAATGAAAAGTTTTTTTCAGCCCCCGCATTTGCCCGCAATTGCGCGATCTGATGCCGCGCCCTCCCGGTGGGCCGCCGCCCGCCTTCCCGCGCCTTGTGGCCTCGGGTTCCGTGGGTGGTGTATAACGTGGCCGGACTTTGGATGGTATCCTCTGGAGGCGGTGATGGCGAAGCGCGTGGTGGTGGCGATGAGCGGCGGGGTGGACTCTTCGGTGGCCGCTGCCCTCATGGTGGAGGGGGGGTATGAGGCCATCGGCGTGGGGCTTCGCCTGGCGGACAGGCCCGCGCAGGAATCGTTCCACCGGGGCTGTTGCGCGCCGCGCGATCTGGCCGATGCCCGCGCCGTGGCGGCACAGCTCGGCATCCCCTTCTACGTGATGGACGTGCGCGAATCCTTCAGGGAGAGCGTGATCGAGGACTTCGTAAACGAGTATGAAAACGGCAGAACGCCCGTGCCCTGCGTCAAGTGCAACCAGGTGGTGAAGTTCGACTATCTCGCCGAGCGCGCGATGGCGTTCGGCGCGGAGTTGCTCGTCACGGGCCATTACGCCAGACGGGTGGAGGTCGGCGGGAGGCTGAGCGTCGCCAGGAGTCTCGACAAACAGAAGGACCAGACCTATTTCCTCTTCGGCATGACGCAGGAGCAACTCGCGCGCACCGCGTTCCCCCTGGGGGAGTTCACGAAGGAGCAAACGAGGGAATACGCCAGAAAACTGGGCCTTGCCACCGCGGAGAAGCCCGAAAGCCAGGAGATCTGCTTCGTGCCGAAGGATGACTACCGCGCTTTCCTCAAGACGGAGAAACCGGGCATCGACAGGCCGGGAGACATCGTGGACCTGGAGGGAAACGTGCTCGGCAGACACGGGGGGGTAACCAACTTCACCGTGGGGCAAAGGCGGGGCCTCGATTTGGGTGGCGGTCCGCCGCGCTACGTGGTGGAACTCGAAGCGGATTCGGCCACCGTCGTGGTGGGTGAGCGCGGGTCCTTGGCGCGCGAAGTGTTCTGGGCCCGGGACGTGCGCTGGTCGATTCCCCCCGAATCCGCGGATTTGCAGGTGCAGGTGCGGCACCGGGGCCGCGCCGCCGCCTGCGACGTGACGCCCGGAGACGACGGGACCGTCGAGATCAGGCCCCATGACCCCACGTATCTGGGCGCCGTGGCGCCCGGGCAGGCGGCCGTTTTCTACGCCGGCGACGTGCTCTACGGCGGCGGTTGGGTGGCCTAGAGTGAAACGCATCCTTCTCGCTGCGATGGTGTTGTTCCTGGCAGTCTCTGCTTCCGCCCAGGAGCAGGACAAGAACCCGGAAGGGGCATACCTTCCGCTGCTCGGCTCCCATCAGGGCGAGCTGCTGGTCGCGCGCCCGGGTATGCCGGACGGTCGGTTTCACCAGAGCGTCATTCTTCTGGTGGAACACAATGAAAATGGGGCTTTCGGGCTGATAGTGAATCGTGTGGCGCAGAGAATTCCGCTCTCCGCGCTTTTCAGAAGTTTTGGTATCAAGGCGCCTCGAGACATGAGCCAGGTGAACATCCACTACGGTGGACCCGTGTCGCCCGACACCGGCTTCGTGCTCCATACGACAGAACATGAACTCAACGTGATACACGACGTGGGAGAGAATGTGGCGATAAGCCCGGTGGATGCGGTCCTCCGGGCCATGACCCGAGGCAAACGACCCGAGAAAATCGTTATCGCGGTCGGCTACGCCGGCTGGGGCGCCGGGCAGTTGGAGAGCGAGATGAAGCGCGGAGACTGGTATACGGCGCCTGCGGATCCGGATATTTTGTTCGATGATGATCATGCGAGCAAATGGAGCCGGGCCATGGAGCGGCGATTCCGGGTGATGTAGGTTCTACGAGGGCATCAATGATCCGGCGAGTTTATATCGGGCGCCACGCGGCAAGCTCAGCGAGTTCCTCAACGGTGCTGTTCGGCTGGAAAACTTCCCGCACGATCCTGCTGCTAGCCCGGCGGCCATTCCATGCGGCGTCCGCCCAGGAGGTGAAAGTGGATGTGAAAGACCGTCTGGCCCCCGTTTTCTCCGCAATTCGCGACGATACGGAATCCTTCTTGCGCGATTCCCCGTTTTCGGGCGATTTCATTCGCAACAACGAAAATCGAGCCAATCAGCTCCTTGTCCGCATCCTGTATTTCGTGGAGCGTCTCCATGTGTTTTTTGGGGATGATCAGAATATGCGTGGGCGCCGCAGGGTTGACGTCTTCAAATGCAAACAATGCGTCATCTTCATACACTTTTTTGCAAGGGATCTCGCCGGCTACGATTTTGCAAAAGACGCAAGATTGCATTTTATATCTCCAAAATGGTGAGAGTATGCAAACGATGGAAAATTCTATCCGCAAGTTATGCCTATGACAAACGCATCTGTATCCCGAGGGTATGAAGAAGGGTTCCCGCTCTTGCGCGGAGGCGGGATTCAGCCGGTTCTGGTATGATTTCCGGATAGAGAAAAACACCTGCCCGGTCGTGGGCTTACATCTCAAAATCACATGCCGACTTTAGCGGAAGGAGAAGTTCGAATGAATATAAGCCGAATGCTCGTCGAGCACGTTCACGCCATTACATATGATTCTCTGCCCGATGAGGCCAGGGACCGCGCAAAGTATTTCCTGCTCGATCACCTCGGCGTTACATTGAGGGCGATGGAAGCGGCCAGTTCCCGGGTTTTTCATAATTTCGCCCAAAAGCGCGCTCCCCGGGGCGGGCCGTGCTCCATCATCGGTTCGGCTTTGAAAACGGATGCCCCTCATGCCGCGCTGGTGAACGGCGGCGTGAGCCACGCTACCGAAATGGATGATGTGACTACGCGCTCCAGCCTGCATCCCGCGGTCAGCGTCATGCCCAGCACGTTAGCCGTTGCCGAAGCGCATCAGCCCGACCCGAAGCGCGTGATCGCCGCTATCGTGGCAGGCTATGAAGTGACCAATCGCATTGGCAATGCCGTGAACCCGACGAGCCACTATGAGCGCGGGTTCCATCCCACGGGCACCTGCGGCACTTTCGCCTCCGCGATTACGGCGTCGAAGCTTCTGGGGCTGTCGGTCGAGGCCACCTCCAATGCAATGGGCATTTCGGGCAGCCAGGCGGCGGGATCGATGCAATACCTGGATAACGGCGCCTGGACGAAGAGGTTTCACCCGGGATGGGCGGCGCATAGCGGTATCATCGCCGCCTATCTGGCCCAGGAGGGATATACGGGACCGGAAGATATCCTGGGCGGGAAGACGGGATTTTTGCATGGCCATAGCGATGACTATTCGCCCGAGTATGTTGTGGAGCACTTTGGGGAGTACTGGGAAATCTGCGAGAGCGCCATAAAGCCCTACGCTTGTTGTCGCTATAACCACGCTTCAATCGACGCCACAATCGAAGTCTGCAAAGCGCATGATATTCAGCCGGAGGAAATCAGACGAGTTAAAGTCCGGGTTCCAGAGACGAGCGTGATGGTGGTCATCGAACCCTATGACATGAAAACAAATCCGCAAAACATCGTTGATGCGCAGTTCAGCCTTCAATATGCAGTGGCTGTAGCGATTCTCAGGCGCGCCGCAGGACTTGATGAGTATGCCGACGATTTCCTTCGCTCCCAGGTTTACTCCTCGATCATCAAGAAAATTGAATGTTGCGGCGATGCCGAAATGGAAAAGGAATTTCCGGATAAATGGCAGGCGCATGTCGAAATCGAGACCGATCGCGGCGCTTTCGAAGCGCATCAGGATTATCCAAAAGGGGATTCGCGCAATCCGTTGACGTGGGATGAGTTGATCGAGCGATTCTACGTGATGACGGCCCCGGTGCTTGAAAAGGAAACGGGGGATTTGCTGATCGAGCGGGTGAGGAATTTGGAAAATCTCAACAGCATCTCAGAGGTCATGGAACTTTTGTCCAAAGGGCAGGGAGTTCCAGCCTGATGATTCATAAGCTGGGAACGAGGCCGTTTCAAATCGGGCGCTTTGTTTTATAGGTTTGCTTGTGCGGTTTTTCCATTGTTGAATCGCTGGAAGATGGAAATTCCCAGGGCTAAACGCATTGCAAGACGCTTGAGGAGGTGAGTCGCCATCCTTTCTTGGTATCGCTCGGGATCTCTTGAGCCCAAGATGAGAAAGCCGATGATTCCCTCATTAATTTCCAGAGGAACAGTGGCGGTCGAATGAATATTTTCTCTCAACGTTTCTGGAAAGAGTGGGCCTCCGCTTCCTTCTAGTTTGCTTTTGAGCACAACGCCCCCTTCCATGGGAACGAGTTCTTCCTCAATTTTGGCAAGTGGACGAATGCGGGATGATTCCTCCGGATTAGCAGCAATCACCGGAATACCATCGATAGGTTCCAGAAGTAAGAAACCTGCGTATTCAATTCCAAAGCGTGATTCGATATTTTGGGCGATTCTTGTGAGGCTCGTTACCGAGGGCGCTTGTTCAAACAAAAGTTGTTCAATGGCCAAAAAGTCTTTTTCGATCTGCTCATTTTGGCGAACGAGTTCTATCGTTTCATCAAGGAGTCGTATCAGATCCTCTCTTTCGCCTTTTAAGCGGTCAAACAGTTTATCACGCAAGTTGAGGACTTTTGCTGAAGTGCTGTCTTGAGTCAGCAGACCGCTTTGGCGAAGCAAGTCTGGGTGTTCTATGAAAAAACCGGGATTTTCTTCCAGGTAACATACGACATCATCCGCCGAAATCGGCGCCATTTCGAATCTCCTTGAACGGCATATGAATAAACAAAGGGCGGGTGATGGGAAAAGCTTGGAATTATCAACAAGCTTACCACCCCAGTTGGGGATTGACAAAAACCTTAGAGCGAATAAAAACATCTAAACGATTGACGGTGGCTTCGATAACAAATTTTATCCAGATAGCGAGGAAATTATGAAAACCTTAAAGCCAGGAAGCGTTACTATCGGTTTCGTCGGGATAGGAAAGATGGGAAAACCCATGTCGAAAAATCTGAGGCATGGCGACTATACGGTGGTTGCTTATGACACGAGACCAGAAAATATGAAGGCTGTTGCGGCTGATGGCGTGCAAGAGGCTGAGAGCTTGAGCGATTTGGCGAGTCGCGCCGATGTTGTCATTACAATGTTACCTGATAGTGACGTCGTTGACGCAGTAGTGGATGGATCAGATGGACTATCCTCACACCTGGATAAGGGGAAATTGATTATCGATATGAGTTCTTCCTACCCGATAAGGACTAGTATTCTCGCCTCGCGTGTGGAAGAAAAGGGATTGCACCTGATTGGAGCGCCGGTCTCGGGCGGCGTAGTTGGAGCGGAAGCCGCCACATTGGCGATCATGCCGGGTGGTCCCAAGGAGATTGTGGATGCGGCGATGCCTATTTTTGAAACGTTGGGGAAAACGATTGTTCATATCGATGAAACACCGGAATCTGGACACGCAATGAAATGTGTAAATAATTTTCTCTCAGCCACGAGCTTGCTCGCATCTATGGAGGCCATGGTTTTGGCATCGAAGCTGGGCCTGGACCCGGAAAGGGCGCTTCAGGTCTTCAATGGAGGCTCAGGCATGAATAGCGCTACAAAAGACAAATGGCCTCGGTTTCTCCTGCCGCGGGACTTTACCTGTGGGTTCTCCACGGGGTTGATGCACAAAGATCTCTCGATGGGGAGCGATTTGGCACGCGAATACGGTGTGGCGGCGTTTTATTTGAATCAAGCTCGGCAGATGTATGGTCTGGGTGTGCAAAAATTTGGACCAGATTCAGATCAGACGGAATTATTGCAAATGTTTGAGGAATGGTCTGGAAAAAAGGTGGGTGAACCACCTGCGTAGCAGGGGACCGCTAACTAAGCGGATGGATCCCATAACAAAGTGTTTTTCCTCATAATGTTTTCAGTGTAAGCTGATGTTATGTATAGTATTGGTGTTTTCGAGAATGTCGATTTTCAAAGGGTTTTGATTATGTCTCGAAAATAGAATCGAGGAAATATGCATAAACCTTCGTTACAGCTTATTACGGGTTTTATTATTTTCCTCTTGCTTCTTCCGGGTGTGTCAGGATGTGGCAATACCAGAAAGCAAATGGGGAAATGGTGGGAGAGGAATGTTGAGAATCCGATTAAAGGCTTCAAGAATCGACAACTAATCGTCACGTCGAATCCACCACAGGCAGATGTTTTCATCGATGATATTTACCAAGGAAAAACACCGCTGCGCCTGAAATTTAAAACCGGCATGAAAGATATTTTCAAGGGCTTTACCGTATCAGTGCAAAAGAAGGGATATTTGCCTGTCAGGCGTACCGTGTCGTATCGGGCCGAACGAGTGACGTTTAGCTTGATCAAGAAGAAAAGAAAATAAGAGGAATGAAAAAGATAATCAGTTTGTTAAGACTTAGAATTGACTTTTAGCGGCTGGATTGATAGATATCCTCTTCGTTATGGCCGAAAGTTAGGGAAATGGTTGATTTTTAAGACCAAAGCATAATTTGGGCTTCAAGGAGATTTTTTGAATGTATGCTGTAGTGGAAACCGGCGGCAAGCAGGTACGTATTGAAACGGGAGATCAAATCTTGGTCGAGCGTTTGCCCGGTAATGTTGGAGAAAGCGTCGAGTTTGAGGATGTTCGACTTATCGTAGATGGAGAAGAAGTTGTTGCAGATAAAGAGGCGTTGAGCAAAGCTAAAGTAAAAGCGGTGATTCGTGACCACGGGCGTGGACAAAAAGTTGTAGCTTTTCGATTCAAACGCCGCAAAAAAGTTCGGACCAAACGAGGGCACAGGCAGCCTTATACTCAAATAGAAGTGACAGACATCCTCGCTTCAGGATGAAAGGAATAGAATATGGCGCATAAGAAAGCTGGTGGAAGTTCATCCAACGGACGAGATAGCGCCGGGCGTCGTTTGGGCGTGAAGCGTTTTGCAGGAGAAAGCGTAAATGTGGGAACCATCCTCGTCAGGCAACGTGGCACTGTCTTTCATCCAGGTGAAAATGTTGGTTTAGGCAATGACCATACCCTCTTTGCCAAGGCGAGCGGAAAATTGAAATTCGAGCGCAAAGCTAAGGGCCGCCGAATTATCAGTGTCATTCCAGCGGAGTAGTCTCCAATGGGCAGTCTCCGCCCCTACCATGTTTGTTGATACCGCAAAAATAAGTGTGCAGGCTGGCCGTGGAGGAGACGGTTGTCTCAGCTTCCGAAGGGAAAAGTATATCCCGAAAGGCGGTCCTGACGGAGGGAATGGTGGGCGTGGAGGACATGTGGTTCTTAAGGCGACATCGTCTTTAAACACGCTAACGCACTTTAGATTCCATTCTTTTTTGAGGGCGGAAAAAGGCCAGGCAGGTATGGGAAGCAATAAGCATGGGGCTGATGGGGAGAATTTATTGCTTGATGTGCCTCTTGGAACCATTGTGCGTGACGCTGAAACGGGAGAGGTTGTGGCCGATCTTTCGGGAGATGGCCTCGAAGTGATCATCGCGCAAGGAGGTAGAGGCGGACTAGGCAACGAGCATTTTAAAAGTTCAACGAATCGAGCGCCGAGGAGAACTACAAAAGGAAAAGCAGGAGAAGAACGCCTCTTGGAATTGGAGTTGAAATTACTCGCGGATGTCGGGCTGATAGGGATGCCCAATGCCGGGAAATCAACTCTCATATCGAGAATTTCCGAGAGCAAGCCCAAAATTGCTGATTACCCGTTCACAACGCTACAGCCCAACCTGGGGGTAGTGGGTTTGAGCAATTACAGTTCATGTGTGGTGGCCGATATCCCTGGATTAATACCTGGAGCCAGTAAGGGTAAAGGCTTAGGGCTGGAATTTTTGCGGCATGTAGAACGCTGCGAGTTGCTATTGCACTTGGTTGATACTTCCTTACCACCTAAGCGTGGGCTCTCAGATTTTGATGCGGTGACCCATGAGTTATCTGCGTTCTCTCCCCTGCTGGCGAAGAAACATAGAGTGGCGATTTTAACAAAAATGGATGTAACGGAATCGAGGAGTCATTTCGCGGAACTAAGGGAGGGGATCATATCGCGAGGTTTGGAAGTACATGCAATCTCGGCGATTACGGGCTTTGGTTTAGTCGAATTGTTGAGCAAAATTTCTGAATTGCTCCGGCAAACGAGAGAACGGGAAAACGATGTCTTTCCCACCATACAAACGAGGAACTAGTGAGCGAGACGATGATCAGAAGAAATGATCCTGTACTCAAGAGTCGGCGCATTGTAGTCAAAGTGGGAAGCTCGGTTTTGACAGCATCTGATGAATTGGGCGTGAACCGTAGAGTTTTGGGACGCATCGCCTCCCAAGTGGCGAAACTCAGAGAAGAGGGTAGGCAAGTCGTTATGGTTTCATCTGGTGCCATTGCGGCTGGTGTGAAAAGGCTGGGTCTTAAAGGAATTCCTAAAGCAGTTCCTGAACGCCAAGCCGCCGCTGCAGTTGGCCAGCCCATCTTGATGGAAGCATATGGCCGTGCATTCAAACAGAGAGGCATCGAGACGGCACAGGTGTTGCTCATTCATTCAGATTTAGATGAGAGAAGCCGATTTCTGAACGCTTGTAATACTTTTCAAGCGTTGATTAACAAAGGTGTGCTCCCAATTGTGAACGAAAACGATACAGTTTCCATTGAGGAAATCCGTTTTGGGGACAACGACACATTGGCCGCCCAGACAGCCCAAATAGTTCAGGCAGGTCTCGTCATTATCTTGTCAGATGTAGCGGGTTTGTATGATGAGGACCCTAGGCGATCAAAAATGGCGCGTTTGATTCCCCGTGTTGAGGGTCTGCCCAAGGAAATTACCTCAGTCGCAGGCACCAGTTCGAACCCACTTGCTCACGGGGGAATGCGTACGAAGGTTGAAGCCGTTAATATCCTCAATAAAGTGGGTATTAGCACACTCATAGTGAAGGGGCGAGACCCCAACATTATCGAACGTGTCGTGATGGGTGAACCGTTAGGGACGCTTTTCGTGCCGAATGGTGCGCGCCTAAAGGGGAAAAAGGGCTGGATAGGAACCACGGCTAAAACCCGCGGGTGGCTTAAACTCGATAGCGGTGCCGTAAATGCCATGCTGAAGAGAGGAAAAAGTCTTTTGCCGAGTGGTGTATTATCCGTTGGAGGGAATTTTCGTTTTGGTGATGTAGTGGAGATACGTGATACTCAAGGAGTGGCATTTGGACGAGGACTAGCGAATTATTCGAGTGATGATGCTACTCGAATCGCAGGGAAACAAACCAAAGAAATCGCCTCTATTCTCGGAAGCAAGGATTATGATGAGATCATTCACCGAAACAATTTCGTTTTGATTGAAGAAGAATAGTAATAGCCAAGGAGAGCGATTGCGCATCGGGATTCTAGGCGGGACATTTAACCCGATTCACTATGGGCACCTCCGATCCGCCGAAGAAGTGTATAAAGAACTGATGCTTGATGAAATCAGGTTTGTTCCGTCTGCTTTGCCGCCTCATAAACCGAAAGATGAAGTCGCCTCAGCGGATGACAGGCTGAAAATGGTTCGTATTGCTTTGGAGAATTATCCCGCATATGTATGTGATCCCGTTGAAGTAGAGCGGGGAGGGGCATCTTATACCCTTGATACTTTGAAGGAACTTACGAGAAAGATCCCTGACAAAAATGATATGTTCTTCATCATCGGTGCGGATGCGTTTCTTGAGTTGGGCACATGGCACAAGCCAAAAGAGGTTTTAAGCGCCACTAATTTTGCTGTTACTTTGCGAGGAAATCAAAATACTCCAGAGTATTTCGAAATGCTTCTCCGAGTGATTCAAGAAATTGAGCCAAGTTATTTCATCAACAGATTCTTAAAAGAAGTTAAATCTACTGATAAGAAGCGGGTGATAAAATTTATTCCGATCACTGAAGTTGACATTTCAGCAACCCGGATCAGGCAGCGCATAAAAGAGTCATCCTCCATACAGCATTTATTGCCACGCGAGGTCGAACTCTTTATAATTCGCCGCCGATTATATGGGCATTCGGGAGTTGTTCGCTAGAGGCTAAAGATTGAGGAGGATGGAGGCCTATTAAGAAACTAGAGAATCGTCTTCATGCTCTCCAAGAGTCATTAGAAGCGAAGAAAGCCATGAAAGTAGTGCTTTTGGATCTTCGATCTCTATCCGTCGAGGTGGATGCATTTTTGATTTGCCATGGAACGAGCCTCCGACATGTGCAAGCGCTTTGTGAGGCGGCTAGGGAAAAACTCAAGAGAATTGGGGATACTGTATTATTGACAGAAGGGTTAACTGAAGGAAATTGGGTGTTGATGGATTGTGGTGATTTTCTTGTCCACATATTCAATGAAAAGAGCCGAGATTTTTACCGACTAGAAGATTTATGGTCGCACGCATCCGTCATCAAACCAATAGCACCTAGTGCTTAGATCATCAGTATGAAAGTTGAGGTTCAGAGTGAAGCATTTGACTAAAAAACAGCTAAGAGATTTAGCAGAAAGATTGAATGCAGTGCGCCGCGAAATACTTGGGGATGTTGAGAAAAGTAAGATACACACCAAAGAAATCGGTGATGATGGGACTCAAGATATTGCGGACATGGCTGCCGACACCTATTCTCGTCAGGTTTTAATGGATTTAGGAGAAAGGGAGCGGGAGCGTCTGCGGGAAGTGGAAGCAGCATTCCAGAGGATAGAAGAAGGACTTTATGGTATTTGTGAGGAGTCGGATGAGCCGATTCCCTATTCCCGCCTGGAAGCGATTCCCTATGCCCGTTATACAGTGGCGGCTCAAAATGCAATTGAAAGGCGCGGCGGTAGTTAAATACCGGGCTGTGAGTTGCGAATGAAAATTCGGACTCTCTTAATCCTTGCAGCTCCAGTTGTGGCTGCTGTCTATTTTCTTCACTACAATCGAGAAATCATAGAACTGCGTCTCACGGATGCCTGGTCTGTGCGAGTACCATTAGCTCTAGTGGTTTTTGGAGCGGCTCTCATTGGTTCGTTTCTGGCCTCTGTTCTAGGGTGGGGGGAGGCTGCTCTTGGTTGGTTTTCGCGTCAGAAGATTGCAAAGAAACAAAAACGTTTACATCGTGCACAAGAACGATTTGTCAGAGCCCAAAGCTTTGGAATTCAAGGGAAAAGAAGGCGTGCCCGAAGAGAACTTAGGCGTGCCCTCAAGGATGATCCTTACTTTATACCCGCTTTGAGGCTAGCCGCAGATTTAGCTATAGATTCTGGCAATCCCAATGATGCTATTCAATGGAATGAGCGCCTTCGTGCTGTCACGAACAACTCACCTGATTCCATTATCCGTCTGTCGGAAACTTTAGATCAATCCGGTCAAGCGAAAGAGGCTCTTGAGTTACTTGCGCAAAACATTACAGGGAAAGGTGCGAGCCCTTTGTTGTTGCGAAAACTCAGGGATATGTATTTGGAGAATGGCCGCATCGAGGCTGCTGTCAATATTTGTGAGAAACTCTCACAATCGGGCGTGTCCGATATGGATCGACAGGCGGATAACCAAATAGCTGGACGCGCGTATCTGTCTGTAGGAGAAGCTAAATTAAATAATTCTGACCCAGAAACGGCCATTACTTTTTTAGAACAAGCTCGGCGCCATCTAGCCAAGGAGAAAAAAGTACACCTTTTGTTGGGCGATGCACAATTGGCAGCAGGTCGTGAACGGCGAGCTCTACGTACTTGGGAAAACGGCTATCAGGCTTTGGGTGGTTTGGAGTTTTTACAAAGGTTAGCGTTAGCTGTCGGACCCCTGGAGTCACAAAGCGCGATTAAAAAAGCCGCTGCAAATGTCCAATCTGCCGGAAAGCGCAGGGAGAAAGATATCCACCATCATGTGCTACACGCAGCGTTGATGCTCGAAGCAGGTCAAATCGAGAAAGTCGATAAAAGCTTGGAGCAGGTATCCGCCATGACCGTGTCAGCAGATGGTCAGGATTCTTGGGTACGTTTGGCACTGCATTTAATCGAGGCACGGTGTTTACAGGAAAAAGGAGAAAGGTTGGCCGCAGAGAATGAATTCAAGAAAACAGCGCAGGAGGCATCAAGGCTCCTAATGGGCAAGTCAATTTCTGGTACAGAATTGAAACCATATTGATGCCTTTTGTTGGATAAAAAATGTGTTTACACGAGCCAAATAGATTGGTGTCGTTTGCAATGGGTGCAATTTAGGTTCTCTTGCCACGTGATTTCAAAGACTTTGGGATCATAGGAGTGAATAGTGATTGCTTGACTTATGGTTTGCTACAGCCTAGGTTTTGAGTGGTTGTATCCCTCCAACACACATCGCCCGGAGATTCCCGATGAAGCGTATCGCTCTTGCCGCTGATCATGGAGGGTATGAACTCAAGGAAGCAGTCAAACAAATGCTTGATGATAGAGCGATTCCATATCTTGATTTCGGGACGAACTCGGATGAATCTTGTGATTACCCGGATTATGCCGAACTCGCCGCTCGTTCAGTGAGCGAAGGCAACTCCGAACGGGGAATTTTCTGTTGTGGGTCGGCTGCGGGAATGGTCATCGTGGCGAATAAATTTCCGGGTGTTCGCGCCGTAGCCTGCCACAATGAGTGGGCCGCGCGAATGAGCCGCTTGCACAATGATGCCAATGTCTTGGCTCTAGGTGGTCGGGTGGTCAGCCTAGAAGAGGCAGAAAGAATTGTAGCCATTTGGTTGGAAACAGAGTTTGAAGGCGGGCGTCATTCCCGCCGTTTGGATAAGATTTCTGATATTGAGGATGCGCTCCAGCCGACGTCCTGATGATTCTACTGCACGGGCCGGATTCTTATGAAATGTCCGATATGTAGTCACTCTGAGAGTAAAGTGGTCGACAGCCGAACGACCAAGGAAGGCAACTCAATTCGCAGAAGGCGTGAGTGCGAGGAATGCGCTCACCGTTTTACGACTTATGAGAGGGCGGAAGTCTCCTGGCCACTTATAATTAAGAAAGATGGCACACGTGTAAATTATCTTCGCGACAAAATAAGCATAGGGATCAAGAAGGCGCTGGAGAAAAGGCCTGTTTCTGCCGAGGATCAAGAAGCGATTGTCGACCGAATAGAACGATATATACTTGATAGTGGCGAGAAAGAGCTATCCACAGAGGCTATTGGGGAAAAGCTCATGGGAGAGTTGAGGGATGTAGATGAGGTAGCCTATGTGCGTTTCGCATCAGTCTATCGTTCATTCAAAACCCTCAAAGATTTCGAAGCCGAGTTGGAAAAATTAGAAGAACGCACCAATATCGAATAAAGAGTGATTCATATCGTTAATCTATTTTGGCCCAATTTACTGTAATCCTACCGGATAAATGCCCAATCATACTCCATTTAATGGATTCTAAATTTGAAGTAGCTTTATTCGCTGATGGTTTCACCCACAGGGTCAGCACCCCGGTGGGAAGCTCCGGATGCCATTAAATTTTTGATTTCTTTATCTTGAAATCCATATTCTTTTAATATTTCAACGGAATGCTCCCCCAATCGGGGTGGAGGGAAAGAGTCCCGTATAGGCAAATCCGAAAATTTTGGCGCCGGCCTCGTGCCGGGATAAGTCCCTTTGACGGGATGTTGGTATTCTCTTACGAACCCACCCGATTGAACCTGTGTGTGTCCGAAACTTTCGAGCATGTTAAGCGCCGGGCTCACACATACATCCGCACCATCAAAAAAAGTGGTCCACTCATCGAGAGTTTTTGTTCGGAAAGTATTATTGAGTGCTTGAATCACCTCTATGCGGCGCTCACCGCTAGCGCTATAGTCATCGTGAAAATCATCATGCCCGATCAATTTGCATAAATTTATCCAAAATTTCGGCTCCGAGCATGCGACAGAAAGCATCCGGCCGTCTTTGGTAGGATAGAGGCGGTAACATGGTCTTCGGCCATTGTGTCGCATTTCTTCACGCCCTGGGCATTGCTCTGTCGAAAGATATGTTTGGCCGTGGATGGATAAAAAACTCATCACAGCATCGAGCATGGACATGTCGATAAATTGTCCAACGCCTGTTCGGTCGGTAAGGCGTAAAGCCGCGAGTATTGCGAAAGCCGCCCACATTCCGGCACCCACATCCCCGATGAGCACCCCGGGCACATACGGTGGGCCTCCTGCGGCTCCAGTAAGTTCTACGACACCACCTAGAGCCTGGAAGTTCAAATCATGTCCCGGAATTCGAGCCAGAGGGCCATCTTGTCCATATCCGGTGATAGAGCAATGGACAAGGGCTGGGTTCTCTTTTTTGAGTCTTTGATAGCCAATGCCCAGGCGCTCCATCACCCCCGGTCTGAAGCTATCGACGAGTACGTCTGTATCTTTCACCAGCTTGAGGAATGTGGATATACCGCTTTCATTCTTAAGATCTAATGCTAAGGAGCGTTTATTGCGGTTATAGCAAAGGTGAAGTGGGGATACGCCATGTTCATCAAAAGGGGATGCGAGGCGGATATAGTCGCCGCGCAGCGGTTCTTCTATCTTGATCACATCCGCTCCCATATCGGCGAGCATCAAAGTGCATTGCCCGCCGGGAAGCAGGCGGCTCAAGTCTAATACACGTACACCAGTCAGTGGCATCACTTAACATTCCTTCTTGAAATTTGTAGACAAGCAGAGTTTCTATTGCGATATCATTCGACGTTTCAAAGATCAATGAAATGAGGGTGTATAAGTTGCTTCTCGCCTTTTATCCTTCGCTTAAGATGGGCTACCCTAGGCGACCTTAAAGGAGCGGGTATGGAAGTAGTTTCAAATTTCGGGAGACGACATGACGAGCATAGAACAAATCGTTGGGCGTGAAATTCTGGATTCGCGGGGGAATCCGACTGTTGAGGTGGATGTTCACTTGGCAGGGGGTGGTTTCGGGAGAGCGGCAGTTCCCAGTGGTGCAAGCACGGGAAAGCTCGAGGCGGTCGAGTTACGCGATGGAAGAAATGCTTACTACCTTGGCAAGGGCGTAACCAAAGCGGTGAATCACGTGAACAAGACACTGGCAACCGAATTGCTCGGAATGGATGCAGCCGACCAAAAAGGCATTGATGCCCTTCTGTGTAAGATTGACGGCACTGCAAACAAAGGCCGCGTAGGGGCAAATGCGATTCTGGGGATTTCCATGGCGGCGGCGAAGGCGGCTGCTGATGCGCATGGCCTCCCTCTTTATCGCTATCTCGGCGGGTCAGATACCCATACCCTTCCGGTTCCTATGATGAACATCCTAAACGGTGGCGCGCACTCGGATAACTGCGTGGATTTTCAGGAATTCATGATCATGCCTGTCGGCACAAAGAATTTTCCAGATGCCTTAAGAATGGGCGTTGAGATTTTCCACCGATTGAAAGTGGTTCTGAAAGACCGGGGTTACAGCACGGCCGTTGGGGATGAGGGCGGTTTTGCCCCTGATTTGCGGGATAACGAGGAAGCCGTTGAAACGATTCTCGAAGCCATCGTGAAGGCAGGCTATCAACCGGAGAACGATGTGCTCATCGCCCTCGATCCGGCATCTAGCGAGCTTTTTGAAAAGGGGAAATATGTGTTTCGCTGGTCGGACAAAAGCCAGAAAACGCCTGAGCAAATGGTCGCGCTCTATGAGGACTGGGTACGTCAATATCCAATTATCTCTATTGAAGATGGTTGCGCCGAAGATGACTGGCAGGGGTGGGCTGCCTTGACCGAAGCAATAGGCGATAGAGTGCAGCTTGTGGGCGATGATGTTTTCGTCACGAATGCAGAGATACTCTCTAAGGGTATTGCTGAGGGAGTAGCCAACAGCATCCTGGTTAAAATGAACCAGATTGGTACTTTGACGGAGACTTTCGAGACTATCCAGATGGCGACGCGAGCTGGTTATACATCCGTAGTTTCCCATCGTTCGGGCGAGACCGAGGATACGACAATTGCAGATTTGGCGATTGCCACTAACGCGGGCCAGATAAAAACGGGTTCCGCCAGTCGCTCGGATCGGCTAGCAAAATACAATCAACTGCTTCGGATCAACGAAGAGTTGGGAGATGCGGCTGTTTATCCTGGACGCGAAGCTTTCTTCAACATTCGGAAGAATTAGTAGCGTACCGTATGTCATTCCGACAATATTGATTATTTTGGAAATGAGAGGATGTCGCATTTTCGAATCGAGCGCCGTTTCCAAATTGAATCGATGAGGATTTACTTGGATAAATAAATGTGCACGAGGCCGGATTGATCGACGAAAGCGATGTCGTCTTTCGCGTCTTGGTTGAAATCTGCGGTGAGTATGTTGGAACGAACGGGTGAGGGGATAGGCCTCGTCCATCTGAAATGCCAACGATTTCCGAAGAGCGCTAGCCCACTCAAATGCTGCCGGCCGACTTCTTGCATCACAACTTCCGCAACTCCTCGACGTCTTAGCAAAGTGAATTCCCAAAGGTTACGTGAACCAACCGAATGCGTGGTGAAACCAGCCATGCGAGCTCGCTCGCGGAGTCGTTTTCCACTAAGCCGCAGTGCCAGCAAGAAGCCTGCCAAATGTGGCTTTTCGACGGCCAGAACTTTCGGAGCACTGCCGTCGATATTGAATGCACCCAATAGATGCGACCAGCGCTTTCCCTTCCCGATAGCCTCACCTCGGGCTTTTAGCGCAAGTTTGTTATTCCTCATGCCTAAAACCAGATGAGCCGCTCCACGGTCGTCGTCACTTTTAGTGACTAGAATTTCCTGTTTCCCGTCTTTGTCCAAGTCCGAGACTAGGGTACCAATGGCTTCGAAAACACCATTCTTTCCTGCGGTGTATTTGGCCATGAGTTGGAGAGATTTTTGGTTGAAGCGATATGCGTGGATTTCTGTTGGCTCGATGTCATCGCCAAGTACGGCGTGTCTATAAAGTCTGGATGGTACAGCGGGCACGATCAATTCTTTTCTTCCATCTCCGTCCAGATCCGCTGTTGTTAAGACAGCGTCTGGCAATACTCTTGCCGTTTTCGCTTTAATGAGTTGAGTCTGGAGCCATTTGCCCTCTTTTTTTTGGAATAAAAGCAAGGAGCCATCGACGCCGACCATTGCCACGTTATCTCTATCCAATACGACGGGTTTCGATAGGGTTGAAGGGCGGATGCTTGGCCAGACGAACAACCAACGCCGTTCGATAGTGTCGACATTGATGAACATTCCACTTTTTCCTGCGCCGACAAAGCTCCCGTCGGACAATTGCGTGGGTGGGACATTTGCAGCCAGGTCGGAGGGGGTAGGGTGGTCTTGCACATGCACACGAAACAGTTCGCCTGATTTCTTGAAGGTGATGGGATGAAAATCGCCATCCATTGTAAAGGCCAGAAGGGTAGTTTTTGTCTTTGAAGAACCTTTTTCGGCAGGTGCTGTCAACAACCACTTCGTTCTGCTTGATACTAAGGCGGTGAGTGTTTGGTGAGTAACGAGAGTTTCTGAGCCTTCAGCTATATTTTCATGTGGATAGAAGGTAAAGACGCAGACTAGAGCAAAAAGAATAGATAACTTCTTTCTTGAAATTCTCATCATCGCATCGTGCATGGTTTCTACCCTGCCGTGACGCCGCCATCTGAAAGCACTATCGAGCCATTCATGAATGCATTTTCAGGAGAGACCATAAACAGAGCAGTGGCCGCCATATTTTCGACCGTACCGAGTTGATGGAGTGGTATGCCCTCCAGTCTGGACTGGAGATATTCGGGTTTTGCATCGAGCCTTACTTTTACGCGAGGGCTTGCAACCAGGCCCGGTGCCAGGCAGTTCACGCGAACTCCCAGAGGTCCTAATTCCAGGGCCAGGCATTTCGTGAGATGGTGAAGCACGGATTTGGTCACCGAATAGAGACTCGTATCGGCTCTGCCTCGATGACCAGCAGATGAGCCGATCATCAAAATTGTGCCGCTTTTTTGAGGAATCATCACCTTTGCCGCTTCACGGGATGCGATGTAGGCGGCTTTGGCATTGACTTCGAACAAGAGGTCGACTTCATCATCTGTGATTTCGACAATGGGTTTGAAGGCTCGAGTGCCCGCGCAAATGACTAAAATATCAAGTCCACCTAGGAAGTCGACGCCATCACGAATCAGTTGAACGGTGCGCCGCGCTTTGGATAAATCATAACATTTTCCACCGGCGTTTACGCCAAGGTTTTTGCACGCGTTGATGGTGCTTCGCAGTCCTTGTGGATCGCTACCTCCCGTTCCCCATACGTGAGCCCCTGCTTGGGCGTATACGTGGGCGATAGCGGCTCCGATACCGGTTGATGCTCCTGTGATGATGACACGCTTATCCGCCAATAGTTTTGTAGACATGGAGTATCCTCTTACGATGAATAGGAAAAGTAAGGGTGATGATTATCGAATAGATTGCAATGATGGTAAATACATTCGAAGGTTTGTGGTTTTTGGTCATGGCATGGAAACCTGCGTTTTAGAGTTTGGAGTTCGAGAGGGTTGTACGAGGGTCATACTATCTGTTGGCGATTTCATGTGAAACTGAAAGCGCAATAATGTTCATTAGAGATTACTTTGGTCTGATCACTCATTAGAAATGTTCAAAAGGGCAGAGGGTTTTCAAGGTCGAATGAAGATATTTGGAACTTTGGTCGTTTAGTATATGAAAGGGAAGGAAATGGGCAAAAAAGTAGAGCATCGCCATTGGCCGGACGCCCCTGAATTATGGATGCCATATGCGCCGGTTATCAAAGTAACCGGGGGTAGCCTCGTATTTCTGGCTGGGGTAACCGCTGCACCCGTCTATCATTATCATCCGCATCGACCGGAAGAATTTGATGCCATGCCCCGAGATATGGAGGGGCAGACTCGAGCGGCGTTGGAGAACTTGAAAAAAAGCCTTGAGGCGGTGGACGCCGATTTTGGCGATGTCGTTTCCGCCAACCGATTTGTTACTGACTTGGCGGATCAAGATTCTCTGAATAAAGTATGGGCTGAATATTTCGGAGACAACAAGCCAACTACAACCACTGTCCAGGTGGTTCAACTGGCTACAGATCCACGTTGTCTCATCGAGGTAAATGCCTTGGCCGTTGTCGATTCATAACGATAGCTTAGAATCCAAAACTTATGCTTGCACAAAAGCTTGGATTACAGCCAGAGACACGAAGCTCTTGTCAGAGCGGGGCGCCCTTTGTTAGCATTTGTTCATACATGAATATGCGCCCTTGGTTCCCCACCGAGAATTAGGTGTCCATGATACGTCGCTTAAGAAATCCGGAATCTCGTATCAAAGTTTTGGAAGGGCGTTTACAACAATACCCATCCTCGGCTGTTTTTTTCCCTCTGGCCTCACTTTTATGGGAGAAAGGCTTGGTAGATCAGGCCGAAAATCTCCTGAAAAGTGGCCTTGCAACCTATCCCAACTACGCAGCTGCGGGTGTTTTGCTTGGAGAAATACTCATTACGAAAGAAGAACATGAACAAGCAGTCCGCTATATCACAAAAGCTCTGGAAATCGCTCCCTGGAATATTTCTGGTAGGCGTCTTCTGGCTGAATGCTATCGAAAAGAGGGCGATGAGGAAGCCATGCAAGTCGCGTTAAGAGTAGCCAAGATGCTTGAGGGCGATGAAGTAGCGATCCAAAGCGCGATAATCGATTCCAATGTGGATAGCGCTCCAGTTGTTGTTCCGGAAGGCGAATTGGACGAAGTGGCAACGCCTGCTCTCGCTGAGCTTTATATGGCTCAGGGCCATCTGGATAAGGCGCGGGACGTTTATGAGCGTCTTTTGGAGTCTGAGCCCGCTAAAGTCGAATGGAATGAGAGATTGGTTGCTATCAAAGAGCAAATATCGCAGGGGGAGGATGGTGATGGGCCCACGGGATACCCCGAGATGGGGGAAAATCTCGATTTGATAGCAGGAGAAATAAAAGGTGAGGCAAACGTACCGGGTGAGGCGAAGGCGGATGACGTCGCGTCCGGAAATATGGAAGCAGTTAAAGGGGACGTCGATACGTCAGCCGCCGAATTTCAAGACTTGGGTGATGTTTCGAGCCCTGCCGATAAAATAGCTGAAAGCGAGAATGAGGGGCGGGAGCCTGGCACCGCTCCAGAAGAAGAGGGTGTTGTTGGGGAAAAAGCCGTCGACTCCATTCTCCGAAAGATGGTTGAACTCTACGTCGAAGAGGATAACGATGCACTAGCGCTGGATATGTGCCGAAAAGCGCAAGCCTTGGGAGAGAACGCCCCTTGGATGTTGGAAAAAATCTCGGTGCTTGAGCGAAAAATGGAAGAATCGGCCGCATCACTGTTGCGTTATGAAGAGGAAGAAGATAAAGACCGATCGACTCCGGATCTTCTTCGTGCTGACCAGATGGTTGTGGAAACTTTGGAAGATTGGCTCGAAACGTTGCAACGGCGCAAAGCGAACGCATAACCCGTCCGCCTGGTTAATTGGATTGCTTGAAATATCGGGATATGGGTTCTGGAAAATGTGTTTGCTCCTGTTTTTTAGTTTGTTGACCTCGTAAGCGGGTGAATTTGGCATGACGAAACTATCAAAAGAGAAGGCTCTATTCTCTGGCATGAGTATTGCCGAACAATCAATTCACACCATACGTACACTTTCGATGGATGCGGTGCAGAAGGCGAACAGTGGTCATCCGGGCACGCCAATGGCGCTGGCGCCACTAGCGTATGAACTGTGGGTGAACCATCTGCGTTATAATCCCCGGAACTCAGACTGGTTTGATCGAGACCGTTTCGTGCTTTCGTGTGGTCATGCCTCCATGCTTCTTTATGCCGTTCTCCATTTGAGCGGTTATGAACTTCCGCTCGATGAGATCGTTCGCTTTCGTCAGTGGGACAGCAAGACGCCGGGACACCCCGAATATGGTCTTACGCCGGGTGTCGAGACCACTACTGGCCCGCTCGGACAGGGGTTCATGAACGCAGTGGGCATGGCAATGGCGGAGGCGCATTTGGCGGCCACTTTCAATCGGCCAGGCCATTCGATTGTAGACCACAATACCTATGTATTCATGAGCGATGGCGATATCATGGAAGGCGCATCGCATGAAGCGGCATCCCTCGCGGGACATCTGGGTCTGGCGAAATTGATATGTGTCTATGACGATAATCGCATCACTATCGACGGCGAAACATCGTTGAGTTACTCCGATGACGTT
This sequence comes from bacterium, assembly GCA_965219955.1. Taxonomy (GTDB): domain Bacteria; phylum UBA8248; class UBA8248; order UBA8248; family UBA8248; genus Bin107. The sequence continues at coordinate 923,629 of OZ244799.1, forward strand.
GTGAAACGTTTTGAGGGGTACAACTGGCATGTGCAGAATCTCGGTGATAGTGCGGAGGATTTATCCCGGATTTCAGGAGCGCTTGACTCGGCAAAGGCGGAAACCGAGCGCCCTTCTTTGATTGTAGTGCGTTCGCACATCGGATATGGCTCGCCTCGATATCAGGATACCGCGCGGGCGCATGGTGCTCCTTTGGGGAATGAGGAAGTCGAGGCTACGAAAAGGAGTTATGGCTGGCCCGAGGGCGAGACGTTTCTGGTGCCGGACGAGGTATCCACCCATATGGGAGAGGCGGTTTCTCGCGGCGCCGCGCTTGAAGAGGACTGGAATCACCGGTTCTCAAAATATGAATCGGAGAATCCTGAGTTGGCTGAGAAGTTTCAGGCGGCGCTTAAAGGCGAACCTCCTGCCGGCTGGGAGAGCTGCATTCCCGGTTTTGGAGCCGATGACGGGGCGCTCGCAACGCGGGCGGCATCTGGCGAAGTATTGAATGAAATCGCCTCTGCTATTCCCTGGTTGATTGGAGGAAGCGCGGACTTGGCGGCTTCAAACAACTCGCTCATCAAAGAATCAGGAAATTTCGCCAGGGGGGATTTTTCCAATCGCAACATCAACTGGGGCATCAGGGAACACGCTATGGGAGCCGCCTGCTCGGGAATGGCCCTGCACGGGGGTGTTCGTCCTTATGCGGCCACATTTTTCACGTTCACCGATTACGCCCGCCCGGCCATACGGCTCGCGGCGCTGATGGAATTGCCCGTCATCTATGTAATGACGCATGACTCTATCGGTCTGGGCGAGGATGGCCCCACCCACCAGCCTGTCGAGCATCTCGCATCGCTTCGCGCCATGCCGGGTCTCACCATCATACGGCCATGCGACGCGAACGAAACCACCGCAGCTTGGCGAGTGGCGATCGAGCGTCTTGAAGGTCCGACCATGCTCGTGTTGACGCGCCAGGGCCTGCCCATCTTGGAGCGTTCGGAGGAGAACGAAGCGGATGCCCTGTCACGAGGGGCCTATGTCGTCTCGGCAGAGAGCGGGAATTCTCCTCAAGCTATATTGATTGCCACGGGCTCGGAAGTGCATCTCGCAATGGAAGCGCAAAGCGCGTTGGCGGCAGATGGAATCGATGCCCGGGTCGTGAGCATGCCGAGTTGGGAGCTTTTCAGGGAGCAATCTCCCGCCTATCGGGATTCCGTTCTCCCGCCGGAGGTGAAGGCGAGAGTTGCGATTGAGGCGGGCGCCACCATGGGTTGGCGCGAGTGGGTCGGGGAGGATGGCGTTGTGATTGGAATCGATCGATTTGGGGCGAGCGCTCCTTATAAGGAAATTTATGCGCATTTCGGACTCACGCCGGAGAACGTCGCCGCGCGCGTGAATGACCTCCTCTGAAGCGTTTCACGTGAAACGACCCGCGCATTTGCCCGCAGACGCGCGCATTTGCCGCTGCGCAAACTGATCCATGGGCGTGTATCCTCACGATTGTTCCAGGCGGGGCGGAGTTGCGCCTCCGTATGCAGCAAAAACGGATTGAAAACCCTCGCAAATTTATCGAAAAGCCCCGTGAATTTATCTATATTTATCTGAATTTACAGAAATTCACCCGCTCCCGCTGCGCGTCCGCCCCGGCTGTCTCCCCTCGAATTTGAATCCCCGGTTTTGTGTGGCTTTCTCGGGTATCGTGAAGTAAAATCACTCTTTTGGGCCGCATCGTCTGAGGAGTGAGAGATGTCGAAAAAATATCGTTTATCCGGGTGGATGATATGGGCCGGCGCCCTGGTGCTGCTCGTCGCGGGGATGTCGATGAGCCCCGTCGCGAATCTGGCGGCAAGCGAGACGAGCGCCTATTCGGAGCTGAGGGCCTTCAGCGAGGTCCTGAGCCTCGTTGAGGAGAACTACGTCAACAAGGTGGACGCCAAGAAACTGATTCGCGGCGCCATCCGGGGCATGCTTCGCACGCTCGACCCCCATACGACCTATCTGAATCCCGAATTCTTCAAGGAGATGCAGGTCGAGACCACGGGCCGCTTCGGCGGCCTGGGCGTGGAGATTTCGATTCGCGACGGCGTGCTGACCGTGGTGACGCCCATCGAGGACACCCCGGCGTACAAGGCCGGCGTCCAGGCGGGCGATCAGATCATCCTCATCGAGGAGGAGCCGACGAAAGACCTCCTGCTTCAGGAGATCGTCAAGAAGCTTCGGGGCAAGCCCGGCACGAAGGTGAAGATCACGGTGAGGCGCAAGGGGGAGAAGGAGCCGATCCCCTTCACGATCACGCGCCGGATCATCCGCATCAAGAGCGTGAGAAGCCGGATGCTGGAAGACGATATCGCCTACATCCGGGTTCGCAGTTTCCAGAACGGCACGGGCCGCGAAGTGAAGGACGCCCTCTCCTCGCTCGAGGGTGAGGGCGCCAAAGCCCTCGTGCTCGATCTCAGGAACAATCCGGGCGGGCTCCTCTCCCAGGCGGTTTCGGTGTCCGACATATTCCTGAAGGCGGGCAGCCTGATCGTCTACACCAAGGGCCGCATGACCGACCAGGAACATCGCTTCACATCCACGCACGAAGCGCTTGGCGGCAAGATTCCCATGGCGGTCCTCGTCAACGCGGGAAGCGCCAGCGCGTCCGAGATCGTGGCGGGCGCGCTCCAGGATCTGGAAAGAGCCAAGCTCATCGGCGTCAAGACGTTCGGGAAGGGCTCGGTGCAGACCGTCGTTCCGCTCTCGGACGGTTCGGGGCTTAGGCTGACCACCGCGCTTTATTTCACCCCCAAGGGAAGGCGCATCCAGGGCAAGGGAATCGAGCCCGACATCGTCAGCGAGGTGGGCGCAAGTTCCGGCGGCGCGCGCATGATGCGCGAGAAGGACCTGCCCGGCCATCTGCCCGGCGAGGCGGAGAAAGAGGCGGAAAAAGAAGACAAGGGCGCCGGTGACGCCCAGGCCGGCCCGGCGAAAAGCCCCGATGAGGAAGAGAAAGACACCCAGCTCGAGCGCGCTGTGAAATACCTCAAGGATTCGTTCCTCGACAAGAAGATGGGGGCCTAGGCCGAGGGAAACGAACGCGGGCTGGTATGAACCCTTGGCAGGGGGTGAACATCCTGCCAACCGTGTTTTGCACCGTAGCGGACAGGCCCCTGTGCCTGTTCGAGGCCCCCGTGCCTGTCCTGACGATTTTTCCGGTAGGGGCGGACCCATGTGTCCGCCCTTATGCGTTCGGCCTCGTCGAATGTTCGATGAATTCGTAGCCGGACAGGCCCTCGTGCCTGTCCGAGGTTGCGACCTGTCCTTACGAGGCAGTGCGCTTTTGTTCGCCATTCCGGCAATCCCTCCCGCCTTGTTTGCCACTCCGCCTCGGTTTGAAAATCACTCCCCCCTTGAGGGGGAGTCGAAGAGGCCGAGCGTTTTTTGCGAAGGCCGATTCGGTGGGGGGAGGTTTACTCTGTGGCATGTCCCCCCACCGAATCGCTTGCGGGCTTACGCCCTTAGCTCTTCGTCGGCCTTCCCGAGGAGGAAAGGCCGACCCTCAAGGGGGGAGTGATTGTTGGGCGCTCTACAAGGGAGGAAAGCGGTTTTGGTTCGTCATTCCGGCGAAAGCCGGAATCCATTTGTTTTGCCTTTGTTTTTTATTTCCTGATTGATTCTTGACAATGACGGAGAGATGAAAAGCCAGTGTATCGTCATTCTGCATTAGAATGGATTCCGGCTTTCGCCGGAATGACGAACCAGGGTGAGAACCACATCTATCCGTAATGACAGCCCCTCCCCGGGGCTGTCCCACAGGTCGCGGCCTGTCCCTGCTGGTTCAAGCGGGGAGAGGGGTTTTCCCGAGGAAGAGCGTGAGGCCGATGCAGGCGCGTAGCAACGCCGCGCTTTGCGGTATCGCACATGCCATCGGCCCCGCCGTCTTCCACCACGATTTCTTTGTACTCCACGTGGAAGCTACTTGAGTCCGCGTGAACCGGATCGCCCGACGCTGTTCACGTTTAATTTCCTGAAAATCCACTGGACACGGCAAGAATTTCAAAATCCCCCCAATATTAGGGGGGCGGTGAATCGTAAGATTTTCTATACTTTTATGTATTGTTATTTCATCTGAACACTCTGGACTGGAATGGATAGATACCCCTGCACCGGTCGGCTTGGCGGAGTGGAACACCGGAGATTCGGGATGCGATCCCGGAAGTGTTCAAATGACTCCGGGCCGGGTATACGGCTCTGGCGCAGCAACCACCATTGTCTTGTCCCGGCAGCCCGCGCATCACGCCGCCAACGTCATCCGGTAGTGGTTGGAACAGTTCGATTTACCCGCAACGATGCCAGTGTCCATGACTACGAGGGGTCATATGGGCAACCAAAGAGGGCTCTCGCCTCTTGATATAATGGAATACGGGCCGACCGTGCGTCCGCCGGCAGGGCAGACGTCATGATCAAACGAGATGCGTTCGATCGCATCCTGGCATCGATGCACGAAGCGGCGCTGGACGATTCCCGCTGGTCGAGCGCCTCTGCGCTGATCGACGATGCCCTCGGCGTGCACGGCAACTGCCTGGCGTTTGCCGACTTGAACTCCAGCAGGGAATTACAGTTCTCATTTGTGGGGATATTCTTCCGCGGGCAACGGCACCATGAATTGGAACGCGAGTATCTCGAAGACTACTATTCCCTGGACGAACGAGTCCCCCGTTTTGGGAAAGTTCCTGACAGCCGACTGTACCATATTACCGACCTCTTCACCGAAGAGGAACTGAAGCACTCCGTGGTATACAACGATTTCGCGCCCCGTATGCATGCCCGGAACAGTATCAACCTGCGCCTGGACGGACCCGAGGGCTTGAGCTTTTGCTGGGGCATCAACGATCCGGTTGACGGTAACGGCTGGTCGTCCGCCCGGCTCGACTCGATCCGGCGTCTCCTGCCCCATATCCGTCAGTACATGCGCGTCCGGCAGGCGCTGGGCAGCGCCGGTGCGCTGGGCGCCTCCCTCACGCAGATGCTCGATACCACCGGGGCGGGCATCATCCAGCTCGATCGACACGGGCGCATCGTGGAAATGAACGACCTCGCCCGGGATTTGCTGCGAACAGGAGACGGCCTGTTCGATGCGCGCGGTTCCCTGTTCGCCCGCGCGCCACAGGACAACGCCAAACTCCAGGGAGTCCTGAATCGGGCGTTGCCGCCGTTCGGGACTCAGGGCGTCGGCGGCTCGACGGTGGTGAGACGCGCATCGGCCCTGCCGCTGGCGGTGCACGTCAACCCGGTGGATCGGCAGGAAACGGACTACGGTGTTTGGCCGGTCGCTGCCCTCATGCTGGTCGTGGACCCGGCGAGCCGGCACCGCATCGATCCGGCCGTGGCCGGAGCGGTTCTCGGCCTCACCAAAATGGAGAGCCAGGTGGCGGTGCTGTTGGCCGAAGGCAGGAGCGTCGCTCAGATCGCCGCGGCGTTCGGCCGAAAGGAAAGCACGATCCGCTGGCACGTGAAGCAAATATCCTCCAAGCTCGGCCTCTCCCGGCAGGTGGATCTGGTGCGGCTTGTGCTGTCGCTGCCCGGCGTTCAAAGAGCCTCGATACTGAATGTTTAAGCCGTCCTGGCGCGGCGGCGACATCCTTCGTTTTCCCGAAAATTTCACCAAAAAAGCAAAAAATTTCGCAATATCCCCCCAAATCTGGGGGCGCGGAAGAAACGCACGTCTGCCTATAGTTCAAGCATTGCAATAGATCTGAACACGCAGCACCGGGATGGACAGGAATCTTCGCACCGGTTGGCGCGACGGGAGGTATACCGGTGACTTTGCCAGGAATTTCGTATTCAACGAAATACAACCCGCTACAAATGAACCCGCCGGAACCAATCGCACGGATCATCGATGCGGCGGCGTCACCATTACCAAATTCACCGACGGTGTGGGTGCGATATACCTCCGGATGGTTATCGTCATTTTTGGGAATTAGATACGAGACTCATTAGAGGAGGAATATAAATGCCGGAGATTCCAGTGCTGATGGCGAAGTCCTCTCGATTCCCCACGTTCGCGACTCGAATTTTAACTATGGTAGCGATCGTCGTAATCTTGGCCAGTTGCGGCGGGGGAGGCGGAGGTGGCGCTAGCATGCCCAACACCGGCGGCCCGATGGTAATACCGGTGCAGCCGGAAATACCCGAGCAGCAGCCGGATGAACCCATGCCCAACACGGAGCTTGGGCAGATCACCGGATGGCGGAACAACCCGTCGGCTCAGGATCTCCTCGATCACTGGAACGATCCGGATGGTCTGCGGCAGGGAATCGGTGCGGGGCTTGTCGGGCTGAACGGTAGCGACGCCACCGCCCGCCTCGACACGTTGCGCACAATTCTGCAAGCGCCCACAGATTCATCGGATGATTCCAAAACGCTTTTGCGCAACGTTGACATTGGATCGATGACGGTGGTCGGGGAGCGCGACGGCATCACCTATGGGCAATGGAAAAGCGGTCCTGCCGGAACGCTCGACATAGACTTTGACTATAGGTTTGCGCCGGAACTCGATTCGACCGACCGAGCGATGATCGAACGGGCCGGAAAGTCGTGGTCATGGCGACTCGGGGATGATTTCGGAATCCGTACAATCGATGCCGGTCAGCGAATTGCTCGGAGCCTAACTGTTGAAGGGATAACCCTGGAGGAGCTTCGGCTGGACGAGGAGGTGACCACGGACGGTCATCTGGTCTTCGTGGATCGCCACGACGGAACTCGAAGAAGCTTGGGAGGAAAAAGGTATAGAACAAATCAAAGCGACATCGGTAGCATTAATTTTGAGCCTCTCTTTGGTTATGTCAGGTTAGGACAACCAAGATTCGATGAAGTGAGCAGTCGAGGGAATCTCCGCCTGGTGGGTTTAATAGCGCACGAAATCGGACACACGCTTGGCATAACCTTAGGTTTAAGTAATCCCAATCTTCCTTTATACAACGAACTTGTTGATGAGCAAGCGGGCACCTTCAACGGACCAAGGGCCGTGGAGGCGAATGGTGGAAGGCCAGTGCCGTTTCAATGGCTCGACGCAAATCGCAGATCGGTTGCACCGGGAACCATCGGCGCTTCGATAGATCCCGGTCATCTAGGACCGTGCACATCAGTCATGTCCTACTGCAGAGGAGAAAATAATCTATACGCTCCCTCGGAACTCGATTTCGCGTTTCTCGCAGACATAGGGTACGAGGTGCTCGATAAAGGAGTCGAGGAAGAGCCGGAGGTCTATGGATTTGGCGCTTGGGGTCGTTACAGCGCATGGGGCGCAGGCGTAGAACGCACTATCAGTTATCAGGAACAAATTAGCGGGGGTTTTAAGAATCTCTCGGTGCGTGACTCATTGCGTGCCGGCGCCGACGCGTTCGGCATTGCTCCGACCACGAGCCTTACCGATGAGCATGGACCGCAAGGGAGCGTAACATGGTCGGGGTCGCTCATAGGCGTCGACCTGGGGAGTCCGCGCCTCGCGCCTGTTTTCGGAGTTGCGGAAGTCACAGTAGATTTGACAAGCCTCGACGGCACCGCCGAATTCAACAACCTCACGGTGGTCAATGACGGTCAGGCCGCCGCCTTTCGTATGTCGAACCTGAACTATGCCATCGAAGTGACGGGTAATACCTTCTCGGACTCGGGAGGTCGAATCGGGGGAGGCTTCTTCGGGCCGGCCCAGGAGGAAATGGCCGGCGTGCTTCGTGACGAGGCGACAAACGTCAATCTCCTGGGCGGATTCGGGGGCAAGCGTTGATGTATGGAGCGATTTTCGTCAGTGAAGATAATGCATATAGAGACCGTCACCGGGCGAATTCCGGCGAACGTGGAACCTGACAACGCGGGAATTCCATTTTATGTGAATCAACGAAGGAGCAGACATGAGTACCCTGCGTATTGCAGCGCTTTTCATTCTGACGGTCGTGTTTTCCCTTGGCATCTATACGCCGGCATGGGCCTGGAACGAAGAGACGACGGCGGACAGCTTCCACAAGATTGCATGCGCGGGCTACCCGCCGAGTTCGTCACCTTGGCATGTGGGAAACCTCTATGATTGCGGGGCCCGCGAGATGTTCGTTCCCTACCAGCTATGGACGGGTGCGGAGTGGGACGGCCGCAAGGACGGTCCCTGCATGCACAAGGCCGACACCACCTTCACTGTCAACAACAGGAGCGAGACGAGGATATGGGGGCCCAAGAAATGGCGCAATCCGAAAACGGACAAAGAAGAAATGGTTTGGGTGCGAGAAAAAGTCCAGGGATTTAAGGAGCAGTACTTCAACTGTCATGAAAAAGGGATTGGCAGGCTTTACGACAGCAGGCGCCCACGTTATTACCGGACCGGGCGTTGCAAGTTCCCTGCCGGGCAGGGTTGGAAAATTCGCTCGAAGAGGGACTGCGTCAAAACTTCGTTGAATATCACCCACGTCGGTCTGGATGATAAAGGCCACCTGAGCGAGCTTGAGTTCGAGTATTGGTCCAGGCGGGACAGGCTGGATCACATCTACCGCTACGTCCCGAATCAGGGGATGACGAACGCCTGGAAGCAGTGAAACGCCCCGATCAGACATAATCTGGAGGATGCCCATGACCAGAATCTTTTTGCTTAGCGTATGCCTTGCGCTTGCGGCTCTCGCACCCATGACGGCCTATGGAGCTACAACCGAGCGCGGCGCCATCACCGTTGACGGCAAGCGGTACCGCACGGAGCTTCACCTGCCGAAGGCGGCCGGCCCCGTCCCGCTGGTGGTCATGATTCCGGGAACTTCCGGGGTCGACCGGAGGCAGGCGTTTTACCGGTCGCACCTGCTGCGCGCTGGGATAGGGACATTCGTTTTAGACATCAAGACCGGCATCTTCAGGAGCCGCCGCGACCGCCCCCCGGCGGATGACAACATACCGGTGGTGCTGGAGGCCGCGCGACAGATTCGCAAACGCGCCGACGTGGACGGCAAGCGTATCGGGATCATGGGTTGGTCTTACGGCGGCACGGTGGCGTTTCGTATGGTGAATACCGAAAAGACGCCTGCTCCGGTCTTCGCCGCCCACGTGGGAATCTACGGCGGGTGCACGCGCAGCACCAGGGTGAGTTTGTACAATCTTCCGATGCTGATGCTGATGGGCACCGCCGACACGTATGTGGACCCCGACAGGTGCTTTCAATTCCAGCACAACCACAACGTGCCCGTGATTTTCTTTGAAGGCGCGCATCACGGGTACGACAAGAAGGGAGTGAACCGCAACCGGCGCGGCCGGATCATGAGATGGGATGAAGATGCGGCCCACAAATCCCGCGATCACGTGGTGCGGTTCTTCAAGAAGCACTTGATATCTCAATAACAGGCAATAGACACTGCCTGGGGATAACGCAAATCATTATTCTTAAACGCGACCCATTCATTTGTTCGTAATTTAGGCGGTGGGATTCTGCCTGAGCGGGATGGGCGTGTTCGCGCTCCTCCTCGGGAAACCCGACCCCCAGGCGGCTGTTGAAAAAGTTCCTTGGAGCGATTTTGGTTGAGGCAAGTTTTTGAAGTTCACTCCCCCTTGAGGGTCTGTTGAAAAAGCCTTGATGAACGAGGGATGGCGAATTATGGCCGCGCTCGCCGCGGATGAAAATTTCAACCGTAGGGGCGGGCCTCCGTGCCCGCCCGTATCGGGAATGTCCATGCCCGTAAGAGGCCTCGGACAGGCACGGAGGCCTGTCCCTACTAAACCATCACGTCTGCGACCTCCGTAAACCGCCGACGCCTCTCTCCTCACCCTGAGTAGCCGCCGAAGGCGGCGTATCGAAGGGCGAGAGGGGGTCGAACGCCTCGCGCCGGGCGAGAGGGCATCCTTCGATACGCGGCTCCGCCGCTACTCAGGATGAGGCGGATAGGGGTTTTTCAACAGCCCCGATAGGGAGGATTCGATCTTCACGGGGGCATGCGGTTTGCGGTTGCTTCCGGCGCCCTAGTGCCCGCCGCGGGCCTCGGCGGTGATGAGTTCCAGGATCTCCTGGCTGGTTATCGCGCCCACGAACTCGCCCGATTCGCGCTCCATCACCGGCAAGACCGTCAGGGAGTTTTCCGTCATCCGCTGCAGGGCGTCCTCCACGTGCTCGTCCGGCCATGTGTTCAGCTCGGTTTCCCGCGCGATCTTGCCGAGCGGGGTATCGGGCCACGAATGCCTGGGAAGATAGCGGAGCATCGCGAGCGACACGATGCCGACCAGCACGTCCCCCTCCGCCACCACGTAGTCCTGCTGGTGGGTCGCGATCCACTCCTCCGCGAACTCGCGCACCGTGAGCCCGGGACCCGGATAGCCGCGCGTGCGGTCGATGACGTCGCCCACGGTGATGTCTTCCAGGGCGAACCGGACAAGCGCGGGCGGCAGGGTCGGCGGCGGCGTGAACCGTCCGGAGGGCTTGGCGCGGCTCACCGCGAAGCTGATGACCGGCGGCGCGAAAAGGATGTAGGCCAGCATGATGAAAACGAACAGCGAGAAAACGGCCTGCCCGATGACCTCGTGCTCCAGGAGCACGAGCAGGACGGCGATCTCCGCCACGCCCTTGGCCATGAGTCCCGTCGAGAAGGCGAAAGGCGAATCGATCCGCGCCACCAGTGCGCCCAGAGCCGCGCCGGCGAACTTTCCGAGCAGGGGGACCACCACCAGCGCCGCAATGGTCAACGCCGGCAACCCGGTGAACGAGAGGCTCAGGTGCAGTCCGGCCGAGGAGAAGAAAAGGGGCACGAAAAACCCGTCGGCGATGCTCTTCAAGCTCGGGACGATCTCGCGCTGCACCTGATGGGGCAGCCTCGCCAGGGCGACGCCCAGGAGCAGGGCGCCGAGAGAGCCGTGCAGGCCGAGCCTTTCGGCGCACACGACCGAAACGAGCAGGATGCCCAGGATGATGCCGAAAGAAAGCTGGGGGACGCGCAGCAGACGCTCCAGATACACGATCAGCAGCGGAATGACCCGCCCCGCCAGTACCCATGTCACCACGATGAAGGCGGCGATCTGCCCCAGCAGGAGGAGCACCCCCGTCCAGCTCAGGGAGTGGGCGTGCTCGCCGATGGTCATTCCCACCATCAGCAGCACCAGCAACTCGGCGATGAGCGCGGTGGTGAACAGCTCGATCCCGATGGGTTCCCGCAGGCGGTCGGTGTCGATCAGCACCTTGGCGAGGACGCCCAGACTCGTCAGCGCCAAAACACCCGCGAGAGCCAGCGAGCCGTTGAAATCGAGCCCGAGCCCGAAATCGTGGAACAGGTCGAAGGTGATCGCCAGAGACGCCATGATGGGAATGATGACCGAAATGACGGCAGCCACGAAGAACCGCCCGCTCAGGGCCGCCATGAACCCCGTGACGTCGATCTCGTCCAGGCCGATGAGGAAGAAATAGAGGAAGATGCCGAGGGCCAGGAAGATTTGGATGTAGCCGTTGAGTTCGACGAGGCCCAGAACGGGGCCGAGAAGGACGCCCGTCGCCATGTACGCGACGATCGAGTTCAGCCGGAAACGCCGGAAAATGCCCTCGGCCAGCTTGGCGACGACAATCAGCAGGCCGATGGAGAGTAGCGCATCTTCAAGCATGTCTTGTTCCGTGGTCGAGAGTGGTGTGGCTACGTAAAAAATCAAACATGTTGAACGATCGGTTCGAATCGAAGTTTATCCAATCTACGCCGTTTTTCAATAGCCGCGCAAGTTTTTTTCTCCCCGGCGGGGAGGAAAGACGTCCGAGCGAGGAGGCGAAAAAGCAAGGCGAAAATGGATTCCGGCTTTCGCCGGAATGACGGCCAAAACCCGAAACCGGGCGGAGCCGTAGGGACGGATATATTCGCGCATCGCCAGGACGTAACCGTAGGGACAACCCTCCGTGGTTGTCCTTCGCCAGGACAGGCGCGGAGGCCTGTCCCTACGGTGAACAATTCGATGATCGGGGTTCCCTCCCTGAAGGGATTGTGGCAAAAGTCGTTCCTGATCGGAATTGGCCACCACCGTCATTCCGGCGAAAGCCGGAATCCATTTTATGCTTTTTGCTTATTTTCGCATTTGATTCTGACTCTCGGAAAGGAACGCCGCGCCCGAAGCCCGAACGGGTGAAGCGGATATATATGGCGGCGTCCGTATTTTCCCGGTCGGGAGAGAGGACGGCTAAGCGAAAGACCAAAGACAAAGGCGAAAATGGATTCCGGCTTTCGCCGGAATGACGAACAAAAGCGAAGGTCAATCCCAAGCGAAGCGAGACTTTTTCAACAGGCCCCTCAAGGGGGGAGGGATTCTTGCTCCCTCATCGGTTGCCCCAAACCCTCATCCTGAGTAGGCGCGCAAGCGCCGTATCGAAGGATGGAAGGCGCAAACTTCGCCCTCTCGCCCGGCGCGAGGCTTGCCCTTCGATACGCCGCCATCGGCGGCTACTCAGGGTGAGGAATGAGGCGTTGGCGGTTTGCGAGGGGGGGGTGGGTCAGGCTGTTTCAACAAACCCCTCGAGGCGGGAGTGATTCTCCCGGCTCGCTAATGCGCGCCGCGGGCCTCGGCGGTCATGAGCTCCAGTATCTCCTGGCTGGAAATCGCGCCCACGAACGTGCGTGACTCCCGCTCGAGGACCGGCATCACCGTCAGAGAGTACTCCATCATCCGGTGCAGGGCGTTCTCCACGTGCTCGTCCGGCCAGGTGTTCGGTGTGTTCTCCCGCGCGATCTGGCCGATCGGGGTGTCGAACCAGGAGTCCTTGGGCAGGTAGCCGAGCATCGAGAGCGACACGATGCCGACCAGCGTGCCGTTTTCCGAGACCACGTAGTCGTGCTGATGGGGCACGATCCACTCGTCGGCGAATTTCCGCACCGAGAGTTCCGGGCCCGGATAGGCATGCGTCCGGTCGATGACGTCGCCGACGGTGATGTCGTCCAGGGCGAACCGGACAAGCGCGGGCGGCAGGGTCTCGGGCGGCGTGAACCGCCCGGAGGGCCTGGCGCGGCTCACGGCGAAACCGATGAGCGGCGGCGAGAAAAGGATGTAGGTCAGCATGATGAGAACGAGCAGCGAGAATACGGGCCGCCCGATGACGTCGTGTTCGTGGAGCACCAGCAGAATGGCGATTTCGACGACGCCCTTGGCCATCAGCCCGGTCGCGATGGTGAAAGGCGCGTCGAGCCGCGCCACGAGCGCGCCCAGGGACGCCCCGGCGAACTTCGCGACCAGCGGGACCACCATCAGGGCTGCGATGGTCAGCAGGGGCAACTCGGTGAACGAGAGGTCCAGATGCAGCCCCGCCGAAGTGAAGAAAAGGGGCACGAAAAACCCGTCGGCGATGCTCTTGAGGCTCGGGACTATCTCGCGCTGCACCTGATGCGGGAGCCTCGAGAGGGCGACGCCGAAGACGAGCGCTCCCAGAGAGCCGTGCAGGCCGAACTTTTCGGCGAACACGACCACGATGAGCAGAATGCCGAGGATCAGGCCGAACGAAAGATGGGGCACGCGCAGCAGGCGTTCCAGCAACTCGATCAGGCGCGGAATAACCCGGCCCGCCAGCACCCAGGTCACCACGATGAAGCCCGCGATCTGCCCCAGCAGGATGAGCACCCCCGTCCAGTTCAGGGCGTGGGTGAACTCGCCGATGGTCAACCCCACCATGAGCAGCAACAGCAATTCGGCGATGAGCGCGGTCGTGAACATCTCGATCCCGATGGGCTGCCGCAGGCGGTCGGTGTCGATCAGCACCTTGGCGAGGACGCCCAGGCTGGTCAGGGACAGGACGCCCGCGAGAGCCAGCGCACCGTCGAAGTCGAGCCGCAACCCGAAATCGTGAAGCAAGTCCAGGGTGATGACCAGGGAGGCCAGGAGGGGGATGATGACCGAGATGAGCGCGGCGACGAAGAATCGTCCGCGCAGGGCCGCCATGAATCCCGTGACGTCGATCTCGTCCAGACCGATGAGAAAGAAATAGAGGAAGATGCCGAGTCCCAGCAGGACGTATAGCTGCTCGCTGAGGTCGACGAACCCCAGAACGGGTCCGAGAAGGACGCCCGTCGCCATGTACGCGATGATCGAACTCAGCCGCAAACGCCGGAAAATGCCCTCGGCCAACTTGGCGACGACGATCAGCAGGCCGACAGAGAGTAACGCATTTTCAAGCATGCTTTGGTCCGTGGTCGAGAGTGGTGCGCCGTACGCGAAAATCAAACATATTACACGACCGTTTCCGATCGAGGTTCATCCAATCTACGCCGTCTCATAACGGCCGCGCAAGTTTGTTTCTCCCCGGCGGGGAGTGAAGATACCACCATCCGAATGTTACACGGTAGCCGGCCAGGTGGGGGGAGCCGTGTCTACGGGTTCGTCTCGATACGCGTGGTTTCCGTAGTGACAGGTCCCTGTGCCTGTCAAAGGTCGCGACTTGTCCGAAGCCCCGGCTTGCCCGTCTTCGTCTCGCCCGTTGTTCCTGGCCCGGCCCTGAGCTAACCTGCCGGGGAACCATCTGCATGAGGCCCGTCGAACCAGAGGTGGAATGCGGAAAGCATGACGAAGTGCGCCCCGTAAGGAACGCATCTTGAGCCTGGCGCTACCTGCGTGCGGGGCCGTGCATCTGAAACCGAAATCAATCGGAGGAACGCGGGATGCTGAACACGGGGGACCGGCTTTCGATTCTTGCGGCAGTCGTGTCGTTCCTGATGATGTTGTCCGGTTGTGGCGGCGGCGGCCAGGGCGCCGGGTCCGTGATTCTGGAGACGAATGAAATCGAAAGCGTTTTGAACGGTTTACGGAGCGATTCGAAATCTCCCGCGTTGGCTCGATTCGGCGCTGATCCTCCTCCTCCTGACTCTGCTACGTGCGCGGCGCTGCTCATAGGATGCGAAGGAGGGCTCGGGCCGGTTCACTACGGGGCGGTCGGCGAGTTCGACTTTTCCGGCTTTCATTTCGTCGAACGCCGTCGCGGCGTGTCTCTGGCGGAAAGGGCGCGCGTTTCAGGAGAAGGAGGCGATACTGCCAACTACCGCGCCCTGGCCGGCTGGATCGACCATAGTTTTTTCCTGGTCAAGACGCCCGGAATCGAGGTGGCGTCTGAAGAAAACCGGGTTTCCGCAAATTACTATGGCGCCTATTCGATAGGAAACGCGACAGGTTCGAATCCCGATGTTCTGGTCGGCGGCGCCGCGACGTGGTCCGGGGTTATGGTCGGTATCCGTATTGCCGAGCCGGATGGTTTCGTCAAGGGCGATGCCGAAATAACGGTTTCCCGTCCGGGAGGAAATCCTGATCTGCTGGTCGATGTCGAGTTCGCGAACATGAAAGACGAACGAACGGGTGTCCGTTTCGATAATGTTTCCTGGGAAGGGCTGGCGCTCAAGGACGGATCGTTCGGAGTCGTGCCCGTCGGCGGCGACGAGGCGGACGTCAGCCGGCATCCTGCGAGGAGAGGCATTTCCGGCCGGTTCTATGGCCAAAACCATGAGGAAGTGGGCGGCTTGTTCAGTTTCAGGGCGTCTGTTGCTGAAAACGACAGGGTCGGTGGAGATATTCATGATGTTTCCGGCGCATTCGGAGCCAGACGCGACTAGCCCGGCCGTTGCGTGAAGGTGAAGGCATTTTGTTTTTCTTCGATGAAACGAATATAACGCCTGAAACGAAAGGCAAAAGCAAATTCCCTGGATTCCGGCTTTCGCCGGAATGACGAACAAAACCACACTTCCTCGTAGTGGGCCGTTCTTGTGAGCGGTCCTCATTCACGAAAGCGCGGGTTTGACAGCGGACGTGATATTCCCTATATTTTTTAATCTAATGGATCTCACGCCTCGTCCTGGAGGGTGGCCGCATGAGTGAAGCATTGTCCCTGATCGATCTGACGCCCGGCGAAATCGAGCGGCTGCCCGCCAGTCTGCGGAGGAGGATCGGTGGTTCCTCGCGCCCGAAGGATTCCCTGCCCGGCGCTTGGCTCCTCGTGGGCGAACGCACGGAGGGGCGGGCGGAACTGCTCGAACGGGCGCTCGAAGCGCTACCTGCCCTTGCGGCTGAACGCGGATATCGGTTATCCGAGGCGAATATCGAGAAAATACTCGACGTCATTCTCTCGGACGCGCCCCGCCCCCGGGTCGAGAATGAACTCGAAATCGACAACGCCAGGCTGCGTTCCCGGTATCTCCAGGAAACGCCCCTTTTGACCGGGGCCGAGGTTCGCGCCGCTTCGGGTCTCAACCCGCGCAACAGGAGCGAGCCCGCCTCCCGCTGGAAACGGGAGGGCAAACTGTTCGCGGTGCGCCGCTCGGGCGTTGACCACTATCCGGCCTTTCAGTTTGCCGACGGAGCTCCGCGCCCGGTCATTAAGGCGATTCTCGCCGCTCTTCCGAAGGACATGACCGCTTGGCAAATCGCCATGTGGTTCGCATCCGGCAACGGCTGGCTGGACGGCGACGAGCCGCAGGAGCGCCTCTCCGACCCGGACGCCGTCGTCGAAGCGGCCCGGAGGCTTGCCGATCCGGTGCTCGGGTAGGGCGTGTTCGCTGGATGACGATTCGAAAACCCCAAGAGACGCTCGTAGAACCCAACCTCGTTACGCTCGAGGCCGGTGTGCTCGTGCACCGGGTGCACGACAGGAATTACGGCGGGAACGCCTTCAATCCTTGCAAGGGTTCTCCCACGCGCTTCGCTCCCGTCTACGATGCGGCGGGTGAGTGCGTCCCGTCTCTTTACGCGGCCGACACGCTGGAGGCGGCGATCCATGAAACGATCTTCCACGACGTTCCCGCAGCGGCGAAACGCAAGACCGTTCCCAGGACGCTCGTGCAAAGCCGTGCGCACGCCCGGCTGGAAGTCCTGCGGGAATTGCGTCTCGCCTCCTTGCGCGGCCCCGATCTCAGGCGGTGGCGTATCGGCCGGAATTCGCTGCTCGCCACGTCGCCGAAGCTTTATTCCGAGACCGCCCGATGGGCGAGCGCCATACACGGCCGGTTCCCCGGCGTCGAGGGCCTGCTCTGGACCTCGAACCAGTGCGACCCGGACACCGCATACCTGTTCTTCGGAGACCGCGTAAAGCCTGAGGATTTCCGGATCCTGAACGCGCGCGATGGATTGTACGACACGACGTTCCTCTCGGATGTTCGCCAGGCGGGGCGCAGATGCGGAATTACTATCACCGTGTAGGCCGACTTTTTTTCTTATCGTCTGGCTTGCCGAGGAGGGAGGGCTTGCGGTTTGCCGTAGGGACAGGTCGCGACCTGTCCATGCTCCTTTTCTCATCAACCGGGAGAAGCCACTGTCATTCCGGCATGCGCCGGAATGACGGGCGAATACTGCGCCCGTTGTAGGGGCAGGTCGCGAACCGTCCCTACGGGTGAGACCCGAGCGGCGAATGAGAAAAGCCACTCCCTTGTGTTGTCGACGTAGACCCTCAATGGAGCAATGACATCCCGAATCGCGCCCGCGCGCCCCGCCGGGCGTTGCTTCCCCGCGAAAATTCCCGTATCCACTTGAGCAGAGCTTGATGGGGTTTGCGCAAAGCGGGGAGTATGGACGTGTATATCCTGGGCGTGGAGACGAGTTGCGACGAGACGGCGGCGGCCGTTCTGGCATTCGGGGATGGTTCCGCGCCGAAGGTCCTCTCGAACGTCGTGGCTTCTCAGCACGAGATTCATGCGCGATACGGCGGCGTTGTGCCCGAGCTCGCGGCGCGCCGCCACGTGGAGATGATAGCTCCCGTGCTGGAGGCGGCTCTGGAAGATGCCTCTGTCTCGGTCAGGGAAATCGACGCGGTGGCCGTCACGCGCGGCCCCGGCCTGGTGGTGGCCCTGCTCGTGGGCCTCTCCGCGGCGAAGGGGCTGGCGTGGAGCCTGGGCGTTCCACTCATCGGCGTGCATCATCTGGACGGCCACGTTCATTCCCTGTTTTTGCCTACGGAAGAGGGGAGCGCTGCGCCGCCTCCGTTTCCGCATCTGGGCTTCGTGGTCTCGGGCGGGCATACGGATTTCTACCGCGTGAACGGACATTCGGAAGTCACGCACCTGGGAGGCACGCTGGATGACGCCCTGGGCGAGGCCTACGACAAGGTGGCGGCCATCATGGGGCTGGGCTATCCGGGCGGCCCCATCGTCGATCGCCTGCATGCGAAGTTTCTGGAGGCGAACGGGAGCGGCGCTGCTCCGGTCGAATTCCCCCGGCCGTTTCTTGAGGACAGGCCTTACGCTTTCAGCTTTAGTGGGTTGAAAACGGCTGTGTTAAACTACCAGAAAGAGCGAGGATTGTACCTGAGCGACAGGAACCTCCCCCCCTGGGCGCGTCCCCAGGAAGTGCCCGAAGAGGTGGCGTGCGCGGTGGCCGCGGGGTTTCAGGAAGCGGCGGTGGAGGTTCTCGTGGAGAAGGTGAGCGGGGTGGTCCGCCGCGAAAAGCTGCCCGCCGTCTCCGTGAGCGGGGGCGTGGCCGCGAATTCCTACCTGCGGGTGAAGCTGGCCGAACGGGCGGAGCAAGAGGGCTGGTCGCTCCATTTCCCCGCGCGCAAATACTGCACGGACAACGCCGCGATGATCGCCTGCGCGGGCGGCTTCCGCCTCGGAGAACGCGGGCGCGAGGGTTTCATGGATTTTACCGATATGGATGCGGACCCCTCATGGGAACTGGGAGATGCGTCGAATGGATAGCGTTTGCGGGAGGATGGACTGATGCGCCCTGAAGAAGCGGGTCCGAGCGTTTGCGAGGTGCCTTTTGAGGCGGTTCCACCGCCGCCGGCGGGTTTCGATGCGCCCCTCTATATCGGCGGGGTGAGACTCGAGAACCGCCTCGTCATGGCGCCCATGGCGGGGTATACGAACCTGCCCTTCCGCACGCTGGTGAAGGCGCACGGCGCAGGCATGGTGGCCACCGAGATGGTGAGCAGCCAGGCCCTCGTTCGGCGCCACAAGAAGACCTACGACCTGATGCGGAACGACGCGGCGGAAAAGCCCGTCTCCATTCAGCTTTTCGGCGCGGACCCGGCCCAGATGGGCGAGGCGGCGGCCATGGTGGAGGGAGCGGGCGCGGACATCGTGGATCTGAACTGCGGATGCCCCGTCAAGAAGATTACGAAAAACCAGGCGGGTTCTTCTCTTCTGAGATACCCCGAGCGAGCGTATGAAATCGTCTCCGCCATGGTGCGCGCGGTGCAAATCCCCGTGACGGTGAAGATGCGCACCGGCTGGGACACCGTCGAGCGGAGCCAGGCGGAAGTCTTCGCCAGGGCGGTGGAGGATGCGGGTGCTGCGGCCATCACCGTGCATGGCAGGACGCGCCAGGCCATGTTCAGCGGCGCTGTGGATCTCGACGCCATCGCCCGGGTCAAGCGCGCGGTCAAGGTTCCCGTTCTGGGGAACGGCAGCATCCTGAGTCCGCAGGACGCCATCGCCATGATTCGCAAAACCGGCGTGGACGCCCTGATGATCGGGCGCGGCGCCATCGGCAATCCGTGGATTTTCTCGCGCCTGCTCCATTGGCTCAAAACGGGAGAGTTGCCCGCACCGCCCGGCCTCGCGGAGAAGAAGAAGATGGCGCTTCGCCACCTGGGGCTCTTGAGAGAGGTGCTGGGCGAGCGGCTCGCCGCCTTCCACTCCCGCAAGCACCTGCCCGCCTACACGAAGGGTCTTCGGGGAGGCTCGGCGATGCGCGAGCGGGTGAACCGGCTGGAGGATATGGACGCCGTCCTCCGCGAGGTGGAGGCTTTCTTCGATAATCCGGCCTTGCGCTCTCGCATGATGAGGGCAGGGGAGAGCGCCCATGCGGCTTGAGGGCAGGCGTGCGTTCATCACCGGCGGCGGACGCGGCATCGGGCGCGCCATCGCGCTCAAATTCGCGAGCGAGGGCGCGGACGTGGCCGTCGCCGCGAGAACGCGCGCCGAGATCGACGCGGTCGCCGGAGAGATAAGGGAAAAGGGGGGGCGCTGCCTGGCGATTCCCTGCGACGTGGGCGATTCCAAAGAGGTGGACGAAGCCGTTCAGCGCGCAATTCGGGAGTTCGGCGGGGTGGACGTCCTGGTCGCCAACGCGGGCGCGCTCGTCCATGCGCCGCTGGGAGAGACCACCGACGCCCTTTGGGACGAGATGATGCGCGTGAACTTAAACGGCGCGTTCTACGCCTTTCGCGCGGCGGTCGGCGGCATGAGCGAGCGCGGCTGGGGCCGCCTCATCGCGATCAGTTCGGTCTCGGGCAAAATCGGTGGTGCGAACCGGAGCGCCTACCACGCGGCGAAACACGGCGTGCTGGGCCTGGTTCGCTCGGTGGCGTTGGAAGCGGCGGCGGCGGGCGTCACCGTGAACGCGATCTGCCCCGGCTTCGTGGACACGAGCCTGGTGGACACCTTCAGGGAGGGCCTCGACCGCCACGGCGAGAGTGGAGAGAGCGGCGAGGCGGCGATGAATCGCTACAGGGACGACATCCCGATGGGGCGCTTCCTGGCGCCCGATGAGATCGCCGCCATGGCCTTGTACCTCGCAAGCGAGGAGGCGGCCGGCATCACCGGACAGGCCTACACCATCTCCTGCGGCGCGATACAGATCTGAGGTCAGGCGCGGCCTGAAGGGGGTTGCCTGAAAAGCCTTCCCGCAAACAGGTAATGAATTTCTCAATCGACATAGGCTTATGAATTTACTCTCCCTCAAGGGGGTGTTGAAAAACCCCCTTGGGAGAGAAATCTCATAAAGGCAACCCCCCCTACCCCCCTTGTCAGGGGGGTAAAAAGAAACAAAACCCGCTTGCCAGGAAGGTAAGAAAAGGTGGCGCCCGCCGCCGGCAGAGGGGTTTTGCTTTTTCTTGCCCCCCTGACAAGGGGGGGTAGGGGGGGTTGGTTTTCGAGTCGAGGGAGGGCCAGCGGGGAGGGAGCGATTTCTCGGCTTGGGATTTTGCTCGTCATTCCGGCGAAAGCCGGAATCCATTTTCAAGCAGAATGACAATTCTTCGGCTTTTTATCTCTCCGTCATTGGTGTGAACCTAACCCGGATATTTCACCGACAAATGGCATGGGGCCTCTGAATGTCGGATAATGTGAGTTGTCTCAATAACTTACACCCGTCCGACAGAGAGGCCCCATGGATACGCATTGTACACCGGAACAACTTCACTTTCACCCCCACGGAAGACGCGAGGTCATCGCCCGATTCGACGGCGGACGGATCACGTCGGACGCCGGCGGGGTGCTGCTTCGCGAGACGGATCTCCGCCTGGGTCTGATGGCTCGTCTGGCGCGGTGTTTTCGTGATTGCCGCAAGCCCGGCAGCGTGGAGCACCCGGTGCGCTCGCTGGCGGCGCAGCGGGTGTACGCGCTGGCGCTGGGCTACGAGGACCTGAACGACCACGAGGATTTGCGCCGCGACAGGTTGCTGGCGCTGCTGGTGGGCAAGCGGGACCTGACGGGAGCCGGGCGGGTTCGCCTTCGGGACCGCGGCTCTCCGCTGGCCGCATCGAGTACGCTGAACCGCCTGGAGTTGGGCGGCGCCGAGGCGGCGACGGATCGCTACAAGCGCATCGCTGCGGACTTCGAGGCGATGGACCGCCTGCTGGTGGACGTGTTCATGGAGTCTTACGCCGAACCGCCCGAAGAGATATGGCTGGACCTCGACGCCACGGACGACCCCCTGCACGGTCGCCAGGAGGGGCGCTTCTTCCACGGCTATTACGGCCGCTACTGTTATCTGCCGCTCTACGTCTTCTGCGGCGCGCATCTGCTGTGCGCGCGGCTGCGCCGCTCGAACGTCGACGCCTCGGCCGGCAGCGAGGAGGAGTTGGCGCGGATCGTGGCGCAGGTCCGCAGGCGCTGGCCGCGTACGCGGGTCGTGGTTCGCGGCGACTCGGGTTTTTGCCGCGAGCCGTTGATGCGCTGGTGCGAGGAGAACGGCGTCGGCTACGTGTTCGGCATGGCGCGCAACGCGCGGCTGGTGCGGGCGATTGGCCGGGACCTCTACCGGGCCGAGGTCGTCTGTCGCCGCACGGGTGAGCCGGCGCGCCGGTATCGCGACTTCCGCTATCGAACGCGCAAGAGCTGGTCCAGAACCCGCCGGGTGGTGGGCAAGGCGCAATACCTGCCCAGGGGGGCGAACCCGCGGTTCGTGGTCACCAATCTCCGCCCCCGGCGGGCCGGCGCCAGACGCCTCTACGAAGAACTCTACTGCGCCCGGGGAGAGATGGAGAACCGCATCAAGGAACAGCAACTCGGCCTGTTCGCCGACCGCACCAGCAGCGCCACCATGAGGGCCAATCAGTTGCGGCTCTACTTCGCCTCCTTCGCCTACGTCCTGATGCACGGACTCCGGCGCCTGGGGCTGGCGGGCACGACATGCGCCAGGGCCCAGTGCGCAACGATCCGGCTGAAACTGCTCAAGATCGGCGCCCGCGTGAGGGTCAGCGTGCGCAAGGTCCGGCTGTCTATCTCCGAGGCCTGGCCCCATGCGGCGCTCTTCGAAAAGGTAGTGAACAACCTGCGTACGCACCCGCCCTGGCCGACGGCGGGGGAGAGTGACTGAGCGTAGAATCGGAGCGACATAGGTTGCCGCAGCGGGAAACCTGCGCCTGCGCGTCGGCCGGCACTCCCCGAAAGCCTTCGAAATCGACGAAAAAGCGCCGCTCGGGCGCCGTGCGTCATCGTATCGCGCCGACGAAGAAGGCCGCCTCCCGAATCAAGCCGTCCACGACTTCAAATCAGGCCGTTCCAAAGCCTCGGTGAAATATCCGGGCTAACAGCCTGTCGGGCTTTGGCCTGCCAAGGAGTTCGAAGCACCAATCGTGGGAGTGATTTTCGGGGTTCTTCTCGGTAATCGATTCTTGTTGGCCGGCGATTCGGTGTCAGGAGCCATGATCGGCCCTCACAGGCCCGGTGGGAGTCATAGCGGCCGGCAACAGGCCACGGGACGAGGGCGTTTATCCTCCGATCACGCCGACTTCAGGTTGTGCAGACGCTTGCAGTTATAAGCCAGCATCACCAGGACCCACTCGCCCTGCACCTTCTCGAGACCGCGCAAGAGGAACTGCCGGAAGCCCATCGCCTGCTTGACGATGCCGAACACCGGCTCCACCGTCTGCCGCCGCAGGCGATAACGGGCGCGCTCTTCCGGCTTCGCCATCTTCGCGCGCATCGCCGCAATCCACTCCGCTCGAACTTCCGGACCTGGCCGGGAAGCCACCGGTGGCCGGAAGTCGTGCCGACGGCGCCCCCCTTCGGCTTGCGTGGCCACCAGAACCTCGACGCCCCGTCTCTCGAGTTCTTCCACTTCGCTGCCCGTCGCGTAGCCGCTGTCCGCCAACACACGCGCCGGCGCGGCAACCGAAGGCGGAATCGCCTCCACGTCCGCCACCAGTTCCCCGCGGTCGCTCGCGTTGTTGCTCACACGCGCTCCCAGCACCAACTGGCTGCCTTCGGCATCCACCACCGCCTGCGCGTTGTACGCCTGGCGATACTCGTGACGCTTGCTCTTGCGCATCAAGGCGCTGTCCCCATCCGTCAGGTTGATCTGCCGCCCCTCTTCGGGCTTCTCCCGAGGGGGCTTGATGCGCGGACCCTTCCTCCGACCTGAACGGCGCTCCCGAGACGCCGCCTTGCGTTCATATTCCGCCCGACCCGCCTCGGCCGACCTCTTCGCGCGGCGCTCCAGTTCCGCGCACGCCGCATCCAGCTTCGACTTCAACTCCTCGCGACGCGCCAACTCCTCCGGCAGCGCCTGCGGATCCCCTACCTCCTGCGCATCTTCGCTCTCCGCACGCTCCAGCAACTCCTCGACCTCTCCGCGCAATTGAGAGCCCAACGCCTGCGCACGGTCATACCGGACGTTGTTGTGCTTGCTCGCGTTCGCGTCCACCTTCGTCCCGTCCACGCTCACCGTCCCGACCCGCAACAACTTCAACTCCTTCGCCAGCAGCAAAACCTGCTCGAACGTCTCCGCTATCGCCTCGAAGTTATCGCGACGGAACGCGCAGATCGTGTCGTGGTCCGGGTGTGTGTTCGACGCCACGTATCGAACCCCGATATCCCGGTACGTCGCGCGCTCGATCCGGCGCGAACCGAATATCCCGTTCGCGTAGCAGTAAATCAGCAGCGCCAGCATCATCCGGGGATGGTACTGCGCTGAACCCGTGCCGCGCTCGTTCACGCGGAATGACCCCAGAGGCACCCGTTCCACCGCCTCCACTACGAAGTGCGCCAGATCGTCCTCCGGCAACCACTCCCGCATGTCCACAGGAAGAAGATACAACTGCGACTGATTACAATCTACAAACTTCGCCACCCCAATCCCCTCCCTTAAAAATACCTCGCGAGAACGACATATTATAAAAGGTAGGGCCTAAGTCCGACAGGCTGCTAACAGAAAAAAACAAAGGCAAAACAAATGGATTCCGGCTTTCGCCGGAATGACGAACAAAACCGTATCTCCTCGTAGTGGGTCGTTCTTGTGAACGGGAAAAGCCGTAGTCAGGGACAGGCGAGGGGGGCCTGTCCGTCACGGTCGCTGTTCGAGGGTTTTGTAGGGGACGCATACATGCGTCCCGTGACTTTATGTTTTCCCGTTTGGCGTTGTGGACGCGATGCGGGCGGGAAAGTGGCCGACGAGCGTGGTTTTGTTCGTCCGCATGGGTCGCATGTCAGTAGCGCTCCCATGAAGATAGTCCTGGCTGGCTACATACGCCGAATAAGGAAATGAGGACTTTTCAACAACCCCCGGTTATTCCGGTTGTTGCTCCCCCTCATTGCGTCGCGGGGTTCAGCGCCGGGGGGAGCAGCGCGCCCTCGCGCCATGACGTGCCGGGCAGGGCGCTCTCGAACCTCCGGGGCGGCGTCACCATCTGAAGATGCCGGATTTTTTTCTCCTGCACCGACAGCACGAACAACTGGCGCCGCGCGTCGTTGTCCGGCCCCATGTCCGTAAGGCCCATGACGCCCTCGAAACCCCGGAGAGCGGCGAGATGCCGCCTCACGTCCTCGCGCGTCCTGGCGCCCCCGGCCAAGGCCGCGAAGATGATTTGCGCCGCGTCGTAGCCAAGCGCCGAGAAGATGTCCGGCGTTTTCTTGAAATTCTCTCTGAATTCCCTCACGAAGCGCGCGACCATCGGCTCCGCCGAACCCGGGAAAAACCCGTCCACGAAAACCGCGCCCTCCACGTAGCGCTCCCCGTGTTCGAGCAGGCGGGGGTTGTTCCAGCCGCTGCCGCCCAGGAGCCTGACCGCGCGCATGTTGTAGAAGAGGACCTGCGGCGCGATGAGCACCGCTTCCTCGTGGCGGACGGGCACGAAGAGCGCCTCGAAGTTCAGCGGGAGTCGGAACGGGTCCGACCTGCGGAGACCCAGCGAGCGTCTCCTCCTGTTCAACTGGCGGTCGTCCATGCCGCCGAGCGCGAGCATCTGCGCCCTGAAGTCGGTGGCTTTATCCGGAAACGAGACGATTTTGACGACCTCGCCTCCCATGTTCTCCACCGCCCGGGTGAAGGCGTCGGTCAGCTCTATCCCGTCCCGCTCCACCGGGTAGAGGACGGCGAAGCGCCGTACCCCCAGGTGCTGGATGGCGTAGGCGGCGAGGCCCTGGGCCTGGAGGCGGTTCGTGATCGAATTGCGGAACACCCAGGTGGAATCGGGGTTCATGCGCATCCGGACCGCAAACGGCGTGAGCATGGGGGTTTTCAGGCGGTTCGCGACCCGGGCTGCGCCTTCCGCCGCTTGGGTGAGGAGCGGGCCGATGAGGGCGAGCGCCTTTTCTTTTTCGATCAGTTCGGCGGCCACTTCGGCCGCGTCGCCCCCGGAATGCGCCGTGCTTTTCGTATCGCGGATCGCGAGTTGAATCCGAAGGTTCGGATATTTCGCCAGACTGTGGCGAAGCGCCAGTTGAATCCCCTCGTATACGCGTCCGCCCGCGGCGCCGGCGGCGCCCGATAGCGGAAGCATGATGCCCACGCGTCCGATCACGGGCGGAGGCTTGCCCGCCTTGTCCGCCTCGCTTTGAGGGGGCGCATCTTTGGGCGCCGGCTGGCCGGGTTTCTCCTGCCCTTTGCGGTCCGCCAGGGCTGCTTGCAGATACGGACCCGCAGGCGTTCCGGCGAAGCGCCCGGCCGCCGAGCGAAGCTTGTGGGACTCGATTTCTCCCGCCAGCGCCTCGACGCGCTCGATGAGCATCTTCTTCCCGAAAATTTTCCGGTCGCTCCTCAAGGCGCGCGCGTAGGAGAGCATGGCGGGGTAAGGCTCGCCGCGCATTTCATAGACTGCTCCCAGGGAGGCTTCGAGCAAGGCGCGTCGTGCGGGGCTGGTCTCCTTGCTCAGGCTGCTTCTCAGGGAAATCCACGCCTCATCGTGCCGGCCGGAAGCCTGGAGGGCGAGGCCGCGGTAAAACACGCTCTCCGGATACAGGGGCGAGAGGGGGAACTTCTCCTGGAGCCTATCGAGGCTTTGCGCCGCGGGTTCGAGTTCCCCGCGCGCGAGCTGGTGTTTTGCGATGTCGAGCAGCGTCTTGTCGGCGTCGCGGGCGGCCGGATTTTTCTCGAAATTCGCCCTCAGAGCGGCCGGCGGCGTCCGGGGCGCCGCCGGGGCGGGGGCCGACCAGCTTCCGGAGTCTTCGGCGAGCGCCTTTCGCGCGGCGGGCTCGGGCGCCGGCGGCGTTTCGACTTTCGCTTCGGGAGCGGGGGGGCGCGCGGCGGGCCCGGGCGTGATCTGTGGACCCGGACCCGGCTTGCATCCTGTGACGAGCAATGCGGTGACGAAGGCGATGAGCATGAATTTCAAGATGGCGATGTGCATTTTCTTTCTCGCGGGCGGAGTGCCACACACGCGAGAGTAGGAATTGAGGCGCGGGGTGTCAAGGTGCGTGAAGCGTGCGGGTTGGGTTAGAATCCCCGCGATGCGCGATTTCTCCTTTTCATCCGCCGTGGACACTGCAATTGAACGAGCAGGCAGGGAACTTCGGATCGGGCGGTCGTCCTCTCCATGAGGCCCCGCGCGAGGATCAGGCGCCCGATGAGCGTGTGGATGGTTTCGGGCCGGAGGGGGAGGTATTTCCGCACCGGATGCGTACGGCAATCCCGGCCGCTGCTCCTTTCGAGCGTGTGGCCGATACGAGGGTTCCCCCCTGGCGAACTGTAGGGATCCCCGCGTTGATGTTCGTTCTGACCGCCGTTTCCACCCTGCTGGCGGGCGCGCTCCAGCGCGGCGTCGCGCCCGGAGCCGTCTTCTCGCAGCCGGCGGCCCTTCTGGTGGGCCTGCCCTATTCGCTGACGCTGCTCCTGATCCTCGGCGCGCACGAGATGGGCCATTACGTCGCGAGCCGGAGGTGGGGGGTGGACGCGTCGCTGCCCTATTTCCTGCCGGCGCCCTCACTGCTGGGGACGTTCGGCGCGGTCATCCGCATACGCGGCGGGATTCTGAACCGCAACGCCCTCATGGACGTGGCCGTGGCGGGGCCGCTGGCCGGCCTGGCCGCTGCGGTTCCGGCCCTGCTCGTGGGGTTGATGATGTCCAGACTCGCGCCCGGGGGGAGTTCGCTCGGCATCGGGCTGGGAACCCCTCTTTTGTTCGACGGCCTCGCATGGCTGGTGCACGGCCCTGTCCCTGAGGGCCAGACCATTTTGCTCCATCCGGTGGCCTTTGCGGGCTGGTGCGGATTGCTGGTGACGTCGCTCAATCTCATCCCCGCCGGACAGCTCGACGGCGGCCACGTCGTCTACACGCTCCTCGGGGGGTGGCACGCGAAGATATCCGTCGCGATTGGCCTCGTTCTTCTGGTGATGGGATACTGGTGGCCCGGCTGGATTTTCTGGAGCGTGATGGTGCTCGCGCTGGGCCGGCGGCATCCACGGCTCATGGACGAATGGGAGCCCCTGACGCGCAAGAGGCGTTTTTGGGGATTTGCGTGTATGATAATCCTGGTTTGCACGTTCACCCTGACGCCCATTCGGCTGTTTTGATGGTTTCCTCCTGGTAGAGAACTATCGTGTCCGACGATTCCACGCCATTGGCCATCGACATCGGGAGTTCCGCCGTCAAGGCGGTGAAACTCGAAAAGAAAGAGGAGCGTCTCGTCCTCTCCCGCCTGGGGGCGTGTTCCCTGGCGCCGGGGGCCGTGCAGGGCGGCTTCGTGCATGACCCCGAGGAGGTCGAACGGGCGCTGGGGGAATTGCTGCCCCCCGGAGCGGAGGAAGAAAGAGAGGTGGTCGTGGCGCTTTCGGGGAGGGCGGCCATGGTGCGGACGGTGCTGCTGCCCGCCGAGGAGGATTTTCCCGTCGTCGACGCCTTGGAAGCCGAGGCGATGCAGGTGCTGCCCGTTCCCCTGGAGGAGGTGCGCCTCTCTCATCTGCGGGTGGGGCAACTCGAAAGAGGGGTGGAGAGGCTGGATGAGTATCTGATGATCGCCGTGAGGCGCGAGCCGCTCGAGGCGCTGCTGAATTTCCTGAAGCGCATCGGATATGAGCCCGTGATCGTGGATGTGAACTTTCTGGCCATGGAAAGCGCTTTCGAACTCTCGGGTATGCGCGAGGAAGGGGAAATCACCGCCCTGGTGGACATCGGCGCGTCCGAGACGCTGGTGAACGTGGTGTGCGACGAACACACGCTGATCACGAGGGCGGTTCCGTTCGGCGGAGAGGGGTTGACGCGCTCGCTGTCGGGTCGTCTGGCGATCTCCCGCGAGGAGGCGGAAGCCGTCAAGCGGGGGAAAGCGCCCGCCGCCAATCAGGACGCCCTGGACGACGTTCTCCGCCTGGAGGCGCAGAAACTGGCATACGAACTTGATGGAACGTTTCAGCTCATGTGGCCGATAACGCCCGCTCCTGAGGTCGAGCGGGTGCTCCTCTCCGGTGGCGGTGCGCGGCTCATGGGGCTGCCGGGGCGTCTGGAGGAAGCGCTCGATGCGCCCGTGGAAATGCTGGATCCCTTTCGCCGCGTGGAGGCGCCCGAGGAGGAGTTCGATTCAGATATGCTGGAATCTCTCGCTCCCGCCGCCGCCATCGGGGCAGGGCTCGCGTATCGCGCCGTGGAGGCCGCATGAAAAACGTCCGCGTTCATCTGGGAGAGCGCTCCTACACGATCAGGATCGGTGCGGACGCGCTCGGGGATATCGGAAAAGTCTCCCTGCGTCATTTCAGGGGCGCGAGGGCGCTCGTCGTGACGGACGCGAACGTGGCGCCGCTCTATGCCGAAAAAACGCTCGATGCACTTGCGGCTGCGGGCGTTCAGGCGTCTTTGCTCAGGATTCCTGCGGGCGAGGCGAGCAAGTCGATGCGGCAGTTGTCCCGGATACTGGACAAGATGGCTTCCTTGAGGCTGGACAGGGGCTGCGGCGCCGTGGCCCTGGGCGGCGGCGTCGTGGGCGACATCGCCGGATTCGCGGCGGCCGTCTTCCTGAGAGGGGTTCCCTATGTCCAGGCGCCGACGACGCTCCTCGCCCAGGTGGACAGCGCGGTGGGCGGCAAGACGGCCATCGATCACAAACTCGGGAAAAACCTCGTGGGCGCGTTTCATCAGCCGATAGCGGTGGTCAGCGATACGTCGTCGCTGGGGACGCTGCCCGAGCGGGAGTTCAGGGCGGGGCTGGCCGAGGTGGTGAAGCACGCGGCGATTGCGGATGCCCGGCTTTTCGCCTTTTTGGAGAAGAACGAGGCGCCAATCCTCGAGCGCGACGAGGGCGTCATGGAGCGCATCGTCGCCACGAACTGCCGGATCAAGGCGCGAGTCGTCGAGCAGGACGAGCGCGAGGGGGGGTTAAGGCAGATACTCAACTACGGCCACACCCTCGGACACGCGGTGGAGGCGCTGGCGGGCTACTCGTCCGAACTGCTCCACGGAGAGGCCGTCGCGATCGGCATGGCCGCGGCGAGCCGGATATCCTGCGCGATGGGGCGCTGCGCGCCGGGCGACGTGGATCGGCTGACCGCTCTTCTCGATCGTTTCGGCCTGCCCACGCGCATGGCGGAGCCTCCCAGGCTCGCGGTCCTGAAGCGGCTGCTCGCCAGCGACAAGAAAACGCGCCGGGGGAGCCCCCGGTTCGTCCTGATGCGGAAAATCGGCGCGGTGGAGCCGGGCATAGTAGTATCTCCCCGCTTGTGGCGGAACGCGCTCGCGGGTTAGGGGGTTGCTGAAAAAACCCCTCTCCGCCTCATCCTGAGTAGCGGCGGAGCCGCGTATCGAAGGATGCCCTCTCGCACGACGCGAGGCGTTCGGCTTTCCTCGCCCTTCGATACGCCGCCTTCGGCGGCTACTCAGGGTGAGGAAAGAGGGCGTTGGCGGTTTGCGGGGATCGCAGACGGGGCTTTTTCAACAACCCCGTTAATCACGGGTTCAGCCGCTTTCGTTCGTTGACGCCATCGCCCGTGTTCTCTACCATCCTCCCCGGTTTCCATGTGGAAACGATGCGGCGCACCCTCTTTGAGTGAGCGAATGAGAATACTGCTTTTGAACGGTCCGAATCTGAATCTGCTGGGAACCCGCGAGCCGGAAGTGTACGGCAGGACGACGTTGGCCGAACTCGAGGCGGCCCTCGCCCGGATGGCGGCGGACGAGGGGGTAGACCTCGAGTGTTTCCAGTCCAACGTCGAGGGAGAGCTCATCGACGCGCTCCAGCGCGCGGGGGGGGCGAAGCCGCCCGGGAAGGACGCGGCTCCCTCGGGCGAATGCGCCGCCTGCGTCTTCAATCCGGGAGGGTACACCCACACCAGCGTCGCACTCAGGGACGCGATAGGCGGCCTGGACTTGCCCGTCTACGAGGTGCACATCTCCAACGTCATGAAGCGCGAGGATTTCCGGCATCGCTCGATGATAGGGCCGGTGGCGGCGGGGAGCGTGGTCGGATTCGGCCTGGCGGGCTACGCCCTGGCCCTGCGCGCGGCGATCGACGCCTGCGTCAAGGGGCTGGCGTTTCCACCGGAAGAAGAATGAACCACCGTCTGCGCGCCCTGAGAAAGGCGATGCGGCGCGAAGGCCTGGCCGCCCTTGCCGTCACGAACCGGAAGAACGTCCGCTATCTCACCGGGTTCACGGGTTCTGCGGGCGCGTGCCTGATCTCCTCGGGAAGCGCCGTCTTCATCACGGATTTCCGCTACCGCTCGCAGGCGGCGAAGCAGGTGCCGCCCGATTTTCGCCGCGCCGAGCACGCCTCCCCGATTCAGGGAATAGCAAGAGAGCTGAAAAAAACGAGGGCGAAGACGCTCGCCTTCGAGGAGGCGCACGTCACCCACGGTGTTTACAGGCAGTTGCGTAGGCTCATCAAAGGCGTGCGCCTGAAACCCGTTTCGGGCCTCGTGGAGGGTTTGAGGCTTTGCAAGGACCCGGGCGAGGTTCGAATGCTCAAGCGAGGCGCCAGAGTGAACGCCGGGGCATTGAGCGAGACCGCCGATTCGATTCGTCCGGGACGCACAGAATCTGACGTTGCGCTGGACCTCGAGACCGCTATGAGGCGAAGGGGGGCTTCGGGCGCCTCGTTCGACACCATCGTCGCCTCGGGTCCGCGCTCCGCCCTGCCGCACGGGATCGCCTCGTCGAGAAAGCTCAAAAAAGGCGACCTCATCACCATCGATTTCGGCGCCGTGGTGTCGGGCTACCATGCGGATACGACGCGCGTGTTCTCCCTCGGCAGGCCCACGCCCAGGGGAGAGAAGATATTCAATATCGTCCTCGAAGCCCAGATGACGGCGCTGGAAGCCGTGAAACCGGGCGTCCTCTGCGGAGAAGTCGATAAGGCCGCGCGCGGCGTCATCGCAGGATATGGCTACGGCGAGGCCTTCGGGCACGGGACGGGCCACGGCGTGGGACTCGATATTCACGAAGCCCCCAGGCTCGGCCCCGGCGTGAAGGAGGTACTCAGGCCCGGCATGGTGGTCACGGTGGAACCCGGCATCTATCTGCCCCGCTGGGGCGGCGTGAGAATAGAGGATATGGTGCTCGTCACCGAGCGGGGAAAAGAAGTCCTCACCCGTTCGATACCCAAGGAACTCGTCGTTTTGTAGACATTTTCATCATCAGGAGGTTTTTGGAACCGATGCCCTCGACAAGTGATTTCCGTAATGGCCTCAAAATCGAGCTCGATAACGAGCCGTTCATCATCGTGGAGTTCCAGCACGTGAAGCCCGGCAAGGGCGGGGCGTTCGTGCGCACGAAACTCAAGAATCTCCGGACGGGCCGCGTTCTGGAGAAGACCTTCCGCTCGGGCGAGTCCGTCGGCGACCCCGGGATCGAGCAAAAACAGATGCAGTATCTCTACCGCGACGGCGATATCTTCTATTTCATGGACACGCAGACCTACGATCAGACCGGGCTGGGCGAGGAGAAACTCGGGCACAGCGTGAAGCTCCTGCGCGAGGAGACCATCGTCGACATCCTCTTCCACAAGGGCGACGCGATCTCCATCGAGATGCCCACGTTCGTGGAACTGGCGATCAGGAAGACAGAGCCGGGCGTGCGGGGCGATACGGCGACGGGCGCGACCAAGCAGGCGGAACTCGAGACGGGCGCGGTGGTCACCGTGCCCTTGTTCCTGAACGAGGGCGACGTGCTCAAAATCGACACGCGGACGGGCGAATACATCGAGCGCGTGAGGACGGCCTAGCTGGAGCGACCGTCAAAACAAATCTTGAAAGGCTCTTTCTCTTTGCGTATTTTATGAGGAAGCGAATATCACGGTGCAGGAATAGTCCCGATTGCCGCGAGGAGCAATTCAGGGAACAACGTAAAGTTGCCTTGTAGCGTGCATGCAGCCTTTGGTTCTCAATAGATTCCAGTTGCCTGAAGGAGACTCAACATGCGCAAGAAGCTGTATTCCGTACTGACCATTCTCACAGCCGCCGTATTCCTGGGTTCGGCCGCGCACGCCGCGACGCTCAAGATAGGCGTGGCCGGGCCGCTCACGGGAGATCAGGCGGCGTTCGGCGAGATGCTGAAAAACGGCGCTACGCTCGCGGTGGAGGAGTGGAACGCCAGGGGCGGCGTGAAAGTCGGCAAAAAGAAGATGAAGGTGGACATCCTCTGGGGCGACGACCGTCACGACCCCAGGGAAGGGGTGTCGATCGCGCACAAGTTCGTGAACTCGGGCGCCGCCGGCATCGTCGGCCATTTCAACAGTTCGGTCTCCATTCCGGCGTCCACCGTGTATGCGGAGGCGGGCGTCGTCCAGATCACGCCGGCGTCCACGAACCCCAAGCTCACCGAGCAGGGCTTCTCGACGGTGTTCCGCGTCTGCGGTCGCGACGATCAGCAAGGAGAGGTGGCGGCCAACTACATCGTGGACAAGTTGAAGCTGAAACGCATCGCCATCCTCCACGACAAGACCACCTACGGCCAGGGCTTGGCGGACGAGACGAAGCGGTTTCTGGAGAAAAGAGGCGTCAAGCCCGTCTTCTACAGCGGCGTCGTGCAGGGGGACAAGGACTACACGCCGGTTCTCACGGCCGCGAAACAGGAAAAGCCCGAACTCGTCTACTTCGGCGGCATCCACCCCGAGGCCATCCTTCTGGTGAAGCAGATGCGCGAGCGCCTCGGCATGAAGGCGCTCTTCATGAGCGGCGACGGCATCGTCACGGAAGAGTATTACAAGATCGCCGGCAAATCCGCCGAGGGCACCCTGATAACGTTCACGCCGGATCAGACGAAACTCGCAGCGGCGCAGAACGTCATCAAGAAACACCGCAAGCGCTTCGGCAAGGAAGTGGGCGCCTACACCATTTACAGCTACGTGGCCATGAACATGATTCTGAACTCGATCCAGGCCACGGGCAGCACGAAGGGGGCCAAGCTGGCCACTCACCTGCGCAGCAAGGCCTGGAACACGTCGTTGGGCAAACTCCAGTTCAACAAGAAAGGAGACGTCCTGGAGAGCCCCTACGTGCTCTGGCAGGTGAAGGGGTCGAAATTCGCAGAGATCAAATAGGGCGCGCATTGCCGCGTTGAATCATGAGAGGGGAGGCGAAAGGGGTTGTTGAAAAACCTCTTGTGAGTCGGGTCAAACGACTCCCTCCTTGAGGGGGCTGTTGAAAGAGCCCCTTATGCGTCCTCCAGAAACCGCCAACGTCTCTGTCCTCACCCTGAGTAGCCGCCGAAGGCGGCGTATCGAAGGGCGAGGGGCTCGCGCCGTGGCGAGAGCAAACGCTCATTCATCAATCGCGCTTGACCTTCGATACGCGGCTCCGCCGCTACTCAGGATGAGGAGTGTCGGGGAACGGCGGAGCCTGCCCGAGCGAAGTCGAGGGGCCGCTACTCAGGATGAAGCGGTGCGGTTTTGTTCGTCATTCCGGCGAAAGCCGGAATCCATTTGCGGGTGAGGGTGAATGAACCGCGGCATTTGATTCCCCGCCAGTGTGCGGGAGCCCTGACGAAAAGCAAAAGGCGAAAAATGGATTCCGGCTTTCGCCGGAATGACGGCGGTAGTCAGTTCCGAACGAGGAGGGGTTTTTCAACAACCCCGAAAGCCTCCTCTTTCCTTTTGCCTCATAACCATGTGAAGATTTCTCTATGTTTGCGCAACAGCTGGTGAACGGGCTCGTCGTGGGGGCGGTGTACGCCCTGATCGCCCTGGGCTACACGCTCGTCTACGGGATTTTGCAGCTCATCAATTTCGCCCACGGCGAAATTTACATGATAGGCGCGTATGTGGGCATCGCCGTCCTGGCGGTGCTGGGGACGATGGGCCTCACGCAGACGAGCCTGGCGCTGAGCATCGTTCTCGTCTTTCTCATCCCGATGATCTATTGCGCCGCGTACGGGATCACCCTGGAGCGCGTCGCCTACCGCCCGCTGCGGGGTGCGCCGAGGCTCTCCCCGCTCATCAGCGCGATCGGCATGAGCCTGTTTCTCCAGAACTACGTGCAGGTCGTGCAGGGAGCGCGCGACAAGGCGTTTCCCAACCTGCTCGAACTGGGGAGTTTCCAGCTCTTCGGCGCCTACGTGAACGGCCTGCAGATCTTCATCCTCATTCTGGCCCTGGGCCTCATGGCCGCTCTCCAGTTGTTCATCAAGAAGACGAAGCTCGGCAAGGCCATGCGCGCCACCGCGCAGGACAGGACGATGGCCTCGCTCGTCGGGGTGAACGTGAACCGGGTGATCGCGGTCACGTTCGCCATCGGCTCCGTGCTGGCCGCCGTGGCCGGCGTGATGGTGGGCATGTACTACGGAATCGTGAACCACCACATCGGCTTCGTCGCGGGCATGAAGGCGTTCACCGCGGCCGTCCTGGGCGGTATCGGCAACGTGACGGGCGCGTTCCTGGGCGGCTTTCTGCTGGCGCTTCTGGAGAGTTTCTGGGCGGGGTACGTCTCCGCGATCTACAAGGACGTGTTCGCGTTCATGGTGCTGGTCGTCGTACTCATCTTCCGGCCCCAGGGCATCCTGGGCGGCTCCGGCGAGGCGGACAGAACATGAGCGCATACGCGAGGGTCCCGCTCATCGGCCTTTGGTTCGCCTTCCTGGCGTTGCCTCTTGCGGGATGGAAGAGGAGCCTCTGGATTGGGCTGGGCTGCGCCCTGGTTGTCCTGGTCGTGAGCCTCGCGCGGGCGAGCGTGCAGTCGGGCTTGCTGGCGGGGCCCGCTGCCCGGGTGAAGGAGAAGTTCGTATCCGCCTGGGGCTTCATCGAGGAGAAATCCTACGACAAGCGATATTTCAGCCTGTTCCTGCTTCTCATCATCGCGCTTCCCTGGACGCTCGATCGCTATTCCACCGACGTGCTCGTCATCACCGGCATCTACATCATGCTCGCACTGGGGCTGAACGTCGTGGTCGGCTTCGCCGGTCTCCTGGACCTGGGCTACGTGGCCTTCTACGCCGTGGGGGCGTATTCCTACGCGCTTCTGAACAGTTGGTACGGGCTCTCCTTCTGGCCGGCCCTGGGGGTGGGCGTGGCCAGTTCCGCCCTGTTCGGGATCATTCTGGGGATCCCCGTGCTGAGGCTCCGGGGCGATTATCTCGCCATCGTCACGCTCGGCTTCGGCGAGATCATCCGCCTCGTTCTCAACAACTGGGACAACGTGACCCAGGGTCCGAACGGCATCCTGGGCATCGGACGCCCCTATCTGGGCGAGATGCGCCTCTACAAGCCCATGCACTTCTACTACCTCGTGGTCGTCTTGTGCATCGTGACCATCTTCATCGTGAACCGGCTCGACAGGAGCCGCCTGGGCCGCGCCTGGGCGGCCATGCGCGAGGACGAGACGGTGGCCGAGTGCATGGGCATCAACATCGTCTACACGAAGCTCTCCGCCTTCGCCTTCGGCGCCGCCTGGGCCGGGTTCGGAGGCGTCGTCTTCGCCGCGAAGCAGACGTTCATCTCGCCGGAGAGTTTTACGTTTTTTGAATCCGTCATCATCCTGTGCATGGTGGTGCTGGGCGGCATGGCGAGCATTCCGGGCGTCATGCTCGGCGCGTTCATCCTCACCGTGCTGCCCGAGGCGCTCAGGGAACTCACGCTTTTCCGGCCCATGCTCCTGGGCGGCGCCATGGTGCTCATGATGGTGCTGAAGCCCCAGGGACTGCTGCAGGCCAGGGGACAGCGCCATCATCTTGAACGCGGCGGTGAACCAGAAAGCCGGGTGGGGGCGGGGCGATGAACGCAAAAGTGCGTCTTTTGCTGCTCAAAAATCTCACGCGGCGTTTCGGCGGCGTGGTGGCGCTCGATTCTCTGGACCTGAACGTGCACGAGGGCGAGGTGTTAGGCCTCATCGGCCCGAACGGCGCCGGCAAGACGACGGCCTTCAACGTGGTGACGGGCCTCTACGCGCCCACCGGGGGCGACGTCATATTCAAGGGCAAAAACCTCGTGGGGCTCAAGCCCAGCGCCGTCACGAGCCGTGGCATCGCGCGCACGTTCCAGAACATCCGCCTGTTCCGGGGGATGACGGTGCTGGAAAACGTCCTCGTCGGACGCCACTGCAAGATGCGCACCGGCCCTGTCGGCGCGATTTTCAGGCTCCCCGGAATGGTGGCCGAGGAGCGTCAGGCGGTGGCCGATGCCATGGAACTGCTCGAGTTCACGGGCATCGGCGCCTACGCCTCGGGCATGGCGGAGACGCTCTCCTACGGGGATCAGAGAAGGCTCGAGATCGCCCGCGCCCTCGCGAGCGAGCCCAGCCTCTTGCTGCTCGACGAGCCCGCCGCCGGCATGAACCCGCGCGAGAAGGGCGTGTTGAACGAGTTGATCCTGGCGATCCGCGATCGCGGCGTCACCATCTTGCTGATTGAACACGACATGAAGGTGGTCATGGGCATCTCGGATCGCGTGGTCGTTCTCGATCACGGGGAGAAGATTGCGGACGGAACCCCCGCCGAGGTGCGGCGCGACCCCAAGGTGCTGGAAGCCTATCTGGGGACTTCCG
This sequence comes from bacterium, assembly GCA_965219955.1. GTDB lineage: Bacteria > UBA8248 > UBA8248 > UBA8248 > UBA8248 > Bin107. The sequence goes on from OZ244799.1 coordinate 960,880, forward strand.
ATGCTTGAACTAAGGGATGTTCATTTCCACTACGGCCACATCCATGCGCTCCAGGGCGTGTCGCTGGAGGTGCGCTCGGGGCAGGTGGTCTGTCTCATCGGCAGCAACGGGGCGGGGAAATCCTCCACCCTCATGGCGATCAGCGGCGTCAACGCCGTCTCCCGGGGCGAGATACTCCTGGAGGGCGAGGCCATCCACGCCCGGGAGCCGGACGACATCGTGAGGCGCGGCATCTGCCAGGTGCCCGAGGGCAGGCGCATCTTCCCGCACCTGACCGTGCTCGAAAACCTGGAGATGGGCGCTTTTTTGAGGAACGACGCCGGGGGCGTGAGAGAAGACCTCGACTACGTCTGCTCCCTGTTTCCGGTGCTGCACGAGCGGCGCGCCCAGAGGGGCGGCACGCTCTCGGGCGGGGAGCAGCAGATGCTGGCCATCGCGCGCGCCCTGATGTCGCGGCCCAGGCTCCTCCTGCTCGATGAACCCTCTCTCGGCCTCGCGCCCCGGATCATCGAGACCATCTTCGAGGTTCTGGCGCGGATTCGCGACGAGGGGACGGGCATTTTTCTCGTCGAGCAGAACGCGCACCTGGCGCTCAATTTCTCGGACTGGGCCTACGTGATGGAGACGGGGCGCATCGTCATGGGCGATGAACCCGGCGTCCTGCGCGATTCGCCCGCCGTCCGCGAAGCCTACCTGGGCGAATAGGGAGGCTTTTCCGATCGCGCTTCCGGGGTTTGCTGAGAAAAATCCTGATTTCGTGATTCGATGTATCGAACCGACCGGAGAGGCGGGTTCGTAGGGGCGGCCCTGTGTGGCCGCCCAGCCCCCTGTGGTTGTCCCGCGCAGAACAGGGCACCGGACAGGCTCTTCCATTGCAGGGTGCCAAGCAAGCACTTCCCGCTCGAGAGGGTTGTTGAAAAACCCCCGTCTTCGACCCCTGCAAACCCCCAACGCCTCTTTCCTCACCCTGAGTAGCCGCCGAAGGCGGCGTATCGAAGGGCGAGGGGAGTCGAACGCCTCGCGCCGGGGCGTGAGGACATCCTTCGATACGCGGCTTCGCCGCTACTCAGGATGAGGCGGTCGGGGAGGCCCTGCGCACCGAATCACGAAGTCAGGGCCTTTCAGCAGCTACGAATTGAAGTGCTTCCCGATCGCTCGGGCTGAGCCCGTCTGGGCGAATAAAGCCCTCGCCTCCTTGCCCGCCCGCGCGCTTCGGCCTACACTTCGGGGCGTATCCCTTTTCAACAACCATCCTGGAGGAAAGTTGCATGATCTACGAGATGCGCACTTACCGGCTCACCGTCGGCGGCGTGGACGAGTTCGAGGAGAATTTCGCTAAAGTCATCGACAAGAGGAACGAAGTTTCTCCGATCATGGGGTTCTTCCATACCGAAGTCGGGGACCTGAACCGCATCAGGCACATCTGGCAGTACGAGAGCCTGGACCACCGCGCCGAGGTGCGCGCGAAGACGATGTCGATGGACTGGTGGCCGCCGCCCAACGGGCATCTCATTCTCGAGCAGGAGAGCGTGGTCATGGCGGCGCCCCCGTTCCGGCCCGAACCGCGCCTGGGAGCCTACGGCGGCGTATATGAGTTCAGAACCTACACCGTGCAGCCCGGCAAGACGGGAGAGGTCCTGAGCCGCTGGAGCGAGCACATCGCGGCGCGGGAAGAGCTCTCCCCGCTGGCGGCGCTTTTCATGACGGACGTGGGGCCGCTCAACCAGTGGATTCACGTCTGGGCGTATGAGGACATGAACCACCGCGCCGAGATCCGCAAGAAAGCGCATGAGCTTCCGAACTGGCCTCCGGGCTCGCGTCCGTTCCTGGACGCGCAGAATTCGGAAATCTGGGTGCCCTCTTCGTTCTCACCCATGCACTAGGCGGCAAGCGCTACCCCGCAGCGAACAGGTAGAGCAGGGCCAGTGCGCCCGCGCCCCAGCAGTAGTAGCGAAAGCGCGCCAGGTTGCCGCCCCGCACGAGGCGGATGAGCCAGCCCAGGGCGACTGTCCCCACGATGGCCGCTGCGAGCGCGCCGACGGCGTAGGGGAGCAGTTTGGCGCCGAGCGGACCTTCCAGGTCTTTTATCTTGAGCGCGAATGCGCCCAGGATCGCGGGCACCGATAACAGGAAGCTGAAGCGCGCGGCCTGCTCGCGCGCCACGCCGCGCATGAGGGCGGCGGCGATGGTCGCTCCCGAGCGCGAGATGCCCGGAACGATGGCGAACGCCTGAAAGACGCCGATGACGAGGGCGTCTTTGGCCGTCATCTCGGCTTCTCCCCGGCCCGCGCCCTCCCGGGGTTCGCCCAGGCATAAAATGCCGCCCGTCACGAGCAGCGCGCAGGCGGCGAGCCCGGGCGATGCGAACATCTCCTCGACCAGACCACCCAGAAAAACCCCCACGATGCCTGCGGGAACCGAGCCGAGAATCAGGAGCCAGCCCGTTCTGGCCGCGCCCTCGTCTGAATCTCCGCCCACGAGGGACGAGACCCACCCCCGCGCGATGCGCCAGAGGTCCTTTCCGTAGAAGACGAGGACGGCGGCGAGCGTGCCGACGTGTAGCAGGACGTCGAAGAGCAACTCGGGCTCTTTCAAGCCCAGAATGCTCTGGCCCAGGACGAGATGCCCCGAACTGCTCACCGGCAGAAATTCGGTCAAGCCTTGCACGATGCCGAGAATGAGGGCGTGTTCCCAGAGCATATCAGCCTTCCGCAGGATGCTTCATTGAAATCTGGCGTTGCCGCGCCCGAGATTCTTGACCATCTCGCCGATTTTTTCCGCGTTCTCGGCCGAACAGATGAGCAGCGCGTCGTCCGTCTCGACGATGATGACGTCCTCGACCCCGACCGCTGCGACGAATTTCTTGTTCGAGCGGACGATGAGGTTTTTCGCGTCGATGGATTCGGTCCTGCCCCCTTTGGGCAGCATCCAGACGTTGCCGGCCTCATCGCGCGGCAATGCGCCTCGCAGAGCCGGCCACGTGCCCAGATCGTTCCAGCCGACGTCGGCCGGCAAGACGATGAGCTTGCGCGTTTTCTCCATCACCGCATGATCGATGCTGATGGATTCGCACTTCGCCCACAATTTCGCGAAAGCGGCGTCGTCGCGCTTCTCCTGTGCGGACCCCGCCCGGCTCAAAAGTTCGCTCAGCCGGGGCTGGTGGGCATCGAGTTCTTCGATCAGGCGGGCGGCCCGTGAGATGAAAATACCGGTGTTCCAGTAATGTTTCCCGGAGGCCGCATACCGCTTTGCCCGTGCGAGCGGGGGCTTTTCAATAAACCTCTTTGCGCGGAACGCCTCGATTTCTCCTGAAAGCGCGATTCGCTCGCCGCGCTCGATGTAGCCGAAGCCGGTCTCGGGCGAGTGCGGCGGCGCCCCGAGTGAGACGATTGAACCATGCTCACGCGCCATGCGCGCGCCCGCCTTGACGAGTTTTCGGAATTCCCTTGTCTTCGCGATGAACTGGTCTGCGGGCACGGCGCACATCGCAGCGCCCGGCTCGCGCATTTCGATGATGCGGGCCGCGAGGCCGAGGCAGGGAGCGGTGTTTCGCGGATCCGGCTCATAGACGACGTTGCGTTTGGGGATATCGAGGTTTTTCAGGAATTTCCGGTGCGCCGCAGAGGCCACGACGAGCGTCCGCTCGGGCGGGGCGAGGCCGCGCACGCGCTTGAGCGTCATTTCGAGCAGCGTGGGGCCGGCCATATTCTGAGGAATCCCTCCCCCCAAGGGCAAAAATTGCTTGGGCTTCGACTTTCTGCTCACGGGCCAGAAGCGCGTTCCCGAGCCTCCCGCCATGATGACCGCCCACAAGGGGGGCGTCCTGCGCCGGGTCACTGGAGAAATCCTTTGAACAGGAGAAAACCGCCCAAAAGCAATACGATAAAGAGGATGGTCAATAAATTAAAGTAGCGATCGATGAAACTTCTTATCGGCGGGCCGAAGCGGTGGATGAGCGCGGCCTCGATGAAAAAGCGCGCCGAGCGGCTTAAAGCCGATGCGATGAGGAAAACGAGGAAATCGATTTCGAACGCGCCCGCCGAGATCGTGAACACTTTATAGGGGATCGGCGTGAAGCCTGCGATCCCGACCGCCCAGGCGTCATAGGCGCGGTAGTATTCCTGAACGACTTGGTATTTGTCCGCCACGCCGTAGAACGCGATGATGGGCTCGCCGACGCTTTTCAGGAGGTAAAAGCCAATAAAATAGCCCAGCGCGCCGCCCAGCACGGAGGAGGCCGAGCAGACGGCGGCGTAGAGATACGCTCTTTGCGGCCTGGCGAGGGCCAGGGCCATCAGGAGCGGGTCCGGCGGTATGGGGAAGAAGACGGATTCCGTCGCCGATACGACGATGAGGACGGGCAGGGCGTAGCGCGAATCCGCCCAGCTCAGCACCCACTCGTAGAGCGCGCGGAGGCTACGCATCCGGCAGGGAGACGGCGGGGTATTTTTTTATCTCTTCGTATACTTCGCTCTGGTACGCCTGCAGGGAGGGTTCATCGAGCGCCTCGAAACGCATGACGAGCACGGGCTGGGTGTTCGAGGCGCGGATGAGGCCCCAGCCTTTTTCGAAGTTGATGCGCGCCCCATCTACTTCAATGGTTTCATAAAGATTCCTAAAGTGGTTCTTTAAGTCTTCGACGATCTGGAATTTCTCCTCATCCGGACACGCGACCCTGATCTCGGGCGTCGAGACCGAGGTGGGGATTTCAGACACCCGCTCGGCGAGCGTATCTTCTGAATCGCAAAGAAGGTGCAGGAGCCTGGCGGCGGTGTAGATGGCGTCGTCATAGCCGAGATAGCCGTCCACGAAGAAGATGTGGCCGGAGAGTTCGCCGCCCAGAGGGGCTTCCTCCTCCAATATCTTGGCGCGCACGAGCGAGTGGCCCGTCGCGCTCATCACCGGACGCCCGCCCATCCGCTTCACGGCGTCGGCGAGGCGCGAGGAGCATTTTACGTCGAATACGACAGCCTCGCCGGGGCTTCGCGCCAGAATGGGCGCCGCGAGCAGCATGAGCAACTCATCCCCCCAGATGATTCTGCCCGTGGCGTCCACCGCGCCGATGCGGTCGCCGTCGCCGTCCAGCCCGATGCCCGCCTCTGCGCCCGTTTCCTGGACTTTCGCTATCAGGGGTACGAGGTTTTCGGGCACCGTGGGGTCGGGGTGGTGGTTGGGATAGGAGGCGTCGGGCTCGGTGAAGAGCTCCACCACCTCGGCGCCGATTTTTCTCAACACCTGTGGCGCCACCGTGCCGCCGACCCCGTTCCCCGCATCGACGACCACCTTGACGGGCCGCGAGAGCGCCAGATCCTGAGACGCCCGCTCGATGTATCGGGGCCTGATGTCGACTTCCGTGAACGCGCCCCGCGCCGCGGAGCGGTGGATCCGGCCCTCTTCGATGATTTTCCGTATCTCCTGGATTTCCGCGCCGTGAATCGCCTCGCGCCCCCGGGTGATCTTGAAGCCGTTGAATTCGGGCGGGTTGTGCGAACCCGTGATCTGTACGGCGCCCGCCACGTCCAGGTGGTGCGTCGCGAAGGAAACCACCGGGGTGGGCACCATGCCGATTCCGATGACGCGGCAGCCTGCGGCGGTGAGACCTTTCTGGAGCGCGTCGTAGAAATCGGGGGAGGAGAAGCGGTTGTCGCGCCCGACGGCGACGGCGGCCCCCTGCGCGCCGCCCAGGTGCGTGCCGAGAGCGCCGCCGATGGTCTCGACGATCCCGGTGGTGAGGTCTTTCTCCACAACGCCGCGAATGTCGTATTCCCTGAAGATCAGCGGGTTGATGCCGGGCACGAGAAGCTCCTGTTCCGGGCGGGTGCGCATTTCCCAAAAGCGGGCGAATTATTGCACCCCCTTCTTCGCCGGGCAACCTCATTTTTCCATCCCGCCCTTTGTTCTTCTCCATCGTGAGGGGGTATAATGCGCTTCCGTCCGTTTGCGGACAGTTGCGCCCTGCGCCTTCTGGGTGGTTCGGCCATTGAAAACCATGAAATTCAATGATTTTTCATCCCTGTATGAGGGGAGATTTTCGAGTTGATCACAGGCACGGGTCCATGGATCGAGCGAGTGATGATAAAGCTGGGGCGCGGCTTCGTGGGTCTTCTGGTGCGCCTGTTCACGAAAATGAAAATCAGCGGAATGGAAAACATCCCGCCGGGTGGGAACATCCTCTTTTTGAGCAATCATGTCTCCGCCCTCGACGTCCTGGTGATACCCTGGGCCATCTATACGAAATATCCCGAAGAACTGCTTCGCCAGGCGGGCAAGGAAGAGCTGTTCGACATCCCCGTCGTGGGGTGGATACTGCACAAATGGCGGGGTTTCCCCATCAAGCGCGGCGGAGCCGACAGGAAATCCATCCGCATGATCGAGGAATACATCAAAGAGGGGAAGGTCATCCTCTACCCGGAGGGGACGCGGAGCCGCGACGGGAGGCTTCTGCGGGGGAACCGCATGGTGGGCCGGATCGTGAGGAACACCACCCCCACGGTCGTCCCCGTCTCCATCAAGGGGACGGACCGTGTGATTCCGGTGGGCAAGACCATACCCCGCCCGGGGACGAGGGTCGAGTTGCGATTCGGCGCGCCGATGGATTTAGACGACGAGTATTCCATCGCCAACACGAAAGAGGCGAGCCAGAAGATCATCGATCGCGTCATGACGGCGATTGCGGAACTCCAAAACGGGGGAGCCGCCGAAGCCGTTCACAAAAAGGGTGTTGCGAGTGAGTAGGCGACCCTTCTCGAAGCCCAGGCGGTTTGCCTCCATTCTGAAGGAGGTGCGCCGAAAAGAGCCGTGGGGCAGGCGGCTGGCCAGTAATTTCGTGTTCCGCATCTGGCCGAGGGCCGTGGGCGAGGGCATCTCCCGGGCGGCGCGGCCGGTATTTCTCAGGAATCGTTGTCTGTATGTGGAAGTCGCGGACTCGAGCTGGCTGCATGAACTTGAGTTCAGGAAGCAGGATTTGCTCGCGAGAATCAATGAGCACATGGAGGATTCCCGCATCGACGAGATTCGCTTCAAGTTGTCGGACTCAGGGATCGCGTTCGACCATGATGGCGAGGAGAGTGAATCGGCGCCGTTTTCCCGGGAAGCGACGCCGATTTCCCCGGGCGATGACGCAGCCATAGAAGACGCCATCACCGATGTGGGGGATGAGCAATTGCGCCGGGCGGCGGAAAAACTCATTCGCCACATTCGGACGCACGGAAACTCCTGATTATGATAGTATCTGACTGAAAGTCCGCTGGAGAGGTTGCATGTAATGTTGAAATTCTACGGCAAGATGATTTTCCCCCTCATCCTGATCCTGGCGGGATGCGCGCCCCTGGAGCCCGAGGTGAAGCCCGCCGCGCCTGCGCCCGCCCTCAAGCTGCGCCCGCCTTCAGGCAAAGTCAAGGAAACGTCAAAGTCCTATTTCCACTTCATCGCCGGGTACCGCGAAGAGATGGCCGGAAACCTCAAAGAAGCGGAATCGTCTTATTCTCAAGCGGTCAGAAACAACCCGGATTCCTCTTTTTTGTCGACGCGCCTCGCATCGCTTCTCGTCCGCCGGGGGAAGCTGGACGAGGCCGAAAAATTCGCCCTCAAGGCGACGACGCAGAATGAGAAGAACCTCGAGGCCCACTTCGTGCTGGGGGGCATCTATGCTTCGCGGACGAAGCTGGAGAAGGCCGTCGCCACCTATACCGAGTTGCTGAAAATGAGCCCCGATCACCAGGAAACCCGCCTGCTCCTGGGCAGCGTCTACCTGGATCTGGGCAAGTTTGCCGAAGCCGCCGAGACGCTGGAAGTCCTGGTCAAGTCGGGGAAGAGGCCCGTGCTCGGCAGGTACCATCTGGCGCAGGCCTATGCGGGCTTGAAAAAATACGCCGAGGCGGAGAGGGAAATATTCAAACTCCTGGAGGGACAGCCTGGATTCACGCGGGGATTGCTTCTTCTCGCCAGAATCTATGAAGTTCAGGAAAAATTCGACGAGGCGGAAGCGACCTACAAAAAAGCGCAAAAAATCGAACCCGACAACCGGCTCATTCGCTCTCGCCTGGGGCAGCTCTATATCCGGAAAAAGAATATGAAGCAGGCTCTGGAGGAGTTCAAAGTGCTCGGCTCGAAGGAGCCCGATAACGTGAATGTGCACCGAACCCTCGGCTTTTTGAACTTTGATCAAAGAGAGTACCAGGAGGCGCTTCAGGAATTTCGATTCGTCCTGGCGAGGACCCCGAAAGACGAAATGGTCCGCAAGTATGTTGCGAGGATTTATGAAGAACTGAAGCAATATGAGCGCGCCGAGGAGGAGCTTCTCGAATTACTGGCGCTGTTTCCCAAGTCGCTGGACGGACACATCCAACTCGCCTGGTTGTACATCGACCAGAAAAAATGGAAGGAGGCGAGCGGGATTTTGGAGAAAGCCGTAAAACACCACCCCGAGCAGGGGCGGGTGCATTATACGCACGGTTTGCTCCTGTCCAGACAAAAGAAATTCGTCGAGGCTCTGCCCTACGTTCAAAGAGCGGTGAAGCTGGAGCCCGAACGAGAGGGTTATTTGTATTCTCTCGCCTCGGTGTCATATGAATTGAAGCGCTGGGACGACGTGGAAACGGTGACGAGAAAGATCATTCAAAAGAACCCGAAGCATGCCAACGCCCTGAACCTGCTGGGCTATATGTTCTCCGAGCTGGACAAGAACCTCGATGAGGCGGAAAAACTACTGGATCGCGCCTTGGCGATCGAGCCGGAAAACGCCGCTTTTCTCGACAGCATCGGGTGGATTTATTATCGCCAGCGCCGCTTTCAGGAAGCGCTCGTGAAAGTGCGGCACGCGGCGACGAAGATGCCGAAAGACGCCGTGATCCTCGAACACCTGGGCGATATCTTTCTCGCCTTGCACGACCTCGAAAACGCGCTTCTTCACTGGAAACGCGCCTCCGAGGCGGATCCGGAAAACGAGAAATTGAAGAAAAAGATTCGGACGCATCTCTCCAAACACAAAAAACCCCTCATGTAGGGATATCCGTTCTTTGAGCAGTTGGCTGCGCCCGTTGACTCTCGCCCGGAATTTCCAGACTTCTCTCACCGGGGACTTTTGATTTTTGCGAGCTTTGCGTCTTTGTCTGGCATTTTTATGTTGCGCCCTGGCCGGTTGCGCGCTCTTTCAGACCCGGCAAGCCGGGGAAGTCCCGCCCCGCGACGCGTCACCGGCGGAAATTATCGCCGAACTCAAAGCGAGGCGATCTCCCCGCGCGTACCGGGGCGCCGTATCCATGCAGCTGCGGTTTCACGGCAACCGGGCGGGAGCGGGAGTCACGAACCCCCTGGTTCCCCAGGGTTCGTTTTCCGGCCATGCGGCGCTCGTGCTGCGCGAACCCGACTCGCTGCGAATCGAACCCCTCTCCCCGTTCGGGACGCCCCTGGTCGTCGTCGTCGCGCAAGGCGCCTCGTTCCGCGCCTATTCTCCCTCCCGGAACACGGTATACATGGGCAGGACGAACAGGCAGGGAATCGAGCGGATTTTGGGAATTCCGCTGAACAGCGAAATTGTCATCAAGCTGTTGCTGGGAGATTGGGCCGCTGTGCTGGGGGGCGAGGAAAACCTGGATCTGAAGAAATCGGGCTCCGTCTACCTGCTGGAGACGAGGAGGGAATCCGGAGGAGTGGCCTCGGGTTTCGCCGAATTGGAGCCGCGCGGTTTGCATCCGGTGAAAATGGGTATCCGCACGCAGCGGGGAACGATTGCGGTTCGCTATGGCGGCTTTGTCAAAAACGGGGGCGTGTGGCGGCCGGCGCAGGTGGAGATTCTGGGGCCTGGCGGGAAGAACCGGCTCCACATCTCCTATCCCGCGGATGAGGGCGCGGGGAAGGCGGCGCTTCCGGACGAACTGTTCCGCCTGGAGCCGCCCCGGGGCGCCAGAACGCTGTGGCTGGGAGGATAAGCCGTCTCATGAGCGGTAAAGACGTTTCCGGACCCGTGGTTTTGAAGACGCCTGCGAAGCTCAACCTGTGCCTGAGGATTCTGGGTCTGCGCGCCGACGGCTATCACGAACTCATCACGTGGATGCAGCAGATATCGCTGTACGATGAGGTTCGAATCGAGCCGGGCGGCAAGAGGATTCTCGTTTATGCGGATCGGGATGATGTTCCCGGCGGCAGGGAGAACATCGTGCATCGCGCGGCGAGGGCCTTGAGAGCGGCATCGGGGCGCAAAGGACTCGGCGCGCGCATCCATCTGAAGAAGAACATCCCCGCGGGCGGGGGTCTGGGCGGGGGGAGTGGCAACGCGGCGGGAGCGCTCTGGGCGCTGAATCGGGCCTGGGGCCTCGGGATGCGCAAGGCGGAACTCTGCGAAGTGGCCGCGCGGGTCGGTTCGGACGTTCCGTTCTTTCTCCATGGGCCGGCGGCGGTGTGCCGGGGGCGGGGCGAGCGAGTCGAGGCGAAAGAAGCCCTGAAGAGCGGCTGGTTCCTGCTGGTCAAGCCGCCCGTGGCCTTATCCACGCAGGACGTCTATGGCTGGTCTCGTCAAAAACTGGGCCGGGAAGAACAGAATGACGAAGGGAAAAACGGCCCGGCGCGTCTCGGGCGGTATGAATACGGCAATGATTTGCAGGAAATCGTTTTTCCAAGATTTCCGGAACTTGAGAGCCTGTGCGGCGTGCTCGTTCGACATGGCGCCGCAAGGGCGATGATGAGCGGCAGCGGTTCGACGGTTTTCGGTATTTTTCGCCGAAAAGGGGAGGCCGAGCGGGCGGCGATCCGTATCAGGAAAAGCGAAAAGGGAAAGGAATGCGAATGTTTTCTCGCGGCCCCACTCCAGGAGATGTGTTTTCAATAAAAAAAATCGAAAAAAGGGGTAAAAGTTCTAAAAAAATGGGAAATGGAGGGAATTTCGCCTCTCGCCACTTGCCTCCGCCTGGAAAATCAAGTATCAAAAATCGCCCTATGTGATTGAATGAACAATACCATGTGAGCAGGAACGGTGAACGGACATCAGCTAAAGGTATTTGGCGGGCGCTCGAATCCGGCTCTGAACCAGAGTATTTTTGATTCGTTGTACATCCGGCCCGGCTCGGTTGAAATCATCGATTTCAGCGATGGAGAAACGTTTGTCCGAATCAACGAGAACATCCGGGGCGCGGACGTATTCGCCGTGCAGAGCCTTTGCACCCCCGGCAATGCGAATCTGATGGAAATGCTCATCATGCTCGATGCGTTCCGGCGCTCATCCGCCGAGCGCATCACCGCGGTGATTCCCTATTTCGCATACGCCCGCCAGGACCGGAAGGTGCAGCCCAGGGTGCCGATTACCGCGAAACTCGTCGCCAACCTGCTGGCCGCCTCGGGTGCGGACAGGGTCATCGCCATGGATTTGCATGCGGGCCAGATACAGGGGTTTTTCGATATCCCCGTGGACCATCTGTACTCGGCGCCCATCATGATAGAGTATTTCAAGAAGAAGGAATTGAAGGATTTGGTGGTCGTATCGCCCGACGCCGGAGGCGTGGAGAGAGCCCGGGACTACGCGCGAAGGCTGAACGCGGGCCTGGGCATCATCGACAAGCGGCGCGAGCGGGCGAACCACTCGGAAGTGATGAACATCATCGGCGACGTGAAAGGATGCGACGTTCTGGTCGTGGATGATCTTTGCGATACGGCGGGCACCATAAGCCAGGGCGCCGATGCGCTCATGGCGGCCGGCGCGCGGCAGGTATACGCATGCTGCACGCACGCGGTGTTGTCGGGTCCGGCGGTGGAGAGAATCGAGAAATCGGGCATCGTCGAATTCGTCGTGAGTGATTCGATACCGCTTTCGGATAAAGCGAGAGGCTGCTCTCGCATTCAGGTCCTGGAGGTGGGGAGGCTTCTGGCCGAGGCGATCCGGCGGATCCACGAGAATGCTTCCGTGAGCAGCTTGTTCGAATAACTATTCTGGTCGACGGCATATCTGGAGCGAAAAATGGAAAATTTATCACTCTCGGTGGATAAGAGAGCACTAACGGGAAAAAGTGGCGCCCGTGCGGTGAGAAGAGCCGGCAGCATACCGGGCGTCGTGTACGGGATAAAGGATTCTACGCCTTTGGCCATTCCGCCACAGGAACTGGAGGCCCTGCTCGGCACGAGGGCCGGCGCCAACGTCGTATTCCAGCTCAACGTGGAGGGGGAAACCGCCTCGGAGCGTCCGGTTATCGTAAAGGAGCTTCAGCGCGACCCGATGAGGGGCGACATCATCCATGCGGATTTTCTGGAAATCCGGATGGACGAGAAGATAGAGATCGCCGTGCCTCTCTCCCTGTCGGGTGAATCGCCCGGAGAGAAAATGGGCGGAACGATTTCTCAACTGCTGCGCGAACTGGAGGTATCCTGTCTGCCGAACGCCATCCCGGAACAGATCGAGGTCGATATTTCGGAGGTGGAAATTGGCGACGTTCTCCACGTGCGCGATCTGCAAATTCCCGCAGGCGTTGAGCTGGTGGCCGACCCCGATGATCCCGTCATGACGGTAATCGTTCCTGTGGAAGAGGAAGAAGAAGTGGAAGAGGATGAATTGCTTGTCGGCGAAGCCGAAGGAGAAGAAGGGGCGGAGGCCGAGGCTTCAGACGATGAAGGGGACAAGCCGGCTGATTCTTCCGACTGATGGTTCTTCTTGCAGGGAGCCGGTGAAAATGAAACCGGGATTCGAATGGCTGCTGCTGTCTTGATCGTCGGTCTTGGCAATCCCGGGATAGAGTATGCGTTGACGAGGCACAACCTGGGGTTCTGGGCGGTGGATAGAATGGCCCGCGCCCATCGCGTATCGATGAATGATACGAAATACCATTCCGTCCTGGGAAGCGGGTCGCTCAGGGGCTGGAAATTCATGCTCGCGAAGCCGCAGACGTATATGAATTTGAGCGGCAAGGCGGTGCGGGCGCTCCTGCTTGGGGAAGGGCTGGCGCCTGAGCAACTGCTTGTGATGCACGACGACATGGATATCGAACTCGGTCGTGTGAAGTACAAGAAATCGGGTGGAGACGCGGGCCATCACGGCATCGGCAGCATCATCCACTCATTGGGAACGGACGCGTTTTCTCGTCTGCGCATCGGGGTGGGCAGACAGCCGGGTGGAGTGAACGGCGCGGATTGGTTGTTGGATTCTTTTCTCGATCATGAACTCGAAGCAGTGGAACCTGCTGTTGATGAGGCGGTGAGGCGGGCGTTTGATTTTGTTGTCGGCAATAGACCCTGAATCCGTCTTTTTCATTGCAAAATGCAAGTCCATCTTAATACCTCTCGCTAAACAGCCCGTGAGGAGGAGGAAAGGAAGATAATGGTTGCTTTCTCAAACATGGCCGCAGTCTTCGGGATTGCGGGATTGGTTCTGGCGGCGGCGATTTACAGTTGGATTTCCAAACAATCCGACGGCAACGATCTGATGCGGAAACTCGCCGGCCAGATTCATGAAGGCGCAATGGTGTTCCTGAAAAGGGAATACAAGATTCTCGCGATTTTCGTTGTGGTCGTCTTCGTGCTTCTGAGCGTCGCCATATCCGCGAAAACGGGTATCGCCTTCATCGTCGGCGCCATCTGCTCGGTCCTCGCCGGATTTTTCGGCATGAACGCGGCCACGAAGGCGAACGTGAGAACGGCGGCGGCGGCGAATTCGGGCGGTGGTCAGGCGGGCGCGCTTTCCATGGCGTTCTTCGGCGGAACCGTCATGGGTCTTTCCGTCGCGAGCCTGGGGCTTTTGGGCGTGGGCGTGTTGTTCTGGTATTTCGACGTGCTGGGGAACGCGGCGAACGTGACCATCATCAGCGGCTTCTCGATGGGGGCGAGCTCCATCGCGCTGTTTGCGCGTGTGGGCGGCGGCATTTTCACGAAAACGGCGGACGTGGGCGCGGACCTCGTCGGCAAGGTGGAGGCGAACATTCCCGAGGACGATCCGAGGAATCCCGCCGTCATCGCCGACAACGTGGGCGATTGCGTGGGCGACGTCGCCGGCATGGGCGCCGACCTGTTCGAATCCTACGTCGGCGCCATCATCTCGACGATATTCATCGGCTCGACCATCGGCGTCACCCTGGGCGCGAACAGCGCGGCGGCGATGGCGCTGCCCCTGCTGCTCGCCATGATGGGTCTCATCGCCTCCTCGGTAGGCATCGCCTCGATGAAGGTGCTGGCCTCGAAAAACCCGGCCGTCGCCCTCAGGAGCGCCACCGGAATCGCGACGGTCATATTCATCATCCTGGCTTTTTTCGTCACCAGCACGCTGGGCCTGAATAACGGCGTGTTCGGCTCGGTTCTCTTCGGCGCGGCGGGTGGCGTCCTCATCGGCTGGCTCACCGAGTATTACACCGGAACGGGCGGAAAGCCCGTCGGCGAAATCGTCGCCGCATCCGAGACCGGCGTGGCGACGAACATCATCGGCGGCTTCGCCGTGGGTCTCGAGAGCGTGTGCGCTCCCCTGCTCGTATTGGCGGTGATTACCCTGGTTTCGAACGGCTGGGCGGGGCTCTACGGCATTTCCATCGCCGCAGTCGGAATGCTGGCGACCATCGGCATCACGATGTCGGTCGATGCGTATGGCCCGATTGCCGACAACGCGGGCGGGATCACGGAAATGAGCGAGTTGGGGCCGGAGACGCGGAAGATCACCGACGGCCTCGACGCGCTGGGCAACACCACGGCGGCCATCGGCAAGGGATTCGCCATCGGCTCCGCCGCCCTGACGGCGCTGGCTTTTTACGCCGCGTACACGAAAGCGGCCGACCTGCAGCAGATCAACCTCACCGAGGCGAAGGTGGTGGCCGGCATGTTCATCGGCGGGGCGATTCCGTTCCTCATCGGAGCGCTCACCATGAAATCCGTCGGCAAGGCCGCCTTCATCATGATCCAGGAGATCAGGCGTCAGTTCCGCGAGATTCCCGGCATCATGGAGGGAACGGCGGACCCCGACAGCGCGCGCTGCGTCGACATCAGCACCCAGGCCGCTCTCAAGGAGATGGTCCTCCCCGGCGTTGTGGCCGTGGTCGCGCCCATCGTGGTGGGCTATCTGATGGGCAAGGAAGCGCTTGGCGGCATGCTCGCCGGCGCTCTGCTCTCGGGCGTTCTCGTCGCCTTGCTGATGGCGAACGCGGGCGGCGCCTGGGATAACGCGAAAAAAGAGATAGAAGACGGCAAGCTCGGCGGCAAGGGCTCCGAGGCCCACAAGGCGGCGGTCGTGGGCGATACGGTGGGAGACCCGATGAAGGATACCTCGGGCCCCTCGATGAACATCCTGATCAAGTTGATGTCCATCGTCTCCCTCGTGTTGGCGCCGCTGTTCTAGTGAAAGCGGGGGTCTGAAGCGAAGTAAAAAATTTTGAGGCGTCTTTTGAGACGCTATGGCCTGCCGGGGGCAAGTGTGCTAACCTCCGGCCATTATTGGCTCCTCGCTCCGGTCGACACGGGCCGGGGCCGCTCAGTCCGGGAGGAGGACGAGATGAGACAGTACGAAACGATGGTTTTGCTGTCCCCCGAACTCACCGACGAAGCCGTGGACGAGAAGATCGCCGGTTTCGAAAAAAAGGTGACCGAGGGGGGCGGAGAAGTTCTGAACGTGGATCGATGGGGCAAGAAGCGCCTCGCCTATCCCATCAACCGCCAGCGTCACGGCATCTACTTCATCGTCACATATCATTCGGAATCGGAAGTCGTGGCGGACATCGAGCGCGATATGCGCATCGATGAAGAGACGTGGCGCTACATGACGGTGCGGATGGATGAAGCCCTCCTGAGAAAGCTCGAGAAAAACGCAAAAAGCGCTGCCGCCAGGGAAAGAGAGGGGGATTCCGAGGGTGGTGATTCTCCACGCCGGCCCGCGACCGCCTCTTCGAGCGATTCGTAAATCGTGGGGGTATCGTTATGGCTCAGATGAATTCCGTTTATCTTCGAGGCAACATGACGCGCGATCCGGAAAAACGGTTTCTGCCTTCCGGGAATTCCGTGGTTTCTTTCGGGTTCGCGGTCAACCGGCGGTATCGCAGCGGAGAAGAGTGGAAAGAAGACACGTGCTTCGTGGACGTCGTAGTCTACGGACGCCAGGGCGACTGGGTGATGGAGCAGACGGGCAAGGGCAGCCCGCTCGTGGTGGAAGGGCGCTTGAGTTTCCGTTCCTGGGAAGCGCAGGACGGTTCGAGGCGCAGCAAGCACGAGGTGGTGGCGCAAAACGTCCATTTCCTGACCACCCGGGGCGAAACGACGGGAGGCGGCGGGTCGAGGAGCACGGAATCCTACGCGCCGCCGCCGCAGGACTCGCCCATGACGGATGACGACATCCCGTTTTGACATCGAAAATTGTTGATCAGCTTTAGGAGACAGATATGGCGCTTGTTCCCCGTGGATTCGGCGATAAGAAGAGAAAGAGAAAAAAGCGTTTTCAGCGAAAGAAGATATGCCGCTTCTCGGCGGACGGCGTGGCGTATATCGACTACAAGGACGTGAAAACGCTTCGGAACATGGTGAGTGAGCGGGGCAAAATCATTCCCCGCCGCGTGACCGGCACCTCCGCCCGCTTTCAGCGGCAGTTGACGACGGCGATTAAGCGCGCCCGCTACATGGCGTTGATGCCCTATACCGTAGACCATTCATAGTCGGAGATTCTGAACGATGCGCTTGATATTGCGTAAGGACATAGAACATCTCGGAGAGGTGGGAGACGTCGTCGAAGTAGCCGACGGCTACGGGCTCAACTACCTCATTCCGAAAGGCCTGGCGCTTCACGCCACGGCGAGCACGGTGCGCGCGACGCAGCATGAGCAGCGGTTGCGGGAAGCGCAAATCCAGGCGGCGAAACGAAGCGCGCAGGATTTTGCGGGCGAATTCTCAGGTGTCGAGGTTGAATTCTCGATGCGCGTAGGCGCGGACGCCAGGCTGTTCGGCTCGGTGACGAATCGGATGATCGAGGACGCCCTGCAGGAGAAGGGTCTCGAGGTGAACCGCAGGAGAATCGTTCTGGAAGAGCCGATTAAAAAGGTCGGCACTTACGACGTCGACATCCGGCTGCACCAGGAAGTCAGAGCGTCGGTGCAGGTGAAGGTGATGCCCGATGAGGCGTCCCTGGCGGCTGCGGCCGAGGCGGAAGAAGCCGCTGAGGCGGAGACGGAAGAGGGAGCTGCCGCAGAAGCGGCGGAAGCCGCAGAGGCTGCGGATGGGGAGCAGGCCGAAGCGGAAGCGACGGCGGAGGCGACCGATGCCGCTCAAGAGGAAGTGCCTGCGGAAAACCGGGACGCGGAAACCGGGGAAGAGGCAGAAACCGGGGAAGAGAAAGCCGACTAGCGTTTCGCATACCCGGTCGTTTCCCGGTGTATGATGGCAAGGCCAAGGATTTCATAGAGATAGAAGGGGCAGCCGAAAACCGGCGCCCCTTTTTTCCTTTGAATTCGGTAAATACGGTTTCTGGCGTTTTGATCTTGGCTCCATCTGATGTAAACTAACGATCTCGCCCGTTCTTTCCACTTAGCAGACATCGGAGTTTTGAAGTGGAAACGCCCGCTCGTGAAGAGCGGTCCGCGGAGTCGGGCCATCTCCCCCCACAGAACATAGAAGCCGAACAGCGCGTTCTGGGCGCTTTGCTGCTCGACGGCGCGATGGTGCCGCCCGTCATGGAAGTGTTGCGGCCGGAGCATTTCTACCGCATGAGCCATCGTGTGATCTACGAGGGCATGCTCAGCCTTTTCGAGAAATCCGAACCCATCGACCTCCTCACCCTGGCCGACGCCCTGAAGAAGGCGGGTACGCTCGATACGGCGGGCGGGCCTGAATACGTCGCGCGTCTGGCGGACGATGTTTCAAGCGCCCGGCGCGCGGAAACCTACGCGAAACTCGTCAGAAGCACGGCATTGCTCAGAGAACTCATACACACCTCGAACGCCATCGCGCAGCGAGCGTTTACGGGCGAGGAGGATATCGATACGCTCGTGGACGACGCCGAGCGCGCCATGCTGGAAGTTTCATCCGGGCGCTACCAGCAAAGCGTGGAGGGCATGCGCGACATCATCAAACATACGTTCCCTTATCTGGAGGACCTCTACGATCGCAAGGAACTGGTCACCGGCGTCCCCACGGGGTACTCGGATCTGGATAAGCTGACGAGTGGCTTGCAGCCCGGGGAATTGATCATCGTGGCCGGTCGTCCCAGCATGGGGAAGACGGCGTTCGCCCTGTGCGTCGCGGAATACGCCTCTTTGGCGTCGAAAACCGCCACGGCGATATTCAGCCTGGAGATGAGCGCGCGCGCATTGGCGATTCGCATGATGTGCGGGCGCGCCATGGTGAATTCCAGGCAGCTTCAAAGCGGCTACATGCCCTCTCAGAAATGGCCGGATTTGATTCGGAGCGCGGGCGAACTGTCGGAGGCGTCCATTTACGTGGACGACGCGACGGATTTGTCCGTGTTCGACATCCGGGCGAAATGCCGCCGCATCCAGGCGGATCAGGGTCTCGGCCTCGTGGTGGTCGATTACCTCCAGCTTGTGCACCACAGGGGCCGTTCCATGGAGAACCGCCAGCGCGAGATCAGCGAAATATCCCGGGGGCTGAAAAGCCTGGCGAAAGAACTCAACGTGCCCGTCGTGGCCTTGAGCCAGCTGTCGAGGGCGGTGGAATCGAGAGAGGGCAAGCGCCCCAACCTGGCCGACCTGCGTGAGTCGGGCTCGATAGAACAGGATGCGGATGTCGTGGCCTTGCTGTATCGCGAGGAGTATTATGACCCCAAACCCGACAACAAAGGGGTCGCCACCGTCATTCTCGCCAAACAGCGCAACGGGCCGACCGGTGAACTCGAACTCAAGTTTTTTCCGGATTATGCGCGGTTCGTAAACCTGGATGCATATCACGAGGGCGCGGCCGTAGGCTCGCAGCATGCGGAACCGGGCTATCCCGAAGAAGCGGATGCGCCGTTCTAGCAGCGGAGCGACGAAGACGTCTCCCCGAAGAGGGTCTTCTTTTTGAGCGAACATTTGCTGCCGGCCGGGTATCGGAACGCTCTTTTCGTTGATCTGGACATCCTGACCCGAAATTATGAAAATCTGACCGGTCTGCTCCTCTCCCGGGAGCCGTTCGCCGTCGTGAAGGCGGAAGGCTACGGGCACGGCGGCGTGGAGGTCGCCCGCGCCGTATATGAGGCGGGCGCCAGATGGTTCGGGGTCGCGGCGGTTCAGGAGGCGGAGGCGCTTCGCGCCGCTGATGCGGGGGACGGGTTCGCCGATGCGCGCATATTGGTGATGAGCGATACGCTGGCGTATAACGCGAAAAGGCTGGTCGAGGCGGATTGCGACGCCGCCGTCTGGCGCATGGAGCAGGTGGAAGGCCTGGCGGCCGCGGCGAGAGGAGCGGGCGGAAAAGCGGGAATCCACGTCAAGGTGGACACGGGGATGGGGCGTCTGGGGTTGCGCCCGGCGGAAGCCGTCGATTTCATCGAAAGGGCCTCCCGGGTGGAGAATGTCGAGGTTGCCGGTCTGATGAGCCATTTCGCGCGGGCGGACGAAGAAGAAGGAGAGGCCGCGACGAGCGCGCAAATTCGCGAGATGGAGGCGCTTATCCAAATGCTTCGGGAGAAGAGTCTGCTTCCCCCCCATGTCCACATGTCGAACAGCGCGGGCTTGTTGAATTATCCCCATGCGCCCGGCAATCTGGTGCGCCTGGGGCTGGCGCTGTATGGCTCCTCGCCACAGTTTTCAGAGAGCGTGGCATTGAAATCCGCCATGACGTGGGTCGCGAGGGTACTGCAGGTGAAAGAAGTCGGCGCAGGCCGGCCGGTCGGATACGGCGGAACTTATGAGAGAAGTTCTCCCGGGCGAATCGCGATGGTGGCGACGGGGTATGGGGACGGCTATCCGCGCATCCTTTCCAACCGTGCGGATGCGCTGGTCGGCGGTGTACGGGTTCCGGTGGCGGGGCGCGTATCCATGGACATGCTGGCGCTCGATGTGACGAAGATCGAAAACATCGCGCCGGGAGACCAGGTCGTCCTGATGGGAGAGGGGGGCGATGGAGCCGTCAGTTGCGAGGAGGTGGCCGACAGGGCCGAGACGATACCCTATGAGATCATGTGCGGGGTGGGCGTCCGCGTGCCGAGAATCTATTTGCGGGATGGCCGGGCCACCCATGTTCGCAAGTTGTAGCGGGTGGTTGTTCTACAGAGGCGAGAGCGGTCGTGACGAAGATTGAATACAAGGCGGTGAAAAAGAGTTTTGGTGAGAACCACGTGCTGCGCGGCGTGGATTTTCAGGTTCCAAGCGGGCGCATCACCGCCATCATCGGGCGGAGCGGGGAGGGCAAGAGCGTTTTGCTCAAGCATTCCCTCGGTCTTGTGCGCCCCGACAGCGGCGAGATTCTCGTGGACGGCGACGATATTTCAAGATTGCACGGGAATAAGCTCAACCAGGCGCGCTCCAAGTTCGGCATGCTTTTTCAGGGAGCGGCCTTGTTCGATTCGATGACGGTGGAGGAGAACGTGGCGTTCCCCCTGGTGGAGCACTCTGATCTGACGCGCCCGGAAATCGCCGAGCGCGTGAGGGAGACGCTGCGCCTCGTGGGCCTCGACGGGGCGGAATCGCGGATGCCCTCGCAACTTTCGGGCGGCATGAAGAAGCGCGTGGGCTTGGCGAGAGCGATTATCCGCGAGCCTGAAATCATCTTGTACGACGAGCCGACGACGGGGCTCGACCCCATCCTCACGGACTCCATCCATCGCCTCATCATCCGGATGCAGGAAGTCCTGCAGGTGACCTCCCTGATGATAAGCCACGACGTGGAAAAGGTGCTCGATTTCGCGCACTACATCGGGATGCTCCACGAGGGCAGAATGGTGTTCGCCGGCGGCCCGGATGAGGTACGGGCGACTCAGGACCCTCTCGTGAAGCAGTTCCTCGCGGGCAGCTCCGAGGGGCCCATCGACGTCCTGTGAATACGCCCCTGCAATTTCACATCAACGCCCGGGACGCGAAGAGCAAAGCCCGTACGGGCCGTCTCTCGCTCGCGCACGGCGACGTGGACACACCGGCCTTCATGGCCGTCGGCACCCAGGCGACCGTGAAGACTTTGGCGCCCGAGGATTTATCGGCGGCGGGCTGCCGGATTATTCTCGCCAACGCCTATCATTTATCGCTGAGACCGGGTGATGAGGTGATCGCCGGGCTGGGTGGGCTTCACCGGTTCATGGGCTGGGACGGCCCTATTCTCACCGACAGCGGCGGGTATCAGCTTTTCAGTCTGGCGCCCCTCGCCAGGATATCCGATGAGGGAATCGACTTTCAGAGCCACCTGGACGGTGCGCGGATGATGCTCACGCCCGAGCGCGCCGTCCGGATTCAGGAAAATCTGGGACCGGACATCGCGATGGTGCTCGATGAGCCTCTGGGCTTTCCCCATACGCGGGACGAGGCCGGGCAGGCCCTCTCGAGAACGACCCTTTGGGCGCAAAGGGCCAAAGAGGCGCACAGCCTCGAGGGCCAGGCGCTTTTCGGCATCGTGCAGGGCGGAGGATTCGAGGAGTTGAGGGCGCAAAGCGCCAGGGAATTGGTGGAGATGGATTTTCCGGGCTACGCGGTCGGCGGCCTTTGCCTGGGCGAGACGAAGGTGGAGACGGAATCTCTGCTCGATGCCGCCACGGATGTCTTGCCGCTCGATAAGCCCCGCTACGTCATGGGAATGGGTACGCCGGCGGACTTGATTCGCGGCGTTCGCAAAGGGGCGGACATGTTCGATTGCGTGATGCCGACCCGACACGCGAGGCGGGGGAATCTTTTTTCATGGCTTGGGAGGCTCTCCATCAAGAATGCCGCTCACGCTGAAGCTCCCGGGCCGATCGACCCCGATTGCGGATGCTATACCTGCCGCAGGGGATACAGCCGGGCGTATCTCCGGCATCTGTTCCGGGCGGGCGAAACCCTGGGCCAACGCCTCATGACGATTCATAATCTTTATTTTTATCAGGATTTGCTCGCGCGGGCGCGGGAAGAAATCAGCCGGGGCTGCTTCTCATCCTGGGCGGAGGAGCAACTCGCAGGCCCCCTGGGCCGGGATCCGGAAGGCCCCCCGGGCGGTGGCGGAGGATTGCGGCGGGATCGCGCCGGGCGCCTTGTTTCAGGTGTGTCCGTCCGAGAATAAGCGACTGATTCTTAATGCCTTTGTTGACAAGGAGCGGGGGCTTTGCTACGAAGCCTTGGCTATGAGGACAGGCGGAGCGCTTTTTCCATGGAGATACAGGGAATGTTGGATTCTTTAGCGGCATGGTTGGCTGATTTTTCGGTAGCGTACGCCATGGCTCCTCCTTCCGGCGGGGGTGGCGGGCAGCCCAGTTTCCTGATTCAGCTGGCGCCGTTCCTGATGATTTTCGCCATCATCTATTTCATCATGATCAGGCCCCAGCAGAAGAAGCAGCAGGAAATTCGCAGGATGCAGGAGGCCCTCAAGCCCGGAGATCAGGTCGTCGCGAGTGGAATTCTGGGAGAAGTGGCGAGAATCAAAGACGAAATCGTGACGCTGAAAGTGGATGAGAACGTGCGTATTCGCGTGCAAAAGTCTTTTGTCACGGCTGCGGGTTCGAGCGCGAATACGGAGCAGAACAAGGCTCCCCAGAAAGAAAAACCAGAAAAATAAAAGTGAAGTCATTTCACCCTTCACCCGGTGAAATGATTTTCGATAGGGGTGGCCTGGAGCCGCCCGGCGTAAGGAGAGTTTCATGAGGGGTGTTAGCTGGCGGGCAGGCCTGATAGCCATCGTTATCGTCGTCTCCGCGTTTTATCTGATTCCACCGGAGGAGCGCATCAACTTAGGCCTTGATCTGCAGGGCGGGATTCATCTGGTCCTCGAGGTACAGTCCGAAAAGGCGGTGGAATCGAAAATGAGCCGCTATTTCACAGAACTTCGAAACCGCCTTTCCATAGACGACATCCGCACCCGGACCTTCAAGCGCGACGGCTTGAGGCTGACCGTGACCCTCCACCGCCCCGGCGACAGGGGCCGATTCCTCTCGATGATGCAGAATTATCCGGATCTCACCCTGCAGCGCGAAGAGGGAACCCCGCCGACGTTCGAGTATTTCCTCTCCTCGCAACAGGTGGAGCGCACGAAAGAGCAGGCCATCATCCAGGCGCTCGAGACGATTCGGAACCGAATCGATCAGTTCGGCGTGCGCGAACCCACGCTCCAGCGTCAGGGAGAGCGGCGCATCATCATCCAGCTTCCGGGGGTGGAAGACCCCTCACGGGCGAAGTCTCTGATCGGGAAAACGGCGCTCCTGGAGTTCAAGATGGTGGACAGCCAGGCCAACGTCGCCAGCGCGATAGAGCGTGGCCGCGCGCCCGAGGGTCTGCAGCTTTTATATGAAGTATCGAGAGACAGGCAGACGGGTGAGGTGATCGAGCGCACCCCCTTGCTGGTGAAGAGAGAAGCCGCCCTGACGGGCGACAATCTGACCGATGCGCGCGTGGAAATCGGAGATCGCTTCAACCAGTCCTACGTGGCCATCGCGTTCGATTCCGTGGGGGCGGACGCGTTCGACCGCCTCACGGCGGCCAACGTGGGCAGGCGTCTCGCCATCGTGCTCGACGGCGTCATCTACAGCGCGCCCGTCATTCAGGAGCGAATCAGCCAGGGCAGGGCGCAGATCACGGGGAGTTTCACGCTCGAAGAAGCGACGGACCTGGCGATCGCGCTGAGAGCGGGTGCGCTTCCCGCCCCGGTGGAAGTTCTGGAAGAGAGAAACGTCGGCCCATCTCTGGGGGCCGATTCCGTTCGCCAGGGGCTCATCAGCATCATCGTCGGGTTCGTTCTCGTCCTGATATTCATGGGGATCTATTACAAGCTGAGCGGCGCGGTGGCCATCATGGCGCTCCTGTTCAATCTCTTGATACTCATGGGAGCGCTTGGGTTCTTCGGCGCCACGCTGACCCTGCCGGGGATCGCCGGCATCGTGCTCACGGTCGGTATGGCGGTCGACGCCAACGTATTGATCTTCGAACGCATCCGGGAGGAATTGCGGTTGGGGAAAACCATCCGCTCCGCTATCGATTCGGGGTACGGCAAGGCGTTTCTCACCATCCTGGACGCGAACGTAACGACGCTCATCGCGGCGCTTGTGCTCCTGCAGTTCGGGACGGGACCCATCAAGGGATTCGCCGTCACCCTGAGCATCGGCATCGTGGCGAGCATGTTCACCGCGATCTTCGTCACCCGATTCGTATATGACTTCTTCTTGTACAGAACCGACGTGAGGAGTTTGAGCATCTAATGGAAATTATCCGGCCAGACGCATCGTTCGACATCATCGGCAAGATCAAGCTCTTCGTCGGCGTTTCCACCGTGGTCGTCGTGCTGTCCCTTCTCCTGCTGATGACCAAGGGGATCAACTACGGCATCGATTTCACCGGCGGAACGCTGGTGCAGGTCCAGCTCAAAGAGGCCAAGCCGATTGGCGACGTGCGAAGCGCTCTCGCGGGGCTTTCCTTGGGCGATACCGTCATCCAGAATTTCGGCTCCGAGAGGGAGTTCCTGATTCGCGTGGAGAAAAGCTCGGGCGACATCAAGGGCGTCGAATCCGTCGTGAGAACCGCGCTCATCAAAAAATTCGGCAAAGACGCGTTCGAGATGCGCAGAACCGAGATGGTGGGTCCCAAAGTGGGCGCGGACCTGCGCCAGAAGGCGCTCAGCAGCATGCTCTTCGCCCTTATCGGCATTCTCATCTACATCAGCTTCCGTTTCCAGTTTCGACAGGCGATTGCCTCGGTCGTGGCGCTTTTGCACGACGTCATCATCACGCTCGGCGTCTTCTCCCTGTCGGGCAAGGAGTTTTCCCTCCCGATCGTGGCCGCCGTCTTGACGATCATCGGTTATTCGCTGAACGACACCATCGTCGTGTTCGACCGCATCCGCGAGAATACGCGCGCTTCGAGGCGCGCCGAGTTTTCAGGACTCGTCAACAAATCCATCAACCAGACGCTTTCGCGCACGCTCCTCACCTCAGGCACGACGCTCGTCGCCGTGCTGGCATTCCTCATCCTGGGTGGCGACATCATCTCCGACGTGGCGTTCGCCCTGGCGGTGGGCATCTTGGCCGGTACGTATTCCTCGATATACGTGGCGAGTCCCATCCTGCTGGCGTGGCCGGAGCCGGCCCGCCGAGGCTCCCGAGGCAAGAGAAGCTCCGCCGCCAAAGCCTGATTTTCTCGATACAGGGTGAGGGTGGTTTGGCCCCTGAAGGCTGTTGATCACGAAGATCGGCTTGTGCCGCATCTCCGAATGACATCCAGAAATAGATAAATATATTCAGTAAGTTACAACGTATCGTTCAAGAATTACGTTAGGAATCGCGTTGCGCGCGCACCCGCAGCCGCAGGGCGTTCAGGCGGATGAATCCTTCCGCGTCTTTTTGGGAATAGACGGCGTCTTCCTCGAAGGTGGCGAGGTCGGAACGGTAGAGGGTCAGGTTCTCGGGGGCTTTCCTGCCCACGACACTGCAGGCGCCCTTGTAGAGTTTCACGCGGGCTGCGCCGCATACGGATTCCGCCGCGCCGTCGATGGCGGATTGCAGGAATTCCCGCTCCGGCGCGAACCAGAAGCCGTTGTAGACGAGTTGCGCGTATTTGGGGATCAGGGAATCGCGCAACTGCAGGACTTCCCGGTCCATCGTGAGGGACTCCACGGCCCGGCGCGCCGCGTGCAGAACCGTGCCCGCGGGCGTCTCGTACACGCCTCTGCTCTTCATGCCGACGAAGCGGTTTTCCACCAGGTCCACCCGGCCCACGCCGTGCGCGCCCGCCAGGGCGTTTAACTGCTCCATCATGGCGACTGGCGAGAGCGCCTCTCCGTTCAAGGCCACGGGGTCGCCTCTTTCGAACTCGATTTCGACGTACTCGGGCGCGTCGGGCGCTTTTTCGGGTGACACGCTCAAGACGTACATATCCGCTGGCGGCTCCGCCCAGGGGTCTTCCAGAACGCCGCCCTCGAAACTGATGTGCAGGAGGTTTCTGTCCATCGAATAGGGCTTTTCCGCCGTCACGGGTATCGGTATGCCGTGTCTTTCCGCGTAGGCGATGAGATGGGAGCGCCCCCCGAAATCCCAGTCGCGCCAGGGCGCGATGATGGTGACGTCCGGGTCGATGGAGGCGTACGTCAACTCGAAGCGCACCTGGTCATTCCCCTTGCCCGTGGCGCCGTGGGCGACGGCGTCGCCACCTGTTTTCTTGAGCACGTCCATGTGGCCCTTCGCAATGAGGGGCCGGGCGATGGACGTCCCCAGCAGATAGGCGCCTTCATAGACGGCGCCCGCGCGGAGCATGGGGAAGATGTAGTCGCGCGCGAATTCCTCCCTCAAATCCAGGATGTGGCAGGACTCCGCACCCGTGGCCAGCGCCTTTTCCTCCAGACCGTCGAGTTCGCCCGCGCCCTGGCCGACGTCTGCCGCAAAGGCGACGACGGGGCACTCGTATGTTTCCTTGATCCACTTGAGCATGACGGAGGTGTCCAGCCCGCCTGAATAGGCGAGGACCACCCTGCTCGGCTTAGGCGCCATCATTTCCTCCGGCTAGAATTTGAAGGAGTATCTTCTGTGCGTGGAGCCGGTTCCCGGCCTGCGTGAAAACGACGCTCCTCGGGCCGTCGATGACGTCCGCCGTCACTTCCTCCCCCCTGTGCGCGGGGAGGCAGTGCATGAAAACGGCGTCCTCGCTCGCGGCCCGGAAAACTTCCTCGTTCACCTGGTATGGAGCCAGGACTTTCTGGCGGCGTTCGTTCTCATCCTCCTGTCCCATGGAAGCCCACACGTCCGTATAGACGGCATGCGCGCCCGCGCACGCTTCTTCGGCGTCCTCGGTGACGTGGATTTGCGCGTTCGATTCCTGCGCCGAACCCCGCGCCTGCTCCAGAATTTCGGAATCGGGCCAGTACCCTTTCGGACACGCCGCGCTGACGTCGACGCCGATCAGAGCGCCCACGATGAGCAGCGAATGCAGCACGTTGTTCCCGTCTCCCAGGTAGGCGAGCTTGAGGCCATCGAGCGTTCCGTAGCGTTCTCTCATCGTGAGGAAATCGGCGAGCGCCTGGCAGGGGTGGTGGAGGTCCGTCAGGCCGTTGATGACGGGAACGCTCGCGTTCGCGGCGATCTCCTCCACGCGCGCGTGCGCATACGTTCTGACGACGATGCCGTCCACGTATTCGCTCAAAACCCTGGCGCTGTCCGCAGGGGTTTCTCCCCGGGCGATCTGCGTGTCGTTCGGCGCCAGGAAAATGGTGCTGGCCCCCAGTTGGGTGAGGCCTGCCTCGAAGGAAACCCGCGTCCTCGTGGAGTGCTTCTCAAAAATGAGCGCGAAGTTCTTTCCCGAGAGCGCGGGGCGGAGTTTTCCCTCGGCCGTTTCTTTTTTCTGGACGAGCGCCTCTTCGATGAGTTCGAGCGTTTTGGCGGCGCTCAGCTCAAAGCCTGTAAGATAGTCGAGCTTGCTCATTTCGCCAGATCCGCCAGCGCCCCGTCGAGGAAATCCATCAGCTTGTCGATCATCTCTTTTTCCACGACGAGGGGAGGGATGAGGCGGATGACCTTCTGGACGGCCACGTTGAGCAAAAAGCCGGCTTCCAGCCCCTTCGTGACGATGGAAGTCGCGTCCACGTCCACCTCGCAGCCGATGATCAGCCCCTTGCCCCTGATCTCCTTGATGATGGCGTGCCGCGTCGCCAGTTCCTCGAGACCCGCGGTGGCGTATGCCCCCATCTCCTGGACGTGTTCCAGGAAGCCGGGCGCGGTCACGGCGTCCATCGCGGCGCATCCCGCGGCGGTGGCCAGGGGATTGCCGCCGAACGTGGCGGCATGGTCGCCGGGCTCGAACGCCATCGCCTTGTCCGAGGCGACAAGCGCGCCGATGGCCGTTCCGCCCGCCAGGGCCTTCGCCAGGCTCATGGCGTCGGGCGCGACGCCCTCGTGCTCGTACGCCCAGAGTTTTCCCGTCCTGCCCAGACCAACCTGGACCTCATCGAACAACAGCAACAAATCGTTCGCGTCGCAAATTTCTCTCAAACCCTTGAGATAGCCGTCGGGCGGCACGTTCACGCCGCCCTCGCCCTGGATGGGCTCCACCATGACGGCGCAGGTTTGCTCACTGACCGATGCGGCTACCGACTCCAAATCGCCGAAGGGCACGTAGCGGAACCCGGGCAGCAGGGGCTTGAACGCCCCGTGAAACTTCGTCTGGCCCGTGGCGGTGAGCGACGCCATGGTGCGGCCGTGGAAGCTCATGTCGAAGCTCAGTATCTCGTGGCGGCCTTCCCCGTATTTCTGGAACGAATACTTTCGGGCGAGCTTGAGCGCCGCTTCGACTGCCTCGGTTCCGCTGTTGCAGAAAAACGCCTTATCCCCGAAAGAGAGGCGGTTGAGCCTTTTGGCCAACTCGATCTGGGGTTCGATGTGATAGAGGTTCGAGACGTGGATCAGCTTTCCGGCCTGTTCCCTGATGGCGGCCACGACGCCCGGGTGGCAATGCCCGAGGTTGCACACCGCCAGACCGGACACGAAATCCAGATACTCTTTCCCGTCCGCGTCCCAGACGCGGCATCCCTCGCCGCGGACCAGCGCGATGGGGTAGCGCCCGTACGTGGGGGCGACGTTGCGTTCGGCGTCCGAGATTAGAGTTACGTTGTCCATGCTTTTCCCCAAAAAAGAAGCTATCTGACGATTTGCGTGCCCACGCCTTCATCCGTGAACACTTCGAGCAAGACCGCGTGAGGAACCCTGCCGTCGACGATGTGGGTTTTCGTCACGTTCGATGAGAGCGCGTCCAGGCACGCGTCGACCTTCGGGATCATCCCGCCGGTGATGATTTTCTTCTCTTTGAGCCTTTTGACGTCATCGCGCCTGATGGTGCTGATGAGGTTCTCGTCATTGTCCAGAATGCCGGGCACGTCCGTCAGGAGGATGAATTTTTCCGCATGAAGCGCCCCGGCGATGGCGCCCGCCGCCGAGTCGGCGTTGATGTTGTAGACGTTGCCGTCCTGCCCCACGCCCAGGGGCGCAATGACGGGGATGAAACCGCCGTCTGCGAGATGGTGGATGATGTCGGGCTTGATGGCCAGGACCTCGCCGACGCGCCCCAGGTCATACTCCACGTCCTCGCCGCCCGGTCCTTTTCTGCTCATGATCAGTTTCTTCGCCGTCGTGAGGCCGGCGTCCGAGCCGGAAAGGCCCACGGCGTTCCCTTCGTGCCGGTTGATGAGCCTCACGATGCTCTTGTTCGTGGCGCCGGAGAGCACCATCTCCACCACGCCGACCGTTTCCTCGTCCGTCACCCGGAGGCCTTCAATGAACTCGCTGGTCTTGCCGATTTTCCTTAAAGTTTCGCCGATTTGAGGGCCGCCGCCGTGGACGACGACCACGTTGATCCCCACGTACTTGAGAAGCACGATGTCCTGGGCGAAGGGAGCGTGGAGTTCCGGCTGCACCTGGGCCGCGCCGCCGTATTTGACGACGATGGTCTTGCCCGCGAACTGTTGGATGTAGGGCAGCGCTTCAACCAGCGTCGCCGCCCTGTCTCTTGGTTCCATGTCCGAGCCTTCAAAAACGAAGAATGAGAGACGGGTCTCTCGCCGTAAGCCGAGGAATATACACTCCCCCGATGCGCAAGGCCAAGGGGAGGGGCAGAAGGTTTAGAGAATATAGCGGCTCAAGTCAAGGTCTTCGACGATGTCGGTGAGGCGCTCGCGCACGTAGGCGGCGTCTATCCCCACGCTTTCGCCGGACATCTCGGGCGCCCGGAAGGAAATTTCCTCGAGAAGCCGCTCCATGATGGTGTGGAGCCTTCTGGCGCCGATGTTCTCGGTCTGCTCGTTGATGCGGAAGGCGAAGTCGGCCACTTCCTTCACGGCGTCTTCCCCGAACGTGATGTTGACGCCCTCGGTCGCCAGAAGGGCGGGGTATTGGCGCACCAGCGCGTTCTCGGGCTCCTGGAGTATGCGGATGAAATCGTCGCGGTCCAGCGAGTCCAGTTCCACGCGGATGGGAAAGCGGCCCTGGAGTTCGGGCAGGAGGTCCGAGGGCTTGGCCATGTGGAACGCGCCCGCCGCGATGAAGAGGATGTGGTCCGTCTTCACCGGGCCGTACTTGGTCTGTACGGTGGAGCCTTCCACGATGGGGAGCAGGTCCCTCTGAACGCCTTCGCGCGAGACGTCCGGGCCTCCTCTCCCGTTGTTCTGGGCGGCGACCTTGTCGATCTCATCGAGAAACACGATGCCGGACTGCTCGGTGCGCTCGATGGCTTCGGCGTTCAGGCTGTCCGGGTCGATGAGCTTGTCCGCCTCTTCCTGCGCGAGATACTCGAAAGCTTCGGGCACCTTCATGCGCCTGCTCTTGGGGGCCTGGGGCATGAAGTTTCCCATGATTTCCTTCATGTTGATGCCGATCTGCTCCATGTCGCTCCCGCCCATGAAGTGGATTTCGGGGCCTTTGTCCGCCACCTCCATCTCCACTTCCCGGTCGTCGAGCTTTCCCTCGAGCAACAGGGCGCGGAACTTCTCCCTTGATCGCTGGTAGCTCTCATCGCCGAGCGGGTCCTTGGATTGGCCGCGTTCGTCCATCGCGCCGAACCCGGGAGGATGCGGCAAAAGCATGTCGAGGAGCCGCTCTTCGGCCAGTTCCTGGGCTTTGGCTTTGTTGACCTCGCGCTGCTCATCCTGGACGATGTTGCGCGCCAGTTCGACGAGGTCGCGAATCATGCTCTCCACGTCGCGGCCCACGTAGCCCACCTCGGTGAATTTGCTGGCCTCGACCTTGATGAAGGGGCTTTTCGCGAGCTTGGCCAGGCGTCTTGCGATCTCGGTTTTCCCGACGCCGGTGGGGCCTATCATGATGATGTTCTTGGGCGCCACGTCCTCAGCCATCTCGGGCGGGAGTTGCTGTCTGCGCCAGCGGTTTCTGAGCGCGACCGCCACCGCCCGCTTGGCGTCTCCCTGGCCGATGACGTAGCGGTCGAGTTCCTCGACGATTCGTGCAGGCGTTAAATTTTCCATCAAAGGGTTTCCACGGATATGTTGTTGTTGGTGTAGACGCAGATGTCGGCTGCGATTTCCAGAGATTTTCTTACGATATCATCGGCGCCGAGGTCGGGTTCCAGGCTCAGGATTCCGCGCGCGGCGGCGATGGCCATCGACCCGCCGCTGCCGATGCCGAGCACGCCGTCGTCGGGCTCGATGATGTCGCCCGTGCCCGAGAGGATGAGCGAAGTATTCTCGTCCGCCACCGCCAGAAGGGCTTCGAGGCGGCGCAAGACCCTGTCCGTTCTCCAGTCCTTGCCCATCTCCACGGCGGCGCGCGAGAGGTTCCCCCGGTATTCCTCGAGTTTGCCCTCGAAGCGCTCGAACAGGGCGATGGCGTCGGAAGCGGAACCCGCGAAACCGGCGAGCACCTTGCCGTCGCCGAGCTTGCGGATATTCACGGCCCCGTGCTTCACCGCCGCATTCCCCATGGTGACCTGCCCGTCCCCGCCCAGGGCCGTTCGCCCCCTGTAGCGCAGCGCGAGAATGGTTGTGGAGCGGATGATTTCACCTGGCGTCGTCATCAGTCATCCTCGTTCGTGCTTCATCTTCGCCCTGGGGTGCGCGTCGTCGTAAACGGCGCGCAGGTGCGAGAAATCCACCTGCGTGTATCTTTGCGTCGTGGACAGGCTCGCGTGCCCCAAAAGTTCCTGAATCGATCTCAGGTCGGCCTCCTGGCTCTCCAGCAAATGCGTCGCCGCCGTATGGCGGAGGGCATGAGGTGTGAAATGATAGCTGAAACCGCCTTTTTTTTCATACGCGCTGAAGATGGAGCGCACGAAGGCCGGCGAAATCCGCTTGTTCCGCTTGTTGATGAAAAGGGGAGAATCCTCGTTCGGATCTGTTTCTGCTTGCGTGAGATGGCCGGTTACGGCTTTGGCCGCCTCTTTGGTGATCGGCACGATTCTCTCTTTTCTTCCTTTGCCGCGAACGCGGATGAGCCTTTCCGCCATGTTCAAATCCGAGTGGTTGAGCCCCGTCAATTCGCTGACCCGCAGGCCCGATCCGTAGAGAAGCTCGAAAATCGCCTTGTCCCTCATGCCTTCGGGGGTCGAGGTGTCGGGCATCTCCATGAGGCGAACGGCGTCATCGACGGGCAGGAAGGCAGGCAGGGGCCTTTTCTCTTTGGGAGAGGGCACCTCCCCCGCCGGGTCGGCCAAGGGCAATCCCTCTCGCCTTAAAAACCGGAAGAGGCTGCGTATGGTCGACAGGTGCCGGTTCACCGTCGTCGCAGATACGCCCTTGCGGTATAAAAACCCGAGGTAGCCGCGGACGGCCAGCGAATCGATCTTGTCCAGCGGAACCGGCTGTTGCGCCCAATCGGTGAGAAACTCATCGAAATCTCTCAGGTCCGACGCGTACGCGCGAACGGTGTGCTCCGAACTGTCGCGCTCATCGCGCAGGTGCGCTTCAAACAACTCCCGGGCTTCGCTCAGGCTGTTTGTGAGGCGAATTTGTTTCGCCATTGCTCCAGATCCTCGATAGCGCGATTGGTGACGTGCTTTTTCCTGAATTTTTTGGGAACGCGCTTTTCCAGGGGCGGAAAGAGGCCGAAGTTGATGTTCATGGGCTGGAAATTTCTCGGATTCGCTTCGATGATGTAGCGGTTCAAGGCGCCGAGCGCAGTCGTCGCGGGCGGGGGCGTGATGGGTTCCCCCTGCATGATGGCCGCCGCGTTGATCCCGGCGATCAGGCCGATGGCGGCCGATTCGAGGTATCCCTCGACGCCGGTGAGTTGGCCCGCCATGAAAATATGCGGGTGACGCTTGAGTTGCAAGGTTATCCGCATCAGGCGCGGCGCATTGATGTAGGTGTTCCGGTGGAGGCTTCCGTAGCGCAGAAAGCGCGCATTCCCGAGAGCGGGGAGCGTCGAGAAGATGCGCTTCTGCTCCGGGTAGCGCAGCCGGGTCTGAAAGCCCACCATGGAGAAGTAATCTCCCGTCAGATCCTCGCGCCTGAGTTGCGCGACCGCGCAGTAGGTCTCTCCCGTTTCGGGATGCTCCAGGCCCACGGGCTTCATGGGCCCGAACGCCAGGGTGTCTTTTCCGCGGGCGGCCATTTCTTCGAGAGGCAGGCAGCCCTCGAAGTAGATGGCGCGCTCGAATTCCCGCAGAGGGATTTTCTCGCCGTCGAGCAGATCCCCGACGAATTGGTAATACTGCGCTTCGTCGAGGCCCAGGTTGAGATAGTCGCCCTCGCCGCCTTCTTCGTTGCCCTTTCCGTAGCGCGACGCGGTGAACGCCACCGACATGTCGATGCTGTCCGCGTGCAGGATGGGCGAGATGGCGTCGTAGAAATAGAGGTACTTGCCTTGCGTCAGGCGGGCGATTTCTGCGGAGAGGGAATCGCTCGTCAGCGGGCCGGTGGCGACGATGGTGAGGGTTTTAGCCTCCAAATCCCTGATTTCTTCTCTGTGGATGGTGATTCGCGGGTCGTTTTCGATCGTTTCGGTGATCGCCTTGCTGAAAGACGCCCGGTCGACGGCCAGCGCCAGGCCAGCGGGAATCCGGCAGGAATCCGCTCCCCGCAGGATGAGCGAATCGAGCTTGCGCATCTCATCCTTCAGAAGGCCCGAGGCGTTTTCCACCGAATTCGAGCGGAAAGAATTCGAGCAGACGAGTTCGGCCAGCCCGCTGGTTTCATGGGCGGGCGTTTTCCTGTGGGGGCGCATCTCGTAGAGGTCGACTTCGACGCCCCGTCTGGCCGCCTGCCAGGCGGCCTCACAGCCCGCAAGGCCGCCGCCGATGATCCGCAGTCTCTCGCTCAAG
Organism: bacterium; assembly: GCA_965219955.1. GTDB lineage: Bacteria > UBA8248 > UBA8248 > UBA8248 > UBA8248 > Bin107. Next base: position 994,668 of record OZ244799.1, read on the forward strand.
CCGAGGCCTCCCGGGCGGGAGCGTTTTTCGAGGCTTCCATCCGCTCGACGAGTTCAGGAGGGCATTCTACCGCATATCCGCACTCTTTTTGCGGGCAGACGAGTTGGTCCCCGTTCTTCTTTGTCGTCTTGATGGTGAGGATGGGGTTCCCGCAGGAGGGGCAGGGCTGCGCCACGGGCCAGTCCCAGGCGACGGTCTTGCACCCGGGGAAGCGGTTGCACCCGTAAAACGGCTTTCCGGTGCGGCGGGAGCGCCGCTCCACAAACTCACCGTCGCAACCCTCGCGGGGGCAGGGCACGCCGGTCGACCTGGGCGCAGAAGCGGCCTGCCCGTTTCCGAGCGCCTTTCTTTTCTTATGGGTATCCGGGGATGCCGTGCACGAAAGATATATCCCGTAAGGCCCGCGTTTCGCCTGCATGGGCGCGCCGCACTCCTCGCAAGGCTGGGCGATTTCCTCGATGCGGGCCATCTCTTCCGCCGCTTCCGGCTCAGGCTCGCTATCGGTGGGGATATTCTCCGAATACCGACAGCCCGGATATCCCGAACAGGAGATGAACCAGCCGTTTCTGCTGAATTTCTTCACCAGTTCGCGCTCGCATTCAGGGCAATTCCTGCCGATTGGCTCTCCCTTCGTCTTCAGGTTCGGCAGTTCCTTTTTGGCTATCTGAATTTTCTTGTCGAAGTTGTCATAGAAATCTCTCATCACGGGCAGCCAGGGCGTCGTCCCGTTTTCGATGTCGTCGAGGTATTTTTCCATCTTCGCCGTGAAGCCCACGTCGATCTGGTCGGGAAAGCCCCGGATGAGGAGGCGGTTCACCTCCCGGCCAAGGGAGGAAGGCGTGAATTGCCTGCGTTTTCTTTCGATGGTGACGTATTTGCGCTTCTCCAGCGTGTCCAGGATGCTCGCGTATGTGCTCGGGCGGCCCACGCCGTCTTCCTCAAGCTCCTTCACCAAAGAGGCCTCCGTATAGCGCGGGGGAGGCTGGGTGAAGTGCTGCTCGGGCTTGACGCCCGTGGGAGCGGATTCGGATTTTATGAGCGATAGCGGGTCACCGTCTTCCAGGGGCGGCAGAAGCCTGTCCTGATCGGAGTTGGCTGGCCTGGCTTTCGGGGCGTCCACGTTGTTCGCAGGCTCGAAACTGGTTTCATATACCTTCAGGAAACCTTTGAATTTCAATATGGAACCGCTCGCCCGCAGGAGGAGTTCCTCATTGCCTTGAGGGTCGAGGGTGATGTCCACGCTCGTCTGGTCGTAGACGGCCGGCGCCATCTGGCTTGCGAGGAAGCGCCTCCAGATGAGGCTGTAGAGGGAGAATTGCTCCGGTTTCAGGAAAGTCCGCACCTTCTCGGGCGTGAGCCCGACGTCGGTGGGCCGGATCGCCTCGTGCGCGTCCTGGGCGGTCTCTCTCGTCTTGAAGACGTTGGGTTTTTCGGGAAGGTGGTCTCGCCCGTATTTCGTCTCGATATAGGCGCGGGCCGCAGTGATGGACTCGGGCGCCAGGCGCACGGAATCCGTCCTCATGTAGGTGATGAGGCCGACGTTGCCCGCTTCGCGCCCTAAATTCACCCCTTCATACAATGACTGGGCGATGCTCATGGTCTTTTTTGCGCCATAGCGCAGTTTGCCGGAGCTTTCCTGCTGAAGGGTGCTGGTGATGAAAGGAGCGGGCGGCCTGCGCCGACGCTCTTTTTTCTCCACCCTGGAGACCCGCAAGCCGCCGCTCGCTATTTTCCCCGCCAGTTCCATCGCCCTGGCTTCATCCGGAATTTCCGCCTCTATCCCGTCGATTCGGTGCAGTTTGGCCTCAAAGGGGGGCTCAAGACCCGCTTTTTCCAGATGCGCCGTGATGCTCCAGTATTCTTTCGGCTCGAAGGCTTCTATCGCGTCTTCGCGCTCGCATATCAGTTTGAGCGCGACCGACTGCACCCGGCCCGCGCTGAGGCCGAATGCGACCTTGTTCCAGAGTATTTCGCCGGAGAGCTTGAAGCCGACGATTCTGTCCAGCTTCCGGCGGGTTTCCTGCGCGTCCACTTTTTTCTGATCGATCCGGCCGGGTTTCGAGAGCGCCTCCTGCACCGCCCGTTTCGTGATCTCGTTGAACGTCACCCGGTAGAATTCGCTTTCGGCCCCGGAAGCCCCGAGGAGTTCCTGGATATGCCAGGCGATGGCCTCACCCTCGCGGTCCGGGTCGGGGGCCAGATAAATCTCCTTCGCCGCCGTAGCCGCCCTGCGCAACTGGTCGATGGTCTTTGCTTTTTTCTGAATGACGCCGTAATCGGCCTGGAAATCGTTGTGGACGTCTATCCCCATTTTGCGCTCGCCCGTTTTCATCAAGTCCCGCACATGGCCCCGCGATGCGAGGATGTCGAAATCCGGGCCCAGGAATTTCTGGATGGTGCGCACCTTCGTCGGCGATTCCACGATGAGGAGCTTGGACGCGGATTTCCCGGCCTGCGCGGTTCGAGAAGCGCTTTTCCGGGTATTCTTCTTGCTCGAAGATCGCTTCGAAGCCGCTTTGTTCGGCGTTTTTTTGTCGTTCATTTACTTTCTCGCGCCCACCGGCTGTTTTTCGGGGCGCCACCTGCGGGTGAATTTTCCTGGTGAGCGGCTATTGTTATTGCGCGGGCCAATTCCTCAAGTCTGAATTTCCCTGTCGACGAGCGAACCGGACCTCCTTTCATGAAACCCGTTCGTACGTTCCTGAATTCGTCTGTCTCACGAGGCCTCCCAGCTCCAGGCGCAACAAGGCGGATGAAACTTCCTGCGCCGGCAGCCCCCGCTTCCGGGTCAGGCCCTCTATGGTGCTGTCTCCATTCTCCAGCAAGCGCAAAAGCGCGTTTTCATCATCCGTGAGATTCGGGTGCGGCGTCGCCTTTGGAACTTCTCCGGCTTCGCTTTTTTCGGGACCCAATCCCTTGACTCGAATCTGCGCTGGATTATCTAGCATATTTCGGGCGTATTCGGGAAGAGCGTTGATGATGTCATCCGCATTTTCCACCAGATGCGCTCCCTCCCGGAGGAGGTAATGGCAGCCGGCGCTCTTCCGGGTATGAACGGACCCGGGCACGGCCATCACCTCGCGCCCCTGTTCGAGCGCCAGCCGGGCGGTCAGGAGAGCGCCGCTTCGCTGCGCCGCCTCGACGACGACCGTCGCCAGGGACAAGCCGCTGATGAGCCGGTTTCTCCGGGGGAAATTCTCTTTTCTCGGTTGAGCGTGAAGGTGGAATTCGGATACCACGGCGCCCTGGGCGGCGATCTCTTGTCTGAGTTCCTTGTGCTCGGCGGGATAGTTCCGGGTCAAACCGCACCCGAGGACGGCGATGGTTCTTCCCCCTGCCTCGAGCGTGGCCTTGTGGGCTTCCGCGTCGACCCCGTAGGCCATTCCGCTTACGATGGTGACTCCCTTTCTGGAGAGGTCGGCCGCAAGCTGTCTCGCCACTCGCCTTCCGTAGTCCGTCGGGCGCCGCATCCCGACGATGGCGACTGCAAGGCGATCCGCGGCAAGGATTTCCCCTTCGGTGAAAAATGCGCCCGGAGGGGCGAAGATCTCATGCAGGGGCTCGGGATATCGGGCGGAATCGCGCGTGATGACACTTGCGCCCAGGTTCGACGCCTCCCGGCGGATTCTGGCGGCCAGGTCGACCGGAGAATCCTTATCGAGAACTTCACGCGCCTTTCTGCCGCAAAGGCGGGCGAACACGTCGGGGGGCGCTTCCAGGGCATCCGCAGGGTGGGCGAATGCTTCCGTCAGCCGGTTCAGGCGCTCGGGCGTCATGCCCGGCAGGGTCTGCAAGACGAGCCAGGCATCGGCTTCGCTCAAAGAGTCCCGGTTCCCGGAACGCGTCATGGGATTGGAGGCGCTCATCCACGATCTCCGGCTTTCATGAACCCTGAACCCATAACATGGATTCCGCATCTCCTGTCAAGATGCCGGAAAATTCAAGGCGAGGGGAGAAAGATTTATTTTTTGTCATCGGGCTTTTTCCGTGTGAAATGCCGGAGATTCTGGAGCTGGACCCTCGCTTTTTTCGATATGGGGTGTGCGGGGAAACTTTCCACCAGTTTTTCAAATTCAAGCGCTGCGTTGAGGGGGAAGTTCCGCCGGAGATAGGTGAGTCCCCGTTTGTAATAGGCGTCCGGAACTTTCCGGCTGTCGGGGTATCTTTTGATGAGGTTGAGGAACTCGTCCAGCGCTTCAGGGTATTGTTTGCGGGCGTAGTAGGCTTCCCCGAGCCAGTACCGGGAGTGAGCGGCCAACTGGCTTTTGGGGAACAGGCGCAGGAAAAGGCGGAATCCGCGAATGGCCGCCTCGTTCTTCCCGTCCCGGACGGCGCGATAGGATTTGTTGTAGAGCACTTGCGGCGTGACTGACGCGCGCCCGGGTTTTTCCGGCGCTGCGGCCGGCTTGTCGGGCGCGGGTTTGGGTGTTCCCGCCGGTCGTCGCGGGGGCGAGGAAGCCGGAAAACTCTTTGCGATGATGTTTTCCCGCCTCAGCCTTTCTACAGTGGCTCCCAGATTACTGCCTATCATTTTCAGTTCGCGGATTTCCCCGGTGAGCCTCTCGATTTTCCTGGTGGATTCGGACACTTGAGCCTCGAGGCGCGCATTTCGTTCTTTGGCGGCGGACAGTTCTTTTTCAAGCGCTTTCGTGTCGGAAGCACGCTGTGGCGCATCTGAAGTGGCCGATTCTGGATTGAACTGGGGGAAATTGGCGCACCCCGCCATGAACATAGCGAATGCCAGCGCGCATGCACTCCGCCGCATGTCGTCTGTCCTCAGGGCGGCAACATCACAGAAAAAACGCAGGGCGCCTCGTTACAGGCGGACGACCTCGAAGCCTTCGCGATGCAGTTCGGCGTCGCCTTTGATGACGAGTTGTATGTTGAGCAGGCTTTCGAGTTCTTCCACGTGTCGTCTTTCTTCATCGAGAAGAAGATCCACAACCTCGGGGTGGACGTTGATGAGGAATTTTGCGGCATCCTTGTGCGCTCTTCTCATCCGGCGCACTTCCCGCATGGCTTCATAGCTCACCGAAATCGCGGATTTCACCTGTCCACGACCCTCACAGTAGGGGCACGCGGTGCAGAGTGTTCTCTGGATGCTGTCGCGGACGCGCTTTCGGGTCATCTCGACGAGCCCGAGTTCGCTTATCTTCAGGATGTTGGTGCGCGAGCGGTCTTTTCTGAGTTCTTCCTTGAAGGTGTTGAATACTTTGTCCCTGTTCTCTTCTTTTTCCATGTCGATGAAATCGACGATGATGATTCCGCCCAGGTTGCGCAGGCGCAACTGGGCTACGATTTCCCGCACCGCCTCGAGATTGGTTTCGAGAATCGTCTCCTCCGGGCTCTTCTTGCCCACGAATCGTCCGGTGTTGACGTCGATCGTCGTAAGCGCCTCGGTCTGATCGATCACGATGTAGCCGCCGTTCCTGAGCCACACGCGCTGCCCGAGCGCGCGTTCGAGTTCGAGTTCGACCCCGAAATAATCGAATATCGGTTCATCGCCGTCGTAGTGCTGGAGTTTTGGAACCAGGTGCGGATAGTAGTTCTGCAGGAATTTCCTGGTCTTCAGGTATTGATCCTTGTCGTCGATGATCATCCTGGAGACGGAAGAGTTGAACAGGTCCCTGACGGTCCGCTCTATGATGTTCAGATTCATGTGAATCCGGGACGGGGCGGAAGCCGAGTCGTTTTTGATCAGAATATCTTCCCAGAGCGCGTGCAGGAAGTTCACGTTGGCTTCGATGTCCTGGGCCGGCATGGTTTCGCTCGCCGTGCGCACGATGTATCCGGCTCCTGGCTGACGGTTTCTGCGCACCAGTTTTTTGAGCCTTTTTCGCTCATCTTCATTTTCGATTCGTCTGCTGATGCCGATTTGCTTGATGGTGGGCATGTAGACCACGTACCGGCCGGGCAGGGTGATATAGCTCGTAAGCCGGGACCCTTTGGTGCCCAGGGGTTCTTTGCTGACCTGGACGATGACGTCCTGGCCGTCTTTCAGCAGGTCTTCTATGTGTCGGTCTTCCTTATCCCAACGACGCGAACGTTTGCTGATTATGGTGCGCTGAGAACCGTTCTGCTGCTCGTAATCGCCGTTGTCGTGTTCATCCCCGTTGCCGAAGTCATTGCCCTCGAAATCCAGGTCATCGTCGTCATCCGCCTGTTCGGCCGCGAGTTTTCTGTAATTCTCGATGGACTCGATGGTATCCACGTCGCTCACGTAGAGAAAGCCCGCTTTTTCCAGCCCGATGTCCACGAACGCCGCCTGCATCCCGGGCAGCACTTTCGTCACTTTTCCCTTGTAAATGTTGCCGACGATGCTCTTGCCGCTTTCGCGTTCGATATACAGCTCGGCCGCCACCCCGTTTTCAAGCAGAGCGATGCGCGTCTCGAACGGCTCGGCGTTGACGACGATTTCAGACGGCATGGTCGATTGCGCGGGACGCTCCCGCTCTCCAGTGGACGGAGATTTTCCGGATCCGGGCCCTCAGGCATGCCTCGGGAGACAAACCGAAGCACCTTGCGAGTATTTCCGTTACCTTCGGTTTCATGCCGTCCCCATAGCGCAGCGTGAGGTGCAGGCGGATGACGGCGTCCGTCGGTGGTTCGAACGTGAAGCGGGCGATGGATGGCCGCGCGTCGAATTGCTTTATCTTTCCCTTGTGTTCGCGCGTGATTTCAATGCTTTTCTCATCCATGAACGCTTCGATGGTGGTTTCGATTCGCCTATCCTGCGCTTCATGCGGGTCCAGGTCTTTTCGCAACAGGGAAATTTCATAGGTCGCCGCGCTGAGCGCATTGGCGGAGGAAGGCGTTTTCCCCTCGATGCGCCATCCGGAACGGGGCCTGAGGCCTCGCGGGAGTTCCCGTTTCAGGTTTTTGAATAAATCGCCCAGCCGGATTTGTCCGTCGACCTCCAAAAGCGAGAAATCCACCACCTCCGCGCGGCTTTCCACCCCGACGGGCAAAGCATGGGAGAAGACGATTTTGGGATGCGGGTTGAAGCCTTTGGAGTGTTCGAGGCGATAGCCCGCGCGCTGAATGGCGCGGATGAAGGTTCTCAGAATCTCCAGGTGACTCAAAAAGCGCAGGTCCCCGGATTTTTCGTAGATAAACCTGAATTTGCGGATGGGGGCGTCGGGCTGTTCCTCGCCGAGGCCGGGATTGTCGTCGTGCGCGCCCTCGAAGCCCACCGGAACGGGGCCGGACTCCCGGGCGACGCTCTTGCGCCTCCTCTGCCTGGGACGCTGCGCCTCGGGCCGGGCCTTGGCGATGGCGAGTTCCACCGGCTCGGCGGGAGAAATATCCAGTCCGGGCGGCAAATCCGCCGCCTGAGCCATGCCGCCAGCCCGGATGGGCGCGTTGATGACCGGGAGAGGGGAGTTCCCGGGCGGCAGGGGTTTTTCGTAGTGGTATTTGATGCCCTTGTATTTATCCAGAATCCCGCATTGGCCGCACGCCTCGTAGCGGCAATCGCCGATGGTGACCTCTCGCAGGGAGCGTTTCCAGTCGGCGAGTTGGTACTCCTTCGTCACACCGCAGTCGAGGTGGTCCCAGGGCAGCGGGGCGTCTTCGGCTATTTCGCGGTAGGCGTACCATTCCGGGTCGAGGCCATGGGCTTCAAAGGCGGCCATCCACTTCCCGTAATCGAAAAACTCCATCCAGCCGTCGAATTTGCATCCCATGTCGACCGCCGTCTCGATGACGTCCGCCTGGCGGCGGTCGCCCTTCGAGATGACCGCCTCCAGAAAACTGTGTTCGGGGTTCGACCAGTGCAGCTTGATCCGCCGGTCGGGTACCGCCCGCTTGATGAAATCGAGTTTCGCCTTGATTTCCTCTTTCGTGTTCTGGGGGAACCACTGGAACGGCGTATGGGGTTTCGGCACGAAGGTGGAAAGGCTGACGTTGATGAAGCGGAACGGCTCGCCTGTTTTTCGCGAGCGCATCTTCATGCAGGAGGCGAGCATGTCCGCCATTTCCTGCAGGTCGTCGAAATTCTCGGTGGGAAGTCCGAGCATGAAATAGAATTTCACGCCCGGCCAGCCGGTATCGAGGATGTCCTGAAGGTTTCGCTTGAGGTCCGCCTCGGTCAGCACCTTGTTGATGACGTTGCGCAGGCGCTCGCTGCCCGCCTCCGGCACCAGGGTGAAGCCCGTGCGGCGCACCCGCGCAATCTGGGCCAGGAGGTCCGGGCTCATCGCACCGACGCGGAGCGACGGCAGGGAGATGGAGGTCTGCATGGGAGCGAGGCGCTCCATCATGCGGGGCACCAGGCCCTTCAAGGGCTGATAATCGGCGATGCAGAGCGATGAGAGGCTGATTTCTTCATAGCCTGTGTTCTTGAGGGATTCCTCGGCGAGTTCGAGGACTTTGTGCGGCTCCCGGTCCCGAACGGGGCGGTAGACCATCCCCGCGTGGCAAAAACGGCACCCCCTCGTGCACCCGCGCTGCACCTCGAGCGTCACCCGGTCGTGAACCACCTGGGTGTAGGGGATGACGGGCTGCGTGGGGTGGGGCGAATCGTTCAAATCCTCCAGCACGCGCGCCAGAACGGGTTCCTGGTGTCCGCTGACGTGATGGAAGCTCTTCACCTCGCCGTCGGACTCGTGCTCGACCATATAGCGGCTCGGGACGTAGATTCCGTCGATCTCCTCCAGCATCCCGAGCAGCGTTTCCCTGGGCGCGCCCGTTTCCCGCCAATTTTCGTGAGTCTTGATGACTTCGGGGAAAAGTTCCTCTCCGTCTCCGAGGGCGACGACGTCGAAGAAAGGCGCCATCGGCTCTACGTTGAACGTCACGGGACCGCCTGCGATGACGAGCGGGTCTTCTCTCCGCCTTTGGGCGGACCGCCTGGGGATGCCGGCCAGATCGAGCAGCAAGACGATGTTGCTGGCGGCCAGTTCGTAGAGAAGCGATATTCCCAGGATATGGAATTCCCGGACGGGCGTTCGGCTCTCCAGCGTGGTCAGGAGCGCATTCTTGCTTCTCAGGATGGTTTCGAAGTCATCCCAGGGGAGAAAAACCCGCTCGGCGGCGACGTCTTCGGCTTCGTTCAACAGGTGATAGAGTATGCGGATGCCGTTGTGCGACATGCCGACTTCGTAGGTATCCGGGAAGGCGAGAGCGACGCGGTTCTTCACCCCGGCGAGGTCTTTGTGGATCGAATTGACCTCGTTGCCCAGATAACGCGAGGGTTTCTGGACGAATGGGAATACGTCCCGTGCGTAGTCTAAATTCATTGTAATCAACCTGTTAGAGCCTCTCGCCATATGCGGTGAGGCATATATTCATCTTTCAGGTTCCCGACCTGCGCCTATTGGGGGTCTGGGCGAACCGATCCCTTATAATGACGGAAACGGAAGGAATTGGCAACCGGGGTATATGCGGAGTGCGCACCGTCTCGTTTCCGGGCGAATGCTCCCGCATGTTGGTCGTCAGGTTTGCACGATTGCGCTTTGCCGTAATTCAATATAGCAGGTATTTTCTCAAAGTGTTTCCGGGAGATATGTATGATTCTACGAATTCTTGACCACCTCTAATCGACTCGGGGAGTTTCGCTGATGGAACCGATGAATTTCTTGCTCTTGATGGATGATGAGCACACCCAGCAAACCCTGGGTTGCTATGGCCACCCACTCGTGAAAACGCCGAACATCGACGCGCTCGCTGCGGGGGGCACGCGGTTTGAGAGCGCCTATACGAACTGCCCCATCTGCGTGCCTGCCCGCGCGAGTTTCGCCACGGGCAGGTATGTGCATGAGATCAGCGCCTGGGACAATGCTCACCCCTACGAGGGAGAGCCGCCGAGCTGGGGTCATCGCCTTCAGGAAGCCGGCGTGAGAACCACCTCGATCGGCAAGCTCCACTACCGAAACGCCGAGATCCCCGTGGGTTTCGACGAGCAGATCATCCCCCTGCATCTGCCCAAAGGCGGAATAGGTGATATCCACAGCGCGGTTCGCGATGAGCAGGGCCTGCCTCCCAGGAACAATCCGGAGTGGATGGCCGAGCGCATCGGGCCGGGAGACTCGAAATACATCGCATATGACGGGCAAATCACGGAATTGGCCTGCGAGTGGATAGCTCACGAAGCGCCCAGGCACGGCGAGCGTCCCTGGGCGTTGTTCGTCTCCCTGACGTGCCCTCATTTTCCCTTCATCGGGCCGCCCGAGTTTTACGAGCACTATCCGCTGGAAGACATTCCCCTGCCCAAGCCGCACCCTTCGGGTGGTTACGATTGGCACCCGTGGATCGCGGCGCTTCATGAATGCGCCCCGTACGATATTTATTTCGATGACCACAAGCGCCGCGTCGCTCTGGCGTCTTATTTCGCCATGATCAGTTTTGTGGATTCGAACGTCGGAAAAATCCTGAACGCCCTGGAGGAATCGGGTTTTCAGGACAACACGCGGGTGCTCTTCGCCAGCGATCATGGGGACAATCTGGGCGAGCGCGGCCTTTGGGGAAAATCCACGATGTATGAGGAATCCGTCTCCGTGCCTCTCATCGTCTCAGGCCCGGGCCTTCCGAAGGGCAAGGTATCGCGAACGCCGGTCTCGCTTATCGATCTTTATCCCACGGCGCTCGATTGCGCGGGTTTGCTCGAGAGCGGCGAGGAAGCGCGGCTGCATGGCGATTCCATGTTCCGGCTCGCGAATGAGCCCGACGACCCCGAGCGCGAGATTTTCAGTGAATTCCACGCGCTCGGCGCCAAGACGGGGTTGTTCATGATTCGTCGCGGACGCTACAAGTACATCCATTACGTGGGGCACGAACCCGAACTCTTCGACCTGGAGACCGACCCCGAAGAGCGGCGCGACATCTCCGGGAGCCCGGCGCACCAATCCATCCTCTCGGAGCTTGAAGCGTGCCTTTTCCGCATCCTGGACCCCGATGAGGTGGACAGGCGCGCAAAAGCGGAGCAGGCGGCGCTGGTCGAGCAGCACGGCGGGCGCGACGCCGTGATCGCTATCGGGAACAGTTTCGCGTCTCCGCCCCCGGGAGAGAAGGAGTACGGGGAATAGGGGAGGTCAGCTGAACATGGAAGAGAGGCTCTTCCTCCTCACGCCGACGTTCAAGACCAGGCCGATGGCGATGAAAGACGAGATGGAGGCGCTCCCCCCGTAGCTGACCAGGGGAAGCGGGATTCCGACGATGGGCATCAGGCCGAGCGTCATCCCGATGTTGAAGATGACGTAGAGGAAAAACGCCGTGGCGATGCCTATGGCGAGCAGGGCGCCTTCCTTGTCGGCGGCGTTCAGCGCTGCGCTCAGACACCGCAGAATGAAAATAACGAACAACGCCAGGACAGTGACGCTGCCGATAAAGCCCAGTTCTTCGCTCAGTACGGAGAAGATGAAATCGGTGTGTTTCTCCGGCAGGAAATGGAGCCTGCTCTGCGTTCCCTGGAGAAGTCCTTTGCCCCATATTTCCCCGCTGCCGACGGCGATGATGCTCTGCATGCTCTGGTAGCCGGCGCCGAGGGGGTCGGCGTCGGGGTTGAAAAGCGTCAAGATTCGGCGGCGTTGATATTCCTTGAGAAAAAACCAGCCCAGGGGCGCGCACGCGACCGCCAGGCAGCCGATGGTGATGATGACTCTTTTTTTGACGCCGACGGCGAGGACCATTGCTCCCGCTATCAGGAAAACGGTGAGCCCGGTGCCCAAATCGGGTTGTCGAACGATCAGCAGCACAGGCGCGAGCACCAGTAAAAGCGCCGGGAAGAGTTCTTTGAACCCCACGGGTTCTTCTCCCACGCGGGAGCCGAAATATCTGGCCAACACGAGGATGACCGCCAGGCGCGCGAGTTCGGAGGGTTGCAGGCGCAAGGGGCCGAAAACGAGCCAGCGTTTCGAGCCGCCGACCACCTGTCCCGAGAAGAGGACGGCGATGAGCAAAACGATGACGAGGGCGTAAAAGAAATAAGCCCACCGCGTAAAGAAGTGGTAGTCGAAGAAGAGGATGGTGAGCAGCACGCATAATCCGATGGATGACCACAGCGCTTGCTTGAGGTGCAGGGAATTATTCAGGAAAACGGGGTTGGAATGAATGGCGCTGTAGATCATGTAGACGCCCGTCAGGCTGAGCAGAAGCGTTGCGAGAACGAGCAGCCAGTCCATCTGCGCGACGGCTCGCTGAAAAGGGGATGATTGAGAAGTAGCGATGCCTGTCATCGCCGCTCTCCCCGAGCCCGCCTGAGCGGGGCGGGCTGTTTTTCTTCGGTCGCGTCGTTCGAGGCGAGAATCCTTGTTTCGTTTTTCTTGAGATAAAAGGAAATGAGCTCTTTTGCGTACGGGGCGAAAAAAGACCCCGGCCTGCCGGCGTTTTCTCCTAAAATGGCGATCGCGATGGAGGGGTTTTCGTAAGGGGCGAAAGCGACGAACCAGCCGTGGTCCCGGAATTTGCGCGGCAATTCCTCGGGCTTCCTTTTGCGGCCCGTGTATTTGAGGTCGACGGTCTGGGCGGTGCCCGTCTTGCCGGCCACGGAGATGCCGGGCACCCGGGCCTTTTTCGCCGTACCTTTTTTGCCATGGACGGCTTCCTTGAGCCCTTCTCGAACTTTCCGGAAGATTTTCCGGGATATCGGGATTTTGCGGATGAGTCGGGGCCTGGATTCGAAGAGCGGCTTGCCATCGGGGCTCAGCACTTTTTCCACGACGTAGGGTTTCCACAGGTTGCCGCCGTTCGCCACGGTGGCGATGAGGTTGGCGGCCTGCATGGGCGTGATGAGATTAAAGCCCTGCCCGATGGATACGCTGATCGTCTCGCCTTCGTACCATCTTTCCTTGAATCGGCGGCGCTTCCAGGCATCCGACGGCACGAGCCCTCCTTTTTCGGCCGCTCCGAACCCGGTGGGTGAGCCCAGGCCGAACATGCGCGCGTAGTGCGCGATTTTCTCGATGCCCAGCTTGTGGCCGTTCGTGTAGTAGTAGACATCACAACTCTGGGCCAGGGACTGGATGAAGTCGATGCGTCCGTGCCCCCCTTTCTTCCAGTCCTGAAATATCCTTTTTCCGAACGGAAATGAGCCGTGACAAAGGATCTTCTCATTGGAACGCGCGACTTTCTCGTTGAGAATCGCGAAACCCATCACGATTTTGAAAATCGAGCCGGGAGGGTATTGCCCCCGGATGGCCCGGTTCTCGAGCGGCTTCAAGGGGTCTTTCATGAGGCCTTTCCAGTCTTTGGCTTCAATGCCGCCGGCAAAGATGTTCGGGTTGAAGGATGGCTTGCTCACCATGGCCAGAATCGCGCCGTCCGACGGGTCGAGAATGACGATGCTGCCCTCGTGCGCTTCGAACAAATCTTCCGCCTTTTTCTGGAGTTCCATGTCAATCGTCAGATAGACGTTGTTCCCCGCCTTTTCCACAAATGGGCGGACGATGCGCAACTCTCGTCCGTAGGCGTCCACCTCCACCTGTTTGAAGCCGCTTTGCCCGCGGAGGAATCTTTCCTGGGTTCGCTCGACGCCGTATTGTCCGAGCAGGTCTCCCTGCCGGTAGTTTCGTTTTTTCAGGCGTTGCAGCTGGCGGTTGCTGACCTCTCCCAAATAACCCAGGAGATGGCTCGCCTGTTCTTTGGAGGGGTATTGCCTGAGAGGCGTCACTTGAACGAATACGCCGGGATATTCCGGCTTGTGCTCTTCCAGGAAGGCCATGGTTTTGCGGCTGATGTCCGCCTTGATCAGAAACGGCCGGAAGGGATTCGCAAGCCGCGTTCTTTTGTAGAGTTCCTCAAACGGTTGTTCCGTGATCTCGGACAGCAGCCGAATCGTCTGTTTCAGTTTTTTTACATTTTCCCGGATGAGATAAATGTTGAACGACGCGCGGTTGTCGGCAAGAAGCTCTCCATTCGAGTCGAACACCATGCCCCTGGGGCTTTGCACGAGGCGGTAAGCGATCCGGTTGTCTTCGGAGAGGGTTCGGAATTTTTCGCCCTGGATCACCTGAAGGTTCCAGAGTCTGATGAACAGGCCGAGAAGAATGAGGCCGAAACAGATGCCGAAAATGAGAACACGCCGCCTGAGCGCGTCACTCGTCGAGGGATTTGAGTTGAACGGCGACTCTTTCATCTCAGATTCGCTCCGGGTAGGGCGTGTCCGCCTCGGATGGTAGCACCTTTTCCTCCATCTTTCCCAGAAGGCTGATGACGATGGGCGCCAAAACGACGGTCAAGCCCGCCGTCTTGATCGAATCCATCCAATAGGTGATGGGCAGGATTTGTGAGGGCACGAATATCTGCACGAGAATGAAAGAACATAAAATGTTGAATATCGAGGCGAAAAACACCACCGCGCAGTGAAACACGACGAAGCGCGCCGTCATATTGGGTTTCAGGCCGCCCGTATAATGGCCAATCAGCCCTTTGAGCAGCGCGTTGAAGCCCAGCAGGCCCCCTGAGAGCACGTCCTCGAAAATTCCGAGGCTGAATCCTCCTATCAGGCCCGTTTCCCTGTCGCGATTCAGACCCAGGTAAATTGTCGTGAGAAGCATGGCGTCCGGCCTGGCGCCAATCCAGATCGAGAAATAATCCGCCACGGACGTGTGCAGGACAATTGTCAGGATGGCGAGTATAATATAAAATAAAACAATCATTTCCAGGGACTATCCTTGGGCTTCGTCATCAGGATCAGCGCCTCTTCCAGATTGGAAAAATCCACAATCGCCTTGGCCTTTATATTCGGGAAAAGCCCTCTGACGTCTACGATTTCCGTTATGTGGGCCACGGGGAGTCCTTTGGGAAAAATGCCCCCCAACCCGGAGGAAATGAGCAGGTCTCCACGCTTCATTTCCGCGTTGAACGGCATGTAGCGCACCTCGCTCTCTCCTTCCGAGGAGATGGCGAAAACCCCCTGCGCGCGCGAGCGCTGGGCGATGACGTTGACGGCGCTTCTCGAGTCGAGCAGGGTCAGTACCTGGCTCACGTTGTTCCCTACACGGGTAATTCTTCCCACGAGGCCTTCCTGGTGTATGACCGGCATGTTCTTGCGCACGCCATGTTGCGAGCCAAGGTCCACCAGCAGCGACTCTCCATAGATGCTCCTGTTGCGAGCCACGATCCGGGCGAGGCGAACAGGCGTCTCCTGACCCTTGGAAGCGGCAAGCAGTTTCTCCAGACGCGCGATTTTCGATTTCAACTCCTGCACCTGCGCATGGTTCGCCCTGAGCGATTGCAGCTTCTGTTTCAACACGACGTTTTCTTCATGCGCATTCTTGAGGAGCAGGTATTTTTGCCAGAGTTCGGCCGACCATGTCCTGGGGATGTCGGCGACCCGGATGGTCGATCCGACGAGGGAGAGAAGCGCTCTTTCAATCAGGGTGGATTGTCCCCGAAAGCGCACGCTCAGCGTCATGAGCGTGAAGCAGACGACAAACAATCCCAGGAGGAGGGCCAGGCTTCTGCGTTCGACGAAAAACTGAAACATAGTATTCTAGGGTTGATTATCGGAAACGCGTGAAAGCGCTATTGCGGGCAGTGACCGAAGCTTCTTTGAAGCAAGGCGGCTATACGGCCAGTTTTCCAAGCAAGTCGAGTTCATCGAGCACTTTGCCGGTTCCCATCACGACGGCGGAGAGCGGATCTTCCGCTACGGTGACGGGAAGGCCGGTTTCTTCTTTGAGCAAAACGTCGATTCCCCGCAAGAGACCGCCGCCGCCGGCGAGAACGATGCCTCTGTCCACGATATCGGCGGCTAACTCCGGAGGCGTTCTCTCGAGCGCGCCCCGGACGGTTTCGACGATGGCGCTGACGGGCTCGGACAAGGATTCGCGAACCTCCTCGCCCGTGATAAGAACGGTTTTGGGAATGGCGGCGATCAAATCGCGGCCTTTTATCTCAAGCGTTTTCCTTTCTCCTATTTCATAGGCGGAGCCTACCTGTATCTTTATCTCCTCGGCCGTCCGCTCCCCGATCAGCAGATTGTAGTTGCGTTTGATGTAGCTGATGATGGCTTCGTCCATCTCGTCACCACCGACGCGCACCGATTGGGCGTACACGATGCCTGCGAGCGAGATGACGGCCACTTCCGTGGTGCCGCCGCCGATGTCCACCACCATGCTGCCGCCGGGCTCTTCGACGGGCAGTCCGACGCCGATGGCCGCCGCCATGGGTTCCTCGATCAGGTACACTTCCCGGGCGCCCGCATTCTCCGCGCTGTCGCGGACCGCGCGCCTCTCCACCTGGGTGATGCCCGAAGGAACGCAAATCACCATGCGGGGCCGCACGAAGGTTTTTCTGTTGTGGACTTTCTGGATGAAGTAACGGAGCATGGCCTCCGTGATTTCGAAATTCGCGATCACGCCATCCTTCATGGGGCGGATGGCCATGATGTTCTCCGGCGTCCTGCCAACCATGGCCTTGGCTTCGGAGCCTACGGCGAGCACGTGTTTGGAGTCTTTTTGCACCGTCACCACGGAGGGCTCGCGCAGGGCGATCCCCTTTCCCTTCACGTAGACGAGCGTGTTCGCCGTGCCCAGGTCGATGGCCAGATCGTTGGAGAACAGGCCCAGAATCGATGTTAACACCATGATGGAGGGAATTCCTTTTGGTGGAGGATGTCGTCTTTATTCCATGGGCGGTATTTCGATTCGGCCTATGATTACATTCCAAGTGAGAATACTCAAGGAAACCGGCAATATCAAGGATAAAGGCGCTCGATTCGATAAAAATTTTATCGGGCAGCGGGCCGGGTTCGTGAATATCGTCTCCTCCGGTTTGCGATGACACGAGAGGTGGGCTATTTTCTCTCTTGTTTGCCGCTGAAATCGTGCTCGATCGCATGGGTGGTCGATTTAGAAGGAGTGCAACATTGATGCTTCGCTTTTTGAGGGAAAAGGGCAAAAGCTGGGTCCTGAAGGCGCTGCTGGGCTTCGTAGCGCTCACGTTCGTGTCTTTCGGCGGGTTCGCGCTCACGGACAGGCAGGCCGACACCGGAGGCGGCCGGGTTGCGGCATGGGTGGAAGATACGCCCATATCGGTGCACGAATTCGAACAACGCTATTATCAGCGGGCGGAAACGCTCAGGCGGCAACTGGGCGCCGCATATAACGAGGAACTCGCGCGCAGGCTCGGCCTGAGGCGCCAGACGCTCGATTCTCTCATTTCAGAGAAACTCCAGTTGCGCGAAGCCCGGCGGCTCGGCATCGAGGTCACCAACGCGCAAGTCGCCCTCCAGATACAGGCGCTCGCCCCCTTTCTGAGGGACGGGAAATTCGACGCCCAGCGGTATCGCAGCATCCTGGAGTCGAACGGCATCACTCCCCGTCAGTTCGAGGAAGAACAAAGGCGGGTCGTTTTGCTCAATCAGCTCCAGGACTATGTGAACCTGGGCGTGTTGGTCAGCGATCAGGAAGCGCGGGGCGCCTATGAGTGGAGAAACGCGGAAATCAGGTTGGCCGCCGTTCGCCTGAAACCGGAAACCTTCGCATCGGATGTGGCGAAGATCGAAGCCGACCTGAAGGCCCATTATGAAAAAAACAAGGACCAGTTCAAGACCGGTCCCCAGCGGAAGGTGTCCTGGTGGCATCTGCCGTTTTCCGCGGTGGCGGGAGGGGTCGTGCTCAGCGACTCGGACTTGAGGTCGCACTACACGCGGACTCGCGCGAAGTATGAGCGCAAGGAGAGCGTGTCGGTGAACCAGATTCTGCTGAAACTGCCTCCCGGTGCCAAGGAAGAGCTAATCGAGGCGAGCCGCAAGCGGCTCGAGGGTCTGCGCGAGCGCGTCTTGAAAGGCGAGGAATTCACCGAGCTGGCCAAAGCGCACTCCGAGGGCCCGGGAGCGAAGCGCGGGGGCGAGCTCGGCGTTTTCGGCAGAGGCCAGATGCTGCCCGAGCTGGAGCAGGCGGCCTACGCCCTGAAAAAAGGAGAGGTGAGCAAACCGGTGAAGACTTCTTTCGGCATGCACCTGCTGTGGGTGCGGGAGAAGGTCTTGCCGGGCGAGAAGCCCTTCGAGGAAGTGCGAAAGCAGGTGGAAACAGATTTGCGGGCCTTGCGCTCCAGGGAGCGGGCGAAAAATGAATTGAGGAAAATCCGCTACGCGGTGGAGGACAAGAAGGCGGAGCCTGCCCTCGCCGGGTTGCGGAAGGGGGAAACCGGTTTCTTTGAGAGAGGCCGCCCTCCGCAGGCGGTGCCCGCATCCGGCGTCGTGAGTGGGCTTGCGTTCTCTCTGAGCGGCGAGGAGAAGATATCCAGAGAGCAGGAAGGAGCTGGGGGCGTCAGCTTCGTGCGGCTCGAGGCGAAAAAAGCGCCTTTCGTCCCGGAATTCCCGGATGTCCGCAAACAGGTGGAGGCTTCATTCCTGCGCTTGAAGGGAGCCGAGATCGCGAAGCGAAATGCGGCGCTTTGGCTCCAGGAGCTCAAGGATAAAAAACGCGACCTCTCCTCTATCGCCGGGGAACTCGAGCTTGAAGTCCTCAGGCCAAAAGCCTTCAAGCGGACGGACGTGCCGGATGAGCTCGGGCCTTCCGCGGATATCTCGAATCTCGCTTTCACCCAAAAGAAGGGCGGGTTCGGGATGGCCCGGGCCGGCAGCGACGTGATTCTGTTCGAGGTGTTGGAGGGGCCGCAGACGGACATGCAGAAGTTCGATTCCGAGAAAACGGATTTCCTCCAGGGCCTGCTTCACCTGAAGAAGGCGATGGTGTTCAACCGGTATCTGGACAAGCTCCGGCAGGCGGCCAACATCCGCTTCGAGGAAGGGTTCAACCTGTAGAGGATTTCGGAGCAGTTTCTATTTTCCGGCTTTTCGGCCTCATCGCCAGAAATCTTCCCGGTCCTCGGGCCTGATTTCGTGTTTTTCCTGCATTCCTTTCTCGAAGAGGTCGGCCGCTTCTTTCTTTCGGGCTTCTTGCCGGCTCATCAAGTCCTGAATGTCGGGGGTCTTCTTCCTGGCCGCTTCGGCGAACGGGTCTTTCACCTGATGCCGCAGAATCCGCACGGAATCCTCCCCGATCTCGAAGCGGATTTGATTCCCGGGTCCGGCGTCCAGGGATTTCATGATGTCCTTGGGAAGATGGATTCTTCCCCCCTGACCGATTTCGACGATATATGGTTTCCTTTCGTTCATGAATAGTTCTCCTCAGAACCTGTTGTCCAGCACCTCGTTTCGATTAGCTTAACAGGAGCGAGGAGAAACTTGAAATACGCCTTTGGGCGCGCCGGGCCTAGCCCCAGGTCAGGAGATGCAGGCTGAGCGGATGAATGAGGTGCGGGTGATGGGGCACGGCGCGCACCGACACGCCGTGCATGCCCGGGCTGCGGCATTCGATCTCGCCATGAAAACGGTATGCGCCGCCGCCCAGGTCTTCGGCGAAGACCATGGGAGAGACGGCCTCTGCGGACAACAGGTTTTCCTCTTTCAAGCGTCCTTCGTAAATCTCGAGGCGGACTTCTTCGGGGGAGAGATTACCGAGAGAGGCCTCCGCTTCGACCCTCATTTTCGCGCCCAGGGGAACGACGCCGTTTTGCGCCATCGATATCCGGGTGATCTCCACCCCGGGCCATGCGCGGTGCACGCGCTCTTTCCAGTCGGAGAGCGATTTGGCGGGGGTTCTTTCGTCCGCCATGAGACGCGCATGGTGCGCCCCCAGGGGCAGGTAGAATTTTTCCGCGTACTCGCGCACCATCCGACTCGTGTTGAAATAGGGGCAGAGGGACTGCAGCGAGTTCTTGATCATCTCCAGCCAGCCGTATGGAATGTCCTCGTCGTCCCGTTCATAGAAAAGGGGAATCACGACCTGCTCGAGCGTGTTGAACAGGCTCTCGCACTCCATCTCGTCCTGGTAGCCGGGGTCGTTGTAGTTCTCGAGGCCGCCGATGGCCCACCCCAGGTGGCTCGCATACCCCTCCGCCCACCAGCCGTCCATGATGCTCAGGTTCAAGGCGCCGTTGGCGGCGGCCTTCATGCCGCTGGTGCCGCTCGCTTCCTGCGGGCGGCGGGGGTTGTTCAACCACAAATCCACCCCCTGCACGAGTTGCCGCCCGACGTGGATGTCGTAATCCTCCACGAATACGAGCTTGTCCCGCACGTTTTCCCTCCGGGCGAAATGGAGGAGTTCGCGAATGAAACTTTTGCCCTCCATGTCCCTCGGGTGGGCTTTGCCGGAGAATATGATTTGAACGGGCTTTTCCCTGTTCGTGAGTAGCGAGACCAGGCGCTCGGGCCTCTTGAGCAGCAAGGTGGCGCGCTTGTAGGTGGCGAAGCGTCTCGCAAAGCCGATCGTCAGCGCCCCGGGGTCGGGGAGGATGGTGACGTTGGGGCGCGTGACGCTTCCCAACGGCCGCTTGAGGGCGTGCGCGCGGCAAAATTCGATGAGACGCTCGCGGTTTTTCTCCCGGACGCCCCAGAGTTCGTTCTCAGGTATTGAGGCGACTCTCTCCCAGATCTCCGGCTTGTCCGTCTCGTCCACCCAGCCGCCGCCCAGATGCCTGTCGAACAACTCCTTCATCCCGGGCGATACCCAGGTGGGGAAGTGAACGCCGTTCGTGATGGAGTCGATGGGGATGTCCTGCTCGGGGACTTCCGGCCACATGGATTGCCACATCTTTCGCGAAACCTCGCCGTGCAGTTTGCTGACGCCGTTCGCCGCCGATGAGAGGCGCAGCGCGAGGACGGCCATGTTGAAAGGCTCGTCCCCCTGTTCGGGGTTCACCCGGCCCAGACCCAGAAATTCGTCCCACTCCATGGAGAGGGATTGCGCGTAGGTGCGGAAGTATTTTTCCATCATGTCGGGCGGAAAAATGTCGATGCCCGCCGGGACGGGCGTGTGCGTCGTGAAGACGTTCCCGGCGGAAGTCAACTCCCGGGCCGCGCCGGGGTCGATGCCGAATTTCCCCATCGCATAGCGGATTCTCTCGAGCGCCAGGAAGGCGGAATGCCCCTCGTTCATGTGGCAGACGACGGGCGGTAGGTTCAGCTTGTGGAGCAGCCTCACGCCGCCGATGCCGAGCAGGATCTCCTGGCGGATCCGCGTCTCCATGTCCCCGGCGTAGAGGGCCAGCGTGATTTCGCGCAGCGAGGGCGCGTTTGTGGGCACGTTGGCGTCCAGGAGGTAGATGGGTATTCGGCCCACCTGCACGTGCCAGACCTGTGCGGTGAGTGGACCGTCGGGGAAATCGACTTCCACCGTGATGGGCTCTCCGTTCTCATCGTGATCGAGATGGAAGGGCGTGTGATGAAAATCGTTGTCCGGGTAGCGCTCCTGCTGCCAGCCGTCGGGCCCCAGGTGCTGGCGGAAATATCCCTGGCTGTAGGCGAGACCCACGCCGATGAGGGGGAGCCCTAAGTCACTCGCGGATTTCATGTGGTCACCGGCGAGGACGCCCAGGCCGCCCGAATAGTTGGGCACGGATTCCGTCAGTCCGAATTCCATGCTGAAGTAGGCGATGCGCTGGTCCTCGCTCTTTTCGCTCTCGGGCAGGTTCTGGTACCAGGACGGTTTGTGGAGATACGCGTGAAGCTCTTTCAGTACGGCTTCCATCTCGCGGAGGAAATGCGCGTCGCGCGCCGCCGCGTCGAGCCGCTCCTGGGAGACGGAGCGCAGCATTTGCGCAGGATTATAGTGGCAATCCTCCCACAGGGCGTCGTCCAGCCTGCTGAAAAGCGCGCGCGCGCGATGGTTCCAGTCGAAGGCGATGTTGTCTGCGATTTCCTCGAGACCTTTTAATTCCGGAGGAATGTTGGGCACTACCTGAAACGAAAGCACGGTCGTCATTTTCTGTTCCCGATAAGGATTGCGAGTCGGCTCATTATACCGATTTCACGAGGACGATTTCACGCATCGGACCCGAATTATTCGGCGAGTCCATAGCCGCCTTTTTCACGGAGCGCCACGTTGGGTCCCGGCGGCGAATATAAAACCATATATTTGAACAGCGCGTCACCCGTGCTCGTGATTTGGTGCATCTTGCCCGGAGGCACGAAAACCGCGTCGCCCGCCTCGACCGAAATCTTCTCCCCCTCGATGTCGATCACCCCCGTTCCGCTGATGATGTAGAAGGCGTGCTCCTCGGCGTCGTGCTTGTGGGCGGTGGAGGTGAGACCCGGGTCGAATTCGTTGATGAGCAGGGCGAACTGTTTGGCGCCCACGGTCTCCT
Source organism: bacterium (assembly GCA_965219955.1). Classification (GTDB taxonomy): domain Bacteria; phylum UBA8248; class UBA8248; order UBA8248; family UBA8248; genus Bin107. The sequence continues at coordinate 1,016,760 of OZ244799.1, forward strand.
CATCGAGGAGAATCCGGAACATGCTCCTGCCGCCGGGCACGGGCAACTCTCCGCTCAGGGCTTCGCTCTCCCGCACGCGCAGGGGTTTGTTATGCTGCTCGCTCATAATGGCTCCTTCCTTTCGTGGAATCGTGGCTTGGAATATGAAAATCCGGCTGCCGGAGAATCAGCGGTTCATGGCGCCTTTTGCTTCGTTTGCCGGTACATGTGGTTGAGCGGGCCTCTGCCGTTTCCGATGGCGAGCGCGTTCTCGATGGCGCCCTGGATGAAATCTTTCGCCCGCCTCACCGCTTCGATAGTCGGCTCCCCCTGCGCCAGCCCCGCCGCGATGGCCGAGGAGAGCGTGCATCCCGTGCCGTGGGTATGGGGGGTGTCGATGCGCCTGCCCTCGAGCGCGACCTCGTTTTCTCCGTCGAAGAAAATGTCCACGGCGCCATCGGTAATGTGGCCTCCTTTGAGCAGAACGCATTTCGCTCCCCGCTCGTGGAGGGCCCGGGCGGCGTCTCTCATCCGGGCGAGGGTTTCGATTTCTCCGGTTTCCAGGATGTCGCGCGCTTCTTCCGTATTGGGCGTGACGACCTCGGCCAGCGGGAAGAGGTTGTCGACGAGGGCGTCTCTCGCGTCGGGCGCGAGGAGGCGGTCGCCGCTTTTGGCGACCATCACCGGGTCGAGCACGACGCGCGCGAGCGCGTGCTCTTTGAGTTTCGCGGCGACGACCTCGATGACGTCGACCGTGGCGAGCATGCCGATTTTCGCGCTTGCCACGTCCAAATCCGAGCACACCGAGTCGAATTGCGCCGCGATGAAGTCGGGCGGTGCGCCGTGCACCCCTTGTACGCCCACGGTGTTCTGCGCCGTCAGCGCGGTGATGACCGAAGCGCCATAGACCCCGAACGCGCTGAAAGTCTTGAGGTCGGCCTGGATCCCGGCTCCGCCGCCTGAGTCCGAACCCGCTATCGTCAGGGCGATGGGGGGAGGGCTCCCGGGTTTCGCCATGTCTTTCTCCTTTCGCTTCACATCATAAGGCGATGCGACATGAAAATGTAGCACACCGGGAATATATTGGGAGGTTGTCGGGAATATGACGAAGAGAAAAAAACGGGGAACCGCTTTAATGGGGAATTCTTGACAAATTTGTTTGGGAATTATAGTCTCACGCTCGGCTGGTTCGGTGTAAAAGGATTGGAAGGGCACTCTCATGGCATTGGGCACCCGGGGCCGTCCGCCCCAGATTCTGAGGGCGCTTCCCTCGCTCATCGATCGCATCGGAGGCACGAGCCTCGTCCAGTTGCAGCGTCTTCCCGATGCTTCCGGCGCGCGCGTGTTCGCCAAGCTCGAGCAATACAACCCCGGCGGGAGCGTGAAGGACAGAATCGCGCTCAGCATGGTGCTCGACGGCGAGCGGCGCGGCCTCCTGAAGCCCGGCGGGACGATCATCGAGCCCACGAGTGGCAACACGGGCATTGGCTTGGCGCTCATCGGCGCCATTCGCGGCTACAGGACGATCATCGTGCTCAGCAAGAGCATGAGCCACGAGCGCAACTCCCTGCTCACGGGCTACGGGGCCGAGGTGGTCTTCAGCTCCAGCGAGGGCGGCATGTACGGCTCGCTCGTGCTGGCCGAAGCCATCCTGGAGGAGAACCCGGACTACTTCATGCCCCAGCAGTTCAACAACCCGGCCAACCCGGAGATCCACCGCAGGACCACGGCGCGCGAGATCCTGCGCGACATGGGCGCGGAATCGGTGGACGCCTTCGTGGCGGGCGTGGGGACGGGAGGCACCATCACGGGCGTGGGTGAGGTCCTGAAGGAGAGAAGGCCGGAAACGCTCGTCATCGGCGTGGAGCCCGCCGCGTCCCCCGTTCTCACGGGCGGGGAACCCGGCCCGCACCAGATTCAGGGGATCGGCGCGGGCTTCGTGCCTGCGGTGTTGAACCGGGCGATCATCGACGAGGTGATGCCGGTGAGCGATTCGGACGCGTATGAGGTGAGCAAGGCCCTGAGCCGGGAGGAGGGCATGGCCGCAGGCATTTCGGCGGGAGCGGCGGTAAGCGCGGCTCTTGAGGTGGCGCGGCGGATGGGGCCTGAGGAAAACGTGGTGGTCGTCATTCCCGACGGCTGGGAGAGATATTATAGTCTGGAGCAGCATTTTCGTTAGGCAACTTACTTCAGCATCCCCGGAGAGCGGGGTTTTCAGATCAGGAGAGAGAAATGGCGGTAACGGTTCGTATTCCGACACCTTTACAGGAGTTCACACAGCAGCAGGACGCCGTGGAGATCGCGGGCGCGGACGTGAAGGAAGTGCTCGCGAACCTCGACAGCCAGTTCGCGGGCATCGGCCAGCGCCTCTATGACGAGGAGGGCAAGCTGCGGCGTTTCGTGAACATTTACGTGAACCAGGAGGACATCCGCTTCCTGCAGGGAGAGGGAACGGCGGTGAGCGATGGAGATGAGGTCTCCATCGTGCCGGCCATCGCGGGCGGCCTGTAATCGTCCGCAAACCCCGAGAGGAGAGTCGCCCCTTGGGCTTGAGCGAAGAGCAGATTCAGCGCTACAGCCGCCACATTCTGCTCCCTGGTGTGGGAGGAGTCGGGCAGGAGCGCCTGCTGGCCTCTTCCGTCCTCATTGCCTATTCGGAGGATGAGGAGAGTGCTGCGCTCACCGCCCTGGCGTATCTGGCGGCTGCGGGCGTGGGCCGGATCGGCTGGTGTCCGCTCGATGGGGGCGACGGGCTCAAGCAGAAATCGCCGCTCTCCGCCTTCTATGGCGGCAGCCTGGGAGGTGGCCTCAAGAGGTTCAACCCCGATACGAGGCTGGTTCCCGTTCGACCGGACGAGGGAGCAGGGGAGGTTTTCGACGTCCTCATCCGGCTGGGCGATGAAGGAGCCTCAGATGATGAGAGATTCGAGGCTTCGGCGAAAGCCGCGCTGCGAGGCGTCTCCCGTGGGGAGGCCGGAGAAATTCTCGAGGGACCCGGCGGTTTCGGGGAGCCGGACGCAATACCATCTCCGAGGGGCGCATCGACAGTGGCGGCCCAGGGCGCTTTGGGCGCATGGCTGGCCGCGAGAGCCTTGCGGCATCTGGTGGATGAAATGGAAACAGTGGGGTCGACTGCGCAGGCCCGATTCGATTTTTCGCACGGCCTGATGGAGGCGCGTGCGAACCTTTCCTGAGATTTTCAGGAGCTAAGTGCGAGGGCCATACCAATGGTCGAATCGACGGTGGAGAATCCCGCGAGCGCGTTCAGAAATTTAGAGGATTCCCCAATCATCAAGTGTATCGGCAACACCCCTCTGCTGGAAGTCAAGCTGTTCGAGAGCGAGTTCCCGGACGTGGAGGTCTACGCCAAGGCGGAGTGGTTCAACCCGGGCGGCTCGGTGAAGGACAGGCCGGCGCTCTTCATGGTGAAGGACGGCCTGGAAACGGGAGCGTTGCGCCCCGGCAGGATTCTGCTCGATTCCACGAGCGGCAACACCGGCATCGCCTACGCCATGATCGGCGCGGCACTGGGGATTCCGGTGCGCCTCGTCCTGCCTGCGAACGCGAGCGACGAACGCAAGGCGACCTTGAAGGGCTACGGGGCCGAGATCGTTTTCTCGGACCCCCTGGAGGGCTCGGACGGCGCGCAGCGCCTCGCGGCGAAGATGTATCAGGACGAGCCGGAAAAATACTTTTTGCCCTGCCAATACGACAACCCGGCGAACCCGCTCGCCCACGTCGAGACCACGGCGTCCGAGATTCTCGAGCAGACGGGTGGCCGCGTGGAGCACTTCGTCGCGGGTCTCGGCACTACCGGCACCCTGGTGGGCACGGGGCGCGGCCTCAAGGCGAGAAAACCCGACGTCGTGGTGCATGCGGTCATGCCGTCGGAATCGTTTCACGGCCTGGAGGGCATGAAGCATATCCCCACGGCCATTCGCCCGAAGATTTACGATGAGAGCGTGCACGACAACCTGATTCCGGCGAGCACCGAGGAGAGCTACGAGCTCGCCGAGCGCATCGCGAAAGAAGAGGGTCTCTTCATCGGCCACTCGGCAGGCGCCGCGCTCGTGGGCGTGCGCGAGGTGGCGAAGCAGATAGGCAAGGGCGTTATCGTCACCCTGTTCCCCGACGGGGGGGACAGGTACCTGAGCGAAGCGCGCTAGGAGGGGGTGTTGAAAAAGTCCCGTGGAGCGATTTTGGTTGAGCGCCCGGTCTTGAAGTTCACTCCCCCCTTGAGGGGGTCGGGCTTCCCGAGGGGAAAGCCCGACAGAAGCCGAGCGTTTTTTGCGAAGGCTGATGCGGTGGGGGGTAAAATGCGTTTTATCGCCACTCCGAATTATACCCCCCACCGAATCGCTTTCGGGCTTACGCCCTCAGCTCTTCGACTCCCCCTCAAGGGGGGAGTGATTTTTCTCTCTCGTCGGTCAGTTACATACGACAAATCCAGAGTTTCGGACTTTTTCAACAACCCCGAGGAGGCTTGGTTTGCGTCTGAATCGTGAACAGGTGGAGGCGATGCACCGCCATGCGCGCGAGGCGTATCCCGATGAGTGCTGCGGGCTGATCATCGGGCCTCCGCGCGGGCGGGGTGGTGCGGAAGAAACGCTCGCCCTCCTGCCTTGTAAGAACGTGCAGAACGAGATGCACGAGAAGGACCCCGAATTTTATCCCCGGACGGCGCGGCGCGCATTCCTGATCGATCCCTTCGAGTTCGAGCGCATCGTGAGAGAGGCGGAGAAGGGGGGCGAGGTGGTGCGCGGCATCTTCCACAGCCACCCGGACGAGGACGCCTATTTTTCGCAGGAAGACGTGGATGCGGCGGTTCCTTTCGGGGATATCCCGTCGTTCCCGGAGGCGGAGCACGTCGTCATGAGCGTGCGCGAAGGCGCCGTACTCGGGCAGAAGGTGTATTCCTGGGACGCGGAGCAAAAGACCTTTATCGAGAGCGATCTGGAAATTCTCGAGGAGGCGGGCGCGTGAGCCTGCATCATCCTCGCGCGGGGTTGCCCGGTGAAGCGCCGCCGGCGGCCGTGAACGCATCCACGGCGCGCGTGATCGATAAAAGCGCACTGGCGGGTTCATCCGTCCTCATCGTGGGCGTCGGCGGCCTGGGCTGCCCTGCGGTGCTCGCCCTTGCGGCTGCGGGCGTGGGGCGGGTCGGCCTTGCGGACCACGACACGGTGACGCTCGACAACCTCGCGCGCCAGATTCTCCACCGCACCGAAGACATCGGCCGCCTGAAGGTGGACTCGGGCGCCGATTCCATATTCAGGCTCTCCGCCCAAGTAGCGGTGGACAAGATTCCCCAAAGGCTCACGCGCGAGAACGCCGCCAGAGTCATCGCGCCCTATGACGTAGTAATCGACGGCAGCGACAACCTCGCGGCCAAACTCGCGCTGAACGACGCCTGCGCCGCCACGGGCAAGCCGTGGGTGATGGGCGGCGTTTTGCGATTTTTCGGCCAGGTGATGACAATTCTGCCGGGCCGGAGCGCGTGTCTGAGGTGCCTGGTGGGCGAGGAGGGCGCGGACGTCCGCGGACTCGATTGCGGGGATGCGGGCGTTTTCGGCGCGGTGGCCGGTTTCGTGGGCATGGCGCAGGCAGCGGACGCGCTGCGGGTCCTCAAGGGGCTTGCGCCGGCCTGGTCGAACAGGCTGATGACGGCCGATTTACGGAAAAACGCCGTCGGGAGCGTGCGCGTGGTCCGGGATCCGGATTGTCCCGCCTGCGCGCTCGCCGGGAGCGGGCAAACGAAAATCCCCGCGGGGCGGGGAGCGCTCGTTTAGCGAATGGGGCAGGGAGAGACGATGAGAGGATGCCGCCGATGAAGATATCGACCAAAGGGCGATACGCCGTGCTCGCCATGATAGAGCTGGCCCGGCATTCGCAGACGCATCCCGTGCCCCTGCCGCAGATTGCCGGCAAGCTCGGCATCAGCCAGCACTATCTCGAACAGTTGTTCGTGAAGATGCGCAGGGCCTCTCTGGTGAGCAGCACGCGGGGGCCGGGAGGCGGCTACATCCTCGCGCTGCCGCCCTCTGGGATCAACATGCGCGACGTTCTCTGCGCGGTGGGCGAGACGATTCAGCCCGTCGATTGCGGCGAAGAACCTCCCTCGGCGCCGTGTCCGAACATTTCGGTGTGCGGAAGCCGCGCGCTTTGGAAAAAACTCGAAGACGCCATAGACAAAACGCTGCGCGAGACCACGCTGGAGGAGTTGAGCGCGCCGCCGCCCGGCTCTGGCGTCCGGCTGCCCAACTTCGAGGTGGGTATCTAGGATTGCTACGAAGAATTTTCTAAGTGGAAATTCTCTTTAGCTTTTTCTGTCTTGTTTAGCCCATCCCCTCTTAAACCACTCTCTTTCCTCTATTTCTTCGTCTATCAGTCTTTCAATTTCATTCTGGGCTTTAGGATTGTCTTTGTATTTGATCCACATGGCATCGAGTTTATTTAATGCATCGTTAAAATCTCCTAAAACTTCATCTCGCTCTTCGTCCTTTTTCAGGGTTTCTTCGTCCGGCCTATTTGGTCCCACCCATGACATTTATATTGCTCCTAGGTGAAAGATTAGTAATGTGTAATTGGCTTGTTCTATTTAGTTTCTATGCAAACATCCAAGATAGCCAAAATGCTCAAGGTGTTTAGGTCTCATTTAAATTTTTTGGCTCTTGATTGAGGAGAATGATACTAAAACGATTGTTGCCACACGGATTTACCTCGTGAAGAATCAGGCCATACGACTTTCACACCTTTTTGTTGCTGCCCTTTCTGATGCACAAGCAAAATAGTTTCAGGGTCTAGGGTATAAATTTCTTCATTTTCCGTTCTAATAAACCCTTCTGCTTTTTTCTGTTTGACCTGCGCATACAAAACACCATTATCATCTTTTCTTGGATTTTCTACCTCAACAGTGAGCACATGCTTCCAGTCATTCTTATTGTCGGGCAGGTTGAATTCCCATGAAAAATCATCCTTGAATTGAAAAATTTTGTAACACTCTATTACCATTGACTCAATCTCCTCGCATTGAAGTTTTCTTCCCAGAATGCCATTGATGGTTCTAGCACAATTCCATAACTCCTGTTACGAAAAGTCAGCAAAGAAAACTGGCGCTTTATTGGGGATCCTCCGGAGGAACTCGGAAAAACTGATACAAACGTGTTTCTCGACGCAGCTTCCCATCTGTCATCGTCTCTGTGTATGTTGATTCAAACTGAAGGAATAGGGCGAACAAACGCAAGCTTTTACATCAGCTATCCCGACGCCTTCGCGAACGTCGAGTTTCAGCAATCATCGGGATTTTCATTTTCAAGGAGAAACAACATGTCGTTCGAACCCGTGCGCGTCGCCTCGATGGGGCTGGGCCGCTGGGCCAACGTGCTCGCCGACGCCGCTCTGCGCGGAGGTAAAATCAGACTCGTTTCGTGCTTCAGCCGCACCGCGGAAAAGCGCCGCGATTTCATGGAGCGCTACGGCGCGCGCGAGGCGGAGAGCCTGGACGCGCTCTTGAACGACGATGAAATCGAGGCCGTCATCCTCACGACGCCCAACCACAACCACAAGGAACACATCGAGGCCCTGGCCGCCGCGGGCAAGCACGTCTATTGCGAAAAGCCCATCGCGCACAATCTGGAGCACTCGCGGGCCATCGTGGACGCCGTCGAGGGCGCGGGCGTGAAGCTGGCGGTGGGCCACAGCGCGCGGCGCCTGGCCGTCTCGCGCCGCATGAAGGAGCTGATCGAGGCGGGCGAGATCGGAAAAATCTCGATGAGCGAGAGCAATTTCTGCACCGAGCGGGGGCTGGAACTCACGCCCGACAGGTGGCGCTCGAGCAGGGAACTCAACCCCACGGGCGTCGTCATCCAGCTCTCCATCCACCACATCGACACGTTCCGCTACCTGCACGGGCCGATCAGGAGCGTCACCGCCAAGTTAAAGCGCGCCTACGCGACCGAGGACGTGGACGACACCTCGATGATGATCCTGGAGCACGAGAGCGGGGCGCTCTCCTACGTCGGCGGCGGCTGGGCGTGTCCCTGGGCGTTTCACATGAACGTGCACGGCACGAAGGGCGTCGCGCACTTCCGCATCACCGGCCAGCAGTGGCGCGACCCATCGAAGGCGTTCGAACCCATCCGCCTGCGCATAGACCGCGACCCGCTGGGCGAGGACGCCGTATACGACATGCCCGAGGGCGATATGTTCCGCGACGCGCTGGAGGATTTCGCCGACTGCGTGCGCGGGGACCGCACGCCCGAGGTCGACGGACGCGTCGCGCATGAGAACCTGGCCGTCGTCTACGCGGCGGACGCGAGCTCGCGCACGGGCCGGACGGTGGAGGTTAAGGATTATTTGTGAGTGGGCCGGCGGGACAAAGGCTGTTGAAAAAGTCCCTCGATGCCGGAAAACCACCGTCATTCCGGCGAAAGCCGGAATCCATTTTCGCCTTTCGTCTTTGATCGTTATTCCGGCGTTAGCCCCGCTCAGGACGGGAGAGAATGCGGAGTCCGGAGCCGATGAGGGCGGATACGTTCAGGCGTTTGATTGCGGCTTTGTCGAGCATGAATCAAGGCGAAAAGCAAAAGTCAAAATGGATTCCGTCGAACCCTTCCTCTGCGGTCGGCTCCGACACCGGAATGACGAACAAAACCACGCCGCCTCACCCTGAGTAGCCGCCGAAGGTAAAACGCGACTGAGAAAGGAGCGTTTGTATCGAAGGGCGCTCCCCTTCGGCAATCTCAGGCCAGGCTCCCGGCTCTCCCTCGTCCCTCGATACGGCGCGCAAGCGCGCCTACTCGGGATGAGGGGGTTTTTCAACAACCCCGGGCAAGGAGGGTTTGAACGCGCATTTCCCCGCATTTGCCGGACGCTTTCCCCGCCGCTTCCGCGTTATGCTCCCACCGCCCGTTCATGCGGGCGGACCCGGTGACGCCACCGGGCCTTCACGGCCGGTTCGAGACGGGAGAGGGTGTGCAAGCGATGAAATTTCCTGGAACCAGGACGGGAACCCTGAAATTCGAATTCCCGAACAATTCGATAAATATCGATAAATTTCTGAAAATGTTTATGGGTCAAACTAACGGAATATTATTCTATGAATTAGCAAGATGCCGAGATATGTTAAAGTAATACATTATGAATTTATCGAAATTTATCGAATTAAAAAAGTTTTCCGGACCCCGCATTTGCCCGCATTTCCTCTCGGAAACTCCCCTAGTCATCCGGGTTGGGTTCGGGGAACTCCTCGGGCCAGTTGTCGATGAGCGATTGCAGGTAGGCCTTCATCTTGTCGGGGTTCCCGCGCACGGATTTCCTGATCTTGTTCACCTCGCCCTCGTTCTCGATGGGGATGGCGAACGAGTCCATGAAGCGGTTCATCATGCCCTGCTTGCCGCTCATGAGGGACATCTCGACGATCTCGCCGTCGGTGAAGTGCCGCTTGACCTCTTCGAGCACGCCCGGGTCCTCGCGCGCGGTGTTTCGCGTAAAATGCTCCGCCCACAGGCAGGCGGCGCGTTCACGGGGGCTCAAAACCGGGGATGTCATGTAGTCGTCCGAGGCGATGGCCTCGATCTGCTCATCGGTGATTCCCGTCGCTTGACCAAGCGCGGTGTTGTGCGCGATTCAGTAGGCGCAGGCGTTGACGAAGCTCGTCTTCAAGACGACGATCTCCTTGATCCTGCACGTCAGCAGCCCGCCCATACCCTCGCGCTGGAGCGTGGCGTTGAAGGGGAGGTAGAAGCGCGCGATGTAGGGCGTGTTCGCCATCGCGAGCGCGGAATTGGGGATGCGGCCCAGAAACTCGCGCGTCGCCTCGAAAAAGCGCGCCGTATCGCCCGCCGCCTCATCGGGGTTCAGCAGCCGGATTTTGCTCGTCTCGCTTGCCTGGTTCGTCATGGTTGTCCTCTTCATGGGGTTCAGGATTTCGGGTGATTATAGAAGAACCCTCCGCCCTTGGGAATCGGGGAGGCTGCGCATTACGCCGAGCCCGGCTGTTCTGATAACATGGCGCGCATCTCGCGTGAATTGTACTTGCATACGAAACTGAAAGGAGGCCCGCATGGCCGATTTTGACCTGGAAATGACCGACAAACTCCTCTCCACGACGCGCTCCGTTAGAAAGCGGCTCGATTTCGGTCGTGAAGTGCCGACGGAGGTCGTGATGGAATGCTTGGAACTCGGCCTTCAGGCCCCCACGGGCTCGAACCGGCAGGGCTGGCGCTGGCTCGTGGTGACGGATGAGGGTCTGCGCAAAGAGCTCGGACGGCTCTACCGCAAGGGAGGGGATGAATACCTCGCGCAGGGTCTGGCCCAGGCGCGCGAGAGTGGGGCTTCCCAGGACGAGCGGGTGTTCGATTCCGCCCTCTATCTGGCGGAAAACATCGAGCGCGCGCCCGTGCACGTGATCCCCTGCATCCAGAATTTCCTGCCCGAGAACCCGCCGAGGTTCATGTGGGCGGGCCTCATGGGTTCGATCATACCGGCTGTGTGGAGTTTTCAGCTGGCGCTGCGCTCGCGCGGACTGGGTTCGGTGTTCACCACGCTGCACCTGCGCTGCGAGGCGGAAGCGGCGGAACTGCTCGGCGTGCCGGATGAATTCATGCAGGCGGCGCTCATCCCGGTGGCTTATACGCTCGGGACGGACTTCAGGCCCGCCCGGCGGCGCCCGCTCGATGAGATCGTGCACGTGAACACCTGGGGTTGAGGAGGGTTCGGTCAGAGTGCTCAAGTGTTTTTAAGCTGGTGACCCCTAGGGGACTCGAACCCCTGTTACCGGCGTGAGAGGCCGGTGTCCTGACCGCTAGACGAAGGGGCCATGAAGCGGCGTCGCTCGTATCGCGCCAACAGGTGCGATGGCGAGAGACGGGAAGGGTAGTCCCATCGCTTTTTCCCGTCAAGCCTGTACGCAGGAACCATCCAGGTATTTTGACGGCCTCATCAGCGAAAAGAACACGGTGGCAAGTTGCTCATCGAGGGATGGACGCGCCTTTTGCCCCTGTGCCGGAGGTCGAGGCTCATCTGCGTTGCGAGGACGGGTTCGGGCCCCAGGCGTTTTCCGCGAAGCGCGAGCCAGCCCGCCGCCGATTTGCGGATGCGACCCAGGCGCGTCAGATCCCTGAAATCGCGGATGTGCGCCTTTCTGCGCACTTCGACCAAGCGTTTCGCCCAGATGGGGCCGATGCCCGGCACGCGCATGAGCGTCCGGGGGTCGGCGGTCATGATCTCCACCGGAAACAGCGAGAGGTTTTTTCTCGCCCACGTCGTCTTGGGGTCCTCATCGAGTGCCAGGTTGCCGTCTGCGGCGGGAATTTCATCGAGGCCGAACTCATATTCGCGCAGGAGGTGCTCCGCCTGATAGAGCCTGTGCTCGCGCGTCTTGGAGACCGACGGCACGCCGTCCATGGGGGTATCCTCCACGGGCTTGAAGGCGCTGAAATGGGTGTGGCGCAAAAGACCCTTCTTCTGGAGCGCGTGGGAGGCCGTGAGGACGTCCATGTCGCTCTCTCCGCTGGCGCCGACGATGAATTGGGTCGTCACGCCGTCGGCGATGAGGCCCGTTCTTTCGAAAAACGACTCGCGCGCCATCTTACCCGCGTATTCGAGGGCGGGTTTCAGGTCGGTTTCCAGGCTTTTTTCGGGCGCCATGGCGTGAAGTCCGCGCTGGGTGGCGGCTTCCAGGTTCACCGAGAGCCTCGTGGCGATTTGGGCGGCGCGGCCGAGTTGGGAGTCCTCCACACCGGGCAGCATTTTCAGGTGGATATATCCGTGGAAGTGGTGCTTGAAGCGGAGGATTTCCGCCGTCGCGATCATCCTGTCCACGCCCGTGACGCCGCTGCCCGGAACCCCGCTGGTGAGAAAAAGCCCCTCGGCGCGGTTTCTTTTCTTTAACGCCATGAAGGTGTCGGCCAGCTCTTCGGGGCTGAAGGCGTAGCGCGGCATGTTGCGAGAGGCCCGCATGGGGCAGTAGTGGCAGTCGTAGCTGCATGCGTTGGTCATCATGGTGGAGAGAAGCGGCATGATGCGCCCGCCCTTGAAGGGGACGGGAAATATCGCCGGCGTGTCCGAAGCCAGGAATTTTCGGCGGTATTTGGGTTGTTTCCGAAAGCCGGGCGGGCCCTCCCTGTCGTCGAAGGATTGTCCGCCGAGGATGGCCAGTTTGTGGAGGGTTTTTTCCGTCACCATGGTCGTTCTCCCTGTATGAATTGGCGTGAGGGAGAAAATGTATACGAAAATAATACGAAAATCAAGGTATTTTTTAATGAATGCGTAATGGGTTTATCTGTAGTTTTTTAGATGAATTATGTTGAAGTAACAGATGAAGAAAGACGGAAAAGGAAGAGCATTTTCTTTCGCTTTTTATCTGTGCGTAGAATGCTGTTGTGAGATGGAATCGCGCCAGGGGGTGGCGTGCTGGATTCCCGGGAGTTAGGTGAGTATCTTCAGATACTTCAGGCGCCGTTTCCCCGCCAGGAAGCGCGCGCTCGCTTGAAAGCCTCGATATCCGGTGGAATGCGCCCCGGTAGCCCAAGGGCCTCGCCCGCGACTTCCGCCGCGTTCTTGCCCGTGCCCGTGCCGATGCAGACGATCACTTCATCGGCTTCCGGTCTTCTGGGCCGTTCGGCGCCCTCCATGAGGCTCGCGACGGACGCCGCGGAAGCAGGCTGGAGGAAAAGCCCCTCGCGTCCGGCGATGAGAAACTCCGCTTCCAGGTTCATCGAATCGTTCACGAGAACGCCGTGGCCCTCCGAGCGCCGCACGACGCCTGCCACGCGCTCGCCCGCACCGGGGGAGGGGCTCGTGAGACCAGCGGATTTCGTTTGCACCTCGCCCCAGGGTTCGACCTTTCCGCCCGAGTGGAGCGCCCGGACGATGGGAGCGCAGCCGTCTACCTGCACGACGTCGATGGCGGGCATCCTGTCTATCCAGCCGAGAGCCAGCAGTTCGCGGAATCCCTGGTCCATCGCGAGGGCCATCGTGCCGCCCGCTGTGGGGCAGACGACGCGGTCGGGCGCGCGCCAGCCGAGTTTTTCGGCGATCTCGAAGGCCGCCGTCTTTTTCCCCTCGATCCTGTAGAGGTTCCGAGGCAGGGTGGCGTGCAGGCAGTCCAGTTCTTTCGACACCTCTTCGGCGAAGCGCCCGCCCGTGCCCTGATCGCCCTCGATGATGAGTGTGAACGCCCCGTATGCGCCGACCTGGAGACAATGGACTGCGGAGCTGTCGTCGCGCACGAAGCCGATGAACTCGATGCCGCCCCGCGCGCAGTAGGCGCTAAAACAGGCCGCCGCGTTGCCGGATGAGGGCAGGACGATGCGGTCGACCCCCACCTCCCTGCACTTGCTGATGGTGACCGACCCGCCCCTGTCCTTGAACGAGCCCGTGGGGTTTCTCGATTCATCCAGAATGTAGAGGTTTTGGTAGCCGAGCGTATTCCCGAGCCTCTCCGCGTGGATGAGGGGGGTATCGCCCTCCACGAGCGAGACCACGTTCTTTTCGTCCCGCACGGGCAGGAGTTCGCGCCAGCGCCAGATTCCGTGGGGTCTGCGGGCGATTTCGTCTCTATCGACATGGTCCTTAATCCAATCGACGTCGTAGCTGCCCTGCAGGTTCCCGCCCGTGTCGGGGCAGGTGAAGGGGTGTTCCATGTCGTCCACGATTCGTCCGGATTCCAGGCTCAAGAGGCCTTTCAGCGCGCTGTGCAAGTGCGGCTCTCCTTCATGGTATTTGATGCGTTGGCTGAAAAATCTAGGCGATTCCTTCTTCCTTCATGGTCAGGACGCTCGCCTTGAAGGCGGCGAGGGTCTCCTCGATTACGTCGTCCGTATGGCAGGCGCCCACGAGGGCGCGCGCGCCGTTGAAATCCACGCCGTGGAGGATCAGCGCCTGCCGGAGGGCGCGGCTTTTCTGCGCGTTCTTGGAATCGAGACGCCGCCAGTCGATCCCGCTCACGCCCTGATCCGCCCCGTCACGCGGTGGGGCGTCGGCGTCAAAGAAAATCTTCCAGTCGCTGTATTCGCCATACACCCGCCAGGCCACCGCTTCCTGGGCGAGAATCTCGTTCATGCCGTATCTGAGCTTTTGCGCCTGCGCGTTCACCTCTTCGGTGGCTCGGCCATCGGCGAGGGAGGAGAGCATGGCGACGCCCGCGGCGGCGGAGATGGGGTTCGCGTTGAAGGTGCCGTGGTGGGCGATTTTCATCTGGCGGTTCATTTCGGGGTCCGGCTTGGTGGCGAGGTATTCCAGCACGTCCGCCCGGCCCACGACGGCTCCACCCGGCAGGCCGCCCGCGAGTATCTTGGCGAGGCTCGTGAGGTCGGGCGTCACGCCATAGTGCGCCTGCGCCCCGCCCGGCGACACGCGAAAGCCCGTCACCACCTCATCGAAGACGAGGAGCGCGCCCGCCTTTTGCGTTTCCTCCCTGAGCGCGGCCACGAAATCCTTTTTCATCGGAATGGTGCCGAAGTGTCCGCCTGTCGGCTCCAGGATGAGCGCGGCGACATCGCCCGAGGCCAGCGCGCCTCGGACGGCTTCCAGATCACCCGGCGGACAGACGGTGACGAGGTCGGTCACGACTTCGAGTTGCCCCGCTTCGGGTTCGTTCGTGTAGGGGGCGCGCACGCCGATTTCGAGCCCCTCGTGCCAGCCGTGGAAGTGGCCCGCGAACTTTACGACACGCTTTCTGCCCGTAAAGGCGCGCGCGAGCCTGAGCGCCATGTGCGTCGCCTCGGTGCCCGAAGCCGTGAAGCGCACCCGCTCGGCGCACGGCACGAGTCGCTGCACCCATTCGCCCCACTCCACCTCCGACTTGTGGCTCGCCCCGTAGTGCGAGCCCTTGAGAACGGCCTCGCTCACGGCCTCGCGGATATGGGGCGGGTTGTGCCCGTAGAGTAGCGCGCCGTGGCCCATCCAGTAGTCGATGTAGCGGTTGCCGTCCACGTCCCATTTGTAGGCGCCCTCGGCGCGCTCGACGTAGATGGGAAACGGCTGCATCCTGCGGTTGTCGTGCGTCACCCCGTCGGGGAAGACCTCTTGCGCCCGATCGTATAGCGCGCGCGAGGCGGGCAGGGATTCGGCGTAGGCGTCCGCGAGTTTCGGGGTGTCCGTGGGCTGCTGCATCGAAATCTCCAGGGAAGAGTTGAGTTTGGAATTTGTCCGGAACAACGCTACGCCCAAGCACGCCCGAGCGTCAAGGCGGGGACGCCTCTTGTCAATCAGCCCCTAAATTGTCCATGATGCCGTGTTTCCGGTGTTGACGGCTCAATTCTACTTCCACATGGGAGGTTCCTGTGCCCAGCTACGATCATGCCAAGGTATGGCTCAACGGAGAGGTGGTTCCGCCAGAGGAAGCCAAGATCAGCGTTTTCAGTCAGGCGGTCTTGAGAGGCTCGAGCGTGTACGAGGGGATTCGCGCCTATTGGAGCGAGGAGCGGAACAATCTGTTCCTCTGGAAGATGGACCCGCACATCCGGCGGCTGTTCGATTCGATGCGCGTGATGCGGATGACGCCGCCCTATACGGCGGAGGAATTCAAGGCCGCCGTTATCGAGTGGATACGGGCGAACGAGTTCAGGGAAGACCTTCACTTCCGCCTCAACGTGTATTTCGACGATTCGGGGCCTTTGGACATGAAGGGCTACGCGGCGGACGAGGTGGATACCTGCGTCTTCATCAGCGGGGGGCCGAACAGCAACCGCAAGCGCCAGGAGGGGGGCGTGAACCTGTGCGTGAGCAGTTGGCGGCGCATCTCGGACGATTCCGTGCCGCCGCGCGTCAAGGCATCGGCGAATTACCAGAATGGCAGGCTCGCGGGCGTCGAGGCCAGGATAAACGGGTATGACGACGCCCTCCTGCTGAACCGGAACGGTACGGTGGCCGAAGGCACGGGCACGTGCATCATGATCGTCCGAGAGGGCAAGCTCATCACGCCGCCGGTGACGGCCTCGATTCTCGAGAGCATCACGCGCGACAGCGTGCTCGAGATGTTCGGCAGGCACATCGGCCCCGAACCCGTGGAGCGTCCGATGGACCGCACGGAGATCTACGTGGCCGATGAGGCGATGATATGCGGCTCGGCCGCCGAGGTCGCGCCCGTGCTCTCGCTCGACCGCATCGAGGTGGGAGACGGAAAGCCGGGCGAAATCACGCGCAGGCTGCAGGAGATCTTCTACGCCGCCGCCAGGGGCGTGGACGAGACCTACGAGAAGGACATCCTGCCTGTCTATTGATGAGGTTGTGAGGAGCCACCGGGAAAAAGGGTTGTTGAAAAACCCCGATTAACGAGGGTTTGACGCGCCCGATGAAAGGGCAAAAAACACGCCCCCCTGAGGTTGTTGAATAACCCCTCCTCGCTCGGAGTTGACCACCGCCGCGTAGAGAAAGGTCGCGACGTGTTCTTAAGGCGCCTCCTCCCCGGTCGGCCCCAAACCTTCATCCTGAGTAGGCGCGCAAGCGCCGTATCGAAGGATGGGGGTCACGTCTCTCCGGCGGGGGCGAACTTCACCCTTCGACAGACTCAGGACAGGCCCCTTCGATACGCGGCTTCGCCGCTACTCAGGGTGAGGGGTGTCGGGGAACGGCGGAGCCTGTCCCGAGCGAAGTTGAGGGGCCGCTACTTAGGGTGAGGCGGATCGGCGCGTAGCGCAGGGCGGCTTTTTCAATAATCCCCCCAAAGGACGGCTTTCAGACGCGGAACCGGCAAGTCTCAACCCAAATGGCGGAACACCTCACCCACGATCTTCATGCCTTTTTCGATGACCTCCTCATCCACCGAGTAGGTGAAGCGCAGGTGGTTCTCGCCCGATGCGCCGAATTCCGAACCGCTGCGAATCGCCGCCCCGGCCTCCCAGACGCGCTTTCGAACCTCGCTCGAAGGAATGGGGTATTCATACCGGCAGTATTGGTAGAAACCGCCTTGCGGTTCGATGGGGATAAGTCCCGGGATGTCGCGTGTCATCTCGTTCATGAGGCGGCCACGCTTGTGGTATTCGCGTCTGAACTCCTCCACGCACTCCTGCGAGCTTCTGAGCGCCACTGCGCCCGCGCGCTGGACGAAGGTGTTGATCGGCCCGTTGATGGAGCGGTGAACGCTGAACATCGGCTGGGGCAGGTCCTCGGGCACGACCATGAAGCCCAGCCGCCAGCCGGTCATCGAATAGGTCTTGGAGAAAGTGTCGAGCAGAATGAGGTGATCCCGGTGCTCGGTGAACGAGAGCAGGGGGACGTGCTCGAAGCCGGGTTGCAGGATTTTCGCATAGGCCTCATCCGATACGAGCATGATGTCGTGTTCCGTAGCGAGCTCGGCCAGAGCCGCCAGATCCTCGCGGCGGTAGACCACGCCGGTGGGGTTGTTCGGGTTGTTGACGAGGATGAGGCGCGTTCGAGGCGTGACGGCGCTGCGCATGGCCTCTACGTCGATTTGATAATCCGCGTCGTGCGGCACGGAGACGGGTACGGCCCCGAGTTGCAGCGCGACGTGGGCGTAGAGCGAAAACGTGGGGTCCATGAGGATGGCCTCATCGCCCGGGTCCAGGAACGTCGTCATGACGGCGTAGATGCCCGAACTCGCCCCGTTCGTCGCGATGATGGAACCCGGCGTGTAGTTCGCTTTCGCTTCGCGCTCGACGTGCTCGCACACGGCTTCGAGGAATTCGGGGTCCCCCTGCCCGGGGGCGTAGCCCGTCAAGCCCTGGTCGAGTGCTTCTTTGGCGGCGTTCGTGATGTGCTCGGGCGTGGGGAAGTTGGGCGTTCCCGAATCAAGCGGCACCAGTCCCGCCGGTTTCTTGGCCGTCATGTGATTGGCGCGCTCTCCGCCTGCAGTCGCGGCGACGGTTTTTGCGAGGCGTCTTTTCATGCTTTATGGATTCTCCAAATGTAAAAGTTTTACGCGAATGGGCCGAATGCTGTGCAAGCGCATCGTTCCTAGTCTCTCGTTATCACCACTTTCCCGAATTGCCGGCCCTCCGCCACGCGCTCGATGGCCTCTCTAAAGCGCGACAGCGGATAGGCGGAGTCGATGTGGGCCTTTATCTTCCCCCCGGCGGCGAGGGTCATCGCCGCATGGAATTCTTCGGGCGTCGCCATGGTGGAGGTGTGGATGTCGACCTGCTTGAAATACAGATCGCGCAGGTTCACCTCGGGGATCACGTGGTGCGCCGCCCCGCCCACGATGGTGATGCGGCCGTTGAGCGCGACGCATTTCGCACTCAGCGCGAAGGTGGGGGCACCCACGTTGTCGACCACCACGTCGGCCCCCCGGCCATCGGTGGCGTCCATCACGGCACCGGCGACTTCCTGTGTCTTGTAGTTGATGCAGACGTCAGCGCCGAAGCTTTTGGCGGTTTCCAGCTTCTCCTCGCTCGATGAGGTGACGATGGCGAAAGCGCCCGCCTGCGCCGCGAGTTGTAAGCAATAGAGCATGACGCCCCCGCCCACTCCGTGGATGAGAACGCTCTCGCCCGCTGCAAGCCGTGCGCGGCTGATGAGCTGTCGGTAGGCTGTGGTGAGAGCGAGGGGAAGCGCCGCCGCCTCTTCGAACGTCAAGTTCTCGGGCTTCGGGAAGAAATTTTTCTCCGGCAGGACGATGAATTCCGCGTGCGTGCCGGCGCTTTGCGCGCCCACGAGGCCGTAGTCCGGCTCGGTGGGGTCGCCCAGGTTGGGGTCTACGACCACTTCAGCTCCCGGCTTCAAGCCCGCGCCCGGCCCCGCCTTGTCGACAACGCCCGCGCCGTCCGCGCCCATGGTGTGGGGCTTTTCGTGCCGTACCATGGCGGGGGTGCACTGGTAGACGTCGATGTGGTTGATGCCCGAAGTCAGGAGTTTCACGCGCACTTCGCCTTCTCCCGGCTCGGGCGTGGGAACCTCGCCGTAGACCAATCCTTCGATTCCTGCGTCTCCCTGCACTGTGATCGCTTTCATCGTTCATCCTTCATGAGAATGAATCCATATAACATCAATGAAGCTGCTGTTACTTGGGTGGAAGCGAGCCGGCGAACTTCGCCGCTCTGCGCACCCACGCTTTCAGATCGTCTTCGGTCGAAATCCCGGTCGGTTCGACCAGCGCCCAGCCCTTCATCACCCGGCCCGCCATGTCGGCAGGTTTCGTGTGGGGTTCGGCAAGCGTCGCCTCGTGGTTCTCTCTGGCGAGACGCACGATGAGCGCGCCTTTCCACGTGCCGACGCACATGTTGCCGTTGATCATGAAGCACACGCCGCCGAACATCCGTTTTTCGGAAAACCCCTTGCGCCGCCTGAGAATCGGGCGTATGCGCTCGATCAATATCTCGTCTTCTGTCACTTTCGTTCCTTTTTCATCTTTACAGCGGGATGAGTGAAGATGCCACACCGAAACGGCGAACGCCACCGCGAGGAGGAATGCTGATAAAGCCCACTATGCGTCCGGTCGGCGGCGTGATGACCTGTAGGGACAGGCCTCCGTGCCTGTCCTGATGGCAACCATTCCGTAAAGGACAACCACGGAGGGCAGGACAACCCCAAAGGGATGTTCCTACTACAACCGCCATTCCTCCTTCATCGGACTTTTTCAACAACCCCCGAGGGGTAGGAGTTGCTCTCACCGATCTCATTCATCCCGGGGCGCCCAGGAGGTGGGACGGTTCTCGTGCGCGGCGGCCATGCCTTCCTGGGGTTCGCCGGTTCGGAAAGAAGCCTCGAATGCGTCGATGGAGGGCGGAACCGCGGCTTCGAGATAGGCCTGCATCCAACGCCTAAGAAGCGCTTTCTGGGCGCTGAGCGCGCCGGGGGCGGCCTGGAGAAGCTCCGCGACGGCGTCCTGCGTCGTTTCTTCCAGGTTGGATGGCGAGCATATCCTCTGAACGATTCCCAGGCGATGCGCTTCCTGGGCGTCGAACGTCCTGCCCGTCAAGAGCAAGTCCTGTGCTGCGCCCAGGCCGCAGAATGGTACGAACAACGCGGCCTCGATGACGGAGGGCACGCCGACCCGCACCTCGGGCATGCCGAACCTCGTATCGTCCGCCGCGACCCGGAGGTCGCAGCCGAGCATCAACTCCAGAGCGCCGCCCAGAACGTAGCCCTGGCACTTGCAGACCACGGGATGCGGAAACTCGCGCACGCTGCGGATGAGGGAGTGCAGGTTCGAGATGAAGTCGCGCGCGTTGTCTTCTGTGAGCGCGCCCATCTCGACAACGTCGGCCCCGGCGGAGAAGACGCCCCCTGCGCTCTCGATGATCAAGACGCGCAAATCATCCGCCCCCGCAAGATCGGCAATCGCCGATTTCGCCTCGCGGGTCATCCCCGTGTTCATGGCGTTTCTCTTCTCGGGGCGGTTAAGCGTGAGTGTGGCGAGCGGGCCGTCGCGCTCGACGAGCACCAATGGTTTTGTCGACATGGAACGTCCTCCCTGGAAACGAAGCCGACAGCCTATGCGAGCTTGGAAGAGAGCGCAAAGGCGAACCCCTGTTTTCGCGTGTTATGATGGTGTTTTCGTCGAGAGAACTATCTGGCGCTGATACCTGGAGAAAATACGGATGCCGATAGAGTTCAAGGACGTTTGGGATTTTCATACCGATTTGCGCTGGATGGTCGATTTGCCCGAGGAGCGCGCCTATCTGGCGGAGCAGATAGACATCGAGACGGCAGCGAAGCTGGGCGGGGTGTTCTCGGCTCTGGAGCGTCTGGAAGGCGCGCCGCAGGACGCGCAATTCGATCTGGTGAGGCGAGACCTGGAGCGGATTCGCTCGGCGGAGGGCCTGAGCATCGTTCTCACGCGAGCGGATTTAGACGGCGTGGGCAGGCAGCTGATCCACGCGGAGGGCGTCTATTTCATCGAAACCGAAGACGACCTGAAGATCCTCGAGTGGCTCTGGGAGGAGGGCGTGCGCAGCGTCGGTCCCATGTACAACGACGACAACCCTCTTGGCGGCGGAGCGATGGGAGACTCCGCGCGCGGCCTGACCCCCCTGGGCCGCGCTTTCTTGATGCAGGCTTGGCGGACGGGTTTCCTGGTGGATTGCGCGCACGCGAACCATCGCACGAAATCGGACATGATCGACCTCGCCCTCGTCACCGGGCAGGAGATGCACTACTCCCACGGGCATCTGGACGATCCGCTGCTGCCCGTCTTCGGCGAGAGGGGGCTTCCGCGCGATATGGCCAGGAGGCTTCTCGAGACGGGCGCGCTCATCGGCCTTGCGCCGCACCCGGGGTTCTACGAGACGTTCGAGCGCCATATGGAGGAAATCGAGTTCCTGGCCGAAATCGCCGCTCATCAGGTGGCCCTCGGCAGCGACTTCGCGGGCATCAACCGCCCGGCGCCCGACGGCAGGCGCCTGTTCGATGAATTCAAGGGCATCTGGGGGATAGGGGACTTCGCCGAGCGCTTGAGTGCAGCGCACGGGGAGGATTTCGCCCGTTCCTATTGCGGCGGCGCGCTCAAGGCGTGTCTCGAACGCTCTTTACCAGCTTGATCCGACTGCAAAAACACGATTTTTTGGACGGGTTTTAGAAACCCGGGTATTACGCTGACGCCGCGGGGCTTGGCGAGGCTCCGCCTTCATCCTTCGCGCTCATGAACTGGATGGCGATCATGACGGCCATGATGACCGTGCCCGTTATCTTCATCCACGGGACGTAGAAGAACAGCAGACCGCCCGCCACGGCGAAGACGACGCGCTCCCAGATTTCGAGCTTCCTGCGCATGTAGCCCTCGAGTGACGCCGAAGTGCAGAAAAAGCCCATGAACCCGCTCACCCATACGACGAGGATGTCGAACCACTCGGAACCCGGCGGCATGTTGATGGGGGTGTAGGCCATCATGAAGGGGACGATGTAGAGCGCCTTGCCGAGTTTGAGCGAGGCGAAGCCGGTGCGCATCGGGTCGGCCCCCGCCACGCCCGCCGCGATGAACGCGCCCAGTGCGAAGGGCGGCGTGAGCGAGGCGTCCTGGCTCAGCCAGAGGATCATCAGGTGCGCGCTCAGGAGCGGCACGCCGAGCTCCACCAGCGCCGGCACGGCGAGAATGGAGAGCAGCACGTAGCTCGCCGTGATCGTCATGCCCATCCCCATGATGTAGCTGGCGACGGTGCAGAGCAGAATCGCCACCGGGAGCGCCGTTCCCGTGATGCCGAAGGCGTTGTCGATGAAAGAGGCGTAGCCCAGGATGATGGAGGAGAACTTGATGCCGAGACCGGGCATGGAGACGCCTGCGAGCACGATGCCCATGACGCCCGCCGTCACGCCGATGATGAGCGAGTTGACGGCGCCGCGCTCCAGCCCGTCCAGAACGCGCGGGGAGGAGAGCACAACCGCAGCGAGGGCCGACCAGAAGATCGTCTCGGGGAGCGTATGCCCCGCCATCGGGAGAACGATAAGCAGGCCGAATCCTGCGAGCAGGGGCCAGTTCTCCATGAGCGGATTTCCGGGAGGCGCCGCCTTCGCCGCTTCGAGGTAGGCTTCCGCCTCGGCGTCCGCATCTTCCAGGCTGGTGCCCGATTGCATCAGTTTCTGGTGGTGCGCCGCCGCTTCGTACTCGAGCCTGTCGTTTCTCGTGCTCCATCCGGGCCTGCCCACCAGGCGCGCGAGGGCGGGCGGCAGGGCCAGCAGGCGGGTGTCCTCCCTGAAAAATCCAAGCACCATCGCCAGGATGATGGACCAGAGCGCCGCGTCGAAGGGCGAGCGTCCGATGATGAGCCGGAAGATGAGCAGGGCCACAGGCAGGAGCAGATAGCCCTCTTTTTTCAAGAGGGGCAGCAGTTCGGGCAACTCTTCCTTCGAGAGGCCGTGGATGCCGTCCAGCCCCGAGCGGAAGTGCACCGACATGTAGACCGAGAAGTAGTACATCAGCGCGGGGACGAGCGAGATGAGCGCTATCCAGCCGTAGTCCGTCTCGGTGAACGCCGCCACGAGAAAGGCCGCAGAACCCATGATGGGCGGCAGCAGGTGTCCCCCGATGGAGGAGACCGCCTCGACGGCGCCTGCGTAGTGGGGCTTGTAGCCCGCGCGCTTCATGAGCGGAATCGTGAAGGTGCCCGTGATGACGATGTTCGCCGCCCCGCTTCCCACCACCGAGCCCACCATGCCGCTCGATACGACCGACGCTTTGGCCGCTCCGCCTCGCAGGCGGCCCACCAGGGCGTAGGAGAGGTCGATGAACACGTCGCCGACCTTCGTCTTCTCCAGAAAGACGCCGAAGAGGATGAACAGGAACACGTAGCTCGCATAGACGTTCGCGATGACGCCGAAGATGCCCGAGGTCCCGTAGATGAAGCTCACGACCTCGTTGTAGGAAAATCCCTTGTGCAGGAGCCTGCCCGGGAAGTAGTTGCCGTACATGGCGTAGTAAAAGAAAAAAAGGCCCAGAAGCGGAAGCACCCAGCCCAGCACCCGGCGGCACATCTCTATCGAAACGATGATGGCGATGGTCCCCATCACGACGTCCGGCCAGAGGACGAGGCCCGCCCTGTCGCCCCGGTCGGCGAAGTTCATGATGTATTCCACCGTAAACACGACCACGCCCGCGCACAGCAGGAGGTCCACGGTGGAGGGGCGTCTCGTCGGAGCGCCCACGCGCGCGGGATAGAAGATGAACGTCAGTATGGCGGTGAAGGTGACGTACAGGGGCAGATAGAAGTGATACGCATAGATGGAGAGCCCCGGGAAGTAGAGCGTCTCCCAGATCGCCGAGAGGGATTTCTCCATCTCCGCCGTGAGGAGCGGGGAGAGGACGTAGACGATGACCTCGCCGAAGCCGAGGCCTAAATCCACGGGCGCTCCGTTCGCCGCGCCGTAGAGGAAATACGAAGCGAACACGAACGAGGAGAGCAGCACCGCCTGTTTCGGGAAAATGCACAGGCCCGAGACGTAGAGCCAGATCAGCGCGTAGAGCCAGAGTTCGAGCACCGGGAATTCGACTTCCTCCCACTCCCAGGAGATCTCGTAGGGGAGGTAGAGGTTGTACTTTCTTCCGGCGAGGAAAACGACGTAGAAGAGCAGGAGGGTGGTGAGAAACGCGAAGACGGGCAGGTTGTTCTTCTGAAAGCCGGGTTCGATGTCCCGGCGGACTGCCGATTCCGGGGCGAAGATGAACTTCAGCCACACCCAGAGAGACTCGAAAACCTTCCCCATCGCCGCCCTTTCTCAACCGAGGCCGGACGCGGCCCCGCCTTCATCGACCCCCCGACGGACGCGCGCCGTCCGCCGGGGGAGCCGGGAAACCCCTAGTTGACCATGTAGCCCTTCGCCTTCCAGTAGCGGGCGGCGCCGGGGTGCAGCTTGAGCTTGAAGCTCTTCATCTGCTTGATGAACTCATCGGACTTCGAGGCGAAGTCCAGCCCGATCTTCCAGCCCTTGAAGACGTTGATCAGGAAGTCGCGGTTCGCCTTGTCGTACACCCGCTGCGTCACCTCGTAGATGACCTCGTTGGGAACCTTCTCGTTCGCCACGGCGAAGATGGTGTAGGCGACCGTCTTGAACTTCTTGCCCTTCATCCCCTGGTAGGGGCTGGCGTCCTTGGCGTCCTTGTAGTAGCCCGAGCTCAGTTCGACGAACTTGTCGCGCACCTTGTCGGGGATGCTCAGGATGCGGAGGGGCCCACTGCGCGAGGCGCGCAGGATCGCGGGCGAGGGAACCGGGTTCGGGATGCTGAAGGCTTCGATCTTGCCGTCGATCATGTTGTTGGCGGCGGCGGCCCATCCGAGATAGTCCTTGCGGATCTTGTCGGTGATCCCGAGGTGATCGGTGATGAACTTCGTCATGAACAATGTGGAGCTGCCCCTCGGGCCAAAGTTCACGCGCTTGCCGGCCAGATCGCTGTAGGTCTTGATGCCTGTCTTGTGGAACGTCGCCATCTGGAACCAGGAGGTCGACACCGGGCCGATGCCCCGGATGGTCTTCATCCCCTTGTCCTTTGCGAAGGGTTTTTGCTGGCGCTGCATGAAGTCGACGAAGATCCCGTTCGTCATCCCGATCTCCGAGCGCCCTCTGGCGACGAGGCGCGTGTTCGCGATGAAGCCCTTGGACTCGCGGTTGGTGACGTTGACGGTCTTGCTCGTCTTGTTCACCGCCTCGGCGAGGCCCGCCGCCATGCGGAACGCGCCCGCGCCCTTGCCGGCGCCGACGATGGTGATGTTGGTGGTGGCGGCGCTCGCCAGGGAGGCGGCGAAGCCGGCCACAGCGAAAACGGCGGTTGCTGCGATCAATTTCTTGTGAATGCGCATAGACTCTCCTCCGTAGGAAATCGAAGAAAAATGGGTTTTGCTCGTTGGGGGTGATTCTATCTCATCAACATACTTTGGCAAGCGGTGTTTGGTCAGTGAGGCGATATTTTCGAAAAGAGAAAAATACCAGGCATCCTGCATCCCGTCTCTTTCGCCGGAAGCAATCGGCTGGGTCACGGCGGCGACACCTGTTCGATGAATGATACGGCTTACGGGAATAAGGATAAACGTCTTCGCCGCTCGCTTGGTGGCGTGAGCGGGCTCATGATAAATTCGCGGAATGATCGGAGATATATAGCGGATCACCGCAATGTGCGAGTCAAGCGGATCTTTTGCCCAGTTGGGTATTTGCATACGGTATTCCGAAGTGGAGGGAAGAGGCGATGGCGATTACGGGTCGGGGCGTTCGCAAAGACGCCATAGCTATTCTCGTCCTGGGTCTGGTGGCCATGTGGTTCCACGGATCACATTCGTCGGCTCAGACTATTCAATCTCCGGAATGGGGCAAGCGCGCAGCGCTCATTGAGCCTAATTCGGAAATGGCGGTCGCTTATCTTGACGGGAAAATCTACGTTGTCGGGGGATACCCCTCGACGCGGGTCAGCGTAGATACTGTCCAAGTCTATGACACGGAGTCCGACACGTGGAGTCTGACTACCCCCTATCCGACCACGATCAACCATTCCTCGGCAGTCGGTCTCGACGGGATTCTCTATGTGATCGGCGGGCAGACGAATGCCGGCGGCCGGAGGACGAAATCCCTCTACACGTCGGCCGTCTACGCCTTCGATCCCAGGACGAAGAAGTGGACGCCGCGCACGCCGATGCCGACGGCGCGTAGTGCGATGGCGCACGGCGTTATCGACGGCAAGATTTACGTCGCCGGCGGCCGTCCGCCACGCGGGCGCGATTTCGCCGCCTATGACCCGAAGACCGACAAATGGATGGTACTGCCCGATTTGCCGACTCCCCGAAATCACATGGCGGCGGCGGCGATCGACGGCAAACTCTATGTAGCCGGAGGGCGCTTCGGCGGCGGCTTTCGGAGCAAGATAACTGCGGTGCTCGAGGTGTACGATCCCATAAGCAACAAGTGGAGCGCCAGGCGGCCGATGTCCTATGAGCGAAGCGGAAACAACGGTATTGCCGTGAACGGCTGTTTCCATACCTTCGGCGGCGAACATCCGACGGCGAGTCCGACCGGTGTGTTCCCCCACCACGAAGTCTATAATCCAAAAACCGACCGCTGGACGCGTTTGCCCGATATGCCCTTTCCCGTGCATGGCGTCACAGGGTTGGTCTACCTGAATGGTTGGATCCATCTGCCCGGTGGAGGCACCCGGATGGGCGGCAGCAGCGGCAGCACGCTTCACCAGGTGGTTCGCCCCATGATGAAATGCGGCTGAGGAGCTGGAAGCGGAGTGCGCGCTCGGTATACAGCGGGAGGCGTTGGCTGCGCTTTCCCGCAAATGTTGACGCCCGGAAGCCGAGGTGCTAGCTAATGCGCATCTTTCAGGTTTTCTCGCGATAACGCGCCGAACGTATTCTGAGTGGAGACCCTCTTGTCCCGCCTTCTGGAAAACGACTCTCTGACGCTGCTGGGTGAAGGCGGCCTCCCCGTTCCCCGCTACGAGGTTTGCACGGACTCAAGCGAAGCCGCCCGCGCCACCGAACGCCTGGGTGGGCGCGCCGTCATCAAGGCGCTCGTGCCGGTCGGCAAGCGCGGCAAAGCGGGGGCGGTCAAGTTCGCCGCCTCTGCCGATGAAGCCCGCGCGGGCGCAGAGGCCATTCTCGGCATGGAGGTGCGGCGCTTTCCCGTCAAAAAACTCATCGTCATGGAAGCGCTCGATATAAAACGCGAAATCTTCTGCTCCATCTCCTTCGATGCGCCGAGAAAGTGCCCGCTCATCCTCTTCAGCGCCGAGGGCGGCGTGGACGTGGAGGAGTTGGCCGAGCACCACCCCGACAAACTGCTCGAGTGGCCCGTGAACATTTTAGAGGGGCTTCAGGCGGAAGACGCTCTCGAGCTTGTCGGGCGCGCGGGTCTCTCGGGGGATCTCGCGGAGCCGGTCGCAAGTGCGGTGTGCGCGATGTATGGCGTCTTCTGCGCCCATGACTGCGAGATGATAGAGGTGAACCCCCTGGCGGAACTGGCCGACGGCCGCGTGGTGGCGGCGGCGGGTGTGGTGCAGCTCGACGCGCAGGCGCTCTTCCGCCACCCCGAACTCGAGGCCAAGCTGGGCGTGGAGGGCGGAAACGGCTGGCGGCCTTTCACCGAACTCGAAATGCGCATGCGCGAGATAGACGCCATCGACCCCCACGTGGGTGCGATTCGGTTCAGCGAAATGGACGGCGACATCGGCTTCATGGTCACCGGCGGGGGGTATGGCTTATCGAGCCTCGAAGCGCTGCTGGACGAGGGCGGAAAACCCGCCACCACGTTCGACATCACGCCCGGACGCTACGAGGAGAAGATGCGCCGGGCGGTGAAGGCGGTGCTCTCGAAACCCGGCATCAAGGGACTGCTCCTGGCGGGGAACGTGAGCAATTTCACGCGGGTGGATATTAAAGTCGCGGGCGTGGTTCGCGCGCTCAAGGAGGCGGAGCTTGATTTCGATAAATTTCCCGTCATCATCCGCTACGCCGGACCGGGGGTGGAGGAAGCCAGAAGGCTCATTGCCGAGGTCCCGGGCGTGGAGTGGCATGAGGATGAGGCGTCGATAGAAGATTTGGCACGGCGAATCGTGGCGCGCGCTTACGGGCGGGATGAGAGATGAGTATTCTGCTGGATTCAGACACCCGCGTGCTCGTGCAGGGGGCCACCGGAGCCGAGGCGAGGCGTCTTTTGCCCACCATGACGGACTACGGCACCCGCGTGGTGGCGGGCGTGTCTCCCGGGAAAGGGGGCGAGTCTGTCGGCGGCGTTCCGGTCTACGGTGCCGTGGCGGATGCTCTTCGCGAGCACGAGGTCGATCTCTCCGTGCTCTTCGTTCCCGCGCGCTTCGTGCGCGAGGCGGCTCTGGAGGCCATCGAGGCGGGCGTGCCCACCGTGCACATCCTCGCAGAGGGCGTGCCGCACCACGACGCCTGCGCGCTGCTCACGCGCGCGGCCGAGATGGGAACCTTCGTCATCGGCCCCAACAGCCAGGGCATGGTGAGCCCCGGCAAGGCGAAGCTCGGCGGTACGGGCGGCGAGGTGCCCGATCTCATGTTCCGCCAAGGGTCCGTGGGCGTCGTGAGCAGAAGCGGCGGGATGGGGGCGGAGATATGCCTGTTCCTTACGCAGGCGGGCATCGGCCAGAGCACCTACGTGGCTTTGGGCGGAGACTTGCTCATCGGCTCCGCCTTCGTCGAGATGCTCGCCCTGTTCGAGGAAGACCCCGAGACCCGCGTCGTCGTCATGTTCGGTGAACCCGGCACGGACAGGGAAGAGGAAGCGGCGCGCTTCATCGCTTCGGGCGGGTTCACGAAACCCGTTGTGGCGATGATTCCCGGCGAGTTCTGGGAAACCTCGCCCACGCCCGCCAGCGTGAGCCACACCGGCGCGCTCATCACCCGGGGCCGCGGCGCGCCCTCGGGCAAGAAAAGGCTCCTGAATGAAGCCGGCGTCCTCGTTGCCGAACGATTCTCCCAGGTTGTGCTCCTTGTGAAACAAGCCCTCGGATAAACATAGAGAAACGACTGACAAGCACTGCTTAGAACGGGCGGGATGTTCTCCCCCGAAATCGGCAGCCGTGGAAAAAGGGAGTAATTGAACCTCACGTTATTTCGCTGTATATTTGCTTGTAAGAGGGAAGCATGGGTGCGTAACGACGATGCAGATAAAGTAGAGGACTCGACATGGAAAGGGAAAAAGCAGCGGCGAAAACGAAAACGTTTCATTGGTGGTTGCTTTGGGTTGGTTCTCCGGTGGCGATATTCGCCATACTGGGAGGCGGGTTGCTCTATATCGCCCAAGCCGAAGTCAAGCCTGTTATCGCGAAAGTGAACGCGGAAGTTAAAAGACTCGACGGAGTAGACGGGCAGCTTCAGAATCAAATCACCGAAGTCAAAATGAATCTGGACGAGAGACTGAAGCTACTCCACGCGGACCTGAACGCCTTCAAGGCCCAAATGCATGAAGATCTGAAAGGCTTGGCGACCAGGGATGATTTCGGTTACCTGAAATAAGAAATGGGCAGTCTGAAATCGGATATGGGCAGTCTGAAATTAGATGTTGGCAGTCTGAAATCAGATGTGGGCAATTTGAAGGCCGACGTTAGTAGTCTTAAAACTGACGTGGGCAATCTAAAGGCTGACGTGGGGGGGCTGAAAGCCGACGTGGGGGGACTGAAAGCTGAGTTGAAGAATTTGAAAGAAAAACTCGTTACGCCGCAACAGATTCGAACCATTATGAGAGAAGTGCTGGAGGAGTATCGCGCTAGGCTGGAGGAGTATCGCGCTAGATAAATCTGAATGAGTTTTCGTGAATCTTGTTCATCCAATCGCCCCTGGTCATAACTGGGGGCGATTGTTTTTGAGGAATTGAGGGGAATTCGCCTGCCAGAACCAAAACCCGCATAAGCGGCTTGAGAGCCTGCGGCCCTCACACCATCGTCGCGCCGCCGTTCACGTCGAGCGTGACGCCGGTGATGTAGCCCGCCTCCCTGCTGCAGAGGAATATGACGGCCTCGGCGATCTCATGGGATTCTGAGAGTCTGCCCACGGGCGATGATTTCTCGATGTGGGCGATGCGCTCGGGCGTTCTGATTTTGAGCCCTCTCGGCGTTTGCACGTTGGCGGGAGCTACGGCGTTCACGGTGACGCCGTGCGGCCCCAGTTCGCACGCCGCCTGCCGGGTGAGGCCGAGCACGCCCGCCTTGGCGGCGGTGTAATGGGGGGGATTGGGGTTCACGCCGCTGCGCGCGGCCATGCTCGAGAGCGTCACGAAGCGACCGTAGTTCGCCGCCACCATGAGGGGGGCGGCGGCTTTCAGGAGATAGAACATCGATTTCAGGTTCGAGTTCACCACGCCGTCCCAGGCCTCTACGGGGCAATCCAGCAGGCTCACGTATTGCGGAAAACCGCCCGCGCTGTGCACGAGAACGTCGATACTGCCTGCCCGGTTGTGAGCCTCGTTTACGGCGGCGCTGGTCGCCTCCCAGTCGGTGAGGTCGACGACGGCGCAGTGAGCAGCACCTCCGCTTTCGTTGATGGATTTCGTGACGGCTTCAGCGCCTTCCGCGTCGAAATCCATCACGGTGACCGTTGCCCCCCTTTGGGCCAGGATTCTCGCTGTCGATTCGCCGATGCCCGTCGCCGCGCCCGTGACGACGGCGCTTTGTCCCTCGAAGCCGCTCATTGCCTTGTCCTTTTCTTGAAAAAACGGCGCGCGGCGACCCGGAAGCCGCCGCGCGCCGCCTGATTGACTAGCCTTCCTGCATCTTCAGGATGCGGTTGATGAGGTCGATGCCGCCCACCTTGTCGGCGAACATCTTGTGCACGGGCTTCACGGCCTCGCGGAAGGGCTTGAGATCGGGCGAGGCGATCGTGAGACCCTTCGCGGCGAAGCCCTTCATGATGTCCTGCTCGTTCTCCTCGGCGTAGGTGTTCGCCCAGGCGATGGTGTCGCGCGCGGCCATGAGAACGGCCTTCTGCAGGTGCTTGGGCAGCTTGGCGTAATACTTGTCGTTCATGATGAGCGCGCCCGCCACGAGCTGGTGCCGGGTGATGGAGAGGTATTTCTGCACCTCGTAGAGCTTCTGCGCCCACGCCCAACTCGACCCGCCGTCGTGGCCGTCCACCGTCTTGGTGCTGAGCGCGCTGAACAACTCCGTCGGCGCCATGCCGATGGTGCTGCCGCCGAGCGCTTTATACGTCTGCACCATGATGGGGTTTTTCGCGATCCGCATGCGCAGGTCGCCCAGGTCGGCGGGCTTCATGATGGGGTGTTTGCTGTTCATCATGTTGCGGAAGCCCGTGGCGACGAAGCCCAGCACGCGGATGCCGGATTTCTTGCGGAAATTCTCGCCAATGTTCTGGCCGATGTCGCTGTTGAATACTTTCACGGCGCCCTTGAAGCTGCCGAACATGAAGGGCAGGGTGAAGATGTCGAGCCGCCTGTCGAAGGCCGTGATGTTGTTCGACGCAACGACCTGCATGTGCACCGAGCCGAGTTGCACCTTTTTCGCGGCGACACGGTCTTTTCCGAGCTGCGAGGAGGGGAATATCTGGACGTCGAGCTCCCCCTTGGAATAGACCTGCAGGTTCTTCTGCATGGTCAGCGCGATGGCCTGATAGAGGAGCTGCGGCTTGGGCGGGTTGTTGTGGGCGAACTTCATCACGTACTTGGCGGCCTCGGCCTTGGGCGCTGCGAAGCCGAGGAGCGCGGCGGCGAGGATGATGACCACCATCGCCGTGAAGCATTGTTTCAGATGTCGCATGTCTTGCCTCCTTTTAGTTCGTTCCCTCATCTGCCGAGGACCAGGTTCGGCAGGAAAAGGGAGATGCTGGGGAAAAGCGAGAGAATGATGACGCACAGGAACATCGTCGCGATGAACGGCAGCACCGCCTTGGCGATGGCGCCCAGCGTCGTGTCCGCGATGCCCATCGCCACGAAGAGGCTCGTGCCCAGAGGCGGCGTGAGGTAGCCGATCTCGCAGTTCACCACGAACACGATGCCGAAGTGGATGGGGTCGATGCCCACCGCCAGGATGACGGGCAGGAACATCGGCGTGAGTATGATGACCTGCGCCATCGTATTGAGCCACATCCCCACGAAGGTGAGGAACAGGCTGATGAGCATGAGGATCATGAACGGCGAAGTCGTCACGCGCTGGATGAAGGCCGTCACCAGCTGGGGAATCTGGTGGATGGTGATGAGTTCGCCGAACGCGAGCGACGCCCCCCAGATGATGGCGATGGTTCCGGTGACGAGGGCCGCGATTTCCAGGCACTCGCGCGTCCTTCGCCAGTCGAGCTCCCGGTAGACGAACATGCCGATCATCCAGCCGTAGAGCACGGCGATGACGGCGCTCTCCGTCGGCGTGACGAAGCCGCCGTAGATGCCGCCGATGATGACGACCGGCGCGAGCAGCGCCCAGCGCGAATCCCAGATGGTGCCGAGCGTGCGCGCGACGGAGAAGGGTTCGGAATCCGATTCCACCGTCATGAAGCGCGACAAAATGGTGGCGCAGCACATGAGCATGCAGCCGAGCAGGATGCCGGGCAGAAAGCCCGCGATGAACAGGCGCGTGACGGACTGATCGGCACTGACGCCGTAGACGATCAAGGTGATGCTCGGCGGGATGAGGATGCCGAGCGTCCCCCCGCAGGCGGAGACCGCGCCCGAGTAGTTCTTGTCGTACTGGCGCCTGAGCATGGTGGGGATCATGAGGCCGCCCACGGCGGCCGTCGTGGCGGGGCCCGAGCCCGAAATCGCCGAGAAAAGCATGCACGCGAGTATGGTGACGTGGGCGAGGCCGCCTCGCACGTTGCCCACGAAGCAGTCCGCCACCGAGATGAGGCGCCTGCTGATGCCGCCTTTTTCCATGAGCGCGCCCGCGAGAAGGAACATGGGCACGGCGATGAAGGGGAACTTGTCCAGCCCGTCGTAGTAGGAGAGCGCCAGGCTCTCGAAGCGCTCCCCGGTGGCGTAGTAGACGAGGATGGATGCCAGACCAAGCGAGACGCCCACCGGCACGCGGATGAAGAGGAACACGGCCAGGGAGCCAAGCAGCAGGAGGGGCATGTTCATCGCTCTTCCTCCTGCTTTTCGACCTCATAGACCACCTCGGGGCCGCCCTGAATGTAGACGCGGTACATGTACTGGGCGAGGCGTATGGTCATCAGCCCGAAGCCGATGGGAATGATGGCGTGCACGGCCGCTTCGGGGATTTGAAGGATGTCGGTCTCCGACCAGACCTCTATCTCGCTGTATACGAACAGAAAGCCGAAGTACGTCATGAGCACGTTGAAAGCCATCCAGAGACAATCCGAGAAAAAGACTATCGGGCGAGCCCAGGAGGGGGGCGTGAGCATCTCGATAGCGTTCACGCGGATGTGGCGGCCTTGGAGGATGATCCAGCTGATCGTCAGGTAGATGAACCAGATGAAGACGATGCGCGAGAACTCCTCGATCCAGCTGATGGAGGTAAAGAATATGTAGCGCGCGATGACCTGCGCGGTGAGCATCAGCGTGAGCGAGAGCAGGAGAATCCAGGAGAGGTTTCGCTCGATGTTTCGCACTTTTCTTTCCCATCTTGCGGGGGGAACCGGGCCGCAGGCCCGCCATGTTTGGTGGATGGAGGCAGTCTAGTTTGTTTTGACTTGAGCGGTCAATGCGAAACGGGGGTTTGGGAATGGGGGTATATATTGGCAGTAACAGTTCAAGCAGGGGGTTCTTTAGAATGAGCAATCAGGGTGAAATATTGTTAATGGGAAGAAAAAAGTTATCAGGCGCATGGATCGAATGGCTGGTTGTACACACGGATGAGAGGGATTAGGGGCGTGCCATTTATTTTCAGGGATTTTACCCAGCAGGAAT
The DNA here is from genome assembly GCA_965219955.1 of bacterium. Lineage (GTDB taxonomy): Bacteria > UBA8248 > UBA8248 > UBA8248 > UBA8248 > Bin107. The sequence continues at coordinate 1,050,453 of OZ244799.1, forward strand.
TATCGACTATGCCGCTGCAATGTTTTTTGAGTGCACGCTCCCATTCCGCTATAGTCTTGAATAACTTCCCATCTTGTTCCATGTCTTTGGCATTCAAAAATCCGAGATAGATGAGAATGACGGGGATTCCCAGCGAGGCCAGCTTCCAGGACCAGGCGAACCTGTTGGACAACTGGTAGTGCTTATCTCGACATAAATTCCAGGGATTGCCAGTTAGCTTCTTTAATTCAGCGTTTGCATCCGAGATCGCCTGACCGATTTTTTCATGATTCCTCTGGCTGTTCAAGGATGTGCCCGGTCGGGATTTCCCTGAATCACTCAATTCGTTTTCGTGGGCTTTGGCTTCGACGAGAAAAATCCCTCTTCTGCCCTCGATTTTGCAGGTGCCGGTAATGTCCCAAGTTGGCGTGCGCGCTCCCCGGCCTCTACCGCGAACTGCCAGCCACCACTCTTGGAGTTCGATTCGGGTGCCGGGAAATAGGAGAGTTTCCTCCTTATCTAGTTCGGCTTCTTTAGAGGAAGCCTTGTTCCATGCGCCATTTTTATAGGCAGGCTTGCCGTAGGGCATCCATTTGTCATTAGGCGACACTACCACTCCCGGAAAATCAATGATTTGTGTGAGGCGTTCGGCGACTTCATCGGATTTGCCGTTAGTGAGCAGTACGCAACGCGGGCGGCTTCCCCGGTTGTCCTTGCCTAGCCCTTCCCGCCAATTCATTATTTCCTCGGTTTATCGATATCCTTAACAGCGCATCTCTAGGGTTTCAGCAGCCAGACAAAACTCGTCTGTCTTTTCGATTTGCTCTTAGAAAACAGAAGCCAACCCGTTGAATGCATCCCGAACCATCCGCCCCTCGGCGGTCAAGCGCTCGGTCCCACACTTCTGCTTTACTTCTTCCCCGCTCGTAAACGGCAGGCTGTCTAACTCTCTTGGGAAAGCAAGCGCGTCCAGAGACATCGTCAATCCGTCAATTTTAGAGCCAACGTCAAATTCATCGAGGAAATTGCGCATTCGTGCAACCGCCCCTGCAAAGTCGTGGTAGCCATGATAATAGGACGTGGGTGCGGCGACTTCGAGCGAGACGTGCCGGGCCTTCATTAGTGGCCGTGTTCGAAGAGGTAATTCGTTTTTATGGATTCGGCAAAACACGTATACGGCGCCGTATCGTAGCACTTCTCTCAGCGCATAAAGCGGGTCGTTACTTACAGTTTTCAACTCGATTAAGCGGGCGTGTTCGTTCGATTCATCCCAATGAACGAGGTCAACGTTGCTATGCCTGTTTCTGGCTGAGTCGCCAATCCCGGAGGCGGTCGGGCATTGGTTGTGCCATTCGGGCATGTGTCCATTGTTCGCCAGTATAGAGACAGCCTTTTCGAGCATTTTTTCAGATGACTTATTGCGAGCAGAAATGTCACATGCCCGCCTCAGCTTCCAGAGTTCTTGGGAGTTGGAGGAAGGATCAGGACAGTTGGCTTTCATCCGGTTGTATATCTCACTTATGTCCTCCAGGTATTCGGTGCCATCAAACAAACTACCCATTTCAATAACCTTATCTTCGGGATTAAATTATGGTGGGTGTTCTTTCAGTCATCTCTCGCGCAAGTCGGGTTCCTTACTTGCGGGCGCTCAGAACACGCCCTCACGGGTTTCGGCGAGCACCAGGTCCACCACCCGGCGCAGAGCCTCTTCATCAGAGTCGCCTTCGAGTCGGCGCAGGCGGTAGAGGTCGGCCTGGCGGTCCGCGCCGCTGCCCTCGCGGATGATGGCGAGCGCGTGGCGGATTTCGGCCTCGCACCCCAGCGCGCGGGCGTCGGGTGCGAGCGTTTCGACGAGATCGCGCATGAAGTCGTCGATGTCCACCCGCGCGTTCTCGCGCGTCGTATCGCCGAGGAAGGCGAGCGTCCCGTAGCGTTGTGCGACCCAGCGGTTCTCCGCGATGACCTCGGTCAGCGGCTCGGGCGGCAGCGCGCCCGCTTCGTCCTGGCGCATGAGATACCTGAGGAGAGAGGCGTAGAGCGCCGCGATAGAGACGGCGTCTTCGATGCGCGGGCAGATGTCGCAGATGCGGAGTTCCACCGTCGGGAAGGCGTGGGCGGGTCGGATGTCCCACCAGATTTCACTTCCGTTCTCGATGAAGTTCATTCGCCGGTATTCGGCGATGATTTCCTCGTATTCCGCCCGGGAATGCAGCGGCCCGGGCATGCTGGTGCGCGGGAGCCCGCCGATGAGGTTCAGGCGGTAGGACTTGTAGCCCGTGTCGTGCCCGCCGTTGAAGGGCGAGGAGGTGGAGAGCGCGTGAATTGCGGGCAGGTAGCGGCGCATGGCCGTCATGACCCGGATGCGCGATTCGGGGTCGCCGAAGCCCGCGTGGATGTGCATCCCGCCGATGACCAGGCGGCGGATGCTCTCCTGGAACGTCATCGCGAAACGCTCGTAGCGCTCCTTGGGCGTGACCGCCAGCTCCCGCCACTGCGCGAAGGGGTGGGTGGAGGCGGCCATCACCGAGGCTCCGTGCGCCTCTGCCGCTTCGATGACGACCCGGCGGGTCTCGCGCAGCGCCTCGCGCGCCTCGGCCACCGAAGCGCAAACCCTCGTGTTGGTCTCTACCTGGGAGCGAAGCAACTCCCGGGTGACCTTGTGGGGTTCGATCCGGGCCTCGCAGGCTTCGAAGATGGCCGGGTCGGGGTCGGCGAGAAGATCGCGCGATTCGGGGTCGACGAGAAAGAATTCTTCCTCGATCCCGAGGGTTATCTTCAAGTCTTCACGATTCTCGGCGTCGTTCACGTCGCGCTCCGTGGGGGTGGGCAGGTCTACCCCTTGTTCGTGCGCTTTGCGCTCACGAACGGTGGTTATCGGTCGAACCTCTCGCAACAGGCGCGACGACTCTATCACTTCATGACAAGTGAATCCAAGTATTCGTGCGGATTTGTCGTCTGTCTAGGGCTGATGCACCGCTCTTTCGCGCGTGCCGCCCAGGCTCGTGAGGGCGAAGGGCAGCGTGAGAAGCGCTGCGACGACGCCCATCCCCACCAGGCCGAAGGCGTCCACGCAAAGGCCGATGAGGGGAGCGAGCACCATGGCGAGGATCGATTTTGCCTGCGTCTCGACGGAGAGTATCGTCGCCCCCGCCTCGGGCGTGCTGTGGGCGTCGATGCGGCTGATGAGCACGGGACGCCAGAAGTTCTGCAGCACGGCCAGGGCGATGAACCCCGCGATAACGACCGACTCCCAGCCCGTCCAGAGCCCCCAGGCGAGAGCCGTATAGATGAGGGCGGTGGCGCCCCAGAGCGATTTCGCGGCGGCTTCCTCCGAACCCGTGGCTGCCACGAGGCGGTGCCCCCCGCGCGAGGCGAAGCTCGAGAGCAGGTGCAGGACGAAGTAGACCGCCCCCATCAGAATGGCCACGCGTTGGTTCTGTTGCCAGGTGGCGAGCAGGGCAAGGCCCAGGGCGGCCTGCTTGATGACGGGCTGAATGTAGTCCTTGGCGACCTTGTAGGTGCCCTCGTAGCTCATGGATTCCACCAGAATGCCGCGCAGCGGCTTGTCGGTGAACGCCATGCGCATGGAATCCTTCAGGTGTCCCCACACGCTCGGGATTTTCGTATCCGCCGCTCGTGCGCCTTCGAGTTCGGTGGGGTATCCCATGAAGTTCACGATGTTGAGCGCGTAGGGGATGACGGCGAGCAGGAAGATGTCGCTGTAGCGCGCGCCCGTGAAGATGAACGCGCTCGCGACCACGACCGAGACGGCCGAGCCTATCTTCGACCACGAGCGCGTGAACCCGTAGACGCGGGTGCGCTCTTTCTCGCGGCCCTGGATTCTCAACCACTCGAATATCATCGCCTTGTGCGTGCCGGTGCGGAACGAATCGCCCAGGGCGAAGGCGAACATGGCGAGGAACAGGGCGGCGAAAGAGGCCGAAAGGCCGAATACCAGGAACGAGGCGATGTAGGCGAGGAACGAGAAGATCATCGAGCGCCTTCTGCCGTAGAGATCGGCCACCGCACCGCTCGGGATCTCGAAGATGTTGATGCACACCTCGCGAAAGCCGATGAGAATCCCGATCTGGAAGAAGGAGAGGTCTTTCTCCAGAAACGCGAGGATGAGGAAGGGCTCGAAATAGGTCTGGTTCTTGAGGAAGCCGTACAGCGAGAATCGAAACATCATCATCGGCCGAACCTCCTCCCTTCAATTTCGGTCCCGCCCGTTTTTCGCGCAAGGGGCGGGAACGAGAGGCGGCCTGTGTGCGCGCATACTTTATTCCCCTCCCAACGGCGCGCATGAATCATTATAGCGGAAACTTTCTCGCTTGCGGGATGTTTTTTCGCTGAGTGGAGTGCGGGGAGGGCGCATTCCCGTCATACCGGGGCGAGGGGGATGTTTCAATATAGGAGCCGATCGCGAACGGCCCCTAGGCATTCCGCGGCTTCCCCGAGGTTGCGTTTCCTAGCGTATGCGCCAGCCGATAAGAGCCGCGCCGACCACCATGCAGGCGGTGCCGACGAGGATGGCGGGCGTGATGCGCTCCACGCTTCTGAGAAGGAAGTAGCTCATGACCAGGCTGAATACGGGGGCGGTCGAGGTGAGCGGGGAGACGACCGAGAGGTCGCCGATGTTCAGAGCGGTGAAGTGCAGGAAGAAGCCGAGCGCGTTCAGCAGTCCGCACAGCCCGAAGATATACCAGGCCTTGGGGCGGTCGAACTGGTTCGGTTTCTGGTCTTTAGGAAACAGCGGGATGAAGGTGACGAGGAAGAGAAACCCCGCCAGGGTCGTGAGGGTCGCGCCCATGACGGGGGCCTCGACGTGGGCGAAGGCGAGTTTTCTGAAGAGAAACGAGAACGCGGCGGCGACGGCGCTGAAAAACGCCAGCCAGAGGTGTTTCCTCTGCCAGGAGGTGTCGTCTGGTTTCTTGTAGCTGAGCGCGACGCTGCCCAGGACGATGAAGAGCGTGCCCGAGAGGATGAGCGCGCCGGGCCGCTCGCCCAGGAAGGCGATGGCGAGCGAGGTGGAGAACAGGGGCGTCAGCGAGACGAACGGCATGGCCCGCGCGACGCCCAGGTAGGAGATGCTGAGATACAGGAACACGCGCGACATCGCCGGGCCCGTAAGGCCCGCCAGCGAGAAGAAGAAAAAAGCGGGGAGGTTCCACCACTCGGGCTGCCAGTAGTACCAGGTGACGGCGAGCATCACGGGGAGCGATGTGAACAGGCCGATGAAGACGCCCGTGAGCGCGTTTGCGTGCTCGCCGCCCTTCCTGATGCACACGCTGAAGGTGGCAAAGACCACGGCGGTGGACATGGCGTAGGATGCGGCGACGAGTTGGGGGTTCATCCGGTTCCCGGGGTTTGAGGCGTTCTCGCGACGTTGTGCGCGACAATTTTCGGCGAGACCCAATCTACAGCCTGCGCGTTCGCTTGGGAAGCGCAGCCGGGGCTTTCGGTGAAAACCGATTCTCCGGATCGGGTGCTCCCACTGCCGTTCGTTATCCTTGAGAGGATGCAGGGACGGTTCCGCTCCTGCGGGGGCTGTTGAAAAAGCCCTTGTCACAGGAGCACCCCCCCTCGTCAGAGGATAAAGGCACCCCCCCCTACCCCCCTTGTCAGGGGGGTAAAAAAGGCAACATCCCCACTGTTGGAAGACCTGATCGACCAGCTGGCGCACTTGTCAGGGGGTAAAAAAAGCAACCCCTCCACCGGCGAGGGGTTTGGTTCTTTTTACCCCCCTGACAAGGGGGGTAGGGGGGGGTTGCTCTTTCCCTGACGAGGGGGGGTGCCTTTTATAGGATTTCCCTTTCAAGGGGGTTGCCTTTCAAGGAGAGAGCCTGCGCCGCCCGGGTTCGGATTCTGGCCGTCATTCCGGCGGTGTGGACGACCCCGGCACGAAAAAGGGCCACCCCCTCGTTTCTTACGCCGGTTTGACTTCCGGGGCCGGCGTTCTATATTTTGATGGTCAATACCACGTATCGTCCCGTCCTGAATACTTAAACTTTGGAGACAGGTCATGAATCGCAAGACTTTGATTATATTTGTATTCGTCGCCATCCTCGGGGTGGCGACGCTCGCCTCCCTCCCGAGCCGGGCCGAAGCCGCCTGCAGGGTCCGCATCGGCGATTTGAACTGGGACAGCGCCAATTTTCACGGCCAGGTTGCCGCCTTCATCCTGACGCACGGCTACGGCTGCCGGGTGCGGCTCATCTACGGCGGCACGCTGCCGACCATGGCGGCGCACTATCAGGGCAAGAACGACCTGATCATGGAACTCTGGTACGACAGCACGAAGGATCAGTACGACCTCGCGGAGAAGGAGGGCAAGGTCAAGAAGCTGAGCGTGAACACGCCCGACAGCATACAGGGCTGGTTCATCCCGCGCTTCGTCCAGAAGGCGAACCCGGGCCTAAAGACGGTCTACGACCTCGCGAAGTACAAACATCTCTTCAAGGATCCCGAAGAACCCTCCAAGGGCAGGTTCGTGAACTGCATCCCCGGATGGGCGTGCGAGGTCATCAACACGGTGAAGCTGCGAGCCTACGGGCTGGAAAAACATTTTACGAATTTCCGGCCCGGCTCGGGCGGCGCGCTCGCGGCGGCCATCAAGGGCGCATACCTCAAGAAAAAGCCGGTCGTGGCCTATTACTGGGCGCCCACGCCGCTCCTGGGCCAGCTCGATCTGGTTCAGCTCGAAGAGCCTGCGTGGAACGAGGCCGACTGGGACGCGATGATGAAGCACGTGAACGCGCTCAAGAAGGGCGGGTTGGAGGCGATGGGCAAACCCGGGAAGGCCGTCGCCTACCGGACGATGGAGTTGCCCAAAACGGTCACGACGAAGTTCGCGGCCAGGCATCCGGAGATCGTTGCTTTCCTCGAGAATTACTCGCTCCCCTCTAAAGTCGTCTCGGAGGTGCTCTCCTATCTCGAGAAAGATGCCGGCGGCGACGCGAAGGTCACCGCGCTCCATTTTTTGAAGACGAACAAGGTCTGGAAGAAGTGGGTTCCGGCCGACGTCGCGAAAAAAGTGGAGGCGGCGCTCGACTCGAATTGAGCCGTTGCGGCAGGGCTGTAAATTTCGCTATCCTGCACGGGCTTCTCGCCTCATCTTTGCCTGCCATTTTCGCCAGAGGTCATGGATAGCCATGTTGACCAGATTGGAGCGCAGCTTTTTCCGCGTTTTCCCACCAAAATATAGAAACAGGCATTGGGAGAAAAATCTGCCGATTCGACGGTTTCAGCCCTCGAAAATCAGGGGGAAAGTGATCATATGCGCCTTGAGCGCTTATGGATATGGAATGAAGACCCGCGGAAAGGTACAGCTGAACCTGTTTTTTCCGCCCTTTTGCCGAATATTGGGACAATGCGGGATTGCAACGTCGTGTGCGACCGACTTCGAGGGCTTGAGGCATAAGATCGAGGCTTCCGAAGGGGTGCCGACCGTTCTGATTAATCTCATCAATGAAATATACGATGAGATGGATGAATATGACATTCCGGAAGATTTATTGCGGAAAGCGAGCGCAGTTTTCAATTCTCATCAAACCACCGGTATCATCAAAGACAAGCGGAAGGCAAACGAAACATTGTCCGGCCAAGGCATCATGATGCCGAGCCTGAAGTTGGATGAAGGGAAGAGGATATTCAGCAACGCGAGAGTCGGTTCTGGAGAGAACGTCTTTGTCCTCGAAAAAAATCAGGAAATCGATGACGGCCGCTACAATGCGGAATTTATCGACACCAGGGTCCCGTTTGAAAACTCCGTCTATTATACGTGTGTGAGGCTGGTCTGCATCGGTACACGCACGCTGCAGATATATGTTCGCGCCCGGGACGTCGAAGAAAACAACCCGTCGGTGCACAGCAAGGATACTCCGAAAAACCCCGAACTTCTGGAATACCTGTATCGAAACCTGGTTGAGCCGCGCCTGGAGCAACTTCATGCGCTGGGCCGCCGTATCGGAAGCGCCCTGGGGCCGGGATTCTACGGGCATGACGTGTTGGTGGACAACAAATCCGGGCATATATTCTTGTGCGAGGCAGGTTTTAAGTTCTATGACCATACTTACTGCAGCCGGATGATGAACGTAATATGCGACGGGAGCCTGCAGCGCACGATGCTCGACCAGGAAACTTATGCGGGGTACGCAGGTTCCGTTTTCTTGGCGTACTGCTCGGAAATGGGTTTCTTGTAGCGTCGTCAATTCTCCGAATCGGCAGCACCGCTTCCGGCTTCTGGCGCCTCCAGGGGGGAGTAACTTCCAGAAACCTAAATCGTGGATGATGCCGAAATATGAAAGATAATGGCCAAATTCTCTGGATTTCACCATTCGCCGGAGTGACGAGCAAAAGCGAGTTCAGCACGCCTTCCCTGATCGGTCGCGGCAAACTTTGTTCATCAACGCTTTTTCAACAGCCCCTTTGAGGGGGTAGTTGGAAACCGCTGCTACTGTCTTTTGGTGTTTGGATATTTTGCACCCGATATGGGAGGGTATCGAGAAGCTGGGACACAGGAACCGCGCCCGCAGGTGTGGCTTATCCGCTTCTTGTATTTGGTTTTTTCGGCTCCAAAATAATGGAAAGGGAAATCATGAAAAGAATTTTCGTGCCTCAACCGATCCCGGAGGTCGCCGCCGCTAAACTCGATACGCTTGGCGAGGTGACCACGTATCCGCACGTCGACCGCATGATCCCGGAAGCCGAGCTGCTGGAAGCGGTGCGCGACAAACACATACTGTTCGGCATCGGGGAGATTCCCTTCGACGAGCGGGTGTTCGAAGCGGCGAAAGAGTTGGAGTTCGTCTCCGTCATGCATGGGTCGGCGAGGTTCATCGATTTCGCCGCGGCGACGCGCCGCAACGTCCCGGTTTCGGGGCAGAAAAGCATGACCCAAAAAAACACCGCGGAATTCACGTTCGCTCTTTTGATGGCGACGGCCTGGCGACTGCCGGAGGCGGATACATTCCTCCGTGAAGACCGCTGGCGGCAGAATCAGTCGATGGCTTTCTTGGGTACGCGTCTTTACGGCAAGACGCTCGGGATCGTTGGGATGGGCCGAATCGGGCAACTGGTGGCGCGCAAAGCCGTCGCTTGCGATATGCGCATTATCTACAACAAGCGCACCCCCCTGAGCCCGGCGGAGGAATTCACTCTCGGGTGCGCCGAATACCGCACTCTCGACGATTTGTTCAGAGAGGCGGATTTCGTCGCATTGACCCCGGCGCTCACCAAAGACACCGTGGGTCTCATCACCGGAGAGCTCATCTCTCTCATGAAGCCGAGCGCCATTCTGATCAACACTTCACGCGGCCTCATTCTGGACGAGGCGGCACTGGAGAAAGCCCTCAGGGAAAAGCGGATCCGGGGCGCCGGGCTGGACGTCTATCAGACCGAGGTGCCGGAGCCCAACCCGGGACCGATAGCGGGTCTCAAGGAGTTGCCGAACGTCGTTCTCACCCCGCACATGGGCAGCGCGGGGCGCGAGACGCGCGAGGAGATGGCCTTGCGCACGGTGATGAACATCGAGCGCTTCATCGACGGCAAGCGGCCGTATGACGTCTTCAACCCCGAAGTTTACGGCGAGGCGCCCATTACGGACGAGGTCATCGGATAGCCGATGAGACGACGGTTTCACTTCCGGGAACCCTTGCGCCTTGAAGTAATTGTCCCACCGCCGCACCTGAAACCCTTGGATGGCGAATCGGTAATTCCGCATAGAATCAATCGCTTCTTCGTCTCGCCAAGGAAGGAGCGATGTTTTCTCGCCATTTTACGCAACGGAGTTGCGCCGCCCCGTCTTTCGTTTTTCATGAATTTTCCATGATTTTGTAACGTGCGCGCGACGGCGGGTCGTTATAATCCGCCCCGATGACGAAGTCGCATGAGGCGGGCGCGTCATTCGCGCTCGTGCGTTATTCTGGAATTTCACACAGTGGGGGATGAGAGATGCACGAGGATGTAACGCGCGAAGCGAAGCTCGCCGCGCACGAAGAGTATTCACCGGATGAGTTCGACGAGATCCACCATCCGCGTCACGAGGAGACGGATTTCGAAAAGCTGGCGGAGAAGATGATCTCCCGGCGGGGCTTCCTGGGCCGCGGGGCGGCGTTTGCCGCGACGGCGTTTGTCATGAGCGCGGGCGGCGTCGACCCGCTCTCCGCCTTCGCGAACGCGAATCGCTTCGGCTTCGAGGCCGTGCCCGCAGGCACGCGAGACACCATCACCGTGCCCAAGGGCTACAGCTGGCACGTCGTCGCCCGGTGGGGAGACCCCATGTGGACGCGCGGGGCCGAGTTCGACCACGCCACGCGCGGCACGGGCGCGAGCCAGGAACTCGCCTTCGGCGACAACAACGACGGCATGTCGCTCTTTCACACCGGGGACAGGAACGTCCTCGCCGTCAACAACGAATACGCGAACGTCTCCATCATCCACGGCGGTGCGGGTTCCGGCAAACCCGAGACCGCCGACGACGTACGAAAGAGCAAGGCGGCGCACGGGGTGTCTATCGTGGAGATTGCGCAGAAGGGCGGCAGATGGTCGATCGTCAAGGATTCCTCCTACAACCGCAAGATCACGCCCGACACGCCGATGGAGATCACCGGCCCCGCCCGGGGCCATGCCCTCATGAAGACGGCCGCCGACCCCCAAGGCGCGCGCTGCCTCGGCACCTGGAACAACTGCGGAAACGGCGCGACGCCGTGGGGCACGTATCTCACGTGCGAGGAGAATTTTCACGGCTATTTCTCATCGAGTGACCCCGAGGTGAAGGTTTCTCCCGAGTTCAGGCGCTACGGCGTGGGCCCCAAGAATTGGGGATACCGCTGGGAGATGACGGATGAGCGCTTCGACATCTCGAAACACGCAAACGAACCCAACCGCGCGGGCTACATCGTCGAGATCGACCCGCTCGACCCCGATTCCACCCCCAAAAAGCGCACCGCACTCGGGCGCTTCAAGCACGAGAACGCGGAGGTGGTGCTCGCCGCGAACGGCCAGGTGGTGGTCTACATGGGGGATGACGAGCGCGGCGAGTTCATCTATAAATTCGTGAGCGAGGGCCGCTACGCCGAGGGCGGCGACAACTCGAATCTCCTGGAGACGGGCAAACTCTACGCGGCGAAGTTCGCGGAAAACGGCCGGGGCGAATGGGTGGAACTTACGCCCGAATCCACGGGTCTGGCCTCGCAGGCGGAAGTCTGCGTCCACACGCGGGTCGCGGCCTCGGCCGTCAAGGCCACCACGATGGACCGCGCAGAGTGGGTGGCGGCGAACCCGAAGAAGGCGGAGGTCTACTGCTGCCTCACCAATAATAAAAATCGCGGCGTGAAGCCCAACAAGGGCGGCGACCCCACCCCCGTCGGCGGCCCGAACCCCCGGGCGAACAACCGCTACGGGCAGATCGTCCGCTGGGCGCCGGAGGGGGGCGATCACCTCTCGAACGCCTTCTCGTGGGATTTATACGTCGTCGCGGGCAACCCCGCCGTCCACAAGGGCGCGAACGCGGGTTCCAAGAACGTGACGCCGGATAACATGTTCAACTCCCCCGACGGCCTCGCCTTCGACAGGAACGGGATGCTGTGGATCCAGACCGACGGCAACTACAAGAACGCGAAGGGCTTCGCGGGCCAGGGCAACAACCAGATGCTTGTGGGCGACCCGGTGACGGGCGAGATCCGCCGCTTTATGGTCGGGCCCAGGCAATGCGAGGTCACGGGCCTCGAATGGAGCGCAGACGGCAGGACGCTCTTCGTGGGTATCCAGCACCCCGGCGAGAAGGGCGGCGACAGCCACTTCCCCGACGGCGGCGACACCACGCCCCGCTCGGCGGTGGTCGCTGTAACCCGCGACGACGGTGGGGTTATCGGCTGATCCCGCATCCTGTCGGGGTTGTTGAAAAAGCCTGGTCTGCATCTCCGTAAACCGCCAACGCCTCTTTCCTCACCCTGAGTAGCCGCCGAAGGCGGTGTATCGAAGGGCGAGGAACTCGCGTCGGAACGAGAGCAAACGCTCATTCATCAATCGCGTTTGACATTCGATACGCGGCTCCGCCGCTACTCAGGATGAGGCGGTGCGGGTTTTGGCCGTCATTCCGGCGAAAGCCGGAATCCATTTTGACTTTTCACCGGGCGGGGCGGCCACGACCTTGTTGTTTAGAGGCGTCCGGATGCGGAATTCAGAAAATTCGCCTTTCGTTTTTGTGTTCGATTCCGATACTCCCCGCCCGGGAGTAAAGACGTCCGAGCGAGGAGGCGAAAAAGCAAAGGCGAAAATGGATTCCGGCTTTCGCCGGAATGACGAGCAAAGTCACATCGCTTCTTGTAGGGACAGGTCGCGACCTGTCCCTACGGACCCTTCTCACCGGTTGGGTTTGTTCGCCAAATCACGAAATCAGGATTTTTTCAACAACCCCCTTGCGGGCGGGGCATTTTTTTTCGCACACTTGTCCGCCGGAAGATGAAACACACAATTTCACGCTAGATGAAACCTGGAGCAAGAAATAAAGGACGCGCGCGCAATGGAAAACGGCAAACGACCCATCGAATACGCCTGGTATCTGCCCTCGAACAAGCGGGGCGACGCCACCAGGCTCGGAACCGGCGAGGTGGAGATACCGCCCGAGATCGACTATCTCGTCCACGTGGCGCAGACGGCGGAGGCGAGCGGCCTCACGAACATGCTCATCCCGTGCAACACCTCGTGTTCGGACGGCTGGCTTCTGGCTTCCGCGATCGCCCGCGAAACGCGGAGTATAAAATTCTGCGTCGCCATACGGCCCGGCCTCACCACGCCGACCTTCGCCGTGCAGCAGGCGAACACGCTCGATTTCATCTCCGGCGGGAGGCTGACAGTGAACGTCGTGCCCGGCGGGTCATCGGTGGACGCGCGCCGCTACGGCGACTGGGTGGATCATGACGGACGCTACGAGCGGGCGGACGAGTTTCTGGATATCGTGCGCGCGTTCTGGACGGACGGGGAGGGTAGGGTGAACTACGAGGGCGCGCACTACCAGGTGGAGGACGGCTTCGTCTTCCCCGGCCCCGCGCGGCCGGGAGGGCCTCCGCTTTATTTCGGGGGAAGCTCGCCCGCGGCGAAAAAGGTCATCGCCAAGCACGCCGACGTTTTCCTGAAATGGGGAGAGCCCCCCTGGCAGATCGCCGAGGAATACGAGGAAGTCAAGAAAATGGCGCGCGAGGAGCATGGCCGCGATTTGAGATTGGGCGTGCGCTTCCACATCCTGGTGCGCGAGGACGACGCGCAGGCCAAGGAAGAGGCCGAGTCCATCATCGCGGGCACGGCGTCCTACGGGGAGAGTTCCTCCGTCACCGGCGAGGTGGCCGGGCAGGTGGAATCCGTCTCCCAGCAGCGGATGAACGCCATGACGGCGGAGGGGAAGCTCTGGCACGGGCCCGCGCTGTTTTCGGGCATCAACCTCGTGCGCCAGGGGGCGGGCACCATGCTCGTGGGAAGTCCCGAGGTGGTGGCCGACGCCATGCGCGAGTACATTGACTTAGGCGCGACCACGTTCATCCTCTCCGGCTGGCCGCATGACGAAGAGGCGCGTAATTTTGGGAAGTATCTTCTGCCGCTGCTGCCGGATGCGGTGTGAGGGGGGTGTAAGGATTTTGTAGGGACAGGTCGCGACCTGTCCCTGCGGGTTCCGAATCTTTCTTCCTTCACCTCTCAATCAGGATATCCCCCGAAATCGAGGCCAGATCCTTACAGCCCGCCAGCACCATGGATTTTTCGAGTTCCGCCTGCATGAGTTCGAGCATCTCCGCCACCCCGGCGGGGCCTTTTGCGAAAAGCCCCAGCACGAGCGCACGTCCCGAAGTCACGCCCTTCGCACCCCGCGCGAGCAGCTTCAGCACGTCGTCGCCTCTACGGACGCCGCTTTCGGCCAGGATCAGCACGTCGTCCCCCACGGCGTCCACGACCTCGGGGAGGATTTCCATGGGATGCGCCCAGGAGGGCCCGTGCGCGCCCCCGTGCGTGGTGACGATGATGGAAGCGGCCCCGGCGTCGCGCGCGATGCGCGCGGTCTCGGCCGAGCCCACCGCCTTGAAGACGAAGGGAAGCCCGGTGGCCTTCACGTAGCCTTCGAGCGCGTCCGCCCGCTGGGGTTCGCATTCGGGGTTGTAAAAGCCCGATTCGAAATCCATGCCCACGGCGAAGGCACCGGTGTCTTCGGCGAGTTTGAGCGAGGTAAGCGTGCGCTGTTTGTCCCGCCAGGGTTTCACGATGCGTATGGCGGAAGGATATGCGGCGGCGGCTTCGCGCCAGACGTCGTCCGAACAGTCGCCTATCCAGTATTGCGTCCCGAAGCGGGCGGCGCCCCTGGCGACTTGCAGGAACCCGTCCGCCCAGTGAGCGGCCAGCGTGTTCGCGCTCATCGAACCCGTCATGATGGGGCTTTTGAGCTTCTTGCCGAGAAAATCGAACCCGGTGTCGGCGGAATCGGTGAGCATCAAGCGCATTTTCAGGCCGAAGCGCGTGAATCCGGCCAGCGCGGTCTGCGTGCCGGGGAGGTCCGGCCCCAGGATATCGTAGGGGTTTCCTCCGCCCGATTTTTCGATGTTCACACGCGCTTGTTCATAAATCTCCCGATACGCCGCCTCGCTCATTGCTTCATGCTCCTTCTCGCTTGAGGTTTCCTCGTTTCTTAAGATTTCCGGCTCCCGCGCGCCCGTTCCGCCTGCGTTTGGCGGATTCGCCACCCTGGGCTATCATTTCATGCAAAATAAACGCAAGAGATAACCCGTTCCGGTTTTCGGACATCCTGAGGAGGACGCCACCATGATGATGGTCATTCTACACTATCCCGCCGTCGCGCCCACGCTCGCCGAGGTCCGCGCGGACAAGGAGCAGGCCGCCGCCTTTTTCGAGAACGAGGTGCCCGGCCTCATCGACAAGACTTGGGGCATGAACGAGGAGACGGGCCGCATGGCGTCGGTCTACCACTTCGAGGACAAGGCCACCGCCGACGCCTGGTTCAACTCCGAGAAACAGCGCAGCTTCCGCCGGGCGAACAACGCGAGCCTGGAGTACTTCGACGTGGCGGCGATCGCGTATACGAAGCCGCTCAGGGAAGAGGCTACTGCGTAGGTTCGCAGGGGCGATGGTTTTGTAGGGACAGGCCTCCGTGCCTGTCCGAGGTCGCGACATGTCCCAGCGCGAGAATCGCGCCATGCTAAACGCCACACCCAAGAAATCTAAGACGGAACAATTTGATGATTACACTGATTGAAGCCTTGAATTATCGATGCTTGCGGTACGTGTCGAGACCTCTTGAGCCATTTCACGTTCTGGTCGGACCGAACGCCAGCGGCAAGACGACCTTTCTCGACGTCGTCGGATTTCTTCGGGATCTGGTATCCGGGGGATTGGATGAGGCGTTATCCAGCCGAACCACGAACCCGGAAGAACTCCTCTTTCGGCGTCAGGGCGAGAAGCTGGAACTTGCAGTTGAAGCCCGCATACCCGATGAGTTGCGCGAGCGAACGGCGAAACCGGAAATGGGCGCGGCGCGCTACGAGGTGGCCATCGGCTTCGATGGAACAAAGCGCCAGTTCGAGTTCAAGGCCGAGAAATTCTTGCTCAAGAAAACCCGGCTTACAGAGCCTGCCCAGCATTCACTATTCCCCATGCCCGCCGACGCGCCGGCATCGCTGTTGACAACGAAAGGTAGCCGTAACTACAAAACCGTGGTCAACAAAGTACAGGATGGAAATGACAATTTTTACAGCGAGACCTATCCCCAGGGGGGAAAGGGTTGGACCCCCTCATTCAAACTTGGGCCGCAAAAATCGGCCCTCGGCAATCTTCCAGCGGATGAAAAATCCCTTCCGGTGGCCTCGTGGTTTCGAGAATACCTGAAAACCGGCGTACAGCAGTTTGTTCTGAACAGCCTCGCGATCAGACAACCCAGCCCACCGACCCGAGTAACAGGTTTTTTACCCGATGGATCGAATTTGCCCTGGGTGGTCGCCCGTCTACGGCAAGAGAACAAAGACAGGCATGGTGACTGGATTGCGCACCTTCGGACGGCGCTCGACGATCTCGTAGATATTACGACCATTGAGCGCCCGGAGGATAAACATTGCTATATGGTCTATGAATATAAGGGTGGTTTGAAAGTGCCTTCGTGGATGGTGTCCGATGGCACGCTCCGGCTTACGGCACTGACCTTGCCTGCTTATCTCGACGAGTTGAAAGGGATCTATCTGATCGAAGAACCGGAGAACGGCATCCACCCACGCGCCGTGGCGACCGTTTATGATTCTCTCTCCTCGGTGTATTCAGCCCAGGTCCTGCTGGCGACTCATTCACCGGTGGTCTTGAGCGAAGCTAAAATTGACGATGTGCTGTGTTTTGCCAAGGATGGTTCGGGAGCGACGGATATCGTTCTTGGTTCCAAGCATCCCAAACTACAGGAGTGGCACGGAGAAGCCGATCTTGGGACGTTACTCGCCTCAGGGGTTTTGGGTTGAAAGACCTTGTTATTGTCGTCGCCGACAAAAACCTGGAACACGCTCTGAACGGGTTACTTTCCAGGCCGGAAGCATTAGGCATTCGAGCCATAGAGGCGGATATCTACCGGCATCCGCAACACGATCCAGGTTGTGCAGTACACGGTGTTGAATTCATTTCCAATTTCGCCAACCAGTATCGCCACGGTTTGCTCATGTTCGATCATGAAGGAAGCGGAAAAGAGACGACGACTACGCCTAAAGCGTTGCAAGAAAGCCTTAATGAGAGTTTCGCCATATCAGCTTGGGGCGAACAAGCCAAGGCCATCGTGCTTGCTCCTGAGCTGGAGGTTTGGATTTGGGGCAATTCTCCGCACGTCGACGAGGTGACGGGATGGAGGAACAGGGAACCCGGTCTTCGTCAGTGGTTGGTCGAGCAAGGCTATTTGCAAGAAGGCGAAGTCAAACCCTCGCGACCGAAAGAGGCTTTCGAAGCAGCCCTGCGGGAAGCGCAAAAACCTCGCAGCGCATCTCTATATCTTCAGATGGCAGAAAGCGTTTCCTTACGTCGATGTACGGATTCGGCCTTCATAGAGTTGAAAAGCATCCTTAATGATTGGTTTCCCCCCGAAAGTGAAGTGTAGCGTATCATTCATCCGTGGCGGCGGTCGCGTATACGAAGCCGCTGCGGGAGGAGGCGACGGCGTAGTTTTGTAGGGGCGGGGATGTGGTAGGGACAGGCCCCTGTGCCTGCCCGAGGTCGCTGTCCCGATTGATAATGCCTTCGTAGGGGCGGACCCGTGTGTCCGCCCTGTTTGTTGGGAGGCCGTTGCGAAGATGAAATGTTTATTGAGCGTAACCAATGAATGACTGTAGATGTTGCATACCGCTAAAATAGGGGCAAATTAAAAAAAGTCATTCGAATCAAACTGTCTCGATTCGATTGGAAGAATAATCTTGTTCCTGTCTTTACCCTCTTCTTTGATCTGTTCTTCTCTGTGCATTGCCAAAGACAAGTAAACTAGCGCTTCCCTCGCTATTCGGAGCATTCGTAAAGTATTATCAATAAAAGCATCAAGGGGAACAAAACCATGCAACTCTGTCCCCGACATAGCTTGGCTGTAGAATTGGAGGTTCAGAAACCTATGCTCCGCACGATTTCGGAGATCGGATAACTGTGTGGCGTCGGGTTCTGCCACGTCGTTGAATTCAATTTCAAACAAATCCTTGGAAAGGAAATAGAGCCCACGAAGAAGCCAGTTCTGGTTTCCTTGAAAGATCTGCCTGAGTTGATAACTTGTTGTACCATGTGGCTTCTCGCACCATATGTTTCTAAAGTTGACTCCTTTAGGATTGAGTCCAATAGAATAATAGTCGTTCAAGAACAAGGCTATCTTGTCAAGAATTGCGTATGCTGCCCGGAAAGATGATTTCAATTCCTCGGTATGGTGGCCATATATATTTCCATCCGCCAAATCATACAAACTAATGTCACGATTCACGAAGCGGTCATTGGTTTGATTTATTGCGCTGAAATAGCGATATCGAGAGCTTACAAATTCCTGCTTTAGAATGTTGTAATATTCTACAAAGCGTGGGGCTTCATCAATTTGGTATTTGTGATTTGGAAGATGAAGAATATCTCTTGCGGCTACAGAAAGTTTAAGTACATCATTTAATGGATTCAAAAACAGTTTCTCATCAAGGCACCAGCGGCGGAAATGTCGCTCTTTCTCACTATTGCCCAGCGACCATTGGTTCAAATCAAAATTGTCATCAAACTTGCAGTCTTTTAGGAAATTATCAATTTCTTTCCTGCTGTCTTGGAAGAGTGGCTTGAAATTTGAATGTTCAAATTCGTCCCATACCGCTTTTTGAGAGAGGGCGGCATCATAACCAGAGCGAGCGGCGCCCAGCATGATTGGTTTATGGCCGGGATCATAAAGGGCCCCAGCATAATGGGAAATGGAACGGGCTTGATTACCGAGTGCCATTGCGAAATTAGGATTTTGCTTTAAAACCGTATTCCATTGCTCGATAGCTGCGATTGGTCGTCCAAGATTATTAAGCCTATTACCGAGATTCGTGCGTATTCTGTACTGAAAGATGGCATCCACCTTGCCAAAAGCGGATTCTTTGATTGCTTGTCTAAGCGCGAGAATTTCAGCGATATTCTCAGGCTGATTCCAACCCCAAGCATAATCTGTGCCAGTCGAGCGAACAGCAAATATGCCAGCGTATGAATTAGCTTCGTAATAGCGTAGTATTACTCGCTGCTCGTCTGTGGCGACTTCTAATTTGTCTCGGCATTCTTGAGCTAATACCGCCAATGTTTTTTCGTCTTTGGCATCACATGCTGCATCAATTTGCTTACCAAGATTGAACGGGTCATCCATTCGATTAACTCTGAAAACGGGTGGTCAAAAAGGCGGGCGAAAACACATGGGATGGTATAACGACGGCGAGAGATTTCGTCAAACATATTGTGTGCGTAAGTCGATTGGGCGGACACACGGGTCCGCCCCTACGGAAGCACTGCGATAGGGGGTTCACTCCCCCCTTGAGAGGGCTGTTGAAAAAGCCCTGTATGCGTCCCCTGGAAACCGCCGACGCCTCTTTCCTCACCCTGAGTAGCCGCCGAAGGCGGCGTATCGAAGGGCGAGGGGGCTCGCGCCGTGGCGAGAGGGCATCCTTCGATACGCGGCTTCGCCGCTACTCAGGATGAGGCAGTGTGGTTTTGTTCGTCATTCCGGCGAAAGCCCCGGCGGCACCTCGTTTACGCCCGTTTCGAGGCCTTCGTGGCGTGTTCGCGGAGCACGCGGTTCATCTCGGTCTGGTATCCCCGACCGTTTGGGGCGTTCGACCGGAACCAGGCCACCACGTCGGCGTCGAGCCTGAGTGTGATCTGCCGCTTCACGGGCCGGTAGAGGAGGCCGCGCCTCGCTTCCGACCAATCCAGAATTTCAGGAATGTCGCTCGTATCGATCGCCTCATCAGAAAGGCCCGCGAGCGCCTCGATTTCCGCCTTCTGCTTCCCTGTGAGTTTTTTAGAAATCGCCTTGCTCATAAGCTCTCCTCTCTCGCGCCGTGGCTTTTCTGGCGCTGATGATGCGGCCCGTCTCGGCGCCGGTTTCGCCCTGCGCTTGAGGCCATGTGTGCGCCACGATGACGACCACGCCCCCGATCATCCCGATGGTGTGCCACCGCTCCTCGTTCGGGTTCGGGCGGTGGGCCATGAGCGGATCGTCGAACACAAGCCTTGCCGTCTCGAAGCCGAGGCCATGCTTGCGCCTGTTCGCGCGATTCTTGTCGTCATCCCATTCCCAGCGCAACGAACCGGCTCTTTTGTCGTTATGATATTGTAGTGACATAAATGTATTTCGTCAAGCAAGCGAATTTCGGCATGAATCTGTAGGGACAGGTCGCGACCTGTCCCTGCGAAATCATAACTCTTCCTTAACTTACCGGACGAGAATGACCAACTAACTAAAGACGGGCGGACACTTAGGTCCGCCCCTACAGCGGGCCTTTTTCATACCGCGCAGGTGGCCACAAAGCCTCATCCTGAGTAGGCGCGCAAGCGCCGTATCGAAGGATGGGGAGGTGTCACCCGCCGAGCGAGAGCAATCGCTTCCGCATTGGGCGCGATTGTCCTTCGATACGCCGCCTTCGGCGGCTACTCAGGATGAGGAAGGTGGGGGGCGGAGCCTGCCCCGAGCGAAGTCGAGGGGCCGCTACTCAGGATGAGGAAGACGGGGAGGCTCGATTACAGGGAGAACCCACCGTCAATAACCCAAGACGCTGTAATCGCCGTCCAGGATCAGGCGGATGGAGACGTACAGCCCCAGCAGCGGGCACAGTATCCAGGGGGCATTCATCGCAAGGATGTAGATATACAGTTCGCCCCGGCTGATCCGGGCTTGCCGGTCGGCTACGAAGAAGCTGACCAGGTAGACCGACGTCATGTACGTCAATTGCCAGAACAGCATTGCGCCGATGACCCCCGCAGCGAGGGCGGGCAACATATCGAACGTATAGGCGGCGTAGAGGATCAGCGTCGGGACCGGCGTCGCGAAGCCGTTCGCGATATCCACGTTGAAACCGTAAGTGCGCCGGTCCGCGTAGGAGCCGTCGAACTGTGCGTACGTCGCCCAGATATCCGCCCACACCGTCGGCGACAGCGCCTTCGCAAGCGGAACTTTCGTGAGGAGGAATTCGACGGCCGGTGTTCCGCCCGCCTCGTCCCGGCGCTCGCGCCAGTACACGGTGCGCGCCTCGATGTAGTCGCGTCTTAAGAACAGGCACGCCTCGAAATAGCAGATCAGCAGATTGGTCGAAAAGAACAGGCTCAAAACGGCGTGAATGACGTCGAAATCCCCGCGAGCGAAGTAGCGGCCGCCGACCCCGGCGAATGCCAGTGTCGCGACGAGCAGCGCGGCGAGCAGTCCCGCCGGCATCCCCAGCCGGCTCAGGCGCGCGCCGCGTTCTGGGTGCGCTGGGTCGGTTCGGTATTCGGGCATGTATCTTGATCCTCGCAGGGAGTCCAGCGTCACAACTCCCTGCATTGTAATCGATCGATGCCCCCCCGCAATCCGCACCGGTGGGTCAAACCCGATCGAAGAGGGGTTGTTGAAAAGTCCCGTGGAGCGATTTTGGCTGATCGCATGCTTTTGAAGTTCACTCCCCCCTTGAGGGGGAGTCGATGAAGCCGAGCGGTTTGTGCGAAGGCTGAATCGGTGGGGGGTAAAATGCGTTTTATCGCCATTCCGAATTATACCCCCACCGGTTCGCTTGCGGGCTTACGCCCTTACCTCACCGACTCCCCCTCAAGGGGGGAGTGAATCTCATCTTGCTCGCTCGCCTTTATTCACTAGCACCCGCCCAGCCTCTCGCGATATAAAGATCGAAGCCGCCGGGAGGAAGATCATGAAAATTTTATGGAAGAATGCAATGCTTGCCCTCGGGTCAAAGAGGTGTGCCGCGGCCCTGCCATTGCTCCTCGCTTTGCTGCTCTCCGCACTTACCGCCACTCCCGGGTGGGCGGCGGTGCGCCAGACACTGAGCGGCCCGGTTTCTGTCGAGCAGGTGGCTGGGGACCTCGATACCCCCTGGGGGATTGCGTTCCTGCCGGGCGGGGCGTTTCTCGTCACCGAGCGTGGCGGCTCGCTTTTTCATTTTGACTCTGTGCGTCGCAGGATTAAAGTATCAGGCGTCCCGCAAGTCTACGCTTGGGGGCAGGGCGGGCTGATGGACGTCGCCGCCGCGCGGGATTTCCCCGAAACGCGCGAGATTTTCCTCACCTACTCGAAACCCCGCCGAGGCGGCGGAGGCACGGCACTGGCCGTCGCCGCCCTTTCTGCCGACAACCGGAAGCTCGAGAACCTGCGCGTCATCTTCGAGATGGCGTCGCCTTCCTCCGGAGGCCGGCATTTCGGCTCGCGGGTCATCGAGGCGCCCGATGGCACGCTCTTTCTCACCCTGGGCGAGCGGGGCGACCCCGACAAGTCGCAGGACCTCTCGCTCCACCACGGCAAGATAATCCGCATCCGGCGCGACGGGAGCGTTCCGCCTGACAACCCGTTCGTCGGGCGGGCGGGGACGCGTCCTGAAATCTGGTCGTGGGGACACAGGAACCCGCAGGGCGCCGCGCTCGATGCGGCGGGCGCGCTCTGGGCCGTCGAGCACGGCGCGCGGGGCGGGGACGAGATAAACCGGGTGAGGCGAGGGCGCAACTACGGGTGGCCCGTCATCGCCTACGGGCGGCACTACTGGGGCGGGAAGATAGGCGAGGGCACTGCGAAAGAGGGCATGGAGCAGCCCGATTTCTACTGGGACCCCTCCATCGCGCCCTGCGGGATGGCGATCTATTCAGGAAAGCTGTGGCCGGCCTGGCGCGGGCATTTTTTCGTCTCCTCGCTGAAATACGACCATATCTCAAGGCTGGACCCCAAAGGCGGTCTCAGGGAAGTGGAGCGACTGGCTTTCCCCGAGACGGGCCGCGTGCGCGACGTCCAGGAAGCGCCCGACGGCTCAATTTGGTTCCTGTCCGAGGAGAGGGAGGCGGTCTACAGGATCAGGCCCCTTCGGTAGATGCCTGCTCATTTCTTCGGTTTCATTCCGTGGCCCCCATGCTTCATGGCCTTGCCTTTGCCGCCATGGGACATGCCGGATTTGTGCCCGCCGTGGCCTTTCATTCCGCCGAAATGGAGTTTCTTGATCAGGCGGTCCCGGCCCGGCTTGGTGAAATCCAGCTTGAGCGCCCACTCTCCCGTCATTTCGAGGTGAACCCGCGCCCGGTAGGTTCCGGGGGTTCCGCCCGGTTCCGCGGGCGCCGGACGCACGTTGTGGGCGCCGGGCATGGACGGCATATCGGCGCCGACCGTGAACTCGGCGCCTGCGACCGGCATGCCGCTCTTCTTGCCCTTGAGGGAGATCATGCAGTCGTAGACCAGCTTCTTCTCCGCCGGTTTGCACTTCACCTCGGCCACCTTTCGCTCGCCCGCCGCCGCCGGAACCGCCACCAGCCAAATTCCACCGACAACTAACACGATAAACAAACGGGGCTTAAACATGGTTGACCCTCCTTCCTAGTTTGGGCTTGATGATTCAGGCGCGGGTATGCCCAGGTAATTCGACACGAGCCGCTCGTCCGACATCAGTTCCGCCGCAGTGCCGTGGAGCGTAATCCGTCCGCTTTCGAGAACGTAAGCCCGGTCGGCGAGCGCCAGAGTCCGCCGGACGTTCTGTTCGACGAGGAGGATGGTGATCCCCTCCTCGCGCAGCCGGGAGATCAGTCCGAAAACCTCCTCCGCCAGCCTG
Organism: bacterium; assembly: GCA_965219955.1. Classification (GTDB taxonomy): domain Bacteria; phylum UBA8248; class UBA8248; order UBA8248; family UBA8248; genus Bin107. The sequence continues at coordinate 1,073,726 of OZ244799.1, forward strand.
GGCGACAGGCCGAGCGAGGGTTCGTCCAGCAGCAGCATCCGGGGTTTGGACTCGAGCCCGCGGGCGAGCGCCAGCATCTGCGCTTCGCCGCCGCTCAGGCCGGCGGCCGGACTGTCCAGTTTGTCCGCAAGGGCGGGGAACAGGCGCTGCAGGCCCGGGCGGCCGCGGCGCCGCAACACGAACCGGCCGCTCTGATGGGCGGCGACCTGGAGGTTTTCCTCCACGCTCAAGGTTCCGAAGATCATCCGCCCCTCCGGAACCTGCACGATGCCGCGGGCGACGACGGCGTGCGACGGCAGGCCGCCGATCGACTCCCCCTCGAAGAGGATCTCGCCCTTCTCCGGCGGCACGATGCCCGAGACCGCATTGAGGACCGACGTCTTGCCGGCGCCGTTTGCGCCGATGATGGAAACGATCTCTCCGGGCCGGACTTCCAAGGACACCGCATCGACCGCGCGGATACCGCCGTAGGAGACGCCCAGCCCGCGCACTTCAAGCATCGGGCGCATCGTCCCTGCCCAGATAGGCTTCACGGACCTTCGCATCGGCGAACACCTCGCCCGGGAGGCCTTCCGCTATCTTGCGGCCGAAATCGAGCACGCAAATACGGGTGCACACGCCCGCGATCAGCGCCATCTTGTGCTCGATCACCACACAGGTGCGGTTCGGAGCGACGACCTCATGGATGAGCCGGGCCATGTCCGCGGTCTCGGCCGGAGTCATGCCGCCCGCCGGTTCGTCCAGGAACACCAGCGGCGGATCGGTCGTCAGCGCGCGGGCGACCTCCAGGCGCCGGCGCGCCGGCAAGGGGAGGTTTTTCGCCAGCACTTCACGATCTTTCAGAAGTCCAAACAACTCCAGCATTTCATCGACTCTTCCGGTATCGGCGCATTTGTGCGTCGGTCGGCTTCGCAACAGTCCGAGCAGCCCGCCCGAAACCCGGCTGTGCTGCGAGGCCCACACGTTCTGGAAAACGGTCATGGTTGGAAACAGGCGGATGTTCTGAAACGTGCGCGCGATTCCCAGGCGTGCTATCCGGTGCCCTCGCCATCCGGTGATGTCCGCGCCCTGAAAGGAAATGCGCCCGCCGCTCGGCGGGTACACGCCGGTCACGGTGTTCAGAAGCGTCGTCTTGCCCGATCCGTTGGGTCCGATGAGGCCCAGAACCTCTCCGGCCGCGACCTCGAGGTCGATCCTGTCGAGCGCCGCCAGAGCGCCGAAGCGTTTTTCGACCCTCCTAAGCGCGAGCATGATTCCGCCTCGAGAACACGGCCTTCAACCGATGCACCCGCTCCTCGTCGAGGATGCCGCGCGGCATGAAGATCAACAGTATCGCCACCAGGCCGCCGAACACGATCATCCGGTAGCCCTGGATGAAGCGAATCGCCTCCAGAAAGCCGACGTCGATGGCGACGCCGATGAGCGGTCCGAACGCCGTGCCGAGGCCTCCGATCAGGCCGTAGGCGAGGGCGTGCACGCCCAGCATGACGTTGAAGAACTGCGGCTCCACATAGGTGGTGAAGTGTGCGTAGAGAGCCCCGCCGACGCCCGCGATCACACCGGCCGCCCCCACCGCCAGAATACGATAGCGCACGGTGTTCAGGCCCTGCATCTCGGCCAGCAGATCATCCGAACCGAGCATTCTGAGAACCGAACCCAGACGGGAGCGCTCGACGAGCAGCAAGAAAATCACCGTCAGTGCGAGCAATCCGTAGATGAGGAGCATGAACTCGGTCAGGCTGATGTCGCGCTCGAACATCCAGCGGATGCCGTGGAATCCGTTTGCGCCCTCCGGACCTACCATCTCTCCATCGACTTCGACCTGAATTTCGACGATCAACAGGATCAGGCGCGCCATCTCCGCAAAAGCCAGGGTCGCTACCGAAAAGTAGAGACCGCTGAGCTGAAGCGTCAAAGCCCCCACGACCATCGCGATGATTCCGGCCACGCACGCGCCGACGAGAATTCCGGCCCAGATCGGCAACTGGAACATGGCGGTCGCAGCACCGGCCGCGTACGCGCTCAGGCCGAAGTAGGCCTGCTGGCCGAAGGAGATCTCCCCCGTCAGCAACAGCAGGTAGGCAGACAGCGCGATGAACGAGATCATGCCGATGTTCGACAGCACCGTGATGACGTAGTCGTCCATCCCTCAAACCCGCCGGAAAGCGAGAGCCTCGCGGCTCAGAATGCGTTGACCCATGAGGCCGCCGGGCCGCAGCACCAGCATCCCGAACAGCAGCAGATATGCGCTGAGATCCTTGTATTCGTTACCCAGATACCAGAGAGCGTGGGCTTCGACGACGCCCAGCAGCAAGCCGCCCAGAATCGCGCCCGGCAGCGACCCCATGCCGCCCAGCATCATCGCAATGAGACCCTTGAAGGTGGCCCACAAGCCGAAGAAGGGGGTAATCTGCGCATCCGTGGACAATATGGCGTAGCCTGCCACCCCGCCCATCAGGGACACCAGCGCGAATGCGCACAGCGTGACCCAGGCCGCATTGATGCCCATGTAGGCGGCGGCCAGAGAGCTTTCGGAGACCGCTCGCAACGCCAGGCCAAAACGGGTGCGATACAACAGGACGTGCAAAACGCCGACCATGATCATCGCCAGGACCAGCATCGAGGTCTGTTCCGCCCGGAACAGAAAAGGTCCGAGTTCGAAGGAATCGGCTGCGAGCAAAGCGGGGAAGGCGTAGGTGCGCTCGGGCAGCAGATGAATTGCAGCTTCCTCCAACTGCATCCAGATCACGAAGCTCGACACCATCGACGCGAGCACGGCGCTGCGGCGGATGGCGTGAAAGCACAAGCGTTCGACGTAGATGCCGACGAGGACGGTGCTCGTCAGTGTCGTAAGAGCGACGATCCACACACTGACCTGATGATGCACATGCAGCCACGTGCCGATGTAGGCGCCGAGCATGATGGTGGCGCCGAAGGAGAGGTTGATCCGGCGCATCACGCCGAAAATGATCGTGAAGCCAATCGCCAGAAGCGCGTAGGACGAACCGAACATGATGCCGTCGACCGTATTCTGGACAAAATCGATCAAGACGCGCTCCCACGACTCCGGTATTCGTTAATCCTTCTGCGACCCGAGGTAGGCCCGGTGAATGACCTCGTCTTCTGCGAGTTCACCGGGCGATCCCGAGAATGTGATTTCTCCGTTTTCGATGAGGTAGAACTTGTGGGCCACGGTCAGCGCCATATGGGCGTTTTGCTCGACCAGGAAAATCGTGACGCCTTCCGCATTCAGTTCGCGGATGATGCTGAAAATCTCCCTGACGATCAACGGCGCCAGCCCGATGGATGGTTCGTCCATGAGGAGAATCTTGGGACGATTCATCAGGCCCCTGGCGATGGCCAGCATCTGCTGCTCGCCTCCCGACAGAGTGCCCGCAAGCTGACCCTTGCGTTCTTCCAGGCGAGGAAAGCGCCGGTACATGTCCGCGACATCGGCCGCGACCTCCGCCTCGGAAGCCCGCCGGGAGTAGGCGCCGGCATGGAGGTTCTCCTCGACGTTCATGTAGGGAAAGACAAGACGGTTCTCGGGCACCAAAGCGAGGCCTCTTGACACCACCCTGCTGGCCGGCAACCGCGTTATGTCATCGCCGCTCAAAACGACGGAGCCGGATTCGGGGGAAAGGATGCCTGCAATGGTGAACATGGTCGTCGTTTTGCCCGCGCCGTTCGGGCCGAGCAGACACGTGATTTCGCCCTCGGCCGCATCGAGGCAGATGCCTCGCAGCGCCTGAACTTTTCCGTAGGAAGTGACGAGATCCCGAACGCTCAGCATGTTCTCAATCGCCCGTATCGAGAGAGGGGGCATCCGAGTCGGATGTTCCCAGGTAAGCCTCCTGCACGGCCTTGTTCCGCTGCACGTCGCCTGGAGTCCCGGATGCGATCTTCTGCCCGAAATTGAGAACGGCGATTTGCTCCGCCACACCCATGACGAGTTCCATCACGTGCTCGACGAGCAGAATCGTTACTCCGGAATCACGGATACGCCGAATGCGCAGGCTCAAATCATGAATCTCCTGGCGGTTCATGCCGGCTGCAGGTTCGTCCAGCAACAACAACTTCGGGCGGGCCGCCGCGGCGCGGGCAAACTCCAGTCGCCGTTGTTCCCCGAATGCGAGGTTGGATGCGAGTTCATCGCTTTTGTGTTCCAGATCGGCGAGTTCGAGCAGGGTGGCGATCTCCCTCCGGGTCCGGCGGGTAGCGCCGAACCAGCGTGACAGAAAGCCTTGCGTGGCGAGATCCTCAGGTGAGTTCTGCGCCACCCACAGATTCTGCCATACGGTGAGATTCGGAAACAGGCGGATATTCTGGAACGTTCGGGCGATTCCCGCCCGCAGGCGCTGGTGCGGCGGCTTGCCGTTCATCAGTTCCTCGTGGAATCGAACCGTACCGGCCGTTTCCTGATACACGCCGCAGATCAGGTTGATGGTCGTGCTCTTGCCCGATCCGTTGGGGCCGATCAACCCGAAGATCTCACCCTCTTGAACCGTGATGTCCAGCTCATCTACGGCCCTGACTCCACCGAAGTGTTTCGACAGTCCGCTCAGCTCAAGCATCGGACTTCTCCTGCGCGCCGAGACCGACCGCGCGCTTCAGGACCTGGGCGGTGCGCGCATCGAACAGGCCGGAAGGCTTCAGGTTCATCGCCATGATGATCAGCAACCCGAACACGATGTTGCGCCAATCCCCCATGAATCGAAGCCCCTCCACGAGTACGCCCTGAATGAAGACGACCGCCACCAGGGTGCCGAACACGCTCGAGAGGCCGCCGAGGATCGGATAGGAGACCGCGAAGGTCGCGAGCAGCACGGTAAAGGTGAGGTGATCGACGTAGGTCGCCGTGTGCGCGTAAAGGGCTCCGCCGATTCCGGCGATGAAGCCTCCGGCGGTCATGGCCGTCACCTTTACCGCGGTGAGGTTGACGCCGACGCTTTGCGTCGCGAGTTCATCTTCTCCGACCGCTCGCAACACCGCTCCGGCACGCGAACGGTCCATCCACCACAGCGCCGCCATGACCAGGATGACGAACGTCCAGACGAAGGCCGTGATCTCCCACGGCGACCATCCGTTCGCCACGAAGTACCGGATCTCGCGGAAGCCGTTGGTGCTGTCCGGCCCGACTACGATGTCGCCGCGCGGCACGCGCCAGCTCAGGTTGAAGAAGAACAGACGAACGAACTCGCCGAACGCGATGGTCGCGACCACCAGCATCAGTCCCTTTACCCTCAAGGCGGGAAAACCGACGAGGAACGCGAAGAACGCGGCAATGACCGCGGCCGCAAGCAGTGCGGGAAGAATGGGCAACTCGAAGATGACGGTGAGAATGCCTGCGGAGTAGGCTCCGATCGCAAAAAAGCCGGCCTGGCCCAATGAGAGTTGTCCGGTCAGCATCAGGACATACGCGGACAAGCCGAGAAGAGTGTGAATCCCGATGAGTTGGGCGAGGCCAAGGTAGTACGACATCGGTGGCTAGTCCCGGTCTATCGCTGAGCCGAAGAGGCCGTCGGGTCTGAAAATCAGGAAAACGAACAGCAGCAGAAGCACGTACATATCGCGTTCGTTGACGCCCCGGAAGTACAGGAACGCATTTTCCAGCCCGCCGACCAGCAACCCGGCCGCAATGGCTCCCGGGATCGAGCCCAAGCCCCCGATAACGCTGACGATCAGGCCTTTCACCGTGAGCGGCACGGTGATCAGCGGCGACAGCACTCCGACAGCGGACGCCGTCATCGAGCCGGCGATGCCGCCTAGCAAGCCTGCGAGCACGAAAGTGATGGCGTTGGTCCGATGGACGTCGATGCCGCAGAGCTGAGCCGCCACGTCCTGTTGGGACACCGCTCGCGTCGCCAGGCCCAGCCGGGTTCGGTAGAGCACGTAGAGCAGTCCGATGGTGCTGACGATGTTCACCGCCAGCACGAACAGCAAATCGCCGCGCACCCCGTAAGGGCCCATTTCGAACATCACGTCGTCGAACAGTGCCGGAAAAGTAAGCGGTGAACCATCGGTCGTATGCACGACGATCTCGTCGATGAAGAACAGCGCCCCGATGGAAGCCATCAAGGCGGCAAGGTGGTTGTTGATGGGTATGAACCTGAAGCAGGTGATATACACGGCGCCGCCGATCAGCCCCGAGGCGAGCGCAGAGATCAGGAACACCACCGGGGCCGGGGCTTTGATGAAGGTGAACGCGGCCAGGCCGACGTACGCCCCGGCCAGAGCCGCCGCGGCGTAGGTCATGTTGAGTTTTCGCATGGCGCCGAATATCAGGGAAAAGCCGATACCGATCAGCGCATAGGTCGTACCGAAGAACAGGCCGTCGCCGATGGTCTGGGTGATCTCTACGAACTCGAGCAAAAAATCACTCATGGTCTGATCTCATTTGTACCCTCAGCGACCAGGGACAATCAGCGTCGCGCGAGACTAATACCGGATACGTGATCGGACCTGCCTAGTCGTGTTTTCTCGCACTTTCCTGGGAAAGACGCCGGCCCCGGCCCGGCGACATGGTGAACGGGAGTTCGAGTAGATGTTGTTCACCATGTCGCCGCATCAAGGATCCACCAGTCGCGATCCTGGTCGGAGACTGCGTTAGCGTGGATCGTGAACGACTTTCCACGTACCCTTTTGGGCTTGCACGAAGACGTAGGGTTTGATGGATTCGCCCTCGTTCTGGACCCGACCGATCTCGCCCATCAGCCCATTGACCTTGACCAGGGCTTCGAGGCCGTCGCGGACCTTGCGCCTGTCGGCCTTCAGCGTCCCGGGCTTGGCCATGACGCCGGTCGCCTCGACCACCTGCTTGATGATGTGCGCGTTCTCCCAGGCGGCCGCGCTGTGCAGATCGGCGGCCCCGCCATTGGCTTCGGCGGCGGCGGCGACCTTCGCGGCGGCCTTCGTGATCGGAGCGAAGCCGGTCGGGATGTAGATGCCCTCCGCGGCGGCGGAGCAACCCTTGAGGGTTTCCGCACTGGACGAACTGGTGAGTCCCACGAGCACCTTCGGCCTGATTCGCTGGCGCCTCAATTCCTTGAGCATGCCGCAGGTGGTGAAGGGGTGCGAGGAGATGATCATCATGTCGGCGCCCGATCTCTTGAAGGCGCGGGCCTGGACCGAGAAGTTCGTATCGGCAAGCAGCCAGTTGGACGATTTCGAGACTTTGAGCACATTCTTCATGCCCGCTATAATCTTGCCGGTCACCCCTTCGATGCCGCCGCCGACCCACTCGAAGCCGTATTTCTTGGCCTTTTGGACGATGACGGCGGCGAAGGTGATCCTGGAGTGGGCCTGGTCGGTCTCGGTTCCGCCGTAGATCGTCTTGACGTCGGGATACTTCGAGCGCAGCCATTTGAACAACGCGTCATACATGGTGATCTCGTTGGGCACGTTGCGGAACGTCCATTGGGACTTTTTGGCAAGGCCGGGACGAATCGCTGTGTCGGTGAGAATGGGAAACTGAAGCCCGCTGTCAGACTTGTCGTCCACCTTTTTCTGAAAGATGCCGTACATGGCCGCCGCGGCGCCGGAGCACGTCGGGCCGATGCCGGCCAAAGCTTCGGTTTGCGATTCGACCTTGCGCGCAATCGAGATGGCCTGATCGGCATTGCAGGCGGAGTCGTAATAAGTGAATTCCATCTTGGCCATGGTGCCGTCGCCCAGTTTCACGCCGCCCGAATCGTTGATGGCCTTTATCGCTCCTTTGAGCACGGCCTCGGAGTTGACCCCGAAAGAGCGCAAGGGCCCCGACTTAGCACCCCAGGCCGCGATCTTGACGGTGCGCTCGGCCGCGACCACCGGATGCGCGAGCATGAAGAATGATGCGACCATGACGAACATAGCCGCTGCCGTGAGTTTTGTTGTAGCAGACATTTCGAGTCCTCCCGTTTGAGTTCCTCAGTGGGCTTGATCGCCATTGGCCAAGTGTTCGACTTTTGGGCGCCCCCATCTTGTCGTCAGCATTTATGGCCACCGAAATCCTGCGTCGAAGCGCTGGACACGGTTCATACCCTGCATTGTTACAAGAAACTGAATGCCAAACCATGCCCAATATAAGATTTATATATCTCAATTTTGATAACAGTTTAGCGCCATATCATCTCAAAACGCGCCGCTCTGAGGATCGTCAGGTCTTCGTGCTCCCCGGCAATTGAGATGCGAGTATCGCCACAACCGAACAAAATAAAACTGTGGTCGATATTACCGGATGCGAGGTCTTCCGCTACGGAGTCCCGCCATCGCGGATGCGCGCCGGCCTGCGTTCACGTATTGCCGGATTCGGGTTCGGGAGTTGCCGGCATTCCGTTCGGGTGCACCGGATTCCGCGGCAAACGGACAATTGGCATCAAAGGGGGGTTGTTGAAAAAGTTCCGAACTCTGAATTTGTCGTATGCAATCGACCGACGAGAGAGAGGAACCACTCCCCCTCAAGGAGCTGTTGAAAAACCCCTGGTTTCGTGATTCTCCATATGGAGCCGACCGGGAAAGGGGTGCTGTAGGGACAGGTCGCGACCTGTCCCTACGAGACGGTGCGGTTTTGTTCGTCATTCCGGCGAAAGCCGGAATCCATTTTGCTTTTTAGCTTTTCGCATTGATTCATCCCCATACGAAGATGGAATCAAACGCCTGAGCGGATCCGCCCTCCTCGGCTCCAGGCTCGGCATTCTCTCCCGCCTTGATCGGGACTGACGCCGGAATACGATCAAAGGCGAAAATGGATTCCGGCTTTCGCCGGAATGACGGCCAAAACCCGAAACCGGGCGCAGGCGTCACTTCCTACTCGATAGGCTTTTTCAACAGCCCCTTGAGGGTCGGCCTTTCCTCCTCGGAAGCCAGACCTCCTCAAGGAGTTGTTGAAAAAGTCCTGATGAGGGAGGGGTTTGTTCCGTAGGGGCTGCTCGCGAACGGTCTTTGCCGGAGAAACGGGCGCTTCACGAAGCGCCCCTACGACACCTTTCCGGAGAGATCGCAACACCCGTCATTCCGGCGGAAGCCGGAATCCATTTGTTTTGCCTTTGTTTTCTCTTTTTTGATTGGTTTCCGCCAATGCCGAGGAGATGAAAAGCCGGCGTATCGTCACTCTGCTTTAGAATGGATTCCGGCTTTCGCCGGAATGACGGCAGTGGCCAATTCCGACCGGGGGTGACTTTTTCAACAGGCCCCTCAAAGGGGGAGTGGTTCCTCTCTCCTCGGATTTTTTCAACAACCCCTAAACGGATTGCCTGGTTATCGAGTCTGGCGGGCGAGTGCGGCCCCGTGCAGAACGGCGTTCGCAACCCGTGACAATCGCAGCTGGGAAAAATTTATTGTTCAGAGGCAATCGTTGTTTTATTATTATTGGAATTGAGAACAACCAATAGCACAAATGATATTGGTTGATGGTTGTCCCGCTTGTTTTATAGAGCACTTCCGGAAATCCTGCCGGGAGCTCCAAAAACGGCGTCGCCCACGGCTGGCGCCGGCCGGGAAGCACGCAGCCGCGAAAGAGAGGTTCGGAGCCGATGTGTGTTCGCCAGTCCGGTCAGATGTCACATTTCTTTCTGCCCGGGCGGGCCGGAAAGGGAGGACACGCGGGCGTCCCTGCGGTCGCATGCCCATGGTCCGGCGAGGGCTCGACGAAAAGCCTTCGTCTCCACGCCCCGGCGCATTCTCGGGCGAACATTGGAGGCCGGTCATGAGTGGTCCCCGGTTCAAGATTCCCTCCACCAACACGCTGCTCGCCTTCGAGGCGGTCGCCCGGCTCGGCAGCGTCGGCCGCGCCGCTGAGGAGCGCAGCACGTCGCAATCGGCGATCAGCCGTCACCTGAGCAATCTGGAGGACGCGCTCGGCGTGATGCTGTTCGAGCGTTCGGGCCGGGGAATCGCGCTGAACCGGAGCGGCGAAAAGTATTTTCTCGCCGTCCAGTCGGCGATGGGCACCCTGCAAGACACCGCTCACGGGCTTCACAACCGCAAAACCGGCCTGACCATCGGATGCACCCTGGATATCTCGGGTCTGTTGCTGCCGCCGATCTTTTCCAGGCTGAAGCGGTCCCTGGGCGATGGCGTCGCGGCCCGGATTGTGGTCTACGACTTCGACATACTGTCCATGCAGATACCTGTGGGCCTCGACATTATCTTCGAGTCTTCGGTTGGTGCGCCGCACCCTAACGAGAATGCGGTCAAGGTCCTGGATGAGGAAATCGTGCCGGTGGCCTCGCCCTCCTTCCTGGAACGGTTCGAGCCGGTGCTGGCCGGACCGCCGCAATGCTGGTCGGGGGTGCCGCGCCTGGACATCGGTCTGCCCAGCCCGGGCTGGGCGACCTGGGATACCTGGTTCGACGAACATGGCTGCGCGCCCCCGGACGCACCGGTCGAGACTTTCGAGAACTACATCCATCTGCTGCGGGCGGCGGCCGACGGCGACGGCATCGCTATCGGCTGGAACGGATTCCTGACCGATTACACCGAAGCGGGGCAACTTGTGGCCGTCCGGAACGAGTGGCTGCGAACCGGGCTCAGCATGTACGGCGTTCCCACGCCAAACGGCAAGCGCAACCCCGCTTCGAAGGACTGCCTGCGGGAGCTTGGTCGGCTGATCGGGGAGCTTTGCAGCCGCGGGCCCGTGACGAAATGAGTCGTGGGCGGCTTTGTATTCCGGTGCAGCGGCGGCGGAATGGAATGGGATGATGCTTCGAAGACCGGCGCTGCGTGTCTGTCGCCCTCAGACGGGCGAGGAACGTGAATTCGGGAACTGTCCTCGGCCTTGCCGTGGTAACGGCAAGCCAATCCGGCAAAATAGCGCAATTCCCCGCATTTGGCGTCACGGCGCGCCACGGGCGTTACGCTAGAGTCGATTCCGGTTGATGAGGGGCTGTTGGAAAAGCCCTCTCGGGGGCATCGCTTTTGCCCCCCCTTGTCGGGGTTGTTGAAAAACCCCTGTATGCGTCCACTGGAAACCGCCGACGCCTCTTTCCTCACCCTGAGTAGCCGCCAAAGGCGGCGTATCGAAGGGCGAGGGGCTCGCGCCGTGGCGAGAGGGCATCCTTCGATACGGCGCTTACGCGCCTACTCAGGATGAGGGGTGTCGGGGAACAGTGGAGCCTGTCCCGAGCGAAGTCGAGGGGCCGCTACTCAGGATGAGGCGATGTGGTTTTGTTCGTCATTCCGGTGCCGGAACCGACCAATTGCTTTGTCGTTGCTTTTTCTTTTCTGATTGATTCCCGCCAATGACGGGGAGATGAAAAGCCGGAGTATTGCCATTCTGCTCGGCACTGGATTCCGGCTTTCGCGGGAATGACGGTCAAAACCCGAAACCGATCGGAGGCAGAGGCGTCACTTCCTCCTTGATGGGGTTTTCAAGGCCCCGATGAATGAGGGTTTGACGCAGCGGCCAGACCTCTCCACGGGGGCGAGGCGGCGCTTCAGCCGGGCCGGTCGGAACCGTGCGGGTTTCATGAGGGAGGTTTTTTGATGGAAAAGGCAATCTCAGGTGTTGTTCTGGTTCATGCGAAGCGGGAAGGGCGGGTCAATCCTTCCCGGCGGGCGAACGCGCGAACTCCCTCGAATCGGTCGAACCCCTCGAACTACGAGCAACCCGGCGAACAGGGCGAGGCGATGAAGCCCTCAGTTCCCTTCGGTGACGCGCAAACGCCAATCGCTCCTTCGTCAGTCGCGATTAACCGGTAAAATACGATAAATATAGATAAATATCGGTAAATTACCGAAAATATTTTTGGATTGAATGAACATTGTATTTTGCTATAATTTAACCGTTTGTCGGATGATATTAAAGTAATACATTATATAATTATCGAAATTTATCGAATTAAAAACTTTTTTTCGGACCCCGCAATTCCCCGCATTTGCTACGCGAAGCGCATCGGGTCATAAGGCGCGGGATCGATCGGGGGGGCGTCTCCCAGATAGAGCGCGGTGGCCAGCCTCACGCTGGCGGGCGCAGGCCCGATGCCCGAAGGTCCGTGCCCGGTGCAGAAGTAGAGGCCATCGAGAGCGCCCTGGCCGATGAGGGGCAGGTAGTCCGATGAGGTGGGCCGGAAGCCGCTCCAGGTTTCCTCGATGGCGCACGAGGCGATTTCCGGGGCGATGCGGGTTCCCTCGCTCAGCAGCCATGAGAGGCCGCCCACGGTGAGCCTCGGGTCCTCGCCGGCGAACTCCCTCGTCGCGCCCAAAAGAACGCGGCCGTCTGCGCGGGGTACGAGGTAGGGGTCGTTCACGGTCATCACAACGCGCTCAAGCCCCAGCGCGCGGGCGTCCATGGCGATCATCTGCCCGCGCTGGGGGGTGATGGGCGGCCGCGGGACGGCGCCGGGAACGCTGCGGCTGCCGGTGCCTGCGCAGATGAAGACGGCGGTCGCCTCGTGAACGCCCGCATCCGTGCGGACGCCGGTGACTCTCGCATCGGCGCTCAGGATTTCCTCCACCGCGCATCCGGTGATGATCTCCACCCCCAGCCGCCTGCAGGCAATCTCGAGCGCAGGCCCCAGCTTTCTGACTTCGAGGTTTCCGCCCATGACCTGGAGCGCTCCCGCCAAATCATCCGAGAGGCAAGGTTCTTCGCTCTTCAGGACTTCGGGCGGCATCCATTCCGCCTCCCCCCACTCGCGCGCGCGGGCTTTTTCCTGTATGGACTCTGCTTCGGCCTCATCGAGGGCGATCAGCAATACGCCGTTGAGGCGGTATTCGATGTCCGTTCCGCTTTCCTCGGCGATAGCTTCCGCGAGTTGGGTCCAATCTTCATCCGAGTCGCTCCTGAGCCTCAAGCCCGGCAGACCGGCGATATCGGCGGAGCCGCTCGTCCCGTGGGCGGAGATGATGCCGGCGGAAGCCCAGGTGGCGCCCGCTCCGGGCCGGCCCTTTTCGATGATGGTGACGCTCCTGCCCGTTTTGCGGAGCTCTCTGGCTATGAGGAGACCCATGATGCCGCCACCGATGATAATAACGTCGCGCATGAAATGCCTTTCTATGTATTCCATCTGTTGGATGGTCTGAGTGGCCTTGCTGATGAGGTTATATCATGGAGATTCGGCCCTGCCGCAAGCGGGGGAGATCCATATCAGCAGACAAAAAAACGACGGCCCGGGTGAGCCGTCGTTTTGATTTTTTTGATGAGGGTTATTCTTCGGAGTCACCCCCTTTTGTGACGTTGGCCGCCTGAAGCCCTTTCGGGCCTTGGACAATTTCGAAGTTCACGTTCTGTCCTTCCTCCAGGGTTTTGAAGCCCTCTCCCTGGATGGCGGAGAAGTGAACGAAAACGTCGTCACCATCCGTCTGCGAAATGAAACCATAGCCCTTCGCGTCATTGAACCACTTTACTGTTCCTTCTGGCACTTGCTGATCTCCTGCATATTTTGGAAATGGGTAGAGGTGAAACAGGTAGCGGCCTTTCACTTCAAGTACATTTCCAGAAAACACAATTTGGCCGCGCCTGCCGCAGCCTTATTAACTGCTTATCAGACTAAGCATCGCCTTGCAACCTGTGAAATTCTTATGTAGCAGGTGGAAGGTGAATGTTCACGCACATTTCAGCCTATGGGAGAACTCATGCCGATGACACGTTTGACCGAGACACCAATGGAACAGATGACGGATGCGCAAAGAAAACTCTATGAAAAAATCGCTTCCGGACCCAGAGGAGGTGTACGTGGCCCTTTTCTGGCGTGGCTGAAAAGCCCGGCTTATCTTGCAAGACTGGAAGAGACGGGGCGTTACCTGCGCTATGATACCCTTTTTGAACCCAGGCTGAGCGAGTTTGCGATTTTGATCACCGCCCGGTTCTGGAGTTCGCAATATGAATGGTACGCTCATGAGCCTTTGGCCAGGAAGGGAGGCTTGTCTCCCGAGATCATCAAGGCGGTTCAGGAGAACAGGCGACCCGAAGAAATGGCCGCCGATGAGGAAGCAATCTATGATTTTTGCACTGCATTGCACGAAAATCACTTCGTGAGCGGTGACGTTTACCAGAATGCACTCGAACATTTCGGAGAGCGTGGGTTGGTCGAGTTAATCGGTCTTATTGGACATTATACGACTGTCTCGATGACGCTCAACGCATTTGAACTTCAGGTTCCGGAGGGAGAAGAAGCTCCGCTAAAGTAAAGAGGTCACTCGACATGCGACTAAAGGGAAAGACGGCTTTCATCACGGGAGCCTCTGTGGGAATTGGCTCCGCCATCGCAAGGCGTTTCGCCGAGGAAGGATGTTCACTATATTTGGCGGGTGGCAGGAACCAAAGAGCTTTGGAGTCGACCCTCGATTATTGCAAGTCCCAAGGAATATCGGCGGCCGGCGAGGGGATGGATTTGTCGAACCTGGCGAACGCCGCTCCTTTAATGGGTCGCGCACTAGGACACCTGAAGCGTCTCGATGTTTTGGTGAACTGCGCTGGAATCCGCTGCAATAAGCCTGTAGAAGAAGTCACATATGATGATGTGGTCGCACTCTTTCAAGTCAATGCGATGGCTTCGTTTCTTCTGAGTGGATTGGCAGCCAAGCACATGATCTCCAGGAAAAATGGTCAGATCATCAACATTGGCTCGACATCCGGCGAGGCGGGAGTACCAGATAATTCCCTCTATTGCGCCACGAAAGGGGCCATGCACCTGATGACGAAGGCGCATGCCGCCGAACTCGGGCCCAAAGGGATTCGGGTGAATGCGATAGCTCCGGGAACGACTTTGAGTGAGGGGACGAAACATCGCGTGGAAACGCAAGCGGATAGACGAGAGAAACTGATGAGTAATATACCTTTGGGACGATTTGCTGCTCCGGAAGAAATCGCCGATTGCGCTGTTTTCTTGGCTTCTGGTGAAGCGTCATACATGAACGGGTCGATCATTCTGGTTGATGGAGGCCGATTGTGCCAATGATCGTGGTCCAGAGCTTGGTTTTCGGGAAAGGTTTGTTATGACGAATCGCCTCGGGTTTTGGCTTCTCACGTTTGCGGACATTTCCTTTGAGGGGCTGGGAGAGGTTTCCAGGCTTGGTGAGGAATTGGGATATGATCGTGTTTATACGACAGAATCTTTGACGGACACCCTTGCCATCAATCAGTTGATGGCGTCATACACATCCAAAATTGAGATAGGAAGTTCGGTCGCCATCATTTATTTGCGCCATGCCTCTATGGCGGCTCAAGGCGCGGTGGCGATCAACGAAATCTCCGGCGGCCGCTATATTTTGGGTCTCGGACTTGGGCACCCGCCCCGAATCAAGGCGATGGGGATACAACCCGGAAACCCTCTCGATGATATGCGAAAATATGTGAGTGAGGTTAAAGGTGTATTGGAAGGTGAGTCGGTGTATCCTCTTCCTGTTCAGACTTACCAGGGAGAGGAGTTGAAATTCAGGCGCTCAAACTATCCCGTCCGTATTTACATAGCAGCCGTCGGTCCCAAGATGACAGAGCTTGGCGGAGAAATAGCCGATGGATTGTTGCCGTATATGGTTCCACTTTCAAGAATGGATGCTTATTTGGAAGCGAGAGATGCAGGAGCGAAACGAGCGGGCAGAAAGCCTCGTGATGTAGAAATTGATCTTGGAATACATACTTTTTTGTGTGATGACCTCGCCTTTGCGAGAGAAACTGCCCGCCAAACGTTGACATATTGGCTTGGGCTTCCCGCGTACAACAAATCAATTCGGGAAAGCGGCTATGAACAAGAGGCGGAATCCATAAAACGAGCCTTCGAACAAGGTGATCAACAAGCTTTGAGAGATGGGATAACTGACGCCATCATCGATGAGTTTTGCCTTGTCGGCCCGCCTGAGAGATGCCGGGAACGCTTGGCCGCTTTCCGGGATGCCGGGGTGGATATGCCAGCATTGATGATAGACCCTGTGTTAGCTGGAGAGAGTTATCAAGAAGCAGTCGAACGCACGCTAATAGCCCTGGCCCCAAGGTAGATATGAACAACAACCCCAAGAATTCAGAAAAGCCATCCTTGCGCACTTTACCTTGGGCCGGAACAGGCCTTATTTTCTTTGCACATTTCGTGGTAGATAGCCAGGCGAATTTCTTCGCACCCCTTGCCCCATTATTAAAAGAAAAATTAGGACTCAGTATCACGACAATCGGTTTTTTGATTTCTTGTCAGACAGTGAGTGGCTCTATCACGCAACCCATCACCGGTATCGTCATTGACAGGTGGCCTTGGTTACCTTGGCTAACCGTAGGCCTGGTCGGAAGCTCCATAGCTTTCACGGCGATTGGTTGGGTGACGAGTGTATATGGTTTGGCCGCTGCAGTAATCATGGGAGGAATTCTTTTTGGTCTGTGCCACCCGGATATGGCCGCGCGTGCGGGCAGGCTGAGTTCCGAGCATGCCGGATTTATTGTCAGCTTGTTCGTTACGGCGGGAAGGCTGGGTTTCGCCATTGGTCCGTTGATCGCCATTTTTATCGCAGAAATGATGGGGATGGAGCATTTGTGGGTGTTCATCCTTGTAGCGGTGCTCGCCATGGCGGGTGTGAAATTAGGGATGCCGGCTCCGCCCCAGAGAAAGAAAAAAAATTACGCAGAAGGCGGGCAAACGGGTTTGATAATAGCGCTTAAAAATGTACGAGGTCCTGTATTGCTCCTGTTCGGTATTGCGGTTGTGCGGGGGATGACCTTGATGAATTTATCGGGCTTTTTGCCCACGATATTTGTTGAAAGGGGCTTTGGGCTTTGGCGAGGTGGCATGGCTAACTCGATCATTTTTATCTCAGGAGCTATAGGCGTCATGCTCGGTGGTATTCTGGGTGACAGGTACGGGAAGCCTAAAGTGATTACAATCGGTGTTGGATGCGCCTTGGCCGGTATGTTGGTTTTTCAATTATCTTCCTTGGAATGGTCTTATATATCTCTTGCAATCATTGGTGCAGGGGCTTTTGTGCCGATGGGCGTATCGGTAGCCTTGGCCCAGGAGTATCTACCCGAGCACCGAGCTTTCGCAAGCTCATTGATACTGGGTGGTGGTACATTATTGGCCGGATTAACAGCGCTCCCCCTTTCTATTCTTGGGGAAAGAATCGGAATGTTGAATGCTTTTTGGACGATTCCAGTCGTTTTGTTTGTGGGATTTGTTTTAGCTTTGTTATTGCTTAAACGACATCCTGAGCAGGAATCCATTGCCTGATCAAAGCAAGTCGAAACAGACTGGAAATTTCCTTGGAACGGTAAATGGGGATGGATAGCTGGAGCGTAGAGGGATGCAATTATGCATGAAGATATGTTATGGTTTCTTCACACATCGAATTGATAGGAATAATGAGATTGAAATTAGCTCCCCGATAACGGGTTGCTCATCTTAGGGTTGCATTCTTGGATGCCTTCGGGCCAATGAATCTCAAGGAGGATAGTGTAATGAAGGGAAGGAGTATTTGTTTCGTAGTTGCAATAACCATCGCGGCGGTATTGTCGGCTGCATATACAGCGAGTGCGGCGCCGTTCCGCATCGGCCACCACCGCTCTGTTATGGGGGCGGTCACCATCGTTGCTCATAAGATGGGCTACTATGATCAAACCATCGGCAAGGGAAAATACACCATTAAACAATTTCCGCAGGGCAAATTAATGCGTCAAGCGATTTTGGCGAACTCTCTTGACATTGGTGGCGCCGCCGACCGGGCTTTTTATTCAGCCATATCGAAAAGAGCGAATGCCCCTGGAGTCGGAAATGCAAATTATTGGTGCAAAGCAAATAAAATTCTCACGTCTCCAAAATCACCTGTGAAAACCTTGCATGACTTGAAGGGCAAAAGACTTGGGGTAGGTAAAGCTACGGGTACGTATTTCACGCTGACGACCTTCATTCTGCCGGAATATGGTTTATCCGTGAAAGACTTCACGACCGTGAACATGAACAACGATACCCGCATGGCGGCGCTTAAATCCCGGACGGTGGATATGATAGCTTTGAATAACCCGCAGGCTGCTATTGCCATCGACAGGGGATATGCCCGCACAGTGGAAACTTTTTGCAAATATGCAAACAACCTGTGGATTTTAATGGCCAATGGAAAAACCCTCAAGAAAGATAGAGATGTTTATACGAAGTTTTTGAGAGGATTCATTCGTGGCATGAAATTGCACAGAGACAATCGCGATAAGTTTGCACGTGTATACCTGAACCACTTGCAATCGAAAGGTTCGAAGATCAAGCTTAAAATAGTGAAAGCCTCTGTAAACGATCTGACTTTTGGCCTTCTCCCATCAGAGGCGGATTACAAATGGTTTGATCACATGGGTAAAGTTCTTCTGCAAAAACGCAAAGCGAAACGAACAGTGGATCTTCGTAAGGAAGGCATGGATCTAAGCATGGTGAAAGAGGCCATCGCAGCTGAAGGATGGAAAAATTAGCCTTTTCTTTGAGATAGAATAAAAGAGCCGCGGCCAGCAACACCGGCCGCGGCTCTTTTATTTTGCTCTGCTGAATTAGGAATCAGCGATTTCGTATCACCTGATCGTTTGTTCGTGTCGGTGGATGTAAGAAAAGTTAGGGTTGTTTGACGACCCGAATATATGGAAGCGGCGATTCCCAACCCTCCGGGTATTTCTTTTTCGCATCCTCATCGGAAACGGCTGGTAAAATAATCACGTCTTCACCCTGCTGCCAGTTCGCCGGAGTCGCCACCTGTTCACTAGCCGTCAACTGGCAGGAGTCAAGCAGTCTCAGGATTTCGCTGAAATTCCGGCCTGTGCTCATCGGATAGGTGAGCGTCGCCTTGATTCTCTTGTCCGGGCCGATGACGAAAACCGAGCGTGCCGTCGCATTATCAACGGCCGTCCGACCCTCCGAAGTGTCGCCCGCATCGGCGGGCAGCATGTCGTAGGCCTTGACGATCGAAAGCTCGGGGTCGCCAATCAGGGGATAATTCACGGCATGGCCTTGAGAACTTTCGATGTCTTTCGACCATTTTTCGTGATCGGAAACCCCGTCGACGCTGATACCAATCACCTTGCAGTTTCTTTTGTCGAATTCCGGCTTGAGCCCGGCCATTGTCCCGAGTTCTGTGGTGCAGACGGGTGTAAAATCCTTCGGGTGTGAAAATACAACGGCCCAACCTTCTCCAATCCATTCATGAAAATTGATGGAGCCTTGCGTCGTGTCAGCTGTAAAATCTGGTGCTTCATCATTGATTCTTAGAGTCATTTTCATCTCCTTGCATTAAGGATAAAAGAAATCTACGAATTCCTCTGCGCTAGATTTAAACTCGTAAGAATGAAGTGGCTGGGGGAGGAGGATTCGAACCTCCGTACCCAGATCCAGAGTCTGGTGTCCTGCCGCTAGACGATCCCCCAAAAAGACCTAGATGTTTATATGTATGAGTTCTTTATTCGTCAAGGACGATGTGGAAGTGATTTATTGATTGACTCTGCCCAGAGCCGCGTCGAGACGGTATAGACTCCTGTCTCTTCCGAGAAGGCTGAGGGTTTCAAAGATACCGGGACTGATAGTGCCGCCCGTGATAGCAACGCGCACGGGTTGCGCCAGTTTACCGAGCTTTACAGCTTCTTCGTCCATAACGCGATGAAAAGCCGATTTGACGTTTTCGGACGAAAACGCATCGATTTTATTCAATTCGTTGCGTAGTTTCAGCATCAACTCCGAACTCTCCGAGGTCAGGAATTTCGAAGCCGCCTTCTCGTCCAATTCGACTTCATCTTCGAAGAAAAAACGAGCGCCTTCTATCATATCCACCAAGGTGCTCGAGCGCGTTCTGAGTTCATCCACAATGCCTTCGCGAGTTTTGCGGGAGAGGACATCAGGCGGTAACCCCTGTTTTTTGAGGCCCGCATCAAGCGAGTCGACGAGAAAACCACCATCGGCCGATTTGATGTATTCCTGATTCAGCCACAATAATTTTTCCGGGTTGAAGATGGCGGCAGATCTGTTCAAATTCTCTAAGGCAAAATTGGCGACAATCTCGTCTTTGGAGAAAATCTCCTGGTCTCCGTGGCTCCATCCCAGGCGAACAAGATAGTTGATCAACGCTTCAGGGAGAAAACCGCGCTCTTTATATTCCAGTACCGAATCTGCGCCATGACGTTTTGAGAGTCTTTTCTTATCGGATCCTAATATCATTGATATGTGCGCGAATTTTGGCGTCGCTTCTTGTAGGGCCTGATAGACAAGGACTTGCTTGGGGGTATTGGATAGGTGGTCGTTGCCTCGAATCACGTGGGAGATTCTCATGTCGATATCGTCGACGGCCACGCAAAAATTGTATGTAGGCATTCCATCGGTGCGGACGATGACCATGTCGTCGAGTTGTGAGTTCTCGAACACGACCTCCCCGGCGAGGATGTCGTCGACAATCGTTTCCCCGGTATCAGGTGCCCGGAGGCGAAGGCAAAACGGGACATCCGGCTCTTTTTCGTATCGATCCCGACAAGTGCCGTCGTATTTCGGCGTTTTCCCCTTGGCACGAGCCCGTTCACGCATTGCGTTCACTTCCTCCGGCGTGCAAGTGCACCGAAAGGCAGCACCGGAGGATAAGAGTTTTTCGGCTGCTTCTTGATACAAATCCATCCGGTTGGATTGGCGATATGGGCCTTCATCCCATTCGAGACCGAGCCACTCGAACGCCTCCAGGATTGCGTCGTAGTATTCTTCCGTAGAGCGTTGGCGGTCGGTGTCTTCGATTCTTAAAATGGCTGTGCCTGCGTGATGTTTCGCAAAGAACCAGTTAAACAGAGCTGTTCGCGCGCCGCCGATATGGAGGTGGCCCGTGTTGGATGGAGCAAAGCGAACTCGGATATCTGAAGTCATCAAAAATTTGTCCTTTATCAAACCATGGAGGAGTAGCCACAGTAGGAGAGAATTCTAGAGATGATAGGTGTATGATTGCAAGACGGAAATTGTAATGGCCTTGCGAGCGATACTAATAAAATCAACAACCGGAAAATTAACTCGATACGTAGACCAAGAGGAGAGGCCGGATGCAGTATTTTTACGATTTAGCGGAAATTGAACCGCAAAAGATGCCGGGCAGGGAGCGCAGGCTCGTCGTCGGTGAACAGGTGATGATGTTGTATATCGAAAGAGAGGGAGGAACGGAACAGGACCATACTCATGATGTAGAGCAACTTGTATATCTCATGAAAGGCGAGGCTAAGTTTACAGTCGCCGGTGAAACACGCGAGGTCAAAGCGGGTCAGGTGGTACACATACCCAAGGGGGTGCCGCATCGGCTGGATGCCCCAACACCCATCACATATATTGGCATATATTCTCCATTGCGTGAGGAGGCAATTCGGGCAGAAGCTTGAGCATCGCTGTTATGAACTGACGAAAAATTGCTGTTTAGGCGGGATATGTCCAGCCCTCGTCTTTGAGTTCGTCCATTGCTTCCAGCATGCAGGTGACGCCATAAGTTAGCACCTTGGAGCCCGCCGGGTTTACGCAGACCATGAGCGCCTCTGCGATTTCCTCCGGGTGTAAACCTAGCTTGAGTCCTTTTTTCAAATGCTGTTTGAGGTGCGGTTGGTTATGCGGGTTCGAACCCTCAACTGCAAGGGCTAAAATATGAAACAGTTCATGCATTCTTTCATCGAATCTTCTCTCTTTCGCACGGATGATCTCGTCGAGATGCAAAAGCGCTTCCATGTAGTCTGGAAATTTCTCGGCAATGAACTCATGAGCTGGATACCTACGTCCTCTGCGTTTTGCAATTTCTTCTGCTAATTTTTTTTCTGGCATAACGAACCCCTATTATCGGAATCATTCGATTTCGTCAAAAAAATCCAGATCGTCCAAAGGTTTTTTTTGATTTTGTAGCGTGTCTAGCAAGACTTTCCTGAGTGCGCGGATTGCGCGGTTTCTGGCCTGACGATCAATCATTTCGTAAACGATTTCCGTTGCCTCGTCATTTTGGGAATCTAAAATTCTACGAGAAGATTGCTCCGCCCACTCATCGGCGTAACGCTGGAGGATCTGGCGTATGCTCGCCTCGTATATTCTGTCTTGTGTAATTCGGTCAAGAATGTGAACGATGTCAGACGAAAAGGCATCGACAGTTTCTCTCGAAACATCGACATCATCAAGATGAAACATCAATCTTTGGTAAATCTGTTCACGAAAATCCAAGTCTACTCCGAGAGACGGCCACAGGAAACGAAACAATCAATAGGTTGCGCTTTCAGTAAGAGCAGGCGAACACTTATTTTCCCTGGCTATACTGGGCCGATTTCCTGGTTTCCGGTGTTAGCCATAATAAGGCGCCCCCCGCAAGGAAAAAAACAAGCACGGATAAAATCGCAGATCTCTGGTCTCCAGTCAGTGCTGACACACCCCCAAAAACCAGTGGACCGAGAACCGAACTCATTTTGCCGCAAATACCATAAAACGAAAATAATTGTGCTGAACTTTTTTCAGGAATGTAGCTAGCCATCAGGGCGCGGCTTGCTGATTGGCTGGACCCGAGGGAAAGCCCCGCCAACAACGAGACACCCAGGAAAACATATTTCGTTTCGGTGAAATAAGCCACAATGACGACCACGCACCAATTCGACAGAGTCAGCAGAATCGTTTTCCGCGGTCCCCATGCATCTGTGAGATACCCGAGTGCAAATGCGCCGACGCCAGCTGAAACTTGAACCATAATGAAAAGACTCAAAACTTCGCCCATGCTGAATTTCAGCGTAGAGACCGCATAGATCGAACTGAAAGAAATGACGGTGACAATTCCGTCGTTATAGAGGAAAAAGGCGATAAGAAACCTGATTGCGCCCGGCGTTTTTCTCGTGTCCTGTAGCGTTTTCCATAGTTCGGCGAAAGCGTTTTTTTCGGTTAGTTGAGTGTAATTTATTTTTGTTTCCCGAAGCCAAAAAATCAACGGAAGCGTAAATAGGCCATAGAACACGGCGACCGCAACAAAGCTCATACGGAACAAGGGAAGATTTTCCTGCGAGAACCCTCCCGCCAAAAAAGGTTTGACCAAAAAAAGACAAAGCAGACCGCCCAGATACCCAAGTCCCCAGCCCCAGCCACTAATTTTCCCGACATTTTTCGGTGTCGAGACGTCGGGCAAAAAGGAGTTGTAGAAGATGAGAGAGCTTTCAAATGCAGCCGTAGCGATGATGAAAAACGCCATTCCGGCAAAGATCATGCCGGCGGTTACATTTGCGAGAAGGGCGGTGGCCAATACGCAAATATAGGCATAAAGGATCAAGAAAAGTTTACGGCTGCCCCTTCTGTCAGCTATCGCGCTCAAAGGAGGAGTGATGGTCACGCTTAAGATCATGGCTGCCGAGAGCGCTATCCCCCATAGGAAATCTCCTTTCCCGCCGCCGCCGGCGACGATTGTCTTGAAATAGACGCTATACGCAACCGTGATGATTAGTGTCGGAAAAGCGGAGTTTGCAAAATCGTACATGCACCAGGAGAAAACTTCTCGGCTTCGATTCGGCTTCAGAATGTGTGGATTTGCCATTGGGCTATCGTGATTTTTCTTCATATAGGCACTTTATGAGAATAGAAGAATTGTGTTGCAAACATCAGAAGAAACAAAAAAATCACACTTTTCTAATATATAATATCAGGTAATGTTGTGAAATCTGAATTGTTTTATGATTCGTGAGCCGCCTTCTTGTTTTCCGCGATGGGTCCTCTATGTATCGACTCCTGAAATGGTTGGTTTGGATTGCCGGTATTTGTTTCGTTCTCATCGTCGTTTCTATCTTCATCATACAAATTTTTCTTTCCTCCGATGAGATAATCAGAATCGCGGAGAGAGAAGGGCGAAAAATCCTGGGCCGAAACGTATCAATCGAGCGGCTGGAACTGGGACTGTTCAAGATCGAGGCGAGTGGAATCGTCATCGACGGGCAAACAGAAAAAGATGGGGTAAAGAGCGATAAACCCTTCGTTCGATTCGACGATGTTGAAATACTTCTGAATCCATCGACCCTGATTTACAAGCGTATCAGCATTCTCCAGCTCACCATCAAAAGCGCCACCGCTCGCGTACACCGGGATGGACAGGGCAGGTTCAATTTCCAGGACATTATCGACAATCTGAATCGGGAATCAAGCAATGCGATTCCGACGAATTCGGGAAAAACGTTTTCGTTCATCAAATCCGCCGAGGCGGCGGAGAGCGTCCCGCAAAGTTCTGAACAAGGATTCACTTTTATCATTCACGAATTTGACCTTTATGACGCTAAAACCGAATTGCGATTCGATGCCAGCAACACCTCGCCTGCTTTCGATGGTTCATGTTCTTTTGCTCACATCGAAGTCGACAAAGTAACGCCTGGCAAGCCCTTGGACGTTGTTCTCGAAGGGAAGTGTAAGAGGCCGGACGGGCAACCACTCATCGAAATGAAAGGCAAGGCGTACGTCGACATGACAGGCCGGAATTATCGCGCGTCTTTCGAGATGCCTCTTTTGGATTCGTCTTTCCTGCCTGTGGTGGCGCCTACGGTACCGGGCTCTCGTTTCAGGAAAGGAATTTTCGCCGGGAACTTGAAGTTCGGCTATGTCGCCGAAAAACCGGTAACCTGGGATATTGATTTGAACGGCCAAAACATTCTCGCGGATTTCCAAATGGATCGACGAGCAAAATGGCGAAAACTGGAGTTGCCCAGATTCAAGCTGAAGACGAAGGGTCGATTCAATCTGTTATATGGTTCCGCGCACATCGACACTCTCTTCGTCGAAACGCCTTTTCTGGATGCGAAATTGACGAAACCTTCGTTCTGGAACGTCTCGGCGCAAGATGAAGTGCATTTTGAAGCGAACATCCGTGATATGCGTGAAACGGGCGACTGGATTTCGCGAGTCGCGGGCATAACGCTACGAGGCTTCCAGGAAAGAGCAACGGCCCGGGTTCTGATATCGGCGAAGCGGGATCGCAAGATATCGGATGACTTCGTACAACTAGAGGTGGATTCCCGCTTCGACCCGGTGGACCTGTCCCGGTTCGTTGAATTCATTCCCTCTGTTGACCATGTCTTGAAAATCAAGGGGAAAGTGGGCGGAAAAGCACGCGTGGTTTTTGTTTCAGGCGAGCGTGTAGGATGGGATGTGGCTTTAGAAACCCGGGACTTCGGCGCAAAAGTCAGGATAGACAAGAGAAAACAATGGAAAGCGCTGACGTTGGGGAGAACCGTTCTTCATTCGACGGGGAACTACGACGAGAAGAATGCATCCGCGAGTATCAATACCCTGGATATCAAGTTGCCGTTCGCCACGGCGAAACTCCAAAAGCCCGCGAAATGGAACGTAGATGGTAATGATGAAGCCGCGATTTATGTCGAGGTGAGTGATTTCTCATCTGCGAATGATTTCATGCAGAGACTCGGGTTAGTATCGCTTGGAGACGTTCCCCAAGATGCGAAGCTCCGTTTTAACGTCGCCGTGTCTCGAAATCGGAAAAATCCCTCGGCCTACATGGTAGATACGAGCGCGCGTTTCGATTCTTTGCCGGTCGCGCCACTCGTGGATTTTGTCCCTTTGCCAGCCTACCTGCAAAAAGCCACTGGCTGGCTCAGCGGTGAGTTGCAAGTGTCTTCGACCCTGGATGGTGCCCTCCGGTGGAAGGCAGATATCGTCGGGAAGAACCTCGGTGCGCGTACCAAAATAATTTCAAAAGAAAAGTGGCGCGATTTATCCCTGGCATCTCTAGCAATTCAATCGGACGGTTTTTATCTCGCTTCAAAAGGCTCTGCCGAAATCAAGAGGTTGGATTTGAGGTTTCCCTTTGCGAGGGCATATCTGAATCGCATGGTTTTGTGGAATCAAAATGGCAGGGATGAATTTTCGTTTACGTTTGACATCACGGATTTGAGTACCGCCGAAGTCTGGCTGGGCGAATTGATAGGGCATCCCGTTCAATCGGGGCCAAAGAATGAAAAATTGAAAATTTCACTCTCAGGAACGAGAAACAGGAAAGATGGGGCTGTGTTTTCCTATAAGGGATACGCGCTCTTTGATCCTGTTCATATATCACCTTGGGTGAATTTTGTTAGCGATACTCCTGTGATTCGAAATCCAGCAGGAGAGATCGCCGGCAAGATAGAATTTTCATACGTCCCCAAGGAAAAGGCAAAATGGAACCTGGGGCTCACGAGCGAAAATTTAAGCGGGGAATTCCTTGCGCCGATGAGCCGCGACTGGAGACTGCTGCAGACGGGAAAATTCAGCGTTGAAACAACGGGTTCTTATGATTTCCAAAATCAATCTGGAAGGTTGCAGAGCCTGAACCTGAACATGCCATTCGGAGATCTTCGGGCATCGAGGCCCGCCGATTGGAGCATGAACGGAGTGGATTCAGGTCGATTCCAATGGACGGTATCGAACCTGAAACACGCGACCCGATTGGCCGGGAGTATTTTTGGAGAACCGGTGTCTGAGTTTTTAGTGGCCGGCGCCGCTAAAGGCACGATTGCAGTTTCGAGAAACAGAAAAAAACCACAGTCGATTTCGACACGGGGGTCGTTCTCGGTGGATCTCTCATCGCTCGCGCATACTGCATACCCGAATTTCAATGTGACGGGAAGTTTTTCAGGGCAGGTTGATGACGATGCGATAAAAATTCGGATTCCGGAGCTGAAGACATTCGACTTTAACAAACCAAATGCGGAACCAGATATTATTCTTCAAGATTTGGAAGCATCTCTAGGGCGTTCATCCATCTTGCGAGGAGAGATACGGTCGTCAAGCGTTCGGATCAAAAAGTTGAACATTCGATATGCGCTTCATGAAAAAGGAAAAACTAATTTTGACTCATTGTTCGAGACAACGAAAGCAGGTGAAAAACAAACCCAGCGATTAAGAAACCAAGAAAAAACGGTACCTGCAGATAAAGATAAAAAGACCACATTAGGGCAACGCCGAAAGATCGCGAAAAAAGGGGGTGGGCCTCTTTTTCCGGCGATTAAAATTGGGAAATTCGAAGTTGCAAGAATGGCCTTTTATTATCAGGATTTTATTGCGGCGGATAAACCGCCGGTAGTTTTGCAGGTTCCGGATGCCAAGCTTTTGGTTACGAATTTGGATACGCTGATGGTTCCCGGCTTGCGGGAAACGCGCCTGGAGTTCAGGACGCTCGGAGAATCGCCCTCCATCCTGGTGAAGGCGAACCTGAACCCTGGTTCGGTGCCTCCGGATGTAGATGGAATTTTCAACCTATCGCGTTTCGACCTGCGAAAAATATCTCCTTATCTCCGTGACAGTAAGGGAGAGAGTGCCAGCGCCTTGTTGATGCGAGGGACCGAGATCACAAGGGGCGTGCTGGATTTCAAATCCACTTATTCGTTGAGAAAGAGCCGCTTGAATTTGGATGGGACCGCGCAGATTACCGGATTGCGTTTGAAACCCGACGAGAAGTTTCCCCTGGTCGACCTCGTGGTGAAATTGCTCCGTGAGTCTGTATTCCGCCTGTTCGAGAGACCGGACGATACCATTAAGCTGAATGTTCGGGTAACAGGGCGTTTGGATGATCCGGAGTTTCATTTTCTGGACGCGATTGCGGAGCCGATATTTGTAAGCCTGTTTGAGAAGGCGCTGAACCTGGGGGGCAATGTCAAGGACATCGTTACAGGTATTCTTGGCACTGCCATTGAGGGGGTGCAAAAAATAGTGCCGGTACCGGGGGATGATCGAGCAGCGCCCGATAAAGGTTCTGCGAAAGAATTGGACAGAGGAGAAAGCCAACTTGAGCAGTTTGGAAAAAAACTCGAAAAATCTTTGCGGAAAGGTCTCCGCGGCTTATTCGGTGCTAAGTAATTTAATGAAGGTTTCCTGTTTCTGAAACGCGGTGTTTTGGTAGTAAGCCCTTATTATCAACATTATGAAGAACAGTTGATTCGACAGGCGCCGCGTTTTTTCGGGCCGCTCGTAGTAGACGAAAAACATGAATATGAATCCCCCACATTTCAGGATTGATTCCAGACTATATTCCAAGGGGATGTCGTGTTTCTGTCGAAAATTATAAAAATCGCATGAACGGACTACTTCTTCAAGATGTGATAGATAAAGTACTCGGTACTGATTTCCGCGACTGAATTCATTAACTTCAAACTTTTCTTGCATTTCCCACTTAAATTTGATAGCGTTTCTAGGTTTTCCTCTGCCCGAGGACGCATCTCCCATTCTGTTTGTGGGTGGGAACATAGGATCCAGTGTATGCCTACTCGTCGCTCGGGTATCCGATCCGGACCATCCCCGGTTTCCCAAAGGACCAATGAGATCGTAGGTTTATCCTTGGTTGGTTTCGCTGTTTTCCTGGCGATTTCGCTTTGGAGTTTCGATTCTGGCGATCCGTCTTGGGGCGCTTACGTCAATCAAAAGTGGCGCATTCGAAATTACGGCGGAGCCGTAGGCGCATATACGGCCGGCGCTATGGTTCAGGCGGTGGGCGCATTCTCGATTTTGATGCCCATCGGATTCCTTATTTGGGGCGTAACCGCGTTTGCAGGTTTGCGCTCATGGCGGCCTGGTTGGCGTGAACTGGTTGGCTTGTTCTTTCTTTTGAGCGCATCGGGGTTATTTTTCAAAGCATTTGAAACCGATCCTCTTTTTGGGACGACGACATTAGCCGGTGGAATTGTCGGCTATAGTGTCGTGATGTTGCTGAACGCATATTTGGGCAGTGCGGGCAGTTGGGTGTTGCTTGGCTCCGTGTTGCTTGCCTCGTTTGTCGGCATAACCGGTTTTTCATTCAAAAAAATGATTTCAGGACTGGCAATTGCGCATTGGTGGTTTTTTTCTCGCATTTTTATGGTTTTTAAAAAGGTATTGCTCGGGGCAGTAAGGGGCGTTGTATTCGCGACCCGAAAACTCTTTTCCACAGTTGTAGGCATTCCGTCACCTCTACCTGAAGAAGGGTCCTGTACTGAATATGCCGAAACGATAGCTGGCACTGAAGACGCAGCGCATGGATATTTTGAGCAAGACAGCTTGAGCGGCGAGGAACCGAGGCTGAACCACTCGAAAAAAGATGCCGACAAATTAATTTTGGAACCGAATAGCTCCTACTTGTCAAACCAAAAGAATGGCAGGCTTGTTCTTCGGCCATCGGCGCAAAACGGCCCTTCGCTGTTTGGAGGAGAGAAATTTCCGGGCCCGGACTTGCCTGCGCTGCGCGGTCCGGCGGCCAGCGATGAGGAAATCGAACCCGTAAAAACCCCCAAGGGTCTTTATGATGAAGCAATGCCCGGCTCGGTGTTAGAAACGCTTCTTGAGAATGATGATGACGAGCTGCGATTGGCCAACGATGGAACGCGCGACGACTTGCCGCTGAGTGTGGTGGACGAACTGTCACCAAAGGCGAGTGAAGAAATCGATGATGAAGCAAAGAAGGTGAAAGCAGAGAGAAAATCTGTGACCGGCGGACTGCGGATTAAGCTGAAGAAAAATCTTGCTGGCAATAGCGATATGTTGCCAGCGTCGCAGGAGGAGGCTCCTGTTCCTGGGAGATCACCTGACGAGCTTCCCGAATTCCCTTCGACTCATGTTGAAGATTCAACAAGAAGTAGAGAATCGGAAGAGCATTTGAAAGTTCGACACGCGGGAACTAGTGGCGAGTCGGACGCTGTTCAGATCCAAGACAATTCTCTGGTCCACTCCGGTGCGCAAACAGAAAATCGGCACAAGGAGCAAAGAGGCTCTTTACCTAAGAAAGAATATGTTCTTCCTTCTTTGGATATTTTCGCAACCCCTCCCTCTGGCGGACTTATAGTAGACGAAGCAAGCATACGCGAAAAATCCTTGCTTCTTGAACAAACGCTGAAAGAATTTGGTGTCGTCGGAACAGTCAAGGAAGTAAAGACAGGACCTGTCATTACTAGTTTCGAGTATGACCCGGCCCCGGGAATCAAGGTTTCCAAGATTACCGGCCTGGCAGACGACCTGGCCCGAGCGCTATCCGCGTTAAGTGTCCGCATTGTCGCCCCGATACCCGGAAAATCGGTTGTAGGCATCGAGGTTCCCAACATCAAGCGTGACGCCGTATTTGCAAAAGAAGTGCTCTCTTCAAGGGAATTCATGCAGGCCGAAGATAAACTTACGATGGGTCTAGGCAAGGATATTCTAGGGAGAACGGCATTTACGGATTTGGCCAAAATTCCGCATCTGTTGATTGCGGGCACGACCGGCGCAGGAAAAAGTGTTGCCTTGAACATGATGATTTGTAGTCTCCTGACCAGGTGTACGCCAAGAGAGGTTCGTTTTTTAATGATCGACCCCAAAATGCTGGAACTGTCGATATATGAAGGCATTCCTCATCAACTCGTGCCTGTTGTGACTGAACCCAAGAAAGCCTCGGCGGGCTTAAGGGGTGTCCTGGTGGAAATGGAAAGACGCTATCAGATAATGAGCGAGGCAGGGGTGCGGAACATCCAGGGCTACAATGCTTCCGTAGCGCGGCAAGTGGGTGATCGTGAGGCGAATAGAAGATGGAAACAACCTCTGGCCGAAGAGGATACGTCCCTTGATTTCCTTCCTTATATTGTGGTGGTGATTGACGAATTGGCTGATCTCATGATGGTCGCGCCACGTGAGGTGGAAGAGTCAATGACGCGCCTGGCCCAGATGGCTCGAGCATCTGGAATCCATTTATTGGTGGCGACCCAGCGTCCATCAGTGGATGTTCTCACGGGTCTCATCAAAGCGAATTTCCCGTCAAGGATGGCACTCCGCGTTGCTACTCGGACGGACTCGCGGACAATCTTGGACTCGAATGGGGCGGAACGCTTATTAGGAAAAGGGGATATGCTATTTGTGCCACCCGGTTCTAGCACTCCTGTTCGCATTCATGGAGCGTATGTTTCAGATAGCGAGATTTCTCAACTCGTTGCGCACTGGAAATCCCAAGGAGAAGCGGTATTCAGGGAGGATTGGTTTGTAGAGGAGGAAAACGCCTCTCAGAATGAACCAAATAGCGATGACGAGTACGATGAAAGGTATGATGATGCGATTGCGCTCGTCTCCAGGACGCGCGAGGCATCCATTTCTCTCATCCAGAGACATTTGAGGATTGGGTACAATAGGGCAGCACGCATGATTGAGCGTATGGAGCAAGAGGGAGTCATCGGCCCGGCGGATGGTGTGAAGAGAAGACAAGTTTTAGTCAGTGAGATTCCAGACGAAGAACCAGTAGAGTAGAGTCGTCTGAAAATTTTGGTGTTCCTCCTTTTGGTCATTGTCTTATCGAAAATCCGGATATCTAGTTGGAAAAGTGGAGTTGACGCCTTTTGGCCAATAGGGAATGATGCTCCAGGTTTCGTTGGTCGAAACGGCGCCATATCCAATTGCGGTTAAGACTTTTGACACGTTTTAGACACGAATCGTTTTTTCCAGCCCGATGGATTCTGCTCCCGGAGGACATGTAATGGCGGAAGGTGTTATCGAGTTTACGGACCAGAACTTCGAGACGGATGTTATCGGCTCAGATACGCCCACATTAGTTGATTTCTGGGCAGAATGGTGCGCTCCTTGCAAAATGATTGCGCCCACGGTTGAGGCACTTGCCCAGGAATACGCAGGGAAGGTGCGAGTCGGAAAGTTGAATATAGATGAGAATCCATCAGTTCCGACGAAATTCGGGATTCGTGGTATCCCAACATTGATGTTGTTTAAGGGGGGCGAGGTTGTGGAGCAGGTCGTGGGAGTGAAATCCAAGGCCGATTTGAAAGCCGCCATTGACCGTGCCCTTTAGGCCTCAAATCTATAGCTCACCAACACTTTAGGAAACCCTCCACTTGTCTTGGTTGCGTCCAGGTTTTCTGAGTTTATCTGGTCATAGAATCGCTTATTGCGAAGCAGGTCCCCAGGCATTAAGTAGCGTCGCAGTGTGCATTCATGGAGCGGGAGGGAATCGAGATAGCTGGATTCCCTTGGTGCGCAATCTGGCGGAACAGGGCGTGAGCAGTTTGGTTCTGGAATTGCCCGGTCATGGTGAGTCTGGTCTAGCCCAAATCTCGGATGTAAAAGAATATAGTCGATTTGTTGTTCAATTCTTAGAAGCCAAGAAATTGAAATCAGTTTATCTAGCTGGCCATTCAATGGGGGGTGCCGTAACTCTTGCCACCGTTATGTCTCATCCTGAGTTATTGAAAGGTGTCATTCTCATTGGCTCAGGCGCAAGGCTTAGAGTGAAAGATTCCATTTTAGAAGGTGCAAAAAGCGATTTTGTAAAGACTGTGGATGAAATTATCAGTTATGCTTTTTCCCCGGCAACGGCTACATCCCTAATCCGAGAGAGCACCAGGGGTTTATTGCGATGCAATGCGGATACCCTGCACCATGATTTTATTGCATGCGATCGATTTGATGTCCTTTCCGAATTGGAATCTATATCTACGCCCGCCTTGATCCTATGTGGAGAAGACGACCTTTTAACTCCCCCAAAGTATTCACAGTTTATGTCCGAGAAGATTCCAAATGCGAAATTATCCATTATCCCACAATCTGGTCACATGGTGATGCTAGAGCAACCGGAGGTGGTCGGGGGTTTGATCACGCAGTTCATGAATGATTCTTAGGAATCTTCCAGGTCCAAAGAATCACTGCATCTCCTTCTGGTATTGAGAAGCATGAAATTTCCCGTGTACTTCTATTTGTTTGTAGGGGTCATTGCACTTGGCTGCTCCGCCATACTCATACGGTTGGCGGATGTCGAACCTTTGGCGATAGCTGCATATCGTATGGGCGGCGGCGCTTTATTGCTGCTGCCGTTTACAAGCAAGAACGTCATGTATATATGGGGTGCCTTGTCGCTCAAAGAGAAGATAATTTGGGCGGGTTCCGGTATATTCTTGGCGTTTCATTTTGCGTTTTGGATAGAGTCGCTGTCGCATACGTCCGTAGCAAGTTCCGTCGTGCTTGCGACGACCAACCCCATATTCGCGGGCATTGGCGGAATCGTTCTACTGGGAGAAAGGGAAGGGCGAAATTTTTGGCTGGGTGTGGTGTTGGCTATCGGTGGCAGTGCAATTTTAGCTTACTCTGACTTTGTGGGATGGGAAGGCAGCTTCTGGGGAAATTTTCTTGCCTTATCTGCGGCTGTAATGGCTTCTGCCTACATGTTATGTGGCCGAAAGCTGAGAATGAAAATTCCTGTTGGGGCATATGTGACGGGGTGCTATGGATTCAGTGGGATTTTACTTTTCGGCGCAGCTTTAATTCTGGAACAGCCTCTCGGCGGATATTCTTATAATTCTTGGCTGCTTTTAGCCGCTATGATACTCGTCCCGACATTGGTCGGCCATACCTCCATAAATTATGCGTTAGGGCATTTGCACCCGGGTAAAGTGGCGCTTGCCGTTGTAGGAGAGCCATTAGTGGCTACGGGATTGGCTTGGTGGCTGCTTCAGGAAGTCCCTACGTCCAGTCGACTCTTCGCATGCTCTGTCATATTGATGGGTATCGTATTGGGGGGAAGAGCAAATCGTTAGCATTTCCCTGTCTTTCCGTACGTCTTGAATGCCTTTTCAAGTAGTGGAATATGATATATGGGTCATGAGGGATTTAGAAGTATGAGTACATATTGAGATGTCCTCTTTGAGGGGGATATGCACCTTTAATTCATGATGTGAAAGCGGGGTTCTATTTCACATCTTGTACTGAAGAGCCCTGGGGGCGACAAATAATGACTTCGAGCGTCAGATTATGTGTGCTGTCTGATACACATGGTCGTCTTACGAAAGACGTGCTCGAGTTTTGTCAGAATGCAGACCATATCCTTCATGCCGGTGATGTGGGTTCCAATGTTATCTTGCCGGAACTCCAGAGCATTGCACCTGTCAGTTGTGTTTTGGGAAACGTAGATGCGCCCGGCCTGGCGCCCATGCGCTCAAAGGCCGTTATAGCAGGCTGGCGGATTATGGTTCAGCATATCGTCTGGGACAGGGGAGGACCATCTCGGGAATTGCAGATGTTTCTTCAAGATGAGACGATGGATTTGGTGGTTTTCGGTCATACGCATCAACCGCTTTGCCGAAGGATAGGCAAGACCGTATTTTTTAATCCCGGCAGTTGCGGGCCGAAGCGATTCAGTCTCCCGAGAGCTATCGGCGAGGTCATTTTGGATGCTTCGGGAGGTTGGTTTCGAATCTCTGACCTCATGCATATCCAAAATGCGCCGCCCATCATTGAATTGCGATTTGAGCGCCCCCGCGTTTCGGATGAAGGTTGATTTACATTTTTATTGCATATGAATTGAGAGTAGGGCTATAGTGCGAAAGCGTAAATGTGGTGATAGCCAACATTTTACATTTCGCTGAGGAGGAGTGTAATTGAGAGTCAAACTGGCTAAAACGGCTGGTTTTTGCTGGGGAGTGGAAAGAGCGCTTGATATAGCCTTGGACACGGTTAACGATGCATCCAGCGAAGTTTTGACGCATGGGCCGCTAATTCATAACCCGCAAACGGTG
The DNA here is from genome assembly GCA_965219955.1 of bacterium. Lineage (GTDB taxonomy): Bacteria > UBA8248 > UBA8248 > UBA8248 > UBA8248 > Bin107. The sequence continues at coordinate 1,108,098 of OZ244799.1, forward strand.
GAATTGCTGGAGGATAAAAGTGTTTTTGTATCTGATCCTCAGGAGACGCCGAGTAGTACGAGCTTGGTTGTCATTCGGGCGCATGGTATTTCTCCGCAGGTTCGCGATCGTTTAAGAAGTTCGGGAGCAGGCATTCGAGATGCAACATGCCCGCTGGTCGCCAAGGTTCACGGGGTCATTAGAAAACATTCCCGTATGGGCGCTTTCACGGTGATCATCGGTGAGGAAGGACATCCGGAGGTGGATGGTCACAAGGGCTACGCTGAGGCTGGCAGCCATCTGATAACCTGCATGGAAGATGTGGCCGAACTCCCGGAGATTGGTGAACGCCCCGCCGTGGTGGTCGCACAGACGACAATCAATATGCGGGAATGGAAAGATGTCGAAGAAGCTATTTTGAGGAAATACCCCCAGGCCCAGATGTTTAATACGATATGTGATGCAACTGAGGTTCGCCAGGAAGAGGTAAAGAAACTAGCACCTGATGTTGACCTGATGGTCGTTGTAGGCGGTCGCAACAGCGGCAATACGAATCGCTTGGTAGAAGTGGCGAAAGAGGGGGGAGCGGATTCGATTCTCATTGAAACTGAAGATGAGATAAATGAGGAATTTTTACAACAATACAAGAATATCGCTGTTACAGCGGGTGCATCTACACCGGATTGGATGATTAGGCGTGTTGTGAATCGAATAGAGGCGATTCCAGATCCGAATCCAAATTTCGTTGACAAGATATTTGATGTCGTCAAGGTGCTGTCGAGAGCAAATGTTCTTCTTTTTCTGTCTGCGCTATTGGGTAGTATCGCCATTACGGTCTTAGGTGGTTTCCCCTTTTCGATGAAACTTCCCATAACTGCAGGTCTTTTTCTTTTCGCTGCTCATACGATAAATCGTTGTGTTAGTTATGAAGCAGATAGGTACAATGAGCCTAATCGAGCTCAGTTTTATGAAAGGCACAAGACCACATTATTATCCTTGGCTGTAGTTGCTGCTTTTATATCGATCCTGTTCGGTGTCAGTGTCTCCTATTTGACCGGGGGCATTATGATCGTTGGATTGATTTGGGCTATTTTCTGCAGCCTTAAGCTCGAATCTCGGGCCCTCGTTAGTAGGGTAATGAATTTCCCGACCTTGAAAATTTTGGTTCTTGCAACGGGATGGACCTTTGGCATGGCATTTTTGCCTGCATTGGCGAATTCACAGTTGATTTCCGCTGGTTGGGGAGTATCTATATTCGTCGCCTTCGGTTTGATTTTCTTCAAGACTGGCTTGATGGAATTGAGAGATATTCAGGGCGACCGAATCGTGGGCAAAAGAACCTTGCCGATTGTTCTGGGAAAAGAGCAGACAGAAGCACTTTTAGGGGTGATTTGTGCTGCATTGGCTGTAGTTCTTGTTAGTGCTTCTATCAATGGGTGGGTGGCCCCATTGTTTGGTTATGCGATGCTCATTCCGGTTATTTATGCAGGTGCATGTCTATACTGGTATACAAAAAAGATATTGGGGCATAGTGGACTCATGGAAGCAGCCACCGATCAAATATTTATAATTGCTGGTGTTTTAGTCTTGTTGGTAGTCTAGTTTTTACCTCCCATTAAAAAAGCCGCGCTTCGTGATGCGCGGCTTTTTTAATGGGAGCGAATGTAATAACGATCTTGGTTTTAGATTCCTCTCGCGGCTCGTTTTGAGGCCTTGAGAGGGTTCAGTTTTTTCTCTAGCGGCGCTTCAAAATCTAATTTAATGTGTGTCGCGAGAGGGCATCTGCCCCGCTCCCAGCGGTTTTCCGGATTAGGGAATTTTGCGCAATATTTTCCTTTTGGAAACTCTATGATGTGCTCGCATGCTTTCTCATCATCACCCGAAAGGCATTCCTCCACGACAGGGAAGCAGGAACTACCATTGTACGAACATGTATTTTGGCCATTAGAGCCTTTCGATGCAAAATGACATTCTACAGGCGCTTCTAAAACCGTACACTCCATTGCGAATTCCCCCACGAAATTGGATGCAACGCCTTGAAATCACACAAAACTAGAAAGATGCCGCAAAAAGTGTAAGGAAAAGCTGTATATCGTGCAACCTGGAGACATTGCGATGGTGGAAAATCCTTGAAATTAGCCAATCATCTGTAATCGTTGATTCTTTCCATGTAACACCACGGAAACATAGTTGATGTAGATACGTCATTGCAGACTGTAAGGGTGATTATTCATAGGTTTTATTGATTGACGGCCAACTGCTGCGTGTTATAGTCGATGGAAACCATCCCATTGGACCTTTCACTTGAACTTGGGGGATACATGACATGCGATTGGTTGTAGCTATAATCAAACCTTTCAAGATGGATGAAGTAAAAGAAGCCCTTGGAGCTATCGGTGTTGCCGGGATGACGGTGACCGAGGTGAAGGGGTTCGGAAGGCAAAAAGGGCATACTGAATTATATCGGGGCAGTGAATATGTCGTCGATTTTTTGCCGAAAATCAAGTTAGAGATCATATGTGAAGATTCCAGTGTGGAAACAATTATCGACGCTATCATGGGATCTGCAAGAACAGAAAAAATCGGGGATGGCAAAATATACGTACAGCCTGTCGAGGAAACAGTTCGAATTCGTACCGGAGAACGGGGTATGGAGGCGATTTAACTACATCTTCCCATGACGCCATCTCTCAATAATTTATTAAAACTACAAAACGACATTCGGGAAACAACCCTTGCTGCTTGCGGTTGGGAACGAAGCGTTTTTCTCCGCTATATCAAGGACGCTTATGCGCAGGCCGGAGAGTGTATAAGCAATGCGCAGTCTGAGGGTGCGGGCGGATATGAGTTATGTGAAGCGCATGCGAATTTTATGGATGCGTATATAGCTCAGGTTTATGTGTACGCTTTAGAAGGAGAAAAGAGAAAATCCGGCGATATTAATCAGTCGTTTCCATGCGCTTTGGTTGCTATTGGTGGATATGGACGGGGGGAATTGTCTCCCAACTCAGATATCGACCTGTTGTTTTTGTTTTCAGGACATGAGGGGCAAATCAGCGAATTGATTCGCTCTGTCTTGTATCTGATGTGGGATGCAGGTCTTACGATTGGCCATAGTGCCAGAACTATTTCTAATTGTCTGAAAATTGCCAAGGAAGATTACCAAAGCGAAACCGCCATGTTGGAAAATCGATTGTTGGCGGGCAGCGAAGAAGTTTTTCTGGAATTCAATAAGAAATTCGATGGTTACATACAGCGTGTAGCGAAAAGTTCTCACCTTCGGAATCGGCTTGAAGAACGAATGAGACGATACCGATCATGGGATCCCTCGGTTTATGTTCTCGAACCAAACGTGAAAGAAAGTGCAGGGGGGTTGCGGGATTTTCATGCCGTTTGCTGGTTGGCCAAGACTTTCGGCATGAAGGAGATGGATGAGATGTGGCGCAAGGGTTGGGTGCCACAAGCGGAGTTTGAAAAAGCGATGCAGGCTTATGATTTTCTTCTTCGTATACGGGCTCAACTGCATATCCGCGCAAAAGCTAAGAACGATATGCTTAATTTTTCGGCCCAGGCAGAAATTGCTCCTGAATTAGGTTATGGAGACGAAGAAAGCGCGTTGGCCAGTGAGTGTTTGATGCGTGATTATTTCTTGCATGCAAGAAACTTGCATATTTTTTGCCGTGATTTTTTTGAAACTCTCGAAGATCATTTAAAGAGCAGAAGATGGGTCAATAGAAAACCGAAGCTCCAACCTCTTGAAGATGGGCTGGCTTTGCAGGATTACCATACGCTCGTGTTGGATGAGTCTAACCCTCGAGCAATCCTGGAAAATCCTACGGGCTTGATGAAGATATTCGAGTGTCAATATCGTTTTGGATGTCGCTTATCGCCGAATGTAAGAAACTTCGTTCGAGCTCATCTGGATACCGTAGATGACAATTTTCGCGCTTCGCCTGATGTAAGGGACAGCTTTTTACGGATATTGAGTGGCAAAGCCGGCGTAACGTCCACGATGCACGAAATGCACGGTCTCGGTTTACTGGGGTGTTATATCCCCGAATTTGAACCACTGACTTGTTTTGTTCAGTACGATCATTACCATCGATATACAGCGGATGAACATACTTTGCTCACGTTAGCGGCATTGGATGAGCTTACATATACGAAAGATGTGTCTTTGCAGCATGTAGCCCATATTCATAGAGAGATGGAACGTACGAATATACTGAGGCTTGCGCTATTATTTCATGATATTGGCAAAGCGAGAGGACCGAGGCATGTGCATAAAAGCGCATCTGCACTTCCCGATATTATTATGCGCATGGGTCTACCGGCAGACCAGGGGAGCACTATCGAATTTTTGGTGGCCTGCCATATTGATATGAGCATCACGGCCGAAAGACGTGATATCGATGATCCCGTCTTGATCAGCAATTTTGCCGATAAAATAGGGACGGTGGAAAGGCTCCAAATGCTTTATCTCTTGACGTACGCAGACATATCCGCCGTTGCTCCCGGTATGTGGAATGAATGGCGAAGCGCCCTGATTTATGAATTGTACAAGCGAGTGCTGAGGGTGATGGAGACAGGAGAGGATTTATACAGGAAAAAGCGCAGGGAAGATATTGTAGAACAAGTAAGTTTAGAAGCCAGGGCGGGAGGAAGCCGAATAGGGCGCGAGGAAATCGCAAAGCATATGGAATCCATGCCGGACAGATATCGTACCGGGACTCCACCTCAAGACATCCTGCGCCACATCGAGCTTGGGGCCCGTCTTTCAGATGAATCGATATGCGAGATCGATATCACGCATCGCAGGAGACGGGGAAATACGCTCTTGACACTGTTGTGCAAGGACCAGCTCGGTTTGTTCGCACTTATCGCAGGCGCGTTTGCTGTGTACGAACTAAACATTTTGGACGCGAAGGTATATACACGCGAAGATGGTTTGGTGATAGATACTTTTGAGGTCGTAGATTCCGAGGGAAAAGCCGTCGTCGATGAAGGGCTCTGGAATAAATTTCGCAAATCGCTGGAACGGTTGCTGTCGGGCGAACTTGAATTGTTGGAATTTCTGGGCAGGAGTAAAAAATATTTACGATTAAAGAAACGAATGTCGTTCGATTTACCGATCTTGGTAGAATTTGATCAGAATGCAAGTGGAGATGCAACGGTTCTCGAGGTTGTTGCGCCGGATAGACACGGCCTTCTGGCCCAGATTGCGCAATTCTTCGTACATGAGGGGATTTCTATCTCTCGGGCCAAAATCACAACGGAAGGCCAATGTGCTGTGGATGCTTTCTATATCACGGACAATAACGGTGAAAAAATAAAGGATACAACTAGACTCGAGGAGTTGTGCGCGCATCTGAGCGAAATTCTTGAAGAAGGGCGCCCAATCGGCGCCATAGTGTCATGACAAAGCCGAACGGGCTGAACAATTCCTGGTTTTGTGTCGATGATTTCTCGCAAAACCGCAATTCTGCATGGAGGTGTAACAGATGGTTGAAGATGTCTTGAAGTTGGCTAAGGAAAGCGGCGCCCAAATGGTTGACTATCGTTTCATAGATATGCCCGGTATGTGGCAGCACTTCTCGGCGCACATCGATACTCTTGGGGAAGATACCTTCGAAGAAGGTGTCGGTTTTGACGGCTCGAGCATCCGGGGGTTTCAAAGCATCGATCAGAGCGACATGCTTCTCATTCCGGACCCGACGACCGCGTTCATGGATCCATTCCTGAAGATTCCGACCTTGGTTCTGATCTGTGACATCAAGGATCCGATTACGCTCGAACTCTACGATCGGGACCCCCGTCACATTGCCATCAAGGCGGAACAGTACATGAAGTCTACAGGTATCGGGGATGTCGCTTATTTTGGCCCCGAAGCTGAATTTTTCGTGTTCGACGACGTGCGCTATTCCGGTTCGGAAAATCATGCTTTCTACGAGGTTGATTCATCTGAGGCCGCCTGGAACACGGGCGCCAACGAAGATCCGAACCTCGGCCACAAGAACCGTTACAAAGAAGGCTATTTCCCCGTGCCGCCCAACGATACGCTACAGGACGTCCGCTCGGAGATGATGCTGACGATGCTCGAATCTGGCGTCGAGTGTGAAGTGCACCACCATGAAGTGGCCTCGGCCGGGCAATGTGAAATCGATATTCGATTCGACACTCTGGTGACCACGGCGGATAAGCTGATGAAGTACAAATACATCGTCAAGAACGTGGCGAGAAAGCATGGAAAGACGGCGACCTTTATGCCGAAACCCGTTTTTCTTGACAACGGCACCGGAATGCACTGCCACCAGAGCATTTGGAAAGACGACAAGAATATCATGTATCGTGCGGGAACCTATGGCGATTTGAGTCCTGACGCGCTTTACTACATCGGTGGTTTGTTGAAGCATGCGCCCGCATTGTTGGCTTTCACGAACCCGACGACGAACAGCTACCGCCGCTTGGTGCCGGGTTATGAGGCGCCTATCAACTTGATCTATAGCTGCCGCAACAGAAGCGCATGCGTGCGCATTCCGATGTATTCTTCAAGCGAAAAGGCCAAGAGGGTCGAATTCCGCTGCCCTGACCCTTCATGCAACCCCTATATGGCCTTCGCCGCGATGCTGATGGCGGGTCTGGACGGTATTCAGAATAAAATCATGCCGCCCGAGCCTATCGACAAGAATCTCTACGATCTCGGTCCTGAGGAAAAGGGCAGCGTTGAGCAGACGCCTGGAAGTCTCCCCGAGGCTCTGGATGCACTCGAGGCGGACTACGAATTCTTGCTGAAAGGCGACGTGTTTACGAAGGATGTCATTGACAACTGGATCGAATACAAGCGTGTAGAGGAAGTGGATGCGGTTCGCCTGCGGCCGCACCCACACGAATTCCACCTCTACTATGACATCTAGATTTTGGTTCCAGCGATCCTGAACAACTGAGATCAATAAACCCCTCGTGCGGATTATCGTTCGAGGGGTTTATTGTTTGTATCGGGGCAAATGATTCATTTGCGCCTCGTGAAGATGAATTGCCTTCTTTGGACGGGGGTATCTACAAATCCCCTTAGAGCAGGGTATCAGGAATGATGATCGCAAAAACATCGCGCGGGCCATGCACGCCTTTGATGAGCGTCAGGGCGATGTCGGCCGAGCGGCTGGGTCCCGTGATGATGTTGACGCAACTAGGCGAGGCTCCCTCTCCTTGCTTGAGGGTTCTTTCGAGTTCAGGTCCCAGCGAGGATATATGGGGCAGGATGTTCTTTTCAGGAATGAGGGCCAGGTGAGTTTCCGGTAACAGAGAGTGAAGGCGCGGATGGCCGGGCCCGCTCCGCAAGACGATACTGCCTGTTTCTGCAATCGCCCAGTCGCAGCCTGTGATTCCGATTCCACACCGGGCGATGTCGTTCCGGTTATCTCCGTCATTCGATGGAAAAATCACGTCAAAACCCTCTTCTGCAAGCCAATTGGCTACATCGATTGGTAAGCCGTCGCTGATGGCAACGGGGTATTCTTTCCATTTGGCCGCCAAGCCGAGGACATATTCTCGAATTTCGCCAATGGAATTCGGATGATGAACGGGGTTCGCAATCGCTTCAAACTCCGTGGAGAAGCGAGCGGCAGTGTCCGGAACAATAATTTCCGGCAGGGGGCCTTCGGTGTTTTCAAAGTGGCCATGCGACAAGCCGTGTGCCAACTCCAGGGCTTGGTGGGTCTTTTCGATTACTGCGTCCTGACCGCTGGTTCGTGGTGTGTCATGAGGTGATGCAGACGAATCGACGCCCCTCCGTTTTTTCTCCCGCCAGCGCGCTCGAAAACTTTTTTTTGCAATTTTGGGAAGATCCCGCCCCTGGGCCCATGCGCCGAGGGGCCCAGGTAGCTTTGCGGCCGCTTTTGCATTCAGGAATCTTGAAAAAACAGACCCCAACTTGAAACCCGTCTCCCAAATGAAGGGTTTGCGCATGGCCATACCTAGCAAGCGAAATGAGAACCTTTCCATCAGTGCATTATTTTTCTTGGTCGTTCTCGCTTCTCTCATTTCCAGCAACATGCGGGGAATGTCTACAAATACGGGGCAGGCGTCCATGCAGGCGCCGCATAGACTCGATGCCGCGGGAAGTTCTCCGGAAACGTCGAGACCGCGAAGCATAGGACTTAAGATCGATCCGATTGGTCCACCGTATACGGAGTCGTATGTATGGCCGCCGACTGTCTGGAAAACAGGGCAGGCATTTTGACAAGCCCCGCAGCGGATACAATGAAATGCTTCCTGAAATGGCGTCCCGAGATGCCTGGAGCGTCCTCCGTCGAGCAGCAAGAGATGGACTTCATCGGGGCCGTCGGACTCGTTTTCTCTTCTTGGCCCGGTTAACATGGTGAAATAACTGGTGAGTTTCTGGCCCGTTGCGCTTCGCGGAAGTACTGAGAGGAGCGTAAGCGTATCTCGCAGCGTGGGCACTACTTTTTCGAACCCCATAATAGCGACGTGAACCTTGGGTAGGGTGGTGACGAGTCGCCCGTTCCCCTCGTTCGTGACGAGGCAAAGCGTTCCGGTTTCCGCAACGGCGAAATTCACGCCGCTGATTCCCATCCCCGCGCGCAGGAATTCCGTTCTCAGTTTCTCCCGCGCGATTGACGTGAGCTCCTGGGGGTCAGAACCGGCGTTTGGGTCTACTTTTTCGCGGAAAAGGTCTTGCACCTGTTGCAACGTCTTATGGATGGCGGGCGCAACGAGGTGACTCGGCGTCTCGTTGGCCAGTTGTAGTATCCATTCGCCCAGGTCGGTTTCATAGGGGGTGATCCCCGCCGCCTCCAATGCTTGATTCAGATGGATCTCCTCGGACGCCATGGATTTGCTCTTGACGACTGTTTCGACCCCGTGCTTGCGGGCGATTTCGAGGACGATTCGCTTTGCGGAATCCGCATCGGGCGCAGAATGAATATGCACGCCGAGATTCTGGAGGCTCCCGAACAAGGTTTCGAGATGCTTGTCGATCTCGTCGAATGTTTTTCTGCGAATTTCCCTTGCCTTTGCCCGCAAGGCGAGCGGCGCCGCTGTCGATTCGAAAGCCTGAGCGCGCTGGTTGGCGAATTTGCCCGTAGCCGCGTGAAGGGCTTCCTGCAGAGGGATGTTGATCAATGCGGAAGTCGCGCGCTCGTTGAAAGGCGTATTCAAGCCTGGTCTTCCTCGGGCCAACCCGGATTATTTGGTCCGGAGAGGGCCTGCGCAAGATGGAGAAGTTTGATTTTCGAGTTTCGCTTCGATAATCCACCCGAGATGTGCAGCATGCAGCCGGCGTCTGCCGCCACGAGCCAGGTTGCATCGACTTTCTCGGCGGATTTGATCTTCTCGTCAAGCATGGCGCATGAGACTTCCGGGAATTTAACGGCGAACGAGCCGCCGAACCCGCAGCAACGGTCGCAATCGGGCAATTCCTCCCGGTTCTCGGCCACCATGTCGAGGCACTGGCGGGGCGTTTGGTTTTCCCCCATGCCGCGCAGCAGGTGGCACGAATCGTGATACACGGTTTTCCCGGGGAGCGTAGCGCCGAAATCGTCCACTTTTATCTTGCACAGGAATTGGGACAATTCGATGACGCGCCCGGAGATTTGCGCGGCTTTTTCCCGCTCCCACGGGTCGTCCGGGAACAAGGTGGGTAAAACGCTTTTGAGCATCCAGCCGCAAGACCCCGAGGGTACGATGATCGGAATGTCTCTCTCCAGCAGTCGCAATTGGGGTTCGAGAATTTTCCTCGCCTCCGCCCTGAAACCGTTGTTGAAGTGGGGGAGTCCGCAACAGGTGAGACCTTCCGGGAAAATCACCTCGATATCCGCGCTCTCGATCAAGTGGACGGTCGCCTCGCCGACTTCGGGGAAAAACTGATCTACCAGACACGTGGCGAAGAGGAAGACACGCTTGGGTCGGTTCTCATGCGTTTCAGAAGACATCATCCGCTATCCCCAGAGAATGCGCAGTCCGATATCGACATATTATGCCGTTTTCCATCTTCAATACAAACAAAGGAAAAGAAGATTCCCATTGAACGGAGGTTGTATAAATGTTAGCTTCCATACGGCTCTGAAAGGAAGTGAAGAAGACTATTTGTGCTGGCATGGGAAATGCCGGATACCCGTCTCATCATCAACCCCCGGGGTGGAAGAATGTTCAGGGACAAACGCTACGTTTTGGTCTGTACGAACGAACGGGCGGCGGATCATCCCAAGGGAAGTTGCACAAACTGCGGCTCCGTGGAAGTCCGGGAGCGAATGAAGTCCCTTCTGGAAGAGAAAAACCTGAAAAGCAGGGCGCGCATTCTCGCGACGAGTTGCATGGATATTTGCGAGAATGGCGCAGTTGTTTGCGTAATGCCCGATAATGTCTGGTATGGCGGCGTGAGGCCGGAGGATGCCGAAGAGATCGTGGAGAAACACTTGGAAAACGGCGAGCCCGTGGAGCGGCTCTTGATACCCGAAGAGATGAGCGGGCTTTCGTTGTTCGGTTGAGAACAGAAAGCCGTTGTCGCGTGTAATTCCGGGAGCGAAGAAATGGATGTTCAGTTGAACGAGTTTCAGACCGCGCTGCAGAGCAGCGTTCGGCAGTTCGTGAACCAGGAAGTCATTCCCGTCGCCAGCGAGTATGAGCATAAAGACGAGTATCCTCACCCTTTGGTCGATCGGATGAAGGCGCTGGGGTATTTCGGCGCGCTCGTGCCGGAGTGTTACGGCGGCAGCGAGATGGACGCGATGAGCTTCACGGTTCTGACCGAGGAGTTGGCGCGGGGCTGGATGAGCTTGACCGGCGTGCTCGGCAGCCATTCGATGGTTGGGTGGATGATCAACGAATTCGGCAGCGACGAGCAGCGCCGGGAATGGCTGCCGAAAGTGTCCGAGGGGAAAATGCGCTTCGGCATCGGCATCACCGAGGCGGATGGGGGTTCCGACGTCGCGGCTTTGAGAACGTCCGCCCGCCGCGAAGGGCAGGACTACGTCGTCAACGGCTCCAAAATGTTCATTACCAACAGCGAGAACGCCACGCATTTCGCCATCATGGCCCGTACGAACCCCAAGGCGGAGAAACCCACCCGCGGGATAAGCTGCATCCTCATGGACAGGAATCTGCCCGGGTTCAGCATCAGCCGCCATCTGGACAAGATGGGTTACAAGGGTCTTAGGACGGGAGAGCTGGTTTTTGACGATTGCCCGGTGCCGGCTTCGTACCTGATCGGCGAGGAGAACCGGGGATTCCACCAACTCATGGCGGCCCTGGAGCTGGGCCGCATCCAGGTGGCCGCCCGGGCGGTGGGGCTTCATGCCGCCTGTTTCGAGGATTCCATCAAGTACGCCCAGCAGAGAAAGAGCATGGGCAAGCCCATCGCCGGGCATCAGGCCATCCAGATCAAGCTCGCCGACATGGCCACCTCCTTAGAAGCGGCCCGCCAGCTCACCTACCGCGCGGCGCGCATGAAGGACCAGGGCGTGCGCTGCGACCTGGAAGCCGGCATGGCGAAGCTCTTCGCGTCTGACGCCTGCCAGAGGGCGTCCGAGGCCGCCGTGCACATTCACGGGGGCTACGGCTACATCAAGGAGTTGCCGGTCGAGCGCTATTACCGCGATTCCATTCTCCTGCAGGTGGGCGAGGGTACGAACGACATCCAGCGGATCGTGATTGCAAAGCGCCTGGTGGAGAAATACCCCGCTTGAATTTTACATAATTTCTGGAATTTTCTGCCCCGAAATACCCTGGAAAACGGCCCCTGAAATCCGTAACTCATTGATATAGCTAGCGATAAATCCCCGAAAAAGTCCGTTTTTTTATCGAAAAACCCCGTGAATTTATCTGAATTTATCGAAATTTTCAGAAATTCCCTCGCAAGGCGGGGCATGAGACCGCTGCCGCCGTCTCCGGAGCGCCGGGGCGCGCGTGCGCCGCAACTTCGGGGTAATCCGCGCGTCCTGAACCCGGCATCCGCGGGCGCGCTCCCGTTGCGGGAGGACCCCTTCGCGCGGGCGGCGGAGGCATGTGCCTGCGCTGAACTCCGGACGCGGAGCGGAGGTCGAATCCGAATCGCTCGTTCCATTTCTTCCTCCCCGCGTCGATGGGAACACCCGCTTTCCGCGCGGGGATTCTCGCGCATCGCGCCCGAAGCGCGGTGACGGCAAATGCGGGGAAACGCGCGCCCTCTCGGCCGGGGCGGCGGAGAGCGAAGCCGTCCTCCGGGCGCGCCCGTGCATTCGTTGGCGAGGGTCATTTTCGGCCGGACGCGAAAACCGTGATTTTGAAGGACGATCTTCTTCCGCGCCGCATCCTTCCCGCATGGATCACGAGCGGCCGCACGGGGCGCATCAGGGGGTTGTTGAAAAAGTCCTCCGCGAGGAGCGAGGGAATCCCGATAATCGAATTGTTTGCCGTAGGGACAGGCCTCCGTGCCTGTCCGGTTCTTCGTGGTTGTCCTTCGTCAGGACAGGCACGGGGGCCTGTCCCTACGCCCCGCGTATCGAGACGAACTGAAGGGGCGGCCCCCCGTGGCCGCCCTGTGCCCCTTTGCCGTCCATGGTTCGCCTTTGGCCGTCATTCCGGCAATCAATACCGACCGAGGAGGAAGGGATTGCCCGGAATCCATTTTCAAGCAGAATGATAATACCGCGGCTTTTCATCTCCTCGTCATTTGCGCGAATCGATCAGAAAACCAGGAACAAAGGCAAATCAAATGGATTCCGGCTCAAGGCCGGAATGACGAACAAAACCGCATCGTCTCGCAGGGACAGGCCTCCGTGCCTGTCCTGACGGCAACCATACCCGCAAAGGACAACCACGGAGGGCAGGACAACCCCGAGTAGGGGTTGTCCCTACATCCGCCATTCCTCCTTTATCGGACTTTTTCAAAACCCCCATAAGACGCTGTTGAAAAACCCCTGATTCTGTGATTCGGTAATGGCTGTTTTATGTTTGGGAGGAGGTCGCGAGATGCGGGAGCGCAGGAGTTGCGCCCAATCGGCAGGGCCGGGGCGAGAAGCGGTGCCGGGAGAGGCGGGCAGGGCGGCTTGCGAAGAGCTTCAGGCCGCTTCCGGCGATTTCATTCCGGCCGGCGGAAGCGCCGGTGAGCGTCCGATTAGCGGACAGGTGACGGCGGGGCGGCGGATACTGCGCGAAACATTCGGGTTCGACGAGTTCCGGCCAGGCCAGGAGGCCGTGATCGGGGCGCTTTTGGCGGGGCGCAACGCGCTTGTCGTGATGCCGACGGGTTCGGGCAAATCGCTGTGCTTCCAGATACCGGGCTTGGTCATGGATGGACTGACGGTTGTCGTTTCACCGCTGGTGGCGCTGATGCAGGACCAGATAGCGGCGCTGCGGCTCATGGGCGTCGCGGCGGACAGCATCAACTCCGGCAACAGCCGGGCGGAGAATGTGGCCGCCTGGAAGCGCGTGGCGGAGGGCCGGACGCGGTTTCTCTACATGGCCCCGGAACGGCTGATGACCGAGCGCATGCTGGCGGCCCTGAAACGACTGCCGGTGAGGCAGTTCGCCATAGATGAGGCCCACTGCATCTCGCAATGGGGCCCGGCCTTCCGTCCGGAATACGCCGACCTTTGCCGGTTGCGGGAGTTCTTTCCCGGGATACCGCTCATTGCGCTGACGGCGACCGCCGACGAGGTGACCCGCGCCGACGTCGTCGAGCGATTGTTCGACGGCCGGGTCGAGCAGTTCGTGCTCGGCTTCGACCGCCCCAACATCACGCTCACGGTGGAGATGAAGCGCAACTGGAAGCGGCAACTCCGGAGTTTCGTCGCGCGCCATGAAGGCCGAAGCGGAATCGTCTACTGCCTCTCGCGGAAGAAGACGGAGGAGGCCGCCGCCATGCTGGCGGAGGATGGCGTGCGTGCGCTGCCCTATCATGCGGGCATGGAGACCTGTGAGCGTGAAGCCCACCAGAACGTCTTCATGACCGAGCCCGGCGTCGTGATCGTGGCGACCATCGCTTTCGGCATGGGGATTGACAAGGCGGATGTCCGGTACGTCTTCCACACCGATCTTCCGGGCAGCATGGAGGCCTACTACCAGGAGATCGGCCGGGCCGGGCGCGACGGCGACCCCGCCGAGGCGCACATGCTTTACGGGCTGGATGACATTCGGATGCGCCGCCGGTTCATCGAGGATGAGGACGCGGGTCCGGAGCGAAGGCGCCGGGAGCACAAGCGGCTCGACGCGCTTCTGGGCTTTTGCGAGGCGCCGGCCTGCAGGCGAGTGGCGCTGCTGGATTATTTCGGGGAGCGGATCGAGCCTTGCGGCAACTGCGACATCTGTCTCTCCCCGCCCGAGCTCATCGACGGGACGGAGGAAGCGTTGATGATACTCTCGGCGGCCAGGCGGTCGGGGGAACGCTTCGGCGCGGCGCATCTGATCGACATCTTGCGCGGGACAAAGAGCGAAAAGATCACGCGCTTCGGGCATCATTGTCTACCGACTTTTGGAGTGGGGGCGAATCGGGGTAAGAACGAGTGGCGCTCTTTGATTCGTCAAATGGTCGCTGCGGGGTTTCTGCGGCTTGACATCGGAGGCTTCGGCGGGCTCGGGATCACCGATAAGGGAGGCGCGTTGCTGCACGGCGACGGAGCGTTCATCTATCGCGAAGACACGGCGGTTTCGCGCAGCCCTGCGAAGACGCAGGCGCGGAGCGACGGGCGGGCGGAACAGCCCCTGACCGGCGGGGAAGCGATGCTGCTGGACGCTCTCAAGGCGTTGCGGCTGGAACTGGCCAGAGAGCGCGGGGTGCCCGCCTTCGTCGTGTTTCACGACCGCACGCTGATCGACATGGCGCGCCGCCGGCCGCGCACCGAGGCGGAGTTCGCCGGGGTCAGCGGTGTCGGGGAAGCGAAGCTGAAGCAGTTCGCCGGGCCGTTCCTGGCCGCGATCGACGCTGCTCTCTCCGGTGTGACCGGGGCGGCCCTGTCCGGTACGGACGAGAGCGTTTGAGTGCCCGGAAGCAAAATTATCAGGTGCGCAACGGATATTTCCACACCTGTCATGGAATCGAAAGACACTGCCGCAGGCCGAGTCGAAAACGATGGGATGGTCTGTGCCCGTTGCCTGCCAGAGTCCACTGGATTCCGGCATGCGCCGGGATGACGCCTGATTCCTGCCCGTAGGGACAGGCCCCCGTGCCTGTCCTCACGTAGGGCAACCACGGGAGTTGTCCTTACCAAGTGATGGTGCCCGGGTCGTTCGGATTTCGGGAAATGATGTTCCCAGGGGCAGGGAGGAAATGTGCCTCTGTAGGGACAGGTCGCGACCTGTCCCTACTGTGCTCCCTCAACCCGCGCCGTCGTTTCCGACCGAAGAAGGAGACAGCGAGAGTATCCACCGGGCGCATGAATTATTACGCGTTAAGATAGCCGCTATGAGAGAAAAAGTGGTGTAGTGGAAGTAAAGGGGGCTTCAGTCTGGAGAAAGATTTCATTTGCACAGTAGGGGCGGTTCGCGAACCGCCCCTACCAGGTGTTTTGGCGATATGCTTTCTCAACCCGCGCCGTTGCCCCCGCCGTTGCCCGCGGCGGCCAGCGCCTCGGCCACGTCATCGAGCTTGAGCCTCCCGAGCGTCGCCGCCGTGGGGAAGCCGTTCTCATCCCATCCGCGGATGCCGTAGAACTCGTTTTTCATGCCTTCGAGCTCATCCGGCGGGCAGTGCATCCCCTTGTGGGGGCCGTCGGGAATCGGCTCGTGCATCACTTTATAGGGGAGCATGTCGTCCGCGCGGCTCACCCCCTCGCGCACGTGCAGGGCGCGCTCGAGGTTGCAGATGCGCTCGCCCGTTTCCTCCAACTCGTCCGCCGTCGTGTCCCACCCGGTCACGAGGTTCAGCATCGTCGCGTATTTCTCGTTGATCATCGCCCCGTAGCCGCGCTCGGCCGTGAAGCGGCACTGCGTGATGGAATCGCCCAGCGCGGTGAAGTTCTGCGTGCGCACGGCGAACTCGGGCTTGCCCTCGGTCGAGGTGTTGTCGTGGTCTGAGGCGTACTGCAGGGTGGGGCGGGTGTCGTGGTGGCTGCCGCCCCGCGTGCCCGTGGCGTAGCCGATGGACATGCCCTTGAGCGCGCGCGCGCTGTGCGCCGGAAGCTCGAGGCCGCGCGAGGCGTAGAGCAGGTTGGGCGCGTCGCCGCCGATTTCCGCGGCCAGGCGCTTGCCGCCCTCCGCCAGCCTGTCGCCGAACCCTTTCCGGTGGGTCATGTCTTCTAAAAGCCTCAGCATGGTGGCCGAATCGCCCCACTTGAGCGGCTCGCCGACTTCCGCCTCGCTCAGCAGTCCTTTCTCCATGCTCTCGAAGGCGAGCGAGAGCGTGACGCCCGCCGATATCGTGTCGAGACCCAACTCGTCGCAGAGCATGTTGGCCTGGAGCATGACGCCCGGGTCCCCGATGCCCAGCATGGTCCCCAGCGCGAAGATGGTCTCGTATTCGGGCAGCTTCCACACGAGGCCGTCGAACTCGCCGCCTTTCATCAGGTAGTTCTTGCCGCACGCCACCGGGCATTTGAGGCAGGTGGTGTGCTTGTCCAGAAAATTGTCGTGCATGTATTCACCGCTGATGGGCTCGCAGTTCTCAAAAATCTCGCTCATGAGGTTCCGGGTGCCGAGCGCGCCCATCTTGTTGATCATGTTGACGAGAATCGGGGTGCCGTACTTGTGGAGGGCCGCCGTGCCCGTGCGCACGTCCTCGGTGGTCTCGTTCACGAACGTCCTGAGCGCCTTGGCGTCTGCCCAGGCGGTTTTCGCCTTGCCGCGGGCGGCGATGGCCTTGACGTTCTTGCTCCCCAGAACGGCCGCCATGCCCCCGCGCCCGCTGATGCCGTCGCGGCTCTTGCGCCAGGTGTGCGCCATGGCCGCGAAGCGCACCTGGTTCTCGCCCGCGGGGCCGATGGCCAGAACGTCCGTGCCGCCCTCGGTCTCCGTAATCGTATCGCACGTCTCGCGGATCCATTTCCCCTTCAGATGGCTCGCGTCCTTGAACGCCACGCCGTCTTCGGTGAGCATGAGATAGACGAGGGAGTCGGCCTTTCCGTGCAGGACGACGGCGTCGAGCCCGGTGCGCTTGAGCGTGATGGGCCACGCGCCCCCGAAAGTGGAATCGAAGAAAAGCCCCGTGAGCGGGCTGATGGCCGCGGCGCAAGCGCGGCTGGCGCTGGGGACTGCGGAATCCGTATACGGCCCCACGGCGAAGACGATGACGTTTTCAGGCGACAGCGCGTCGGTGCCGGGCTTTAAGTGGTCCCAGAGGATCTTGGCGCAGAAGCCGTTTCCGCCGAGGAACGTGCGGCCTATCTCCTCGCCGAATTCCTCGATGCGGGACGTGCGGTTGGTCAGGTCGATGTGCAGTATTCTTCCTTGATATCCGAGCATGTGCGGCCCTCGATAGAACGAATGAGCGAAGTCTGATTCCGTTGGAAGCCCTAGTGTAAACATTTGGCCGTTTTGTGCAAGGTCAATCGCAACTGAGGAAGGAGCGATTGCCGGGCAGGGAGGGGAGCTGAAAAAGCCTTTGTCGAAGGAGTAACCTTCCAATCCTCCTCCTCAGGGGATAAAGGCAACCCCCCCTTGGCGGGGCTGTTGAAAAAGTCCTCTCAAGCGGTGGGGGTAAGATGGTTTTGTAGGGACAACCCTCCGTGGTTGTCCTTTGCGGGATGGTTGCCGTCAGGACAGGCACGGAGGCCTGTCCCTACGAGACGATACGGTTTTGTTCGTCATTCCGGCGAAAGCCGGAATCCATTTTATGATTTTTGCTTTCGTTTTCGCATTTGATTCTAACTCGCGGAAGAGAGCGCCGTGCCCGAATCCGGAACGGATGAGGCGGATATATATGGTAGCGTCCGTATCTTCCCCGGTTGGGAGAGAGAACGACGGGGTGAAAGGCCAAAGACAAAGGCGAAAATGGATTTCGTCGAACCCTCCCGCATTGGTCGGCTCCGACACCGGAATGACGAACAAAACCACACCGTCCCATCCTGAATAGCGGCCCTTCGACAGGCTCAGGGCAGGCTCCCTCGACTTCGCTCGGGACAAGCTCCGCCCCCACCTTCCTCATCCTGAGTAGCCGCCGAAGGCGGCGTATCGAAGGGCGAGGGGAGGCGAGCGCCTCGCGCCGGGCGAGGGGCATCCTTCGATACGCGGCTTCGCCGCTACTCAGGATGAGGTGGAGAGAGGTTATTCAACAACCCCACAAGGGAGGGGGTAGGGGGGGGTGGTTTTCAAGGCGAGAGCCTGCGCCGCCGCCCGGTTTCGGATTTTTGCCGGAATGACGGCGGAATTGGCAACGAAAGTGGGCGGACACATGGGTCCGCCCCTACAAAAACATCACCCCCCCTACTGCGGGACCTCCATGCGCCGGTAGGACTCGGCGCATTCGAGGCCGCCCGCCTCGCCCGAGCGCTTCGCCCAGTCGCGCAGGTGGGTAACGAGGTCTTCAGCCGCGCCGACCTGGCTCTTGTGGCAGTGGAGCGCCTTTATTTTCAGGTCGAACGTATCGGTGATGTCCACCCAGGTGTCGGCGCCGCGAATCGTCTTGAAATAGACTTCCCTGGGATGATGCGGCTCCAGGCCCTCGGCGAGGAGTTCGGGGAAATAGTTCTCGTTCCCCACGGCGGGGTAGAGCGCGTCGAAGACCGCCTTGGCGACGGCGCGGTGGTCGCGGTGGTAGCCGTAGAAGCTGTCGAAGGCGTTGTTCGCCGGGTCGTCGGCGATCACGAGGTCCGGCTTGCACTCCCTCATCACGTGCACGAGGTCGCGCCTGAGTTCGGCCGTGTTCCGCACCTCACCGTCCGTATGGCGCAGGAAGTGGATTTTCTCGACGCCGACGACCGCAGCCGCCGCGTGCTGTTCGCTCTCGCGGATCGCCTGTTTCTCCTGGATGGTCATGCGGCGCGATTCGGGGCCGTTCACGCCCTTGTCCCCGCTCGTGGCGAGGCAGTATTCCACATGCCGGCCCTCGCGGGTCCATTTGGCGGCCGAACCTGCGCAGCGGAACTCGATGTCGTCGGGATGCGCGCAGATGATGAGGATGTTTTGGTGCTCCACCGGTGTTCCCTTTCATGGACGATGCGGCAAGGCGACTTATAGCAGGGGGCGATGCGCATCGCAAAGGGGGGGAATTTGATTTGGTGATTGCATGGCCGTTTCTCGCAGGGGCGGTTGAAAAAACCGAGGAGAGAGGACCTACTCCCCCCGTGAGGCTGTTGAAAAAGCCTCGATGAACGAGGGATGGCGAATTATGGCCGCGCTCGCCGCGGATGAAAATTTCAACCGTAGGGGCGGGCCTCCGTGCCCGCCCGTATCGGGAATGTCCATGCCCGTAAGAAACCTCGGACAGGCACGGAGGCCTGTCCCTACGGGGAACAATTCGATGATTGGGATTCCCTCTCTTCTCAGTAGGGACTTTTTCAACAACCCCCTCAAGGGGGGAGTGAAGTCCCCTCCATACTCGATCGGGTCCCCCCCTTGGTGGCAACCCCCGAAATCTGCTAGAAATGAAGAAAACACCTGTACGGATTTCATTGCGAACCCCGAACGACGAGGAGGCCGAGATGTCGAGAATCACGCCGGTACCCGATGACGCCGCTGGCGATCACGAACCGCTCTTTGAGCAATCGAGGGAAAGATGGGGCACGGTGCCCAGCTTCTACCGCGCCCTGGCCCATTCGCCCGAAGCCCTGCGCCACATCATGAGCCTGACGGTGGCCCTGCGGAGCCAGTGGCGGACCGATTCGGCCAGGATGCGCCTGATGCAGCTTGCGATCCTGACGCCCTCGCTCATCAACGACTGCGAGATATGAACGAACCACAACGTCAAGCTTGGTCAAGCTGCCGGATTGAACGACGAACACATCGCCCTGATAGTCGATGGCTGGGAGGGGAGCGACCTGTTCGATGAGCGCGAAAAGGCGGTGATCCGCTGGGCGACGGCCCTCACGAGAAACACGGCCGCCGCGGACGACGCCTGTTTCGCGCCGCTTAAACAATTTTTCAGCGAAAAGGACATCGTGGAGCTCACCCTGTTCACCTGCCTGTTCAACGCCTGGAACCGCCTGCAGGACGGCCTCCACAACCCGGTGGAGCCGCCCGATGACATCATCGGCTGGAAGGAGTGGGAGGAAGTGGCGCAGGTGTCGGGGTAGGGGGATAGGAATGGATTCGCAGGGGCGTCGGGCTTTCCTGAGGAAGGGAAGCCCGACCGTGGTCGCCCTTTGTTGGACAGGCGCAGAGGCCTGTCCCTACGGGTCGCTCCGACCGAAGAGAAATGGTTTTGATGGTTTTGTAGGGGTCAGACATATATGTCTGACTATGTGTCCGCCCTGTTCATCTATCCGCCATTTGCGCGTCGTGGTTTGAGTCGGTTTCCAAAGCGGGCGGACACACAGGTCCGCCCCTACGGAAGAGCGGGATACCGGAATTGATGAGGCAGGTATTTCATGATTCGAACGCCCCTTCACCCATTTCAATGAAAGGAAACGCGTGGACTTAGGCATTAAAGGAAAATCGGCTCTGGTGACGGGCGGAAGCCGCGGTATCGGCAAAGAGACGGCGAGGCGCTTCCTCGAAGAGGGCGTCCGTGTCTTCACCTGCGCGAGAAACGAAGAACCTCTGGCGGAGACCTGCGCGCAATTGGCCGATGAGACGGGCGGCGAAATCCATTGCGTCGTGGCGGACACCTCGAACGACGCGGAACTCGCGCCCCTGGTCGAAAAAGCGCAGGAAAAGCTCGGCGCCATCGACATTCTCGTGAACAACGCGGGCACCATGAGCTCGGGCCGGTTCGAGGTGCTCGATGACGCCGGTCTCCAGAAACAACTCGACACCAAGCTGTTCGGCTTCCTGCGCCTCATCCGCCTGGTGGAGCCCGGGATGCGTGCGAAGGGGTGGGGCCGCATCGTGAACATGATCGGCGGCGCGGGCAAGGAGCCCGACCCCTACATGTTCGGGAGCGGCATGACGAACAGCGCGCTCCTGAACATGACGAAATCGCTTTCCACCGAATTCGGCGAGGCGGGCATTCATGTGAACGCGGTGTGCCCCGGCTGGGTGGACACCGCGCTCTGGAGAATGAACGCCGAAGGCCTGGCGGCGGAACTCGCGGCGGAGTCGGAAGAAGAGGCCCGCCGGCGCGCGGCGCGCAAGAACGCGCTGGGCCGTTTCGGCAGGCCCGAAGAACTCGCCGACGCCATCGTCTTTCTCTGCTCCGAGCGCGCGAGCTACATCACCGGAATTTCCCTGAATCTCGACGGCGGCAGGCTCAAGTCGTTGTGGTAAGGATGGCGATGCTGCTCAGGTCGTCATTCCGGCAATCAATGCCGACCGAGGAGGGAGGGATTGCCCGGAATCCATTTTCAAGCAGAATGGCAATACGCTGGCTTTTCATCTCCTCGTCATCGGTGCGAATCAATAAAGAAAAAACAAAGGCAGAACAAATGGATTCCGGCTTTCGCCGGAATGACGGTGAGCGAGATATCGATTTGTAGGGGCGGTTCGCGAACCGCCCCTACGGGATACCCGACGCGAGGAGAAATCAACTCCCCCCTTGAGGGGGAGTCGAAGAGGCCGAGCGTTTTTTGCGAAGGCCGATTCGGTGGGGGGTGAAACGCGTTTTATCGCCACCCGAATTATCCCCCCCACCGAGTCAGCCTTCACCTGTCGGTTCGGCTTCCTCGACTCCCCCTCAAGGGGGGAGTGATTGGTTGGCGCTCTGCAAGGGAGGAGTAAGGTTTCATCCCTCCATGGTCGGCTCTATCTGTGGAATCACGAGATCAGGGCTTTTTCAACAGC
Source organism: bacterium (assembly GCA_965219955.1). GTDB lineage: Bacteria > UBA8248 > UBA8248 > UBA8248 > UBA8248 > Bin107. The sequence goes on from OZ244799.1 coordinate 1,129,881, forward strand.
CCCCTCAAGGGGGGAGTGAATATAAAACACCTCAAATCTTATTTCCCTCGAACCCGACCTCACCCCGTCGTCGAATCGACGGCTTCGAGGAATTTCACGCCCACGGGCTCCGCGAGCAGGTCGGGCAGTTTCTCCCTGAAATTCTTGTAGTGCGGCTCTTCGCGGTGCGCGTCGAGAGCGGCCTGTGATTTCCAGCACTCGATGAAGTGGAACGCGCCCGCCTCGTCCGTCGCCCGGTAGAGGTTGTAGAAGATGCACCCCGCTTCATTGCGCGAGGGCGCGCACATGCCCCCCAGGAGTTCCGCCATCTCGTCTTCTTTGCCGGGCTTGGGCTTCAACCACGCGATCAGGAATACTCTTTCATCCGCCATTTTCGGCCTCCGGTTTCATGGAATGAATCGCAATCGTGTCCATCGGGACGCATTCTATCCGCTCGAACGGCCCGTGGCCAGATGATCCCCCCTCATCCTCGCCTCCCGGGGGTTTGGGGTGTATAGTCCGCCCCATGGTCGAGTGGATATCATCATGGGGCAGTCCCGAGTTTCTCGCCGTGGCGACCTCGTTCAGCTATTCCATCACACTCATTTCGGTGCGCCGGGCGATGACGACCGGGAGCCCCCTGATGAGCATCATCGTCCTGAATTCGCTGGTGAGCATCGCGGGGCTGGCGACCGCATGGGTGCTCGGCACCCTGGCGTCCACCAATATGCGCGCGCTCGGCTGGTTCGCGCTCACGGGCATGGCCGGCCACGGAACGGGGAGCCTCATCTTCTTCTCGGCCATCGAACGCCTGGGCGTGAGCCGGGCCACGGCGATCCATGCCTCCTCACCTCTGTGGGGCGTGCTCCTGGCGATCATCATCCTGGGCGAGGCGCCGGGCGTCTATGTGCTGCTGGGGACGCTCGGGATCGTGGGAGGCGTCTTTCTGCTCTCCTGGCCGGAGAGAAAGCGCGCGGGAGGCGGGTCTCAAAACTACAGCCGGCAGGACTACCTCCTGCCGATTTCCTCGTCCGTGTGCTATGCGGCGGTGCCCGTGTTCGCCAAGCTGGGCCTGGCGGAGCACGAGGCGCCCTACCTGGGATTCGGCGTGGCGTTCGGCTCGGGCCTTTTGCTCATGCTGGCGGCGAGGCGCATGATGCCGGGCGGCGGTGTGATAAGAGGGAATGCGCAGACCCTCCGCGCCCTCCTGGTGGGGCTTCCGTTCAACATCATCGCCGCTTATCTGATGTGGACGGCGTTCGTGGCGGGGATGGTGTCGAGCGTTTTGCCGCTGAGCCGGATGACGCCCCTGTGGGTCATTTTGTTCAGCTTCCTGTTTCTGGGCAAGATAGAACGCGTTGTGCTCAAAACGGTGGTCGCGGCGTGCCTCGTCGTGGCCGGCGGGGTGATGATCACCCTGTTCCGCTAGGCGCCCCGGCTGCGGGGCGATGCGTATCATCGAGGAGCAGTCAGTCATAATATGTCGGGTCTTTTCGCACAGGCAGGCTTGGGGGAATTGCTGGCGGTAGGAGCGTCGCTTTGCTATTCGACGTCGCTCATCGCCATCCGCCAGGGGGTGCGCAGCGCGACGCCGATAGCGGGCGTGCTGATATTGAGTTCGACCGTCTCGGTCCTGGGGCTCATCATCGCGGCCGCCCGCGGCACGCTCCAGGAATCCATGCTCACGCCCGTCTTGATCTTCATGCTCGGCGGCTGCCTGGGGCAGGGCGTGGGGCAGCTCACGAACGCCATCGGCATCGAGAGGATGGGCGTGAGCCGCTCCGTGCCGATTCAATCGTCCACCCCCATCTTCTCGGTCACCTTCGCGATGATGTTTCTCGGCGAGCGGCCCGGTGTCGGCGTGGCGATGGGGACGGTTCTGATCGTGGCGGGCGTCTGCCTGCTCTCGCTGGGCGAGCGGCGCGCGGACCAGAGTTTCAAGAGCTTCTTTCAGGGCGGGCTGGTCTATCCGCTCACCTCATCGCTCTCCTATGCGCTGCTGCCCGTGCTGGCGAACGTCGCCTTCTCCTACCAGAAAACCCCCATCCTGGGCTTCGCCTGCGCCTTCACCGCCGGTACGCTTCTGCTGGCGGTAACGCGCCCCCTGCTGCCCGGCGGCGGCAAGCTCGAAGCCGACAGGAGGGCCGTCTACCTCTTTCTCGGCGCAGGCGTCACCACCACGCTCGCGGCCATCATGTTCTGGACGGCGATGAGCATCGCGCCCGTCTCGACCGTGCTGCCGCTGAGCAGGCTCGTGCCCCTGTGGGTGGTGCTGTGGACCTATCTCTTCCTGGGCGGGCTCGAGCGCATCACCTCGCGCATCGTCCTGGCGGCGGGGATGGTCGTGGCGGGCGGCGTGCTGATCACCGCCTTCAAGTAGACGCCTGCGCGTGGCAAAAAATAATTGCGAATGCCCCGGGAAAACCTCTCGATTTCCCGGCCTTTTTCGTCCGGTTCACGGGAACGGGAGGCGGCGCCGGCGTTGACTGCGCTCTGTTTGACGCTCTTTCCCGGCTGAAGGACAATGACCCGCGTCGCATAAAGCCATCGTGAGGCGGACGGAGCCATGAAGACCCTTTTTCTGCTGCGGCATGCCAAGTCGAGCTGGTCGGAGCCGGGGTTGGCCGATTTCGATCGCCCCCTGAACGAACGCGGCCGCCGCGCGGCGCCGCTTGTCGCCCGGCATCTTGCGCGTGGCGGCCCCTTGCCCGACCTCATCCTGTGCTCGGCCGCCCGGCGCACCCGCGAGACCCTGGCCCTGATGCTGCCCGGCCTGGCGCGCGACGCCGTCGTGCGCATCGAGAGCGGCCTCTACGGAGCGGACGCGGCAACCCTGCTGGGACGCCTCAAGCGCATCGAAGCCGCCGTTGATTGCGTCCTGCTCATCGCCCACAACCCGGGGCTCGAAGACCTCGCCGCCGGGATTTGCGGCGGCGGACCAGAGCCGGTGCGCCGGCGTATGGACGAAAAATTCCCGACCGCCGCCCTGGCCGCGTTCGCGCTCGACGCGGCGCGCTGGTCCTCGCTGCGCGAGGGGGCGGCGGTTCTTACCGGCTTCGTCCTGCCGAAAGACCTCGCCTAGGCCCGCCGGAAACCGCGTGCGGCGCGGTACCGCTTCCGGACCGGGCCGAGGGTTTCATTGGCCGGAAACGCCCCCCGAAAAGTTGTTTTCAGGCGAAAACGGCCGGAAAACCGAGAGGTTTTCCCGGGGCATTCGCAATTATTCTTGTTTCACCACAACGCCCGCTCTTCTCGCTTAACTATTCCGGTGCGTGTATAGTCGCGCGCATGAACGCGCAACCTCCTTTTTTCATGTCGGGCGAAATCCTCGCCCTCGCATCTTCGTTCATCTACTCGGGGGCGCTCATCTCCTTCCGCCGGGGATTGAGGAATGCCTCTCCCATCACGGGCGTGCTCATCACGAACGCCGTGGCGAGTATCTTGCTCCTGAGCATCGCCTTTTCCCTGGGTACGCTGCAGACCTCTTCGCTCAAGCCCGTGTTGTGGTTCATGCTGGCGGGCTGTCTGGGGCAGGGGATGGGTCACTTGGCTTCCTACACCGCCATTCAGCGCATCGGCGCGAGCCGGACGAGTCCGGTGCAGGCATCGGCGCCGATATGGGCGGTTTTCTTCGCCGCGTTCTTTCTGGGGGAAGAGCCGGGCGTGGCGGTGGTTCTCGGCACGCTCTCCATCGTCGGCGGCGTGGCGCTCATCTCGATGGGCGAGGGCAAGGCCGTCGAAAAGGGCGGCATGGGGCCCGAATTCCGCCGCGCGCTCATCTTCCCCGTCTTCGCCTCGTTCATGTACGCCGCCATGCCGGTGATTGCGAAAATCGGCTACGCCGAGCAGAGAACGCCCTTCGCGGCGGTGGGCTTCGCCTTTCTGGCGGGTTTCCTCTTCCTGCTGGTGGCGAAGCCGTTTCTGGGCGCGAGCGGCAAGATACGGGCGGACCGGCGCGACGTTAGCTGGATACTGCTGGGCTCGGTGTTCTCCGCCACCGCCACGGGGCTTTTGTGGTTCACGCTCACGTTTTCGGACGTCACCGTCGTCTTGCCCCTGAGCCGCACCGCCCCGATATGGGTGGTGCTCCTGAGCCTCGTCTTCATGGGCGACATGGAGCGCGTGAACGCGCGCCTTTTCGGCGCGGCGGGACTGGTCGTCCTGGGGGGATTCCTGATCACGAGTTTCCGGTGAGGGGATTCAGAAAAGATAATTGAATGTCACAGAATGGCGTAGGGGCGGCTCGCGAGCCGCCCTGTTGTGATTCTGGTGGAATTATCCGCAAGAGCGAGAGAGAATGCCCTGTATATATTGCACAAAAGATGTATTTACAGATAGTTGATGTTATTAAATGAAGTAACACTTTAATGAAAATACTTGGAATCCCTGATAGGTTTGTGTTACCTCTACCGTTTCCTCGGCTTCCTCACCCGCACGGCGCAGAACTTGAACTCGGGGATTTTCCCGTAGGGGTCCAAGTCGTCCACCGTGAGCAGGTTCGCGGCGGCCTCGACGTAGTGGAACGGGATGAAGACCTGCCCGGGCCGCACCCGCGAAGAAGCCCGGGCGGGGAGGGTGATCTCCCCCCGTCTCGATTCCACCAGAACGTCCGAATCGTCTCTGATCTTCAGGCGTTTCAGGTCTTCGGGCGACATCTCGACATAAGGCCCCGGTTCCGCGGCCTCCAGCGCCTGCGCCCTTCTGGTGATGGCCCCGGTGTGCCAGTGGTAGATGTTCCGCCCCGTGTTGAGCACGAAGGGGTAGTCGTCGTCCGGCATCTCCCTGGCGGGCGCGTACTGGACGGGAATGAGCTTGCCGGGTCCTGAGGGAAACGATTTGTCGAAGAGGATTTCCCTGCCCTTGTGATTGGGCCTTGTGCACGGCCAGACGAGTCCGTGACGCCCCAGCCGGTCGTAGGACATCCCCGCCATGAAGGGCGTCAAGGATGCGATTTCATCGAAAATTTCAGATTCCGACCCATATTCCATCGGGTATCCGAGGCGTTCCGAGAGTTCGGCCACGATGCGCCAGTCCTCGCGCGCCTCGCCGGGCGGATCGATGGCGCGTCTGCCGATCTGGACTCTGCGGTCGGTGTTCGTATAGGTGCCCGTTTTTTCGAAAAAAGCCGTGGAGGGGAGGACGACGTCCGCGAAATAGGCGGTTTCCGTCAGAAAAATGTCCTGGACGACGAGGAATTCGAGGTTCGCCAGCGCGCCGCGCGAGTGGTTGAGATTGGGGTCGCTCATGGCCGGGTTCTCGCCCATGATGTACATGCCCCTTATCTCGCCCCGGTTGGCGGCGTCGGCGATCTCCATCACGGTGAGGCCGGGCTCGGGGTCGAGCTTGCGGCCCCAGGCCTTTTCGAATTTCCTGCGTATCGCGGGCGAGGCGACGTCCTGATAGGCGGAATAGACCATCGGGATGAGGCCCACGTCCGACGCGCCCTGCACGTTGTTCTGCCCGCGCAGGGGGTGGAGTCCCGTTCCCTCCCGCCCGATCTGCCCGCAGATGAGGCAAAGCGCGATGAGCGCGCGGCAGTTGTCCGTGCCGTGGGTGTGCTGGGAGAGGCCCATGCCCCAGAAGGTCATGCTGCGCGCGGAGGTCGCGTACCCCCTGGCCAGTTCCCGGAGCGTTTCGGCGGGGACGCCGGTGAGTTTGGCGACGTTCTCAGGCGTGTAGGGCTTTACGTTTTCCGCGAGTTCGGGGAATCCCTCGGTGCGCGCGGCGATGAAGTCGGCGTCGTAGAGTTTCTCCTCGATCACCACGTTCAACAGCCCGTTGAACAGCGCCACGTCCGTGCCGGGGCGGAACTGAACGAACATGTCCGCGTGGTCGACCAGGTCGATTCTCCTCGGGTCGACCACGGCCAGCGTGGCGCCAGCGCTTGCGGCCTGCTTGATGAAGGTGGCCGCCACGGGGTGGTTTTCCGTGGCGTTGGCCCCCGCCACGAGGATGAAATCGGCTTTGAGGGCATCCGAGAAGGGGTTGCTCACCGCGCTCGAGCCGATGGTCTGGAACAGGGCGGCCACCGAGCTCGAGTGGCAGAGCCGCGTGCAGTGGTCCACGTTGTTCGTCCCGAATACGGCGCGGATGAGCTTCTGGAAGAGGTAGTTGTCTTCGTTCGAGCATTTGGCCGAACCGAAGCCGGCCATGCTCGAGGGGCCGTGGGCCTCGTGGATTTTCCCCAGCGAGGCCGCCGCCAGGTCCATGGCTTCCTCCCAACTCGCCTCGCGGAACAGGGAGAGCGGCTCTCCGGGCAGTTCCCTCGTCTTGGGCGCGCCTTCCTTGCGGATGAGGGGGGTCGTGAGGCGATCCGGATGGTGGGCGTAGTCGAACCCGTAGCGCCCCTTCACGCAGAGCCTCCCCTGGTTCACGGGACTCGTCTCGTCCCCCCGGACGCTCAGGAGGGTATTGCCGGCCACCTGGTAGGAGATGGAGCAGCCCACGCCGCAGTAGGGGCAGACGGAATCCACCTCTCTGGGCTTGCCGGGGGCGATTTGCAGCGTGAGAGATTTATTGGTGAGCGCGTCCGTGGGGCAGGCGGCCATGCACTCCCCGCACGAGACGCACGTGGATTCGCCCATGGGGAGGTCCGCGTCGAACACGATTTTCGCGCTCGAACCCTTGCCGCCCCGCCCGATGACGTTGTTGCCCTGAACGTCCGTGCAGGCGCGGATGCAGCGGTCGCACAGGATGCACGCGCTGTGATCCACGGCGATGACGGCGGATGAGAAATCCTGCGCCCGCTCCGTATCCTTGGGCGGCAGGGCGCTTACGCCGTTTTTGGCTTCGAGCTGCCCGGCGAGCGCGGTGAGTTCGCAGTTCACGGATTCGGATTCCGCGCCGTGGTCCGCCATCAGCATGGCCACCAGCGTTTTCTGGGCGCGCGCGACGCGCTCGCTGGCCGTTTGGATCACCATGCCGGGCTCGACCTTCCGGTGGCAGGAGGGAACGAGCGTCCGCGCGCCCTCGACCTCGACGGCGCACACGCGGCACACGCCCACGGGCTCCATGCCGGGCTGGTGGCAGAGCCTGGGGATCTCGACGCCCGTCGACTGCGCCGCCTCCCAGATGGTCGCGCCGGCCCCGGCCTTTATCTTTCGGCCGTCGATGGTGATGGCGATCGTCTTGTCGTCAGGCATTGTTCAGCCCCGCCGTCATTTCAGTCTCGTTTCGATATCCGACTCGAAGTATTCGAAAAGCGAGAGATACGGAATCGGCGCGGCCTGGCCCAGGCCGCAGATGGATGTGTCCTTCATGGCCTCGCATATCTCGCGCATGGCGGGCAGCTCAGAGGCCAGCGCCTCGCCGCTTAAGGCCCGCTCCAGAAAGGCGGTGAGCTTCTCCGTCCCCAGGCGGCAGGGCACGCACTTGCCGCAGGATTCGTCCCTGAAAAAGCGCACCACGTTGTGGGCGAGCGCCACCATGTCCACCCCCTCGGGGATGACGACGAGCGCCCCGCTGCCCAGCATGCTGCCCGCCTCCTGCAGGGAGTCGAAGTCGTATGGAATGTCGACGAGGCTCGCGGGCAGAAACCCGCTGCTGGCCCCGCCGGGCGAGAACGCCTTCAGGTGCGCGCCAGCAGTCAGGCCGCCCGCGGGGCCTTCTATAATCTCCCGGATCGGCGTTCCGAACTCCACCTCGTAGACCCCCGGTTTCCTGACCGCGCCGCTCACGCCCACCACCTTGAAGCCTTGGCTCCCGTTCCGCCCGAAGGAGGTGAACCATTCCGCTCCTTTCTTGAGCACCGCCGGGATGAGCGCGAAGGTCTCGACGTTGTTGATGAGGGTGGGCTTGCCGAAAAGACCCGCCGTGCCTGGGAAGGGGGGCTTGTCGCGGGGCTGGGCGCGCTTGTCCTCCAGGACTTCCAGGAGCGCCGTCTCCTCCCCGCAGATGTACCCGCCGGGACTCGTAAAGATTTCGAGGCTCGGTGTTGTTTTCGTGTCGATCAAGCGCGCCTTGCGCGCGCGCTCGATGGCGCGTCCCAGCTTTCTCGCCTGCGCGCCGTATTCATGGCGTATGTAGATGATGGCGCGCCCGGCCCCCACGGCCCGGCAGGCGATGAGTATTCCCTCGACGACGAGCTCGGGGTGCGAGTCCATGATGGCGCGGTCCTTGAACGTGCCCGGCTCGCTCTCATCGGCGTTGCAGACGACGAATTTCTCTTTGGCCTGCGCGCTCAGGACGAAACGCCACTTGAGCCCTGCCGGAAAGCCGGCCCCGCCCATGCCGCGCAGGCCGCTCTCCTTCAGGACATCGATGACGCTTTCCGGCTTGTCGTTTTTCATCAACGCTCGCAGGACGCCGAAGGCCCCGTTCCTGCGGTAAGGGTTGATTCGCGATGCGTGCCTGAGTTTTTGCGCTCTCGAGGCGGGGCTTGGACGTCCATTTTTCCAGGACGCGATGATGCCCTGAAATTTTTCATCCGTGAGAGAGGAATAGATGCGGCCTTCTATCTCGGCGGCGGGACCCTTGTCGCACCGGCCCAGGCAGGCGCAGCTTTCGGGGCGGAGGTCCCGGATTCCGGCGCGGCGGGCGAGATTATTCGCGTTGTCCAGCAACGCGGCGCCGCCAGCGAGCAGGCAGCTCATGTCCCGGCAGACCTGGACTTTCGGTTTCGGGGGTTTTTCCAGGTGAAAGTGCGGGAAAAAGCTGGCGATGCCGTAGGAATCGTAGATGGGAACGCCCAGGTCTTTGGAGACCTCGGTGATCGCTTCTTTCGAGAGATAGCCTTCTTCTTTCTGGCGGGAGAGCAGGGCCTCGATTTTGGCGGGAGACTTGTAGACCGTGGAAGCGTTTTCTGTCATCGAAATCTCCCCGTGAGCCGCGATGCCTCGTAAGTCATTCTAAATGTTCGCGCAACGAGGTGTCCAGCAATGCTTTGGCGATGCGTCGGGGAGCGCTGTTCGGGGTTGTTGAAAAAGGCCGGTGAGTGAGTGATCGACGCGAGGGGGTGTAGGGACAGGTCGCGACCTCGGACAGGCGCAGAAGCCTGTCCGCTACGGCCGATTCGTTCACCAGCGATCCGCGCGAAACCTCCTCCTCATCCTGAGTAGGCGCGCAAGCGCCGTATCGAAGGATGGAAGACGCTACTTCCTCGGAGGCAAGAATTTCGCCCTTCGACAGGCTCAGGACAGGCCCCTTCGATACGCGGTTCCGCCGCTACTCAGGGTGAGGAAGGTGGGGGGCGGAGTTTGCCCCGAGCGAAGTCGATGGGCGGCTACCCAGGGTGAGGCGGAGCGGCGGGTTGCTCAGGGGGTCAAGCGCGAGCGATGAAGGGCTGTTGAAAAACCCTATCCGACCTTCAAGATTGTTCGCCGTAGGGACAGGCCTCCGTGCCTGTCCCTGTGAAGCGCAACCACGGGGATCGACATATCCGATACGGGCGGCCACGGGGGGCAGGGCGGCCTCTGGGGATCGCCCTGCTACGGGGGCATGCGGTTTTGTTCGTCATTCCGGCGAAAGCCGGAATCCATTTCCGCCTTTGCCTTTTCGTCCCCTCGTTTCGGACGTCTTTACTTACGGGCGGGGAGGAGCGGAATCGAACACAAAAACGAAAGGCGAATTCTCTGGATTCCGCATACGGACGCAGCGCAACAACAAGGTCTTGGCGCACCTCCCGATGAAAAGTCAAAATGGATTCCGGCTTTCGCCGGAATGACGGCGGTTCTCCCGCATGGAGGGGCGGTTGAAAAACCCGGAGAGGGAAAATTTGTTTGCGTGTATGTCGGACATGTATGTCCGACATACATGCGACCCTGATTTTTTTAACCCACTACATGGGCCGCATGTCTGTAGCGCTCCCAAGAAGGGAGCGCTACCTACAAAAACCGCCCCTAAAACCCTCGTTCATCAAGACTCTTTCAACAGGCCCGCGCCTTGCGCCTGCGGCTTGTGAGTCGCCGGGCTTGTCGAGTACATTGTGGGCCTTCACGCCGGGACGTTTCCTGCCGGATCGAGGAGTTCGGTTTGACCGCTTTGGTTCGCTCTTTTCATTTCGCCCTTCTGGTGTCGTGGCTCGCCCTCACGCTGGGCGTGTGGTGGGCCGCGACGAACTCGTTCGAGGCGTTCAACGCGGAGAAGAACCCGGTGGCTTCGAAGCTGTTCGAACCCGCCCCGGAAGCGAAAATCAAGGGCCGCATGGCCGCGAGAGAAGTCAACACCCGCATTTTCCGCGCCTGGAACCGCCTGCAACTCATGTTCTGCGTCTTGTTGTTCTGCTTTCTCTGGTGGGCGGGACGGATGAGCGGCCTGCCGCTCGCGCTGGCCGGGTGTCTCCTCCTCATCGTGGGCGTTCACGTCTTCTGGTTCACGCCGAAAATAGAAGCGCTCGGAAGAATTCTCACGAGCGCGGAGGTTTTGGGGAATGCGCCGTCCGTGCAGAGTGAATTCGGAAGCTACCACGGGGCGTATGTCATCACGGATATCTTGAAGGCCTGCATCCTGTTCGCGGCGATATGGATTTCTCCGTGGCGAAAGATTTTCGGGAGCGAAACGCCGCGCGGGTGAAGGTTTCTCCGCACCCGTTTCTCTCCTTCGCCTTGCGGGACTACCCATCGGCTGGCAGGATGGTATAAAATGATACTTTTACGCCGCCGCGCTGTCGCTATCAGGTCGCAGTAATGTCGTAGCGACGCCAATATGGGGGGCTTCATATTGAACCCCGCCTGTGACAAGCGCCAGTCTTTCCCGCGCCGGAAAGGTCGCTTTCCGCTGCGGAGAGCTATCTTCTCGGGTTTTCTCGTCTTGTCGGCGCTCATCTTCTCGTCCACTTTTGCGTGGGCGGTCGATGGCATCTGCAAGCCGGGGATCGTCCGCCACGACGGGAGTTTCATCCCCGTCTCGATGAGGGGCGGATGGGCGAGGGTTCGGCAAGCGCGCGAGGTTCGGCTGAAGTTCCTGGGCCACTCGAGTTTCCTGATCGAGGCCCCGGGAGGCGGGCGGGCCGTCATGGACCCCTACGTCATCCCCATCCTGGATCCGCCGCCGGATGCCGTCACCGTCAGCAATTTTCATGAGACCCACTCGATGACGGGGCCCTACCTGGGCAAGTCGGAGATTTTTTTCGGCGTGACGAAAGAGGGAAAGCCCAACGCGATCGACGAGAAATTCGGGAACCTGAGGATCGCCTCTTTCCCCCAGGTGGACGGGGACGAGAACCATCCTTTCGTCCTGAACACCATCCATGTCTTTCAGGCGGGCGGGATTTGCGTCGCCCATTTCGGCAACGCGCGCTTCGGCCCCTCGCCCGGGCAGATACGCGCGCTGGGGAAAATCCACGTCCTGCTGCTCCCGATAGACGGCTCGTTCACGGTCCCCCACGAGGTGGCGGCCAAGATCACCAAGCGCATCGGGCCCAACATCGTGATACCGATGCACTATTTTGGCCCCGAATTGACCGGCGAGTTCGAAAAGGCCCTGAAGGCGGAGGGAATCACGAGAGTCGTTCGCCCGAAGGAGACCGAACTCGTGCTCACGCGCAAAAGACTGCCGCCGCCCACGACCTATGTGGTGTTGCCCGATGTCAACGTCCCGTAATTCTTTCCTGAGCCGGCGCGTGTTCATCGCCCGCGCCGCCATGGCGGCAGCCGCGCTGCTCGGCCTGCCCGGGCGGGCGAATGCGCAGTCGAATCCTCCTTTGAGCGAATGGCAAAAGAATCTTTTTCCGCGTTCCTCCGAGGAGGAAAAGACGTTTCTCCCCGATTTCACGCCGGCGCAGCTGCGCTACTCCGGCGGACGCTGGCAGGAATATCCCACGGCGATGGCTTCCTTTCTCGATGAGGTGCAAAAGCGCACGAGCATCGAAACCGCACGGGATGCGCAGGCGGTCGACATCTCCTCGCCCGAAATTTTCGAATATCCTTTTCTCTACATGGCGGGGCGTTACGAATTCGAGATGCCCGACGCCAGGGCGATAGACAACCTGAGGCGGCACCTCACCTACGGGGGGTTTTTGCTCATCGACGACGGCTTGGGGCTCGAGGAGGAGGCCTTCGGCGGCGCGGTCAGGAAACTCATGCGCCTCGTCTTTCCCAGGAACGCCCTCGAGGCGCTCCAGCGCGAGCATGCCGCTTTCAAGAGCTATTATCTGATTCGCTCCATCGGCGGGCGCCAGGCCGTGAGCCAGGATTTGATGGGCATCAACGTAGGGATGTTCACGCCCGTCATCTTCTGCCGGAACGACCTGGGGGGCGCCTGGGCGAGGGGGCCCGGCGGCGGATGGCTGGAGGAATGCACCCCCGGCGGCGAGACGCAGCGCCTCGCGGCCTTTCAACTCGCGGTGAACATCGCCCTCTATGCGATGACGGGCAACTACAAGCAAGACCTCATCCACCACCCCTTCATCCAGCGCAGGCTGAACCAGGGCTAGATGATGGACTGGTCCACACTCCATTGGCCCGGCGGCGCGCCCTGGTGGGTGCTCGTCATCGTTGCGGCCGGACTGGGCTGGGCGCTCGTCCGCAGGCACCGCGACTTGACCGAGAAACTCCCGCCGAGGCGCGTCTGGCTTCTTCAGGGGCTGAGGGCCCTCCTGTATGCCGCGATCGTATTTTTTCTCTCCGGCCCCACGCTGATCGACAGGCGCGAGCGCTCCCTGCCGCCCAAACTGCTCGTACTCCTCGACAGTTCGGCGAGCATGAGCGTTCAGGACGCGAACAGCAGGAAAACGCGCATCGACCTGGCGAAGGATTTCCTGCTGGTCCCGAAGAAGCCCGGACAAGTACAGGCCCCTGAAGGGGAGGAGCCGGATGATCCGCCCACGAGCCTGCTCGCGGATCTCAGAGAGCTCTACGACGTGCAGCTCGCTCGCTACGATGCCGGCAGGACCCCCATCGGTGTGAAGGATCTCGAAACCCTCCAGGCCCGGGGCGTGGGCAGCGATCCGCTGGGCGCCATCCGGGGCGCTCTGCGCAGCGCCCGGGAGACGCGCGCTCCGGCGGGAGAGGGGAAGCAGAAAAACCAGGACGGCCCCCTCGGCATCCTGATGCTCACGGACGGAGGGGACACCACCGAAGCGGCGCTTCCGCCCGGGGACGTGAAATCCTTTCCGCCCCTCATCGGCGTGGGCTTCGGGGCGCCGGATTCCTTCCGCGACATCGCCATTCAGGATATTCAGGCCCCGCGCATCGCCTTTCAGGGAAAGGAGATGAGCCTGGAGGTCTCGCTCTCGGTCAAGGGCTTTTCCGGCCGCAAACTGCCGGTCGCCCTGACGCGCGAGGGCCGCATCATCAGAACCCGGTCGATTGACGTCAGGCGCAGCCCGTTGCGTCGTCTCGTGAAATTCCGCTTTACGCCGAGTGAGGTGGGAAGCCAGGTGTTGAGCGTGGTCACGCCCGTTCAGCGCGGCGAGATCGTGGAGTCGAACAACCGCGTCGAGATTCCCCTGGAAGTGAGGCGGGACAAGATTCGGGTGCTGACGATTACGGGTTCCCCCACGTGGAACTACCGGTTCCTGCGCATGGCGCTCAAGCGGGACCCCGCCATCGACCTCGTGTCGTTCGTCTTCCTGAGAACCTCGGAGGATGACCCGGGCGTTCCGACCCGGCACCTGAGCCTCGTGCCGTTCCCGGTGGACAAGCTGTTCCTGGAGGAACTCAAGAATTTCGAGATTGTGGTTTTCGACAATTTCTCCGCCCAGGAGTACTTCAGCAACTACTACCTCAGGCGCGTGGAGGATTACGTCCGGAAAGGCGGGGCGCTGCTCATGTTCGGCGGCAGGCAGTCCTTCAGCGCCGGCGGATACTACCGGAGCCCCATCGAGGACCTCCTGCCCGTGCGCCTGCAGCAGGAAAGCGATTATCAGGACCAAAGGCGCCTGCTTGCTCAGCTGACGCCTGTCGGCGGGAGACATCCCATCACGCAGCTCTCCTCGGATCTCGAGGAAAACAAGAAGTTCTGGACTTCTTTCCCCCCCTTGAGGCGCGTCAACGCAACGACGCCGTTCGGAAAAGGGCAGATTCTCGTTTCCACGAAAGAAGGGAAAACGCCTCTCCTCGCCACGAAGCGGATCGGCGAGGGAAGGGTGGTGAGTGTTTTTTCGGATGATATCTGGCGATGGAATTTCGGGATGGTGGCCGCGGAGAAGACGAACCGTCTCTACATCCGCCTGGTCGCGCAGATGATCCGCTGGCTTTCGGGCGACCCCGGAAGTTCCCAGGTCCAGATTCTTCCCGAGGCGGAGCAGGGCAAGGACAGAACCTACGTCCTCAGGATGCAGGTGAGGGACGAATCCTATCAACCCGCCCAGACGGCGCAGGTGAAGGTGCAGCTTCGGGACCCCTATGGCGTCACCAACCATTACCGCGCGGTCTATCGCCCGGATTCCCGGGAATTCGAGGTTCGCTTCCGCCCCCGCGGCAACGGGAGTTACCGGGCGAGGATGACGGCCGTCCAGGACGGGCGGGTCATCGGCGAGGCGGTGCGGACCATCGGCATCGGCAGAGAGGCGGGCAAGGCGGAGTGGGCCGACGTCAGCCCGCGCTGGGAGAACCTGCAAACGCTGGCGAAAAACACGGGCGGACTCTTTTTCCGGGCCGACGCGGTGGGGAATGAGGATTTGACCGCCCGCGTTCTGGAGGCCTTGAAGGGCAAGGTGCCGCACAGGGTGATGGAAGTGCGCGACGTGCGCCTCTGGAGCATTCCCTGGATCGCGATGGCGCTCATCCTGCTGCCGGGCCTGGAGTGGACCATACGGCGCTTGTGGGGCCTGGCTTAAGCGTCGGGCCGGCGCGCGCTTTTGGCTGTTACCGCCCGTTCATGTATTTTGTGTAATATACATGAAATTGTACGCTGTCGCCGTTTATCCATATGAAGGAAACGAGAGATGGCCGAGCAATCTTTCAAGAAGATAAACGAGTTCCTCGATTCCGTAATTCGCGCACGCCTCAAGGTCAGGCGCCTCGAGGCGGGGATGGTGCTGCTGCTGGGCGTCCTGGCCGTTTTTCTGCTGGCCCCGGCGGCGGTGGTCGCGCAGCCCATCTATGGGTATTCCGCCATCACCTACGCCGGGACGGCGGTTCTTCTGCTGGGCGTGACGCTCATCCGCTGCTGGTGGCTGGCGACCCGCCGCCCCAGACGCGAGAGCATCGCCCTCGACATCGAGGAAACCCACCCGGACCTGGGCAGCAACCTCATCAGTTCGCTGCAGCTTTTCCCGCGCAAAGGAGAGCTCGGCGATGACGACCCCACCTCGCCCGCGCTCATCGACGCGTTGGTGAACGACACCCACCGGGAAGTGGAGCCGCTCGACCCGGAGGCTTATGTCTCCCACGCCGGCTTTCAAAGGCTCGGGCGGCTCGCCGGCGTTCTGACCATCGCGGTGCTTCTCATGGCGTTCATCTGGCCGGGGCTGTACCCGCGCGCGGGTTACCTTCTGGCGAACGCGGCGGACCTCATGCCCTCGCGCATCACGAACCTGGAGATTTGGGCGGAGCGCACCACGGTTCTCCCCGGGATGCCCACGGCGTTCGAGGTGAAGACCACGGGCCGTGAGACGGATGCCGTCGAGCTGGAAGTGCGGCAAGGCGCCGGGTCCGGGGCGAGCATCGCCATGGAGAAGGTGGCTCCCCACCATTTCCGCTCTCGCTGGCTGGCCGCCGGTGACCTGGCGCGCGTCACGGCCCGGACGGGCAGGTTCCGCTCGCGGACGATCGAGGTCCGCGTGGTCGCCCCGCCGAGGGTGGAATCCATCGAAGTCGTTCAGTATCCGCCCGAGTATACGAAGCTCAAACCCGGCCCGGGGAAAAACGGCGGCCACATCCGCGCCTACATGGGTTCCGAGGTTCAACTGGCCGTGAAGACGAACAAGCCGGTTCAGGAGGCGCTCATCGCGCTGGCCGACGGCTGGCGGTTGCCGCTCAACCCCTCAGAGGAGGGCGGTTCGCTGGGCGGGAAGATGATCCTGGGCGGCGCGGGCTCTTATCAGGTGCGCTTGAAGGATGCGCACGGCTTTTCGAATCTCGCGCCCCAGCGCTACCAGATCGACATCATCCCCGACGCCTATCCCGTCGTAATGGTGACGCATCCGGAAAAGGACCTCACGGTGGAGGCCGACGAGCAGGTGACCGTGAAGTACCGGGCGTCCGATGATTTCGGGCTCAAGAGCGTATATCTCGAAATCAGGCTCGGGAGCGGCCGTCCGAGGAGAATCAGGGTGTGGGGCGGCGAGGCCCCAAAGAAGGACGTGCTCGGACGCTATGAGTTCGACCTCAGGTCCATGGGAATCAAGCCGGGGGGGATCCTCTCCTATCGCTTCATCGCCCCTGACGTGGATACGGTGAGCGGCCCCAAGTTCGGGACGAGCAAAGTCTACCGGATCAAGATCCGCGACCGGGAAGCCGTGATAGCCGGGCTGGACAGGAATCTGGGAGAGATTTCGAACGAACTCCTCGACCTGCTGGGCGATTACCTGGAAAAGGACCTGCCGCCGGAAGAGAAGGCGAAAGGGGCGAAGGAAACCGGCAAGCTCGCTGACTCCATCGAGGCGAAGGCCGCCGGAATCCTGGAACGCATCAAGCGCACGAGAGCGATGCTCAGGCCCAAGAACCCGCGCGAGACGCTCTCCGACATGGATCTCTCCACGCTGCAGCGTCAACTGCGGGACGCGATTTCGCAATACCTGAAACCCCTCTCGCAACTCTCGAAATTGGGGAAGAACGCCGGTTCGGAAAGGGAAAGGCTGAACCGCGAGATAGCCGCCCGGCAGGAAGAGGCGACGGAAACGCTGGAGCGTCTCGCCACGATGAGCGAGGAGATACAGCGCAACGTCCGGGTGGACAGGGCGGGCCGCACGACGGAATCGATGATCCAGAGGCAAAGGGCCATCGAGCAGGCATTAGAGAAAATGCGGAGGATGGGCGGGGACCAGGAGGCGATCAACCGGGTGGAGAAGGAGCTCGAGAAACTCAGGACGGAGCTGGGCAAGCTGATGCAGCAGATGGCTTCTCTGGCCCGGCGCATGCCCGCGGAATTCATGAACCAGCGCAGCATGCGCGAGATGCCCATGCAGGACATGATGCGCGCCTTCGAGCGGATTCGCGAGATGATGCGCCAGAACAATTTCCAGGGCGCGCTGGAGCAGCTCAGGCGCCTCATGAGCCAGTTGCAGAGGATGCGCATGGCGTTGCGCGGCATGCAGCGCCAGCAGATGATGAGCCAGCGCGGGGGCCGGCCCATCAGGCGCCAGCAAAGCGAACTGGCGTCCATCGTGGAGGAGCAGCAGGCCATCCTGGGCGAGACGGTCGGCGTGCTGGAAAACGTGGTGGACCGCCTCAAGAAGAAATGGCCGGGAGAGGTCGCCGCCGCGTCGCGCAGCGCCCGGGCGTACTGGAAAACAGCGAGCGAGTCGGCCGCAAAGCCGCTCCCGCCGGATTGTTTCCCGGAGGCCGAGCCCGTGAAGCAGGCCGAACCGGCGGAGCCTGAGATATCGATGCTCGGCCGGCCCGAAACGCAGAAGAAACTCTCTCCCCGGGCGCAGGCGGAGAAAATCCAGCGCGAGAAGATGCGTGCGCTCTCCGAGTTCGACACCATGCTGAAAAAGGGCGAGTGGGGGATCATCTTCCAGAGACTGCCGGAGTGGGCGGCCAGGCTCGAGAGGTCGCCTTGCGTCCGTCCCGAGCAGATAGCGGAGAGGGAAAAAGATGCGCCGAAGGTGGCGAGGCGCGAAAAAGGGCCGGGGTCTGCGACGCAGCAGGATGCGCGGGAGGGAATCAGGCCCGAGCCCTGGGCCTGGCAAAAGGATGCGGACGTGACGCCTGAGCAGAAGGCGGCGAGGCGCCTGAAAGAACAGGGCGCCGCCGTCCTGACGGGAGAACTGACGAAGAGGGTGCTCGAGTTGATAGGCCCGGCTCCTTCGCCGCAGAGGCCTTCGCTTGAAATTCTGGAGAGTATGGCGTCGCTCCCGCTTGGCGGGATGAGGTTTGGGCCTGCGCCCACTGAGCCCGCCTCCCCGAAGGAATTGGCGAAGCGCGCGGGGCGGCTTTTGGAGAAATCAGAAAAAGACGCGGGCGGCACGGAAATCGCCAAGCTCGACGGCCTGCGCCTCAGGCAGGACGCCCTGCGCAAGCGCCTGGAGGTATTCGAGCGTCACTTGCGCCAGATGATGCAGGTGTATCCGTTCATCAACCCGGGCATCGTGCGGAGAATCACCGAGGCGGGAGAAGCGATGAGGCGAGCTGCCGCTTCTTTGGGAGAGCGCAGTTCCTCGCGCGCGGTGCCCCCCGAGGAGGAGGCGATACGCAAGCTCGCCCAGGGGCAGAACTCCATGCAGCAGGCCATGCAGCAGATGGCCCAGCGGGGCAGCCTGGGAATGGGCACCCCCCGGGGCTTCGGCACCTTGGGGCCGGGCAGGGGCGGGAACAGGCCGTGGTGGTCGAGGAACCCGAATTTTCCCCAGCCGCAGGGCTCGAACCGGCGGGGACGGGAGGAGGACGGGAATCTCGGCACCCAGTTCAGCGAGGTTCTCATTCCGGATCGGGAGCAATACAAGGTGCCCGCCAAGTACCGTGAGGAGATCATGGAGGCGATGAAGGACGGCCTGCCGAGCGGGATGCGCGGTGAAATCGAGGATTATTTCGACAGGCTGACGAAATAATGCGTAAAAAATTACTCACAGGTCTCATTTGCGTTTTTCTGATCGCGGCTTTCGCTCCTTCCGCGTGGACGCATACCGTCAACCGTGCGGTGCCTCTCTCGAAGGCCGTGAAGCGGCCGGATGGTTACCGCGCGGTGGTGGACGAGCTCCGGGCGTGGAATCTGGCGGCCGCGAGGAAGAAAATCGCATCGCTCGAAGCCGGTTCTCCCGGCCGGGCGGAATGGCGGGCGCTCTCGGGAGCCGCGGATTACCTGGAAGGACGATTCTCCGAGTCGATCGTCAATCTCAACGCCGCGCTCAAGAAAAAACCCGGAGACGGCGAATGGCTTGAACTCAGGCTCCACGTGCGCCAGACGCAAACCGCGGTGCAGGGATTCAAGGCGCACAAGACGGCGCATTTCGACATCTGGTACGAACCGGGCGAGGACGCCGTTCTGCTGCCTTACCTGGGCGATGCGCTGGAGAAGGCCTATGCGCGCTACGGGGAGATATTGGGCTTGCGGCCGGAGCAGCGGATTCGCGTGGAACTTTTTTCGAATTCGGTCCGCTTCCACCGCTCATCCACGCTCTCGCGGCGGGACATCGAGGAGAAGGGCGCGGTCGGGGTCTGCAAGTTCAACAAGATAATGTTCTTATCCCCCGGCGCGCTCCTTCGGGGCTATCGCTGGCTCGATACCGCGGCGCACGAATACGTCCACTACCTCGTCGTGCTGGCGACGAAGAACCGCGCCCCCATCTGGCTGCACGAGGGAATCGCCAAATACCTGGAGAAAAGTTGGAAGGGCGGGGAGAGGAAAGGCTATCTCCACCCGGGCGAGGAGGCCTTGCTGTTCAAGGCGAGGGAGACGAACAACTACGTTCCGTTCAAGAAGATGGAGCCTAGCCTCATCTATCTCGATACCCCGCAGGAGGTGCACCTGGCCTACGCGGAAGCGGCTTCGGCCGTGGATTTCATCTACCGCAGGATGGGTGAGGGCGCGCTCGTCCGCCTGCTGGCGGGCATCCGGGAGGCCTCGCCCGCGCAAAAGCTGCAGGGCGCGCCGGCGCTTGGAGAAGAAAACCCCGGGATGCGGCATCAAAGGCGGGCGAGCCTCGTTGAGCTCGAATCCACCGGTCCGCCCCAGAGTGCCGAGCCGGGCCTTCGACTGGTCGCCGGAGTCGACCTGGGCGGATTCGAGAGGCTCTGGATAGAAGACCTCAAGAAACTCCCCCTGCGCGAGCAAGCGGGCTCGCAGGTCATGCTGCCGAAGCTCAAGCCCAAGGGGCCGATGGGTGAGCGCTCGATCGATTTGGCGGCGCTCAAGAGCGCCGTGGCCAGAAGGCGCATGCGGCTGGGCGACAGGCTCTCGTTCCGGGGAAGGATGCGGGCGGCGCTGATCGAATACCGCCGCGCCTTGCGCGATGAGCCGTACTCCCAGCCCCTTCTCAACCGCGCGGCGCAGGTCGAGATACACCTGGGCATGATTCCCCAGGCCGAGCGGCACATTAAAAGAGCGCTGGAGGTGGACCCGGATTACGCCATGACGCACGTGCACCGGGCGCTGGCGAGCGAGATGGGCGGAAACGCGGAGAGCGCCCTCAGGGCGTGGGAGGAGGTGGTGCAGATCAATCCCTTCATTCGAGTGGTTCATGAGCGCCTGCTGGCGCATTACGAAAGAACGGGGCAGACGGAAAAGGCGAAGCGAGAGCGTGAAGTGCTTCGCGCCATGTCGTCCCGCTAAATCGAGAGGCGATACGCAATGAACGAAGCGACGGATGATGTGAGAAACGAAGAATCGAACATGAGCGAGGTGGACGTGGAGATAGCGCGCGAGATCGGCCTGAAGCGCGACGCCATTCTCGAGCAGGTGCACAAGATCATCGTCGGACAGGCGGAGGTCATCGACCTGGTCCTGATAGCCCTGCTTTCGAAAGGCCACTCCCTTCTGGTCGGCGTGCCGGGCCTGGCGAAAACCTTGCTGATACGCACCCTGGCCCGCGTGCTGCAGCTTGATTTCAACCGCATCCAGTTCACGCCCGATCTGATGCCCTCGGACATCACGGGCACGGACATCCTGGATGACACCACCGAGGGGAGGCGCTCTTTCCGCTTCATTCGCGGCCCCATCTTCACCCAGATTCTGCTGGCGGACGAGATTAACCGCACGTCGCCCAAGACACAGGCGGCTCTTCTGCAGGCCATGCAGGAGTTGCACGTGACGGCCGGCGGGCAGGCGCACTACCTGAACCCGCCGTTTTTCGTTCTCGCGACCCAGAACCCCGTGGAGCAGGAGGGCACGTATCCGCTGCCCGAGGCCCAGCTGGACAGGTTCATGTTCGAGATCGGGGTGTCGTATCCCAGCCTCGCGGAGGAGAAGGAAATCGTCGCTCAGACGACTTCGAACTACGATCCCAAGCTCGAAGAGATCATGGACAACGAGCAGATTCTGGCCTTTCAGGGACTGGTGCGCCGGGTGCCTGCGGCTCCCTACGTGGTGGAATACGCGGTGTCGCTCGCGCGCGCATCCCGCCCCGACGACGAGAGCGCTCCTGATTTCGTCCGCCAGTACGTGGAGTGGGGCGCGGGGCCGAGGGCGAGCCAGTATCTGATTCTGGGGGCGCGGGCGCGGGCGCTGCTCCGGGGGCGCTACGCCGCCACCATCGAGGACGTGCGGGCGCTGGCCGAGCCCGTGCTGCGGCACCGGATTCTGGTGAACTTCCGCGGGCAGGCGGAAGGCCACGACTCCGTCTCGCTGATACGGCAGCTGCTCGAAGCCATCACGCCCCCGGCGGAGGCCACCGAAGCCGCGTAGACGCCTGCTCAAAGAGGATCGCCTTGAATTCGGACCTGTATTTCGACCCCCTCGTCATCTCGCGACTGTCCAACCTCCAGTTGCGCGCCCGTCACGTGGTCGAGGGCCTGATGAGCGGCGTGCACAGGAGCCGCTCGCGGGGGTTCAGCGTCGATTTCGAGGAGCACAGGGCGTACAGCCCCGGCGACGAACTCCGGCATGTCGACTGGAAAGCGTACGGGAAATTCGACCGCTACCTCGTGAAGCAGTACGAGGACGAGACGAACCTCTACGCGCATCTCGTCGTCGACGCCAGCGCCTCGATGGATTTCGGCGACGGCGCCCTGAGCAAATGGGCGTATGCGGCCACGCTCTCCTCGGCGATGGCGCATTTGCTGCTGGGCCAGTCCGATTCGGTGGGCCTGGTGGTTTCCCGTGAGACCGAGGACACGCTGGTTCCTACCAAATCCATCAGAAAACACTTGCTGACCCTGCTGGCGGGCCTTCAGGCGGCGTCGCCGGACGGGGGGACCGGAATCGCCCGTTCGATGCTTGCCCTGGCGGAGCGCCTGAAGCGAAGGGGGCTCATCGTGGTCGTTTCCGATTTGCTCGATGACCCCGAAGCCGTGGAGAAAGCGCTCAAACTCCTGTGCCTCAAGGGCAACGACGTCATCGTGTTTCACATCCTCGACAGCGTGGAGCTCGAGTTCCCCTTCGAGGGGCTCGCCAGGATGGACGACGTCGAGACGGACAGGAACATCACCGTGGAATGCGAGGTGGTGAAGAGGCCCTACCTCGGGCTTCTGGAGGAATTTCTCGAGCAAACGCGGGAGCAGTGTGCGGACCTGGGGGTGGATTATCATCTCGTCTCGACGGCCGAGCCGCTGGACAGGGGCCTTATCCGTTTCCTGGCGTGGCGCAGCCGCTCGAGGGTATAGCGGAGCGCCCGGGGAGAAGAGAACTTGAGTTTTCAATTCTTGCACGCAGCGCTTCTTTGGGGGATGGGACTCGTCCTGCTTCCCGTCCTGATTCACCTGCTGCGCAGGCGCCTCGTCCGCAGATACCGCCTCCCCACCTTCGAGTTCCTGCTCAGAACGCAGCGCCGCATCACGAATCGCAGCAGGCTCAGAAACTGGATACTCCTGTTTCTCCGCGTGTGCGCCGTCGGGATCATCATCTTCCTGGCGTCGCGTCCTCTCCTCGAGACCGAGGGCGGCGTGTCGGCCGTCGGATGGTTTCCCGTCCACACGGTCGCCGTGATCGACAATTCGGCGAGCATGGCGTTCGAGACGGGAAAGGGGAGCCGCTTCGACGTGGCCAAACGCGCCGCGAGGCGGATGATCGAGGACATGTCCGATGCGGACCGCATGAGCATCGCGGCGACCGCCGGGGATGCTGCGGCCGCCGCTCCACTCAAGGAATTGAAGCGTGAGGATGCCCTCGCCGCCCTGGAGGGGGTCCGCCAGACAGACGCCAGGGGCGCGCCCGCCCGCGTCGTTCAGCATGCGCTCGAGAACGCGTCGCCCCAGGCGGGGCGGAAAAACATCGTCGTATTCAGCGATTTCGCCAAGGGGGACTGGGAGTCGTTTCAGATTCGCAACCTCAAGCAATGGAACCCGCATGTTCATCTGCAGTTCGTGCGCGTGGCCCCCGAGGCGGGAGTGGAGGATCTGAGCCTCCGGGATGTGAAGATGAAGCCCTGGCCGCCCAAGGCGGGTTTTTCCTTCACCATCGGGGCGCGCGTTTTCAACCGGGGAGAGGAGAAGAAATCCAAAGTACCCGTGCAGTTGTTCGTGGGCGGGGAACTGCGGGAGACGATCGAAGTGGACGTGGAGCCGGACGGGGCGAGTCCCGTGAGTTTCCGGGTGAATGCCCCTGAAAAGGGCGTGCTCAACGGGCGCATCGAGTTGCCGAAAGACAACCTTTCGGCGACGAACCGGTTCTACTTCGCGGCGGGCATCGGGAAGCGTTTGCGCGCCCTGGTGATCGATGGGGATCCCAAGCGCGGGCTCCAGGACAGCGAAACCTTTTTCATGGTCAACGCCCTGAGTGCGGCCCCTCTGGGCGGGGAATCCCCGGTGTTGACGCACGTCGTGGCGTCTTATGAGCTGGGCAACGTGCAATGGGACGAATATGACTACGTCATCGCCTGCAACGTGGGCCGCTGGCCCGGGCGGGGGGAGCAAGGCTTGAGGAGTTTCGTCGAAAAGGGCGGCGGCCTTCTCTGGGCCACGGGCGAACTGTCGAGCGACAAGGCCGCGGGGCTCGGCTGGCTTCCGGCCACGCCGGGAGAGCCCGTAACGCTGCGCCCGTCCCAAAGCCTCAAGATCGCGCAGGGCGAGGAGTCGCACCCGGCGTTCTCTTTGCTGGGGGCGTACGGGGGGCGGTTTTTCTCCGCCTTGCGCCTGGCGAGGGTTACGCCGCTCCAGCCGGCGAGAGGTGGACGGGCTTTGCTGGAGCTTCCCGACGGCACGCCCCTCCTGGTGGTCGGCTCGGTCGGCTCGGGCCAGGTGATGGTATGGGGCTCCACGTGTGATCGGGACTGGACGGACCTTGCCGTGCGGCCCGTTTTCGTTCCGCTCATCAGAGGGATTTCCGATTATTTGGGAGGCACCAGAAAGGGCGTTTCCTCATCCGCGGACGCAGGCGACGCATTCGAAATCAGGGCGCCCATCCGGCGCGTCGGGGAGGCGATACAGATACGCGGGCCGGTAGGGGAAGAAAGTGCGCTTCAATTCATGGAGAAGACCCCCGGCCTCGAAGACGCGCCCGCCGACGGGCTCAGGCTGGGCAAGGCGGGAAGCGCCGGCGCCGTCGCCTACTACCGCGACGCCTACCGCGCGGGTTTCTACCGCGTGCTCACGCCCGATGAGAAACATTTCGTGGCCGTGAACGCGCCAGCATCGGAAGCGAACGTTTCTCCCGTGGAGATGAGCACGCTCAAGGAAAAACTCGAGAAACTCGACGTGCGCGATTTGCCTGCGGACGACTCGGATCCGCTGCGCTCTATCTTGAGTCTCATCGACCTGGGCGCGCTCTTGTTTCTCGCACTGGGAGGGATATTCGTCGCCGAGGCGTTCCTGGCGGACAGGACCTGAAGGGCGCCGGAGATTTTCCGTGATTTCGCTTACCGGACTCGAATCATAACTGCTGATTGATTTGCGTGGTCCCGTGCCGCTCCACCCCAATCGGGGCGGAGCGGCTCGGGCGGACGGGACCACTGGAGCTTATCCTTGGAACAATATGATTTTGAAGGCGATAGGTCGCCTGCCCTTTCTATGGTCCATTTTCCCATAAAAGCGGACATTATATCAAGCCCAAAATGCCTGAAGCGCGAGGTAGCCGCTTTTTCATAAGCGCTTATGTGGTAATATATGGAGTAACCTCTCGAAAATATTATGCAAACTATTGATATTTGGAGGCTAATATCGTTATGAGCATATCCCGGAGTGAGATCGTGGCTCGCCTGCGGGCCGAGAGGGACGCAGGACGCGCCGTCTACGACGCGCTGTGCGGAAGCGGCATCACGGCGAAATTCGCCGCGCGCGGCGGAGCGGACCTCGTCACCACCTTCAACCTCGCCTACTACCGGATGCAGGGCCTGAGCTCCATGGCGGGCTATCTGCCCATCGGAGACGCGAACGCCATCACGCTCGAACTGGGCGAGCGCTCCATCCTGAGCGTGGTGAGGGAATGCCCCGTGGTCGCGGGCCTGCTGGGCGCGGATCCCACAAGGGACATGTTCAGGTTCGTCGACAGAATCGAGGCGGCGGGCTTCCACGGGGTGATGAACTGCCCCACCGTCGCTCTTATTGACGGGAATTTCAGAAAAGACCTGGAAGAAACCGGCATGGGGTTCTCGAAAGAAGTCGACGTTCTGGGGTACGCGAGCGGGAAGGACATGTTCACCAAGGCCTTTACGACCACGCCGGATGAGGCCCTCGCCATGGCGGAGGCGGGCGTGGACAACATCATCATCCATTTCGGGAACAGTTCGGGCGGCTCCATCGGCTCGAAAACGGTGATGCCGCTCGATGAGGCGGCCCAGCGGGCGGCGGCCATATTCGACGCCCTGTTGCCGAAATACGGGGAGAGAATCTTCACCTGCCATGGGGGCGCGATAGAGACGCCCGCCGACTTCGAGCGGCTCCTCGACCTGGAGAGCCGCTTCGACGGCTACGTGGGCGGTTCCTCCGCCGAACGTTTTCCGGTGGAGGAGGCCGTGCCCAGGGCGTCGCAGGGCTTCAAGTCGGTGAGGCTTCGGAAATAGAACCCGGGCGTAATTTTTGGAATTACATGCCTGATTCGCAATGCCCTCATCAGGAGGGACTGGTTCGGTTTATGGAGGCGACCGGGAAGGGACTTTACTCCCCCTCGAGGGGGCCTGTTGAAAAAGTCCTCCGCGAGAAGGGAGGGAATCCCGATCATCGAATTGTTTGCCGTAGGGACAGGCCTCCGTGCCTGTCCTGATTCGAACCATCCTGCAAAAGGACAACCACGGAGGGTTGTCCCTACTACAACCACAACACCGACTGACGAGGGTTTTTTCAACAGCCCCTCAAGGGGGGAGTGATTAAGGACTGGCGGGTGTGGCGTAGTGGCATCTCCGAGAAGTCGTTGCGGGACGGTCCCGAGGAGGGCAGGAGAATCTCAAAGGATTGTCCTGCTGCGAAATGTGATCAAACCCGACCGATGAGGGGCCGTTGGAAAAGCCCCCCTGACAAGGGGGTTGGGAGGTTGGCTGGTCAAAGATATAATTCCCCTGATTTTTCAGAAGGTCGATTTTGTCGGGCAAGGAGAAAATGTCGAATCCGGGTGTAGCCGTATTGGTGACGATGGACAGCAAGGGTGCGGAGGCGCGCTTTCTGGCGGATGTGCTCGCGGAAGCGGGCGTGTATCCCCTTCTGGTGGATTTGTCCTGCAAGCCGCATGAGACGGGCGGCGCGGACATCGGCGGGGAGGAAATAGCCGCCGCTGCGGGACGGCGTTGGGAAGAGTTGGCCGGGATGGAGAGAAACGCCGCCTCGGAAATCATGATGGAGGGCGGCAGGCGGGTTGTGGCCGAAAAATTTCAGGAGGGTGAGATACGCGGCGCGGTCGGCCTCGGCGGGGCGAACGGGACCTCGATGGCCTGCGCCATCATGCGCGCGCTGCCGCCACTCGCGCCCAAGGTGATGGTGAGCGTCGTCGCCGCCACGGCGGCCGTGCAGTGGTACGTGGCCGAGAGCGACATCATGATGTTTCCCGCCATCGGCGACTTCACCCTGAACCGCATCACGCGCGGCGTGCTCACGAACGCCGCCCTCGCCCTCGCGGGCATGGTGAAGCGAGAGGGGGCGCCGAAAGATGGGGGCAGCGCCTCTCCGCCCCTCATCGGGGTGTCTTCTTTCGGAGGCACGGCGGCCTGCGTCGAACGGGTGGAGAGGAGACTCACCGAGGCGGGTTATGAGGTCATCTTCTTTCACGCTTCGGGGCCCGGCGGGCGAGCGCTCGAGTCCCTGGCCGGGCTTGGCGAGCTGGCCGGGGTGGTGGACGTCACCACGCACGAGCTCACGGATTTGCTGGTGGACGGCGTCTACAGCGCGGGCGCGGGGAGGCTCGAGGCTGCGGGTGCTGCGGGGGTTCCCCAGGTCGTGGTGCCGGGCGCGCTCGACCACGCGAATTTCTGGACGGGGCAGGTGCCCGGGAAATATCAAAAAAGAGCGTTCTTCCAGTACAACGCCCAGAATCTCCTCATGCGCACGAACCGGGAGGAGTTCGAAGCCCTGGGCGTTCTGATGGCGGAAAAGCTGAACCGCGCCAAAGGGCCTCTGTCGGTTCTGGTACCCACGCGAGGCTACAGCGAACACACGAAACGAAAAGCCCACGACCTGGAAGGGCGCGATGCGGGCGATTGGCGCCAGCCCGAGGTGGACGCCGCCTTTGAGGCCTCGCTCAGGGAACACCTGAAGACGGGGGAGATCGTCGCGCTCGATATGCACATCAACGACCCGGCTTTCGCCGATGCGTGCGCGGAGAAGATGATTCAGTTGCTGGCGCGGGGATGAGGGCTCGGAGGCCGCGTAATCTTCAATCTATCCTTCTCATGCAGCAGTGTCGAAGCCGCGTGTCGAAGTTTGAGGAGAAAATAGAAATCCTTTGGTTTTTCGATGGCGGTTAGTCATTTCCGGGGTGTTCTGTGCTTTGCAAGCGCCGTCGAACTTCTTCGAGTAACGCTTCCGCGTGCCGGACGGCTGTGGCTCGGTCGAGAGGCATCGCGCTGGGATCGCCGGCGCCGTAGCGAAATTGAACGGCATACGAGGTGTATTCCACCAATCCATCGAACCGTGCGGCCTCCGCGTCGTGCTCTTTCAACATATTTATCAGCCGCGACAGATCGTGGGTAGGCGGATACGTCTTCCCATGTAGAGCAAGCAGGGCCTTGAGCGACTTCTCCAACGCCTGTTGCACATGAAAGCCGAATATCTCGTCGGCGAAAATGGTTGCGTCTCCCATGCCGCAAAGGGCGGAATAATCCCGTTCCGCCGCCTCCAGGAGCACGCGAGCCTGTTTAGGATCGCTCATAGAGCACTTCGCCTTCGCGCAGGGCGCGCGCCAGGACGTGGTTCAAGGAGTCGCGCCAGTACTCCACTTCATCGCTACTGAAGAGCAAAATATCCTTGGAAACGTCGAAACCCGCCAGCGCGCGCCAAAGCCGCGTCGTTTCGGAGCGTCTGTCCCGCCCCTCCTTAAAGGGGGCGGCTTCCACAACCACGAAATCCACGTCGGAATCCGCCCCCGCGTCGCCACGTGCGCGTGAGCCGAAGAGGATCACCTGCTCGGGATCGACCTCATCCACGATGGTCTTCACCATCCGCCGTAGAAGCGCGTCGTCTACTCGCGTCATGGTTCAGGACTCCCTCCGTTTCCGTAAGGCCGCAGCCGGGCGATACGCCGCTATTATAAGCGCGGGTGAAGTTCGCGTCATCATCCTGGACGAAGAGGGGAGCCGTCGCCTTCACCGCCTGGAGCAGTGGCGAAGCCGCGCATCGAGGGGCCGCGGCCCGTTTGCCTCGAAACCCCGGCGCGGGGAGTCTTTTGCCCTCAAATGTTTTAAGATGCGCCCGTAAATTTTTTCTTTACAAATCATAGGCGCGAAAGGACGATGCAGATGGCGGGAAACATCGCGGAAGAACGCCACGAGACCGACGTGTTGATCGTGGGCGGGGGCGCGGCGGGTACGATGGCCGCCTTCGAATGCGCGCAGGCCGGCGTGAGCGTCATCCAGGCCACCAAGGGCCGCGCTACGAGCGGCACGACGACCGTGGCGCGGGGCGGATTCGCCGCGGCCATGGCGCCGGGCGACAGCCCCGAGCTTCACCTGCAGGAAATCCTCAAATACGGCGGCGAGCTCATCGACCCCGAACTGGCGAGAACCTGGGTGTACGACATCATCGACGTCGTGCGCGACATGCGCGAGTGGGGCGCGGAGTTCATCACCGACGATGAGGGCGACCTCGACCTCAAGATGTTCCCGAGCCACACCTATCCCCGCGCCCTGCACCACCACGACACCACGGGCAACATGGTCACGAAAGTGCTCTCGAAGAGACTCAGGGGCGACGCCCGCATCGGCCAGCATCCCCACGTGGCGGTCGTGGACCTCATCACCGAAGGTGGCCGCGTCATCGGCGCGTGGGGGGTGGACTACTCGCGAGGGTGTCTGATGGTGTACGCCGCGCGCGAGGTGATTCTCGCCACGGGAGGCGGGAGCGGCCTTTTCTACGTGAACGACAACCCCCCGCAGGTGACGGGCGACGGCTACGTGCTGGGCTTTCGGGCGGGCGCCGCACTCCTGGGCATCGAGATGATCGACTTTCAGGCCATGTGCTGCGCGCCCGAGGAGTTGTTCGGCTTCGCGCCCCATCCCACCGGCTTCATCAACGCGGGCGCCATATTCCTGAACCAGGAGGGCGAGGCGTTCCTGAAGCGCTATTTCCCCGACACGGCGGAAAAAAGCACGCGCAGCGAGGTCATCCTCGCCATGGCGAAGGAAATCCACGCAGGGCGGGCGGGCCTCACGGGCGGCATCTACATGGACGCGACGAAAATCCCCATGGAGACCATCCAGAAGCAGATCCCCCACGTATATAAAACATGCCTCTCGCGCGGCATCGACATCACCAAAACACCGCTGGAAGTCGCGCCGGGCAGCCACACCTGGCTCGGCGGTCTGGAAATCGACGTTAACGGGAAAACGCGCGTGCCGGGCCTCTGGGCCGCGGGCGAGACGGGGGGCGGCATCCACGGCGGCAACCGCATCGGCGGCTCGGCGCTTTCGGCCTCTCTGGTCTACGGAAGGCGCGCCGGGCGGGCGGTTTCTGAAGGGGTGAGAGAGAGTGGGCGGGACGAGCCGGCTGTATTCGGCGGCATTCCCGACGCGGAGCGCGCCTGGCTCGAAGCGCTCATCGACCGCGAGGAGGGCCCGCTGCAAAAGGACGTGCGCATGCGCTGCCGGATGCTCGCGCACGAGAAGCTCGGCCCCATACGAGACGCCGGGGGCTGCCGGTACGCGCTGGAAGAATATGCGCGCATCGAGAACGAGGATATCCCGGAAATGCGGCTGGATGACGGCGCGCGGGCCTCTGAGAAGACGAAAGGCCAGGAACTCGAAAGCGCGCTATCCGTCCGGAACCTGGCGCTTCTGGGGAAACTCCTCGCCACCGCCGCCCTGAACAGGAAAGAGAGCCGGGGGGCGCATTTCCGGCTGGATTATCCCGAGACGGACGAGGCGGACTGCAGTTTCGTCACGCGCCTTACGCACGGGGCGGACGGCGGGATTTCATTCGATACGGACCCGCTCAAGACATATACGCCCGCATCGGCCCTGGAATAGACGGCGGCAGCTGCGGGAAGGAGAGGAACCAGGATATGGCGCAAGTGAAAGTAGGCGTGGTGGGGTTGGGGAACATGGGGCGCGGCGTCGCGGGTAATCTGCACAAGGCGAAAATCCCCCTGATGGTGTGGGACGTGGCGCCCGAGGCGCGAAAGCCGTGGGAGAGAAAACGGGGCGTGGACGTGCTCGAGCCGGGCGAGATGGCCGCGCAGGCGGGCGTCATCATCTTCGTGGTCCCCGGCTCGCCGGAAATCGAGGAAGCCCTCAAGGGAAGAGGGGGCGTTCTGGCGAACGCGCGAAAGAATCTGGTGATCTATGACTTCACGAGTTCGGACCCCGCGGTGAGCCGCAAGATCGCCCGCCGCGCGAAGGCGAAAGGGGTGGCGTTCTTGGACGCCGGCATGAGCGGGGGCGCTACGGGCGCCGCGGCAGGCACGCTCACGCTCATGATAGGCGGGGATGAGCGGGCGTATCGCCGCACGAAGCGTTTTCTGGCCCCCATCGCCGACAACCTCTTCCATCTGGGCGAGAGCGGCGCGGGCCACGCCATGAAGCTTATCCACAACATGGTCTGCCACTCCATCTTCATGGCGACCTGCGAGGGGGGAAAGATCGCGGAGCGGGTGGGCCTCAAGGTCGAGGACATGATCGACGTGTTCAACGTCTCGAACGCGCGGAGCTACGCGAGCCAGTTCCGCTTTCCCAAGCATATCTTGTCTGAAAAATGGGACGGCAAATCGCGCGTCTACAACATGATAAAAGACGTCGGCATGGCCGTGGAGATGGGCAGGAAGCACAGGGCGCGGACGGTGCACGGGGAGGCCACGCTCGAGTTTCTGGAGAAAGCCGTCAAGCGCGGGATGATCGAAAAAGATTTCACCTTGTTGTATCGTGATTACGAGAAGGTTTCGAAGACGAACTTGTAGATTCGGCCGCGACAGGAGTATTCCGATGAAACTGGTGGTGGGCGTAACGGGCGCTTCCGGCTCGATATACGGCGTGCGGCTCATGGAGGTGTTGCACGACGCGTATCCCGAAGTGGAGACGCACCTGGTCGTCTCCAGGGCGGGCATCCGCGTCCTGACCTATGAGACGGATGCGGACATCGCCAAGCTCTCATCCTGGGCGAGCGTCGTTCATCCCGAAAGCGACATCGGGGCAAGGCCCGCGAGCGGGAGCGCGGGCTTCGACGCGATGGTGATCGCGCCCTGCTCGCTCAAGACGCTCGGGCTGATTGCCACCGGCACGGGGGATAACCTCATCTGCCGCGCGGCGGACGTGATGCTCAAGGAGCAGAAAAAACTCGTTCTCCTGCCGCGCGAGATGCCGCTCTCGGCGATTCACCTGGAGAACATGCACAAACTCGCCCTGATGGGCGTTTTCATCTTGCCGGCGTCGCCGGGCTTTTATTTCAAGCCGCAGACGATGGAGGATCTGATCGATCACGTGGTGGGCAAGACGCTCACGTGCCTGGGGCTGGAGCAGAACCTCTTCGAGCGCTGGCGGGGCCAGCACCCCGAGCGCAAGAGCCTCGCGGCGCGCCAGAATGAGGAGACGAACGGATGAATGAAAAAGCAGAGACCGCGGCGCAACTCGTGCGGACGGGGCGGGATGTCTTCGGTTTGGAAGATGAAGAGCGCATCGCCGGGTTCGCCGATGAAGTGGCGGAGATGATGCAGACGCTCTCGTCCGCCTCGCTCGAGAAAACGCAGGAACCTTTCCCCCCGCTCTTCGACGCTTCTCGAGAAGAAAAATAAATTGCCGCTCGCTAGGCTCGTACTGCCTTCGTTCTATCAGGATTCCGTGAAACTCATGCGCCTGGCGCGCGAGATCGGCAAGAAACCGGGCGTCTCGGAAGTCGCGGCGCTCATGGGCACGCCCGCGAACCACGAGATCCTGCTTCAGGCGGGATTAAGCGAGGAGAACGGGGTCGACGCCGGGCCGAACGATCTGGTGCTGGCCGTGGAGGCGGATTCACGAGCGCTGGCATTCGAGGCGATCGAGGAGGCGAAAGCCTTTCTCACAGAGGCGCGGGCCGGCGGTGGCGGCGCGATTGATTTTTCGCCGTCGAGCCTGGCGGGTGCGCTCGCCGCAGCGCCCGAATCCAACCTGGCGATGATCTCCATACCCGGCGCCTATGCCGCGAAAGAAGCCATGGACGCCCTGCGGGGCGGGCTCCACGTGTTCCTGTTCAGCGACAACGTGGCGGTGGATGACGAGGTGGCGCTCAAGCGGCAGGCCATAGAGCGCGGTTTGCTCCTGATGGGCCCCGACTGCGGAACGGCGTACATCGGGGGCGCCGGGCTCGGTTTCACCAACGTGGTGAAGCCGGGGCGCGTGGGCTGCATCGCCGCCTCGGGCACCGGCCTGCAAGCCGTGGCCTCTCAACTCGACGCCCTGGGTGAGGGGATATCCCACGGCATCGGGGTGGGCGGACGCGATTTGTCCGCCGAAGTCGGCGGGCTGATGACGCTCCACGCGCTCGATTTTCTCGCCGATGATCCCGATACGGAAATCGTGGCGCTCATATCCAAGCCGCCCGACGCGGAGGTGCTACCCAGGATCGAAGAAGCGCTCGAAAACTTCAACAAGCCGCACGTCGTCTGCTTTCTGGGGGCGGAGAATCCAGACTGGGCGGAGACGCTGGAGGATGCGGGCCACGCCGTGGCGGCGACTCTGAGGGGAGAGGGCTACGAGCCTGAAGATTTCTTCGCCCAGGCGTGGCTGAAAGAGAAAATCGCCTCCCTTAAGCCGGGCGGCGCGCTCGACGGCGGGGGTGTTCTGGGGTTGTTCTCGGGCGGCACGCTCGCCCATGAGAGCTATTTGATTCTCAAGGCGTTGCTCGGCGACGTATCCTGGAACGAGGATGCGGGTCGTCACCGGATTCTCGACCTGGGCGATGATCGTTATACGGTGGGCAAGCCCCATCCCATGATCGACCCGGAATCCCGCGCGGAGATGATAGCGCAGGCGGCGACGGATGAAGGCTTGGGCGTTATTCTCTTCGACCTGATGCTGGGCAGGTCGAGCGCGCAGGACCCGGCGGGTTCTCTGGCGCGGGCGATAAAAGAGGCGAGAGGCAATGCGAGAAGACCGGTTTTCGTCGCCTCCGTGGTGGGGACGGCGGACGACCCGCAAGGTCTGGACGCGCAGGTGCGGATTCTCCAGGACACCGGCGTGGTCGTGCTTCCCTCGAACGCACAGGCGGCGCGCTTCGCCGCCGCTGTGGTCCGGCCTGGGCTACTCGAAGGCGATGGATCATGAAAGACTTGCGCCGGAAACCGCTTCGGGTCGTGAATCTGGGTCTCGAGATATTCGCGGATGAACTGAGAGACCAGAACGTGCCCGTGACGCAGGTGCGCTGGCGGCCGCCGGCGGGGGGAAAGCCCCATCTGCTCGAAATACTGGAGAAACTCGAAGAACTCGATAGATGAATCATGGCGAGCAATACATAAGCAAGGGAGTGAGAAATGAGTGAACCTTGGCGTTTGAGCCTCTCGGATGGACTGAGAAAAATCGCGGAAGGCGGCTTGTCCGCTACGGAATGGACGCGTTCTCTGCTGGAGCGGATCGACGCGCTGGAAGGAAAACTCCTGGCGTGGGCGCACGTGGAGGGGGAGGGCGCGCTCGCAGAAGCCGGAGCGATTGACGAGCGCCTCGCGAGCAGTGAGGGGAACGGGCCGCTCGGGGGCGCCGCCATCGGCTATAAGGACATCGTGGACGTCGCCGGCCTGCCGCGCGAGGCGAACTCGCCGCTTCTCAAAGGCGAAATAGCGGATGGGGACGCCACGGTCACGACTCGCCTGAAAGATGCGGGCGCGATTTGCCTCGGCAAGACGGTCACCACGCAGTTCGCCACCTCCGATCCCTCGCAAACGCGGAATCCGTGGAACCTGAAGCGAAGCCCCGGCGGCTCCAGCAGCGGTTCCGCGGCGGCCGTGGCCGCCGGGATGGTTCCGGCGGCCCTGGGGAGCCAGACGGGCGGCTCGACCCTGCGGCCGGCCGCGTTTTGCGGCGTGGTGGGCCTGAAACCAACCTATGGCCGTATCCCCAGGAGCGGGCTGATCACGGTGTCCTGGAATCTGGACCACGTGGGCGTCATCACCCGGTGTTCCGAGGATGCGGCGCGCGTGCTCACGGCCATCTCGGGAGCGGACGGAATCGACGCCCAGGCGCCCGACGTCGCCGTGCCCGATTACGCCGAAGCCTCCTCGCCGATGAAACCGGAGCGAGCGTGTTTCTGGAAAGAAGACCTCCTGCCGCACGCGAGCGAGGAGGTGGCCGGGCGAATGGAGGAGTGCGTGGCGAGCCTGAAGGCCAATGGCGTGGACGTGCAGGAAGCGAAGCTGCCGGTGGACGTGGACGAGATGCACGCGGCGCACCGCATCATCATGCGCGTGGAGGCGGCCGCCTATCACGATAAAATGTTCCTGGAGAACCAGGACGCCTATGCTTCCCATATCCGGAAAAACATCTCGACGGGCCTCATGACGCCCGCGGTTCACTACGTGAACGCCCTGCGCTTTCGCGCGCGCTTCATTCAGCGGATGGCGGATTATTTCCGGAACTTCGACCTCGTCATCCTGCCCTCCCACGTGGAGCGTCCCCCCATTGCCGAGGAATCCACCGGAAACGCCCTGTTCAACGAGCCCTTCACGCAAATCGGTTTCCCGGCCGTCAGCCTCCCGGTAGGCCGGGGGGATGAGAATCTGCCCATCGGGATTCAACTGGGCGGACGCCGCTTCGGCGAGGCCGCGCTTCTCTCCGCCGCACGCTGGTGTGAGGCGGAACTGGGCTGGGTCGCGGAGTTTCCCGATGTCGAATCGGGAAGGGGCTGTTGAAAAAGCCCTCACAT
This sequence comes from bacterium, assembly GCA_965219955.1. GTDB lineage: Bacteria > UBA8248 > UBA8248 > UBA8248 > UBA8248 > Bin107. Next base: position 1,164,953 of record OZ244799.1, read on the forward strand.
CTCTCTCATCCTGAGTAGCGGCGGAGCCGCGTATCGAAGGTCAAACGTGATTGATGAATGAGCGATTGCTCTCGTCACGGCGCAAGATCCTGGCCCTTCGATGCAAACGCTCCTTCATCGGGGTTGTTGAAAAAATCCGAGGAGAGAGGAATCACTCCCCCTCAAGGGCTTGTTGAAAAACCCCCTCATCCCGAGTAGGCGCGCTTGCGCGCCGTATCGAGGGACGAGGGAGAGCCGGGAGCCTGGCCTGAGATTGTCGAAGGGGAGCGCCCTTCGATACGCCGCCTTCGGCGGCTACTCAGGGTGAGGCAGCGTGGTTTTGTTCGTCATTCCGGCGAAAGCCGGAATCCATTTTGACTTTTGCTTTTCGCCTTGATTCATGCTCGACAAAGCCGCAATCAAACGCCTGAACGCATCCGCCCTCATCGGCTCCGGACTCCGCATTCTCTCCCGTCCCGAGCGGGGCTGACGCCGGAATAACGATCAAAGACGAAAGGCGAAAATGGATTCCGGCTTTCGCCGGAATGACGGTGGTTTTCCCGCATTGAGGGGCTTTTTCAACAGGCCCCTCAAGGGGGGAGTGAAATTCAAAAACTTGCGCTCAACCAAAATCGCTCCACGGAACTTTTTCAACAGCCCCTCATCAGTCGCGTTTGACCTCCGGCGGCTACTCAGGGTGAAGAAAGAGACGTTGGCGATTTCCAGGGGGGGATCCATACGGTGTTTTTTCAACAACCTCGGTAAGCTGAGCCGTCCTCGGCGCTATCGCGTGTCAGGCTTTGTTTTTCATCGTAAGGCCGTGAGGTTTCTTGCTTTTTGTCCTGCGGTGTGGTTTAAGGTTTTGTCATACGGATATTTTTAATTCCAGGGGTGGTTGCGAGGCTGAGAAGGCGGGACTATTTCATTCATTTTCCCTCCCATGCCCCTGCCGATGATGAACCGGGTTTTTATGTTCAAGACGACGAAAATAGGGCACGTTGGGTTCTGGACCAAAGACCTGGACCGGATGCAGGATTTCTACACCCGCGTGCTGGGCTTCAAGGTAACGAGCAGGAGCGGACCGGGAGCGAAAGTACCCGGCGGGGCTTCGGTATTTTTACGGTGCGACGTCACCCATCATGAGGTCGTTTTCTTCCAGTCCCCGGAGGATGCCCCGGGGCTGTACCCCGCATCGGGCAATTCCATGGCGGAGGCCAAGCCGGGATTTCAGCACGTCGCTTTCGAGTTGCCGGACAGGGGAGAGTGGCTCAAGGCGCTTCGGCACCTGAAAGAGTGCGGCGTCAGGATCGAATACGGTCCCCTGGTCCACGGCCCCGAGGGAGACGGGTTCGAGGCGGGCAGCGGGAACCGCGCTTTTTATTTCTGCGACCCGGACGGGAACTACATCGAGTTGTATTGCGACATCGACACGTTTCACGAAGAAGAGGAGAATTCCTGATTCTCGTATTTGAGTAAGTATTCCGGGAATCGTTTTTTCGTGGCATCACTATTCACCAAGGAGGAGAAACAGATGAAGTACATGAAAAACGCTGCGATTGCAGCAGTCGCGTTCACGCTGGCGGTCGGCCTGTCGTTCTCGAGCGCCGAAGCCGCACGCATCAAGACCTCGGTCGCCAGCGCCGGACCCGGCGCCGCCGCCTACGTGATCTGGGGCGGTCTCGCGGCTCTGGTGTCCAAAGAATCGAAGACCGTCGAGATGAACAACCTCACCACGCGCGGCGCGGTGGAAGACATCCGGCTGGTCGAAAACGGCAAAGCCGAGTTCGCCCTCGGCGTGGCCACGCTCGTGGATTTGGCGCTCAAGGGCAAGAAAATGTTCAAGAAGCCCTACAAGAACGTATGCGGCTTCGGACCCGGAACGGTTTCGCAGTTCCACATCGCCGTTCGGAAGGACTCGGGCATCAAGACGGTCGCCGACCTCAACGGCAAGCGCGTAAGCTTCGCGCGCCGGGGCAGCAGCACGCACTTCATGACGCGAACCATCGTGGCGCTCGCCGGCATCAAGGTGCGCGAGGAGAACCTGAACTGGAACGTGGCGGCCGACGCCGTCAAGGACGGTCGCCTCGACGCCTTCACCATCCCGAACCCGGTTCCCTCTCCGGCCGTTCTGAAGCTGGCGACCTCGCTGCCCATTACGCTGATTCCGGTGGACGGAAAAGTAGGCGACGGCCTTCTCAAGTCGAACAAGGCCTATTTCAATACCACCATCGTCAAGAACGCCTATAACGGCGTCGACAAGCCGGTGCCCACCATCGGCTACGCCGCGTGGACCATCGTGGGCTGCAACGTGCCCAACGACGTCGTGTATGAAGTGGCGCGCATCAACTTCTCGAAGAAGGGCCGCGAGTTCCTGCTCAAAGTGCACAAGGGCTGGGCTTCGGGCTTCGTGACGGCCCCGGATCTGAAAGGGATGGCCGCCATCAACCTGAAAGCGCATCCGGGCGCAGAGCGTTACTGGAAGGAAGTCGGCTACAAACTGCCGAATTAGTAAAAAGAATCACGCTTCTTCACCGGCCGGGAGGCTTGCTCTCCTCCCGGCCGGTATCTTCAAGCGAAGCACCCGTTCTTGTTGAGGGTGCTTCGTCGGAAATGCGGCACTTCCTTCGGGGGAACATCTATTGAGTTTTCGCAGCGTCCTGGACAAAATCGGCGGCTTCCTCGGTGCGGGCCTCTCCACGACGAGGACGCTGAGTGGTCATTCCCTCTGGGCGGTGCGCGTGGTGGGCTTCATATTCGCCGCATATTTTCTCTTCGGCGCCGTGAACGGGAGCTTCACCGTCTTCGGCCCGAGAAGCATGAAACTTGCGCTGCTCGAATTTCCCTACATCCCGTACTACGGGGAGCAGTTCTCCCTGCCCATATTCATCTGCTTTACATCCGTTCTCACCTTTATGCTCTATCCCTGCAGGGAGAATTCGCCGAAAGACAGGCCCTCGGGCTTCGACGTGATCTGGTGCGTACTGAGCTTCGTCGTGATGTGCGAGTTCATGTATTACTACGACGACCGCGGCGCCCGGGCGGGCATCGTGGAGTGGAACGACGTGGTGTTCGGCTTCGCCGCCGCATGCCTCGTCTGGGAGACGTGCCGCCGCGTGCTCGGTCTCGTCTTGCCCATCGTCGCCATCGTATTCCTGTTCTACGACTGGGCGGGGCCGATATTCCCCGGTTTGCTCTCGCACAAGGGTGCGGAGTTCGGCTACGTGATGGGCTACCTCTACAGCCAGTCGGGCATCTACGGGGTCATCACCCGCGTCTACGCGCAGGTGGTTTTCATCTTCCTGATATTCGGCGCGCTGCTGCAGGCCACGCGGGTGGGGGACGTGTTCGTCGATCTCGCCTTCGCGCTCGTGGGCCGTTTCAAGGGCGGCGCGGCGAAGGCCGCCGTCGTGTCGAGCGGCCTCGTCGGCTCCATCGTGGGAAGCGGGGCGGCGAACATCGTCATCACCGGGACCTTCACCATCCCCCTCATGAAGCGCGGGGGCTTCCGGGCCACCTACGCCGCGGCGACCGAGGCGGTGGCCAGCATCGGCGGCCATCTGATGCCGCCCATCATGGCGTCGGCCGCCTTCATCCTCGCGGCGATGACCGAGACGCCCTACTACAAGGTCGCCCTCGTGAGCCTCGTGCCGGCGCTGCTCTATTATCTTTCCGTCTTCATGTCGGTCCACTACTACGCGAGCAAGAACAACTTGCAAGGCCTCTCGAAAGAAGAGCTGCCCGATTTCTGGGGCGTGATGAAAAAGGACGGGATACTGCTCCTCCCCATCGCGCTGCTCATCATGCTCCTCATCCTTCAGTTCTCGCCGTTCTTCGCGGGCTTCTGGGCCATCGTCGCTTCGGTGGTGGTGAGCACGTTCAAGCAGAAGTGCTGGTACCTGCTGGGCGTGCAGGCGGCCGTTTTCGTCGCCAGCGTCCTCTATGGCGGCGACGCAGTGTATCTCTACGTGCTGATCGGCTGCTTCCTGTCGTGGCGGCACCAGGAGGCGCGGCGTATCATGTCCGAGATCGGCGACGCGTTCGTCACGGGCTCGGTAAATTCGCTCGTCATCGGCGCGACGGCGGGCGTCATGGGTCTCGTGCTCACCGGCGTCACGCATCCCGATCTGGCGCAGAAGATGACGGCCATCATCCTCTCCTATTCGAACAACATGCTCTGGCTGGCCGTGGCCCTGGTGGCGCTCGCAAGCTACATCCTGGGCATGGGGATGACGATCACGGCGAGCTACATCCTCATCGCCATCCTGGCGGGCCCCGCGCTCATGGACTTCGGCCTCTCGATGTTCACCGCGCACATGATCATCCTCTGGCTGAGCCAGGACGCGGCCCTCACGCCGCCCTTCGCCCTGGGCGCGTTCGTGGCGGCGGGCGTCGCGCAGTGCGATCCCATGCGGACGGGCTTCATATCCCTCAAGCTGGCGAAGCCGCTCTACGTCGTGCCGCTCCTGATGGCCTACACGCCGATACTCATCAACGGGCCCTGGGATCAGGTGATTCTTGTATGGGTGAGCGCGGCCCTGGGCTTCATCTGCACCTCGGCGGCCCTGGAGGGTTATTTCCTGCGCATCCTGACGACGTTCGACCGGTGCCTGATGGGTGCGGCCGGTTGCGCCCTGTTCTGGAACGGCATGTGGTACAAGACGACGGGGCTTGCGCTGCTGATCGTCTCTGTCGTCATGCAGCTCATGAGGCCGAAGGATTTCGTGACTCCGGTGCCCGTGGAGGCGGAATCTAGCGAGAGCTAGGGCTTGGGGTTGTTGGAAGAGTCCCTCATTGGCCGATTCGATCTGTAGGGACAATCCCTCCTCGAGGTTGTCCTGCCCTCCGTGGTTGTCCTTTGTCGGGTATCGGACAGGCACGGAGGCTTGTCCCTACGGGCAATACGGAAGCCGCACGACGCCGTTACTTCGCAACCGCAGCGTCCGCCCGCCTTTTGGTTTTGATCGTCATTCCGGCCTTGCGCCGGAATCCATTTTTGCGCCTTTTGCCTTTTCGCTTTCTCGCTCGGACGTTTTTACGCCCGGACGGGGAGGATCGGAATCGAACGCAAAAACGAAAGGCGAATTCTCTGGATTCCGCATCCAGACACCACGCAACAACAAGGTCATGCCAGCCCGCCAGGTGAAAAGTCAAAATGGATTCCGGCTTTCGCCGGAATGACGGGGGGAGGGTTTGCGGCTTTCGTAGGGGCGGACCTGCGTGTCCGTATATGGACGCCCACGAGAATGCAAGCGGTTTTTGGGGAGGGTTCGGCGCAAAGCGGTTCGGCTCAGTCGTATATCCGGCCTCTTCGTTGCGGCGCTTTACTCTGGCCGCGGGCCCGTATGGAGATAGGTGGACCGGGTCCAAATCGCCCTCGTGAGCTCGGTGGCTCTGGACACGCATCTGGTTTTCCCGATCCCGTCTCGATGACCGTTTGCCCTTACCCTTCCTCCGGCCTGCTCACATTCCTCCCGGCTCTATCCGTGCGCCCGCCGCTCAGGCGAGGGGCGCCGGCTCCCTGTAGACATCCTTGTTCCGCATCAGCGCCCACGCGATGCGCGCCATCCGGTTCGCCAGCGCCACCGCCACCACCTTCCTCGGCTTGCGCGCCAGCATCCGCGCCAGCCACGGACACGGCGGCTTCCGGCGACGCCCCGCCCAGCGTATCTCCGACATCGCGCCCGATATCAACAGACGCCTCACGTCGCGCTGGCCCATCTTCGACATGCCCCCCAGACGGGGCTTGCCCCCCGTGGAGTGCTGCCGGGGAACCAGACCCAGCCAGGCCGAGAAGTCACGGCCCCGACGGAAGTTCTCCACCGGCGGCGCGAACGCCCGGATCGCCGACGCCGTAATCGGACCAACACCCGGGATGCTCATCAGACGCCGCGCCTCCTCGTCCGCGTATGCGCTCGCCCGGAGCCGTCCGGTCAACTCCCGGACCTTCGCATCGAGGCCGCCAATCTGGGCGAGCAGAATCCCGCCCAACTCGCGGACCTCCTCGGGCAGGCCCGATTCCGCTCCCCGAACCGCCGCCGCCAGCCGTGTGAGGCCCACGGGCCCTTGCCGCTCGACGACCCCGAACTCCGCCAGGTGGCTGCGCAGCGCGTTGCGCGCCTGCGTGCGCTGACCCACCAGCAAATCCCGCGTGCGGTACTCCATCCCACACCCCTGCTGCGCTTCGCTCTTCACCGCCACGAAGCGCATCGTCGCCCGGGTGGCCGCCTCGCAAATGGCCTCCGCATCCGCCGCGTCGTTCTTGTGGCGCTTCACGTAGGGCTTCACGTAGACCGGCGGCATGAGCCGAACCTCATGGCCGAGCTTGCCGACCTCGCGCCCCCAGTAGTGCGCGCTCGCGCACGCCTCCATCGCCACCACGCATCGAGGCTGCGACGACAGAAACTCCAGCACCTTCGCCCGCGTCAGCTTCTTGCGGAACGCGACCCGCCCGTCCGCCCACGCGCCGTGGAGTTGAAAACTGTGTTTCGCCAAGTCGACCCCGATGATGTAGACTCCTCCCATGGTCGTCTCCTTCCGGGCGGTGTGTGACGTCGTCTCGCCACATTCTAATCCGCCGGAAGGAGGCGTCCACCCCATCGCCCAATCGCTCGGACGAAAACACCGAAAGCGGGAGCACACACAGTCAGACATATATGTCTAACCCCTACGCCGAACCACTCAATTGGGGCTTTTACAACACCTCCCCCTATGCCGCCTGGGAAAATCTTTACCGGCTAGGCCAGAAAGAACCCGCCGTTCACGTCGATGGTGACGCCGGTGACGTGGCGCGCGTCTTCTGAGGCGAGGAAGGCGACGACGCCCGCGATATCCTCAGGGCTGCCGATGCGCCCCAGGGGCGTGGCGCCTTCGGTCCTTTTTCGTTGCTCATCGCTCATTTGTTCGAGGATGCGGTCGGTGCCGATGACGCCCGGCGCGACCGCGTTCACGTTGATGTTGTGGGGGCCGAACTCGCGCGCCAGGTGGCGCGTGAGGCCGATGACGGCGGCCTTGGCGCTCGAATAGTGCGGCCCCTGGAGCACGCTGGCCGAGCGGCCCGCGACGGAGGAGAAATTGACGATCTTGCCGCCCCTTCGCTCCTGCATGTGGGGCAGCACCGCCCAGCAGGCGCGATAGGTCGTTTTCACGTTCATGTCGAACATCCTGTCGAAGGCCTCTTCGTCGATTTCCAGCGCCGTCCGGGGCAGGCCGGCCCCGACGCAGTTGACGAGGCCGTCGATGCGCCCGTGCGCCGAAATCGTATCCGTGAAAACTTTTTTCACGTTTTCCGAGTCGAGCGCGTTGTAAGCCACGGCGCTCGCGTCGCCGACGCCTCCTGCCTTGACGAGACTGACGGTTTCTTCGCGTGATTCGGCGATGTCCATGCAGACGACGTGCGCGCCCTCGCGCGCGAGCCTGAGCGCGCTCGCCCGTCCGATGCCCCCGCCCGCGCCCGTGATGATGATGGTCTTGTTCTCGAAACGCATGCCTTTCCTCCTTTGGGTGATGCCGCATCCTAGCCCAGGTCGGAAAAAATGTCGCCCAAGTGTGGAGCGCTTCTCAGTCTGCGAAGAAGATGGTAATTTGCTCGTTCCATTCAACTGGAAACCCGCCCGAGGAGAAAGGTTGAAGGAAAATGAACGCACAAGGTCAGAAAGAAGATGAAGGGTAAAGTAAAATGAAGTTCTCGATTTTTTACGTGATTTGCCCCGAGGGGGGCGAATCGGAAGCCGACGCCTACCAGAAGGTGATGGAGCAATGCCAGGCGGCGGATGAACTCGGCTACCATTGCGCGTGGTTCGCGGAGCATCATTTCTCAAAGGTGGGCATGTGCCCGGACCCTTTGCTCTGGTGCGCCGCGCTGGCGCAGAAGACGAAGAACATCCGCCTCGGCACGGCGATATCGATCATGCCGTTCCACAACCCTGTGCGCCTGGCCGAGCAGGCGGCGGTGGTCGATTTGCTGAGCGGCGGGCGGCTCGAACTCGGCGTGGGCCGGGGTTCCCAGCCCAAGGAGTTCAAGACGTTCGGCGCAAGGCCTTCCGAGAGCAGAAGGCGGCTCGTCGAGGGCATGGAGATCGTCTCGAGGCTCCTGGAAGGCGAGCAGGTGACCTTCGAGGGCGAGTTCTACCGCTGCAAGGACGTTGAAATCTTCCCAAAACCCCTCCAGAAGCCGAGGCCGCCCATCTGGCTGGCGGGCACGAGCCCCGAGACCTACACCTACGCGGGCGAGAACGGCTTCAAGATCATGGCTTCGGCCGGCTTCAAGGGACCCCAGGTCTACCGCGACAAGATGAAGCTCTACGAGGAAGCCGTGGCGGCGGCGGGCGGCGACCTGTCCGATATCGACTACACCATGACGCACCGCTTCTACGTCTGCGAGGAGGGCGAGCAGGCCGACTACCTCGAAAACTTCGAACGTGGACTGTCTTCCTACCTCGAATACCGCGCCCGGGTGAACGAGGTGGAGTTCACGGACGAGGAGGGAAGGCACCTCCAGCGCAACTGGAGCTACAAGCTCGACGTGCGCGAGTTCCTGAACGGCGGCGGCGTCATCGGCTCCGCGGAGGAGAACATTCAGGAGCTTTATCGCTTGAGGGATGATTTCGGGCTGAACCACGTGATTCTCGGCGTTTACGGCGACGGGATGAAGCACGAGGATTCTCTCAAGCTCCTTGAGAGATTCGCCAAAGAGGTCGCGCCCGCGATGGCCTGACGCGCCGCTCACCCGGTGCGGCCACCCCTCGCGCGCGCAAGGCCGGGGAGGGTATCCGCATGACATACGTGTTCGATTGGGACGACGGCGAAAAGATCGAGATGGTCGATATAGAACTGCCCCGGGGCTGGCGCATCCTCATCGACCCCCGGAACACGAACTCCCGAATGCTCAGCATGGGGAATCAGGACATCCCCGTCGGCGGCGGCATCCCCGTCCATCTCCATGAGAAAGAAGAGGAAATCCTCTTCTTCCACGAGGGCGAAGCCGAGGTGGAGGTGGACGGCGAGGTTTATCAGGTCAAGGCGGGCATGACCGCCTTTCTGCCCGTGGGCGTGGAGCACGGCCTGAGGAACACCGGCGACGTTCCCCTGAAACTCCTGTGGATGTTCTCACCGCCGGGATACGAAGAGATCTTCCGCCACATGGCGAACATCGACACGGACCACGGCAAGTACGAAGAACTGCACCCGAGGGAGATGTAGGCGCGCGCGCGGAATCCCGCGCGGTCCCAAGGAAATCCCCAAGCGCCCATCCCGCGCGGACCCGAAGAAACCCTTAAGCGTAAGCGCCCATCCCGCGCGCAGGCCCCAGCGAATCCTCATCCCGAGTAGGCGCGCTTGCGCGCCGTATCGAGGGACGCACGCCCACAACAAGTTCAGGCCAAGTCCTTCGATACAAACGCTCCTTTCTCAGTCGCGTTTTACCTTCGGCGGCCACTCAGGGTGAGGGGTGTCGGGCAATAGCGAAGCCTGCCCCGAGCGAAGTCGAGGGGCCGCTACTCGGGGTGAAGGAGTGTTGTCCAGGGCGTAGGGGAGATTTCCTCGCTCCGGAGGGAACGCTCCAATGAATCGCCGGGCAGGCCCGGTGCCTGTCCCTGCCAGGGCGAGGACGGGGATGAGGGTGTGCAGGTTCTACTTCCCGGGTTCCTTCAAATCAATCTTCTCGATCCAGTAATACTGCGAGAGCGTCCTCAGGCCCGACGGCGTGACGGAGACGAGCTCAGCCGTGGAGCCCTTGACGCCGCGCATGCTGCCGAGGTTCTGGTAGATGCGGATGTGGAACTCCTCGGGCGGGAACTTCGCCGTGACGAGCAGGGCGAGCCTCGCGGGACCAGTCGCCAGGTGCGCCTTGAGTGCCGGCGTCAAGCGCGAGGGCGCCGTCGCGTAGCCGTATCCGTAATAGAGGGCGAACAGAAACGCCGCGGCGGCGAGGAACCGCACGGTGGGGTGCTGCGTCCAGCGGCGCTCGCTCTGGTCGCTCCCGGGAGTAGGTGTCGAGGCGTCCATCTTCTAGTCAGGCCTCCAGACCATGCCCCACCTCTGGATGGTCCATCTCTCCAGCGGGATAAGAAGCAACCTGTCCGTGATCATCCACATGATGGCGATGACGAGCACGCCCAGGAACACCTCTTCAATCTTGTATTCGGCGGCGGAGACGAAGATCATGAAGCCCAGGCCGCTGTCGCCGCCTATCATCTCGGCTGCGATCAGCGCGCGCCAGCCGAAGCCCATGCTCATGCGCACGCCCGTGACGATGCTGGGCAGCGCGCCGGGGATATAGACCTGGGTGATGATGGCCCATCTGTTGCCGCCCATCGTCAGGACGGAGTTTTCATACACCCGAGGTACGCCCCGCACGCCCAGGAGCGTGTTGAAGAAGATGAGCCAGAACACGGTGTTCAGCAGGATGAAGAGCGTCGTGAGCCAGCCGGTGCCGAACCACACGATGGCCAGCGGCACCCAGGCGATGCCCGATATGGCGTTCGCGAACACGCCGATGGGCTCGAGCGCATGGGCGAAGCGGCGGCTCATGCCTGCCAGCACGCCCAGGGCGATGCCCGAGGGAATGCCGATGACGAGGCTCAGTCCCACGCGGCCCAGGCTCGAGAGGATGTGGTTCGTGAACAGGCACTCGTACTGCATCGTGAGGGCGGCGCTCGCGCCCGCGCAGCCTTCCGAGAGCGTGTAAACCGCCTCCCAGATGGTTCCGATGGGCGGAATGTACACCGGCGGGAGCCATTCCATCGAGGTGTTCATCTGCCACATGACGAGCAGGACGGCGAAGGGGATGCTTCCCAGCAATATCTTCCGCAGCCTCTGGCGGCCGAAGCGCTTCTGTAGGCCGATGGACGCCGCCTGGAGTACGCTCATCGCTGTACGAGCCCCCACCGCTGGATGGTGTCCGCCTCGATGGGGCGCAGGGCGAAGCGGTCGATCATGATCCAGATGACGCCGATCATCACCATGCCGAGGATGACCTGGGCGGTGAGGTCCGCGTCCTGTGAGGTGAAGATCATCCAGCCCAGGCCGCGCCTGCCCGCGAGCATCTCGCCCGCGATGACGGCCCGCCAGGCGTAGCCGATGCCCAGCCGGGCGCCTGTGGCGATGTGGGGCATGGCGCTCGGGATCAACACGTCCTTCACGATCCTGAGCCTTGAGGCTCCCAGCGTTCGCAGGGCGTTCACGAGTATCATCGGGGTGCTGCGCACGCCCGTCAGAACGTTAAAAGCTATCGGGAAAAAGCAGGTGTAGAGGATGACGACGAAGACCGTCTTCTCGCTGTTGCCCCACCAGACGACGATGATGGGAAGGATGGCGATGCCCGATATGGACTGAAAGAAGTTCATGATGGGGTAGAACATGTCCGAGACGGTGCGGTTCAGCCCCAGGGCGATGCCGAAGGGGATGCCGAGCAACAGGCCGATGGCGCTGCCGATGACGAGCCGCCACAGCGTCTGGCCGATGTAGTTGGGCAACAAACCCTTCCAGATGACGTCGTAGGAAGACAGGACGACCGAGACGGGCGAGGGCAGGTAGCGGCTCGGGTTGGGGATGTTCTGCGAGATGACGCTCCACAGGACGAGAATCCCCGCGATGAGGAGCACGAGTTCGATACCGCCGCCCCGGATGAAACTCCTCCACCTTCTTGAACGCGCTTTTCCCCTAGGAACCGCCCCGCTACTCCTCGTCATCGAACACCTCCTCGCGCACGAGGCGGAGAATTTCATCGCGCGGGTCGGTGTAGGCCTTCTCGGAGAGCAGGTCCTTCCAGATGCGGTTTTCGCGCGGCACGTTGATCTTGACGGTGGCCTTGAGCTTCCCCGGACGGCGCGAGAAGATGAAGCACCTGTCACCGAGGAAAGCGGCCTCATCCACGTTGTGCGTGATGAAGAGAATCGTCTTCTTCGTCGCGATGGCGATGCGGTTCAGCTCTTCCTGCAGGGTGATTCTCGTCTGGGCGTCCACGGCGGCGAAGGGCTCGTCCATCAGCATCACGACGGGGTTCGCGCAAAGCGTCCGCGCGAGGGCGCAGCGCTGCTTCATGCCGCCCGAGAGCTCGTGCGGGTAACGGTCCTCGAAACCCGAGAGGCCGACCAGGTCGACGAACTCCTGCACCCTCTGTTCCCGCTCGCTCCTGGCGACGCCCTGAATCTCCAGGCCGTGGCCGATGTTCCTCGCCACCGTGCGCCAGGGGAGGATGGCGTGTTCCTGGAACACCACGCCCCGGTCCGGCCCCGGCCCCCCCACCTCCTTGCCGTCCACCTGCACGCTGCCCTCGGTGTGGGGGAGAAGGCCCGCCAGGATGTTCAAGAGCGTGGTCTTGCCGCAGCCGCTCGGGCCGACGACGGCGGAGAACTCGCCGTCTTCCACGGAGAGGCTCACCCGATCCAGCGCGTGCACGTCCTCGCCCGTGTATTCGTCCGGATAATGGTGCGATAGTCCCTCGACGACCAGTTTCGCAGGCATGCGTATCCGTTCCTTTCCAAGCGCAATCCGCGCCCCGGCGAGACGTGCGGGGCGCGGATGTCAGGCGGCTTCGACTATTTGAGGTCCTTGAACCACTCGGGGTGTTCCTTCATGGTCCGGTTGATGAACTGGAAGTCGAAGTACTTTTTGGGGTCGTAGGGACGCTTCATCTTCTTCTGGGCGATGAGCTGCTTCACCGAGAAGTTGAAGGCCTTGAGCGTGTTCTCGCCCAGGCGCGTGTCATACGTCCACCACTTGATGGTGCGCTTGATGAGGGCGGCGTCCATGCCGCGGACGTAACGCGCGCCGATTTTCGAGATCTCGTCGATGTTCTTGGGGTCGCGCACGTAGGCGGCCGCCTCGGACATGCCGTTCACGAACGCCTGGGTCGCCTTCTTGTCCTTGTAGACGCGCTCGGGCACACCGTGCATGCCCGCGCAGAAGCACACGTAGTCGCCGCCGCGCGACACGATGGAGGAACCCTTCACCTTGTCGACCATGCGGGTGAGGTAGGGCTCCCACGCCACCATGGCGTCCACGCCGCCCGAATCGAACAGCGAGACGAGGCTCGGCGGACGCACGTTGATGCGGCGCACGCCGCCCACGCCGATGCCGTTTCTCTCCAGCAGGGTGCGGAGGTAGAGGTCGCCGGTGGAGCCGAAGGTGGCGCCGATCTTCTTGCCCTTCAAATCCTTGATGCTCTTGATGCCCTTTCCGGGGCGCACGGCGATACCCACCATCTCGTCCGTGGTGGATTTCTTGTAGGAGCCGCCGACGTAGCCCACGACGCCGCGCACCTTGATGCCGCGCTCGAGCGCCGCCGGCAGGTTGGTGAACGCGGCGGGAGCGAAGTCGATCTGTCCGGCCTTCAAGGATTTGGTGAGCTGGGCGCCCGTGTTGCGCACGACGACTTTCCCGTCCAGCCCGTTCTTGGCGAAAAAGCCCTTGTCGACGCCGACGAAGACGATCATGCCGCCGGTGTTGCTGGCGGCGCCGAGCTTGAGCGTGGGCGCCGCCGAGGCGACCCCCGCCGCCGAGAGCGCGAAAGCAAACGCGACGGCCAGTGTGATACTGGTGAAATACCTCTTCATTGCTAGCCTCCAATAATGCGAGATGAATAGAAGCGGCCACATCCGGAAGATGTCGTGGCCGTGAACGTATGATGACGAAAATTCGTATCGAATCATGGCATTGTTGAGGAAGAGCACCCGGGACGCAAGCGCCCGCGCACCCTCCGGAATCCGTGCATCCTTCGCGCTATTGCGCCTGCACGATGGGCGTGTCGTCGCGGTTGCCCCATTCCTTCCAGGAGCTCATGTAGTTTTTTACCCTGGGGTAGTCCAGGAGCCGCAGGGCGAAGTAACCGTGCGCCGCACGGTAGCCCGTCTGTCAGTAGGCGGTCACTTCTTTTTCGGGCGTGACGCCGATGGCCTCGAACTGCGCGCGAAGCTCATCGGCTGGCTTCATCTCGCCCTCGGGCGTCAGGTGCTGGAGCCACTCCTGCCAGACCGCGCCGGGGATGATGCCGCTGCGCCTGGCGCGCGTGCTGCGCCCCTCCCACTCCTCAACCGAGCGGGTGTCGAGCAGCATGTGGTTGTCGTCCTCGATGGCCGCCAGAACGTCCTCGCGCGTGGCGAGTCGGCCCGGCTCGAACGCCATCTCGAATGCGGTGGCCTTGGGCACTTCGGCGTCGCGCGTCGTCTCGTAGCCCGCCCGCTCCCAGGCGCGGTAGCCGCCGTCGAGCACGTGGACGTCCTTGTGGCCGAAAAGCTCCAGCATCCAGAAGCCGCGCACGCTCGTGTTGCCGACGAAGTCGTCGTAGAAGACGATGGTGTTCTCGAACGACACCCCGCGGTTCCCCAGCAGAAACGCCCACATGGCGAAGAAATTCCTCAAGGGCGCCTCGTCCGAATCGTCGCTGTTCACGCCGTAGACGTCGAAGTGCCGCGCGCCGGGGATGTGGCCCATCGTGTAGCGCTCGCCGGGGCGCGTGTCGATGATTCTTAAACCAGGGTCGTCCATGCGTGTTTTAAGTTGTTCGGCCGACCAGAGCAGGCCGGGGTTCGCATACCCTTTCGGGTTGTCGCTCGTCATGGTGTTCTCCTCCTAGTCCGTCCAGAAGCCGCCGTTCACGTCCACCGCCTCGCCGTTGATGTGCGCGGCCTCCTCGCTCGAGAGGAACAGGACGGTGTGCCATACGTCCTCTGGCGTCGTGAGCCTGCCCATCGGGTGCGCCTTCTCGGCGTTCACGAGCATCTCGGGCGGGGACTGGAAGTGAAGGCCCGTATCGGCCGGACCCGGCTGTATGGTGTTGATCGTCACGCCCGTTTTCGCCAATTCGCGCGCCAGGTTGAACGTCATGGCGAGCAGGCCCGCCTTGGCGGCGGAGTAGGTGAGGTTGGGGCCGATGCCCCCCATTTTCCCCGCGATGGACGCGAAACTGACGATGCGCCCCGTGCCCGAGGCCTTGAGCGCCTCGATGGTCTCCTGGATGCAGAAATAGGGCGCGAGCAGGTTCACGTTCAGCACGACGTTCCAGTCCTCTTCTTCGAGTTCCATCGGCGGGCGAATCGGCATGTAGCCGGCCACGTTGGCCAGTACGTCACAGCCGCCGAGCCACTCGAGGGCCGTTCGCATGGTCGTGCGGATGGCGTCCACGTCGGCGAGGTCGCAGGGGAGCTTGAAGAGCTGATCGGACGGGCCTTCTATCGCGTCGAAGGCCGGGCCTTCCCTGTCGGTGGCGAAAACCTTGGCGCCGGCTTCGAGGTATCCCTGCAGGATGCGGCTTCCCATCGCCCCCGCCGCGCCCGTGAGGATGACCTTCCGGTCGTGAAAATCAAAACGAATGGGCATTGCGTCACTCCAAAATGATGTCCATGGGATGATCCGAATGTTCATATTCGGGCTTCAATACGGCGGATGATACACCACAAACGAAAGGGGAGAAAGCGGGAGGGGGAAGCGCCTCGAAATAGGGGAGACGGGTCTCGTACGGCGATTTTAAGGGTTTTAATTTGCCTATCGAGTTGTTATGATGGATTCATCATATGCAGGCGAAGCGCCATCGCGTTCTGTTGAATGCCGGAGGATTGCGATGCGTTCGAATCGGCATACCGATCCGATTACCAGACAAAGGACAAGAACATAAAGACGCCCCGTGGCATGGACTCTCGCGCCGCAAACGAGTGGAGGTTATGATGGCTGAACTCTCATACATCGGAAAAAGCGTGCCCCGCGTCGACGGGCCGGAAAAGGTGACGGGACGGGCCATGTTCACCCTGGACCTCCAGTTGCCCAAAATGCTCCACGGGAGGCTGCTCGGGAGTCCCCTGCCGCACGCGCGAATCAAGAACATCGATACCAGCCGCGCCGAGAGGCTCCCCGGCGTCAAGCTCGTGATGACGTCCAGGGATATCCCCGAGGGAGTGGAATGGGGCGTCGTGCCCGTTTGCTACGATCAGCATCCCCTCGCCTCGGACAAGGTGCGGCACGTGGGCGACTCGGTGGCGGCTGTTATCGCGACTTCAGAAGACATCGCGGTTGAGGCGCTCGATCTGATCGACGTCGACTACGAGGAGCTTCCCGCCGTCTTCGACCCGAGAGAAGCGATGCAAGAGGGCGCTCCCGTCATCCACGACAGGTACCCGGACAACATCGCCTTCACCAAGCACATGGAGTTCGGCGACGTGGACCGCATGTTCGACGAGGCCCATCACGTGAGCGAGCTGGCCACCTCCTCCTCGCGCCAGATGCACGGCTCGTTGGAGGCGCACGTCTCCATCGCCGAGTGGTCGCAGAAGGGCGACGTGACGGTCTACAATTCCTCGCAATGCCCGAGTCTTTCGAGCCAGTATTTCTCCAAACTCCTCAAGATTCCGGAGGCCCAGATTCGCGTGATCACGAACTACGTGGGCGGGGGATTCGGCGGGAAGGCGACGAGCAAGTTCAACATCGATTTCCTCTCCATCATCGCGGCGAAAAAGCTGAACCTCCCCGTAAAATTCTACTACACGCGGGAAGAGGAGTTTCTTCTCGGGACGCACCGGACGAAGCAGTTCCACGTCTGGCGCATCGCCACCGACAAGGACGGGATGCTGCTCGCCCGAGACACCCAGATGGTGGTGGAAAACGGCGGGTATTCGGATTACAGCCCGGCGGTCGGCGGCATCACGGCGCACATGGGCGGGAGCATCTACAACTACAAGGCCTATCGCCACCACGCCGACGTCGTCTGCACGAACGTGCCGCCCGGCGGCGCGATGCGCGGAATCGGCAACGCCGGCTATGCGTTCGGCTCGGAACTCGCCATGGAGAAACACGCCGAGGAGATCGGCATGGACCCGGCGGAGTTCCGCATCAAGAATTTCGTGCGGAAGGGCGACACCACCATCATCGGGGCCAAGATCACCAGTTGCGGCGTTTCCGAATGCGTGGAAGAGGCGGTCAAGCGCGTGCCCTGGCGCCAGAAACAGCCGAGCAGCAACGGGAAAAGGCGCGGCTTCGGGCTGGCCGCTGCGGTTCATTTCACCGGAGCGCGCGCAATGGGGCCGGAGACGGCGGGCGCGTTCATCAAAATGAACAAGGACGGCACCGTGCAGCTGCTCTCGGGCACCATCGAGATGGGCAACGGCTCGGACACCACGCTCGCCCAGATTTGCGCCGAGGCGATAGGGATTCGCGTGGAGGACGTGCGGATCATCAACGGCGACACCGCGGTGAATCCCTACGGCTGGGGCGTGCGCGGAAGCCGCACGACGACCATCGACGGCGAGGCGACGCGCCTGGCGTCGGTCCAGGCGAAGAACATGCTCTTCAGGGGCGCGGCGGAACTGCTCGAATGCGACCCGAACGACCTCGACGCGCGCGACGGCAGGATTTTCGTCACCAGCTCTCCCGAGCGGCAGGTGACCCACAGCGAAGCCTACATGAAACTCTACGAAAAAGAGGGCAGCGAGGCCGTCTACACGGCGTCCTCTTATGACTCGCCGAGCGAGACGCCCGACCCCGTGACGGGCTACGGGAACTGGTCCGCGGCGTATGCCTACGGCGCCAAGGTGGCGGAAGTGGAAGTGGACACCGAAACCGGCGCGTTCGAGGTGCTGCGCGTCATCAGCACGAACGACTGCGGAACCATCGTGAATCCCGCCGGCGCGCAGGGGCAGTTGGACGGCGGCGCGGTCATGGGCGTGGGCTACGCCATGATGGAGGATTTCGAGTGCGAAGACGGACAGCCGGTGAACGCGAACTGGCTCGACTACAAGCTGCCCACCACGCAGGATTTGCCCGAACTCGAGGCCGTGCTTATCGAGACGGAAAATCCCTCGGGGCCTTTCGGCGCGAAGGGGCTGGGCGAGATGGCGCAACTGGGAACCTCGGCGGCGATAGGCAACGCGATCTATGACGCCGTGGGCGTGCGGATTACGTCGCTGCCCATAACGCCCGAGAAGGTGCTGGCTGCCCTGAACGAGAAAAACGGCGATTAACGAGGAGAGGGGAGAAAAAAATGGCTTTCAGGCATTTACCCGCGAACAGCGCGGAGGAAACGCTCGCCGCCATGAAGGAGCACGGCGAAGACGGGAAAGTGTTCGCCGGCGGCGTGGCCCTCTCGATTCTCATGAAATCGCGGGTGTACGAACCCGAGGTGCTGATAGACATCGCCGGAGCGGGGGATCTGGATTTCATCGAGGGAACCGGGAACGGCGGCCTCCGCATCGGAGCGAAGACGGTGCACCGCAAGATCGAGACTTCCCCCCTCGTGCAGGAGCGCTTCCCGCTGCTCGCGGAAATTTTTCACAACGTGGCCACGATTCGCATCCGCAACCAGGGGACGGTGGGCGGCAATCTGTGCTTCGCGGAACCGGCCTCCGACCCGCCGGGCGCATTTCTGGCCCTCGAGGCCAGGATGAACGCCAAAAAGGCGGACGGCTCCGAACGCGTGATTCCCGCGGCGGAGTTCTGGACGGGATATTACGAGTGCGCCCTGGATGAGGATGAACTGCTGTGTTCGATCGAAGTCGACCCGCTGCCCGATGGGTTCCGGACGGCGTGCACGCGCTTCACCACGCGCTCGAAAGAGGACAAGCCCTGCGTATCCGTCTCCACAGCGGTGCTCACCGAAGAGGACGGCAAGACGGCCAAGGAGGTGAGAATCGGCCTGGGCGGCGTGGAGGCCGTGTTCAGGCGCCTCACGGCGGTGGAAGACGGTCTTCGGGGCAAGGAACTCAACCAGGAGAACATCGACGCCGTTCTCGCGGACGCGCTCGATGACCTGGAGCCTCTCACCGACATCCGCGCGAGCAGCGATTACAGACGTCAGGTCACGCCCGTCCTGATCCGGCGAACCATCCTGAAGGCGCTGGGCGCGTCCTGAACCGACGGGTTCGCTCTTTTTTCTTGAATTTTCCGGGACTGATGAGGGATACTGCGTTTCACTTGAGATATGCTTGATTGCGTCCGCGGGTAAGGATGGGGGAGGCATCCTCCCGGTAATTCACTTCACAAGGAAGCCAGAAAACGGAAGAGGTGGTTGTTCCTGCAATCGCCTCGTCATGCCCGAATGTTGTTAGTCGAACTTCTCACGGGGGGGGACAGAGATATGAAGAGAAATCGGACCAATCGTTTCGGTTTGGCGCTTCTTGGATGTGTAACAGCCCTGGCGTTGTTTGTCGCACCGGCCGCCGGGGGTGAAATCGACGATCTCAAGGCGCAGATCAAGGCGCTCATGAATCGGCTCGAAGCTCTCGAATCCCGGGAGAAGAAGATGAAGGCCGATATGATGGCCGCCCAGGATGCCGCCCGGAAAAAGGCTGTGGCTACCGGCGACTTCCCGGGCTCCTGGAAGATGCCGGGATCGAACACTTCCGTCTCCTTCAGCGGCTACGTCAAGCTCGACGCTATTTATGATTTAGACCAGGACCTGGGCGATTCCTTTTTCGGCTATGACTGGGCAGGCGGCGCGAGCGGCATACTCCTGGAAGGCGATGACAGTGGTCAACGCAAAGCCTCCCTGCACGCCAGGCAGACGCGCCTGCGCTTCGACAGCCTGACGCCGACAAAAACGGGTGACCTCAAGACCCGGATCGAAACCGATTTCTACGGTGGCGGCAACGCCCTGCGCCTGCGTCACGCCTACGCCTCTCTGGGCGGGGTGCTGGCGGGACAGACCTGGACGACGTTGATGGATGCGAACACCTACGCCGACACGGTGGACTTCGAAGGTCCTGTGGGCGTGGTGGCAACGCGCCGGCCTCAAGTCCGCTACAGCCAGGCGGTGGGGAAGAATCTCACGATGCAGGTGGCGCTCGAGGATCCAAGCGCCCCGACTATCCTGATGGGCGGCGGAAAAACGTCCTCCCAGGAGCGGATTCCGAACCTTGTGGCGGCTCTGCGAATGAAAACGAGTTGGGGCGCCATCAACGTGTCCGGGTTGCTGGGGCAGGTTCTCTACGAGGAAGGCGCGACGGAAGAAAGTGTCACAATGAGCGCTCTCCACCTCGGCGCGAACATCGGCCTGGGCAAGGCCACCCGCCTTTGGGGCACGTTCAACGTCGGCCAGGGCGGATTGGACCAGTCCATGCTGGGAGCGCCCGCCGCCGCTGTCTTGAGCGCAAACAACGAACTGGAAGCGCTGGATTCCATGGGCGGTTTCGTCGGCCTCACGCATAACTGGACCGGCGCTGTGAGTTCGGGCCTGTATTACGGCTGGGTGGAGAACGATTTTGACGATGCCGCCAAGGCGGCGTATCCGGCCCTCAGCCAGTCGCTCCAGACGGTGCACGCCACCATCTGGTGGTCACCCGCGCCCAAGACGAGGATTGGTGCGGAGATCATTCAGGGATGGCGCGAGACGAACGGCGGCGAGGAGGGCGACGCGACGCGCCTGCAGTTGGGTTTCGTGTATAGCTTCTAGGTGATTCGTCCGGGGCTCGTGGGCGGAAGCCCACGGCCCCGTGCGGGTCTGTTGAAAAACCCCATCGAAGAGGAAGTTGAGCCTGCGCTTCCGCCCGGTATCGGGTCTTGGCCGTCATTCCGGCGAAAGCCGGAATCCATTTTCGCCTTTGCCTTTTCGCTTCCTCGCTCGGATACCTTTACGCCTGGGCGGGTAGGAACAGAATCGAATATAAAATCGAAAGGCGAATTCTCTGAATTCCGCATCTGGATGCCGCGCAACAACAAGGTCGTGGCCGTCCTGCCCAATAAAAAGTCAAAATGGATTCCGGCTTTCGCCGGAATGACGGCAGTGGTCAATTCCGACCGGGGATGACTTTTTCAACTGGCCCCTATCGGGGTTGCTGAAAGTCTCCTTGGGGAAGGAGGGAATCCCGATCATCGAATTGTTTATCGTAGGGACAGGCCTCCGTGCCTGTCCTGCCCCCCGTGGTTGTCCTTCGTTAGGACAGGCACGGAGGCCTGTCCCTACAAAACCACTGCGCCTGCGCCGCGTGAACCTCCATGCCGCCGACCCCGAAAGGGCTTTTCAACAGACCCGTCGGTCAGGATTCGCCGACAGCCGGATTACAGCGAAACAAGGACTTTACGCCGGATATTTTAATCGCCCCCTACGCGCCTCGCCCCGTTTATTTCTTCGCCTGCCGCGAGGCCAGATAATCCGCCTCCAGTTTCAATATCCCGTCGGCGATGCTCCGGGCGAATTCCCTGCGGTATTCCCGGCCCTTTCCCGGCTCCGGGGGGATGACCTCGCCCACGCGGATGACGAGCCAGGGGTCGAGGATTCCCCGCGGGCTGATCAGCGTATTCGAACCCGCGATATAGACCGGGAGAACGGGGGCGCGGCTCATGGCGGCGAGGGTGGCGACGCCCTCTTTCACTTCCACCTCGGCCGTCGAGTTCACGATGCCTCCCTCGGGAAAAATCACCACCGCGCCGCCCAGGCTCAGGAGGCTGAGCGCCATCCGGAAGGTGCTGGCGCGCGCTGTCCCCTCCCTGTCCACGGGAAAGGCGCCGTAATAGGTGATGAGCCTGGCGAACAGGGGATTGCGGAACAACTCCCGCTTGGCCATGTGAAAAACCCGCCTCGGCAGGAAGGAGGCGAGGATCACGGGGTCGAGATAGCTGCGATGGTTCGAGGCCACGATCAGCGGGCCGCCGGGCGGCACGTTGCGCATGCCCTGGACGTCGACTCCGCCGAAGGCGAGCCTGATCCCCGCCTGGAAAATCTTTTTGAGCCAGGTCGGCTGGCCGCTGGAAGGCAGGGTGGTTAGACGCTGCTCGTTCATATCCGTGGTTCCGGCATTCTGGGTCCGGACGCTCCCTTCTCCGAGATGCGACCCCTCAGCGCGAACTTCATGGATTCCCTACGCTTCATGATATGAAATCCTTTGCGCCCCCTGCAAAGCATTCGGGGCGCCTGCTCTAGTCGGCATCGTGCCGGTGATGTTCCTGCTCGCGCCACACCTTGCCGAAGGCGTGTATCACGTCCTCGGCGGTGATGATCCCCAGAAGTTCGGTCGGGTCCTCGCGGCTCACCACGGGCAGGCGCGAGATGCGCCTGTCGCCGAGCTTGGCCATCACGGAATCGAGCGACTGGTCCGGGTGCGCGTGCATGATGTATTTTTTCTTCGCTATCTCGCCCAGGGGCTTTTGCAGAATTCCCGCGGCCTGCGCCTGGCTGAAGTCGTAGTTGCTCGCCATGCCCGAGAGTTTTCCGCCCGCGTTCAGGACGGGATATCCGGAGATGGCGCTCCCCCTCGTTCTCTCTATCGCCTCTTGTATCGTGATCTCCTCGGGCAGGGTGATGACGTCGCTGACCATGGCGTCCGATACGTGGATCTCGTGCAGGAGGTGTTCCGTCTCGTGGTCGGGCAGCGCGACGCCGTCCTGCGAGGAGAGCGCGCTGTAAATGGGCTCGGGGTGCCAGTAGCGCGCCAGGGCCAGGGATATGGCGTTGGCCACCATGAGCGCGAGAATGATGTTGTAGTCCTGCGTGAGCTCGAAAATGATGAGCACCGACGTCATCGGCGCGCGGATGACGGCCGCGAAGGCCGCGCCCATGCCCACGAGCGCGTATCCGCCCGGGTGGGCCACGAAACCGGGAAAGGCGAACTCGGCGAGTGACGCCACGGCGCCGCCCGCCATCGCTCCCATGAACAGCGTCGGCGCGAAAATGCCGCCCAGAGAACCCGTTCCGTAAGATACTGCGGTGGCGATGAGCTTCAGGACGAGCAGGCACAGGAGAAAAGGCAGCGTGTAGCTGTGCGTGAGCGCCTTGCTCACGGCGGGGTAGCCCACGGCGAACACCTCGGGGACCCAGATGCCGACCACGCCCACGAGCAGGCCGCCGAGACCCGTGGCGATGACGCCGCGGAACCCCCGCAGGCGTTTCCACCCCGAGCGGATGAAGAGCAGTCCCTTGATGAACGCCACACCCACGAGCGCGCAGACAACGCCGACGAAGGCGTAGAGGAGCAGCTCGAGAGAGTTGTCCAGAGCGTATGCCGGTACGGAGAACACGGGTTCGTTGCCGAGCATGGCGCGCGAGACGACGGAGGCGGACACCGCCGCGAATACGATGGAGCCGAGCACGCGCGCATTCAGATCGCCCACCAGTTCTTCCAGCGTAAAGGTGACGGCCGCTATCGGCGTGTTGAACGCGGCGGCCAGGGCGGCCGCGCAGCCTACCGGAACGAGCGCCTGCACGCGGCGTCTTTTCAGGGAAAACGTCTCGCCTATCCAGCTCGCCGCGCCCGAGCATATCTGCACGGTGGGGCCTTCCCGCCCCAGGCTCGAGCCCGAACCGATGTTGAGCACTCCGATGAGGAATTTGCTGATCCACACGCGCTTGTCGATGTGGCCGTTGTGGGCGACGTACGCGATTTTCGTCTGGGGGATGCCGCTGCCCCGGGCCTCGGGCGCGAAATACTGGAGGAAGAGCGCGGAGAGAAAGGCCCCTCCGGCGGGAATCAGCGCCACCAGATACCATGCCCGGTGAATCTCCGCGAGGTCGTGCGAGCCGAAGAGGACCTGGTGCGCCCAGCCCAGTGCGACGTGAAAGCACACGGCGATGAACCCGGTGAGCGCCCCCACGATGATGGTGGTGAAATAGAAGATGCCGTCGTCTGAAAAATCGAAGTGGAGCAGCCAGCCGAGAAGCCGTATGCGAAAATTTTTCCAGTTCACAACCTCTTACCTATTGAAAACGTCATGGAGCGGCGATTCAGCGTGTGAGAGACCCCGTCGGGTGCGGGCCGACGGGCGGATGCGGGGCGGGGTCGATCCCCTCCCGGCGGAGTCTGTCTTCATACCATTCCTTGTGGATGCCGTTGGCCTCGTCCATCGGGGCCAGATCGCAGAATATCTCGATGCGGTGGCCGTCGGGGTCGCAGAAATACATGGCCCTGTTCTCTCCCCAGGTGCCGTCGCCCTCCGGGTGCGTGGGGCTGTGCACGACCGGACCGCGCACGATCTTGACCCCGCATTCTTCCAGCCAGTCCCGCCAGGCGAAGAACTCCGTGCGGTCTTTTACCCGAAACGCGAAATGATGCAACCCCAGGTCCTTCACGGGCCCTTGATCGTCGGTTCTCATCTCCATGAGGCCGGGTTGCTCGCCGATGTGGTATACTAGGTTCAAATCGTGATGAAACGCGCTGCAGCGCAGGAAGCAAAGACCCATGTTGAGGCTTGGGTGTTCGTCGGGGCCGTGACGCTCAGAGAGCGTGAAACCGAGAATCTCGGTGTAGAATTTGAGAGATTCCTCGATGTCGGACACCTTGACGGCGACGTGTTGTAATTTTTCAAAAGAGGTTTCCGGTCGGGGCATCGTGTATTCTCCTTGATTTTTCCGGTTTCACGGCGCGCTGCGTCCGCCGGGGGTGAATATAGCGCAACTCTTCCTTGGGAGAAACGCAAGTTGAGTCGTTTGGACGGGAAAAGGGCGCTCGTGACGGGTGGGTCGCGCGGGATCGGCGAATGCGTGGCCCGGCGCTTCGCGGCGGAAGGTGCGAGCCTGTATCTGGCCGCCGATGGAACGCAGGATGAACTCGAAAACGTAGTGCGCGAATGCGGGGCCGCCGGAGGCGCGGCTTCTTTCGGCATCTTCGATCTGAGTGAAGAGGGCGCCGCCGAGCAAATGGTGGAGGCCGCAGCAAGCGCGCTGGGCGGCGTGGACGTTCTCGTGAACAACGCAGGAATCCGCGCCAGCCAACCCTTCGGCACGTTCTCGTATGCGGATTTCGGCCGCGTGGTCGCCGTGAACCTGCGCGCTCCGTTCTTCGCGAGCCAAGCGGTGTTGCCGCTCATGCGGGAGGCGGGCGGCGGGCGAATCATCCACGTCGCGAGCCAGTTGGGCTCCGTGGCGGCGCGCAATACCGCGCTCTACAGCGCTACGAAGGCGGCGCTGATCCAGCTCACCCGCTCCATGGCGCTCGAACTCGCCGGCGAGAACATTCTGGTGAACGCCGTCAGCCCGGGCCCCACGGCGACGGAATATCTCAAGAAACACGCCTATAAAACGCCTGAGGAGCGCGCGCAACGTCTCGGCACAGTACCGATGGGGCGTTTCGGCGAGCCGGACGAGATAGCGGGCGCCGTGGCGTTTCTCGCCTCCGGGGACGCTTCTTTCGTCCACGGGCACAACCTTGTGGTGGACGGCGGCTATATCATTCATTGATGATGCAGGAGCATAAAGAACTTTTCGTATCCGATATCGGCGGGTGAGGGATATCCTCCAGACGCCGCATTCAAAAGGAGCTTGAGAGCCGTGAGCATGAAAGTGGGAGTCGTAGGATTGGGCGTCATGGGCGGCGCGTTTTCGGGCCACATGCTGGACGCCGGCATGGAAGTGGCGGGCTACGACCCGCTCGATGCGATGTACGAGAAATTCGAGGGCAGGAACCTGCGCCGGGCGTCCTCGCCCGCGGACGCCGCCGACGGAGCCGACCTGGTGATGACCTCGCTCCCGAACTACAGGGTCGTCGGCGAGGCGGTGACGGGCGAAGGAGGGGTTCTAGAGGGAATCTCCTCCGGCGGCATCATCGCCGACATGAGCACGGTTCCCCCCAAATTCTCCAAGGAGATGGCGGAAAAAGCGGGGGAGAAGGGCGTGAGCTGGCTCGATTGCCCCGTAAGCGGCGTGGGGAAGCAGGCCGCCGTGAAAGACCTGGTGGTGATGGCCGCGGGCCCCAGGGCCGCATTCGATAAGGCGAAGCCCGCCTTCGACGCCATCGGCAAGAAGACGGTTTTCGTGAGCGAGCAGAACGGGCTGGCCGCCCAACTCAAGCTCGTGGTGAATCTCGTGCTCTTCATCAACATGGCGGGGGCGTGTGAGGGCCTCACGCTCGGCCTCAAGGCGGGAATCCCCGAAGACGTGATGCTCGAGACGCTATGTTCCGGCGCTGCGGGGTCGAACGTGCTCGACGTGCGCGGCAAGGACATGCTGGCCGGGAATTTCCCGGAATCCGGCCCGATTTGGATTGTGCTCAAGGACCTCGAATGCGCCATCGACTCCGCCAAGGACCTCGACGTGCCCGTGCCGCTCGGCGGCCTGCTGGAGCACTTCTTCATGGCTCAGCGAAGCAAGGGCAGGCAGCATGAGGACGGCAGCTCGATTTTCCGCATCTACCAGGAGTTGGCGAACATCGCCTGATGCCGAAGAAGAAAAGCGCGGCTTATGGGTCGATCCGCCGCGGCGCGTCGTTTATGGGTTTGTTCAATAACCTCTGACCCTTGCTTCGACGTATCGACCTCGCCCTGAGTAGCCGCCCCTCGACTTCGTTCGGGGCAGGCTCCGCCGTCCCCCCACTTTCCTCACCCTGAGTAGCGGCGAAGCCGCGTATCGAAGGGCGTCTCCTTCAACAAACTCGGGACGGGCTCTTGATGCGCCCGGGCTCTCCCTCGATACGGCGCGCAAGCGCGCCTGCTCGGGATGAGGAGGGGTTTTCAACAGTCCTTTGCGAGTCGATCCGCCGTGGCGCGCTCGTCGGGTCCCGACCGTTTCTCCGTCTCAGGGGGAGTGGATGAGCAGGTCATGTTATGGTTGAACTATTTTATATAAATTACTGAAATATAATTTATTAAATTACAATAGGCTGGCGAATCGAAGGCTTCTCCCTCACAACCCGCGCTCCTATCCGATGACGGATGAGCGGATAATCTGGCGCAACTCCTCGTCGTTCAGCGAGGCGATTTGCTCGAAGGTGATGAGGGCGGTGGTGTCCGGGTCGCCCCGGTCCCCCCACCAGAGCCGGAAACTCTTCTCCTGGTAGCTGTAGCGGATGTCCGCATCGACGCCCTCGATCTCTCCGCCCAGGATGCGGCTGATGCGCTCGGCCATGATGCGGCTGTATTTTCTCTGCGCTTCGATGTCTTCCACGAAAGCGTCTCCCCATCCTTTTCGGTGATTTCCAATGAAGCGATGCGCCGGATGGTTTCTTATCATCCCTCGAATCGCCGCTTTTCCGCGCCTTTCGAGCCTCTCCTGCTATTAGCAGAAGTCGAGGCGTCATGAAAGCCTACAGGTGATACGTCTTTCCCTCTTCGAGCACTTCGATTCTCGCCTCGCCCAGCGCCTCGATTTCCGCCATCGTCTCATCGCCGTACTGGGCCTTGATGTGAAAGATGTAGACGGGAACGTCGGGCGGCATTTTTCGCATCTCCGCATGGAGCATGGCGGGGGTCAAGTGCCTGGTCATGCGAGCGAGTTCCTCCATCCTGTTCGGAAACGACACCTCGGTAATGATGGCGCGCAGATTGCCCACTTCGGCGGCGCCTCGCCAGATGGCCTCGGTCGGCCCCGTGTCGCTTGTGTAGAGCAGCGCGCTTTCTCCGTCCTGGATGATGAAGCCAAAGGTCGGCCCCTTGTGGTCGACTGCGTAGGGAGTAATTCGGATTCCGCCCAGGGAGCGGCTTTCCATCTCCTCGATGGCGGAGAAATCGAGTATCGGTTTATCTTCGTGGCAAATCTCGCAAAAATCCGGCCAGACGGCGTTGTTGAAGATGGACTTCTGGATTTGCTCCAGAACGTCGCGCGCGCCGATGACCTTGAGCGAATCCTCCCGCAAGCCGAAGATGTTGTCCGCGAGGTAGGGCAGTTCCGCGATGTGATCCAGATGCGCGTGGGAGACCACGACGCCGGTGAGCCCGGCCTGCTCCTCGATGGTGAGGCCCGAGGCGGCCGAACCGCCCTCAAGCAGCAACTCCTCGTTGATGAGAAAAGACGTCAGATGATATCCGGGCGCTTTACCGCCCGCGCAGCCCAGCACACGGAATTGGATGGCCTCTCCTCCGCCCTGAACCTCGTGAAGGTGAAGAATCTTTCTCTTTCGGCCTGATTATAGGCACAGCAGAATCGTCTTGGGAAGATGTTATTTTTCTAAATTGTTTCCCATTTGCCGCTTTTGGAGCGCCTGCGCTTCCCGAAATCATCCATCTGCGCGACGGTGGCGGCGGGGAATATGGGGCCGTCCGTGCAAACGCGCCAGCCCGAGCAGGTGCATTGGCCGCAAAGGCCGACGGCGCACTTCATGTACCGTTCGATAGCGAAATACGTCCGCTCGGCGGGGAGTTTCGGCAGGCACGCGGCCATCATCCGCTCGGGGCCGCAGACGGCGTAGCTATCCGCCTCGACGGGCAGGAGTTCGGTCACCAGGCCCTTGTGTCCCAAAGCGCCGTCTTCGGTGGCGACGTGGACGGGGCCGAGTTCCCTGAATTCCTCATAAAAGAGAATCTCATCCGCCGTGCGCCCGCCGAGGACGAAACAGGGTTCCTCGGATGCGAGGGCCAGGAGCCTCAGTTCCGCAATCCCCACGCCGCCGCCGATGAGCGCAGGCTTTTTGAGGGGCGGATAGCCCTGCCCCAGGGGGCCGCGCAGCCCGATTTCGTCTCCAGGTTTTACTTCGGCCAGTTGTTCGGTGAAGACGCCCGCTTTTTTCACGGTGACGGCGTTGGGGTAGGAGAGCGTGAAGGGTTTTTCTCCCAGACGCGGCAGCCAGACCATCATGAACTGTCCGGGCTGTGATTCAATTTCCTCGTCGAAGAAAATCGTGTGCGTCCACGCGCTCTCTTGGCGGTTTTCCACGACCGTGTAAACGCTACGCACCGGAACCGCCTCCTTCCGCCGGACGGTGCGCCGCGCCGATAAGCACGGACATGGGCTCGCCGTCCAGATATTCCTGAATCCCCTCCCAGATATCGCGGGTGAGGGCGGCCGCCTCGAACGTGCTCTTGCGCATGAAGGCGGTGCCGATTCCCAGTATGCTTGCGCCCGCGAGAATGTATTCCACGGCGTCCTCCCAGGTTTCGATTCCCCCGTATGCGACGATGGGACAGCGAAAGCGCGCGTATGCTTCATACGTCATGCGCAGGTTGACGGGCTTGAGCGCAGGGCCGCTGATGCCGCCCGTCGTGCCTGCGAGAATCGCCGCGCGGCTCCGGATGTCCACCGCAAGGCCCGGCCCCAGCGTGTTTCCGCAGCCTAGGGCGTCCGCGCCCGCGCTCATGCACGAATCCGCCACGGCGAGATAATCGCTGTTGGGCGAGAGCTTGGCGATGACGGGCTTATCCGTCTCCCCGCGCACGCGCTCGATGACCTCTGCGGAGAGTGCGGGGTTCTGGCCGATGCTCTCCATGATGGTCTGCTCGCCCGGCTCCTTGTTGGGACAGCCCAGGTTCACCTCGATGGCGTCTGAGAACTTCGACATCCGGCCCGTGACGCCTGCGAACTCCCGGGAATCTCCGCCGTAGACGGAGACGATGAGCTTCGCTTTTTTAAGTTTTATCTCTTCCAGGTCGCGCTCCCAGTCCTCGGCGCTTTGCGTCGGCAGGGCGAGGGAGTTGAGCACCGCGCCGTCGGGGGGGTATACAACCACGGGGTTGTCGTTGCCGGGTTTCTCGCGGGGGCCGACGGATTTCGTGACGTAGCCGCCCAGGCAAGCGCCCGCGCTCTCGAAAGCGGAGAACACTTCCGGGTAGCTCAGGATGCCGCTGGCGTTGATCAGGGGCGGGTCGATCCTGGGGAGCGGTATCACGGTCTGTTGCCCCTCCCGGGATGAGATTGCGGGCGGACGGGCTCGATGCGTGGAGTATAGTGGGTATGGGCGTCTCAAGCCAACTTGCAATAGGCAAAATCCACGCCTCGGGGGCGCATCGGCGTACCGGTTTATTGCAAAATGCCCGAAATGGTGGTCTAAATGGCCTTGTTCGCCCTTTCCCGCGGATGAGAAGGGAAACGGCTGTTTCGCAATCGCAAGGTATTCTCTTGCGCTGAGAGGGAAAATCCCGTGGTCGCCATTCTGATCGCCTGTTATCTCGTGGCTGCGCTCACGCACCTGTATCTGCTCTGCACGGGCAGGTCCGCGGGCGTCGTCTACGGGGTTGGGGCGCTTCTCATCGGGTTCGCCCTTCACACCCTCATGCTGGGGGTGAGCTTCGCCTCCGGTACGCCGGAGGGCTGGGGGTTATGGCTGAGCGGGATGGCGTGGGTGATCATCCTGATGTACCTGATCGTCTACGCACGCTACCGCGACATCGCCCTGGGCGGTTTCGCCGTGCCGGCGGCCTTCATTCTCGAGGGCTACGCATCCGCCTTTCCCGGCGTGTGGGGCGCGGGTTCAATCGCCGTGCAGGGCTATTTGCTCAAGGGCCACGCCGTGCTCGCGCTGCTGAGCTGGGGCGCGTTTTTTCTGCTCTTCGCCTCGGCGCTCATGTATCTTGTGCAGTCCCAGCAGCTGAAATCAAGACGTCCCAGCGCCTGGCTGCATCGCCTGCCCTCGCTCGATATCCTGGACGATTTGAACCACAAGATTCTCTATTTCGGCTTTGCGTTTCTGACGGCTAGTCTGCTGCTCGGCTCGATGTGGGCGAAATCGCGCCACGGCGCCTACTGGAGTCTCGATCCGGTGCGCACATGGCCGCTGATACTCATCTGGGGGGCGTACGGCCTCCTGCTCGTCTGCCGGCTCACCAGAAGCTGGAAGGGAAAGCGCTCCGCCGTTTTCTCGATGGTGGCCTTCTTCGCCGCGCTCCTCGCGCTGGTGGTTCACTTCTAGGGGACGTGGGGATATGTCCATCATTCTCGCCGGCGTGAGCCATCACAACACGCCGCTCAGCATTCGCGAGCGCCTCTATTTCCCTGAAACCCACATGGACGAGTGGCTCGACCGGCTGGCGGGCTACAGCGGGCTGGAGGAGCGCATCATCCTCTCGACCTGCAACCGGGTGGAAGTCTACAGCGCGGCGGAGGATTTCGAGCAGGGCCTCGACGCGATTCACCGCTTTTTTCTGGAATCGCGCGACATCGGCGCCGATGAACTGAATGCCCACCTCTACGTTCACCGCGAGGCAGAAGCCACCCGGCACCTGTTCACCGTGGCGTCGAGCCTCGATTCCATGGTGGTGGGCGAGCCGCAGATCCTGGGGCAGGTGAAAGAGGCCTACCGTGTCGCCGAGGC
The DNA here is from genome assembly GCA_965219955.1 of bacterium. GTDB lineage: Bacteria > UBA8248 > UBA8248 > UBA8248 > UBA8248 > Bin107. Next base: position 1,195,795 of record OZ244799.1, read on the forward strand.
CTCGGGCCACGCCGGAAAGGCGCTCACCAACCTCTTCTCCCGCGCGTTTCGCGTGGCGAAGAAAATCCGCGAGCAAACCCCTATCGGCGAGTCGCCCGTGTCGGTGAGTTCGGTCGCCGTGGATCTGGCGAAAAGAATTTTCGGCTCCCTTGCGGGCAAGAACGTGCTCCTGCTCGGGGCGGGCGAGATGGGCGAAGCGGCGGCGAGGCATCTCAAGGCGAGCGGGGCCGACAACCTCCACGTCGCGAACAGGACGCTCGCCCGCGCCCAGGAATTGGCTTCCAGGCTCAAGGGCGGCGTCGTGAGTTTCGACAACCTGGAAGGAGCGCTCATCGACGCCGATATCGTCATCGCATCGACGGCCTCGCAGGGTTTCATATTGGACAAGCCGATAGTTGCCTCTGCACTCGAACAACGCCGCGACGCGCCTGTCTTTCTCATCGACATCGCCGTGCCGAGGAACGTCGCGCCCGACGTGAACGACCTCGAAGACGCCTATCTCTACGACGTGGACGATCTTCAGTCCGTCGCGGCGGACAACCTGCGTGGCCGCGAGGAAATCGCCCGCGACGCGCGCGCTATCCTCGAAAGCGAGGTGCAGACCTATCTCGCCCGGCAGCAGGCGGAGGAACTCAGGCATACCTTCGCGGCCATACGCTTCTTCGCGGAGTCGATGCGGCAGGAGGAAGTTCAAAAAACTTTTCAAAGACTGCCCGAACTGGGCGAAGAGGGCCGCGATGCGCTCGACGCCATGACGAAGGCGCTCGTCAATAAACTCCTTCACCATCCCTTCGCCGTCTTGCGCCAGATGTCGGAGGAAGACGTGGAGGGCATTTCGGTCGAATCTGTCCAGAAACTCTTCGGTGTGGAGCCTGAAAGCGATGAAGGCCCCTCCGAAGCGTCGACAGAAGATGCGGACTGAAAATGAACGACACACTGCGCCTCGGCACGCGGGGCAGCGCGTTGGCGCGCGCGCAGACGGCGGGGGTGGCCGAGCGGTTGAAGGAATTGAATCCGGGCCTCGCCGTGGAGGAAGTCATCGTCCGCACGCGGGGTGACGCCATGCTCGGCTCCCCGGTCCACGAGTTGGGCGGCAAGGGCCTTTTCGTGAAAGAGATTGAGGATGCCCTGCTGGGAGGCGAAATCGACGCCGCCGTCCATAGCTTGAAAGACCTGCCGAGCGAAATGCCGGAAGGCCTTATCCTCGCCGCAATCCCCGAAAGGGAGGAACCCTGGGACGCTATTGTCTCGCGGGGCGGAGAGTCGATTCGCGGTCTCGCGCCGGGCAGCAGAATCGGTACGAGCAGCTTGCGGCGTATCGCGCAGATCAGGCGCTACCGGAGCGATCTGGAGATCGTGGAGTTGCGCGGAAACGTGGATACCCGACTCGAAAAAGTGGCGGCGGGCGAGGTCGAAGCCGCGGTTCTCGCCCTGGCGGGGTTGAAACGCCTTGGACTCGAAGAGCGGGCGACGGAGTCGCTCGCACCCGAACTCATGCTGCCCGCCGCTGGACAGGGTGCGCTCGCCATCGAGACGAGGGAGGATGACGCGGCCACACGCCGCCTTGTTGAAGGGCTGGAACACCCGGAGACGAAACGGGTCGTGATGGCCGAACGCGTCGTAATGGCGCGTCTCGAAGGAGGATGCCAGTTGCCCCTCGCCGTCTTCGCGGAGATTCGAAAAGCCGATTTCCAGATGAAAGCCCGCCTTGCGAGCGTCGACGGGGAGCGGATGGTGGAGAAGGAACGAACGGGGGCGCCCGATGATGCGGCGCGTATGGCGGAAGACCTGGCCGAGGACGTTCTCGCAAGCGGCGGGGCGGAGATATTGAGGGATGCGCGATGAGTGGTCTGCAGAGCCCAAAAGTGGACGCGCGTCCCCTCGCGGGCAAACGCATCCTCGTCACACGCCCCGAGGAGGGGGCCTCGCGCATGGGTGAGATGCTGGCGAAACTGGGCGCCTGCGTGCGTCTCGCGCCCATGATACGGATAGCGGCTCCTCAAGATTGGGCGCCCGCCGATGTTGCGGTCCGCGCGCTGGATGCGTATCAGTGGATGATTTTCACGAGCGCGAACGGGCCGAAATATCTGGCGAAAAGGTTTAGGACTCTGGGGGTTCCTCCCGAGGCGATTCCAGCGGGAACTTCGATTCTGGCTCTAGGACCCGCCACGGCCGCTGCGGTGGAGAAATATCTGGGAAGGACGCCCCAAAAAGTGGCCGGAAAATATGTGGCTGAGGGCGTTGTCGATCTCTTCAAGGGCGAGGACATGGCGGGGGAGCGCGTTTTGCTGGCCCGCGCGAAAGAGGGGAGAGACGCCATTCCCAAAGCGCTTCTGAAAATGGGGGCCGTCGTGGATGACGTGGCTGTCTACCGGACGACGCCTCTGGGGCGCGAGGCGCTTAGCGAGGTATGGGGAGAGCTTGAAGCGAGAAAAATTGATATGCTTACCTTCACGAGTTCCTCCGCGCTCGATGGCTTCATGCGAGCGGCGGGAGAGCAGACGGCGAAAGAGTGGATGAAACGCGCAAGAGTGGCATCCATCGGACCTGCGACCACGGCCACGGCGCGCAGGTGGGGCGTCGCGCCGGATGTCGAGGCCGCCGAATCGACGATTCCCGGCATGGCGCAGGCCATCGTCGCTTATTACGGAAAACCGAAGCGAGGCAAGCAGGCCTCATGAATAGGGAGTAGAAACCGATGACGAGCAACGACGCCTTCACCCTCTCGGCAACCGGGAGCGACGTAAAAAACCGCACGAGGCGCACGCGGGAGACGGCCGCCATGCGGCGCATGGTGCGCGAGACGCATCTATCCGTGGACAACCTCATCTACCCGATGTTCGTGGTCGAGGGTGAGAACATCAAAGAGGAAATCTCCTCGATGCCCGGTCAATACCAGCTCTCCGTCGACCGTCTGGTGGCCGATTGTGAGGAAATCGTCGCTTTAGATATCCCCGGCGTCATCCTGTTCGGCATTCCGGATCACAAGGACGACGTGGCCAGCGAAGCCTACGCGGACGAGGGCGTCGTGCAGAACGCCGTACGCGCCTTGAAGGAGGCCTATCCCGATCTTTGCGTCGTCACGGACGTGTGTCTTTGCGAGTACATGGATCACGGCCATTGCGGCATCATCGAGGGCGAGAAGGTGCTGAACGACCCCACGCTCGAACTCCTCGACAGGACGGCGGTGAGCCACGCGGAGGCAGGGGCCGACATCATCGCCCCGTCGGACATGATGGATGGGCGGGTCGGCTCGATTCGCGCGACCCTGGATGCGAGCGGCTTCGCCCAGACGCCCATCATGGCCTACTCGTCGAAGTTCGCGAGCGCCTTCTACGGGCCTTTCCGCGAGGCGGCCGAAAGCGCGCCCGCCTTCGGCGACAGGAGTTCCTACCAGATGGACCCGGCCAACGCGCGCGAGGCGATGCGCGAGATAAGGATCGACATCGAGGAGGGGGCGGACATCGTGATGGTGAAGCCCGCCCTCGTTTATCTCGACATCATCGCCAGGGCGCGCGAGATAACCGACCTGCCCCTCGCGGCCTATAACGTCTCGGGCGAATTCGCCATGCTGGCCGCGGCGTGCCGAAACGGTTGGCTCGACCCCGAGCGCGCGTTCATGGAAACCCTCACCTCCATCCGCCGCGCGGGGGCGGACATCATCCTCACCTATTTCGCCAAAGACGCCGCGAGAAGACTCCGGGGAGACAAGGCGACGCCGCTCTCGTGGATGTAGGAAGATTCAGGCAAGATGAAAATTGACAAATTGCGAGATAGGGTATAATCTCGATAATTGAACGAATGGTTCAATAAAGCTGTCGAGACTCACGATTGGATGCTGGACGTTTGCTTTCCGCCTTTGCATATTCGCCTCAAAGAAAGAAGTGGTGACGGCATGGGAAAGAAAAAGAAGAAGAAAAAGACGGAGCAAAAAGTGATCGTGTATCGCTCGGGGGTTTTGAACCACGAGGACGCGGATAGATTCGAGAAGGCGTGCGAGGCATATCTCAAGAAAGTTACGAAAACGAAGGAAACCGCACAAAAAGCCTTGCAAAAACTGGGGATCTACACGCCAACCGGACGCATCGCCAAACGATACAGGTAGAAATTGCACCGTCTTGCGACGTCTTTCGTGCTCGGATACCACGGGTGCGACAAGTCCGTGGCAGAGCGGCTTCTCGCCGGTGAACCGTTTCAAAAAAGTAAAAACAATTACGACTGGCTCGGTCCCGGAATCTACTTCTGGGAAGCCAACCCCCTCCGTGGTCTTGAATTCGCGGCTGAAGTGCAGAGCACTCTCTGGGGTTCTGATATCACGACCCCTGCGGTTATCGGCGCGGTTATCGATCTAGGGCTTTGCCTTGATCTGACGACCTCAGAGGGCATCAGGCCAATTCAGGCCGCCTACGCAACATATATTTCTAATTGCGAAATCGCAGGATATGAACCCTTAATAAACTCGCCGGATGTGCACCAACTTCAACGGCCGTTAGATTGCGCGGTATTCGCACAGTTACATGAAATCCGAAAAGACAACATAGAACAACCTATAGACACTGTGCGCGGGGTCTTCGTGGAAGGTGAGCCGGTATATGATGGAGCCGGCTTCCGCGCGAAGACCCATATCCAGATATGCGTCTGCAACATCTCCAGCATCAAGGGCGTGTTCCGGGTGCCGGAGGAGCAACTGGTCTAGGGGAGGCAATTTCTCCATCGCCTCCCGCATCAACTCCCCTTGCGCATCGCTTCTCCTTGGCGTTATGGTGAGGCTCGATAAAGCAGGATAAAGCGGAAATTGTTCTTTCCTTTCAATGAAGCAGGAGGAATCGGGGAATGTCGGATAAAGACGTCGTTTTTCTGGGCGGAGCAAGGACGCCGTTCGGCGGTTTTCTGGGCACCTTGAAGGAGAAGTCGGCCACGGAGCTGGGCGCGCTGGCGGCGAAAGAGGCGATGACGCGCTCGGGCGTCACGCCGGAAGATATCGACCACACCGTGGTGGGCAACGTCATCCAGTCGAACTCGGACGGCGTCTACATCGGCAGGCATGTCGCGCTGGCGGCGGGCGTTCCGCTGGAGCGGCCCGGCTACTGCGTGAACCGCATGTGCGCCTCGGGCTTTCAGGCGGTTGTGAGCGGGGCCAAGGAAATCATGACCGAAGACGCCGACGTGGTGCTCGCCGTGGGGGCTGAGAACATGAGCCTGACCCCGCACGTCATCAGAAACTCGAGAACCGGCATGAAGCTGTTCCAGGCCCCGATGGAGGACGGCCTCTACACGGCGCTCACCGACACGATGGCCAACGTGCCGATGGGCATCACGGCGGAGAATCTGGCCGATAAATACGACCTGCACCGCGAAGCCGTCGATGAGTTCGCCGCTCTTAGCCAGGCGCGCGCGCACGACGCGTGGGAGAGCGGGCGGCTGGCGGAGGAGTGTTTCCCGGTCGAGGTGAAAGAGCGGAGAAAGACGATCACCTTCGATCGCGACGAGCATCCCCGGGCGGATTCGAACGAGGAATCGCTCGCCAGGCTCCGGCCCGCGTTCAAGGAAGACGGCGTGGTGACGGCGGGCAACGCGAGCGGCATCAACGACGGGGCGGCGGCGCTGGTCATCTCCTCGCGCGCGGCGGCCGAACGCCTGGGCCGCAAACCCGTCGGGCGGCTCGTCTCCTGGGGCGTTTCGGGGTGCGACCCCAAGATCATGGGCATCGGACCGGCGGAGAGCAGCCGCATCGCGCTCAAAAAAGCGGGCCTCCAGCTCGACGACATGGACCTGATCGAGATCAACGAGGCGTTCTCCGCGCAGTATCTCGCGGTGGAAAAGGAACTCGGCCTCGACCGCGAGAAGACGAACGTGAACGGCGGCGCCATCGCCATCGGCCACCCCGTGGGCGCGAGCGGCGCAAGGCTCACCCTCACGATTCTCCACGAACTCAGGCGCCGGGGCGGGAAATACGGCCTCGCGGGCGCGTGCATCGGCGGCGGCATGGGGCTGTCGGTTATCGTCGAGGCGTACGGGGAGTAAAGTTTCCAGGTCAGGAAACGCCAAGACGCGCGTCGGAGGTGAAATGAGGAGTTTCATGAGTTGAATAGCCCGTTGCCTCCGCGTTGCGAAATGCGCAATGGGTGTTGGTTTGAGGCGCGGATTAAATCTGAAAAATAAGATAAATTCAGATAAATTGGCGGGGGTTTTCGATAAATTGCTTTCGATCACCCCGAACTTCAGGAATAGGATGATAAGTCATTGAATTATAACAACTTGATATATGAAACCGATGGTCCGGTCGCCACGTGCACCTTCAATCGTCCCAAGGCGCTGAACGCCCTGAATACGGAGACGATGGATGAGCTTGCTCATGTGGTATCTGCGTTCAAGAACGATAACAGTATGAAAGTATTGATATTAACGGGATCGGGCGATCGGGCGTTCATCGCCGGTGCGGACATCAAGGGCATGGTGGGGCGCCCTCCCTTGAGCGCGCGATGGCTCTCCGAGCATGGAACGAAGATTCTCCGGGAGCTGGAAACCATTGGAAAACCTACGGTTGCGGCTGTGAACGGCTTCGCCCTGGGCGGCGGGTGCGAGGTGGCGATGGCGTGCTCGATCCGGATCGCTTCGACGAACGCGCTCTTCGGCCAGCCGGAGATCAACCTGGGCATCATCCCCGGCTACGGCGGCACACAGCGCCTCCCCCGACTCGTCGGAGCGGGCCGCGCGCTGGAAATCCTCATGACGGGCGATCCGGTGAACGCCGCGGAAGCCCACCGCATCGGTCTGGTGAACAAGGTCTGCGAGCCGGACGCCCTGATGGATGAGGCGAGGGCGCTGGCGCAAAAGCTGGCGTCCAAGAGCAAGCCCGCTATCGAATTGATTTTACAGGCCGTACACGGCGGCCTGGAGGGCGGTCTCGATGAGGGTTTGAGGCTCGAAACGGAAAAATTCGGCCTGGTGAGCAGCACGGAAGACTCCCAGGAAGGCCTTAACGCGTTCATCGAAAAACGCTCCGCCGATTTCCGGGATCGTTGATCTCATGCCCCAAAAGGCCAATTCCACAAAGCGGGTGAAGCCCCGAAAGGGAAAGAAAAACAGCCGCATTTGGAAGACGCCCGAGCAGAGGCGCCTTGAACGCGACGCCCCGCAAGTCATCCCCATGTACAAGACGCAAAAAGAGCGCCGTCTCGATGAAATCCAGAGGTGGATGGACGAGAACCTGCCTCCTACCGGCACGCCCGAATGGGAGGCGCTCTGCACCGGCTGCGGGAAGTGTTGCTACGACAAGGTTTGGGAGGACGACAGGCTGCTCTTGCTGACGAGCGCGTGTCCCCAACTCGAGATCGAGACGAACCGCTGCCGCGTATATGCGGAGCGCTTCGAGATAGAGCCGCTGTGCCTGCCGATCGGCCCTGAAATCATCGAAATGGGGGGGCTTCCCGAGGATTGCCCGTATGTCGAGAATTTTCCGGGGTATCGGGGTCCCAAAGTCGTCGACAAGAGTCTGGACGAAATGCAGGCAATTTCCTGAGACTCGATTCATCGCAGGAACGCACGATTCCGCGACGAATCCTCAAATCTGTCCCGTCACATAGCAAGCCCACCATATTTCGTGTGTTTCACAGCGCCTGAAGCTATCCTGAGTGACGCTTTCCGTGCCATAATCGCCCCTTCAAATTCTGCCTGTGGGAAATTTCTTGAACCGAATCCTGCATCCCCATTTTGAGTCCAGCGAGCCGTTTTTTATCGACTCCGGCGCTCGTTTTTCCCAAACTCGCGCGTTGCGACGGCTCGCCTGCGGCGGAGCACGTGCCGGGGGCGTATGGTGGCAGGATCGGAGATAAGTTGCTCATAGAAGGGCGACGTTTTGCTTGACGCCATTCATCCCAACGTATTAGCGCTCTGCTGTGCGGCGCTCATCGCCTTCGCCCGCGTATCGCAGCGCTATGCGATTCCGCGCATGAAAATGCACACGGCCAATCTGGTGATGGCTTGCGTGACGACCACACTCGGATGGTTTTTCTACTGGATGGAGGGATCGCTCGGCCGGATACCCTACCAGGGCGTTTTCTGGTTCATGGCGATGGGTTTTTTCGGGAGTTTTCTGGGCAGGTACATCAATTTCGTCGCCATCCGCTATACGGGGCTGGCGCGCGCGGCGGTGGTAAGCCAGACCGTTCTCGTGTGGGCGTCGCTTCTGGCTGTTTTCGTATTGGGAGAGAGCATGTCGTTCCAGAAGGCGGGCGGAATCCTGGGCGTCATGTGCGGGGCGAGCCTGCTCGTCTACAACCCCAAAGGAGATATCGGCCGCAGGATACCGCTCCACTACTATGTGATACCCATGGTGTCTGCGCTGATGTATGCATTTGCGCATCTGGTGGGAAAATTCGCATTCGAGTGGATTTCCTCCTCCGCTTTCGGGATGGCGGTCGCCAACACGACTTCTCTCACGCTTCTGCTGGGCACGATGCCCTTCGCGCAGAGCCAGGGGGATCCGGGCAAGAATGGTGACAGGAAAGGGTTTTTCGTCCTTCTCCTGGGAGCCGCACTGCAAGGGTGCGGTATTTTCTTTTTCTGGTCCTCGGTAAAGCTCGGCGAAATCACCCGCGTCATCCCTTTGACCCGCCTGTCGGTGTTGTTGATCATCTTTCTCTCCTGGCTATTGTTCCGGCAGCAGGAAAACGTGACGTGGCGTGTCGTCGTGGGGGCGTTGATTGCGCTTCTGGGCGCGTTCGCCATCGTGACGGGAAGTTAAGCATTGCTCGACTTCATTCATCCCAACATCCTGGCGCTCATCGCCGCCTGTTTCATCGCCTCAGCGCGCACGCTGTACCGTGCCGGCGTGGCGCGCCTGAGCCCGGTTGTGATGAACGTTTTCATGCTTGCCGTACAGCTATGCTTCGGCGTCATGTTCTATCACCTGGAAGGCGGCGTGGCGGATTGGCCGCTCGGGGGACTCCTCTGGTTCGCCGCCATGGGCATATCCGGCTCCTTCGTCGGGCGTTACCTCAGCCTCGTCGGCATGAAGCTGGTGGGGCTGGCGCGCTCTTCCATCGTCACCCAGACAAGTCTCGTGTGGGCGTCTCTGTTTGCGGTGGTTTTTGCGGGCGAACGGATGACATGGCTGATTGCGCTCGGCACGCTGACCATCATGGCGGGGTCGATCCTGTTGGCTTACGAAAAAGGCGAGGTTCAAAGACGCATTCCCTTGTATTACTACCTGGTCCCTTTGGGTACGGCCGTTTTGTTCGCGATGACGCACCTGTTCGGCAAATTCGGGCTGCAGATTATCAAGTCCGCCTCTCTGGGCATGACGGCAGGCAGCATAACGGCGTTTTGCCTCGCGCTGCTTGTCCTGCCTTTATCCGTGGAGGGGAGGGCGCCTAAATCCTGGGATAAAAAGGGGCTCCTGGCCGTTCTGGGCGGCGCGTGTCTGAACGCGATGGCCGCCTTTTTCTTCTGGTCGTCCATCAAAACGGGGGAGATTGTTCAGATTATTCCCCTGAATCGCCTCTCGGTACTGCTCATCATTTTTCTGTCCTGGGTGTTTTTCAGGAAACAGGAGGCGGTGGGTTGGCGCGTCGTAGTTGGTGGTTTCTTGTCCGTCGTCGGCGCCGTCGGCGTCGTTTTGGGCAACTAGGGTTCCGATCCGAACAAGGGCGATGTGGCTGGAAGAATACGGTCTCCCTCGTTTCTCGTTCACAATGCTGATAAGGTAGGTGTACGAACGGTTTTCGAGAATTCATTTGTATGAGAGGCGGCATTATGGTGGAAGTCGGCATCATCGTGGCCCTGACGCTCAAGGGCACGTATATCGGCGACTACGAGAAGCTGAGTGAAATCGCCCGGGAGGCGGAGAGGCTGGGCATCGACTCACTCTGGCATTGCGACCATTTCGTGACGCTCGACCCCGCTTCCTACGGGAGCCAGACGGGCTTCGGCGCCCAGGATGAGAAGGAACAATCCACCGATACCGCGATTCTGGAGCCCTGGACGACCTTGGCCGCACTCGCGCGAGACACGGAACGCTTGCGTCTGGGCACGCTGGTTTCGTGCGTGGGATACCGCCCGCCTGCCATGCTGGCGAAGACGGCGGCCACGGTGGACGTCATCAGTAAGGGCCGGGTGGATTTCGGGATTGGAGCGGGCTGGATTGAAAACGAATATCATTCTTTCGGATATCCCTATCCGAGTGCCGCCGTGCGAATCGAGCAACTCGAAGAAGCCATTCAACTCATTCGCGCGATGTGGACCGAATCCGCCCCCCATTTCGAAGGCGGGTATTTCCAGCTCCAAAACGGGGCTTGCGATCCGCCTCCGGCTCAAAAACCGCACCCGCCGATCTGGACGGGAGGCGAGGGACCGAAACTGCTCGGCGTTTCGGCCCGCCAGGCGGACGGCTACAACTGCCGCTGGTGGACGCCTGAGCAGTTTCTGGAGAAAAGGCCCGTCATCGAGGCCGAATGCAAAAAGGCGGGCAGAGACCCCGACGCGATAAGAGCGTCTCTCATGGTCATGGTGATCCCCGAAAAAGACAGGGCGGTGGCCAGGGCGGCCCGCGAGAAGCTGAGCGTCATCCCGGAATCGGGGAGCGTCTACGGAACGCCCGATGACTGCGTTGCGCGTCTCAAGGAATATCCAAAAGCGGGCGTGGAGCACATCCTCGTCACCATCCCAGACCTGGATACCAACCCGCACAGGCTGACCCTTCTGGGAGAAGAGATTATCCCGGCGCTCCAGGCGGGTGGAGGATAACGAGCTTGTCTATCGTCACGCAGACGGAATTAACGGAAAAAGAGGCGCTACTCCAGGCAGAAGCCCGTGAGTTCGCTCAACAAAAGCTCGTCCCCGGCGCCCTGGAGCGCGACCGGGAGGACGCGTTCTCCTCCGAACTTTATAAAGAAGCGGCGGAGACGGGGTTCATCGGCGTCAAAATACCCGAGAACCTGGGTGGACGCGGCCTCGGGTTGTTCGAGGAATGCCTCGTCCTGGAGGAGCTGGCCGGTGGGGATCCGAGTTTCGCGCTCACGATCAGCATCTCGGCGGGCTTGTGCGGCGGCCATTTGCTGCATCATGGCTCGGATGCGCAGAAAGAAAGCCGCATTCCTGAACTCACGAAAGGGGCGATAGGCGCGTGGGCGATCACGGAGCGGGTCGCAGGCAGTCATGCGGCGGCTCTCGAGTGCGAGGCGAGGCGGGAAGGGGACGCCTACATCATCAACGGCGGGAAAATGTTTGTCACGCAGGGCATGGCTTTTGAAAGCATGGTCATCTTTGCGCGCACGGCGGAGGGAAAAGACGGGATCAGCGCATTTTTGATAGAGAGGGGAGATGAGGGGCGAAAAAGCGTGCCGCTCGCACAGACTCTCGGGATGCGTTCGGCAGGTACGGCGGAAATCTTTTTCGAGAGCTGCGAGGTTCCGGCGGAGCGCCTCATCGGGGAAGAAGGGGATGGCCTGCGGCAGGCGATGGGGGTTCTGAACGACGGAAGGGTCGTGCTGGGCGCGATGTGCGTCGGCATCGCGCAGGCGTCGCTCGATGCGGCGGCATCCCATGCCCAACAGCGCGAGGCGTTCGGTAGGCCGGTCTCCGATTTCGCCGGTCTGCGCGGGCTGATGGCCGAGAGCGCCATCGACGTCGCCACCGCGCGCGAGATGGTCGTCGCTGCCGCGAAAATCCGCGACGCGGGAGGAGACAACAGGGAAGAGGTGGCGATGGCGAAACTGTTCGCCTCGGAAGCCTGTCTCCGCGTGTGCGACAGAGGCATACAGATTCATGGCGGGTATGGCTACATCGCGGAAACGCCGGTGGGGATGTTCTGGCGCGACGCCCGGGTGTTCACCCTCGGGGAAGGCACGAGCGAGGTTCACCGCAATCTCGTATCTCGGTACCTGTTCGATTCGTGAAGGCCGAGCCTTCGCTTAGAAATAACTTGATAATACGCCCATAACCTTCTGTTTAATAATAAAATATGAATAACAGAAATAAAATTCAAATTCCCCAGATCCTGGACGGCATGGTTCGCCCCGCCGCCAGGCTCATCACGCTGGTGGAAGACAACGACCCGCGCGCGAAACCCATTCTGCAGGAACTGTATCTCAAAGGCGGAAAAAGCCTGGTCATCGGCATCACGGGTCCCCCCGGCGCGGGCAAGAGCACGCTTTCCGATCAGCTGATCGCCCATTATCGCGCCCAGGACAAAAGGATCTGTGTCATCGCCGTGGACCCGACGAGCCCGTTCACGGGCGGCGCCATTCTGGGCGACCGCATCCGGATGGGCAGGCACAACACGGACCCGAAAGTCTTCATCCGCAGCATGGCCACGCGCGGCCATCTGGGCGGACTCGCCCGTGCGACGGGAGACGCGCTCTGCGTCATGGACGCCATGGGCTGGGACGTCGTGATCATCGAGACCGTAGGCGTCGGGCAGGGCGAGGTGAACATCATGCAGTGTGCGGACGTGGTCGTTTTGCTCCAGACGCCCGGCGGAGGGGACCACATTCAGGCGGCGAAGGCGGGGATCCTGGAGATCGGCGATATTTTCGTGGTGAACAAGGCGAAGCGCGACGGCGCGGATAGGACAGTTAAAGAAATCGAGGAAATGCTGGATTTCAAGATCCATCCCGGCGAGGCGGGTGCCTGGAGGCCCCCCGTGCTGAAGACGGAAGCGCTCACGGGCGAGGGGACGGAAGAGCTGGCCGCGCAGATCGAGGCGCGTATGGCCTTCTTGCAGGAACATCCCGATGAGGCCGGTCGCCTGGGTCGGGAGCGCGCCCGCATCACCCTCGCAGAGGTGATGAAGGAACTCGCGGTGGAGCGCATGGGGGGTGGCGTGAAAGGCGGGCGGGAGCTGGATGAACTCCTGGACGCGATCGCCGCGCGGAGAGTGGACCCCTACAGCGCGGCCGAGAAGATACTGGGCGCATGAGGAGAAAGCCATGGAGGATGGACGGGCGTTCCGGATCGTGTTGAGCACGGCGGGTTCCGAGGAAGAGGGCGCGCGGATTGCGAGATCATTGCTCGAGCGCAAGCTGTGCGCCTGCGTCAATCTGGTGCCGAAAATCCGCAGCCTCTATCGCTGGGAGGGGGCGGTTCAGGATGATGCGGAAGTCCTGCTCATCATGAAGACCACACGGGATAAATTGGGGGCCCTCTCCGATCATCTGGCGGAAATCCACAGCTACGACGTGCCCGAAGTGCTGGCCCTGGCGGTCGACAAGGGCAGCGCGTCCTACCTCGAATGGCTGGCGGAGAGCTGCGCCGACTAGCGCGCCTTGTTTCCCCGCTTCGTTTTTTGAGAGGGGAGGCTGTATTCAGAGAATCGAGAGGTATTTGTTGAGTTCGAAATCCGAGACATGGGCGCGATAGGGCGCCCATTCGAGTTTTTTGTTCTCGATGAACTTATCGAACAACTGGTTTCCGAACACGCCTTTCAGAAAATTGCTCTGCTCGGCCAGCATGGTGGCCTCCCGCAGGTTCCCGGGCAGGCTTTTGATGCCTTGTTTCTTGCGCCTCTCCTCGCTCATCTCGAACACGTTCTCCTCCACGGCGGGGACCGGGGGCAGGCCTTCCTCGATTCCCGCCATTCCGGCCGCCAGCATGCAGGCGAACGCCAGGTAGGGGTTGCACGCCGAGTCCGGCGAGCGCAACTCGATCCGCGTGTCGGATTCCATGCCCTTGCGCGTGCTGGGGATGCGGATCAGGTCGCTGCGGCTCTTGTGGGCCCATGTGACGTAGGCGGGCGCCTCGAAACCGGGGACGAGTCGTTTGTAGCTGTTCACCCATTGGTTGAGGACGAGGGTCATCTCGGGAACGTATTTCAATAGGCCGGCGATGAACGCCTGGCACGTATCCGAGAGGCCGCCGGGCTTTTCCGGGTCATGGAACGCGTTCTCCGAACCCTGGAACAGGGAGAGATGGGTGTGCATCCCGTTTCCGTTTTCTTCGGAGAGTGGTTTCGGCATGAAGGTGGCGTAGACGCCGTGCCGCATGGCGACTTCCTTGACGACGAGCCGGTAGGTCATCGCGTTGTCCGCCATGGTGAGCGCATCGCCGTAGCGCAAATCGATTTCATGCTGGCTGGGCCCGGCCTCGTGGTGGCTGTATTCGACGCCGATCCCCATTTTTTCGAGGTTCAAAACCGTCTCGCGCCTCAGGTCGCTCGCGATGTCCAGGGGCGTGAGGTCGAAATAGCCGCCCTGGTCGAGCGTCTCAATCGGCAGTTCGGGGGATTTGAAATAATAGTGCTCATATTCCACGCCCGCGTAAAACGTGAATCCCTTCTGCGCCGCGCTCTGGAGCGTACGCCTGAGCACGAAGCGCGGGTCGCTTGCATAAGGATTGCCGTCCGGGTCCTTGATGTCGCAGAACATTCTCGCGACGGCCCCGCCGTCCTGCGGGCGCCAGGGAAGCACGCAGAACGTCGTCGGATCGGGGTGGGCGAACATGTCGCTCTCCTCGATGCGCGCGAAGCCCTCGATGGCGGCTCCATCGAAGAGATGGCCCTCATAAAGCGCATTTTCCAGTTCTTCGATGGTGATGGCGAAACTCTTCAGGAACCCCAGGATGTCGGTGAACCACATGCGGATGAAACGCACGCCGAGTTCGCGGGCCTGGTTGAGTACGAAATCGCGGTCTTTATCATCGAATGCGTCAGGCATTATGTACTCCAGTTGAGCCGGTGTCGCCCGGAAAAGCAATTCAGCCTATATCGTGAATGTTTCGCGCCGGTTTCGTGTCGGCGTTTTTTCATGGCCCCGAAAGAAGCTGCGAGGGTTTCCGGCCTCACGACGATTCTCCGATAAACTTGTACCCGACTCCCCGCACCGTGGAAATAAACGAATATCCCCTGACTTCGATTTTCGAGCGAATCCGGCGAACGTGAACGTCGACAGTCCGCGGACCGCCGAGATAGTCGATCCCCCAGACGAGGTTCAGGAGCTGCTCCCTGTCGAAGACGCGCTCGGGGTTGTTGATGAGATGCTTCAAAAGTTCGAATTCGCGGTACGTCAGATCGATCAACTCGCCGTCGAGCCTGATCTCGTAGCGACTCTCGTCCAGCGACAAACCCTTGCTCTTGAGGGTACGCCCCCCTTCGGCGTCCTGAGCGGAGCCATGGCAAAGGTTGCGGACGCGATACAAAAGCTCTTCCTCCCGGACGGGTTTTACGAGAATGTCATCGGCTTCGGTGGGCGTGCGAACGACGGCGAGGCGGTCCGGCTCGAGGATCAGGAGAATCGGCAGCGTGGTCCAGTTTTTCATTTCTGCCACTTTCGGGAGTGCCGGGGCGTCATCGAGCAGGATGAGGGCCAGGCCCCTGGCGCGCACTTCCTGCAAGGCCGTGGTTTCATCCTGCACCATTTTGCAGAAATGGCCTTCACGTCTCAGGGCGCGCCCGAGCGCGTCCGCGAATCCGTTGTCTGCCGTATAAATCAGTAGATTTGCCAATCCCTGTCCCTGTCCACGAAAGCAGATCGGTTAAAAGTGCAATTTATACAGCCAGATGAGGTGAGAAGAAAAGAGGAGTTTTTATATGCGCGCGATCTTGTTCGTCATGTCGATCAGGCTGTCGAGGTTGTGGGCCGCCAGAAATTCATCGCAGTAGGGCAGGGCCGTTCTCATTCCCCTGTCGATGGGGCGGTAGCCGGGGCTGCCCAGAAGAGGATTGAGCCAGAAGAGCTTGTAGCAGATTTTCTTGAGGCGGTTCATTTCCTCCGCCAGCGTATCCGTATCGCCCCGGTCCCAGCCGTCCGATATGATGATGACGATGGTGCGGCTGTTCAGGATGGTTCTTCCGTATTCGTAATTAAAAGTTTTGAGACAGTTGCCGATCTGCGTGCCGCCGCTCCAGTCGTGCACCTCCATGGAGAGGCGCTTGAGGGCGGTGTTGACGTCCTTGTGGCGCAGATAGGGCGTAGCGTCCGAAAGGCGCGTGCTGAAGACGAATGTGCGCAGCGATTTGATCTCGTTCTGAAGGCTGTAGAGAAACTGAATCAGAAACTGGCTGTAGCTGTCCATCGACCCCGATACGTCGCAGATCAGCACGATCTGGGTTTTTTGTATCTTCCTTCTCCGGCGGAAGAGTTTCAGCACCTCGCCGCCCGAGCGGACGCTCCTCTTCACGCTTCGCCTCATGTCGATTTCAGGAGAACGCATGTCGGGCCGTTTGCGCCGGCTGATTTTGGTGGCGAGCTTGGGAACGAGCTTTGCGATGAGACGCCTGAGTTCAGCGACCTGATCCATGTTCAGCGCGGAGAAATCCTTATCCGATATGACTTCGGCGGGGCTGTAGGAGGGCACGCCCTCGTCGTCGTCTCCCTGCTCGCCGGGTTCGGCGGCGCTTTCCACGTCGTCTTCAGACGGGAGCCCCGGGTTTTCCTGTCCTTCGCCCTCGGCGTCCGACTCGCCTTCTTCCGATGAGCCGCCGCCTTCGCTGGCCTGCCCTTCGCCTTCTTCCTCGAACTGGGTGTCTACCTGCACCGATTCGTCGCCCGTGTAGGGGTTCCCTTCCTCATCGAACCAGTACTGCCGGAATACGGCGTCGAAGATCATGCTCTCATCCTGGCTCGAGATGAGATTCGACTTGCTGGCGATATAGATGTTGTCGAGATTGGTAGCCTCGAGCGAATCGAAGCATCGGAACACGTCGATGATGCGGCCGGAAGTTATCTTGAGACCCGCGCGCCTGAGGATACGGCAAAAGCCGATCATCTCGCCCTTGAGGCCCCGTCCTTTTACGCGGATCCGGCGCTTGGGAAGGGTGCCCTGCACGATGGGACGGATGGAGGTTGCCATGGATTGCCCGGATCAGGCGTCGGGCGCGAGTTGCGCCGTCGCCACCATGCTGTCGAGACCGTCACTCTCCACGCGCTTGATGTCGTCCTGGTATTTCAGGATGCAGCCGATGGTCTCCCGAACGGCGTCGGCGTCGAGTTCATTGCGGTGCAGTGCTAGAAGCGCTTGCGCCCAGTCAAGGGATTCTGCCACGCCGGGGCGCTTGTAGAAATCCATCTGTCTCGCCTGGGTCATGAAGCGTGAAATTTGCTCCGCCAGACGATCGCTGACACCGGGCACCTTCGTGGTGATGATCTCGACTTCCTTCTCGAAGGAGGGATAGTCGACCCAAAGATACAGGCAGCGGCGCTTGAGAGCGTCGTGGATCTCGCGGGTCCGGTTGCTGGTGAGCACCACCAGGGGTTTGCTGACCGCCTGAACGGTCCCCATCTCCGGTATCGTAATCTGGTAGTCGGAGAGAATTTCCAGCAGGAAGGCCTCGAACTCCTCGTCCGAACGGTCGATTTCATCAATGAGCAGAACCACAGGCTTTTCTTTCGAGCGCAAAAGCGCGCGGAGAAGGGGCCGTTCTATCAGGTATTGCTCGCTGAAAATGTCTTTCTCGATCTGCTTTGCGTCCGAATCCTTGCCTTCTTCCATCTTGATGTGGAGGAGTTGCTTCGCGTAGTTCCACTCGTAGAGAGCCGAGTTCGCGTCGAGACCCTCGTAGCATTGCAGGCGGATGAGCTCGGTATCCATCGCGCTGGCGAGCACTTTTGCGAGTTCCGTTTTGCCGACCCCGGCTTCTCCTTCGAGGAAAAGGGGTTTTTCCAGCTTCGTAGCCAGGAAGAGGGTGGTCGCCAGCGTTCTGTCGGAGATATAGTCGAGTTTTCTGAACGAGTCCTGAACGTCTTCGACGTCCGTGAATCCCTGTCCAGAACCCTTTTTCTTTTTGGTCGAGTTGGATGAGGCAGTCACGCTCATTTACCTTTTCCTTTCTTCGAGGAAAGTTCTTCAGCCGCGGCCTCGATAGCGTCGATGATCTTCACATAGCCGGTGCATCGGCAAAGATTGCCCGCGATGCCGGCCTTGATCTCATGTCGGCTGGGATTCGGGGTGAGGTCGAGCAACTCCTTCGCGGCGACAATCATTCCCGGCGTGCAGAAACCACACTGAATGGCGCCGTGCTCGATGAACTTCTGCTGTATCGGGTGGAGGTTGTCCACCGTCCCGATGCCCTTCACGGTGGTGATCTCGCGGCCTTCCGCCTGGACGCCGAGCGCGCAGCAGGCGTTCATCGCCAGACCATCCAGAAGAATCGTGCACGCACCGCAGTCGCCCGCCTCGCAGCCGTTTTTCACCTCGGTGAAGCCCAGGTCGCGCAGCAGATACAGCAGAGTGGTGTGCGCGGGCGCTTCGGTGTTGACTTCCTGGCCGTTCACCGAGAACGAAATGGGCAGCTTCTTGGGAGGCACGTATGCGGGTGCGCTCGATTTTCCGGTTCGCTTCGATTTGCTCGTTGTAGCCATCTTCAAGGATTCTCCAATGAAATACGCAAGAGACGATGAAGTCTTTAGTCGTTGTCCTGTGAAATATCCAGCGCCTGGCAGATAAGGCGACGGGGCAGAACCTCGCACATCAGCTTGCGGTATTCCGCCGATGCGCGAATGTCGTCGATTGGCGCCGCCACGGCGGCGCAGGCCTCAGCGGCCTTCTGGGCCAGTTCGAGGTCCACCACGTTGCCTTCGAGAATTTTCTCCGCTTCATAACAGCGGATCGGGGCCGCCGTAACGGAACCCAGCGAAATGCCCGCTTCCACCACCTTATTGCGCCTCACCTTCAGCACGACCGCCACACCCACCACGGTGATGGCCATCGCGTTTCTGCGGGCGAGTTTGTAATAGCCCCACTTGTGGCTTCTGCCGGGGGAGGGGAAGGTCACGGCGGTGATCAGCTCATTCGACCGGATGGCCGTCTGGCGGTAGCCGGTAAGGAATTTGTCCAGGTCGACAGTTCTTCTGCCCTTTTCGCTCGCGAGCCTCACCTTCGCCTTGAGGGCGAGCAGGGGTGGAACGGCGTCGGCCGCAGGCCCTCCGTCGATGATGTTGCCGGCCACCGTGGCGCGGTTGCGGATGATCGGCCCTGCGAATTTCTCCGACATCGCCGCCAGAATGGGCGCTTCCCTGAGGATGGTCTTGTTGGTCAGAAAATCCGTCATCGTCGTGAGGGCGCCCATTTTCACCACGCCCTTGGACGAGGATATCCCCTGCAGTCCGGAGATCCTCATCAGGTCGATGACGACTTTGGCTGGCCCATCGTGCTGGTGTCTCAGGTCGGGCAGGAAATTGGTGCCACCGGCAATAAATTTTGTGCTTCTGCCTTTTGCCGCTTTTAAGGCCGCCGATATGCTTGTCGGCGCAACGAAATCAAAACCACGCATAGACGGAAATTCTCCTCAATCTTCTGAATTAAAATATAGCAACGCCTGTCATGAAAACTGAAAACGATGCCGGATCATACCCGACGGAAGGGGACAAGGAAAACGCCGGGAGTGACGTAGCCGGCCAGCGTCCCCCGGAGAACTGGCCGAACAAGTAGCTCTCACTCTCATACGGGCGGAGCCTACCCTACCAACTGCCCCGCTTTCCCGTCAAGCGAAACAGCCCTTGCGGGCCAATTTGCGCAAAGCGTAAGATTCGCTGTAAAAGTAGCATTTTTCAACAGTTGAAGGTAGTCCGCATGAACGAGACAGGCGAAGCCATGAAGAGCGCAAGCGCGAAACCCGTACGGCTCGCCCTGGCGAATCTGGGGTGCAAGCTCAATCACGCGGAGGGCGAAGCCATGAAGCACCTCTCCGCCGGGGCAGGTTTCGAACTCGTTCCGTTTGGTGAGGAAGCGGACGTCTACGTCGTCAACAGTTGCACGGTCACGGCCGAAGCCGACCGTGAGGGCAGGCGTCTGGCGCGGCGGGCACGGCGGATTGGCGGCCCGGACGCCCGGGTCGTCATCGCGGGATGTTCCGCGCAGGCGAACACGGAGAGGATGCTGATCCCCGAAGCCGATCTCCTGCTCGGCAACAGGGAAAAGCTGAGGCTCCCCGATGAGCTTGCCAAGCCCCGGCTGAGAGATGAAATGCCCGAAGTGCGGGTTTCTCCCATCGAGGAAAGTCCTGAAATCGAGAGCGTCGTCCTGCCCCAGTTCGGCAGCCGGACGCGGGCTTACCTCAAGGTGCAGGACGGTTGCAACTTTTCCTGTTCTTTCTGTGCGACGACCATCGCGCGCGGAGCGAGCCGCTCGCTGGATGTGGATTCATGCGTGGAGCACGCCGACACCCTCCTCTCGGGCGGACACGAGGAGCTGGTGCTCACGGGAATCCACCTCGGCGCATACGGCAGGGACAAGAAGCCGCGCAGCACCCTGAGCCGTCTGGTGAGCCGGTTGCTCGAAATAGAGAGAAATTTCCGCCTCAGGCTCTCCTCCGTGGAGCCGGGGGAATTCACGCGCGAGCTCATCCGCGTCGTCGCCGGCGAGGCGTACGGTGCGGGTTCATCGAACGGGGGAAGCTACGTCTGCCGCCATTTCCACATACCCGTCCAGAGCGGGGACGATGAAACGCTCGCGGCGATGAACCGCAATTACACCGCCGCGCGCTGCGCGAGCCGGTTCGATGAAATCGCGAAGAAAATAGACGGGGCGTGCCTCGGTGGAGATTTCATCGTCGGTTTTCCCGGCGAGAGCAGAGAGGCGTTCGAACGGACCCTGGAATGGGTGCGGGAATCTCCTCTGGCGTATCTGCACGTTTTCCCCTATTCGCCGCGTGAGGGCACGGCGGCCATCGAATTGTCCGGGCAAGTTTCAAAGACCGAGCAAAAGGCCCGCGCGCGCTCTCTCCAGGAATTGGGATGCAGGAAATGGACGGCGTTCGTCTCCTCACAAACGGGGAGGGAAACGGACGTGTTGTTCGAGAGCCGCCGCACGGAAGACGGCTTTCTCACGGGCTTGTCGGACAACTACATCCGCGTGTTGGCGTCCGGGCCTGACGAGTGGATAGGCCGAACGGTTCGGATGCGACTCGCGCCCTTGCCCGAGAAGAATGGATTTGCCCGCATCGCCGCAAGGTTGGATGCCTTATGGGGGGAGTTTACGCCATGACGGACGGTCAATCGCGCCCGAATCCTTTTCACGAGGGCGCGCCCGATTTCGAAGAGGAAAGCGACGCGCAGCCTATCGTCACGCTCCTCACGGATTTCGGCAGCGATGAGCACTACGTCGGAGTGATGAAGGGCGTCGTGATGGCGGTAAACCCGGTGGCCCGCATCGTCGATATTTCGCATTCCGTTAAGCCATATGACGTTAAGGCCGCGTCGTTGATCCTGGGTTCCTCGTCGCATTATTTTCCGCGCGGGACGATTCACGTGGCGGTCGTGGACCCGGGCGTGGGCAGCAGCCGCAGGGGAGTCATCGCGGCCACGGAAAACTATTATTTCGTGGGGCCGGACAACGGCCTGTTCTCCTGCGTGTATGACGACCCGCTCTACATGTGGACGAGAGAACTCGAGGAAGATGCGTTTTTCCTGAACGAGGTGAGTTCCACTTTCCACGGCAGGGACATCTTCGCCCCCGTTGCGGGACATCTCTCCTGCGGGGTTCCGCCTGAGGATTTCGGCTCCATCATCACCGACCCGGTGCATTTCGATTTCCCGGCGGTGGAATTCGAGGACGCCGACACCATCTCCGGCGAGGTCATCTACGTCGATCATTACGGGAACCTGGTAACGAACATCGACACCACGACTTTCTGGCGTTTCGAATACGGGGAAGACGACGACGCGCACCTGCCGATCATCGAAATCGGCGGTCACGTGATCAGCGGGGTGAGCGAATACTACCAGGCGGTGAAGGCGGGCGACCTCGGGGCGCAGTTCAACAGCTGGACGCGGCTGGAGATTTTCGTGCCCGAGGGAAACGCCGCACAGTTCCTGGAAGCGGGGGTCGGCGAGAAGGTGAAGGTGCATATGCGGCACATGAGACTGTAGTCACGGTTTATCAACCGGCTCCGGCGCCATTCGCCCGGAGCCAGAGGAGAGAGATAATGGATAACGCCCCTGTGCGGTTCACGGTGTACAGCGATTTCTTGTGACCCTGGTGCTTTAACTCGGCCGTGCGCCTGAAGAAGGTAAAAGAGGAATATGGCGACAAAGTAGATATTCAGTACCGGGTTTTCATGCTGAGACCCGAGCCGGACCCCACGGCGGTCTTTAACGATTACCGCAGAAACCACTGGACGAACGCGAACTCACAACCCGATTCCGGCGATTTCACCCTGTGGGAGAGCGAGGAGGAGTTTCCGAACTGCTCGATGCCGTCTGCGGAAGCGGGGTTGGCCGCGAGATTCCAGGGGCCCGGGGAGTGGGAGAAATTCCACGACAACCTTCTGGCCGCCTTCTTCACGGAGAACCGCAACATCTCGGACCCCGAGGTGGTGAGCGACGTGGCCGAGGAGAGCGGCCTGGACATGGACAGATACCGCGACGCTCTCGAAAGCGGGGGCTTGAGGGAAAAGGCCGTCAAGGAATACATGGAGGCCACGAATCTGGGCATCACGGGTATTCCCTCCGTCGTCGTGAACGATCGCGCCGTCATGGTCGGCGCGGTGCCTGCGGAACAGTACCGATACGTTATCGACAGCATCCTCGAAACCGGCGATTTGCCCGGCCGCCCGCCCGGCGAGCTGCCCGTCGCGGACTGATAAGGGGTCCCTGGATGCGCGAGGAAACGAGGAGTTTCTCTTCTGAATCTCTCTGACCTCAAGGGCTGTATAACCGACGTTCCGGGTTTTTATCTCGGCCACGCGCAGGATGATGAGGCGAGAACGGGCGTCTCCGTGGTGCTTTGTCCTCCCGGAACCGTCGGAGCTTGCGAGTTGCGCGGCACGGCGACGGCCACGCGCGGCATGGATGCGCTGCGCGCCGAGCACCTCGTCGGAGGCGTGGACGCCATCGTTCTGACGGGAGGGAGCGCATTCGGGCTCGCCTCGGCAGACGGCGTCATGGCTTTCCTGGAAGAACGGGGCAGGGGATTTCCCACCGGACGCTTCAACGTGCCCACGGTCGCCGCCGGCGTGCTGTTCGACCTCCATTTCGGAGACGGCCGGGTTCGCCCTGACGCCGCGATGGGGTGCGCCGCGTGCGATGCCGCCTCGAACGAAGAAGGCCCCCAGGGGAGCGTGGGAGCGGGCATGGGCGCCACGATCGGAAAACTCTTCGGCCAGGAGCGCGCCATGAAAGGCGGCTTCGGCACGGCGAGCATGAAGCTGCCGGGGGGCGGCGTCGTGGGCGCTGTCGCCGCGGTGAACGCCTTTGGC
Organism: bacterium; assembly: GCA_965219955.1. Classification (GTDB taxonomy): domain Bacteria; phylum UBA8248; class UBA8248; order UBA8248; family UBA8248; genus Bin107. The sequence continues at coordinate 1,218,923 of OZ244799.1, forward strand.
GGGGTATATGAACCCGGGACCGGGAAACCCGTCGCAGGGCCCAGAGCGATGCCCCCCGAGAAGGGCATCGTGGATACGGAAGAGCACCTGAGAATCCACGGAAGGCCTTTCGAGGGATTCTCCAACACTTCAGAGAACACGACGCTGGTCGCCGTGGCGACGAACGCCCGGCTCACGAAAACAGAAACCCACAAACTCGCCCAACTGGCGACGAACGGACTCATCCGCACCGTGCGCCCCTCCTATACCACGGTGGATGGGGATATGGTTTTCGCTTTATCCCACGGGGAGCGCGAGGCGGCCCTTGACGTCGTCGGGGCGGCGGCGACCGAAGCCGTGGGCCATGCGATTTGCCGCGCCGTGATGGAGGCCGACGGGGGAGGCATCGTTCCCGCCTGGCGAGACCTGCCCGCTTCGTAATGACCTCTCATGCGGAAAAGCCGTCCTGGAGACTCGGCGATTATTTCGATCTGAGCGTCATCGGCCTGACCCACGGGCTGAGCGACGGGTTCTCCAACATGCTCGTTCCCGTTCTCGCGCTCATCGTCATGGATCTCGACCTCTCACCCTTCGAAGTGGGGGCTTTGCTCAGCGCTTTCAGTCTGGGGCAGATGATCTTCCAATACCCGCTCTCCATACTGGCGGATAATACGGGTAGAAGAAAGCTGATGCTCCTGGTGGGCATGGGCCTCTCCGCCGCGTCTTTCATCGCGATGATGTGGGTGAGCCGTTTCTTGCCGATGTGCGTCCTGGCGTTTCTGGCGGGCGCGGGAAATTCCGTCTACCACCCTTGTGGAACCGCGCTGGCGGCGAATCGCTTCGAGCGCGACCGCGCATTCGCCATTTCCTGGCACAGCCTGGGCGGCAACCTCGGAACCAGCATCCTCCCGCTGGCCCAGGCGGCCGTGGCCGCGGCGGCCGGCTGGCGCGCGGCGGTCGGCGCCTGCGCGGCGCCCGCCATTGCGCTCCTCCCCCTGGTGAACGCGCGGTTTGTCGAGGGAAAGAGCGAGAGCGAACGTGAGGCGGGGAAAGCGGCGGAACTGAAAGTTTTCTCCATCGTAAAGCGGGTCGTGGAGAACAGGAACACGGTGTGGCTGGCGGCGACCTACACGTTGCGCGGCATGTGCACCAAGGGAATGATTGGTTTTCTCCCCCTGCTGGCGACCTCGAAGCTGGGGATGACCACTGCGCAAATCGGCGTGGCCGTATCGCTCCATTTCGGTTTCGGCATGTTGGCCAAACCGCTGATGGGCATCCTGTATAACCGCTGGGGGGCGCGGGCCGCTCTGTTCTGGCCCATGACGCTGCTGGGGGTCTTCGTTCTCGCCCTGCCGTTCATGGGGTGGCGAACGGGTTTTTATATCCTGTCCGCATTGACGGGCGTCGTCGGGTTCGTGAGCCCGATTATCCTCACCGCGGCGGCGGATTTCTCGGAAAAGGACATTCTGGCTTCATCCGTCGGCTTTATCTATACCTGCCACGGCTTGAGTTTCCTTGCTCCCCTGCTGGGGGGATGGCTCGCCGGGCAGGTGAATCTGGATGCGAGCTATTTCTGTTTTGCGATCATGAGCTGGCTGGCCGTTTCGACATCGATGCAATTAAGAGGCAAAAAGCAGATATCCGATAACCCGGGGAGGGAGGAGACATGACGCGAGAGTATTTCAAGGGAACCTGGCAGCAGGATCGCTCGTTTTCGCCTGCGGTGAAGACGAAGGGCGGCGAGCACGTCTGGCTGGCCGGCGTGGGGGCGTGGCGCGACGAGCGGGGGAACGTGCTGGCGGGGGATTTCGACGCGCAGGTGCACGCCACTTTCCGCCAGATAGAACGCACGCTGGAACGGGCGGGCGGTAAGCTGCAGGACATCGTGACGATGACGGTGTTCATTCTCGACGGGGCGAACGGGGACAGGTTCGTCGAACTCAGAAAGCAGTATTTTCCGGACGGATATCCCGGCAGCGCGTTGATCACGACGGCCGGCTTCGCAAAGGCTGAGATGATGGTCGAGATACAGGCCATCGCCGTCATCGGCGAGGAATAGGGAAGGGGGGCGCGAAACCCCATATTTGCCGCTTCATCTAAAGGGTGCTAATCTCGCGAAACCATTGAAACGCTTCTGGATGGTGAGCGGGCGTCGCGTTATTCATGATACGTCTGACCCGTGGCCCTCATTCGCGCGGCGAATCGTCCGCCATCCGAACGAAGCGTATGCAGCCGCTTTCTCGACGGGAATCTTTGTATCCATGTCCTCATCCGACAACGGCACGAATCCGACTTTGCGCCTCCAGGGCGTCGGGAAATGGTTCGGCTCCCTGCACGTGCTCGACGACATCGACATCGACGTGAAGACGCAGGAGATTCTGACCGTCCTCGGCCCCAGCGGGTGCGGGAAGACGACGCTTCTTCGCATCGTGAACGGACTCATTCTCTGCGAGAGGGGCGAGGTTTCCTTCAAGGGCGAGGCGGTGGACGGCCCGAGGCCCGAGATGGCCATGGTGTTCCAGAATTTCGGGCTCTTCCCCTGGAAGCGCCTGGATCAGAACATCGGCTACGCGCTCAGGATACAGGGCAGGGACAAGAACGAAATCGACCGCCTGGTGAGCCATTACACGGAACTTGTGGGCCTGGGCGGTTTCGAGGCGAACTACCCCTCTCAGCTTTCGGGCGGGATGCAGCAACGAGCGGGCCTGGCGCGTGCGCTCGCCGCCCAGCCCGACGTTTTGTTGATGGATGAGCCCTTCGGCGCTCTCGATGCGCTGACGCGTGAAACCCTGCAGGAGGAGTTGCTGCGCATCAACGAGGCGGAGCCCAAGGCGATGATCTTCATCACCCACAGCATCGACGAGGCGCTCCTCCTCGGCGACCGCGTTCTGGTGATGACGCCCAGGCCGGGCAGGATACGCTTTCAGTTCGAAACCGGCTTCGGACGGGGCAGGGACCTGGAAAAAATTCGGGGCGGCAAGCGCTTCCAGGCGCTGCGCCATTATCTCTGGGAAGCCATGCGCAATCCGGAGGAAGAGCCGGAACCCATCCCCGATCTCGTTATTGAATAGGAGGCACCACCCTTTGGCTACAGACGCACCGGCGGCACCAGGCGTATCGACGAATGAGAAGGCGTTCTGGGAGCGCATCAAGGAACCCGCCATATATGTGCGCCTCATATCACTGGTGGTCGTCATCGGCGGGTGGGAGTTGATGGGGCAGACCGGCAACATCGATCCGGTCACGTTCAGCTACCCGAGCGCCATATGCGTCGCCTTCTGGGATTTGATCGCCAGCGGACAGATGACGGCCGCCGCTTATGAGAGTTCCCAAATCCTGGTGGCGGGCCTTTTGATAGCAATACCGCTCGGCATCGTGCTGGGGATCCTCATGGGGCGCTTCCAGCTATTCGAGTACGCCGTGGACACCTACGTGTTCGCGCTCTACGCGACGCCGGTGGTCGCGCTTGCGTTCCCGATAGCCATGGTCCTGGGCGTCGATTTCGTCGGCAAGACGACCATCGTCGTCTTCTTCGCCATCATGCCTATCATCGTGAACGTCTATCACGGCGTGCGGAACGTGGACCTCTCGCTTTTGGAAGTGACGCGCTCGTTCTGCTCCACGGAGAGCCAGCGCTGGCGGGACCTGATCTTCCCGAGCGTGGTCCCCTATCTCGTGGCGGGGCTGGGGCTCGCTTGCGGGCGCGCCCTCGTCGGGATGGTCGTCGCGGAGTTTCTGATGAGCATCTCTGGACTCGGCGCGCTGAGCCAGGACTACATCGCTGATCTGGAACTGGACAAGGGCCTCGCGCCTGTTGTCTTGTTGATGGTAGTCGGTATAGCTTTAACGAAAGTGGTGAACATCTGTGAAACGAAGTTTTCATCCTGGAGGGTTCGGCAGGAGTCCTGATTGCGGGCATCTTGCCGGGACATCAATTTTCCTTTCTATTTTAAGGAGTTTGAAATGAAAAAGACGTGGATGGTATTGACCGCGGCGTTCGTTCTTGCCGCAGCGCTGTGGAGCGCGCCGGCGCAGTCCGTAGCCGCCGACAAGATCGTGCTCGGCATGCCCGTGCGTCCGCCGGTCATGGTGCACCTGCCGGTGTTCTACGCGCTCGATAACGATATCTTCAAGAAACACGGCCTCGACGTGGAGATCAAATTCTTCCGCGGCGGCGTCGCCACGCACCGGGCGATCACGAGCAAGAAGAGCGGCCTGGACGCCGCCTGGGTGCCGGCCCCGATCGCCATGGTGGGCATCACCAAGGGCAGCGGCATGAAGTTCTTCCACTCCATGGCGTATCTCAACGAAGCGCAGATGGCCGCGAACGATCAGGTGAAAAAACCCGCCGACCTCAAGGGCAAGACCATCGGCATCGAGGGGCGCGGCGGATACAGCCACCTGGGCGCGCTCGCCGTGCTGGCGACCGCCGGTTTGACCGACAAGGACGTGAAATACATCAAGACCCCGCCGCCGGCGCGCGTTCCGTTCCTGCTCAAGGGCAAGGCCGACGCCGTGGTCATCCACGTCGAGCAGGTTCTCGTCGTCAAGAAGAGAAAGCCCAACTTCAACAAGCTGATGGACTTGTGGAAAGCCATGCCGAACTTCTTCTACGGGGCGTTCATCGCGCCCTCATCGAAGATCAACTCGAACAAGGACGCCTACGTGCGTTTCGCCATGGCGATGATGCAGTCCAACCGCTCCATCTACAAGGACAAGGCGGGCTACCTCAAATCGGCGAACAAGTGGGTGCGTCCCGTGTACAAGAAAAACCCCGAAATCATGTCGAAGACCTACGACGTCTTCGTGGCGGAGAAAATCTGGGGCGTGAACAACGGCATCCCCAAGGCTTCGGTCGCCTTCACGGCGGACTACATGAAGCGCCTCGGAAAGATCAAGGGCAAGGTTCCTTCGTATGAGGACATCGTCGACACCAGCGTGACGAAAGCGGCGCTCGCCAAGGCCGGCAAGATTTAGACGTTTCAACGCGAAAGATACGGGGCCGTCGCGCTCGCAAGGTGCGGCGGCCCTGTTCTTTGATGCCGGAAAGGGAGTATCAACGTGAAGATTGTTCTGTATTCCGACATCCACGCCCGGCTTGCGCCTCCGGACGCCTCACGGCGAGCGAATCGCCAAAATGGTGCGGACCGGGGAGTTCCGGGACCCCGTCTATATGCCCCACTAGGTCGACCATGCTCGTAACCGTTCACGGCGCGAAGCCGAGGGCGTGGAAAGAGCAGGTGAAATCCTACGTCAGAAAACGCTACGCCCATCTGGCGGAGGCCGATGCCTTCCCCGAAGGCGGGGCGGAGAGGGCGCGGGGCGCCGGCTACCCCGCCCGCTTCATCGACGGGCTTCCCGGGCGCGTTTCGGCCTCTTATTGCGGCTGTGGCTATCTGCTCGAGGGGGTCGATCTCGATGGCGTGCGGACGGCCGTGGAACTCGGATGCGGCGCGGGATTGGACGCACGCCTCGTGAGCGAGAGGTTGACGGAGGATGCCGCTCTGTTCGCGCTGGATATGGCGCCCCAGATGCTTCATCGCGCGCGCGAGGCGGTCGATGGCGTCGATGGAGGTGCGCGCCTGCATCTGCTGGCAGGCGACATGGAGAACATCCCCTTGGCTGCCGGCGTCGCCGATATCGTGCTGGCGAACGCTTCGCTCAATCTCACGGTGGATAAGCAGAAAGTGCTCGCCGAGGCGCACAGGATTCTGAGGCCGGGCGGCCGCCTCGTGGCCCGCGAGTTGATACGCGAGGGTGAACTGCCCGCCGAGATCGCACGTGACCCCCAGGCGTGGAACGCCTCGCTCGGCGGCGTCTGCGAGGAGGCCGAATGGGAGTCCCTGCTGGCGGGCGCGGGGTTTTGCGATATCGATATTTCCGGCCACGCTCCGTTTCGTCCGGTGGTTTCGGTTCGGGTCCATGCCCGAAGGAGGTGTTGAGGAAGTCCTCGCCCGACTTTCGAGATTGTTCGCCGTAGGGACAGGTCGCGACCTTGGGCCGTTCACAAGAACGGCCCACTACAATAGGCGGTGTGGTTTTGTTCGTCATTCCGGCGAAAGCCGGAATCCATTTTCGCCTTTGCCTTTTCGCCTCCTTGCTCGGACATCTTTACTTCTGGCGGGAAGGAGCCGAATCGAACACAAAAACGAAAGGCGACTTCTCTGAATTCCGCATCTGGGCGCCGCGCAACAACAAGGTCGTGGCCGCCCCGCCCGGTGAAAAGTCAAAATGGATTCCGGCTTTCGCCGGAATGACGGCAGTGGTCAATTCCGATCGACGAGGGCTTTTTCAACAACCCCCGGATAACCGGAATGGAGCCGGACGAATCGCTGGAGCCCTTGACTCTCGATGCGAGTCGGGTAAACTTTCCGGCGTTGTAAGCGGGAATAGCTCAGTGGTAGAGCACAACGTTGCCAACGTTGGGGTCGCGGGTTCAAATCCCGTTTCCCGCTCCACTTATCCATAACGAAGCGGGGGTCGCGAATGCGGTCCCCGCTATTTCATGGGCGAATACGCCACCGGATACCAGATTTCGGAAGTCTCGCTCCGAAGATATGGTCTATAACTTTTTCCCCAGTCGGGAAGTTCCTCGGCTTGCCGTTGCACCTCGGCCCAGTGGTTCATGTCCCGGTAGGGCCAGATGTGCAGAAACTCGTTCAGGATGCCGGATTCGAACTCTCCCGCCGGGTTGGCGAACGCAGCCGCGAGGGGTGAGAGGCGCTCCCTTTCGGGCAGGTTCTTCTCCCACGCCGCGCTGATGTCCCGCATCTTGCCGGTGATTATCACGTCGCTCCTGATCTCGTATACGCTCCCCATCTCTCCCGCCCGAGGCCTGGGGCAAAACGGCGCCGCCCGCATGATGCGCGTCTGCTGGTAGAGGATTTTATCCACCTTAAGCGGCGGCCACCACGGCTGGGCGAGGGCTTCTGCGCGCGCTTGTTCCCGGTGGGCGGAGTTCTCGTATTCCCAGATGTGGAGAATCCGGTTCAGCCCGCCGATGGCGGAGATGAAGAACCCGATTAAAGGGGATATGGCGGTTCTTTTTTCGATAATCCTGCCGAAATCCTCGACGCCTTCCTGAGCGAATCCCGAGGGGAACGTGTACGCGCGAACTTCATAGATCATTTGATATGAACTCCAGGCTGTCGATATGCAAGGTTTCCTGACAAGGAACGTCGTAAAATAACCTCACATTACGAGTTATTGGAACATGGAAAATCAATATACTTGACGCGCACCATTCCGTGAAGCATGTTGTTTCGTTATGGACACACGCTCTTTTATATATCGAAAGCCCTGCAAGCGCTCAAGAGAGAGGGAAGCCCGGTGAACGACGATACCCCGCGCTGGCGATACCGATTCGAGAATTACAAGCGCGCTTTTTCCCTGCTGCGCGAGGCCATCGAAATGATGGACGAAAGAGAACCGAGCCAGCTTGAAAAGGAAGGGATCGTCCAGCGGTTTGAATATACGACCGAACTTGCCTGGAACCTCATGAAGGACTATCTGGAGAGTGAGAATGTCGCATTTAAGCAGGTAACGCCCAGGGTCGTCATACGGAAAGCCTTCGAAACGAATCTGCTGGAGGATGGACAGACGTGGATGGACGCACTCGATGCGCGCAACAAGATGTCGCACAACTATGACCCCAAAAGGTTCGAGGCCGTCATCGAAGAGATCAGAAAAGACTACCTTCGCGCCTTCGACGCATTGCACACCCTGTTTCTTGATAAAAGCGGGGAGCGGCCATGAACCACGGACTCTCGGACCGCCAACTCGCGGTTTTGAAACAAATTCTGGCGCTCTACGCCGAGGAGATCGCCTCGGTCGAACTGTTCGGGTCACGCGCCACGGGCGATTATCGCCCGAATTCGGACGTCGACCTGGTGCTGCGGGGCGGCATCAAGGAAAAGCAGATTGATCGCCTCTGGACCCTGTTTCATGAGAGCAATTTGCCGATCAGCGTGGACGTGAAGAGCTATGAACTGACGACCTACCCGCCGCTCAAGGCGCACATGGACAAGGTCTGCAAGACCCTCTTTACCCAGCAGGACCTGAAGGAAGTGGTTCGAAAACCAGAGGCGTCGGGAGTGTAGGTGAGGCGAAACCGGCGGCCTTCGCATTACCTTCATCCATAAATCATTTTCACAATCGGAGGCGGGACATGGACAGGGCGGTGTGGGCGATCATCTACGATCTGCCCGAGGAAGGGCGGGATGAATACATGGAGTGGTTTCACGGGGTGCACATCCCCGAAAAGCTATCGCGTCCCGGCTACGTCTGGGCGGCGCACTATGAGGTGAAACACCCTGGGAAACGTTTCGAGGAGATCGCTGCGCGCCTGAACCGCACCGACGACCCGGAGCTTGCCTCGGGTGCGGGGTTCATCGCGCTCTTCGGCGGGGTGACCACCCGCGTTTTCTACGATCCGAGTCCTGCGCAGCTGAAAGAGCGCCAGAACCAAGAGACCCGCGAAATGACGGGGATGCGGATTCAGGCGAGGGGACTCATCCTCTGCGAGGAGTGGCGGGTGGAAGGCCCGGACGCGGGGAAGAGGGAAGCCCCCGGCGTCATGGCGCCCGCGATCCAGATGGGCCGCTACGATGCGCAGGGAAACGATGAGGACCTCCAGGCCTGGTACGCCCAGGAGCGCATGGCGCGGGTCGCGGATACGCCGGGCTGCATGGGCGCGAGAAAATACCTGGTGGCCACGGCTTCGCCCAAGCATTCCGTTCTGTATGAGTACACATCTTTAGAGGCGCGCGAGGCGAACTACATCGCGCTCGAGGAGACCGAAGGGACGAAGCGCGTGCACGGCTATCTCGTCCATCCACCCGGCTCGCCCCTGGCGGCAAGCCGCATCTGGCCGCCGCAGGGTGGGTAGGGTGGCGTTGCGGTCATCGCTCACCACAATTATCCCGGCCGCGAGACCTGCGTCGGCGCCAAAAGCGCTGAGCAGTGGAAGTCGTGCATCATGCATCTTAAGGAGCATCGCCTCCGGGCGGAATCAATGCTGCGGCATCATTGGCTTCAAGATGAAACGCCCGGGCCGTGACTCATCCATGAAAGACACCCCATGAACCTCTCGGGAGGCCTTTCGCCATGAAGTTCCACTTGGCCATCAACATGGAACGCATGACGCCCGACTTGGACATGAGCGAAGTCGAGCGCCATACGCTGGAGATGGTGCAGATGGCCGACGAGGGTGGCTTCGCAATCGCATGGGCCGCCGAACACCATGCGTTGGAAATGACCATTGCGCCCAATCCGTTCCAGATACTGACCTGGTGGGCCGCCCACACGTCCCGCATCCGGCTCGGCTCGGCGGTGGTCGTGGCGGCGTACTGGCATCCGCTCAAGGCCGCGGGCGAGGCTGCGCTGCTGGATCTATACAGCGGCGGGCGTCTCGAGTTCGGCATCGGCTCCGGCGCTTACCAGCGCGAGTTCGACCGTATGCATCCCGGCTTGCAGCGCAACGATGGATTCCGGTACATGTTCGAGATGCTGCCGGTGGTGAAGGCGCTATGGCAGGGCGACTACGAGCACGAGGGCGAGTTCTGGTCCTTTCCGGCGGCGGCTTCTGTGCCGAAGCCGCTGCAGAAACCCCACCCGCCGATCTGGATTGCGGCGCGTTCGCCGGACACCTACGACTTTGCGGTGAAGCACGGGTGCAACATCCTCTCCTGGCCCCTGACCCGCCCTATGTCGGAGGTCGAGCTCTACATGGGGCGCCTTGAGACAGCGCTCGCCGGGAACCCCGGCAAGCCGCGGCCGATATTCGCCACCATGCGGCACACGGTGGTTTACGACCGCAAAGAGGATTGGGAGATTCCGGTGAAGGCCGCGATACGCCAGTTCGGTCAGTTCGAAAACCTGTTCAAGAATCTCGGAGACGTTGCCGACGGTTTTCCCCGGACGGTCGACCTGTCGGAGTTGGAAAACCGGGATGAGTATGATCCGAAAATGCTCCATCGCAACCTGCTGTTCGGCACCCCGGAAGAGGTGACCGAGAAGCTCAAGGCCTACGAAGCGCTCGGCGTCGACCACTTCACGTACTACGCGAGCCTGGGCCTCGGAATGAAGGAGCAGAAGCGGTCGCTGGAACTGTTCATCAAGGAAGTGATGCCGGCGTTCGCGTGATGAAGCGAACGCACACTATCTCCCATGGAGCGCAGGTTTGAATCGTACTGAAAGCGGGAGCGAAACGGCCTGGGAACTGCATGGAAGCGGGCCGACGATAGTCCTGGTTCACGGCTTCGGGCTGAGCCGCGCGATGTGGCAATGGCAACTCCCGGCGCTCACGCCGCATTTCAGCGTACTGACCTACGATCTGCTCGGACATGGGGAGAGCGCGCCGCCTGCGGGCGCGCCCGACCTCGCCATGTTCTCCAGGCAACTGCTCGGGCTCATGGACCGATGCGGCATCGAGCGAGCTGCCGTTGTCGGGTTCTCGCTCGGCGGCATGATTGCGCGCCGTTTCGCGCTGGATCATCCAGGTCGGCTCTCTGCGCTCGCAATACTGCATTCGCCGCACGATCGCAGCCCCGCCGAACGAGAGGCAGTCCGTGAGCGCGTGCTTCAGACACAATTGCACGGACCTTCGGCGAACGTGGACTCCGCCCTCGAGCGCTGGTTCACGCCGGAGTGCCGCTCCCGGGCGCCGGAACTGATCGACCAGGTCCGCAGATGGATCACGCGAAACGACCCGGCAGTCTATTCGCGGATATACCGGGTGCTCGCCGAGGGTGACGCAGAGATCGTTCAGGGTCTGGAGCGGATCGGCTGCCCGACACTCGTCATGACGGGCGAGGACGATCCGGGGAATACGCCCGCCATGGCGAGGGGCATGGCCGAACTCATTCCCGGAGCCCGTCTCGTCGTACTGCCCGGACTCAGGCATATGGCGCTCGCCGAATCGCCGCCGTCGGTCAACGAGCCGCTATGCGCGTTCCTTCGCGACGCACCAGGGACGGTGTGACCGGGAAAGCAATCGTCTGTTTGCTTGTGATCGAGCTATTATCTTGTCTGAACGTGACGCCCCACACCTTTCGATGAATTCGAGGAGATTCTCTGTCGCAGACCCTCCTGGCGGTGCTGTCGCTGGTTTTCATGTCGATATTCCGCCAGTGCGCCTCTGCATGGGCCTGGACATCCTCTTTTGAGGGATTGTTGAAAAACCAATTTCGCACGGAATTCCCCACCACCGGCGCGGCGACAGGCTTCACGGAACCGTAGACGCCCTTATCCCGGGTAGGCGCGTAAGCGCCGTATCGAAGGATGGGGGCCACATCTCTCCGGCGAGCACGAATTTCGCCCTTCGATACGCGGCTTCGCCGCTACTCAGGGTGAGGCGGAGCGGCGGGCCGCGCGGGACAAGGAGGAGGATTGCGCGCCTGCTCGGGATGAGTGTAGTGTGTTGTCTCGGGTCGAACCAACCCCGCTTCATTGAGGTATTCTCGTCCGCTTTCCGCTATAATCCCCATAAATCCACGTATCGGAGACTGCGCGCATGATGGGAAAAACAGCCGGAATCTGGATGCTCGTTTTCATCCTGCTGGCGGCGGCTCTTACGGAAACGGCCCACGCCGCCTCTGCCCCGAAGATGGGCAAGGGCAGGTACGCAGGGATGGTGCTCATCCCCGCCGGCCCTTTCACTATGGGCAGAAACGACGGCCCCGATGAGGAAAAGCCCGCGCACCGCGTGTTTCTACCCTCCTATTACATAGACCGGAACTTGGTGACGTGGGCGGATTACCTGCCCTTCATCCAGGCGAAAGGCCCCACCGGGCCTCAAGGAGAGATGTATTTGGATACGGATGATGCCGATACCAAGATCGTCCCCCAAGGCGACACCTGGGTCGTCGAGAAGGGATTTGAAAAATTCCCGGCGAGCGAGATGGCCTGGGCGGGTGCTCTGGCCTACTGCCGCTGGAAGAGGAAGAAGCTGCCCACCGAAGCGCAATGGGAAAAGGCCGCGCGCGGAGCCGACGGCCGCCTCTATCCGTGGGGCAACCAGAAGCCTTCGGCGGAATATCTGCTCCTGGGGGATTTCAGGGGCCAGACGGCGGTCGTGGGCAGCTACCCCAGGGGCGCGAGCCCATACGGCGTGAACGACATGGCGGGGCAGGTCTGGGAGTGGACGGCCTCGCTGGCGGTGCCCTATCCCTACAAGCCCAAGGACGGGCGTGAGAACCTGGGCGCGGTGGATGCGCGCGTGGTGCGCGGTGGCAACTCGGCGAGCCTGCCCGAAGGCATGACGGCCACGAACCGCGAAGTCGTGATGCCCGGCAGGCAGGCGACGGGACACGGCTACCTCGGCTTCCGCTGCGCCGCCCAGCCGCCCCATTCGACTTGATGGGCGCATCTTGGTGAAATTCCGCCAAAACCAGAACGAAGCAATTCGGTTCTAATGAATTAAAGAGCGTACCTTGGGCATAGAGGAACATTGGTTCGCGAGACGCCCCCGCCGAAAGCCCGGCGACCTTGAAAAAATGCTCCCCAAAATTGCGGTCAAGTTCTACAAGGTTTAATCATATGGCAATGTAAGGTTATGATGAAGTAATTCGTACCCTAGACTCACATGGAACGATTTCCCGTCAAGCGAGGGTGATGGGGAACAAAATCCGCATTTGTCAACACGCACGCCTCCCAAGAACAATTTTACTCCGGTTACAAACCCCAGAAACAGGCGAAGCAAGCGCGTATGTGCGCCCATGAGGACGATAGTCCTTGGACCGCCCGCTAACGAGTGCGGCTGCGTCTTCGCGAGGAGGGCAGCGTGGAAAGGCAGGTACATGACGTCGACTGCAATAGCGATACGTCACGAAGAGTTTTTTGGTTCAGATAAGGGGAACTGACATGAAATATATTCCTGCAATGCTCGTTATGGCGTTTCTGCTGACCGCCTGCATGGGAAGCGGCGGCGGCACGCCTGAAGGAGTTCCTATCAAGCTCGAGAGGAATACCGAGTTCGACGGCGAGAGCTTGAGGTTATTCGTGAGGCTGCGCGACGGAACCGAGGAATCCGTCAACACGACTGACGATGTCATCGGGGTACAGCCCGGGATGACGCCCATGCCCGGCCATCAGGCGCGGGCCTGGACGTTCCTGCAGATAACGGATGACGCCACATCGGTAGCCCACGCCCTGGTGAGCTGGAACCCGGACGACCCGGCGGACTACCTCGTGGCCGGCTGGTGGGCGCGGTTCCCCGATCAGGAGCCGCCGCTTTCGTTCGAGGATTTTATGCCGTTCGGGATTATCGACGGGCCGGAACTCGACCATGGCGTCGCACCGCAACTGCCGGTCGACGGAACGGCCTCATACGCGGGTCCGGCCGGGGGCCTCTACGCATACGAGTTCGGCAGCGGCTGGGGAGAGAATGAGGGCGAATTCGTGCTCGAAGAGTACCAGGGAACGGTCACCCTCACGGCGGACTTCGAAGACGGCACCCTGAAGGGCTGCATCGGGTGCGTGGGCGATCTCGTTACGCAGCGCGGGCACTTCGGCGTTTTCCTGGGCCAGGAGGTGAGCGACGTGCAGGGCGTCGCCAGGGACTACGAGCTTCACCTCGCCACTGCGATTATCAGGGAAGACGGCATGTTCGATCGAGACAGAGTGACGCTGAAACACCCGGAGCGCACAATCACGCTAGCGGAGGGGTACTGGGGCGGGGCCCTGTCCAGCCGCCAGGACACGGACGGGAACCCCCGGTTGGTAATGGGCTTCAGCAGTGTCGGTTTCGAGGAGAGCGACGGCAGCGCGGGCGCGTTGGTCGGGTCTTTTCTGGCGCTGAGCGAGCGCTTCCGGGAGAACGGGATGTCTCGTTTCCCACCCGCTCAAGACAAGTGAGCGGTTCGTAATATTGATTTGGCAAAATGGCAATGGAGTGCAACATGCTTCCATCATGCTAAACACACCTTGAGGCCTGCAAATCCTGGCCGTCCGTGGAATACAAGACCGCTCTTCTGCGGGAATAGACGGAAACCCCACACAATTAGGGTGTGTTTAGTGACCGACCCGGCCAGTAGGGCCGGGCATTCGCTGAGGGGAGGGGCGTAAGATGAAACGCCTTATCGCAACTTTCGTGCTGATTGTTTTGGTTGGTTGCGTTCAAGTAGCAGTTGCAGCCATATCAAAAGGCTTGGAGCTTCCAAGCAAGGAACGGGTTGCCGAATATCTGTGGACGCACGCCAGCGGTGGGCCGTGGCAAAGCGGGCCAAATTATAGTCTTACCCATCCTCCGGGCTTGGTTCGCTTCGCCGTGCCCCCAAGTGTGCGCCTTGCTGCTGGAATGAGTAAGCGTGAAAGAGCCATAGCAATGCACGCAATCGCGCTCGTAAATCGTGCGTTGCCATACGAGCATCACGTTCTGCTCGGCCCGGATGCTCTTGCTGGCGTGGCGTGGGACTGGAAAGGGGGACTCCCGGATATCCCGGACGGGCAAATTTTTATCGAGTTTGTTAAAGGAAATCCCAACAGTGCTCGGCCTGGTTCTTCGGCGGTATCGCACCAAGCTACGATTCGAAAATATGATGCGTTGCAAGGACGATGGGAAAAGAAACATTTGCGGGCGTCTGCGGTTGAAATGAGTTCTGTTTTCTTTCGCGGGAGACCGGATTGGCAAGCTGTTTCTGTTCTCGTGCATGAACTGTTGCACGGGCTAGGATTTGCTGGGCATCCGGGAAAGGACTTTGCGGATTCAATCATGGAGAACGCATGGTTCCGTCTTGACGGCTCCCTGCCGGATATTGATATAGACGCCCTGCAAGTCCTGTACACGAAACTCTCGGAAGATACGGAACCGGAAGAGTTATCAGCCCTTGATTTGGGCGCATGGAATGACGAAAGCACCGATATCACAGACGTTCTTGGCCCTGTTTCCTTCGGTGTGCGCCATGCAAACAATGTCAGTGTGCCGTTTACTTCGGGGCCTGAACCATCAAAGCCGCTTGCAGAGAGCGGGTTGTCCAAAACAAGGGTGGTGACTTGGCGCGGGGAGTTGCTCGGATTGACCCCGAAATTGCGGACGGTGGCGGGGACAGCTACGGTCAGCGTGGCTCTTTTCACCATGTGCGGAACCGCCAAGTTCACGAACCTGAGGTCTTTTCCTGTCTTGTCCACACCAACACGCAGGGGAGGGGTGAGGTGGGGTGACGGGACGCTTGATTATGATATCCGGGTCGGAAGCAATTACCTGTATTCGACCGGCGGTGATGCTGGCGCAGTTTCGGGCTCGTTTTACGGCGACAATCATCGCTATGTTGGCGGTACCGTTGAGCGTTCAGACCTTACCGCCGCGTTTGGAGCCAGACGGTAATGGTGGAACGCCGGGTGTTTTCACCAGAGCGCGCGGGTGAGAGTGCTCAGGGCGCATTTCTGGCGGCCGGCGGCGTCGAAATTCTCCGGCGCGAGCCAGCGGGCGTGCGCCTCGCGGACGGCGGGCCATTCCTCCTGCGTCAGGGAGAACCAGGCCGTGTCGCGGCTGCGTCCCTTGATGATCATGTGGTTCAGGAAAATCCCTTCGTAGCGGAAGCCCAGGCGCAGGGCCGCCGCGCGCGATGCCGCGTTCAGGGCGTCGCATTTCCACTCCAGGCGGCGGTAGCCCAGGGTGTCGAGGACGTGGCGCATCTTGAGTGACAGGACTTCCGTGGCCCGGGCGTCGCGCTGCCAGGCGCGGCCGAACCAGATGTGGCCGATTTCGGCGACCCCGATATGGGAGCGGATCTCCATGAAGCTGCCCATTCCGCCGAGGAGGCCCGTCTCGTTGTCGCGGTAGACGACGAAGGCCGGGTCTTGAGAGGCCTGGCGTTCCACGAGCAGGTCATGCACTTGCGCTTCCGTGGAGAAGGGCCCCACGTTCATGTAATCGAATATCCGATCGGTATCTTCGCCTTCGGTCGCGGCCAGGAAGATGCCGGCCGTGTCGCGATCCGCATCGACCGGCTCCAGAGAAGCTCTGGCCCCCGAGAGACTGACGCCATCGAAACCCTCCCAGCGCCTTGGGGCGACTTGTTGGTTGCCTACCGGGCGTCTGTTGGCCGCGCTGGCGAGTTCGTTATCCGTAGCCATGAAGGCTCCTTTCATTTCTGAACAATCCGGAAGCGCGCGAATAAAATCGAATGCGCCTTTCGAAGGTACGAACCCGAGCGATAAGTGTTGTTGAAAAACCCCGTTTTGGTGCGGTCGGTATTGGGGGTTACGCGGCGGTCCTCCTTCCTACCGCGCAGGTGGCCTCAAAACCTCATCCTGAGTAGGCGCGAAAGCGCCGTATCGAAGGATGGGTGGCGCCTCCCGGCGTGCGAAAGGGCATCCTTCGATACGCGGCTCCGCCGCTACTCAGGATGAGAGAGATGTGATGACTTTTTCAACAGCCCCTCAAGGGGGGAGCGGCTCCTCTCTCATCGCAGGCTCCTACCCTCCGGCGATCGCTCCCACGATGAGAAACGGCTCGGCGCCTGATGCGATGGCTTCGGGCAGCGGCGTGTCCGGCGGGTCGTGGGTGACGTCCTCCCGGCAGGCGAAGAAGCGCACCAGCGGCCGCCGCCGGCCCGTGTCGTGATCGCGGAGCGTACCGCGGAGCATCGGGTAGCGGGCTTCGAGCGCATCCAGCACGCTGCCGAGCGTCACGGCGCCGTCCACCGTCAGCGTCACTTCGGCGTCGACGCCGGCGAGCGTTCGCAGGTGGTAGGGAAGTTCGACGCGGATCACGGCAGCGTCTGCACCTCCACGGACAGCACGCCCGGCAGGTCGCGCACGATCGTCGACCAGCGATCGCCGCCGTCCGGCGACACGTACACCTGCCCGCACGTGGTGCCGAAATAGATGCCGCAGGGGTCGAGAGAATCGGCGGCCATCGCGTCCCGCAGCACGTTCACGTAGCAATCCTTCTGGGGGAGTCCTTCCGTCAGCGCCTGCCATTCGTTGCCGCCGGTGCGGCTTCGATAGACGCGCAGCTTCCCCTCGGGCGGATAGTGTTCCGAGTCGCTCTTGATGGGTACGACGTATATCGTCTCGGGCTCGTGCGCATGAACCTCGATGGGGAAGCCGAAGTCGCTGGGCAGGTTGTCGCTGACCTCGCGCCAGTTGTCGCCGGCATCGTCTGTGCGCATCACGTCCCAGTGTTTCTGCATGAACAGCGTGTCGGGGTTCGAGGGGTGCATCGCCAGGCGGTGAACGCAGTGGCCGATTTCGGCGGTCGGATCGGGCATGAATTCCGAGCGCAAGCCGCGGTTGATCGGCTTCCAGGTCTTGCCGCCGTCCTCGGTGCGAAACGAACCCGCCGCCGATATCGCGACGAAAATCCGATCCGGGTCCTTCGGATCGAGCAGAATCGTGTGCAGGCACATGCCGCCCGCGCCCGGCATCCACCCCTCGCCCGTAGCGTGGCTGCGCAGGCCCGCAAGCTCGCCCCACGACCGCCCGCCGTCGGTGGTGCGGAACAGCGCGGCGTCCTCGACGCCGGCGTAGGCGACATCGGGGTCGGTGAGCGAGGGTTCCAAGTGCCACACCCGCGTAAACTCCCACGGATGCTGCGTGCCGTCGTACCACTGGTGGGTGGTCAGGGGGCGGCTGGTTTCCTCCGAAGTGTCGTAGGCGAACTTGTTGCTCTCGCCCTGCGGCATCGGCGGGCTCGACTCATCACCGGGGGATGCTCCCTGCCTGGAGGGGTCCGAACCGGGCTGCTCCCAGGTCAGGCCGCCGTCGTCCGAGCGCTGGATGACCTGCCCGAACCAGCTGCTGGTCTGCGATGCGTAGATGCGGTCGGGAGCCGCCGGGGATCCCTTCAAGTGGTAAATCTCCCAGCCGGCGAAGTGCGGCCCTGCGACGGACCAGTCCCGTCGCTTGCCGTCGGCCGTGAGGATGAAGGCGCCTTTTCTGGTGCCCACAAGTACCCGGATTGTGCTCATTGCCGCTCTCCCGTACAGAACGCGTCAAGTGGTGGCAGACGTGCCAAGGCGGCCTAAAGTCAGGACGGCGCGTCCCCGCATCCGATGTTGCGCGCCGGGTTCGGTCGACCTCTCCATGCGCGATATCGAACCCATGCCGGTATATCCCTGGGACACGGGATTCGCCATGGCCTGTGTCGTCGACGCAAAGTATAGGTCTGTTTCCGGCAACCTGGCAATGTTCCCGCAAACGCCGGGGACATGGCATTCCGCAAGCCGTATCGGTGCGGGTTCGGTGGGGGTCGATGAGGAATCGCAGAAATGAGTGAGAGATGCCGCGCTGCGCATCGGCCGGCTTCAGAGAGGTTCCCGGGCCGGAGAAGCTCTCCCGGCGGCTCGACTTCTTCGTTGCCGATGGGCGTCTGGTCACCGCGCCGGCGAGCTCTTGCTCCGCAGCCGTGAAGAGCCGTCATCATTTCTGAAAAATTCGATAAATATGGATAAATTCACGGAGTTTTTCGATAAATTAAATCAGGCAAGGGAGGATGAAGTAACACATTAAATATCTCCCGTAACCATCTGCCTAAAAACCCTTGTTCAGCGCAAGACCGAAGAAGATGGCGAACAGGGCGAGTATTGCGTTCCCGAGGTTCACATGCTCGAGCGTTTTGAGCAATCTGATGCGCTCGCCCGTCGTGTCGCCTATCGGACGCCCGTTCCCGGCGGGGCCCGTCCCCCGCGTGAGCCTGAGTCCCACCGCGAAAAACTGAAAGCTGATCCCCAGCATCATCAGGAAAACCGTCAGTAATTTCAGGCCTAATGGCACGAAGAGTTTCCCGAATGCGGGCCCCATCGCCATCTTGAGGCCCGTGAGATACCACGCGCCCGTCATGATGAGCACGCCCATGCAGATGAGCACGAAGGGGTGGTAGAAACGAAGGATGGAGACGATCTCGCCCGCGTATTCCTCAGGCTCCAGTCGCCTCCTCAAGTGGCCCATGAGGAGCCAGAAGAATACGAGCGCGCCCTCGTACAGACAGGCCGCCAGTATATGGACGTATAGGAGCCAGAAATAGGTATTCGACATGCGTATCTTCTAGGCAGGAGAAAAATGTCATGTGAAAAACACCCCCCGGTACGCCGGGGGGTGTATGCGTCACTAACTGGCCGCGCCTTCTTTGGGGAAGAACTTGTCGTACAACTCGGGCCGTTGCCACTGCCTCAGCACGCCGGCCTTGGCCGCGTTTTGCCCCGATGAGGTCACCTCGTCGTTTTGCTCGCGAAGCTCGCGCATTCTCTCCAGATCCACGTCGACCATGAACAGGCCGGCCTTCGTGCTCTCGAAAATGACTTCCTCAGGCGTCGCCACCATCGCCAGACCGCGCTGGCTCTTGTCGAAGAGGTTCTGCGTGGTGATGACGACCGCGAGGTTTTCGATCGCCCGCGACCAGATGAGGTTCCGCCAGGTGCCCCACAGCCTCTTCTTGTCCACCCCTGCAGGCAGGAAGATGATTTCCGCCCCGCGCAGCGAGAGCGCGCGCGTCACTTCCGGCATGTAGACTTCGCTGCACATCGCCATGCCGACCTGGCCGTACTGGGTCTCGAAAACGGGGTATTCGTTCCCCGCGACGTACTGGAATTCCCAGATGCCGCCGCCGGTGTAGATCCAGGGACCGGGTGGGTGGGTCCTGCGGTAGCGTCCCGAGGGACCGCCTGTGGGGCGTGCGAGGTTCAGCAGGTTGTGGGCCGTTTTCTTCTCGTTGTCCAGCGGTTCGAGCGTTCCGTATTGAACATAAACCCCGCAGCGCTTGGCCACTTCCTCCATCGCCTCGGTGGGGTCGAACGTCGCCGGCATCCGCCAGGGACCCGGATACGATTCGGGGAAGGCGACGAAATCGGCTCCCTGCGCGGCTGCGTCTTCGACGTAGCGGACGGCGTCGGCCACGTTTTTTTCATCCTCGGGTGGGGGATACCCCATCGGCTGCACGAGTGCGAGCCTGAAGTTATCGGCGCTCATCTCACTTCCTCCTCGTAAAAGGGATACTCGCCGCTACCGGTCTTCGAAGAGCGTTCCGCCCGCCGCCCAGGAGTCAGTACCGACATCTTGAAAGATGACCGTGATGACGTCTTTGGGGGCGCCTGAATGCTTGTGGACCGTCTCTGTAATCTCATCCGCCATCGCGCTTTTCTGCTCTTTCGACCTCCCGGACAGCAGACTTACTTGAACAACGGGCATCGGAATACCTCCTTTTGGATGGGAAGTGAATTTCTGAAGCGTAACACCTAGAGTTTCGGGCCTGCAGCCGCGACGTCCGGCGTCACTCGATCCGCGAACTGCTCGAAATTCTCCCGGAACGCTCCCGCGAGCTCACGTATTTTCTCGTCGTATTTATCGGCGCTTGCCCAAAGATTTCTGGGGATCATGTATTCCTGCGGCACTCCGGGGCAGCTTGTGGGAACGTGGAGGTCGAATATCGGCACGTCCTGGGTGGGAACTTTGGCCAGTTCGCCCGTCAGGGCGGCCGTCAGAAGCGCGCGTGTATGATGCAGTGGCATTCTGTCGACCTCGCCTGCGGCTCCGCCGATCCAGCCCGTGTTGACAAGCCAGACCTGCGCTTCGTGCTTCCCGAGTCTGTCCCTGAGCATCTCGCCGTATTCGGCGGGATGCAAGGCCAGAAAAGGCGCCCCGAAACAACTGCTGAACGTGGCCATCGGCTCATCGATACCTGCTTCGGTGCCGGCCACCTTCGCCGTATAGCCCGAGAGGAAATGATAGGCGGCCTGCTCGGGCGTGAGCTTGCTGATGGGAGGCAGGACGCCGAAAGCGTCGCAGGTGAGGAAGAAGATGTTCTTCGGATGCCCGCCCATGCCCGAGAGCACGCAGTTGTCGATGAAATGCGTGGGGTAGGTGGCGCGCGTGTTTTCGGTTATCGACATGTCGTCATAGTCGATCTCCCGCGTGTCGTGGTCGACGATGACGTTTTCGAGAACGGAACCGAAGCGTATCGCATCCCAAATCTGGGGTTCTTCCTCCCTCGTGAGATTGATGGTTTTCGCGTAGCACCCGCCTTCGAAATTGAAGATGCCCGAATCCGACCAGCCGTGTTCGTCGTCGCCGATAAGCTTTCGGTTCTCATCGGCGGACAGTGTGGTCTTGCCTGTGCCGGAGAGGCCGAAGAAAAGAGCCGTATCCCCGTCGTGGCCCATGTTCGCCGAACAGTGCATCGGGAAAACGCCTTGTTGCGGAAGGAGGTAATTCATGATGAAAAAAGCGGATTTCTTCATCTCCCCTGCGTATTCAGAGCCGCCGATGAGCGCCATGTTCTTCTCGAAGTTCACCAGCGTAAAATTCTCCTGCCGGAGTCCCTCGGCCGGGCCTGCTCCCAGGAACCTGCCCATGTCGATGACCGTGAAGGGGTTTGTGTGATTGTCGAGTTCCCCGGGCTTGGGCCGGACGAGCAGCGTCTGGCAGAACATCGAATGCCAGGCAAGTTCGGAAATCACCCGCACGGGGAGTTTATATCTCGGGTCGTTGCCCACGAAACCATCGAAGATGAAAAGATCGCGTTTCTGGGCATAGCTGGCGATTTTCTGAAAGATGTTGTCCCAGTTTTCGGTCGATATCTTCTGGTTGATGGGTCCCCACCAGATCTTCTCGCTGGAAGGCTCCTGGTCTACGGTGAACTTGTCCTTGGGCGAGCGGCCCGAGAATTTGCCCGTATGGACAACGAGCGCGCCATTGGTGGCGAGGTACCCTTCGCCCCGCGCGACCGCCATTTCGTTCAACTCGGCGATGGGAAGATTCCGGTAGACCGTTCCGATATTTTTAAGGCCCAGTTTGTCGAGGCCGAAAGTCTTTTCCGTTCCGATGTTCGCACGTGAGGAGGCTCCTTTTCCTCCCTCCTTGGCTTGTGCCATGTGTTGCTTCCTCCCGGGAATCGAAATTTCAGTGCAACCGTTCCGCTCGCATGAAGAGCATTTTTCTGAATTGTCTTGCGAATCTCGTACGAATCCGCCCAAAGAAGGCCGCAATATGCCTCGCAGAGTAGAAGAAGTCAAAAGCAAACCGGGGTCGTTTTCACCTTATCCGCCGCCCGGATTTCCTTTGATTTTATCGCGTATCCGCCTCTTGTTTTATCCGATGGCTTCGTTGTCTTTGCGGTAAATGGGCAGGCTCTCGACCGTCGCTTTCGCATCGCCGCCCCGGCAAGCGACTCTTACCTCGGTGCCAGGCTCCATCTGGGCGCGCGGGAGATAGGAAAAAGCCAGGACCGCGTCGACCGTCGGGCAATATGCAGCGCGGGTGATGGAACCGATGGTTTCCTCACCGGACTGGACGGCGGCTCCCGGCTCGGGCGTGATATCTCCGCTGACCTTAAGCCCCATGAGCCCGCGGTTCACCTGGCCGAGATACTTGATCTTCGCGATGACTTCCTGCCCGATGTAGCAGCCCTTCTCGAAGTCGATCGCCTTTTCCTCGAGCCCCGACTGCATGGGATTGACGGCCGAAGTCATGTCCTTGCCAAACAAGGGCACACCGGCCTCCAAAGTGAGCGATTCGAATGCCGCGATGCCCGCCGGATTTGCTCCTGCATCCGACAATGCGCGCCAAACGGAATCCGCGTTCTCGCGAGGCCCCACGAGCAGATAGCCGTTTTCTCCCGTCCATAGTTCTCGTGCTATCATCATGTTGCCCGAAGTCGTATGGCCGTGTTCCTCGGGAGAGGGCTCGCCCATTCCAGCTTTGGCGATGATCTCCTGTGATTCGGGGCCGAAAAGACCGAAGCAGAACGAATTTTCCGTCTCGTTCGCCACTTCCACCTGATCCATGATGATGAACCTGTCGATCTCCTCTGCGAGCGTATCCGCCATTCCGGAAGCCACCGAGGCGAGGATGGAGGTTTCTCCTTTGTACATGTACATATCGGAGATAAACTTTCCCTGCCGAGTCAGGAAGGTGTTGTACGCACCCTCTCCGGGCTTCAGTTCTTTCACGCGGTTGGAGAGCATGCGGTGGAGAAATTCCTCGGTGTCAGGGCCGCTGAAGCGCAGGAAGCCCCTGTGCGATAAGTCGACTAGGATGGCGCTTTCCCGGCACGCGAGATGCTCGGCTACCGCGTCTCCATACGATACCGGGATTCGCCATCCCGTTTCCTCAATGAACTCGGCGTTTGCCGCCTGATGCAAAGAAAGCAGGGGAATGGCTGACATTGGTTTCCCTCTCCGGGTATTGTCTGGTTGAATGCAGCAAATGAATCGTCCAACGAAATTTCAACGCTTTTTTATTCTACGCCCTATCCGAGGGCTAAAGGAACCGAATAAAGCATATCAATTTTTTTCTTTTCATACCGGGAGGCGAGACGAAATATGGGAGAGAAACTCGGATTCATCGGTCTGGGCAAGATGGGAACGCCGTTGACCCAAAATCTCCTGGCCGATGGTCATGAGGTGTCGGGGTTCGACGTAGACCCGACGCGAATGGAACAGTTGAGGCAAGCAGGCGGTACGCCCTGCGCGAAAGCAAAAGAAGTTGCCGAGCGTTCGGACGTGGTTTTCACCATGCTGCTCAAGCCCGAACACATCGAGATGAACACCATCGGGCCGGAAGGTGTCGCCGCTGCGGGGAAGGAAGGTCTCATTCTTGTCGAGATGAGCACGATGAACCCGACCTGGTCGGCAGGGCTGGCGAGGAAGCTCGAAGCCAGAAACGTGGAGATGGTCGATGCTCCCGTCTCGGGAACCGTGCCGCACGTGGAGTCGAGGACGCTGGCGTATATGGTGGGCGGGAAGAGGGAAATTTTCGAGCGCATCAAGCCCATCATCGAGCCGCTGGCGAAAAGCGTCCTCCATACCGGACCCAACGGGACGGGTTGCTCCATGAAGCTTGTGACGAACCTGATTGTGAACGCGGGCGTCGCCCTGCTGACAGAGGGTCTGCTCCTGGGCGAGCGTTCGGGTTTGTCGCACGATACGATCATGTCCTGTCTGCGCTCGGGGGCAGCAGCAGGAGTTCTCCTGGATTTGAAGGGAGAAAAGATTCTCTCGCGCGATTTCACCCCTCACGGTGCCTTGAGCATATATGTGAAAGATCTCGGCCTCTGCGTTGACCTCGCGAGAGAAAAAGGATTTGATGCGACTTTAGCGGAAGCTGGACTGACGATGTTCCGACGTGCGCAAGAGGCAGGCTGGGCGGAGGATGACTGCGCGCGCGTGGTGGAAGTGTATGAGGGGAAGGATCGCTAGGTTCATGGTTGGCTTCACGACGAATGCACAGGAGACGGACAATGGCGAAAGGCGCACCGGCTGAATCGAAGAATTTCAAACTTATAGGGCACGATCAGGACGCGGCGTGGGGAGGGGGCAGCATCGTCGAGGTGAAAAACGGATACGCCTATGTGGGTGCGGTGGGAACGGCGAGCTATGACGGGCCCGAGGGCTGGACCGTCCACGACGTATCCGACCCAAGCAAGCCGAGACGCATCGCCGAGGTGTTCGCGCCTCCCGGCCTGCACAATCACAAGGTTCGCATCGTGGGGGACGACCTGCTCTACGTGAATCACGAGCGACTCAAGACGCCCGAAGGAGAAGCGGCGAGGGCGGGCCTGTGCATTTTCGATATCTCGAATCCGGCGGAGCCCAAAGAAGTCGGCTTTTTCGATCTGCCCGGCACGGGGCCGCACAGATTCGGCGTGGACAACGAACGCGGGCTTGCGTTCCTGCCGAACCATGCCGAGGGGTGGCGGAACCGGGTCATGTGGACTCTCGACATCACGAATCCTCTCAAGCCCGAGGTGCTCAACATCGTCGGCCTCCCGCAGCAGGATTTGAGCCTCGGTTACGAGTACGAAGAGCCTGAGGATTTCTCGCGTTCGTGGACGTGCCACGGCCCCGCCACCATTCGCGGAGATCGCATGTACTGCGGTTTCTGGGGGGCGGGCATGGGCATTTTCGATTGCGCAGATATGCGAAACATCGAGTGCGTGGGGCGCCTTTGCTGGTCGCCGCCCTTCGTCGGTTCCACGCATACCGTGTGGCCGCTCGGCGACAGGCCGTACGTGGTGGTGACGGACGAGGCGAACTCGCAGGCGAACTACGAACACAGCCAGTTCATGTGGGTGGTGGACATCCGGGACGAGACGAACCCGATACCCGTCTCCACCTACATCCCCGACAGGGAAGAGAACATGAACCGCGGAGGGCGATTCGGGGCGCACAATATCCTGGAATATCTCCCTGCGGACGGTCCCTGGAAGGACCTTGTCTTCCTCACGTACTTCAATTCGGGGCTTCGGGCCATCGATCTGTCGGACCCGTTCAAGCCTGAGGAAGTCGGACACTACATCCCCGAACTGAACTTCGGGAAGGACTACGCCCAGTCGAACGACATCGGCATGGACGAGAACGGCCTGCTCTATCTGATCGACCGGAACGGAGCGGGGATGCACATCCTGGAGTACACCGGGTAGGCGGCGTGAGGGTGTGCTCAGGGCCCGCTTCTGTGGGCGGATTCTTTGAAGCGAGGGGAGTGTCATGAACCCGGGTGACTTTTTCGTCGTCTGCGCGGCCTCTTTTCTGGCCACCTACGCGCATCTCGTCTTCGCCCTGGTCGCGGACAAGATTGGCATGGTGAAGCTCGACTTCGGCAAGGGGGTGTCGATGCTCCTGTTCGGCGAGGCGTACGAGGGGAATCCGCCTTATGCGCTCGGTTTCATCGCCGTGCATCTGAACGGGGTCATATTCGGCTTGCTATACGCCACCTGGGCGGCGGGATGTCTTCCCGGGCCAAACGTCGTGCGCGGCTTGATCTGGGGCGGGGCGCTCCTGATTTTCTCGCAATGCGTCTTCAACCCGCTCATCACGGGGCACGGTTTTTTCAGCCGAAAGTTCCATCCCAGGGCGTGGCAGACCGCCGTGATCGCCCACGCCGTCTACGGCGGCCTGCTGGGCTGGCTCTCACCGATACCCTGAGTCCAGGCCTCGTTCTATCTTCTCGCCCTGCTCGTCCTGGGCGCTTTCCTTTGTGACGCCCAGCACTTCGCCACGTCGACGGGTGCGGCGATCCAGGCGTCGCCCTTCGCGAGAATGTGCTGAATCAGCCTCTCCAGCATCCGCATCCGGTGGTGCTGGCCGATGATCTGGGGGTGGCACATGATGTTGATGTATCCGCCTTCCTCATACGTACCCTCGAACTCCTCCACCCATATCGAATAGACCGATTCGGGGTCGCGGATTCCGTGGCCGAGCGGCGGATTCGTGCTGTGGGCGAAGAAGATGAAATCATCGAGGCTCCACTTGGTGGGCAACTCGACGAGGCCGCAATCGTGATAATAAGGCCAGTCGTCGTCCATCATGTTCGAGTGGTACAAAAGCCCGTATTTTTTGAGCAGCCCCATCGTGTGGACGCTCGGGTCCGCCGAGGGGGTGCGGGAACCCAGGATTTCCTGCCCCGTATCGCGTTTCAATATCTCGAGGGCGCGCACGAGCAACTCCTCTTCGCGCTCGGCGTCGCACATCTGGTAGGGCTTTTCGTGAATGTGGCCGTGGTGGCCGATTTCATGGCCCGCCTTCACGATGGATTCCGTCATCTTCGGCCATTTCTCCACCGTCCAGCTGGGGATGTAGAAAGCGCCGGGCAGGCTGTATTTCTTCAGCAGCTTGAGTATCCGCGGAATCCCCACCTTGGGGCCGTAGGCCCCCATGGAGTTGTGGATGGGGCGGCCCCCCAGCGAGGGGTCCCGGCCCATCCAGACCGTCTCGCCGTCCACGTCGAAAGTCAGACACACGGCGCATCGCGCCCCGTTTTCCCATTTTACTCTAGGCATTCGTTTCCCCTCATGCGTTCTTATGAAAAGTCTATGAATCGGCCATTTTCAGCAATGTGCGCGCCAGGACGTCGCAGCCCCTGCAGGCGTCCTCCCAGTCCATGTCCTCTTCCTCGGAGTGACTCTTTCCGGCGACGCAGGGTACGAAAATCATGGCCGTGGGCCCCAAGTCTGCCGCATAGCGGGCGTCGTGCCCGGCGGCGCTCCACATGGATCGATGGCTGTAGCCTGAATCTTCACACGCGCTTCTGACGGCCTGCGCGACGCTTGCGTCGAACGCGGTGGGAGTAGAGCCGCCGACTTCCTGAATCTCGATATCGAGATTTTCTTTCTCCGCCTCTCTGTGCGCGGCCTCCTCGATGAGCTTTCGCGCCTCAGCGATCAGTTCCGGCTCGCTGTGCCTGAAATCGACCGAGAAGGTCACGTCATCGGGAATGACGTTAATCGCATTGGGGGAGAGGGAGAACTCTCCCACCGTGGCGACGAATTCGGGATGCAGTTTTCCCGGGATTTCACGGATGGCCGCGATCGTGCGCGCGGCGCCCACCAGGGCGTCGCGCCGCATGTGCATGGGCGTGGGGCCGGCGTGGTCGCGCTCTCCCTTCATGGTGACCCGGAGCCAGGTCAGGCCGAAAATCCCCTCCACGACGCCTACCTGGATACCCTCGCTCACGAGGACGGGGCCTTGTTCGATGTGGAGTTCGAGGTATGACCCGACAGGCCCGGGGGTGCAGGGCGCATCTCCCCGATAGCCGATGCGCTCGAGTTCATCGATAAACGTCGCACCATCAGCGTCTTTTGCCTCATAGGCGATCTCGAGCGGTATCGCGCCCGCGAACACGCCGCTTCCCATCATGGACGGAGGGAATCGGGGACCTTCTTCATTCGTCCAGTTCACGATCTCTACCGGGCGTCTCGTTGATATGTTCTTGTCGTTCAGTGCCCTTACGGCTTCGAGAGCGGCCAGCACGCCCAGCGAACCATCGAAGCGCCCTCCATTGGGCACGCTGTCGAGGTGGCTGCCCGCCATGGCGGGAGGGGCGTCGTTTTCCCGGCCTGCTCTCCTGGCGAACATGTTTCCCATCTCGTCAATCCGCGACTCAAGGCCGGCGTCGTCTGCCCACCCGGCGAATAGATCCCGCGCCTGTTTATCGGCGTCTGAGAGCGTGAGGCGGTTTACGCCGCCTCCTTTTGTCGCTCCGATGCGGGCCATCTCCTCCATGGACTGGCGAAAACGATCAGGATTGATTAGCAATTCGAACCCTCGGGTGTTGGTTGTGGGAAATGGAAAGCAAGCGGGGATGCCCGGTCTGCGATTCCCGCCGGGCGGTCACTTGTTCGCAACTACGATTTTCTCATAAACCTCTCGCACGCGGTCCGTATTTTCTTCATACCGGGCCAGCAACTTGGCATGGGCGCTACCGTCCATATCATCCACGAAATTCATCCGACGCGCCAACATGTCCATCGCCCGCCGCGTTTTCAAAAAAATGTTGATCGACTGTGCATTGCCGATGCGGAGCCGGTTCTCGACGAGGCGCAAGAAGCGGTATCCATCGAGTAGCGCGCCGGTGTCCTCGTCCGCAAGCAACCCCGCTTTGTTCAGCGCTTGCAATGCAAGGTAGGTGTTCGGAACCCGGAGTTCAGGATGCGCCCCGCCATTTCCTATCAGTAGATACTGCGTCAAGAACTCGATGTCGATGATCCCCCCGCGACCGAGCTTGATGTCGGCGATTCCCTCGTCCTCAGCGGAGAGTTCTTTTTCGATGCGCCCGCGCATGTGGCGAACCTGATCGACGAGGTCTGCGGGCGCTTCGCTCTCATATACGAAATCATTCACAAGCGCCATGAATTCCGCGCCGAACTCCTGCGATCCCGCAACATGCCTTGATCTTGTAAGCGCTTGTCTCTCCCATATCTCAGCCCGGTTCTCAAAGTAATCCATGAATACATCTATCGGCGCGGCCAGTGCGCCTTTTTCACCTTCGGGCCGCAGGCGCAGGTCCATTTCGTAGGTCCTCTCGCGCGTGGCCGATGCGGCGAGGCCGTCGCGGAGGCATGTGGCGACCTTGATGTAGAATTCATGATTCGAGACGGATTTGTATTCTGCGGGTTTTCCGTCGATTTGTCCGCTCGTGTTGCCGGCGGCGCTGTAGACGAATATCAGGTCCAGATCCGAGCCATAGTTCATCTCCCCGCTTCCCATCTTGCCGAGTCCGATAATGGCGAACCGGGCTTCCGCCCCCGTTTCCGCCTCCATCGGGACGCCGTAGAGTTTGAGCATTCTCTCACGGGCAATCGCGTAGCCGCTCTTGAGCGTGGCTTCGGCAAGCTGGGAGAGGGAGGAGAGGGTCTCCAGGATGTCCGCCGCCCCGAGAATGCTTCTGATGCCTATGGCGAGTTCTTCGCTTTTTTTGACCCAATGCAGACGGGTGAATTTTTCTTCCGCCGAGATTTGCGCGTCGGTTATTTTTTTTAGTTCCCCGGCAAGCGCCTCCTTGGAGCGCGGTTCGGAGAGGGTTTCCCTCTGAAAGAGCGTTTCGAGTAGGCCTGGTTGTTCGATCAGAACCTCGGCCAGGTAATTGCTCGAGGCGAAGAGCTTGAGAATGATTTCCAGCGATTCTTCCTGCTGGGCCATGAAGCCCAGGATGGATTCGCGGCCGCCTCCTCGCTCCACGAATTTATTGAGGTGCGCGATGGCTCTGTCCGGTTCCGGGAGGTCGAGCGTTTGATACAGCAGGCGCGGGAGGAGTTCGTCGAAAATCCGTTTCGCCTTGGCGCTGACGTGCTCGAGTGATGCGCCGTTTCTCAGGAGCTTGAGGTGCGTACTGACGCCTTCGGGGTCCACGAAGCTGTATGTAGCCAGATCCTCGGCGGATAATGAATCCCCCAGGGTAGGCGCCGGGGTCGGCCGCCCGCCCGCCGCTTCCACTTCCTCCTCCCCGTCTTCGCTTTGGAACATATTTTCAAAAATCCTCGATACGTTGTTCTGGTGATACGCCAGCCGGGTTTTCAGTTCGTTGCTCTCGGCGCAGTCCATCTTGCGCGCCAGCACGTTCAAACTCTTCTCGTCAGCAGGAACCTCATGCGTCTGAAGCCCGTGCGTGACCTGCACGCGGTGTTCCACGTCTCTCAGGAACACGTAGGCGTTCGAGAGTTGGTCGCACTCATGCGGGGGCAGGAGGCCGAGCGCCTCGATGATGGAGAGACCCTCGAGCGTGCTCGGGTTCTGTAGGAGCGTTTCGCGGCCGCCATAGATGAGTTGCAGGGCCTGGGTGATGAATTCAATCTCCCGGATGCCGCCTTCGCCGAGCTTCACGTTTCGCGTCGCGGCGTCTTCGCCTTTCAGATTTTCGTTGATGCGGTTCTTGATGCGGCCGATCTCCTCGAGCACGCTGATGTCCATCGTCCGCCGATACACGAATGGGCGAATCATTTTCATGAAATCATCGCTCAAGGCGGCGGAACCCGCGCAATGGCGGGATTTGATGAGGGCCTGCCGCTCCCACGTCTCGCCCCAGGATTCGTAATAGACTTCGCAGCTTCTGAGCGAATAGGCCAGTGCGCCCTGCGAACCCTCGGGCCTGAGACGCGTGTCGATGCGGAACACATGACCCTCTTCGGTATTTTTCGCCATCAGGGATATGAGGCGCCGGGAGAGATGGGCAAAGAATTCGTGGTTGGAGATGCTCCTTTTCGTCCTGCCCGTGATCGCGTCCGTCACGCCGGTCGTCTGTCCTTCGTCGGATGAATACACGAAGATCAGATCGATGTCCGAGCTGAAGTTGAGTTCCAGCCCGCCGAGCTTGCCCATCCCGATCACGCTGAATTCGGTGTTTCGCCACCTCCCGTCCGGGTTCTTGTGACGTGGTTTCCCGTATTTCTCTTCGAGTTCGGCTCTCGCGATCCGGACAGCCGCCTCCAGGCAGGCGTCCGCCAGATGGGAGAGGTTCGTGGTGATCTCCATGAGAGACGCCCGCCGCATCAGGTCCAACACGGCGATTCTCAGGTATTCGCGCTGGCGAAAGCGGCGCATGGCATTTTCCGGCCCGTTGGGCGCATCCTGACTCTCACGCACCCACTGCCACAGTTCGGCGACCATTTTTTCTTTCGTGCGGGCAGCCCGCAACGTGCCGGGCCGCAGGAGCCAGTCGAGGAAGTTGGGATGCCTGAGAATCGTTTCGATCAGGAACTGGCTCCCGCCGGCCAGCGCGAAGAATTCCGCTCTGCGCTCATCGGATCGGGTGAGGGCTTTCAGGAGCAAATCCGGTTTCTCCCGGGTTCCCAGAATGCGCTCGAAGTTGCTCAGGGCGCGCTCCGGGTCGAACGTATCGCGCAGAGATGAGAGCAGTTGGAGCAGGAACTCTGAATTGTTGCGCGGGAACGCAGGGTGCAAGGCCAGGGACTGGAGATTTCTGGTTACACCCAGAGGGTCGCTGACTCCGATCAGTCCGAGCAGGTCTTTCGCCGCCGGGGTGGGGGCGCCCCCCGGCAAGAGTTTTTCGATATGAGAAAACCCCGGGTGCACATCAATCCGATCGCTCATATCAAATCCCCCCAGACGAATCATGAAGGACTAGCGCGCAGAATCTCCCGGATTCGCCGCTGCCTGGTGAAGGGGCGAATTTTCTTCCGTTCTGGGCAACCATGAGAAGGCGATCAGACTTCCCAGACACGCTATGCCGATTGCTCCGAAAACGAACTCCAAGCCGTATGCATCCGCCAGTATACCCAGAAAAAACAATCCAAGGCCAACAAAAATCTGGTTCGCCGTGAAAATAACGCCGACGACGCTGCCGGCCAGCCTGGGCGGACTGACCTCGAAGCCGTATGCGAAAATCACCGAGCGCATGGAGATGAGAAAAACGCCGACCGACGCGACGCAGACGTACAGGGAAATGCCCGTGCCCGCGTGGGGGATCAGGAACATCGCGATTCCGCCGCCGGCGGTCCCGATGAAGAGGATCACTTTTCGGGAAACTCTGTCGGAGAGATAGCCGACGATCGTTTCGGGAAATATGGAGGCCGCCGAGTACACGCCGAGCGCAAGGCCCAGGGTGCTCGGACCCACGCCGTATTTTCTCACCAGCAGGATGGCCAGAAATATCGAGACGACGTTGTGCGCCAGCGTCCGCACGCCCGAGAGCACGCAAGCCCCCATCATCCCGGGATTCTTGATAAGCGCATCAACGAAATTGCGGGGCGTGATCGAGGAGCCGGTTTTTTGCTTTCCGCTGATCTGGAACGGCTCCAGAAAAATCCACAGGAGCATCGCCGTGGCGAAAAGCGGTATCGTGTTCACCATCAAAACGCCCCGCCAGCTCATGACGAGGAGCAGGTAGCCCGCGATGATGGGCGCCAGGGTCTGCCCCAGGTTGGCGCCCGTGCCGTGCACGCCCAGGGCGAAACCCTTGCGGTTGTCGAAGCGCATCCCCAGCAGCCCCATGGAGGGAGGGTGCCAGGTGTGCGTCGCCAAACCGCTCAGCCAGATGATGGGGGCAAGCGTCAGGAACCCCGTGGCGAAGCCCGCCCCGCCGTAGAACAGGGCGGCAGAAGCCATGCAGCCGACCAGCAGCCATTTCCCGCCGCCGTAGACGTCGATGACGTAGCCCGTGCCCACGCTACTGAAGGCGCTCATCACCGCTCTGCCGGTGAAGAGAAGCCCCACCTGGGTGAGGGTCAGCCCCAAGTCCGCCGCGAGAAAGGGAATGACGGGTCCCAGTACGCCCTGGAACCAGTGTTCACAGGCGTGGCCGGTGGTGAGCAGGGCGAGGATTTGCCATTTCTTCAAGGTATTCCATCTTTCATAGAGAAGATGATGAGGCAAAATTGAAGACGGGAAATCCTAGCATCACGGCGTCCGGGCGAAAAGGCGAGGGGAGTTTTCCCCGTTTCCATGCGGGAGCCCCTTCGCCTTCTCGCCTCGTTTCGGCGCCGGAGCGGACGGAGGGGGAGGGAACCCCGGAATCCGGGTCGGACGGGGGCGGGCGAAGGGAACGAACCCGGCGGCGCCCGGCGCGCCAATGCGGGCTGTTGTTGGGAAATGCGGGGGAGCCGAATAATTTTTTCCGCCGCCAAATCTGAATCCATGACGCTAAGTATTGAACATAACTAACTGAATCATAATAATTTATCAGGAAATATAGGTTCAGTAATTTATCGAAAAACCCCGTGAATTTATCCAATTTTACGGAAAATATCATTATTTTCATTATCCTCTCCGCGTTCGGCTCCACCGGCATTTCTTCTCGCCCCGCGCCGCATGCCGAAGATGGCGTGGTTGGGGGTGAAACGCGAGTGAGGAGCGAGCGTCTGCGGCCTGCGCGGAAGAATTCGCCGACATCATTCCCGCCCCCTCGCCCGGTTCCATGAGATGGCCTCCTCTCCTTTTCGTTCCGTTCCAGGTGAAGCGGGAAAACCGTCTTTCCGCTTCGCGCGCACGATACCGAATCCCTGAAGCTTCGCGGCATCGCAAATGCGGGCGAATGCGCGGAAATGCGTGAGCGACCCCCGACCGGGGAGGTCAATCGCGACTCGTTTTTGCTCGTCATTCCGACATTATTCCCGACTGAGAAAGGGGTTGTTGAAAAAGTCCTGATTCCGTGATTTGGAGTATGGAGCCAACCGGGGAAAGAGGAGGCTTCACTCCCCCCTTGAGGGGGATGTTGAATAACCCCCTCGATGTGGGAAAACCACCGTCATTCCGGTATCAGTCCCCGACTGATAATGGAGGGATTGATGCCGGAATGACGAACCAGAACCGCACCGCCTCACCCTGAGTAGCGGCGAAGCCGCGTATCGAAGGGCGAGGCCCCGCACCTGCCGGGGGACGTTCGTCCCTCCTCCTTCGATACGGCGCTGACGCGCCTACTCAGGATGAGGAGGTTGGGGCGCCTGCGCGCCCGTCCCGAAATCGGCTTTTTCAACAGCCCCGAGAAAGGAGGGATTGCGGAATCCAGGGTTTCGCCTTTTTGTTTTTTGTAGGGGCCGCGTATACGCGGCCCGTCGCCGGAGGGCGAAAAAACAGGGTCGCATGGTATGCGACCCCTACACGCGGATGCTTGCCCTTCGCAGATCACCGAACGCCGCGAAGGCGATCAAATGCCGCACCCGCCCGACTGGCTGCAATCCCTCATTCTTCGGGCCTGTTGAAAAACCCTGTTTCGGGATCGGCGGCATGGAGGTTCATACGGGGCAGGCGCGATGGTTTTGTAGTGACAACCCCTCCTCAAGGTTGTCCCACAGGTCGCGACCTGGCCCTGCGGAACCACCGCGCCAGTCAGTAATCACTCCCCCCTTGAGGGGGAGTCGAAGAGGCCGAGCGTTTTTTGCGAAGGCCGATTCGGTGGGGGGTAAAATGCGTTTTACCGCCACCCGAATTATCCCCCCCCACCGAGTCAGCCTTCACCTGTCGGTTCGGCTTCCTCGTCTGGCTTTCCCCTCGGGAAGCCAGACCCTCAAGGGGGGAGTGATTCCTCTCTCCTCTGACTTTTTCAACCGTCTCTGCAAGGCATTGCGCCTTCGTTGCTCCCCGGGGACAGCGAAATGCGCGGAATCGGGGCGGGCTGGCGCATGCGTATCCATGAAAAAGTGAGAAAAAACCCGCAAAATTCCGCCGATTTCCGCATGTTTGCCCCCAAATCCCGTATTCGCCCGCATTTACGGTTGACACCTCCCGGAAACGGACGTAAATTTACTGGTAGGACAATCCCATAAGGTGATGAGCCTCTCTGTGAGGCGCGTATTCGGGAGTTTGAAGCGTGGCCATCAGCGACAGACTGCAGACGGTGAAGAAGACGCGCGTCTACGAGGCCATCGTCGCGCAGCTCACCTCCTTGATCCTGGAGGGAGAGATAAGGCCGGGCGAGAAACTGCCGTCGGAACGGGAGTTGTGCGAGCAATTCGGCGTCGGGAGAAACTCCGTTCGCGAGGCGACGCGCTCGCTCGAATCCGCAAGATTAGTGGAGACGAGGCAGGGGGAGGGCACGTTCGTCACGGCGCATCCTGAATCCATGGTTCATGTGATTTCCGAAAAAGTCTCCTCCGATGCGGAGAGCGGCATCCATCACCTCTTCGAGGCGCGTATGGTTCTGGAGCCTCAAATCGCCGCCCTGGCCGCCGAGCGTGTGACGGGCGCGGAACTCGAATATCTGGAAGACACGCTTCGCCGGCAGCATGGCGCAGTAGAAGACGGCGGTTTGGGCCTCGAAGAAGATACCCGGTTTCACTTGGGGCTCGCCGAGGCCGCCAGGAATCAATTCCTGCATCATCTGCTCAGCAGCCTGCTCAATTCGCTGAGCGAGATGCGCGAACGCTCGCTTCGTCGTGACGAAAGCGTGCGCCTGCGCTCGTGGGAGGCGCACCGGAAGATTCTGAAGGCCGTTTCGGACAAGGACAGGAACAGGGCGACGGCAGGGATGATCAGCCACCTTGTCGATATCAAAGGCAGCGAAGTCGAATCCGGTTGAAACCGGGATATCGAAGAAAAATGAAATTCTTGTGAACCGAATTTGAGGAAATTCCGTCTTTCAGTTAAAAAGTCAGCTTCTTCAACTCCAAAGTGGGGGGTACCGAATGTGAGTGTCATATCGTTTGAAGTGATTTACAGAGGAATTTTTCAGAAAAGCCTTGCGGTGAAAATTTCGCGGACGTTGATTCTCGCGGCCGTGAAAGAAGGAAAGCCGGGCATCTCCTTCGGGCGCTACAGCGATTCGCCCGAGCGCAACGGGATTCCGGCCAAGCAGTTCGGCTACATCGCGGACAACGAGGAAGAGCTCGAGACCGTGGCGGCGCAGTACGAGCCGAAACAGGTGGACATCTCCATCTGCGTGGACGACACGCTGTGCAAGGGCGTGGAATCGTGGGCATGGTACGGGCTTCAGCCCATCAACGCCGTCACCAAGCCCGGCGGCACGCTCATCGTCACGTCGAACCAGAAAGAAGACGAACTCGTCCAGCACATCCACCGCAGAGAAACGCCCTACAAACTCGCGATCATCCCGGGCGAGGCGAGCTTCGCGGGTCTTTGGGTCTACAAGGACGACGGCACCGACGCGCGCTGTCTGGCGGCGGCCCTCAAGGCCGAGCCCACCATGTGCTCCATCGCGTCTCTGGAGTCGGCCATCCGCGAGAACATCGGCTCCGAAACGCACATCGAAGCCGCGCGGGAGGTGTATGAAGACCTGCGTCCCGTCGAGATCGAACCGGGCCAGGGCAACGACGAGGTTCCCTTCACGTTCGAACTCCTCAAGTGGCACGAAATGCGCCAGGGCGTCGTCATCGACGGCGTGGGCGGCCACGAGGGCTTCCGGGGCGGCGAAGGCGGCTACGAGCCGGGGAGAAACCCCTACTTCAAGAAGTGGTCGACCCGCACCATGCGTCCGGTCGTGTCTTTTGACAAATGCACGAAATGCACCCTTTGCTGGGTTGCATGCCCGGACACCTGTTTCGACGTCACGCCGGACGGCTTCTTCGACGCCAACATGGAGGCCTGCTGCGGCTGCGGCGTGTGCGAGGCCATCTGCCCCGTCAAGGACTGCATCACGATGGTGAACGAGGTCGTCTTTGAAGAGCGCGACAGCCAGTGGCAGATGTGGCAGGAGAACAAGGAAGATTACGACAAGTACATGGACGAGAAGATCAGCGTCGGCAAAATAGAGGGTCGTCACCCCATCACCGGTCTCGGGCAGGCGTTCTCCGGCATCGGCATCGAGATGGGTCACAACCCCGAAACGGCCCAGGTCAAATCTCTTCAAGACCTCAAATAGGATAATAGGAGCGAACTGATGGCGACAGCAACCGAACAACAACAAGGTGCGGGAGTTCATCTCCTCACCGGAAGCGAGGTCATGGCCCACGTTTGCCGCCTCGCCGACGTGGATGTCATCACGGCGTATCCGATCCGGCCGTATGACACCGTGATGCAGTACGTTTCAAAATTCATCGCCGAGGGCGATTTCGACGCCGACTACATTCCGGCGGAGAGCGAGCACGGCCAGTTCGAGATCGTCAAACACGCCTCGGCCTGCGGCGCGCGGGTGTTCACCGGTTCGAGCGGCGTGGGCTGGCTCTATGCGATGGAGCCCCTGGCCGTTACGGCGGGCCTCAGGCTGCCCATGGTGGCCCTGGTCGGCTGCCGCGCGTTGGACGACCCCGGCGCTTTCGGCACCGAGCACAACGACGCCATGCTCGTCCGCGACCTGGGCTGGATGATCAACTTCCCCGACACGGCGCAGGAAGTCGTCGAGCTCGGGCTTCTGTCCTACCGCGTCGCCGAGGACCCGAGAGTCTACCTGCCGTGCGCCATCGCGATGGACGGCGCGTTCCTGACGCACAGCCAGGCGACGGTGCGACTGCCCGGCCAGGAGGAAGTCGATGCGTTCCTCCCGCCCTACGACAGGGGCGACCTGCTTCTTCACCCCGACAACCCCATCACCATCGCGCCCCAGGCGAACGAGGACTGGCTGATGGAGGTGAGGCGGCAGAGCAGCGAGGCGGCGAAAAACGCCTACACCGTGCTCAAGGAAGCCCACGCCGATTTCAGCAAGACTTTCGGCGTGGATACGGACCCCTTCCTCGATGAGTACATGACCGAGGATGCCGACGTCGTGCTGTGCGGCATGGGGACGCTGAGCCTGCCGGTGAAGGTCGCCATCCGCGAAATGCGCAAGGAAGGCAAGAAGGTCGGCATGGTTCGCCTCAAGTGGTTCCGCCCCTTCCCGACGGAAGAGTTGCGCGCGTCGCTCTCGCGATTCAAGGCGGTGGGCGTCATCGACCGCGACTACTCGTTTGGTTCTCCCTATCATGGTGGTATAGTGTTCAACGAAGTGAAAGCCGCCATGTACGGGGCGGACAAGGTGCCTCACATGAAAGGATTCGTCTGCGGCCTCGGTGGCCGTGAGGTGCTGCTCGAAGACGTCAAACAGATGGCCGACAAGGTCATTTCCATGGGTCAGAACGATGCGGCCGACAACGAAGTCGACTGGATCGGAGTGAGGGACTAAATCATGGCTGAAACCTCTGAATACAACATCGGAACACAGGAACTTCCCTTGATGGGGAAGGTGAACGCCATTCCCGAGAAAGCGGTGGAGGAGTATTTCACCAGCGGACACAGGACGTGCCAGGGTTGTGAGAGCGCCCTCATCATGCGCCTCATGGCCAAGGCGGCGGGCCCCCGCTCCATCATCCTGGGCAGCACGGGCTGCATGTACGTGGCGAACACCACCTACTACAGCACCCCCTGGGTGGTGCCGTGGATGCACACGCAGCTGGGCTCTTCGGGCTCGGCGGCCACGGGAACGGCGGCGGCGCTCCGCGCGCTCATGCGCAAGGGCAAGATGAAGGAAGAGCCCATCAACGTCATCGCCTTCTGCGGCGACGGCGGCGGCATCGACATGGGCGTCTCGTCCATCTCGGCGGCGCTCATGCACGCGAAGTACAATCTGGCGATCATCTGCTACGACAACGAGTCGTACGCCAACACCGACATCCAGATTTCAGGCGCGTCTCCCTGGGGCGCCAACACGACGTTCACGCCTCCGGGCAAGAAATTCCGGATCATGCACGACTGCTGG
The DNA here is from genome assembly GCA_965219955.1 of bacterium. Taxonomy (GTDB): domain Bacteria; phylum UBA8248; class UBA8248; order UBA8248; family UBA8248; genus Bin107. Next base: position 1,257,191 of record OZ244799.1, read on the forward strand.
AAGAAGAACATCGCCGCCATGTACGCCGTGGGCCACACGCGCTGCAACTACGTGGCGACGGCGGATGCTTCCTACCCGGCGGATCTGATCGACAAGGTCCGCAAGGCGCTGGCCGTGAAGGGGCCCGCGTTCGTGCACACGCTCGACCCGTGCCCGAAGGGATGGGACTACGACCCGTTCTACTCCCACAAGCTCGGCGAACTGGCCGTGGAAACCGGCCTGTTCCCGCTCTGGGAGATGACGGACGGGGCGCTCACCTACACGGGCATTTCCGCCCGGCAGGTGTACGGCAAGCGTGGCCGCAAGCCGGTGCGCGAATACCTGGAGACGCAGGGCCGCTTCCACCATTTCGTGGAGGAAGACTACGAATACTTCCAGAGCGAAGTGGACAAGATGTGGGACGACTGGATGGTTCCCGGCGTCATCCCCTTCAAGGTGAACGACCCGAGCAAGAAGTAGGGATACGGGAACGAAGAGCCGGCAAGTCCAGGGCGGGGCCCTTCGGGGTCCCGCTCTTTTTCGCTCACCCCTGATCCACGGACCCGAAGAGACGAAGATGAACGAAATGAAGGAAATGAAAAAAGGGAAAGACGAGGCCTCGATGGTGTACGTGCCCGCCGGTTCTTTCCGGATGGGGTCTGAGGTCGGGAATGCGGACGAACGACCCCAGCGCGAGGTCACTCTCGACGCTTTCTGGATGGATAAATATTGCGTGACGAACGCACAGTACCGCGCCTTCCTGGAAGAAACCGAGGCATTCTCGCCGCCGCCCTCATTCTCGAGGGATGATTTCGTGGGGCCGGAGCAGCCCATCGTCAGCATCAGCTGGGAGGAGGCGAACGCATACGCCCGGTGGGTGGGCAAGCGCCTGCCGACCGAGGCGGAGTGGGAGAAGGCGGCGCGCGGAACGGACGGGCGCAAGTATCCATGGGGCGAGGATGAACCCTCTCCCGGGCGGGCCGTCTACGCGAGTACGGAAACCGATATTCACTGTCCCGCCAACGTGGGCGAGTTCGAAGAGAGCGCCTCTCCCTACAATTGCGTGCAGATGGCCGGAAACGTCTTCGAGTGGGTCTCGGACTGGTTTGACGGGTTTTATTACCAGACGGGCCCGGCGGAGAATCCGCAAGGGCTCGAGAAGCCGACCTTCGAGGTGGCGATGGCGAAGGTGCCCGTATTCGCCGTTCCGGGCGGGGGAAATCTGAGCCTGGGCGAAGTCAAGCGCGGCGAGCGCTACGAAATCCTGCACCGCGACGAGGACAGCTACAGGATCCGCTTCGGGAACACCGAGGGCTGGCTCCCGCGCAGGGCGGGCTACGCCTGGACGGCCAAGGTCGCCCGCGGCTGCGGCTGGGACTACATCGAAGACAGCCTCAGGTGCTCGGCCAGAGAGGGCTTCGAGCCCTGGTACAAGAATTTCAACATCGGCTTCCGGTGCGCGATGGACGCCTGAAGTTCATTTCTCGAAATCTGCAGGGCTCAACTACCTTCGACTGAAGAATGCTTCGGGTGTGAGAACCACGCGCCGAAGGGCGTCGTCCACCCGCTTCCTGGCCAACCAGGCGACCGCGCACTGCAAACTATTGCAGGACGGCTCCGCCCAAGATGCAAGGAGGGCCTGACTGCTCCACAGAGTTCCTCTCTGCCGGATCCGGTGACGCCCGCCGCGACCTGATGGAACGCTTGCTCGGAGGTCGCCAGTTATCGCCGCCGTTCCGGCTTCCCCAGTGGACACACGGGAGCGCGGAGTGGAAAACATCTGATCCCTGCATGAAGACATCTGGAGAATGAAAAAGGAAATCCATCGCTATATAATGATTCATTGAGAAAACCGAGCAAACAAGACAACGGCGGCGACGGTCCATCTCATTCCCGAAACATTGCCGGCGATCAGCTCTGCCGCAAGTCACAATCGGGATATCCGGGCCTCGAACTTGCCGCCAAAGGCGGGGCTGGTATTCTGCCGTGGTTGCGCACCCGTTTTGGAGGGGCGAGTTGAGAATTCATCTGAAGAGGTTCCTGAAGGTTCTTCACACGATTGCCGCTTGTGGCCTCATCGGCGGTCTGTTGACCATCGTCAGCGCAAAGGCCTGTGCCGCTGCCGAACAGCATCTGCGCCTCATCGACCGCCTCGACCGGCCGCGGGACGGCTATTGCATCGACATTCCGGGCACCCCCGGCAATCTGCGCACGGATATCCCGCTGTTCGCCCACAATTGTAAGGTCGGGCTGCCGCCGGACGCGGCCGTCGTGTTTACACCGGAAGGCTATATCCGGTTTCCGGCGCCCAACAAGTGCGTGACCATTGCCGGCGTGAATCGGGGCGCCCTGCCGGGCGCCGCCGCGATGCTCGCCGATTGCGGCGCCTCGTCCATCTTCTTCAGCGCCGCCAATTTTCAGCGTTTCGAGCTGAAAGCCGACGGCAAGCTGGTCCTCAAGAATTCCAACCTGTGCCTCGCGGTCGGCGCCGTCTCCGCCGCCACCTACTCAAGCGCCGACCGCTGGCGAACCCTGTTTGTGGACGATTGCGATAGGGCGGATCCCAAGCTTTCCCGCTGGGAGTTCATTACGCCGTAAGGTGGCTTGCCGCCCGAAAGCGGGCGCCAGCCGGAAGTGCATCAGCGATGCGTCCGGTGTGAAACCTCACCCGATCAGGCCGAAGTGCCCGCCCGGGAAACCCTGAATCGGAAGATCATCGGCACGATCGGAAGGACGAACAGGACGACGGAAACCATCATCAGCACCGCCGCGATGGGGTGGCCTGCGAAGTCGAAGAAGATCCCGGGGTCTCCGTGGCTCATGATCATGCTCTGGCGGAAGGTGCGCTCCGTGAGTCCCCCCAATACCAGCGCCAGCACCATCGGGGCGAGGGGATAGTCGAGCTTGCGGAATATGTAGCCGACCGCGCCGAATATGAACATGAGATACACGTCGAACATGTCCTGCGTCGGCGAGAACCCGCCCACCGCGCAGACGACCAGGATGATCGGCGCCAGGATCGTCATGGGCATCCTGAGCATCCAGATGAAGATGGGGACGGCGAAGATGGCGACGATGACCGCCATCGTGTTTGCGATGTAGAGGCTCCCCGTAAGCCCCCAGACGAACTCCGCGTTTTCGACGAACAGCCGGGGTCCCGGCACGAGCCCCCAAACGAACAGGGCGCCGAGCATGACCGCCGTGGTCGGGGAGCCCGGGATTCCCAGCGTCAGCATGGGGAGCATGGAGCCCGTGCTCGCCGCGTTGTTGGCGCACTCGGGCGCGGCCACCCCTTCGAGGGCGCCCTTGCCGAATTCCTCCGGATTTTTCGCAAACCGCTTCGCGATGCTGTAGCTCATGAAACTCGCGGGCGTGGCGCCCGCGGCGGGCAGCATGCCCACGAAAAACCCGAGCAGGGAGCCTCTCACGATCGTGGGGGCGCATTTCGTGAGGTTCCTGAGCGTCGAGATGATCTCGCTGACGCCGAGTTTCGCCTGGTATCTCTCTTTCGTCTTGAACCCTTCTTCCAGGGTGTAGAAAATTTCCCCGACGCCGTAGATGCCGATGGCCAGCACCAGGAAATTGATGCCGTGGTAAAAACCCGTGATGCCCCCGAATATCAGGCGCGGCGAGCCGCTCACGATGTCGGTGCCCACGGTGGACATGAGCAGGCCCAGCATGGTGGCGATGATGGTCTTGAGCGGGCTTTCCCCGCCCAGCCCCGCAAAGGTGGCGTACGCCAGAAGCACGACGGCGAACTCCTCGGGCGGGCCGAAGCGCAGGGCGAACTCGGCCAGGGGCGGGGCGAAGAAGGTGAAGAGGACGATGGACAGGGTGCCGCCGATGAAACTGGCCACCGCGGCCGTCACAAGGGCATCGGCGGCTTTTCCCCTCCTCGCCAGCGGGTAGCCGTCGAACGTCGTCGCGACGGCCGTGGACGCGCCCGGAATGTTCAGCGTGATCGAACTGATGGCGCCGCCGTACATGGCCCCGTAGTAGATGGCCGCCAGGAAGATGATGGCGCTCGTGGGCGGGACGGCGAACGTGATGGGCAAAAGGATGGCGACGCCGTTCACCGAACCCAGGCCCGGCATCGCGCCGATGGCGACGCCCAGCACGACGCCGAACAGCGCCATCAAGAGGTTTTGCGGCGAGAGCGCAATACCAAGACCGTAGAATAGGTTTCCAAGAATCTCCAATTTACTCGGCCCTTAGGACAAGCCTTGCCCCACGATTACCGGGATTTCCCTGACGGATGGGCAAAGGAAACGGTGAAATCATCAGTTCCAGTAAAACAAAAACTCCGCATACCCCTTCGGCAGGGGGATGATCAGGAATTTTTCGAAAATGTAATACACCACGACGGGCACGCCAATCGACACGCCGAGGCTCGTCTTGAGGTTGTGCCCCCCGACCAGAAACAAGCAATAGAAGATGAAAAGGGCCGCCGAGAAATAGACCGAGATAACGCCGATCAGGAGAATCATGATCATGCCGGGCAGGCCGACGCGCATCAGGTCGCGCAAGCCTTCCCGGCTCATGAATACTCCCGCGCCGGCCGTGGCGGATTTGTCGCGCCGTGAGGAAGCCAGCGACTGGATCAGCACCATCAACGCCACGGCGGCGATTCCCAGAGAGAGCCAGAAGGGGAGGAAGCCCCCTCCCGGCCCTTCTTTGGGAAGAATGCCGACGGGTAGTTCCGTAGCTTTCCAGGCGACGCTAAGGGACACGAAAATCAGTCCGATGGCGACTATCCTATCCGCCCGTTGCATCTAAAGTCTTCTCCACAAACTAATTCTTCAGCAATCCCATGCCCATGAGCAGCTTCTTGTGCTTCACGTCCTCATCGGCGAAGAATTTGCCCAGCGGAGCGCCGCTCAGGCAGGCGCGGTTCAGCGCCTTCTTGGACGTATAGTCTTTCCACTCCTTGGAATTGCACAGCATGTTGAACAGGTTCGTATACCATGCCAGGGCGTCCTTGGGGATGCCGCCGGGCGCGTTGATGCTGCGCTGCATGAAGTACACGAGTTGCGGCTGGCCCAGTTCCTTGAACGTGGGCACTTCCTTGAACGCCGGGATGCGCTCGGGCGTCAGCGCGGCGATCGGCTTCATCTTGCCGGGATAGTGCGGCAGACCCTCGGAGGGGTTGTTCACCGTCGAATCGACGTGGCCGCCGGCGAGGTTTTTCGCCACGGTGCCGCCGCCCCGGAAGGGCACGTAGGTAATCATGCCCTTGAGGCCATAGGCCTGCATGAGCATGTTGGTGACGAGCTGGTCCTCCTGCATCTTGCCCGTGCCGCCCATCGTCCATTTCCCTTTCTTGGCCTTCACGGCCTTCACGAAATCATCCATGTTCTTGATTCCGGATTTCGTGTTGACCCAGAGCAGGAACGTGTCCATGGCCAGGCGGTAGACCGGCGTGAGCTTCGTGTAGTTCACCGGCAGCTTCCGCAGGGCAGGGGTCGTGAAGAAGCTGTTCAGCGTCACGAGGATGACGTGCGGGTTCCCTTTTTTCGATAGCAGATAGAGCATCGCCTCGGCGCCCGAGCCGCCTTTCTTGTTGATCGGAACCAGGGGCTGCGGCGACCACTTGTTCTGGGTGACGATCTTCTGCATGAGGCGGGCGATGCGGTCCGCGCCGCCGCCCTTGCCCGCCATGATGACGAATTCAATCGGGCGCGTGGGCTTCCATGCAGCGAGGGCCTGTGTGGTCCCCAGCGCAACGACGATGAGCAAACTCAGCGCAAGGGTGAGGAACGGAATAGCGCGTTTCGATGGTTTCAGCGATTTCATCATATTCCCTCCTGTTTATGCTGCGGAATGCTGTGCCTGCTACAGCGAAAATGATCCCACGACTGGTTTATGATTTGAAGATGACGAATGCCCCCCACTCTCGTCAAAGCTGGAATTTTTCGAAAAGCATAACTTTCACAGCGGTTGCGAATTCCCGGATTTTACCATGAAGCAGCGCGCTTCTCAACGATGCGATTTTCGCCGGTGGGCGGGAATTGGCCGCATTTGCATTGCCCGGGGCGTATGAAGCGTCAAATCGCCTGCGTTTAGGTTTCCTCGATATCCTCTCTCGATTCGAACTCCCTGACGGCGCGGCGGATGTAGGGAGGCACGCGGACGGGCTTTTGCGACTCCCTGTCGATGATCACATAGGCCGTCTGCGACCTGGCGACGAAGCGCTCCGACTCCGCCTCGTAGATCTCATAGTCCATCCTGATACTCGTGTTCCCGATGTCATGGATGCGCGCGTAGACGTGGAGCACCTCGTCGAAATGGGCGGGTGCGAGAAACTGGACCGAGGCGTCGACGATGACGATGTCGTACCCGCGCTCGAGCATGTCGAAGTAGGGGACGCCGATGGTGCGCAGGTAATCCATCTGCGCGGTATCGACGTAGAGGAGGTAGTTGGCGTTGAACACCACGCCTTGCAAGTCGGTCTCGCCGAAGCGGACGCGCATTTCACTCTTGTAGCTGTACTGGTCTTTGGGCATAGGGCCTTTCTAATGAAAACGCCCGGAATTCGCAAACGCGCGCGCGGCGTCAAGAGGCTGTTGAAAAATGTATCCTCGAGGGAATACGGCCTGTTGCGCATACGCCGTCCTTGCCCGCAATACCCTCCTCATCCCGAGTAGGCGCGCTTGCGCGCCGTATCGAGGGAGCGCCTCTTCGACAGGCCCAGGCAAGACCCTTCGATACAAACGCTCCTTTCTCAGTCGCGTTTACCTTCGGCGGCTACTCAGGGTGAGGCAGATATGTTGGCATGCAAGACGAGAGTTTGACGCGAACGATGGGGCCAGTTCCGACCAAGAAAAAAAGAACTGCTTTGATTGCGCCCGCCCGGAGATGCTGTTTTTTTTTTCAATAACCCCTTCAAATGTGGCCTTCGGCTTGTTCCCTCACAGGCGTCGGTTATAATAGCGGCGGCCGGGATGGGGCCGGTCGGTTATCAATCACTCGGAGTCGTTCATGATCAGCGTGGAAGAGGCTCGTAACTCGATACTGGAGATGATACGCCCGATGGGGCGCGAGCGGGTGGGCCTGCTCGATTGTCCAGGCAGGGTGCTGGCTGAGGATGTCCAATCCTCACGGCCCGTTCCGCCGTGGAACAACTCCGCGATGGACGGCTACGCCCTGCGGGCGGAAGACGTGACGGGCGCGAGCCGCGAGACGCCCAGGACGCTGAAAGTGGTCGAGGAGATCCAGGCGGGCGTCGTGTCGACCCGCACGCTCGGCCCGGGCGAGGCCATCAAGATCATGACGGGCGCGCCCATCCCGGACGGGGCGGACGCCGTCGTGTTGGTGGAGGAGACGGAGCGAACCTCCGAGGAGGAGGTGGAGATATTCCTCGCTGTGCGCGAGGGAGAAGCGATCCGGCTTGCCGGTGAGGACGTCCAGCCCGGCGAGACGGTTCTCTCGCAAGGAACCCGCCTTGGCGCGGCATCCGCCGGCATGCTGGCGAACATCGGCCGGGCGCGGGTGTACGTGTACCAGAAACCGAAGGTGGCCATCCTCGCGACGGGAGAGGAACTCGTCGATCTGGGAGACGCCCCAGATGTGGGGCAGATATTCAACTCCAACTCCTACGCCCTGGCCGCCCAGGTGCTCGAAGCGGGCGGCGAGCCGGTTCTCCTGGGCATCGCCCGCGACAACGCAGAAGACCTGACCCGCCACATCAATGACGGCTTGGCCGCCGACTTGCTCATCACGAGCGGCGGCGTGTCGGTGGGTGATTTCGATCTCGTGAAATCCACGCTGGGCGGGCTGGGGAACGATATGCGCTTCTGGCGCGTGCGCATGAAGCCGGGCAAGCCGATGGCCTTCGGCGTCCTGAACGGCAAGCCCGTGTTCGGCCTGCCGGGGAACCCCGTCTCCACGATGGTCAGCTTCGAGCTTTTCGTGCGGCCGTCGCTGCTCAAGATGCAGGGCTTTGAGAACCTCTTCCGCCCGAGCGTGGAGGCGCGCCTCCTGCACCCGCTCACGAAATCCCCCGAGCGGCGCCACTACGTGCGCTCGGTCGCATACCGCGACGGGGACGAATGGGCGGTACAGGCCATCGAGGCGCAGGGCTCCAACATCCTGCACTCCATGGTGCGGGCGAACGCCCTGGTCGTATTCCCCGAATACGAGACCGAACTCGCCGCCGGGAGCCGCGTACAGGTGATTTTGCTGGGGGAGACGCCCTCTCAAAAACCCGAGCACCTCGAGATGTCTACCCCGGAGCGGGTGCACTCCTGAAGAAATTGTTTTTCGACAACCGACTCTTCCTCGAGTGTTCTGCATGAGTCCCGAAACAGCGCCCGAACTTCCCTATTCCGCCGCCATTTTGGCGGGCGGCCGGAGCCGCCGCATGGGGCGGGACAAATCCATGCTGGAGATAGGCGGCGTTCCCGTCATCAGGCGCATCGCGGACACTTTGGGCGGGATGTTCAGGGATGTGTTCGTCGTGGCGAACGAGAAAGCAGAATACGAGCGCATGGGTCTCGATGTGGTGGGGGACATTCATCCGGGCAACGATTCGTTGGGCGGCCTCCATACCGCCGTGGCGACGGCGAAAGGCTCGCACGTCTTCGTGGCGGGATGCGACATGCCGCTCTTGCAACCCGCGCTCATCCGCGGCCTCGCCTCGATGGTGGAGGACTGGGACGTAATCATCCCGATCAAGGACGATTACCCCGAGCCGCTTTGCGCGTTCTACGGAAAGAATTGTGCGCCCCACATCGAGGAGTCGATTTCGAGAGGGCGTCTTAAGATGATAGGGTTTCACGAACGTGTGTGCGTAAAGCTGGTGGAAGAGGCGCTCTGGAGAGAGTGGGACGCTGAAGGCGCCTCTTTCCTGAACGCGAACACGCCCGAGGAATTCGAAAAAATCAAAGCCGTTTCCATGGGGGGAGAGCCGAAATGAGCATTGCCGAGCGAATGAGTGAACTGGGAATCGAACTGCCGGATGCGCCCGCGCCCGTCGGGGCGTATGTGCCGTACGTCATCTCCGGGTCCTTGATGTTCATCTCGGGGCAGATCCCCATCAGGGACGGCAAAATGATCCATGAGGGAAAAGTGCCGCTCGACGTCACGGTCGAGCAGGGCCAGGAGTGCGCGGCGCTCTGTTTCCTGAACGCCATCGCGCAGGCGAAAGCGGCCCTGGGCGATCTGGAGCGCGTGGAGAGGATCGTGCGGATGAGCGGGTACGTGGCCGTTGCGCCGGATTTCACCGCCCAGCCCCTCGTCGTGAACGGCGCGTCCAATCTGGCCGCCGAGATTTTCGGGGACAAGGGTTTGCACGCGAGAGTGGCGGTCGGCGTGACGGAACTGCCCCTGGGAGCGCCCGTGGAACTTGAAGTGATACTTGAGGTCAGGTGAGTTATGTGGGCCTGTATTAAGGGAGTACAGCCGTCGTGTGGAGAGTTGATAAAGACCCGTGGAGCGATTTTGCTTGAGCGTACGTTTTTGAAGTTCACTCCCCCCTTGAGGGTCTGGCTTCCCGAGGGGAAAGCCAGACGAAGAGCTAAGGGCGCAAGCCCGAAAGCGATTCGGTGGGGGGTATAACTCGGACTGGCGATAAAACGCATTTTACCCCCCACCGAGTCAGCCTTCGCACAAACCGCTCGGCTTCCTCGACTCCCCCTCAAGGGGGGAGTGGTTGGTTGACGCTCTGCAAGGGAGGAATAAAGTTTCATCCCTCCATGGTCGGCTCCATACGTGGAATCACGAAATCAAGGCTTTCCAACAGCCCTCTCAAAGGGGAGTGAATTTCTTCTTTACTCGGTCGGGTTTGACCCCGACGCTTACAATGCCCGGGCATCCCTGTATAATCCTGCAGGATAACAAGTCGCCGGTGAAACAAAATGGTGGGGGTTCAATGAATTATCGCTTCATCCCGTCGATGCTTCTGATTTTGTCCATGAGTTTCGCCGCGCCTGCGCAGGCGAACCCGGACATCGATTTCATGAAAAAAATCGAGAGGGCGTTCACGCAGATAGCGCAAGGCGTCAAGCCGACGGTGGTGAGCATACGGGTCGAGAGAAAAAAGGGGACCGCGCAGCAAAATCCCCAGTCGCCCCATCCGAACATGCCGCAGTTCTCCTCGGGCTCGGGCGTCATCATCGATCCGGCGGGATATATTCTCACGAACAATCACGTGATCAGCAATGCGCGAAGACTGCGCGTGCGCCTCTCGGACGAGTCCGCCTACTGGGGGAAAGTCGTCGGCACGGATCGTTATACCGATCTCGCGCTCATCAAAATCGAGCCGCACCGCAAGCTGCCCGTGGCGACGCTCGGAGATTCCGACAAGGTGAAGGTGGGCCAGTGGTCGATAGCCGTGGGCGATCCGTTCGGCATTACGAGGACGTTCACGGTGGGCGTCGTGAGCGGCATCGGGCGCAGCGGCGTCGGCATCGCGCGCTATGAGCACTTCATCCAGACGGACGCCGCCATCAACCGGGGCAACAGCGGCGGGCCTCTCGTGAACATCGACGGGGAGGTCATCGGCATCAACACGGCGATTCCGGCCCCCGGCAGCGGCATCGGGTTCGCCATTCCCGTCAACATGGCGAAAGGCGTCGTCAAATACCTGAGAAGAAGCGGAAATTTCCCGCGCGGTTACCTGGGCGTGACCATCCAGCCGGTCAGCCGGGACATGGCCTATCTGCTGGGACTTTCCCGCGCGAAAGGCGCGCTCGTGGGTTCCCTGCTCAAAGACGGGCCGGCGGAGGGAGCGGGCATCCGCATGGGGGACGTCATCGTCCGCCTCGGCGGCACGAGCGTCGTGGATACCTCCCATCTGCAGCGGCTCGTGGGCTGGACGCCGCCGGGAGAAGCCGTGGCCGTGGAGGTGATGCGCGACGCCCGGAGAAAAAAATTCATGGTCAAGCTGGTCCGCCTGCCGGAACCGGAAACGACGGGCAAGGCCGCAGGGAACACCGGGGTCGATGAACCCGAGACCAGGAAAAGCTACGGCGTGGCGCTCGAGAACCTGACCGATGAGCTGAAGCAAAAAAGCAACTTGCAGACGGACGGCGGCGTGTACATCAGCGACGTGGAAGAGGGCAGCAGGGCCTATTACGACGGTTTGCGCGAGGGCATGGTGATACGCGGGCTGACGTATCGGCTGCCCGGAAACGGGAAAACGCCGGTCCGCGTCGTGATCGAAAAGCTGGAGGACGTCGAAGGGTTGCTGAAAGAAATTCCCGCCGGTACGAACGTCCTTGGCCAGGTCGTGCGCGGGACCGACCGCGGGGAGCGGACATTTTTCACGGTGCTTCATGGCTTCAAACGCTAGCTAACGGCTCAGGCCGCCTGAGGAGAGCATTCTTATGCCGCAGATGAGAAGCGTCCTTTTCGCCTTGATCATCCTTGCCTTTCCGGCTCTTTCCGGCGCGAGCCCTGAAACCGAGATCCGCACCCTGCTGCCCAAAGACGGCATTCCCGCCATCGATGCACCCGAATACGCGAGCGTAAAAGATGCCGAGGGGTTCATGCAGCCGGGTGAGATGGTCATCGGCATCAACATCAACGGAGAGAAGCGGGCCTATTCCGTGCCCCTGCTCAGTTCACACGAGATCGTGAACGACGTCGTGGGAGGAAGCGCCGTCTCCGTGACGTGGTGACCGCTCTGCTATACGGCCATCGTGTATGACCGTAACCTGGGCGGCAGGAAACTCTCTTTCGGCGTTTCGGGAAAACTCTGGAAAAACGTACTCATCATGTACGACCGCCAGACGGACACGCTCTGGAGCCACCTGACGGGGGAAGGCCTCATCGGACCGCTCAAGGGGGAGCGCCTGGGGACGTTCCCCGCCGCCATGATGCGCTATTCGGAATGGACGCAGCTCTATCCCGATACCCTGGTGCTCAAAAAAAAGCTGAAGGGGATGGGCGGCATGTTCCGCAGCTCCTCCCGGGACCCGTATGAGGGCTACTACTACAGCGGGCAGACCGGCGTGATCCCCGAGAAATACCGGGACAACCGCTTGCATCCCAAAACCCTTCTGGTCGCCCTTGCGCTCGATTCCCCGGAAAAGAAAGGCGAGCAAATCGCCAAGGTGTATCCCTTCGCCGATCTGAACCGCGCCGGCGTGGTGAACGACCGCTTCGCAGGGCGTGACGTTCTGGTCACGTACTGCGAGGGGGCGGGCACGGGGGTCGTTTTCGACCGCGTCCTGAAGGGCGAGACGCTGGAGTTCGAACTCATCACGAGCAAGGGAGCGAAGGGCGCCGCCGCCTGCCGGTTCATGAAGGACAGGAAAACGGGTTCGCGCTGGCAGCGCCTGACCGGCCTCGCCGTGGACGGGCCGATGAAAGGCGCCAGATTGAACCAGCTTTCCACGACGCTCGCGTTCTGGTTCGGCTGGAAGGATTATTTTCCCAAGAGCGTGATCTACCGCCACCCGAAATAGTGGGATGAACCTGAAGCCCATGAGCCGGACGCCTGCGGGATTGTTGAAAAAGCCCTGTGGAGCGATTTTGGCTGATCGCAAGCTTTTGAAGTTCACTCCCCCCTCAAGGGGGGAGTGATTTTTCTCTCCTTGGGCTTTTTCAATAGCCCCTCAAGGGGAGGGAATCCCGATTATCGAATTGTTTGCCGTAGGGACAGGCCTCCGTGCCTGTCCTGACGAAGGACAACCACGGAGGGCAGGACAACCCTTTTAGGTTGTTCTGCTACAAAATCATCACGAAGGTTTTTCAGCAGCCCCCATGTTGTGCAGCTCATTTGAAACGCTTGCGCACGACCCACAGCCGCCTGGTAAGGAAACAGAAATTTGAACCCCGTCATATTCGAAATCGGACCGTTCGCGCTTCGCTGGTATGGACTCATGTACGTCGCCGCCGTGCTGGCCGGCGTCTGGCTGGTGCGGAGGGAAGCCGCGCGCAAGGGGATGCCCATCACGCCGGATGAGGTGATGAACTTCGGCCTCCTCGTCATGTTCGCCGGCATCCTGGGCGGGAGAGCCTATTACGTCCTCTTCAACTGGGAGTTTTACCAGAGCGCCTTGTGGGAGGTCTTCGCCATCTGGAAAGGGGGCCTCGCCATACACGGCGGCCTCGTCGGGGGCGTGCTGGCCGGCTATCTTTACTTGAGGAACCACGCCGTATCCACCTGGGAGTTCGCCGACGCGGTGGCGCCCGCCGTCATGCTCGGCCAGGTGTTCGGGCGCTTCGGCAACTTCATGAACGGCGATGCGCACGGCGTGCCGACGTCGATGCCCTGGGGCGTGGAGTTTCCGATGACCTCCATCGCGGGCCGGGAATTCCCCGGACAGGCGACGCACCCCGTGATGATATACGAGCTTCTCCTGAACCTCCTGTGGTTCTTCATCCTGAGACGCTTGCGGCTCACGAACCACAAAGCGGGCTTCATCTTCTGCCTCTACTTCGTTCTCTACTCCCTCGGGCGCGCCGCCGTGAGCGGTTTCCGCGCGGACAGCCTCTGGTTCGGCCCGGTGCGCGCCGCCTATCTCGCGAGCGCAGTGCTCGTCGTGGTGTTCGGGGCGATCATCGTGCGGTGGCGGATGTGGGAGCGGGAGGGATAGAATTCGTGAAAATTTTACGCAGTATCGCCTGCGCTATATTGACTGATTGGATAAATATATGGGATACTTCCTTTCCTGATACGTTAGACCACGAAAGGAGATGCCGAGGATGCAGGTATTTGTAGCCTTCAACATCTCTGACCCGGCACTGGTAAGAAAGAAACTGGAACAGCGGTATAGCGGCCGGTATTATGACGATGACAATACTTTTTTTGTTGCTACGGAGGGGGAAACTACCCGACAGCTGGCTTCAAAAATTGGCCTCGGAGATGAAGAACCTGCAACTTCGGGAATCGTTATTCCTGTAACAAATTATTGGGGACGCTATAACTCGGAAGTTTGGGAATGGATCAGCGTGAAGTTGAGCGCCAATGGAAGGTAAGGGTAGTGTCAGCCCGGAAAATATCGGGCCCAGACAGCCGACAACTCCACCTCCGAATGACTCAAATTGGGTTATGCACGCCATCAGTCAGCTTAATGGAAGGATTGATAAAATAGACGAACGGCTGCGCGCCGTCGAAAACAAGATCAGCAAAGCCATGGGCTGGGGAACGGCAATGTTTCTCTTGTTGATTGTGATTCAAATTGTATTGAAATTCGCCAACATCTCAATTTCTGTCAATTAAACCGCAATTCTCGCCGAGCATATTCGAGGCATTCCCTGAGAAAGCCGGATTCGCCGGCAAATGGATAAAACTTTCAGGTCCGAGCAAGATTCCTGCGAGATGAAAGATTTGCGAACCGTAGGGACAACCCTCCGTGGTTGTCCTTTTTCAGGATGGATGCAATCAGCGTAGGCACGGGGGCCTTTCCCTACGGGACCCCAATCCCCTCATCCTGAGCAGGCGCGCGAGCGCCGTATCGAAGGATGCTCGTTGCCTCTTTCCTCGGTGCGCGCCCTTCGATACGCGGCTTCGCCGCTACTCAGGGTGAAGGGTGTCGGGAGGCGGATTTCGGAAGTGCGCCCCTACGGGATCCATTATTCTCTTACAAAAAATTTTCACCTTATCCCGGGAGATTTATCGAACATTTTTGGGTAAGATTACGCAAATTTCCCCTTTTCAACCCATCACCCGAGTCAAAACTGGAGAGCAAAGACATGGCAATTCGCATCGTGGATTTATCGCAGGAGATTTATGACGGCATGCCCGTCTATCCCGGGCACCAGCGGACGGGGGTGTTCCCCAACAAGACGCACGCGGAGACGGCCAAGGCCTATGCGAATTCGCCCTCGGGCCATACCTCGACGACGAACTGCCTCGTGATGAGCGACCACGGCCCCACGCACGTGGACGCCTTCTACCACATCGACAAGGACGGGGAGACCATCGACGAACTGGGCCTCGAGTGGTTCTACAACGAGGCGATTTGCCTGGACTTGTCGAAATTCTGCAACACCGAGGACTGGATGGAGCCGGCCGATCTGGAAAAGGCGTGCGCGGAGGCGAATCTGGAAGTCCCCGACAAGGGCAGCGTACTCATCTGGACGGGCCACTACGAGGCGAACTACGGCGGCGATTTTCACACCTGGCTCCACACGTATCCGGGCTTGAGTGAGGCGGCGATGGACTGGCTTGCGGACAGGGGCTGCATCAACGTGGGCATCGATTCGCCCAGCATCGATTCTTCCCAGGCCTTCCGAGACAAGGGCTACTGGGCGCACAAAGTCTGCCGGGAGCGCAAGGTGCTGAACGTGGAGAACCTCGGGAACCTGAAAGAGGTGGTGAACACGAAATTCATCTTCTCCTGCCTGCCGCTCAAGATTCGGGGCGGAACTGGTTCGCCCATTCGCGCCGTGGCGATTTATCACGGCGAGTGATATGACGGCATTCCTGCGCGCGGCGGCGAACGTTCTCGTTCACGCTCCCGATCTGGTTCGCTACGGCTCGAAGCCCTGGCGCGAAACGTTAAGCAGCAATCAGGCTCCGGGTGACGTATTCGCCGATCTGCGCACTTTTGACGAGGTGGCCGGCTACCCGCCGAACCAGGCATTCATCGGCAATCTGCCGCCCGAAAATCTGGGCGAAATACCGGCTCCGTGGTACGAGAATCCCCTCGCAGGCGCTTCGCCCGAGGGCCATTTTGGGGAAATCCTCCCGCAGGATGCTTTCTACGCGCTTCTGGAAGCCGCCGATCAGTTCGGGTTGATCATGCTCGATAAGGAGCGCCCCGTTCCGGGCGCCATGGGTTCTGAGGCGGTCGCTGCGCTTCTCGAAAGGGAAAAACCTCCCAGGGAATACAAGCAAGCAGAGGTTTCAGGGCGCATCGAGGGAGGCGAGGCCCTGCCGCTTTTTCAGGATGGGGATCTAATAGGGTGCGTTCGGCGCGATCACGATTCGGACGAGTCGCTGGATGCCCGGATTCTCCTGGAAAACCTCTCGGCCAAGGCAAGCGGCGCGTATGCGCTCAGTCATCTTCTCGTGAAGGAAAAGGTCGCTCCTGATGCGATTGAGTATGTCATCAGTTGCTCGGAGGAGGCGGTCGGGGATCGCTACAATCGCGGCGGCGGCAATCTCGCCAAAACCATCGCCGAGATGGCGGGCTGCGCCAATGCGGCCGGCGTGGATGTGAAGTCCTTCTGCGCGGCGCCGGTGTATGCGCTCGTGCACGCGGCGGCCCTCATAGAGTCAGGCGTCGTTGAAAACGCCGTCGTCGTCGGAGGCGGTTCGATGGCGAAGCTCGGCATGAAGGCGTATTTCCACCTCGAAAAGGGGGTGCCCGTCCTGGAAGACGTACTGGGTGGTGTGGCGTTCTTGCTCACGAAAAACCCGGAAGACGGCCCCCGTGTGAATCTCGAAGTCGCAGGACGCCACGCGGCGGGCAGGCCCTCCACGCCGCAAGGGCTGGCGGAGGCGCTCGTGCGCGACCCGCTGGCGCGAGCCGGGCGCAAGATAAGCAGCGTCGATAAGTACGCCGTCGAACTGCATAATCCCGAAATCATGCTGCCGGCGGGGGCGGGAGACGTGGCGGCTACGAACTACAGGATGCTGGCCGCCATGGCGGTCATGGGCGGGGAGATCGCCCGCGAGGAGATACCGGATTTCGTCGAAACGCACGGGATGCCCGGTTTCGCGCCCACGCAGGGGCACATTCCCGCGGGCGTTCCCTTTCTCGGCCATGCGCTCGAGAGGATGCGGGCAGGAAGCCTACGGAGTACAATGGTCGTCGCCAAAGGGAGTCTGTTTCTGGGCCGGATGTCCCGGCAGGCCGACGGGGCTTCGGTGCTGATAGAAGCGTGATTCATTCGTTTTTTGTAAGAAAGTGGAGGAAATCCATGTTCGAAGGAAAGAAGGTGATCGCGCTGGGCGAGCGCGACGGCGTTCCCGGCCCGCTGATCGCCGAGTGCCTCGAGGCGGCGGGTGCGGAGGTCGTATTCCAGAAGACGGAGTGTTTCGTCTGAACCTCCGCGGGCGCCATGGACCTGGAGAACCAGGCCGCCATCAAGTCGATCGCGGATGATATCGGGTCGGAGAACCTGATGGTGGTATTGGGAATGCCCGGTGAAGGCCTTCGGCTCGCCGTCGAAACGCTGACCACCGGAGACCCGAGCTGGGCCGGGCCCCTGGCGGGAGTCTCGTTGGGACTCCCCGTTTATCATATCCTGGAAGAAAGGGTGCGAACCGGGATTCCCGAAGACGTTTACGCCGATAAGCTGCTCATGATGGAGATGGTGCTCGATTTGCCGCAGATAGAAAGCGACCTCGCCGATATGCGCGCGGCCGGGTAGAGGGAGAGGATGTCCATGCGACTCGAAATGGGTTTATTTCCCGTTTCCAGAATCATCATCGGGAAGTGCTTCGATTACAAAGACGAAACGCTCACCGTGGACGCCGATGAACTCCGCGAACTGGCGCTCGAAGAAGGCGACCTCAAGGACGCGCGCTTTCACGCCGCCATGCCGGGCGATTCCGCCCGCATCACGAACGTCCTGGACGCTGTGGAGCCGCTCTACAAGGTGAGCGGGCGATCGTGCGCATTTCCGGGGTTTCTCGGCCCGGCGAAGACCGCAGGAGAGGGCCGCACCCACAAGCTGGCCGGCATGTGCGTCATCAGCTCCACCCGTTTTCTCGGCCCCATGACGGGCATCATGACTTTCCGGGAAGGGATCATCGACATGTCCGGTCCCGGAGCGACCCACTGCACGAATTCGGAAACCGCGAACCTCGTCGCCTGCTACGAGCCGCTGGAGAACGCATCGAACGAAGCGCACGACGACGCCGTCCGCCTGGCGACGCTTAAAATCGCGTCCCGGCTGGCCGAGCGCACGGCGGAGCTCGAACCCGTCAGGCTTGAAACCTTCGAACTTGGCGACGTTGACCCCGATCTCCCCCGGGTCGTCTTCGTCGATCAGGTCATGCACCAGGCGTCCATGGTGCAGACGTTCATGTACGGCAAGAACCTGGGGGATTCGCTGCCCACGCTCATTCACCCCAACGAGATGCTCGACGGCGCGGTGGTGGGGGCGAACTACAAGACGCAGCAGAAGGCGCCGACCTACCTCCACTGCAACATGCCGCTCATCTACGAACTCTACCGCCGCCACGGGGTGGACCTGAATTTCGCGGGGGTGATCATCACGCGCGGCCACCACGACAACCAGGCACTCAAGGAGCGCTCGGGGCAGTACGTGGCCAAGCTCGCCACCTTACTCAAGGCGGACGGCGCGGTCCTCGCCTTCGAGGGCGGCGGGAACTCCACGGTGGACTATTGGCTCACCGTTCAGGCGCTCGAGCAAATGGGCGTGCGCGCCGTTCCGATCATCTACGAGGTGGGCCGGCCCGGTTCGGGCGAGTTCCCGCTCGTCTTTCACGTGCCCGAGGCCGACGCCGTCATCTCCAAGGGCATGCAGGGGGAGCGCATCGACGCCCCGGCGATGGAGCGGGTCATCGGCTCCGAAGTCGTCGAGTTCTATAACGGCAAGAGCGTCAACACCCGCGAGGCCTTCACCCTGGCCGACAGTGACTACTACGCCAGCGAGTGGGCGAAGGACATCAACAACATGGTGGGCAAGGATTATTGAGGCGGGAGCTTTGTCCAGCGAGATATTCGCCCAAACGGGTGTCCGCCATGTTCACTGAGATATTGATTGGAATGAATTCATATCAGGAGGCCAGGCCATGAGCGCTAAACTTCGGGTCGTTCACTACTTGAACCAGTTCTTCGCAGGCGTCGGGGGCGAGGAGAGGAGCGATCATCCCGTATCCGCCCGGCCGGGCCCCGTCGGCCCCGGCGTATTGCTCGATAAAATCCTGGGCGAGGACGCAGAAGTCGTCGGCACCGTCTTCGCGGGGGACGGCCTTTTCGCCGAAAACGAAAAGTCTTGCGCCGCCGAGGCCATCGCGCGGATTCAGGAGTTTTCTCCCGATCTCCTGCTCGCAGGACCCGCCTTCAACGCCGGACGATTCGGGCTCGCCTGCGCCGCCGTCTGCCGCGCAGCGGAGGAAGCAGGAATGCCCGTCGTCACCGCCATGCACCCGGAAAATCCGGGTTTTGCCGCCGCGGGAACCAAAGTCCACACCGTTCCCGCCGCCGATTCCGCCGTCGGCATGGAAGAGGCCCTGGAAGCCGCCGCACGGCTGGGGCTCAAGCTCGCCCGCGGGGATAAGATCGGAAGCGCCGCTGACGAGGGCTACCTCCCTCGGGGGATCCGCTACAACGAAGTCGCAGAACTCCCGACTTCGCGGCGCGCCGTCGACATGGTTCTCCGGAAAATCAGGGGCGAGCCCTACCGGACCGAACTCGACGTTCCGACGCTCGAGGAGATAGCGCCGCCTAAGCCCGTCGCCGATCTCAAGAAAGCCCGCATCGCCATCGTATCCGAAGGCGGCATGGTGCCTCCCGGCAACCCGGACCGCTTCTCCGGGTCGAGGAACGGGAACTGGGCCACGTATTCCTTCGAGGGGAAAGACGCGCTTCCGGGCGGCGCGTTCATCTCGATCCACGGGGGCTTCAACACCGTGTTCGTGAACGAGGAGCCCGACCGCATGCTCGCCGTGGATGCCTTCCGCAGGCTTGCGGACGAGGGCGAGATCGCCGAGCTTTACGATGATTTCTTGAGCACCTGCGGGAACGGCGGCGCCTTCGTCGAGATGGACGGCATCGGCCGTGCCTGGGCGGTGGAACTCAAAAAGGGCGGGGTCGAGGGCGTCGTCCTCCCCGCCACGTGAGGCACCGGCACGCGCAGCGGGGCTGCGCTGGCGAGAGCTTTGGAGCGCGAAGGCATCCCCACCGTCATCGTCACCTGCCTGCCCGACGTGGCGCGCGACATCGGGGTCAACCGCATCGTCAACAACCGCGCCGGGCACTTCCACCATCCTTTCGGCGACCCCTCCCGAACGCCCGAGGCCGAGCGCGAATGGCGTCTCGGCGCCGCCCGCGCCGCCGTCAAGACGCTCGCCGAAAGAGTGGACGGCCCCACGGTGTTCGAATACTAAGGGGGCAGGTGACGCTTCCAGACCCGGCCAGATCGGAATTCAGCAACTTTCGTGCCAGTTCCGGACATGCGCCAGGATGGTTTTAGCGAGTCCTGAATCTCGAAGATAGATTTGCGTTTCCATGAGGTTTTCATCAATACCTGTTGGGTTGTTGAAAAACCTTGCAATACCGGGATTGTCGTCATTCGCCGGAATGACGAACGAAATCGCACTCGCCCGTAGGGGCGGTTCGCGAACCGCCCCTACAATCACATCGCGTCAAACCCTCATTAGTCAGGGGTCTTTCAATAATTTCTTCGAGGGCGAGTGGTTTCGGAGTGTGTGGAAGTCTGTTCTTCCGTTGTTTTGACATCTCCTCGCGCACTGGGTGAAACTGGTTTGGCTTGCTATCTCCACGAGAAATGACAGGAGAGAACCGTATGACGGAATTCGAAACTGCAAGCCTCGCCGTCCAGCAAGCCGCCCTTGCCCTGCAAAAAGACACGCTTGAACTGCAACAGGCCTCCCTGGCCCTTCAACAAGCCTCGCTGGCATTGCATCGCGCCTCCGTATGGGTCGCAGCGCTCGTCGGCGCCGCGCAATGCAGCCTGATAGGGTATGGACTCTACATCATGCGCCAGGCCGCAAAGCAACGCGACGCCCAGCACCGGGAAAACATGGCCCAGCATCAAGAGACCATGAAGGCGCTGGACAGCCGGCATCAAGAAGCCATGGCGACGCTGAAAGGTCAGCAAGAAGCGCAAAGCGACCAGCACCGGGAAACGATGGCGGCCATAGAAAGCCGGCACCGGGAAAACATGGAGGCGATCAAGGTCCAGAGCGAGTCGCTGAGGGAACTCATCCGCCGCACGTCCGCACCGCAGGACGGTTGATGGTGTCGGGGCGCCGCTTGCGCCCGTCCTGACGAAGGACAACCACAGGGGGTTGTCCCTGCGAATCCTCCATCCCCCGCTCGGGGTCATTCCTCCCGCATTTGCCCGCATTTGCTAGGACCCCTCCCTCCGCGCCTGCGCTATCCTCCAAACGCGCTTTCGTGAAGGCGAGGTGAGAAAATCTAAGAAATTCCCGTGATTCGCATGGAGGGCTGGAAGCATGGAATTTTCTGGATTCGGAATGAGCGGCACGGATTTCGGATTACTGAACAATTCGAAAAATATCGATAAATTCAGGAAAAGGTTTATGGCTCGAACTAACATGACATAGATCATATATTTAATAAGTTACAACATATAATTAAAGTTATACATTAATAAATTACCGAAATGTATCGAATTAAATTTTTTTCGCTCCCCCGCATTTCCCCGCATTTGTATGAACCGCAAACCATCCTCCTGGCGCATCCGTTCTCCGGTTCGGCGGGCATCCTCTCCTGGTGAACTTGAACCCCCGCTCCCGATTGCGAACAAAGGTGCGAGCGGATACTATCAGGTACGCAGACATCATGGCTGAGCCTGGACACAGTACTACGGGAGTTTCTCCGGCTGGTGGCGAAGCTTCATAAACAGAGGACGAATATGGATTTTACACTCACTTCCGAACAGAAAAAACTGCAAAAAACGGCGCATGACTTCGCCGCGCAGGAGATACGCCCCGTCGCGGCGGCGCTGGACAGAGAGCCCGACCCGATGAAGCGCTTCCCCTGGGACGTGCTGGAGAAGGGGAGCAGGCTGGGCTTGCGAACCCTCGCGCTGCCAGAAGAGTTGGGCGGCGGGGGTTGCGATATCCTCACGCTTTGCCTCGTGGGCGAGGAACTGGCCTGGGGCGATCTGGGCACGGCGGTCACGTTTGATCAGACCTGGAAGATATCTCACCTGTTCGAAAAACTCACGAATCAGGCTCAGAAAGAGCGTTACCTGAAGGCTTTTCTGGAAGACCACCACTTCCACCTGGCCGTCGGAATGACGGAGGAAACCGGCGGAACGGACAACATCATCCCCTACGACAGCCCCGACGCCGGCGTTCGGACGACCGCCGTGCGCGAGGGGGACCACTGGATCGCCAACGGGAAGAAGCGATACATCAGCAACGGCGGAATCGCCAAGCTCTGTATCGTCGCCATGAGAACGGATACGACGAAGGGCGTGTCCGAGGGGATGACGTACTTCATCATCACGCCGGACATGGAAGGTTTCCGCTACGGGAAGATTCACGACAAGATGGGACAGCGGCTCTCCCTGAACGCGGAGCTCATTTTTGAGAACTGCAGAGTCCCGGAAGAAAACCGCGTCTCGGAAGTGAACCGCGCCACGGAAGCGCGCCGCATGTTCGTTCCGGGCTCGAACATCGAAGCCGCCGCCACCGTTCTCGGCACCGCCAGAGCGGCCTATGAGGACGCCTTGGCGCACGCCAAAACCCGGATACAGGGGGGCAGGCCGATCGTCGAACATCAGGCGGTAGGCTTCATGCTGGCGGATTGTTTCGCCGAGTATGAAGCGAGCAGGCGACTGCTCCACTACGCCGCCTGGACGGCCGGCCAGAAAGGCCTCTACGACCCCAAAATGGGTTTCATGACCAAGTGTTTCGTGTCCGAATCTTCCTACCGGATCGCTACGCACGCACTGGAAGTATGGGGCGGCACCGGGTACATGACGGATGCGCCGATGGAGAAATACCTGAGAGACGTGACCAGCTTCTTACACTCCGACGGAACGAACCAGGCCATGCGTATTCGCTCGATGAAATTTTTATAAGCGAGAGATGATAATGCCAAAATTGAAAATACGCTCACTCGAGGCGCTTCCCCTCAAGGTGCCCCTCAAAAAAATATTTCAAAGCTCACTCGGCGTGTATAGGCATCTCGACGTCGTCGTGGTGCATCTTCACACCGAAGGCGGCCCGAGTGGTACGGGTTTCACGATGGGCCTGGGAGGCGAGGGTGGCGCCGCCATGCTGCCGTACATCGAAAACGAGTTGGCTCCATTGGCGATAGGGCAGGACGCACTGGCCCCCGAGGCGCTTTGGAACCGCATGTGGGCGCCGAACAAGGCGAGGATGCGAGGCGGCTTGGGTTTATATTCTCTCTCTGCAGTGGACATCGCGTGTTGGGATATCGTAGCGAAAACAGCCGGCCTGCCGCTCAATCGCCTGCTGGGCGGGTTCCGCCAGAAAATGCCGGTCTACGGCAGCGGCGGCTGGCATACGCTCCCGGATTCGGAACTTCTCGAAGAAGCCCAGGAGGCCGCCTCGCTCGGCATGAGCGGCTACAAACTCAAAATCGGCACGCCGCGCGACGCAGAACGCCTCGAATACCTCCGCAAGAATATGGGAGAGGATTTCATTCTCTTTTGCGATGCGAACCAGAACTACAACGTGCGCGAGGCGGTGGAAGTTTCATCCATGCTGGCGGAATACGCCGTTGCCTGGTTCGAAGAACCCGTGCTGGCCGATTGCGTCGATGACCTCGCGGAGGTGGCGGAGAAGAGCATGGTGCCTACCGCGGCGGGCGAGAACGCCTACATGCGCTGGGGGTTCCGGGAAATATGCGAGCGCCGCGCGGTGGGCTTTTTGCAGCCCGATGTTTGCCGCTGCGGCGGGGTGACGGAATTCATCAAAATTGCGCATCTGGCCGATGCCTTCAACATTTCCCTGAGCAGCCATCTGGCCCATGAATTGTCGGTCAGCCTCGTGGGCGCAACACCCAGAGGCTATATGGTCGAACACATGGAGTTTTTCTCTCCCGGTGATTTCACGCAGGATTTTTCGGTGCGCGATGGACACATCGATGTCCCCGACGCGCCCGGGCACGGCGTGGAATTCACAACGGACGCGCTTGAACGCTACAAGGCTTCCTGAATTTCCAAGAATCATCCATGGCTAGGAGATGCGAATGAAACTATTGTCATACAATTACAGAGGTCTTGAGAGGGTCGGCGTTTATGTGGGCAGTAGAATCGCTCACTTATCGCGTCTGGCCGGCATTTTGGGCAAGAGAGAACTCGCGTTCGGCAGTATGATTGAACTCATCAATTCCTGGGAAACGCATGGACCTGCGCTTCATGAGTTGATCGCTCAGGCGGAGGCGAATGAGGAAGATTTGACTCCCATCCTCATGGCGCCCGAGGATGTTCATCACATATCCCCGATTCCTCATCCACCCAAGCACGTTCTTTGCATGGGCCTCAACTACCAGGACCATGTAAATGAGGGCCTGCAAGCAAGGGATGTGCAGACGACAAAGGTTGAACTCGACCATCCGATCTTTTTCACTAAAGCCCAGAGCACCCTTATAGGACACAACGAAGGCATACCGGCACACCGGGTGACGGAAAAACTCGACTATGAAGCTGAAATCGCCGTCATCATCGGCAAAAAAGGAAAAAATATCCCCAAGGATGAAGTTTATGGGCACGTCTTCGGCTATTGCTGCGCCAACGACATCTCCGCAAGGGATATTCAAAGGCGTCACAAGCAGATTTTCAAGGGCAAAACCCTCGATGGCACATGTCCGCTCGGCCCATACATCGTTCCCAAAGAGGACTATGGCGACCCGATGAACCAGACCGTAAAGAGCTGGGTGAACGGCGAAGCGCGCCAGGACTCAAACACGAACATGATGATTCACGATATTCCGTCGATGATCTCGGTGCTTTCAGAAGGTTTCACCCTGGAGCCGGGCGATATCTTCTTGACGGGTACGCCTTCGGGTGTGGGATACGCTCGAGAAACACCCTCGTTTCTAACGCCGGGCGATGTGGTGGAAGTGGAAATCGGTGGACTCGGCCGATTGCGCAACGTGATTATAGAAGCTGACTAGTGGATTGTGACGTTATACCTGGGGAGAACGATTGATGACCGAAGAATTTTATCCACCGGCGATTCGCCGCGGGGATACGCAATACGGAGAAGGTTACACGGAAAAACTGTTTGGCAGGCTGAATAAGCTCGACCCTGATTTCTCCATGTTGTTCCAGCGATTCGTTCACGGGGGGCTGTACGATCGCGATGTTCTTCCGCACAAGACCAGAGAGTTTTGCGCACTCGCCGCCTTGTGCGTTACGGGACGATTCAACCAGATGCGCTCCCATTTCACGGCCGCGCGAAGTTACGGTGCGACGGATAAAGAAATCATGGAGGTGATTTTTCAGATGTCGCCATACAGCGGAGTCCCCGCTGTTTTAGAGAGCCTTCAGGTATTCGAGGATTGGCTGGAAGCAGGAGGGGCCATGACGGGGTATGGAAAATAGGCGATGTCTTCCCCACCGGCAAGAGAACGCGGCCTTAAAGGCAAGGTGGCGCTCATCACCGGCGCCGGAGGTGGAATAGGTCGCGGCATCGCCCGGTGCCTGGCGGAAGAGGGTGTCCATTTGGCATTGGCCGACATCTCAAAATCCGGCGCCGAGGCGGCCGCGGAAGAAATGGGAAAATTCGATATTAACGCCATTCCCTATACGCTCGATGTGACGGACAAGAGTCAATGCGAAGACGTCGTAGACGCGGTCAACAAGAAATTCAGCAGTTTGGACATTGTGGTCAACAATGCCGGCGTCATTGGCGGAGCGGATTTCAAGCTGGGCATGCCTCTTTCCGACATCAATGAAGATGATTGGGACGACACGTATAACGTCAACGTAAAAGGTGTTTTTCTATTGTGCCAAGCCTCGCTTGAGAAGATGAAGGGAAAGGGCTGGGGCCGCATCATCAACATTTCTTCACGCGCCGGGCGTGATGGCCGCGAAACCATACCGCATTACAGCGCGAGCAAAGCAGCAGTCATTATTTTCACCCAGGCACTTGCACGTGAAGTAGCGCGAGAAGGCATTACGGTGAACGCCGTCTGTCCAGGTCTGATTTGGAGCGCAATGTGGCAGCAAATAGCTGAAAAACTCAGAGAAAAATTCCCAAACTTCAAAGGGAAAACAACGAGGGAGATTTTCGATTATTTTGTCGAACAAACACCGTTAGGAGTCGAGCAATCGACCGAAGATATCGGGCGAGTGGTCGCCTTTTTAGCGAGCGATGATGCAAAAACTATTACAGGTCAAGCCATCCTGGTCGATTCAGGAGCTGTAATGCACTAATTGGGCTAACGTGAATCAAGTGGCGTTGTCGTTCGTAATATTTCATTTGACTTGTCTCCGCAGCCTTGATAATTTGTTATATCTATTACAGGTGTCTAACTGGGAAAACACTTGCTTCCATTTGTGAAATAAGCATTTCAGCAAGTTCCTGGGAGGTGTACTCCATGGGGAAGAAGTACACCATCGTGATGATACCGAGCAACTCTAGCGGCACCCGGCGCTTTAGTATCACGCGGGGAATGCTAAGCCTGTTGCTTATCGGTTTTTGCTCTATCATCGGAGCGACGCTTTACCTGACACAAGAGAGAATTTCACTAAAGAAGCATTTGGCCAAACTCTCCCCCCTGAAACAACAAAACCAGACACAAAAAGAACTTATCGAAAAATTTACCGCCAAACTTCAATCCCTGGATAACAACCTGATACAAATCAAACAACTTGAAGACCAGCTTCGAATCATGGCCTCTTTGAAGCCGGGCAACCGAAATGACGACCTGGGTGTAGGGGGTGTTTCAAAACAAACGTTGCCTGACGACTTGGAAAAACTCACCCCCTCTGAGCAAAGGTTCATACGGAGACTAAATCGTCAATTCCAGGACATTGAAAGGCGCACCACCGAGCAGGAAAGCGCGTTCAAGGAACTATTGAGCGCGTTCCGCGACAAAAGCGTATTGCTTGCTCACACACCCTCAATATGGCCTGTCAAGGGCTGGCTCTCCTCCAGCTTTGGTTACAGGCGCTCCCCGTTTACGAATCGGCGAGAATTTCATGCAGGAATCGATGTTGTCGCAAGGGTAGGAACCCCTATATTCGCCCCGGCGGATGGTGTCGTCATTAACAACAAGAGAATAGGAGGATTCGGGAAAACTGTTCGAATCCAGCACATGCAGGGCATTGTTACAACATTTGCTCATAATAGCGTGAATATGGTGAAAGTCGGTCAGCGTGTAAGGCGAGGTGACATTATTGCCAAAGTCGGTTCCACAGGCAGATCCACCGGCCCCCATCTTCACTATGAAGTCAGGATAAACGGAGTCGCCGTCAATCCCAGGCTGTATATCGTAGAGTAAAAAATACCACCGCCCGCCTGGCATATTTGCTTTTTCTCCCCAAAACACCATGATAGGCTATATTTGCGCAGCAGGTGATTCGTACGCATGAACCGCATGGAGAGTTGAATGATAGGCTCGGTTTTTGAATCAAGCAAATCGATGTTCAAATCAGTGTTCGGCACGGCGAATGACCGAATGCTCAAACAGATGGCCCCGATAATCACGGAGATTAATTCTCATGAATCTCGCGTGAAAGGGATGACCGATTTAGAGATGCGTGAGGAAACAGAACGCTTCAAAGAGCGTCTCGCCGCCGGTGAAACATTGGGTGACATTTTACCGGAAGTGTTCGCTTTGGTGCGAGAAGCAGGCTGGCGTCATCTCGAAATGCGTCACTTTGATGTTCAACTCATCGGAGGCGCGATTCTCCACAGCGGAAAAATCGCCGAGATGAAAACCGGGGAAGGCAAAACCCTCGTCGCTACTCTCGCAGCCTATCTGAATGCCTTGGAAGGCAATGGTGTGCATATCGTTACCGTGAACGATTATCTGGCGAGCCGTGATTCTGAATGGATGGGGCGACTCTTTAGAGCACTCGGCCTCACTGTCGGGTGCATCCAGCATGGCATGGATGACGATGCGCGCCGCCGTGCATATGCCTGCGACATTACATATGGCACCAACAACGAATTCGGGTTCGACTATTTGAGAGACAACATGAAATTCGAGCCCGGTAGTCGCGTCATGCGCGAATTGAATTACGCGATCGTGGATGAAGTAGACAGCATATTGATTGATGAAGCCAGGACTCCTCTCATCATCAGTGGCCCGGCGGATGAGGCCACACGAATGTATGGAGTTATAAACCGCGTAATACGTCCTCTGCTCAAAGAACAACAAGGTGTTGTCGAGTCAGATATCGAGGAAGAAGACGATGGTTATGTCGAAGGTGGCAAAGATATTATCAGCAAGAAAAAATACGAATATCTGATTGTCGATGAAAAAAGCCGAACGGTGAACCTGAAAGAAGCGGGCGGGCATGAGGCCGAAAAACTTCTCCGCCGCTCCGGCATCATGGCGAATGACCAAAGTTTGTATGATATGAACAGCATCACGGTGCTTCATCATGTGGAGCAGGCCCTAAAAGCGCACGTCTTGTTTACAAAAGACATTGATTATGTCGTGAAAGACAACGAGGTTGTTATTGTCGATGAGTTCACAGGGCGCATGATGCCTGGCAGGCGTTTCAGTGACGGTCTGCACCAAGCGCTGGAGGCGAAAGAAGGCGTCAGGATTCAAGAAGAAAATGTGACTTTGGCGACCATCACGTTCCAGAATTATTTCAGGCTCTACAACAAATTGGCCGGCATGACCGGCACGGCGGATACCGAAGCAGCGGAATTCAATTCCACCTACAAGATAGATGTAGCTGTAGTGCCGACGAATCGCGAACTGATTCGAACCGAATTTCCCGACGTGGTGTATCGCTCTGAGCGGGAAAAGATAGATGCCGTTGTGGATGAGATACTTGAATGCCACAAGAACGGGCAACCGGTACTTGTAGGTACAATAAACATAGAAAAAAGCGAAAGACTCGCCTCGATTCTCAAAAGAAGACGTATTCCACATCACGTGCTCAATGCAAAAAACCACGGCAAAGAAGCAGAGATCATCGCACAGGCAGGACGCAAGGGAGCTGTCACCATTTCCACGAATATGGCTGGTCGTGGAACGGATATCCTCCTTGGCGGCAATCCGGAGTTTCTCGCTTCTTCCAAAACGAATACGAATGAAGGCCCCGAGTATGAAGAGGCGTTGAAAGATTTTCGGGCATCTTGCCAAGCTGAGCATGACGAAGTGGTCGAGCAGGGGGGTCTTCATGTATTGGGCACCGAGCGCCATGAAAGCCGTCGCATCGACAACCAGCTCCGCGGTCGCTCAGGCAGGCAGGGAGACCCCGGGAGTTCGAGGTTCTTTCTTTCTTTGGAAGACGACCTGTTGCGCATTTTCGGCTCCGACAGAATCAAGGGTTTGATGGAAAAACTAGGGATGGAAGAGGGGGTGCCTATCGAAGCCAAAATGGTGACACGCGCCATCGAAAATGCCCAGAAACGTGTTGAGGCGCATCATTTCGAGATGAGAAAACATCTTCTGGAATACGATGACGTGATGAATAAGCAACGCGAGGTCATCTATTCGATGAGGCAGGAAATTCTGGAAGCTACAGATGGCCTCGACCAAATCAAAGAGATGGCGTCTACGATACTCGATTCCGTCATCGACTTGCATTTGCCCGAGTCGGAACACTTTGAGGATTGGGATATAGAAGCATTCGCGGGCGCCGTTGAAAGCCAATATGGCATCCCCGCAACCATAGAGGGGCAAAAAATAATTTTTTCGGCTTCTGAACCAATGGTGGTGGATATAGAAGAAGAACCAAGAGACGAGCTTGCCCAAAGGGTTCACCATCTCATACAGAGTGTTATTGATGAAAAGTATCGTAACTTCGAGCCTGAGAGTATTTTAGAACTCGGCAAACTCATTTATATCCAAATCCTGGATACGCAATGGAAGGATCACCTGACAAACATAGAACAACTGAAAGAGGGAATCGGGCTCAGGGGCTATGCGCAGGTGAACCCGCTGAATGAATATAAAAAAGAAGCATTCGATATGTTCGGAATGATGACGCAAAAAATTGAAGCAGAAACGGTTCTCTATATGTACCGGCTTGATATCTCGGATCAGGATATCGCACTGGAAGAATCGCGCCATGAACAAGAAATGGTATTTTCCCATGCGGACGCGTCGGGATTTGGAGATGCTCCCGCCGAAGATGCGATACAGACATCCACCCCCGTAAAGCGCGCCACCCCCAAGGTTGGCCGTAATGAACCATGTCCCTGCGGCAGCGGCAAGAAATACAAGTTTTGCTGCGGAAGATCATAACACCATATTTCTCTGAGATGACGTTCTGAGAATATTCCGATTCGGGGAATTGTACGTTATCTTGCCTCAGCTCAAAATGAAATGTTCCCCCTTTATCAGGAAGGTATGAAAATGCAATTCGGCATCATGCTTAGAGGTCAATTCACCCTGGATGATGATATGCAGTCTCGTTTCCGTGAATTGATGGAACAAGCCAGAAGGGCGCAAGACTTAGGGTTCGCATCAATCACCAAAGGAAACCACTACAGCGCGTATCCACTTCAGGATTTCCAGCAATTGCCTTTTCTCGCTCGTATCAGCGCCGAAGCACCAAAACTGCGTCTCAACGCCGGCATCGTCCTGTTGTCGCTTCACAAACCAATGGATATGGCTGAGCAACTGGCTACGATTGACGTAATTTCCGGGGGGAAACTTATATTCGGCGCCGGACTCGGCTACCGAGAGGTGGAATTCAGGGGATTCGGCACAACCCAGAAGGAAAGGGTCAAGCGACTCGAGGAGAACCTGGAGGCTATCAAACGACTTTGGTCGGAAGATAAAGTATCGATGAAAGGCTCCCACTTTGAGTTGATCGAGGCATCGTGTCCACTGAAGCCCATTCAGAGCCCACACCCTCCAATTTGGATCGGAGCAAACAGTGACCCCGGAATACGCCGCGCAGCCAGACTGGGAGACTGTTATTACGTAAACCCTCACAATCGCCTCGACACGACAAAGCGCCAGATCGAGTTGTATCGCCGGACACTCGATGAACTCGGCAAACCCTTTCCTGAGGAATTCCCGATGCGCCGGGAGGTGTTTGTCGCAAAAGATCGTTCCGAAGCCATTCGGCTCAGCAGGCCATTCCTCGAGATAAAATATCGTGAATACCACCGTTGGGGCCAAGACAAAGCCATGCCCAAAGGAGATGACGATCTGGGGCAGCAGTTCGATGATTTATTGGAGGACAGGTTCATCCTCGGCTCGCCGGACGAAGTGGCGGCAAGCATATTGGAACTGGCGGATCTCGGCATAAATCACCTCATCATGAGCATTCAATGGCCGGGGATGCCTCAATCCCTCGTTTTGGAGACGATGCAGATGATGGCTGAAGAAGTGTTTCCAAAAGTTCTGCAAGGAGTGAAGTGACGTGTCATCGACGCCTAATGAAGCAATGTGTCAATTTTCCCGTGATCTGGAATTTGCTGACATCCCTCCCGAGGTGGTTCATCAGGCAAAACTCTTGATACTTGATTTTTGGGGGATTGCCCTGGCAGCTTGCTCCATGGAAATTGACAAGCCCTTGCGGGTCATGATGAACGCCATCACCGGGAGAATTCCGGGCCTCCAAAAGACCTCTTATGAATTAGGGCCTTGCAGCGCCATCGCAGAAAAAAATCGAATGCCCGAGCCCAATGCTGCTTTTTTGAACGGTGCGCTGGGTCATTCCCTCGATTTTGACGACACGCATGCGAAGTCGATCATTCACACTGCGGCGCCTGTCGTGCCAGCGGCTTTCGCAGGAGCGGAAGCGTTCCAGAAAACAGGACCAGATATGATTCGAGCCTGCGTGGCCGGGTTCGAATCTGAAATCAGAATCGGGTTGGCCGCTCCTGGCAAATTCCACGCCCGGGGTTTCCACATGACCGCCATAGCCGGCACTTTCGGTGCCGCCATAGCCTATGCGCTTCAAAGCGGCTTGAGCAGTGAAAGAATGAACTGGGCTCTTGGCATTTGCGGAAGCATGGCTGCCGGGCTCTTTGAATATCTGGAAAACGGGAGCCCCGTAAAAGCGCTCCATCCCGGTTGGGCGGCTCATGGCGGTATTTGTTCGACAATTCTTGCAGAAAATGATTTCGCTGGTCCACAAACAGTATTTGAGGGCAGATTCGGCTTGCTCAAGAGCCATCTTGGCGATGATGAATTCGAGGCCGAAGCACTCACGCGGGGCTTGGGTGAAACTTGGGAAACCTTGGCTATTGGCTTCAAGCCCTATCCTTGCGGCCATGTAATTCATGCGTTTTTAGATGCCGGACTACGCCTCAAGGAACGTGAGCAAATACCGCACACCAAAATCAAAGGCATTATTTGCCATGCTGCCAAGGGAGCAATCGACCTGGTGCTCGACCCAATCGAAGTAAAGCGAAAACCCAGGGGTGAATACGATGCAAAATTCTCTTTGCCGTATTGTCTGGCAAGTATTTTCGTGAAGGGCAAGTGTGGCGTAGATGATTTCGAAAAAAGCGCAATAGAAGACTCCAGGGTCCTGACCCTGGCGGATAAAGTCTCTTACGTCCAGGATGACACACAGGATTTTCCGAGGTACTTCCCTGGCGTCGTTGAAGTTCGCCTTGATGATGGAAGCACTTTTGTCGAGGAGGAAAAACACCAGAGAGGGTGCGCTGAAAATCCATTCACCGATGAAGATGTCTTTGAGAAATTCAAGGATAACGCCCGGCGCAGTCTGTCGCCTGGAGAGGCAGAAGATTTGATGTCGATGGTGATGACTCTTGAGAGTTTGGAAAACGTGAACGCTATAGGAGAAATCCTACGAAGTGCAGCTAGTCATCGAGTGGATCTTCAATAACCGTCACAAAATCCGGCATAATACGGAATCTGATCTCTTCTCCTTCATCCACTCTCAAATTAGGGTGTACGCGCATTTTCAACCGATGCCCCTTGCCGATTTCATCGATGATTTCGACTTCCAGCAGGATCGATTGTCCCACATAGCGAATCGTGCAAATCTTTGCCGCAAAGGGGCCGTTCGGGTCGATTTCAAAACTCTCAGGCCTCACGGAGATAAAAGCGTCCGTGCCGAATTCAAGGTCACGCATGGAGAGGCATGGCACTGGCCCGATGCTCGTCATCACCTCATCATAACCAGTCGATAAAACAATCCCTTGTAAAATATTTGTCTGTCCGACAAAACGGGCAGCGAATTCCGTGGCGGGGAACTGGTAAATTTCACGGGGCGACCCGCCTTGCTCGACTTTTCCGTTTCGCATGATCAAAATATGGTCGGCCATATACATCGCTTCCTGCGGATCGTGCGTAACCATCAGCGTGGTAACGCCCATTTGCTTGATCAACCTCAGCGTATCCTCGCGCACTTGAGCTCGCAGGCTGATGTCGAGCCCGGTAAATGGTTCATCCAAAAGCAGAAGCCGGGGGAGAGGCGCCAATGCCCGGAGCAGGGCAACGCGCTGCTGCTGGCCGCCTGACAAAGTGTGCGGGTAGGCATCTGTCAAATCTACGATGTCCATTTGGATCATGGCTCTTTGTATTTCAGCCAGTTTTTCCGGTGAAGGCTCATTGAGTCCGAAAGTGATGTTCTGCAAAACATTCAGGTGAGGGAATAGGGCATAATCCTGGAACATGAACCCCACGTTCCTCTTTTCCGGCAGTGCTTCAATTCCACTTGCAGGTTCCGAAAGGACCTTTTCGTCAAGATGGATCCTCCCGGACTGCAGCGAAGTCAGTCCGGCCACCAAACGCAACAGTGTCGTCTTCCCGCATCCAGAAGGCCCCAACAGACAAGCCACTTGACCCTCTTCGACCGTCAAGGACAAATTCTCGATGACTTCTTTGGTTCCATATGCATGCGAGATATTTTCAATATCGAGCTTGGCCATTTAGAGCGTGGTCCTCATTTTTCTGCTCCGGGGCGTGCCCCCCGGATGGTGCGGCTCAAATAAACGACGGGCAACAATCCTGCCGCAACGATGCTCAAAGAACCAAGCGCACTTTCTTCCAGAAGTTCATCCGAGGCCAGTTGGTGAACATGTGTGGCCAGAGTTTCAAAATTAAACGGACGCAATATGATTGTCATGGGAAGTTCTTTCATCGTATCCACAAACACCAGTATCGCTGCCGCCAGGATGCCGCCACGAATCATAGGCAAATGAATACGCTTGAGGGTTCTGCCAGGCCCCAGCCCCAGTGTTCGAGCAGCCCCATCCATGTTCGGCGTAATTCTCAGCAGGCTGGCTTCCATCGTGCCATAGGAAAGCGCCAGGAACCGGGACAGATATCCATAGGTGACAGCCGCGATTGTGCCGCTGAAGAACAGACTTGTGGAGATGCCAAAAACATTATTGAGAAACCCCTGGATGAAGACATCCATCTTGCCCATGGGAATCAGTACACCGACGGCGAGAACCGCACCGGGTACGGCGTATCCGATACTGGCAAACCTGGCGGTCGATTTGAGCAATTTGTTTTCTTTCAGGCGTACGCCATACGCCAGAAAAATGCCTGCCAACACGGATAGGGTGGCGCTAAGGGATGACAAAACCAGACTATTTGAAAGATTGGAATAAAAATTATGTGAAATGCTTTCCTCGTAAAAGCCCCAAGCGTAGTAACCCAAAATACAAGATGGCAGAATGAATCCGAATCCAATGGGCAACAGACACGAGATCGTTGCGCCCAACAACCTTGCGCCCCGTAATTGATAACTCGGAAGGGCTTGATATCTGGTGGAAGTATTAAAATACCTCTGGTTGGTGCGCGATTTTCTCTCCGCCCACAAAAGAAGCAGGACAAAACAAAGAGCGACAACGGCAAGCTGGGCAGCGCCTGACAAATTGTTCATATTGAGCCACACGTCAAAGATTCCAGCCGTGAGCGTTTCCACAGCAAAGAAATCAACCGTTCCAAAATCATTGAGCGCTTCCATCAGAACCAGACTCACACCGATGATGAGCGATGGACGTGCCGAGGGCAGGGCGATGGAAAGAAAACTCTGCCACGCGGTTTTGCCCAGAGTTCTGCTCACCTCCAGAATGCAAACTGATTGCTGCACAAATGCGACTCGCGCAAGCAGGTAAACATACGGATAAAGAGTAAGCGTCATAACGAAAATTGCGCCGCCGAGAGAACGTATCTCCGGAAACCAGTACTCTCGACTTGATTCCCATCCAAAGATATCGCGCAATAACGTCTGCACTGGACCTGCAAATTCAAAAACGTCGGTATACACATAGGCTACGACATACGTAGGCATCGCCAGGGGTAAGAGCAGCGCCCATTCAAAAATCCGTCGTCCTGGGAATCGGCATAGAGTTACCAGCCACGCGGTGCATGTACCGATGACTAACGTGCCCACGCCTACTCCCAGCATCAGGCCGATAGTCGTTAGTACATAGCGTGACAATACGGTGGTGATCAGGTGATGCCATATATCACCACTTGGCTGAAGGGCGAAAAAACTGACTGACAGGAGAGGAATCGCTATAAAAAATGCGAGCAGAAGGGCTCCGCTCGTCCAAAAGTCCACTTGAAGCCATTTAGACGTCAGCCTCGGGGAGGCTTCTATGTGGAATCCGGCACCTGCGCTCATGCCATACCAAATGCAAAAGTTACAATCTTTTTCAAAACACCAAGACCCCAAAAGCCAATATCCAGAATGAGAATATTAAGGCTTTTGGGGTTTTGATACTAGCTTCTAATTGCTGGGGCTGAAGTTATTGTAATCTACTTGGTCTACCAACTTGGAAGCGGTTGCACGCTGATTCGCCACTTCGGCCAGATTGATGGTATCGGCTTTGAATTTTCCCCAAGACGCGACCAGCGGATGGATTGTCACGCCCGTTTTCAATGGGTATTCATAATTCTGGTCGGCGTACAATTTTTGAGCGTATTCCCCACTCAAGAACTCGATGAGGCGGACAGCGTTTTTCCGGTTTTTCGCATGCTTTGTGACGGCGCCGCCGCTGATGTTGACGTGCGTGCCCCTGTCCTTTTGATTCGGGAAAACGATGTATACCGCTTTCGCCCATTCTCTTTGAACTTTCTTTTTCTTGTTGGTTGCCATTTTCGCCATGTAATAGGTATTGGCCAAAGCGAGATCGCATTCTCCTGCGTGAATGGCTTTCGCTTGCGCACGGTCGTTGCCACCGGGCTTACGGGCGAGGTTGGACTTGAGACCCATCAACCATTTCTTGGCTTTCGCTTCGCCCGAATGCGCCACTATGGAAGCGAACAGAGATACGTTGTAAACGTGTTTTCCCGAACGCGTACAAATTTTGCCCTTCCATTTCGGGTCGGCCAAATCCTCATAGCGGGTAATTGCACCCGGCTTTACGCGCTTTTTGCTGGCGTATATGACGCGCCCGCGAGTCGTAAGGCCAAACCAGTGCCCCTTGGGATGGCGATAGGAGGAGGGGATATTCTGCTCTAATATTTTCGACTGTACCGGCTGCAACAATCCGGCTTCATCCATGTCGTGGAGGCGGCCAATATCCACGGTCAATACCGCATCTGCCGCCCCCGGGGTCGCCTTGATTTTCTCCAGCATGCCTTTTTTGGCAAAAACGATATTGGTCTTGATGCCTGTTTTTTCAGTAAAGGCCTTCAAGATCGGCTTAATGAGAAAAGGCTGTCGGTAAGAATAGAGATTTACAACCTCTTCGGCGCTGGCCGTAGTCTTGTCCATGGCAAACATGGCCAGAATGAGAAACATGGAAATTCCAAGGAATCGCTTTGTGCATTTTGCTCCATTGAGTGCAGCAAACATAAATTTTATCTCCTGTTCAGAATATCGACCATTTGGCCGTGTTATTTGAGCTTGGCTTCAGGCAAGCCAGGGACAAAACTTGTAAACAAATCAAACTCGTCGTTTTGATTGTTTTATTTTTTTAGACATATCGTCGAAGTCGATGACACTGATATCGCAATGATAAGAACATGTCGGGCAAGTATCGACGCTCTCGCATGAGCGACGAAATTGATGGAATTTCTCCAGGATTTCCTGATTGCCCGGTTCCTCAAAAAAGCGCAGCAGATCAAGAAACCGATCGATGGAGTTGCCGCTCACGTAATGCTCCATAACGCAGGCGTCGACAAAGGCCTGCTCTTCTTCTACTCCCAAAACGTCTGTCAGGAAGTGCATCAAAATAGAGAATTTGCCCGACACGCCCTTGGCTCGTTTTGCGCCTTCTTCTGTCAAGAGAATGCTCTCGTAGACACGATGGGATACGAGTCCGTTAGAACGGAGTGTCTTAACCGCGGCTGAGACTGCCGGTTTCGCCACACCCAGCATAGAGGCGATATCTGTCACGCGCGCGTAACCTTTACTCTCCTGAAGATCGAATATGGCGCGCAGATAATGTTCCAGGCTGGGCGAAAGGGAACCGCGCGAGTGGTGTGGCTGTGGAGTCATAGTGTAAACCCCTTTTGAAATGAAATAGACACAACTGTTAAATAAAACCCAATAGTATTAAATTCATTTAACAGTGTTTCTCATGCCTTTCTATTTGTCAAGAGGGGAAACGGGAAATTTTTCGGAACATACTCAGGCAGAACAACCAGAGGGCAAATGAGGACGAAGAATCTACCTTAACATAATGATATAACTTTCTGTTTCAATTGTTTCTATTGAACTCATTCAGAAAAATGAAAACCAACCCTCGGCTTTGCGGTTTTTTATCTTGGAAGGAAAAGTTGCTCGTAAGCAATTGCCGAATCGTCCAAATGACAATTGGAGAGAAGCTATGTATTCAACAATAGCATCGTGCTTATTGCAAAAAAGGTTGAATGGCGCCCCTGACACCCGCCCATTCTCCCAATTCGCCCCAAATAACTTTTGATGACTTGCTCGCCTGCTTGAAAGAATTCTCCTCCCAGGCCTTTCGGGCAGCAGGCAGGAAATATTCCTTCGCGTTTACCAGCCCTCCCACAAGAACGATACATTCCGGATTCAGCAAATTCATGATGTTGGCGATTCCAACCCCCAGCGCATAACCGCTGTTTTCCCATATGGCTCTTGCTTCGTCGTCTCCAGAAGCAGCGAGTTCTGATAAGGAAATTGGTGATATTTTATCGAGCGCCGCGACAGCGGAATCCGGATGCAGCTCTGCATGCTGCCTAGCGTCTCTTTCGAGGGCCCAACTCGAAAAATATGCTTCCAGGCACCCGCGAGAACCGCAAGTGCACGACTTGCCGTTTTTTTCAATGATCATATGACCGATTTCCCCCGCCATTCCAGATGCGCCTCGCCAAATCACTCCATTTTGAACAAATCCTCCACCGACGCCCGTGCCCAGCGTGAGAATGAACATGCTTTCGTATCCTTCGCCCGCGCCGGCGAAATATTCCCCCAGGGCGGCGGCATTCGCATCGTTCATCATTTGAAGCGGAATAGGGGAGAAGGCATCTTCCAACATCCCGAGAATGGGAACTCCAGAAAGGACGGGCAGGTTGGGTGAGTCAGTTATCTTTCCTGCATCCAGAGCCAGAACGCCTGCAACGGCGACCCCGATACCCTTGAGACATTTATCCGAAGAGAGGAATCTTGCCGCATCCTTGAACAAATCGAGGTAATCGTTCGACTTCCGGCACCCTTGCACATCCAGGGAGTGGCGCTCTTGCAATTCTCCATCGAGGCTGAAAGACGATGCTTTGAGAAAAGAGCCCCCTAGATCAAAACCAACGTAGACTTCACTGCCGGGCAATTGTCAAAACCTCAGTTCAGTCGAATCGTTCCCTGTGTATTTTCTTTGAAGGGATGCTCTGCAAAATGAATGAAGACCTCATCAGTTCATCATCATTCGTAGATCCAGGCAGTGGGGTCGGCTGCTTTGGCGAAACGGTCATATTGCTCAGCAACTGAAACCCTGGAAGCCTGACCTTCGAACTCGACTTTTGCGAAATAGCTCTCAGCATCAGAAAGCGTATCGTCTGTATCTATCATCAACGCGATGCCACCGACTTTTGGTGCCTCAGTACCAAACACCCTTCGATAATCTTCCAATACATTGCGTCTTTCGGTTATCCATTTACCGAGATCATCAACACCACTTCTGATGACAATGTAATGGACCATCGGGTTCTTACGGCTTCTTAAAATCGTACCCTCAGGCACGCTAGTCTCCCAGATGTAGCCAATAAACCGGCTGTTGATGAAACTGGGGAAGCGGGGAAAGACGACATAAACGCCGGCCGCCTGGTCATCGGACTCAAGTTTTCTCGCATCGGCACCTTCTGGAAGTTTCGTCACTTTCCATTTCCATGAAAGCACCGGAAATTTCTCGAGGTCGAGTTTCACTTCCCGGTAAATGGAAACGGACGCCTTTTTGCTTCTCAAGCGAAGCACATTCGCATGCCTGTTTTCATCCTGGATGAGTCGAATATCCGCTCTTCCGTGCCACACCTTAAGCGCCCACCCTTTTGGCAACTGCATGGAACTTTTCTGAGCCGGTCTCAAGGCAAAGTCCGACACAACCACCTTTTCACTCTGGGCGAAAGCAGGGGCAGGCAAATTGGTGGCCACAAATATCGCCAAGACGGCGAAAATGGCCGGGGGGATATACTTCATGAGCATGTCCTATGGAATTCTCAACGATTGGGCGAACCGTGAGATCACGGATAACCGCTGAGATTTAGGCGCTATCAACAGTTCACCAATAGAATTACCAAGTCCATTACGTTCGTTCCGCTTGGTCCGGTGACTACACATGCTCCTCGGCGGCGGAGGTAAACGTGACTATTATTATCGCGCAAATGGACATCTGGGTCAAGCCCTTGATTTTGCGCCGTTTTGGCTGTTCTTCCATCGACAATCCCACCTGCGGCTTTTGTGGGGCCGTCTCTCCCGTCGGTGCCTGCGGCCAGAAGGCAGACGTTCTCGTGGCCGCGAATTTCAATGGCGAAAGACAGAGCGAGTTCCTGGCACCTGCCTCCCACACCATTTCCCAGGACTCTTACTGTTGTTTCGCCGCCATATAGAAGGCATTGAGGCGAGAGTTTGTTGCGAGAATTACCTGAAATCCTTTTGGCGTTTTCCGCGATTGATTTGCCTGCCTCCCTGGCTTCTCCGCTCAAGGAATTGGTTTGCACCTTCACACTGTAGCCCATTGATTTCGCCTTTTCGAATGCGGCCTCAAGGGCGATTTTGTTGTTCGCCACAACATGGTGTCTAACACGCCTGAATATCTTGTCTCCAGGAGCAGGGGTATCCGGAATCTCACCCCTGCAACCGGCTTCAATCCTGTTTTTTATCGCTTCAGGCATATCGCGGAACACACCGTAGCGTTGCAAGTACGCTTTTGCCTGAAAGAAAGTGGTCGAATCACCGGTCGCAGGGCCTGATCCAATCACATCGAGGGGGTCGCCAATCACGTCCGAAACGAGAAGAGCGATCATACGGGCAGGGAAAACCTTCCGGGCCAGATTCCCGCCTTTCAGGTCCGACAAGTGCTTTCGCACACAATTGAGAGCTTCAATTGGGGCGCCTGCTCGCAAGAGCGAATTCGTGGCGGATTGCTTATCCTCGAGAGAAATTCCAGGCGCGGGTGCGGGCATCAGAGCCGAGCCTCCGCCGGAGAGCAGGAATATCACCAAATCCTTTTTTCGGGCGCTTCGAGCCAATTTTTCTATTTTCCGGGAGGCTTCCAGTCCTGAGATATCGGGAACCGGGTGGGCCGCTTCGAGAATCTCGATATGCTTGCATCTTTCCGCATAGCCGTATTGGGTGACGACCGCGCCTCCATCAATGCGATTTCCGAGACGTCGCTCAACCGCACGCGCCATCTGAGAACTCGCTTTTCCCGCGCCTACAACCAGGATTCTCTCCGTTTCCCTGAGAGGTATTCTTTGTTCGCCACAAACGAGAAACTCCTGACCTTGCTCCTTTTCGATTCTCATATAACGATAAACAGCCTCACCTGCATGAACGGCATTCAGCCCGGCCCGGAAGATGGCTCGCGCTTCTCTTTTGAGGGATCTCCGGCGTTTTGATTGCATATCGCGAGTCATCTCATCGAGCAGAGAAATGGAACACGGGTGATGCTTCGCCCTTTGCGTTGATTCGATGTAATCTTGATTTTACATGAATCCAGAATTTCTTTCTTGGCATAAAGGTAAAGGAGAAGAGGTGGCTAGTGTCGGAATCATAGCCAACCCGCAATCAGGTAAAGACATCCGAAGGCTGGTGGCGTTGGCAAGTTCATTCAGCAACAACGAGAAGGTTTTGATGCTTCGCCGCGTGATGGCGGGTCTTGCTGCAATGGGTCTGGACAATATCCTGATGTTCAATGATCTCGGCTCCCTGGGCGCTGTCGCAGTGGATGGCTTTCGTCATGAGAATAAAAACTCGAAAGTAAAGCTCTTTGAAGTGGATGCCAGAGGAGAGACGGCCGATTCCACCAAAGCGGCTCTCAAACTCCATGAGCTGGGCGTCCGGTGTATTATTGTGCTCGGAGGCGATGGCACCTGCCGTGCTGTCGCCAAAGGATGCAGCAAAATACCCCTGGTCCCCTTATCGACTGGAACGAACAATGCCTTTCCCTTTCCGTGGGAGGGGACTGTGGCAGGTATGGCCGCGGCTTTATATGCCTTTCATCCAAGAATCTATGGAAGCGAGAAGAAGGTGACGAAACAGCTCCATGTGAACCTTGACGGCGATTCCGAAAGCGCCTTGATTGATATCGCTATCATCAAGGAATCGTTCTACGGGGCGCGTGCAGTCTGGGATATAGGACGCGTGGATTCGCTGGCGCTGACGAGAAGCGAGCCCGGGCGTTTGGGGCTTTCTTCATTAGGTGCGAGTTTGCGCCCGATTGATGCAAACGAAGCCGTGGGCCTGTGGTTGAAGTTGGGAACGAACAGGAAAAGCGGACGTCTCATCCTTTCTCCTATCGGACCCGGGCAGATTGCTTCCGCCCCGGTGATGGAACACGAGGTCGTCAAATCAGGGGAAACGGTAAAATATCGAGCACCGGATACTCGCGTGCTGGCTTTTGACGGGGAGCGGGAATGCTTGCTCAACAAAGGAGAAGAAATAGAAATATCGCTGCGACTAGATGGGCCGTATGTACTGAATGTTCCCGAGATTTTGAGGAAAGCGGCTGTCCGCGGCGATCTGAAGTCGAAGAATTGACGGTCGCGAAGGCCCCGTCATCCCCGGAAGCGGAAGAAAAGTATTTGCATATAGTTGACAAAAAGTGGCCAAGTGATTATTTTAGGCTAGCACTCGGGATGGTCGAGTGCCAACATGTTGATAAATAAAGAATTTTGGGGGCAACCTTTTTCATCTCAGACACTTTCGGGATGTTTTTAATCACAAAAACGAATTGCTCAACTTGATATCCGGGAAGAGAAGAACGGCTTGGACGCAACACTGACGAATGATTTGGCATAGTTTCTATTAGGGAGTTCTTCGTTGATACGAGTTGAAAACCTCACAAAATACTACGGCAAACTCCGGGGTGTGGAGGACATCTCCTTTCACGTCGAAGAAGGAGAGGTACTGGGGTTTCTCGGGCCCAACGGCGCCGGGAAATCCACGACCATGCGCATACTGACGGGTTACATGCCGCCAAACTCCGGTTCAGCCTGGGTGGCGAATGTCAACGTTTCAGAGTCACCATTGGAAGCCCAGAAAAATCTCGGGTACCTCCCGGAAAACAATCCGCTGTACGGAGATATGACCGTAAGAGCCTATCTGAATTTCGTAGCGTCAATGAAAGGCATGAGCGGTGCGGAGAAAGAGGCCGGCATCCAAAGGGTGGTCGGAAGTTGCGGACTCGAAGAAGTTGTCGACCGCTTAATCGGCAATCTGTCAAAAGGGTACCGCCAGCGCGTCGGTTTGGCGCAGGCAATGGTGAACGACCCGCCTGTGTTGATACTCGATGAACCTACCTCAGGCCTTGACCCGGCTCAAATCGTAGAAATCCGGAACTTGATTTCAGAGCTCAAGGGCAACCGCACGCTAATTTTAAGCACGCATATTCTTCCTGAAGTGAACATGGTCTGCGATCGGGTTGTCATTATCCACCAAGGCCATATCGCGGCCGAGGGAGCGCTCGATTCGCTGGCGGCGAATATGCAAGCCGACTCAACGATACGCATTTCGGCAATCGGGGTCTCCGGCGCGCTATCCGATAAAATGAAAACAGTATCGGGGGTCGAGCGCGTAGAACTGCTCGGCACATCAACGGGGGAGGAAGCGCATTTCGCGGTGCATGCAAAAGGCGGTGATGACATTCGCTCTGATCTGGTAGCCGCAGTCTTCGCGGCGGAGGGAAAGCTCACCGAAATCCGCCAGGTAAGGCTGACGCTGGAAGACCTGTTCGTTCGTATCGTCAGCGGAGAACACAAGCACGACGAGGAAACTGTTGATGAGGAAACCGTAAATGCATAACACCTTCTGGATATACCGACGCGAGCTCACCTCGTTTTTCTTCTCGCCCATCGCTTACGTGATCCTCGCCGCATGGACGGTATTGATGGGTATCTTCTACTCCGGTGCTTTCCTCTCCTATGCCGTCGTATCCATGCAGCTGGCCAGAAATCCCCAGGCCGCCGCGCAATACAACATCACGCCGACTTCCGCTGTCCTCGAGCCGGTCTTCTCCAGCGTCACCGTAATCCTCTTGTTCGTCGCGCCATTGCTTACAATGCGCCTGTTCAGCGAGGAGAAGAAACAGGGCACCATAGAATTGATGCTCACTTTCCCCCTGCGAAACGGACAAATGTTCGCCGGGAAATATCTCTCCGTTTTATCGATCTATCTGATA
Source organism: bacterium (assembly GCA_965219955.1). Classification (GTDB taxonomy): domain Bacteria; phylum UBA8248; class UBA8248; order UBA8248; family UBA8248; genus Bin107. The sequence goes on from OZ244799.1 coordinate 1,300,662, forward strand.
ATGCTGGCAATTACTTTCGTTTATCCGGTTATACTGAGCGCTTTCGTCAATGTAGATTGGACTATCGTCTCTTCAGCCTACCTTGGCATGATTCTGACGGGCATGGCGTTCCTTTCCGTCGGTCTAATGGCCAGTTCGTGGACTTCGAATCAAATCGTCGCAGCCATGGTTGCCTTCATGATACTTCTCGCAACCTTTCTGATGGAAGCTCTCGCAATATCGGCCAGTGAGCCGTTATCCTCGATTCTCAGGCATCTTTCACTGGGAATGCACTTGCGGAATTTCATTCGGGGCATCATTGATACGCGCGATATAGTTTATCTCGTCAGCATCAATATTTTGTGTGGCTTCCTGGTGCTCAGATCTCTTGAATACTACAGGTGGAGAGGGTAGGAACTTGGAAAACAGAAACCTTTACTTGTTCATCGCCTCCGCCGTCTTATTGCTGATTGGCATCTCCGGCTGGGCCGGTCATGACCAGTTTTCCGAACCTCCCAGATGGGCTTACGCCACCATCGCCCTGGGGATAGTATGTTTTATTTACACGGTGTGGATTTCGCGAAGTGAACTCCAAGGCGGCATGCGGCTCCGCTCAACCCGGACAGGCATACAGGTTGCGCTCATGGTTATCGTGGTGACGGCGATATTGGTCGTCGTTGAACTCGTGAGTGTGAAGCACTTCAAGCGTTGGGACGTCACACCGGGAAATTTCTACAGCTTATCCGCGAAAACCATGAAACTCTTGAACAAGCTGGATAGAGAAAAAAGGCGGATCGAAATCATTGCCTTTACCCGCAAGCTCGAAGAACCTGCAATAACGGAGATTCTGGACCAATATAGCCGGGCTTCGAAACAAGTCACTTTCAAGTTTTTGAACCTTGACGCCTCTCCACGCACCGCCAAGAAATATGAAGTAGACGCCTATGGCACATTGGTCGTGATTTACCATTTCAGCAAAGAAGAAATCGAGAAGCAGAAAAAATCGGAATCCCAGAACAAAGAGAAGAAAAAGACATTCCGATCGGAAAAGATTTTCAACCTTTCGGAAAACGCGATCGCCAATGCAATACTGAAAACCATCCAAACCGAGCAGAAGCGCGTGTATTACCTCACGGGCCATGGAGAACGTCTATTCTCGGGGCAAGGGCGCGAAGCAATGAAGGCTTTGGCCATTGGCATGAGGGATGACAACTACCAGGTCGATGAACTTCTGCTGCTCAGAAAAAAAGGCGTGCCCGAGAATGCCAGCATGTTGATTATAGCCGCGCCTCAAAAAGAGTTGGAAGAAGTGGAAGTCGAGTATATCGACAACTACATCAAAACCGGCGGGAGACTTCTCGTTTTCCTGGAGCCTGACATGAAGCCGGGGCGTCTGACGGCGCTCCTGGAGCGATACGGCTTCAAGCTCCCCACGTCTTTCGTCATCGACCCCGAGTCGGTACGCTTCGAGTTGGCGGGTGGTAATATAATCACGCCGTTCGCCGTCAACTACGGACTGCATGACATCACGAAGCAACTAAAGGGTTTGGCTACGGTATTTCCCACTGTGAGACACGTATCTGCTACGGGCATGCCGAAAGCGGGATTGCATTCCGAGGATTTGATCAAAACGGGCCCCGGAAGCTTTACCGTAGAGAACGTATCGCTCCAGAACGGCCAACTCGCCTTCGATCCGGAAACCAGGAAAGAAGGTCCCGTCCCGGTAGGCGCCGCCGTCACCGTGACTCTCGATCTTTATACACTTGCGCAAGGCCAGGGGCCTCAAAGCGAAACGAAAACTTCCACGTCCGAGAAGAAAACCAGCGAGAAAAACGAAGCGAGAATCGTCGTTTTCGGGGATGCTGATTTTGCGAGCGACGCTTTCATCGGCGCCCAGGGCAATGCGAATCTCATTTTTAACACCGTGAACTGGCTCGGTGGCGAGAAAGACCTGATCACCATCCGTCCCAAGAGCCGAGCGGGCGAACCTCTCGTATTGGCCGGCGGAGAAGGCCGGTTCGTTCATTTGTTCACCGTCTGGGTCATGCCATTGTTCATCATCCTTATCGGAGCCGCCGTCTACGTCAGGAGAAGGCAACTGCGGTGAACCCCAAGAAAAATCTCTTATTACTACTCGTTTTAATCGTCATCGGTGGCGCTTATTACGTCTACGACGTGAAATGGGCCGCCGAGGAACGCGCCGCCGAGGAGCGCAAGGTCAAACTCCTGAAGGGAATTGACGAAAAGGCGCTGATAAGAATCGACGTAACAAGAGAAGAGGAACCCTATCAGATTATCCGAACGGAAAAAGGGTGGCGTTTCGTCAAGCCCATCGACGCTGCTGTCGATGCCGATGCGCTCAAGAAACTCCTCGAAGCCGCGACCAAACTCCGCGAGCGCAGACGCATCGGAAACGTACAAGACAGGTCAGAGTTCGGAATGGACAAGCCCAGGATGAAAATCACGTTCGGGCTGAAAGACAAAGACGATATTTCCGTCGAAATCGGGGACAGAACCCCCACGCGCGAGTTCCGATACGCCGCACTGGCGAAGACCCCTGGAATATTCACCCTCCAGCTTTCAGACATCGGCGAATTCAACAAGACGGTATTCAGCATTCGGGATAGATCGATCGTTCCCGTGATGCCCGAAAGCGCGCAAAAGGTGATTGTCGAGCCTCAAGACGGCGACGATTTCACCGTCGTCCGCAAGAGCAAAGACGAGTGGGCGCTGGTCAAGCCCATCGAGGACAGGGCCGATGCCATAGATTCGGAGGGCATCGTATCTACGCTCAGATGGGACAAGGTGCAAAAATTCGTTGAGGAAAAGCCGAAGAATCTCGCCCCCTATGGCCTGGATAAGCCAAGACTCACTGTGCGTATTTTCACCGAGGACAAGCAAAAACCCGCAGACGGCGTCATCCTGGGCGACAGAAAAGTAGAGGCGCCCGGGCCGAGGAGCGGCCAGAAAAAGCCAAAAGCCTATTATTACGCCAGGAGGCTCTCCGGCGGCCCCGTAATGCTCATCAATGAAAAAACGGTCAAGGATCTGCCGAAATCCGTATTTTCCTTACGGCACAAGACCGTCATCAATTACGATGTCGACCACGTCAAGCGTATCCTGATTGAATCGGACGCTCAAAAACTCGACATCGTCCGAAAGGCGAAAAAGAAGTGGGATCTCCACGTCACGGCAGGGGACGGGAAGCAGGAAAAACTCACCGGCCGCCACAAGCATGTGGACGACCTCATGTGGGACATCAAGTGGATCAACTCGCTGGACTACGTGGATGACCCGGGAGGCGACCTGTCGAAATACGGCCTTGCGCGGGCGGACGGGGAGGGCGCTCCGCTTCGCTACACCATCTGGCTGAAGAAGAAAGAAGATGCGCCCCTGGAAGATAAGTCCTTGATTATCGGGCGCTTCCTCAAGGAGGAGAAAAGGGCGTACGGCCGGATCGAGGGGGAAAAACGCCTGTTCGCCCTCAAGAAAGAAGATTATGACAAGATTACGAAGACGCCCTATTTCCTGAGCGAGCGGCGCATGCTCCTGTACGCGAAAGACAATGAAATCACTGAAGTTACGGCGCGCTTCCCGGATCAATCCTTCATGAAGCTCGAGCGCTTCGGCGAAGCCTGGCGCTTCGTCTCCCCCGAGGGGATGGAGGCGGAGTCCGGCAACGTGGAAGACCTCATCGGCGCCCTCAGGGATTTCGAGCGGGAAGGGGAGGCGAAACCCGGCGAAGCGCCTGATTTCAAAGACTTTATCGTCGAGCTCTCGGGGAAGGACATCCGCCACGGGAAGTGGGGCCCATATCGCTTCGCGGAGAAGGAGGGCTCGGCGTTCTTCTATGTGCGCGAAGGCGGGAAGGTTTACCGCATTAACAGGAAATGGAATGAGGATAAGCTGCCCAAGTCATTGAAAGACTGGGAGAAAGAGAAACAATCCGAAGAGGGGACCTCATAGGATTCACCCTCCCGCCGGCCGCCCCGACTCGAAAATCCCCGCCGAACGCATTTCCCACCCGATTCCCACGAAAAAAATCATTGTGTCTCTATGTATCAATCAGTTATGAGGCATATCTCGAATCGTGTTTAACTAATGATTCCGGCCGATTTTGCGGGCGCAATTCCCCGCATTTGCCGTCGCGCGCGCACCTGCCGGGGCGTGATATCCTCACGGTGCTCTTGCGAGAGGGGGATTTTCACCTCCGCATTTCCCTGCAGCGCGCCCCGCATTTCCCATCGAAAATTTGCCGGTTATTTATCGAAAAACCCCGTGAATTTATCTGATTTTATCGAAATTTACGGAAATTCCCTCGACTCCGGGCGAGCCGATCGGCTCCGCCATCATACCGAAATCCCCTCGTGGGCGAGTCCCGCAAATACGGGCAAATGCGTCCGGAACCCTCGCTCTCGGGTTGTTGAAAAAGCCGGTTGCGGCGGCTCCGCAGAAGCCTTGGCACCCTCATACCGAGCAGGCGCGACCGCGCCGTATCGAAGGTTTGACCCGACCGAAGAGGGATGGCTAAAAGGCGCGACTTACCCCGCAGGTGCGAACTTCACCCTTCGATACGCCGCCCTTCGACAAGCTCAGGACAGGCTCTTCGGCGGCTACTCAGGATGAGGGAAGTGGAGGGCGGAGCCTGTCCCGAGCGAAGTCGAGAGGTCGCTACCCAGGGTGAGGCGGAGCGCCGGGCCGCGCGGAACGGGGAGGGAAGGTTCACGGTCGAACCAGGCCGCCGCCCGGTGAAAAGTCAAAATGGATTCCGGCTTTCGCCGGAATGACGGCTTCGTGGCGAAGCGCATCAGCCGTCTCCGTAGGGATAGGCCCCCGTGCCTGTCCGTAGCTCTCGCGCCCTTCCTGTATTCGGGATGAATGCGCCGACGGGCGGCCACAGAAGGCCGCCTCTACGGTTGCTATTCGGGGGGCGCGCGGGACTTTTTCAACACCCCCTCAAGGGTCTGTTGAAAAAGCCTTGATGAACGAGGGATGACGAATTATGGCCGCGCTCGCCGCGGATGAAAATTTCAACCGTAGGGGCGTCGAACTTCCCGAAGAGGGAAGTTCGACTGTGCCCGCCCGTATCGGGAATGTCCATGCCCGTAAGAAACCTCGGACAGGCACGGAGGCCTGTCCCTACGGCGAACAATCTCGAAGGTCGGGCAGGGGTTTTTCAACAGCCCCCTCAAGGAGGGCAGGGGGTTGGTTTTCGAGGCGCAGGCACCCCGCCGTCAACGCATCAGGCGATGCGCCCAGGACGAATCAAAACGACTCGAAATCGGGCGACTCCCGCCAGCCGCCGCTTTCCTCCTCCAGGGCGTGGGCGATTCCGTAGAGCGCGGCCTCGCTGAAATTCGGCCCGACGAGCTGGACCGCCAGCGGCAGTCCGTCTCCCGAAAACCCCCGGGGCAGGGATATCGCGGGCGCGCCCAGGGTGTTGACCCAGCGCGTGAAGCGCGTGAGCGAGGCGACGAGCCCCTCGGCTTCTGCGCGCGCCTGCGCGTGAGAGGGCGCGGGGGCGGGCGTCGTCGGCCCGGCCAGAACGTCCACGGCGGAGAACACCTCGCGTGCGTAGTGACGAATCAGTTCCTCGCGCCTCGCGAGCGCAGCGCGGTATTGGGCCCCGCGAATCCCGCGCCCGGCTTCCAGGCGCGCCAGGATTTCCGGCGTCACCTGATCCTCGTATCTCTCCAGACGCTCGCCGTGTATCATCAGCGCCTCGTACTTGAAGATCGTGTTGGCGAGTTCTTCGAGCTCTTCGGTATGGGGAGGCGGCATCGGGACGAGGCGCGCGCCCAGGCGCTCAAGCGTCTCGCATGCTTCCCCGTAAGCCGCTCCCATCTCCCCGGAAACGCCGCTCAACTCCGCGTCTTCCAAAACGCCCACGCGAGCGCCCTGGATGCTCTCGCCGAGCGCTTGGGTGTAATCGGGCACGGGCCGCGTGCTCGCGCTCGCATCCAAGGAGTCCGCGCCCGCAATGGCGGAGAGCACCAGCGCGTTGTCCGCCACCGTTCGCGTGAGCGGGCCGAAGGTGTCGAGCGTCCAGGAGAGCGGCATCCCCCCGTGCCGGCTCACGCGGCCGTTCGTGGGCTTCAGGCCGACGACGCCGCAAAACGCCGCCGGCAGGCGGATGGAGCCGCCCGTATCCGTGCCGACAGCGGCCAGCGCCATCCCCCCGGCCACCGCGCATCCCGACCCGCTGCTCGAACCGCCCGTAACGTGACCCTGCTTCCAGGGGTTCTGCGGGTCGCCGAAATGCTTGTTGCGCCCCGTCGGCCCCATGGCGAGTTCCGCCATGTTGAGTTTCCCCATGTTGACGGCGCCGGCCTCTTCGAGGCGCTTCCAGATGGTCGACACCGCATCGGGGGGCGGGTCGTCCTCGAACATCACGCTGCCGCAAGTGGTGGGGGTTCCCGGAATATGGCAGAGGTCCTTGTAGGCCACCGGAACCCCGTCGAGCGGGCCGATTTCATCGCCGAAGCGGAACCTCCGCTCTGATTCGCGCGCCGCCCTGCGCATCTCTCTTTCGCTGACGTGCAGATAGGCCCGAAGCTTGAGATTCCACTTTTTGATGAGGGCGAGGGCGTCGTCGGCAATTTCGACGGGTGAGACTTCACCGGCGCGGTAGGCGTCCCGCAGCGCCGTTATCGTCCAATCGCTCATGGGCGGATTTTGCGGAAGGGAGAGACCGGACCTGTCATCCGCTTCCCGGGTAGCCCGGCGCCTGAAGGACGCGCGTCATCTGGTCCTGATGGAGATAATCGTGCGTGCCGGAATAGACGATGCGGTCGTAAATGTTGAGGTCGCCGTAGCGGAAATGCTCATGCATATAGCGGCTCATGTCGGTGCTCCGGTAAGGGAGCATCATTTGATGAACCGCCTCCCTGTTGGGGGTGAGCCTGGCGATCATTTCGCGGAAATCGCCTTCGCCTTTGGGGATGAGAAAATCGGGCGCCGGCACCCGGCCCTGCTCCCTGCGCCTGAGCGCCTCGCGGCTCATCTTCTCGGGATTCTCGGGCGCCGTATCCCAGGACCCGGATTCCTCCGCCTCCGCGAGCCTCTTCTCGAGGAAGCGCGCGTAATACGCGTCCGTCAAGAGGATGTGCTCGAGATTCTGGTGCAGGGACCATTCGCCGTCGGGAGGCAGCCAGTGAACGTGGGAGGTGTCGACCCCCTCCAGAAAGGCGATCAGGTTTTTTCTGTCCTTGAAAGCCGAGGCGAAAGCCTCATCGAACATCTCTTCCGGCGTCATTTTATCGTCCTTCTCGTTGCGGCGGGCGAGGGATTTGCGTCTCTTCGAACTCTCCCGCTGTGATGTCTGTAAGAAACCAAAATACAATATGTCGTGAGTTTACGCCATGACTGCGGGGCCGCGGGGTCTCGGGCTGCTTCACCAAATGGATAATTACGAATCTGCGGGGTTGTCGGGAGATCCCGATGAAGGCGGGTTTGATCGTCATTCCGGCTCAAGGCCGGAATAACGGCAATGGGATTCCGCCTTGGCGAAGGGAGTGTAGGGGCCGCATATATGCGGCCCGTCGTTGGAAGGCAAAAAGGCCGGGTCGCATATATGCGACCCCTACACACAAGAGATCCGCCCGATGAAGGCTTTTTCAACAGTCCCTTGTCAGGGGGGTGCAAAAAGGCGATTCGCCTCCGCTTGGTTGAGGGGGGGGGTGCTTTTTCTTGCCCCCCTGACAAGGGACTGTTGAAAAAGCCTTGATGAACGAGGGAAATTATGGCCGCGCTCGCCGCAGATGAAAAATCCAACTGTAGGGGCGTCGAACTTCCCGAAGAGGGAAGTTCGACTGTGCCCGCCCGTATCGGGAATGTCCATGCCCGTAAGAGGCCTTGGACAGGCACGGAGGCCTGTCCCTACGGCGAACAATCTCGAAGGTCGGATAGGGTTTTTCAACAAGCCTGACAAGGGGGGTAGGGGGGGTTGCCTTTCAGGGGGAGCATCCTTCGATACGCCGCCTTCGGCGGCTACTCAGGATGAGGAAAGTGGGGGGCGGAGCCTGTCCCGAGCGAAGGCGAGGGGCCGCTACTCAGGATGAGGCGGAGAAAGACTTTTTCAACAAACCTTCAAGGGGGGCAGGGGGGATGCTCCTTTGAGGAGGGCTTTCTCAACAACCCCTTGCGGCGGGTTTCAGGAGCCCCGCCCTGCGCCGGGAGAGCGTACCTCGATGTCCAGCCACTCTTCCCAGAGCTTGATGAGCGAGGCGTATTCTTCGGCCCCGTATCCTCGCTGAATCGCCATTTCATAGACGTGGTGTGTCGCGCTGGCGATGAAGGTGGGAACGCGGAGTTCGCGGGCCAGTTCGAGGCACAGGTCGGAGTCTTTCGTCGCGAGGTCGGTCGTCATCCCGGGCGTGAACTCCCCCGGCAGGATGTGCTTTCTGAGCCTGTCCTCCACCTGGCGGCTGCGGCCCGAACTGACGGAGATGACGTCGCAGAGTAAATCGGGGTCGGCGCCCGCCGCGACGCCCAGCGCCATGGCCTCGGTCAGCGCCGCGAGGTTCACGTGCGAGAGCATGTTGTTCACGACCTTGAACAACATGCCCATGCCCGATGCGCCGCAGTGGAAAACGTTTTTTCCGAAATGCGAGAGAAGGGGCCTGAGCCTCTCGAAACCCGCCTCGCCGCCGCCCACCATCAGCGTGAGGGTGCCCGCCCTGGCCCCCTGCACGCCGCCGCTCACGGCGGCGTCCATCAACTCGGCCCCTTGCGCTTCCACCATGGGGGCCAGTTCCTTGATGAGGGAAGGGGAGACGGTGCTCGTCTCCGCCAGGAGCGCGCCGTCTCGCGCGCCCGCCAGAATTCCCTCTTCACCCAGAATCACCTCGCGCGATATGTTCGGATGCGGCAGGGACGTGAAAACGATCTCCGAGCGGGAAGCGACGTCCGCCGGGCTGCGTCCTGTGCGCGCGCCCTTGTTCCCGGCCTCCAGCGTGGCTTCCTCCCGGACGTCGTACGCGGTCACCTCATGACCGGCGCGAATGAGATGGGCGCAAATCTCGCTTCCCATCCGGCCCAGGCCGATAAAACCAAGCTCCACCGTTCGCCTCCTCGCCGGATGCGCTATCCGCTCATCGATAATGAATAAAAATGGTCGGGGCGAGAGGATTTGAACCTCCGACCCCCTGAACCCCATTCAGGTGCGCTACCAGACTGCGCTACGCCCCGACCGAAAGAAATGTCCCGCGCAAAAGTTCCGGGCGCGACAGGGCAGGTGGGCCGAACCGCGCCGGGTTTTCGGCGAAAGAAATATCACAGGCTATTTAGTAAGGCTTAAGCGTGGTGCGCGTCAAGGGCTTCGCGTTATCGAGGCCGGGGAAATGAATTTGTCCCGGTAACGGCGTTTTGAAGGAGCGGGGGAAATTCCGGGAAGGGGGAGGGGGGAGAAGAGGCTGGGAATACGGTCGCCTCTGTATAGCGTGGCGACCCGGTGGCCTCCCGTTTTCGAAACCGTCGTGCGCGTCATCTCGCGCAGCGCGACGGCCTGGCCGCCGACGAGCAGGCGCATTCGTCCCTTCTTGAGTATCACGGTGGTGAAGTGCCTGTAGGCTTTCACGGCGAATTCCACTCCCTTGCCGCGCAGCATTCCCGCAGGCGTTGTCACGCTCAGGCTCAGCCCGCAGGAAGCTTCATGGCACCTCACCGTGCCCCTGATCAGCTTCGCCGAATACGTGCCGCCCCGCTTCATGCCCACCAATTTGAAGGAAGTGTTCGGCTCCAGCACGAGCCGGCAACCCGGGCGTCGCCGGAAATGAATGAGCGCCCGCGAACTCGCGCTCGTGACGATGTGATCGCCCGGGAGCATCGCACGCCTGCCCCTCAGGTAAACTTTTTTTCCGCGCGGGAATACGATGTGGGGGAAGCCGGATATCGCTCTCATTTCGACGAGGACTTTGTTTTCCGCGACAGCGGAAGAGATCATGCACAGGGGAAACAGATGCACCCCAAGAATCAGGATCTTGAGTCTGGTCATGTCATTCCCGTGGAGTAGCGGCTAAGCGTCAGACCTCACAGAATTTTGTAAAGGATTTTTCTGGCTTTTGCAAGTTGGCTAACTAACGGAAAAGAAACCACATCCCGATGTTCGGGCTATGGGGGTTGTTGAAAAACCCCATCTAGGAGGAAGTGACGCCTGCGTCTCTGCCCGGTTTCGGGTTTTGGCCGTCATTCCGGCGAAAGCCGGAATCCATTTTTACGCTTTTCGTTTCTTCGTTCGGATGTCTTTAACCGCGAGCGGGGAGGATCGGAATCGAACACAAAAAAGAAAGGCGAATTCTCTGGATTCCGCATCCGGATGCCGCGCAACAACAAGGTCGACGCCGCCCCGCCTGGAGAAAAGTCAAAATGGATTCCGGCTTTCGCCGGAATGACGAACGAAAACTTCCCGGCCAACGGGAAATTGCCGTGTAGGGGTCGCATACATGCGACCCACCCCGTGGACACAAAACCAGGGCCGCATATATGCGGCCCCTACAAAACTGCGAACCCTCTCCTCGGGATTTTTCAACCACCCCTAAATAAGCGGATCCCGGCGCGTCGTGATGACGCCGGTCCTCATGCCCGCCGTATGCAAACCGCCCCTCAGGCGGCCGTGCTCGATCTTCATGCACCTGTCCATGACGACGAGCAGGCCCGCCGCCTCCGCGCGGGCGGCCTCGGCCTCGTTCACCACTTCGAATTGCAGCCACAGCGATTTCGCGCCGACCTCAATCGCCTCGTCGACCACTTCCGATATTTCATCCGGCCTGCGGAACACGTCCACCACGTCGGGCGGGTCGGGTATCGATGAGACGTCGGGGTAGGATTTCCGGTCCAGTATCCGCTCGTATCTCGGGTTCACCGGGATGACCTCGTAACCCATTCTTTGCAGGTAATACCCGACGAAATAGCTGGGTCTCGATTCGTTCGCCGAGAGCCCCACCATCGCCACGCGGCGGTGATTCCGCAGGATGCGGCGAATCGTGCGCGGGTTCTGGTATGCGGGATATTTCATCACGCGCCCTTCGTCGCCTCACCGAGGGCCTGGTCGAGGTCCCAGAGAATGTCGTCGATATGCTCGAGACCCACCGAAATCCGGATGAGGTCGGGCGTGATGTTGCCCGCCTTCAGGTCCTCCTCGCTCAACTGGGCGTGCGTCGTGGAAGCCGGGTGGATGATGAGGCTTTTGGCGTCGCCGACGTTCGCCAGATGGCTGTGCAGCTGAAGCGCGTTGATGAAGCGAACGGCCGGGTCGAATCCGCCCCGGACGCCGAAGGAGAATACGGCGCCCTGTCCGTTCGGCAGGTACTTTTGCGCCCTTTCATATTCGGGGCTGTCCGGCAGTCCGGGATAACTCACGAAACTGATGCGCGAATCCCCCGCGAGATACTCGGCCACCTTCTGCGCGTTCTCGCAGTGGCGCCCCATGCGCAGGGGCAGGGTTTCCAGACCCAGGGCGAACAGGAAGCCGTTGAGCGGGCCCAGGCACGACCCGATGTCGCGCAGGCTCTCCGCGCGCGCCTTCATGAGGAAGCCCAGTTCCCCGAAAGTCTCGAAGAAGCGCAGCCCGTGATAGCCCGGCGAGGGGTCGGTCATGCCGGGGAACTTTCCGTTCGCCCAGTCGAAGCGCCCCGAATCCACCATGACGCCGCCGATGCTCGTGCCGTGCCCGTCGATGAATTTCGTGGCCGAATGCAAAACGATGTCCGCCCCCCATTCAATGGGGCGGCAGAGGTAGGGGGTGGCGAAGGTGTTGTCCACGACGAGGGGAACGCCCGCATCTTCCGCGATTTTCGCGAGGGCTTCCAGGTCGGCGATGTTGGTGGCCGGATTCCCTATCGTCTCACAGTAGATGACGCGCGTTTTCTCCGTCACCGCGGCCCGAAAGTCCTCCGGCCGCGTCGGGTCGACGAACGTCGTGTGGATGCCGAGTTTTCTGAGCGTGATGTCGAACTGCGTGTAGGTGCCCCCGTAGAGGGCGGCGGAGGAAACGATTTCATCCCCCGGGTTCGTCAGGGTGAACAGCGCGACGAACTGCGCGGCCTGGCCCGAGGCCGTCGCCAGCCCGCCGACGCCTCCCTCCAGAGCGGCGATGCGCTCCTCGAAAACGCTCGTGGTGGGGTTTCCGATGCGCGTGTAGACGTACCCGTAATCCTGCAGGGCGAAAAGGCCCGCGGCGTGCTCGTCGTCGTCGAAAACGAAACCGGTGGACTGGTAGATGGGCACCGCGCGCGCGCCGGTGGCGGGGTCGGGCCGCGCGCCCGCATGGAGGGCGTTGGTGTCGAAGTGAAACGCTCTGGGCGCCGTTTCCTCGGGCCTGGATTCCTCGTTCATGTGCACTCCTCGAAAAATGGCTTGGTTCCGGTTTTGTAATCTCTCGGATTCATTAAAGCAAGCGGCGACGCTGAAGGAAAGGCCTCCACAGGGGGGCTTGTTGAAAGCCGGAGAGGGGAAATTTATTTGTAGGGGACGCATACATGCGTCCCTGCTTTTTCGCCGCCCGCCACGGGCCGCATGTATGCGGCCCCTACATTCCCTCCGGCAAGGCGGTATCCCGCCACCGTCATTCCGGCGAAAGCCGGAATCCATTTGCGGATGTGGGAGAATCAATGACGGCGTTTCATTCCCCACCCGATGCGCGGGAACCCTGACGAAAGGCAAAAGGCGTAAAAATGGATTCCGGCTTTCGCCGGAATGACGGTCAAAACCCAAAACCAGTCGGAGGAGCAGGCGTCAATTCCTCCTCAATAGGCTTTCCAAACCACCCCGCAAAGAGGCGAATTCTCATCAGGAGCGTTGATTTTCTCTCCCCGGCTGCACCATAATCCATACTCGTTGCGACGCGCCCGCCCCCCACGTTATGTGAAAAGCCATGGCTCGAATACTTCTTTGCAATGATGACGGCATCGATTCGGAAGGATTAAAGGCTCTGTACTCGGCTCTCGCCCCGCTGGGGGATTTGCTCGTCGTGGCGCCGGACAGGGAGCAGAGCGCTGCGGGACACTCCTTGAGCCTGCATCGCCCCCTGCGAATCAACGAATTGGAGCACAACTGGTTCGCCGTGGACGGCACGCCCACCGACTGCGTCAACCTCGCCTTGAACGGCCTGTTCAAGAACGAGCACCCCGACATGCTCGTCTCCGGCATCAACAAGGGTGGAAACCTCGGCGACGACATCACCTATTCGGGAACCGTGGCCGCGGCGATGGAGGCCACCCTCCTGGGGCTGCCCGCGGTGGCGGTCTCACTCGCCCACGAGGATGGGGAGACCCTCAATTTCGAGTTGGCGAAAAAAGTTGCGCGCGCCGGCGCGAGGGAAGTACTATCCCGGGGGCTGGAGCCGGGCGTTCTGCTGAACGTCAACGTCCCGAATATTTCTCCCAAAAAATGCCGGGGGGAGAGAATCACCCGGCAGGGCAAGCGCGTTTACGAGGAGGCCATCGTCGAGAAAATCGACCCGCGCGGACGCGAGTATTACTGGATAGGGGGAGGGAGCCTCCACTGGAAGGATGAACCCGACACGGACTTCGAGGCGGTTTCGAACCACCAGGTCTCCATCACGCCCCTGAGGCTCGACCTGACGGACTATGACGCGATGAAAGGGCTGGAATCTTGGCGTTTTCATTAAACGGAAGAAAGGAAAACCGCTGGCGTCGCTCTCGCGACGAGATGGTGGATAAACAAATCATCGCCCGTGGAATCGCGGACGCCCGCGTCATCGAGGCCTTGCGCGAGGTGCCGAGGCATCATTTCGCGCCCGAGATATTTCGCGAAACCGCCTATGCGGACAAAGCGCTGCCCATCGGACACGGGCAGACGATCTCCCAGCCCTACATGGTGGCCGCCGCGCTCGAGGCCCTGGAACTCGAAGGCGGGGAGAAGGTGCTTGAGATCGGGGCGGGTTCGGGTTACCTTACCGCGCTTTTGGGGAGGCTCGCGGGCTCCGTCCGCGCGATCGAGCGGGTGCCCGAACTCGCGGTGAGAGCCAGGGAGCGGCTTGATTCTTTCGGCCTGACGAATTATATGCTCTGGACGGCGGACGGCACCTACGGCTGGCCGGAGGAGGCGCCCTTCGACGCCATCGTGAGCGCGGCGTCGGCGCCTCGCGTGCCGGAGCCATGGGTGCGGCAGATCGCTCCCGGCGGGCGAATCGTCATGCCCCTGGGCGAGGGGGAGAAGCAGACCCTCGTTCGGTTCCGCGCCTCCGGAACGGGTGAAGTGCTCCCGCCCGAGGAACTGGTGAACTGTGTTTTCGTGAAACTTGTGGGAAAATACGGCTGGGAGAACCCGTAGGCATACGGCGATTCCGCCGTCTCATGGCTTGTGTCGGGGCGTAGCGCAGCCTGGTAGCGCGCCTGCTTCGGGAGCAGGAGGTCGGAGGTTCAAATCCTCTCGCCCCGACCATTTCATATCACGCGGCAGAAACGGGTTCCCGGACTTTGATGCGCGTTGTCCCTGGTCAAGACTGCCTCAGCGATACCCGAGCAGCGAGCCATATCTCATGTAATGCTTTAATCCATTATTTTTATCCAATACTTTCAATTAGCTAAATAAAATACCTGATAATTCACTTTATATTGAATTTTGAGTTCCATCCGATCAGGAAGCAGAGAATACACTGCCGGATGGGCTGTTGAATAACCCGAATTCCGGCCCTTGGAGAGGGTGTGGTTTCGTTCGTCATTCCGGCGAAAGCCGGAATCCATTTTTACGTCTTTTGCCTTTCGTCAGGCTTCCCGCGCATCGATGGGGGATGAAGCGCCGTCGTTGATTCACCCGCATCCGCAAATGGATTCCGGCTTTCGCCGGAATGACGGCGTCGTGCTCTCTCGGCAAATGTCGTGCTCTCTCGGCAAATAGAGAGAAAATCCACTCACCCCTTGAGGGGTTTGTTGAAAAAAACCTCTCCGGGAGCATCGCTTTTGCCGCCCGGAGAAGAGGGGAATTCCGATCATCGAATTGTTCCCCGTAGGGACAGGCCTCCGTGCCTGTCCGACAACTCGAAAAAGGACAACCACGGAGGGTTGTCCCTACGCTACATCAAACCACAAACTCTCTTTCATCCCGAGCAGGCGCGCCTGCGCGCCGTATCGAGGGACGGACGCGCACCCTTCGATACGCCGCCCTTCGACAAGCTCAGGACAGGCTCTTCGGCGGCTACTCAGGATGAGGAAAATGGGGGGCGGAGCCCTGTCCCGAGCGAAGTCGAGGGGCCGCTACTCAGGGTGAGGGGGGAGAGGTTTTTCAACAGCCCCCACAAGAGGCGAGCAAGAAAACTCCGGGGAAAAAGCCGTCGCCGGAATATATCTTTCCCCACAAAAAAGAGGCGCCCCGTTTGGGACGCCTCCTTTTCGTTTCTCTCTTGCGATGCGCGCTATGCGGCGTCCAGGGCCTGTTCGAGATCGGCGATGATGTCGTCGATGTGTTCGATGCCGATGGAAAGCCGCACGTAGCCCGGCGTCACGCCCGTCTGCTCCTGCTCCTCGGGGCTGAGCTGGGAGTGCGTGGTGCTGGCCGGATGGATGGCGAGGCTCCGCGCGTCGCCGATGTTCGCCACGTGGTAGAACATCTTGAGCGCGTTGATGAAGTTCTGGCCCGCCTCGTAGCCGCCGGTGAGGTCGATTCCGACCAGGCCGCCGTAGCCGCCCTTGAGATACGTGTCGGCGCGGCGGCGGAATTCCCCGTCCATGAGGCCCGGGAAAATCGTGGTGTTCACCTTGGGATGCGCATTCAGGTAGTCCGCCACGGCGGCGGCGTTTTCGCAGTGGCGCTCCATCCGCAGGGGCAGGGTTTCGAGGCCTTGCAGGAACAGGAAGGTGTTGAAGGGGCTCATCGCCTGGCCGGAGTCGCGCAGGAGCGTGACGCGCGCCTTGATGATGTAGGCGATGGGGCCGAGCGGCTTGACGGCCTGGCTCCACACGGCGCCGTGGTAGCTCGGGTCGGGCTGGTTCAGGTAGGGCTGCCTCTCGGGGTGCGCCTCCCAGTCGAAGTTCCCGGCGTCGATGATGATGCCGCCGATGGAGTTGCCGTGCCCGCCGATGTATTTCGTGCAAGAAGAAGCGATGACGGCCGCGCCGTGCTCGAAGGGTTTGCACAGCCCGTGGGCCGCCGTGTTGTCCACGATGAGGGGAATCCCCAGCTCACGCCCGAGGTCGGAGACTTCCCGGATCGGGAACACGTGGAGTTTGGGATTCGGCAGCGTCTCGGCGTAGTAGGCGCGCGTCTTCTCGTCCGTCGCCCGGACGAAATTCTCCGGGTCTTCGGGGTCCACGAAGCGGCACTCGATGCCGATGTCGTCCAGCTGATTCGCGAAGAGGTTCCACGTGCCGCCGTAGAGGTCCGTCGAACTCACGATGTTGTCCCCTGCGCGCGCCACGTTCATCACCGCCATCATCGAGGCCGACTGGCCCGAGGATACGGCGAGGCCGCCGACGCCGCCCTCGAGAGCCGCCAGGCGTTTTTCGAGCACGTCGTTCGTGGGGTTCATGATGCGCGTATAGATGTTGCCGAGCTCCTTGAGCGCGAAAAGATCGGCCGCATGGTCCGTGCTGTCGAACTGGTAGGAGGACGTCTGGTAGATCGGCACGGCCACGGCGTTCGTGGCGGAGTCGTTGCGGTATCCGGCGTGCAGGACGATTGTTTCTTTGTTGCTGAGTTCCAACTCTGTTTCCACTGTCATTCCAATCACCCTCTTTCTCGAAAAAGAAAAGATATCGGCAGGGGCGCGAGAGGTCTCGCATGAACATTCCCAACCCTGCTGTTCTGGAAAAACAAAACCGAGAATCTACACAAAATCAATGGATTCGGCAAATACAATCGCGGAAAAAACCGCATCGGCGGGAATCGCCTGAAGCGGTTGACCCGGCGAGGCCCAAGGCCCGAAGATAGCCCGCTGAATCCGGCGTCATATCTGCTTGAAAACGGCGGGGACAGAACTCGCCCATCACCTATACGAAAGGAGAAGGTAGCGGCATGAGAAGACAGGCGTCACGCGCGAACCAGAACTGGATTTTCGACAATTTCCTCAAACTCTCCGACAACGAGGACGTCCTCCACCCCGGCATCATGGGCACGCGCTATGAGCGGGGTTTCAGGCACCAGGACCTCGAAGCCGTCTACTCGAAGGTCTCGGGCAGGCGCTCCATCCCCCTCCTGTGGGGCAAGCAGGCCGCTCTGCAGGAAAGCAAGGCGAAAGCGGCCGAGGAGGCGGGCAACCTCGTGACCGCCGCCATGCACTACAACCGCGCGGGCCTTTGCTACGGGCGCGGCCAGCACCTCATCCCCGTCGATGGGCATCCGCGCAAGAAGGAATACTACGCGGGCGTCTCGCGCTGCTTCGACAAGATGCGCGAGGTGAGGGGCGGCGACATCCAGAAGCACCAGGTGGAGTTCGACCCCGGCAAGAACGCGTATTTCTATTACTGGCCCCAGGAGGGCGGTGAGCCCAGGCCCACCGTGCTTCTCATCCCCGGGATGGACATGATCAAGGAGGACGGCCTTCTGCCCTACAACAACTGGTTCCATTCGCGCGGCATGAACTTCGCCATCATGGACGGGCCGGGGCAGGGCGAGTGCAACATCAACCAGGTGTGGGTGGACCACCACAACTACGCGCGCGCGGGCAGCAGGGTCATCGACTGGCTCGCCGGACGCGACGAGGTGGATTCCTCTAAAATCGGCATCATGGGCATGAGCATGGGCAGCCGCTGGACGGTGGAGATCGCCGCCCAGGACGAGCGCGTCAACACCGTCGTCGGCCAGATGGCGAACGTGGGGCCTTCGGACATCATTTTCGACCAGGCCCAGCCCAACTTCAAGCGCATCTACATGTACATGACGAACATCCTCGATGAGGACGCGTTCGACGAGTTCGTCGAGGAGCGCGACAGCATCTGGCTGCCCCTGGTGGGCAAGATGAAGTCGAACTACCTGCTCGTGGCGGGCGACATGGACGAACTCTGCACGCCGGACGACATCGACGTGTTCTTCGATCACCTGACGTGCCCGCGCGAGCTCTGGATGTATGAGGGCGTCTTCCACCCCATGGGCGAGGTCGCGGCGGACATGTACCCCGCCATCGCCGACTGGATGCTGCACTCGCTGAACAACGGCCTGCCGGCGGATCACAACAAGCGGGTGAACGTCCCCGAAGGGGGATAGGCGGACGCGCAGACCTTTTGAGGGGGTATTGAATAAGCCGATTTCGGGAGCGGGCGCGCAAGCACCACCAACCTCCTCATCCTGAGTAGGCGCGTCAGCGCCGTATCGAAGGAGGTGAGGAACATCCCTCGACGGATGCGGGGTCTCGCCCTTCGATACGCCGCCTTCGGCGGCTACTCAGGGTGAGGGGTGTTGGGGAGCGAGAACAAAAGACGGCGCGACCCGAGCGGGCCGTTTCGAGGCGGCATCGGCGCATCGCCACTTGACGAGAGCCGCGCGCCCGATAAAATCATTAAGTATAAATTCCGCCCCGGGATTTTCTGATGCAGACCATCATCGGCGTCATCGGCGATTCCGATCCGGCTCCCGAAACGGCCGCTCTGGCCGAGGAGGCGGGCGCCGAGATTGCGCGCGCGGGGGCCGTGCTCGTGTGCGGGGGCCTGGGCGGCGTCATGCAGGCCGCAGCGCGCGGGGCGAAAGAGGCGGGCGGCCTCACGGTGGGCGTCCTGCCCACCTATGATGCAAAGTCCGCCAACCCGTTCATCGACATTCCCGTCGTCACGGGCATGGGCCACGCCCGGAACGTCGTTATCGCGGCGACGGCCCACGCGCTCATCGCCATGCCGGGCGCGCACGGCACCCTCTCCGAGATCGCCATCGGCCTCAAACTCGGCAAGCGGGTCGTCTCCCTGGGACGCGACGCAAGCCCTGCGGGAGTCGTCCCGGCGTCCAGCGCGCGCGAGGCCGTGCGGATGGCGCTCGGATCTTCATGAGGGACGACGTGAGTCTGCCCATATCAGACATTTCGCCCGCATCAGGGTCCCGGCGGTGGCGCGCGGTGCGGCGGAGGGGCTGCCTCCTCTTTCTCTGCCTGCTCACCGGTTGCGCGCTCGTGGCGCCTCCGCTGCCGGCGCCCAAGCGAACATACCGCGATGCGGGCGGGGTCCACCACACCGTAAAGCGCGGCGAGAACCTCTGGCGCATCGGGCGCGCATACGGGGTGGGGGTCGAGCAGATCGCCGTCCTGAACGGCATCGCCAATCCCGACCGCCTGGAAGTCGGGCAGCGGCTCTTCATACCGGGCGCGAGAGCGACGCGCCTCATTCGGAAGAACGTCAGTTCCAAACCGCCCGAACGCCGCCCGCGCTGGGCGGCTCCGCGCCCCCGGAAGGCGCCGCCGCGCCGGAAGGCTTCCGTAAAGCCGACCCGCCAATCCTCCAGAAAACCGAAAAGCGCCGCCCGGGCGCATCGCGTGAAGGAGAGGAGAGCGCCGTACCGCAGGGCGTACGGCAAAAGGCCCCGGTTCTCCTGGCCTATTCGGGGACGCCTGATCCGCGGCTTCAAGAGGAGCGGCAGCCGCAAGGCCGACGGCATCCTCATCGCCGCCCGTGAGCGCGACCAGGTTCGCGCCGCCGCGTCCGGCCGCGTCATTTATTCGGATTTCGGCCCCGGCAACCTGGGGCGCCTCATCATCCTGCGCCACCACGGCGGCGAGTACCACTCCATCTACGCCCACGTCGCCGAGAATCTCGTTCGCAAGGGGCAGAACGTCTCACGCGGGGCGCCCATTGCGCTCACGGGCCGGACGCCGCGCTTCAAGACCGCGCGCCTTCATTTCGAGATCCGCCATCGCACGCGGCCGAAGAACCCGCTCTCCTACCTGCCGTAGGGCCGGTTGCGGACAGGCGGCGGCTCGGCGACAGTCCGCTCATCCGCCTGAGAGAATTTTATGCGCGCGCCGTGGTGACACGCCCGCAAGAGAATGCTATCTAGATTTCCTGTCTTGTCACAGATGAACGCCATACGAGGCCAAACTTCATCGTCCACGCGAGGTAGATCTCATGTCCGACATCAGCCGTCTTCTGGAGCACATTCGGGACGTCCCCGATTTCCCCAAAGAAGGAATCCTGTTCAAGGACATCACGCCCATGTTCCAGAACCCCGAAGCCTTTCAGGCGGCGGTGGACCTGGCGGCGGAGCCTTTGGCGGGCGAGGGCATCGACGTCGTGCTGGGCGTCGAGGCGCGCGGCTTCATCATCGGCGCGCCCATCGCCTACAAGCTCGGCGCGGGCTTCGCTCTGGTGAGGAAAGCGGGGAAACTCCCCTGGGAGAAGACCCAGGCGACCTACGACCTCGAATACGGCACGGACACGCTCGAAATCCACAAGGACGCCGTCGCACCCGGCGCCAAGGTGCTCATCGCCGACGACGTTCTCGCCACCGGCGGCACCGCCTCCGCCTGCGTCTCGCTCGTGGAATCCCTGGGCGGGAGCATCCACGGCTTTTCTTTCCTCATCGAACTCGCGTTCCTGAACGGGCGCGAGCGCCTCGCTCCACACGCCGTGCGCTCTTTGATAACATACGACTGACGCGCGCCTTACCGGGCGCGAATCATCATGCCCCCGTAGCTCAGCAGGATAGAGCGCCGGATTCCTAATCCGTAGGCCGCAGGTTCGAGTCCTGCCGGGGGTACCAAACCGAAATGCTGTCCGTTTGTCGTGTCATGGGCGGAGTTGATGTCGCTGCACGGCGGGCTTGTTGAATAACCGGCACATGACCCCTACGAAAATCGTTCTCTACCGAGGAGAATTCCAATTCTTCTTTGCCTTGAAGGGTTGTCACCTCCTGCAGAAGTAAAAGGAATCACTCCCCCCTTGAGGGGGAGTCGAAGAGCTAAGGGCGTAAGCCCGCAAGCGATTCGGTGGGGGGTATAAGTCGGAATGGCGATAAAACGCATTTTACCCCCCACCGCATCAGCCTTCGCAAAAAACGCTCGACTTCTGCGACTCCCCCTCAAGAGTCTGTTGAATAAGCCCCCTGACAAGGGGGATTGGGAGTTTGGGAGGGAGACGTGTTTTCCCGTAGGGGCGGGCCTCCGTGCCCGCCCGTTGTTGGTATACGATCCGGAGACGCAGGACAGGCACGGAAGCCTGTCCCTACGGTGAACAATCTCGAAGGTCGGATAGGGCTTTTTCAACAGCCCCCTCAAGGGGGGAGTGAATTTACTCTCTCCTCGGTCGGGCTCGACCCGTGCGAAACCTCCCCCTCATCCTGAGTAGGCGCGCAAGCGCCGTCTCGAAGGATGAGAAGCGCAAACACTCCTCTCTCAATCGCCTTTCACCCCCGCCATGCGCGAACCTCGTCCCCTTCGATACGCCGCCTTCGGCGGCTACTCAGGATGAGGAAAGTGGGGAGCGGAGCCTGTCCCGAGCGAAGTCGAGGGGCCGCTACTCAGGGTGAGGCGGTGCGGTTCTGCTCGTCATTCCGGTGTCGGAGCCGACTGCGAAGGAAGGGTTCGACGGAATCCATCTTGCCTTTGTTTTTTATTTTCTGATTGCTTCTCGCCAATGAAAAGGAAATGAAAAGCCGGCGTATTGTCATTCTGCTTTACAATGGATTCCGGCTTTCGCCGGAATGACGGTTAGTAATCTCAACGGTCGGCCAACACACCTCAAGGGGGAGTGAATTTCCTCTCTCTTCGGTCTGCAACAAATCGAGTTACAATTCAACCCTAATCCTGCAGGGGTGCCAGTCTCAAACCACTTGCCCATTCGCCTTTCCCTCAACAATCAGAATCTCTCCCCTTGAATTGTCAATGTAATCGATATCAGGCTGCTTGACTTTAATGCGGTTTCCTCAATATGTTCCGACCGACCCAGGAATTAAATTTCCTTTCATTTTTTCACACCTTTACACGAGGTAAGGTCTAATGCGTATTTTGATCACTGCTTTCTTCCTACTATTCGCGTCCGGCTGTGCGACTTTGGTTTCCGGCACCTCCCAATCCATTCTGGTTGATGTCATCAATGCACAAGGAGCTACATGCACGGGTATCGACAAGCGGGGAAGGAGATATTACTGGCCCAACACCCCAAGCGCGGCGACAGTTCACAAGGGAGATGGGCCGATGGTTTTAACGTGCGAGAAAAAAGGTTTCAAAAAAACAACCCACTCCTTCGATGAAACTTTAGTCTCTGCCACCCTCGGAAACATTATTCTCGGCGGAGGTATCGGGATTTTGGTTGATGCCGCAAGCGGTGCGGCACAAGAATATCCAACCAAAGTAAGCGTCCTGATGGAGCCTGAGGATTCGGCCCCCGATGCTCTCCAGAAAAAATATCAGGAGTTGAAGAAAGAATTGGCAGAAAAGATGAAAAGAGAAAAAGAAGCCGAGAAGAAAGAAATTTCAGAGTCAGCCAAATAGGGACCGGGTATCCTGATTCATGACAAGAAGATATTGTTGATATCTCAAGTCCACCAGTCCACCGCGTAGGAGCCGGCGAAGAGGAGACCGCCGAGGCCGAGCAAACCGACGGCCGGTTTCGTTGCGCCGATGGAGAGTGCGCCCAGGCCGCCGCAGAGCATCAGCGCGCCCGTGCCCCACATGACTTTTACAACGATCGCCTTGGCGTCGATGACGTTCAGGGGCCGCTCGTCTGCGGGCTTTTCCACCAGCGCTTCGTCGCACTCGGGACAGGGATCGGCGCCGGAAGTTTCGGCCCCGCACTCAGGGCATTTGCTTTCGGTCATGTTCGTTCCTTCGCAAGGTAACGGTGAGCGGAAAAACGATTTTCTCACATCGCGGGAGAAGGGGAAACGCGGCGGATATCTTTCGCCGAACGAAGCCCGCGCTTTCCGCCCGCGCGCATCGTGTGGGATGATTGGCCGGAATTCATCCGCAACGCCCCGGAAATGAATGAGGAGAAACTCTCGTGCAACATGAAATCGACCCCGAGCGCGTCGTCGTCACGGAGCCCGTGGCGGGTTCGGAATACCCGGTCCACCTGACCTACGTCGAACTGCTCGACGGCGTATATGCGCCGATAGGGATCAGGATGCCCGACGGCTCGGGGCCGCACCCCACCGTGCTGCTCGGGCGGGGGAACGGGGGCGGCGGCATGGCCTGGGTGCGCGAGGCGACCCGCAACATGGGCTACATCCAGGAGCGTCTCCTCGAGGCGGGCTACGCCTGCGCCTGGCTGAGATACCGCGCCGAGGTGGAACTCGGCTACAACAACGGCGGCCGCCTCGTCGAGGACATCCGGCAGGGCCGCCAACTCCTGAACCGCTCACCACTCGAATACGAGGACGAGATCGCGATCATCGAATACGTGAAGACGCTGCCCGAGGTGGATGCGGACCGGGTCGGCCTGATGGGCGTGAGCCACGCGGGCGAGATGATCTTGAAGATAACATCGGAATACGGCGGCGCGCGCGCCTGCGTGGCCTGCGAGCCCGCCTCCCATGAATTCCTCGATCTCTCACCCGACGATACCGCCTTCGTGAACGAGGAGACCCGGCTCAGAAACATCGAGGGCATGATGATGGAAGAGGTCGAAAAAGTCCGGGCGCGCATCAACGAAGAATTGGCGCTCACGAGGATGAAGAGCATTCAAACGCCGATCCTCATCATGGGAAGGGAAGGGGACCACCTGCAGGGCATCTTCCGCGCCACGTATGACCTCATGGTCGAGGCCGGGAGGGACGTAGAGTGGGTCTCCTACGATCATCCGGTGCACGGCTATATCTTTCCCGAGCGGGGAGGGGACGGAGAATACGCCGTCGACGAGACGCAAACAGCGGCGATAGGGATGTGCATCGCCTATTTGGACAAACACATGAAGAACTGAGCTATACTGTGCTCTTGAGGCGCCTGAGCCCGAGGCGTCAACGGCCCCCCGCCGCAACGAGGGGATCTTAAGTTCATGAAATCCCAGACGAGAATTTTCTCCTGCCTTGTGGATGATTTCCTGAAACCCGATTCGCTCATTTTCCCGGCATCGGAGAGTCTCCGGAACGTCATCTCCCGGATGGCGGAGAAGAATGCGACCTGCGTTCTCGTGACGGATGAGGAGAACACCCTCACAGGCATTTTTACGGAAAAAGACGTGACGCGCCGCGTCGCCCTGCGGTGCGGCGGTTCGGAGACGATAGAGCAGCTGATGACGCCCCGCGTATACTCCGCGAAGCAGGGGGATTACCTCTATCACACCATCGCGCGCATGCGCCGCCTCGGCCACCGCCACATGCCGGTGGTGGATGAGGGGAACCGCCCCCTGGGTCTGCTCGACCTGGAGGACGCCATGGCCGTGGCGGCCGCGCATGTGGTGGATCACATCGACGCGCTCACGCAGGTACCGGAACTCTACGGCTTGCAGGAGGTGAAGGCCGTACAGGCGGTCGTGGCGCAGGAGCTTCTCGAAGACAACCTCCCCGCGCCGGAGATTCAGGCGCTGCTCACGCACGTGAACAACGACATCTACAGCCGCGTGGCCGAAAAAGTCACGGCGACCATCGAGAAGGCGGGCGGCGGCGCGCCGCCCGTTCGGTACGCCGTGATCGTCATGGGCTCGAGCGGCCGGGGGGAGAATTTCATCAACCCGGATCAGGACAACGGCATCATCCTGGAAGACTATCCCGTGGAGCGGCACAACGAGGTCAACGACTACTTCATGCAGTTCTCGGAGCTGCTGATCTGGAATCTCGAAGCCATCGGCTTTCCTCTGTGCGACGGCAACGTGATGGCCACGAACCCGCTTTGGCGCAAATCGATCTCCGAGTGGAAACACCAGACCCTGCGCTGGTTCCAGAAGAGGAGCACGTTCCAGGTCCAGTTGAGCGACGTCTTCTTCGACTTCGACACCGCCTGCGGGGATTTGAGCCTGGGGCGGGAATTGCGCAGCCACATCACGACGTTCGTGCAGAAAGAACCCGCCGTGCTCCAGGCGATGTTCCAGACGGAGGCCGACAGGCACGTCGCCCTCGGCCTGTTCGGCATGCTGCGAACGGAAAGAGTGGGAGAGGGCATGCCGCAGGCGGTCAACCTGAAGCACGGGGGCATCCTCCCCCTCGTCGGGGCCGTCCGTCTGCTCGCGCTGAAAGAGGGCATGGAGGCGACCTCCACCTACGAGCGCATCCGTCTGCTGCACGAGGCGGGGGTTTTCAGCGACGATGAGTTCGATGATTACAACGCAGCACTGGAGCATCTGACCTATCTGCTGCTGCGCCAGCAACTCAGGGATTTCGGGCGCATCAAGAAAGCGACGCGCTACGTGAGGAAGTCGGCCATCTCGCGAAGGGAGAAACAGGTCCTCAAGATGTCGCTCAAGGCGGTCCGCTCGCTCAAGGAGCGAGTGCGAACGGATTTCACCGGCGAGATTCTCTAAAAATTACGATACGGGGTGGGTGAAAAGGCCTCCCTCCTCAGGGGATAAAGGCACCCCCCCTTGTCAGGGCTGTTGGAAAAAGCCCGAGGAGAGAGAAATCACTCCCCCCTTGAGGGGGAGTCGATGAAGCCGAGCGGTTTGTGCGAAGGCTGAATCGGTGGGGGGAGAATCGCGTTTACCGCCATTCCGGATTATACCCCCCACCGAATCGCTTGCGGGCTTACGCCCTTAGCTCTTCGACTCCCCCTCAAGGGGGGAGTGAAATTCAAAAACTTGCGCTCAACCAAAATCGCTCCACGGGGCCCCTTCGACACCCTCACGCGGTCGACTTGAATCTGTCGAACACCCGCCCGAAGCGCCAGGCGTAGAACTCCACGCTCTCATACAGGCCCGCGCGGCTGTAGGGCTCCTCCGCCCAGAACGCACGCGCCGCCTCGATGCCGGGAAAATCGAGCAGCAGCACGCTTCCGTTTCTGGTCTCGCCGTCATCGGTGACCAGGGGGCCGCGCACCATCACCGAATCGCCGTGCTCGGTCAGGTAGGCCACGTGCTCTTCATGCAGGGTCTTGCGGATTTCGCTGCCCGCCTTGTCCAGCGCATGGACGTAGAACTGGAGGTTCCCCTCCCGCCGCGGGCAGTCGCGCCAGGAGTGGGGCACGGTTGCGCGCCAGCGGTGAACCGAGGGCCGCTCCTGAATCCCCTCGATGATGAAGGGCTCGTTCGCCACGTGTTCTTCGGCGGCGGCGCGGTCGGGCAGGTCCAGGATGCGGAAGCTGCCCAGTTCGAGCTCCCCGTCGTCGGTCAGGAACGGACCGGCGAAGCGGGTGGCGTCGTCGAAGCTCTTGAGGTAATCGAGGTGCGCCTTGCGGTGAACGTCCCTCAATTCGGCCGCTTCGGGCCTGTCGTAAATCTTGATGACGAATTCCATGAATGATTTCCTTTTTCTTGGGAGTGAAAATGAATTTCTTGAGGGTTCTTGGAAAGCCCTGTGAAGCAATTTTGGTTGAGCGCGCGCTTTTGAATTTCACTCCCCCCTTGAGGGTCGGGCTTCCCGAGGGGAAAGCCCGACGAGGAAGCCGAACCGACAGGTGAAGGCTGACTCGGTGGGGGGGTGAATCCTAATTTGTGGCACAATTCGAATTATACCCCCCACCAACTCACTTGCGGGCTACGCCCTTAGCTCATTGACTCCCCCTCAAGGGGGGAGTGATTCTTCCTCTTCCATCAGTCGCGTCGAATCCTCATTCATAAGGCCTTTTCAACAACCCCTAAAGAAAAGAATTGCTTGCCGTCCAAGACGCCCGGATTCTATGCGCGGATGCGTCAGGCCGCAACGGAGGCAGCGGGTGGCGCGATCCCGCAGCCATCGTTACATTAAGCGCATCCAGGAGTGAGGCAAAAGTTTTACGTTTTCAGAGAAAGGAGAAAGGCATGAGTCGTCAGGAAGGAGACAACGCCCACGCCGTGAAGGCGGGAGCGGGGCGCTACGTCTATGACCTCGCCGGTATGGAGCAACTGCCCATCGGCGGGCACTACTCATCCGGCCACGGCGGCATCGTGGAGGGCGAGCGCGTGCAGGTGGCCCTCGTTCGGAAAAAGCCGGGCACCGGGTCGAGGCTTCACACCCATCCGAACGAGCAGTTCAACTTCGTCATCAAGGGCGAACTGCAGGTCAGGGTGGGCGACGTGGAGGGCCTGGCCGGCCCCGGAACCCTGATCCACATCCCGGCGAACGTCGAGCACTACACCTACGCCACGGCGAAGGGGGACGCGGAATACTACGCCGTCAAGGACACCTCGCACGCCATGTACGGGGAGCCCGCGGACGGTGAGAACTCGGGTCCTCATTTCGAAGCGGGCCACGGGCCAATCTAGCGATAATCAGATCGTTATTTTTACGGATCAGGAGTTGCGCGATGAGCGAAGCAGCGGAAAACGAAAAGCAATATGCGAACATCCACGAGGAAACCCATGAGAAGGTGGTGAAGGCGACGCCGGGAAACTGCCTGTTCAACATGCAAGAGATGGACCAGTTCATGATCGGCCCGCATTATTCCTCCTCCATCGGCAGCGCCGTGCGGGGAGAGAAGCTCCAGGTGGTGCTGGTCAACAAGCCCAGGGGCACCGGGTCGAGGCTCCACACCCACGCGAACGAGCAGTTCAACTATGTGATCAAAGGCAAGCTGAAATACCGGGTGCGCGACGTGGAGGGGGTCGCCGAAGCAGGGCAGGTGATCCACATTCCCGCCGGCGCGGAGCACTATTGCGTCACCACGGGTGAGGAGGATTGCCTGTACTTCGCATCGAAGGACACGACCTACTTCGTGGCCGGCGATGCGGTGGACGGCACCAGAAGCGGGGCGTATTACGAGGAAGATTGAAGAGCGGCCTTCCGCAACTGATGGGGTTGTTGGAAAAGCCCTTGAAAGGGAAATCCCATAAAGCAACCCCCCTACCCCCCCTTCTCAGGGGTCAAAACCGACCGAAGAGGGAGGTTTTGCAAGACGATGTGTTTCTCGTCAATGGCTTATGCAAACGCTCGTTCATCACTCGCGTTTGACCCCTGACAAGGGGGGTAGGGGGGTTGCCTTTCAAGGCGAGGCTGCGAACGGAGTCCGTAGGGACAGGCCTCCGTGCCTGTCCGGCACCTCGACCAAGGACAACCACGGAGGGTTGTCCCTACAGGTCCCCCGCCGTCGCGCCCGACCTGAAACGCCGTCATTCCGGCGAAAGCCGGAATCCATTTTCAAGCAGAATGACTATACTCCGGCTTTCCATCTCCTCGTCATTTGCGGGAACCAATCAAAAAAGGAAAAACAAAGGCAAAAACAAATGGATTCCGGCTTCCGCCGGAATGACGAACAAAACCGCACTCGTTGTAGGGGCGGTTCGCGAACCGCCCCTACGGTCGGTAGCACTTCCATGAAGATGGCCCTGACTGGCTACATACGCCAAATCACGAATTCAGGCGTTTTCCAACAGTCTTTCGGGCGAAGCGTCCTCACCCGTCGCACCGGAACGCCTTCATGGGGAAGGTGTGCAGGGAGCGGAACCCTTCGCTGGTGACGATACCCATGTCGCCCATCTGCACGCCGCGGCCTTCGGCGTCCATGGGGTTCGGCTGGATCACCATCACCATGTTCTCGCGGTACTTGAAATCGGCGGGCGGCGCGAGATAGTTCGAACCCCGAATGCCGATGGAGGGCTGGAGCAGGTCCGTGCCGAAGCCATGCGCGAGCGAGTCGTAGATCTGAAAGCCCCGCTCGGGCAACGGGTCGGTGGCCTCGAAGACGGCCTGGGCGGAATTGCCCGCCTTCATCGTTCTGCCCACGCCCTCGTAGACCTCGACGGCGGCGTCGAGCAGCGCCTGGTACGGCGGCGTGGGGTCCGCCCCGATGGTGAAGGTGCGCAGGCTCTGGCCCGCATAGCCGTAATACGCAGCGCTGATCTCCATGATGAGCACGTCGCCCGCCTCGAGCTTTCTCCGCGTGGGGTTCTGCCAGGGGACGGGCGTGCGGGGGTTCGCCATCGGAGTGGCCGTCACGAACTGCACCATCTGCTCGCCGCCCTGCTCCCTGAATGCGGCGGCCATCCGGCCCGACAGCTCGATCTCGGGAATACCCGGCTTCGCGTGAACTCGGGCCGCTTCCATGGCGAGGTCCGTGAGCCGCGCCGCCTCGGTCAGCCACTCGATTTCCTCGTCGCTCTTTATCAGCCTGAGGTCCCTGAATCTGGCGCTCACGTCCACCCACTCCGCCTCCGGGAAGCGATTCGAAAGATAGTCCATGTGCTCGAAGGGCAGCAGAATCCTGAAGCGGGGGTTGATGCCCACCAGGCCGACCCGCGCGTTCCCCAGCCCCAGGGCGTCGAGCTGATCCGCCATGCGTTCGGGGTTGCCGTACGCCCCGTGGCGCACGTCCTCGAAGATGCACTGCATCTGCGCGTTGTGCAGGTGGTTGTAGAGACCCGTGAAGAGGGAAGGGGGGCCATCTTTCGGGAATATCAGGTAGCAGTGGTTGAAATCCCGGTAGCACGAAAGCCAGTAGATGTTCGCCTGGGCGTTTCGGTTCGTGCCGCCCATACCGAAAAACAAAAAAGCGTCCAGCCCTTCTTCTTCCATCAAATCTTTGGCCATTCCATGACGCCTGCTCATTTCTGATTCCGAGAAACGCGGATACCATTCTTCAGACATATCGCCTCCTTGCGCGATGACTCTTCGTGGGGGAGAATAATGCAGCCAACGGAAATTCATAGTTTGCGCGGCGCATTATAGCGGGCGCATCGAGAATATACGACCGGGGAGGAAGCGTATGAGCATCATCGGCCATGGCGTGATTTCAAGAACAGCGGGCGAACGCACGGAAGTGGAGGAAATCGAACTGGCCTCCCCGGGCCCGGGCGAGGTGCTGGTGAAAATCCAGGCCAGCGGCGTCTGCCACACGGACTTGCACTACAAACTCGGAAAAATCGGGGATGAATTTCCCTACCTCCTCGGCCACGAGGGCTCCGGCATCATTCAGGAAGTGGGGGAGGGCGTCTCCGACCTGGCCGTGGGCGATTACGTCGTTCTGGCCTGGCGCGCCCCCTGCGGACTCTGCCGCTTCTGCTCCATCGGCCAGCCCAGCCTATGCGCCGCCAGTTTGAACGCGGCCTCTAAGATGTACGCGAAAAAAGACGGCCGGCCCATGAGTCCTTCTCTCGGCATCGGCACGTTCTGCACGCACACCCTCGTCGCCGCGAAACAGGCGGTGAAAGTGCC
Source organism: bacterium (assembly GCA_965219955.1). GTDB lineage: Bacteria > UBA8248 > UBA8248 > UBA8248 > UBA8248 > Bin107. Next base: position 1,330,725 of record OZ244799.1, read on the forward strand.
CGTTTCCTGTAAGCCGGAGCAGGCCTGCCTCATCGGCTGCGGCGTCATGACGGGCGTGGGCGCCTGTCTCTATACGGCGCAGGTCAGGCGCGGGAGCACCGTGGCGGTGTATGGATGCGGCGGCGTGGGCATCAGCGTCATCATGGGCGCCAAAATGTCGCGCGCCTCTAAGATCATCGGCGTCGACATCGCCGATAACAAGCTGGACTGGGCCAGGCAGTTCGGTGCGACCGACGTCGTCAACGCGTCTGAAACCGACCCGGTGGAGGCGATCAAGGAACTGACCGGCGGGAACGGCGTCGATTATTCCTTCGAGGCCGTGGGAACGCCGCAGACGCTCCTGCAGGCGATGTGGTCGCGCGATCTGGCGGGCACCTGCACCCTCATCGGCGTGCCCGCCCCCGACATGATGATGGAATTGCCCATGCTCCAGTTCTTCGGCCTGGGCGGCGCGCTGCGCGTATCGTGGTACGGGGACTGCCTGCCTTCGCGGGATTTCCCGCTTCTCGCCGACTGGTACGAGAAGGGAGAGTTGGATCTGGACCGCATGGTCACGAAAATCATCGGTCTGGAAGACGTGGAGCCCGCATTCGAGGCGATGGAACGCGGCGAAACCCTGCGATCCGTCATCCGGAACCCGGATTAAGATACATAAACAACAACTTGAAGATATTCTTTCATCTTGTTGTTTAGAATTCAGTTTTATTACTTCATCTTTAATCGTCCAGCGCGTCGGCCAGCACCTCGGCGATGTGGAGCGCCTTCTTCCCGACGCCGGTTGCGATTTGCTGCCGGCAGGAGACGCCGTTGGCGATGGTCGCCGCGTCTTCGCCGCCTGCTCTCAGGGCGGGAAAAAGCTTCGTCTCGCCGATGGCGAGCGAGATGTCAAAATGTTCCTTCTCGTAGCCGAACGAACCGGCCATCCCGCAGCAGCCAGAAGGAATCTGCGTCACCTCCAAACCGGGGATCATGCCCAGTATCCCGAGGGAAGGGCCTGTGCCCACCAGGGCTTTCTGGTGGCAATGGCCGTGAAACAGGGCTTTTTGCTGTTTCGGGGCCTTGAATTTGAGGTCGAGTTCGCCCTTGTCATGCAGGCTCTGGAGAAATTCCTCGAGCATCCAGGAATTCTCCGCCAGGCGACCCGCCGCATCGCCCGCCACGAGGTCCGGGTATTCGTCTCTGAAAGTGAGCAGGCAGCTCGGCTCGACACCGATGATCGGAAGCCCCGCCTCTATGGCGGGGGAGAGCCTCGCGATGTTCTCCTCCGCCAGCTTCTGGCCCTCGCGCAAGAGGCCGTGCGATATCATGGGCCGTCCGCAGCAGCCCGTCTCGGCGAGTCCAACTTCGAAGCCGGCCGCTTCGAGCACCTTCACCGCGGCTTTTCCGATCTCAGGGTAATTGAAGTTCGTGAACGTATCGTTCAGGAACAAAACCTTTCCGCGCGCGCCGGCCCCGTTTCGTGCGGAAGGCCGGCCCGTAAACCACTCCTCGAAGGTGGGCGTCACGAGGGGAGGGAGCCTTCTCCGCTTGTCGACCCCCAGGAACCTGTCCAGAAGCGCGCGCACGAGGCCGTTCCCCAGCGTCCAGTTCACGACCGGCGCCACGGGGACGCTCAGGCGGTTGATGCGCGCGATGCGCCCCATCACCTGAACGCGCAGGGGCACGCCGTTCTTGTCGTAGTAGGCCTGAAGCACCTCCGCCTTGATCTTCGCCATGTCCACGCTGGAGGGGCACTCCGCCTTGCAGCCTTTGCAGGAGATACAAAGGTCCATCACCTCATAGAGGCGCTCGCTGCCCATATCCTCTCCGGGGATTCCGTTCGCGATGACCTCTCTCAGCGCGTTCGCCCGCCCGCGCGTGGAGTGTTCCTCCTCCATCGTCGCCTGGTAGGAGGGGCACATCGTGCCGTCGCGCTTGCGGCACGCGCCCACGCCGTTGCAAAGCTCAACCGCGCGCGCGAAGCCGCCGTCGCTCGAGAAATCCATGATGGTCGGAATCTCGGGCGTCTTGTAGGAGCCGTCGAAGCGCAGGTTTTGGGTGAAGGGGAGGGCGTTCACGATTTTCCCGGGGTTCATCCGGTTCTCGGGGTCGAAGAGCCGCTTCACCTCGACGAACACCCCATAGAGTTTCTCGCCGAAGAACTTTGGCACCCACTGGCTTCTCGCCAGGCCGTCGCCGTGCTCTCCGCTCATGGCGCCACCGTATTCGAGCACGAGGTCCGCGACCTCCCCGGCGATGGCGGCCATTTTTTCGATCTCCTCGTCTTCCTTGAGGTTGATGAGCGGGCGCAGGTGCAGCAGGCCCACGCTCGTGTGGCCGTAGTAGGAGGTTTCCGTGTCGTATTTCTTCATGATGGCTTCGAAATGCCGGTAATAATCCAGGAGGTGTTCGGGGGCCACCGCGCAGTCCTCCACGAAGGCGCAGGGCTTCCAGTCGCCCCGGCGTCCGAGGAGAAAGCCCAGGCCCGCCTTCCGCATGTTCAGGCAGTCCTGCTTGTGGGCGGGGTCGTCGAGCGGAACGCGCGCGTAGCCGATGTTCTTCGCTTCGAGTTCATCGTGGAGACGCCTGACCTTCTCTTTGGCCTCATCGTCGTTTTCGGCGAAAAACTCGATCGTCAGGAAAGAATCCGGGTCGCCCACGACGAAACTATCCATCAGACGCTGGGCTTCTAAATTCTGCTTGGCGAGTTCGATGATCACCCGGTCGATGATCTCAATCGCCGCCACGTCGTGGGCCAGAATGGTCGTGCTCGCGGCGAGGGCCTCTTCGATGCTGTGGAAATGCACCACCAGGACGCCGAGCGCCCTGGGCTTGGGGCACACGCGCACCTTGGCCTCCGTGACCACGGCCAGCGTGCCCTCGGCGCCCACCATGAGCTTGGCGAGGTTGAAGGGCTGTGATTCCCTGGCGAGTTCATCGAGGTTGTATCCGCTCACACGGCGCATGATGTCGGGGTAGCGGTCCTCAATCTCCACGCGCTGCTCATCCACGATGTCTTTCAGCGCCTTGTGCAGCCTGCCCGAGTGTGAATCCTCGCGCATGAGGTCTTCGAGAGACGCCGCATCCAGAGGCCCGAAGGAGAAGGGCTCGCCGTCTGCGAAATAGCCTGAAACTTCGATGACGTGATCCACCGTCTTTCCGTAAACGATGGAGCGCGAACCCGAGGAGTTGTTGCCCAGCATGCCGCCGATGGTGGCGCGGCTGCTCGTCGAGGTGTTCGGGCCGAAGACGAATCCGCGCGGGCTTAAGAAATCGTTGAAGTGATCCTGCACCAGCCCCGGCTGGACGCGCGCCCATTCTTCTTCGGCATTTAACTCGATCACCTGGTTCATATATTTGGAAAAATCCAGCACCAGCGCTTCTCCCACCGTCTGGCCGGCGAGGCTGGTGCCGCCGCCCCGGGGGAGGATGGCGACGTTGTGTTTCTGGGCGATTCGAAGCGTTTTTTGCACGTCGGCGTTCGTTTTCGGCAGCACGAGGCCCACGGGCTCTATCTCGTACATGCTCGCATCGGTGCTGTATATCTTTCTCGTGAAGGCATCGAAACGCACTTCGCCTTCAATGGCTACGCGCAAATCTTCTTCAAGTGCAGTAGCAACTACCATCAGATACCTCTTTGATTATTAAAGATAAAATAATGAATTATTATAAATTACTTTAAGTTTGGAAAACCAGATTTATCATAGGTTACGCGAGCACCGGAGACAAGGGAAGTATCGTCCCTTTTCGCCATCTCCGCCACACGCGTTTGCCAAAGAACAAGTGGCGCGTTAAGTTTCTGGCAGACGCTCAAGAGAAGGAACGATGTCTTGAACTACCACGAACTGGCGCAGCGCGCCCTGGAAGATGCAAGTCCCGGACGAGAAGAGGCGTTATCCGTCATCAATGCGCCCGACGACGAGATTCTTCAGCTTCTGGACGCCGCCTTTTCGGTGCGGCGCGCCTATTTCGGAAAAAAAGTGCAGATCCATTACCTCATCAACGCCAAGAGCGGCATCTGTCCGGAGGATTGCGGCTATTGCTCTCAATCCGCCGTGTCCAGCGCTCAGATCGACAGATACGAGCTGGTGGACGAGGAGCAACTCCTCGAGGGCGCCTCACGGGCCGAGGCGGCCGGTTCGAGGCGCTACTGCATCGTCATCAGCGCGCGGGGGCCGTCGGACGCGGAAATCGAAAAACTCTGCCGCGCCGTCTCCGAGATAAAATCGCGCCACCGCCTTTCCGTGTGCTGTTCTCTCGGCTTGCTGGAAGCCTCCCAGGCCGCCAGACTCAGCGAGGCGGGCGTCGATCGCTTCAACCACAACCTGAACACGAGCGAGAATTATTATCCTCAAATCTGCTCCACGCACACCTATGACGACCGGGTGGACACCCTGGGCGCGGCGCGCGGGGCAGGCCTCGAATTATGCTCGGGCGTCATTTTCGGGCAAGGGGAGAGCACTGGGGACGTCATCGACGTATGTGAGGCGCTGAGCGCGCTCGCGCCCGAGTCGATACCCGTCAACTTCCTCAATCCGATCGGCGGAACGCCGCTTGAGGGGAAGCCGCTGCTCGGGCCGATCTTCTGCCTCAAGCTGCTGTGCTTGATGCGCTTCTATAATCCCCGCTCAGAGATCCGCGTCGCCGGGGGAAGGGAAGTCCAACTGAGAGAAATGCAGCCTCTGGCACTCTATCCGGCCAACTCGATTTTCGTGGACGGCTATCTCACCACATCCGGCCAGGAGTCGGCCGCCGCTCATCGCATGATCCATGACGCGGGATTCGAGCTCGACGTCACAGGCCATGCCGACCCGGTTTTATCTGAGCGATAATCCAGAATTTCATCTGTTGTTCCGCCGTTCAGGGGAACCCGTTTTCAAGTGAATAGTTTTCGGCCGCCAACGAGAAGCTTATCTTTCAGGTTTTTTGATTTGAAGAAAAGAACTAAGAATCAGTCATATAAATTTAATTACCAGGCATTTAACCTACGATATCTGATAATCTACATTAAGATATAATCCACGCTAATCCCTGTATTTGTCTCGCACTTCCGCTCCCGCCATCGCCACTCCGATGGGCCTGAGCACGTGTAAAATGCGAAGCGCGTCGTCATGCAGTTTCAATACCTCTTCAAGTCGTTTGTACGCCTGCGGCGCCTCATCGGTATCCGCTCCGCGAAGCACGACCCCCATCCTCTCAATCCATTCATTCATTTGCTCACGCGTGATTGCGCCGCCCTTGCGAATCAGACGGCCCTTGCGCCATCTTTTCCTTCCGGCCGCCCTGGTTCTGCTCATCACGCGGCCCGCGCCGTGAATCGTGGAGTAGAGGAGAGATTTCGACCCCGGCGTCTCCACGCCCTCGGCGATGACGGAAATATCCCCCATGCTTCCGCCGATAAAACATTTCTGGCCGGGCCAGGCCGGCGTGGCGCCCTTGCGAACCACGATACAGCGGATGCCGTCGTGCTCTTCCTCCCACGCGAAATTGTGGTGGTTGTGCACTTCCCATTCTGAGCGGGCTCCCAGGATATCGAGAACACGGGCCCCCACGTAATCCCTGCCGGCATAGGCGTAGCGCCCGGCCAGCTCCATGGCGGCGAAATAGTCGCTCCCCAGCGAAGAGGCGAGAGAGAATACGGTGGCCCTGGCGTGCATTTCCTCCCGGGCAGGGGAGTCATGGAACTTTCGGTTCTTCGCCAGATTCAGAAAACCGGTGCATGTTTTGTGGCCAAAGCCCCTGGAGCCGAAATGAATCCCGAGCCAGAGCGAGTCGTCCGCCTCCTCGACGAATAAATCGACATAATGATTGCCCGCGCCGATGGTGCCCAACTGCGAGCGGGCCAGCGGCTTCAAATCCTCGAATTCGGGCATTACCCTCCAGGCGGGGTCATCGAAAAGCGGGTCGTCTATGGGTTCGGGATTTTTCCGGCCCATGCCGAATTCCAGGTTCTGAAATATCTCATCCATGATGCCGGAGAGTTCAGGGCGCACGTCCGAGGCTTTCAAATTCGTCCTGATGGCTTTATTCCCACAGGCGATGTCATAGCCCACGCCACTCGGCGATACGGCGTTTTCATAGGCGATAATGCCCCCGATGGGCATGGAATAGCCCAGATGGTGATCCGCGCACAAAGCGCCTGCCCGCGCTTCAAGGTCGTCGAGGCAGCACTCTATCTGGCGAAGAGCGCCTTCATCCACGGGATGACCACGTACGGCAAGGGGTTTTCCTTCAGGGTGTGGCTTCATGACTCGGTCTATCAGCAGGGGAGTTCAAGGAATGGGCCTGAAAAGACGCCGGGATGTTATTTTACATAACATATCTTATCATCGAATTGCCTTGCGGTGAATTTCCGGCCAGGCTTTTTATTTGACGGGCTTTTCGCCGCCCAATTTCGCGCGGATTCGGGCGGTCAGAAACGGACTCTCGGGGTGTTTTTTGCTTAACTCTTCATAAGTCTTGCGCGCATCCTCGAACCGGCCAAGCCTCTCCTGGCAATCGGCAATGGAAAGATACAGGTCTTCAGACGTCAAGAGGCTCCCTTTCTTGAGGATTGACTCCCAAACCGGGATGGCCTCGGCGCAGGCGCCCTCCAGCATCAAGACAGTGGCTGTTCCGCGTCTCGCCAGTTCTTTGTCGGTTTCAGAGGAAACGCTGCTCTTCAGCACGAGTTCATATTGCGCCCGTGCGCCTTGATATTGTTTTCTGTCGCGCAGCAAGGCCGCCAGGTGCAATCTCGCCAGAAGACCGGGGCGCGAGCGTGGATAATCGTTGGCCACCTTCTGAAACGCCGCTTCCGCCGCTTCTCCCTTGCCGTCCGGAGAAGCGATTTTAGCCAACCCATAAGCCATTGACGCTTTTTCTCTCGCACGCTCATCCCACATGCGGTAGCCCACAAAGCCAGCCGCCACCAAAACAACGACGCCCAAAGCCACGTAAAGAATCTTCTGGTTCTCGACAAACCAGAAAACCAGCTTTCTTCCATACGTCTGTAATGCATCCGGTTGCCGGATTTCTTTTCTGAAAGTCCTGGCCATCTCACCATGATCCTTTTGCGTTAAAACCCATATCAGCGACAATGATTCCATCGGAAATGTATGGCCACTGGCGCATCAGTCATCCAGATTCAAAGCTGCTTCGCGGTTTCCGTCCTCGGGAATAAGCGGCTGGCACAATAAGCGGAACGGACCGATCCGTCAATCGCTTCTCGAAATGCGGACCCGGCGGAGTTGGCGAATCAAATCCAGGCAAGCCTCAACGGCCCTTATCAAGAATATCGAGTATTTCTTCGAGTTCTTTTCGAACCCAGGCCAGATCGATGTTTTCCCGGCTTGGACTCTCGAGCGGCAACACGGGGGCAACGTCCGTCCCGGCTTCGGCAGGCTTCTTCGCCTTGTTTGCTTCGGCTCTCGCTGCCCTTTGCTTTTGAAGCTGTTTCTTGGCCCCGGCAATGGTGAAGTTCTCTTCATACAGCAGTTGCTTGATCGAAAAAACGAGTTCAACGTCTTTGCGGCGGTAAATCCGTTGCCCGGAATCACCTTTCGCCGGCCGGAGCATCCGGAATTCGCTCTCCCAGTAACGCAGGACATGGGGCTTCGTGCCCGTTAATTCCGCCACCTCACCGATCTTGAAGAACAACTTGTCGGGTATGTGCTGATTCCGGGAGGTCTGGGCCATAATATACTCCCTATTTTCTCGACCTTCGGCGAACTACGATGGCGTCCGAAAATCCGGCAAGGCGGATTTTTTTTCTGAATGCCAAAGCATCACGAAGGCTCTCGAATTTGCCGGTTCTTATTCTGTAAAGTCGCCTTGTCCCGCCACGTTGAAGCCGGGAGGCAAGCTCACCACGAAAACCAGAATCTTCCGCGCGATCCAGAAGAAGGGCAGCATCTTCCAGATTCCTGAAACTTCCCGCAGCCACTGTCCACCGATTATTATATCGGTACACTCTGGCTCCGATTCTTTTCTTCCTCGCCTCGTTCGCCAAAGCCCGAGCCTCGGCAAGACTCGAAAACGAGCCGAGGCGCACCTCCGTCATGCGGCTGCTGCTCCTTCGCGCGCGGCTGACGCCTGACACCTTGAAGACGGAAAATCCTTTGCCCTTCAAGCGTTTCGAGAATGCTTCCGCGCAACGCCCGGTACGACAGGAAGCCACCTGAACGCTATAGTAAAAACCCCGAGAGGGCTTGCGGATGCCTGCTCCGCCTCGAATTTTCGCTTTTGGCTTTTCGGTCTTTTTCTCAGCGTCCGGTTTTCTCCTGGGGCTCGGGCGAACGGGCGCCGGCGTTACAGGCGGAACTTTTTTCTCGGGCACCACAGCGGCCACCACCATTTGCTGTTTCGGCTTGGCTTTCTCTCTCGACGCCATGGCGGGCTTTTTTATCGGAGCAGCGGCGAGCGGCGCTTTTTCAGCCGGACTCCGCGGCGCGGCTTTGCGTTCCATCTTCGACGCAACGGGGGATATGGGTTTTTCGGCCGATCCCGGAGCCGCCGGGCGCTCGGGCTGCATGTTTTGCTCCGCTCCCCCGAGACCTCTTTTTTGCTCCTGTTGGTCCTGGTTTTGTCGAAATTGGCCGGAGGCGCCGGGCGCCTGCTGCGGACGTTCCGTTGCGCCTCTCAGTTTCGCCAAGCGCATTTTTCTTTGTTGTTCTTCCTTCATGCGGGCTTTTTCGAGCTGTTCCGTTTTTTTCACTTTGGGAAGCCACCAAAACTGATATCCCGCCCAGGCTACTCCACCCAGCATGACGCATACGAACAGGATGACCATCAAGACATCGACGAAACCGCCTCTTCGACGCTCGTAACTTCCTCCGTCGTCTCCGTCGTCTCCGGAGTCTCCGCCTGAATCCCCTTCCCTTTCCTCATCATCGCCTTCGAGAAGATTCACCCCTTTTCTCGCCATGATATGAACCCTCTATATGCGAAAATTATTCGCTCTCACGGGCCATCTCCGCTTCAGAGATGATTTTTTCGGAAATCTGGCCCGGCACTTCCTCGTAATGAGAAAATTCCATGGAGAAATCCCCCCGATCTGCGGTCAGCGATCGCAGCGCGGGCGCATAGTTCAACACCTCAGACATGGGAACCTGGGACTTGATGACCTGTTTTCCGCTGGTGCTCGGGTCCATGCCGAGCACTCTGCCCCTGCGCGAATTCATGTCTCCGATGATGTCGCCCATATACTCTTCCGGAACGACGATTTGCATGTTCATGATGGGTTCGAGGAGAGTCGGCCTGCAATCCTGAACGCCTTTCTTGAAACCGAGCGAACCGGCTATTTTGAACGCCATTTCAGAACTGTCGACGTTGTGAAAACTGCCGTCATAAAGCGTGATTTTCAGATCGGTCACGGGATAACCCGCCAGGGTTCCAGAGTCCATCGCCTCCACGATCCCCTTCTGCACGGCCGGAATGAAGGTTTTGGGAATCGCTCCACCCACGATCTTGTCCACGAACTCGAACCCGCCGCCGCGCTGCAGCGGCTCAATCTCGAGCCAGGTGTCTCCAAACTGCCCACGTCCGCCGGTTTGTTTCTTGTAGCGGCCCTGAACCTTGGTTCTGCCCTTGATCGTTTCCTTATAGGGCACGCGGGGGGTCTGCATCTCCACTTCCACACCGTATTTCCGCTTGATTCGTTCTACTATCACCTCGATGTGCAGAACGCCCAGGCCCGAAAGAAGCATCTCTTTGGTTTGGGGGTCACGGCTGATGGTCAGCGCAGGGTCCTCATCGCGCAAACGCGCGAGGGCCGTGCTGAGCTTCTCCTCATCCCCCTTGCTCTTGGGCGCTACGGCGTAGGAGATGACGGGCGACGGGAAGTTGATGGGCTCGAACACGACGGCGCCGGACTCGTCGCAAAGCGTGTCCCCCGTTCTGGTGGTTTTCAGCTTTGCGAGCGCGGCGATATCTCCCGGCACAAGCCTGTCGGAGACGGGAGACTGCCCTTTCCCCTGGATGAAGAGCAAAGAACCGATTCTTTCTTTCTCCGATTGCGATGTGTTGAGGACGCCGGTATCGGAAGAAATCTCGCCCGAGACCACACGGAAATAATTCAGTTTGCCGGCAAAAGCGTCCACCACCGTCTTGAATACCAGGGCGCGGAAAGGCTCACCGGCTTCCGCCTTGATGCTCACCACTTCGTCGCTCGCGTTTTTCGCCTTGAATTCATGCGCCGAAGGCGAGGCGCCGAACTGCTCAATCGCTCGAAGCAAAAGGTCCGTGCCTACGTTTTTCAATCCGCACCCGCACAAAACCGGCATGAAGGAACCTTCCTGAATCCCCTGGCGCAGTCCCTGAACGATCTCGTCAGATGAGAGTTCCTCTCCCTCCAGATATTTCTCGAGCACTTCCTCGTTCGTCTCGGCCGCAAACTCGATGAGCTGCCCGCGATACTCTTCATAGGAATCGGCAAGTTCCGCCGGAATGTCGCTCTCCACACCCTTTCCGTCACCCTCCAACTGGTAGGTGTAAGCCTTTCCCGTAATGAGATCGACGATCCCGTTGAAGTCGGCGCCCGGGTTTATGGGCAAATGCAATACCGCGAGACGTTTGTTGATTGTCTTTTCCGCATATTCCATCGCGCGGCTCAAATCGGCCTGTTCGTGGTCCATCTGGTTCAGATATATGAATGTCGACAAGCCTTCTTCCTCGGCCCAGCCCAGAACCTTCTCGGTAATCACCTTTGGCTCTGAATGAGAATTCAGGACGACGAGGGCGTTGTCACATGCACGAATAGCCGCGAGGGTATCCGATATGAAATTCGAATACCCCGGCGTATCGAGAAGGTTGATCCGGTGCCTGTCCCAATCGGCGAAGGCCACCGCCCCCAGGATGGAGGAGTTTCTCTTCACCTCTTCGGGTTCCGAATCGAGTATCGTGTTGCCCGCATCGACCTTCCCTTGCCTGTCGGTGCTTCCTGCGGTGAAGAGGCAGGCTTCCACGAGAGAAGTTTTTCCGTTTCCTCCCTCTCCCACAAAAGCAACGTTACGGATTTTGTCTGTTTCATGAGCCGCCATCTACCTCAACTCCTCTGAAATCAGCCCTTTGGCAACATGACGTTTACAAAGGGCCTCGCGCCCGCCCAGATGATAAGTGCGAAAATATGTATTCCCGAATCCTGCCATTCAAGGTTCGCTTTGTCAATCAGAATGAATTACTTGCAGGGCAACATTAAAGCTGGGTGTGAACTATAAAATTGTGCGATCGCCCCAAACTCTCGAAAATCCTTGAGGTTATGGCCTTGCTCGTCCACTTCGTCTTCGGGGTGTGCTCGCCCCTCTCTGGCGGAAACTCACCCGAAGCGGCGTACCCTCGAAATCAAACCGCTCCCTCAACCTGTTTTCCACGTACCTCCCGTATTGCTGCACGGGGATCTGGCTCGCGAGACTCGCGAAGAGGATGACATGAGGCGGAGCAACGCCGCTCTGCGTGGCGTAATACACCTTGGGACGCCGCCCTCCCGTGACGGTGGGCGGAGGATGCGCCTGAACGATTTCCGATATCGCGCGATTCAACTGCCCGGTGGGAACGCGCCTGAGATGGGACTCATGGAGCTTCTCCACCACGTCGAACACACGCTCGCACCTTTGCCCCGTCAGAGCGGAGACCGAAAGAACCGGCGCGAAGTGGATGTGGACCAGCTTGTCCCTGATCTCTCGTACTTTCTCGTCAAACGTTTTGCTCTCCTTCGCCAGGAGATCCCATTTATTCAACAATATCGCGCAGGCGCGGCCGGATTCCTTGATGTGGCGGGCAATCTGCGCATCCATCGTCTTCGGGCCTTGCGTGGCGTCGATGAGAAGCAAAGCAATCTGGGAGCGCTCGATACTGCGATAGGCCATAATCATGCTCACCGCCTCCACCTGGCGCTTGCCGATTTTCCCTCTTCTCCTGATGCCCGCCGTATCCACGAGACGATACCGCTTCTCCTCTCTTACGCACAGGGAATCCACCGGGTCCCGCGTCGTCCCCGGCACGGGACTCACCAGAGTCCGCTCACTTCCCAGAATCTGATTCACAAAAGAGGATTTCCCCACATTCGGACGGCCAACGACGGCGATACGACGCTCATCCGCATCTTCGGCTTCCTCGTCCCCGGCTTCATGCGAAGCAATGCGTATCGCCTCATCCATCACATCGGATACGCCCGAGCCATGCTCCGCCGAAACGAGCCAAACCTCCCCAAGACCCAGTTGGTAAAAATCCCATTCCGTCTCACGCGTGCGCTTGGAATCCGATTTGTTCACAATGAGCAAAACCGGTTTCTCCGAGACGCGGACCATTTGCGCAACTTCGAGGTCTCCGGGAAGAAGACCTTCGATGCCATCGACAAGAAATAAAACGACGTCGCTTTCCTCGATGGCGGCCGCCGCCTGCTCCTGGATTTTCGGCAGGAACGGATCGCCTTCCGATGCCGCGATGCCGCCCGTATCGACGGCGAGAAACGTCCGGCCCTCCCATTCCCCCTCGCCGTAGCGCCTGTCCCGCGTCACACCCGGCTCCGCCTGCACAATCGCGTCCCGTCTGCCGATGAGACGATTGAAGAACGTGGATTTCCCCACATTCGGACGCCCTACGATTACGAATACGGGAGAAGGCATGGAGGCGTTTCCAGATGAATACGGGATTCAGCGTCTCAGGGCTCTCTTGCCGGCTTTTCTGGAGCCGACGCCCACAAACTTCATAATACCTCTTGCAATTCCTTCCGCAAGCGCCTGGCGATACTTGGGGCTGCGCATCCGGCTCGCTTCCCGCCGGTTCGAGATGAATGCGACCTCGACCAGAATGCTCGGCATCCGGGCGCCGAGCAGCACGTAGAACGGGCCACGCTTCACGCCCAGATCGCGGATGCCGCGATAGCCCGGCCGCAGACGTGAAAGCATCGCCTGCTGAACCCGCTGCGCCAACTGCTGAGACTCCGTAACCTTAGACCTCAATCCAAGGTCGTTCAGTATCTTTTGCAAATCGGTCATGCGCGCGAGCGTCGTCCCGCTTTCCCTGGCCGCCAACCTGAGCGCCCTGCCCGATGAAGCCTCGCTCAACAGATAGGTTTCGATTCCGTGTATGTGCCGTGACCTCGCGCTGTTCGCATGTATCGACACAAAAATATCCGCGTCATGTTCATTGGCGAACGACGTCCTGTAGGCAAGAGAAATATATCTATCAGAAGTCCGGGTGAGATATATCCGGTTGCCGCGCCAGGCGCGCCTCAGCACCCGTCTGGTTCTAAGAGCGATGTCGAGAGCGACGCGTTTCTCTCTCAAGCCGGACAAGCCGACCGCGCCCGGATCCTTGCCCCCATGCCCCGGGTCAAGGACGATTCGGCCCAGACCACGGCGAAATCTTTGAGTCAAATTCATATCACGCCGCTCCAGCGTTTTTCGTCGAACGGGCGCTCTGAGCGCGTGGTCGGATGTTTCGGGTTCGGGGCGCTTGCCCCCTCCCCTTTGGGAGGGTTTCGAGATGCTCGTGCTTTTGGCCCATACGTCAACCACGATGCGCTGCGGACCCGGGAGGGTGAATATCCGGTATTTGACGTCATCTTTTTTCGCGATATCAATCACGAGGCGCAGACTGTTCTTGCGCGGCTTGCCGAACCTGAGCCGGGATACGATGCTTTTTTCCGGAGAAAATTTCGGAATCCGAGCGCCCCTTCCGAGGCGCCCGCGAGGGATGTCAATGAAAATTCGCGTGGGCTTCTTCAAGTCGCCCGATTTGAAATCAAACGTTTCGCGGTCCAGTATGAAGACGACCCGCGCATAATCCGGGGTGGAGAATTCCCGAATCCCGAGAACGCTGGCGCCCGAACCCCGCGCGCCAGAAGCGCTCCCCTCACCCTGCGCCCAGAAAACAAGCGAAAGAGCGAGAATGAGAAGTGAATTCCCCGGCAGTCTTCCTGTCCTGCTTATCCTGCGCGGCGTGGCGAACGGATTTCCGACCACAGATACTTCTCCCGTGGCGGGCGGCGTATGTGATGCGGAAATGCCCTACGTGCCCTGCTGCCAACTCCTCAAGTATTTCTCCTGCTCAGCAGTCAGCATGTCAATCTGCACGCCCATGCTCTGAAGCTTCAGACGGGCGATGTCGTCATCCAACTCCTGGGGAACCGGATACACTTCGCTTCCCAGATTCCCACCTTCCTTCACGATGTATTCGGCAGCCAGAGCCTGATTGGCGAAGCTCATGTCCATCACGCTGCTCGGGTGCCCCTCGGCGGTGGCGAGGTTCACCAGGCGGCCACCTCCGATGACGACAATCCTTTTTCCGTTTTCGAGAGTATACTCGTCGACGAGTGAGCGAATTTCACGCTTCGACATGGCCACCTCCTCGAGTCCCGCTACATCGATTTCCACGTCGAAATGCCCCGAGTTGGATATGATGGCCCCATCTTTCATCTTCGTGATGTGTTCAAGGCGAATGACACTCGTATCGCCCGTTACGGTGCAGAAAAAATCCCCAATCTCGGCCGCTTCGGCGATGGGCATGACGCGATATCCATCCATCAGGGCTTCCAGGGCATTGAGAGGCGTCACTTCGGTGACGACGACATTGGCTCCCATGCCCCGCGCTCTGCTCGCCAGCCCCTTCCCGCACCAGCCATAGCCCGAGACGACAAAAACCGCGCCCGCCAGCAGCCTGTTCGTGGCGCGAATGATCCCGTCTATCGTGCTCTGGCCCGTTCCATAGCGGTTGTCGAAAAAATGCTTGGTGTTCGCATCGTTCACTGCGATGACGGGAAATTCAAGCACACCCTCCTCCGCCATGGCGCGGAGCCGGATCACCCCGGTCGTCGTCTCTTCGGTGCTGCCGAGGATATCGGGAATCAACTCTCGGCGGTCCGTCAGGATCTGCGTTACGAGATCCGCACCGTCATCCATCGTGATGTGGGGCCTGCTGTCCAGCACGGACGCCATATGGCTGTAGTAGGTATCCCTGTCTTCTCCTTTGATGGCGTAGACGGGAATCCCCTCGTTCTCCACGAGACTCGCGGCGAGGTCGTCCTGGGTCGAGAGCGGATTCGACGCGCAGAGACTCACCTCGGCGCCACCGGCCGCCAAGGTCTTCACCAAGTATCCGGTTTCCGTCGTCACATGCAGACAAGCGGCGATGCGCACGCCCTTAAGCGGCTTTTCTCTCTCGAATCGATTCAGAATCATATTCAGAACGGGCATGCTCCTCGAGGCCCATTCCATCCGCAATGCGCCCTGCCCCGCCAGACTTTTGTCCCTGATGTCAAAATCCATTTCTTCTCCAAAATTTCCCGCGGTCAAAATCGGTCATTCTGCGCTACGATGTCTTACGCCCCGACGGCCGTCTTCAAATCGGCTGTCTTGTCTGTTTTCTCCCAGGTAAACTCAGGTTCACTCCGGCCGAAGTGTCCATAAGCCGCCGTGTTCTTGAAGATGGGTCGGCGCAAGTCGAGGTGTTCGATAATCTCCCTGGGCTTGAGACCGAAAACTTCGCGGATGGCCCCCGAGAGGGCATCCGGGTCCACATGACTCGTTCCAAAATCCTCGACCAATACGGAAACGGGGTCCGCCACGCCGATGGCGTAGGCGAGTTGCACTTCCGCTGTATCCGCAAGCCCTGCAGCAACGATGTTTTTGGCAATATATCGCCCCATATAGGCGGCTGAGCGGTCCACCTTCGAGGGGTCTTTGCCGGAAAATGCGCCGCCACCGTGCCTGCTGTATCCTCCATAAGTATCCACAATGATTTTCCGGCCCGTGAGTCCCGTGTCGCACATGGGGCCCCCGATGACGAAAAGCCCCGTCGGATTCACATAAAATTCAGTCTCCTCCGTCGTCATATCTTGCGGGAGTACGGGGCGTATGACTTCACGGATGATGTCTTCACGGATCTGCTCAAGCCCCACATCCTCGGAATGCTGAGCGGAAATGACCACATTGTCGATCGCCACGGGCTTGCCATCTTCATAACGAACGGATACCTGGCTTTTGCTGTCGGGGCGCAGGTAGTCCAAAACCCCATTTCGCCTCATATCCGTGGTCCTGCGAACCAGCTTGTGGGCCAACATGATGGGCAGAGGCATCAACTCTTCGGATTCGCGGCAGGCGAATCCAAACATCATCCCCTGATCTCCCGCCCCTTGTTCCTGGAAAAGTCCTTGCCCCTCCGAGACCCCCAGATCGATGTTGGGCGATTGCCTGTCTATCGCCGTAACGACCGAACATGTATCGCAATCAAAACCATATGCCGAATTGTCGTAGCCGATGTGCCGAATCGTCTCGCGCGCAATCTCACGCGCATCGTATTGGGCCGCCGTCGTAATCTCGCCGGCGACGAACACGATACCCGTCGTGATAAGCGTTTCACAAGCAACACGACCGTTGGGGTCTTCTTGAAAAATGGCGTCCAAAACGGAATCGCTTATCTGATCGGCAATTTTGTCAGGATGTCCCTCCGAAACAGACTCGGAAGTAAAAATATAGTTTTTCACATGATTGGAACCCATCTACAATCTCCCAGAAATTGGAGGTCGCCATCGAGTCAAGAAAAGAAGGCCTCGCTGGACGATATTCATTTTCCGGCGTCTTTTATCATTTCTTGAAATTGGACGGAAGCGCACGGGAAAAATGTTGATTTTTCGTAAAGACTACCTTTGAGAAAGTTCCTGCATCCAGGGCGGAAAGGAACAATTTTCTTCTCGATATATTTGCATTAAATATATAATTATCAATGCGTTAAATAGTATTTACCACGATACGCTCGAATATCCTACACTTTTAATATTCGGTGCATTCTTATTGAACGCTACCCCGTTTCTCCAAAGCCGGTTCGAATCAAATCCGCCAATTCCGCCACCGCTGCCTCTTCATCCGAACCATAAGCGCTTATCAGGAGTTCCGAGCCGGGGGTCGCGGCAAGCATCATGACGCCCATGATGCTCTTTCCGTCCACCTCCATATCCCGGAATCGCACGAGAATTTCGCTATCGAATTTGCTCGACAGCCTCACGAATTTAGCCGCTGCCCTGGCGTGAAGCCCCATTTGATTGCTGATGCTGACTCTTTGTTCCGCCATGACGGCGCTCATTCCTCCTTGGCTGGGCGTTGTTTTGCTGAATTGATCATTTCACTCGGCTGGGCCAGGTTCCGCCTCCCATACTCTACTAAAAAACGCGCCGCCTCGGAGACAGTCTTCCCCTCAATAAACGACAGCTTCAAGAGCATCGGTAAATTCACTCCCGTCACCACCTCCACTCCGGGGTGATTCAGCATGGCGATAGCCGCATTCGTTGGAGCGCCTCCCATCATATCCGTCATGATAATCACCCCCTCACCCGTTTCCACCTCTGCAACCGCTTTTTCTATCTTTTCCGTAAAACCGGCGGGGTCGGCGTCTGGCTGCAACGAGAGCGCCTTCATTTGAGTTGCGCCTGACAAGACGGACTCGGCTGCATGCAGCAACGCATCCGGATAATCTCCATGGCCAACAATCACCAAACCAATCATGCGAGACCTCTTGTTCCCTTCGCTTTCTAGCCCGTCGACTCGAGTGCAATCCGGGCGGAGAGCGTGCGGCTGAATTCTTCTGCCGAGAAATACCCCATACGCTGCAATAACAGGTTCCTGGCGGCCACTTCGATCAGCGTGGGGATATTCCTCCCGGGCGCAACCGGGATTTTCACGTGCGGCAGGTCTTTGTCCAGGATATTCTGGGTCTCGATGTCGATTCCGAGGCGCTCGAAAGGCAAATCCGGGCTCCAGGGAATCAACTCCACGACAATATCGACATTTTTTTCATATCGAATCGCAACGACCCCAAAAAGGTCTTTCAGATTCAGTATTCCAAGACCCCTCACCTCGATATGATGCTTGAGCAATTCCGTGCTTTTTCCGACCAACTCATTCCCACGCAGCTGGATATCCACCACATCGTCGGCGACGAGTCGATGTCCCCGCGTGACGAGATGCAGCGCGCACTCGCTCTTTCCGATGCCGCTTTTCCCCTGAATCAGCACACCGACGCCGTACAAGTCGACAAGGACGCCGTGCAACCTGGCATGCTGGGAGAGATGCTCTTCGAGATATCCCGATAATTTCGGCATCAGATCCTTACCAGGCAGGCCCGAGAGTATAATCGGCACACCGGACTGCTCGGATGCTTCTCTGATATCCGGGAAGATATACTTGCCTCCCGTAACCAGTACGGCGCACAGCGGCATACGAAAATATTTGCGCACCGCCTCTATTCTCTCCTCCTCCACCAGGTCTTCCAGAAAACCGACCTCGGTGCTCCCCCATACCTGAATCCTCTCCGGGTGCACAGCTTTCAGGAATCCGGCAAGAGGCAAGCCGTTTTTCTGGAAATGCGTATGGTTGATCCAGCGCCCCATGCCGGATTCGCCCGAGAGGATGGATAACTTCAACTCCTCCCGCAGATCTTCATACAATTGAGATACCGAGAGCTTGCTCATCACGTTCCTCGACACTGAATACATCCAAGAGATTCAGAGTCCGATCTCGGAGATGCGAGTGAACAACCGGCACGAAACCTCAACGACGCCATACCGCGTACCGGGAAATGGAACGGCCAATTTCTTTGGATGATAACAAACATTCCTGATATTTTCAGAAATCCGCATGTCCCTGGAGACTCTTGCCCACTCCCGTGAACCACGGTTGTGGATAGATACGAAATACGAGTCAATACATCAGCCGCTTCAGAGTGTCACTGGCGCATTTTGCGTCTTTTGCTGGCGGGAGAGATGCGCAGCGCCTTGCGGTATTTCGTCACCGTCCGCCTCGCTATCGCCACGTTGTCCTGCTCGAGCCTCTCCACGATTTGCTGGTCGGTGAGCGGCTTCTCGGGGTTTTCCTGTTCCACGATTTTCCTGATTGTTTCTTTCACGGCCACCGAAGAGGCGCTCTTCCCCAAACCAGATTCCAGTCCGCTGTGGAAAAAATACTTGAAGCTTAAAACACCCTGCGGCGTATCCATATATTTGCCCGTCGTGGCACGACTCACGGTTGATTCGTGCATCCCGATATCCATCGCCACATCTCTCAAAACCAGGGGCCTCAGGCGACTCACGCCATGGTCCAGAAAATCTCTCTGGAAACGCACGATGCTTCGGCAGATTTTGAGAATCGTCTGCCTTCTCTGCTCTATGCTCTTGACGAACCAGGCAGCCGCCCTGAGGCGCTCATCCAAATATTTCCTTGTATCGGGGGCGGTTCCCGCTTTGTCGGCCGCCATGGCCGCATAAAGAGAATTCACACGCAGGAGCGGCAGACCATCGTCATTGAGCGTCACCTCATAATCATCTCCCCTTCTGGTGACGCTCACGTCCGGGGCCACTACCTCCACTCTTTGTTCGGAAAAACGCAAGCCCGGGCAAGGGTCCAGACTTCGAATGATGTGGACGGCCCGGATGATGTCGTCCACATCGACACCGTTAACCCTGGCGAGTTTCGCATATTGACGCTCACCTATCTTCTCAATGTCCTCAAGCACCAGGACCCGCGCCAAATCCACGAAAGCGGTGTTCCCGTTTATGGATAAGTCAATATTCTTCAATTGGATAAGAAGGCATTCCTGAAGTGTTCTCGCAGCAATGCCCGGCGGGCTGAAGCCTTGCACCAAAGCCAATGCCTTATCAGCCTCAAGCGGCCCCAGACCCACGCCCGCCGCCAGCTCCTCCGCATCAGCGTCCAGATAACCCTCGTCATTCACATTCCAGATAATTTGCCCGGCAACCCTTGCTACCGGTTCAGGGACCACCGAAAGACTCAATTGCCATTCCAGGTGCTCATGCAGCGTATCGGACCGCGCCAGGGTCTGTTCATGAGAGGAGAATTCGTCTTCGAAGGCCGGAGGCGAGAAATCATCATAATTGTCCTGCACGATGTTTTCCCAATCGATTTCCACTTCGCCTCTTTCATCATTTTGACTCTCGGGAACATCGTCTCTCAATTCCGGCATCTCGCCATCGGCCACTTCCTGCGCTTCATCCTGAATTTCTTCCAGCAAGGGATTGTCCAACATTTCCTGCTGAACAGCTTGCTGCATTTCCGTGCGGTTCAGAGGCAAAAGGCCAATCGCCTGCCGCAACATGGCGGTCATGACGAGGCGTTGCTCCCCCCTCATCGCCATCTTGTGCTGCAAAGCCATGTCTGTTCCCCTTGCCTTCAAAGACGAAATTTTTCGCCCAGATAAACGTCCCGCGCCTTGTCGCTCGAAGCGATGTCCTCCGGGACACCGGACTCCAGTATCCGCCCCTCATTGATGATGTATATCCTGTCGGATATCTGAAAGGCCTCGCGCACATTGTGGTCCGTGATGATGACCCCGATCCCACGAGCCTTCAGGCCCGCTACAATTTCCTGGATATCGTGAACCACAATGGGATCAATGCCGGCGAAAGGCTCATCAAGGAGCATGAAAGCGGGATTCGTGGCCAGTGCCCGGGCAATTTCCACACGCCTTCTTTCACCGCCGGAGAGAGCGTAGCCCTTCACGGATTCAATGTGCCTGATATCCAGATCCTCCAGGATCTCGTTCAATCGACTCTCGCGATGGCTTGAATCACGGGAAACCAATTCAAGCACCGCCATGATGTTTTGCCTCACCGAAAGGCGACGAAACACAGACGCCTCTTGCGGCAAATAACTGATTCCCTGCTTGGCGCGCATATACATGGGCTGGCCGGTGATTTCCCTGCCATTCAAAAATATTTCCCCCGCATCCGGAACGACCAGCCCTACAATCATATTAAATATCGTCGTCTTGCCGGCCCCGTTGGGCCCAAGCAAACCCACGATTTCGCCGGGCTGCACTTCGAGTTCCACACCGGAGACAACCTCTCGGCCGGAATAGCTTTTCGTCAATCCGGTCGCGCGAACGGAAACAGCACCCGTGCGTCGTATCGCATTGCCGTCGGTTCGCGTAGCCATGAGCCTAGTTGGATTTTTTGCGGCGGGGGGTCTCGCTGGAAGGAAAAAGGGTGACACTGACTCTCCGGCGAGGCGAGCCATGAACTATCGTTTTATCTTCTTTCAAATTCAACTCTATTTTGGAGCCGACCAACTGATTCTTTCCTTCCCAGACACGAGGACTGCCCGTCAAAACAGCGATGCCGGTGGAATCCCGATATTCAAGCCGGGCGGCAGTGGCGAACCTCCTCTTCGCCTGATCCATCATCACGTTCCCGGTGGCCACGATCCTGTCGACCTCCCCCGCATCGTCTTTGGAAGCCGGCCCGCGCTTCGAGCCCGGTCGTTTGGCTTTCAGTGTATATACTTCGAGGCGATTCGCCTTTATGTGCATGTTCCCCTGGTTCGCCTTTACATCTCCGATGAACACGATGAGATTCTTCCGGCTGTTCACTTCCATCTTGTCGGAGGTAATGTGGATGGGGGCCTTGCGGTTTAATCGGCTCTGCTTATTTTGCTGCTGTGCAAATGAGTTAGCGCCGCTCCATAATAAAAAAACCAGGCAAGACCCCAAAACAATGGGGCCGAGGCGCTTCAGGCGGTAGGTTTTCGGTTTCAAAACAGCCCTCCATTGGGGATCGGCCGTATATTCCCTCAGTTGGCACGAATTGACTTATCTCCTCTTTGCTTGCTTGAGGAAACCCTCGCTCGCACCGTATATCGTAGCGCTGACTTTCTCCTTCAGCTTATAATTCCCCAGATCGGTTCGCCCTTGCAGGCCGGTGCCAACCAGACGAAAACGAGACCCCTCCATCAAAACCCGCGAATCCGTATCAATACGTTTTTCTTTCGAGCGAAAATACAGAGAGTCTGTTTTCATTGAAACGCCATTCGACGCCAGGATGGTGACATTGCCGCTGATCCTGATGTTTCGACTCTCGTTCTGCATCGTGCCTTCCTGAGCAATCACATGCGACGGTTCACCTTCTTTCGGATAAAAACGAAGCTTCAGGTTCTTCAGAATGGTCAAACCTTTCTGACGGTAGACCTTTGCGGAATCCGCCCATAACTCCCATTCCCTGACGCCTTTCGTGTTTTGAACAACATGCACTTTGTCTATGTTAAAGTCTGCATCCGAGTCGGTGAACGAAATTTTTCCTGCATCGAGATAATGACTCGAAGTACCCACGATGAAATAGGCAATAGTACCGCCAACCGCGAGCAGAAAGCCCAGCAATCCCACTCTCAGCATCTTACGGAAAAGCATCGCAAACCTTCTGAAGCACAGGCGGTATTCAACGTCAAAATATGCTATGTCTGCGATAAGAGATTCATCCCCCCAGAACCACGAAATTTATCTTCCTGCTCCGGTTACCCTCTTATTTCAAAGTGCATATGCAAAAATAATGCCCTGGTAGATTGCCACCCTTTCCTTTTTTTGTAAAGAAGAATTATTTCATGGCCGGAAAATGGATAAGCGTCGACTGCTGTCTCCCACAATCTCAAATTTGACGTGAGTCAGTAAAGAGAAACGCCATTTCTCCACATGGTTAGGCCACTCGATCAACACAAAATCGCTATCGCCGATATGATCCCACAAACCCATTTCCTTGAGGTCTGAACCCTTCGGGAGTCGATACAGGTCGATATGGTGTACGGGTGGTATTGTCGGATAGTGGTGAATGTAAACAAAAGTGGGACTTCTGACAGTTCGCCCTTCTCCGCCGGACATCGATTCGATAAAACCTTTGGCAAACACCGTCTTTCCGGCGCCTAGATCACCATCGAGCAGAATGACCTCGCCGGGCCTCGATACTTTTGCCAAACGAGCACCCAACCCGGCCGTTTGCTCAACCGAGTCGCTTTGCATCTGAAAAGGGAGTTCAAGCAGTTTTGGAACCTCCTGCTTCCATGAGCACTTCCCTCCTCGCCCTGGGAAGGGCCTGTATGATATCGGTTGCCGTGATTCCGAGCCCGCCCACTTCCAGGGACGCCAATTCGCCTGACAAGCCATGCAGATAAACCCCGCAAGCCAAAGCCCATTTTCGGGAAAGCCCCTGGGCGAGCAAGGCGCCGATGACGCCCGCCAATACATCTCCACTTCCGGCGGTGGCCATATTGGAATTTCCCGTGGGGTTGTACCAGATTTCCCCATCCGATGTGGCGACAATCGTTCCCCAGCCCTTCAAGGCGACATCAAGATGGTGTTGCGCAGCAAACGAGCTTGCATGCGTAACGCGATCTTCTTGCACTTCCCTCGTCGAGATTCCGAGAAGCCTCGCCATTTCTCCAGGATGAGGCGTCAGGATCAGCTGAGCCAGTCTGCCATCCAGGATGGTCAAATCCTGCGCAAGCGCATTCAGGCCATCGGCATCGAGGACGATGGGAGCATCAACGTGCTGGATGAGGCGGTGAACAAGCTCCATCGTTCTCGGATTCGTCATCAGCCCGGGTCCAACGACCAGGGCACTCATGTCTTCTGAACGCTCGACGATAAAATCGAACGCCGATGCATCCACAGATCCGGATTCCGTCGCCGGCAAAGATAGCGCCATGACTTCGGGATACATGCTCTCTACCAGGGGATAAATACTTTCCGGCACAGCAAGCGTCACCCGGCCAGCGCCCGAACGAAGAGCCGACATGGCCGCCATCAAAGCGGCTCCCGACATACCGGGCGCTCCAGCTATCAACAAAAGGTGGCCGGCGTCCCCTTTGTGCGCATCGGGGCGCCTTTCCGGCAAATTTTCAGCCACATCAAAAGGTTCCGTAACGTGGAGTGAAATATTCTCTTCTTTCAGACACTCCTGCGGGATCCCGATGTCGAGAGATATGACCTCTCCTGCATGCTCGGCGGCAGGCATGAGAAGATGGCCCCGTTTGAGGGCGCCCAAAGCCAAAGTGATCTCTGCATCGATATACGGAAGTTCAGCCCTGCCCGTAGTGGCGTCGAGCCCGGACGGCATATCAATGGCCACTACCGGGGTCTCGCCGGCGGAAAGGATGCGGACGGCCTCCTCCGGAAGGCCCCGGGCAGGCGGCCGGAACCCGGTTCCCAGAATGGCGTCTATTATCAGATCCGCATTCTTCCCCATCTCCTCCAGCAGCGAGGCGTTATCCTCCGCCACCTCCAGGATGGGAATTCGCATCTTCTCGAGCGATTTCAAAAAAATGGCCGGGTCGCCCGCGGCTTCTCTCAGAGGAAACAAAGCCGCGACATCGACGTCGGCTCCGGCATTGCGTAAATGCCTGGCAACAACGAAGCCATCCCCACCGTTGTTCCCTTTTCCGCAAACGACCAGAACACGGAGACCGGCTCTGCCGTATTTTTCCCAGATCGCTTGAGCGGATTTTGCCCCTGCCGTCTCCATCAGGCATGTGGAGGGAATTCCATAATCCTGAATCGCCCGGTTGTCGATATTCGACATTTCCTGGGCTGTTGCGACGGGAATCGGCATGCTCAGGCGGGGCCTGCCCGCTCGATGATATTCGACATCTCGCGCACGGCTCTCTCAAAACCGACGAAAACGGAATGCGAGACAATGCTGTGGCCGATGTTCAGTTCCTGCAGGTGGGGAAGAGAGGCCACGGCTTCCACATTGAGGTAAGTGAGGCCGTGGCCGGCGTGTACGCCGATGCCGAGTCCGTGGGCCCGTAAAGAAGCGTTGCGGAGTGATGCCAACTCCTTTTCCTGAAACACATGACCTTTGGCTTCAGAATAGGCAGCCGTGTTCAACTCCACGAAATCTGCGTCCAACTCCTTTGCGGCTTCGATTTGTTCGGGATGCGGGTCGATGAAAAGGCTCAAGAGGAGCCCGGCATCTCGCATGGGCTTCATCAGACCGGCTATCTGCTCGATGTTGCCCGCCACATCCAGGCCGCCCTCTGTCGTTATCTCCTCGCGCCGCTCCGGAACCAGGGTGACCTGCTCCGGCTTCACATCGAGGGCAATGCCTTGCATTTCCGGTACAGGCGCCATCTCCAGGTTGAGCTTGCCCCGAACCACCTGGCGCATCAACCTCAAGTCCCTGTCCTGGATATGCCTTCGGTCTTCACGCAGGTGAATGGTGATGCCCATCGCTCCCGCACGTTCAGCGATGAGCGCCGCCGCCACCGGATCGGGCTCATTCGTCTTTCTCGCTTCACGGATGGTGGCGACGTGGTCCACATTCACACAAAGTTCAGGCATCGTTCCCCTCAACACCACAAATGCAACACCATGTTATATGGACGTTCTCGTCCACAGCGCCGGAAACCAGAGGCACTCCAGCCCTCAACCATAAATCGAAATACAGGGAGAGACTAGGCTTGGCCGGGCGCCAAGTCAGTCGGCGATGACTGCGGATCCTCACGAGGTTTTCCCTCCGGGTGTGGTGAAGCCGAAGTGTTTTCTTCGCCAACCTCGTCTTTTCGCTTTGGACTCCTGGAAATTTGTCCGGTTTCCATCAAAGACTCGATATCTTTGAGATCGATGGTTTCATACTCGAGCAACGCATTGGCGAGCAAATCGAGCTTGTCCCGATTTTCCTCGAGCAATTTATACGCTCTCTCATAACTCGACGAAACCATATCCTTCACTTCATTATCGATTTCAAGTGCCACCTGGTCGCTATAGTCCCTGTGCTGGGAGATTTCACGCCCCAGGAAGATCTGCTCATGTTTTTTCCCGTATGCCAAAGGACCGAGTTTCTCGCTCATCCCCCATTCACAAACCATGCTTCTCGCCAGGTCGGTCGATGTCTGGATGTCGGCTTTCGCGCCTGTCGTCAGTTCTTCAAAAACCAACATCTCCGCAGCACGTCCACCCATCAGGCAGGCAAGCTGGTTCGTCAAAAACGTTTTATCGTTGCTGTAGCGATCCTCAAGAGGGGAAGACCATGTGCTTCCCAACGAAAAACCCCGCGGGATGATCGTCACCTTCTCGACGGGATCCGTCCCGGGTATCAGCAAGGAAACAAGGGCGTGCCCCGCTTCGTGGTAGGCTGTATTTCTCTTCTCCTTTTCGCTGAGCGCCATGCTGCGCCGCTCCTTGCCCATCAAGACTTTATCCTTCGCTTCCATCAGGTCTTCATTTTCAACAGAGCTTTTTCCCCGGCGCGCCGCAAGGAGTGCGGATTCGTTCAAAAGGTTCGCCAGATCAGCGCCCGCAAATCGCGGGGTGCCACGCGCTATGAGATTCAAATCGACGGTTTCATCGAGCGGCACCTTCTCCGCATGCACTTTCAAAATCGCCAGACGGCCTTTAATGTCAGGCAAGGAAACAACAATCTGGCGGTCAAAGCGGCCCGGGCGGAGGAGAGCCGGGTCCAACACGTCCGGCCGGTTCGTCGCCGCCATCAGGATGACCCCGTCATTCGACTCAAAACCATCCATCTCGACGAGGAGCTGATTGAGCGTCTGCTCACGTTCATCGTGGCCGCCACCGAGGCCGGCGCCCCTGTGCCGCCCGACAGCATCAATCTCATCAATGAAAATGATGCACGGCGCATTTGCTTTGCCCTGCTCGAACAAATCCCGGACTCTCGACGCCCCGACCCCGACAAACATCTCCACAAAACTGGAGCCGCTTATCGAGAAAAACGGCACATCCGCTTCGCCCGCGATGGCGCGCGCCAGCAGGGTTTTGCCCGTGCCCGGAGGGCCGACCATAAGGACACCCTTGGGAATGCGTGCGCCCAGGCGCGTGAACTTTTGCGGATCGCGGAGAAAATCAACGAGTTCTTCGAGTTCTTCCTTCGCTTCCTCGATGCCGGCCACATCCGCGAACGTGATCTTTTTCTTCGCGGATTCGGGCATCATTCGCGCTTTGCTTTTTCCAAACGACAGCGCTTTGGAGCCGCCCATCTGCATCTGGCGCATGAAGAAAATCCAAACGCCCAGCATCACCAGCATGGGCAGCCAACTCAACAGCATGTTCATATACCAGGAGTTTTGTTCTACGGGCTGCGCCGTGATGCGAACGCCCTTGGCTCTGAGGGTGTCGATCAGTTTCGGGTCCTTGGGAGCGTGGGTATGGAAGGATCTGCCGCTCAGGTAGCGGCCCCGGATGTTGTCACCCTGGACGATCACTTCGCTCACCTGTCCTTCAGATACCGCTTGCAGAAAATCGCTATAAACAACCGTTCTGTCCGTCGAGCGCGGGCTATTGAAGGCCTGGAACAAGCCCACCATTATCAACCCGATAATCAGCCAGAGCGCCAAATTCTTGTAAAATTGATTCAAAATGCCTTCCTTCTCTTTCCGGTGAGCGGCTCTTTAAACCCTGAAAACAAGTTATCAGGATTTTTCTCATCCGTCTACGAGTGAAACTTCAAATCACTAAGCCAACGAACTTAAGAACTTACTATCTCCATTCTCCAGCAACGCTTTAAGGATAACCCCCTGCTTTCCGCTCCCGTCAAGCAGGAAATCCGCTGAAACCTGATGGCCTATGATCCATGCCACCTTGTCTCCGGCGGTCAGGAGAGGTATCCGGTTCCTGAAGGCTCTCGGTATTTTTCGTTCTATGAGGTAATCCTTGAGTTTCCTCTCTTTCGTTCGCCCCAAGGGACGGAATCGGTCTCCATCGCGCCGGGTCCGGATACAGGCGTCCGCCCCCAGCTTTTCCAGATCAAACCGCGCCTCCCATGCCCCATTTGTTTGAGGGGTGAAATCGCATGAAGCTTCTATTTCCAGACACAGCGAATGATGAACCGTCTTTCCTGGAACCCGCAGCCTTTGCTCCTCAAGCAGCCTGGATTCCATGCGGGAACAACCGAAGATCAGACGGCCATATTCCCTTCTCGCCACCAGGCCGCCCGGCAAACTCAACACTCCCGAGGGCTTATCCCCCATCGCCAGGCCATCCAGGTCTTCAATCCATTTTCGCAGAGCACGCCTGCGGGCGTGAGCAGGCGATTCGTCCCTGAGCATGTCCAGCACCGAGCGCCAAAGCTCGGCTCTATGCAACGGAGAGAGTTCTTTCACCTCGCGTAATGGGAAGACAATGAGTTCCTCATCATCCTCACGGATGAATTTCGCACTCAAATCCCTGGACATTTTATCCATGAGAGAGACAAGCGGGGCGGATATCTCCGCACTCCTGGCGATTCCGCTGACAGCCGCATCGCCTATATGTTCCCGTACGGCCGGCATGATTTTTTTGCGTATCCGGTTTCTGAGGCGGCTCTCGTCCGCATTCATTTCATCCTCGACCCAGGAGATGCTCTGCGCCTCCAGATACTCCACAATCTCCTTGCGCGACACGTTCAGCAAGGGCCGGATGATGTGGAACCCCTCTTCTCCTTTCGACGAAAACGGGGTCCGCCACTTCATGCCTGAAATCCCTCTCACGCCTGCTCCTTCAAACAAGCGCATGAGCACGGTTTCAGCCTGGTCATCCATGTTGTGGGCCAACGCGAGGGTATCGGCGCCAATCTCCCTGGCGGCCGTCAGAAAAGCCGAACGCCTCGATTCGCGAGCAGCTCCTTCGAGTCCCAATTGCGCTATTCGAGACACACGAACATGCTCGCAACGGAAATCAATGCCGTACAGCTGACACACGTGCCTGGCATGTTCAGCGTCTTTTTTCGACAGGCTCCCGCGGAGCCCGTGTTCGACATGAACGGCACAAAGGGGCTGTGATTCCGGCAGAAGCGACTTTAAGGACATCAAGAGAGCCGTGGAATCCGCGCCACCGGAAAAACCAACGAGCAAAGGGGCAGACCTGGCCTTATAAGCCGATTTTCTGAGGCCCTTTCTCACCTTGGCCTCGAATATTTTTTTTGCTTTCAAGGAAGTTCCTTGCGAGGCGCCTGCCATCACCTGAGATATCCTCCCCTGAGCGGCGAGGAATTGGTAGCGGCGGAGGGACTTGAACCCCCAACACTACGGATATGAGCCGTATGCTCTAACCGGTTGAGCTACGCCGCCAGAATGCACCCCGTCAGGGAGACTGCTTGGGTCGGAATATGGCGAAAACAAACATGGCAGAGAGAATATAGAAAAAAACCTGCATACCAATGTCTTCCATGCGAAAGCCTACCATCAAGCACAAATATCCCAAAAAGAGCAAGATCAGAATTTCGATTTCACGCCTCATTTGTCGTTTGCTCCCCGTTCTAGGCCTTCGGATGAAGACGGAATTTCCTTCGATTGCGTTTGCTGTAACCTCAAGTCCGGTGAAAATTCCGGACAAAAAATCGCCCCGTTCGGTTCATTACGATACTTCAGGCGGCAACCCTCTCGCCAAGCGCAAACAACACACTCGCGAACTCCCTGGTAGGCCACGCTCAAATATCTCCTTCCAAAATTCCGCCTCACTACAGGAGCAGAATATAAATGCCCGGAACCGAAAACGTCAAGTTTTCTATTTTTTCCGGCCTCCCCTTCCCATAAACCCCGGAGCCGGACAACACTTTATGGAAAATTCCACAAACCGCTTCAAAACAAAACCTGAAAACCATCTGAATTAACTGCCGGATTTCATTTCTTCGGAAACCAGATTTTCCAAAAAAGCCGCCGACTCGCCAATCGCTACAAGTTGTGTTTCTCCCGTCCTTCTCGATTTTATCTCGATTTTACCTTCCTTGAGACCTCTGGGTCCGATGACCGCTTTGTAAGGGAACCCGATGAGATCGGCATCCTTGAATTTCACGCCCGGGCGCTCATCCCTGTCATCAAGCGCGACATCCAGCCCTGCGGCCTCGAGCGAGTCGTAGAGGTGCTCGCAAACTTTCATGGTTTCATCATCCACTCTCACCGGAATGATGTCCACATGATACGGAGCGATGGGAGTCGGCCAGATGATGCCGTCCTCATCATGGTTCTGCTCAATGGCCGCCGCGACTGTTCGGCCTACGCCGATGCCATAACAGCCCATGACGATAGAGTGCGTCTCGCCATTCTCGTCCTGATAGGTAGCGTCTAAAGATTCAGAATACTTGCAACCCAGCTTGAAGACATGCCCCACTTCGATGCCTCGCCGGATGCTGAGCCCAGCCTCGCATTTTGGGCAGGCGTCTCCTGCCTGGGCAACCGTGAGGTCGGCAAATATGCCTGCGGTAAAGTCACGACCCTCGCGAGCGCCTGTGTAGTGATAGTCCGTTTGATTTGCCCCGACAATCAGCCCTTCGCTATTTTCAAGGGCGCAATCCGCCACGAGCCGAACATCAGACAAGCCTACAGGCCCTGCAAAGCCCACTTCGGAGTTGGTCAGCTTCTCTACCGTCTCGGCGTCGGCAAGTTCGATATCCACCGCATCAAGCGCATTTTTCAGTTTGATCTCGTTCAATTCCCTGTGGCCTGGAATCATAGCGGCCACCGGCTCATCGTCTGCGATATACAAAAGAGTCTTGACCATGCGATACGGAGGCAGAGAGAAAAATTCCGCCACTTCTTCTATGGAATGAGCGTCGGGAGTATGGACTTTTTCAAGTTCGCCTCCCTCATTCCCGGGCAACTTCAAGGATACCGGCGATTTTTCCACATTCGCCGCGTACCCACACGAATCACAAACCGTGATCGCCTCCTCGCCCGTATCGGCCATGACCATGAACTCATGCGAAAAACTCCCGCCGATGGCCCCTGAATCCGCCTCCACGGCGCTGAACTTCAGTCCACAGCGCTGAAATATCCGGGTATAGGCCTGCACCATTTCTTCATAACTTCGCTCCGCGCCCGCCTCGTCTCTATCAAAGCTGTAGCCGTCCTTCATCGTGAACTCCCGCCCACGCATCACGCCGAAACGGGGCCTGATCTCGTCCCTGAATTTCGTTTGAATCTGATAGAGATTGAGCGGCAGGTCCCGATAACTCCTTACCTCGCGCGCCACCAGATCGGTGATTACCTCCTCATGCGTGGGTCCCAGACAAAAATCGCGCTCATGGCGATCTTTCAAGCGGATCAATTCTTTGCCGTATACTTCCCACCGTCCCGTCTTTCGCCAAAGCTCGGCCGGGTTCAGCGCAGGAAGGAAAACTTCTTGCGCGTCTGCGCGATTCAACTCCTCACGCAATATCTGCTCGACCTTGCGCTGCACGCGCACGCCGATGGGCAAAAGCGTATACACGCCTGCCGCCAATCGGCGGATCATGCCTGAGCGCACCATCAGTTTATGGCTGACGACTTCCGCTTCGGCGGGCGCTTCTTTTAATGTGGGCAAAAAACCTCGTGAGAATCGCATCTATCAGATTTTCTTAGGAGTGAGTTACCTCAAATTGGCCTTTTTCGTATTGCTCCGCAAGTTGCTCTACGCGCTCCACCAGGTTTTTCTTGATGTCCTCATAGGATACCAGACCTGACTTCTCGCCTTTCATGAAAATCAGAGCGCGCTTATGGCCGCCGGCCACGCCGATGTCGGCATCTTTCGCCTCACCAGGACCGTTCACCTCACAACCCATGACGGCCACCGTAATAGGCGCGTCAATATGGGCAAGCTCCTGCTCCACTTCCATGGTGAGCTTATCCACGTCAATTTGAACACGCCCGCACGATGGACACGCGACGACATTCACGCCCTTCTGGCGCAACTTCAGGCTTTTTAGAATTTCGTAGCCCACGCGCACCTCTTCCACCGGGTCCGCCGCCAGGGAAACGCGAATCGTGTCACCGATACCTTCCGAGAGCAGAATACCCAGGCCGACAGAACTTTTTACGCTGCCCGTCTGGAGGCTCCCGCTCTCCGTGATGCCCAGATGGAGAGGGTACTCGACGCGTTTCGCCATCAACCGATAGGCTTTTACCGTCCTCGCGACATCGGAGGCCTTCAAGGAGATCTTCGTGTCATAAAAGCTTCGCTTCTCCAGCATGGCGACATGGCGCAGTCCACTCTCCACCATCGCCTCGGGCGTTGCGCCGCCGAAACGATCGAGCAGGTGCTTTTCCAGGGACCCGGCGTTCACGCCAACGCGGATGGGCAGGCCATTGCCTTTCGCCGCATCGACCACTTCGCTCACCCTCTCTTCCCCGTTGATGTTGCCGGGGTTGATGCGCAGGCAATCGATCCCCGCATCCGCAGCCATCAAGGCATAGCGATAGTCGAAGTGAATATCCGCCACCAGGGGCATCTCGGTGCGTTTCCTGATTTCACAGAGCGCATTGGCCGACTTCTCGTCAGGAACAGCCAGACGAACAATTTCACAGCCCGCAGCTTCCAGCCGCTCTATTTGGTCTACGGTCCCCTCCACATCATGCGTGTAGGTGTTGCACATCGATTGCACCACGATGGGAGCACCGCCACCAATTTTGACGCCCCGCACTTCAACCTGAGAACTTCTTCGTCGATTGAGAGGGAACAAGGAAGGATCCGCACAAGGCAACGCTTCGCCGGCCTCTTCCGCTCCAAGCATCGGCAAAGCGGCGCCGCTCTGCTCTTTAGGCGGGAGGCCAACCCCCGGTATGGGTTTGGCGTAAAAAACGTCGTCCGTAAATGGCTCAAACAATGCCCAATCCCCTATTCGCCTTTTCTGCTCTCAGGAGATGACTTCGTAACGTCCTTCATTTTCTCCACTTGCTTCTCTTTTTTCGTTATCGTTGACGGTTCATTACCGAAAAGATAATACACGCTGTCCTTATAGGTGGCAAAGATCATCAAACCGATGAGTAGAACGGTGCCGACCTGCATGGCCAACTCCCGGACTCTCAGGCTAATAGGTTTGCCACGCAAGCCTTCAATAAGCAAGAAAAAAATATGCCCGCCATCGAGAACCGGAATCGGCAGCAAGTTCAAAATCGCCAGATTGATGCTGAGCAAAATCGTAAACATGACAAGGTAGCGGAACCCGCGCTGCGCCTGCTCTGCGGCCACCACGGAGATACGAATCGGCCCTCCGATGTCCGCAGGAATGGTCTTCGTGAGCATCGAATACAACGTAACGACCGTTAAGCTGGCGATGCGGTAATTTTGCTCAAAACCCTTTCCCAGAGACTCCAGAAAGCCAAAACGCTCGGTGTAGGTGCCTTGTCCGATACTGATCCCGATCCGGCCGTAGCCCAACTCTTTCCCCGTCGTGCTCTTCGATGTCGGAACGATGGGAGTCTCAAAGGATTTGCGGCCGCGCTCCACCGTCAACACAAGTTCTTTACCGGCATTTCTTCGTACGATTTCGACAAGCTCGGACCACTTTTGAATTCGCGTCCCATCAATAGCCACGATGTGATCGCCGGTTTGAAGGTTCGCATTTTGCGCAGGCGTATCAGGCAATACACCACCGACCCAGGTTCCGGGTACTGGAATACCACCAAGGTGCAACCCCCAGCTGAGGAGTATGGCCAGGGCGACGTTAAACAAGGGTCCTGCAGAAATGACGGCCAATCGGTGGCTCACAGGGCGCAAGTAGAAAGATTTCTCCGGCTCTTCCGGCTCTTTGGGCGCATCGGGATTATCAGGTTGCGCTTCCGGGTCTTCTCCCACGAGCTTCACATAGCCGCCCAGGGGAATCAGTGACACGCGATATTCCGTCTCTCCCCGCTGAAAACCCCAGATGCGGCGGCCGAAGCCCAAAGAGAATGTGGAAACCCCGATTTTGAGCCATTTCGCAACGAGATGATGGCCCAACTCATGGATAAAAATGAGCAACCCGAGAACCAGCACTGCCCAGAAAATCGTTTGCCCAAACCCCATCACCCAGTTGATGATTTGCATCGCCATTCTCGATTCAATCCTTATTTATCGCTGGCCGTTATGAGCCGGCATTTGTATAACTTCGACATTCGGCGGCACGACAAACTGAAATTTCTCTCCTGCAATTCTGACGTTTTCTTCGACATCAGAAAACCGCAGGTGGCTTTTATTGCCGATGTTGTCAATATAGGCCAAGGTGAGGATTCTGAAATTCTCAGGGTCCACCTCGACCCACATTCGGCGAAACGAGGCGCCCGCGGCCTTAGGCTCCAAACGAATGCGATGAGGCTGACCAGCCTTCCAGATTCCCCCGCTTCGCCTGGCAACGCCAATTTCTTCTACGGTTACATGAAAATTCTTTTTCAAATTCCCCTTGCCCGACAAGAATAACAAAGGAGTCGCACCAAACCCAGAGCCTCCGGTTTCGGAAACAATCACCTGCTTGAAGCGGACCGTGTAGAGCCAATACTTGCGGCCATCAGAGACCAGAACCTGCTTTTCAGGCTTGACGTACTCCATGCGCAATTTGCCGGGCTTCTTCCACGCGAAAAGCCCGCTCGACGTCGTTGTTCGTCCAAGGGATTTCAATTCATTTTTCTGCTCGAAAGAGGCTTGCAGGGATTCCAGGGCCTCATATTTTTCCTGGAGCGTCGTGACTATTTTCTCCATTTTCAGACGCGATTCTTCCGCCACAGGCGCGCCAGATGCGCGCCCTTGCGAATACGCGAGAAACGAAAAAAGAAATACCAGTATCAGGAAACTCGATTTGCGCAAAACTCTCTTCATCCTCTGTGGATAACTACTCCGAAACGGGCGAGATGAAACCGCGCTGTTCCGCAAGAGCGTCTCCTGCATATTGCACAGTGCCATCAATACAGCGAACACTTCCCTCGGCGATGAGCCGCACCGCCAACGGGTATATGCGGTGCTCATAAACGAGAATCCTCTCCGAAAGGGTATTCTCATCGTCATGAGGCAGCACCGGCACAGCGGCTTGTAAAATGATCGGCCCCGTATCCACCCCCTCGTCCACGAAGTGGACCGTGCAGCCGGCCACCCTCACGCCGGCGTCCAGCGCTTTTTTCTGTGCATGCAGGCCCGGGAAACTCGGCAGAAGCGAGGGGTGAATGTTGATGATTCTCCCTGCAAAACGGCTCACGAAATCCGGCGGCAAAATACGCATAAAACCAGCGCAACAGATGAGGTCGATTTCGCAATTTTCGATTTCATCTCCCATCCGCAGAAAAAAAGCATCGTCCTTGGGCGCGAAGTGTCTGTGTCTTATTCCAGCCTTCGAGGCGCGCTCGAGAGCATACGCATTTCTTCTGTCACTCAGCACCAGCACAACTTCCGCCGGAAAACCCGTTTTCCGCCCGGCATCGATGAGGGCCTGCAGATTCGACCCGCGCCCCGAGGCCAAAACACCCACCCGTAATTGTGCTCTTGCGTTCACGATTTATATGCTTTCAATGACGACGGAATGACCATCCTTTGTTCTTGGGGCGACTTCGCCGACAACCATGGCCTGTTCTCCGGCATTTCTCAAACATTCGAGCAAATATCCCGCTCGCTCGGCCCTCGCGAGGAAGACAAAACCCAGGCCCATATTAAAAGTGCGATACATCTCCGCGCTCTCAACCGGACCGAGCTCTTGAATCAACGGAAATATCTCCGGCATCTCCCACTTTTCCGGATAGAATTTCGCCTGCAATCCATCCGGCACCACACGGCTCACATTTCCCGGAATGCCGCCTCCCGTGATGTGCGCGGCGCCGCTTATCCCCTCTTCTCCTCGAACAGAGCCAGCTCCATTGGCGTAAATCCGGGTCGGCTCCAATAAGACATTTTCAACAGGAACACCCAGCCTTTCCGCCGCAAAATCCCGTTTTCCTTCTGACTCGAATATCTTCCGCACCAGAGAATACCCGTTGCTATGAATTCCTGAAGAAGGCAGTGCGAGTATGGCGTCGCCGGCTTTCACAGGCGGCCTGTCGTCCAATTTCCTGCGTTCAACCACCCCTACCGCAAAACCAGCGAGATCGTAAACGCCCGGTCCATACATGTCGGGCATCTCCGCCGTCTCACCACCGATGAGGGCGCAACCTGCCTCCCGGCAACCCTGGGCGATTCCGGATACGGCTGCCTTCAATACGTTTTGATCGATCCTGCCCGTCGCGATGTAGTCGAGAAAAAAAAGGGGTTCTGCTCCCGTGGTCAGGATGTCGTTGACGCACATGGCCACCAGGTCAATCCCAACGGAATCATGGCGCTCGAACTCCTGGGCCAGGAGCAACTTCGTGCCGACGCCGTCGGTGCCTGAAACGAGTACGGGATCCTCATATTCGCCACCCAGGCGGAACAAACCCGCAAAATCAGCCGACCCCTTCAGGATACGACCGCTTTGGCTGTCATGGGTAGATGCAACAGCCTGGGCGATGGCGTGAACGAAGTCATCTCCCGAGTGCACATCGACACCTGCGTCGCGGTATGTCAGACGATCCTCATTCAAAAGTGATGTTCCATGATTTAGCAGGCGGAATCGCTCGGGATGAACTCAAAATCAGCCGTGGACTTCCATCAGCTTCTTGACCAAAGCCACATTGTGCCGGTGACCACTTCTCTCGGCGGTCACTTTCCCCCGGA
The DNA here is from genome assembly GCA_965219955.1 of bacterium. GTDB lineage: Bacteria > UBA8248 > UBA8248 > UBA8248 > UBA8248 > Bin107. Next base: position 1,366,848 of record OZ244799.1, read on the forward strand.
TAGGACGACCGGTTAAATACAGGTCTCCGATAACGTCAAGAATTTTATGTCGAACGAACTCATTGGGAAATCGCAGTTGGGTATTCACGACACGCGCCTTGTCCACAAGAATCACGTTATCCCAACGCCCCCCCTCGGCCAGGCCCATTTTCTCGAGCGACTCCAGCTCAGAAACAAAACCAAACGTACGAGCGGGCGCGATTTCTTCCTGGAAACTCAAGGCATTCTTATGTTCGTAGAGGTAGGATTGTTTTCCAATCGGCTCAGGATAATCGATGAGGTAGGAAACCGAAAAAGAATCCGCCGGCTCTATACGAATATACCCCTTCTCGTCGGCCGGCTCGCCGATTTCGTAAACCTTGTCAACCCACAAGTCTTCGCGTTTTTCCTTTTGATCCTCGATACCCGCTTCTTCGAGCAAGCGGCAAAACTCGACTGCCGATCCATCCATGACGGGCACTTCCTCGCTCATCTTGATGAGTATATTGCTAATCTTATACGCGTGCAGCGCGCTCATGAGATGCTCTATCGTTCGAGCCGTCACGGCCCCATTGCGCAAGTTCGTCGCATGGTTGGTGCCATCCACGGAATCGACATTCGCCCTCACAATATCGGGGCTCGTCAGGCTGCCGAACTGAATCCCGCTCCCCGGCGACAAGGGTTCAATGATCAATCCCGTTTTCAGCCCCGAGTGAAGCCCCCGGCCATACAACACGACACTCTTCGAAATACTCCTTTGACTTGTTTCCCTAAGCGTCGCTGAAGCCGGCAATACGGGCTCTATATCGTATGCTTTTATTTTTCGCTTTAAGGCAGGCTTCGTCATGCCTACAGCCTGGGCGGTTTTGTTGATATCCCAACCGTGCTCTTCCAAATGGAAGGACAGGTACTTTCTCTCCCATTGGGTTCTGGCCACATTGAAATGAGACGGGACGTCGTCTCTCGATGTGTCCGCTTCGAAATCAGAAGCTTCGCGTATCGCGTACGGCAAGTGGGCGATTTGAATCTCCGCTCCTTGTGATGCATATGCCGCTTTGGTCACTGCGCCTTTCAGTTCAGCTATATTGCCCGGCCAGTCATAGTCTTCAAGTAATGCAATGACATCCTCTGAAAATTTCTTCTCATACCTGCCAATTTCCGTGCATTCATTCAAAAATCTGTTGGCTAACGGGAGAATGTCCTCTTTTCGTTCGCGCAAAGAGGGCAAATTTATTACATCGGCGCCTATCTGGGTGGACAAGGCCCGTACGTAAGCCTTGTCTTTCGGGGTCCCCATGTGATCAAGAGATACCACCAAACGTATTGAATCCGTTGCATGCCCAAGGAACCGAGCGAGAAACCCCTCACGCTCGGCCATGGGCAACTGCTCCAGACCATCAAGATATACCGTCCCCTGAAAGGTGCCGGGCACCAGCCGCTCCAGCGTCTCTTCCCATTCGCCTGCCTCAGCCACCGGAAACAGCGAGCGGCAATGAACCGGCCTGAAGCCTTCCTCTTCACTGATGCCGTTCTTATGAATCATCCTCGCTATAAAACGCTTGCCGGTTCCCCTTTCGCCCGCGATCAGCAAGGGGCCAATATCTTTCGCCGCTCTCCTGATAGCTCTTCGAACCCTTTGGATACCCTTGCTGGCGCCGTCAAGCATTACATCAAAGACATCACTTACCTTGGGCTCCTTGGCCCTTCGCGCTTGAACAGCGGAATCGACTATACGCAAAACCGCATCGATGGACAGGGGTTTTTCAATGAAATTGAAAGCTCCCAACTTGGTTGCGGCCACGGCGGTTTCAATATTGCCGTGGCCCGACATCACGACGACTTCGATATCCGCGTTCGACTCTTTCACCGCTTGCAGGGTCTTGATTCCATCAATGCCCGGCATCCACACGTCGACCAAAACCACATCAGGAGTTTCAGTTCGAACCAGCTTCAGGGCAGTTTCTCCAGACTCGGCCCGCTCTACACGATACCCTTCATCGTGCAAAACGTCTTCCAGGCTGGCGAGTATCTCGCGCTCATCATCGACGATGAGGACATGTCCCTTATCCAATGGAAGCCGTCCTTTGCTTTTCAGGCGTGATGTCCGCAGCAGGCGCCAATGGCAACGTTACGCGAAAAACAGAACCCGCGGGATAGTTGTCTCGCACGCCTATCGTTCCATTATGGTCCGCCACGATGCGATGACATATAGCCAAACCCAACCCCGAGCCTCTGTCTTTCGTAGAAAAATAAGGAGAGAATATATGGCCTTTCACATCTTCCGATATACCCTGCCCCTGGTCGGCAACTTCAATAACTATCATATTTCTGTCCGTATCGCTCCATGCCTGCAAATTTATCTCGCCTTCGACCTCCTGGGATTCAAAGGCGTTTTCCAGCAAATTGATGAACACGCGCTGCAACTGCTCGGGATCCGCCATGATCGCTGCATTCCCTGCAGTGATTTGAATGGAAAATTTCACATTCCCTTTTCTGCCGCGATATAAATTCGCAACATCTTCGATGAGGGGAGCAAACCCGCAAAGCCTCAGTCTCGGCTCCGGCATTCGCGCGAATCGGCTGAATTCATTCACCATTTCAATCAGACTCGTTACCTGGTTGATAATGGTGTCCGTGCAAGATTCAAATACTTCCGCAAAATCATAGGCTTCACTTTCAAATTTTCTTCTCATTCTCTGGGCAGAGAGTTGAATCGGCGTAAGCGGATTTTTGATCTCATGCGCGATGCCGCGAGCCACTTCCTGCCATGCGGCCACTTTCTGAGCCCGTATCAAAGCCGTCATATCATCAAACACAATGACTGCTCCGAGCCTGCCACCATCCGCGCTTTTGAGCAGGGTCAAACTCGCGCGCAGCGTCAGTACGCGGCCATCAATCATGATCTCCACTTGCTCCGAAGCGCTCTGGTGTTTTCGATCCCTCATGGAACGCATCAGATGACGGACGGGTTCGAGATGCGCGCTTTCGAAAACCTCGCTGAACATTCGACCCACGGCATCTTGAGGCTCAATGCTCAGCAACTCCCCGGCCGCTTTGTTGAGAATGGTAACGCGCCCCCGGCGATTGATTGATATCACACCAGCTCCGATATTTTCGAGCATCGCTTCCATATACCTGCGTCTTCTGTCGATTTCCAGGTTGGAATGGCTCAAGATTTCAGAGGATTCTTCGATTTTCTCTTTATTGGCCAACAATTCTTCCGTCATGCTGTTGAATGCGTTGACCAGAATCCCCACTTCCCCGTCTGCCTGCGCATCCACGCGATGTTCGAGATCGCCATCCGACACCGCCCTTGTGGCTTCCGCCAATTTCTCGATGGGAACCGTAATCCCGCGCGCGAGGTAGAAGCCAAACCATATGGCCGCAAAGAGAATGAGCAAAGTGACCACCAAAAAGGTGATGATGTAGTTTGCCTTGATTGGATCCTTGGACAGTTCCAACTCCTTATAACTCACGAAGGAGTCCGATATGTCTTTGATCTTCTCCACGAGCCTGTCCGAAACATATTTGGATACGACGACAAACCCCACTACTTTCTTTTGAACCTTCAAAGGCGCCACGCCATAGATGACATCACCCTTTTCCCAATTCTCTATACTTGAGCGCGCCCCCCCATCAATCACCTGATCCACGTATCCCGCCAGTGGGGAGAATGTCGCGGCTCGTTCCAACCCCGGACGTTTGACCGATACGATCTCTTTTCGGTCTCTATCGTAGAGTTGGATGAAGTCTACCCCTAAGCTCTTTCTCTCGGATTCCAGTTTTTTTTCAATCGCCTCAGGGTTCGCTAACGTGTCGGAGTGCGACTTCTCCAACACAAGCGCCAGTCGACTCGCACTGAACAGCGCGTTTCGCTCCACCTCCCGATAATACGTCTGAGCCACCTCGAACGACCCTTTGAGCGCTCTCTCCACATTCATGTTGAACAAGGCGTTAAAGCTCTGGTTTATCAAGCCGCTGGCGACCACAAAAAGAGCCACCACAGGGATGAGCGTGAATCCCACAAAAGCCAACACAAGCTTCAATTGCAAGCGTGAACGGCCGGCGCCCGTTCTCCCCTCGTAGTAAAGACGCACCAGGTGCTTTGCCACCAAAAGAAGAACCACCATGAGCAGAATGATGCTCAGGTTCACAAGCGCAAATACAACGACGTTGTTAAGCAGGGGGACTCCCGGCTCAAGCTCCTTGAAGTAAATCCAGGCCGTGAACGAGAGAGTCGCAATGACGATCAAAGCGATGAAAGAGCGCAGAAGCGTTCTTCGTCGACGGGAAGAGATTTCCAGGTTTTTCAGTCGCTTTGGATACAAAATTCACATTCCTTTAGAACTGAACGTCCGGGAATAGCTCCAATCAGAATTCTTCCCCCAAAAAGCGAGCAAATAATTAAAGGGAAAAACAAAATCCACCTGATTCAATCGCGCCCTGATTTTGACATAATATCGACCATTGAGGGACAGGGCCTCGCCAGACAGAATGGGCGCGCCATTCAATTCACGCATCCAGTCCATCATTTCGTCCTGGCTTTTCGTCACTTTTCTTTCAATGTCTTTCGCGCCTTCTTTGAGATGAAAGGTGTATGTTTTTTTCAAGGCGCTATATTTCACCTGATGATGCAATTGCCGCGCAGCGACTTCCAGATCATAGATTAGCTTGCGAGAGCGGAGGAGACTGACATCAAAGATAAACTTCGTGGTCACACCGCTATGGATGGCTTCCAGGAGCTTTGGCGAAAACGCGCCCAAAAGAGAACCAAAAACGAGCAACTCCCCTTTCTTTTCAACGACGACGATATCCCGTATTCGAATTCCGCCCTGGTCATCCGTTGCGGACAGCGCCGGCCCCGCCAGAAAGAAGAGCACACAAATGGCCATGCTCAGTTTTCTCAGAACAAATGTTTTCTGGAAGTTAGACAACATATGTTCTCCTTGGCCCTTAAGTTCAATGCTACCGCATACAACAAAAGCTCTCAATCCCCTTGTTTGGCCTCTCTGCCCTCAAGGCTTCATAAAACACATCCAGATGGCGCGCCGTGGTCTACGTCCATTTTTTCCCCTGTTCAACGTTTTCCATGCTCTTTCGGAGTTCATACAGGGTTTCGAGTGCCTGGCGAGGGGTAATGGAATCCAGATCCAGGCCTTTCAACACCTCCTCGACTTGCGATTCCGCACGTGAAAACAATGGCAGTTGCCCGTTTTCCCGGCGATTTTCCAGAAAAGATTCTTGTCCTCCGGAGCACGACATGGCCTCCGCACTCTCGAACCTGGAGAGCAAAGCCTTCGCCCGGTCGATAACCTCTTCCGGAAGTCCCGCCAACCTGCCTACATGAATGCCGTAGCTTCTGTCGCAACTGCCATCGGTTACTTTTCGTAAAAAAACGATTTCATCACCCCATTCCCGCACTTCGACCGTTAAGTTTTTCACACAGGCGAGTTCTTTCGAGAGTTCGGCCAACTCATGATAATGGGTTGCGAACAAGGTCCTCGCCCTGTGGCGGACCTCATTATGCAGATACTCTACGATTGACCAGGCGATGCTCACGCCATCGTAGGTGCTCGTGCCTCGCCCGACTTCGTCGAGAACGATGAAACTCCGCTGCGTCGACTCTCTCAATATGGTGGCCGTCTCCACCATCTCGACCATGAAGGTGCTTTGCCCTTCCATAAGTCGATCATGCGCGCCGACGCGAGTGAACACCCTGTCAACCAAACCGATTTCCGCACTCCTGGCGGGTACGAAGCTGCCGATTTGCGCCATCAGAATGATGAGCGCCGATTGACGCAGATACGTGGATTTCCCGGCCATATTCGGCCCTGTGACGATAAGTATTCGGCGGTCATCGCGAATCGACAAATCGTTCGGCACGAAAGAGACACCAGGATTCTCCGCCTCCATGACGGGATGCCTGCCCTCGATGATTTCAAGATTCGTGGAATCCGTAATTCGGGGCCTCACGTATCCATTTTTGCGCGCGACGAGCGCCAGGGACAAAACAGCGTCAAGAATCGCTATTCTCTCCGCGGCGGCGAGTATGCGCCTGGCCTGTTGAGATATTTGCGTTCGCAAGCGCCCGAAGAGCATGAACTCGAGATGATGGGCTTTCTCCTCTGCGCCAAGGATGTCCTCTTCCATCTTCTTCAACTCGGAAGTGATATAGCGCTCGGCAGAAACCAACGTCTGCTTGCGCGTATATTCTGTCGGCACCTGCTCGCTGAAGCGTTTGGCAATTTCGAGATAATACCCAAAAACACGATTAAACCCGATTTTCAAAGGCAGCCCCGTTCGTTGCTTTTCCTTGCTTTCATAATTTTTCAGCCAGGTATCGCCCTCTTGCTGCGCCCTTCTCAATGTAGAGAGTTCCTGATCGTGCTCAGCGCGAAACATTCCTCCTTCACGAATCGAAACAGGCGGATCGTCCACAATCGCGTTCTTCAGTTCCAATGCCACGTCCTCGAGAGAATCCCACCCCGACAAGACGGTATGAAACAACCCGGAATCCGCCTCCTTTATTGCCTCACAAACCTCTGGCAACATTCCCAGGGAAGCGCCGAGCCCCGCCAGGTCCCGGGCGTTCGCCGTTTGAGAACCCACGCGACCCAGGAGCCTTTCGATATCCTGAATGGGTTCAAGGGCATTTTTGAGCATATTCAGGGTTTCGGACTTATCCACGAGTTCCTGTACCGATTCGGCGCGATAATCGATGGCTTTTTTTTCAATCAAGGGTGAAAGGACCCATTTTTTCAACAGGCGTCCCCCCATGCCTGTCTGCGTCTCATCCAGCAAGCCAAGCAAAGTGCCTTTTTTCCCACGGTCCACAGCGGAACGAGTGAGTTCCAGATTTCGTAACGTGGCGGCATCGAGAATCATGGTGTCAGAGAGCCGGGAGAAAAACACGGGTTTGATGTGGGGAAAATCACCAGGCTGGTTTTCTTTGAGATACGCCAAAACACCTACCGCGGTGTTCACCGCCACCGGATTCGCCAGAACATCCGCTTCATCCGGAAAGACGGCGTCCAGGCTTTTGAAATCAAGCGGCTCATCAAAGGTGGCGGCCGGTCTTTTCTCAACATGAACATTCAGTTCACCGATTTTGCTTTTCAACTCACCAGGCGGAGAAAAACCATCCGGCAAGATGACTTCACGAGGAGAGAGCCTCTCCAACTGGTTGCAAACAAGCGTCTCGGCGGCATCGCCTTCCACCTGTGTCGCGCAAAACTCACCGGTCGAGCTATCGAGCCATGCCATTCCCCAAGCCGTCTTTCCTTCTCCGGCCGACAGGGTGATCCCCGCCAGGTATTGAGACTCCTTGCTATCCAGTAACTCGAGGCCGGCAATCGAGGTGCCCGGAGTGAGGACGCGGGTCACTTCGCGTCTCACAACTCCACTGCTTTCTCCCGCATCTTCCACCTGCTCGCATATGGCGACTTTATAACCTGCCTCCAGCAATCGCCCGCAATAGGAGGATGCCGAATGACAAGGCACGCCACACATCGGGATAGGCCCCTTGTCGTCACTCTGGCGCGACGTCAACGTGAGTTCCAGCACTTTCGCCCCGAGTTTCGCGTCTTCATAAAACATCTCGAAAAAATCACCCAGCTGAAAAAACAGCATCGCGTCCGGATAGCGTCTTTTCATTTCCAGGTATTGGCGCATCGCAGGTGATGGACCACGTCTTTTATTACCCGATGTATTTTTCGCTTTCCTGGCATGCAGAGTGCTTTTTGGGGGAGGCATACTTACTCTGCCTTCGATTCACGGGGGGACAGGCTCATCCGGGACTTGGGATCGGATTGCGAGGCAAGTTCATTCCGTGCAGTTCTGGATTCTTCGGTTGCAGGATTTCCCATGGGGAGGAGCTTGCCACTTTGCTCCCGCGCCTCATCCAGATTACTCTCCAGCGACTTGACTTCCCGCTTCAATTTTCCGATTTGGGCCCTGAACTTCAACCTGTCGAATGCACCGCCAAGCCATGCCACCATGAACCCGCATGCAAACACGGCCAACAGAACATAAAAAAGAGGCAAGTTGATGCTGCCTTGATAATAGGCAACAGTCACCGGCTTCATGTTGATGACACCGAAGCTGACAATCGCCAATGACAGGATCAAACCGATGATGAGTCGAAGGCTACCCATATCACTACCAAGTCCAACGGGTTTTAGATTTCAAAATCAGGGCGGAATTGATTATAGGTCGTCTTTAAATCCTCGGGAATCACCCGCATGCCACCGGGGACAGGAACAAGATGATACTCCCCTTCCCGATGAGAACAGTGTGCATATGCAAAAGGCCGGCTGTTCCTGCGGGCGTCACCCGCAATCTTACCACTCAAGGATTCCCCGGTGTTTGTCGAGACAGCCACTCCCCCTCAAGCAGACAGGCTATCCTTTTTTCTTCCTGACGCATGCGCGCGGATTCCGATTTCGTGTAATGATCATATCCCTTGAGATGCAAAAGGCCATGCACGAGCAGACGATCCGCCAGGACGCCGTAATCAACCGACTCCACTTGCGCCTGGCGAAGCACTTCATCCACGCAGATGACCACTTCTCCCAAAAATGTCTCCCTCTCTTTTTGCTCACCCGGGGCCGGAAAGAAATCCGCCGGCGGAAAAGCCAGCACGTCCGTTGTTTCGTCCTCTCCCCGATACCGGGAATTCAACGCTCGCATCCTCTCGTCTCGAATGAATGCGATGCTGAACTGATCATCTTCGGACCGGAGAACTTTCCGTATGACCTCCAAGCGTTGCCTCAGCGCCTTGTGATCCAGCGTGAACAGCTTTTGCTCGTTTTTGACGAGGACTTCCATTCGCAGCCCCTTTCCTGGGAGCATCTTCTTGTCCTGGGTAGTGAATCCGGTGATGATGAATGCCAACCAGAACGCGCATGAATGCGTCCTGAATGTTGCTCAAATCCCTGAACGTGAGGCTGCAATTATCCAATTGCCCCTCCATGAATGCACTCTGGACGATTCTGTCCACCAGGGCGCTGAGGCGCCCGAGAGAATGATCCGAAAGCGAATGCGACGATGCCTCCACCATATCCGCCAACATCAGGATGCCCGCCTCCCTCGTCTGCGGCCTCGGCCCTGGATAGCGGAAAAATTCCTCTGTGACGTCATCTCCATTCAGCGTCTTCGCTTTTTCGTAAAAAAATCGAATCAAGGATGTGCCATGATGTTGCTGAATTAAATCGATGATCTCTTTGGGCAGTTTATGGCTTTTGGCAAGTTCGACTCCCTCTTTTACATGGCTGATCAGGATGAGCGCGCTCATATTGGGCTTGAGTCTGTCGTGGCGGTTTTCCCGCTTCTGGTTTTCAATGAAATATTCCGGCTTCATCATCTTGCCGATATCGTGAAAATAAGCACCCACGCGAGTGAGAAGCGGATTCGCGCCGATTGCCTCGGACGCCTCCTCCGCCAGGTTGCCTACGAGAAGACTGTGGTGGTAGGTGCCCGGCGCGCTGACGACCATCTTTCTCAGCAGCGGGTGATTCTGGTCGGCCAACTCCAAAAGACGCATATCGGTCGTGAGCTTGAAAACCGACTCGAGCAGGGGCATGGCGCCCGCCACGATGATGACGTTCGAAAGGCCGCCGAGCAACGCGATGGGAATATCCGTCCACTGCGTAATCGCGGCACGGAAACCCTCCTGCACATTGAAGCCCAGAGCGAGCGCGGCGCCCAACAAGCCCAGGATCAGCGCCACGATGAGCACGGAAGTTCTGCGCCGGTATTCTTTCCAGCGAATGGCCGCCAGCACGCCGCCGCCCAGGGCGACGAGGCTCAAGTTGATGTGGTTCGGCAAAATCAGCCCGGTCAAAACAGCGGAGAAAACCGCCATCAGCACCGCGGCCGAGCGTCCCTGCAAAACGGCTGCAAGAAGAGAAGCGGAACAAAATGGAATCACATAGTAAAACGAGTGGAGCGGGATTCCCCTGAAAGTTTCATGCAACACTTCCGAGAAGAGAATGCCCAGTTTCAGCAATACAGCCTGGCTCAAAAGCAGTATGACAAAAAGCGTCACGTTTTTTTGCGATGATAAAAAGCTCACGTCGTATTTTTGCACACAAATCCATGCCAGAACGAGCAAAATGAAAATCACCAACCCTGTTCCGGTGAAGTTGCCGACCACATGGCTTTGCCGGTAGATTTTCTGCAGACTCTTGAGTTTTACGATTTGTCCTTCACTCAGTCGTTCTCCCTCGCGAACGATCATCTCCCCTTGCTTGAGAACCTCGGAAACCGGCGGGACGGAGGCTGCGGCCTTTTCTCTGCTCTCGAGCGTCGCCCTGTTGTTGAACGTCAACGTCGGCTGAACCATCTTCAAGACCTGGGAGACCAGAAGATCGCTGACGCTCCGAGGGATTCTGAGGGACATCTTCTGAATTTCTCGCTTGAGCAATTCATCGACCTGCCTGAGTTCCAGGGGATTCATCGATGGGCTGACGGAGACTCGATTCCCCGTTCTGATGTCACGCGCCGTCATCCCCTTCGCCGCGTGGGTGGCGTACAATCGCTTATCACTCACAATCTGGCGCGAATACGCCACTTTCAAGAGTTTGGCGATATCCTCCCGGATCGGGTTTGCGAATCTCTCCTCTCTCAACCAATTCGACAATTTCTTCGGAACAGCGCCACCCACCAGCTTGTGAAACGCACTCTCCGCCTTCATGAAGGCAGGCGTAGCGTACATTTCCCGATAAGCTTCCGACTCGGATAAAAGTGACGGGTTCTTCTGTTTGGCGCGTCTGCTCAACTGCTCGGCTTTCACCTTCTCGAGCTCTTTGTCCACCGTCCGTTGAATGGATTCAAAAGCGCCATTCAATTTGGTATGGACGACTTTTGAAACTTGCGTATCGATATCGTAACGCGGCAAGACTTTTTCTCTGGCCGCCTGGCGCTTCGCATTCGTAGCGATGGGGTCGACCACGCGCATATCCTGAGGGGCTTTGATGTCCCTGGGGACGACATCGCCCACTTCAAAAGACACGCGGGGCGCCGAAAGGTCGGTTGTCAGCAGGAACGAGAGCACAACGGCGAGCGTTCCACCCAGAATCCACGGGTAAGCCCTTGTGTTGGCAAACGCCAAAGCATAACCCGCGAACAACCGTCCCAGCGACACGAATTGTCGCAAAAAGAAGTTTTTGGGTTTCCCGGCAGCTTTTCCGACGCCGGCTCGATGAATCACGCGACCAACCTCCAGAATCCTTCACGATGAAGGGATCGTGGACGTATCGGCTATATGTGAACGCCCGGGCAATGCAAGTGCTCTTGAGAGAACTCGCTTATAAACTGTGGGCCTCGTATGCAGAAACGATTCTTCTCACCAATTGTGTGCGAACTACGTCCCGCTCACTGAAATAGACGAAACAGACTTCTTCCAACTTCCCCAAGACGTCTCGGGCGTGAATCAACCCGCACCCGGATGTTTCGGGCAAGTCAATCTGCGTAATGTCCCCCGTTACGACCGCCTTGCTCCTGGTGCCAAGGCGGGTGAGGAACATTTTCATCTGTTCAGGCGTCGTGTTCTGCGCTTCATCCAGAATGATGAAAGAATCATTCAGCGAACGACCCCTCATATATGCGAGCGGCGCTATCTCTATCTCACCTCTTTGAATAAACCGCTCCACCCGCTCGAATTCCACCATATCGTTCAGAGCGTCAAACAACGGCCTGAGATATGGATTCACCTTCTCCTGCAAATCACCAGGCAAAAACCCGAGCTTCTCGCCCGCTTCCACCACCGGCCTCGTCAACACGATGCGGGCATACGCCCTCTCCAACAGCCCGGAAACCGCCATCGCCATGGCCAGATAGGTTTTCCCCGTTCCGGCCGGTCCGATTCCGAATGTGACCCCTTTTTCGCGAATCGACCTGATGTAATCGCTCTGGACCGGGCCCTTGGGAACAACGTATCGCTTCTTCGATGAAACCGAGATCCGATTCGCCACCAGGGAGCGGAGCGTAACGTCTTGTTCCGCCGCAACGGTCTGAGCCAGCGTCTTGACGTTCAGCGGATCGAACCGAAACCCTTCGTCCACGCACTCCGTCAACTCGTCCAGGAACAGCCGGGCCTTTTCGGCGGCATCGGGCGGGCCTTCAACCACGAACCCCTCGGATACGATTCTGATTTTTACGTCAAACGCCCTCTCCAATGCCCTGAGAGATTCATCCCGGTTACCAATGATGTGAACCAACCTGTCCGGCCCGGCCAGCGGGCTTGCTGACATCCTCGTCGCCAAAAGATCAGGCTCCCCGTATCTGTATGTCTCGGCTGTCTAGAATCGAATTCCCATGCGCCACCGGATCGTATGCTCTATCATTTGGGGCGTCAACACGATAACGCCATTATCGTTTCGTTTTTTATTCTCTAGCCCCTCGGGTGGCTCTTGTCCAAAAGCCCCCGCAGTTTTTGCCTGTCCACATGCGTGTAAACCTCGGTGGTGGATATATCCGAATGCCCGAGCATCGCCTGGACGGCCCGCAGGTCGGCCCCGTGGCTGAGCAGATGAGTCGCAAAGCTGTGCCGGAATACATGGGGACTCACGCCCTTGCCCACGCCCGCTTCTTTTGCCCACCTCTTGACCCTCGCCCAGAAAGCCTGGCGGGTCATGGGCCCTCCCCGGCTCGTGAGAAATACATAGTCCGATCTCCGGGCGCGGAGGAGACTCAGCCGGGCGGTATCCAGATAACCCGCAAGCATTTCTTTCGCCGCATCCCCTATGGGAACAAGCCGTGATTTATCGCCTTTGCCGTGGACGATGCAAAATCCCGATTCAAGTTCAATCTGGTTAAGCTTGAGTCGAATGATCTCGCTGACGCGCATGCCGGTGGCGTACAAAAGCTCGAACATGGCCCTGTCCCGAACCGCCTGCGGCGTTTTGTCGTCGGGCGCCAGCAAAATCCTGGACATATCTTCCTGAGAGAGCGTCTTCGGTAAACGCTTCCACTTCGCAGGCTGCACGATGTCCGCCGTAAAATCCTCCTTTATCTCTCCATCGCGGACCAGCAACCTGGCCAGCGCGCGAATGGACGCCAGGTGGCGCCGGAGCGTGGTATCTGATTTCCCCTTCTCCCGCATGTCCTTGAGATAATCGATAACGGTGTTTTTCGACCAATTCGCCGGTGAAACATCCTCGTTTTCCTGCAGCCAGCAGAAAAACGATTCGATGTCACGCCCATAACTCTCCACGGTATTTATCGCACGGCGACGCTCGATCAGGAGAAAATCCCTGAAAGTCATTAAAGTATCGGCCAAGCGGGCATCCAGCGATACGCCATGTTTTTTTTCATGATCTTCGGTCGAAACTTTCTCTTTCGTCATCGTCCGAACCTCATTGCTCAGGATTTGCTCCATGCGAGGCGGGTGAACCGGCACCAGCAATCATACGAGGAAGAATCTATTTTTTTCGCCGCGAAAATATAGAAACAGGCGGCCAGTGATACTTCGAGCAGCATCATCACCAATTTCAGAACCGACGAGCCCTGCGAATCCCACAATTGCAGATGAACGAGTTGAAGATGAACGAAATACGCGAGCAATCCCGTCAGGATTCCAAGCCCCAGAAGCCTGCCCAGGGAATGAGCCAACTCCTTTTTCGGGAAATCGCTCCATTCCCGCATGACGCCTCTCAGCAGCAACACCGCGTTCAAAGCGCTCGAGCACGACGTGGCGAGCGCAAGACCGATAAACCCGAACGGAAGCATCAGGGCGACGCTGAGCGCTACGTTCGCGAGCACGGCGATATTGGCGCACTTCACCGGGAAACTCGTGTTCAATCGAGCGTGGAACACCCCGGCCAAAAGCCGCGTGACGCCGAAAAACATCAGCCCGACTGCATACGCCTGCAAGGCGGCTGCGCTTGCGGCCGTATGGTTTTGCGTAAAGGCGCCTCGTTCGAAAATGACCTCCATGATCGGATGCGCCAAAGCCATCAGGCCGAACGTAGAGGGAATCGTGATGAACAGCGTCAGTCTCCCCGCTTCGAGCATGGTGCTGCGCTCGGGGTTTCCGGATGCGGCATTTTCCCTGTTTTTCGCCGCATAATCCGACAAGACCGGCAATACGGCGGACACCACCGCGAGACTCAATATGCCGTGAGGAAGCTGAACCAACCGATTCGCATAGTAAAGATAAGAGATGGAACCTTCGGCCAGGAACGAAGCCAGCCAGCGATCAACGAGAACATTGACCTGAAAAATAGCGCCTCCAAGAGCTGCCGGCCCCATCAGAGCCAGGCATCTGCCGACGCCCTCCACCCGCCACGGGATGGAGGGAAGCGGCAAAATCCGCAGTTTCCCCATGAAAGGGAGCTGGAAAAAAAACTGCGCAGCCCCGCCGATTACGACGGCACAGGCGAGCCACCGGATCGCCTCCGCCCTGGTCACCAAATAACCCGCCAACAAGAGGGCGATGATGATGACCACGTTCTGGAGCGCGGGCGCGAAAGCGGGCACGAAGAAGCGGCGCGCCGCGTTCAACATGCCGGCCGCGACCGCCCACAGGCCGATAAAAATAATGAATGGGAACATGATTCTGGTCAGTTGCGCGGCAAGGCGCAGTTTTTCCGGGTTGCTCGAAAAACCGGGCGCCAGCGCTCTCATCAAAGGTTCTGCGAACCAGATCCCGACCGCACAGCCCACGCCTCCCGCGAGGATGAGAAACACCAACATGCCGCCGGCGAATTTTCTGGCCTCTCTGGCTCCGGATTGTTCACGCACATCGGAGTAGACGGGAAGAAACGAGGAACTCAGCGCACCTTCCATGAACATGCGCCTGAAGAGGTTGGGAATCGCGAAGGCGACGAAAAAAGCATCGGCCATCATCGCGGCGCCGAAGAATTTAGCGATCAGCAAATCACGGAAAAAACCCGCAACCCGACTCAGGAGAGTCGCCAGGCTGACGGGACCCGCAAACCTGGAAATGCTCTCCTCCGCAGTAGAGTCACCATTTCCTGCCGACGCAGCAGCAGGAACATTTTTTTCCCGTTCCGGATTAGGGGATTCAGGTGGTGTGGTCACAAAATTCCTGGCGCCGGGGCGGAGAACTTGACAACCCTTTGTTCCGTGGTATTTTACCGGGGCTGTGAAACAGCCTCAAGGGAAACATTTCAACTATATTCACGGAGAATGAAACAAATTGCCACATATTCGTTCGGCCAAAAAGCGCAATCGTCAAAATATTGTTCGCCGCGCCAGAAACCGCGCTATTCGCACGCAGTTTCGCAACACCATCAAACAACTTTTGGATAGCAAAGAAAACCCCGAGGAACTGCTGAGACAAGCCCAGTCGCAACTGGACCGCGCAGCCACCAAAGGAATTATCCACCAGAAAACAGCGTCGAGACGCGCGGGAAGATTGGCCAAGCGAATTCACGCGGCCTCTGCGAAATAGCTAAGCAACCTTGTGCGTTCCGCTTCCGGCGGAGCGCACGTCCACCAAGAACAACTCGAGCGCCTGCCGAGCCGCCCTCACGTCGCTCGTACGCTTGAGCTTGCGATCCACCTGAAGCAACTTCCCGTACAACTCGCGCAGATGGGTCGAACCCAGCCCCCTGACCTGATTCTCAAGCCTTTTCCCCACGAAAGGCGGCAGACCCAGCACCTGGGAAATCCCCTGGGCGCCCCGGCCGTTTCGAATCAGGGCCTTTGAAATCGTCCAGCGCCTGATCAGATTGCGCAACACACCGACGAAAACAACGGGGTGTTCGGTTTCCATCATCCGGCGCAAGAGAACAAGGGTTCCACTCAAGCTCCCCTGGCTGAGCGAATCACCCAGCTTATAGAGCAACTCTTCTCTGGAGTGTCCGATGATTTCACGAATCTCATCTTCGCCGGCCAGTGTTCCCGGCATCACGAATGAGGCGATCTTCTCGAGCTCGGTACTGAGCCTCATCATGGAGGGCTTGACCATTTCGACCAGCAAACCGGCGGCTTCCGGACGCAACTCAAATCCCAACTCCACGGCGCGCCCATGAAGCCATTTCTTCAATTCCTCCCCCTCCAGGCTATCCACCCGACAAACCACGCTCCCCTTTACCAGGCGTTGGAAGAAAGTGGTCCGCATGTCGATGTTTTCCGCGCAAAAAACAAGAACCGTCGACTCGGACGGGTGCTCGAGGTAAGAGAGAAGGATGGATTCATCCCTCTCGCCCGGCCTGGCGAAATTGAGAACTTCGATGAGGCGTCTCTCCGCGATGAACGGCAGCGTCTGGGCAATGGCAATGATTTCGGACGCATCCGCCTCAGTCCAGTCGAAACGGTCATGGTTGAAATCACCCGGCTCATCACCAAAAACCTTACGGCGAACGACGCGCAGGTATTCATCCCGCAAAAAGGAATCCTCACCCTCCAAAAGGTATACGGGTTGAATCGGCGAGTTTTTCACATCGGATAGCGCCGCCAGGGAACTCTTTGGCTTTTTGCGGCTCGGGGACAACCTAAAAGCCCTCTAACACGAGGCTCACGAGGTCTTCCGACAATGAGTCGGCTGCTTGTTGATTGGCGTTCGAGCGGTTTGCGTCGCTTCGCGCGATGGATGAGGAAACCGCGAATTCGGCATAAGACTCCATATCCTGATTGATGAGCAATTTCCCCCGCTCTTTGTCACGCAGCCGTATGCGGGTGCGCACAACGACACGATACTGCAAAGCCCTGTCAGTCCGGGTGAACCCAATCGGCGAGAGACGGTACTCGCGTAAAACGCCTTCGAGAGCGATATCCGCATCGGGGGAGCCGGAAACCCGAAGGCGGCCGTCCCGCAGGAACCTTCCTCTCACCGCTTTCGTAACGGCGCGCCCCAGGCCCGGCTCGTTCGTCTGGTTCAGGAATGGTGGTATCGAAATCGTTCGAACGTCTTTCAGGTTCCCGGGGCGAAGCGTTCCCTCAAGATCGTAGCCGCAGCCCGCCGCCAGGAAAACGGTTAGCAGGAGTGAGAAACGGAGCGTGCGAATCATCCTCAAAAGCACTCCACTCAAATGAAGACCTCCAGGGAGAGTTCCCGGTTTTTCACGCTGCTAAAAGCAATTTGCTCGCTCAGCGCGACCAGCTCGTCATAATTCTCGTCATCCGGTTCGCAGACGAGAATATCGACATCCCAGGGGGTTCCGATGACACCCCGTATCGCGCCGTTCATGATCTCCGTGGCCACAGGAACGAAGCCGTCGGGGAGTTGCGCAAAGCCTGAAACCTCCAACGACAAATTCTTCGCCGACGTCTTCATCATTCTTCCGAAAATCTCCTTCGCGCACCGGTAGAGCTTCGTCAGGGTCAAGTCCTCCAAAGAGCCGACTCCTGCGAACAAAACATATTCGGGCGCGAGTCGCCCTTTTGAAGCCAGCATGGCCTGGGATTCCCATACACCGCTCAATTTGCCTTGTTGCACCAAGCGGCTCGCCTCGTTTTCCAGCAAGCGATCGATCGCTTCCAACCGCCCCTGAAACGGAAAATCTTCCACCGCGAACATGGAAACAGCGGCGAAGCTTTTCACCTCGTGCAATCCCCGAGGAAGCAAGCGAAGGCGAATCACCCTAGACCGCCATTTTCTCTTGATGGAGACGATCCAGAATGCCGTTCACGAATCCGGGCGCATTCTCTGGTCCATACCGCTTGGCCAGGCGAATGGCTTCATCCATCGTAACCGCAGGCGGGATATCCGGCAGAAAATACATTTCGCAAACGCCCAGGCGCAGGATGCTCCTCGATACAGAATCCATGCGTTCGAGCGACCAACTCGCGCTCGCCTCGGTGAGTATATCGTTAATCTGCCGGTTTTTCTCCAGCATGATCGCCATCAACCTGTCGGCGAACTTTTTTGAACTCTCGCTCGCCGGATGCAACCGCCAGTAACGCTCGACTTCCTCCGGTGTCAGACTTCCGATGCGATCCGTATGGTAAAGGATCTGAAACGCAAGCTCTCGCCCCCCCCTTCTGTTCTCGACCATCACTTCCCCTCTTCGAGAGCGTCGTTTCCATCCCTGTCCATTTTCGAGAATAAATTCGCCATCTCCACAGCCGCCAGGGCGCCTTCGTATCCCTTGTTTCCCATCTTTGTTCCCGAACGCTCGATGGCCTGTTCAATCGTATCCGTCGTGACAACGCTGAATATGGTCGGCACCCCCGTCTGGGCGCCCACCTGGGCGATGCCCTTCGTCGCTTCGGCGCACACCAAATCGTAGTGGGAGGTAGCGCCCCGTATCACGCATCCCAGGCAGATGATGGCGTCGTAATTTTGTGATCCCGCCATCTTCATCGCAGCCGCCGGAATCTCGAACGAACCCGGCACCTGCACGTGCGCTATGTCGGCCGCGGAAACGCCGCATTGGCGCAAAGCCGTCTCGGCCCCTCGGACGAGGTGCGTCACTACAAAATCGTTAAACCGCGACGAGACGAGGCCAATCCGCAGGCCCCGCCCGTTGAGATCGCCTTCCACCGGATTACCCATGGACTCTCCAAGCACGTTTTATGGACGCTGCAAGTAGGATTCCTTGCCGTCCTTCCTCTTCTTTTGCATGGACGGCAAAGGCGGCTCCATGTCCACCGCCACCCTGTCTTCCAGTTCGAGGCCATAGCCTTCGAGCGCAACAATCCTGCGCTCATCATTCGTCATGATCCGAATCCGGCGCAAGCCCAGGTCCACGAGGATCTGGGCGCCTATGCCGTAATCGCGCAATCCCTGGAACGGCGCGCTCTTGATCCTGATTTTCTCATCCACCTCACGCGCACCGGAGGCCACCTGCTCTTTTCTGGGAAATTCCTCTCCCATCGAATCGGGTTGTAAAAATACCAACACACCCTTGCCCGCTTCCTGAATCTTGGCCAGCGCGCTTCTGATCCTGTCCGGACAATCGGAGCGTAAAAGCGCCAGCAAATCCCAGATGGCATTCACCGGCTGCACCCGAATGTGGGTGGGCTCGTCCGGGTTCAAGTCCCCCATCACCAAAGCGGCGTGAATCCTTCCGCTGCTTTGATTGTGGTACGCATACACCTTGAACGTGCCGAATACCGTCGGCACCTCGGCCTCCTCCACACGCTCCACGAGGCGATCGTGACGCATGCGGTAAGCGATGAGATCCTTGATGGTCACAAGGGAGAGATTATTCTTTTCCGCCACCTTTCGCAGGTTGGGCAGACGCGCCATCGAACCGTCTTCGTTCAATACCTCGCAGAGAACACCCGCGGGCTGAAGGCCGGCCAGACGAGCCAAATCCACCGTGCCCTCCGTGTGGCCTGCTCTCCTGAGCACGCCCCCCGGCTGCGCCCGCAGCGGAAAAATATGGCCCGGCGTCACGAGGTCCGACGGCCTGGCGTCTTCCTGTATGGCGGTTTGTATGGTGTGGGCCCTGTCGAAGGCGCTGATGCCTGTGGTGACGCCTTCGCGCGCTTCTATGGAAACCGTGAAAGCCGTGCCGAAAGCGGAGCCGTTCTCGCGGCTGGGCACCATCATGGGAAGACCCAGCGATTCCACCTTCTCCGGCGTGAGCGCGAGACAAACGAGGCCACGCGCATGTTTCGTCATGAAGTTGATCGCCTCGGGCGTCACCCTCTCGGCCGCCAGGATGAAATCGCCTTCGTTCTCGCGGTCCTCATCATCCACCAGGACGACGATGCGGCCCTCGCGGATATCGCCAATCGCCTCTTCAATCGTGGAGAAAGGACTCGCGCCCAAATCCTTTTCCTCCCTCGGCTCAGGCATAACCTTGCTCCCTCAGTTTTTCCATCGTGACGCCACCATGAGACCTTGATTCCGCGTGGGGGGCGAGCAGTTTTTCCACGTATTTTCCAATCAAATCCGCTTCGAGATTCACCGCGGCGCCGTCATTCTTCTCCGTGAGTGTCGTTTGCTCGCTCGTATGCGGAATGATCGACACCGAAAAAGTCTCCCCATCACACGCCGCCACCGTCAGGCTGATTCCATCAACCGCGATAGACCCTTTATAAACGACATAGCGCATCACCTCCACCGGGGCCTCGAAAGTGAGCCAAATCGAATCGCCCTCGTTTTTCCTGCTTCTGATCCTGCCCACACCGTCGACGTGGCCACTCACGAGATGCCCGCCCAGGCGTTCTCCCAGCGCCATGGCGCGTTCCAGATTGCACCGGCCGCCGACGGCCAGTTCGCCCAAATTCGTCCGCCGAAGCGTCTCGATGGACAAATCGGCCTCGAATTTTCTTTCATCAAAATCGATCACCGTGACGCAAACGCCGTTGAGGGCGATGGAATCACCGAGTCCCACGCCATCCAAAACACCCGGCGCCTCGATGGCAATTCGCGCGCCATCGGCGTCTTTTCTCAATGAGCGAATCGCGCCTACGGCCTCGATAATTCCGCTAAACACCTTTTCCACCCTCGAATTCTTTCCAAATCGGTTTTTTGAAATATCCTTGAATCAATAAATCATCTCCAATAACTTCATGTGTTACATTAAATAACCCGGGCAGAGATTGCAATTCCTCTTCATCAAGGCCTGAAACCGCGCCCGGTGCCTGCGCATCCCCCACTATCAGGGGCGCCAAAAAATACAAGAGCCGATCCGCCAAGCCTTCCCGAATGAAAGAACCGTGAACCCGGCCGCCGCCTTCTACTAGAATATGACGAACGCCGCGACTTCCCAATACCTCCAGCATCGGAGCGAGCGAAACCCGGCCTTGCGGGTCTGCCTGTACGCGAACGACTTCCGCGCCCGCTTCGCGCAACGCCGTTTCTTTGGCCAGGGGCGATGCGTCCGTAGTCGCAACGATGGTGGAACTCCCCTGCCGGGAGGCCAGGACCCGGGCGTGGGAAGGCGTCCTGAGCCTCGAGTCCAGCACAATCCTCGTCAACGGCTTGCCCGCAACACCACCTGGCCGCGCAGTAAGCAACGGGTCGTCTTCCAGCACCGTCTCCACGCCCACCAGAATGGCGTCCATTTTGTTTCTGAAATGATGGCCTGCGTTTCTCGCCGCCTCGCCCGTTATCCATCTGCTCTGCCCGCTCCGGGTGGCGATTTTCCCGTCCAGACTCGCGGCGGCCTTAAGCGTCAGAAAAGGACGGCCGCACCGCCACCAGTGAAAATATACTTCATTCTGGCGCACCGCCTCCTCGGCCATTATACCGACTTCCACCTCGACGCCACGTTCGCGCAGGTGCGAAAACCCTTTGCCTGATACTTGCGGATTCGGGTCCGTGACAGCGGCGATGACGCGAGCGACGCCCGCCTCCACCACAGCAGGCGCGCAAGGGGGCGTTCTGCCCTGGTGGGAACACGGCTCCAGCGTGACGAACAAGACACCGCCTCGCGCACACCCGCCCGCTTCCCGCAGAGCCAGAACTTCTGCGTGCGGCTCCCCCGCCTTTCTGTGCCAGCCCCGGCCCGCTACCTCTCCGTCGGCGTCAAGAACAACGGCCCCGACGAGCGGATTGGGGCTCGTCATCCCCTCCGCGCGCCCCGCGAGAGAAAGGGCTTCGGCCATCAACTCGTTTTTGCGCTCGGCAGAGAGACGAACCATCAAAGTGAAATCCCGCTCAATGGATTTCGACCGTTTGGTATGAGCCGTGCGTTACGGTCGCCTGTGCTGCCGCGAGCCTCGCAATCGGCGCACGGTAAGGCGCGCAGGAGACATAATCCATTTTCATCATATGGCAAAATTCAACCGACGTGGGTTCGCCGCCATGTTCCCCGCAAATGCCCACTTCGAGATTCTCCCGTCTCGCACGGCCGCGCTCGATACCGATCTTCACCATCTCACCCACTCCGTCACGGTCAACGGCGACGAAGGGATCTCTGGGGATCAGATCCTTCTCGATGTATTTGGGCAGGAACCAGCCGGCATCGTCCCGGCTCAGGCCATAGACGAGTTGCGTCAGATCGTTCGTGCCGAAACTGAAGAATTCCGCGCTGTCGGCGATCTCTCCCGCCCGGAGGCAAGCCCTGGGGATTTCGATCATCGTGCCCGTGAGATACCGCGGCGTGACGCCTTTTTCCTCGATCACCTTCTGTGCGATGTCGTGCACGATGTCGCGATTGAACGCCCATTCCCTTACGCCCGAGGTGAGAGGAATCATGATTTCAGGAAGCACGTCCACGCCACGCGATTTCATCTCACAGGCCGCCTCGATGATGGCCCGCACCTGCATTTCGGCGATTTCAGGATAGGTGACCACCAGGCGACAACCGCGGTGACCCAGCATGGGGTTTTGCTCTTCGGTCGCTTCCGTGGCGTGGCGCACGGTTTCGAGGCCTACGCCCAGCAGCCTGGCCACATGCTGCATGTCTTCTTCCGTCTTGGGCAGAAACTCATGAAGCGGCGGATCCAGCAGCCTGATCGTTACGGGCCTTTCTTTCATCACTTCGAAGATGCCGATGAAATCCTTGCGCTGCATGGGCAGGAGGTGATCAAGCGCATCCCGCCTGCCTTCCTCCGTAGACGCCAGAATCATCGCGCGCACGTAGTCGATGCGCTCTCCCTCGAAAAACATATGCTCCGTGCGGCAAAGGCCAATCCCCTCGCAGCCGAATTTGATGGCCGTCTCGCTATCCGTGACCGTGTCGGCGTTCGCGCGTACGCCCAGGGTCCTGATCTCGTCCGCCCATTCCATCAAGGTGGCGAAATCCCCCGAAAGCTCGGGTTGCTTGAGTTTCGCCTCGCCCAGGATCACCTCACCGGTAGTACCGTTCAGGGAAATGAAATCACCCTCCAATACCGTCGCGCCGTTCACGCGCATCACCTTCTCATCCGCCTTCACGTTCAAGGCGCTGCAGCCGGTGACGCAACATTTCCCCATCTGTCTCGCAACGACGGCCGCATGCGAAGTGAGTCCGCCGCGCGCCGTGAGGATGCCCTGGGAAACGTTCATCCCGTTAATGTCCTCCGGACTCGTCTCCTGGCGCACCAGGACAACGGGATCCCCCGCTTCGGCCCGCTCCACCGCATCCGCCGCGGTGAAAACCACCCGGCCCACGGCGGCGCCCGGCGATGCGGCCAGACCCGTGGCCACCACCTTCAATTCCTCCTCGGCGTCGATCGTGGGATGCAGCAACTGATCCAGGCTGTCAGGGTCCACCATCTTCAGGGCGGTTCGCCTGTCTATCACGCCTTCCTTCACCAACTGAATGGCGATCCGCACGGCCGCCGCCGCCGTTCGCTTGCCGTTTCTCGTCTGGAGCATGAACAGGCGTCCGTTCTGAATGGTGAACTCCATGTCCTGCATGTCTTTGTAATGGGCTTCGAGTTTTTCGGTAATGCTTTCAAACTCGGCGAAGCAATCGGGCATCTTCTCCTTGAGGCTTTCGATGGGCTCAGGCGTCCTGATTCCCGCCACTACGTCTTCCCCCTGGGCGTTAAAGAGTATCTCGCCATAAAGCGCGTGCTCGCCCGTCGCGGGATTTCGCGAGAAAGCAACCCCGGTGCCGCAATCCTCCCCCATGTTGCCGTACACCATGCACTGCACGTTCACGGCAGTGCCCCAGTCATGGGGAATGTGATACAGCCTGCGGTAGGTGAAGGCGCGATCGTTGTTCCAGGAGCTGAACACCGCCTCAATGGCGAGCCGGAGTTGCTCGTAAGGGTCCTGGGGGAAACTCGAGCCCGTCTTCTCTTTCACGAGGGCGGCGTATTCGTCCACCAGTTCGGCCAGGTCGTCCGCCGTCAGATCCAGATCGGACCCGGCGCCCTTGCGCTGCTTCATCGCCTCGATCTTCGATTCGAAATCGTGGTGCTCCATCTCGAGAACCACGTTGCCGAACATGTTGATGAACCTGCGGTAGCTGTCGTACGCGAAGCGGCGGCTCCCTGATTTCTTCTCGAGAGCGGCGACCGTCGTGTCGTTCATCCCCAGATTCAGGACGGTATCCATCATGCCCGGCATCGAGTCGCGCGCACCGGAGCGCACACTCACCAGCAGCGGGTTTTCGTCGCCGCCGAATTGCGCCCCCATCGCATCTTCGAGCCACGCCATCTGTTCCTTCACGCCCTCCCAGAGCCCCTCGGGAAAATCGTTTTGTTTCAGATAATCGACGCAAACCTGCGTGGTGATCGTGAAGCCCGGCGGCACGGGAATGTCCAGGCTCGCCATTTCCGCCAGATTCGCGCCCTTGCCACCCAGCAGATTGCGCATACCGGCGCTTCCGTCGGTCTGCCCGGCACCAAAGGAATAAATCATCTTCTCCGTCATCACCTGCACCCTCCCGCGCCTCTCGCGCGTCTGAGTAAGAGTTATGGATGGCCGAAAACCTGCTCCGGTTATTTCGTCGCCCTTAACTGAATTTTCGTGAAATCCGCGTTTGCCGAAAACAGCGCGCCCACGCCGGCCATCAGCGCAAGACGGTTTTTCCGCAAGGCGGCGTCCTCGTCCATCACCATCACCTCATCGAAAAAACCATCCACCACGGGCCGGATTTCCGCGATGGCGGCGTTCACGGAAACATAGGCCTCCTCCAGGGAGGCGGCGTCCTCCGCCCGGACGTTCGCCAACGCTTCTTCCACCGATTTTGAAACAGCGCCCAGGGATGCGTTCAGCCTTTTCTCGGCATCATCTACGAGAAGCGCCTCATCCAGGCTGTCCGCCGCATCATGTTCACCGCCCTGATTCGCCTGGCGGATAATGTTGCTCACCCGCTTGAAAGTCGTCGTGAGGGGCTCGAAGGTCTCTTCGCTGGACGCCAGCCGCTCCAGTGCGCGGAGCCGCGCCCGCGCGTCTATCACGTCGCGCCAGCCCGAGTCGTCACCTGCAGCCAGCACCGCTTCCACCAGGTCGCCTCGCGCGCCGCCGCGAGAGAGATGGGCGGACACCCGATTGCGAATAAAAACCAGAATCCTCTCAACCACCTCGGCGGCATCACCTTTGAACTTGTCCTGCAAAGGTTCGCTCGCGGCCTCCACCCATTCGGACAACGAGATCCTGAAGCCCTTATCCTCCAGGATGAGCAAAATCGCGTTGGCCGCGCGCCTGAGTGCGTAAGGGTCCTCCGAACCACTGGGCAGATAGCCCAGGCCCACCATGCCGACGATGGTGTCCATGCGGTCGGCAAGCCCCACGATGGCGCCTGCTCGGCCTCCCGGCAGGTCGTCCCCCTCTCCCCTGGGGAGATAATGCTCATATACGGCGCGGGATACCGCTTCGTCCCTGCCCTCAAGCTCGGCATAGCGCCGGCCCATGACGCCCTGAAGCTCGGGGAACTCATACACCATGCCGCTCGTTAAGTCCGCCTTGCACAGAGACGCCGCCTCGTCCACGGTTTTCGCCAGCGCGGCGTCGCCCGGCGCGAGCTTCCCGCACAACCATGCGCCCAGGCGCCTGAAGCGCTCGACCTTGTCCCAACTCGTGCCCAGCTTCGGGTGATAGACCACGCCCTTGAGCTCCTCCGCCATGTCGACGAGGGGCGTTTCGAGGTCCTGTCGCCAGTAAAAATCCGCGTCTTCCAATCTGGCGCGCACGACGCGCTCATAGCCCTTCCGCACCACACTCATATCGTTCGCCCGCGTGTTGCTCACTCCGATGAAGCAGGGAATGAGCCGCTCTCCACCCTTTTCCCTGAGCGCAAAACACCTTTGGTGCACCTCCAGGGTGGAGATGATGACCTCATCGGGCAGGTCCAGAAATTTATCATCAAACCCGCACGCCACCGGAAACGGCCACTCCACCAGGTGCGCCACCTTCTCCACCAGGCGCTCCACGGCCTCCGCATCCGCCGCGGGCTCACCACCCTGGGACCCGGCCGCCTCCAGGACGGACGCACGCACCATGGGTACGCGTCCGCCGCCGCTTCCGTCATCGACAAAAGGCTCTACATTGTTCTTATGCAACACTTGAACATAATCCCGGTAACTATTGATATTTAATTCATTATTCCCATGAAACCTATGGCCGAATGTGACTGAACCGAAAGGCGGGAGCGATGCGTCCCCATCCGATGCGGGGCCGTCGACACTCTCCTGTCCATAGACAGCCAGAACCCATTGCACGGGCCGGACAAACGAAAACTTGCCGGCTCCCCAGCGCATGGATTTAGGAGACGGCAAATCCTGGATGAGTTTCGTCAGCAAAGGCCCCAGAACGGTTTTGGCCTCATCGCCTGGGTCTTCTCTGAAATACATCAGGCGCGCCCCCTTGGGCGTGTCCACCTGCTTGAGCTCGGACACATCCGCCCCGTTCGTCCGGGCGAAGCCGAGGGCCGCTTTCGTCGGATTCCCGTCCTCATCGAATGCGTTTCTAACGGGGGGACCCAGGATTTCCTCCTGGAGCGGTTTCTGGCGCTCCGCCAGATCGGCCACATGCAAGACGAGCCGTCTCGGTGTCCCGAACGTTTCCAGGCCATCGTAACCCAGGCGCGCTTCGGCAAACGCCGCCTCGGCCCGCTCCTTCAGTGCGGCAAGCATCCCCGGCATATAGGTGGAGGGGATCTCCTCGGTCCCGATTTCAAAAAGCAGTTCTTTGCCCAAATCCGAACTCCCTACCCCTTGCCCACGGTTGTCTTCGCTTTTTCCGCATCGTATTGCGCGGCGTAGAGGGCGAGATGATCCTTTCGCTGCGCCTCTTCCCTGATGAGAGGGAAACCCGCCTCGTAGCGGGATTTCAGGTAACTCTCCGCGCATGCGCGCGCCATTTTTCTGATTCTGCCGATGTAGCGCGCCCGCTCACTTACGCTGATCGCGCCCCGCGCATCCAGAAGGTTGAAGGTGTGCGAACACTTGAGCGCGTGATCATAGGCGGGAAACGTGAGGCCCTTCTCCACGAGGCGCAACCCCTCGGCCTCGTATTTATCAAAGATATCGAAATGGATTTTTACGTCCGCCTCCTCGAAATTGTAGTGGCTGAACTCCACTTCCGTCTGATGGTGCACGTCGGCGTACCGGACGACTCCGCCATCGGTATCCCGCGCCCAGATGAGGTCGTACACGCTTTCCACCCCTTGCAGATACATGGCGATGCGCTCGAGCCCGTAGGTCAATTCCGCGGAAACCATCTCCAGGTCCAGCCCGCCCGCCTGTTGAAAATACGTGAACTGCGTGACCTCCATGCCGTCGAGCCAAACCTCCCAGCCCAGACCCCATGCGCCCAGGTTCGGGGATTCCCAATCGTCCTCGACGAAGCGGATATCGTGATCGAGCGGGTTGACTCCCAAACTCTTCAGGCTTTCGAGATACTGCTCCTGCACGTCGATCGGCGAGGGCTTCAAAATCACCTGGTATTGGTAATAATGCTGGAGCCTGTTCGGGTTCTCTCCGTAGCGGCCGTCCGTGGGCCTTCTGCTGGGCTCGACGTAGGCCACCTTCCAGGGTTCGGGGCCGAGGGCGCGCAAAAAAGTGGCCGGGTTCATGGTGCCCGCGCCCACTTCGATGTCGTATGGCTGCTGGATGACGCATCCCTTTTGCGACCAGAACTTCTCCAGCCCCATGATCACTTCCTGGAACGTCAAGGCGTCGCTCAACCGATAAACTCCTTATGCAGGACGCGCACCGCATTCTCGGAATCCGCCTGGCGAACCACGACGGATATGGAAATCTCGGAAGTCGAGATCATCATGACGTTGATGCGGCTCCTCGCCAAAGCGGAGAAAACGCGCGCCGCCACGCCGGCCTGGCTTTTCATGCCCACGCCCACGACGGAGACTTTCGCGATGTCGTCATCGCGGGAGATGGTGGCTCCGCCGAAGGCTTCATTCGATTCCACCATAATCTGTTCCGCCTGCTGCGCCATATCGCTGTTCACCGTGATGGAGATGTCGGTCAGGCTGTTTTCGCTCACGTTCTGGACGATCATGTCCACCATGATGGATTTCTCGGCCAACTGGCCGAAAAGAGCGGCGGCGATTCCGGGCCTGTCGGGCACGGCGCTTATCGTGAGTTTCGATTGTTTCGAATCGCAACTCACGCCGCGAACGGCGGGCGACTCGATTCCCGTCGACTCTGGAATGATCAATGTTCCCTCTCCTTCATCAAACGCGGAGCGGACGACGAGTGGGAGGTCATACTTCGCCGCCAGATCCACAGAGCGCGCCTGCAGCACTTTCGCGCCCAGGGACGCGAGTTCCATCATCTCCTGGAACGATATCTGCTCCATGCGCTTCGCGTCGGGCACAAGGCGCGGGTCGGCCGTGTATACCCCGTCCACATCGGTATAAATCTCGCAGCGGTCCGCTTCAAGCGCCGCGGCCAACGCCACGGCGGTGAGGTCGGAGCCCCCGCGCCCCAGCGTCGTCTCCTCGTCGAACTCATCGACTCCCTGAAATCCCGCGGCGACGACCACCTTTCCCCCGTTGAGTTCCTTGAGAATCCTCGCGGGGCGGATGGAGCGCACGCGGGCCCGGGTATGGGCGCCCTCCGTCAGAATGCCCGCCTGCCCGCCCGTCAAGGATATGGCCGGGATTCCGGCCGCATCGAGAGCGATGGCCAGAAGCGAACTCGCAATGCGTTCGCCCGAGGTGAGCAGCAAATCCATCTCCCGCCCCACAGGCTGAGGCGAAAGCGCATGCGCGAAGCGAATCAGCTTGTCGGTCTCTCCCGCCATCGCGCTCACCACGACGATGATCCGCTCCCAGGAACCCTTCGCCGCCGACACCCGCTTCACCACGCCGCGAATCTTCTCCAGGTTCGCGACCGAGGTGCCGCCGAATTTTTTTACGACCAGACTCATTTTATCC
Source organism: bacterium (assembly GCA_965219955.1). Classification (GTDB taxonomy): domain Bacteria; phylum UBA8248; class UBA8248; order UBA8248; family UBA8248; genus Bin107. The sequence goes on from OZ244799.1 coordinate 1,395,467, forward strand.
CATCATCCACTGAACAATCGCTTCTTCACCGCGTCGAGTGAATGGACGCGCCCCGCTCGAGCCAGTTCTTCGGAAAAACCGACCGCCGGTTTCTTCCGCCCCCCCTCGCCGCCGCGAATCATTTCCCAGAGGGCGGCCAACCCGCCCGGGCGTTTCGGCGGCGTCAAGTTCTCTCCGTCGAAATCCGCCATGGCGAACGGAACGGCATCGGCGATCCATTCCTGGGATTCCACGCTGAATCCATGATCCACCATCACGAGGATGCGGCAAGGCTGGTCCAGTTTTTCCAGCAACGGCGACATAAACGCGGCATCGAATCTCTCGATGGCCCCGATTTTCTCCTCGGGTTCGCGCCACGGGGATATGCTGTCCACGTCCTCGAGCAAGAAGACGAAATCATGGCTCGAAAGCGCCTCGCTCACCCTGGCGGACACCTCCTCCCCCGGCTCATATACATCCGCGCCCCCCAGTTTGGCAAAGCCCTTTGCGAGTTGCGAGTCGGTTATCAGCACCGAATCCCTGCCCCCCGTCTTTTCGGACATTCTCCCCACCTCCTCGTGGAGGCCGCCGCCCCAAAGCCACACGGAGTTCGCAGCGAACATACGGGTTTGCGCCTTTTCCCTCAAACCCGCATGCGTGGAGAGCACCATCTGGGAATCGTTGACGAAATGAACGAAGCGCCGCGCAGCCTCCGCCACCGGCATGTGCTCCCCGATGGGCATTCCGGTAATCGCATGCGGGGGCGAGAAGCCGTGAAAAGATTCCGGTGAAAGCGGCGCGCCCGCACGCCGATAATAGAGAAGCGCCTCGCAGCCGCCCAGGGGTTCGAAACGGAAAGATTCGCCCTCATCGGGCGGCATGTGGCGCTCCAGATAAGCGATGAGTTCGCGGTTCTCCTCATCCGTGACACCGAAGCCCGTCGGGTCCAGCATGACGACGCTCGTCGCGCCGGGCTTCAAGCACACGAAGTTGAGCCGGAAGACCGCTTCACCGGCTTCGGGGAGAACGTCCGCTGCGGCGGCCAGCATCAGGCCGGAAGAGGGTGCGCCCGAGGAGCCGAAAAAATGATTCAGAAATCCATCCAGCGAGGGATACGCATCATCGGCTGCGGGAGACCATGCACCGGAAAAGCCCGAACCCGCCACCCGATCCAGCACCGGCGTCCGCGCTCTTTGCAGGGGTGTTTCGCCTCCAAAGTCCGCCACCGGCCTGTCGGCGAGACCGCGCGCGAGAACCACAAGGATTTTTCGCATCAGGAAGAGCTCACGTCTGCTCGATCACATGAAAGCCATGCCGTCCGATTCCACGCGAACGAGCGCGTAAGCGGGCTGCACCACGTCGAGGCGGGAAATCTCCTCGAGCGCGTTTTGCATGTTCTCCTCCGTCGCCTTGTGGGTGAGCAGCACCAGACGGGCATAGCCGTCCTCGTCGGCGCGGCCCTTCTGGACGACGGTTTCGAGGCTGATGTCGTGTTCGCCGAAAACACCGGAGATGCGGCTCAATACGCCAGGCTTGTCCAGCGCCGCGAAGCGAACGTAGAAGCGCGTCGAAATTTCCCGCGGGGGCAGGATGTCGAGGCGCGCGCGCTGGTCCGGCAAAAAAGCGGCGGCGGGGATCCGCGAGTCGCCCCCGTTCTTCAGCCACCTCGCCACTTCGATGATGTCGCCCACCACGGCGGAGGCCGTAGCCTCCGAGCCCGCGCCCTTGCCGATGAACACCTGCGGCCCGGCATTCACCCCCGAGACGGCCACCGCATTGTAGACCCCTCCCACCTGCGAGAGAGGATGACTTTCGGGAAGCATTGTCGGGTGAACGCGGATATCGAGTTTCCCCTCCCTCTCCTGCGCCATGGCGATGAGCTTGATCCGGAAGCCGAGCTCCTTGGCGATATCGATGTCGACGGACGTGATGTTGCGGATCCCCTCGGTGTGGTAATCCTCGAGATCCACGGGCGTTCCATAGGCCAGGTTCGCCAGAATCGCTATCTTGTGCGACGCATCGACGCCGTCGATATCGAAAGCGGGGTCGGCTTCCGCGTAGCCGAGTTCCTGCGCGCGCTTCAGCGTTTCGCCGAAATCCGCACCCATCTCCGTCATGCAGCTCAGAATGTAGTTGCACGTGCCGTTCAAGATACCGGCGAGCCTCTCGATTTTGTCCGCAGCGAACGCCTCGCGCAGGTTTCTGACTATCGGAATGCCGCCCGCGACGGACGCCTCGAAACCCAGCGGGCAACCCGCCTTCTCCGCAGCGGCGAATATCTCCTCCCCGTGAACGGCAAGCACCGCCTTGTTCGCGGTCACGACCGGCTTGTTCTTCTCGATCGCCCGCAGGATGTGGCGCCTGGCGTCATCCGTCCCGCCGATAAGTTCCGCGACCACGTGCACCTCGGGCGCGTCGATGACGGCCTCGAAATCCGTGCCCATATTCCCGGGCGACACCCCGCGCGCCGTCTTTTTCTTTGTGAAAACGCTGCGGTCCGCAATTCTGGAGACGCACACCTCTACGCCGAGGCGTCTCTTGATCAACTCCCGCTGCTCGTCGAGCAGATTCACGACCCCGCTTCCGACGGTGCCCAAGCCCAATATGCCGACGCAAATTTTCTTCATATCTCCTTGACCCGAAAAGCCGCGAACTAGCTCGCCGCCTGCTCGGGCGCTCTCTCCTGGAACAGGGGACGCAAGTTTCTGAGCGCCTGCCGCGTGCGGTGCTCATTCTCCACGAGCGCGAATCGCACGTGCCCGTCGCCCAACTCGCCGAAACCGACACCGGGCGAGACGGCCACCTCGGCTTTCTTCAACAAGTATTTGGAAAACTCCAGAGAACCCATCTCCCGGAAGGCTTGTGGAATCTCCGCCCATACGAACATCGTGCCCCTGGGCTTTTGAACGGGCCAGCCGATTCTCTCCAGTCCGTTGCACAGCGCGTCGCGGCGATTCTGGTAAATCTGCCGAATTTCCTCGACGCACTCCTGAGAACCGTTGAGCGCGATGATCGAAGCGATCTGGATGGGCTGGAACGCGCCGTAATCGAGATAGCTCTTGATGCGCCTGAGCGCACCGATAATCTCGCGGTTCCCCACGGCGAAGCCCATCCGCCACCCCGGCATGGAGTAGCTCTTGGAGAGCGAGAAAAATTCCACACTCACATCCTTCGCACCCTTCACCTGCAGAATGCTGGGCGGCTCATAGCCATCGAACCCTAAGTCGGCATAGGCGAAATCATGAACCACGATGAGGTTGTATTCTTTTGCGAAGGCGACGACTTTTTCAAAAAAATCCAGGTCCACGCAAACCGTGGTGGGGTTGTGCGGGAAACTCAAGACGAGGATTTTCGGCCGCGGCCATATCGGGCGGATGATGTCGGTCATGTTTTCGAAGAAATCATCCCCCTGAGACAGCGGCAAGTGAACCACGTTGCCGTTCGCCAGGACCATGGCGTACGTGTGGATGGGGTATGTGGGGCTCGGCACCATGACCAAATCGCCCGGGTTCGTGATGGCCAACGCCAGATGGGAGAGCCCCTCCTTCACCCCGATGGTGACGATGGCCTCCTCTTCGGGGTCGATATTCACGTCATAGCGGCGGCCGTACCAGCCCGCGATGGCCGCCCTCAGCCGGGTGATGCCGCGCGAAGCGCTGTAGCGATGATTCCTGGGGTTCGTCGCCGACTCCACCAGTTTTTCCACGATGTGCGGCGGGGTGGCGAGATCGGGGTTCCCCATACCGAAGTCGATGATGTCGTCGCCCCGGCGGCGGGCCTCGATCTTCAACTCGTCAACGCTCGCGAAAACATAGGGCGGCAGGCGAGTGATGCGCTGGAACTCATACATGTTCAAAAATCCTCAACTGACCGGCAAGGATACCAGGCGACGGGAGGGCGCCGGAACGTTCCGGCCCGAGCCATCGGCCGTCATAAACGCGCGACCCTCGGGGTCTCCTTTTGATGTTTCCTCCCCCAATCCCCGGGAGGCGTGCAGGGCTTCCTCCGCATTGTAGGAGCTTCTCACGAAAGGACCCGCGAACACGTGCGCGAAACCCCTCGCCGCGCCCGCCAGGCGGTAGCGCGCATAGACGTCGGGGTGAACGTATTCGCGAACGGGAATCGCCTTTTTCTTCGGTGAGAGATACTGGCCAATCGTCATGATTTGGCAATCGACTTTTTCATCTCTCAAATCATCCATCAAGGAGAGCACGTCCTCTTCGGTTTCGCCCATGCCGACCATGACGCCGCTTTTCGTCACCATATCCGGGTCAATCTCCCGCGCCATGCCGATGACGCGCAGCGAGCGTTCGTAATCGCCGTTCGGCCGCGTGCTCTTGAACAGCCTCTTCACCGTTTCGATGTTATGGTTGAAAACGTCGGGCGCCGCGCGGACCACCCGCTCGACCGCGTCGAAATCGCCCATGAAATCACTCACCAACACTTCCACCGTGGCCCCGGGCAGCAATTCGCGAATCGCCTCAATCGTCGCAACCACGTGGGAGGCCGCGCCATCGGCCAAATCATCGCGATTCACCATCGTGACGACCACGTGCTTGAGGCCCAATTGCTTCGCGGCCTCAGCCACATGCCGCGGTTCGTCTGCGTCCAGAGCCTCCGGCGCGCCCTTTGTGACGGCGCAATAGCCGCAAGTTCTCGTACAGACGTCCCCGCCAATCATGAAGGTGGCCGTGCTGCGGGAAAAACACTCGAACAGGTTCGGGCACCGGGCTTCCTCGCACACGGTGTGCAGATGCTTGTTGCGCATCAGCGCCTTGACTTCGTGCGACCGGCTCGGACTCGGCAGCCGCTTTACGAGCCAAGGCGGAAAGCGTCGAGAAGCCATCGAATTGCCTCCAGCCCCGGGAATCGGGAGGCTGCATCTTAGGAATGCAAAGCGCGGGTGTCAAGCTTAAAGCCATTTATAGCAAACAAAGTACAAAACATTGTATTCAAATATACTTTACATTGCTATGATTATGGCCCGCCGGAGCCTGATCCTCGCCCGCATCCCGGAGAGCGCTTTTTGGGCCTCGGCCTTGTCCGGATAGTGCCCGACCCGGACGCGATACCACCTGCCCCTGGCGCCGAGATCCGCATTCTTGATGAAGGGCCGGAGTCCCGCCTCCCTCAGCTTGCGGACGACTCGAAGCGCCTCATCGAATTTTTGGACCGAAACAACCTGTATGGTATAGCCGCTCGCCTTCGCCCAGGGTTTCGATGAGCGGGTATCCGCCTCTGCCCGCATTTGGGCATCTTCGCCGACCCCATTCGTATTTTCTTTCTTCTCGGCATTCTTCTCGCCGGCTGGCTCGCCGAGGGGCTTTTCCTGTGCAGGGGGGTTCTCAACCAACTCCGCCAGGGGGGGCGCCGGTTTCGGCGGTATTTTTTTCTTCACCACCGGCAGCTTGATGAGTTCGATGGGCTGTTCGCCTTCCTGATTCTCCTTGAGCAAGTCCTGATAAAATTTCGGCTTGATGACATCCACGGTTTTTTGAACCACTTCCGTTCCCGTTTCGGGTTCCGGTATTTTTTTCAGCGCGGCGACCTTCTCGCGTTCCGCCTCTTTTCTCTCGCCCTTTTTCCCGGCCTCCGGTTCAGGCTTGACCTCAGCCATAACCTTCTTGCCCGACGCGCCGCTGGTGCCCCATAGGTAGCCGAAGCCGAAGGACGCCCCCATTCCCGCGCAGATAACGAACGCAAAAACGCCCGCCTGCGCTTTGCCGAAAACAATCCTGTATTGTTTCGCAGATGTCCTCTGCCGGGACTTCATGGACTTCTCGTTTCGTGGGCGGATGCTGACTACATCTTCTCGGGAGCGGAGACTCCCAGCAAATTCAAGCCGTTCCTCAAGACGACTTGCACGCACTTCGCGAGGCACAGGCGGGCGCGGGTGAGTCCATCGCCCTGGCCCAGTATGCGGTTGCGATTATAATAGGCATGGAATTGTTTGGCGAGAGCGATGAGGCCGAATGTAACGTGGTGGGGCTCGAGCCTCTCCGCCGCGGTTCGCACCACGTCGGGCCATTCGAGGAGATTCTTCATGAGCTGGCGCTCCTCGGCCAGCACGAGCACTCCGGGCGGCGGATCATCGAGACCGTCGAGCGACTCGCCTTCTTCCGCCGCCTGCCTGAAAAGGCTGCAGGCGCGCGCGTGCGCGTACTGCACGTAATAGACCGGATTCTCGCTGCTTTGCTCTTTCGCCAAATCGAGATCGAACTCCAGCGCCGTGTCCGCGCTCCTCATCAGGAAGAAGAAGCGGGCCGCGTCCACGCCCACCTCATCCACCACCGTGGACAACTCCTCGAACTCGCCCGAGCGCGTGCTCATCTGCACCGCCTCTCCGCCACGACGCAGGCTCACGAATTGAACGAAGAGGACGTCGAGCTTTTCGGGGTCATGGCCGAGCATCTCCATCGACGCGCGCACCCGGGGCAGATACCCGTGATGATCCGCCCCCCAGACGTTGATGTACCGATCGAAGCCGAGCTCATACTTCAGGTGGTGATAAGCGATGTCCGACGCCAGGTAGGTCGGGCGGCCATCGTCCCGCACGACGACGCGGTCCTTCTCGTCGCCGTATGCGCTCGACGCGAGCCACCTGGCCCCGTCTTTCTCATAGAGTTTCTCGTTCGCTTCGAGCGCGGCGACCGCCTCTTCCACCTTGTTGCCGTTTCCGGTGAACAAAGATGACTCGCTGAACCATTCATCGAAGCGAACCCGGAACCCGGCGAGGGAATTTTCGATGTCCTCCAGGATCAAATCCTTGGCGATGACGCCCGCCCGAGCGAGAAGCGCTCCCTCCTCCTCCAGCGTCCCGACGCCCTCCAGGAACCTCGCGGACTTGACGATCTCGCGAATGTATTCCCCCTGGTAGGCGTCTTCGGGAAAAGGGACCGCCTCCCCTTTCACGTCCTGCAAGTAACGCGCGTAGGCCGATTTCGCCAGCGTCTCTATCTGGTTGCCCGCGTCGTTGATGTAATACTCCCGGTGCACGCGAAAGCCCGAAGCCTCCAGCACGCGCCCCAGAACGTCGCCCAGCGCGGCGCCCCGGCCGTGGCCGACATGAAGCGGCCCCGTGGGGTTCGCGCTCACGAACTCCAGGTGAACGGATTTCCCCGCGCCCGATCCGTTTTTTCCAAAATCATCCGGTGCGGACAGTATCTCCCCGAGCTTCGCGCACAGGTAATCGCCATCGAGGTACAGGTTGATGAAGCCGGGCTTTTCGACCCGGACATCAGTGAAAAACCCCTCGGGCGCCTCGAAGTGCTTGACGATCTGCTCCGCAATCACCATGGGCGCCTTCCGCTCGGCTTTCGCCAGCGTCATCGCGATGTTGCAGGAGAAATCGCCGAACGCCTCGTTCGGCGGCGTCTCGATGACGACCGCCGGCTTCTCCCCGGAAGTCAGGTCGCCCGCCGCGCGCGCGCTTTCGAATGCGTTCTCGAATATGGGGACCATCAATTCTTTCAGCACATCAACCTCATCAAAAAATCACCCCCGAAACGAGGGAACAAATACTCCTCCGGCGGGATTCCGTCAACGCGTGACGGAGGAATGGCCGGAGCGTCTCGGCAGGCTCTTCCCGCCGTGGTATTGCAAAAACGCCTCCGCGCACCCGATGATCTCGGGCCCCAGGGAAGCGGCGAATCGAATGGAAAAACATTTCTCGGGCGACAGGCGAAGAATCTCTCTCATCGCGGCGACGGCGCCGGCGCGCAGGCGCACCTCCCGCGCCGCCGGCTCAGGGCACCTCGCGCAGCGAAGCTCACCCGTGGCGATATCGAAACGCGCCGTCTCGCTGCCCGGCTTTATCTCGCAGGCCGCGCAATAGTCGAGGCCCGGTTCGAGACCCATCGTCTTGAGCAGCATGAGCAGGAAAACCCCTTCCATGCCCGCCGTTCCCGCGCCGGCCTCCAGCGCCTCGAGCGAGGAGCGGAGCAACCAAAAGTGCGCGCTCTCGCCCTCATCCACGTTCAACACCACATCGAGTATCTTCAAGAGGCGCGACGCCACCCGCATGGCCTCATAATCCTTCCAGACTCTTTGATAGACCCGGGTCGTCTCGCATTTTCGCATCGTGCCCAAACCGGAACCCGTGCGCCGGCTCCACTCGATATGGTTCTCGCTCGCCGGTTCGAGTCCCACGCCCACCCTCGACTTCGCCGAGCGCACGCCCTTCGCCACCAGGCGCACCTTGCCCTGGCCTTTACTCAGAAACGTCACGATCAGGCTCGTGTTCGAGAACGGGCGCGCGCCCAGGACAATGGCTTCGTCACTCAGAATGGCCAAGAAAACGCCTCCCGACAGGTCTTCTTTTCTGGGGTCTTGACGAAACCGGGCGGATGAGAGATAGTTTGCGACCGGAAAGATTCTATTTTCTAACGCAAGTTACCGCAAACAGGAGGAACGAAACCAATATGCCAGGAGTAAAAGTACACGAGGGTGAATCCATCGACAAGGCTTTGAAGCAATTCAAGAAACAATGCGAAAAATCAGGCATTCTCACCGAAATCAAAAAGCGCGAGTACTATGAGAAGCCCAGCGTAAAGCGCAAGAGGAAGATACTCGCCGCGCACAAAAAGCGCATGCGCGCCCAGAACCGCTAAGCCTAGACATTCTCATAGCCGAGCTCGGAAAGCGCGGCGTCCTTTTGCCGCCAGTTCGGCTTGATGCGCACCTTGAGGCCGAGATATATCTGCTCGCCCAGGCGCCGTTCGATCTCCGTTCTCGATAATTCTCCGATCTTCTTGATCTGAGCACCCCCCTTGCCCACCAGAATCCCCCGCTGGCTCTTCCGCTCCACGTAGATTTCCGCTTCGACGTGCAACAGGCCGGAACGCCCGGCGCGCTCCATCTCGCGCACCTTCACCGCCACGGCGTAGGGGATCTCCTTGTGCAGCAGGCGGTACACCTGCTCGCGAACGAACTCCTCTATCAGGAGCGCTTCGCTCACGTCCGTCGTCATATCGGGCGAAAAGTACCTGGGGCCTTCGGGGAGCGCCTGGATGATGTCTTCCACCAGCGGCTCCACGTTGTCCCCCTTGAGCGCCGAGACGGGATAGGCGCTCCTGAACCCGTCGTCTTCGGCGTATTTCGCCAGAACGGGCAACAGTATCGCCTTGTCCTTGATCCGGTCCACCTTGTTGATGACGAGAAACGCGGGCACGCCCGCATCCTCTATCAGCGCGAGCGCGTTTTCGTCCACCTCCCCCTCGGCGTCGTCCGTCATGAACAGGGCGAGGTCCGCACCCGCGCAGGCGGCCTTCACCTCTTCGAGCAGAAAGCGCCCGAGCTTCGAGGCGGGACGCTCGAGACCGGGCGTATCGAAAAAAGCCGCTTGCGCGTTATCGGTGTTCAACACGCCGAGAAGCCTGCGCCTCGTGGTTCCGGGCTTGCGGGTGACGATGGCGAGCTTTTCCCCGAGGATGCGGTTGAGCAGGGTGGATTTGCCCACGTTCGGGCGTCCGATGATGGCGATGAAGCCCGAGCGGAATCCGTCGGGCGTCTCGTCGCGAACCTCGCCGCTTCTTAAGATTTTATCGAGGTCGAGCGTGCGCGCGTCGCCCCGGGTGCGAGTTTTCTTTTTCCTCGTGGACACCCGCGCGCCCTACCGGAACGCCGCGTCGATGCCCAGCTCGCGGAGCTGGAGACGTTCGACAGAGGCCGGCGCGCCGGTCATCAGGCAGGTGGCTTTCTGGGTCTTGGGAAACGCGATGACGTCGCGGATGGATGGCGCGCCCGTCAGCAGCATCATGATGCGGTCCAGGCCGAACGCGATCCCCCCGTGGGGCGGCGTGCCGAACTCGAGCGCCTCCATGAAGAAGCCGAAACGCCGCTGCGCTTCTTCCTCGTCCATGTCCAGGGCGGCGAACATCTTCTGCTGCACCTCGCGCTGGTGGATACGCTGGCTGCCGCCGCCGATCTCGCTTCCGTTCACGACCATGTCGTAGGCCTGGGAGCGGATGGCGCCGGGGTCGGAATCGAACAGACTGGCGTCCTCGGGCACGGGCGCCGTGAAGGGGTGGTGGAGCGCGTGATACCGCTTCTCCGCCTCGTCGTATTCCAGAAGCGGGAAATCCACGACCCAGCAGAAATCGAATTCCCCGTCGTCGCGGGAGACGAGGCCGAGACGCGCGCCGATTTCATCGCGCAGATGCCCCAGCACCGACGCGCTCACGGCAGGGGCGTCGGCCACCATCATCAGCAAGTCACCGACTTCCACGCCCGCTCTCGCGCCTATCTCCTCCAACTGGCCGTCGAGGAAGAACTTGGTGATGTTCGACTCATACCCGTTTTCCGTGCGCTTCGCCCAGGCGAGGCCGCCCGCGCCCAGCTCCTGCGCGCGCGCGATGATGTCGTCAATCTCTTTTCGCGAGGCCGACGCCATGCCCGGCCCCGCCATGGCGCGCGCCACGCCCCCTTTTTCCACCGCTCCCTTGAACACCTTGAACTCGCTCGCCCCCGCGACGTCGGTGATGGTGGCCAGCTTCATGCCGAAGCGCCTGTCCGGCCTGTCGGTCCCATACTGCGCTATCGCCTCCGCGTAGGGGACCCGCTCGAAGGGCGTCTCGATCTCGACCCCGCCCACCTCCTTCCATATCCGGGCCACCAGACCTTCCATGAGGCCGAAGAAGGTATCGCGGTTCAGGAAGGAGCATTCGACGTCGATCTGCGTGAACTCGGGTTGCCTGTCGGCGCGCAGGTCCTCGTCCCGGAAGCATTTGACGATCTGGTAGTAGCGATCGAAACCGGCGACCATGAGAATCTGCTTGAACATCTGGGGACTCTGGGGGAGCGCGAAGAAACTCCCGCGCGCGAGGCGGCTCGGCACCAGATAATCCCTCGCCCCCTCGGGCGTGCTTCGGGTGAGCACCGGGGTTTCCACGTCGACGAAGTGGTTTTCCGTCAGGAAATTGCGGATCACCTGGGTCGCCTGATGACGTTTGATGAAGTTCTCGCGCAAGGTGGAGCGCCTGAGATCCAGGTAGCGGTACTGGAGGCGCAGCGCTTCGCCGGCGTCGGAATCGTCTTCTATCTCGAAGGGCGGCGTTCTCGCCTCGCTCAGGACTTCGAGCTTCGTGATCCGGACCTCGATTTCGCCGGTGTCGAGACCCGGGTTCGCCATCCCCTCGGGGCGTCCAATGACGACCCCCTGAACGGCGAGCACCCACTCGCCGCGCACCCGCTCGGCGAGCGCGTGGGACGCCTCGTCATAAGAGGGGTCGGCCACCACCTGGGTGACGCCGTAGCGGTCACGCAGGTCGATGAAAATCAGCCCGCCGTGGTCGCGGTTCGACCCCGCCCAGCCCATGAGGACGACCTCTGCGCCGACGTCCGATGCGCGAAGCGCTCCGCAGTCGTGGGTTCTTCCTTTTTCCACAAGTTCACTCAAGATTTCTTGTCCTTTATTCATGCCTGTGCTTCAATTTACGAATCTCCTCACTGGCGCGGGAGCGTATAAGCTTCGCATCAGGAATTCAAGCATCCTGCGCCCGCCTCTTCATTATACGGGAAAGCCAGACGATTCCGCCCAGGCCGATCCAGACGGCCACGCCCACCGACGCCCAGGCCGCCGTCCATTCCGTCGGCAGGACCTCGCCCCGGGAATCGGGGTTCGTGACGTCCAGAATGTAGCCCACCTCGATGGAGGAGAGCGCGCCGAACAGGAAGCCGAACCCGGCGAGGCAGCCCAGCGCCGTGCCCAGGTGGCGTTTGGGCGCGATTTCGCTCATCACGACCAGGAAAACGGACGCATCCGCAGCCATCGTCACCGCCCACACCAGCAACACGATCAGCAGAAGCGGAATCGGCGCGTGGAATAGAAAACCGATCCCGTACGTCATCGCGCCGCTTAAGAGCAGACTCCACCCGATGCTCGGAAGCCGCCCGAACCTGTCCGCCGACCACGCGCCGATAAAATTCGAAAAAGCCGAAATCGCGATCATGAACGCCAGGGCCGTCGCGGCGTTGTCCACGGCGTCACCTCTCGGAAGGCCGTGCGCGATGAACGCCGCAGCCAGGAACGTGACGCCCCAGCCCCTGAAGGCGAACATCTCCCAGCGGTGCATGACGTAGGAGCCGATGAGCACCCAGCACCTGAGCGGCAGGCGCGGAAAGGCAAATTTCTCCCCGCTTCCCGACTCCTCCCTTCCGGGGTCGGGCACCCAGAGCAGCACCATGAAGATGCCGACGACGGGACCGAGCGAACCCACGGCGAAGGTGAAGCGCCAGCCGAAATCGGGAAGCAGGTAACCCGTCAGGAACATCGAGACCGACACGCTGAAGGTAAAGAAAAAAGCGTAGCCAGAAACCGTCTTCGCCCTCAAGGCCGCCGATGCGTGTTCGGCCACGATTCGCAGGCCCGGCCCGAACACGCCCGCAAGCCCCACCCCGCAGGCGCACCGCAGCAGTGCGGCCGTCCAGAGACCTTCGGCGAAGAAAGGGAACATGAGGTTCGTGAGGCCAAGCCAGGCGGCCGAGAAGAGATAGATCGTCCTCGCGCTGAAATAATCCGTCGCCCCGGTGAGCACGGCGGAGGCGACAACGTAGCCGACGTAAAACATGAAATAGATGAAACCGGCATCGGCATTGGTGAGGGACCATTCCGCCTTCAGTATCGGGATGGCGGTCGGGTAGTTGGCGTAGACCAGCATGATGGGAAGCTGGGAGAAGCTCAAAATCCACAGGGATGCCTGACTGAGACGCGCTTTTCGGGGATTGTCCATGGATTCTGCGATCGGTTTACTCTCTGTCTAGGCGAAATCGTTTGCCCAAATCTTCTTGAGCTCCTGCATTTCATCTCCCCTCAGCGGATCGGCGTCCGCACCGGCGAGGACTTCTGCGAGCTGTTCCTCGCCCGAGAAACCCACCAGCGCGCAGGAGACCTCTTCATGCATCAGGACGAACCGCATCGCCGCCTGCGCAAGCGTGCATCCCTCGCGGACGAGAAACGCGAGCTTCTTCGCGCGCGCCGCGTCCTTGTCGTATTCCGAACCGAGCGAGAGAACCGGCGGGCGATCGTCCAGAAAACCCAGCAGATTCGGCTCCGCCGTCAGCGCGCCGAGCGCCAGGGCGCGAATCGCCAGCACCCCCATCCCCATCTTTGCTGCGCGCTCGATGAGCAGGCCGTAATCCACCGCGCTGAAACCCTCGGGCACCGGATAGGCCGCGCTCGGGTTGAGCAGGTTGAAATACGCCTGCACCGTGTGGAACTCGCCGCTGTCGACCATCTCGGCCAGCGAGGCGGGATGCCCGATGCCGGTGAACCCGAAAAAGCGCACGAGCCCGCGCTCGCGCAATCTCTTAAAGCCATCGAGCACGCCGCCTGCGCGATAGATATCGGAGAGATCGAAGGCCACCTCCCCCACCGGCCAGTTCCGCTCGGGGGCCACGTAGTTGTGGATCTGGATCAGGTCGACGTGGGGTCGGCCCAGCCGCTCGAGACTCTTCTCCACCGAGGCGACAACCGCCGCTTCGGGCGCTTCACGCTCCTCGGCGGTGAGGCGGATCTTCGTCGTGAGGACGACTTCGGCCCCCAGGCGATTGAGCGCGGCGCCCAGGTTGGCTTCGGATTTCCCGCTCCCGTAGCCCATCGCCGTATCGAAGAAGTTCACGCCCCCGTCCAGCGCGCCGCGCACCGCGCGAAGCTGCGCCTCGCCGTCGTCGCCCACCATGAGGCGGCTGATGCCGCCCGTGCCGAAACCTATCCCGGACACCGGGATGCCCGTATTCCCCAGGGTGCGCCTGCGCATCGTCTTCCTCTTTATAAAATTTCTCCATACGTCCGGGGCGAAGCCTACCACGAGCGGGCGAACAGGCGAAGGAGAACGGGGTTGTCGAAAAAGTCATGATTTCGTGATTCGGTGATGGCGCCGACTGAAGAGGGTTGAAACGATGGGACTGTAGGGGCGGTTCGCGAACCGCCCCTACGGGCGAATGCGGTTTTGTTCGTCATTCCGGCGAAAGCCGGAATCCATTTGCGGGTGCGGGGGAATGAGCGGGGACGTTTCATTCCCCACCGATGCGCAGGAACCCTGATGAAAGGCAAAAGGCGTAAAAATGGATTCCGGCTTTCGCCGGAATGACGGCGGTGGTCAATTCCGGGCGAGGAGGACTTTTTCAACAACCTCACTCGCCAGCCTCATGCGCAACTCTTACCTCGTCCCAAACAGGTCCGGCGGCGCGCCGTAGGGACAGGCTCCGCCGTTCTCCGACACCCCTCATCCTGAGTAGGCGCGTAAGCGCCGTATCGAAGGTCAAACGTGATTGATGAATGAGCGTTTGCTCTCGTCCTGAGCGAGCCCCTCGCCCTTCGATACGCGGCTTCGCCGCTACTCAGGGTGAGGAAGGTGGGGGGACGGCGGAGCCTGCCCCGAGCGGAGTCGAGGGGGCGGCTACTCAGGGTGAGGAAAGAGACGTTGGCGGTTTGCGGGGATCGCAGACGGAATTTTCACCAACGCCGGAATGCGCGCGCGGCGCATTTTGATGTAGGATGGGCGTATTCATTACATGGAGAGAACGTGCACCCCCTGCATCTGCTGGCGATTGGGTACATAGCGGGTTTGCTGACGGGCGGGCTTTCCTTCGACTTCGAGCGGGGAGACGCGGCCTCCACCCTCACCGCCGCGCTCGTCCTGGCCTTCTCGATCCTGCTCGCCATGAGCCGCCGCATCCGGGGGAAGAGGCAGCGCGTCCTCGCGGCGCTCCTCCTGCTCCTGGGATTCGCCGCCTCTATCGCCGCCCCCGCGCTCCATCGCGGCGCCACGCCTGCGCATCACTTGCTGCGGCACATCCCCTACGAGCGCATGAACGTCACGGGCCACCTCTCCCGGCCCGTGGAGCGAAACGACGGCGAGACGCCCAGACCGCGCATCTACCTCGACGCCGAGCGCGCCCTCATCCGCGGCGTCGAGGTTCCCATGACCGGCGTCGTGCGGATCACGCTGGCCTCGCGGCTCGAAAAGGTTCCAGAAGTCGGCGACAGGCTGCTCATCCGGCGCGTGCGTCTCAACCCTCCCGAGCGCTTCAAGAACCCAGGCGCGTTCGACTACCGGGAATTCCTGCGCCTCAGGGGCGTCCACGCCGTCGGCTACAGCTCCGTGCGCAACCTTCACGTTTTAGAGCCAAGGGAAAAATGGGGCTGGCGGCGGCTTCTGTTTCAATTCCGCGAGCGCATGAGCGCCCACATACACGCCGTCTACCCCGACCGCGCCGCCGGTTTGATCGAAGCGATGACCATCGGCCTGCGCGAGGGGCTCGACCTTGATCTCAAAGACGCCTTCAGGAGATCGGGGGCTGCGCACCTGCTCGCCATCAGCGGCCTGCACGTGGGCTTCATCGCCGCCTTTTTCTTCTTCTTTCTCCAGGGTCTTCTCCGCAGGTTCCCGCCCCGGGTTTTTCCCCTGCGCCCGTTCGTGCTCACGCCGTCCAAACTCGCATCGCTCGGCGTCATCCCCCTCGTGATCCTCTTTGCGCTTCTGAGCGGGGCGCGGATTTCCACCGTGCGCGCCACGATCATGATCGTCGCCTACCTCCTCACCCGGCTCCTGGAGCGGCCGGGAAGCGCGATCCATTCCGTCCTGCTTGCCGCCCTGATCATCCTGCTGGCGGAGCCCGGCTTCATCTGGGACGTGGGCTTCCAGCTCTCCTTCGTGGCGGTGAGCGCCATTATCCTGGCGGCGGACAGGCTCCCGCGGCCCGAGGCGCGCCTGAGAATCTGGGAGAAAGCGTGGTGGCTGGCGCGGGCGCATCAACTCGCCATCATCCAGCTGGTCGTCACCGCGGCGATCACGCCGCTCACGGCGCTGCATTTCCATCAGGCGCACCCCATCGGCCTGGTTGTGAATTTTCTGCTCATTCCGGTCGCCTCGCTGCTCGTGCCCCTCTCCTTCGTAACGAGCGCCCTCGCTGTGGTCTTGCCGGCGGCCGGAGCCGCGCTCCTGCTTCCCGCCACGTGGCTCACCGGCGCCCTCGCTGGGTTCATGATCTTCGTATCGACTTATTCCTCCGAAATCCCCTGGGCCAGCATCGTCGCGCCGAGTCCCCAGGTCTGGCTCATCGCCTCGGTCTACGCCCTCATGGCTTTCGCACTGCGCTCAAGACGGGCGCGGAGGCGGCGTTTCGCCTGGGCGGGCGTGTGCGGCCTGACGGTCTTCCTGCTCCTCCCCGACGCCGGCGCACGGCCCGTGATTCCAAAGCGCACCACGCTGCTCCTGCCCGACGCCGGGAGCTTGGACGCCTTTTTCCTGCGCCTGCCGGACGGAAAGGGCCTGGCGGTCGACGCTTCCGGCAAACGGGCGGGCGGCTTCAACGCCTGGGGCAACGTGCTCGCTCCCCTGATGCGCCGGGAGAATGAGTTGAGCTGGCACGCGATGCTCAGCCTCTCCAGGTATCCCAAAGACCGGCTCGCCGCGAACGCGTTCGCCACAGGCATACGGGTCGATAACTTGCTTCGCATCAGCGACCTCGGCGCTTCCGCGCCATATCGTTCCCGCATCAGGAGGCGGCGGCGTTCTCCCCGCACCGTCTGGCGGATGAGCGGAGGCGGAGCGCGGGTTTCCCTGCGTTCCTGGAGAGGAGGCGCGACGGGATTCGAGGTCGAAAGCCCCCGCTCCCGCTGGCTGCTCATGCTGCCCTCGAAATATCCGGCTTTCGACGCCAGGTGGTTTCGGGGCAAGAGATACGACCTCGTGCGCCTGCCCGAGGGCCTGCTCAGAAAACGGGAAGTGCTCGACTGGCTCGAAGCGCGTCCGCCCCGCGCCGTCGTGGCCACTCCCCAAAGGGTGAAATGGATGCGGACCGACCTGTGGCGGGAAACGAGGAGACGGCAGAGAAGACTGGGAGTCTACCGCCCCTGGCGCGGCGGGATGCTCCGCGTCCAGGCAGGCGGCGAAGGTGATGCGGCGCGCATTTCCGTCGAGCGATACCGCGCGGCCGAAGCCTGGCCGGGGAGCGATGCTGCGCGGTGGACCGCGTTCCGCAGGAGCCTCGTCCCTGAATTTTCAAGCCGTGAAAAGAGGAAACGCAGAACCGCTTACGACCGGTGAGACGAACAGGGAGCGGGAAAGGGGTTGTTGAAAAAGGCTGTTTCGGGGTCGGCGGCATGGAGGTTCACGCGGCGCAGGAGCGATGGTTTTGTAGGGACAGGCCTCCGTGCCTGTCCTGACGAAAGGCAACCACGGAGGGCAGGACAGGCACGGAGGCCTGTCCCTACGGTGAACAATTCGATAATAGGGATTCCCTCCCTCCTCATGGGGACTTTCTCAACAATCCCGCAAAAAACCTCGAATCAGTCGCCCGCATCGGGCGGCGGCGCGGTGGCGGCCCCGCCCCGGAAGGATTTCACCGTCCGCGTCCACCGGGAGGAGAGCACGTCGCGATCTATAGGGCAGTCGATGACGTGAACGCCGCCCCCCGACTGCGCATCGCGAATGGCGCTCCCCAACGCCTCCGCCGATCCCACGCGATGGCCATGCGCGCCGAAAGCGCGCGCGAGATCCGGGAAATCGGGGTTGTTGAGCGAGGTGGCGATGTAGCGCTCATTGAACACGTGCTTTTGCGAGTGTCTGAGCGCGTTGTATTCCCCGTCGTTGAAAATAAGATAGGTGACGGACAAACCGAGCGCCGTCGCCGTGGCGAGTTCACCGCAGGTCATGGTGAAGCTGCCGTCTCCCACGATCGCGCACACCGGCCGCTCGGGCGCTCCGAGCTTCGCCCCGATAGCCGCGCCTATGGCGTAGCCCATCGACTGGTAGGCTTCCGAGAGCAGGATGCTCCGGGGGCGGTGAATCGTAAACGCCTGCTCCATGAGCCAGCTCTGGGTGGCGGAGGAATCGGAGATGAAAATCGTATCGGGCGAGGTGTTCTCGCGCAGCGTCTTCATCACGAAAAGACCATGAAACGGCGGCTCGGCGGGTTCCGCCAAAAACGAGCGCAGCCTCTCCTCATAGCGCCGCTTTCCCTCGCGCACGCGGACGTGACCTTCGGTGAGGGCGACGTCCTCCGCGTCTGCGATTCGCCTGAGCAGGCCCTCGAGCGCGGGCTTGAGATCACCCACCAGGCCCAGCGATGCCGGGTAATTCCGCCCGATGCGCTCGGGGTCGATGTCGATTTGAACGAGGTTCTTCGGCATCGGCGCCTTGAAGTAAAAGGTGGCGAACTGCCCGAAGCCCGTCCCTAAGGCCAGACACGAATCCGCCTCTTCGAGCATCTCCTCACAGCCCAGGAAGTGCACGAGGCCGAAGGAGAGCGGGTCGGCTTCCGAGAGAATCCCCCTCCCCTTCACGGAGGTGACGACGGGCGCGCCGAGCCTGGAAGCGAGAAACTGCACCTCCCTCTCGCAGCGGGCGGTCACAACGCCGTTTCCCGCATAGATCACCGGGCGTTTGGCGGCCAGGAGCGATTCTGCGATCTCATCGAGCGCACGCTCGTCGACGGGGGGTGCTGCCGGCGGCCCCTCGAATTCGGGCCCTGCGATCACCCGCTCCTCTTCGGCCTGAAACAGGTCCGCCTTCATCACCACCTGGACAGGCCCCGGCCTTCCCGCCGCCGCCCAGCGGAACGCCGCCTCCACGGCGGGCGCTATGCCTGCGACCGAATCGGGCGTGAACGATTTTTTGACGCAAGCACCGAGCGCCTTTTCCATGTCCACGTCGTGGATGGCGCTCCTGTTCCGCATGTTGTCGGCGAGGGTGGCCGTCACCGCGACGACGGGAACGGCATCCTCATAAGCGGAACGAAGCGCGGTGGCGAGGTTCGTCCCGCCCGGCCCCGGCACGGTGAAGACCACGCCCGTCTCCCCGGACACCTTGGCGTAGCCGTCCGCCGCGAAGCCCGCGCCCTGCTCGTGGCGCGTGACGATGGGCACAGCGCCCGCGCCGTCGATCATCGCGTCGTAGACCGGCAGCGTGAGCGTGCCCGGAATGCCGAAAATGTATTCCGCGCCGTTTTCCTTGAGCGCATCGAGCAGGACCTGCGATCCGTTTCGCGCCACCTGAAACTCCTCCGGTTTCCTCATAGAAACAAAGCCCGCCAAAGCTAGGCGGCATCCGCGCGCGTGTCAACTTCCATCCCCGTTTGCGCGCGCGGGGGGGATGGACTACCTTCTCGACTGATTCATACGGGCGCGCATGGCGGGAGGCGGCGTCAGAAGCAGCCGGGGTTCGTTGCGAACAAACCCGACTGTGCGGGGGTTGTTCAAAAGCCCTCTTTGGGGGGTCGAGTTTCTCCGCCTCGGAAAACCCGGCGGCAAGACGAGCAAAAGCGAGATTCACTCTTTCATTGAGGGAGCTGTTGAAAAAGCCCTGACTTCGTGATTCGGCGTATGAAACCGGCCGGGGAGGGAGGGTTTGACACGATGGGATTGTAGGGGCGGTTCGCGAACCGCCCCTACGGGCGAATGCGGTTTTGATCGTCATTCCGGCGAAAGCCGGAATCCATTTGCGGATGCGGGTGCATGAACGACGGCGTTTCATTCCCCGCCGATGCGCAAGAACCCTGACGAAAGGCAAAAAGCATAAAATGGATTCCGGCTTTCGCCGGAATGACGGGGATGGCCAATTCCGAGCGAGGAGGGGTTTTTCAACAACCCTCCCAAGGGGGGAGTGATGCCGTCTCGCAGCCGGGCGGCGGGCGCAGAACGGAGAAAGCGATGTTCAGCCAACGGGCGGTAGACGCTCTCAAAGACGCGGAATCGGTGGCCGTCCTGACCGGGGCGGGCGTGAGTGCGGAGAGCGGCGTGCCCACCTTCCGGGGCGCGGGCGGTCTCTGGCGCGAGTACAGCGCCACCTCGCTGGCCACGCCCGAGGCCTTTCGCGCCGATCCCAGGCTCGTCTGGGAGTTTTACAACTACCGCCGCGAGGTGCTCGACCCCCTGACGCCCAACGCGGGCCACTACGCCATCGCCTCGCTGGAGGAGCGCTTCGCGCGCTTCGCACTCATCACGCAGAACATCGACAACTTGCACCGCGTCGCCGGGACGCGCGAGATCGTGGAGTTGCACGGCAACATCTGGCGCGTCCGCTGCACGAACCTGGGCTGTGAGCGCTACACGCTCGCGTGGGAGAACCGGGACGTGCCGATCGACCCCCTGCCCCCGAAGTGCGAGGCGTGCGAGAGCCTCCTGCGCCCCCACGTGGTGTGGTTCGGTGAGATGCTCGACCCCGAGCAGTTGCGCCGGGCGCTCGTTGCGGTGGATGATTGCGATTACCTGATCGTGGCGGGCACGTCCGCCGCGGTGCAGCCGGCCGCCTCGATGCCCATGACGGCCTCAAGGGGCGGCGCGTTCGTGCTCGAGGTGAACCCCGAGCCGACGGACATCAGCCCGTACATGAGCGAGGCGGTGCAGGAGCCCTCGGGCGTCGCCCTGCCCCGCCTGTTCGAAGCGGCCTTTGGAGGATAGTGATGGCGCGGCCCAGACTCACGGCGGTGCGCGGCGTGAAAGACGTCCTGCCCGAAGAATCTTCGAGGTGGCAGGGAGCCGAACAACTGGCGCGGGAGATTTTCGCGCGCTACGGCTACGGGGAGATAAGAGTGCCCGTGTTCGAGCGCACGGAGCTCTTCGCGCGCGGCATCGGCGAGGAGACCGACATCGTCTCCAAGGAGATGTACACCTTCGAAGACAAAGGGGGCGACTCCATCACGCTGCGCCCCGAGGCGACCGCCTCGATCTGCCGCGCCTACGTCCAAAACGGACTCCACAACCGCGCGAGCGTCTCGAAGCTCTTCTGCATCGGCCCCATGTTCCGCTACGAGCGTCCCCAGGCGGGCCGCCTGCGGCAGTTCCACCAGATAGACGCGGAAGTGTTCGGCTCGGTGGACCCGGCGGTCGACGCCGAACTCATCGTGATGCTCATGGAATTTCTCGATAAAATGGGCGTCGAGGGCCTGGCGCTCCAGATCAACAACCTGGGCGATGCGGAATGCCGCCCGGCCTACGCCGCCGCCCTCCAGGAGTATCTCAGGGCAGAAACGAAGCACCTGGGCGCCGAAGTCGCCGAACGGGTCGAGCGCAACCCGCTGCGCTTTCTGGACAGCAAGAACCCGGACCACCAGGAGATCATCGCGCGCGCGCCGAGGATAGACGCGTTCTGGAACGATGACTGCCGGGAGCATCTGGAGAGCGTATGCCGGCTCATCGAGAGCGCGGGCGTCGCGTATGAGATCAACCCGAGGCTCGTCCGCGGCCTCGACTACTACTGCCTCACCGTCTTCGAGGTGACGAGCGAGAGCCTCGGAGCGCAGAACGCGGTGTGCGGCGGAGGGCGCTACGACGGCCTCATGGAGGAGCTGGGCGGCCCCAAGACGCCGGGTATCGGCTTCGCGGTCGGGGTGGAGCGTCTCCTGCAGCTGGCGGGCGAAAAGGCCCCGGCCCGGAATGAGGAGATCCAAGCCTACATCGTCGCACTCGGTGACGCCGCACAGGCCGAAGTCTTTGGACTCGCCGCCGAACTGCGCGCGGGGGGCATTCGGACCGAACGCTCCTTCGGCGGGGGCAGCATGAAAAGCCAGATGAAGCGCGCCGATCGCTCGGGTGCGGCGTTCGTGCTCCTGCTGGGCGACGACGAGGCCGCCAAAGGAGTGGTGAGCGTCCGCCACATGAAGGAGAGCCGCCAGACCGAGGTGAAACGAGAGGAAGTGTCCGGTTATATAAAAGATAATTTATAGTTTAACAACAAATGCTTACCGGTTATTATTAAAGTTGATTCTTAATTATTGCAGAGCCATTCATACACGCTGATGACCCCCATTTCGCTGAAACCCAGATCCTGATAAAACGCGCGCACATCCTGATCTTCGGCGGAGACGATGAGTTCGAGCGCCTCCGCGCCGCACGCCAGCGCCCTCCGGGCGGACGCCTGAATCAGCAGGCGGCCCAGGCCGCGTCTCCGGTGAGCGGGCATGATGCCGATGTCGGGGATGTAGACGGCTTTATCACCCGCAGCCAACCGGTTCGGGTCGACGGCCAGTATCGCCATCCCCGCCCCCTCGGGGTCTCCCGACTCGCCGCCCAGGTATTCGAAGATGAACGAATTTTCCGGGCGCGTATCCGGCGCGTCGTACCAGGCGGTGATCGTCTCGGCGGTATGCGGCGTGAAGTTCCACATGTCCGGGAAAATCCCGTTGAAAAGATCGGCGAGGTATCGCGCATCGCCGGGCAGGGCCGCCGCGCGAAGCCGGTAGCCCGCCGGCAGGCGCGGTTCTCCCAACTCCGTGAGCGCGTCATGCTTCAGGAAGCGGAGGTCGCGCACTTTCCGCCCGCCGCTCAGATAGATGAAACGCCCCGGAAGCGAGACGGGCAGATACGCCCAGATGCCGCCCAGGCCGTTTTCCCGCGCTTCGGCGAGGGCCGCCTCCAGGAGATGCCGGGCGTAGCCCGCCTTTCTGGCGTCGGGCCGAACGAAAAGGGCGTCGATGCAGGCCCTGTTCCTCGCTCTCGCCTCCCGGTTCACCACCATGCGGCAATAGCCCGCCGGGGTCTCGCCGCCGCCCTCTTCCGGCCAAACCACCCAGACCTTCGTGCCCGGCGCGCCGAAACCGGCATCCACCTCCTCGCGCGAAAGCCCGAAAGCCTCCGCCGCCAGGGCGGTCAACGCATGGCGGTGCTCCGGCCCGATGCGCTCCACCCTAGCCGCGGTGGACATGCACCCTGCCCTCTTCGATCATCTTTTCGAACTTCCGCATCAGCCAGCCGCGCACCACGGCCCGCACGGCGGGGACCATCAGGGCGAAACCGGCGGCGTCCGTCAGGAGGCCGGGCGTCAGGAGCAGCACGCCGCCCACGAGCACCATCGCGCCCTCGACCATCTCGGCCCCGGGAAGCCTCCCCTCCGCCATTTCCGCCTGGATGCGCGATACCACGTAAAACCCCTGGGTCCTCGCCGCCCATGCGCCGAGCGCGCCGGTGAGAATCACGACTCCCAGCGTCGGCGCCAGGCCGATGGAGGTTCCCAGATCGATGAGGATCATCAACTCGATGATGGGGATGAGCGTGAAGAGCAAAAACAGTTTGAAGATCAAGAGGTTTCTCCCTGGCGGCGCATTTCGCGGATTTTAGCATGAGTACAGGCGGAATGGGTATATGGGGATTTATGCGGAGCCAAGAGAAAACAGGTGATGGAGGAGAAGAATCGCCAGGCGGAGCAACCCCTCGCCGATAGCGCCCTTGACGCATTTGTCAATTATGACAACGTTTTCGGATGAACGACGATACCGTAGGGCCTGATGAAAATCTCAGGAATTCATGGTTCGGGATATGCAGCCGACCGGCGAGAGAGGAGACTTCACTCCCTCTTGAGAGACTGGTTTCCCGAGGGGAAAGCCAGACGATGAAGTCGAGCGGTTTGTGCGAAGGCCGATTCGGCAGGGGGTTCACCACAAAGTCGTCATTCCGGCGAAAGCCGGAATCCATTTTGACTTTTCATCGGGTGGAGCGGCCACAACCTTGTTGTCGCGCAGCGTACGGATGCGGAATCCAGGGAATTCGCCTTTCGTTTTTGTGTTCGATTCCGCTCTTCCCTGCCCGGGAGTAAAGACGTCCGATCGAGGAAGCGCAAAGGCAAAGGCGAAAATGGATTCCGGCTTTCGCCGGAATGACGGCAATCACGGCTTGCAGGACTTTTTCAACAGCCCTCAAGGGGGAGTGAATTCATAAACTCATGTCGGCTGAAAATCCATTCCCTGTTTGAGGAAGGAGTTGCAGCAATGAATGAAACCGATTTCGAACTCGTCCGGGGAAGCGGAAACGTCTTTCGGGATTTCGACGATCCTCACGCGGATTTGAAGCAGGCCAAAGCGCTCCTCGCCGCCCGGATCATCGCGGTGCTCGACGAACGCGGGCTGACGGTGCGAAAGGCCGCGAGCATGACCGGTTTCGCCGCGGCGGATTTCTCGCGCATACGCAACGCGGCTCTCGGGCGCTTCACGCTGGATCGGCTGATGAAGATGCTCGCCGCCCTGGATGGGCGCATCCGGGTCACTCTCCAATTCGACGCACGCCAAAGCGAACAAGCGGCCGTGTCGGGCGCCGGCCGATAACCGGCCAATCCTGGCGGCCTCTTTTCAGGACAGGTGAAAAACCCTTATAAAGTCCCTCAAGACATTTCGACATTTGCACTCGCTGCGGCCATCGCACCGATGAGACGGAAGGAGGCTCAGACATGGCATCCACGATGAAAGCAATGCGGCTTCATGAGCTTGGCGGCTCGTTTCAGCTGGAAGAGGTTCCGGTGCCCCGGCCGGGGCCGAACGACGCACTGGTGCGCTTGAAGGCCACGGGCGTGGGCCTCACGCTGGTCATCATGCGGAGCACGCCCGGCCTCGTGGATGAGTATCCCCGAATCCTGGGACACGAGATCGCGGGCGAGGTCGTCGAAACAGGCTCCCACGTCACGAACGTGGGCGTGGGCGACCACGTGACGTGCCATTTCTACCTCACCTGCCACAACTGCCGGTACTGCCGCAGCGGGCGCGAGACGCTTTGCGAGAATTTCCGGGGATACGTCGGCCTCGTCATGGACGGGGGCTATGCCGAGTACACGAACGTCCCCGCCGTGAACCTGTGCAAGATTCCCGAAGGCGTGAGTTCGCTCGACGCCTGCGTGGCGGCGGACGCCATCTGCACGCCCTATCACAACTGCGTGGCCGAGGCGCAGATAAAGCCCGGCGACGTGGTGGCTATCGTGGGGGCGGGCGGCGGCGTGGCGATTCACGCGGTGCAGATGGCCCAGGTCTGCGGCGGCCACGTGATCGGAATCGACGTGTCGGAGAAAAAACTCGAGACGGTATCCCAGCTCGGGGCCTTCGCCACCCTGAACCCCGCGCAGACCGACACCGTGGAGGAAATCCTCTCCCTCACCGACGGGCGAGGCGTGGACGCCTACATCGACTACGTGGCCTCGCGCGAGACGCTCGAAGCCGGCGTGGCCAGCCTCGGGCGCGGGGGCAAGCTGGTGATCGTGGGCTACCGCCCGGCGGCGGCGTACGACAACGTATCGCCGAACTTCACCGTCGACCCGCTCCAGTTGCTCACCTACGCGCAGGAGATCCACGGCTCGCGCTACTGCTCGATGGAGGAACTCGGACAATCGCTTGCGCTGATTCAGCAGGGGAAAATCAAACCTATCGTCACCGAGACTTATCCCCTCGAGGAGACCGAAACCGCCTTCCAGGCGCTCTTGGAAAACCGGGTAACCGGAAGGGCGGCGGTGGTGTTCGACTAGGCTCCATACGCGAAGACGCATTCGTTTTCATACGCTTAAGGAGAAATACCGATGGTGGAATCCGTAGACAAGGAAGTGATGGCCAAACAGGAGCGCCGCGTGCGCGCCACGCGCGCGGAGGGCTGCCGGGTCGAGTTGAAAGCGCGCAAGCACGCTTTCGTCGCCGATGAACCGGCGCAGGGCGGCGGAACCGACACGGGCCCCACGCCGCGCGAACTGGCGCTCGGCGCGCTTTCCGCCTGCATCACGGTCATCACGAACAAGGTCGCCGAGGGACTCGACTTCAACGTCATCGCCCAGGAGGTGGAGGTCCGCGGCACGGCCGACCCCCGGGGCGCCAAGGACCCGGACAACGGCATCAGCCCCAACTTCGATTACGTGGAGGCGAAAATCCACCTCACCACGGACGAGCCCGACGAGCGGGTGGCCGAACTCAAGCGCCAGCACCACGGGCGCTGCCCCATCTCCGCGCTCTACCGCGAGAGCGGCTGCGAACTGGTGGAGGAGTGGATCGTCAAGCGGCCCTGAGGGGGGAGGTCCGCGCCGAAGGCGTCGCCTTTACCCCCTGGCAAGGGGGGCCCAGAGGGGCGCCTTTCAAGGGCGATGGTTTTCCGTGTACACGCCCCTGCGGGTTCGTTTTGATTTGCGTGGTTTTTGTAGGGGCCGTTCGTGAACGGCCCTCCCCAGAAAAAGCGGGCGGTTCTCGAACCGCCCCTACGAAACCCTCTTGAATCGGGAATCACTCCCCCCTTGAGGGGGAGTCGAGGAAGCCGAGCGGTTTGTGCGAAGGCTGATGCGGTGGGGGGTAAAATGCGTTTTATCGCCATTCCGAATTATACCCCCCACCGAATCGCTTTCGGGCTTACGCCCTCAGCTCTTCGACTCCCCCTCAAGGGGGGAGTGAATCACTGTTCTCCTCAGTCGGGGCTGGCACCGGAATGACGAACCCAGCCAAACGGTGGTGCGGCTAACTGCGGCGGCGCGCCGCTTAGCGGGAGGCTTTCGCCCCTACTCCACCTTCGCCTTCACGTTCTTTGCGAAGTCGGCGAAAATCTTGTTCGCCTGGTTCTTGATGACGCTGAAGCCCAGCGAGCCGAGCTTGCCGAACACGTCGACGCTCGAGTCGATGCGCACCTTCGTTTCGTTCTCCGAGACGGCCTCGAGCGTCACCTCGTTTTTCTGCTTGAGGCTCGCCGCGAGTTTCGAGTCCTTCCCCTCGCCCACCGTGCGGATGTACTCGGGCGCGCGGACTTCCTCGATGTTGATCTGAAGCTGAAAGCTCGCCTTGAGGAAGCTGACCTTCTGCTCGACACGAACGCCGTAGGTCGCGTCGTCTATTTTCTCCACGTCCTTCACGCCGGGCACGCAGGCGGCGAACTCCTCGACCTGCCAGATGAAGTCCCACACCTTCTCCCGGGGGGCGGCGACGGTAATCTCCTGGTTGAATTCCATGTTGGGTGTCCTTTTTGCTCGGTGTGACGCGAAATGATAATCAAACGAGGGTATGATTCTAACAAGACGTGGCGTTTTACTCCACAGACCCTTATCTCTCAGGAACCTGGATGTCAGCCGAATCCCTCATCCTGTTCGCCAAACCACCCCTCGCCGGCCGGGTGAAAACGCGCCTCGCCGAAAGCCTCGGGCGCGAGGGCGCCGCGCGTCTCTATTCGTGTTTCCTTCGAGACGCAGCCGAAACGGCGCGCACGCTTATGGAGGCGAGGCCGGGCGTCTCCCTCGTCTGCGAGTGGGCGCTTGAGCACGGTGAATCGCTCGATGAGTTTCCGCTCACGGACTGGCTGCCCGGCGCCTTTCTCCACCGGGCGCAAACGGGTGCGGACATTGGCGCGCGCATGGCGGCGGCGATGGGGCGATGCCTGGCTTTCGGGAGGAATGCTGTGCTCATCGGTACGGATTTCCCGGATCTTCCGCACGAAGTTCTGATCGATGCGTTCGAGAAGCTGGATTGCGGGGATGAGCCGACCGTCGCGCTCGGTCCCGCTGCGGACGGGGGCTACTACCTGATCGGGATGAACCGGTTCCTGCCTGAAATTTTCACCGGCATCCCCTGGAGCACGGGCGAGGTGTTCTCGTACACGATGGAGAAGGCCGCCGCGCTCGGCGTCGGGACTGCCCTCCTCCCCGAGTGGTGCGACGTGGACGAGGCGGATGATCTGGAAGCTCTGAAGAGCCGCCTCTCGCAGGACGCATCGCGCGCCCGGCACACGCGGGAATACCTGCGCTGATCCGCCCGGGGCGTTTGCGCCGCGTAGCTCAAAATGAAAGGATTGGCGCCTCAGTCCGCCGAACGATGAGGAGCGCGCATTGCCGAACGAATCCGTCGTAGAAGCCACGTATACCTATTGCGTCCACTGAGCCTGGTGCCTGATCGCGACCGGGCGGTTGCGAACACTGAGCGAGCAGGCCGGCGGACGCCTCGCCATCCGCTACCGCGCCTTTCTGCTCTCGCCCGAGCCGGACCATCGTCCGGCCCGCAAGGAGGCCATCATGGGCCACTGGGCGATGGCGAAAAGCCACCCCGGCGGCGAGGCGATCAACCCCGAACTCATGGCGCGCCGCGACTTCCCCTACCCCCACTCCACCCCCGGCGCGATTGCGATAAAGGCCTTCGCCGCCCAGCTCCCCGAGCGCGAGGGCGAATATCTCGAAGCCGTGGAGCGAACGCATCTGGTCGAATGCCTGAGCATCGACGACGCCGACGTGCTCGTGGCCGCCGCCGAGCGTCTCGGAGCGGAGCCCGCGATCATGCGCGAGGTCATGGCCGACCCGGACATGGAAAAGCGCGTATGGGCGGATCACATCGAGGCCGTGAACGCAGGTATCCAGTCCACGCCCACGGTCGATTTTTCGGGCAAATACAGGATCACCGGCGCGCAGCCCATGGCGATATTCGAGCAAACCCTCAAGCGCGCCGTGGCCGATCAGGACACCTAAACCCACTATGCGAGAAGGCGGCCGGGCTGCAAGAGTTATCGCCGTTCTGGCGGTGCTCCTGGCGCTTGCAGGCTGCGCGAACATCCGCGCCCTCTTCCTGCCCAAAGAAGAAAAGAAGCCGGCGCTTGAAACAAAACGACCGCGGATGAAAAAAGCAGAAGACCCTCATTTTTTCCGCGTCCTGACGCTTCCCACTTACGACTTGGCGAAAGAGGCGTATGACAAGACGGCCATCCTCGGGATTCCCTTCCGCAAGGTGGCCCTCGAGTTCAGGGATAAGGCGGTCGCCGTCCGCAAGGCCGAGCCCTCGGAGTTCAGCGTCGGCGTCCGGGCCGAGGTGCAGGATTTGAAACTCGGCGCCACGTCGAGAATCATCGAGTCGGACGAGGGATTTTCGATTCTCCAGAAAACGACAAGCGCGCATTACGAACGCGCGCTGAAACTCATGGAGAAGAAAAAAGACGAGGCCGCGCTTGCGCTCATCCGCCGCGATCTCGAGATCAACCCCGGAAACGTGGACGCCTGGCTCGCCCTGGCGAAGATGATGGACGAGGCGGGCGATCTGGAGGAGACGCTCGCCGCGTACGGGAAAGCCCGCGAACTCGACCCCGGGAACCCGGCCGTCTCCAACAGGTACGCCAGATACCTGGTCTCCCAGTACCGCTACGAAGAGGCGGAGGAAATACTGAGAGACGCGGAGAAAAAATCGCCCGAGGACACGGGCGTGCTCCTGAACCTCGCCTCCCTGCTCGTCTACCTGAACAAGGAGCCGGAATTCGCCTCGCGCCTCATCGATCGCGGCTCCAGAATCGACCCCGGCCGCGCGGAATGGTACCGCCTCTCGGGCGTGATTCGGAAACGAAGGGAACTCGGCATCGCGCCGAAAGCGGAGGGAACAAATCAGAAACCGTAGGGACAGGTCGCGACCTGTCCGGCACGCTCCTTTTTGAAGGTAGTTGCCGATCTGGAAAGAAGGAAATTAACTCCCCTCTTGGGGGGTTGTTGAAAAAGTCATCCTTGGTCGGAATTGACCACCGCCGTCATTCCGGCGAAAGCCGGAATCCATTTTGACTTTTCACCCGACGGGGCGGCCACGACTTTGTTGTCGCGCGGTGTCCGGATGCGGAATGCAGAGGATACGCCTTTCGTTTTTGTGTTCGATTCCGACCCTCCCCGTCCGGGCTTAAAGACGTCCGAACGAGGAGGCGAAAAGACAAAGGCGAAAATGGATTCCGGCTTTCGCCGGAATGACGAACAAAACCTCACCGTCTCACAGGGACAGGTCGCGGACCTGTCCCTACGGGAAAACACGTCTCCCTGCCAAACCCCCAATCCCCCTTGTCAGGGGGATTTTTTCAACAGGCCCCTCAAGGGGGGAGTTGATTAGAAATTCTCTTTGGTGGAGAGAGATGCTGTAGATTACGCACACCGGGTTTTAGAAACCTGCACCTGTCGAGAAACCCTCGTTGCTCAGTCGGGTTTCACCCCTTGGCCCCCTACGCTCTTATGCGTCATAATGCCCTCTGTTCTCGAACCACGCGAAGTTTCAAGCCGACACGCCAATTCATAAGAGGGCAACCGCATGAGCGCCGAGCTTTTGATCAAGAACGCGAAAATCGTGACGCCGACCGACACCTACGAGGGCTGCGTCTATGTTGATGAGGGGCGGATCGCCGCCATCACGCATAAGGCCGAGGCGAATGCCGCGCGCGAAATCGACGCCGCGGGCCGATACCTCCTGCCGGGCATGGTGGACGAGCACGTCCACATGATGGACCCGGGCTTCACCGACCGGGAGGACTGGACGACGGGCACCGAGGCGGCGGCCCGGGGCGGCATCACCACCGTGATCGACCACCACCGGAGCGACCCGCTCGTCTACACGCGGGAGATTCTCGAAGACAAGACGGCCTACGTCGACTCGCGCTCGGTGGTGGATTTCGGCCAGTTGGGCGGCCTCGACGTCGACAACCTGGAACACCTGCGCCCCATGTGGGAGGGCGGCGCGCTGGGCTTCAAGGGCTTCATGTGCGATCTGCACGGCGTGCCTGACCTCTCCGAAGGCGTATTGTTGAACATCATGCGCGAGGTCAAATCCTTCGGCGGCACGGTGATGCTGCACTGCGAGAGCGACTCCATTCTCCGGAAATCGAAAGAAAAGATCGACGCCGATAACCGGACGGACTACATGTGCATCAGCGACTGGCGAAACCCCGAGAGCGAGTACGTGGCGACGCTCGACGCCGTGGCGCTCGCCGAACTCACGGGCTGCAAGGTGCTGGTGGCGCACGTGAGCCAGCCCGTTCTGCTCGAAGCCATCCAGGCTGCGCGCGGGCGCGGCGCGAGAATTTTTGCCGAAAGCTGCCCCCAGTATTTCTATCTCGACCATTCGCACCTGGAAGAACTGGGGCCGTTCGTCAAGTTCACGCCGGTCATCCGCTCCGCCGAGACGCGCGACGGCATGCGCGTGGCGCTCGGGCGCGGCATGGTGGACACCATCGGCACCGACCACTGCCCCTTCCCCCGCCAGCGGAAGGTGGACGGGCTCGAGAACATCCACGACGCGCCCTTCGGGATACCGGGCGTGGAGACCACGGTGCGCCTGATGCTGAACGCCGTGAGCGAAGGCGTGCTGACGCTGAACCAGATGGTGCGGGTCTGCTGCGATCAGCCCGCGCGCGTCTTCAACATCCACCCCCGCAAGGGGTGCATCCAGGTGGGCGCGGATGCGGACTTCATCGTCGTGGACATGGAGCAGGAAGAGACGCTGCGCGATGAGGACATCGTCTCCAAGTGCAAGTGGACGCCGTTCAACGGGTGGACGATGAAGGGCGCGCCCGTGATGACGCTCGTGCGCGGCCAAGTCGTGATGGAGGACGGCGAGGTGACAGGAAGGGCGGGGTACGGCGAGACCGTCGAGCGCCCGGGGGGGTGAGGGGCGGCATCGAGGGAGCGAATTCAGGGTTTGCAGGCAGGGGCGAATCCGCGTGTCCGCTTCGACAAATTACGACCCCTCCTTCCACGCACAACAATTCCTTTTTCTCCGGGTCTGTTGAAAAACCCTCTCCGCCTCATCCTGAGTAGCGGCGGAGCCGCGTATCGAAGGATGCCTCTCGCCCGGCGTGAGGCATTCGACTCCCCTCGCCCTTCGATACGCCGCCTTCGGCGGCTACTCAGGGTGAGGAAAAAGGCGTTTGCGATTTGCAGGGTTCGCAAACGAAACTTTTTCAGCATCCCCTCTTCAGTCCAGATTGATCCGCCTCAAGGCGCACTCCCGATGCGAATCATGTCCGCCGGAGGGGCGCAATTGCCCGCATTTGCGCTTGCCGGAAGCCGGTCGCGAGCGGCTTGGCAGCGGCATTCTCCTCTCCTATGATCCGGGTTCCCTGCTGTCTCGACATCCTGAAACGGAGGAACGACATGACGGTGCTTTTGATTGTGGCGGGACTCACGGTTCTGCTTTCGTGTATGTGTTCGCTCTTCGAGGCCACGCTGTACTCCACCCGCCTCGGGACGCTCGAGGCCGAGAAGGCCACGGGCAGATACGCGCGCCGCGCCGACCGGCTCATCGCCATGAAGACGAACATCGTCCGGCCGACCTCCGCGATCCTGGTGCTCAATACGTTCGCGAACACGGCCGGCGCCACGATCTGCGGGATGTACGCCGCCCAGCTGATGGGCGCAGGCTGGGTGCCGGTGTTTTCCGTCGGCCTGACCGTCGTCATCCTGTTCGCGGGAGAGATACTGCCCAAGACCTACGGGGCCACCCACTGGCGCACCACATGGCCGTGGATCGTCTTGCCGCTCGCGCTGATGCAGACCGTCCTTTCGCCGATCATCCGGATCACCCAGGGGTTCGCGCGCCGCTTCGCCGGCGACTCGAACGTAACGCCGGTCACAGAGGACGAGATTCAGGCCGACATGCGGCTGGGGAAGGAGGCCGGCGAACTCACCACCTCGGAGCTCCAGCTTCTCAGCGCGGTGTTTCGTTTCGACGATATGCTGACGCGCCAGGTGATGCTCCCGCGCCGGGACGTCGCGTTCCTGGATTCGCAGTGGCCGATCGAGAAGTGCCTGGCCGTCATCAAGGAAACGCGCCACACCCGGTTCCCGTTGTGCGCGGGCTCGCTGGACGAGGCGATCGGGCTGATCCACGTCAAGGACCTGCTGGGCATCGTCGACGGCACGACGGACACGCTCAAATCCCTGGCGCGGCCTCTTCACCATGTTCCCGAAACCCTGCCGCTCAACCGCCTGCTCCGAGAGATGCAGCACACCCGGCAGCACATGGCGTTGGTCGACGACGAGTTCGGGACGGTCGTCGGCGTCATCACCCTGGAAAACATCATCGAGCAGATCGTCGGCTCCGTGCAGGACGAGTTCGACAACGAGTCGCCGGACATCGTGCCGGAAGGAGCCAACGTATTCATCGTGCGCGGCCTGTTGCCCATTGAGAGGGTGAACCGGGAGCTGGGTCTCGACTTGTATGCGCCCGACGTGGATACGCTGTCGGGTCTGCTGGTCAGCCGCATGAACCGGCTGCTCAGGACCGGCGACCGGATCCGGCTTCGAGGCGCTCTCGCCGAGGTCGTCGAGGAGGAAGACGGACGGGCGACCAAAGTTCGCATCCGTATTTTCGACGGCGAAGAAGACGAGGAGACGGCGGCGGAGTAGAACGAACCCCACCCTGCCCTTCAGAGGACGCCATAGCAAGAGACGACATGGCAGGTGGTTCGACTACGAAAGCCTCCCTTCCCGGACGGCGCTCCCCTCCTGGCCCTTCAGGTATGACTCTATTCAGAGCATGTTCTCCGTGTGGATTTCGCAAGAAAGAAGGGCGCAATTCCCCGCATTTTCGGCGGGTGGATGCTGAGGCAACCGGGTATCCTGACGGGTTGATTCAAAACCTGAAAGACTTCTGGAATTTCCGTAAAATTAGATAAATTCAGATAAATTCAGATAAATTCACGGGGTTTTTCGATAAATTTCTTAGAATTTTCGAGGGGAAATGCGGGATTTTGCGGGGAATTACGGGGCCTGAAAGTGCGCCAATGCGGGGAACCGCGCGGGCTGAATTCTCCCTTACGCAGAAACTTCGTGAGGATACCACGGCCCGGAAGGCGTGCGCGCGGCGGCAAATGCGGGGAAATGCGCGCTTGCTCGGGACGGCGCCCGATACGCCGGAGCCCGTTCGTGCGCCCGATTCGTTTTGCCCGGTAACCTGTTGAAGTTACTTGCGTTTTTTCTCCGACTCCAGGAGCTTTCTCTTGCGCTCCACGCCCCAGCGATAGCCTGCGAGGGAGCCGTCCGCCCGGACCGCCCGGTGGCAGGGCACCAGCAGCGCCACCGGATTCCGGGCGCAAGCGCTTCCCACCGCCCGCGCGCCTTTCGGGAGGCCAAGATCTACAGCAATATCTTTATAACTCATTGTTTTTCCGTGAGGAATGTCCTTGAGCCGCTCCCAGACGCGGCACTGGAAAGCGCTGGCGCGCACGTCGAGCGGCAAGGATTCAGACGGGGTATCTCCTTCGGCGAGACGCGCGACGATATTCAAGTATGCCTTTAACTGATCATCGCTACGTCTACGATTCGAATGGGGATATTCGTTCTTCAGATCGGTGATGAGTTCGCCGGCCGTATCCGCGATGCTCACGCGGCACACGCCCTTCTCCGTAGCCGCCACCAGCAGCCTGCCCAGCCTGCAAGAGGTGATTCCGTAGCGTATCGAGACACCCTCCCCGCCCTTCTTGTAGGTCGCCGGCGTCATGCCCAGGTAGCGCGATGCGCCCTCGTACACCCCCCTGCTCGAACCGTAGCCGGCCTCGTAGCCGGCGCCCGCCAGGTCGCGCCCGTTTTTGAGTAAATCCTTGTATTTCTGGGCCTTAAGGGATTCGAGATACCGGCGGGGGCTCACGCCCAAAGCCCTCTTGAAGCTTCGCTGCAGGTGGTGGGGACTTGCGCCCACACTCCGTCCCAGCACTGCAAGAGTCGGGCTTTCATCGGCATGTTCTTCGAGATAGCGAACGGCTTTTCTCACCTTCTCCAGACGTGGATCGTAGCCCGCATCCTGCGGCGCGCACCGCAGGCAGGGCCTGAAGCCGCGCGCTTCGGCCATTTCCGGGAATTCGAATATCAACACGTTGTTTTTCCTGGGCTTCCGGCTTGCGCAAGAAGGGCGGCAGTAGATTCCGGTGGAGCGAACGGCGTATACGAAACGTCCATCCGCCTTTACGTCCCGCTTGAGAACCGCTTCCCACTGAGCGTTCATGTTCACTTTCCAACCTCCTCAAAAGACGTGAGCGATTGCATATTCATTCATAATGTAACCGCAACGCCGGGAGCCTTCTATCCGATTCTTGCTGTCAAATCAGATTTCCGGTTCCGAGGGATGGAAGTTTAACTGAATAAAATTCAAATAGATACAAGGGCAATCTTAATCTTATATACCCGCCCGGAAAACGATTTTCCCTCCGACCATCGTGAGCAAGGGCTTGATGTCCTTGATTTGATCTTCGGGAATCGTCATGTAATCGCGGTCGAGCACGACGAGGTCGGCCAGCTTGCCCTTTTCGATGGAGCCCAGCTCATTTTCCTTGAAAAGCAGGTATGCGTTCGAGCGCGTGTGTGCGATTAACGCTTGTTTTCTCGAAACGGTCTCGGCCTGCGAAAGCGCCCTCTCCCCGCCTAAATCCATGCCCGTCACGGCCCACCAAAGCGATAGCATGGGCGGATACGGAGCCACGGCCCCGGCGTCCGTGCCGAGTCCCCAGATGACTCCGCTGTTTTGTATTGTCCGCAAAGGCGGCAGTGAGAGGGCTCGCTCTCCATATCGTCGCCTCAGGGCGGAAC
The DNA here is from genome assembly GCA_965219955.1 of bacterium. Classification (GTDB taxonomy): domain Bacteria; phylum UBA8248; class UBA8248; order UBA8248; family UBA8248; genus Bin107. The sequence continues at coordinate 1,430,467 of OZ244799.1, forward strand.
CAAGAATCGTCATCTTGCTGTGGAGGGCAAAAGTCATCCCGAGCGCCTTGGCGCGCTCGATATTTCTCTTCGTGATGAAATCCGCATGGTGGATCGACCAGCGAAGTTTCGTGATGTCTTTTCTCTGATTTATCTTCTCGAAAATATCCAGGTACCGCGTGATCGTCGTGTCGCGAAAGGCGTGTTCATGAATCGTCCATCCCCCGTCTGCGGCCGCCCGGGAAACCTTTGCAAATTCTGCGTAATCCTCATCCGGGAACCTGGAGGGCCTGAACGCCGAATCGTGGATGGGCGCATACATATGCTCCCCGAGCGCGATATTCCCCATCATTTTGGCGGATTTATCTGGACGGGATTTTCGAATGCGCTCAATCACTCTTTTGTTCGCCTCAGGAGAACGAACCCGGAAGCGAGGCGTGTGAAATATCCTCAGCGTGAGACCATCGTTATCAGCCAGTCTTCTCCTGATCAACTCGTATGTCGCATCCCGGACCCCGCCACCACCCAGCTCGAGCAGACTCGTTACGCCGGCGCGGTTGAAGTCCGCCATCAGCTTCTTGAGGCCTGATATGGTTTTGTCGTCCGTAATTCCCGGCAGTTCACGCCGCCAGAACCTAAAAATGGCCCGACGTCCATGAATGACGCCCGTGGGAGCGCCGGACTCGTTTCTGGCTATCCGCCAACCCCTCGGCGCTTCGAAATTCTCATCGATGCCCGCCTTCTCGAGAGCCAGGCTGTTCAGAATCATGAACCGGTATGATTGCTGGATGAATACCGGATTGTCCGGGGCGGCCCTGTCCAGTTCCGCCTTCGTGAACAATCCCGGCTTGTCGCGAAACTGGCCTGGGCTCCACCCGCCGATGATGAGGAGCCACTCCCCGCGTTTCAGCGATTTCGCCTTGGCGGAAATGATGGACAGGGCTTTGCTGCGGGAGGTAACCCCGTCAATTCTTGCCTCATGCTCCCAGCGCAGCGCATGGCGGATGAAATGCACGTGGTTGTCAATCAAGCCTGGAATAATCGTTTTGCCTTGCAGATCAATCACTTTCGTTTTCGAATCTATAAATTGCTTTATCCGGGAATTATCCCCTACAGACAAAATGCGTTCGCCCTGAACAGCCACGGCCTGTTGGGCGGAAAAACTCGCATCGACGGTTAAAGCTTTCCCGTTCACCAGGGCGACATCTGCAGATTGGGCAAATACAGGAAGCGGGAGAACCCCCAAAGCCACGAAAATGATTGCGAATACTCTAATTTTCAGAATCATACGTTCCCCTCGGATTCCAATAACCATTCTTTATAAATCATCAAAAAATCAAGGATGAAATACTCCTGTGATGGTGATAACATATTCACCCGAATCACCATTTACGGCAAATGCGAGCAAATGCGTAGTCGGAGAGATGGTAATTCTCACTGCCGAGGAGAATCAAGAATGAATACTTCCAATAATTCAAGCCAGCAGACTCTCAGGCCCAAAACGACCGTGGCGCCGGTTACCGTCATTCGCTTCGGCGAAATGATGCCCGATTGGGGCGAATATCATGAATCACACGCCGAAGGGAACCACCGAGCGATTTACCGGTACATCGGTGGTATTTCCGGTCAAAATCTTCGTTCCCCCCTCCCCGGTTGGGAGTTTACCTGCGGCATCGCCATGGCTCCTCCTCAAAACGGCGCACCGCTGCATGATCACCCGGATGAAGAGATTTTCATGGTCTGGGAAGGTGAATTCGAGATATTTTGGGAAGATTTCGAGACCAAAGCCCTGAAAAACGTCATCCTGGGCAAGTATGACCTGATCCGCGTGCCCTCGGGCATCATGCGCGGGTTCAGAAACGTAGGGAAGGAAGACGGGTTCATTCATTTCATCCATGGGCAAGGCGACTACCAATATCCCGTCTACCCCGATTCCCTGCAAGAAGGGTTGCCCGATGGCGCCAGAACCGAAGCTTACGTCAAACAACCCGCCTATGACCCGGCCACCCAATTAGTCCGTCATGAAGAATGTCCTCGCAACTGGAATGTTTACCACGAAGCCAAACTCCCCGAGGGAGTTCGTTCGCTCAGACGCTATATCGGCGGCGTTTCCGGGGACAGGGAGGACGGACCACCGCCTTCTCTCTCCGAGGGAGAGATCGGATACGCGATGGTCGAATGCGGCAATGGCCGGGGCGCCCCGCTTCATGACCACCCCTGTGAGGAGCTTTTTATCGCCCTGGAAGGCAGATGGGTCGTCTATTGGGCAGATGAGCGCGGAGAGAACCATCAGGCCGTTCTCGATCCATGGGATGCCTGCTGGGTGCCCACAGGTGTGCAGCGCGGATTCCGAAATGCCGACCGGACCGAAGGAAAAATTCACATTATCCAGGGACAAGGAGCAACCCCGGCTCCCAACTACACGAAGGATTATACCGCCCTGAAAGAAAATGCGTAGCTCAAACCGCAGGCTCACGATTGCGATCAAACGTGTATTTCGCGAGGATGAGAAACCGGAACCAAATCAAACAGTCAGGGACTAATTGCCCTGACGGGGGATGCGCCCCGCTTGTATCGCTCCGCTTCTAATGCCCCTCCCCCAGTGGCAATTGCACGGCCTCTCCCGTTTGGGAAGACAATTCCATCGCGATCGTCACCTCCAGGGTTTGGCGCGCATCCTCAGCCGTGGCGTGCGTTGTAGCTCTCCCATTGATCACATGATCAAGCCAGCTTCTCGTTTCGTCACCCAGCGGGCCCCAATAATCACCCGCCGCCCAGTCGCCAGGGGTCGTGCTGCTCAAAAATGCCGTGTTGATGTGATGATCCGGTATGTATGTGTGCGGAATTCCCTTGTCGGTGTACAGCATCTCATCCTTGTGGTCTTCATCCAGCATTAAAACGCCATCCGTACCGTAAATCTCCATCCTCACACTCTGGCCCAGCGCCGGGTATTTCGCAGGCAGGGCATAAAAAACGCCCAAATTCATCACAGCCCCATTGTCAAACGTGACGATGGACCAGGTGACATCGTTCGCCGAATACCCGTGTTCTTTATAGATTTTCCCGTTTCCCCGGGCGACAACTTCCACCGGTCGATGACCTTCCATGAACCAGCAGGCCATATCCACCCAATACGTGAGCACGTCGAGCACAGGCGTTGCGTGGGGGGAGCGCTTCAGGATCTGGAGCCCCTGGGCGCGGGTGTTACAGGTTCGACCCGTGCCTGCGAGAATCTCCCCGAGTCTCCCTTGAATAATTTGCTCTTTCGCCATCTGGTAGCGACGTTTGAATCGTTGGGCATAACCTACCCTGAGTTCAGTACCTGTCCTCTCGGCAACCGAGAGTATCCGGTCCGCATCCTCCAATGTCAGGGAGATCGGTTTTTCCACCAATACCGGCTTGCCTAATTCCAGGGCATGGATGATGGAATCGGCGTGATCGTGCTCGGGCGTGGATACGATGACCGTCGTAACTTCGGGGTGTTCAATCACTTCGTCATTTCTGCCGGTAGCGAGTTGGGCGCCTACCTGCTCCCCCAATTCTTTCGCGCGGCCCTGATCGATATCGGATACCGCCAAAAATTCAAGAGACGGATGATGTGAAACCAAATTCGCTCGCAGGGTTCCGATTCTGCCGGAACCAACAACACCTACTCCCAATGACTTTTTGCTCATTTTGACCCTCTGGATATTCTTAAAGAGTAATCTCGTAACACAAGCCTACGAAGAAACACGCCGCTTCTCTTCAGCTACACGAACAAATCAAAAAAAACCGGCCTCAAAGGAGACCGGCGCAAACATCATCATTTGGTTTCATCAGGTCACGGGCGCATAAAATTGCTTCCATTCTTCGGGCAACTCTTCTTCTGTCACATCTTTCATCGAGAGGCGAATTCTCCCATTTCCTTCCACTTCGATGCATTTCACCAAAACCTTCTGACCTTCTTTCAAGACATCGCTCACTGAACCGATTCTCTTCTTGGCAATCATGCTGATATGGCAAAGGCCATCCGTTCCCGGGAATATTTCGACGAATGCTCCAAAGTCCATGATCTTTCTGACTGTACCATAGTAAACCGTGCCCTTTTCGGCTTCCTGAGTCAGTTCACGAATGATCTCTATGGCCCTAAGGGCTGCCGCCTCATCGGTGGAAGAGATGAAGATTGTTCCATCATCTTCAATATCTACATCCGCCCCCGTCTCCTCGACGATTCCGCGAATCACTTTCCCGCCAGGCCCAATCACATCCCTCACACGATCTTTCGAGACCTGTATCGTCATAATCCTCGGCGCGTAGGGAGAAATCTCTTCGCTAGGCTGGGAAATCACTTTATCCATCTGCTCGAGCACGTGCATTCTCGCATCGTTGGCCTGCGCCAAAGCATCTCTCACGAGGCGCAATTGCAATCCTTTGATCTTGATATCCATTTGAAGAGCGGTAATGCCATGACGCGTACCACCGACCTTGAAGTCCATATCCCCCAGATGATCTTCCAGCCCAAGGATATCCGTCAGTATTGCTGTTTTTCCTGTGGATTCTTCACTGATCAACCCCATGGCAATGCCGGCCACTGGAGATGTTATCGGTACGCCCGCACTCATCAAGGCCAGGCTGGCGCCGCAGATGCTCGCCATGGATGAGCTGCCATTGCTCTCCGTGATGTCTGAAACAACCCGGATTGTATAGGGAAAATCTTCCTGCTCCGGCAATATCGCCTGCACTGCCCGAGATGCCAGCGCGCCGTGGCCGATTTCGCGGCGACCCGGGCCGCGGTTTGGTTTCGCTTCCCCAACGCTAAACCCGGGGAAATTATAGTGCAGCAGAAAAGTCCTGTCGGCTTTCCCGTCCAGCGTGTCTATCAATTGGGCCTCGGAGGCAGTGCCAAGCGTCACCGTCACCAACGCCTGCGTCTCACCTCGTGTGAACAATGCGCTGCCATGGGGTCTGGCAAGGGGCGACATTCTAATGGTAATCGGCCGAACATCACGAAGCCCCCGGCCATCCGAACGTTTCCCCTCATCTAAAATCAAGCCCCGGAAAACTTCTTTCTCGATTTTGCCAAAATAATCTGAGACAACTCCCTTATCCGCAGACCCTTCCTCGTCTGCGCAAAGAGTATCGACCGCGGCAGCTTTCGCCTCATCGATAGCGCTATATTGTCCCGCTTTGTCGTGAATCTCTGCAGCCGCTTGTAGTTTGGGAACCACAATTTCACGTACCTTCCCCATTAGTTCCGCATCTTCTTCCTCAGACTCGACTACACGTTTGGTTTTTCCGCATTCCGCCCTAAGTTCATCCTGCATAGCGCACAACTCTTGAATCACAGAATGGCCTTGCTCGAACGCTTCCATGTAGACGTCTTCGGAAACTTCAAAGCTGCCGGCTTCCACCATGACTATCGCGTCCGAAGTTCCAGCCATCACACAATTCAGATCGCTGTCAATTTGCTGTTCGACCGTCGGATTGACAATAATTTCGCCGTCAATTCGCCCGACGCGAACAGCACCGATAGGACCGGAGAATGGGATATCCGAAATGTGGAGAGCGGCGGAAGTTCCATTGATTGCCAAAATGTCGGAATCGTTCAACTTATCGTAAGACATGACCATGACCTGAATCATCGTCTCACAACGAAATTCCTTCGGGAAAAGAGGACGGATAGGCCTATCGATTAAACGACAAGTTAATGTTTCCCTCTCGCCAGGTTTTGCCTCGCGCCGGAAAAAATTGCCGGGAATAATTCCTGCGGCGTAGAAAAACTCTCGGTAATCAACTGTAAGGGGGAAAAAATCTATTCCCTCACGTGTAGAGTGCGAAGCGCAAGCCGTACACAGCACACTGGTCTCACCATAATGCATCATTACGGCGCCACCGGCTTGCTTGGCGATCTCACCTGTTTCAAAGGCAAGAGTATAACCATTGATGGATATGTCTTTTCGATACGGTGGCATTAGATGACTTCCCTCTGGGGCAAGACCCGCATCTAGCGACGCAGGCCCAGATCCTGAATTATCGTGCGGTAGCGGTTGATGTCTTTTTCTTTCAGATAATCAAGCAGGCGACGGCGCTGACCCACGAGTTTCAGTAGACCTCTGCGGGAATGATGATCTTTCTTGTGGGTCTTGAAATGGTCTGTGAGGTAGGTGATACGTTCGGTCAGGATAGCTACCTGCACTTCCGGTGAGCCAGTATCTGTGTCATGTGTACGAAATTTCTCGATAACTTCCGACTTTCGCTCCTTCGCTAGGGGCATTTCTGTCACTTCCTCCACAGCTTATATGTTGCTCTCTATCTTTTAAGCTTCATTAGCGCGAATGCAACGTCGTCAAAAACGCGCGGATTTTATACGACTTTGCCATCAATGTAAATACAAAGCGTATTCTCTCGTGATTCTATGTGACAAATACTTTTTCAGGCGCCACAAACCCTTGGTTTCGTTTTCGTTTCCTTTCATGGACCGTCTTCCCGACCGCCAATAACTCTCCCGGTTCATTTAGCATACGGACGCGAGTATCTGCCGGCAGATCAACAACTTGCTGAACATCTTCAAACCTGACTATCGCACCATTCAATACCCGCACCTCCGCACTGGGGTGCACGTAGATGGCAGGCAAATGTGCAAGCGCCTGCGCCGGACTCATCAGAATGTCCTGAAGGCGTTTTCCTTGCAAGTGACGATGAACATCCTCGATAGAAACGGAATCTGATAGCTCAAACGGACCCAAAGCCGTCCGCGTAAGGGCCTGCAAACATCCACCGGACCCTTGCTTGGCACCAATATCATGACAAATTGAACGAATATATGTTCCCCGAGAGCATGTGACATCAAAGGTAAGTTGTGGACCATCCATACCAATCGCCTTGATCCTAAATACTTCAATTTGGCGCTTTTCTCTTTCAACTTCCTTGCCAGAACGCGCTAATTCATGCAGGCGCTTTCCATTGGCCTTCAATGCAGAATACATCGGAGGTACCTGCATTGTTTTTCCCAATATCTCACTTAAAAGCTCTTGCGCTCGAGAAAGTGAAATATCACCCGGCTCAGTTTCAGCCAGCAATTTTCCCGTAATGTCCTGTGTATCTGTCACTCGCCCAAACAACATGACAGCCCGATACGTTTTCTTGCACTCTAAAAAATATGAGAACAATTTTGTCGAATTACCGATACAAATCGGCAAAACTCCTTCGGCCATCGGGTCAAGCGTACCCGCATGCCCGACTTTTGTTTTTCCGGGAAGCAGCTTTCTCACTTCATCAACCATATCATGTGAGGTAGGACCGTGTTTTTTCTTCAGATTCAAAACACCCGAGAGTTCCAACATCTTGTCCTTTTTCAAAATGATCTCTTTGCACCGGATAACAAACGTTCAATTTCGTCGCTGAATGCCAAACTCCGGTCGGCAAAGAATTTCAGCCTGGGTGTACATTTCAATTCCAAGCGTTCGGCAAGTTTTCTCTGCAAGAATCCACCGGCTCGTTCAAGTCCCTCGAGACCCTCTTCCATCTCCTTGACATTCCCTTGATTTTCACCGTAACGGCTAAAGTAGACCTTCGCAACTCTCAAATCCGGGGATATTTCGACTCGAGTGATCACAACATGCCGCACACGCGGGTCCTTCACATCCCTCATCACCAAGTTAGCAAGTTCGGATTGTATGAGTTCAGAAACGCGCAGTATGCGAGCATTACCCATTTGTTGAATTGCTCTCCATGAATTTCAAAAAATCTCGATATCAAAATCCAGGATAATCACCAGCCCCGTTCCCTCAAGGAAATTCAGCACTTTTCTAAGTTGGCTATCTACAAGTCGACAGTCATTGCTCACCACGCAAACGCCGATGCGACATCTCTGCCACTTATCCTGGAAACCGACTTCAGCGACAGAAACATTAAAACGCTGACGCAGACGTGTTGTTATCGATTGAACTATCTTGCGTTTTGCTTTGAGCGAGCGGCACTCGGGAATCTGAACATCGATATTCAAAAGGCCAACGAAAGGCATGGATAGAAAATATCAAAAAAAGCGACACAAGACACAAATCAACTTAAAGCGTCCGAGATACTTCTTCTGTAATATATGGTTCTATGATATCGCCTTGCTTGATGTCGTTATAATTCTCAATTCCGATTCCACACTCATAACCAGATTGGACCTCGTTCACATCATCTTTGAACCGCCTCAAAGATGAAATTTTACCCGTATAGATAACTACATTATCCCGGATGAGACGCACACTTGAATTTCTATTGATATTTCCGTCGATGACATAGCAACCCGCTATCGTCCCCACATTGGGAACATGAAACAGCTCCCGAATTTCCGCGTGCCCGCGGACTATTTCTCGCTGAACGGGCTCGAGTATTCCTTCAAGAGCCGACTTTATTTCATCGATAGCGTCATAGATGACGGAATATAATCGAATATCTACTTTTTCATGTTTCGCGACTTCCCTGGCTCCTGGCGTCGGACGAACATTAAAGCCTACGATAACGGCCGCCGAGGCAGCTGCGAGCATCACATCGGTTTCGGTAATACCACCCACCGCACTATGTAAAACCTTAACTCCTACTTCCTCATTCCCTAACTTGCCCAAGGATTCTTTCAATGCCTCTATGCTTCCCTGCACATCTGCTTTCAAGATTAAACTCAACTCTTTTACCTGGCCTTCTTCTACACTTTCCATGAAACTTTCCAAAGAAACGCGCGCAGAAGCCATAAGCGCAGCCATTCGTTCACGTTGTTGGCGCCTGGCGCTTATCTCTCTTGTCATCTTCTCATCTTCTAAAACGGTAAATGTATCACCAGCCTCAGGAACACCGGCGAAACCTAAAATTTCTACTGGCGTAGAAGGGCCCACAAGCTTCAACTTGCGGCCTTGGTCGTCCAATAGTGCGCGAACTTTGCCACTCCATTTGCCAGCCACGAAATTATCACTCACATTCAAAGTGCCTCGTTGAACCAAAACCGTAGCCACCGGTCCTCGTCCCCTATCCAACTTCGCCTCAACCACAACACCACTAGCGAGCCGGCTTGGGTTGGCCTTCAACTCCATGAGTTCAGCCTGCAAAATGGCAAGGTCCAAAAGCTCATCAATTCCGAGATTCTCTTTTGCGGAAATTTCAGAATAAACCGTATCTCCACCCCAATCTTCCGGGATTAAGTCCAATGTTGAGAGTTGTTGTTTTACCCTGTCGGGATTTGCATCTGCTAAATCCATTTTATTCATCGCCACCATAATCGGAACTCCAGCGGCCTTCGCATGATCGATCGCCTCTCGAGTTTGGGGCATGACGCCTTCATTCGCCGCTACAACGATGATTACCAAATCTGTCACTTGCGCCCCACGCGCCCTCATTGCTGTAAAGGCTTCATGCCCAGGGGTATCTAAAAATACAGCCGTCCCCTTGTCCGAAGTAACTCGATAGGCACCTATATGTTGAGTGATCCCACCAGCTTCGCCTTCCATCACATTGGCTTTACGGATGGCATCGAGAAGCCTCGTTTTCCCATGATCAACATGACCCATAATTGTTATGACAGGAGCCCTGGGCTGAAGATCTTCCTCCCTATCCTCTTCCTGAATCAGCAGATCTTCAATATTGTCTTTGGATATTTCAACTTCATAGCCGAAGGTTTCAGATATATTGGTAGCCGTGTTGTGATCTATCATTTGATTGATAGTTGTCATCTGGCCTTTTTTCATCAATTCCTTGATAACTTCCGTCGCCTTTACATTAATTTTCTCAGCGAGTTCTTTCACCGTTATCGTCTCTGCAATACGGACGCGCCCTCCATGACGGTGAGGAAGCTTCTCTTTGCTGACATCCCGAGCAATTTGGGGACTTGTTGGTGATATGGCTTCTTTATCATCAGGTGCTGGAGTTGCTTTATCTAAAACCGTTTGTTTATCCGCACTAACCTTTTCTTTTTCCGCGATTGGCTGTTTGTCGACAGCAGTATCTTCTGGTGCGATAGATGCCTGAACAGTTGCATCTTGAGTGGCAGGAGAAGCTGTTGATTCTTCTTTGGATTCTACATCTTCCAAGCCAGACGCACTTGCTTTTTCCGGCTTTTTAGCTTTTGTCTTGGTTGAAGTCTTTTTTTCCGTCTTGCTTACTGGAGCCACTTTCTCCTCTTGAAGTGCTTCTTGAGAAAAAAGCGCCATTACCAGTTCCGCTGTTTCATCATCCACAGTACTCATATGGCTTTTTACTACGATTCCTTCCCTGGCTAATTCCTCAACAAATGTCCTGCTGTCATATCCAAGATTTTTAGCCAGTTGGTATACGCGTACGCTCGCCATAAAACCTCCACTGCAGATTATTCACATCCATTATCCAACGAAAAGCAAATCGAAGAAGAACCTCGAGCCATATCCTACTTTAACCATTACTCATTGCTCGTTCATGCATCAAGCGCAAGCGGATACTATCCATCAGAAGAGGCTCACTGACAAATAACACGCCAAACGGTTTTCGACTCAAAAATTCTCCAAGTTCGTTCATAGAAAAAGGCAGAATATAAAATTCTTCCGACATGCGTTTCAAGCTCATCAAAATTTTTGGGGATATGTCCTTGGAAACAAAAGGCGTCCCCATTTTCGAGAACTTTATCTTCTTGAATACTTCCTCTTTTCCAATGGCAAGTACTCCTTTTGCTTTAGAAGCAATCAACATGCCCTCGAGGTTTCGTCTCAGAAGCATTCTCACATTTCGGCTCAATTCGTCCGAACCAATCCTAAAATTCCTTCTTTTCAACGCAATTTCCAGGCGATTCGAAGAAACAAGCTTTGAAATGCAATTCATGTCAAAGCAACAATGCGCCCCTCTTCCCGGCAATTTTCTTCCTAGTTCGCAAACGATCTTCCCTTCCGGGCCGATTACCATTCTAAAAAAATTATTCGCATTTCCTTTATTCCGACAAGCTATACATGTTCTATCTGGCAAACATTCATTCCTTCATCAGTCCTCATCGGACTCCGGGCCAGTGGATTTCTCATGAGTTCGAGCTGCTTCGATCAGCAACTCGGCCCTTTTCGGACCAATCCCGGGAACTTCACACAATTCATCCGTCGATGCCGCGCTAATCGCCGCAATCGTAGAAAAACCATTGTCAGCCAAAAGCCGCGCCATTTTCTCACCAACAAGCTCTAGTTCTATCAATTCGCTGGAAGAGTCTGCATCAGCATCCGTTGGTCGAATACTCTCATCCTGCTCTTCCACGCCAGCAACATTCTCTTGGCGATCATCGCTCGAGAATGCCTGCTCGGCGATGATTCGTCGATATTCACCCTCACCTTTCAAATCAATTTTCCAGCCCAGGAGTTTAGCCGCCAAGCGAACATTCTGGCCGCCTTTCCCAATTGCTAGAGAGAGTTGATCGTCAGGCACCAACACCTCCATTCGGCCTTCGTCTTCAAACAAAGTGATGTGCTGTATCTTGGCGGGACTGAGCGCATTTGCAGCATATGTGCGTATATCGTCGTTCCAAGAGATGATATCGATCTTCTCTCCCCTGAGTTCTTGAACAATCGATTGCACACGGCTTCCACGTGTCCCTACACATGCGCCTACGGGATCTATGTCTCGCTCATGACTTACAACAGAAACTTTTGAACGTCCACTTGGCTCTCGGACGCAACCTTTTATAGCCACTATGCCGTCGTAAATTTCGGGTACTTCCATCTCAAATAGCCGAATCAGCAAACCAGGATGTGTCCTACTGAGAACAATTTGAGGACCTTTTGTTATTTCCCGCACCTCCATAATATAAGCGCGGATACGATCTCCCCGCTTATAGACTTCTCTAAATATTTGCTCCCGACGAGGGAGGATCGCCTCTGTGCGCCCTATATCTACATAAATATTCCCGCGCTCTACCTGAGAGACAGACCCCGTAATCAAATCGCCTTCACGCTCCTTGAACTCCTGGTATATATTCGCACGCTCTGCTTCTCTGACTCGCTGCAATATAACTTGCTTCGCTATTTGCGCTGCTATCCTGCCCAGCCCCTCGGTCTCGACACCCTGCGAAAGAAAATCCCCAACTTGAATATCAGGATTTTCCTTTCGTGCTTCATCTAAAAGGATTTCACTCTGAGGGTTCTGAACAATCCTGACGACTTCTTTCGCTGCTTTGACGTCAATTTCACCAGTTTGTTCATCAAATGATACGTCCACATTTTTTCCCAAACCGTATTGCTTCTTCGCAGCTGACGCCATTGCGATTTTTAGCGTGTCTAGCAGCACATCTTTGGAGACACCTCGCTCGCGTTCCAATTGTGTCAGGACCGCAATCAATTCTTGACTCACAAAACCACTCCTCCATCATGGATTGAGTTGACTCTACACTGTATTCCCCATGCTTTGAAATTCTTTATCCCAATCCACATCCAAGTTCGCTTTTGCAATATCAGCCAGTGAAAATGAAGCTTTCTCCCCATTCTTTGATGAAATAATATGAATCATATTGTCATCAACCTCGACTATCTTCCCTACAATTCGCCTCTTTCCTTCCTTCTTGCTTTTAAGACGAATGCGCACCCGATGCCCGATATAGCGCTCAAAATCCCGGACTTTTCGAAGAGGCCTTTCGATGCCAGGGCTCGATATCTCGAGGCGATAAGAATTTTCAATGACGTTTTTGTCATCGAAAAATTCTCCGAGTCTCCGGCTCACGGCTACACAATCAGAAAGAAGGATACCTTCTGGCTTTTGAATAAATATCCGAATGAGCTGTTGGCTACGGTTACCGGTCAGTTCAATGTCAACCAATTCATACCCTAGGCCAGAAACCACCTCCTGGGCGATAGTCCATATTTGAGAGTCAACATCAATTGACACCATAAACTCTATTCCGAGAGTGAATAAAAAAATGGGCCATCAATTGACCCACTTGCTCAACAGCCAAAATCATGAACACTTTAATCGTCATTCGAGTAAAGCGCAAGTGGAATAGCTTCTTTTTAGAACACCAGCGCATTCTTGCCCGAAGAAATGCGACGTGCTAGATTCTGCCAAATTGAGCGGATAAACAATCTTGAAACAAAATGATCGACGAATCAGTTTTGCGCTTTCTCTAAAATAAACCCGGTGTGGCCTTGACCAGAGAATTCCGCCTCCTGGTTGGAGTGCAATCATCAGTGAAGAGGTAAATCCATGATTCGATTGACAAAGGTCAAGGCCTTTTGGATTTACGAAACGATGGTTCGCATTCGCAGGTTCGAGGAGCGTTCCATCGAGTTATTTCAGGCAGGAGAATTGCCGGGCTTCCTTCACGCCTATATCGGCGAGGAAGCTGTCGCTGCCGGGGTTTGTGCTCACCTGACTCCTAAAGACCAAATCACATCTACACACCGAGGTCATGGGCACATGATCGCCAAGGGGCTCCAATATGAAGGCATGTTCGCCGAGTTGTACGCCCGCGCGACCGGCTATTGCAAAGGAAAAGGAGGATCGATGCACATCGCCGATCAGGACCTGGGAGTCTTGGGGGCGAATGGCATTGTGGGCGGTGGGATCCCCATAGCCGCCGGCGCCGCCTTGGGGCTTCGATTGAAAGGAGAAAAACACGTCGCTGTCAGTTTCTTCGGCGACGGAGCCAGCAACGAAGGCGCATTCCATGAGGGTATCAACATTGCCGCCACCTGGAAGCTGCCTGCTGTGTTTGTCTGCGAGAACAACGGATTTGCCGAAAGCACGCCTCGCGCTGATCATCAGGCGGTTCAGGATATCGCCGATCGAGCTAAAGCTTACGGCATGCCTGGAATCGTTGTCGATGGCATGGACCCCCAAGCAGTATATGAAGTGGCGGGCGAAGCGATTGCGCGCGCCCGCAAAGGAGGGGGACCCACGCTGATCGAAGCGAAAACAATGCGGTTTTTGGGCCATTACGTGGGCGACCCCGGCACCGCTTACGGGCACGACAAAGAGGTGGGCAAGTGGCTCAAACGCGACCCGATCATCACGTTTGCAGAAATACTCGTGAAGAAAAAATGGTTGAACAAGAACCGTATCGACGCCATCCATGCGAAAGTGAACGAAGAGATGGAAGAGGCCATCGAATTCGCCCGGAAAAGCCCGGAGCCCGAGCTTGGTGACGCCATGACGGATATCTACGCGTCCGTTTAGGAAAAGGAAATGCGCGAGATTTTATACCGGGAAGCCATTATCGAGGCCCTGGATGAGGAAATGGCGAGAGATGGCTCGGTTTTTCTGCTCGGTGAGGATATCGCCGAATTCGGCGGCTCATACAAGACGACCGTGGGTCTTTTGGAGAAATATGGCGCCGAGCGGGTGAGAAACACGCCCATCTCCGAGCAAGGCATCATCGGCACGGCCCTTGGGTCGGCGCTCGTAGGCATGCGCCCCGTGGCGGAGTTGATGTATATCGATTTTTCCGCCGTCGCCATGGATCAAATCGTCAACCAGGTCGCCAAGGTACGCTATATGTTTGGCGGGAAAGCGAACACCTCGCTCGTCATCAGAACCCAGGGCGGCGCAGGGCGAAGTTCCGCTGCCCAGCACGCACAAAGCCTGGAAGCGTGGTTCGTCCACGTGCCGGGACTCAAAGTGGTCATGCCCTCCAGCGCACGAGACGCCAAAGGTCTCCTGAAAGCAGCCATCAGGGATGACGACCCGGTTTTCTTCATCGAACACAAACTCCTTTACCTGGAAAGAGGTGCTGTTTCCGAAGAAGAGGAGATCATCCCCATCGGCGTAGCCGAGGTGAAAAGAGAGGGGAGCGATCTCACCATCGTCGCCACCTCTTCGATGGTCGGAAAATCGCTCGCCGCGGCAAGAGAACTTGAAAAAGAGGGCGTAAGCTGCGAGGTCATCGACCCCAGAACGCTTTTCCCTCTGGATACGGAGACGATTCTCGCCTCCGTCCGTAAGACGGGACGGCTCCTCATCACCCATGAGGCGGTGCAGCGGTGTGGGTGGGGTGCGGAAATCGCCGCCTTGGCCGCCAAGGACGCTTTTGACTACCTCGACGCGCCCATTGAGCGCGTCTGCGCCAAGGAAACGCCGGTGCCCTTTTCTCCCAAACTCGAATCCTATGTCATACCCGATCAAGATGACGTGATCGCCGGGGTTCGTGGTATGTTAGAGATGGTGTAATTCCACAACACTTCCAATCATTAGGAGCAAAGATTCATGGCCACCCCTCTCCCGATGCCCAAGCTCGGCCTTACCATGGAAGAAGGAACTATCCTCAAGTGGCGAAAAGGCGAGGGTGAAGCGGTCGAAAAAGGCGAGATCATCCTCGACATCCAGACAGACAAGGTTGAGTACGAGGTCGAATCGCCGGACGGCGGCCTCCTGCTCAAAACACTGGCGGGAGAAGGCGACGTCGTTCCCTGCGGCACGGACATCGCCGTCATCGGCGAAGAGGGAGAGAACATCAGCGGTTTTGGAAGTGCGCCCGCCAAGGCCCCGGTAGAGACTGAATCCGAGGCAGCGGAGGCACTCCCGACGCCACCACCCGCACCCTCAAAAACTGCCCCTGCTCCGGCGGCCCCCGTGGCGGCGCAACCTGCTCGCACTGGCCGTATTTTCGCCAGTCCGGCCGCCAGGCGCGTGGCCCGCGAGTTGGGCATCGACTTCCGCACCCTCAAGGGCTCGGGTCCCGGCGGCAGAATCGTGCAGGCCGACGTGAGAGCGGCTGCGGCATCAGGCATTCCTGCCGCCGTGACGGCTGCTGCGAGCGGCCCCGCGGCCGTGGCGGGCTCAACGCCCCTGGCGGGGATGCGGAAAATCATTGCCGAGCGCATGCTCTCCAGCTGGTCCCAAGTGCCGCGCATCACGATGCAGGCCGAGGTGGACCTCACCAACCTCCTCGCCGTACGCGAGGCCAGCCGCCAGGCGTGGGAAAACGACCTCGGCGTCAAGGTGTCCATCAACGATCTCATCCTCTTCTACACCGCCCGCGCCGTGCGCCGCTGTCCGGCCGTGAACGTCCGTCTCACCGAAAACGCACTGGAGCAAATGCAGGACGTGAACATCGGGGTGGCCGTAGCCGTCGAGCAGGGACTGATGGTGCCCGTCATCCGGGGCGCCGACCAGAAATCCATCGACGCCATTTCGCGCGAGTCGCAGGCGCTGGCCGAAGCGGCCCGCGCGGGCGCCCTGGGCCTCGATGCGCTCGAGGGCGGCACCTTCACGGTCTCGAATCTGGGGGCGTACGGGGTCGATCACTTCAGCGCCATCATCAACCACCCCGAATCCGCCATCCTATCGGTGGGCGCGGCGCGAGAGCGCGCCGTCGTGCGAAACGGCGAGGTCGTCGCCCGGACGACGGCCTTCGTCGGCATCAACGCCGACCACCGCGTGGTGGACGGCGCGCCGGCGGCCGAATTCCTTTCCACCCTCAAAGAGATGCTCGAACACCCCAAGGTGATGCCTGCATAAAGCTTTATATCGTTGAATATCAGTACCATTAAGCGTCTTATTCAAGCTTGTTCGAGCTTATTTATTTATCGCAAAACCTCGTGAATTTATCCAATTTTATCGAATTTTTCGGAAATTCCCCGACGGCCCCTATCCGGGTTCGATAGCGGTTCGCCGAACCTGGGAGAGGCCGATCGTCCCGGCTGAAAAAGTAGCTGCGCCTCCGAGCCGATGCCGAATCGTCCTTCCATTTTCTCCCCCTGCTCCCATCCATGAGAACACGCGCTGTCGCGCGAGGGATTCTCGCCCATCCCGACGAAAAACCGCAGGCGGCAAATGCGGGGAAATGCGCGCGTGATCGCGGGCGCATGGACGAGTGGATTCCCGATCTTTCGAAGCGCGCGGGCGGCGCGTGATACCCGCTTCGGCCGATGAACGAGAGTTCCCGTTTTTCCGGAAATTGCGAAGCGATGCTTTCCGGCATCCAGGGCGGAACAACCACGCCGCATTGATCAACACAATCCTCCCTCCCCGCTCGGGATTCACCCCGTTTCCCTGCCCTCGCCTCGTGTTGTATGATTATTTATATTGAGGCGCGCGCTCAGTTGCGGCCCATGATTCGAGAATAACCGCCCCCCGGCGACGCCGGGTCAATCAGGAGACAGGCAATGGCCGAGACAGTTCGTGAAGTACCCTACTATTACATGACCGCATCGAATAAGCCGGGAGAGGGCGCCGTCCTCGCCTCCATGTTGAAGGATGCCGGCGTCAGCCTGCTGGCGGTGCACGCCTTCCCCGAGCGCAGGCGCGTTCAGGTCGACATCGTGCCCGAAGACGCGCGCGCCTTCACCTCCTTCGCGCGCAAGGCGAAGATCAAGCTCAGCCCGCGGAAAAAGGCTTTCCTCGTCGAGGGCACGGACCGCACGGGAGCGCTGCTGCCGATTTTCACCAAGCTCGGTGACGCCGGCATCAACATCACCGCCATCACGGCCATCGCCGCGGGCAGGAAGCGCTACGGGGCCATCTTCTGGGTGAATCCCAAGGATCACCGCAGGGCCAAGAGAGTGCTGGGGGCGTAGCCGGCCGCGATTGAACAGGTAAGGCTTGTTGCTGTAGGGGCGGTTCGCGAACCGCCCCTACGGTTTTTTATACACCCCTCACTTTGCCCCGGAAACGGGTCGCAGGTATGCGGCTCAGACGAAGAATCCCGCGCGCTCATTACCCCAACGCCAGCTCCATGAAGAGCGCGCCCTGAATGGGGTTCTCGGTATACGGGTCTATCTCCACAAAACCCATCGAGCGGTAAAGCGCGATGGCCTCTTGCATGGAGGGCAGCGTATCGAGGCGCATCGCGGCGTAGCCCATCGCCCGCGCCTCCCGGACGACCTCCTCCGCACACCTTCTCCCCAGGCCGCGTCCCCTGAAACCGGGCCTTAGATAAAGCCGCTTCATCTCGCAGATTCCGCCGCCCAAATCCCGAAGGGCGACGCCGCCCGCAGTATTATCTCCTGCGAGCAACAAGAAAAACCTCCCGCCCGGCGGGCCGTACATCCGCTCCAGGGTCTCGACTTCCTCCTCGAAACCCTGAAAGCACAGATCCACCTCGCTCGCGGCCTCATATTCACGCAGCAGGGTTCGAGCCTCCCGGTAGTCTTCTTCCGTCCGCGCGATGATGAATTCAGGCATTTCGACGCCTCCTCACGCCCATCCTATAGCGAGTGAGGGCAAACCTGCACGTCCGCCCCAAAGTTCCTCGCTCTGAATAGCTCCTCCCCCACAAGCGCGCGGAAACCCCGGCGTCCTCATCCTGAGTAGGCCCGCAGGGCCGTATCGAAGGATTGGGCGAGCAGCGCGCCCCTCGATACGCGGCTTCGCCGCTACTCGGGGTGAGGAGGAGATCGGATCGCAAGGACGGGCGTGCCGTGCAAAAAATGAAAGACAAAATCTCTGGATTCCGCCTTTCCTCCTCCCGATCGGAAATAACACCGGAATGACGGCAAACCAGGTATTATTCCGCCCTCACTCGCAGGGGCGGTTCGCGAACCGCCCCTACAGCCGCCGAATGGCGACCAAAAGCGAGAATCATCGATTCCTCGCTCGTAATTGACACCCGTTGATCCCCACGCCACCTTCCGCCAGAATGCGCGTTCACTCACATCCGTTTACGTTTCACCAGAAAGGGATTCCACCATGCCGATAAACGAAGCCACCGGCCTCTCTCAGGATATGGGCGTCACCGAGGAGATGATGGCCTGCCCCCTGCCCCGCGTGCCGCTCATCGACCCCGACGACATCCCCGAACACCTGGCCGAAGAACTGGCGCCTCTCTATGAGCGCGGCGTGAAGCGCTGGGGGAAAGTGTCGCGCTTCCTGCGCCTGCTCGGCTGGGCGCCCGGCTTCGTCGAGGGCTGGCAGATCATGGACGGCAAGCTGAGAGTCCAGCACCGGGACACCGACCCCGAATACATCCACATGGCCCAGCTCGTCATCATCAAGACGGCCATCTTGACCGAATGCAACAACTGACTGGGGCACAACGTCGAGCTCGGTCGGGCTCATGGCATCGAACAGGAGAAAATCAATCTGCTGGAGGGCGACGGCTGGCGCGAGAGCGACCTCTTTAGCGACAAAGAAAAAGCCGCGGTCTGCTGGGCGGAGGAAGTCACGAACCTGACGGCGAAGAATAACGACGCGGCCTTCGAGGCCATGCAGAAACACTTCTCCACCGAACAACTCGTTTCGCTGACCTTGATATGCGGGCTGTGGAACCTGACGGGCCGCGTGGCCGAGGCCTTGCACCTCGTCGTGGAACCCCCCGGCGAGCGCATCGCGTTTCAGGAGGGTGGTGAGTAGGGGGAAACAAATCCAAGTGGAAGGAACTATAGGGGCGCATATGGGGCTGTTGAAAAAACCCTGCAATGACGGGATTGCCGTCATTCCGGCGAAAGCCGGAATCCATTTTCAAGCAGAATGATAATACTACGGCTTTTCATCTCCTCGTCATTGGCGCGAATCGATCAGAAAATAAAAAACAAAGGCAAAACCAAATGGATTCCGGCTCAAGGCCGGAATGACGAACAAAACCGCACCGTCTCATAGTGGGCCGTTCTTGTGAACGGCCCAAAGTCGCGACCTGTCCCTACAGTCTCTTCCCTGGTCGGCTCCATACGCCGAATCACGAAATCAGGGCTTTTTCAACAACCCCCTCACGCTGCGTGTCCCACCCCGCGCTGATTCTCCACACCCTTCACGGCCAAAACCTCTCGCGCAGGAGAGCGATCCCCGGTGCAACTGATGCGGCGCGGACCTTCGAGGAACTGAAGGACGAATCCGTTTTTCTCATACAGTTCCACGATTCTATCTGTCGCCTGGTTCGAGAGGACGACGGGGCCTTCGTGCGCGGCGAGAAATTCCGCGAGGCGCACCTGATCCGCCCAGGAGAAGTCCTCCTTGGCGTATTTGGTGAACTCGACGTCATAGGGGGGATCCGCGTAGATGAAATCATCGGGCTCGATGGGGAGCGTCTCGAAGTCTTGGCGCAGAAACTCCCAGCCCTCGAAGACCTCCCGGTAGGCCGAGAAATCCCGCACGTAGTTGATGCGCTTGTAGCGTCCGAAGGGGACGTTGAACTCCCCTTTGCCATTGAAGCGGCAAAGCCCGTTGTAGCCCGTGCGGTTGAGATAGTAGAAAAGCTCCGCCGCCTCCTTGTTGCGCCCTCGTCCGCTCATGAGAAGCGCGTTGAACCGCTCCCTGTGGGCGTAGTAGGCCTCCGCGTCGTTTCGCATGTCGAGCCGGGCGTTCGAGAGACCCTTCTTGAGCCAGGCGTAGAAGTTCATGAGCGGTGCGTTGATGTCGTTCAAAAGCGCGCGTTCGGGGCGGAGGCCGAGCGCGACCGCCAGCCCCCCGCAGAAAGGCTCCACGAGCCGGCGCTCGCTGTGCTTTTCCCAATACGCTTGGATGTGCGGAACGAGCCACCGCTTGCCCCCGGCCCACTTGAGCGGGGGCGTCAATTTTTCATCACGGGTTGTGAGGTTCGGTTTGCGAACTCGCGCTTTCGTGCTTGTTGCCATGTGGATATCCGAAACGCTTCGGTGGGCGGATGATGCGGACACCATACCACAACCGCCAGCCTGAGCCATCACTCACTGACGCAGCAAAGCGATGGTTTTGTAGGGACAGGCCTCCGTGCCTGTCCTGCCCTTCGTGGTTGTCCTTCGTCAGGACAGGCACGGAGGCCTGTCCCTACGGTGAACAATTCGACGATCGGGATTCCCTCCCCAGGGGGTTTTTCAACAGCCTCAATTGCGCTCCTTGCTGATTGTTATTACGATCTGACGTGTTATACAAAAGAGACGGAGCAAAGGAGTGAAAATGGCGAGAAAACGAAAGAACAACGCACCGATGGAGCCGGAGGATCGTCCCCTGACCAAGGAGATGCGGCCGGCTTCGGAAGTCGCGCCTGAGATCGTCGAAGCCCACGCACGGGGAGAATTGGGGTATGGAGCCGACCGGGAAGGAAGAGAATTCACTCCCCCCTTGAGGGGGAGTCGATGAAGCCGAGCGGTTTGTGCGAAGGCTGAATCGGTGGGGGGTGAATCGCGTTTATCGCCAATCCGAATTATACCCCCCACCGAATCGCTTGCGGGCTTACGCCCTTAGCTCTTCGACTCCCCCTCAAGGGGGGAGTGCATTTCTTTTCTACTCGGTCGGGTTCGACCCATGAGAAACCGCGTTTGGCAACAACGCGGACTGACTTCAGCCGGCCTCCCTACCCCCCGATCTCCTCACGCACGATGGCCGCGCCCTCGGCCATGGACTTGAGCTTGCCGAAGGCGACGTCGCGGTGCATGTATTTCATCCCGCAATCGGGCGCCAGGATGAGCCGCTCGGGCGATATGTGATTGAGCGCCGCCCGGATGCGCGCCGCCACCGTTTCGGGCGTTTCGATCTCGGGGTCGTCGTTGTCGATGACGCCCAGGATGATGGTCTTGTCCGGCAGCTTTTCCAGCACGGCCAGGTCGAGACGCGGCTGTGCCGCCTCGATGGATATCTGGTCGATGTCGCTATCGTTGAGTTCGGGCAGGAAGGAATAGGCGTCGGGCTTTCCCAGCCCCTGCCAGGCGTGGATGGCCGCGTAGCCGAAGCACATGTGGAGAGCGGTGGTGCCCTCGACACCCTTCAAGGCCTCGCCGATCACCTCCACGGCGAATTCCCTGGCAATCTCCGCGCGCGCCTGCATGTAGGGCTCGTCTATCTGCACCACGTCCGCGCCCGCGGCGAACATGTCCTTCACCTCCTCGTTCACCGCGCGGGCGTAGTCGAGCGCCATCGCGCGCTGATCGCCGCCGTAGTAATCATCCTGCGCCTGCTGCGTCATGGTGAAGGGCCCCGGCAGGGTAATCTTGATCTCGCGGTCCGTGTTGGCGCGCAGAAACTCCACGTCGCTCACCTCGATGGGCTTGGGGCGGTGGATTTTGCCCATCACGCGGGGGACGGGATTGTCGCGGCCGGAGCGGTCTTTCGCATAGCCGTGGTTTTCGGTGTCGATGCCGCCCAGGGCCGTGGCGACGCGGTTCGAATAGCTCTCGCGGCGCACCTCGCCGTCGGAGATGATGTCGATTCCCGCACGCTCCATGTCGCGTATCGCAAGGAGAGTGGCGTCGTCCTGCGCAGCCTCGAGGAATTCGGGCGGGATGCGCCATATCTCCTGCACGCGCACGCGCGGGGGGAGCCGCGTGGTGAGATTCTCGCGGTCGATGAGCCATTCCGGCTGGGTGTAGCTGCCCACGACGGTGGTGGGCAGAAGTTTCTCGGTCATCTTATTACCTCCTCATGTCGCTACAATCAGGCCCGGCTACCCGGTCATGTGTCTTGAAAGTTGCGCGGTGCGGTGCAGTTTCAGGGCGTCAGCATTACGCGCATCACGCCGTCTTCTCGCGCCTTGAACATGCGCATCGCCTCGTTGAACTCATCGAGCGCGAACGAGTGCGTGAGCATTTTATCCGTGGCGATATGGCCGTCGGCGATAATCTGGATCGCCCTCGGGTAGCAATTGGGCGAGCCGCGCCCGCCGAATATGGCGATCTCGTCGAGCACGATGCGGTCGGTGTTGAAAGACGTCTCCTGGCCACCGTTGATGCCCTCCAGCACCACGCGCCCGCCGCGCCGCGCCATGTCCACCGCCTGGCGCATCACCTCGGGCGGGCCGGCGCACTCGATAACGAGGTCCACCCCGCGGCCGTCGGTCTCATTCATCACGACCTCGACAGGGTCTTCCTTCGTAATGTCGATGGTGCGGTCGGCGCCGAGTTCCTCCGCGATTCCCAGCCGGTAGCCGCGCCCGGTGATGAAGGTCTTGGACGCGCCCATCATCTTGACGAGCTGGAGGACGGCGAGGCCCAGCAGGCCGGGGCCCAGGATCGCCACGGTGTCGGCCGGCTCCACGCCCCCGCGCTCCAGTGCGTGGAGCGCGATGACGACCTGGTTCACGATCACCGCGTCCTCCCACTTCATGGAGTCGGGCATCTTGTGGAGGTTGTTCGGGGGCGCCAGACCGTATTCGCTGAAAGCGCCGTTCGCCGTGTGGCCGAGGAGCTTGTAGCCGCCGTCCGGCTTCGCGGCGTTCTCGCAGATGTGGTAGTCGCCCCGGATGCAGGTGGCGCAGGCGCCGCAGCCGACCGTCGGCTCCATGATGACGCGGTCGCCCACTTCGAGAGTAGTTTTCGCGCCGCTTCCGATGGCGGCCACCTCCCCCGCCCACTCGTGCCCCTGGATGAAGGGATAAAAGGGCGGCCACATCGGGCGCATGTGCCCCTCGTAGATATGGATGTCCGTGCCGCAGATGCCGCAGGCGGCGACCTTCACCAGCACCTGGCCGGGTTCGTAGTCGGGCACGGGAATCTGCTCGATGCGCACCTCGTGCGCGGCGTGCGTGACCGCGGCCTTCATGGTTTCCGGTATATCGCTCATCTCACTCCCCTCCTTCGCGTAAGAGGATATTGGTATGATTCCGGCTCAGCCCTTGGGGCTGAACTGCGTCGCTTTTCTGTCGGGCCGCTGCATGTCGAACACGTCGTGCGAGCGGCAATAGCCGTTCCCCGCCAGCCGGCCCACGGGCCGGAGCAGAACGGGGTCGATGTATTTCCCCTCCTCGATCATCACGTCCTCGCGCACGTGCCAGCGCACCACCTCGCCGATGATGACGTTCGTCAGGTGCTCGCGCCCGTTCGTGATGAGGTGGCGAAACTGACACTCCATAGCCACGGGGGCTTCGGCGATGCGCGGCGCCTTCACGAGGTCGGAATCCATCGGCGTCAGGCCCGCTTCCTCGAACTCGCTCACCTCGAAGGGGTAGTCGTCCGCGCAGATGTTCATCTGCTCCTCCAGGCCGTCCACCACCGTGTGGATGACGTAGCCCTGCGTCTCCATGATGTTGCGCGCCGTGTCCTTGTAGGAGCTTTCGCGCACGCCCACCGAAATCGAGAGCAGGGGCGGGTCGTGCCCCACGCAGGTGAAGAAGCTGAAGGGCGCCAGGTTCGCGTAGCCGTCAGCACTGATGGTGCTCACCCAGGCGATGGGCCTCGGCACGACGGAGCCGACGAGCAGGCGGTAGTTCTGCCGCCAGTGGTTGTCGGCGGGGTCGATGGTTTTATAGTTCATGCGTTTTCATACTCCTGTCGAAATAAGTCGTTTAGCGCGTCCTTGCGCTGTCGATGGCGGGCGTTTCAAGGCCATAAAAATCAAACGCCATAATCCGCAGACGCCATCGCCGATTCCATCGCCGTGAAGCACGCCCCCTGCGGGTCCATGATTCCGCCGATTCTGCCCACGTCGGGGATGTCCATCGGGGGGAACGTCCCCTGCCCGCCCAGGCCGATTGCCTTCTCGAGCGCGGCGTCGAAATTCTCCACCCCGAAGTACACCCCCCAGTGCGGGGGCATTTCGCCCATCTCGGGCGTGAGTTCGAGCATCCCGGCGCGCGGCTCCTCGCCGCTCATGAACACCGTGTAGTCCCCGCCCGAGGGGTCGGGCATCACCGTGCTCGTCCAGCCGAATAGTTCGGCATAAAAAGTTCCGTTGCGTTCCAGGTCTTTCGTGAGCAGTTCGTTCCAGTTGAGCGCGCCCGGCTCGTTCATGACGTCGGCGCCTTTGTGCGCTTTGGGCTGCCAGAGGCACAGGAACGCCTCGCCCGGGTCGCGGATCATCGCCATGCGGCCCACGTCGAGCACGTCGCACGGCTCCTGGGCGGCCTGACCACCAAGCTCCACAGCTTTCTTCACGGTCTCGTCGGCGTTTTCAACCGACACGTAGCTCTGCCAGAAGGAGGGGTGGCCGCTCTCGAGCATTCCCGGAAACATCTCGAACATGGCGCAAACCTGTTTTCCGTCTTTCGAGAACATGGTGTAGACGGCTTCCTCCATCACGGGCATATCCTCAAACGTCCAGCCGAACAGGGACGTATAGAAATCCTTGGCGACGCCCACTTCTTTCGCCACCAGATCGGCCCAGCAGAAACTCCCCGGTGCGTATTCCTTGACTTCAGACACGAATTTCATTCCTCCATTGATGACGGCGAATGACAAGAAACGTATTCCTTCATAAACAACGGTAAATAATGATTGGGATGCGGCGGAAAATCATAGCGCGAAGCGGCGGCGGCGAACAAGCGCTCATGCGTCCGCATCGTATTCATACCGCAGACCGTCCGGCTCGTCGGGATCGGCGAGGCGCGAGGCGGGCTCAGGTGCTTCTTCATCCTGCGGCGCCCCTATCGCCTCCTCTTCCAGCAGCCAGCGATCATAGAGATCATTTGGCAATTCCTCCACGTATCTCGATAGCCTGGAGAACGCGCCCATCTTCCACGCTTCGCTCTCGATCATGGGCTGGCACATGTAGAGCTCATCCTTCGCGCGCGTGAGGGCGACGTAGAAAAGCCGCCTCTCCTCTTCCTCTCCCTCGGGGTCCGCCAGGGAGCGCGTCGAGGGGAAGCGCGTGTCGGTGAGCCAGATGAGGAACACCACCTTCCACTCCAGGCCCTTCGCCTGGTGAACCGAGGTCAGGACCATCGACTCATCCGGCTCGTCGCGCTCGCCAGGCGCAGCGGGGCCGGCTGCGGCGGCCGTTCCCATGAGCGCGAGTTCCGAGAGAAACGCCGTCGCCCCGTCGTACTGCACCGCGTATTCAGCAAGCTGGCGCACGTCCTCGATGCGCGTCGGCGCGTCCTCGAAGGTGTTCTCGACGTATTTCTCATAAAACCTGTCCAGCACGAGGTTTATCATCTCCGTCGGCGGCAGGGCGGATGGTTTCTCGCCCGCGGTGGCGCGGGGCGCGCCCGTCAGCTCGACGACAAGCTTCCTGAAAATCTCGAAACTCGCGCGCGCGTTCCCGGGGAGGGAACCCACGCTGCCGCTCTCGAGAAAAGAGAAGGGCTCCTCCCATATACGCACCTGCTCCCAGACCCGGTGCGCCGTCACGTCTCCCACGCCGGGCAGGAGCTTGAGCGCGCGCTTCCAGGCCAACTCGTCCGAAGGGGAACTCACGAGCCTTAAAAAAGCCGTCACGTCCTTGATGTGGCGCTGCTCGAAAAAGCGCAGCCCGCTCCTGATCTCGAAGGGAATCCCCCGGCGGGTGAGCTCCATCTGAAGCTCCATCGAGTGGTAGTGCGCCCGGTAGAGCACCGCGATCTGGGAGAGAGGAACTTCGTCCTCATCGCGCAGCGCGAGCGTGCGGTCGACCACGAAGTCCGCCTGCTGCATGGCGTCGCGCGCGGCCACGAGGGCGGGCTTCATCCCCTCGCCGCGCGTGGTCTTGAGGTTTTTCTCGAACTGGCGCCTGTTGCGGGCGATGGAGGCGTTGGCGAGCGTCAGGATGTTGGCCGTGCTCCTGTAGTTCTCCTCCAGGCGGAAGAGCCTGGCGTCGGGGTATCGCTCGGGAAAGGTGATGATGTTCTCGAAATGCGCCCCCCGGAAGCTGTAGATGCTCTGCGCGTCATCGCCCACCACGGTCACGTTTTTCTGCGCTCCGGCCAACAGGTCCACCAGGTCGGCCTGCACCTTGTTGGTGTCCTGGTACTCATCCACGAGGATGTAGCGAAAGCGCGTCTGGAGTTCCTGCCGCACCTCCTCGTTTTCGGCGAGCAAATCCCGCGTGAGGGAGAGGAGGCCCGAGAAATCCACCGCCTGAATCTCTTTCTTGCGCTTCTCGTAGTGGGCGGCGATTTGCTCTATCTCGCCCGCGCGGTCCGCCAGGTATGAGTAGCGATTCAGCACCGTCTCCGCGACGCCGCGGTCGGTATCGGCGGCGAGGGCGAAGATCGATTCCAGCACGCGGCCTCTCGGGAAATACTTCTCCTTCGGGTCGAACCCCGCGAGGCGGATGCACTCGGTGACCAGATCGGCCGCGTCCTCACGGTCCAGGATGGTGAAATTCGGCCCGTAACCGATGAGATTACCGTATCGCCTGAGTATCAGATTCCCCACGTGGTGGAACGTGCCGCCCCAGACGCGCCGGGCGTCGGTCTGGATGAGGGAGGCGGCCCGGTGCAGCATCTCGCGCGCGGCCTTGTTCGTGAAGGTGACGAGGAGGATGGATTCAGGGGTGACGCCGTCTTCCACGAGACGCGCGAGGCGGTAGGTGATGGTGTGCGTCTTTCCGCTGCCTGCGCCCGCGATGACGAGAAGCGGGCCCCCGCCCGCCATCACGACCTCTAATTGCTGGGGGTTGAGCTTATCCTCATACGCCTTGCGCCGCGCGGGCGAAGCCGCGGGACGCTTGATCGTGTATGTCCTGTGCTCTCTCGCGCTCATTGCAATACTCTTTCATGGAGTCCGGGACTGCAGCCCTCAGCCGGCCTTGCGCGGATGAAGCTTTCCGCCATTCATCCAGGCACTGTAACGCTTCCAGGCGAAACGGACTAACCGCCCATTCAGTTGACAGGCGAAAGCCCCCGAAGATAAGGTGAGTCCATACACGACATCACAGGCCGGAGCGTTCTGATGGGCGGATACCAGAAATTCCTGGACGGCGCGGCCCTGGGCTTTTTCCTGGGATTCATCGCCTTCTATCTGCTGCACCGCTACATGGCGTCCAGGCGGAAAGAACCGAAAAGCGATGTCGACCGCCTCGTCGACGACATCCAGGACTACTACCGGAACGTCTCCGACCCCGAGGGCAGGGACTACGACTGAGCCGCGCAGTTCCCCCGCGGCGCATTCTCAGATATAGGGCTGATACGGATTCCGCTCGGAGACGGGCGCGCCCTGAAGGTGCGCCAGGGAGTTCATCGTCACGACGCTCCAGCCCCGCTCGGGCGAATGTTCGATGATGTTCATGGCCGCGTTGTGCTGGCGTATCCGCCGGAAGCCGTTGAGTTCCACGCCCAGAATCCTGCACAGGATCATGTTGATCGCCAGATTGTGGCTCACCGCGGCGATGACCTCGTTTTCATGCGCTGCCAGGAACCCTTCCATCACCGCCCAGGCCCTCTCCTGCAACTCCGGGAGCGTCTCGCCGCCCGGCATGCGCGCGCGGGCGGGATGGTCCCGCCATACGCGCATGAAATCGGGGTGCGTCTCGGGGAGCCGCCGGAAGGGTTCTCCCTCGAGTTCGCCCTGGTTCAACTCGGCGATGCCCGCCTCCTCGAACAGGGGCGCGTCGAGGGCTTGCGCGACGATTTCGGCGGTGCGCCTCGCGCGCAACAGCGGACTCGAGTAGACGCGAGCGATCGGGCGTCCGCGCAGCACGCAGGCGAGCGCTTCGGCCTGCGCGACGCCCACGTCGTTGAGCGCGGTGTCGGAGACGCCCTGGATGCGCTGTTCGACGTTCCAGTCCGTCTCGCCGTGCCGCAAGAGATAGAGAAGCAATGCGAAAAACTCCGGTGGGGCGACGCCCGGGCGAGCGTCGCCTTAGTTGTTGTCCTCTTTCAGGAAATCATCGGGCTTGAGGTCCTTGAGCCATTCCTTGATGTCCTCGGGCTCTTCCTCCAAAGGCTTTTCCGGCTCGGGGGGCGCGTCTTCCCCGCTGCCCGCCTCCATGCCGGAGACGCCCTCTTTCACTTCCTCTTCGTTGAACTGGATGCTCTTCGCCTCCTCGAGCACCTTCTCCTCCACGAAAATCGGGCTCCCCATGCGCAGGGCCACCGCGATGGCGTCGGAGGGTCTCGAATCGACGACGATTTCCGACCCGTTCACGGAAAGGTGAATCTCGGCGAAAAATGTGTTGTCCCGCAGATCGTTGATGAGGATTTTATCCACCCGGCCCTTCAAGTCGTTGATCATGTTCTTGATCAGATCGTGGGTCATCGGACGCGGCGTCTCGAAGCTCTCAATCTCGCGCGCGATGGCGTGCGCCTCGAAAATGCCCACCCAGATGGGCAGCGCGCGGTCTCCCTCGGTCTCGCGCAGCACCACAATCGGCACGTTGGTGTGCGGATCGAGCGTGAGGCCCTTGACTTTCATCTCGATCATCATTCCCCTTCCTCCATCGCCACGGCGCTCGGCGGCGAGACGCCCGCCAGAGAGTGAATGCCGCCCCTCATGATTTTCACCTCGACCACGTCTCCAGGCTCGGGCGTAAAACCCTCCGCGTATAATTGTACCCTGTGATTGCCCCGGCTGCGACCCGCAAACCAGTTCGAGTCCCGCTCATCCGCAAAATCCGGGCAGCCCGCGCATCCGGCGGGCGCGCTCTTGGGCTTCACCGCGCTCTCGACCATCACCTCCTGAACGCCGCCGACGAGTTCCGCGTGCAGGTTCTCCGTCACCTCGCGCTGCACCCGGCTGGCCTCCTCAAAGCGCTCCGTGAGCACTTCCTCGGGAAGGGTATCCTCCATGTCGAACGCGGGCGTTCCGGGCCGGGGGGAGTATTTGAACATGTAGATGTTGTCGTAGCGCGCCTCGCGCAGGACGCGGAGCGTTCCCTCGAAATCGGCATCCCGCTCGCCGGGGAAGCCGATGATGACGTCCGATGTCAGCACCCCGTCCTTCACGCGCTCCCTGAAGAGAGAAACCTTTTCGAGATATTCCTCCGCCGTATAGCCGCGCTCCATGCGCGCGAGCACCGCGTCCGCCCCCGACTGAACCGGAAGATGAAGGTGCTCGCACACTTTGGGGGATTCCCCCATCGCTTCGACCATGTCCTCGTCGCAATCCTTGGGATGCGACGTCATGAAGCGGATGCGCTCGAGGCCATCCACCTCGTTCAGGCGCCTCATCAGCCCGCCGAAGGTAAGCTCACCCGAAGATTTGCGGCCGTAGGAGTTCACATTCTGGCCCAGGAGGGTGACCTCGCGAAAGCCCTCCCCCACCGCGCGCTCGACTTCGTCCACGATGAGTTCGCTCGGCTTGCTCCACTCGGGTCCGCGCGTGTAGGGCACGACGCAGAAGGTGCAGAAATTATCGCACCCGCGCGCGATGCTCACGAAGGCGTTCAGGCCGCCGCCGCGCACCATCGGAGCGAGTTCGGTGAAATCAGGCGGTATCGGCTCGGTATCGACCACCCGGCGCTCTTCCATCTCCTCGAGCAGCATCGGGAGCTTGGCGATGTTCTGGGTGCCGAAGACGAGGTCGACCGCCTTGCCGCGTTTTGCTATCGCCTCCCCGTCGCGCGTGGCGAAACAGCCGCACACGCCGACTTTGAGCGCGGGGTTTGTTTTCTTGAGCTTGTCGAGACGCCCGATCTGGCTATAAACCTTCTGCTCCGCCTTGTCGCGTATCGAGCAGGTATTCAGCAGGATGAGGTCGGCCGACTCGTTCGATTCGGTCTCCTCATACCCTTCGGCCTCCAGATAACCGGTAATCGTCTCCGTATCGTAGCGGTTCATCTGGCAGCCGTATGTGAATATCTTGAACTTCTTGCTCAAGGTGCGCTCCCCTCGTTGCCTGTGTCCGGCGATCCTGCAATTCTTTGGGGCCATATTGCGAGGGCGCGTTTTCGATGTCAACTTGAAAGATGGAAAAGAAACATCGAATTTGGTAAGCCTGTCGAGGGTTTGTGCTTTTTTCTTCTCTTTCACGAGAAATACGCCATGCGCGTGGTTTGTTTTCATGGAAGACGCGAAATCGGCGGGGAGGCCCTCTTCCTGAGCGCTGCTCGAATCTTCGCCGGCGCGGCCAACCAGGCCGGGTTCTCCGCCCAGGTGCGAACGCCTGGGTTCCCTTCTCCCCCGGGCTCGCCCGACCGAGCCGTGGTGAAAATTTCACGCGAACAACTCTCCGACCTCGCCATCCCGGCGGAATACGATCTCGAAATCGTCTGCGACCCCCTCCTCGCCGTCGTGCCCCCGATGGGGAATGCGCTCAAACCGGGCGGCGTACTCGTCCTCAACACGCAAAGCATCATTCATGGCCGCGATATCCGCATCGCCTCGGTGGATATCGACGCCATCGCCTTGAAATACGCCGCAGCGCCCGAGGCCGCGCATCTGGGCGCGGCGCTGGCCGGCTGGGACGTACTCGCCGGAGGGATATCCACCCGAAACGCCATCGAGGCGTACCGCGAAATAAAGGGAGAGGCCATGCGGGAGACGGAAGAAAGAGCCTTCGCCGAGGCCGCCCTGGCGACGAAAAGAGCGCTTAGCGCCAAATAACGAGAAGACGGCCTGAGCGGGGGTTGTTGGAAAAGTCATCCTTGGTCGGAATTGACCACCATCGTCATTCCGGCGAAAGCCGGAATCCATTTTGACTTTATCACCGGACGGGGCGGTCACGACCTTGTTGTCGCGCGGCGTCGGGATGCGGAATCCAGAGAATTCGCCTTTCGTTTTTGGGTTCGATTCCAACCCTCCCAGTCCGGAAGTAAAGACGTTCGAACGAGGAGGCGAAAAGGCGAAAGCGAAAATGGATTCCGGCTTTCGCCGGAATGACGAACAAAGCCGAATCGCATCCGTAGGGACAGGCCTCCGTGCCTGTCCGGGGCCCCTGCGCCCGTCCTGACGCGGGACTGCAAAACCTCCAGGCGGCAGAACCAACTCCTCCTCATCCCGAGTAGCGACCCCTCGACTTCGCTCGGGACAGGCTCCGCCGTTCCCCGACACCCCTCATCCTGAGTAGGCGCGTAAGCGCCGTATCGAAGGTCAAACGTGATTGATGAATGAGCGTTTGCTCTCGTCCTGAGCGAGCCCCTCGCCCTCCGATACAAACGCTCCTTTCTCAGTCGCGTCTGACCTTCGGCGGCTACTCAGGGTGAGGAAAGAGGCGTTGGCGGTTTGCAGGGGTCACATACGGGGCTTTTTCAACAACCCCGAGTGGGACGCATTGTTCTTTCGCGTTGACCTCCCCCCGGCGCAAAGTGTAGTTTGAGCGCATAAACTCCCGCCCCACGGAAAAACCCGCATGAAGCGACTCCCCCGCACAGGCGCGCCCTGCCTCCTGCTCGTCGCGTTCCTCGTTTCCGGGTGTTCTTCTATTCACGAGAATTTTCTCGTGCGCCTCCTCGCGCCGAAACCCTTCGAAATCGGCCTTTGGGTGCAGGCGGAGGGCGTGAACAGAACCCTGGACAGCGCCGGGAAAATCAAGGCGCTGGTAAGGCGCGCGCGCTCCGCGGGCGTTACGGACATCTACGCGCAGGTCTACCGCTCGGGCCGCGCGTGGTTCCCAACGAAGCTGGCGGATGACTCTCCCGCGAAACGCGCCGGGCGAGAGCCGCTGGCCCTGCTGCTCGATCTGGCCTCCCGTGGCGAGGAATCCGAGCGCCCCATCAGGGTTCATGCGTGGATAAACGCATTCGCCCTTGCGAGAAACAAGAAAGCGCCCATCATCCAGGAACTCGGGAGAGAAGCCGTTCTCAAGGATCAATACGGGCGCTCGCTGCTCGAATATCCCCTTTCGGGAAAGCCCGCATGGGCGAAAGGCTTCGGCCTCGGAACGCCCGGCATCTTTCTCGATCCGGGCAATCCGGCGGTGCGCAAGCGCATCATCGACGTCGCGGCGGATTTGGTGAAAAAATATCCACGCCTTGCGGGCATCCACCTCGATTTCATCCGCTACCCCTACGCGCTTCCCATATCGCCGGGTTCCAGCTTCTCTTCGCGTCTTGATTTCGGCTACAACGAGGCCTCGGTCGCCCGCTTCGCGCAAGAAACCCGGAAAACCGCGCCGCGCGCAGGCGCGAGCGTAAAGCGCGCCGACGCGGCGGCCTGGGATAAGTGGCGCCGCGCGCAAGTCACGGCGGCGGTTCGCGGCGTTTATGAAACAACCGTAGGTTTAAGGGGGCAAGTGATTGTTTCCGCTGCAGTTCTTCCCTGGGCGGAGCGGGCCTATCTCTCCGCGTTTCAGGACTGGCGCGGCTGGCTGAAAGGCGGGTTTCTCGATAAGGCAGTCGTGATGAATTATACGAGAGACATTCATCTGGCCGCTCAGATCAGCCGAAGCGCACTCGCCGCCAGGAGGGTGAAAACCCCGAACCCACGCGCGCCCAAGGTCGTCATCGGCCTGGGCGCATACCTGTTCACCAAAAATCCGGCGGGCGTGTGGCGCGAATGGCGTGCCGCCCGAACGGCCGGCGCCGATGGCGTCGCCCTTTTCTCCTATGATCAGATGGTCGGGAACGATGCGATGTGGAAATTCCCCGTCCGGTGATTTCAGCGCGATCCCTTGACAGACAAGCGTTTTGCGCTTGCAAGCAATGGCGTAGATGGCTATAATCCGCTCGTCGTTACAGAATCACCCGCCCCGTATTTTACCTCCGCCTAAAACATTTTTGGATTTCTGTTGCTGGAGGTTGTTGCAGCAAACAGAGCAGGCGTGAGCGCGCACGCACCGCCCGCGCGCCGCTCAGGGCGAAAGAGGAGAAGAAGAAAATGAACAAAGGTGAACTCGCAGAAGCCATCGCCGCGCAGGCGAACCTGAGCAAGTCGAGCGCCCAGGGCGTAGTCGACGCATTCGTGGGCGCCGTAACCTCGGCGCTCAAGAGCGGAGACAAAGTGACGCTCACGGGCTTCGGCACCTTCAGCGTCTCCCAGCGGGCGGCTCGCAAGGCGCGCAACCCGAGGACGGGCGAGGAGATTCAAGTGGCCGCGGCCACCGTGCCGAAGTTCAAGGCGGGAGCAGGCCTGAAGGCCTCAGTGAACTAGAACTCGTACTCAACAGCCGGAAAAACAGGCCCGGCGCGAAATGAACTTCAAAAACTGGAGGGTGATTTTGCGCCGAAATACCGGAGAAGGAACCGGAAGTCCGGAATGAGTGGATGATTTTGTCCGAAAACCGGCGCAAGAATCAGCTTTTGCGTGCCAGACGGAGTAAAACGAGGGCTTTCGGGCGCGGGCGAAAACGAAACCCTTGAACATTCGATTCAATTCGTGGCGGGAGACCGGATCAAGAGGTCGCGCCTTCTATAGCGACCTCTCCTCCCCAAGCCTCCCAGTTGGAGAGCGTGTCCACCGAATCGTCGATGAATTCCATATAATCGCCCGTCATCCGCGCTCCCTCTTCGATGAGGCGGCATGTCCTCTCGGTGTTCTCCTCATTGAAGGGCAGTCTGAGCTTCCTCAAGACGATTTTCGTTCGTCCATTCACGAAGAGATGCTCAACGTCGTGCCAATCGCCATAAAACTTCCGAGGCGCGCCACGCGCCCGCGCGACTTTTTCCGGCGCACAGCCGTATAAAGCGCCGAGACCCTCGGCGTATTCTCGTTTCAGCGCGTCGTTCATCGCGTCCTGGGCGTCCCGGAGTTGCTCTCCCACCGTGTTGTCGTCGATATGAATGGCGTAATCCACTGCAATCTCCACCAGCACGTGCGCGAGATAGTGGAGGCTCGCCTCATCGGGCATCACGCCCACTTCTTTCGTGAATTCACGCATCAGGGGGATGAGCTCGACCCCTTTCAGATAGGTGTAGCCCTGCTTTTGGGAGGGCGTTTGCCCGCTCGCCGTCTTGGCGATGCTCCCGTAGTGGCAGAGGTTGTCGACCACCAGGTGGCATTTCACCCACAAAAGTTTCGGGAATCGCTCCAACACGCCCGCCGGCGGCGCGAAGCGGTGGGTTTCCCTGGGATTGAACTCCCCGGACAGCGGCAGGGAATCGGGCGCCACGTTGTAGACGTAG
The DNA here is from genome assembly GCA_965219955.1 of bacterium. Taxonomy (GTDB): domain Bacteria; phylum UBA8248; class UBA8248; order UBA8248; family UBA8248; genus Bin107. The sequence continues at coordinate 1,464,874 of OZ244799.1, forward strand.
GCGTCGTCCCCTGGATGGGACATCTCGGGATGACGCTCCAGCAGTTCCCGCAAAACCAGCGTGTGGCAGTTGGTGAGCAAAAGTCCCTTCTCCCTAAAGCGGCTCCGTCAGTGAATAGCGCCCATCGGCGCAAGCGACTTTTCCGGATTGCACGAACCGCTCCAGATGCAGTTCTATCACGCAGGCGCCCAGCGCTCTCTGGCGCTCCGGCAAATCCTGATATATGAGGTCGGCTATCTTGACGGGCGAATCGTGTCCTGCCTCCAGCGCTTCCAGATACTGCGCGTCGCGCATCTTGCGGTGTTCGATAAGCTCGTCGATCCTGGCAATCGGATCCTGGATCACCGGCCCGTGGCCCGGGTAGATGAGGCGAGGCGCGAGCTTTTTCACTCTCTCCAGCGATTCGAGGTAATCACCCAGGTTTCCCTTGGGCGCGGTCACCGCCGTCGTCGAGGGAAGAAGAACGTTGTCGCCCCCCAGAAGGATCCTCTCCTCCTCCCACCAGAACGAAAGATGGCCGGGAGAATGGCCCGGCGTGAGGATGGCCTCCAAGCGCATTTCTCCCAACTCGACGAATTCTCCTTCCCTGATCGGAGAAACCGGCAGGCCCGGCTGTTCCTCTTCGAGCAACCGCATCTCCAGGGGATGGGCGTAAGCCGTGACGCCGAACCTGTCGCAGACCGCCCTGGCGCCGCCCGAGTGGTCGAAGTGGTGGTGGGTCAGAACAAGTTTTTCCAACTCACCTCCGGCGCGCGCTTCCACACATGAGAGCACCTCGGGAATGCACTCGCGGTAGCCCGCGTCGAAGAGAATGAAAGGCCCGTCGCCGATGAGGATCACCTCAACGTGTTCCATGAACGACCCCTGGGGCGCTACCAGCCTGTGGCTCTGAATAAGATGTGATGCGGTCGATTTCACGTTCAAAAAATCCTCTCTCGAAATCCCAACCTGCGATGGAAAACCATACGGGGACGCGGCTCGATGAAGCGCCGAAATTCTCTTGCCCGCGCCAACTGCGAGTAAGGCGCTTCCCTTTCTTCGCCTCTTGACCAAGGTGTGCGAATAATCGGCACGAATTATCGCCTGCCGGAAAAAAAAACGGCATTTGACAGACACCGTGAATCTGTTATGTTCCCTACCACAAAAATTCGCAGACAGTAAACAAATCAACCTATTATTACGTCGTTTTCTTTACTATCTGCGAGTTATTCTGGTGAGTGCAAAATAAGCGAATCTTTTCAATTAACCGGGGGCTTGGCCCTCTCTCTATTCCTGCATGAGGAGATTTCCGATGAAATCCCGTATCCATTACTTCGTTGCCGCCGTCGCGGCGGTGGCTGTCTTCGCATCGGGCGCGCTCGTATCCGAAGCGATGATGAAAAACCAGAAAGATCTCGTGCGCGCGGCGAAAAAAGAGGGCGCCGTCACGATCATCAACCCCCTGTTCAGCGACCGCACCGCCAAGCGCATGGGCCCGGCTTTCGTCAAGCACTACGGCCTCGGCAGCGGCTTCAAATTCCGCAACCTGCGCAAAGGCACCGGCGCCACCGTCTCCCAGGTTCGCCAGGAGATGCGGGCCAAGAAGTTCACCGTCGACGTACACGTGGTGAGCGCGCCCGGCTTCTTCGCCGCGGCCCAGAAACGCGGCGCGTACCACAAGCTCGACAGCGCCGAGTGGAACAAGCACTTCGCGGCGGTGATCAAGAAAGCCGGCCAGTACGCGAACTACCCCTACGTCGTGACGCCTCTGGCCTATACCTTCCAGCCGGTGTGGAACACCGCCTGTAAGGGCATGAAAGATCTCAGTGTAACGCAGTATTCCGACACCATCTCCAAAAAAGTGATGGGCCAGACCATCGCCGGCGACATCACCAAGAGCTTCACCTACACCAACACCGTCATCTCGCTCATCGAGAACGGCATGGACATGAACAAGTATTGGGACGCCCTGAAGGCCACGAAGCCCGTCGTCATGTTCCGCACTGAGCCGAAGATGCAGGTGCTCATCAACTGCGAGCGCGGCCTCGACCCCTGGAACCTCTCGGGCCGTGTGTATCAGAACGTCCTCAAGAAGCCCGAACTCGCCAAAGTCCTCAGGATTGGCTACTACAAAGAAGGCCAGGTCATGCTGGGCAACCAGGCGGCTGTCCTGAACGGCGCGCCGAACCCCAACGCCGGCAAACTGCTTGTTGAATTCCTCCTTACCAAGGCAGGCACCGACGTATACGTGGAAGGCGAAGCCATTTACAGCTTCCGCGCAGGCTACAAGCCGCCCAAGGTCGTGCAACCCTACCTCCTCGACCTGAGCAAGCACAAGCTTCTGGGTCTCAAGGACTGGGTGGCGGCACAGAAGAAGTTCAAGGCGACGCGCGCCGAATTCATCAAGCGCTTCAAGTAGGACGCTTTATCGGTCATCGATCGGAATGGGTGGGAGCCCCTTGTGGGCTCCCACCCTTCTGACTTGAAATGAGAAAATCCGCGACGCGCCATGCTGCGAGGGATCGGCCGGGGTCGCCCCTCTGGCGCTATCGAGGCGGAGCTTGCGCGACGTAGCGCGCGGTTAGCGTTTTTACAAATACCGAACTTCCCCGCGAATCTAAGCAATGATTCGCGGGCGTGTTGCTTTTGGAAACGGCGTTCTTTATAGTCGATTGTTCATATTCCTGAAAAGACTTGCGTTCCCAGGATTCGCAGGAAAGATTGCATCGACAAGATTTATGGCCAGAGACACCAGAGCACCGCAAATCGATGTAGTTCTTCCGAATGGAAATTTTTTAAACCGGGGGCTGGCCCCCATACTGTTCATGTATTGAGGAGATTCTCGATGAAACCCCGTATCCATTACTTCGTTGCCGCCGTCGCGGCGGTGGCTGTCTTCGCATCGGGCGCGCTCGTATCCGAAGCGATGATGAAAAACCAGAAAGATCTCGTGCGCGCGGCGAAAAAAGAGGGCGCCGTCACGATCATCAACCCCCTGTTCAGCGACCGCACCGCCAAGCGCATGGGCCCGGCTTTCGTCAAGCACTACGGCCTCGGCAGCGGCTTCAAATTCCGTAACCTGCGCAAAGGCACCGGCGCCACCGTCTCCCAGGTTCGCCAGGAGATGCGGGCCAAGAAGTTCACCGTCGACGTACACGTGGTGAGCGCGCCCGGCTTCTTCGCCGCGGCCCAGAAACGCGGCGCGTACCACAAGCTCGACAGCGCCGAGTGGAACAAGCACTTCGCGGCGGTGATCAAGAAAGCCGGCCAGTACGCGAACTACCCCTACGTCGTGACGCCTCTGGCCTATACCTTCCAGCCGGTATGGAACAGCGCCTGCAAGGGCATGGAAAAAATCAACGTGACGTCCTATGCCGACACCATCGCGAAGAACGTGATGGGCCAGACCATCGCCGGCGACATCACCAAGAGCTTCACCTACACCAACACCGTCATCTCGCTCATCGAGAACGGCATGGACATGAACAAGTACTGGGACGCCCTGAAAGCCACGAAGCCCGTCGTCATGTTCCGCACGGAGCCGAAGATGCAGGCGCTCATTAACTGCGAGCGCGGCCTCGACCCCTGGAACATTACCGGCCGCGTATGGCAGAACGTCCTCAAGAAGCCCAGCCTCGCGAAAATCATCAAGACCGGCTATTACAAAGAAGGCCAGGTCATGCTGGGCAACCAGGCGGCTGTCCTGAACGGCGCGCCGAACCCCAGCGCCGGCAAACTGCTGGTGGAATTCCTGCTTACCAAGGCAGGCACCGACGTATACGTGGAAGGCGAGGCCGTCTACAGCTTCCGCGCCGGCTACCAGCCTCCCGCGGCCGTGCGTCCCTACCTTCTCGACTTGAGCAAGCATAAGCTGCTGGGTCTCAAGGACTGGGTGGGCGCGCAGAAGAAATTCAAGGCGACGCGCGCCGAATTCATCAAGCGCTTCAAGTAGGACGCTTCATCGATTGTTACCCGGAACGGGTGGGAGTCCACAACGGGCTCCCGCCCTACCGGTTTCTGTAATGAAGCGATGCAATTCGCAGCGCGCCATGCCGCGAGGGTTCAGCCGAGGTCGCCGCTCAGAAGCAGCGCGGCGGAGCCTTCGCGATGTAGCGCGCACCGAGCGTTTTTTACAAATAGAATACCCCCCGCGAATTGGAGCGACGGTTCGCGGGGTGTGTTGCTTTTAATAACGGCGTTTTTTATATTCATTGCCTCGTATTCCCGGACAAACTTGCGTTCGCAGGAAAGGTTGTATCGACTAGACTATGGCTACGGACACCGCAGTACCCCAAATCGACGTCGCTCCCCCGCGCGGCTGGCGCACATGGTTCACGCAGGAGAACATCATTACCACTGTCGTCGGCCTCATCGTGGCGGTGGCGGTCATCGTGCCCCTGGTCGCGCTCGTCATCAACAGCTTCCTGGTGCTCGACGACCTGGGCTTCGACACCGAATGGGGGCTCCAGAACTACAGGGATATATTCCAGGGCCGCGTCATCAAAAAAGCCCTCATCAATACCGCCATCATCAGCACGGGCTGCACCATCCTGGCCACGCTCCTGGGCGTATCGCTCGCGTGGATCAACGCGAGAACGAACTGCCCGTTCAGGGAGAAGCTCGAGCCCTTCAACCTCATTCCCTTCTTCCTGAGTCCTTTCGTGGGCGCCATCGCCTGGCACAACCTGGCCTCTCCGAAAATCGGCCTGCTGAACAACATGGCGAAAAGTTTCTTCGGCATTGATTTTCCGCTTTTCAACGTCAACAACCTGTGGGGCGTCATCTGGGTGACGGGGATTTTCTTCGCTCCACTCGTCTACCTGTTCGTGGTGGGTTCGCTCAGGCGCATGGACCCCTCTCTCGAGGACAGCGCCCGGACGACGGGAGCGGGGCTGTTGCGAACCACATTTACCATCACACTGCCCCTCGTGACGCCGGCGATTCTCTCGGGCGCCATCATCGTGTTCGTGACGACGGCCGGGGAGTTCGGCGTTCCCTTCAAGCTCTCAGCCCCCTTCGGCTGGGAGACGCTGACCACGCAGATTTTCACGAAAGCGGTGGGAGACGACGCGAATCACTACCTGGGCGCCGCCATGAGCATGGTGGTGGGCGTGGTGACGGCGTTCTTCATCTGGATTCAGCACAGAATCATCGCGCCCCGCTCGTATACGACGGTGACCGGCAAGGGTTTCAGGCCGAATCTCATCGACCTGGGCAACTGGAAGTGGCTCGCCTTCGCCTATAACATATTTTACGTGTGCGTCGCCGTGGTTCTTCCCATCATCTGCCTTTTCTTCGTGAGCCTCCACAAGATATGGTCGGGAAGAATCATCTGGTCGGAGCTCACTTTCTGGAACTACCAGAAGGTGCTCTTCTTCTGGTGGCCCGAGAGCATCGACGCGGCCACGAACGGCATCATCAACAGCTTCATCCTCGCGTTCGGCGGCGCTTCCATCGCCATGGTGGTGGCCATCATCGTGAGCTACATGATCCACCGCACCAAGGGCTTCGGCGCGCGAATGCTCGATTTCCTGAGCGTCATCCCCATCGGTTTCCCCGGCATCGTGCTGGCGATGGGCGTTCTCGTCACTTATATCAAAACACCCATCTACGCCACGCTGTGGATTCTGCTGCTCGGCTACATCACGCGCTTTTTCCCGTACGGGCAGCGGAACATCTCCTCCATCATGATGGCCGTATCGGAAGAACTCGACCAGAGCTCGCGCATGGCGGGCGCTTCGTGGCTCACCACGCTCAGAAGAATCACGATTCCGCTGCTCAAGCCGGGCATCTTCGCCGGGTGGATTCTGCTGTTCGTCATCTTCTTGAGGGAACTCTCCATCTCCATCATACTGTATTCCGCCGGAACGGAGACGCTCTCCGTCGGCGTGTACTATCTCTCGAACTTCGAGAACGAACCCATGACGTCGGCCCTTTCCATCGCACAGACGGTCGCGCTGCTGATCTGCGTCGTCATCTTCAGGAAAGTCGCCGGCAAAGAGGCGCTGACGGCGTAAGACGATGAGTGAAAACAACTATCTCCAGGTCGACCATCTCGTTAAATACTTCGGCGACGACCGCGCCGTGGACGGCATTTCCTTCGGCATTCCGGAGGGGAAATTTCTCACCCTGCTCGGCCCTTCGGGCTGCGGGAAGACCACGACGCTCATGTGCATCGCCGGTCTCCACAAACCGGATGCCGGCGAGATTCGCATCGGTTCGGACCCGGTCACCTCGATAGAAAAACGCGTCAACACCGCGCCCGAGAAGCGAAACATCGGCATGGTGTTCCAAAGCTACGCCATCTGGCCGCACATGGACGTGACGCAGAACGTGGCCTACCCGCTCGAGATACGCAACATGGCGCAATCCGAAATCGACGACCGCGTCGCCGAGGCGCTCGAGATCGTCGGCCTCACCGACATGGCGGACAAAAACGCCACGCAGCTCTCGGGCGGCCAGCAGCAAAGGGCGGCCCTCGCGCGCGCGATGGTCTTCCGGCCGCGCCTTCTGCTCTTCGACGAGCCGCTCAGCAACCTCGATCTCAAGCTCAGGGAGCAGATGCGCGTCGAACTCAAGCGGATTCAGCACGAAATCGGCATCACCTCGATCTACGTGACGCACGACCAGGCGGAAGCCCTCGTGATGAGCGATGAGATTATCGTGATGAGCAAGGGGCACATCGAGCAATCGGGCGGCCCGCATAACATATACGCGCGGCCCGTCAACAGGTTCGTGAGCGATTTCATCGGCGTGGCGAACCTGACCGAGGGCCGAATCGTCGGTAACGGCGGAGGGGGCGCCGGGGCTATCGAGATATCCCAGGGCGGTGAGAGCGTGCAACTGCCCTGCCTGCTCGCCGACGGCCTGACGGAGGGCGACGACGCCTATCTCTCCGTTCGCCCCGAGAACGTGGACGCCTCGCGCGAGCCCATGGACGGCCCCCGGATCGAGGGCGAAGTGATTCAGTCCGTCTTTCTGGGCAACTGCCTCGACTGCCGGGTGAAGTGGGGAGAGTTCGAGTGGAAGGTGCTGGCGCATTCGAGAGAGCGCCTGCGCGTGGGCGAGAAGGTGTACGTGCGCCTCGACCCCGACCATACACTGGCCGTCAAGCCCTAGGGGATAGATAGCGTGTCATTCGTCGAAATCAAGAAACTGGTGAAATCATTCGGGCCCGAAGTGGCCGTGGCGGGCATCGACCTTTCCGTCGAACAGGGAGAGTTCGTCACCCTCCTGGGGCCTTCGGGCTGCGGAAAAACCACGACGCTCCGGTGCATCGCCGGCCTCGAGCATCCCGACAGCGGCGATATTCAAATCGAGGGAGACTACGTCACTTCCGTGTCGAACGAGGTTTTCCTGACGCCGGAGGAAAGAAACCTCGGCATGGTGTTCCAGAGCTACGCCGTCTGGCCGCACATGACGGTCTTCGACAACGTGGCCTACGGCCTGAGGATCCGGCGCGAAACCAGGGCCGCCATCAAGGAGAAAACGACGAAGGCGCTCGACCTCGTGGGTCTGGGCCATCTCGCGGAGCGCTACGCCACCAAGCTTTCAGGCGGGCAGCGCCAGCGCGTCGCCCTCGCTCGCGCCATCGTCTACAACCCCAAGGTGGTGCTCTTCGACGAGCCCCTGAGCAACCTCGACGCCAAGTTGCGCGAGCAGATGCGCATCGAACTCACCCGCCTGCAGCATGACGTGGGCATCACATCGATCTACGTCACGCACGACCAGACCGAGGCGCTCGTGATGAGCGACAGGGTCGTCGTGATGGACAAGGGCGTGATCCAGCAAATCGGCGACCCCGAATCCATCTACGCCGAACCCACGAACGCGTTCGTGGCGAATTTCATCGGCGTGGCCAACCTCATGGAAGGCAAGCTTCTCGGCCACGACGGGGAGCTGACGGACCTCGAAATTCCCCTGGGTGACGGCAGCGCTCCCATCCGCCTGAAAGCCACCGGCGCGGAAGGGTCCCCCGCCGGGTCGAAAATCATCCTGAGCATCCGCCCGGAGGACATCCTGCTTCACCTCGAAAAACCGGCCGAGGCGATGAACCTTATCGAAGGCGAGGTGATCGACACCGTGTATCTGGGCAACTTCCTCGACTGCCAGGTCCAGGTCGGCCCGCACGAGGTGGGCGTGCAAATCGACCACTTCGAGGAACTCGACACCGGACAGAAGGTGTATCTCTCCTTCACGCCCGACCACGGCCTTTGCCTCACCGAATAGCCCCATGTCCCCCCGCGCTCAAGCAGGCCCCAAACTTCTGGCGGGTGGGGATATCGCTATCAACCGAGCGGAGGCGAAAGGCGCTTTCGGCAGGCTGATTCCCCTCCTCCGTGAAGCGGACGTCTCTTTCGCCAACCTGGAACTGCCCCTTTCTCACGACGGAAAACCCGCGCCCGAGAAAATCTTGTTGCGCGGCGCGCCGGATATGGCCGGCGCCCTCACCGAGGCCGGCTTCGACGTCATGGCCTTTGCGAACAATCATGTGCTCGACTACGGAGAAGACGCCTTTGCGGAAACCATGTCGCTCATGGATTCTCTGGGCGTCGCCCTCGTGGGCGGCGGGGTGAACCTCGCGCAGGCGAGAAAACCCGTCCTCATCGAACGCGGGAATCTGGCGATTGGCTTTCTGGCGTACTGCTCCGTCATCCCGAGGGGGTTCGAGGCCACGGCGGCCGGGCCGGGCGTGAACCCCATACGCGCCCACACGGCCTACCGCCCCTGGCGCGACCTCTCGGAATACCCGGGCACCCCGCCGCGAATCGAAACCTGGGCGGAACCCGCCCATCTCGCGCGCATGAAGCGCGACGTTCGAAGCCTCAAGAAAAAAGCGGACCTGGTCGTCGTGAACCACCACTGGGGCACGAGCATGACGCACGAGGTAATGGCTTTCGAGCGAGAAATCGCCCACGCCACCATCGACGCGGGCGCGGACCTCGTTTTAGGAGGCCACCCGCACGTCCTGCAGGCTGTCGAATTCCACAAGGGCGCGCCCATCGTCTACAGCATGGGGAACCTGATATTCGACTTCGACATCCCGTTTTTCACCGACGAGACGCACGACACCTTCCTGTTCGGCTGCGCGCTGACCAAAAAGGGAGTGAGAGACCCTTACCTGATTCCCGTAACGGCCGGCGTATTCTCCAGACCCAGGCTCCATTCGCCCAGGCGGGGCGAGGGCCGCCGAATCACGGGCGTCATGGAAGCGCTCAACGAACCCTTCGGGACGAAACTGGAAGTTCAAGGCGATCGGGTGCTGATTTCCGCACCCTAAGAATCAATCCCCCGCGAATATCGACAGCACCACCGGCGAGCTTTGCCTTGCAGGATATTCCTAACTCAGCACCCCGTCGGCGTCGCGAACCGGCCCCTTGATGATGATGGCCTGCATCTTCTCGCCCACGGCCGCCGTCTTGTGCTCCATGCCTGCGGGGATGAACGCCACCGCCCCCGGGTAGAGGTCGATTTTCTCGCCGTGCGTCTCCGTATAGCCCCGTCCGCTCAGCACCCAGATGACTTCCTCCTGTCCGGGGTGCGCGTGCGGCTCGTGCGGGGTGGCGGGGTCGTACTCGGTGAGCCCCACGCGCACGTGTTCGGAGCCGTTGGCGGCCGGGCTCACCAGGATTTTCGTCTGCCCCCAATCCACGGGCTTGAAAGCCGCTTTCTGAACGTCCACCACTGATTTCTCCGGCATTCCATTCTCCTATATTTTACTTGAATAATTTTTAATAACCCATTCTATCTTAACCTGTTCCTTACGGCATCTGCGCATTCTTTCGTGGTCAATTTCCCTCCGATATCTCCAGTGCGCTCCCCGTGCGCGATAGCCTCTTCCACGGCGCGCCGGATGGCGGCTCCGCCCGCCCCGCAGCCCAGGTGATCCAGCAACAAAGCGCCCGTCAAAATGGCCGCCATCGGGTTGGCGATACCGCGCCCGTAGATGTCGGGCGCCGTGCCGTGGACCGGCTCGAACATCGAGACGCCCTCGAGATTCACGTTCGCGGAAGGCGCCAGGCCCAGCCCGCCCACGAGGCCGGAGGTGATGTCGCTCAGAATGTCGCCGAACATGTTGTTGGTGACGATGACGTCGAATTCTCCTGGATGCTGAATCACCTCCATCGCCACCGCGTCGATGTGCCTGGCTTCGGACTCGACGTCCTCGAAATCCGCGCGCACCTCATCGAACACGCGCCGCCAGATTCCGCCCGCGTAGCGAAGCCCGCTCGCCTTGTCCGCCATGGTGACTTTTCTGCGCTTATGACGCCTCGCGAACTCGAACGACGCCCGGATGACGCGCTCCACCCCCTTGTAGGTGTGCACCTCTTCCTGAAGAGCGACCTCGTCTTTCGTGCCCTCCTTGAAAAACCCGCCCACGTTCACGAACAAACCCTCGGTGTTCTCGCGCACGACGACGTGGTCGATGTCGCCCGCCCCTTTATTCTTGAGGGGCGTCAAATCCTCATGGTAGAGCCTGCAGGGGCGGATGTTCGCGTATAAATCCAGCCCGAAGCGAACCCCCAGAATCACTTCTTCCTGCACGATGGAACCGGGAACCCGCGGATCGCCGATGGCCCCCTGAAAAACGGCGTCGAAACCCGCCCGAAGGGTATCGCAGCCGTCTTCGGGCATCCCCCTGCCCTGCTCCAGATACCGGTCGCTCCCCCAGTCGAAGTATTCGAACTCGACCGGAAACGAAGCGGCCTCGGCCGCCGCCCGGAGCGTCTCCTCCGCCTCGGGCATCACCTCGTTCGCGATTCCGTCTCCGCGCACCACCGCTATGCGAGCCACTCTCATCTCTCCCCTGTTCCAGACAGCATTCCCGAAAAGAAGCGCATTTTGACAAAACGCGAGCGCAACCCGCAAGGCGAGCCGCAACCCGGCGCGACTTCCCGAAAAACGCATAGACGGGCTAATATGCGCAGTATTCACGGCATCATCAAAATCAACATTTTTTCGAGGAGATGTTCATGGTTGAGTCCGGTCCCCTGCCCGAAGGCACGGTGCGGTTTCCCGCCGAAGTTATCGAAGAGTTCGTCTACACCATCTTCCGCAACAAGGACGTGCCCGAGGACGACGCCCGCCTGGTGGCGAAAGTATTGGTCAGCGCCGATTTGAGAGGCATCCGCAGCCACGGGGCGGCGCGGCTGACCTTCTTCATGGTTCGCATCGAGAACGGCGTGCTCAACAACAGGCCCGACATGAAGTTCTACAAGGGAAGCGACACCACCGGCCTTCTCGACGCGGACGACGCCATCGGCATCGTCGCCTCGAACCGCGCGATGGACGAGGCCCTCGCCATGGCGGAAAAGCACGGCTCCGGCTTCGTGACCGTGCGCAACAGCAGCCACTTCGGGTATGCAGGCTATTGGGCCCAAAAGGCGATGGAGGCGGGTTTCATCGGCATCAGCATGACGAACGGCGGACGGCGCACCGCGCCCACCTTCGGGGCGGAGGCGATCTTCGGCACAAACCCGATGAGCGTGGCGATACCCGGCGGGCCGGGAGGAACCGATTTTCATCTCGACATGGCCACCGCCGTAACCGCCGTGGGTAAAATCGAGACGGCGCTGCGCGAAGGGCGCGAAGTCCCCAAGGGGTGGGTGCTCTCCTCGCTGGGAACGCCGACCCTGAACGAGAAGAGCATCCTGAACTACGAGGTGCCGCTCGCGCCCCTGGGCGGCGAGGGAGACGAGACCGGCGGCCACAAGGGCTACGGTCTCCAGCTGATGGTGGATATTCTGTGCGGCGTGCTCTCGGGCGCGGGTCTGGAAAGCCGCCTGGCGGGCGCGGCAGGCAAGGCGAAATCCGCCACGGGCCACTTCATGGGCGCGATCAAGACGTCCGGCTTCAGGGACTTGTCCGCCATATACGGGGACATGACGAAACTCTTCGAGACCATCCGGGGGGCGAAAAAAGCGCCGGGCCACGACCGCATCTACATTCACGGCGAGCCCGAGGCCATTGCCGAGGAGGAGAACAGGCGCATCGGCGTGCCCATCACCCCCGCCGTCCTGGAGCAGATGCAAAGGCTGAACGAGGAACTCGAACTCGGTTTCGAGCTTTAGGCTTTCGGCGAGGTTCAAGCGTAGGGGCCGCATACGGGATTGTCGAAAACCCCTTCGTCCCGAGCAGCGCCCTCGTTCGCCTCACCCTGAGTAGCGGCGAAGCCGCGTATCGAAGGGAGGTTGTTGAAAAAGCTCCCATTCCAGGGGGTCAGAGGAGACGCCCCTCTCGGCTTGAAAGGCCCCCCCTACCCCCCCTTGACAGGGGTTGTTGAAAAACTCAGGAACTCTGGATTTGTCGTATGTAACCAACCAACGAGAGAGAAAAATCACTCCCCCCTTGAGGGGGAGTCGATGAAGCCGAGCGGTTTGTGCGAAGGCTGAATCGGTGGGGGGAAATACGTTTTATCGCCATCCGAATTATACCCCCCACCGACTCGCTTTCGGGCTTACGCCCTTAGCTCTTCGACTCCCCCTCAAGGGGGGAGTGAACGTCAAAAACTTGCGCTCAACCAAAATCGGTCCACGGGGCTTTTTCAACGGCCCCGGACAGGGGGGTAAGGGGGGGTTGCCTTTATCCCCGATGAGGGGTTGGGGCGCTTACGCGGGATGAGGTATCAGAGGTTCCGCGAAGCCCGCTCAAGACCCGGCCGCCCGCTTCAGGTATTCGACGATCGCGGGAGCGTCCCATTTGCGGGCGCCGATGATTTTTTGCAGGAGGCGGCCCTGGCGGTCCACGATGAACGTCTCCGGCACGCCGGTCGTGCGGTAGAGCTTCTTGATGCTCCCGCGCGGGTCGAGCAGAATCGGGAACGTGAGGCCGAAGCGGTCGACGAATTTCCGGACCGCATCCGCCCCCAGGGCGTCGATGCTCACCGCCAGTATCTCGAACGGCGCGCCGTCTTTTTTCATCCGGGCGTAGAGGCGCTGCAAATCCGGCATCTCATCCAGGCACGGGACGCACCACGTGGCCCACACGTTGATGAGAACCACCTTGTCCTTCCGGCTTGCGAGAGAGACGCTCCCACCACCCAGAAGCGGGTATTCAAAGGGGGGTACTTGCCGGCCGATTTCCAGATTGGTCACCGGCGCTTGCTCGACATGCTCCGTCGTCAGGCGCTCGCCCACCGCCCAGAGCAGCGTCAAGAGCACCGGCGCCAGAATGAACGAGAGAGCCAGCCGCTTCGCCTTTCGCTGGTCTGGCTTCGAGCTGTTAGACGCTGCCATACTTTCAACTTTTCTCATCGAGCAAGTGCCCTACGAGAGCGAAGGCGGCCTCGCTGTCCCATTCGCGGGGTCCTACGCCGTAGCCCACTACCTGGCCTTGCCTGTCCAGGAGATACGTCGTCGGCAGGCCCCGCACCTTGTAGAGCGCCTTCGCCTTGTGCTCGGGGTCGAGGACGATGGGGAAAGTCAGTTTCAGCTTTGCGACGAATTCGCGCACATCGTCTTCATTGCCCTGGTCCAGCGATATCGCTACGATCTCGAGACCACTCGGCTTGTATTTCGCATAAAGCCGCTCCATCGAGGGCATTTCCCGGATGCACGGCTGGCACCACGTCGCCCAGAAATTCACCAGGACGAGCTTGCCCGTATGCTGCGTGAGGGAATGATTCTGACCATCCAGGGCCTTGAGCATCACGTCCGGGGCATCGGCGCGCTGGACCTGCTTCAGAAAAATCATGTCGCGGTAGAGTGAGTCGTCATCTCCTGCGCCTTCCTTCGGCATGACCTGCGCCTGCTTTCTTTCCACCTCTTGCGCCGGCCGCTCCCCCTGTTTTCCGAAATACACAATCATCCAGACAACCAGGACGAGGCTGATCACCATTCCAGTCAGCCGCCATTTGATGCTCCGGCGGGGTGGAGAGAATCCGTCGAGATTTCTGGCGAGTTCGGTTTTGGGATTATAATTCATCGAATGCTCTCAGCGTGCGGAGTATGGCGGCTCAGCCCTCGAAATCGCCAAGCTCGCGCTGCAAGCGATTGTCCAGGGGATCATCCGAGGCGGATTTTTGCGGGGCTTCTCCCCTCTCCTCGCTTTGCCCGGCGTCGTCTGGGCGCTTCGTCCACGCCCTCACCAGGACGAATACCACGCCGAAACCCGCCAGCACCCCCCCGAAAGGAAGAAGCCAGGCGGTAAGATAAAAACCCTCCGCCGGTGGTTTCGGCAGGACTTCCCGGCCGTACACTTCGACGAAATACCGGACGATCTCCTCTTTCGTCTCACCGGAGAATATCTTGCGGCGCACGAGTTCGCGGAGCTGGGCGCCCTCGCTGCTCGGGCAGTCGTGGAGCAGTTTCCCCGGGCAGACGGGGCTCATCAGGGCGCCCGCCACTTCGGAGAAGGTGGTCTTCGCTCCAGGCGAGGCGGCCTCCACAGCCGGGTGCGCATTGAAAGCGACTACGAGACATAAGGCGAGAACAAATCGCATCATGGAGAATCTCCCCCGGGGGCAAGTTTTTTCTCCTCCTCGATCAAAATATCCATCCGCGCCTTGAGAGTCCACCAGTAAATCGCAAAACCTCCCAAAACGACGATGTACGCCGCCGCCACGTAGCCCATCATCCTTCCTCCCGCGCGGCGCGCGCCTCTTCCACCCGCGCGTTCAGACGCTCGATTTGCGCGCGCTTCCGGACGAAACACACGAACAGGAGCGTAAAAGCCAGCAGGGAACTCCACAGCGCGACGTGCATGGAATCGGGCAGATCCCTCAGCCCGCCCGAGCGCATCACCACGGGCCTGGGATGGAGGGTGCGCCACCATTCCACCGACATGTGCACGATGGGCACGTTCAGAAAGCCCACAATCCCCATCACGGCGGCGAAACGCGCCCTCTGCTCCGGTTCCGTCATGTAGGCGCGCAGCATCAGATACCCCACGTATATCATCCAGAGAATGAGCGTGGTGGTGAGCCGCGCGTCCCACGTCCACCACACGCCCCATACAGGGCGGGCCCAGATGGGCCCGGTGATCAGCACCAGCGTGCAGAAAACCACCCCCGCTTCCGCGCAGGCGTGCGCGCGGATGTCGTCGTCCGGATTCCTTTTCGCCAGATATTTGATCGAGAAAATGAACACCAGGAAAAAGGCCAGATACGCCACCCAGGCCGATGGCACGTGGATGTAGAATATACGCTGCGGCGGCCCCTGGAGCCTGTCGGTGCCGGCGATGAAGAAATCCGCGAAAATGGCGAAAGCGAGAATGCCCAGGGTGAGAACCGGCAACCACCCGAACACTCCCCCCTCGTTTCGGCGCATCAAGCGCTCCTCCCGGCGGCGCAGGACAGCGGCAATATATAAAGTGATTCAATAAATATAATAGCATAATTCATTGATATTATTCTTCTAATATGTATTCGAACACCATCGAAGCGGCCACCAAGAATACCACATCATACACCAACATCAAGCGAATCCAATCCCTGGAATCCGCCCATCCGCCGCCGCCGAGATGCGCTTCCGTCGCCTTGACGGCGGCGATCAGAACGGGCACGAGAACGGGAAACATCAAAACGGGCAGCAAGACCTCGCGCGTCCGCGTGCGCGCGCTCATGGCGGAGAACAATGTGCCGGCAGCAGCGACTCCCAAGGTGGCCGAGGCAGCGATGAGCGCGAGCGCACCGGCCGACTTCCACACATCCGCACGATAGAGAACCGCCAAAACGGCGAAGCCCACAAACTCCATGATTCCCATCAAAACGGCGACGGACAGCACTTTGCCCAGATACAACGCGGAAGGATCGGCGGGGCTCGCGTACATGGCCGAAAAACCTGTGCTCTCGCGCTCCACGCCCATGGTACGGGACAGCCCGACGACGCAGGCGAACAGGAACGATATCCACAAGATTCCCGCCTGGACGGCCCGCGCGTTCTCCCCGCTCCCTCCCCCCGGGCCGAAGGCGAAGCTGAACAGCGTGAGCACAAGCAGCGCAAAAACCACCATGACGAGGAGACTTTCCTTCGTCCGCCATTCGAGGCGCAAGTCCTTTTCCACCACCGCTGAGAGGACGGAAAAAAAACGCCTCATGCCGAACCTCCGGGGTATCCATCGAGCGCGGCCAGCACTCCTTCTTCGCTCGAATTTTGAACATCCTCCTCATAGACGAGCCTGCCCCCGGCCAGAACGGCGATTCTCCCCGCCACCTCAAAGGCTTTAGCTACATCGTGCGTCGTGAACACCACGATGTAGTCACGAAGATCCCGCATCAACTCGATTACACTCTTCAAGCGTTCCACCGCGTTCGCGTCCAGACCGGAAAACGGCTCATCGAGCAGCACGACCTCGGGTGTATGCAAAAGCGTGCGCATAAACGCCGCGCGCTGTCTGAGCCCCTGGCTCAAGACGCGCACGGGCTCATCCAGGCGTTCCTCCATTTCGAGCGTGCCCGCCAATAGAACCATACGCGTCAGCATTGCTTTGCGCTCCACGCCGAATAGCCTGGCGAAGTATTCGAGGTTCTCCCGGACCGTCAGTCCCTCATAGAGCATGGGCTCGTGCGAGAGCAGGCCGATTCTGCCCCTCGCCTCGCGGGAGATTGGCTCGCCGGACAGGCGCACCGCCCCTTCGGTCGGCTGCAGCAAACCGGCCAGCGTCTTGAGAAGGGTGGTCTTGCCCGAGCCGTTCTTGCCGAGAAGAGCCAGCGTTTCTCCCGGGGAGACGGACAGGTTCAACTCCTTGAGCGCCCACCTCCACCCGTAGCGCCTGGATACGCCAAGAGCCTCCAGCACGGCATCCGCCCTCTTATTCCGAGAGTTCTTTGAGGCGCTCGAAGCGCGGGGCGCGCTCCCGGGCATATTCGCTTGAGGTGATTTCTCCCGACGCGAGCCTGTCATCGAGTGAAGCGATGGCGCGCAGTATCTCCTCGCGCTCCACCTGAGCGGAGTAGGCCGTGTTCCTTCTTTTGCGGATGTAAAGCCCAAGCCCCAGACTCAAGACGACCACGACGCCTCCTACGACGTAGAATACTCCGAGGCCGCCCATCGAATCGGGCGCCTGCATGTCGATGCGCACCAGCGTACCCGCTCTGGCCGTCCCCACGAAACGGTTGTATTCGCGGCTCTGAAACTCGACGGCCGGCTGCGCGGCGAAACCGATAGCCTGCGCCTGCACGCGGTCTTTCTCCGGCAGGACGGCGAAGCTCGGCGTGTCGTAGAGAATCGGCCTCTCCACCCTGATGCCGCCGAATTCATCCTCCAGGCGATAGAGCAGGACGATGAATTTCCGCCCCGGCGGGATAGGCTCCGTCGTGCGGAGTTCATCCCCCACCGAAGTGAGGAATTTGGGGTCGAGTCCTGCGGGCGCAGCGCCCCAGCGCGCTCTGGGATTTCTGATGTTGCTGCTTCTGGGCAACGCAAAGCGCAGCGTGGGAGCGCCGCCTTTCGAGACGATGGTGGCGCTGCCCTCGTTCTCGAAATCCATCATTTCCATGACTTCGAAAAAACCTTTCTCCAGCCGGACGGTGAGGATGTTGCGCTTGAGTTTGAGCCGGGAGAGGTCCGTCGTCGTGGGACCCGAGACTGCAGTTTTCGTTTTGGGCGGCGCAGCCTGGAGCTTCGCCGATCCCGCATAAGACAAGGAGGGCGAAGAAAACAGCCAGAACATGCCCAGGGCGATCAGGCAGCATGTGGCGGCGATGCGTTTCAACTGAGCCGGCGCCCACAGGCGGCGCAGAAATTGTCTGCTTCTTCAACCGCGTTTCCGCAAGAAGCGCAAAACCGGGGTTTCATGCTTTTCTCTTGCTCATCCGGTGACGGATCGGCTGGCTCGTCCCCCGATTTGCCCAGATTTTTTCTGTAGCCCAGGATCTCCGCCTCCAGGCGCTCATCGAGCGTGGGTGGTTTCTCGACCGCGGCTTTCCCGGAAGGCGGATGTTCGGTTTCGAGCCGGGCCGCCGCTTGAGCCGCCTCTCGCTCGTTCATCTGCAGGGGCGCCATCCCCTCCTTCACTCCCCTGGCGTCGAGGCGTCTCAGCACCTCCACCGCCTGCGCCCGGGCGGGCGCCATCATCTGGGCGTAGTCTTCATCCGAGAGCTTGCCCATTTCCCTGTCGAACTCGATGTCCATGATGTTCTTGTAGGCCTGCTCGCGCTCCATAAACAGCCGCGTCAACTCGCGGTTCGAAAGCGGCTGCGCGCTATCCTCATCCGGCAAGACGCCCTGGGCCGTCTGAGGGCGCATGATGGGCCAGATGGTGTAGAAAAATGCCGCGCCCACGGCTCCCAAAGCGATGACGGCCCCCAGGATTTCCATGGCTCAAGCCCGCTTTTTTCTTCGCCTGCCCCAGCGCTCCGGCAGGAAGCAAACGATGGAACCGAGCGTGAAGACGACGCCTCCCGCCCACACCCAGTTCACCAGCGGGTTGACCATGAACTTGAACGTGGCCGTTCCGTCAGGGTCCGCCTCGGCGAAGACCGCGTAGATGTCCGAACGCGCCCCCCGGCGGATGCCGGGCTCCGTCGTCGGCTGCGGGGGCGTGAAGTAGAGCCTTTTCTCCGGCTCCACCTCCCCGATGCGGTACCCTGCCCGGTAAACGCCCAGGCGCGCGAAGGCGGAGCGGTATTGCGGCGTCGTGTTCTCGCGAATCCCCTCGTAGCGCATCCGCACGCCGTCGAGCGCGAAACTCTCGCCCAGGCGCAGGCGCACCTCGCCCACCTCCTGATAGGCGGAGGAGGCCGCCACGCCCACGAACAGGATCGCCATCCCCAGGTGGACGATGTAGCCCCCGAAGCGCCTCTTGTTGCGCATGGTGAGCTCCCACGCGGCCCGGGCGATGCGCTCTCCCTGGTGACGCACGCGCGAGGAGATGCCCCGCCAGTACTCCAAAGCGATCGTCCCCACAACGAACGCGGAAAGCCCGAACGCGAGCGCCGCGTAGACGTGGTGAACGCCGAAGAGCACCAGGACGAGAAGAGCGCCCAACGCCACCACGGAGGGATAGACGAAACTCCGGTTCATCTGTTTCCGGGAGGTCCTGCGCCATGCGAAAAGAGGGCCCGCGCCGCAAAGCAAAATCAGCAGAAGACCTATCGGCACGTTCACCTGATTGAAGAACGGCGGACCCACGGTGACCTTGACGCCCTTCACGGCTTCCGAGACGACCGGGAAAATCGTCCCCCAGAAGACGGCGAACGTGATGCCGACGAGCACGACGTTGTTCAGCAGAAAGCTCGCTTCGCGCGAGAAGAAGCTCTCCATCTCGTGTTCGCTCTGGAGCCGGGGCAGACGCCAGATCATCAGCCCGAAGGATATGACGAGGGCCACCAGCAGATAGACCAGAAACGCCCAGCCGAACGATGAGTTCGCAAAGGCGTGCACGCTCGATATGATGCCGCTTCTCGTGAGGAACGTGCCGAAAATCGTGAGCGCGTAGGTGATGATGATGAGCGAGACGTTCCAGACCTTCAGCATCCCGCGTTTTTCCTGGATCATCACCGAGTGGAGAAAAGCGGTTCCCACCAGCCAGGGCATGAGGCTCGCGTTCTCCACCGGGTCCCACGCCCAGTATCCGCCCCAGCCGAGTTCCTTGTAGGCCCATGCGCCGCCGAGCAGGATGCCGACTCCGTTGAAGAACCAGGCGAACAGCGTCCAGCGGCGCGTCGAGGTGATCCAGTCGGTGTCGAGCTTTCCGCTCGCCAGAGCGCCGATGCAAAAGGCGAACGGGACGGCGAAACCCACATAGCCCAGGTACAGGTTGGGCGGGTGGATCACCATCCCCCAGTCCTGGAGCAGCGGGTTCAGGCCTCTTCCGTCCGCAGGCGGGGCGGCGAGGGTATCGAAGGGCGGGGTGACGAAGTTCAGGATCACCAGGAAGAACAGCGCCGTGGCCATCAGCGTGGACGTCACATACGGCATCAATTCGAGATTTCTGTCGCGGTTTTGCCGGATGACGACAAACGCGTAAACGCACAAGAGCAGGAGCCACATCAGCAGGCTCCCCTCCTGCCCTCCCCAGAAAGCGCTGAAGCGATAGAAGCCGTTCAGCGTGTTGTTGACGTGCCCCGCGACGTATTCCACGCGGTAGTCGCGCACCATGAGCAGATAGACGAGACACGCGCTCGCGCCGCTCACCAGCCAGAAAACACCGACGGCGGCGTTTCTGCCTGCCGCGACGAGGTCTGCCCTGCGCCTTAGCGCGCCGAAAATGGAAGCCCCGATCCCGAACACCGCCAGGACGAGCGACGCCAGCAAACTGTAATGTCCGAACTGAATGGCGATCAACTGAGAACTCCCGGGGTGGAGCGGATTTTCAAGACGACATGAGGGACATGGTCCGTTTTCGCGGGCTTTTCAGCTACCTGGCCTCTGACATCTGCTTGCGCTTCGCGGCATCTTTCATCAAGGCCTCGTGATCCGTCGGCATGCTCTCACCCGCATCTTTCATCTCCTCGAACTTCGAGGGGCACGCGACCATCAGGTTCTTCGCCACCAGGACCCCCTTGGCGTCCAGCTTTCCCTCGGCGATGACCGGAAACCCGTTTTCGAGCAAATCGGGGGGAACCCCCTTGTAGCTCACGGGCAAGGTCCCCTTCTCACCCTGTATATGAAAGGCGAGCAACATGGCGTCGGGATTTTTCTGAAGCGTTCTGGGCACGATCTTGCCCTGCACCCTGATGCCGCGGCCGCCCAGGGTCGGCGCCTTCCGGGACACCTCATCCACGGTCAGGAAATACACCAGGTTCTCGCTCTGAAAACCCGAGATGGCCAGATAGGCGAACGCGCTCAGGATGACTGCGCCCGCGATGAGAAATTTGATTTTCTGAACGCTCATCCATTCCCTCTCGGCGGCCAAGAAAAGCGTCTTTCAAGAATACGACGCTCCTTCGTTTCTTTCAACCGGTTCGAGAACATAGCCCCCAGGCAATTCGACATTTTTCAAAGAAATACCGGCGGAGCCGCACGAACTCCGCCGGTCGGGACGTCTCCCGAATTCTCTCTTATTTCACTTCCCGTTCCTCGATCCACGGCATCATGGCGCGCAGACGGCGGCCGACGATCTCGATGTCGTGCTCCTTCTCCTTGCGCACCACCGTGTTGAACGTCGGGCGGTTCACCATGTTCTCGTTGATCCACTCGCTGGCGAATCTCCCGGTCTGGATGTCGCGCAGGATGCCGCGCATCCGCTCGCGCGTCGCATCGTCGATGACGACCTTGCCCCGCGTGATGTCCCCGTACTCGGCGGTATCGGAAACCGAATAGCGCATCATGGTGATGCCGCCCTGGTAAATCAGGTCGGTGATCAGCTTCACCTCGTGCAAACATTCGAAATACGCCAGCGCGGGCTGATAGCCGGCCTCCACGAGGGTTTCGAACGCGACGCGAATCAACTCGGTGATGCCGCCGCACAGCACGGCCTGCTCGCCGAAGAGGTCCGTCTCGGTCTCCTCCTCGATGGTCGTCTCGATGATGCCGGCGCGGGCGCAGCCCACCGCCTTGCCGTAAGCCAGGGCGCAGTCCTTCGCCTTTCCCGTGGCGTCCTGGAAGACGGCCACCAGCCCCGGCACGCCGCGCCCGTCCTCGTACTGGAACCGCATGGTGTGGCCCGGGCTTTTGGGCGCGATCATCACGACGTCGATGTTCTCGGGGGGAATGATTTGCCCGTAATTCAGGTTGAACCCATGGGCGACCACCAGGGCGTCGCCGTCTTTCATGTTGGGCGCGATGTCCGCATTCCAGATAGCCGGCTGCAGGTGATCCTGTGTGAGGATGACCACCATGTCGCCCGCCTCGGCCGCTTCGGCCGTCTCCATCACCTCGAGGCCGTCGTCTTCGGCCTGCTTCCAGCGCGGAGAGGTTTTCCTGAGACCCACGACGACGTCCGCGCCGCTGTCCTGTGCGTTCAGCGCATGGGCGCGCCCCTGGCTTCCGTAACCGATGACGGCGATTTTTCTGTTCTGCAGCAGATTCAGGTCCGCATCGGCGTCATAGTAGATTTTCAGGTCTTTCAACAACTGTTCTTCATTCACTTCACTCATGGCCTTTGGCCCTCCAGGATTCGCAGCCCTCGCCGCGCCATCAAAAAACGATCCACATGGTTCGGAAAAAACACCTCATTATAGAATTCGGTTTCTTGCGGAAAACCGCTGAAAAAAGAGACCCTAATCTAGGAGCAGGAAGCGGGAGCGTCAAGGCGCTCAGAACATCGGGCGCGAATTCCAAAAACACCCGGTCCCCCTCCCGAACCCGCCCCCTCGAAAGCCCCCGGCGAATACCACCAACCCTATGACGGAAGCGTCTCGCTCCTCACCAGAGGCCCGGGAGACGCAAAAAAAGCCGAAGCAATGCGCCCCGGCTTTTTTCGAGTTGTCTTCTATACCGCAGAGGAAATGACGGGCCTTTCGATTCCCTTGAACGCAACCGCAATCTCATCGGCCGCCTTGGAGGCCGCATCGCTCGCTTCCTGCGCGAGCGACTTCGCTCTTTCAGCCGCCTGATGGGCGGATTCCGTCGCCCTGTCCTTCGCATCCGCCAGATACGCGCTCGCCTGTGCGGAGAACTCGCCGGCTTCCGCCGCGGCGTATTTCGCCTGCTCGACGGCCGCCATCGCCATGTCCTTGCCCTTCTCCAGCATCTGGCGAACGGCCTGATCGGCGTCGTCTTTCTTGTGTTTCAGCGCAACGGAGGCGTGCGAGAGCGCCGCATCGACCGATTCCATGGCCTTCCGGGCCGATTCCACCGCGGCCTCGCTCGCTTCCGTCAAAGAAGGCATTTCGGGGACTTCGAGCGGCATCGTCGGATCGGTCATCGTGTGGAGCACTTCGGCGCGGGCGTCCTCTGTATCCAACCTTCTCGCCTCGGAGGCGCGCAAGCCCTCCTCGTCCACCATGATGTCGAGCCTTTTCGCCACGACCCGCTGGCTCGGCTCCCTCACCCCCCAGACAAGGCCGAAGAGTTCCATGATCTTGATGAGCCGGTAGGTGATGTCCACCTCGAACCACCTCTGGCCGTGGGCGGCCGAGCGCTGATCCGCATGGTGGTTGTTATGCCAACCCTCGCCGAAGGAGAAGATTGCGACGAGCCAGTTATTGGTGCTCTCCTCGTCCGTGTTGTAGTTTCGGTAGCCGAAGGTGTGCGTCACCGAATTCACCGCCCAGGTGCAGTGCCACAAAACGACCGTTCGCACGAACACGCCCCAGACGAGCCAGGACATGCCCAGGCCGCCGTACACTTCCCCGGCGAAGTAAATGGCAACCGCCGTCAGGACATAGATGGGGAAAAAGAACATGTCGAAAAAGCGCTGCCACTTGTCGCGGTGCAAATCCTTGGCGAAGCGCGAATACTCCTGGTAGGTGTGCGCGTCCGGCAGGCTGACGAAAAGCCATCCGGCGTGCGCCCAAAGAAAATTCACGAGCGGGGAATGGGGGTCGGGCTCCTCGTCCGATTCCTTGTGGTGAATGCGGTGCATCGCCACCCATTCGATGGGTCCGCTCTGAAGCGCCTGGCAGGCGCAAAACGTCAAAAAATACTCCACCGGTTTATACGTCTGGAAACTCCTGTGCGTCAGGAGCCGGTGGTAGGACATCGTCACGCCCACCATACCGGCGACGAAATACATCACGATTCCCAACACGAGGCCGGAAACGCTGAAATAGCTCGAGTCAAAAGCCATCAGGGCGAGCAGATGAATCACCCCGATGATGAAAATCGTCTCCCACTGCAGCTTTCTTTCGGCTTTTCGGTGAATCGCGAGGCTGGGTTTCTGCGGCGCGGTAGACAAATTATTTCCCCCATTCTCAAATATCTGTCAGGGTATCGTGGAACTTCATTTTAGATATGATCGGGCGATGTGCCGAGACAACCTTTCATCGACCTCAGACACTGTGATGATTCGCGGTTATCATGGGCCAGAAGGAAGCAGAAATCAAGCCCCCCAGAAGAAACCACTCCTCCTGCAGCCGAATCTTTCACTCATTTTCACCAAAGCCGATCGTGTGGACTCGACACAGGGCAAATAAGGAGAATTCGGCGTTCCGCATTGTCATTTTGCCGATTCTCCCGTAAGAAACGAATTTCATAACCACACGTCATCCTGCGAGGAGAACACCATGCCCGAAGTGAGAACAAACGGCGTCAGTCTGTATTACGAAGCCAGCGGCGAGGGCGCTCCCGTCGTCTTCGTTCATGAATTCGCGGGCGACTGCCGCAGCTGGGAAGACCAGGTTCGCTATTTCAACCGCAGATACAGGGTCATCACCTACAACGCGAGAGGATTCCCGCCCTCCGAGGTGCCTGAAGACCCATCGCAATACAGCCAGGACATCGCCGTGAACGACCTGGCCGGTCTCATCAGGGAATTGAACCTAGCGCCCGCCCACGTCGTGGGACTGTCGATGGGCGGCTATGCGACGCTCCATTTAGGCCTCCGGCACCCCGAGCTTGCCCGCTCCATCGTCGTGGCAGGCTGCGGCTACGGCTCCGAGATGGACCAGCGCGAACGATTCCAGAAAGACGCGAACGAAGTGGCCGACAGGTTCCTGAACGAGAGCATGGATAAGTTCGGCCCCGTCTACACCGCCGGCCCCACGCGCATGCAACTGAAGAGAAAGGACATGACCGGCTATCAGAAATTCATCGACCATTTCATGAGCCATTCCCCCCTGGGCTGCGCCAACACGATGCGCGGGGTGCAAAGCGCGAGACCTTCGGTCTATGAACTCGAAGAACAGATGAAGAACTGCTCCGTCCCAACGCTCGTTCTCACCGGAGATGAAGACTTTCCCTGCCTGGAACCCGGGCTGTTCATGAAGCGCAACATCCAGACGGCCGCCCTAGTCACCTTCCCCAACTCCGGCCATCTCATCAACCTCGAAGAACCCGCCATGTTCAACCGGGTCGTTCTCGAGTTCATCACCGAGGTGGATGCCGGACGCTGGCCGACGCGCGATCCGCTTTCGATGGGAGAATCCGCGCTCCTGCCGGATGAGGAATAGTATGCAACACCAAGGAGAAGACATGCCGGGCAAGCTGGAGGGAAAAAGAACGATCATCACGGGCGCCTCATCCGGCATCGGCGCGGCCATCGCGCGCAGATTCAGCGCGGAGGGCGCATCCATCTGGGCGGCGGGCGGCTTCAACCAGGAGCGCCTCGACGGAGTCATCGCCGATTGCAGCGCGGGAGTCGGCAAAATCGACGGACGGTGCTACGACTTGAGAGACGCGAGAAAAGCGAACGAACTCATGAGCGACGGCGCACAATTCCTGGGCGGTCTCGACATCATGGTGAACTGCGCCGCCATGCGGGGACACAAGAGTTTCCTGGAGTTCACCGACGAGCAGATAGACGAGTTGTATGAGGTGAACGCGAAATCCGTGTTCATCGCCACGCGCGAGGCGGCAAGGCTCATGGCGCCCCAGGGCAAGGGAAAGATCCTGATGATAGGCTCCATCGACGGGGAGCGCGGGGTGCCCGGCAACGCGCTCTACTGCGCCACGAAGACCTCCATGCACAATTTGACGCGCGCCCTGGCCGTGGAACTCGGCCCTCTGGGGCTTCGCGTCAACTGCCTCATGCCGGGAACCACCGAGAGCGAGCGCGTGAAGGAAATTCACGTCAACGACCCCGAGCGCGCCAGGGCGAAACTGCCCCGGATACCGGTGAACCGCTTTGCGACCCCCGAGGAGATGGCCGAAGTCTCGCTCTTCATGGTTTCGGAGGCGAACGATTTCATGAACGGCGCCTTCATCTCATGCGACGGCGGCACACTGGCGATGTAGCCTCACTGCGGTCCCCGGGAAAAGGAATACCCCATCCATACGAGAGCATCACGATTTGCCAACCCACGGAGGTTTATCGAGCGATGAAGAAAGCCCCTATCATTTGTGAGGATGTCACGCCCGCTTTCCCGTCCTACCCGTTGGCGGTCAAGGCCGGTGAGCTTCTGTTCGTCTCGGGTTTAAGGCCCACAGGCCCGGCGGGTTTCGCGGACCTGCCCGAAGCGGGCTGTGAGCAGATGCAGGGCTATCTGCTCGCCGACCTCACCGAAGGCCGCGTAGTCGCTGACTCCTGGGCGGTGCACGACAGCCTCGAGAAAATTCTCGTCGCGGCGGGCACGCATCGCGACCAGGTGTTGCGCCAGCACATCTGGCAGCGCGACAAGCGCTATTTCCCCAGCTACGAACACGTCCGGGTGCATTGGCAGCCGACGCCCGCGCCCAGCAGCGGACTGGGCGTGACGGACGTCATCGGACGCGGCAGGCACTGGATCGGGGTCGACGCCATCGCCGCCTGCATACAACCCGGCGGCGTGTTCGGCGGACGCCAGGTGCTGACCGACGTCTACAACCCGGATCTGCCCGCGGCCTCGCACTACTGCCAGGCGATACGCTCTGGCGCCTTCGCCTTCTTCGCGGGCCACATCCCCATCAAGACCGCGGAGCCCGGAAAACCGCTGGTCAACTCTTATGACGACGTGCCGGAGGAGGGTCGTTTCCTCTCGACGGGGCGCAGCCACCCGGACAGCCGCCACGGCCCCATCGCGTCGCAGACCTGGTACGTCTACAACGAACTGAGTCGAACGCTCGCGGGCCACGGCATGGATATGGAAGACGTCGTGAACGTGTCGATTTTCCTGAGCGACCTGCGTGATTTCTCCACGTTCCACCGGGTGCACACCCATTTCTTCCCCGAAGTCCAGCCGTCGCTTTGCGTCACGGGATTCGACGAGGTGGGCCACCGCGGCACGCGCATCGAGATCGAAATCACCGCCATGGACCGGCGCAGCGGTCTCGCCCGCCAATCGTTCCCCTGGCCGGGAACGGCGCCCTTCGCGGCGCCCGCCGTCACGCAGGCGGGGCCGGTTTGTTACTTCTCGGGCATGGTGGGCGTCGATGAGGCGGGAGCGATCGTCCGGAGCGCGGACGCCCTTCCCGAGGCGGGGCGGCGCGCCGTGTCGGCCATGGAAGATATAGAGCGGCGGCCGGGTCTCGCCGCGCAATGCTGGATGGCGTGGGAGCAGCTTCTCGCAAGCGCTTCAGGTGCGGGCATGGAGCTGGCGGACATCGCCATGACCAGGGTGTACCTCTCCGACCCGGCGGACCTGGCGGTCTACGAGGCGGTTCGCGAGACCATCATCGACGAGGACCTGCCCGCTTTCGAGTGCGTGATCGTGCATGGCCCCGGCCCGGTCGCCGAAGCGCTGATCCAGATTGACGCCATCGGTGTGAAATAAAAAAGACAATCGCGCCGACGATTTACGGGGTCAGAACCAGGCCCACAAATCTTCCTTTGCGCGCAGTTCTTCACTTGCGCCGTCGAACACCACGCGCCCGCCTTTGAGCACGATGGCCCGCTCGACGACGTCCAGGGCGGCGAGCACGTTCTGCTCGACGAGGATCAGCCCGGTGCCGAGTTCCGAGTTGATGCGCGAGAGCGAGCCCAGCACGTTTTTCACGATTGCAGGTGCGAGGCCGGCGGTCGGCTCGTCGAGGAGGAGAATTTGCGGCCGCGTCATCAAGGCCAGCGAGACCGCGAGCATCTGCTGCTCTCCACCGCTCATGTCGCCTGCGAGCTGGTCCTGGCGTTCCCGCAGCAGCGGAAAAAGGGCATAGGCCTCCTCGAGAAACGAGGAGTCTGACTTCGAACCCGCAATGTGGAGATTCTGCTCGACCGTGAGGTTCGGAAAGACGTTCTGGACCTGCGGCACGAAGCCGATTCCCAGCATGACGTTGCGGTGAACCTGATCGGCGACAATCGGCGAACCACCAAAAGCCACGGCGCCCGAGACATCCCTGACGCCGCCGACCAGGCATTTGAGAAGCGTCGACTTGCCTGAACCGTTGTGGCCAAAAATCCCCATCCGTACACCGGTATCGAAAGACAGCGACACGTCGTTCACGGCGACAAGTGGCCCGTAGCGGGCCGTGAGGTTTTGGATTTCGAACATCGTTCTCTCTCGATTCCTACGGGTGTTCGCCGCCGAAATACAGGTCCGTGAGTTGCGAATCGCGCGTCAGTTCGTCGACGGAGCCGCTG
Organism: bacterium; assembly: GCA_965219955.1. Taxonomy (GTDB): domain Bacteria; phylum UBA8248; class UBA8248; order UBA8248; family UBA8248; genus Bin107. The sequence continues at coordinate 1,492,828 of OZ244799.1, forward strand.
GCCAGAACGCAACCGTTGAACATGAAAACCGTGCGATCGCTGATGTCGCGTATGAACGAGATGTTGTGCTCCACCACGCAGACCGCGCGCCCGGCCTGGGCCTCTTCGCGGATGACGCGGATGATCGTTTCATACGCCTGTCCCTCGACGCCCGCCATGGGTTCATCCAGCAACAGGCACGCCGCGTCGCTCATCAGCGCCCGGGCGAGGCCGATCCGCTTCTGCTGGCCGTAGGAGAGTTCGATCGCCATCTCGTGCATCTTGTCGGCGAGACCCACCCGCTCGAGAAGCACCATGGCCTTCTCCGTCGCTTCCTGGCGGAAGGCGTCGACCGAGCGGCGGCGGAACAGAATGCGCGCCAGCGATTCTCCGGGGTAGCGACGCGTCGCTATCAGCAGGTTGTCGATCACCGACATCGAGTGAAACATGCGGGTGTTCTGCCAGGTTCGGGCCAGCCCGATCCGCGCGCGGTGGTGCATGGGCAGTTGATCCACGCGATGGCCTTCCAGGGTGATTGAACCCGCATCGGGGGGAATCACGCCCGAGATCAGGTTGAACAAAGACGTCTTGCCCGCCCCGTTGGGTCCGATGAGGCCGACGATCTCGCCCGCCTCGAAGCTCAGGTTGACGTCGTCCGCCACCACGATTCCGCCAAAGCTCTTGTGCAGATCCTCGATCCGGACGATTGCGCTCATTCCGCATCCCTCCTCGCCCTGAAGGCCGCGCTCGCGCTCCAGGCCTCGAGCCCTCCGCCGCCCCTGGTGCCTCCCGTCAGGCCCTGGGGCCGGGCGAAGAGGAAGAATATGACGAGCGTCGTGTAGATGACGCCCTGAAGCGGCGCCATGATGGAGACGGGCAGACCGAGAAACGTGATGGCCTGCGGAAGGGTCGTCAGGAGCACCGCGCCCACGAGGGGGCCCCAGGTCGTGGCGGCGCCGCCCACGACCACCATCGTCAGCAGGGCCGCTGAGGTGAATATCCCGAACTGCTCGGGCGTGACGTAGGCGAAATAATGGGCATACAGCGCGCCCGCCAGGCCGGCCATGCCCGAGCCGATGGCAAACAGGACGATCTTGATGTTCATCGCGTTGCGGCCCAGGGCGCTGAAGGCTTCCTCGTCGTTGCGCATGGCGGTGATGGCCCGCCCGTAATCCCCCTCGACGATCCAGCCCACAAGCAGGACCGCGCAGGCGGCGACGACCGCGATAAGCAACACGAAGACGAGGCTTCTCGACGGGCCTTCGTTCAGCACCGGAATGTTGGTCAGCCCGCCGGCCGCGCCGGTGAATTCGAGGTTGTTGATGACGTGCAGGATTCCCAACTGGAACCCGATGCTGGCGATGACGAGGTAATCGCCCGACACGCGAAGCGAGGGCAGCGAAACGCCGAACGAGAGCACCATCGCGATTCCTGCCCCCATCAGGATCGAGAGTGGAACCGGAATTTGCAGGTGAATCGCCAGAAGCCCCGAGCAATAGGCCCCGAGCGCGTAGAAGATGGGATGGGCGACGCTCATCAGCCCGCCGTATCCCAGAATGAGGTTGAAGCTCGTAGCGAGGATCACGTTGATCCCGATGAGCACCATCACTGTCAGGATGTATTCCATTTCCGGCTCAGTCTCCCGCAGGGTCGGCCACCGCCACGGCGGCGGAGCGTCCCGATGGTCTCACCAGCCCGCTCAGCTTGCGCGGCAAGGCGAATCCGCGCGGGAAGAAGATGATGACGACGAAGATCAGGATATAGGCGAGCAGCGCCTGCCATTTGGAGGCGATGACGAGAATGCTGAACGCCTGTATGAGGCTCAGCGCGACCGCCGCGATCCCGGCGAGAAAGATGTTGCCGATGCCGGCCAGAATCGTCGCGATGACGGCGAATATCAACAGATGCTGGAGCGGCGTGGAGGGAAACAGCGCCGCCTTGGTCCCGAAAAGATACATGCCGGCGGTGATGAGCACCGCGGCGATGGAGATCGAAACGCCGTAGGCGCGCTTTCGGCTGATGCCGTATATCTCGGCCAGATTCTCGTTATCGGCGACGGCGATCAGATACCGGCCGTAGCGCGTGCGGTGGATGAACAGGTAGAGGAGCAGCATCAGCACCGCCGTCACCGCAATCGCCATCAAGTCCCAGTGGCTGATCGCAATGCCGGCGTATAAGTCGACGGGCCACAACAGGCTCGGGTAAAGCGTCTGCGGTTCGGTTCCGAAGATTAGCTCCATGAGATAGACCGAGAACTCCGAAAACACGATCGTGAAGATGAACAGGGTCAGGATCGAGGAGTTGCGGTCGCGGAACACCATGAAGGCGCAGCGCTCCAGGGCGAGCGAGACGGCGAGCGTTATCAGGAGCCCGAAAACCAGGGCGGGAACCAGCGGCAGGCCCCAGCGCCGGAACGCCACGAGCAGGGAGTAATAGGCGAACACCATCACCCCGGCCTGGGCGAAGTTCCATATCTTGTTGACCTTGAGAACGAGCGAGAAGGCGACCGCGAACAGGCAGTAATAGGTCGCCGCGGCGAACCCCGTCCACAGGAGCTGCCCCAAAATCCCCCAGGTCAGCATGGCTTGAAGTCACACACGATAAAATCCCGGTGGGCGCGCCCGGCGGCGCGCCCACGCAGAGGAAGCATACGGGATCAGTCCTTCTGGGAGCCGATAAGCGTGAATTTGCCGCCCTTGACCTGCCAGAAATAGACCGGCTTCTTGACGGTGTGGTCGTCGTTGATGGTCACCGTGTTGGTCAGGGGTTGCTCGAACGTCTTGATTGCCACGAGCGCCTTGCGCATGTTCTCGCCGGTGATCGGCAGCTTCTTGTCCAGCACCCACTTATAAAGCGCCGCCACGATGTAGGGCGCATCGTAGAAATACTGCGTATAGGGCAGCCCGATGGGCATGCGCTTGTACGCCTTTTTCCAGCGCTCGATATAGGCGGGCAGGTTCTTGTTGTCCTCCACGCTGGGGGCCAGCGCGGTCACGATGATGCCCTCGGCCCCCTTGCCCAACTGCTGGATCATCTTGGGGTTGAAAGCCGTCTGGTAGCTGGTGATCTGGGTCTTCACGCCGAGCTGGCGCATCTGCGCGACGACGGCCGTGAAATCGCGGATCACGCTGTGGATGTGGATGATGTCGGGATTCGCCGCTTTCACCTTGAGCACCAGGCCGGTGAAGTCCGAACGCTCCTGCTCGTAGGACTCATAGACGACGACTTTGCCGCCGGCCTTCTTGAAGCTGTTGCTGAAGACCTTGGCGCCGTCGCGGCCCGTCTCATGGTTGACGTGGAGAACAGCGGCGCGTCGCTTGCCCATCTTCTGATAGGCGTATTTGCCTAAAGCGTTCATGTCCACGTCGGCCAGCGGGAAAGTCGTGTAGACGTAATCGCCCAGCCGCGCGATGGCCGGCGCGTTTGCGCCCACGCTGAGCATCAGCACCTTCTCGCGGTTGGCGATGGGCGCGACCGCCTTGACCACGTTGCTGAACGCGGTGATGTATACCGGCACCTTCTCCACGTGGACGAAGCGGTTGACCACCGCGATGCCGACCTCGGGCTTCGCCTGGTGATCCAGGATGATGGCTTCGAGCGGATGGCCGTTGACGCCGCCCTTGGCGTTGATGTCGTCGACCGCCCAGCGGACCGCCTGCATCTGATCCTTGCCGAAAATCGCGGCGGGCCCGGTCAGCGGATCCGCAACTCCGAAGCGAAGCGGTTTCTTCTTGGCCGCCAGCGCGTCACCGGCGAGCGGCCCGCCCAACAAACCAATCGCTACGACGAGCGCAACCCAGAAGGAGGCACGTTTCAGATAACGCGAAAAGATGTGGTTCATCGACTTTTCTCCCGTGTAGATGTGAACCCGGATATTCGGTTGTATGGCAGTCCAAAAATTACAACACGGCCTTTTGTTCCGTGTCAACGTTTCCGCGGGGCAATCAACAGGCGCGGCAGAAATCCCGATGAGCGGTGATTCGAGCGTCATCTCCCGTGGGCGCGGTGGTACGGGTCGGCGACATAGGCCTCATCCATCACGCCGAGCGCTCCGGCCGCTTTTTGCGGCCAGTAGGGCTCGCGCAGCATCTCGCGCGCCATGAAGACGATGTCGGCCTCGTCGTTTCGGACGATCTGATCCGCCTGCCACGCCTGGGTGATCATGCCCACTGTGGCAGTTGGAATTTCGGCTCCCGCGCGCACGGCTTGTGAGAGCGGCGTCTGGTATCCAGGCCCCACGGGAATCTTCGCCAGCGGCGTTCCTCCGCCTCCGCTGCAATCGATGAGGTCGACTCCTTCGGTTTTGAGGATTTTGGCGAGTTCTATCGTTTCATCGAGCGTCCAGCCGCCCTCGAAATAGTCGGTGCACGAGAGGCGGATGGCCAGCGGCTTCTCTTCCGGCCACTGTTCCCTCACGATTCGAACCGTCTCCAACGTGAAGCGGATGCGGTTCTCGAAGCTCCCGCCGTAGTTGTCTTCTCTTTGGTTCGAGACCGGGGAGTGGAAGCCGTGGAAGAGATACCCATGCGCGCCGTGGATTTCGAGCCACCCGAATCCCGCCTCATCAGCACGTCTCGCGCCCTGGCGAAACGCTTCCTGAATCACGGCGATCTCCTCGACGCTCAGCGCCCTGGGCACGCGCGCCTTCTCGTGAAACGGAACGGCGCTCGGCGCCACGATCTCCCAGCCGCCCTCCTCGTCCGTGAGATAGCCCCCGCCCTCCCAGGTGGGCGCGCAGCTGCCCTTGCGGCCCGCGTGTCCTATCTGAATCCCGGCGACGGCCCCCTGGCCGGCGACGAAATGCGCGACCCGCGCCAGGGGTTCTACGTGCTCATCCGACCAGATGCCCGAGCACCCGCGCGTGATGCGTCCGCGCGCCTCCACGTTCGTCATCTCGACCATCACCAGACCCGCGCCGCCGACCGCGCGGGCGCCCAGGTGCACGAGATGCCAGTCGGTGAGCTTGCCGTCCTCGGCGCTGTACTGGCACATGGGGGAAACGCAAATCCGGTTCCTGAGCGTCACGCCCCGCAAAGAAAATTCATCGAAAAGTTTCGCCATCTTTCCTCTCATCCTTGAGAAACTGAAACACAAGAAAAATCCTCCGGGCGGTGTCTGGAAATCCCGCCCGGAGGAGAAAACGCGTTAGTCGCTTCCTACGGCGTCGCCCGGCGGCTGCCGCCATCCATGTAGAGGGAACTGCCGTTCACGTAAGAACACGCGGCGGAGGCCAGGAACGCCGCTACGTTCGCCACTTCTTCGGGCTCGGCGATTCTGCCGGCGGGCGTCCTCGCGCCGACTTCTTTCAAGAATTCCTCGACGTCCTTGCCCGCCTTGTCCGCGGGGCCCTGCATGAGGTCGCGCGCGCGCTGCGTGTTCGTCATGCCCGGGCAGACGGTGTTCACCTGAATCCCCTCTCCCGCCACGGCGTCGGAGAGCGCTCTCGTGTTGTTGAGCACCGTGATGTTCGCTGCGCTCGTGGGAATGTTCCCCCGCGCCGGACTCGCGCCCGCGCCGCCCGCGATGTTCACGATGCGGCCCCAGCCGTTCTTCTTCATGTGGGGGATCACCAACTGGGACATGCGCAGATACCCGTAGGTCTTGAGCGTGAGCGCCTCGGTAATGAATTCCGCGTCGAGTTCAAGAATGTCTCCGCCCCGCGCCGCGCCCGCGCTGTTGATGAGGATGTCCACGCCGCCGAAATTCGCGACGCACGCATCGACCACCTTCTTGCAGCCATCGAGAGAGTTCAGATCGGAGGAGACGAACATGCCCTCGCCCCCTGCGGCGTTCACATCTTCCACCGCTGTAGACAAAAGCGCCTCATCGCGCGCCGTGACGCAAACGCGGGCGCCCTCTTTCGCCAGCGCGATGGCGCATTCGCGGCCGATGCCGCGGCTCGCGCCGGTAACGATGGCAATCTTTCCACTCAGACCAAGATCCATCCTTTTCTCCTTAGAAAATCATGAATAAAACGATGAAATGCCGCTGCTTAAGCCAGCACGAGCTGGCAAGGATTCGTGGCCCGATATTCGGCCTTCTTGTTAGTGATCTCCATCACACGGGGCAGGTTTTCGATGCCGTGCTCCTCGTGCGTGATGAGAGAGTTCACATCTATCCTTCCGCTGGCCACCCATTGTCCGCCCAGAGCCACGGTGTCCGCTCCATGGCCTTCGGGGTAAATCCACTGAACCCCCTGGGCGCGCATGAAGACGGGGTCGAATTTCACGTCGCCGATGAGACCCGCGACCTGGATGACGCGCCCGCCGATGCGCACCATGCGCGTCGCCTGGTGAAGCGTGGTGTGGCCCGAGAGGCCCTGATCCGCGTTGCCGCCCGCGCACTCGAAAACGAGGTCGACGCCCTTGCCCGCCGTGATCTCCATCACCTTCTCGACGGGATCATCCACTCTCGCGTCGATGACTTCATCCGCACCGAACTTGCGGCTCAAGGCGAGGGCCTCGTCTTTCACGTCGCTCACATAGACGGCCCCTGCTCCGCAGGTGCGCGCGGCCTGCAAGGCGTAGAGACCCATGACCCCCTGACCGGTGATGGCCACCGTCTCGCCCGTCTGGATCTTCGCATCGCGCATGGCGGCGACCGTGGAGGAAAGCGGCTGGAGACATGCGATGGATGTATCGTCCAGCGTCTGCGGCGGCCTCACGAGGCCGTGCGCGGGCAGCGAGATGTATTCGGCGAACGCGCCCGGGGTGTTGATGCCCACGTGGAGCTTGTCGATGCAATACATCTCCCGCCCCTCGCGGCAGAAACTGCACTTTTGGCACGGAACGTGGCCGGAAGTGCACACCCTGTCACCGGGCCTTAAGTGCTCGACGCCATCGCCCACCTCGACGACTTCCGCGCTCATCTCGTGCCCCAGCAACTGCACGGGCGCATATTTTTCGAGCATTTCCCTCAAAAGCGCCGAATTGATGGTTCCGATGCCCAGGGACCTCTGCACGTCGGTGATGCTCGGCTGCACACGCCGCACCTTGCACACGGCCCAGCCCGGCTTCACCTCGGGATCGGGCACCTCATCCAACCGCATATCGCCAAAGGCGTAGAAACGCCACGCTTTCATGCTTGCGAACCCTCCACTTGTAAAGGCAAACTCACCGCAATAGCTCTTAACACTCTTTTCCCCATCCGCCAAGACTGGGCGGGAGATTTGTTTGCGCGCGGCTTTCCGCCCGCGCGAGGAGAAAACATGCCGGACATCAAGGTTCATGCAAAAAATCTTCATGCCTATCTCGCGCGCGTCTACCAGGCGCTCGGCCTCCCCGAATCGGACGCCAACGCGTGTGCGGCCCAGATTGTGGACGCCGAACTGAGGGGCGTGGGTTCGCACGGGTGCGTTCGCTTCGGGGTCTTCGTGGAGCGCCTCAAAAACGGGACGGCGAACCCGAAGCCCAGCGTGCGAACCATCACCGATCTGCCCGCTTTTACCCTCCTGGACGGAGACTACGGCATGAGCGCGGTCGTCGCTCGGCGCGCCATGGAGGCCGCCATCGAGAAGGCGAAGGCCGGCGGCATCGGCGCCGCCGCGATCCGCAAATCCTCCCACACGGGCCACATCGGCTATTTCGCCGCCATGGCGCTCGAACACGGGATGATCGGCATGGTCATCAGCGGCGCTGTGGGAAACCTTGCCCCGTGGGGCGGTTTCGAGAGAATGATCGGGAACAACCCGGTGGCCTTCGCGGTTCCCTCGAACCAGGAATATCCCATCCTCTTCGACATCGCCACCTCCAAGGTGGCGAGAGGCTACGTGCTGCTGGCCGCCAGGACGGGGGAGCCGATCCCTGAGGGCTGGGCGCTCGACCCTTCAGGCAACCCGACCACGGACGCCGACCTCGCCGCAAAGGGAACCATGCTGCCCCTGGGCGATTACAAGGGATACGGCCTGGCGCTCATGTTCACCTTCCTGACGGGGGCGCTTACGGGCAACGGTTTCGACGCCGACCAGCCCGATTGGCTGGAGACGGATAAACCATTCGGCCTGCCCATGTTCGCCATGGCGATAGACCCGGAGAGATGCCTGGGCGGCGGCTACAAAGCGGCGGTGAATGAGGCCGTGGCGCGGATCAAGGCCTCGGGCCTGGCGCCGGGTTTCGATGAAATCCGCATCCCCGGCGAAGGCGCTCACCGCAGGTACCAGGCGGCACTGGCCGAGGGCATCCCGATCAAAGAAGCGCTCGCTCAGGATCTGGACCGGATCGCGGCGGAAGTCGGCGTTTCGCCGTTGCCCGGAAACTGAACGGGATGAAAACCCCCGTCTTTGTTGAAGTGTTGGCTCCCATGCGCTAGGTTTATGGCTCGTTGATTGGACGATTCTCAATTATCCGTCACATGGCTGGGTGCGAGGCGTTTTCGCGCCCTGAATTTTTGAAGGAGAAGATATGCCGGTAACTGCAATGATCATCGAAGAAGGAGACAACGTCGCCACCTGTCTCGAAAAGGTGGCGAAGGGAGGCTCCGTCCGCCTCATGCTCAACGGAAAGATGGGCAAGACGCTCAAGGCCAACCAGGCGATTCCCTACATCCACAAAATCTGCATCAAGCCCCTGAAAAAGGGCGAGCACTGCATGAAATACGGCCTGTCCATCGGCGTGGCGAGCAAAGACATCAAGGTGGGCGACTACATTCACGTACACAACATAGAGAGCGCCCGCGGCCGCGGCGACCTCGAGTAGAAAAGGAGGTCCAGGATGGCCAGAAGAAACGGAAGAGGCGCAAGCTCATCGAAACGTCTGAGAAAAACCTGGTGGGGATATCCCCGGGAAAACGGCGACGTGGGCGCGAGAAACTACCTGCTCTTATTGAGCGGCACGCTTTACGCCAACCCCACGTGCGAGCGCGTCGCGAGGACTTTAAGGCATAGCGTCGCCCTCACCCACCCGCTGGGCCGCTGCCAGATCGGCCCCGACATCCAGCGCACGTTCGAGACCCTCGTCGGGCACGGGCAGAACGCCAACGCGGGCGCCGTCATCGTCATCGACCATCACCGCGAGGAAGGCTGCACGGCAGACGAGATAGCCCATGAAATCGCCAAAACGGGGAAACGGGTGGAAGCGATCAACATCCGCGAAGACGGCGGCGCGATAGACGCCACCGCCAAGGCCACGCGCATCGGGATGGAGATGCTGAGAGAGCTCACGAACGAACGGCGCCAGGAAGTTTCCGTGAGCAAGCTCCTGTTGGGCCTCAACTGCGGGACGTCGGACACCACCTCGGGCCTCTCCCACAACAAGGCCACCGGCTGGGTGACGGACCAGGTGGTCAAGCTGGGCGGACGCGCGCTTTTGGCCGAAACCACGGAGATGATGGGCGGCGAGGGCGTGCTGGCCGACAAATGCGTGCGGCCGGCCCTGGGCAAGCGCATCTGGAGGATGGTGGAGGAGATGGAAGAGCGCATCCTCGCCTGCGGCGTGGATCTCCGGGGCAGCCAGCCCACGGGCGACAACATGGAGGGCGGCCTGACCACGATTGAAGAGAAATCCCTGGGCGCCATCCAGAAGGCGGGCTCCGCCCCCATCGTGGACGTGATCCCGTGGGCGAAGCGCGCGAACCGCAGAAACGGGCTCCACGTGATGGACACCCCGGGCCACGGGGGCGAGTCCATTACCGGCATCGCGGCGGGCGGCTCCCAGGTGCTCATCTTCTCCACGGGCGGCGGCCATACCATCAACCACCCCCTGATGAGCACCATCCGCATCACGGGCAATCCGCTCTCGGCGAGGCTTCAGGCCGACACCACGGACGTGGACGTGACGGACATCTTCGAGGGTGCTCCCATCGAGGTGGCCGGACGCCGCGTGTATGACGAGGTGCTCGAAGTCGCGAGCGGGAAGATGACGAAGGCCGAAATCCTGCACGAGGACAACGCCTTCGCCATCAACAGGAATGGGCCCAGCGTCTAGGAGATTCATCATCAGCCCCCGCAGGTTGCTCTCCGGGGGTTTGGTTCACGCGGCGTTGCGGGAGAATTCTCTCGCCCAAGCGGTCCGATTTCCCACGGAAATCACTGAAGTTTCCCCTCGCCAGCGGGATTAGGTGATGAAATCCCTGCCCTACGCCGAGTCCATCGCAAAGCTCGCCGAAGAAGAACGGGGGGACGGCTGGCTCGCATTCTGCGAGAGGGAAAACCTCTATCAGCTTCCCGTGGTCGAATGGCTGGACGCGCTGGCAGAGGAAATCCTGGCCCTTGCTCCCGAAACGCCTCTGGAAGTGGGGGCCGGGAACGCCGCGATCGGAAAAGCGCTGCAGGCGCGCGGCGTGAACCTGAAGCTCACGGACCCGGCCGAAGGCGAGGGAACCGAAGCCCTGGACGCGCGGGAGGCGCTCCTCGCCCATGCGCCCGATTTCGTGTTCTCCTGCTGGATGCCGTATGATTCAGGCGCTGAGCGACAGATATTGGGCGCGAGCGGCATCCGCTGGTATCTGGCGGTGGTGCAGCAGGGACCGGGCTACGCCGGGAGCGAAGCGCTGTGGGACACGCCCGGCTGGAGCGTGCGGGAGTTGAGCGAGGTGAACCGCTGGTCGGTTTCGCGGGCCGATTTTCTGGGCGAGGTCGATTCGGGCGAGCACGTCCGGCACGGGATGGCCTATCTGTTCACGCGTGAGGAGTGAATGAGCGGACACACGACGGGCGAGAAGCTCCACACTTTTTTAGAGCGGGTCTTCAGCAAGCTGGGCATGCCGGCTGAGGACGCCGCATGGACGGCGGATACGCTCGTGACGGCCGAGTTGCGCGACGTCACCAGCCACGGCGTGATCCGCATGCCGCACTACGCCAGGCGTCTGGAGGTCAAGCTGGCGAATCCGGCTCCCAATTTCAAAGTCGTCAAAGACGCAGGCGCACTCGCGCTCGCAGACGGCGACAACGGCATGGGACAGGTGGTCTCCAAACGCGCGATGGAAGAGGCCATCGACCGCGCGCGGCTCCATAACGTGGGCGTCGTCCTGCTCAAGGAGAGCAACCATTTCGGCGCCGCCGCGACGTATGCCGCCATGGCTCCAGAAGCCGGCATGGTGGGCCTCGTGACGACGAACACGCTGCGCGTACTGCCCCCGGCTGGAGGCAAGGAACCCAGGATCGGCAACAATCCCGTCTCTATCGCCCTGCCGAGCGACCCGCCCATGGTGCTGGACATGGCGCTCTCCGTCGTGGCCCGGGGCTACATTATCGAGGCGGCGCGCGCGGGCGAACTCATCCCCGAGGGATGGGGGCTGGACAAGGAGGGAAGACCCACCACCGACCCCCACGAGGTTCTCGAAAGCTCCCTCCTCTCCCCGATTGCGGGCTACAAGGGGAGCGGGCTTTCCATCGCGATCGACGCCATTCTGGGCTCCCTCTCGGGTGGAGGCCACAGCCACGAGATCGTGGGCATCAACGAGTTTCACGGGAAAAGCCGCGTCACGAGCATTTTCGTCGCCATCAACGTCGAGGCGTTACTCCCTTTGGGGGAATTTCGCTCCGCCGCCAACGCCTTCATCTCCATCATCAAGGCAACGCCGAAGGCCGCGGGCGTCGAAACGATTTTCATGCCGGGAGAGATCGAGCATCAAAGCGAGACGAAGCGCCGGCGCGACGGGTTCGAGCTGTCGCCCGAGCGGCTCGCGGAACTCGACGAGATCGCCCAAAGGCTCGACCTCCCCCCGCTGGAGCGCGGGCGATGAGCGACCCTGCTCCTCAGGTTCTGGCCGAGGCGGCCTCTCGATTCGCCCGCGAGGCGGGAGAAATCCTGATGGGGCTTTTCGGCAAGCAGGTGGAAGTGGACTACAAGAACAAGGCCGAAACCGACCCGGTGAGCGAAGCCGACCGCGCGAGCCAGGAGTTTCTGACGAAAGCGATAAACGAAAAATTTCCGGCGCACGGCGTCCTGGGTGAGGAGAAGCCCGAAGACGAAGAAGAGGCCAAACGCCAGGGCGCGCTCGAGGTGCCCGAATATCTTTGGGTTCTGGACCCCCTGGACGGCACGAAAAATTTCCTGAACGGACTGCACGTCTGGGGCTGTTCCGTGGGGGTCCTGAAGCGCGGACGCTCGATTGCGGGCGCGATTTTCACGCCGGAGGACAAAGGAACCATCTACCACGCATTCGAGGGGGGCGGAGCGTTCCGCAACGATCACCGAATCGAGGTGGCGAAAGAGGAGAAACCCACGGGAAAGCGCATCGTCGCCCTGCCCGGCTCCTACTGGACGCAGTTCCGCCCTACGGGGCCGCTCAAAAAGAACCTGGGCGAGGTGCGCGCCACCGGATCGATGTGCTACGAGCAGGCCCTCGTGGCGCGCGGAGGGCTGCACTACACGCTCTTCGGCGTTCCCAGCATCTGGGACGTGGCGGCGGGCGCCATCATCGTGAAACAAGCGGGGGGCATGACGCTCGCCCGGCGCGACCGCACGAACAGGTGGAGCGAACTGGATAGCTTCTTCTCCGGGGAGAACACGCCCAAAGACCTGGACGCAGCGCGCAAATGGCGTCAATCCCTGCTCATCGGCAACCCCGGCCTCGTGCAATACATCGCGAAACACATCAAGAAAGTGAACCGGCGCAGACCCGGGCGCAAGAATCGCTAGCAACCGCTCAGAACGAAGATGAGCTTATCTCTATTCTACTTTAAGATAGATTGATAACATATTGATATTCAAAGAACATTTAATTCAGATCCGGCACTCGGACCGGCGCGAAGCGATCACTCCGGGGGCCCTTGCCTCTCCCGCCCAGGCCCTCGATTTCCATGACTCGCTCCTCCTGGGGGTTCCGGTACGCGGAGCCGGATATCACTTCGAATTCATACCGGGGAGCGGGGCTGCCTCTTCTGGGTGATTTCCCGCGTATGGGAAATGAAAACGAGCGACTCTCTCCAGGCCTCAATCCTCTGAGCCAGTGCCTTGTGCGGCAGCATTTTTTTCCGTTCCGGGTGAGTTCCACCAGCAAGCCAACGTCGAAGGAAAAATCCGGATCCGCATTATGCAGCGTGCCTTGGGCGCGCAGATAGGGACTGCAGGATTTACACCGTGGCTTCCTGAACACCTCGACTTCGGCGTTTTCCACGCGCACCCACCGATGGACCTGTCGATTCCTTTCCCTGGCCATCGAGTTGATGGAGGAGAGGACCCGCTCCTTGTGGACCGAAGCCGGGTAGCGCTCAAGAAATTGCTCGAGCGCCGCAACGCGGCCCGAGCGCTCGGCTCCTTCCAGCGCCCGCGCCTCCATCCGCTGCTGCATGAGAGCGGCTTCTTTCGAACCTTTGAATCTGCGGATAAAAGCCTTCCAGTCCGCTTCAATCTCCGAGCGTATCGCCTGCCTGAACCTCGCAGCGCGCAAAGCGTCCTTCGCCTCGGGAAGATATGAACTCAGAGGATTGTCAAAGACGAACCTTTCGAGGCCGAGAACGCTTCCTGAGGCTTTCGCCGCGTCGAGCAGGAGTCTTTCGAGGCGCTGCGTCGCCGCTTCCGTCCACTCGCTCCGCGCCTTTTTGTATTTCGCAATGAAGGCCCTGTAGGAGGAGACGTCGTCTTTTTCTCCCAGCGCTTCATATTCACTCTTTTGAAGATCGACGTCAGGAGGCTGCCGAAACCAACCTTCGGGAAAGCGCTTTAGAAATGATTCAAGGGCGCCGGGCGCCTTCGATGCAAGCGCTTCCCGGTACATGAGTTGCTCCCACCGGTAACGCGCCCGGCGGACGTACCTGCCGTCAAAATGATAGTCCAGATACTCCTTGTAAGCGCGGGCCGTATGCCTCCGGGTCGCACTTTCAAAATCGTACTCATCGAGTTCTGCGAGAAACGCTTTCGATTGGGGATGACCGGGGTTGTCGTGAACGAACCAGCGTTTTTCGTTCATCACGTCGCGCGGCGCTTTCCTGCGCACGCGCGGGCTCTCCAGGCATCCGACGAGAGTCAGGGAGAGAATGAAGCAGAAAAGCAAGAACAACAGCCGATTCCCGGTCAGGTTCCTATGGACGCTCATCGCCTGCACCTCAGCGCTTCACCATTTTTCCGGGCGTTTTTGAACCTATTCGAAATGCCAGTGCCGACGCCGGTATTCTTCGGGCGTCGGCAGGCACGGGTTCTTCCTGAAGCGAACCACCCTTTCCAGAAAAATTTCCACCTCCTCGGGTTCGAGAAGATCGTCCATCTCACGCCTCAAAGCGCTGTCGCTATCTCGCAGGCCGGCTTCCAGCCTTTTGACGTCGTTCAACTGCGCCTCGGGGAGGGAAACGCCCGCATAGTCCCAGATGACGGTACGCAGCTTGGGTTCCGCGTGAAACGTGAGGCCGTGGTCGATTCCCCAGACGCGGCCGTCTTCGGATTTGAAGCAATGGCCTCCCTTGCGATCCGTGTTGTTCACCATGATGTCGAATGCGGCGATCAGCACCAGTTCCGGGCGTTCCTCGGCGCGGAGCGTGAAATAGTTCGATTTCCCGTCATAGGGCACGCACAGCTGCATGGAACCCTCCCCGTGCGGGCCTTCGCGAATCACCGTCGGGGGAACGAGGTGCCACCCCAGATGATGGCTCACCAGAAAAGAGCACCTTTCCCGGAAATGAAGCGTTCCGTAGGGGAAATCCCACAGCGGCCTCTCCCCGCTCGCAGGCTTGTATATCCCCCAGAACTGGAAATCCTCCGCGCCCATCTTCACGGCGAACGTGTAGTTCGAGCCTTGCGGCACCAGCTCGCCGCCCAGAATTTCCGAGTTCAGAAGAAGATTCTCGATTTCCTCCGGTTCGAATCGATACGCCTGCGATTCGGACGCATCCACCGTTTCCTGGGCTTCAGGAGGAGAAAATTTCCGGGCCACGAGATTTCCCTGTCGAGTAGGATAGAGCCGATTTAATGACGAAAATGCCCGTTCGTATTGGGGTCGACCTTGCCGGTGGCCACCATGGCGTGACGGGAGAGCGCATCCGTCCCCCGCCCGGAGGAGCATTCATCGAGGCTTTGGTTGATGAATTCTTCCAGCTTTGCATGCGCGAGACTCACTTGCAGCGCGGCGGGGCCGACGGCCTCCTCTTCGTATTCCTCTTCTTCGGAAGACTCCCCCTCCGAGGCGACCTCGTCCCGTTCATCGTAAAAAAAGACCGTGACGCGGTTTTTGCCCGGGCCATAAGCCAGCCCCAGACGGCTCACCTTGAACTCGATCAACCCCTCGGAACTCACC
Source organism: bacterium (assembly GCA_965219955.1). GTDB lineage: Bacteria > UBA8248 > UBA8248 > UBA8248 > UBA8248 > Bin107. The sequence goes on from OZ244799.1 coordinate 1,507,972, forward strand.
GGGGTGGAGCCGACCTCGGCGATGTCGGGAAAATCCGGCTCCTCGCCCGAGCGTTCCCCTTCCCCTTTCGCCTCCACCATCTTTTTCATCGCCATCGAAAGGCCGTAGACCTGTTCTTTTTCCAGCCAGAGCGTGGCGGCCGCCTTCGTCGGGCAATCGATCAGAATGCGGAAAATCCTCTTTCCCGCAACGCCGATCGCTTCCGTTTGGATTTTTTCGACCTCGCCGAAATTATGTTTGGCAGAATCCATGTGAGATATAAAACTCCGCAATGCGATATGAGACGGCTCGTGATGGGTATACCATAAACGGATGTCCCAACCTTGTCTATTCAAACTTTCTCGCCACCGCTTCTGGTTTCATCGACGAGAAATTGTGGTTATAATCACCAACAGAGCCCGCCGTATATTTTCTTGATGGCCCGAGAATCCACCACATGGCGAAAAGAAATCCCAGAAAACCCGCCGCCGTCAAACACGGCCTGCTGGAATATCTGCTCCTGAGCGTTCTCGTGCTAGTCGTCGTCGTGACGGCGTGGACGCTCTATGACAACGGCATCATCGACACGTTCATCGAACTCATCATGGGTGCTCGCTAGAGAACGATGCGCCCAGGAGTCGCGCCTCTTATCCTCCGAAGTCCACACCACCCTTAATAATTCGACGCGTCAAAAGCAGACGAACGAATCTCCATACCACGGATTCGGAGCAAACAAATCCGCCGGCCAAAAACCCCGAACCGGCTACACACCTTTATCTAAAAAATGGTAGCCTCCCCAAAATCGCCACACATCAGAGGTTGCTCATTGGTCCGGCTCATATCCAAAACACTGCCAACTCCCGACGGCCCGCTCGCCTATACCGAAGCGGGAGCCGGCGATAAAGAACCCCTGCTCCTCGTGCACGGCGGCTTCGGGGCGGCGAACCACTGGGCGAAAAACCAGGCCTTCTTCGCCGAGCACTACCGCACTTTGGCGATCGATCTCCCCGCCTTCGGGGAAAGCTACCGGCCGCCCAGGCCGCACACGGCCGCATCCGTCACGCAGGGCATCGGTCGGCTGCTCGACGGGCTTGGAATCGAAGAGTGCTCCTGCGCGGCTTTTTCCTTCGGCGCGACGATGAGCGTGACGTATTGCCGGGAAAACGCCCCCAGGTTCAAGAAACTCGTTCTGCTGGGACCGGGGGGATTGGGGATCACGGGCGACGTCAAGCTCGGAGACGAGCGCCGCGCCACCAGGGAGATGAGCCCCGAGGAGAAGCACGCGGTGTTCGTTCACAACCAAAAAGCGCTGATGTTCAAGAATCCGGAGTGCGCGGATGAGGCGTACCTCTCACAGGCATGGACGAACCTCAAGAATTCGAGGATGAACATCTACGCCATGAACCGGGAACCCTACCTGCCCGATCTGCTTCCGGCGTGCGCCATGCCGATGCTGATATTGTGGGGAGACGCAGACGTCATCGCCTATCCCACGCCGGAGGAACGGCAGCGCGCTTGCCAAAAAGCCGCCCCCCATGCAGAACTAGGGATTATTCCGGACGCCGGGCACATGGCCCAGTGGGAGCAACCCGAGGTATTCAATGAACGCGTATTGAAATTCTTGAGATCGTAATGGTTCATCATCGTTAAGGAGAGTGTTTCATGGGCAAAACGAACTTTGATTTTTCCGGACAGGTCGCCGTCGTCACGGGCGCGTCGCGCGGCATCGGCAAGGGGTCGGCGGAGAAGTTCGCCGAGGCGGGCGCCAAGGCCTATCTCGTCGACGTCGACGTCGAACCCGGAGAAGCCGCCGCGGCCGGCATCCGCGGGAACGGGGGGGACGCCACATTCATCGACTGCGACCTCACGGACTCGGTGGCCGTGAAACAGATGATAGAGCGCATCGCGAGCGAGGCGGGTGCCATCGACATTTTCGTGAACTGCGCGGGCGGGTTTCACCAGCAGCTTTCCATGGGCGATACGTCGGAAGACGAGTGGGACGCCGTGGTGGACAGGAACCTGAAGAGCGTGTTCCTGACCTCGAAGCATCTGACGCCCGTTTTCGAAAAACAAAAAAGCGGCTGCGTGATCAACCTGGGCTCCATGTCGGGAATCACCACGCTCCAGCCGTCTTCCCCACCCTATGCGGCGGCCAAGGCGGGCGTCCACGCCCTGACCCGCGTGCTCGCCTACGACCTGGGGCAATACAACGTGCGCGTGAACGCCATCGCGCCCGGAACGACGGCGACCGAGCGCGTCATCGCGGTGCGCTCCGAAGAACAGCGCGAGATGATCGGCAAGGGCACGCTCTTGGGCCGCATCGCCGAGGTGGACGACATGGTGGGCTGGGTGCTCATGCTGGCCTCGCCCGAATCCGCCTACCTCACGGGCCAGACCATCGTCGTGAACGCGGGCCGGTACATGTCGTAGACGGCGTGAATCTTACGCGCTTACAGCCATTTTGAGGAATTCGATGAGCGAATACCTGGAATTCGACCCCGACGAGATAGAGCGGCGCGAGATTTACCGCCTGCTCACGGGCTCCATCGTCCCCCGCCCCATCGGCTGGGCGTCATCCGTCAGCAAGGAGGGGGTCCACAACATCGCGCCATTCAGCTTCTTCACCTGCGTTTGCGTGGCGCCGCCGATGATATCGCTCACCGTGGCGAGAAACCCCGACGGCACCAGGAAACACACCCTCATCAACGCGGAGGAAACCGGGGAATTCTGCTTCAACGTCGTCACCCACCGCCACTGGGAGCAGATGGTGGACACGGCGAACGGCATTCCTGCGGAAGAAAGCGAATTCGACGCCACGGGCCTCGAACCGATACCCGCCAGGAAGGTGAAGGCCCCCCGCATCAAGGACGCGCCCATCCACTTCGAGTGCAAGACCCACAACGTGTTCGAACTGGGGCCGAACAAGCACCCGCTCCTGATCGGAGAAGTCGTCTACTTCCACGTCAACCCCGACGTCATGACGAACGGATACATCGACATGAAGAAACTAGGTCCCATCGGCCGCCTGAACGGCTTCTGGCAGTGCACGCTCGGGGAGTTCCTGGAGAGAAGTTTTCAGGACGGCCAGCCGAGATAGGGCCGAGAGCGAACCAGAGAAACCAAGAATCTACTTGATATATAGCACTTAACTATCTGTTAATTTGTGCTTTACTCTGCATCAAACCCTGCGTCCTGAACGGCGGCGCGCAAGGCGTCAAGGCTCGTCGTCCCCTCATCGAAAACGACCGTCGCCCTGCCTCCTTCCAGGTCGACGGCGGCCTCGGCCACGCCATCCACGCCGCTTAACGCCTCCTGGACCGCGGATTGACACATCCCGCAACTCATACCGCCTACGATTATCTCCACTTTGGCCATTTCATGTTTCTCCAAGAAAAAATCGAGTAGGTTGACCTATAAGCCCGCACCTCGAACCTGGCCCGCGCTCCTCGAACGGGCAGGCTTCCAGTTTCTGAGCAACAAGGTGTTCGACACGACGGATACGGAACTGAACGCCATGGCCGCCCCCGCGACGATGGGGCTCAAGAACCCGAAAGCCGCCAGGGGGATGCCGAGAATGTTGTAGAAAAACGCCCAGAACAGGTTCTGGCGTATCTTCCGCATCACCGTCTTCGAGAGGTGAACCCCTGCCACGACGCCCATCAGATCGCCCTGCATCAGCGTGATGTCCGACGCCTCCATCGCGATGTCCGTCCCCGAGCCGATAGCGAAGCCCACGTCCGCGGCGGCCAGCGCGGGAGCGTCGTTGATGCCGTCGCCCACCATGCCCACCTTCTTGCCGCCTCGCCTGAGTTGCTCCACCATGGCCGCCTTTTCATCCGGCATCACGTCCGCCATCACGCGGGAAATGCCCGCCTGCGACGCCACGGCCTGCGCCGTGCGCTCGTTGTCGCCCGTCAACATGTGAACTTCAATTCCCATGCCCTGGAGAGCCGCAACCGCTTCCGCCGAGTTCTCCCTCAGGGTATCGGCGACGCCGATGACGCCCACCAGGCCCCCGTCATCGGCGACGAGGATCACTGTTCTCCCCTGCGATTCGAGGCGGTGAACCTCATCGATAAGCCCAGACGCTTCCACGCCGCGCTCCACCAGGAACTTCTCGTTGCCCAGATAAATTTTCCGTCCCCCCACACTCGCTTCCAGGCCGTGTCCCGGAAAGGCGCGGAAATCGCGCATTTCGAGGAACTCCATGCCGCGCGCGCCGGCTTCATCCACTATCGCCTTTCCGAGAGGATGCTCCGAGCCGCGCTCCGCGCTCGCCGCGAGCCTGAGCAACTCCTCTTCGGTGAGTCCGCCGAGCGGCAAAATATCTGTCACCACGGGCGTCCCCTTCGTCAGCGTGCCCGTTTTATCCAGGATCATGGCGTCCAGCTTGTGGGCCGTCTCCAGAGACTCGCCGCCCTTGATCAAAACCCCGGCCTCGGCTCCTTTGCCCGTGCCCACCATGATGGCCGTAGGCGTCGCCAGGCCCAGGGCGCACGGACAGGCGATGACCAAAACGGCGACGGCGTTGATGAGCGCGGGCGTGAACGGCCCCGCAAAGTCCCAAAGAATATATGTGACGAGGGCGATCCCCAGCACGATGGGCACGAAAATGCCCGAAACCCTGTCCGCGGTGCGCTGAATCGGCGCCTTGGAGCCCTGCGCCTGCTCCACCATGCGGATGATCTGCGCCAGCACCGTTTCCTTGCCCACCCTCAAGGCCCGGAACGTCACCGCCCCGTCGATGTTGAGCGTGGCCCCGGTGACGGCGTCCCCCTCCCCTTTGGCGACGGGAACGCTCTCGCCCGTCAGCATGGATTCATCCACGGAAGTGGCGCCCGCCAGGATAATCCCGTCCACGGGGTATTTTTCGCCCGGCCGCACCATGACGACGTCGTCTACGCGGACCTCGCCCACGGGAACCTCGCACTCCTCCCCGTCGCGGAGCACCCGCGCCGTCTTCGCCTGAAGGCCCATCAGCTTCTTGATGGCCTCGGAAGTTCTCCCCACGGCGCGTTCTTCGAGCACTTTCCCGAGCAGGATGAGCGTGATCAGGACAGCGGACGCCTCGAAATACACGTGATGCCCGCCCAAGCCCCACAGCGTCACCACGCTGCTGTGCAGCCAGGCCGCGCTCGTGCCCAGGGCGACGAGAACGTCCATGTTCGCGCCGCCGCCCATGAGCGAATGGTACGCTCCCCGGTAGAATCGCCGGCCCACGATGAACTGCACGGGCGTGGCGAGCGCGAACTGCCACCACCTGGGCAACTCCCATCCCCCCGCGCCCGGGATCATCCCGGCCATCTGGAAGAGCAGCGGCGCGGACAAAACAGCGGAGAGGGCGAGTAGGCGCAAGCTTTTCCTGAATTCGCGCTCCCGTTTCAGTTTCTCCGTATCCTGTTCTTCATCCATCACGGGGCGGGTCGAATACCCCGCCTCGGCCACATAATCGAAAATCTCATCCGCGCGAGCGACCGCCGGCTGGAACTCGACACGGCCCCGGGCCTTCGAGAGGTCCACGCCGGCGGACACGACGCCATCGAGCGCGCTTAACTGCTCTTCCAGGCCAGCCGCATCCGCCGCGCTCTTCACCCCCTCTATCTCGAACTCGACGAGAGTATGCGGAACGCGGAATCCGGTTTTCTCCACTCTTCTGGTGATGTCGGCGGGCGTGACCTGGGCGGGAACGAATTCGACCTGCGCGCGCGCCAGGGCCAGATTCACGTTCGCGCGCAGCACGCCGTCGAGCGTGCCGAGCCGTTTTTGCAGCCTCGCCGAGCAGGCGGCGCAAGACATGCCTTCGACCGGAAATTCGAGCGTTTCGGGAATGGAATTTATCGACACGTCATACTCCTAGCCCAGGGCCTGAAGCTTTATGCTTATGCTCATCTCGCTACCCTCGCGCATCAGGCGCACTTCCACCACGTCGCCCACCTTGTGCGCATCGAGGGCGTCCAGCAGGTCATTGAGCGAAGTGATGGAGTGCTCCCCCACGCCGACAATCACGTCGCCGAGCACGAGGCGGCCTTCCCGGTTCCTCCCGGTGCCGCGCAACCCCGCGCCTTCCGCCGCGCTGCCTTTTTGCACGCGGATGATCAGTACGCCCCGCACGCCCAAGCGCTGCGCCGTACCCCTGTCCGCCACATGGATGCCGAGCCCGGGCCTGATGACGCGGCCATGACGGAGCAACTGGGGCACGACCCGGTTCACCGTATCCACGGGAACCGCGAAACCGATGCCCGCGTTGGAGCCCGAGGGGCTGAAAATGGCGGTGTTGACGCCTATCAGGCGCCCGGCGCTGTCCAGCAGAGGCCCCCCGGAATTGCCCGGATTGATCGCGGCGTCGGTCTGGATGACGCCGCTGATCTTGCGGCCCGACACGGCGTTGATCTCACGCCCCAGGGCGCTGATGATCCCCGTCGTGAGCGTCTGGTCCAGCCCGAAGGGGTTGCCGATGGCGAACACCCGCTGGCCCACTTGTAAATTGGCGGACTGGCCGACGGAGATAGGCTTCAAGCGATCCCTCGGCGCGTTGATGAACAGAACCGCCAAATCCTGATCCGGCGCCCTGCCCACCACGCGCGCATCCCACTCGGAATTATCCGCCAGGGTGACGCGCAGGGCGCCCGCCCCCTGGATGACGTGAAAGTTCGTGATGACGTGGCCCTGATCGTTCCAGACGAAGCCCGAACCCGTACCCTGGGGAATCTCGAACAAGTTGAGGCTGAACCCATCGCGCCTCATTGCCAATCTCGTGATGTATACGACCGACGGGGAGGAGAGGCGGAAAAGCTCTATGTTGGATTTTTCCTCGGCGGCGAGATCGCCTCGCGGGGTGACGACGCGGGGCACGGCGTCCGGATCGTGGAGGTTGTCGAAATAGTCCCCCGCGAACAGCCATGCGAGAGCGACACCCAGCAAAAATACGCACCAGACGAGCCATCGCCATCCGCCGGCATACGTGGGACCTCCGCGCCTGAATTCCCGACCTCCCCCGTTCATGTCGACTCCTCGCTCCGCGTCCAGGGCAGGCTCATGAAAGCACGCTCGCAGTCTGCGCGCAAAGATGGCTCATCCCGGGAGCACCTCGCGATGATATGCGCGCCCTGAATCTGGGAGAAATAAGAACGCGCGAATACAAGCGGGGTGATACGCCCCGGAAGGTCTCCTTCTTTTTGGGACTGCGCCAATACGAGGGCAATTCTCTCGAAAACGCCGTCCCACACCTTTTTCAGCTTCACGCGCATCTCCTCGTCCAGGGCGCTGAGCTCGAGCGAGAGGTTCCCGATGGGGCATCCGCAGCACGGGGAATCCTGAATCGGCATGCGGGCGTAGGACTCCGCCAGACGCCGGATTTTCTCACGCCCCCTCGCCTGAATATCAAACGATGGAGAGAGGTAGTTTTGATGAAGAAGCGATTCGTAATGATCGATGACGGCGAGCCCCAGGTTCTTCTTGGAGCGGAAAAAATAATACAAACTCCCCCGGTTCACCCGGGCGGCCTGCGCGACCATGTCCAGTGAGGTGGCGTGAAAACCATTTTGATAGACGAGCCGCGCGGCCGCATCTATGATTTTTTGTTTCGTCGCGGACGCCTTGGGGCCTTTGGGCGTCGCCGTTGCTGATTCCATTCCCTATTACTCCGATCCGTTGGAAACCGCCTGGTGAACAGCAGTCTACCGGAAAAGGATAATTTATTTTAGTTAGTCAGTCAACTAAATTTTGGGGCTGTTCGGGAAACTTGGTGCGCAAATCCGTTACGCCGTGAGTTCCCGCAAATGCGCGACGACGGAGCGCTCGAGAGCCTCGAGGTTGTATCCGCCTTCGAGCAGGCAGACAAGCCGCCCCTCGCAGAGGTTTTCGGCAAGCGCCTTCACCCAACCGGTCAGACGGGCGAACCCGGCTTCGGTGATCATCAGCCCCCCGAGCGGGTCGTCCCGGTGCGCGTCGAACCCAGCCGATACGACGATAGCCTCCGGCCCGTGCGCCTCGATGGCGGGGATGACGCTTTCCTGAAATTTATTCAGATATTCCTCCTCGGGCGTTCCCGCCGCGACGGGAATGTTGAGCGTCGCACCCTCGCCCGCTCCTTCTCCGGTCTCGCCCGCCAGCCCCGTACCCGGATAGTGGGGATGCTGGTGCAGGGAGACGAAAAGCACGTCCGGATCGCTCCAGAAAATATGCTGGGTGCCGTTTCCGTGATGCACGTCCCAATCCACCACGGCGATTCTCCGGAGCCCGTGTTTTTCCTGCAGATACCGGACCAGGATGGAGGCGGTGGCGAACAGGCAGAAACCCATGGATTGATGGGGCAAGGCGTGATGGCCCGGCGGTCTGGCGGCGCAAAAGGCGTTATCGGCTTCTCCGGCCACGACGGCATCCGCCGCGCTCAGGGCCGCATCCACGGAGGCGAGAGCGGCCTCATAGCTACCGGGGCCCGCCAGCGTGTCGCCGCCATCGAGAACGCACCTGCCGCCGGCGCACGCCTCCCGCACGAAATCGTGGTGCGGTTCCTCATGCACCCTCAGAACCCACTCCCTGGCGTCGTGTGGCTGAATCTCCATGTGCCTGAGCGACGGGACTTGCGGGAGAATTCTCTCGGGCGTCAGGCGTCTGGCGCGCTCGACGTTCTCCACGTGCCGGCCGTTGTCGTGCATGAGCGATTCGGGCGTCCAGAAATACGCGGTCCGGCTCAATGGAGTCTCACTCTCGGGTCAAGGACGGAATACATCATGTCAACGATGAGGTTCAAAGACACGAAAATCAGGGCAGTGATGGTCACCGAAGCCTGCACCAGCGGGAAATCCTTGGCGTAGACGGCCTGAATCAGGAGCCTGCCCACGCCCGGCCAGGAGAAAATCGTCTCGACGATCACGGCGCCGCCGAGTAAATGCCCGAATTCCAGGCCGATGATGGTGATCACCGGAATCAGGGAGTTTCTGAGCACGTGCAGGTTGACGACGACCCACTCGGAGAGTCCCTTCGCGCGAGCGGTCTTCACGTACTCATGGCGCAGCACCTCCAGCATGGAGCTTCGAACCACCCGCGCATTTCTCGCAATCGAGTAGGTGGAAAGCGCGATGGCGGGCAGCACCAGATGCTCCCAGCCGCCTCTTCCGCTGACGGGCAGCCACCTCAGACCCACCCCGAAGACGAGGATCAGCATCAAACCGAGCCAGAAAACGGGCATGGATTGCCCCAGGAGCGCGAACAACATCCCCCCGTGATCATACGGAGAGCCGCGCTGCGTCGCGCTGATGATCCCTACCGGAAACGCCAGGATGATCGAGAGGACCAGCGCCACCAGGGCGAGTTCCAGCGTCGCCGGCAGACGCTCCATGATGAGTTCGAACGCGGGCTGGCGGTAGCGCAGGCTTTCTCCGAAATCACCCTGAACCGCCCTGCCCACGTAGAGCGTGTATTGAACGAACCAGGGCTTGTCCAGACCCAGGTCTTCTTTGAGTTTCTGAACCTCCTCGACCGTCCAGTCCTCGCCCACCATGGTGTCCGTCGGGTCGCCCGACAGGAACAAGACGGCGAACGAGATGAAGCTCACGCCGACCACGACCACGACGGCCCGAAGAAATCGTCTGAAGAGATAGGCGCCCATCGTCTATTCTTTCGCCTCTTTCAAGCGGATCGTGGGCAGGTAGATCCTCTCGTCCGGCCTCGGCGTCCATTGCGTTCTGGCGCTCAAGCCGAAAAAATCATACTGGTTCCAGAGGAATACCCACGGGCTTTCTTCATGAACGATGCGCTGCATCCGGTAGCTGATCCGCTTGCGCTCGGCGGAGTCGAACGTCTGGCCCAGCAACTTGTAATTTTGAATAAACTCCCGGTTTCTCCAGGCGGTGAGGTTCGCAAAAAGGTTGGGCCTCAACACGCCCAGGTCGAGTTCTTCGTTGAAGGCGGAGCTGAACCCGTGAAAATACAAGGGCGCCAGCGTCTTTTTTCTTCTTCTGGCGAGAAAAACGGACCACTCCAGGGGGATCACCTCCACGCGGACGCCCACGTCGCGGAAATAAGCCGCCAAAAATTCCGACATCTCCTTTCCTTTCAAATACCTGGAAGCGGGCACTTCAAGTTTCACCTCAAACGGCTTTCCATTCGCTTCCAATACACCGTCCCCATTCGTATCCTTCAGACCGGCCTCGGCGAGGAGGGCTTTCGCCTTTTGAGGATCGTAGGCGTACGCCTTGATATCCGGGTCGGCGTTCGGGGGGTTCACGATACTCTTCATCCGGGAGCCATGACCCAGAAAAACGTTCCTGACGATGGCCTCGAAATCAATCGCGTGGTTCAGCGCCCGGCGAACGCGAGGGTCGCCGAGCACCCCGTGATCCGTGCGAATCCCCAGATAAATCCTGCGTCCCCCCCGGGCGCCTTTGAGCTGGAGACCCTCTTCTCTCGCCAGAATGGTTTTCGATTGATCGGGCGAGATGTTCATGATGACGTCGGCCCCGCCCGTCTCAAGCTCCCCGATGCGGGCCGAAGCCTCGGCCACTGGACGCCAAACCACTTTTTTTATGGCGGGCTCACCCCGCCACCAGTTCTCGTTGGCCTCCATCTCGACGTGATCGTCCTTGACCCATTTCACCAGCTTGTAGGGCCCCGAGCCCACGGGTTTTTTCAACAGTTCCTTGGGCGGGGTCGATGAATAATACCCGGGCGGTAGCATGAACGCGTTCACCATCCACACAGGCAGGGTGGCGACCGGGCGCTTCGTATGAATCTTCACGGTGTGGGAGTCCACTTTTTCCACCCTGTCCAGAAAAATCCTCCGGTAAACCGTGGTGCGGGGCTTGAGTTTCCTGTCCCGCATCCGCTCGAAGGTGTAGCGCACGGATTCCGCATCGAACGGCTCGCCGTTATGAAACTTCACACCCTTGCGCAGATGAAACGTCCAGACCTTTTTCGTTTCGTCCACCTCCCAGCGTTCGGCCAGGGCGGGCCCCAGCGTCATATCGCCGCGCCGCTCGATGAGCGGGTCGAACATGTTCATCAATATGCTCCACTCGATGGTGGCCGTGGCGAAATGGGGGTCGAGCGTATTGGCTTCCACCGAGAGGAGAACCGTGAAGGGACCCTGTTTCGCTTCGCGGCCGCAGGCGGCGAGCGCCACGAGCAGCAGGCAAAATCCGCACAACAAGGCTCTTTTCATGCGCGAGTTCCCTTCCGAAACCTACATGTCATCGCCGAGGCGGGGGTCCATGTAGTCCCTCAGCCAGTCGCCGATGAGGTTGATGCTCAGAACCGTCGCCATGATGGCGAGACCCGGGAAAGTCGCCATCCACCACGCGCCTCTCAGATATTCACGCCCTTCGGCGAGCATGCCCCCCCAGGTGACGACCGAAGGCGGAACGCCGAACCCCAGAAAGCTGAGCGAGGATTCGGAAATGATGTTTCCCGCTACGGCAAAGGTGGCGATGACGATCAGAGGCGAGAGGGTGTTGGGCAGTATCTGCATGAACAGTATGCGGTACAAAGGGTAGCCCAGGGCATGGGTGGCCTCCACGAATTCGCGCTCCCTTATCGAGATGACCTGTCCTCTCACCACGCGGCCGTACGCCACCCACCGGCTGATCCCCAGCACCACGATGATGTTGAACAGGCCCGGCCCGACGACCGCCATGATCGTGAGGGCCAGAAGCATAAAGGGAAACGCCAGTTGAATCTCGGAAAACCCGCTGATGAGATCGTCGATTTTTCCGCCGAAAAAGCCGGAAACAAGCCCCAGAACGATGCCGATCACTCCTGAAATCACCACCGAACTCAAACCCACGAGAATGGAGACGCGGCCCCCGTACATGAGCCGGCTCAAAACGTCCCGGCCCAGCGCGTCTGTTCCCAGAAAATAGCGCGCGCTTCCGCCCTCCACCCAGACAGGCGGCTTCAGGCGCAGGTTGACGTCCACCAGGCTCGGGTCTTGCGGCACAATGAGAGGGGCGGAAAAAGAAACGACCACCAGCAGGATGAGAAAAACGCCCCCGAGCATCGCCGGTTTGGCGCGCATCAAGCTGCGGCGGAATTTCGCCCACCGGAGCTCCGATTCCGGAATCATCGGGTATCCATCCGCATCAATAGCGGATTCGGACATTGTTCTATCTTCGGACATTCATCTATTCTCGCGCCTTGGTGACATATTTCGTGAGTTGAGACGCTCCGCATCCTAGCATAGCGGAACGCGCGTTGCAGAAGCCCCGGGGGTGAAATCGCCGCACCCCGGAATGTCGATTCATGTTGATATCCGCAAGGCTATCGAATTAGAATCGCCTGTTTCGATTTTGGAGCCGCCAGGGGATTCACGCTGATTCTCGAAGAAGGAAAGTTTTCCTTGCCTCGCCACACGAAAGATGATTTCAACGAAGTGTTGACTTCCGCCGTTCCGGCAGGCTCGACGTTCGGCTTTCAGGGCCTGCGCGCGGTCGATTCCATTACCGTGGAAAACATCGTCCCCCTCGATTTCCTCATCGCCTGTGACTACGGGCTCGACGGTCCGGAGTGGGACAGGCGCCTGCGCTATTTCGCCGTGGAGCGCGGGCGGAACAGACGAATCGTGTGGACGCATTCATCGCTCGTAGAGGCTTATGAAGGCGCCCTGGGCTCTCAAATCCGGGAGTTTCTCTCGCAAGGGGACGCTCCCCGGTACGTCATCCCCTACCGCTCCACGGAATTCCTCGGAAAGCTCGCCGAAGAAGCCGACGGCAGGCTCCACATTCTGGCGAACCCGGTGGAAATCAAGACGAGACTCGACGACAAGATATCCTTCCGCCGCCAGGCGATCGAAGCAGGGTTCGCCGTTCCCCCGGGCGACGTGGTGGCGCTGGGTGAACTCGGACTCAATCAACTCGAAGAATTCGGCCCCGTTATGATCATTTCGGAGCGAATCGGTTCCTCCGGCAACCAGACGCACTTCATCGACTCACCCGAGGCGCTCGCAACGAAACGGGATGAACTCATCGAGAAACTGGGCCCCGATGCGCCGGTGATCGTGAGCGCGTTTCTAAGCGGCCCCGCCGTGGGAACGGCAGGGTTGATTTATGACGGCAAACCCTGGATGTCCCACCCCTCGGTGATGTTCACGGGAATTCCCGGCTGCTCCATGCACCGCTTCGACTATGCCGGAAGCGATTATGCGGCGTATCGGCTGGTTTCCGGGGAGAGCCGGCGAAAAATCGAAGAATTCACCCTGAAAATCGGAGAGTGGATAGCAGAGGCGGGCTACCGGGGAATATACGGCGTCGATTTCATCGTCCATCGGGACGAACCCTACGCCCTCGAACTCAATCCGCGCGTACTGGGGACAACACAACTGATGACCGAACTCGAGGAAATACACGGCGACGCACCCACCACCACCTACTGGCATCTGGCCGAATTCCTGAAGCCGGGCGCCGCTCTCGACGCGCGTCAGGACTTGCTCGCCGAACTCAGCCGGCCGGATTTATCCGGTTTCCAGCTCCTGATTCGAAACACGAGTCCTTCGAGAGTCCGAATCGGCTCCTCGCTGGAACCCGGCATCTACACTATCCAGAATGGAAAGCCCGAATTCATCCGGCGGGGGTATCGCCTGAGCGACGTTCAAGACCAGGATGAAGTGCTGGTGACTTGCTCTCCCCCGGCGAAAGGCACCATAGTAGAGCCGAGGGGAGCGTTCTGTAAGCTCGAGGGCGTTTCATCCATCTATGAAGGGGGAGAAAAGCAGATATCTCCGCACGCCCGGGAAATGATTGACAGTTTCACGCGCCGCCTCGCGCTTTCTCCCGCTTAGGACATCGTGGAAATTGAAAATAGATTCTTTCGCATCCACCGCCCGGGGTCTGTTCCTCTCTCCCGGGAGTCCGTATGCCTTTCAGGCGGATTTCACGCCCGACCCGCAGGCCGTTCCTTCCAACGGCATCTTCCTGGGTGAGGTCGTTGACGTTCCCGAAAACGCGCCCATTGATCGCCTGGAAACGCTCGAAGCTCTCCAGGGAACGCAAGACGCCTGGAAGACGAGCGAAATGAAATTGCGCGAAAAAATGAACTTGGTCGTGACAATTGGCGGGCGCTATGCGAATCGCAGCGTTTCGGGCCGTGCGCCGGACTCGCCCGCAGAGCCTGGCGTCATACTCGACCTGCTGAACGTCGGCGGCGTCTGCGGGGTCCGCACGAACCCCGATACGCCGTGCGTGAAAATAGAGGTGAAAGGGGGCGTCGCGCTGCGAGGCGAACCCGCCACGCTTTCTCATCTCCCCGTCATTCCCGATACCCGGTGCCCCGTGGATGAAGAGGGAATTCCCTGCGCTCCCATTATCCTGGTCACCGGCTCCGAGATGGACGTGGGCAAAACGACCTGCGCGTCTTCGCTCGCCTCCGCCCTTCACTCCTCGGGCATCCACGTCTCGTACGTGAAACTCACGGGAACGGGACGCATGCGGGATCTCATGCAGGTAAACTACGGAAGACCGCTCGGGTTTTTCGATTCAGCGAGACTCGGGTGGGATTTCGTCGATGCGGGTCTCGCATCCACATGCGGCGCCTCCCCGCGCAGGGTCAGGCGATGCGCCCAGAACCTGCTTCGCCACGGCTGCGCGAAGGCGGAGATCGTGATTGCGGAATTGGCGGATTCCCCGTCTTCCGACGCCAGCCTCCACGTGGCGAGCGACCCCTGGGTCAAAGACTGGCTCGCGCGCAGAGGTCTGATAATCTGCGCATGTGATACGCTGGAATCAACGCTCATCGTTCACTGGATACGGAGCCACCTGGAAGTGGAGGAGGAAAACATGCTCATTTCCGGAAAGCTCGCGAACGAAGCGCATGCGCGCGAGGAGGCGTACCGCATGACCGGCATCCGCGCCCTGAGTTGCACAGCTCCGAATCCCTCCTCCCTCGCGGGCGAGAGGGCTGTCGGCGGAGCCATCGCGGACTGGGTGGCAAAACACTTTATGCGCCAGCGCAAGTCGGTCTTCTAAAAGAGAAAACCCTTGGCCTCATACAAGAGAGCAAATCATCCCCTCATCGCGCGAGAACCTTCTCTGTATCACCTCACGCCGGATGCGAGCGGCGGCGTCTGGGATCTGAACCGGTTGAGCCGGGAATTCGACTCGCCCACCGGCGACCTGAATGAAACCCTGATCGAGAGCCTCAACCAATGGGCGTCGCGCGAACCTCGATTTGCGGACTTCCGCATCGTAAAAGACGCATCACCCACTCGACTTCCGGGAGAGATACTTTTGCTGGACGGCTCCCCGAGCCGGCTCCCCCTCACCATGGAGACGGCGCGGGTGATGCGGGCGCACCTGAATCAACTGGGGTTGTCCATCCCCGTCAGGGTCCTGAACCGGCGCGAAGAACTTCTGGCGCGCGCCGCCAAGGCGCCGAGAGAACTGCTCGTCATCAGCCAGACCGCCCAAAGAAGCCTCTACGACGCAACCCTCGCAAAGGTTCTCGAATCGCGGGGAATCGTCGTGGTGCCCGGGCCTCTCACCGCTCCCGGCGGGCCGCTGTCCAACAAGAAAACCACGTACGAACTCCTGAACGGAAACGGCGCTGACGCGAAAAACCTGCATGTGGACGGTCCCGGGCGTCACCTGACGGCCGGCTATGAAGTGGTGGAATCAAACGGAGGGCGACCTGCGGATACCGCCACAGCCATACTGGACAAGGCTTCCGCCTTGTCGAAGAAGTGGGGCGTCACGACTTTCTTCGTCAAGCCGCAGGAAGGCGGCGGCGGACGCGGATGTTTTCGGCTGGACGTCTACCCCAACGGGTTCGGGCTGCCGGATTTGAGCAGGCTTGGCGTCGCAACACGCCATGCGACTCCTCAGCCCTTATCTATCGACGCGGAAAACCACGACCACCTTCGGGCGATGGATTGGCTCGTTCATCGCTTCCAGGCCAGCCCGGCGACCTCGAATGCCTATATCAAGACCCGAATGGTGGGAGACGGCGCTCCCCCGGCCGTCCTGGGTCAGATGCTCAGAAACTGCGCGCCCAGACTCGAATCCGAACTGCGCGAATCCGCCCGATCACGCGAGGAATCGCTGCGCCTCCTGTCGAGCGCCATCGAGAACTACGAGCAGGTGTTCGACGCGCGCTACCTGCCGCTGATATGCGACTGGATAGATTTCGGCCTGTTCAGCGTTCGCGTTCACCTGAGGCTCAGCCGCGAGGGAATGGTCGTGGAAACGCTCTACGCCAGGCTCTTTCCGGTGGAATTCTCGGATGATTCGATCGGCGTCGTCGGCGTGGACAGCATCACGAACCGCACGGAGGGGGGCATGGAACTGAACCGCTATACGCCTCTGGTCCCGCCCCTGGTCGCGTATGCGGGAGGGGCGGAGAGATTGTGCGAGAAGCTTCGCGGCGCCTTCGATGCGTTCGCGCGCTTTTTGACTCTCGTCGACCCCTCCGAGCGCGGCAGGATTCCGGTTCGGGCCGAATTCGACCTCTCGCCCCTCAACGGACTGATCGCCGAGGGCAACGCCGATCCCGTCCGCGCCCAGTGCGCGAACAGCCGCTGGGTGAGATTCTCCGAAAACAGCGCGCAGTGGGCGGAGGACGCCCTGTCGCTCTACTCATGGAAATCTCAAAAACTCTAAGTTAGAATCAACCGGCCCGCGTTCGTTTCTATTCGAGGAATCTCACGGGGCGGGAATCGCGCGAAAGATCCTCATCCAGCGCTCTAGAAGTGAGCGAAATGGCGAAACTCCTCAAAAAAGTGTTCAGCATCCAGGAAGAGGAGTTGCTCGTCTTCTCGGTGTTCTTTTTCTTCTACTTCCTGATCGGGGTTCAGTTCTCCATCGGGCTCACCGTATCCGAAGCGTTGTTCCTCTCGGAAGTCGGCCCGGGGTTTCTCCCCTACATGTACATATTCAACGCCCTGATGATCATCTTCATCAGCACGTTCTACTCCTCGCTGACCGAAAAACTCTCCATCCCGGCGATGTTCAAGACCGTCCTGATATTTTTCATCGTGCTCGTTTTCGGCATCAAGCTGCTCATCTTCGCGGATTTCCGCGCCTACGCGATGCCGATCGCATTCCCGCTCCTCCACACGCTGTTCGTGATGTTCACGAACATGCTGCCGAACAATTTCCGCGCCCTCTACGGCCAGTATCTCGACGTCCTGCAGTCGAAGCGGCTGGTTCCGATCATCCTCACGGGCGGACGCTACGGCGGCATTGTCGGCGGCCTCGCCATTCCGCTGCTCATCCCCGTTCTCGGGAGCGTCTCGAATCTGCTCTACGTGTGGATTGGGGCCATCGTCGTCAGCATCGGGGTGGTGCAATACGCCGAATGGCGGCTCAGAGATCACCTCATCGACGATGCGCGTCCCAAAAAGCGCAAGGCGAAGAAGACGGCCTCAAAAGGCGGCAACATCGCATTGATGAAGACGAACAGGTACGTCTGCGCGTTCGCCCTGTTCAGCTTCATCGTGGTGATCCTCAGGAGTTTTCAGGATTTCCAATACAGCCTCGTCTTTCGCGAGGTCTTTCCCGACCGCGCGCAACTCGCCTCGTTCCTCGGGTATTTCACCGCCATCGGAAGCGCCTTCTCCCTGCTCGTCCAGACGTTCATCACCCCGCGCATCATCAAGCGTCTCGGCCTGGGCACGGCGAACCTCCTCTACCCGCTCACGACCATCATCGGCCTCGCCGGCATGGCGATCTCGCCCGGCTTCTACTCCGCCGTCTTCCTGCGCTTCAACAACAAGAACCTCCAGGAATCGATTCGAAACGCCATCAACGCCCTGCTCTACAACGCCGTCTCCCCCTCGATCCGCGCGAGGGTCGGCGCGTTCGTCGCGGGCCAGGTGGTCGCCGTGGCCAGCATCGTCAGCGGCGTCGCCCTGCTCATCATCAAGCCCACCGGTCTCGCCCTCTTCCCGCTCAGCGCAGGCCAACTGGCGCTCATCTCCTTGTTCATCGCCTTCGCCTATCTGGCCGTCGGCTTCTTCGTGCGCCATGAATACGGCGCGGCCCTGCGCCGGATGCTCGAGGAGAGGAACTTAGGGTTATTCCGCTACGCCCAGGAGGGGTTCGGCCCGGTTGACGACGAGAACATGGCGATACTCAGAAAAAACATCCGCGAGGGGGATGATGACCTTTGCGTCTTCACAGCCCGGATGATGGCGGAAAGCGGCAGAAGCGAGACCTTCTCTATTATTCTCGGGGAAATCCCGCGGCGAAAGGGATATGCCGCAGCCGAGTTGCTCAAAATTCTCGCCAGGGCTCCAGGAGCCGAAGAAGGCGAGAAAATGCGGCCCTTGCTCGAGGAATACCTCACCTGCGGAGAACCCGTCCTGCAGTGCGCCGCCATGGACGCGGCGGAAACGGTCGGGCTCACCGATGAGACGGCGGATCTGGTCCATGAAAACCTGGAGAGCCGCTCGCCCGAGGTCAGGGCGCGCGCCGTCGAACTGCTGGTGCGCTCCGACGATCTGTTCTGGCTCGCCAACGGACTCCAAACACTGCACCGGATGCTCAACGAAGAAGACGCGGCGGCGAGGGTCTGCGCCCTGCGGTGCATGGGGGAACTTCAGAACCCGCGCTTCATCAGACGCTTGATCCCCTATCTCTACCAGGAGGAGGAAAAAGTCCGCGAAGCCGCTTTGGAGGCGATAGAAGTATTGGCCCTGAATCAGGGGGTCGACGAGGAGAAGATGGAGGAAGTCATCCGGGTGACCACTTCGGATGAGAGTGCGGCCATCAGGCGCAGAGGCGTCAGGCAACTGGGCAACAAGGGCTCGAGGGAGAATTTCGAGCGCGTCCTGACCGCTCTTTCGGACGTCGATTCGCTGGTGAGGAGGCAGGCCGTCGATTCGCTCAAGAACATGAAGCGAAAAGGAACCCTCTCTCTCGAGGGCTCGGGTCTGATTTCATTCGCCGCCCCGCTTTTGTTCAGAAGCGCTAAAAACGGCTCCCGCGAAATGAGCGCGCAGGAAATCGTGGACTCCCTCTCCGGGTTCGCCGTGGAGCACCTGAAGGAAGTCTACGGCGTCATCAATCACCTCCACGTCATCGAAAGCCGGGAAAACGCATCCGCCTTCACGATGTTGAGAAAAGCGCTCGAAGACGTCGTCGCGGAAAGGCAACTGGTTCTGCTGGAATTATTGGGGGTGATAGGAGACGAGAAAACAGTGGACACCGTGTCGGAATCCCTCGCCCGTGGCGGATCGTCGTCGAGGGCAATCGCCATCGAGACGCTCTCGAACTTCTCCTCGTCCGGCAATACGAGAGTCCTCATTCTCGCCCTGGAGCCTCTGTTGCTGGGCAGGTCGACGGCCGACAAGGTTTCCGAGGGCAGGAAACTTTGGGAGATCCCCGATGAATCGATTGGCGAGGTGCTCTCGACATACATGAATTCCGAAAACGCGTGGCTCCGGGCCATCGCTCTCGACGCGGCGGGCAAGCACCTCGAAAGCGAAGCGGGTGGAGCTGCCGCCGAATGGCGCGAGCAGTTCAGGGCGCGGGCAACCGAGGACGACCCGTACGTCCGCGAGGCGGCGGTTGCCGCATTGAAAATTATCGGGAAAGATGAAGACGATGTTGAGGCGTTCTTGAGAACCATGGAGAATGACGAGAACCAAATGGTGCGCATTCAGGTGCGCCGCGAGTTGCTCCGTTACGAGGACGGTGGGGAAAACTTATCCAGGCAGGAGAAAATCATGCTCTCGACCATCGAAAAAGCCCTGTTTCTGAAAGGCGTCAACATGTTCGAGACGATGAGCGCGGATGAACTGAAAATACTGAGCAACATCTCCAGGGAAATCCAGATAGAGTCGGGCAAGGTTCTTTTCGAGCAAGGAGACTCTTGCGACTATCTCTACGTCATCGTGGACGGGGAAATCGAAATCATCCTCAATCAGGAGGACGCAGAGCCCAGGATTCTCGCCACGCTCGGCCCGCCGACCTCGTTCGGCGAAATCGCGCTCTTTGGCGACGAGGGCAGGAGCGCAGGCGCGCGAGCGAGCAAGGACACCTCTTTGCTCGGCATCGAGAAAGAACCCCTTCTCGAACTGATTCACGAGCACCCCACCATTTCCATCGCCATCATCGGCCAACTGGCCGGCATCATCAGAAGCCAGAACGAATAGCCTGGGCAGGAGGTGGAAGCGGGGCATGGGCGCCCGCCTTCATCTTCGTGAACCACCTTGTGTTTTCTGCATATTCCCGCCGCAAGCAGGCTGAATTGCGCTACGTTAAAACTACCCGCTCTGCGGTTGACGCCCGTCCTGCCCATACCTATAATCAGCCGGATTTTAGCCAAAGAACCCGGATTTTCCGCTCAGAACGCCGGTGGGGGAGCGTTTTTTCAAGATGCAAGGTCGAGACTTCAAACCTCCGGAAGAAAAAACCAGTCCTATATCGTTTTTCATCCTAGGGCTCATCATGGTCGCGGTGACGTTCTGGACCGTCTGGGACGAAGCGTTCACGCGCAGACCCTGGAAGCAATACCAGAAACAGTTCAACGCTTATGAAAGAGCGCAGGTAGAGAAAGAGCTCGCCAGCCTCAAGAAAACCACCGGCTCGAAGGTTTCCGAACTCGACAAGAAGATCGCCGCGCTGCAACAAAAACTCGCGGGCGACGAAGAGTTGAAAAGCCTCAAGGAAGAACTCACGAAGGGCGAACTCGACGCTTTCGAGAAGGTGCAGGAGCTTGGCTTCAGAAAAGCGCTCTTCGATCAGTCCTACTTCTATCTCCAGGAAGCCATCCGGCAGGGGCACGACAAAAAAACCGAGCAAACCGAAGTCGACGAAGCCAAGGCCCTGCTCGATGAGATAACGCCCGTCGCGGCGAAGGCTGAAGCCGCGAGAGACGCGATAAAAGCGAAGATTGCGGCCAAGGAAAAAGAGCTGAAAACGCTCCAGGCGACGCGACGGAAAGTGGCGGGCGACATTTCCTTCCAGGAGCGGCGGCTGCAAGGCATCGCCGCCCGCCCCTATGAGATCAACCAGCTCGTCCTGCGCGAATACGAACGGAACAACTTCAACGAACCGGTGATGAAGGTGGAACGGTGCCAGACCTGTCACTTGGGCATCAACCGGGCGGGCTTCGAGAATGCGCCCCAGCCGTTCCGCACGCATCCCAACAGACGCCTTTATCTCACGACGCACGAATTCAACAAGGTCGGCTGCACGCTTTGCCACGGAGGACAGGGCTCGGCCGTCACCAGCCTCAATACGGCCCACGGCCATGTACAGTTCTGGGAAGACCCCCTTCTCCACGGCAGCGAAACACAAACCAAGTGCAGAAGCTGCCACACCGAGATTTTCAACATCCCGGAAGCGCCCAAGATCTCGCGCGGAATCTCCCTCACCAGGGAGCTGGGCTGCAACGGCTGCCACACCCTCCCGGGCACGGAAGGCCTGCGCAAGGTGGGGCCGGACCTCTCGAGAATCCAGGAGAAAGTGGCGCCCGCCTGGCTCGTCTCCTGGGTCAAGAAGCCGAAAGACTACAACCCGCGCACCCGCATGCCGTATTTCAGCTTCACCGATCAGGAAGCGCTGGACATCGCCACGTACGTCTGGCGGCAGGGCCCGCGCAAGGTGGAATCCGCCAAGTTCCCGAGTCTCGATGACGCAGCGCTAATCAAAAAAGGAAAATCCATCTTTGAAGAAGTCGGGTGCCTGGGTTGTCACATCCGAAACGATAAAGACCTGGAACCCGGTCCCCCGCTCGAGGGCGTGAACGGCAGGCCCATCGTGTACAGGAACCGCGATTTCGCACCGGCGCTCCAGAACATCGGCGCCAAGGTCCAGCCCGACTGGCTGTTCCGCTGGCTCAAGAACCCCAGGTCGTACTGGCACGACACCAAGATGCCGAGCCTCCGTCTCACGGATGAGGAAGCGAGCGCGGTCACCACTTACCTCGTCAGCCTCACGCCCCCCGCGAAACGGCCGAAACCCAGAAAACTGGGCGATGAGGCCTCGTTCGAGCGCGGCAAGAAACTCGTGGCGACGCGCGGGTGTTTCGGCTGCCACGTCATCCCCGGCACCGAGAAGCTCTCCAAAATCGGGCCGGACCTGACCCGCTTCGCGGCCAAAAAGCCGTTCGAGCTCTCATTCGGCAACGTGGTCGACATGCCCCACACCTGGGAGTCGTGGACCTTCGGCAAGCTGAAAAATCCGCAACTCTACCAGACCGAGCGCGAGACGCTGCTCATGCCGAACTTCGAATTCTCGGATGCGGAGGTCTCCGCCATACGCACCCTGCTGCGCTCCATGACGCCGCACGGCGCGCCGCACAGCGTCCACCAGGTGCTCGACACGCGCGCCAGGCGGATCGAAAACGGCCGCCGGATGATCGAGAAATACAACTGCAACGGCTGCCACGTCATCGAGAACTGGGGGGGCGACCTGCTCAGGCGCTATGAAGACAAGACGAACGGTCCGCCCCTGCTGAACGGCGAGGGCCGAAAGGTGCAGCCCGAGTGGTTCTTCGGCTTCCTGCGCAACGTCGTTACGCTGAGACCCTGGCTCAAGGTGCGGATGCCCAGCTTCGAGATGCCCGAGAAAGACGCCGCGGCGCTCGTGGATTACTTCGCCGCGCTGGACTCGAAGCTCAACCCCTACATCCATTTCGACGCCAAGAGCGTGAGTGCGGAAAACCTCCAGGCCGGCAAAAAGCTCTTTGGCATGGCCGAATGCCTCGCCTGTCACGGCGAATGGCCGCCCCCGCCGGGCCAGGAACCCCCTACGGCGCCGAACCTGCTGTTCGCCAAGGAACGCCTGCGTCCCGACTGGGTCGTCGACTGGCTCATCTACCCGGGCAGAATCCAGCCGGGAACCAAGATGCCCAACTTCTTCGAGGGGGCGGGTTCTCAGGCCCAAATCGTCAAAGGCGTCCGGGGCGAGAAGGAAGACGACCTGTTCATCTACGAACTCGAAGCCACGGAAGAAGTCGAGTTGCCCGAAGAGCAATTCGCCACCCTTCGCGTCGGCGGCGCCACCCATCTCGTGAAGGTGGCGGAAATAGACGAGAAGAAGATGACCATCTCCTCGCCTGCCGATCTCGGAAAAACCATCGGCAAGGCGACGATAGAGAGCCACGGCGAGCCCATCGACGAGGAACTCCTGGGCGGTGACGCGTACCGGCAAATCCGCGCGATGCGCGACTACCTGATGATCGAGACGAATTTCCTCAAACCCGCCGAGTCCAGCGCGAAGAACGACGCGCCTCAAACCGGGAAGCCCGAAAAAGAGGCCGAAGCCGAACAGGCCGATAGCGACGCATCGCCGAGCTAGACCTGAAGTTTCCAAACAAAAGAAGCGCCTCGCAAGGGGCGCTTTTTTGGTGATCAACCCCTCATCGGGCTTGTTGAAAAAGCCTTTGTCAAAAAACCAACCCCCCCTACCCCCCCTTGTCAGGGGGGCAAGAAAAAGCAAAAGCCCCTCAACCGGCGGTGGGCGTCGCCTTTTTTTACCCCCCTGACAAGGAACTGTTGAAAAAGCCCGAGGAGAGAGAAATCACTCCCCCCTTGAGGGTCTGGCTTCCCGAGGGGAAAGCCAGACGAGGAAGCCGAGCGTTTTGTGCGAAGGCTGAATCGGTGGGGGGGTGAATCGCGTTTATCGCCATTCCGAATTATACCCCCCACCGAATCGCTTGCGGGCTTACGCCCTTAGCTCACCGTCGGGCATTCCCCTCGGGATGCCCGACCCTCCAGGGGGGAGTGATTCCACTTCCTGCTTCCCTGGCAATGACCCTAAAGGGGAGAGTGATTTTTCTCTCGTCGATTGGCTACATATCCCAATTACGAAATCCCGACTTTTTCAACGGCCCTCTTAACGTCTGTTGCAAAACCCCATCGGAGGGGGTAATAACGCCTGCGCCTCCGCCCGGTTTCGGATTTTGGCCGCCGCAGCAAACCGCCCCTGTCGCCTCCGTAACGAGGCCCGGATCCAGGCGGACGCGAAACGCATAGTCAAATCCGACCGAGAAGGGTTTTACAACACCCGATACGCGCGAGCCGCCATTCGCACCCCCACCGTCCCGAATGCCCACCCTGCGCGGCGCTTCGACTTCATCGCGCCTTTCGCCTCACCCGCTCCTCGTTCACGCGCCTGTGGGCCGCGCGTATCACCTCGGGCAGGCGGAACCGGGAAGTGGCCGCAAGCACCCAATGGACAGAATCTTCGATGTCGATGAGGTGCCCGGGTGAGACGTACACGGGCTTCACGCCCTTTCTCGTTCTGAGAACGGCGCCTATCTCCCGCCCATCGGGTGAGTGCAGGTACCGCCAGTCCCCTTTCTCATCTCCCGGCGGCTCGTCGGCGTCGCCGAACAAGCGGCTCTTGGCGCACCCGATGGAAGGCACGCCCAGGCGAAGGCCCAGGTGCGAGGCGATACCGAATCCCCTGGGATGGGCGGCGCCCTGCCCGTCGAAGATGATGAGGTCCGGTTTTTCCCTCAACCCCCAAAAAGCCTTCTCGAGCAAGAAACCCTCTCTGAAGGAGAGCAGTCCCGGCACGTAGGGAAACCGTAATTCTCCGCTGTGGAACGACTCGTCGATGGGTTGCAAATCCGGCCAGGAGAAAACGACCATGCCCCCGACGCCGAACCGCCCGCGCCACTCGCATGAGATGTCCGCGCCCGCAATCGTTCCCGGCGGGGACGACAGCGAATGCAGGGCAACGCGTTTTTGGAGCGTCTTTTGGATCTGAACTGCTTCGGCGGGCGCTATCTCCCAGGAGTGGCGCAGCAAGTCGGTCATTTTCGCGTCATCGATTCACGAGGCGGGCGAGGTTTCCGGCGTCATTCGGCTCATCAATGAAACATCCAGGATGCGCGCCACCCCGCCGAAACGGCGAAAAGCGTCCTACTCCGTGGGGATTTGCGGAACCTTCCCCTTGAGCGGGGCCACCTCGGGCGCAATGCGGTTGACGGAGAGGATGAATTTCTCGTCGCGAACCCTCTTGACGACGTCGTTGAGCTGGGCCAGGTCGTGCACCTGCACGTCCAGGCGAATCTCCGCCTTGTCCTGAGCGGCCTCGGCCGCCACGCGGGAGATGTTCGCCTCACAACTCGCGATGGCGGCGCTCAGGCTCGCGAGAACACCCGGCCTGTCGCGCGCTTCGACCACGAGCGTCACCATGTGCATCTGGTCTTTGTCGACATCGCCCCAGGCAACCTCCACCAGGCGTTCCTCGTCGTCCATCAACGACTTGATGTTGGGACAACTCTCGTTGTGCACCGTCACGCCGCGTCCGCGCGTGATGAAACCCACGATCCCGTCGCCCGGAATCGGCTGGCAGCATTTTCCGTAGCGGATCAGGACGTCGTCCTGACCCTTGACGAGGATGCCCGCCCTGTTCTTGTGGCGGCTCACGCGATTCACGAGACGCCTGAGACGGGATTTCTCCCGTTTTTCCCTCTCCCGCACGAGTTGTTCGGGCAGCAATTTGTGCACCACCTGCCGCGCGGATACGCGCCCGAAACCTATTGAAATCAACAAATCTTTATCGCTTTGAGCCTCGAAGGACCGCGCGACCCCCTTCAATTCCTTCGGCTTCATGTATGAGGCGACCTCTTCTTTCGCCACACACCGTTCCAGTTCATTTTCGAGCAACTCGTGGCCGAGCGTGAGGGAGCGCTCCTTTTGCTCCTGCCTGATCCAGTTTCTGATTTTTTGTTTCGCCCGGGCGGTGACGACGAACTTCAGCCAGTCCGCACTTGGCTTGCGGTGCGGGTTCGTGATGATCTCGACGATGTCGCCATTCTCGAGCATCGTGCTCAGCGGCGTAATTTTTCCGTTGACCTTCGCACCCACGCTGTGGCTGCCCACCTCCGTGTGGATGGAAAAAGCGAAATCCACCGGCGTCGCCCCGCGCGGAAGGCTCTTCACCTCGCCCCTGGGCGTAAAGACGAACACCTCGTCCTGAAACAGATTGACCTTGACGGAATCAACCAGGTTCCTGGGGTCGGATTCCTCGTTCAGGCTCTCCACGATTCTCCTGATCCACTCGAACTTGTCGGCCATACCGTCGTCGGCCTCGTCGCCCTCCTTGTACTTCCAGTGCGCGGCGATGCCCTCCTCCGCCACGCGGTGCATCTCCCTGGTGCGGATCTGGAATTCCACCCTCTGGCCCTGCGGCCCCACGATGGTCGTGTGGAGAGACTGATACAGATTCGCCTTAGGCAAAGCGATGTAATCCTTGAAGCGTCCGGGAATGGGAGTCCACGTGGAGTGCAGGACCCCCAATACGGCATAACAATCCTGCACGGAATCCACGATGATTCTCACGCCGCAAATGTCATACACCTGATGGAAATCCAGGTTTTGCGTCTGCATCTTCTCGTAAATGCTCGAATGGAGCTTGAACCTGGCGGACGCGGCGCCGTCGATGCCCTCCATCTCGAGAATCTCCTTCAATCGCTCCATCACGAGATCCATATACGCCTCGCGGTCTTTGAGACCGTCGCGGAGCTTCTCGTCGATTTCCAGGAATTCCCTGGGATGCAGGTGCTTGAACGCCACGTCCTCGAGCGCCCCCTTGAGCCACCCGATGCCGATGCGATTGGCGAGCGGGGCATATATTTCAGCCGTCTCCCTCGCAATGCGAACCCTGCTTTTCTGGGGAAGATGCTGGAGCGTCAGCGCGTTGTGGAGCCTGTCCGCGAGCTTGATGATGATGACGCGAATGTCTCTCGCCATGGCGATCAGCATCTTGCGGTAGCTTTCCGCCTGGCGAACCTGGGTGTTCGAAACATCGATCTTCGCGAGCTTCGTGACGCCGTCCACGAGCTCGGAGACGTCTTTCCCGAAATGCTCGCCAATCTCTTTGAGCGTCGTGGCGGTGTCCTCCACGGTGTCGTGGAGAAGCCCCGCGCATACGGTTTCGGGGTCCTGGCGCAACTCCGCGAGAAGCCGGGCCACTTCCAATGGATGGGAGATGTAGGGCTCGCCGGAAATGCGGGATTGGCCCTTATGGACCTTCGCGGTGAAGATGTAGGCCTTGGTGAGCAGATCAGAGCAGTCCGGCGAGTATTCCTCGACCAGATCGACGATGTCCATGATCCGGGCCGGCGGGCGCGACGTCAAAACTGGAGGCAACGAATTTCCCCCTCTTTCGACCTGCTCGGACTGCTGACAAAAAAGAGCAAAATCAGGCTCTTTCGATCAAATATAGAGCCTCGATGAATGAAAACGCTACCTGAGCCTCCATACAGCGTCAAGGAGATGGCACAAAAAAACTCCCCCGTGTCCGGGGGAGTCCTCATATGATATGTCTCGTCTTAATAGGCGCGAAGCGGCGAGGTGACGAACTCGTGCATGAACGGCGTCATGTATTCAGACTCGTCATCGTGCTTGGGCACGATGATCGCCCCCTTGTTGCAAATCTCCTCGCACAGACGGCAGCCGACGCACGTGGACTGATCCACCACGGCCACCGCGCTGTGGTCGCGCTCCACCGAGGAGGGCGCCATGCGGATGCAGTCGAACGGGCAAACGTCCACGCACCAGATGCAGCCCGTGCAGTTCTCCTCCAGCACGAACGCCTTGGGCATTTCCTTGTGCTTGATGTTCTTGATGATGTCGCCCGTATCGTCCTGAATGGAGTAGGCCGGGCAATACTTGCCGCACACGCCGCAGTCGATGCAGAGCGTGGGATCGATTTTGTAGATTTCGCGCGGCTCGCCCGTGATGGCTTTCGTGGGGCAGACGGGCTCGCACACGGAACACCCGATGCAAGCGTCGAAGATGAAATGCGGCATATCTGCGCCTCTCGGATAATTCGATTCACAAAGGGCGACGCGCCGGATCTCCTCAGCACCTCCGGCGACATACTCTCGATATCAAAGGTATATCCATTCCGCGCGCCGGTTGTCAAGGCGTTTCGCCGGTGAAACAGCCGATATGCGGGAGCAAAACCCCTGATTCTCTTGCCCTCGGCCCGGATTTGCGTCAGAATAGCTGTGTTTCGTTTTACCGCCAATTCGAGAGAAAAGGATTCGAGATGGAAAATTTCCTGCTCATTCTGACGAAGCCCGACAACATCCCCATCGCGTTCATGATTCCCCTGGTGGCGTTTTTCGTCTGGCTGGCTATTTCTCAAGGTCTCAGGCACGACAGGCTCATCAAGAAGGGGAAAAAAGACGACGTCTACGACGAGATGATCCGATAAGCGCTTTGCTCATCCATCCGATCTCATACCTGAGCGTCAATTTCCCCTGTGCATGGAACCATGAATCCTCCATGATCGGCCACGGCGCAACGCCTTCGTTCCCACCCATATTCTGGAAGCCGGCATGCTAGAACTCATCTTCGTCGCGCTCTTCCTGGGGTTTATTACCATCCTGTTCGTCAAGCGAACGACCTCGAACATCGCGCTCGAAGCCGATGCCGAGCAAACCAGGAACGATTCTGAAATCGAATCCCTGCGCAAGCTGTCTCCCCAGGCGTTCGAGCGCATGCTCGTGGAGTTGCTCGAGGGCATGAACATGCGCATCGTCGAGATTCACTGGGTCAACGAGGAGGAAATCGATATCCTCGCGCACAACCCCGCGCCCATTCTCGGGGGCGACTACATCATCCACGGCATACTCGTGCCCGAGGGCGACTTCGTGAACTCGATACGGGTCATCGGCCTCTCCGACACCGTCCGCGCCGAAAGGGCGCTCAAGGGAATCCTGATATCGACGGGATATTTCACCGAAGAGGTGCAGAAATACTCCGAAGGCGCGCCCATGGAGCTCATCAACGTCTCGAAACTCCGCGAGATACTCCACGCCCACGACATGGCCTGGCCCGGTACGGAGTGAGGCGCAGTTCGGGGGAGACGCCTTCGGCCTTCGTCCGTGGATCGATGCTCATTGCTATGCTGATGCGAGACGGTTGAAATCAAGCAGCGGGCGAGAGTCAGGAGGGGTTCTCCACCCGAGATAAGATCGTTCAATGAACTCATGAATCAATGGCCACCTCGGGGTCGAACAAATCGATTTGCTTTATGCGCACTATCTCGACCCGAATGCGCCAGTTGAGGAAATCGTCTCCGCAATGGCGGAAGCCGTTCAGGAGGGCAAGGCCAAAGCCATCGGCCTTTCTAACGTAACATCCGAAGAAATTATTCAAGCAAATGAAATTTATGCGATTTCGGCGGTTCAATACGAGTACTCGTTATTTCGTCGCGAGGCTGAAACCGATATTTTGCCTGCCGTAAACCGTATCGGCGCCGCGCTCGATATACGGTTAAGCGCCGAAACGCTGCGACAACTTGATTCGGTTGCTCCGGCAGGAGCATTTCAGGGAGCAACTCTGGTGTAGTGTGCAGGAGGCACATACGGGAACATTGAAAAAGCCCCGGTTTTGCGATTCCGTATATTCCTACGACCGACCAATGAGGAAACAGTCACTCCCCCCTTGGGGGGGTGTTGAAAAAGCGTTGATGAACGAGGGTTTGACGTGAGTCGGGAGGGGACGATTTTTGTAGGGGCCGCATATATGCGGCCCTTGTAGTGGGTGAAAATCTGGGTCGCATATATGCGACCCCTACACAAGCAAAATTTTCCCTCTCCAGGTTCTTCAACGGCCCTCAAGAGGGGAGTGATTTCTTTCGAAGGTTTGTAGGGACAGGCCTCCGTGCCTGTCCTATATTGGGGCAAATATGGTTACGGGGGGCCGCCCCTACAACACACTCGCGTCAAACCATCGTCTTACATACCGCCATAGCAACCTCACCCTGAGTAGCCGCCGAAGGTCAAACGCGATTGATGAATGAGCGTTTGTATCGAAGGGGCCTGTCCTTAGCCTGTCGAAGGCCGGAGGGAGTCGAACGCCTCGCACCGGGCAGCGCAATCGCTTCCGCATTGGGCGCGATTGACCTTCGATATGCGGCTTCGCCGCTACTCAGGATGAAGCGGAGAGGAGGCTTTTTCAACAACCCCTTGAGGGTCGGGCTTCCTCCTCGGGAAGCTCGACACCGCGGCTTTCCCGCTCCGTCGGGATCAAACGTGATTGACAACACAAATCAATACGAATAGCATATTCCATAACATTGAATGTAAGTTAATTGATTCGAATTAATTGAATTCGAACCTTTAACAGCAAGAAACTATGTTGAGGTATCTAGCCATGAAAATACTTGTGATTGCACTACTACCTTTCTTGGCATTTGCGGGAAATCCTGCCCTCGCTGATGAAGCATCACCAGAGAACTCACAGAAAACGCCTTATTGCAACTACATTGTAGGGCTTGCGTCCAGGGGTGATTTCGTTGACTGCGAGAGCCGCCACCGCAACAATGAAGGATGTCTCCGCTGGGCACGTGAGAGAGGAACATGGCTTGAAAATAATATTGGTGCGCGTTGTGGGCAATGGGTGCGCCAGGCCAATAGCCCCGGTGGCAGATGTCGATCCCGCGGCAAGAAGGCCCAGGTACTTTATCACATACATAGAGGGCACCCGTGTACTTATGACATGGGATGCACTGGCCGCGACGGTAAACCACCGCCTCATGACCATTGGGAGAGTGTGCATTTCCAAGTCGTTTGTCGCTAGACGGTGCGGTCAGCATAGAATGTCGCTTGTTTGCTCTTCACTCTATTGAATTGGTCAACTTTGTTTTGTAACTACGTAGATGGGCTTGCTCTTGATATTGTACCATCTGCCACTTGATAGCATACCTGCTCAGCTAGTTATCACTTAAAATTTGACGACTTTACTCACTCCCTCTTCTTTGAAACGGTCGTTCGGCACCATTCTCACGCCTTACCGTGGCCAGACTACTTCCACATCGTGATGTACTAAATACCCCAACGAAAAAAAACCGCCTCCCTGCCCGGGAAGCGGTTTCATAATTTTCGAAGCAATTAACTTTTTAGTTTCGTATCCGAAATCCCTTAGACCAGCAGGTAAATCACCCCCGAGACGACGATCAGGGCGAGGGCGGCCACCTTCACGCCGCAGGCGTCCCACCAGAGATGTTTTCGCTGTCTGTCCTGAACCATCTTCTCCGCTCGGGTTAAGAAAAAAACCTAGATGTTGAACCAGGGCGTGACGAGCACGTATTTGACGTTGAGCCCGATGCGCAGGACCATTTTCGCCACGATACCCATCATCGTCATGTTGAGCGACGCCTTGATGAGATAGCGCACCAGACCTACGTTCTTCATGCGCTCGCGCCGCCAGATATAATACGCCGGTATGGTGGCGTACCAGAGCAGGATTAGCACCGTACCGCACGCCGCCTGGCCCCAGTAGCTCCTGAATCCGAGCATATAGGGCAGGTCCACGTTCGTCAGGGCCACGACCTTGTGCGGGTCCCAGTACTCCCAAGGCATGAAGAAGTTCCACCCCGGCCCGCGCAGGAAGGTTCCCTGCACCACCATCCACACCCACAGGACCAGAAATCCGAACAGGAAGGTGAAGATGGCGAATCTGCGTTCGTGGAAAGTGTAGTAGCCGTTCCCCTTGGGGTTCACGTCGATGAAGGGGATGGCCATCAGGCCCACGATGATGAGGGTGGGCAGCACGACGCCCGCCATCCACGGGTCGAAATAGACGAGCAACTCCTGAAGGCCCAGGAAATACCACGGCGCCTTCGAGGGGTTCGGCGTGACGGAAGGGTTCGCGGGCTCTTCGAGCGGCGCGTCGATCACGATGGACCACACCACCAAAAATATGGTGATGATGATCGCGCACATGAACTCGAGGCGCGTGAGGTAGGGCCACACGTGAACCTTGTCGTTCACCCGCTCCCAACTCGTCTTGGCCATCTCATCGGCAGAGCCGACTACCTTGTCTTCCTTCGCCAATGTTCTCGCCCTTCTCTTTTATGCCCTCAAGACTACAAAGGACCCGAGATGCCGCCGTCTTTTCGGATTCTCCAGAAATGCACCATCATCAGAATCGCCGCTATCAGAGGAACGACGATGCAATGCAGCACGTAGAAGCGCAACAGCGTGGGCGGACCCACGATGGTTCCGCCCAGAAGTGCGGAGCGCGCGTCGAAGCGCGGCGTCACGCCCACCATTTCGGCGAACGGGCCCTCGGACCCCAGCAGAGGCGTGGCCCGCGCCATGTTGGTTCCCACCGTCACCGCCCAGATGGCAAGCTGATCCCAGGGGAGCAGATAGCCGGTAAAGCTGAGCAGGAGGGTGAGCGTGAGCAGCAGCACCCCGATGACCCAGTTGAACTCGCGCGGCGGCTTGTAGGAGCCCGTCATGAAGACGCGCAGCATGTGCAGCCACACGGCGATGACCATCGCGTGCGCCGCCCAGCGGTGCATGTTTCGCATGAACATGCCGAAGGGGGCGTCGAATTCGAGATACTTGATGTCGGCGTAGGCGTATTCGCCCACGGGCCGGTAGTAGAACATCAGGACTACGCCGGTGACGACGAGGTAGAGGAACAGCAGGAACGTCACCCCGCCCATGCACCACGTGAAACGGATGCGGATGGCGTGGCGCCTGATTTTCGTGGGATGCAGGTGCAGCCAGAGGTTGTCCACGACCATGAGAACGCGGTTTCTCGGCGTATCCTCATACCCGTGACGGAACATCGACCTCCACACCTGGGAGTCGAGCACACTGCGTTTCACCTGGTCCAGGTTCAAGCGTTCTTTCAAACTCGGCATCTAAAAACCCCCACGTCCTCGCATCGAACGAACATATAAGCTCTTACGTAAAGAGAAAAGCGCCCGGGTCGTCCCATTGCCCTTTCTCGTGGAGAAACAGCTTGCCCTTGTCGATAATCAGCTGCCCATCCTCGGCCAGGCCGATTTTCAGCCTCTCGAGCGGCCTGGGCGCCGGACCCTCGAAGTTGATGCCGGAGCGGCGGAATCCGCTCCCGTGGCACGGGCACTTGAACTTGTCCTCGGAGCCCAGGTACTTCGGCGTGCATCCCAAGTGGGTGCATATCGCGCTCAGGGCGTAGAAGCCGTTCTCCTCGCGGATGATCCACACGCGCTCGCTGTTCACGTAGCGGGTGTCCACCACGCCCACGGCGTAGTCCGCCGGGTCGCCCGCCTTGAACTCGGTGGGCGGTTCGAACAGAACGCGCGGGAACATGAAGCGCAGGAAACCGATCAGCGCGACGTTGATGGCGCCCAGGATGCCGAGCCACCCCGTGTAGTTCATGAACCGCCTGCGGTCGATGAACGGCTTTTTCTCTTTCGCCTCCTCCTCGTAATCGGCAGGCAGCTTCACCGGAGGAGCTTTCAAGCGAGTGTTCATGAGGATCCTACACTCCTGTTCTGAGACTCGAACCAACTTTCGACTTCACTCATCCCGCGCCTGTCAGATGCCAAGCGTCGCACGGATGCATTATCCCCCATCACGACGGATAATGAAACCGATGCGCTTGGTTTCGCCACGGGCGGCGCATGGCCTCGCCGGACGCCGAGACCATAGGGATTTAAGCTGTTGCCAAGGTTCTTATTACGGACGAAAGCACCTCGTGTCAAGGGCGGATGCGCGTTTCTCGCCGGATAGCGGGAGATTCAAGGCGAGGGGCTCGCACCGGGACGAAAAGACATCCTTCGATACGCGGCTCCGCCGCTACTCAGGATGAGGCGGTGCGGTTTTGTTCGTCATTCCGGTGTCGGAGCCGACCAAGGCGGGAGGGTTCGACGGAATCCATTTGTTCTGCCTTTGTTTTTTCCTGATTGGTTCCCGTCAATGACCGGGGAGGTAAAAAACCGGCGTATTGTCATTCTGCTTGAGAATGGATTCCGGCTTTCGCCGGAATGACGGTTGTCCTGGCGTTGTAAGGGCGGTTCGCGAACCGCCCCTACGGGAATCTGCGCCAATCGAAAAGAGGCGCAATCAAGTATCACTACATTTACAACCCCGCCCTGTTGTTCTCCCTGACGGCGCGGTTCACCACGTTCACGGGCCACTCGCCCGAGAGAACGCGGCGCACTTCGTTAGGAGCGCCCTGTTGTAAGCCCACCATGGACTCCTCGCTGTACCAGGCCGCGTGGGGGTTGATGATGACGTTCTCACGACCCCTCAAGGGGTGCGGGTCGGGCAGGGGCTCGGGGTCGGTCGTATCGAGAGCGCAGCCCGCGATTTCGCCGGAATCGAGCGCGCGCACGAGCGCATCGGTATCGATGATGGGACCCCGCGAGCAGTTGACGATGACGGCGGTGCTCTTCATCTGCGCGAAGGCTGCATCATTCATCATCCCGCGCGTCTGTGGGATGAGCGGCGGATGGATGGAGACGAAATCGGACTCGGCGTACATATCCGCCAGCTCATCCACCTTTTCTCCGGGCGCATCGAACTGGCCCTGCTCCACGAAGGGGTCGTTGAAGAGCACCCGCATCCCGAACGAAGCGGCGCGGACGGCCACCATGCGGGCGATGTTCCCGAAGCCCACCAGCCCCAGCGTCGCGCCCACCAGGCGGAACATCGGCTTGCCCGGCGGCACCGCCCATTCGCCCGCGCGCACCCGGCGATCGTAAAACGCCACCTTCCTCGCCGATGCGAGCAGGAGCGCCATCGTGTGCTCGGCGACCTCCTCGATGCAGTAGGTGGGGTTGTTCGTGACGATGATGCCCGCCTCGGTGGCGGCGTCCAGGTCGATGGTGTCCACGCCGATGCCGTAGCGCGCGATGATCTTGCAGTTCGGCATCCCCGCCATGTCCTCTTTGGTGATGGGGCCGGCGTAGGTGTTCAGTATGGCTTCGCAATCGGCGGCTTCCGCCAGAAATTCCGCAGGCGTCTTCGTCTGCATGGCGACGATGTCGGCCAGCTCTCCCAGAATCTCGTTCTCCACGTCCAGCGACTCCCAGACGTAATCGGTCAGGACGACTTTCGCCTTGTCCGGCATGTTGTTCCCCTTTTGTTGGTTTCCATGATGGCTCAGAAAATTTACTGCGCGATGCTATCCCACGGGCATAAGGGAATCAAGGCTTTGGGCCGTATTCCTTGACCGCGGAATTACGCTGTAATAGCCTTTTTCGTGGTTTCCCGCTTTTCGTGGTTTCCCTCTTGAGGAGAGCGCATGGCCGACATCGACTCGTTCAGGCTTAAGCCCGAAGACTGCCTCCTGCTCATCGTCGACGCGCAGGAGCGGCTCATGTCCGCCATGAGGGAGGACGTGCGCGCGCAGGTCGTCGGGCGCATCCTGACCCTGGCGGAGGCGGCGGCGCGCCTCGATTTCCCGGTCCTCGTCACCGAGCAATACCCAAAGGGACTCGGCCCCACCCTCCCCGAGGTGGCGGAGAAAGTGCCCGGGTTCGCCCCCATCGAGAAAATCTCGTTCAGCTGCTGCGCTGAGGAGACGTTCCTGCCGCGCCTGCACGAGACGGGCCGGACGAAAATACTGCTCACGGGTGCGGAGACGCACGTGTGCTGCTACCAGACGGCGCTCGACCTGCTCGATAACGGCTTCATCGTCCACGCGGTGGCCGACGCCACCTGTTCGCGCTCGAAGCTGAACTGGCGGACGGGGCTCTCGGCTCTCGAGCGCGCGGGCGCCATCCCCGCCACGACCGAGCAGGCGCTCTTCGATCTCCTCCGCGTGGCGGGCACCGAGGATTTCAAATTCCTCTCGAAACTGATACGCTGAAACCCACGCCCACCTGCAACGCTTCGCACGCCCCGAGGAAGGATTCGCCGCAAATGGCGTCAGCATCTTCAAAAACGAGCGTCGGCGTCGTGTTCGGCGGCCGCTCGACCGAGCACGAGGTGAGCCGCAACTCGGGCCGGGCCATCATGGCCGAGCTCGACAGTGAGAAATACGACGTCCACCCCATTCTCATCACGAAATCGGGCAGTTGGATCGCCCTCCCCCATCCCGACGCGTCACCCGAAGACGGTGATGAGGTTCTCTTCTCGGGCACGCCGGGCGGAGCGCCGCTGAGATACGCCGGGAGCGGTGAACGCCTCGGGGTCGACGTATACTTCCCCATCATCCACGGCACCTTCGGGGAGGACGGCACGCTGCAGGGCCTGTTCGAGCTGGCGGAGGCGCCCTTCGTGGGTTCGGGGTGCACGTCTTCGGCCGTCACGATGGACAAGGCCATCGCCAAGGCGGTGCTGCGCGGAGCAGGACTGCCCGTCCTGCCTTCCCTCACGCTGTTCCCGGAAACCTGGGAGGCGGACCGCGGCGCCGTCTCGGAGGAGGCGGCATCGAAGATCGGCTTTCCCCTCTTCGTCAAACCCTCCTCTTCGGGCAGCAGCGTCGGCGTCCACCTGGTGGAGAGTCCCGATGAACTTCAAGACGCCGTCGCCGACGCCTTCCGGTTCGATGCCAAGGTCCTGATTGAGGAACACGCGCAGGGCCGCGAACTGGAGTGTTCCGTGCTCGAAGGCCCCGCGCCCGGCGAATTCCTCGCCAGCCCCCTCATGGAGATCACGACGCGTTCGGGGTGGTACGACTACGAGGCGAAATACGAGGAAGGCCGCGCAGAGTTGATCATCCCCGCGCCCGTGGAGGAATCCCTCGCCGATCACGCCCGCCTCTACGCGCGGAGCGCGTTCCGCGCGCTGGGCTGCTCTGGACTCGCCCGCGTGGATTTCTTCTACCGCGAGCGTACGGGCGAACTCTACATCAACGAGGTGAACACCCTGCCCGGCTTCACCCAGTTGAGCGGATATCCCCGCATGATACAGGCGGCGGGCGTCTCCTACCCCGAAATGCTGGATCGCTTGATCGCCTGCGCGATGGCGCGCCACGAGAAACTCAGGTCAAGAGAATACGACAGAAACGCCTGACGAACATTGTATTACCCGGGAGTGTCGAAAAAGTCATCGCCGCCTCATCCTGAGTAGCGGCGGAGCCGCGTATCGAAGGATGCCCTCTCGCCCGACGCGAGGCGTTCGGCTTTCCTCGCCCTTCGATACGCCGCCTTCGGCGGCTACTCAGGGTGAGGAAAGAGGCATTGACGGTTTGCGGGGGTCGTAGACGAGGGCTTTTTCAACAGGCCCGACAAGGGGGGTTGGTTTTCAAGGCGAGGGAGGGCGGGTGAAGAATTCCAATCCTCCCCCGGCACAGGAGCCACGGACAGGCACAGGGGCCTGTCCCTACGAAAACCACGCGCTTCGAAACGAACCCGTAGGGGCGGGCCTCCGTGCCCGCCCGTTGTTGATATACGACCCGGAGACGCAGGACAGGCACGGAGGCCTGTCCCTACAAACCTTCTGCCGGCAGGATTCCCATACCGACTCTTTCAACACTCCCTCCGTCAGCTTTTCAGGCAACCATCGAGAAACTCGAACGCGCGCTCCTCGGCCCAGTAGACCGGCGAGCGGGGGTCGCTACCCGAGACGAAGCCCACGTGCCCGCCGCTTTTCAGCAACACGCCGCTCAGCCACTCGGACTCCCCGATTTCTCGACGGGGAAATACGTGAGGCGGAACGATGGGGTCGTCCTCCGCTGCGAGGATGAGCGTTTTCACCTGAATTTCAGGCAGATAAGGCGAAGCGTCGGCTTGTTCGTAATAATCCAGTTCGTCCCTGAAGCCATAGAGGGGCGCGATGACGAGGCGGTCGAAATGGTGGAAGGTTCGCGTGCGGCGCACCTCGTCGATGTCGATGCGGCCGGGGTGCAGCTCCGAGAAGCGCTCCGCTTTTTCCTTCACGCTGCTCAACAGATGCCATTTGTAGAAATAACCCGGCAAGGAATCGAGCACCTTCGCGCACGCGGCGGGTTGTAGGCTCGGGGAAATACTGGCGGCCCCGCGTATGCGGTCCGAGACCGTATCGCCGCATTCTCCCAGCCACTTGAGCAGGACGTTCCCTCCCAGCGAAAAGCCCGCCAGAACGAGCGGCCCGCTGAACCTCTCCAGAATCCGCCCTACCACGAATCCCGGGTCCCCCGTCTCCCCGCAGTGGTAGAACTTGGGATTGCGGTTCGGCTCGCCGCTGCAGGAGCGGTAGTTCATCGCCAGCGCCCGCCAGCCTAGCGCGCGCGCCCTCGCCGCCGCCCCGCGCACATAATGGGAATCGGAAGAACCTTCCAGGCCGTGCAGGACGAGCAGCGTCGGGGCGTCAGGTTGACCGGTATCGAGGAAATCGACGTCCACGAAATCGCCGTCGGGCGTATCCCAACGCTCCCGCCGCCAGGGGATGCGCGGGTGCTTCCTTAAAGAATATCCCCAGGTGCTCTGGAGGTGACGCCCCCGGCAGAACCAGGCCGGACGATAAGGGGGGGTGGGCGCGGAACCGTCAGGTTTCATGCCGCGCGTGAGGGAGCCGTTGAATCACCCCGATGAACGAGGATTTGACGCGAGCGATGAAAGCGCAAGATAGATTCCCCCTTGGGGGTCATTACTTCTCAATGAGAGAGGAAATTTACTCCCCCCTTGAGAGGGCCTGTTGAGAAACCCTCATCAATCGTGCTCGACACGTAGGGGCGGGCCTCTGTGCCCGCCCGTATGAGGGATGTCTATCCCTATAGTTTCCCCGGACAGGCACGGAGGCCTGTCCCTACGGTGAACAATCTCGAAGAGCGGAAAGGATTTTCAACAACCCCTCAAGGGGGGAGTGATTGCCGAACTCCGAGATTACCCACCGTCATTCCGGCGAAAGCCGGAATCCATTTTACGCCTTTTGCTTTTCGTCCAGGTTCCCGCGCATCGGCGGGGAATGAAACGCCGCCGCGTATTCACCCGCGCCCGCAAATGGATTCCGGTCAATCCCTCCTTTATCGGTCGGGACTGATGCCGGAATGACGAGCAAAAGCGGGTTCGGGGCGCCTTCCCTGATCGGTCGGGTCAAATCCTCGTTCATCAACGCTTATTCAACAACCCCGTATGCGGAGGCGCGCTCAGGCGTCCTGATCGAGGAACGCTCGATAGATATCCTCGCGGTGCGTCGGCGGGTCGAAGCGGTATTCCTGTTCGTATTTCTGCGCCAGCACCTGGTAGAGACCCAGCGAATTGCAGAAGAACGCGTTCGACGAGCAGACCAGCCAGACGCGGTAGATCCGGTAGGTGCGCTCACCGACGAGTTCCCTGATGCGCTCGGCGTTCTCTTCGAATTTCTCGTACCAGTGCTTGCAGGTCCGCGCGTAGTGGAGCCTCAGATTCTCCACGTCCAGAATCTCCCAGCGCGCGAGCTCCATCACGTCCTGGATGTGGGAGATGTTGTCCATCTCCCCGTTGGGAAAGACGTTGCGCAGCAGGAATTCGTTCTGGCTCGTGGGTTTCCAGAACTTGTTCGTCGTGATCCCGTGGTTCAGGAACAAGCCCCCGTCGCGCAGGCGGTTCCTCACCGAGGTGAAGTAGCTCATGTAGTTCGCGATGCCGACGTGCTCGATGATGCCGATGGCGGATATCTTGTCGAACGTCCTCGCCTCGGGGAAATCGCGGTAATCCATGTGATGGATCTCGCACCTCTCCTCGATACCCTCGCGGCGCGCCCACTCCTGGCCCCATTTGGCCTGCTCGCGCGAGAGCGTGACGGCTGTGGCGTTCACGCCGTAGTGCTTCGCCGCCCATATCGCCAGCGAACCCCACCCGCAGCCGATATCGAGGTAATCCTCGCCGGGCGAGAGCCTGAGCTTCCGGCAGACCAGGTCCATCTTGTCGCGCTGCGCCTGGGCGAGATCGCCGCCCGGTTCGCGGTAATAGGCGCACGTGTAGAGCATGTTCTCGCACAGGAACTGCTCATAAAACTCGTTGGAGAGGTCGTAGTGGTGCGATATCGCCTCTGCGTCGAATTCTTTTGTTCGCTCTTTTACCATGGCCGCCTCATTGTTTTGTTCAACCGATCCCGAATGCGCCTTCCAGAACCAGTCGGCGTCTGAGCCATGCGTTGCCGCATATGAACTTCGCCACGCCGAAAAGAACCTTATCGGGAAGACGATCGATCAATTTATCGAACAACCCTTCCCCGCCGCCTCCGTATTTCGCATAAAGCGCCTCGCCGTATTCCGCGAGGCCTTTCCCCGTCTCCAGATACTGAACCGCGGCCTCGGCCGCCATTTTAGCACTATAGACGGCGGGGCCGATGCCCTCCCCGCTGAAATCCTTGGCGAGTCCTGCGGCGTCGCCGATGAGCGCGAAGCCCTCGCCCGCGGGCCGCCGCACGTGCACCCGGTGCACCGAGTAGGCGTGGCCCCGGAATTTCGTGAGCTCCATCCCGGCGGACAGCCTGCCCGTCTCGCGGAATTTCTCGAGCAGGATTTCGAGGCGCTCGTGGACGCTCGGCTTCTTGCCGATGCAGCCCACGCCGATGTTCAGAAAATCCCCCTTTGTGAAGTACCACGCATAGCCCTTGAAGTCGGGCTCGGCGAACAACTCGGGCAAGCCGTAGTTGGGCGCCAGGGCGCGGAGCTTCTCGGCGCCCACGTTCGTCTCGCTCTCCTGCGTCAAGACGACCGATTCTTCCGAGGAGACGTCGCCAAACGCCCTCGCGACCGGACAGGTGTGTCCGCCCGCGCCGATGACGACGGGAACATGTATTTTTTCATCACCCGTATCCACCCTCATCCCGTCTTCCGTCTTCTCCACGCCGCGGACGCGCACGCCCTCGCGGACTTCCGCACCCTCTTCCTGCGCGCGCCTCAGGAGCCAGGTGTCGAACTGGCTCCTGATGATCCCGTAGCTCGCGGGCTCGCTCCACCTCGTCTCGAGCAGCTTGTCGTCATAGCCCACGAACACGCTCTGGAACGGCTGTATGGTGTGGGGGTATTCAGCGGGGTCGAGCTTCAGGTCAGCCATCACCTGCTTCGTCACCCAGCCGGCGCAGAGCTTCACGCGCGGGAACGCGGCCGCATCGAGCACGAGGACGCGGCGGCCGCGCCTGGCCAGCTCCCAGGCGGCCGTGCTGCCCCCCGGGCCTCCTCCGACGACGATGACTTCGGGCGCGCTCATTCCGCGAGTTTCCATATGCGCAGGGCGATCTTGAATTTCTGAATCGTGCCCAATTCGACCGTCTCCATGCTGTCGGCCACCTTCATGACTTCGAACAGGTCGCCCTCGACGTCGATGACCGAGTCGCAATAGGCTTCGGCGAAGGCGTCGGCGCTGGGGTTCAGCATGACGCGCTTGAAGGCGTCGAGCGAGGGAAACGCCACCTCGATGGCCAGCGCCTCGCGGCCCACCGAGAGCGTCGTCCCGTCCCACAGGCGGAAGCTGAGCCCGTAGTCGAGACCGCCGAAGACGTCGCGGAGAATCCCGGCGGCCCCCGAAGCGGCGGAGTTGTTTTGCGCGGTAGATGTATCCATGACTTCATCCTCCTATGCGGTGTCCAAAGGGGATGATCGTTCGACGGGCGTTCTTTCTTGCGACTCGTTCATGGCCTCGTGCAGCGGGCGAAAACCGAACTCAAAATACAACCTTTCCTCTATTTTGAATAAACGCTCACAGCCCATTCTGTCAACCCTTTTTTTCGGATGGCTGGCAGGTCCTCCGCCCGAGCGCGCTTCACCCATGGCCGCCACTCCGGCGCATGACGGAATAACGGCAAGCCGGACATCCATTTGCAGGGTCCGCTCACGAACGCGGGCCTTTTCAGAACGACCCCGGCAGGATTATGGCAAATGCAAAATCCCCCGGCTCTCAAAGGGGGATGACTGCAAACCGCGCAAGGCCGAATTTCAATACTCTTGCAACATTCAGGCGCAGTCCTTATATTGGAATTAGGAACACGCTCATAAAGAGCATGCCGACATGGAAAGGACGCTTCCTTTCCGCGCCGGCGCCCCGCTGATGAGGAGGATGAAAACGACTCGGAACAGTTAATGACAGGGTTGCCGTGAGCCAATACAAGATTTCGTGGGGGAGTTACCGCAATCATGAGTACATTTATCCTGCCTTTCGTTTTGTCCCTGCTTTTTCTCCTCCTCCCGGACGCTTCCCTGGCGAAGTACAAGGTCGCGCCCGTCAAAGGCGGCGGCGTCATCACCGGCAAAGTGCGCTTCGAGGGAAAGGTTCCCGCCCCCGTCAAATACATCATCACCAAGGACCAGCACGCCTGCGGCAAGGGCCAGGTCACCCGCCAGGAGGTGGACGTGAAAGACGGCGCCCTCAGGGGCGTGGTCGTCTATCTCGACAAGGTCAAGAAGGGCAAGGCGTATCCCAAGGAAATCCAGAGCGCCGTGGTGGACCAGAAGAAGTGCGCCTACGTCCCCTACCTCCAGGTCGTCGCCGAGGGGGGCAAGGTCACCATCCTGAACAGCGACGACGCCCACCATAACATCCACACCTACGAGATCATCGGCCGGGCGAAGCGCTCCATGTGGAACATCTCCCAGCCCAAGCAGCGCAAGAAGGTCGTCCGCCGGGCGAAGGTCCGGCGCAGCCCCATCGTCCGGGTCGAGTGCGACGTGCACAACTGGATGAAGGGCTTTCTCTTCGTGGCCCGGAACCCCTACTACGCGCTCGTGGGCGCGGACGGGAGCTTCGAGATCACCGGCGTCCCGCCGGGGAAATACTCGCTGCGGGCGTGGCACCCGGCCCTGGGGGTCAAGAAGAAGAAGATCGCCGTATCCGCCGGGGGAAAGAAGGCCGCTGCCTTCACGTTTACTTCGAAATAAGACCGGATTTCCGGCCCAGGGGGGCGCAAGGAAATGGGCATGAGACCGCATACGGAGAAACCACCAAAGAGGCGAGCCGTTCGCTATGCGGCCGTTGGTTTTTCCGTCCTGCTGCTCACGGCGGGGCCCGCGGGCACGGCCGGCGCTCAAGCCTACAAAAATTCCATGCCGGGGCATTCCGGGGGAGCCGGTATGCGCCACGGACACAAGGGAGACGTGGTTCCCTGCACCCACACCATGCCGGCAAAACACGTGAAACCGCCCCCGGGCGCGAGCACCGGGAAGATCGTCATCCAGTCGCCCGCCAACGGTGGCGTCGTCCGCTCCCGCACAGTGAAGGTCATCTTCGATGTCCGGAACAAGGGGGTCCTGGACGACCACATCCATATCTACCTGGACGGCCGCTGTCAGAACATGATCAGACAGGGGGGGTCCTATCACATCAGTGGCCTCAGAGACGGAAAACACACCATCGAATTGCGGCTCGTCACCAGGGAACACGTCGAATACGGGCCAAAGGCCAGGGTTGATATTGTCGTTCGGCACAAATGAGACGTATGTCCGACAGGGGATAGCGTCATAAGATAGAACAGCCAGCCAGGGAGGTGCGAAGAATGGACTTGTTTCGCGTTGTTCGGCGCCGGCTACTCTGCGGAATCCTGCTGAGCGCCTGGGTTCTGCTCCCCGCCGCGGGTTGGGGGGCTGCTCTCGCGCCCCTGCCGGCCCCCAAGGCCCAGAAGCCCGCGCAGGTCGAACTGGGCCGGTACCTGTTCTTCGACCCCCGGATGTCGGGGGACGGAGGGATCAGCTGCGCCACCTGCCACCAGCCCGCGAAGGGATGGGGCGACGGGCAGGCGCTCTCGACGGGCTATCCGGGCAGCAAGTATTTCAGGAACGCCCAGACGCTCCTGAACGCCGCCTACAACAAGCGCGTCTTCTGGGACGGCCGCCTGAGCGGGGCCGACCTGCCCACGCTCGTGCGGGATCACCTGACGGAAGCCCACTTCATGCTGGTGGACGGGCGGCTGTTCCCCGAGCGCCTCAAGCAGGTGCCCCTGTACGTGAAGAAATTCAAGGAGGTCTAC
Source organism: bacterium (assembly GCA_965219955.1). GTDB lineage: Bacteria > UBA8248 > UBA8248 > UBA8248 > UBA8248 > Bin107. Next base: position 1,551,448 of record OZ244799.1, read on the forward strand.
GGCGGGGAGCCTTCCTTCGGCGGCGCGCTCAAGGCCATCGCGGCGTTCCTGCACACCATCGCTTCGGAGAACGCACCTTTCGATGCGTACTTGAAAGGCGACAAGAAAGCCCTTTCCGCCGAGGCGCAAAAGGGCTTCGCCCTGTTCAGCGGAAAGGCCGGTTGCGTTCAGTGCCATAACGGCGCCCTTTTGAGCGACGGCGGGTTCCACGCGCTCGGCGTTCCCGAGAACGAGCAGATATTCAAGGACCCGCTGCGCCACATCACCTTCCGCCGGTTCAACAAGGTCATCGGCGTCCCGAACTTCATGAACTTAAGAGCCGACCCGGGCCTCTACGTCGTGACCAAACAGGAGAGCGACCGGGGCAAGTTCCGCACGCCGACGCTGCGCGAAGTCGCGAAGACGGCGCCCTACATGCACAACGGCGCACTCGCCACGCTCGAAGAGGTCGTCGCCTTTTACGACAAGGGCGGCGGGAGCGGCCCGAACAAAAGCTCGCGGCTCAAGCCGCTGGGGCTTAGTGCGAATGAGAAGAAGGCACTGGTGGAGTTCCTGAAGAGCCTCTCGGGCCCGGCGGTCTCCGCGGCGGCGCCGAAAATTCCCGATTACGAACTTCGCAAACTCGGCGATAATTGAGGAGACGGCCATGAACGCGCGAATCAAAAACTGCTTCCTGGGTTCCACGATGGCCGCCTGCTTCATCGCCCTCCTCGTGACGGGAGGAGCAAGCGCGGCCCAGGAGGGGAAATTCCCCCCGCTGGGACCCTTGCCGCCGGTTCCGGTGCCTGCGGACAACCCCATGTCCGACGCCAAGGTGGAACTCGGCAAGCTGCTCTTCTTCGACGCCCGCCTCTCGGGCGACGCCAGCACGTCGTGCGCCTCCTGCCACAGCCCCGAGGCCGGCTGGGGAGACGGCGGGGACCTGAGCCGGGGCTACCCGGGCACGCAGCACTGGCGGAACTCCCAGACGATCCTGAACTCGGCCTATTACGCAAAACTGTTCTGGGCGGGCGAGTCGACGAGTCTCGAAGACCAGGCGAAGAGCGCCGCCACGGGCAACGTGGCGGGAAACGGCGACACCATGATGATGGAGGAGCGCCTGCGCCAGATTCCCGAATACGTGAAACGCTTCCGCGAAGTGTTCGGGACCCCCTGGCCGACCATCGACGACGCCTGGCGGGCCATCTCGGCCTTCGAACGCACGGTGGTGTCCAACGCGAAGGACGTGCCGTTCGACCGCTACATGAAGGGCGACAAGAAGGCGCTCCCGGACAGCGCGAAACGCGGGCTGGCTCTCTTCCAGGGAAAGGCGGGGTGCGTCCAGTGCCACAACGGCGCGCTCCTCTCGGATGAGGACTACCACAACGTCGGCGTCCCGAAGAACCCAGCGTTCGAGGAGGACCCTCTAAGGCAGATAACGCTTCGCTTTCAGCACGTCATCCGCGGCGTCCCCGAATCCGTCTACCGCAAGGCGGACCGGGACCTGGGGCTCTTCTACACCACCAAGCGCGAAGCCGATAAGGGGAGGTTCCGCACCCCGAGCCTGAGAGAGCTCAAATACACGGCGCCCTATATGCACAACGGCGCGTTTTTCGAGTTGGATGAGGTCATCGATTTTTACGACGAAGGGGGAGGCGAGGACGCGAACAAGAGTCCCCTCATCAAGAAACTGGGGCTTTCGGACGAGGAGAAAGAAGACCTGCTGGCCTTCCTGGAATCGCTCTCGAGCGATAAGCCCTTGCTCGTCCGGCCCCCCGAACTGCCGCCGTACGCGGCCATGCCGTAAGGAGGAATCCATGACTCAGGAAGCCAAGGAAACCCGGCCTTGCGTCTCGCGGCGCGCCTTTCTCCTGGCCGGAGGAACCGCCATGAGCATCGTGCTGGTCCAGGGCATCCCCGGCCTGGCGGGCGCGGCCCTGCAGCGGGCGGAGTATCCCCGCCAAAAAATCGGCAGGCTCAGCGCCCTCAAGGTCGATGCGCCGCAATACTTCCAGTACCCGTGGAAGGACGTCTTCTCGGGCTGCATGCTGGTCAGGCTGGGCGACCGCGCAGGCGGCGGCGTCGGCCCCAGGCGGGACGTCGTGGCGTTCAGCACCCTCTGCACACACATGGGCGGCCCCCTCCAGGGCACCTATAACGCGCAGCACAAGGCCATCGGCCCGTGTCCCTTTCATCTGACGACCTTCGACCTGATGAAGCACGGCATGGTCGGGGCGGGGCAGGCGACGGAGAGCCTCCCCCAGGTCGTTCTGGAGACCCGGGGAGACGACATCTACGCGATCGGCATGATGGGGCTGCTGTATGGTTATCACTCGAACCTGGCGCCGGTTCAGCGCTGAGGAGGAGGCATCATGGCAGGAAAGGTGACGAGCTACTATCTTGCGGAAGACAGTGTCCCCCTCCCCCCGCCGGACGCGGAGGTGTTCACCACGGCGTGCGACTACTGCATCGTGGGCTGCGGGTACAAGGTCTACCGCTGGCCGATCGGCCGCGAGGGCGGGCCCAAGGCGAGCCAGAACGCCCTGCGCGTCGATTTCCCCACCGCCATCATGAGCGGCGGCTGGGTCAGCCCGAACATGCACAACATCATCATGGTGAACGGCAGTCCCCACCACGTCGTCGTCATGCCGGACAAGGACGCGAAGGTCGTGAACGTCGGGGGAAACCACTCCATCCGGGGCGGCGTGCTGGCCAAGAAGCTATACAACCCCAACGAACCCTCGCAGGACCGCCTGCGCCAGCCGATGATGCGCGTCCGCGGCACTCTCCAGGAGGTCTCGTGGGACACGGCCATGGGCGTCATGGCGGGACTCTCGAAACACGTCCTCGACAAGTACGGCGAACACGCCTGGGCGATGAAGACGTATTCCTACCAGTATTTCGAGAACACCTACGCCATCTCCAAGCTCGCCTTCCGCGCTATCGGGACGCCGGCCTACTCCCCGCACGACAAGCCGGGCCCCGGCCCGGACACGCCGGGGATCGATTTTTCCGGCATCAACCCCTTCAGCGCCTCCTATGACGACTGGGGAGAGGCCGAGGTCATCTTCTTCTCCGGCGTCGACCCGTGGGAAACCAAGTCGGTGCTGTTCACCTCGTGGATCATGGGCGGGAAAACGCCGAGCAAGAAGCTCGTCTTCGCCCTGCCGCGCAAGACCTCGGGCGTGGCCTACGGCGAGAAGCGCGGCGGTCTGTTCCTCCCCGTCATTCCGGGGACGGACACGGTGCTCCACCTGGCCATCATCCGCCTGATCCTGGAGAACGGCTGGGAGGACAAGGAGTTCATTGCGCGCAAGGTGTCGAACAAGTGGGAGATCGGCTCCGGCATGGGGCGCGGCACCCGCAACACGCCGTGGCAGTGGGTCACGACCTGGGGCAAGTACGGGACGGACTTCGAGGGCTACAGGAAGTGGATACTGAGCTATCCCTACGCCGAACTGGAACGGGCCGCCAAGATTACGGGCGTGCCCGCGGCGTCCATCCGCCAGACGGCTGAAATCCTCGCCAAGCCCAAGCCCGACGGAACGCGCAAGAAGACCTCGTTCATGCTCGAGAAGGGAAATTACTGGTGCAACAGCTTCGGGAACACGGCTTCGTTCGCGGCGCTGGGGCTGGTCTGCGGCGCCGGGTCGCGGCCGGGCCGGGTGATCTCGCGCGGCGGAGGGCACCAGCGCGGCTGGATGGGCGCGGCCGGCTACCCGAGGGTCATGTCGCCCGAGAAGGCGCCCGGACGCCGCAAGAAGGAGATCGATCTCGACCGCTGGGTCGTGGACGGTAACGTGCGCTTCGCGTGGGTCATCGGCACCACCTGGTGCCAGGCCATGGCGGCGTCCCAGGAGTTGATGGACGTCTTCCAGCGGCTGACGCGCCGCAACCCCCACCAGATCGAGAGCTTCGACGTCGATAAGGCGGTGGATGTGCTGAAGCGGCGGGCGGATTCCGGCGGCATGGTCGTCGCCCACCAGGACATCTACCCCGTCTCCCCGATCGGAACCGAGTATGCGGACCTGGTGCTCCCGGCCGCCACCTGGGGCGAGGAGGACTTCACCCGGTGCAACGGCGAGCGCCGCTTGAGGCTCTACAGCAAGTTCGCCGATCCTCCCGGAGAGGCCCGGCCCGACTGGTGGATCATCGCGGCCTTCGCGAGGAAGATGGGCTTCAAGGGCTTCGACTGGAAGGACAGCAACCAGATTTTCGAGGAGGCGGCCCGCTTCGGAAGAAAAGGCGTGCTCAACTACCACCCGCTCGTGGTGAAGGCCAAACGCGAGGGGAAACGGGGCCACGAGCTGCTCCGCGAATACGGAACCGGCGGCATCCAGACCCCCATCCGCATGGTCAAGGGCGAACTCGTCGGCACGAAGCGGCTCCACGACGAGACCCTGGAGCTCGGAACCCCCGAAGGCCCCACCATGCACCGGAAATGGCTCACCTCCTTCGGGACCCAGAGCGGCAAGGCGGTTTTGCTCAAAAGCTACTGGGAGGATTTCAAGGACTTCTACGACCGGGTTACCCCGCAGGGGGATGAGCTGTGGGTGACGAACGGGCGGATCAACGAGCTCTGGCAATCCGGCTACGACGACAAGCGCCGGCCCTACATCATGCAGCGCTGGCCCCAGCAGTTCCTGGAAATCCACCCCAAAGACGCCGGCGCCCGGGGCATCGAATCGGGAGACCTGGTGGCCATCGAGAACGACGACCTGCTCGTGCAGACGGGCGGATACATCGGCGTCGACGGCAAGGAGCAGACGTTCACCGAACTCATGAAGGCGGGGAATATCAAGAAGAGCAAGGGGAGCTTCACCGCGGTGGCCATGGTCACGGACGCGGTCCGGGAGGGCGTCACCTTCGCCTATTTCGGATTCCCCGAGAACCCGGCCAATTCGGTGGTCCACCGGGTGCCGGACCCCCTGACCAACCGCTACCGCTACAAGCTGGGCAAGGGGAAGTTGAAGAAGATAGGAGAATCTCCGCACAAGCATTCGCTGACGAGCTTAAGCTTCGTCCCCCGGACGCTTTGATGGAGATGGAGGTTTACACAGGCCCGTAGAACCACGAGGGAGGTTGTATGCGAATGTCTCGATCGAGAAGGTTTTTCATCTGCGCAGTCCCTGCGCTCGCAGTGGCGCTCTTTTTCTGGGCATCTGATGACGGGGCCGCTCAGCAGAAAGGCGACGTCGCGGCCGGCAACGTCAAATACCAGCAGCTTTGCGCCTCCTGCCACGGCGCATCGGGCAAGGGCGACGGCCCCGCGGCCAAGGCGCTCAACCCGAAGCCGAGGAATCACACGGACGCCAAGTACATGAAGACCATAACGGACGAATATATCGCCAAGATCACCAAGCTTGGCGGCGTCGCGGTCGGGAAATCGCCGTTGATGCCCCCCTGGGGCGGTGTCCTTTCGGACGCGGACCTCCAGAACCTGGTCGCGTTCATGCGCTCGCTGGCGAAATAGGCTCACGAAAATGAGTTCAGGGAATCGCGACCCCTCCCCTCCCGAGCGCTCCTTCCGGGTCGAGTTGCCCGGCCACGACCACTGGCGGAAAACGATTTGCTGCCAGGATGCGTGTCCCGTCCACACGGACGCGCGGGGTTACGTGACGGCCATCTCGGAGCATGACTTCGAGCGCGCCTACATCATCGCCCGGGGGCCCAACCCCTTCGCGTCGGTCTGCGGGCGCGTCTGCGCGGCCCCGTGCGAAGCGGCCTGCCGCCGCGGCAACATCGACGCGCCGGTGGCCATCCGGGCGCTCAAGCGATTCGTGACGGAGCGCTACGGGGTGGAGGCCGACCTGGCGTCCGGCAAGGGAGAATCCTCCTTCTCGCACCGGAGCCTCAGGAGCATGCGGGACCTCCGCTTTCAGCCCTCCACTCGAACGATCAACGATTTCTCGGTGCTGGAAGCGGCCCGCCGAAAGCCCGAACAGGAAAAGACGGCAGGGAAAAAGGTGGCCGTCGTCGGCTCGGGCGTGGCGGGGCTGACCTGCGCCCACGACCTCGCCCTGCTCGGCTATGACGTGAGCGTTTTCGAGAAACAGGGGGTACCCGGCGGCATGCTGATGCTCGGGGTTCCCGAATACCGCCTCCCGCGCGACCTCGTTCAGGCCGAAATCCAGGCCATTCTCAGCCTGGGCGTGGAGCTTCGGCTGAACCAGGCCATCGGGCGGGACTTCGACCTTTCCTCTCTTCGCGAGGAAGGCTTCGAGGCGGTGTTCGTCGCCATCGGCGCGCACGTGAGCCGCTCTCTCCCCATGGAAGGGCAGGACGCGGACGGCGTTTTCCGGGCCGTCGAGTTTCTGCTGAACGTGAACCTGAACTTCCGCGTCGATCTGGGCGAGCGCGTCGTCGTGATCGGCGGGGGGAACGTGGCCATGGACGCCGCCCGGGTCGCCGCCCGGGTCACCGGCGGGGCGGATGCCCCCGCGGGCGCTGCCGATCAGACCGAAGACGCCGTTCTCATGCGCGAGATGATGGACGTCGCCCGCGAGGCGATGCGCGTGGGAGCGAGGAACGTCCACGTCATCTGCCTGGAATCGCGCGACGAGATGCCGGCGGCGGATTTCGAGATTGAAGAGGCGCTCGATGAGGGGATAGAGCTGGAACCCCGTGTGGGGCCCGTCCGCATCGTGGAGGAAGAGGGCCGCGTGGTCGGGCTGGAAGTCCAGACGTGCACCCGCGTCTTCGACGAGGAGGGCCGCTTCAGCCCGGAATTCGACTCGGACACCAGGCGCGTGATCCCGTGTGATTCGGTGATCGTCGCCGTCGGCCAGGCCTCCGACCTCTCCTGGATCAAGGATGGGGACGGCGTGGAGACGACGCCGCGCGGGACGATCCGCGTGGATACCGAAACCCTGGCCACGACCGCTCCGGGCGTGTACGCGGGCGGGGACGTCGCCATGGGTCCCCGGATATTCATCGAGGGCGTGGAGAACGGCCACCGGGCCGCCCGCTCCATTCACACCTATCTCTCGGGCGGTCAGGCGGGCGTCCAGACGCATCTTCAGTGGGCCTCCATCGAACCCTTGCAACAGGCGCTGCTCCGGGAGCCGGGGGACGGGTTTTCCCTTCCCGTCGTCAATCCCGGATACCAGAAGGCGTCCCGGCGAAACCCCGACGCGCTGCCCATCGAGCGCAGAATCGGCGTCGCCGAGGTGGAGCTTGGTTATTCGCCCGGAGAAGCGGTCGGGCAGGGGCTCCGGTGTCTGCGCTGCAGTGCGAATCCGATCTTCGACGGCGCGAAGTGCATCCTCTGCGGCGGCTGTGTGGACGTGTGCCCGTCGCGCTGTCTTCGGATGGTTCCCCTCGAATCCCTTCAGGGCGGAGAGGACCTGGCGGCTCTGGTCCAGGCCCGCTTCGGAACGTCCGCCGGGGGCGCAGGAGAGAGGGGCGCGGCCATGATCATGGACCCGGACAAGTGCATCCGTTGTTCGCTCTGCGCCCAGCGCTGTCCCACGGGCGCCGTCACCATCGAGAATTTTTCTTTCCAGGAAGAGTGGGTGGAGACTGGATGACATGACTGCGAGCATGGATGAACAGACCCCCCGGCGACGGATGCTCCTGGGTCTCGGCTGGGTTTCCTTCCTGATCTCCCTGCTGGGTCCGGTTCTCGCCAACGTCCGGTTCCTGTTCCCCAACGTCGTTTATGAGGGCGAGTCGGTTCTGAAACTCGACTCTCTGAAAAAATACCCCGTGGGGTCCATCACGTTTTTCGCCGACAAGAAAATCGTTCTGTTTCGCGAGAAGGACGGCTTCAGGGCCTGCACCGCCGTCTGTCCTCATCTTCGGTGCGTGATCAGCCCCTTCGTCGGGGCGCCCGGCGCGTCTCCCGATATATTGAGGGCCCGGTGTCCGTGCCACGGCAGCACGTTCGACGGGCGGGGCCAGGTGCTCGGGGGGCCTGCGCCGCGCGGGCTCGACTTCTTTCTCGTCAAGAAATCGCCGGATGGCCGCGTCGTGGTCGATACGCGCAAAGTCGTCGCCCCCTCCGAGCATTTCAAGATCTGAGCCGCCACGATGGTCACCGAATCCCCACGGAAACCAGGACGCGGAAAAGCCGCATCGTGGATCAGGGACAACCGCGTCGTCCGCTCGATCTTCCGCCGCGGCTATCCGGACAACGATCTGGATCGCGCGGCCGTCATGTTCTCGAATTTCTTCCTGCACGTCCTTCCCGCGCGAACGCACGTCCACAGCTTAAAGCCCACCTACACCTGGGGGCTCGGGATCATCTCCCTGTTCCTGTTCATCATTCTTCTGGGCACCGGTTCCTTGCTCATGTTCTTCTACGTCCCCTCCACCGGACGCGCCTACAGCGACATGAAGGACCTGCAGTTCGTCGTCTCCTACGGCGTCGTCCTGCGGAACCTCCACCGCTGGGCCGCCCACGCGATGGTCGCCGTCGTCTTCCTGCACATGTGCCGGGTGTTCTATACGGCGAGCTATAAAGCGCCCCGCGAGTTCAACTGGGTCATCGGGGTGCTCCTCTGGGGGGCGACCCTGATGATGAGCTTCACGGGCTACCTGCTCCCCTGGGATCAGCTCGCCTACTGGGCCATCACCGTCGGGTCGAGCATCGCCAGCTATCCGCCGCTGGTAGGAGAATACATCCGCACGCTCATGCTCGGAGGCGATACGGTGGGGCAGAACGCGCTGATCCGCTTCTACGTCATGCACGTCATCGTCCTGCCGGGGATCATGATGATACTCATGGGCGTCCATTTCTGGCGGATACGCAAGGACGGGGGCCTCTCCCGGCCGCCCGCGCCGCCCTCAGACGCCGCCCGGGGCGAGGCGGCGGCCTTTTCGCCGCACAAGACGTACATGCTCGTGGAGCTGGCCGAGGGCAAAACGCCCATGGTGGAGGCGCAGGCCCCCGAAGAAGAGGTCATGAGCTGGCCGCACACGGTCTTCAGGATGCTGGTCGTCTTCGTGGGCGTCGTGGCCGTCCTCTCCGCCGTCGCCTACTTCTTCGATGCGCCTCTGGAGGAGCTGGCCAACCCGGACCATCCGCCCAACCCCGCCAAGGCGCCCTGGTACTTTCTCGGACTCCAGGAAATCGTGAGCTATTCCGCCCTGGCGGGAGGCGTCATCGTTCCCGCCGCCGCGATTATCGGCCTCATGACCATTCCCTACGTCGACCGGGACCCCGAGGGCCAGGGAACCTGGTTCACCTCGGGCCAGGGCCGGCGGATCACGCTCTGGTCGATCGTGGCCGTCATCCCGGTCGTCCTCGTCCTGACCTGGCTGAACGAGCACTACGCGGTTCGGATACTGGTTCCGGGCGCCCCGCAGATCTGGGTCGACCTCCTGAACCCGGGCACCATACTGATCTTCCTCTTCGCCATCGGGTCGCTCTACATCTGGCGGCGGACGGGGTCGAGCCGGATGGGGGCGCTGGCTCTCTATTCATATTTTCTGACGTCTTATCTGATTTACACGCTCATCGGGCTGTATTTCCGCGGCGCCAACTGGGCCTGGATATGGCCGTGGCAGGCGACGGGCCTGCACTGAGGCGGATGACGAATGGCGAATTCAAATCACAACGATTCTCGGGTGCCGTTCGGGTGGGTGGTCGCCTTCGCCGCCCTGAGCGTATGCGCGGCGTTGTTTTTCCTGCTCTCCGTCTGGAAGGACTACGACCGCGAATGGCGGGACTATCAGCGGACGTTCCGTGAGATGCTCGTCGAAAGAACCGGAACCGAAGAGGAGCGCGAGGCGGCTCTGGCGAGCGGGGATCAGTTCGAGCAGATCATCGTGGCCGGCGGCGAGCGCGTGGACAGGTGCGTCATGTGCCACCGCGGCGTCGAGCACCCGGCGTTCAAGGACGCCGACCAGCCTTTCGCCAGGCACCCCACCATCCCGCCGCACCCATTCGAGCAATTCGGCTGCACCGTGTGCCACCAGGGCCAGGGGCGGGCCACGAGCGTCCAGGACGCCCACGGCGAAGTCGCGTTCTGGGAGGAGCCGCTCCTGCGGGGAGGGTTCATTCAGGCGAGTTGCGGCCCTTGCCACGCGGGCGCTCTCAAGGACGCCCCCCTCATCCAGAGGGGCAAGCTGCTCTATCTGATGAACGGCTGCCTCGCCTGCCACAAGATCAGGGGCGCCGGCGGGGTCGTCGGGCCCGACCTGACGTTTGCGGGCGAGCGCAAGAAGGACCCGAAGTGGCACATCGAGCACTTCAAGTTCCCGCAGAAGGTTTCGCCCGGCTCCGCCATGCCCGCCTACGGCCATTTGAAGCCGGAAGACCTCGAAGCGCTCACGGTCTACATGCTGAGCCTCCGCAGGGCGCCTTCCGCCCTGGCGCTGGCCGCGCCCAGAAAAAAATAGAACGCGCATCGCCCTCCCCTCTCATCCGCCGGTGAAATATCCGGGCCAGGAGATCATTCGGCTTTTGCCTTCACGCCCGCGCAGGAGGCAACCGACAGATTGACCGGAGCCGATGCGGGCGCCGGCGCCGCAGAACGACCACTGAAAACGACAGGCCGAAGAGTCGAAAACGAAGCCGCTCGATTCGGGCACGCGCCGGAATGACAGGAAAGGCGCAAATCACTGCCTCTCTCCGATCGTGATCGACCCCCGGTGAACGGTTTTGAAGAAACGGGAGAACTCTTTTATAGTAGCGAGAATCAAGAGCGTCCAGTCGATTCAATCGAAAAAATCTCCGGTTGGGCAACCAAAAAGGATTGCGAGATGACAACCAAATTGACCGAAGAGGAACTTCGAATTCTAAGCGAGGCCTTAACATCAGAATCCGAGGGCCGGAAAATTGGCGAGGTGTTCGTCACATTCTTTGAAAGTCCTGGTTTTCAGCGTAAAAATCTAAAGGCCGAAGGACCTGAATATAGTTACATTAGCTACCTTCTAGCATTAAAAGGCGAAAAATTTCCCAAGAGTTCTGCTCTTGCCCGTAACTCAGCAACCCAAATAAGAAGTTTCATCAAGAGACATGACGAGTTTTCCGATGACCTGAAAGAAAAACTGGCGGTTCATGCAGGCGAGTGTGATGAAATTTCCAATGACGAAGGCCAACAACGAAAAGAAATGAGCGAAGCTGCGAAGATAATCCAGAGAGAAAAGCATCAAAATGGAATCTACGCTTATACGTACCCACATTATCTCAATCATTACTTCATATCTGCCAAAGACGGTCTTACCGATGATCGAACATTCATCAAAATCGGTCGAACATCAAATGCTTTAAGCAGCCGATTGGCGAGCGAAAAAACCCAGATGCCTCAGGATCCGATCCTGTTGTTTTTCTTCAAGGCCGGCGAGCGCGAACGCGCAGAGGAACCGGAACTAAAGAATACGCAGAATAATATACTTAAAGAAACGGAAACGACCATCCATGACCACTTGAAATCCATCGGCCATGTAAAATCCAGTTCCGGGGGAGGCGGTACAGAATGGTTCCTGACCAATTCCGCCACCATCGAGTCGACGGCTAAATTGATGAAGTTGGATATCGTATATGACCATAAAATAGAAGAAGCGAAGCGCGCAGAAGAGGAAGAGAAATCAGGCAACTGAGATTAAACATTCACCCGTATCATCTCGCACGGGCGTCCCATTCACTGAACATCCCCCAATCATGCGAATGCTCCCTCCCCTCTGGCAGTGACACTCCCAAACCGTCTTCCGGCATGCGCCGGAATGACGAGCCAAAACGCAATGCGGGTGGACACGCGGTTCCGCCCCTACGAAATTCTGCGAACCAAACGAATCCGTAGGGACAGGTCGCGACCTGTCCCTGCAAAAGGCGCAACTCCTCGTCCGCATACCCCTTCTCCGGTCAAGTTTGCCTCCCGGTGAACGGATTTGAAGAAACGGAAGAGCTTTTTGGTAGGGGAATAATTGGGGAATTATAAACTTAACTATGCAAACTTTTTGAAATCTTTCTCCATTTTTCAAGATAATGAAACTAAAGCAATAACAACCATAAACGAAAAAACAAGTATTATTGTCGTCGCTGAACCAAAACAACCTGTCCCTTTATTTGCCAATCTTTTTTTATTGCACTCACTACAAACCCAAACTGTCTTTTTTCTTTTATAAGTACGAGAACTAATTCTTGGATTCATTCCTCCTCGTTTGTTGGGGCTTCCAATACTAACCCCGGATGAACGTCCCGTTTCCACATATTCCGTATATTCGTGCATTTCAGGTTTCGGGAAACGATAATGGCAATCAGGACATTCAGCCGTTGCAACCCTGCCCCTTCTTGGTTTTTTCATTTCTTGTGATTCTGCCGGAATTATATCACCGCCCGTATCTTCATCAATAAAATCGTCTGTCATTTTGTTTTTCCCTTCTTCCATTTTCCGCCAATATTTCTACAATCCATAAATGAATTACATATAGGCTAATCGCAATGAGACCCATCGCCACTTAATCCACAGCTTCCCACCTACACAAACATTCCATTGTTTTGGTTCTCCCCAAGCGAGCAAATACATCCCCGACCTCCCGATAAGGTCGGGCCGTTTGCCACACGACTCAGGGATCGATGGTGGGTTCGCTCATCTTCCTGCGAGGAAGCGGTGTTGTATACCGCGGGCGACGCAGCGAGCAGGTCAATCCATAGGTTATGTGGCGAAGAATATCTTGATTGCGATACCGGAATCTGTCAAGCGAGAGGGCCGGGTCGCGACCTGTCCCTGCAATAGAACCCCGACCGGCCCTCAAGGGACTGTTGAAAAAGCCTCGATGAACGAGGGATGGAGAATTATGGCCGCGCTCGCCGCGGATGAAAATTTCAACCGTAGGGGCGTCGAACTTCCCGAAGAGGGAAGTTCGACCGTGCCCGCCCGTATCGGGAACGTCCATGCCCGTAAAAAGCCTCGGACAGGCACGGAGGCCTGTCCCTACGGCGAACAATCTCGAAGGTCGGATAGGGGTTTTCAACAGCCCCTCAAGCGGGCAGTGGTTCCCGGCCTTCGAAATTCTTCACCGACGAGCAATGTCGACAAAAAATCCATTCAAGAAGCCAGACAAGAACCAAAACCCTTAAACGCTGCCCAAACGCCAGGCAAATGCCCACCAAATGGGTATTGTTTTCGGGAAGTCGATCTTGATGTAATCCAGACAAGTTCTCCTAGCGAAGGAAACACGTTTCGACCCCTACAATCGGGTCGATTGCCACATAACCTATAGACTCTTGGGTAGGTTCCCGCGTATTCCCGCAAGGAAGCGGTGTTGTATTCCGCAGGCGACCCGACTAGCAGGTCAAGCCATAGGTTATGTGGCGAGAAATATCTTGATTGTGATGTTGAAATTTGTCAAGCGAAACCAATTCGTTAAAACGGGGATAGGTGATGTCTTGACTCGAGCGGACACGCCGGATAGCAAAGCGGGAGTTCCGGCACCCCTTCACCACTTCAAACCATAAATATCCCATAAAAGAGATATTCAGCCTCAAATACTCCTTATATATACCATTATTAAGTAGATATTTATTAAAATTTCTCTTTAATATCTCATTAAATAAAGCGTATTATGTTTTCAGGATACGGAGTCAACAAACTTTTCCGCATGAGGTTCATACGATGAAGATACACCCCGAAACACTGAAAAGGCTGCGCAAGGCGCGGGGATGGAGCCAGCAGGAACTGGCCGATAAGGCGAAGATCGAAAAGAAGACCATCGGCCGTCTCGAGAGCGCAAACGGAGGCGAAGCGCGAGAATCCACCGCCCGGTTGCTCGCCTCCGCTCTGAAGCTGGGGAATCCCCGGATTCTGGCGCTTGGCCCCGAATCAGAAGCGGTGCGGGACGAAGTATCCCGGATCAACTTCGATTCCGGCGGCTCAGGCCCCAGGGTTCATCTCGACAGCGAAACCGCCCTCGCCTACAACATGGTGGAGGAACACTACGGGGTGGAGATGCACAGACTAATCGAGGAGGCCCCCATGCTCTTCACACTCCTCGCCGAAGCGAGCTTGGCCGAGCGCCGCCGCCATGTCGAGGAAGCAAGAGCCGTCCTCGAAGAATTCAACCGCACCCTGCCCGCGCATCTCGCAGACTCCGGGTGGGCATACCAGGAGGAGGAGGAATCCATCGGGAGGCGCGACCTGTTCCGCCACCCCGGAAACCTCGAGTGGGACGATCCCCGCTGGGAGGAGTATCGGGAAAACGGAAACCCCTTCTCCAACTTCCTGAAGCGACTGGCTGAAAATCTGAAAGCCGACAACGGCGCGCTCGACCCCGCCGACGTCGAGTTCGACCCCGACATCAGCTGCAGGGGCTATCTTTTTCCCGAGCTCCGCGCGCACATCACAGGCGGTTCACGGCGCGCCGAGTGGGCCCTCTCCCACGGCCACGTGCGCCTCGGGCAGATACCCAAACGCCTGCGCGGCGAGGGCGAAGACGCCGCCCGGGAGCGCGCCGAATGGCTGGAGGCGCAAATCACGGACGATGAATGGGCTAAATGTGAGGAGATGATGGCCGCCGCCGTGAAACTCGGGAAAATGTTGGCGGGCGGAACCGATTCTGACGATGAGGCGGACGAACAGGAGAATCGATCATGATGAATGAAGTGACAAAGCACAACATTCACGAAAAAGCGATGGAATGGGTCAATAAGATGGCGAAGGATTGGATTCGGGAAGGACTCGGCCAGGAACAGATGTTTGACAGGGCATGGTTGCGCTACGGACTCGTGGCGTATCGAGCAAACAATACAGCCGGGAAAGGATGAGGCGATGGCGAATGATTCCATCTTTACCGCCGCGGAAAAAATAGCGCTCATAGCGGCGTTGGGCAGGATGGGCGCAATCAGCGATTCACTCGAAAGAATCGCCGACGCTCTGGAGCGGGCATATCCGCCCCCGCCGAAGCCCGAGAAGAAGGGCTGGTTCAAATCGTAAAGCCGCGTTTTCCTGATACCGGACAGATGCAGAAGGAGAAAACATGAACGCCGAATGTTTGATTCAGTGGAACCGCCTGAAGAGAGAAGCAGGTGAGGATTTCCCCTTTGAAAGGCTCGGATGCGGCATCGACGCATACCTGCAAGAAAACGGAGAGAGCGGCGAGCGGACCGTATGCGCAATTCTCAGGGCCATCCGGGAGGCGCTCAAGTGCTCCGGGCATGAGGATGAGGCCGTGAGGCGCAAGGCCGGGAAACTCCTCAAGAGCTGCCGCCATACTATCGATGAAGCCTGCAAGAATGCAGAGCACTTCCGCAAGGCGTTGACCGAGGCCCGCGAGAGGCGCGCCGAAGCAGAAGCAAAACCCGGCGCCATCCCATTGAGCGGAAAATACAGGCTCGAAGAGGTGCTCTCCCTCAACAGGCTCATGGCCACCGGAAAAACTCTCGAACTCTGCGTTCGCAAGCGCGAGGATGCGCAAAGTTATTGGAAGGAGGTCGAGTCCGGCGAATCCAGGCTGTGGCTGCTCCTGAAGGGAGAAGAACCATTCGCCCTGCTCAAGATCGATTTGGAGAAGAGCGAGGCTGTGGAATTCTCCGCCCACGGTAACGACGATCCCGAAATTTCATACGGGTTGGCTATGGAGCTTCTCCATAAACTCGGCGTCACCGCCGATAACGAAACTTCATTCGCCCGCGTGGGCGCATTCGGCAGGTTCAAGGGCGGGCGGCCCGAAGTCGAACCTGCCCGCGTCGGCGATTTGGAAATGTGGATCTGGTACTACGGAGACGAACTCATCGTGGGGATGGAAGAGCACCCCGACGGGAAACTCTCCTGGTCCCGCTTCCGGTTGACAAGGGAGACCTGCCGGAACCAGCTGGAATGGGACGATGATTTCGGCAACCACCTCAGCCTGGGGATGCTCTTCGAGATCGTCCGGCGCAATCCCCACCTTCTGGAAAAACTCCGCTCCCCCGCCCTGGGGGAATCGCCCCGTCTCGAAATCGCCGCCTGAGCGTCCTTCTCCTCTCCTCATCCCCGAGACATCCCCCCCGCCAATTTCAAGAACCCTCAAGATTCGGCTGGGGACGAAGGCGCGCAACTCCCCCCTCTTCGGGGCTGTTGAAAAAGTCCTCACATCTCCCTCACCCTGAGTAGCGGCGAAGCCGCGTATCGAAGGGCGCGCGTCCCTCGATACGGCGCGCAAGCGCGCCTGCTCGGGATGAGGGGATTGTCCCGCGCCTCTGGAGACCCGATCGGGACGAGGGGGGTAAAGCGACACCCCCCGATGAAGGAGTTTTTCAAAAACTCCCCCCCGGCCGGTCTTGACCCCGCATTTGCCCTCATCCGGGAACGCGGCGCGCACGGCGCCATCCACACGGATTCCCACACGCGCAGCCGGGTCGAATTTCCGAAAAATAAGATAAAATCAGATAAATTCACGGGGTTTTTCGATAAATTGGTGATGAATTTTTCTGGGCTTTGACGCCGCGGAATCCGGGCGCAGGGGAATTCTGCCACGGCCCGAGAGTCGTTCGATGACGGCAAATGCGCGGACTTGCGGGCTAGCGCAGCGAAGTCACCAGAATCACGCCCGCCACGGTGATGAGCACGCCCAAAACGATGCGCGGGGTGATCCTCTCGCGCCTGCCGAGTATCAGGGGCGCCAGCACGAGCATAAAGAGCGGCACCGTCGCCACCAGGGGCGTCACGCGCGACACCTCCCCCATGCTCAGGGCGGCCATCAACGTCAACTGGGCGGCCGCCATCGCGAGACCCGCCAGGATGAAGTTTCCGAGCGAGGCCCTGTTGAACACGAACGGGCTCCACCCGGTGCTCACCTTCAGGATCAAGGGACCCAGGGCGCATGCCGAGACGGATTGCAGAAAGCCCCCGAAAACAAGGGATTCCACGCCTCCCAGCCCCATTTTCCTGAACGTGTGGGCGAGCCCCATAAAGGCCGCCGCGGTCACCGGCAACAGTAGCACGCGGCCCCTGGCGAGCGGACCTCCTCCGCTCGTCATGCAGAAAACACCGGCCACGACGACGAGGATACCCAGCCACAAGATGGCCGGCGGGCGTTCCCCCAGCACCAGAAACGCCCAGAACGCCCCGAAAATGGGGTGGGTGTTGGAGATGGGGCTGGTGGAGGCGACGCCGATCCTCTGGATGGAGCGGAACAGGAACATCAGCGACAGCGCGGGCGAGGAAATCCCCGCCGCCAGAAAAGCGATCCAGTAGACCGAAACCGATATTTTGGAGAAATCCACGACCACCAGACAGGAGGAGAAGAAGACAAGCTGCATGATCAGGACGACCAGGCTGCCCGTGTGCGGCGTGCTGCCGTCCAGCCCCCTCTTGGTCATGATGCTCGAGAGGGCGAAGAAGATGGCCGGGCTCAGGGCAACCAATTCAAACGGCATTCATACTCCGACCCGGCCGGCCTCCATCGGCCTGTCCGGCTTGGGGAATCGCTTACATGACCCCTGGATTCACGATGTTTACGGGCCTTTGGCCGCCCAAGGCCAGGCGCATGTTCTCCGCGGTGCGGTCCATCGCGGCGGTTTGCGTCTCCGGCGTCCGGGAAGCGTGGTGCGGGCTGATGATGACGTTCTCGAGCCCCCACAGGCCATGATCCTTGGGAAGAGGCTCGGGATCGGTGACGTCGAGTCCCGCGCCCGCGAGATGGCCGCCACGCATCACCTCAAGAAGATCGTCACTCACCACGGCTGGGCCTCTCGAAACGTTGATGAGAATGGCGTCCGCCTTCATTTTCAAGAGATTCGCCCTGTTCATGATGCCCCGCATCTCGGGCGCCAGGGGCATGCACAGAATCAGGAAATCGGCGCGCGGCAGGAGCGCGTCGAAAGAGGTGAACTCGAGCGTCGCCTCGGGCACGTAGGAGGGATCCTCCGTCCGCGTATTGATGAGCAAATCCATGCCGAAACCATGGCCGATGCGCGCCGCCCTCCTGCCGATGTCACCGAGACCCACGATGCCGAGCGATTTGCCGCCCAACTGCACCGCGGGCACGTGCTCCCAGGTTTCCTGCTCATCCCGCATCCAGGCGTGGCGCGCGACGTAGAGCGCCATGAAAAAAGCGTGCTCCGCGACCGAGCGCCCCCGCACGCCCTCGACGTTGCACACCATGACGCCGCGCTCGTTCGCCGCGTCGACGTCGATGTTGTCCACGCCAGCACCCGGCTTGGCCACCACCTTGAGATTCGGCGCCATGTCCATCATCTCGGGCGAGACGGGCCGAAACACCGTCAGTATGCCCTCCGAATCCGGCAGCAGCGGCTCGATGGCCTCCGGCGTGTACTCGGCCGGGGCGACGACCTCGTGCTCCGCGCCCAGCCAGTCGGAGGCCACGTTCCACGCGCGCGTCGAATACAGCGGATCGATAAGCACTACTTTCGCCATGACGTATATCCTTTTATGAAAAATCGCTCGCAAGCCTCGCCGGAGGCAAGCGATGCTCCCCGGACGAAGCCGTCTATGGACTTAAAGATGATTCGCAGAACGGGAGCGGAACACCGCACCCGGACTGCCCAAGCGGGCGGCTTCCGCCATATTTGCCTTTTTACCCGATGATCTTGAGTTCAGGCACCGATATGGGCCCCGATGCGTTGGCGATGGCCACCTGCTCGGCCACTTTTCTGGCCGCCTCGCGAAACGCCCTGGCTGTCGGATGATCGGGTTCTCCCATAACGACGGGCACGCCGGAGTCTCCTCCCACCCTCACCTTGATGTCCAGTGGAATGGCGCCCAGGAACGGGACTTCGTAGCGCTGGGAGGCTTTCTCCCCGCCGCCCGTGTCGAAGATGTTCTCGCGATGCCCGCATTCGGGGCACATGTAGTAGCTCATGTTTTCGATGATCCCGAGAATGGGCACGTCGGTTTTCCGGAACATCTGCAGGCCCTTGCGCGCATCGAGAAGAGCGATGTCCTGCGGCGTGCTGACGATGACGGCGCCCGCCAGGGATACCTGCTGCACGATGGTCAGTTGCGCGTCGCCGGTGCCGGGAGGCAGGTCCAGAACCAGATAGTCGAGTTCCCCCCAAATCGTCTCGCTCAAAAACTGCACGAGTGCCCGCATGACCATGGGGCCGCGCCAGATGACGGGGCTGTCCTCATCGACCAGAAACCCCATCGACATGACCTTTAGCCCATGAGCCTCCAATGGCCTTATCTTGTTCCCCTCCTCGGCGATGGGACGCGCTGTGGGAATTCCGAGCATCAGGGGCTGGCTCGGCCCGTATATGTCCGCGTCGAGCACCCCCACCTTGGCGCCTTCCCGGCTCAGGGCGAGCGCGATGTTCACCGCCACGGTGGACTTGCCAACCCCGCCCTTCCCGCTCGCTATGGCGATGATGTTCTTCACACCCGCGACGTCCATTTTGCCGGCCATCGAGGGACGCGCGGTGACGTGGCTCGTCACCCGGACGTTCACCGAATTCACGTTCTCCAAAGAACCGACGGCCAGCTTGCATTCCTGCTCGAATTCTTCCTTTCGCGGATGCGCGGGCGTCGTCAACTGCAGTGTGAAGGCGACTGCATCTCCACAAATCTGCACATCCTTGATCATGTTGAGACTCACGAGGTCTTTTCCGACCTCTGGGTCTCGCACCTTTTTCAGAGCCTCGACAACCTGGGCTTCGGTAGCTTCTGCCATTGAAGGAATCCTCTAATCCAAAATGGGACACGCGCTGAAAAATCGCTTGCCGACAAGCGGAATTCTCACATCAATCAGTTTTCATCTTATCCCCCGGATTTTTTTGAGTGTCAAACGTGAAAGCGGAACCAATATTGTACGGATCGCGCAAAACCGGGAAAAACGCCTTTCTCGGTTGACGCATCGACTCCATCTCATTATTTTTAGGCCGTCTCGTTTTGTTGATTCAGGACATATCCGAGCGATTCACACGACCATGACAGATGAAAAGTAGCAAAAACAAGGAGAATCAACCCTTTGGATATCATCGTCTGCATCAAGCAAGTACAAGACCCCGACATCCCTCCCCGCGATTTCAAGGTGGATGAGGAGAAGATGGATGTCATACCACCCGCGAACGTATCACCCGTCATCAACGGCTTTTGCGAAAACGCCGTCGAGGCGGCCATCAACCTCAAGGAGGAACACGGCGGAAAAGTCACCGTCGTGACGATGGGCGACGAAAAAGCCAGAGATGGTCTCAAAAAATGCCTGGCCATGGGGTGTGATGAAGCCGTTTTGCTCCAGGATGAAGCTTTCGAGGGTTCCGACGCTTTCGCCACGGCGCGAATTCTGGCAGGCGCCATTCAAAAGCTGGATAGCTTCGACGTTATTCTCTGCGGCAGGCTGAGCAGTGACTGGAGCTATGGCACCACCGCCCTCGCCCTCGCCGAAGCGCTCGACCTCCCGAGCGTAAGCCAGCTGCAGAAAGTGGAGAAAACCGACTCGGGGATCCGGTGCGAACGCGCTTTGGAAGACGGCGTGGAGGTCGTGGAAGTATCGACCCCGTGCCTGCTGACCGCCAGCAACGAGATCAACACGCCCCGCCTCCCCTCGGTGAAAGGCATCCTGATGGCGTCGCGCAAGCAGATTCCCGTCTGGGGCACGGCGGACGTCGGCATAGACCCCGCATCGGTCGGAAAAGAGGCGGCTACTTTTGAAGTCACCAAATTCTACAAGCCCGTTTTTGACGGGAACTGCGAATTCATCGAAGGCGAATCACTCGAAGAAGCAGCCGGCGCCCTGGCGCTTCGCCTTCGTGAAGATAAAATCATCTAAGGGAGAATGAACAACATCATGTCGAACAACGTCCTCATTCTGGCCGAGCGCGCGGGAGACAAACTCGCGCTCGTGAGCAGTGAGCTTTGCGGTATCGGACGAAAACTCGCCGACGAAAAAGGGGGTTCTCTGGTGGCCCTCCTCCTCGGCGGTGCCGGCACGCATGAACTGGCGAAAGGACTCATCGCCCTGGGAGCCGACAAGGTGCTGGCGGCCGAGTCGGATATTCTCGAAGGCTACACCAATGCGGCGTATCTGAAAGTCATCGACGCCGTCATCGGAGAGGAGAGCCCGAACATCTTGCTGGTCGCCAATACCTCCATGGGGCGGGACGTCGCGCCCAGGCTCGCCTTCCGGCGTGGCGCCAGCTACGCGCACGACTGCACGGACCTCTCGATTGAGGACGGAATGCTCGCGGCAGTCCGCCCGGTCCACGGAGGCAGCGCCATCAGCCACGTCCGCTCGAAGACGGATTCCCTCTCCATCGCGTCCACGCGCGCGAAAGCCCTGCCGCTGGCCGATGTCGAAGAGGGCCGCGAGGGCGAGTTCATGGAAATCGGCGTTTCCGTGGATGCAGACGAGATTCGAATGAATTTCGTGGAGGCGAAAAAGGTGGAAGCCGAAGGCGTGCGTCTCGAAGATGCGGAAATCGTCGTGAGCGGCGGACGCGGTCTGGGAGGCCCTGAGAATTTCGAATACTTACAGGATCTCGCCCAGGTTCTCAAAGCGGCCGTGGGCGCGAGCCGCGCCGCCGTCGACGCCGGCTGGGTGCCGACGCCCATGCAGGTGGGCCAGACGGGCAAGATCGTGAGCCCGAACCTCTATATCGCCGTCGGCATCTCGGGCGCCATGCAGCACATGGTCGGAGCGGGGCCAAGCAAGAACATCGTGGCCATCAACACGGACGCCGAAGCGCCCATTTTCCAGCGCGCGCGCTACGGCATCGTGGGCGACTACAAGAAAGTCATTCCCGCCCTGACGGAGAAATGCAAGGAGTTAATGGATTCCTAGCCCTCAGGCCAGCGGCTGATAGGCCCAGACGACGCGGCCCACGATTCTATCGGCAGGTTCCTCACCGTCCAAATCGATATGGGTGACCGCCTCATCCCGATTCTCCGGCACCAGCCATAGACGCGGCGGGGTCCATTGCAACCGCTTGAGCGTACACCCACCGGATTCATCCCGAACGGCGTAAATACCCTCTGAAACGATCGCCTTGTCACGGCGATCGATGACGACCACGGCTCCCGGCTGTATCAGGGGAACCATGCTGCGGCCCATCTCCCGGTCCACCCGAACCGAGACCAAATCTCCACGCCCTGCAATTTGAGAGACGTGGATGAGCGCGTATTCCTCGATTTGCTCATCCACGATTCTGGCGCTGCCCGCCGCGATGGAGCCCGACACCAAAGGCACGGCGCGAAACTCCGCGTCGCTTACCTTGCCCGGCGCCAGCAGGTTATCACTCATGCTCAAGGTGACGTCCAAAGGCCCGACGCCCGGAATTTCCGGCGCGCCGGTCCGGCCCAGCAGCCAATCGCCGGACACGTCGAGCACTTTTGCGATTTCAAAGAGCTTGCTCGCGCTCGGTTCGTTCTGGCCCTGCTCATAGCGTGTGAGATTCGCCCATGTGACCCCTGCGGCTCGCGCCAATTGGTTGCGGTTCCATCCCTTGCGCTCGCGCGCACGCGCGATGCGGCGTCCCAGTTCGAGCGCATACTCCGATCGGGGTTTGGGAGATTCGGGCATAGGCTTCGTGGAGGGCTTGAAAACTCCCCTCTCCGGGGCGGATGTCGCAGATAGACACCTAGCCTATCACATTTCGACCGTTCATCGAAAAGACGGGGTCCTTGCCATCAGACGACAAGGACCCCGGAAGATAGACTAATCGTCAAGAACCGCCACCGCGCGGACGGGGCTTCCCGTGCCTTCACGGAATTTCAGAGGCAGGGAAATGAACTGGAACTCGCCCTTGCCGAGCAGGGCTTCCAAGTTGCACAGGCTTTCCAGGTGGGTGATTCCCCTCTCCCAGCAGGTTTTGTGAACCAGGGCGTTCACGTCGCCTTCGGGGCCGGGACGCATGGAATCGATCCCGAAATGGACGATTCCCTGATCCGCCAACCATTCGGTGGCTTCCACGTTGATGCCCGGATTATCCGTGCCATACGCCTTCGTCGGGAAAGTGCGGGCATGATGGCCCGTACAGAGCAGGATGGTGCCGCCCTGGGGAACCGGGAGGCCGGTCTTCTTCACCGCTGCGTCGAGGTCCGCCGAGCTGATTTCCGCCCTCGGTTCAATATGCTGCAAATCGATGCAGATGCCGCGCACGATGCAGTTCTCGAGCGGGTACTCGTTCATCGGCTGCGCGTCCTGGTGGAAATGACGCGGCGCGTCGAGGTGCGTGGTGCCGTGCTCGGGCATGGTGACGAAGTTCAGGGCGTTTCCCCAGACGTTGCCCGAGTCCTTGAAGGCCTCTTCGTGGTTTTTCCACTCGGCGTAGAGGATGGGCGGCTGGCCCGGATATGCGGGCGTGCGGTGGTAGATCTCTCGTGAAAGGTCAACGATGGTAGGCATAGATTTTTTCTCCTTTTCGCCTAAACGGTGCAGCGCAATATATGCAGTCCGTGGTTCTTGTCCGTCACGTAAATGATTCCGCGCCTGTCGACGATGACGTCCTCGCTCTGGGTGACGAGCGTCTTGGGCAGCATTCCGAGGCGTTTCGTCGGGTCGGCGGGGATATAGTGCGCGATCTCGCGCGGATGGATGGGTTCGGAGATATCATAGACCCTGAGGCCTGCGTTGAAATACGTCAGATAAACCCGGTCTTCCCTTTGCTCGAGACAGTCGAGCCCCTGGGGGTGGTGCTGGTTATGCGGGCCGAAGCGCCCGCCGCGCTCGCAGAAGCTCTTGTGGGAATAGCCGGGCGGCGGCTCGGGCACCGGGAAGAGCGACATGAGCCTCGGGTTCGCCTCGTCTTCGATGTCGATGATCGCCGTGTAGTTGAGCGGCTCGTCGCAATTTTCCTTGAGCGCCTCGCTGTTGATGATGGCGAACCCCCGGTTGAGATAGGGATACGCCGTGTGGACGGCGATCGCGCTGCCCAGCGGCGGGTAGACGTTGAAGCGGCTGATGATCCTGGGGCTGGAAATGTCCTCGATGTCCGCGATGACGAACCCGCCGCGCGCGTAAGGAAGATACGCCCGCCCGTTTTCGGCATGGGCCGGCCCGTGCTGGAACACGCGCATCCCCTCGCTCCAGTCGTCCGACATATCGGTCTCTGCCCCCTCCTGCTCGGGGAGCCAGAAGCGCCCCGCTTCTTTGGGATTCCGGGGATCGGCCAGATCCAGAATGCGGTAGATGTTCCCGTCGTAGCCGGACGCGTATGCGGAGAGATGGGCGTAGCGGCCGCCGTTATAGAAATTGCGGTGCGTCCCGTCGGCCCCCGTTTGCCAGTGCGAAATGAGTTGCGGATCGGCGGGGTCTTTTTTCACGTCCCAGATGTAGACGCCCTCGGCATCGGGCGGATCCTCGGGCCTCGGCCCCCAGCCCGGAGGGATTCTCTCCAGGGAAGTGATGAGCAAACCATCCGCCACCTGGACCTGCAGCGTCCAGGTGTTGTCTGGCCCCTCGATGAACTTGAGGAGTTCGGGGTTTTCGGGATCAGTTACGTCCAGGACGCTCCAGCCGCTCACCCAGAATTGCGAGAGGTAGAGGTAAAACCGACCGTCCACCTCCTGAATCGCCGTCTTGAAGGCGGGCCTGTCTTCCAGGTCGTGGTAGCCGAGCAACTCCATGTTTTCGCTGCTGATTGCGGCAGGCGCCTGCGCGAGACTCATCGCATCCTCACTTAAGATGTTCACTTTGACTCTTCGCCAAAATGTGGAAGAGAATATCTGTCGAATTGATTGCTGAACCATGCCTTATGTACCCCACTACCGCATGGTGGTAAAGTCCCGCAGCGACTTTGACGCATACAAGCTGAATCGCGTCGCAGGGCCTTTCACCAAGCGCACCGGAAAGCGGAGAAGGTATGACCTCACCCGGCGTGGATTTAAGCGGCAAGACAGCCTGCATCACGGGCGGCGGCCAGGGGCTGGGCGCCTCGATGGCCATCGCACTGGCGGAGGCGGGCGCGGACCTCGTCCTCATCGGCAGACGGCCCGAGCCGATGGCCGAGACCGCGAAGGAATGCGAGGAATTCGGCGTCCAGGCCAGACCCGCCGTCTGCGACGTCACGGATCCGGCCCGTGTGAACGCTTTGTTCGAGCAGGTCAACAGGGAACTCGGCGGCCCGCACATTCTCATCAACAACGCGGGCGTGTCGCTCCCCAGCCCGATTCTCGAAATGACGAACGAAATCTGGCACCAGACCATCGATTTGAACCTGAGCGGCATGTTCTATTGCTGCCGGGCGGCGGTGCGCTTCATGCTCGAGGCGGGAGGAGGCAAAATCGTCAACCTCGGCTCGGGCGCTGGAAGCCGGGGCCGCCCCAACCAGGTGGCCTATGCGGCGTCAAAAGCAGGCGTGAGAGGATTCACCGAGGCGCTCGCCGTAGAACTCGCGGAGAAAAACATTCAGGTGAACAACATCGCGCCGGGCCGCTTCCCCACCCCGATGACGGTCGATCGCATCGCCGACCCGGCGCAGAGCGAGGAATTCCTGCGTTACGTTCCCATGAGGCGCTACGGCGAACTCGAAGAAATCCGGCCCCTCGTCATCTATCTTTGCGGCCCCCAAAGCGACTTCATGACGGGGCAGACGATATACCTCGACGGCGGCAGCAGCGCGCTCTAGGCCCTCACCACGTCGCACCGACCGCCGTCCACGTTGATGGACTCGCCCGTGATGTTCGAAGCCAGGCCGGAGACCAGGAACAACGCTGCGTTCGCACAATCCTCGGCGCGCGTGAGGCGGCCCATGGGCAATTCGGCGCGTCTTTCGGCATCCACTTCCTCATAAGCGCGATTCGTGAGTTCCGCGATTTTCGTCGTCTGCCGGACGTATCTCGGGGTGTCCGTCGTGCCCGGATTGATGAGGTTCACGCGGATGTTCTCCGGGGCGAGCCTGCGGGCGAGTTGATGCTTGTAGGCGGCGAGACCTGCGTTCGGAATGCAGCCCGAGCCGTGGTACTCGGAGGTATGGACGTGACTCAGCCCCGAGAAATAGACGATGACGCCCTCGCCCCGCTTCCTCATCTGCGGAATCACGGCCTTCGTCAAACGGATGGCGGCGCGGAGCTTCAAGTCGATGGCGAGGTCGATGTCCTCATCCGTCGTCACGATGGGGTCTGTGCGCCTGCTCACGCCCGCGGCGCTGATGAGAAAATCGATTCCCCCGAGCCGGGCGCAGGTCTCCTCGACGACGCGCCCGGTTTGACCCTCAGCGGTGAGGTCGCCCGCCATCACCTCCGCGCGTCCTCCGGCGGCGACGATGTCCGAGGCGGTCTGCTTCAAATTTTCCTCGTTCCGGGCCGCGAGCGCGACCGATGCCCCCGCGCGCGCCAACACCATGGCGCACGCTTGCCCGATGCCCTGGCTCGAACCCGTCACCAAGGCGATTTTCCCGCTCAAATCTATCGTGATCATCTGTTTCCCTTTCTCGGCGATCCGTTCATACTCGTAACCGCACCCGGAGCGGATGCGGAGAAAATGCGCGACCTCGAAAACCTTCGGCCGGGCGCTGGATTTTCATGACGATTTTTCTTATACACGACTTGTCCTTCGGCGGCATTCCAGGCGGCGTTCACTTTCACAAAGGCGGCGGCCCATGACGAAGAAAAGCATCTCGGACATCGACGTGCGTGGTAAGCGCGTGCTGATGCGTGTGGACTTCAACGTCCCCCAGGACGCGAACGGCCGTATCGCCGATGACCGCAGAATCCGCATGGCGCTCCCCACGATAAACCACATTCTGGATAACGGCGGCCGCCTCGTCCTCATGAGCCACCTGGGCCGCCCGACGGGAGAAGGCCCCGAAGCCGACGCCAAGTGGACGCTCCGGCCCATCGCCGAACGCCTGGAGATGCTCCTCGGCAAGAGCGTCGTCTTCGCGGAAGACTGTGTAGGCCCCGCCGCCGAAAGCGCAGCCGCAGCGCTGAGTGACGGGGAATGCTGCCTCCTCGAAAACCTACGCTTTCACAAGGCCGAGCAGATCAAGGACAAGGCGGCCTCCAAGGACGAGACCAAAAGACGCGAAAAAGACGCCTTCGCGCAGGGACTGGCCTCTTTGGCCGACGTCTACCTGAACGACGCCTTCGGCACCTGCCACCGCGACAACGCGAGCATGCTCACCGCCCCGCAGATGATGGCGGGCAACCCCCGCGTTGCGGGATTTTTACTCGAAAAGGAGCTTCAATACCTCGGCGAGGCGCTGAATGCGCCTGAAAGACCTTTTCTCGCCATCATCGGAGGCAAGAAAGTCTCCGACAAAATGATGGTCATAGAAACGCTGCTGGGCAAATGCGACCGGGTGATCATCGGCGGGGCCATGGTCTATACCTTCATGCGGGCAAAGGGCCAGGAGACGGGCGCGAGCCTCGTGGAAGAAGACAGGGTCGAAGTCGCCGCCCGGCTGCAATCCTTAGGGGGCGAGAAACTCGTTTTACCGACGGATGTAATCGCCGCGCGCGCCATCGAAGAAGGCGCGGCATTCGAAGTATTCCAGGGAAAGATTCCCGAGGGTCTGATGGGCCTCGACATCGGCCCTGAATCCGCGCGCCGATTCTCGGAGATGATTTCAGGGGCGAAAACCATCGTCTGGAACGGCCCGATGGGCGTCTTCGAGGTCAAGCCCTTCGACGTGGGCACGTTCACCGTTGCGCGCGCCCTCGCGGAGGCGACGAAAAACGGCGCTACGACCGTCATCGGCGGCGGCGACAGCGCGGCGGCCATCGAGATGGCCGGGCTGAGCAAGCAAGTGAGCCACGTGAGCACGGGCGGTGGAGCGAGCCTCGAGTTCATGGAGGGAAAATCGTTTCAGGCCGTCGAAATTCTCGATGATTTGTAGAGGTCGCGCGGATGCCGCATAATCGTCTCGTAAGGACGAGGTTCTCAATTATACAAGCCGCTCTTAAGGACATACCCGGGTGAAGAACAACATTCTGGAGGCCATCGGCGATACGCCTATCGTAAGGCTCAATTCCATCGGCGCGGAAGTCGAATCGGAACTGTTCGTCAAGGTCGAATACATGAATCCGGGCCTCTCGGTGAAAGATCGCATCGCGCCGCTGATCGTCGAAGACGCGGAGAAAAAGGGCGAATTAAAGCCGGGCGGAATGATTGTCGAGGCCACGTCCGGGAACACCGGCGCGGGTCTCGCCATCGTCGCCGCCATCAAGGGCTACAATTGCGTTTTCGTGATGCCCGACAAGATGAGCCAGGAGAAAGTCGACCGGCTCCGCGCATACGGTGCCAAAGTCATCGTCACGCCCACGGTCGCGCTCGACGACCCCGAGAGCCACTACAGCGTCGCGCGCAGGATCGTGGAGGAAACACCCAACTGCATACTGGCGAACCAGTACAACAACCCGAACAACCCCGAATCCCACTACCGCATGACGGGGCCCGAGATATGGCGTCAGACGGGAGGCGAGTTCGACGCCTTCGTTACGGGTCTCGGCACCGGCGGCACCATCTCGGGAACGGGAAGGTTCCTGAAAGAAAAGAATCCCGACATCAAGATCGTGGGCGTCGACCCCATCGGCTCGATTCTCTACGGCCTGTTTTACGGGGAAACGGACCCCGAGGCGGGCTCCTACAAGACCGAAGGCATCGGAGAAAGCTTCAAGCCCAATACGCTCAGCTTCGATAACATCGATGAAGTCGTCCGCGTGACCGACGCTGAATGCCTCCTGATGGCGCGCAGGCTGGCGAGGGAAGAAGGCATCCTGGTGGGCGGCTCTGCGGGCGGCGCGGTGGCAGGCGCCGTGCGATACGCGGAATCCCTCGAAAAGCCCGAAAGAATCGTCACCCTCATGCCGGATTCGGGCATGTTCTATCTCAGCAAGATATTCTCCGACGAATGGATGGTCGCCAACGCTTTCCTCGATAAAGATGAGATGGAACAGGCGGCGACACCCGAGAGCGCATCTTAGAGGTCGATAGGCAAACAGAATCCACCCCCTCGCCTTCCTGGAGCAAAATGAAAATATCCACCAGAGCGATTCATCACGGAAAAGAACCCAACGAACTCACCGGCGCCGTGAAGCCCGACATCTGCCTGAGCAGCACGTTCAAGCAGCACACGCCCGGCGATCCCGTCGGCGATTTCGAATACTCGCGCTCGGGCAACCCGACACGAGAGGCTTTGGAGATGAACATCGCAGGCCTCGAGCGTCCCGAAGGCGCGGATGCCGAGTGTCACGGGCTGGCCTTTTCCTCAGGTCTGGGCGCCACCACCACGATACTCTTCGCCCTGCTTTCGCACGGCGACCACATGCTCTGCTCGGACGACGTGTACGGCGGAACCTTCCGCCTCATCACGGGCAAGGATTTCAGGGGGTTCGAGAAATTCGGGATCGCGTGCGACTACGTCGACATGGCGGATGAAGAGTCCCTCGCCGGGAAGATCAGGGAGAACACGAGGCTCATCTGGATAGAGAGCCCCACGAACCCGCTCTTGAAGATGGCCGACATCCGCAGCATCGCCTCCACGTACGGGAAAGACGGCGCCATCGTCGCCGTGGACAACACCTTCATGAGCCCCTACTTCCAGAGGCCGCTCGCTCTGGGCGCTGACATCGCCGTTCACAGCACGACGAAATACATCGGCGGGCACAGCGACGTCGTCGGCGGCGCCCTGGTGACGAAAAGCCGGGCGCTCCATGAGCGCATCAGGCACTACCAGAACGCACTCGGTGCGACGCCCGCCCCCTTCGATTGCTACATGACCATGCGGGGCATCGACACCCTCCCCGTGCGGATGGAAAAACACCAGGAAAACGCCATGAAAATCGCCAGGCATTTTGAGGGGCACCCCGGGGTGGAAAAAGTCATATATCCGGGGCTGGAATCTCACCCCCAGCACGATCTGGCGAAAAGGCAGATGAGCGGTTTCGGGGGCATGCTGGCGTTCTACCTGAAAGGCGGCCTGCCCGAGGCGCGCAGGTTTCTCGAAAACGTCCGGCTGTTCACCCTGGCGGAGAGTTTAGGCGGCACCGAGTCCCTCGTCGAGCATCCCGCTATCATGACCCACGCTTCTCTCACCGAGGAGAGCAGAGAAGCGCTTGGCATCAGCGACACCCTGATTCGGCTGTCGGTGGGAATCGAGGACGCGGACGATTTAATCGAGGATCTGGATCAGGCCTTGAGAGCGTAATTTGCGGCGCAAAAAAACCATCCCCCGGTCCGGCGATGAGGAGAGGGATGGTTTTTCTCTAAATCCGAAGCCTACATGAAATACTTCCGGTCGTTCATGTCCGGGTACATGTCTCCCACCCACTTCGCATAGCCGTTGAAAAGAAGAGTCGGCCTTCTCTTGTTCGTTCCCAGCATGCGCTCCGACGCCTGGGACCATCTGGGGTGATTGAACTTCGGGTTGATGTTGGCCCAGAAGCCGTATTCGCTGGGTCCCGCCTTCTCCCAGAACGTGCGGGGACGCTTTTCGGTGAATTCGATGGAAACGACGGATTTTATGCTCTTGAATCCAAATTTCCAGGGAACCACCAACCGCAGGGGCGCGCCGTGCTGCTGCGGCATGGGATGACCGTAAATGCCCGTGCCCATTATCGCCAGTTCGTTCATGGCCTCCTTCATGGTGAGGCCTTCCACGTAAGGCCACGGGTACCAGACCTGGAGCTGCCCCAGCGCCACCTTGCGGTTCAGGAAGGTGGTGAATTTGACGTATTTCGCCTTGCTCGTGGGCTCCACCTTCTTGATGAGTTCGGAAATCCTGAAACCCGTCCAAGGAACGGCCATCGCCCATGCTTCCACGCAGCGGAAACGATACAGTCGCTCCTCGAGCGTCATGCCCTTAATCAACTCGTCGATGTCGTAGGTTTTGGGCTTCTTGACGTGGCCTTTCACTTCCACCTGCCAGGGGCGCGTCTCCATGCGTTTGGCCAGCCAGGAGATCGCCTTGTTGCCGCCGAATTCATAGAAATTGTTGTATTCGGCCGCCACCTTCTCATCCGTGAGGGGCCGATCCAGCGTGAAAGCGGGATTCCGGCGCGCCGGGTACAGGCCCACCGTTTGATCCTTGGGATGCGCAACCCCCTTTTTCGCCTGCGCCAGAGCAACCGGGCCGTCGCGTTCGGGCCAGTAGGGAGGCGTCACCATCTGGCTCAGCATCAGACCCGCGCCGCCCGCCAAGAACTTGCGGCGGTTCAGAAAAACGGATTCGGGCGTGGCTTCACGCTCGGGCATCGACCATTCGGGCTTTTTGATGTAATTCATCTCGTCCCCTTTTGGGTGGCGGCTGGAGCCGGGTGTATTCTCCAGAGCAGGCGAATCGTTTCAAACTATGCCATGGACGCAGATTCGCCTTCCATGACGGCTCTTGGGAATATATCATAGAAATCTCACCAAAGTGAGAAAACCCGGTTTTATAAGGATTCTATACAGTCGGAACTGTGCGCAAACGCCGCGCAGGCGCGCCCCGTGGGCACAGAGACGACCATTCGATCGAGGAGACCCATGTCCGAACAACGCTACCCCGTAGAACGTCTGGAGAATTTCATTCACGCCGTCCTGACGGCGCACGACGTTCTGGACGAGCACGCCCGTATCTGCGCCGTCCGCATGATCGAAGCCGACCTCCACGGGATGCACGGACACGGCATCTTCCGGCTCCCTCCCTATTGCCGCAGAATCCGGGAAGGCGGCTACAACCTGAGGCCCGACATCCGCGCCGAGCGCGAAACCGCCGTGAGCGCTCTCATCAACGGGGACAACGGCTTCGGCCAGGTGGTCGTCACGTTCGCGGCTGAACTCGCCATCCAGAAGGCGCGGGAAAACGGGCTGGCGTGGATCGGCATACACCACGGGAACCACGCCGGCGCCGCGGGCGTCTATGCCGCCCTGCCCCTCGCGCACGACATGATCGGGATGTACATGGCCGTCGCCAACGCCAACCACATGCCGCCCTGGGGCGGCGTGGACATGCTCCTGAGCACCAACCCCATCGCCTACGCCATCCCCGCGGGCGAGGAGCCGCCATTCGTCCTGGACATGGCCACCACCGAGACCTCCTACGGAAAGGTGAAGGTCTACGCCCAGGAGGGAAAACCGATGCCCGAGGGCTGGATGATGACCAAAGACGGAAAGCCCCTCACCGACGCCACGCGCGCCGAGGAGGGTTTTCTGCTCCCCATCGGGGGGCACAAGGGCTATGGACTCAACATGATGATCGGCGCACTCGCGGGCGTTCTGAACGGAGCAGCCTTTGGATCTGACGTCATAGACTTCAACAAGGACTTCAAGACGCCCACGAACACCGGCCAGGTGTTCTTCGCCATGCGGCCGGACATCTTCCGCGACCTGGACGACTTCAAGGCGGAGATGGACCTGAGGATCCGCGAGATCAGAAATTCCGCCCCCATGGAGGGGGGAGACCCCATCCGGATTCCCGGCGAGAACCTCGCGCGAAGAAAAGAGCAGATGCGCAGGGACGGCGTGCCCGTCGCCGCGCCTGTGCTCGCCCAACTGAGAGAGTTGGCCGGGGAACTCGGTCTCGAGGACAAGCTTGCCGACTAGTCACGCCAGGCTGATCAGCGCGCCTCCCGCGACGATGAAGGCCGCGCCCAGCACCATGAGCGGCGTCAGCGGCTCCATGCCTTGCGGCAAAAACCGCGAGAAGAGCAGCACGAACAGGGGCTGGGCCGAGGTGATCGGCGTCACGACGACGATGCGCCCCTCCTCGAGCGCGAAGAAAAGCGATGTCAGGGCCGAGAAACTGGCGAGTCCCACGAGGATGAAATAAAACAGGCCCTTCCCGGTGAAGTCCTTGCGCCCGCTTCTGGAATTCGCCAGAACCAGAGCCATGACGACGCTCGACGTCCCCGCCATCACGAAAATCGCGAGCGTCTTATACGGCACGTCGGGCGAGGAGTAGCGGATGATGAGGTCGCGCATGACCCATATGAGCGTGGCGCCGATGGCATAGGCGATTCCGGCGAGCGCCCACGAGCGAATCTCATCTTTCCTGATCGACAAGACGATGATGCCGCAGACGATGAGCGCGGTTCCCAGGGCGAGGACGGGCGTGAGTTGCTCGCCCAGCAGCAAGACGGCCAGCGTGCTCGAAAAGAGCGGCCCCAGACCGCGCAGGATGCCCGAAGGCGCTGCCCCGATGCGCTGGACGCCCGCGAACTGAAACGTCCTCGAAATGCTGGGGGTGATGACGCCGAGCCCCACGAACCAGAGCAGGTGCGGGTTGGCGAAAGCGCTCAGCGGCACGCTCGCCGCTATCCAGGGCAGATAAAGCAGCGTCACCGTGGCCGAGGCCACGAACCCGCCGAACACGGGCGTCGCCTCCCGCGTCGCAAGGCGCGAGAAGATAAAAGTCAGCGCGAAAAAGGCCGATGCCGCGATGGCCAGGGGAATCTCTGTCAACACATGCCTCGCCTCACAACCAACACAATGAAAAAGCGCCCCCGGCTTTCGGCCAGGGGCGCCGATTCGATCAAGCGCCTGCTCAGTCCTGGATGATCAGCTCTTCGCAATAGGGAGCGCGCGTCATGTAAACCGGCTCATCCTCGGTGATGAGGATATGATCCTCGATGCGCACGCCTGCCCCGCCCGGAATCCCAGGCACGAATATGAGCGGCTCGATGGCGAACGTCATCCCCGGCGCGAAATCCACGCTCTCGGCGCCGGGCATCACCTCGCCCACGTAGGGCGGCTCGTTGGGCGATATGCCGCAGCCGTGCCCGATGAAGAGTTTAATGAAATTCTCTTCCAGACCTGCGGAACGAGCGACTTCCAGGAATTCCGCCGCCGAATCGTCGTTCGTGTACCCGGGGCGCATTTTCTCGATTCCCGCCCTGAGCGCCTTGTAGACGGTCGTATACACCTTCTTCTGCATGGGATGTGGCGGGCCGCCGGCCACCTTTGCGCGCCCGCAGTCACCGAAATAGCCGTTCCAGCAGGCGCCGATGTCGATGAAGACGATGTCCGCGTTTCTGATGATTTTATCGGTGGGAAAGCGCGTCGGCGGCGCCATGTGCTCGCCCGAGGCGACGAACGGAGACGCCAGGTGTCCGAACTCGCCGCCGTGGGTGAAGAGCGTCTTCATCGCTTCTGCCGCCACGTCGAACTCGCGAACGCCCGGCTCGGCGTGGTTTAACGCCGTGATGGTCACGGCGTCGGCGATGGCGCAAGCCTGGTGGAGGCAGGCGATTTCGTCCGGCGTTTTCTGCACCCGGCTCATGTACATGAACTGCTCGCCGTCCACGAAGGTGGCTTCGGGGAAGTATTTTTCGATCATCGCCCGCTGTGTGAACGTGTGCCCGTCGAGCCCGATGGTGCCGTTCGAAACCCCCCAGTCATCGAAACGCGTCTTGATGTCGGTGCCCACCGTGTGCTCGACGAGACCCGGCTCCTCCAGGATGCCGATGGGCACGTAGTCGTCGATCCAGGGCATGCACTCCTCGATGCGGTGCGCCTCGCCGCTCGAGGCGAGCAGCGTCGGGTTGCCCTCCTGCCTCAGCAGCACGCCGTAGGTGGTGGAGGAGCGGTACTGAATCATGATGACGCGCGCGCTGGTCAGATAGCGCACGTTCTCGTCCTTCCAGAGGATGAGGGCGTCGATGCCTTGTTCCTTCATCGCCGCCTGGGTCTTCTCGACGCGCTCTCGGCGCATGCGGTCCATGTCGATACGGTGCTCCCAGTCGACCATCATCGACCCGCGCGCCCACGTGGGGTAGTCCGTCATTGCTTCTTCCTCCTCCTCGAAATACAAAGATTTCGGCCTGAAAATATCGAGTCCGCAAAGATGATTCTGAATATGAAATTCGCGGCGACGCTAGCACCCGCGCCTGAACCTGTCAAGAAAACGCAGACCCGGAGGTAGGCCGAAAGTACAGGATTCCATCTCAAAGTTGACTTAACCCCGCCGCCTCGCTACTTTCGGGCCAAAGTTCACCACGAGCGTATTCGCCAAATTCAAATGGAGAACCACTGATGAGCCTCGTCCTCTATGAAGTGAAAGATAAAACCGCCACCATCACCCTGAACCGGCCCGATAAACTCAACGCCTACACCGAGGAGATGGTGGACGAGATGTACGAAGCCTGCCAGCGATTCGCGAAAGACGATGACGCCTGGACGGCCATCGTCACAGGCGCGGGTGATCGAGCCTTCTGCGCGGGCCACGACCTCAACCTGGTCGTGGAGAGCGAGGGCCAGTACAAAGACCACGATTCACCGACGGTATGGTACGGCGAATTCGAGATTTACAAACCCATGATCGCCGCGGTGAACGGCTACGCCTTCGGAGGGGGGTGCTCGCTGGCGCTCTCGTGCGACATCCGGATTGCTTCCGAGAACGCCGTTTTCGGCTACCCGCAGCCCAAATACGGCGCGATGAGCCTCGGCGGCCACCAGCGCATGCCCAAGACCATCCCCCCCGGCATCGCCATGGAATTCATGCTCACGGGGAGGAACATCCCGGCGGAAGAGGCCGCGCGCTGGGGCATGGTGAACAAGGTGGTACCCCAGGACGCGCTGATGGACGAGGCGCGCGCCATGGCCGCCCTCATCAACGAAAACGCGCCCCTGGCTGTGCAGCACACGAAAGAGGCGGTGCTCAAAGGCCTCAGAACGCCCGACGTGCGCGAGGGCATCGCCAATGCCAAACTCATCAGCTACCGCCTCCAGACCTCGCGCGACACGCAGGAGGGCCTCGCGGCCTTCATGGAGAAGAGAAAACCCGAATGGCAGGGCCGCTAAGGCGCATGGACTACGCCCTCGCTTCACTGGAACTTACATATGTATTCATATGAGGAACCCATAGATGAATGATTCTCCAAAAATCGGTATGGCCTTCATCGGGCTCGGCTGGTGGGGCGCCGTGCTCGCGGACGCCGCCCTCGCCTCCGGGAAAGTGGTGGTGACCGGCGGATTCGCCCGCACGCCCTCCTCCCGCGAGGAATTCGTCGGCAAATACGGCGGCCGGAATTTTTCTTCTATTGACGAGGTGATGGCCGACCCTGAGACTGAAGCCGTCGTCATCGCCACGGCGAACTCCGTACACAAGGAAATCGCGGTTGCCGCCGCCCGCGCGGGCAAGCACGTTCATCTGGAAAAACCCATGGCGCTCAGCGTTTCCGACGCGAAAGCCGTCGAGCAGGCGTGCAGAGACCACGGCGTCAAACTCCACATGGGGCAGAACTTCCGGCGCTGGCCGATGTTCCGAAGAGCGAAGGAAATCGTGGATAGCGGGGACTTGGGACTGGTGAACTACACGGTCGCCACGTTTTCCAATAATCACGGCTTCACCTCCGGCCCAAAGAGCATGCGGTGGGACGCCACGGAGAACCCGGGCGGGCCGCTCTACAGCTACACCATCCATCTCGCGGACATGATGGAATACCTCTTCGGCGACGTGGACGAGGTGAGCGGCGCATGCGCCAAGGTGGGCGGCCCCAACCCCCAGGAAGACGCCGCCGCCGCCATCCTGCGCTTCAAGAGCGGGCTGATGGGCGTCATCTCGAGCAGCTATCTGGCCCCGTTCCACTTCGCCTACGACATTCAGGGCACCGAAGCGAACCTGAGCCTCTCCACGACGGACAACCCGACCCTCAAGCGCCCCATCGACCTGATGGGCGGCCTCGAAACCACAATCGTGGAACTCGACCACGATCTCGTGGAGGGAAGACTCCTCGCCAACCGCGAGCAGTTCGACGACCTCGTCGACGCCATTCGGGAAGACAGGGACCCCGAGGTCACCGGACGCCACGGAGTCCGGGCGCTCGCCATCATGCGGGCCATTCTCAAGAGCAACGCCGAGAGGCGGATTGTGACGATCGAGGAGATTCTGGAGAACGACTAGGCCCGAATCAGCCCTCTCGCCAAGGGGGTCTGATTCGCGTATAATCTTGCCTCGTTGGCCCATCGCATATCTGCGACTTGTTCCGCCCGGACTCGTCCCGGAAACCATCTCTCATGGGCAGGCGCCGCGATACGCCGGATTTCACGCGCTCCAACAAATTCCCGGCGCTCGAATACCAACCCAAAGCCCAAGAGCGCGAACTCACCAGAAAACTCATAGAATCCCAGAGCGCGAGCGAGCGTGAAGCGCTGGGCCAGAAACTGCTCGACAGCATCTGCCGAAGCCTCGAAATCCCCCGCTCGCGCCTGCGCGTGCTCAACGAGCGGCAGCCCCACAAAATGTATGAAGGAAAACTCGCCTCCAAGCTCTACGGCGTCTACTACTGCCAAAACGCGATGATCGAAATCGCCAACCTCACGTCGATTCGCAAACAGGTCGTCGCGGGCAAGACGTTTCTGGATACCCTCATCCACGAACTCATGCACCACATCGACAGGAAATTTCTCCGCATCCCCTCCACGCCCCACAGCCCCGGCTTTTACGCGCGCATCGAGGATTTGAAAGCCAAACTCATGCGCACGAGGGGCGGGGATCGGGCATCCCCGCAAGAAACCGCCTGGCAAAGACCCAGGGACCTCACGGCGGCTCTCGAATCGGCGATCTCCAGTGCCCAGGCGGGAAACGCTCCTCAGAACCCCGGAAACCCGGTCCCGGCGGCCCGGCCTGAAACGAGAAAGCCGAGATGGACCCCACCGGGGGAATCTGAACTCCCCACCCATGCGAAGCCAGAAGAATCGAGTGCAACGGAAAAACCGCCACGCACGGAAGAAGAACCCGCTTCCGCGAATCATCCCCAAAAAGGCGCTTCGGCGGAGAAGGAGCCGCAACTGTCGTTCGATTTTCAGTAGCCACCGGAAAAGCTCCAACAATAGTCTTTGAGTCTTAATGCAATCCAGGCAAGAAAATACCGTATTCTGCCAACATCGTATTGCTAAGAGCACACGGCTTTCGAGTAGTTGCGACGATCATGTATGCTATGCGCATCAGTAGGAAGCGCTATTTGGAGATGTACTCATGAAGTTCATCCATAAACTCAAAATGAGTGGTCTCCTCTCGTTTCCTCCCGACATGGAACCATTTGAGCTCCATAATCTCAACGTCCTAATCGGTCCGAACGGCTCAGGCAAATCGAACATCATCGAAGTTATTGAACTCCTTCGCGCCACACCGACGGATTTCGCGGACGCAATCCGGAACGGCGGCGGGGCGGAGGAATGGCTATGGAAAGGAGAAACCAAAAACAGGGTCGCTGAAATAGAAATCGAAACCGGGGACATATCCACCGGCCTCAAGACGCCGAGCGGGCGGGCGTTACGCTACCGCTTGGAGTTCGTGGACAACAACACGCGGGTCGAAGTGGTCGACGAAGCGATCGAAGAGACAAAACCCCGCCCCGACAAGGAAGACACTTATTTCTACTACCGTTTCCAACGGGGAAACCCTGCTGTCAACATTAGGGAACAGGGCGAAGAGATTCAAAAAGACAAACCCCCTCGACGGATCGAGCGGCGTGAACTCCAACCGGATCAGTCCGCTCTCAAACAAATCAGGGGGCCGGAATTATATCCAGAATTGACCTGGTTGGGACGACAATTTGAAGAAATCCAGATGCTGCGCGACTGGACTTTCGGTCGCTACACGAAACCACGTGAAGCGCAACGGGTAGATTTGCGCGAAGACCGGCTCCTTGACGACTGCCAAAATCTTGCCTTGATTCTCAATAAAATCGAACACGAGCAAGCCTCGCTTGAACTCAACAAAATGCTCAAACGCTTCTTCCCTCGCTTCGAGCGGATGTCCACCAAGGTATCCGGCGGCAGGATACAGTTTTACCTGCATGAGACAGGCTTCCATTCTGCAGTTCCGGCAACGCGCCTTTCGGACGGTACGCTCCGGTTCGTTGCGCTTCTTGCCACGTTGCTGACGCCTTCGCCACCACCGCTTGTTTGCATCGACGAACCGGAACTGGGCCTTCATCCCGACGCCATTTCCCTCATAGGCGACCTCATGATCGAGGCGTCCGAACGCACGCAACTCATCGTCGCGACCCATTCGGATGCGCTTATCTCCGTCCTGACCAGCAAACCGGATGCCGTCGTCGCCTGCGAGAGGCTGGACGAGGGAACGACGCTGCGTCGGCTCGACTCTGAAAAGCTAGCACACTGGCTAGAGGATTATGCGCTCGGTGATTTGTGGCGCATGGGGGAGTTGGGCGCGAATCCGTGAACATTGCGATCTATATGGAAGGTGGAGGGCTAAGGACTAACTCCAGGGCTATGCTACGCCAGGGCATGGATGCATTTCTGGCGGAAATCAAAGATGCTTACCGAGATAAGAAATGGGGTTGGAAACTGATTCCTTGCGGTACGCGGAACGAAGCTTACAAAGGATTTCAAGGCGCGCGCGCAAATGGTACCGCCGATATTCTTGTGCTTCTCGTAGATTCGGAAACAAAGGTCGTAGTCTCAACGCCTATCGACCATCTGACTACACGCGACGGATGGAATTTCCAAGGTGTCGATTGCGACATGCTCCACCTTATGGTTCAGACGATGGAGACATGGATCGTAGCCGACCCGGAGACACTCAAGGTCTATTACGGGCAAGGTTTTCGGCAGAATGTTCTTCCCCGAAGCAGAAATCTTGAAGAAGTGAGTAAAACCAGTATTGAGCAGTCTCTTAGTAGAGCGACCCAAGGAACACGGAAAGGGAAGTACCATAAAATCAAACACGCCAGAGATCTTCTTCAACTGATTGACCCGATGAAGGTGCGAGAAAGGTGTCCTGATTATTGCAAGAGGCTGTTCGATACGCTTTTCCGGCTTATTGGCTCCACCTAGTTAAGCCTGAACCCGCTAACTCATACCCCGCCCCAAGACGACGGGGCCAAAAAGCCACCCCAAACACCGCTGCGCACAAGGGGAGAAGAGAACATTTCTCCGAATCATCCCCCAAAAGGCGCTTCCGGCGAGAAAGAACCGCAACTGTCGTTCGATTTTCAGTTCCTACAATCTACTTTAGATAAACGACAATAAAATTTTGAAGCATATCGTGAAAGAAATTCAAAAAAATTGCCCTTCAAGAACCGCCTTTTGCCTCCCGCTTCGAGCGGTTGTCTTTCATCCGGCGATTGGGTAAACAAGAGAACTGGGCATACGCCATCATACAATCAAGCGCACATCGCAGAGGAGTTTCCCTATATGAGGCCGGCTAACGATTCCGTCCCGAAACCCTGGGGGCCGCTGGCGGGTTTTTGGTCCTGGCAATACCTGAACCTGTGGAAGACCATCAAACTCGTCACGAGCAAACGGGTCAAGAGTTTTTATGAGAAATTCCCAAACGTACTTCCTCCAGGCACCGCCTTCCCCGACTTCGAACTCAAGGACATTCACGGGAACGTCCACCGCATGGAGGATTATCTGGGGAAGAAATACGTGGTGATCACCACGGGCGCCATTACGTGACCGCCATACAGGCGGCAGGTGCCGTTTTATGAAGAGTTGCAGGAGAAATATGCGGACCGCGACGTGGTCGTCTTCAATCTCTACGTGAGGGAACCCCACGCGGGCGAGCGCGGATTCCCCGAGATCAGAAACCATGAATCCTACGAGCACAAGCGGAGCTACGCGCAGAAGCTGGCCGAGATCAAGGGCATGGAAACCAGCATCCTCGTCGACGAGATGGACCAGAAGGTGCATGCCATGCTCGGAGACCTGCCGAACACCATCTGGCTCATCGGCAAGGACGGGAAGGTGGCCTACAAGTGCACGTGGTCCAATGCGGAGCACGTGGATGAATATCTGGCCCGGATGGTGAACGAAGACCCCGCATTCGAGGGAATGCCGAAAATGGAGCACACCGTCTTCACCGCTCGCGCCGGCACGGCTATCTAGCGAAATTCGTCTTTGAAAAGCGCCCCCGTTTTCGAGGGGCGTTTTTCGTTTCTGTAGCGAATGGAGGAAACCCGGACATGGACGCGCCGACAATCATCAAGGAGCGCCTGGAAGCCTACGGCATGAGGCTCAGAGAGGTCATGGAAGACGTCACCGATGAAGACCTCATGCTGCAACCCGGCCCGAACGACAACCCCATGGGCTGGCTCGTCTGGCACATGACGCGCTTTGAGGACAGGACGTTTTCGTTCCTCGGCGGAACCCCTGAGCTTTGGATAGCGGAGAAATGGCACGAACGGTTCGGCATGGCGCCCGACGCCGAATGCACCGGCGTGGGCTTCACGCTCGAACAGGTCCTGGCCCTTGAAGTCGGCAAGGACGGCCTGATGGGCTATTTCGAAGCGGTACGCAGGAAAACGCTCCCCTGCCTCTCGGGCTTGAGCGCGGCGGACCTCGACAGGGAAGAAATCGATTTCTACACCAAGAAACCCATCAAGCTCGGCCTGGTCCTGGGAAGATTTCTCGGCGACCACCTCTCGCACGTCGGACAAATCTGCTATCTGAGGGGCCACATTGCAGGCTGGGGGCGATACCCCGCATAGGTTTCAGTCGAGTTCTCCCAATGTCCTGAGCGCGCGCTTCACGTCCTCTTCGGGCGTCTCGTCGGGGACGCGGAAAAGCGGCTGCGTGACGCCCATCTCCCTGATAGCGGCCAGCATTTCGTTGCATCTGGATTTCGGACCGCAGATGGCGAGGTCGTCCACCAGTTCATCC
This sequence comes from bacterium, assembly GCA_965219955.1. Lineage (GTDB taxonomy): Bacteria > UBA8248 > UBA8248 > UBA8248 > UBA8248 > Bin107. Next base: position 1,592,794 of record OZ244799.1, read on the forward strand.
GAGAGCGCCTCTCCCGCTGCCCTGCGGCCGCCCTTCCGCCAGGCCGCCCGGATGTTGTCGGCGTCTTCCCCGTAGCCCCAGCGCGTGAGCTGGGCCTGGTAGTAGTCGCCCATCGCGCCGATGTAGAAGCCGAGTTCGGGCTTCACGAGGGCGCGCGCGCGATCGAGATCGTCAAAAGGCGCCGTGTAGACGAAGGGCGCCACGTCGATCCCGGAGACCGCCCTGCCCGCCGATTCGGCGCCCTCCTGCAGGAATTCGAGCGCGTCCCTCGTCCTCGAAAAAGGAATGCAGAAAGGAATCCAGCCGTCTGCGATCTCTCCGGTCAGCCTCGTATAGTTCGGGCCGTTCGAGCCCAGATAGATGGGCAGGCGCTTCTGCACCGGCTTTCGCCTGAGCTTGAAGCCGCTCATCCGGTAGATTTCGCCGTCCAGTTCCACGCGCTCGCCCCGGAACGCCTGGCGCAGGGCTTCGACCATCTCGCGCGAGCGCTTGAGCGGACTGCCGAAGGGAACCCCGTGCCAGTTCTCGATCACCGCCTGTCCGCTCGAGCCGAGTCCCAGATGGAAGCGGCCATCGCTCATCACGTCGAGTTCCGCCGCCGTCTGGGCCATGAGGCCGGGCGTTCTCCCGTAGATGTTGAACACCGCGGCTCCCAGCTTGAGCTTGTCCACCGACTGCGCCGCCATCGCGATGAGGATGCTCCCGTCCCGAACCCAGGTCTCTGGAAACCAGAGTGAATCGATTCCAGAATCCTCGCACCACCGGGCGAATCGCGGAACCTCGCGCGCGTCGATGGTCTCCTGATGCCACAAAACGACCCCTTTTTTCGTCATGAACAGGTTCCCCTCCAAATGCAAGTCCTCGCTTGCCGCGCTTGACAGACGCGAGCATCTTCCCTATAAAAGCTCATCGTGAGAATAATCAAACGTTTAGCGAGCATCATTCGCTCCAAAAGCAAAGCAGAAGCCCCTGACAGCCAATCAAGTCCCGAGGTTCAGGAATCCGCTTCCATTTCAACCGCAGACCAAGCCGGGCGGAAAGACACGCTTCCCGCCTCGACACCTCTCAACGGTGAATCCCCGCGGGGAAATACCGACCCGGAAGAGACAAATGCCACGAAACCGCGCCGCCGGCGCAGGCGTTCACGGAAAAGACAAAGTAATGGAGAACCCTTGCATAAGCAAAACGCAGCAACCATAGAATCGAAAAAACCGGAAAACGACGACAAAACATCCAAAAACAAAAGGACAAGAAGACGCCGCAAGAGAAAACCCGCAACAGCCGGAGCGAAAGCCGCACCGCAAAAATCCCAGAAAGCCGCGAATCCCTCGTATAACGGCATCACCTACCAGAAAGACCCCGCCGAATTCGGCGTGGGCGATTTCGACGCCGCAGACGCGCCCGAGGGCTTCCGGGAACTCGGCTTCGAGCCGGAGTTGCTCCGCGGGATTCACGGCCTCGGGTTCAATGCCCCCACCCCCATCCAGAGCGAGGCGATACCCGTCGCGCGCGAAGGCCGAGACATCATCGGCTGCGCCCAGACGGGCACGGGGAAAACAGCCTCATTCGCACTGCCTACGCTCGAACGCCTGCAAGGCGGTTCGGGCACGCGCTGCCTCGTCCTGACGCCCACGCGGGAACTCGCCATCCAGGTCTCGGAGCAATTCCACCGGCTGGGAAAACACCTCGAAACCTCGTGCGCCGTCATCTACGGCGGGGTGGACTACGAACCCCAGTTCCAGGCCTTTCAGGCGAACGTGGACGTCGTCGTCGCCACGCCCGGCAGGCTGCTCGATCACCTGAAGCGCAAATCCGTTCATTTCAGGAAACTGGAGATACTCATCATCGACGAGGCCGACCGCATGCTGGACATGGGCTTCGCCGAGGAGATCACCGAAATCCTCAAGCGCCTCCCCCAAAAGCGGCAGACCATGCTCTTCTCCGCCACCATGCCCGAAAAAATTCAGGACCTGGCGAATCGCGCGGTGAGCGACCCGGTGCAAATCAACATCTCGCCGCCCTCGACGCCGGCGGAGGGCATCCACCACGGCGTCTACCCCATCAGCATGGCGAACAAACCCCGCGGCGTGCTGGGCATCATCGACAAGTACAACCCCACCAGCGTTCTCATCTTCACGAGAACCAAGGCCGGGGCCGATGTGCTGTGCAATTTCCTGGAAAACGAGAAAATCGCCGTCGCCAAGATTCATTCCGACAGAAGCCAGCGCCAGAGAGAGCGCGCGCTGGCGGGCTTTCGCCAGGGCAAGCACCGCATCCTCGTAGCGACGGACATCGTTTCGCGCGGCATCGACGTGACGGGCATATCACACGTCATCAATTACGACGTGCCCGAATACCCGGAGGACTACGTCCACCGCGCAGGCAGAACGGCGCGCGCGGGCCGCATCGGCTACGCCATGACGCTCATGTCGCCCGGTGAAATCACGCCCGTCAAGAATATAGAACGCTTCATCGGCAAGGCGCTTCCCAGGGTCGGCATCCAAGGCTTCGCGGACGACGTCCACCAGCAAAACCTCGAGAACGAACCCAAGCCCCTGCTCGACCAGCCGCACGTGGCGCGCTACGAGCGGCTCCGCAAAATGCCGCGCCGCACCGGCCTGTCGCTCCGCTAGCTCGAAGCGCTCCCCGGCAAATGTGAAACGAAAAAACCGGAATACGGCCCCCTTCTCCCAAAGATTTGTTAAAGATTTTTTAAACTTTTTAAGTATTTGATTTGTAACTATTTACAGGTATCGACGCACGCCTGTCGATGAAAAAATCCTGCGCTCCGCCATGTTATCTATTGACCTCTCCGCGCGGCTAGGATAGATTGAATTTCCTCATGAAATTTTTGTGATATCAATCGTTTCTATAAAGCCCGTAGCCGAACGTGGAAGGGAGACCCATATGCAGAAATCCGACCTGATAGAAAAAATCGCCGGGGACGCCGGCATCTCGAAAGCGGCGGCGGACCGGGCTCTCAAGTCTCTGCTTGACTCCGTGACCCAAGCCCTGAAAAACGGGGATCGCGTTTCCCTGGTTGGATTCGGAACATTTTCCGTCTCTAAGCGAGGCGCACGAACAGGGCGCAACCCGCAAACGGGCGAGACAATCTCCATCAAGGCGAGCAAGGCGCCCAAGTTCTCCGCAGGCAAGAGCCTCAAGGACGCGGTGAACAAATAAACGCGGGCTTCCGAAGGCGTCTGATTCGAGAAGCGCCAGATACAATACGAAACCCCCGATGCTGGAGGTGCAATGTCCGGCGCCGGGGGTTTCCTTTTTTCAAATACGTTTCATGCGAGTCCCTTCGCCGATGCTCGTCATTCCGGTGAAAGCCGGTATGACGTCGATCCGCAAGAGGCAGAGGTGCTTTCGTAGGGGAGATTTACTGACGCACAGCGGCTTCAGGCGAGAAAATCCCTGAGCTTCGAGAGGAATCGCTCGTTCTCCCCGGGGAGTCCGAGGGTCACGCGAATCCATTCGGGATGCCCGAAGGCGCTGCCGGGACGAACGATGACGCCCTCGCGCATCAGGGCGTTCATCGCCGCGTCGCCGTCCCCCACGCGAACGAAGATGAAATTGGCCTGGCTTTCGACATATTCGAGTCCCATCCCGCCGAACGCCGCATAGAGCGCTTCCCTGCCCTCGCGCACCAGGGCGACGGCGCGCTGTTTGTAATCGTCGTCTTCCAGCGCGGCCAGGGCAGCCGCCTGCGCGAGCTGGTTCACGTTGAATGGTTCGCGGACGCGGTTCATGTACCCGACGACGCCCTCGCGGCTCAAGGCGAATCCCACGCGAAGGCCGGCCAGGCCGTAGATCTTCGAAAACGAGCGCAGGACGACCAGCGGGAAGCGATCGATCATGGAGACGCTGTCGGGATAGGCCGGATCATCCGCGAAATCGCCATAGGCCTCATCCAGGAGCACCAGGAGGCCTCCGGGCAGTTTTTCGAGAAAGGCGACGAGTTCATCCCCGGTCAGAATCCCGCCCGTGGGGTTGTTCGGTGAGCAGAGGAAAACGATTTTCGTGCGGGCGGAAATTTTATCGAGGACATCGTTCAAATCAACCCTCATATCCCGCAGGGGCGAGAAAACGATCTGCGCGCCCATCACCCGGCTCACGTGCGCATAGGGGCTGAAGGTGGGCCGGGGGATGACCACCTCGTCGCCGTCGTTCAGGAACGTCCTGCTCAAGACGGAGAGAACGTCGTCGCCTCCGTTTCCCATGAAAACGCACGACGGGGAGACGCCCAGCTTTTCCGCCAGGCGCTCCGCCAGCGCCTTCGCCCCGCCGTCGGGGTAGCGGTGCAGGCCGTCGAGCGCGCCGCGAATCGCATCCACGGCGCTCGGCGTGGGGCCGAGCGCATTCTCGTTGCTGGCGAGCTTGACGACCTCGCTCAGCCCGTACTCGGCGGCCACCTCCTCGATGGAACGCCCCGGCACGTAAGTCTTGAGGGACGAGACGCCCTTTCTCAGCAAGTCTTCCACGTTCAAAGTCTTACACCTCTTTGCTGGTCCTCATCGTCGTTTGGAACTCCCCGAACGGCGAACATATAGACCATTCGACACGATTTGGCCACACCCCGGCGCTCAAGGGCGATCGCGGTTTTCCCCGCCCGGAAACCGGATATCGTCATACGCCATGAAGCCCGGAATGTCGATGCGTTGCCCTCTGCGAGGCGGACGGGCTAGAATATGGCGGATCAGCCGTCGAACGGAGGTTCACCTTGAGCGATGCGAAGCCCGACGCGAAACTGAAAAAACTCGAACAAACCCTCAAAGAGATGGGGAGCGTTCTGGTAGCGTTCTCTGCGGGAGTGGACAGCACCTTTCTGGCCAAAGTGGCCCAAGAAACCCTGGGCTCAGGCGCGCTCGCCGTCACGGGGCGCTCCGTCACCCTGGCCGCATCCGAACTCGAAGAATCGCACGTACTCGCAGCGCAAATCGGGATTCGCCACCTCATCGTGGACACCGACGAGATAGCGGACGAATCGTTCGGGAACAACCCGCCGAACCGCTGTTATTTCTGCAAGAACGAGCTCTATACCGTCCTGAGCCGCGTGGCGGCCCGGGAGAAGACGGCCGTCATCGTCGACGGCTCGAACGCCGACGACGTGGGCGACCATAGGCCCGGGATGCAGGCGGCGCGGGAGCTGGGCGTGCGAAGCCCGCTCATGGAAGTCGGGATGACGAAAGAGGACATCCGCACCCTTTCCCAATCCTTCGGCCTCCCCACCTGGGACAAGCCGGCGCAGGCTTGCCTCTCGAGCCGCTTCCCTTACGGGGACCGCATCACGCCCGAGAAAATCGCCCAGGTCGAAAAGGCGGAAAGCGGCTTGCGGGAGTTGGGCTTCCGCCAACTGCGGGTGCGCCACCACGGCGACGTCGCCAGAATCGAGGTGCCCACAGCCGACATCGCGCGGCTCGTTGACGAGGAGACCTCCAGGCAAGTGGTCGCCCGCATGAAAGAGGCCGGCTTCATCTACGTGACCATCGATCTCGAAGGTTTCCGCTCGGGAAGCATGAACGAAGTGCTCAAAACCGGGCGCGGCTCCGATCTCCTCATCCTCTCGTGAACCCGAACCTCATCCTCGAACTCCTCGAGCAGGTGAAAGGGGGCCGTCTCGCGCCTGATGACGCCGCCGCGCGCCTTCGGGACCTGCCCTTCGAGGATCTGGGCCACACGCGGGTGGATCATCACCGCGCGCTCAGGAACGGATTTCCGGAAGTCGTCTTCGGCGCGGGAAAAACCAGGGAGCAGGTCGTCGAAATCGCAAAGAGCATGATGGCGAAAGACCAGACGGTCATGGTCACCCACGCAGGCGCGGAGCAGGCCGAAGCCCTGCTGGAACTCTCACCCCGCGCGAAGCACCACGAAACCGCGCGCATCGTCGAAATCCCTTGCGAAAATCCGCCCGCTCCCGTCGGCTCCGTCGCGGTCGCTTGCGCGGGCACCTCCGACATGCCCGTCGCCGAGGAGGCGGCGGTGACCGCGCGGGTGCTGGGTTCCAACGTGACGCGCGTCTACGACGTGGGCGTGGCGGGCCTGCATCGCCTCCTGGCGGAAGTGGAGACCCTGCGCGGGGCGAACGCCGTCATCGCCGTGGCGGGCATGGAGGGCGCCCTGCCCTCGGTTGTCGCCGGTCTGGTGGCCTGCCCCGTCATCGCGGTGCCTACGTCTGTGGGCTACGGCGCGAACCTGGGCGGACTGACGGCGCTTTTCGCCATGCTGAACTCGTGCGCTTCGGGCCTGAGCGTGGTGAACATCGACAACGGCTTCGGCGCGGCCTGCCAGGCGCACCTCATCAACAGGCAAACGGCCGCTCCATGAAGACGCTCTATTTCGACTGCTTCGCGGGCGCTGCGGGTGACATGCTCGTGGGCGCTTTGATTGACGTCGGCCTCGATTTCGCGGCCCTTGAAGCCGAGCTCGCGAAGCTGGAGATAGAGGGGTATTCGCTGTCTTCTGAACATGTTTTGAAACAAGGCGTTACGGCCCAAAAATTCAGGGTGAACATCACCCAAGAAACGCACCATCATCACCACGGAGAGGGGCACTCTCACGGCGCGCACCATCACGGCCGCTCCTACAGGCAGATCCGGGAAATACTCGAAAAAGCGCCGATTCCGGAGGCTCCCAAAGCTCGCGCCATCTCCGCGTTTCATCGCCTGGGCGTCGTGGAGGCGGGCATTCACGGGGTCTCACTCGACGAAATCCACTTCCACGAAGTCGGCGCGATTGATTCCATCATCGACGTCACGGGCTATTTCCTGGGTCTCCACCTGCTCGGCGTCGAGCGGGTGGCGGCCTCTCCCCTGCCGGTGGGGAGCGGGTTCGTGCAGTGCGCCCACGGTCGGATGCCGGTTCCCGCACCCGCGACGGCCAAGCTGCTCGAAGGCGCGCCCGTGGCCGAGAGCGACCTCGAGGGCGAGGTTCTGACGCCAACGGGGGCCTTGCTGCTCACCGAGAGCGCGGAATTTTTCGGCCCCGTGCCCGAGATGACCATCACGCGGGTGGGCTACGGCGCGGGGGACAAGGACCAGCCGGACACCCCCAACGTCGTCCGCGCATTTCTGGGGGAAAGCGAGGCGAGCACAGAAAGCGATGGGCCGCCCACGACCATCGCCGTGCTCGAGGCCAACATCGACGACATGAGCCCCGAGCTTTTCCCCCACGTCATCGAAGAGGCGCTCAAGGCGGGCGCGCTCGATGCGTTCTCCATACCCGTAACGGGCAAGAAGGGCAGGCCCGGGCAACTGCTTACCATCCTGAGTCCTCTAGAGAATCAAGACGCCTTGACCCGCTTCCTGTTCCGCGAAACGTCGACCCTGGGCGTCCGCCGCCGCACCACGGGGCGCGCGGTGGCCGAGCGCGAATGGATGGAAGTCGACCTCGCCTGGGGCAAGGTGCGCGTCAAGCGAGGAACCTTCGAGGGCGCGCTCACGAACCTCGCGCCCGAATACGAGGATTGCAAGCGCCTGGCGGCGGAATGCGGGGTTCCCCTGAAAGAGGTGGTCGAGGCGGCCCTGGCGCGCGCGAGGGAATCAGCGGGGAGCGGATCGTGAAGATACGCATGAACGGATGATGCGTGAGGCGCGGCGCAGCCCCGGGCAGAAAGAAGCGAGAGGCTACCCATGAAGATCCGCATCAAATTGTTCGCCGATTTTGCGGAGAAGATGCCCGCCGAACAGGACGCGGAGGGCACCGCCGAAATCACGCTGCCCGAGGGCGCGAGCGTATACGACGTGCTCGACCGCTTCGAGATTCCGTATGAAGAAGCCTATATCGTTCTGCTCGACGGCCGCCACGCCAAGAAATCCGTCGTGATACCCGCAGGGTCTGAACTTTGCGTGTTCCCGCCCATCGTGGGGGGATGAGGGTTCCCTGCTCAGAACAGGCACAGGGGGCTACCTACCATCACCCTGGAAATGCCCAACCGGAGAGAACCGGGCGCAAAATACTTTTAGTGATTTCTTCGATTTGGCATCGTAACTATCTGATAATATACAGAATAAATATATCTATTCCTTTTCCTTTCTCACCACCATGATGGTGACGTCGCCCTCGTGGATGCGCTCACCGTGCTGATTCAGGAGCTTAAGGGCGAGCGTCACAATCCCCTGTCCCTTGCTGGAGATGCGCCTCGACTTCACGACGACCTCGCCGGAAATCGTATCGCCGAAGCGAATCGGGCCGCGAAAACGCCACTCCACACCCAGGAACGCCTCCACCGTCCCCTCGACGATGCCGAGCCTCGTCACCAGACCCATGAGAAAGGAAAGCCCGAGCAGCCCGTGGCCCACCCTTTCCCCGAAAGGCGTCCTGGCCGAAGCTTCCGCATCGGTGTGCAGATAGGTGTAATCGCCCGTCAGGGCCGAGAAGGCGTTGACGTCGGACTCTCCTATCGTGCGCGCGGCGGTCTTCCACGCCCTGCCCTCTTCGAATTCCTCATAAAACAAACCCGTAGCCTCGTATTCCAAAACAACACTCCTCAGCGTAAAAGAAAACGGAAGGTGATCTCGCCCCACTGCTCCTTGTCTTCGGCGCCCGGGAGAAGTGGACTGAAGCGCCAGCGCTTCAGGTGGTTCGAGGCGAGGCCTTCGAGGTAGGCGCTCGCTTTTCTGGTCGGTATGACGCGGCCGACCGTGCCGTCGGGCAACACCCAGAACTTGAGCACGATCTCCGTTGTGCTTTCGAGCCTCTCGAGCTTCGGGGGTTTCGGCTGAAACAGGATTCTTCGCCTTGCCGCAGGCCCCGCGATGTTAATTCGCCTCTTCTCCCCCGAAGAGCGGGGGAAGCTCAGGCGCGATAATTGCTCCAGCATTTTCCGGTCCGTTTCGGAGACCGGCAATGCTATTTTTTTTCTGCGCTTCAAACCCCTCGACTCTCCCGCTTTTTCCTGTATCGGCAAAACGATATCCTCCAGCGCCCCGTCCGCCTGCAAAGCGCCCATCGAGGGTATCCCGCCAGGTGGGAGCACCGGCTTCGGCATATCCAACGCGGGGGCGTCGGGCAGCGGCTTGCTCTCGGGCAAAGTCCCCGGATCCGGCGCTTCGAGCTTCGTTTTCGCGTCCAGATTCAGGTTCCGCTCCGCCGTCACTTCTTTTTGAAGCATACGGCTCAAATCCAGTGGTTTCGGCAAAGGGACTTCGGGCAGGACTTTCGGAAGCAGCGCTTCGGGGATGGGAACCTCACGGCGCACAAGGTCGACTTCCATTCTTTCGGGTTGACCGGCGAATATCGTCGGCAGTTTGACGGCAGGGCCGAGCAGAATCAATCCCGTATGAAGGGCGATGGAAACCAGGATCGTCAGGACAAGTGAAAAGCTCATGGTATTTTGAGCTTGCCTCCTTCGGGGCTATTTCGTCTACTTTTTCTGCACCCGCTTCGTCGGCGCCGTCGCGATCGACATGCGAAGGGCGCCCGCCTGTTTGGCGATATCCATCACCTGCACCACGAGACCATGCGGCACGCCCTTGTCCGCCCGAATGATCATCAGGCCCTCCGGCTGCACTTTCAGCTCTTCAATCAACCGGCCCCAGAGCGATTTCAGGGGCACCTGATCGTTGTTCAAAAACACCCTTTCATCGCGCGAGATGATGAGGATCAAATCCTTGCGGACGGGGTGTTCCTGCGTGACGGTCCGCGGCAACTCCACCTTGACGCCCGGCTGCAGGACGAATGAAGAGCTCAGGACAAAGAACAGGAGCAGCAGGAAGATGATGTCGATCATGGCCGTCATGCCGGGTTCGGCCCGCACGCGCCTGATGTCTCGAAATTTCATCGCCCGCTCACCGCTTCAGGGTCTCGACGACCCGGTAAGAATGTTTTTCGATTTCCAGGATGAGGCGGTCCGCCTTATTGGTGAAATAGTTGTAAAAAATGAGCGTGGGTATCGCGATGACGAGTCCGGTCGCCGTCGTGATGAGGGCCTCGCTGATGCCGCCGGCAAGTTGGCTGGGATGAGCGATTCCCTTCTCGCTGATGATGGCGAAGGTGCGAATCATGCCGAAAACCGTACCGGTGAGGCCCAGCAATGGCGCTATGGCGGCAATCGTCCCCAGGGCGCCCAGATTCTTGTCGAGCGTAGTGACCTCCTGCCTGCCCGCATCCTCCACGACAGAGCGGAGTTCTTCCCGGTTTCTATCGTGATTGGCTATCGTCACGAGCAGTATCCTGCCCATGACGGATGGATAGCGCCGACAAAGCGTCATGGCGTCAGAAACCTGGTTCTCCGCAACCAGATCCCTGACCTGCTGCAAAATATCGAGTTGAATGATTTTCTGGGTGCGTAGATTCAGGGTCCGCTCCAGAACAATGGCCAAAGCCAAGATGGAGCAAACACCCAACGGAATCATCAACACCCCGCCTCTGGCCAAAAATTCGAACATCAATATGTCCCTTTGAATGAATGGGAGTTTTCCATTTTCATCGACGCGCACGCTTCTCGATTTGTTTCGTTATTCGCCTGATGGCGATCCGGGCCTTTCGCTTAAACGCGGGAATTTCAACTACTTTTCTCATCTTCCGGTAAATCCGGAGGGCGAGCGTGCGTTTGCCCGCTCTTTCATACAACCCACCGGCTCGATCATATGCCCGCGCTACCCACATTTTCTGATCCGGGTATCGATAGGTCAACTTCAAGTATTCAGCCGCTGCTCCCGGACCCCTGCGCTCAGAAGAAATCCGCGCATGCGCGAAAAACGCCTCCGCCGCCAGCTCCCGCGCTCCAAACTCGACCACCATGCCCAGCGCGCGCTGCGCATCGGCGTATTTTTTCCGCTTCCTGTACAGTTCGGCCGCCAGGAGCGCGGATTGGCTCCGCAAGTCCAAGCCTGCGAATTCATTGTTCATGACCACCACAAAGTGAGAGAGCGCCGCACCATTTTCGACCAACCGAACCAGGCAGCGCCCCAAGGCGAACCGAGCCAGCATTTCATAGTCATGGCCCGGAAAAATCTCCAGGAATTCCGTAAGCTTCTGTTTCGCCTCTGCGCACCGTCCAATGCCGGCCAGGGTTTCCCCGACGCCGAAAAGCCCATCCGCGCGAAAGCCGCCTTCCGGATACCGGGTCAACAAAGTCTCGTATGAATCAAGGGCTTTGTCGATATCTTTTTTGCTCCGATGGATGCCCGCCATCCTTAAGAGGGCATGAGCGGCCAGGTCGTTGCCCGGATATTGCGCGATGACATCCTGATACGCTTTCAGGGCATCCCCCGTGTTCCCCTGCGTGAGCAAAACCTCGCCGATCTGAAAAGCCAGGGAAATGCTCAGGTTGCTCTCCGGATAGCTCTCAACATACGTACGCGCGCCTGAGAGGAACTTCGCATACTCCCCGAGCTGGAGGTGGGTGAGCAAACGCCCATAGACGGCTTCGGAGAACTTGGGGTGCTCGGGATACCCGTTCATCATGAGGCGATATAACCGGTTCGCCTCCCTGTAGCTCCCCTGGTTGTACGATGCGTCGGCCTGGCGCAAATACGCATCGCCAGCCCGGGCGGATTCTTTATGCGCTTCGCGAAATTCAAGAAGTTTCCTGCCTGCCAGGGCGTAATCGCCCTTCCGGAAAGGAATCAGCGCCAGTATGTATTCTACCTCGGCCACCGCTTTGCTTTTCGGGTAGCGCTTCAAAAAATCATGAAAGTTCTTCTCCGCCGCATCGAAACGGCTGCGCCTGAACAGCAATTTCGCCTTCTGAAACAACGCTTCCTTGGCGACATCGCTTCCCCTGTATTTCTCCTCTATTCTTTCGAAAGACTGCAAAGCGCCGTCGTAGTTCCTGAGGTTGAAGCGAGCCTCACCCGCGCGAGCGAGAGCTTCCGCCGCCAGGGCGCCCCCCGGTTTATGCTCGAATACGCGGTCGAAGGCGACCGCCGCTTCTTTCCAGTTCTTCTTCCGGTACTGAATCCACGCAAGACCTCCCAAGGCGCGGTAATACTCGGGCGACCGCCCGGGAACCGCCCGGAAAGCGCGAGCGGACTCATCCAGATCCCCCAATTCGAAGGCCGCCTCCCCATACCACAACATCCCCAGGCCATCCGGCGATATCGTGGGGCCTCTGCCCGGCAGGAAAGCCCAATGCTTCAGGACATCCAAAGCGCCTTTGAAATCCCGGAGCCTGAATGCGGCAAAGGCCGTCGCCATCGCCGCAGAACGGGCAGCATCCTGCTCCGCAAGACGAGCAGCCGAAACCGGCGGGTAATCAGCGCCCAGGCGCAGGATCCCGTAGGCGCGCTTCACTTTGTCCAGGTGGTATTGAGAGAGGCCTTCCACGATTCTCGCGATGCGATAGATTCTGCCGAGCGGGAACTCATCGCTTACCTTTCCCGCCAGAACGGACGCTTCTTCATGCACTCCGATTCGGAACAGCTTCCAGGCCAATTGCAGGCGCAAAGCGGCGGCGAACGTTTTTCGGCGATTGGCGCGAGAAAATCCCGAAAGGCGGGCTCTCAACGCCTTCAACCCTTTCCGGGATTTCCGGATCGACTCGATTTCAGCGGAAAGCAAACCCGCGTGCACGAAAACCCCGAGGAGATGCTTCGGGTGATCGCGCATGAAAAGCGAAAAAGCGCGCTTTGCCTCCTCGACCCGGCCCAGGAACAATCGCGTCCAACCGATGCCGTACAGCGCTTCTCCCCGAAGCGCCTCGCCAGGCTTGTCTTTGCCTGCGGCGAGCGCTTCGGCGGCCGCATAGCGTTTTTCCGCCCGGGCATAATTTCCTCTCCGGAGATGGGTATGCCCGAGCGCCACAAGGGCCTGAAACGCGAGACGCCCCTTCGCGTTCGCGAGCATCGTCCAGGTCCCGACCGCCTCATCGGGGGAGCCCGCTTTCGCCTGCACCCAGCCTTTCAGGAAAATCGCCTCTTCATAGGCGAAGCTTCCTTTTTCCCACGATCCCCCCTCCAGCAGACCGAGACACCCCTCGTAGTCACGCGCCTCGCAACGCTCTTGCGCCAGGGCGTATCTTGCGGCGGCCGCATAGTGCCGACCGTCAGCCAGCAGCAGGCTCGACAACCTCTCTCTTCTGACCCTCGCCTCCTGAGGTTTTCTTAAATCCAGAAGCGTCTCTCCCGCCCAGAAGAGCGCCGCCGCGCGCCAGAAATGAAGCTTCGTTTTATTCGCCAATCCATCGAAAAGAGCGAGCGCCTCTACGGGCGAGCCCTTGCGCAGATAGGCGTACGCCGTGTTGAAATGTTCACTCTCGCTGACAAAATCATCCGACGAACTCCCGAAGTACAGCGTCAAATCCTGGTCCGGTTTTTTCTCGACCGGTATCGGGCGGGCGGGCAGGCGAATCGATGGAGGTTCAAGCTTTATGAATACGGGGGGAAGGCGAACGCCCAACCGCTTGGGAGGGACGGGGCGCACGCGAGCCGCGATGAGATGCTCGATACTGGGCGACTCGATCACGACTTCGGGCAAGGCGACAGACAGCTGCTTCCCCTTGCCGTCGTTTTGATCCTGGGCCCATGCGGAGCCTGCCGCTCCCAGACAGCCACTGCATATGACCGCCAGGCCGAGGAGAAGCCTGCAACCGAGATGATACGCCGCGTATCCAGTCATACATCCCTCATCGCAGCATCGGCTTTTGATTCTTCATCTTCCAGTCACGCTCCTTTACCGAAGCCAGATATGACTCAAGCCGGCGAATCCTCAATCTCGCCTTCTTGATTTCCTCTCCCATGCGCACCGAAACATGACCGTTATCGAGCGCCGCAATGCTTTGGTAATGGACGATGGCCTTCTTCCACTCCCGGCGCGATTCACGAATCGCCGCGGCGCGCCAGGCCGCCAGGCGCACCCACTCCCGATGGCCCGGCCCCGTGCGCATCAACGACTCGAAGAGATCGAGCGCCTTGCTCCTTTCTCCCTCTCTCTCAAAGCCCGCCGCGATCTGAAACAACGCGGGCCCGGAAATGTTCACATCATCAGATTTCGATGCTATCCGAAAAGCCGCCGCCGCCGCTTCGGGCCTTTTTCTCTGCTGTTGAATCCTGCCGAGCCGCAAGGCCACCATACCCGCTTTGACGTTTTCAGGAAATTTGCCCAGGAAATCCGAGTAGGCTCGAGCGGCTTTGTCGTTATCGCCCATGTTCTCGAAGGCTTCCGCAAGCCTCAGGGCCACCTCGGCGTCATGAGGGGCCAGGGTCAGAATCTGGCGCAGCGCACCCGCGAATTCCTGCAAATCGTTCTCTTTCAGAAAACACGACGCCCGCTGCCGGTGCAACGCCAGCTTCTCGTCCTTCGTCCTCTCATGCTGCAGCGCCAGCGCCGACGTCTTCACGGCGCGGCCGCAGTCTTTTCGCTCGAACAACGCGAGCGCCCACAGCCTGAGCCCCTCGCCGGGCTCGGACGGTTCAAGCGCAATCCAGGACGAGAAGGCCGCGTCCGCGCCTTTCCAGTCCCGCGCGCCGAAGGCGTTTCGCGCCAGGAAATACCAGATCGAGCGTCTCCTCGGAGCGCTCACCGCCTCATCGCCCGCAAGCGGCAGGAGAAAATCCTGCGCATTTTGCAAGTCGCCCTGCGCCCGATACAGGTTGCCGATCTTCAGGCGCGCCTCGCGCTTCAAATCTTCGGGAAGAAGCGGCAACACGCTCTGAAACCGTTTCAAGGCTTCCGTTTTGTCTCCGCGCTTCTCCGACAACTCGCCCAGGCGATACCGCGCCCGAACCGCGAGTTCGGGGCGTCTTGAGCCTGAGACGACTTGCCGAAAATACGCGCCCGCCTCGTCGAATTTTCCGTCTTTCCATGCGCATTCGGCCCTTATGAAGGCCACCTCCGAGCGCAAGGACCGGGGAACATATTCCTTGGGAACCGCTTTCACCCTGGCGACGGACCTTGCGCAATCCTTTCGCGCGTTGTGGATAAACGCCGCCCGCAGAACGCCTAGATACGCCGCCCGCATGAGTTCGGGCTCGATGTTTTTCTCCGATTTCCTGAGCCCCTCGAACGACGCCGATATCTGCTGATAGCGCTCGAGAAGCGCTCGCGTGTTCCGCTCGGGCTCTTTTTCGAGCATATCGGCCAGGCGCAGTCCGGACCATACCGCCTCGCGCGTGTCCGGGGCGCGCCGGATGAGTTCGCCGTATTGGCTCAGCGCCTCTTTCTTCAAGCCCGCGCGAAGCAGGCAATCCGCCAACCGGAAGCGTGAAGAAGAAGCCAGCGGCGCGCCCTTTCCGAGGGCGTCGAGCGCGAAAACGAGGTATTTCCTGCCTCCATCCGCGCAAAGCCCCGCTTTTTCCACGCTTTGCCAGAAAAACAGGAGATAGGCGCCGTCTTCGGCCGGATCCCGAATCAACCGTTGATAGGCCGGCGCGGCTTTCGCGTATTCACCGGCGCGCCACCAGGAAGACGCCAGGCCTCGCTCCGCCGTCCTGCGCTGTGGTTGTGAAAGTTTCATCTTCAAAACGTCTTCAAAGGCGGCGCCGGCTTTCGAGTATTTCTTCTGCGCAAACAGGCTCGCGGCCTGCCCCAGCCTCAAGTCGGCGCGATTTTTCTCTCCGGGCCTTCCCTGAAACAAGGAGTCGAACGTCTTCTCCGCCGAACCGAACTTCTTGAGCTCAAGTTGCAGCTTCGCCAGCCTGAGCCTGAAGGCGTGCGCCCTCGGATTGCGCGGGAAGCGACGCACGACGAGGCTGTACGCCTTCTCGGCCTCCTTGATCAGCGGTATGTGATCGAGAGCGATGGCGCGCTCGAACAGGGCATCCTCCACGCGAGGGTCCTTGGGGGCGGATTTGATGAATTCATCGAGCGAGGCGACCGCGCCCCGCCACTCGCGCTTCGCCAGCCTGAGCGCGGCGACCCTGTAGACGGCCTCTATCCGGTAGCGCCCGGGATTCACGGAAGAATAGGCGCGTATCGCCTCTTTTCGATTCCCCGTCCGCTCGGCGAGCACTCCGATTCGAAACTGAACCTCGCCGACCCTCTCGTGGCGGGGGTGCCGGTTCACGAACCCCTGATACGCCGTGATGGCCTCTCCCAGCCGGCCCTCGCGACGAAGCGCTTCGGCGAGCAGGTAGCGCACGATCGAAGCCGCCTTGCCGTTCCCCGCCGCTTTGAGGTAGGCCCTGAAAGCGTCAATCGCAGGGTCATAGAATCCATCCCGGTAGGTGTTCAGGCCGAATTGGAGATGAGACTGCGGGGTTTCCTTGAACTGCGCCCGAACCGCGGATACCGGCGCGAGAAGAGCCCCCGCCAGAATGCAAACCGCGATAATGAGGAGACTACGCCTCATCGTCAGGCTCCAGCAAGATGTTGTCAATCAACCTGGTTTCGCCGATATAGGCCGCCACGGCCATCCGGGCGGCGCCGTTGATCGTTTCTACCCTTTCGAGTGTCGCAGGGTCCACGATCTCCACGTAATCGACCCTGGAGCCCGCTTTCTCCAGCTCATCCACGCAAGGCTGAATGATGGCGGCGGAAAATCGCTCCCCGGCCGCCACCATCCTTTTCGCGTCGAACAAGGCGCCACTGATGGCGCGGGCGCGGGACCGCTCCTCCGCCGACAGATAAGCGTTCCTGCTGCTGAGCGCCATTCCGTCGTCTTCACGGACAATCGGGCAGGGAACGATCTCCACGCCCAAATCCAGATCGTCCGCCATCCGCCGGATCAGGACGAGTTGCTGGTAATCCTTCTCGCCGAAATAGGCCCGGTGCGGGAGACACGCGGAGAACAGCTTGAGAACGACCGTGGCCACGCCCCGGAAGTGTCCCGACCGATGAGCCCCGCAAAGAGGCGCGCCCAGGCCGGGCACGTCCACCCAGGTGCCGTATCCGCCGGGATACATGGAACTCGCTTTGGGCGCATAGACGATGGCCACGCCCATCTCCCGGCAGGCCTCCAGGTCCGCCTCGAAAGTCCTCGGGTAGGTGTCGTAATCCTCGCCGGCTGCGAACTGGGCCGGATTCACGAAAATGCTCACGACGGCGGCGGCGCACTCCTCCGCCGCCCGGGCGATGAGGCTCTTGTGCCCCTCGTGCAGCGCGCCCATCGTCGGAACCAGCCCGAGCGGCGCGCCCTCCCGCCTTAAAACTTCGGCCAGCTCACGCATATCTTGAGGCGTATCGACAACTTTCATCGGGAATCTCGGGGAAAACGGGCAACACGCACCGTAATGGGCGGCGGTAGGCTATCTTCTCAAATATCACCCGCGAAAAACAAGGCTAAAAACAAGGGGTTGTTGAAAAAGGCCTCCGGGGAGGGCCATCGAAAACCCCTTTGAGGGGAGGGAGTCGCGATCATCGAATTGTTTACTGTAGGGACAGGCCTCCGTGCCTGTCCTGACGAAGGACAACCACGGAGGGCAGGACAACCCCGAGGAGGGGTTGTCCCTACAAAAACATCGCACCCACCCGCGCCGCTTGAAGCTCCATATCGCCCGCTTCCGAAGCAAGGTTCCCTCCCCCCAAAAAAGGGTTACATCAACGAGGCGCCGCAGGCTTCAGGGGGATTCCACCTGAAACTTCTCGACCCAGAAATCTCCCGCGGGGAGACCGGACAGCAGTCCGGAAACGGATTTCTTGAGGACGGGATGAACGAAGCCGGGCGCGATTTCGGCCAGGGGCGCGAGGACGAAGCGCCTCTCGTGCAACCGGGGATGCGGCACTTCCAGGCCCTGCTCCTCGATGGCTTCTTCTCCATAGAAGAGCAAATCCAGGTCGATCACCCGGGGCCCCCACCGCTCTTTTCGGACGCGGCCCATTTTCTGCTCGATTTCCAGGAGGAGCGCGAGCAACTCCCTGGGGCTCACGCTGCATTCGAGGGCGAAAACGGCGTTGATGAAGGGAGGCTGCTCAACGGGCCCCACAGGCTGTGTGCGGTAGAGGGACGATGCGCCGAGAAATTCTATGCCCGGGCTTTTTTGCAACGCATCCTGCGCCTGCTGAATCTGGCGAACCGGCTCGCCGAGGTTCGCGCCCGCGCCGATGAAGGCGCGCGCTTTATTGCTCAAAAGCCCGCCTTCTCGATTCTCTCGAGCGCTTCGGTGAGCCTGGCTTCGGGAACCGTCAGGGCGAAACGGATGTATCCCTCGCCGGAGGGGCCGAAACCGTTCCCCGGCGTGGTGACGACGCCGCAGTTTCTCAAAACGTGCGCCGTGAACTCACTCGAGGTGAAGCCCTCGGGGCACCGCACCCAGACGTAGAACGTGGCCTTGGGCGTATTCGCCTGAAGGCCCAGTTTTTTCAGGCCCTCCATCACGACGTCTCTTCTCCCCTGGTACATCTTGCGCATTTCGGCCACGCAGGTCTGGTCCGCGCTCATCGCCTTGATGCCCGCTTCCTGCACCGCGCCGAACACGCCCGAGTCCACGTTCGTCTTGATGGCGCCGAGGCCCGCGAGGACCTCCGCGTTCCCCACGGCGCTCGCGATGCGCCAGCCCGTCATGTTGTAGGTCTTCGAGCACGAGTGGAACTCGACGCCCACGTCCTTCGCGCCCTCCGCGTTCAGGAAGCTGATGGGCTCGTAGCCGTCAAAAGCCATCTCGGAGTAGGCGTTGTCGCTGCAGACGATGATGTCATACGAGCGGGCGAACTCGACGAGCTCGTTGTAGAAATCCACTTCCGCGCAGGCGGCGGTGGGGTTGTTCGGATAGTTGATGAACATGAGTTTGGTGTTTTTCGCCACGTCCGTGGGAATCGCGCCCAGATCAGGCAGGAAATCGTTCTCCGCGGTCAGCGGCATGAAATGCACCTGCCCGTCCGCGAAATAGGTGCCGATCTCGTAGACGGGATAGGCCGGGTCCGGCACGAGCACGTGGTCGCCCGGGTCCACGAACGCCAGCGGAATATGGGCGATGCCCTCTTTCGAGCCGATCAGGGAGATAACCTCCGAAGCCGGGTCGAGCGCGACCCCGAAGCGCGAGCCGTACCAGTCGGCCACGGCCTTCCGGTAGGACGGCATGCCCTCGTAGGAGGGATACTGGTGGTTCGTGAGCTTGCGCGAGGCCACGTCGAGTTCTTCGATGATGTGCCCGGGCGTCGGCAAATCCGGGTCGCCTATCCCCAGGCTGATGATGTCCATGCCCGAATCGGCGACTTCCGCCTTCATCCGGTCGATTTCCGCGAAGAGATAGGGAGGCAGGCGCTTGAGCCTGTGCGCGCGTTCGATGTTGATAGACGCCATGAAATTCCTCAAGAGTGATGTGGGACAGAAATTGATATATCCGTTAGAAATTATATTTCAGTCAGTTGCACGATTTTCCTGATGCAGTTTCTCGCAAGATGCGCGGTTATTCACACTCCATGAGCCGGAAACCTAGCACGGCTGGAATTGATCGGCAAGGTTGGGGGGTGGGGGATACTATTGAATCTGGTCTATGGGCTGAATCGAGAAAGGTGGCGCATATCCGCTGCAATGGGGTTGTGCAAAAGCCCGGTGAGGTCTGTAGCCGTCATTCCGGTATCGGAGCCGACCGCAGAGGAAGGGTTCGAGGAAATAACGAGCAAAACCGCACCGCCTCGCAGGGGGCTGTTGAAAAAGCCCGGAACTCTGGATTTGTCGTATGTAACCGACCGACGAGAGAGAAAAATCACTCCCCCCTTGAGGGGGAGTCGAGGAAGCCGAGCGTTTTTTGCGAAGGCTGATGCGGTGGGGGGTAAAATGCGTTTTATCGCCATTCCGAATTATACCCCCCACCGAATCGCTTTCGGGCTTACGCCCTCAGCTCTTCGACTCCCCCTCAAGGGGGGAGTGGTTCCTTCTCTCTCATTAGTTGCCTAAATTCTCAAAATCACGAAATCGGGGCTTTTGCAGCAACCCTCCCTGGCCGGCTCCGACACCGGAATGACGGCGGAGAACAAGCCACGGACGGGCGCGATCTTCGCCTCCCCGCCATATTTCGCCCCCCTGCCCCAAAAACCTCACCCAATCCCCTCCCGTATATTGTATTCCCCCGAAAAAAAGTGCTAACATCCCCGCGTTCGAAATCGCGCCTGCGAAGTGCGCAATCATTTGCCCGGACTCTAGCTTGAGGAGCGCATTCCGATGACCCACGTCATCGCGGAACCATGTGTCGACACCAAGGACACCGCATGCGTCGACGTATGCCCGGTCGACTGCATCCATGAGGCGGCGGACGGCAGCAGCCCGATGCTCTACATCGACCCGGTCGAGTGCATCGACTGCGCGGCCTGCGTGCCGGCCTGCCCGGTGGACGCCATTTTCGAGGAAAGCGACCTGCCCTCCCAGTGGTCGAAATACACCCAGATAAACGCGGATTTCTTCGCCGGCGGAGGTGCTGCGGCGCCTGCGGCGGCAGCCGCGGGCGGCGGAGCGGCGGCGGCCGCACCGGCGAAAAAAGAGCCCGAACCCGAGCCGCTGCCGGAGCCTCTGAAACTCACGGTTGAGGAGATGTACAAGGAACTCTCCGAGATCAGAGAAGACGTGGCCACCAACCGGGGCAGGGAAGAAGAGGGAAAATCGACGAAGCGCTCCCCCACCCTCATTTTCCTGGCCGCGGCGGTGATACTGCTCATGGTCTACGGCATCTCGAACAACTTTTCGAAATCCGTGAACACCAGCCTCTACGGGAAACTGAGCGCCTTCGCCCTGGGGGACAGGAAACCGACGCTCTCGGGCAGCGTCTATTCGGTCAACCAGACGATCGGCGGCAAGAGATATACGCTCGAGGTGTCCGATTCGATATTCGGCGGGCGAACGCTCAGGCTCCAGGCCCCGACCGGGCCGATTCAGAAGATATACCACAAGGACGAGAAATTCTTCGGAAACGTCGCGAACCAGTACAGCCGCTACTACTACATGTTCGTCGACGACAAGAGCGACGGCACAGTCGATTCCATCCTCCAGGTCCGGGAACTCTGGAGCAAGGAGAACCGCTTCCTGGGCCGGTACCACAACCCGATTCAGCCCAGTCCCGAACTGCAGAAATCCTACCAGGAGGCGGCGCAAACGCTCGCCAAGCAATTCGGCATCGCCGAATCCGGCGCGTAGGGCGGGGGTAGGCCTTACGCCGCTGTAGGGGTCTGTTGAAAAAATCCTTCTCGCTCGGAATTATCCACCGCCGTCATTCCGGCGAAAGCCGGAATCCATTTTGACTTCGCCTTTCGTCTCTGGCACATCCTCATCCCGCACGTCGTTTTGGTTGTAAGCCTGGTGTAGGAGCCGCATATGGGCCTCTTGAAAAAAACCTCGCATCTCCCTCATCCTCAGTAGCGGCCCCTCGACTTCGCTCGGGGCAGGCTCCGCCGTTCCCCGACACTCCTCATCCTGAGTAGGCGCGAAAGCGCCGTATCGAAGGATGCCTTTTCGCCACAGCACGCTCCCCTCGCCCTTCGATACGCCGCCTTCGGCGGCTACTCAGGGTGAGGAAAGAGGCGTTGGTGGTTTCCAAGGGCTCGTGGACGCATCCAGGGCTTTTTCAACACCCCTACAAGTCCATTTCAACCAAGGCGGGAGGGAATGCCGGAATCCGGGGGTTTCCGCTTTCGCCGGAATGACGGCGGTGGTGAATTACGACCTGTAGGGACAACTCCCTGTGGTTGTCCTTTCCAGGAGCCACGGACAGGCACGGAGGCCTGTCCCTACAGCAGCCTCCATCGGGATTTGCAGGTTCCCGTAGGGGTCAGACATATATGTCTGACTGCGTGTCCACCCTGCCCCCGCAAAACGAAAAACGGGCGGACACGCGGGTCCGCCCCTACGGTGAATTTCCGATCTAACGGCAAAGGGTTTTCAACATCCCCTAGCTTGGGGTCAGGGCTTACCACATCAAAAAATCAAAAATCCACCTTGTCGGCCTCGTCGGTTTCCGGGAAGGGACCCTCCTTGATCTCGATGGCCTTCGTGCCCGCCTCCAGGAACTCGATGCGGTGCCCCTCGTACATGAGAATCAGGTCGCCGGGCGCGAGATCCACGTCGGCGGCGTGGTCGCCCTCTTTGGCGTAGACGCCGATCCGCATCCGGCCCGAGCGGCAGATCATGATCTGGTGGCGCGTCGTGTTGGCGGGGCGCTCCGTCACCTCGTGGTAGTGGGGGTTCACGACGGCGCCGGGGTTTCGGTTCAGCATGACGATCTGGAGCGGGTTTTCGTCCGGCGTCATGTGGGCCTTGGTCCTCCGCTCGGTTTCGGGGTCGGCGCCGGCGTAGGCTTCCGCCAGATGGGCGCGCTCTTCTTCCGAGTCGAGATAAGGCGGGAAGGCGGCGTAGTCGTCAAAATTGTTCCTGATGACCTGCGCCAGCGTTCTCCCGTCGGCAGCCTTCACGTATTCGACGCCCGCCGCTTCGATTTCCCCAGCCATCCGTTATCTCCTCACGATGTCGTTGGATACGCAGATTACAAGTATCAAAGCCCCAGCACGTCCGCCATGCCGTAGACCCCGGGGGATTTATCCGCCACCCAGCGGACCGCGCGCACGGCGCCAGCCGCGAAATTGTCCCGGCTGCCCGCGCGGTGGGTAATCTCCACCCGCTCGCCCATCCCGAAGAAATAGACGGTGTGCTCGCCGGGAACGTCGCCGCCGCGCAGGGTCTGCATGCCGATGACGCCCTCGGGACGTATTCCAGTCTGGCCTTCGCGGTGAAACACCGCGTCTTCGGGATATTGCTTGCCCGTCACACGGGCCAGTATCTCGCCCATGCGCACCGCCGTTCCCGAGGGGGCGTCTATTTTCTGGTTGTGGTGCGTTTCGATGACCTCGATGTCGTAGGCGTCGCCCAGGAGCCGGGCGGCCTCTTCTATCAGGCGAAAGGAGACGTTCACCCCCACGCTCATGTTCGGCGCCAGGACGCAGGCGATTTTGTCGCCGAAGCCGGCAATCTCCTCGCGCTGGGCGTCCGAGAATCCCGTGGTGCCGATGACGGCCGCCATCCCCTTCCCGGCCGCCAGGCGCGCATGGGCGACGCTGGCTTCGGGGATCGCGAAGGAGACCAGCACGTCGCCGCTCAAGGCGGAGGAATCACTGGTGAGCGCGACGCCCATATCCCCGCAGCCTGCGTGAGCGCCCGCATCCCCGCCCAAACCCTCGAACCCTTCGCGTTCGAGCGCGCCCGAGAGGGTGAGATCGTCCGATGAGGCGATTTGGTGGATAATGCGGCCCCCCATCCTGCCGCCGGCTCCGGCCACGACGATTCGTATCGACACGGGGTTCCCCTTCCCTGATAATGAAAATTCAACAAGTCATTGATTGTAAAGTATTATACGCGCATCGCCCGAAAGTGGGAACCTCGGGGCGTCATAAGGGGTGAAGGGAGAAGAAATGTGAAAAACGCCCGCATTCTGACAGCATATTTGATACGATAAGGCGACAAGGATGTTCACTCTGGCGATACCGGCTTGGGGATTTGGACTTTTGGAAGTCCCGCACGAAGAACTCGACGAGTCGTCCTGGATCAAACGCTGCCAGAACGGCGACAAGGACGCTTTCGAGCCCCTAGTTCGTCAAAACGCCGGAAAAATCCAGCGCCTCGTGTGGGGAATGCTCGGTGAACGCAGGGAAGACACCGACGACATCGTTCAGGAGATATTCATCAAGGCCTATATCGCCCTGCCCAGATTCCGGGGAGACGCCAGGTTTTCCACCTGGGTCTACCGGATCGCGGTCAACCATTGCCGCGATTACCTGAAGCGCGGGGGGCCGCTGCCGCTGGAACTCAGCGAAGAGCAAATCGCCGCCGAACCCGCGCCGGAAGACAAGGAAGGGCAGGACAAATTGCGGGAGGTGCAGGAAAAGCGCGCGAGCGATGAGCTCCAGAAACTCCTGGCGCAATTGCCGGAGAAACATCGCCGCATCCTGGTGATGCGCGAACTCGAAGGAATGAGTTACGATGAAATAGCGGAAGTGCTCGAGATCAGGCCCGGCACGGTGCGCTCGAGACTCAACCGCGCCCGCGCGGGCATTCTGCGCGTGGCCGAGAGCGTCCGGGAGGCGAAGTGATGCGCTGGTGGGAAAACATTTTTAACCGGAATCGAAGTGCGGGGGACTGGGACGCTCCCCGGCCTGAAAACGAGACGGTCGCGGAGCTCAAGGCCCTCTTCGAGGCCGCGCGCGAGGATGCGCCCGCACCCGACGATAAACTCTGGGAAAAGCTGCACCCCCGGCTCGCCGCCCATGAAGGGCGGGCCCGGAACGGCTTCTCCTTCACCGCGGCGCTGGCCGCGACGGGGCCGAGATTCGCGGCGGCCGCCCTGGGCGTCCTGCTTATCGTTGCGGGCCTTTTCTGGAGCCAAAGCGCCGAGAGGCAGGCGCGCATTCTGGAGCGTCAGGCAGCATTGGCGCTCTATACAGACAGAAATCCCCTGAACCCCACGATGTTGATCAGCAACGCGCTCGAAGCGCAAACAGGCATGGAACTGCTTCAATACGCCGTCCACGCCGGGCCTGAGCGTTAGGCAGAGAGATTGAGACGATGAAAACCTGGTTCACGAAAGAATTCCTGAAGGCGTCGGCGGTGCTGTTGATCGTGTTCCTGGCGGGCGCAGGCGCCGGCTATGTCGGCGGACACAAATACGCGGAATACAAGCTCCACAAGGACTTCATGTCCCGCGCCTTCGAGTCCCGCATCCAAGCCGCAGAACCCTCGGCGACCGTCAGTTCCGGGACAGAAGGCCTGATGCGCGCAGCGCGCTCGCCCCGCCTCAAATCTACTGAAGACCCGGAGCGCAAGGCCCGCTCCCTCCGCGCCAAAAGCGAGAGGCGCCGCTCCAGAGGCGAGAGGCGTTTCATGCGCCGGCTGGAGCGGGATTTGAACCTGAACCCCGCGCAGCGAACAAGCGTGGACCGCGCACTCGAGCGCCACTATGCGCGAATCCGCGACATCAGACGCAGCATGAGACCGCAGATCAACTCCATCATGCAGGAAATACGCAAGGACGTGCGCTCTTTCCTGGACGATGAGCAAAAAACGTCTTTCGACGAAATGGTGAAAAAATTCGAGGAAAGACGAAAACGCAGATGGCGGAAGTACAGAAAGCACCGCCCAGACGACCCGGCCGGTCAGTCGAAGAAGCAGTAATTCCCTGCAGCAAACGCAATGCCGCCGCAACATGAAGCACGAACGCCACACCGGAGGAATTTGATTATGAAACGTCAAAAGCACCGCATTCTCTCGACAGCCGTCGTTGCCGCCGCGTTGAGCCTCGGTCTCGCCGGCGCAGCCCAGGCCCAGGTGGGCCCGCACGGCCCGCATTCGATGCCGCAAGTCATCGAAATGCCGCAAATGATCGAAAAAATGATGAAAGAAGCGCATCTCGGCCGGCCCGGCGGCTGGGGACGCCGCGGAATGCGCGGTCCGCTCCCCTACTCGGCGCGCCCGCTGGTCTCCATCGCGCTCAGGAACCACGAAGAGCTCAAGCTCACCGACGAGCAGGTGAAGCGCCTCAAGGACATCAGAGACGCGTTCTCCAAGAAGGCGGTGAAAGAACGCGCCGATATGAAGGCCCTCAGAATCGACCTCAGACGCGCGCTCGACGCCGATAAAGTCGACCTCGCCGACGTGGAGAAGAAAATCCGCGAGATTTCGACGATGCGCGTCGATTTGAGGGTTGCGCGCCTCAAGGCGATCCAGGAGGGGAAATCCGTCCTGAACGACGACCAGCAGAAGCAGCTTTCGAAAATCGCCCGGTCGCGGAAGCGTCACGGCTGGGGACCCAAATTCCATGAACAGATGTTCAAGGGCCGAGACTCCGGGAAACAGTCCCAGACTTACTAGAACGTCCCGACGCCCCGGGGCATGGCGTGAAAACCATGTCCCGGGCCTGCGGGCCTGGCCGTTGGAGCCGCCATGTGGATTTTGATGTATGAGATATACGCCGGTTACGATTTGCTCGATTTCGCCCTGGCGAGCGCCATCCTCATCGCATCGGGGATGGTGTGCGTTCTCCTGAGAGCACTCTGGCGGGATGGTTCACCCTACGCGGTTTCATCCGGGGGAGAAGGATAACGCAGCCCCCGGTTCGAAGGGGTTGTTGAAAAAGCCTTTTCAAAAGAGCAACCCCCCCTACCCCCCCTTGACAGGGTTGTTGAAAAACCCCAAGGAGAGAGGAATCACTCCCCCCTTGAGGGGGAGTCGATGAGCTAAGGGCGTAAGCCCGCAAGCGAATCGGTGGGGGGACATGCCACAGAAAAGCTCCCCCCACCGCATCAGCCTTCGCAAAAAACGCTCGGCTTCTGCGACTCCCCCTCAAGGGGGGAGTGATTTTTCTCTCTCGTCGGTTGCCTCAATTCCCAAAATCACTTCCCCAGGGCTTTTTCAACAGGCCCGTCAAGGGGAGTTACTGTCAAATGTTGTGTATGGCCGTCTTGAGTTCAGCGGCCTCCCTGCCGGTTTCTTTTTCATTCACCCCATTGATGAACCTCACGTCGGTGATCACGTCGGCCAGATGACCCAGGCCGCCCAGCCGCCCCCATCGCTTCTCGGCGCTCATGGCGAGTTGGTGAATCAGGCTCAGCGCCGTCTTCTCGCTCAGGCAGTTCCTCGTCTTCGCCGTTCGCAGCCGGATCGTGGCGAAGGTCGACTCGATCGGGTTCGTCGTCCGAAGACTCCGCCAGTGCGCCGCCGGGAAGTCGTAGAAGGCGAACAACTCCTCGCGGTCCCCCGCCAGGCACGCGGCGGCCTTGGGGTACTTCGCCTCCCAGGTGGCGAGAAAGCGTTCGAACGCCTTCTCCGCGTGCTCGCGGGTCTCCGCCCTCCACATCTCGTACAGCATCGGCCGCGCTTCGCGCTGAGCGCTTTTGGGCAGCTTGTCGAGAACGTTCGCCGTCTTGTGCACCCAGCAGCGCTGCGCCCGGGTCTCGGGATACACCTCGGCCAGCGCCGACCACAACCCCAGACCCCCGTCGCCCACCGCCAGCTTCGCCGCCTTTACCCCCCGCTCCCGCAGGCCGAGCAGAACCGCCTTCCAGCTCTCCTTCGATTCACGGAACCCCGCCTCCAGGGCCAGGAAGCGCTTGCGGCCCCGCGCGTCGCAGCCCACGACCACCAGAAGACAGCGCCGCTCCCCGCTGCGCACGTTCACGTAGATGCCGTCCGCCCACAAGTACGCGAACTCCTCGCCGCCCCAGTCCCGCTCGCGCCACTGTAAGTACTCGCGCTCCCAGCCCTCCTTGAGACGCGAGACGCTCGCCGGGGACAAGCCCTTCACCGACTCGCCGAACAGCGCCGTGAGCGCCTCGCCGAAGTCGTTCGTCGATACCCCCTTCAGGTACAGCCACGGTATCACCGCCTCCACGCGCCGCGTCTTGCGCAGATACGGCGGCAAAAGCTCCGAACGGAAACGCCGCCCCGCGCCCGACCTGTCCCGCGTCCGAGGAACTTGAACCCGCACCGGACCCACACCCGTCAATACCTCCCGAGAAGGCAGATACCCGTTGCGCACCACCGCGCGGCGGCCCTGCGCGTCATGGTCGCCCGCATGCTCTTCCAGATAAGCCGCCAACTCCGCTTCCACCGCCTGGCGGATGATTCGTCGCGCGCCCGCGCGCAACAGTTCGCTCAACTCGTCTCGTAAGGCTGGATTCCTCAAGGGAATCGTCGTATCTTCTCTCATGGTGGCGCATCTCCTTGTGCTGAATGACCGGGCTTTGGACAACCCTATTTCAGCAGGATGCGCCGCCTTCTTCAATTCAGCCCATACACAAGTTTTGAACGTAACTCCGTCAAGGGGGAGGTAGGGGGGGTTGGTTTTCAACAAATGAGGGGGCAATCGAACCGACCGAGGAGGCGCCGCCCCGTAGGGACAGGCCTCCGTGCCTGTCCTGACGAAGGACAACCACGAAGAGCAGGACAGGCACGGAGGCCTGTCCCTACGGCGAACAATCTCGAAGGTCGGACAGGACTTTTTCAACAGCCCCTTCTCAGTCGCGTTTGACCTTCGGCGGCTACTCAGGGTGAGGAAAGAGGTGTTGGCGGTTTGCGGGGGTGCAGACGAGGGCCTTTCCACCACCCCCGTCAGAGCAAGGCCTCTTCCGTCATCTCTCCCTGGTAGACGAGTCTCGTTTCCCCTTCCATGTAGACGTCGCGCACGTCCGCGCCTGCGCCCTCGAAATAGATTTTGAGGATTTCGCCGCTGCGCACGTTCACGTCCACGGGAGCGCTTACGAACCCGCGCGTCGCGGCGAGTATCGCCGTCGCCACGGCGCCCGTGCCGCAGGCCAGGGTCTCGTTCTCCACGCCCCGCTCGTAGGTTCTCAGGACCACGGAATTCGCCCCGCTCACCCGGGCGAAGTTCGCGTTCGCGCCCGCTGGCGCAAAGGCATCGTGCGTGCGGACCGCCCGGCCGTCGCCCACGATATCGACCGTCTCCACGTCGCCGGTGAACTCCACCGCGTGGGGGACGCCGGTGTTCAGGTGATCGACCACCACTCCTCTTCCGTTGATGTCGAGTTCAACACCCGCGCGGTAATCGAAGGGCTGGGTCATCCGCAGCTTGACCTTCGAGCCGTTCATCGTCGCGTCGATGACGCCCGCGATGGTCTCGAACGACACCGAATCCGCGGCGATGCCCAGCTCTCTCGCAAAGCGCGCGGCGCAGCGCCCGCCGTTCCCGCACATCTCGCCCTCGGAGCCGTCGGCGTTGAAGAACCGCCACTTGAAATCGGCCCGCTCGCTCGGCTCGATGAACATCAGCCCGTCCGCGCCCACGGACTGGCCCCTGCGGCAAACCCGCTGGACGAAATCGATCATCTCGTCGGCCCGGTGCTCCAGGTTCCTGTTGTCGATGAATATGAAGTCGTTGCCGCTTCCGCTGAACTTGGTGAATGCGATTTTGCTCACGGAATCCGCCTCTCTTCGATAAACCCCGGTATGTGCTCGCCGCGGACGAGGTCGTCATACGTCTCGCGCTCCCTGATTATATGATACTCATCGCCGCGCACAAGAATCTCGGGCGGCCTGGGGCGCGAGTTGTAGTTCGACGCCATGGTGAAGCCGTACGCGCCAGAACTCATGACGGCCACCAGATCGTCGCGCTGGAACTCGGGCAAATCGCGGTCTTTCGCCAGATAGTCCCCGCTCTCGCATACCGGGCCCACCAGGTCCGTAACATGCTTCGGCCTCTCCCGCGCCGCCTCCTCCACCGGCCACACGTCCTGAAAGGCCTGGTAGAGGCTGGGGCGGATCAAGTCGTTCATGCCGGCGTCGATGATGACGAAGCGTTTTTCGGGGTTCTCTTTCCCGTACAGCACGCGCGTGACGAGGATGCCCGCGTTGCCCGTGATGACGCGGCCCGGCTCGAAAATGAGCGTGCACCCCAGATCCCGGAGTTTGGGCAGTATGGCCGCCGCATAGTCTTTCGGCAGCGGCGGCGCCTCGTCGTGATAGGTGATGCCCAAGCCGCCGCCCAGGTTCAGGTACCGGATGTCGTGCCCGTCGCCGCGCAACTCGCCCACCAGGCGCGCCACGATTTCCACCGAGTCGGCGAACGGGCTGCTCGAAGTGATCTGGCTCCCGATATGGCAGTGCACGCCCGTGGGAGCGACGCCCTCGAGCGAAGCCGCCGTCCGGTACTGCTCCCGCGCCCGGTTGATGTCGATGCCGAACTTGCTCTTCTTGAGGCCGGTGGTGATGTAGGGGTGCGTCTGGGGGTCGACGTCGGGGTTTACTCGGATCGCGACCTGCGCCTGCCTGCCCACCCGGCTCGCCACCGCGCCGATGTTCACCAATTCCTCTTCGCTCTCCACGTTGAACAACAAAACGCCGTTTTCGATCGCGTAGGCGATCTCATCGTCCGACTTGCCCACGCCAGCGAACACGATGCGATCGGCGGGCATCCCTGCCTTCACCGCGCGGAACAACTCGCCGCCCGAAACGATGTCCAGCCCCCCGCCCATCGCGCCGAAGAGCCGGAGTATCGCCAGGTTCGAGTTGCTCTTCATGGCGAAGCAGATGAGGTGCGGGACAGATGCGAACGCCTCGTCGAAGACGCGGAAATGCCTCGTAAGCGTCTCGTGGCTGTAGACGTAGCAAGGCGTTCCCACCTCCTCCGCCAGCCTCGTCAGGGATACGTCTTCGGCGCACAATTCGCCGTCTTTGTACTCGAAATGGTGCATTCGGCAATCTCTCTTTCCGAGTCCTTCCGGGCTTGAGTTCCTACAAACTCCCGGCGACCGGACTCTTGGGAGGTTTCGGCGGTCCCTTGACGCCGCAACCCGCGACCACGCAGGCCATCGCGACCACCAGGACGCCCGCCAGCAGAATTCTCTTCATCATCCTAGATTCCCAACCGTTTTTTCTCGGCCCGTATCTGGGCCCGCACGCTTCGTTTCGAAGCCCCGCCCGCGCTGCTCCTCGAGCGCAGGGATTTCGCCAGATCCGTCTCCGCCAGATCACCCGCTTCAAGCCGGGAGTCCGCCTCCGCCAGATCCCCGGCGCTCAACTTCCCGAGGGCCACCCCTTTTTCGAGGGCGATCCGCACGGCGCGCCCCGCCGCCTCGTGCGCCTCCCTGAACGGCACCCCCCGCCGCACCATGGCGTCCGCCAGGTCCGTGGCCGTCATGTACCCGCCCTCCGCGGCCCTGGCCATCGCCTCTGGCTGAAACCGCATGGATTCGACCATGGGCGCCATGACCCCCAGGCAGGCCAGCAGGGAATCGGCGGCGTCGAACAGCGACTCTTTATCCTCCTGCATGTCCCGGTTATAGGTGAGCGGCAGCCCCTTCATCAAGGTGAGCAGGGCCATCAAATCCCCGAACACGCGCCCGCTCTTGCCCCGGACGATCTCGGCCACGTCGGGGTTTTTCTTCTGCGGCATCAGGGAGCTTCCCGTCGCGAACGAATCCGCAAGCTCCACGAAGCCGAACTCCCCGCTCGCCCAGAGGATGACCTCCTCCCCAAGTCTGCTCAAGTGCATCATCGAGATGGCGGCGGCGGACGCGAACTCCAGCGCGAAATCCCGGTCGCTCACCGCGTCCATGCTGTTCTCGGCGACGGCGGCGAAGCCGAGCTTTCTCGCCACCATTTTCCTGTCCACCGGGTGGCTCGTGCCGGCCAGCGCGCCCGCACCCAGCGGCAATACGTTCACGCGGGCGCGCACTTGCGCGAACCGCTCCCCGTCTCGCCTGAGCATCTGGGAATACGCGAGCAGGTGATGCGCGAGCGAGACGGGCTGCGCGCGCTGCAGATGCGTGTAGCCGGGCATCACGGTATCGGCGTGCGCCTCCGCCTGCGCGAGAAGGGCCCGCCTGAGCGCGAGGAGCGCTTCCAGCGTCTCGTCGACCCGGTCTCTCAGCCACAGCCTGAGCGAGGTGGCCACCTGGTCGTTCCGGCTCCGCGCGGTGTGCAGCCTGCCGCCGGCGGCGCCGATGCGCTCCGTCAAGGCCGCCTCGACGTTCATGTGCACGTCTTCGAGCTCGGCCCGGAACTCGAATCTGCCGGCCTCCACCTCCCGGAGAATGACCCTGAGGCCCGAGACGATTCTCCGGGCGTCTTTTTTCGCAATGATGCCCTGCGCTCCGAGCATCTCCGCGTGGGCGATGGAAGCGAGGACGTCGTACGGCGCGAGGCGGTAGTCGAACGAGACGCTCTCGGTGAAGGCCTCCACGCGCGCGTCCGTCCCCCCCCGGAACCTGCCGCCCCAGGGTTTGGTGGATTTCGTCTTCTGAGACTTCGCACCTCGTTTCGGCATCCGCTCCTGTCCTTTTTCGAACCACGCCGCGCGCCTGAGCCTGCGCCCAAGAGACGCAAAAAGAACTGCTTACACGATAGCGGGCGTACAGGGCAACCGGGGAAAGCGGAAATCATGGAGGATCGCCCCGCCCCGCTTGCAGGCTGCTCAAAAAGCCTCCGTCGGTCAGGCGAAACGCGACTGCAGGGACAGGTCGCGACCTGTCCCTACGGAAAAGCAACCCCCCCTACCCCCCCTTGTCAGGGGGGCATAAAAAGGCGATGCGCCCTCGCCGAGATGAACACAAATCAACTCCCCCCTTGAGACTTGTTCGCAATTCAGCAGAGCGGAATCACTCCCCCCTTGAGGGGGAGTCGAAGAGGCCGAGCGGTTTGTGCGAAGGCCGATTCGGTGGGGGGAGCTCTACCCTGTGGCATGTCCCCCCACCGGCGCGACTTCGGGCTTCGCCCTCGTCTTGCCGTCTGGCTTTCCCCTCGGGAAGCCAGATCCTCAAGGGGGGAGTGAACTTCAAAAGCGTGCGCTCAACCAAAATCGCTCCACGGGCTTTTTCCACAACTCCGCTTGCGGGCGTGCGCCGCATCTTCTAGGATGGCTCCCACGCAGCCCTTTATGAAACCTTTCGGCCGTTTTTGGGAAAACGCATTTGGAACGACTACACCGTCTCTTCCCAGCCAGACACTGGATTTTCATCGTCTCCGCTTTCGTTCTCCTGGGGCTCTTCTCGGGCCTGAACTTCCTTTTCGGCGTATTCCTGAACCCCCTGGTGGATGAATTCGACTGGACCCGCTCGACGGCCTCGGCGGCGTTTTCCATCAACATGTTCATGATCGCGTTCTGCTCGATGATCGCGGGCGGTTTTTCCGACAAGTTCGGCACGAGGCCCGTGCTGATCGTCGGGATCCTGATCTCCGGCGGTTCGCTGCTCCTCTCCTTCTTCATCCAGAACCTGTGGCACTACTTCCTGTTCACCGGCGTGATGGCGGGCACGGGGCGCGCCGCCATCGCAACGCCCGTGCAGGCCTTCATCCAGCGCAACCTGACCAGGCACCGGGGGCTGGCCACCGGGCTGGCCGGCTCGGGCACCGGTCTCGGCATCCTGATCCTGGCGCCCCTCACCGGTTATTTCATCAGCACCCACGGGTGGAGACACTCCTACCTGTACCTGGGCGTCATCTTCTTCGTCCTCGCCATACCCGCGGCCATGACCCTCGTGCCGCAAAAAAGGCCCCCCGCGGGCGGCGGCTCCGCCGGCTCCCCGGCCAGGCAGGAAGACGCCGCCCCGATTCTCCCCGAGGCGTCCCTGGGCATGCGGGAGATCTTAAAGCGCAGGCCGTTCTGGATGATCATCTCGAGCCACGCCACCGACTGCATCTGCCACTCGGTGCTCATCGTCCACCTGGTGCCCATCGCGATCGAGGCGGGGGTTCCCCACATACAGGCGGCGGGCCTCGTGGGCGTCATGGGCCTGGGGACGCTCATCGGCCGGATCAGCCTGGGCATACTGGCGGACCGCATCGGGTCGAAATGGGCGCTGTTCATTACGCTGCTGACGCAGACGATACCCGTTCCCCTGCTCTGGTGGTCCGATTCCATTTATGTATTCTACGCCGTCGCCCTCATGGTCGGCACCGGCATGGGCGGACACGGGACGATGTACCCGATGGTCACCCGCGAATACTACGGCACCAGAAGGGTGGGCATCCTCTACGGGGCCTTCATCTCGGGCGCGAGTTCGGGCATGGCCACGGGCGGGTTCCTGGGCGGGCTGCTGCACGACATGACGGGCGACTACACGCTCTCCATCCTGCTCAGCTTCGTGACCGGCGTCGCCTCGCTGCTGTTCGTCCTCGCCTACCCTTCGAGAATCAAACCGATCCGGAAAGAGGACGTGGCGCACCCCGTCGCCCAGCCCGCGGGCTGAGGGGTCGGGGGGGGGCCGGTGAAAGAGGGAGAACCACTCCTCTCTTGTCGGGTTGTTGAGAAAGTCCCTTCAAGCGTTGGGGATACGATGGTTTTGTAGGGACAACCCTCCGTGGTTGTCCTTCGTCAGGACAGGCACGGAGGCCTGTCCCTACGGGTGAATGCGGTTCTGATCGTCATTCCGGCATCAGTCCCAACTGATAAAGGAGGGATTGACCGGAATCCATTTTCGCCTTTGTCTTTGGCCTTTCGCCCGGACGTCCTCTCTTCCGACCGACGCGAATGGAAGAATCACTCCCCCCTTGAGGGGGAGTCGAAGAGGCCGAGCGGTTTATGCGAAGGCCGATTCGGTGGGGGGTAAAATGCGTTTTATCGCCATCCGAATTATACCCCCCACCGGCGCGACTTCGGGCTTCGCCCTCGTCTTGCCGTCTGGCTTTCCCCTCGGGAAGCCAGACCCTCAAGGGGGGAGTGATTCCTCTCTCTAGTTGGTTGGCGCTCTGCAGGGGGGGTTGACGTTACGGGATTTCCCCCTCGAGGGGGTTGCCATGACCCTCCCGGGGGGGTTATCAATACCCTTTTCAAGGGCCGGCGCGCTCCTGCCGTGGCCTGTTTCACCAGCCGCCGCAGGGTTTCTTGCGGGTGAACGCGTCCGGTCCGGGGAAGAAAGGGCCGACACCCCTCGAAGGGCTGCTTTCAGGGGTTGTTGAAAAACCCCCGAGTGTGGGAACTGCTGCGACACAATCCCAGAGGTGCAGGCCGAGTCGGGGTGTCGGCTGCTTTCTTGAGAAGCGCGAAACAGGGGCTGCCCGTTGTTCCCGTTCCCGGCTCGAGGACTCAAACTCATAACCAGGAGCGGTACTGTTTGCTCTATCACGAGGGAAGCAACCAACGGGCAACCCCCTTTTCCACTCTTCTTCCTTTTCCTTCGCCCGCCTCAGGCTCCGGGACGATGAAGCCCCCGCCCGAGACCGAAGGCGTCCTGTTCTCTTACCTGTGCGCTCCAAACGCCCCGATGAAGGCGGCGTCTCCTTCGCCAACCGTCTGCCTCTTGACATAAAACGAACCTGCAACAGAACCAGGCTCGTCCGGAGAGTAGGTTGTCGTTCTTGTTCTCTCGGGAGTGTTGCTTGGAACATCAGCAGTATCTGAAGTAGCGCTGGCTCTCATTCCGAAGAACTGGCCCTTCCAACTGCCGGTATAGGCGTGACCCTCTATTACACCAGCAGCATCTCCTTCAAAAGCTGCAAGAGTATTCACCAAGGGCTGTTCCTTCAAGTCGATGCTTCCCGTGATGGAATTTCCACCGGCGCTGATGCCCGTGATTGCTCCTGAAATCTTGCTGCCCGCAACATCTGCCCCGGCTCCGCGCACGAACGTAGCCGTGAGCGATACATTCGCCTTGAAATGGCTGGCCTTTCCGCCGGCGAAATACGCGCCGTTCACGCCCCCACGGTAAGTTGCTTCCGTGCTCTCATTTTCGTCAACGAATCCGGCTATCGTGTTAAAACCGGTCGCATTCACGCATGCCCTGGACTCCGTACTGGTGTTAGTTACATCAGCTGCGGTGCAGAAATCATGTGTCGTCCCCGTCCCGTCGAGAGGCTGACTCCCGAATGCAAATGCTCTCAGGATGGAAGTGCCGGGAGTTGCATCATCGAGCCAGATTCCGGCGAGCAGATAATCATCGTCGGCGACGTACTTATACTGCTCATTTATACGGTTGTCTGGGTCACCAGATACGTCAGTAAGGTTCTCTTGGGGACCATCTGAGGCAGAATCCCCTGTTTTTTGCCTTACCGGTGAGTCTACTTTGATATCCGTGTAGACAGTGGCGAATCTGCCGCCGCTTTTCAGGTCGAAGCCATTGGAAAGAGGTGCAGATCCGGAGATTTTGCCCGTCTGGCTATCCGATGAAACATTCGTCTCATTGACCGATACCGTTACTCCCAGCACGCCTCTTTCCGTATTCCTGGGTATTGGATAGTTCATTCGGGTGTCACCTTCACCTTTGTGGTACGGATAAGTGGCACTAGCACCTGTCGATCCCACCTCGATGGAAGTAGCCGCTAGTCCGCTCAGAACCGCATCGGATATTTTCTTGTTATCCCTCAAGTACCTGATGAGCGAGGACCCGCCCGTCAAGGCGGCCTCGTCCGCTTCCCGTTGTTGGCGTTGGTTCGCGGCCACCTGCACGGCGCCCTGAATGCCCGCTATTGACGATGCGGCTGCGTTGAGAGTGCCTGCAGCCTCTCTCGCGTTCCCCAGCGCGGTATTCGCCTCCGCCGGCGTAGTGGCCAGGGTCGCCGCAGTATTCGCGCTCTCGATACGCGCCAGGGCGCTTTGCGCATCATTGCTGTGGCTGATGGCGCTCGTGATTTGATCGGCCGTGGCGTCGGCGTTGGTTTGTATCGCGGCCGCGGCCGAACTCGCCGCCCCCGCCCGCGTCCGGGCACTTGAAAGGATAGTTGAAAGTTCCCGTCTGGCCTCGGCTATCTTTTCCGCATCGGTCGGCTCGGGCGGTGGCGGATCCGCGCAGTCCGGGTACGTCCCGACCTGACCCTGCGGGCATTCCATCACCGGCGGCGGCATTTCTTCCGCAGTACCGCCGCCGCCCCCGCCGCCGCAACCGGAGGCAAATGCCGCAATGCACACGACAAGTACCGCCAATCCTGAATATCTGAGCATTTTCATCATTTGCCCCCTAAGGCTGCCCCCCCTCCTGAAGCGGAAGGGGGCGGACGGATTAAACTCGGGTTCCATCTACCGCTTGCGCGCGCCGGAGCGCCTGCGCATCCAACTCCTGCTTCTTCCTCCCATCCCCCGGCCCCGGGCTTGATGCAGCCCGGGGCCCTGAGGAGTCATGCGCTGTTGCTTACTCGGCTCTCCACGTGCCGAAAGAGCCCAGGATTCTGACCGGGTCACCGGAATGCCCCGGCGCTTCCGCGGCAAAAGTGCCTGCCGCGGTCGTGGGGTGGTCACCGCTGCCGTAGAACTGGCCGCCCCACTTTCCGGCCATGGCCCGGCCCGCCAGGGTGCCCGAAACCTTGTCGCCGAAGCCTAGAGCGGACGTGCCAGCAAGATCACCAGTCGCATCCGTATCAACTGTTATCGTCGCCCTCCCCAGCGTCAGCGAGCCTTCCACGTCCATGCCGCCGGCCCTGATGTTGGAGATGGAGCCGGTGACGGCGCCCAGGAGGTTGGTAGCGGCGATTTCGGCTCCGCCGAAGTTGGCGTTCAGGGTGGCGTCCGCGTCGAAGTATTCGACCATGCCGGCCGCCGAATACGCGCCGCTCGCGACGCCGTTATACGTCGCCGTGCCCTTGTGGGCACCGGTGACAGTGAACACCTGATTGCCGTAAGCGAATGCGCCCGCCTGGGCGGCATCGGCCGTTATGGCGGAAGTAACACCATTAGTAGCTACATTTTGCAGGGAGTCCCTGGTGGAACCGGTTACCCAGAAACCCCAGGCCAGGTAGTCGCTATCCGCCTTGGTGGTTCCGTCGCTCTTATGGAATGAGTAGCCCGTATTCGCTACGATCTTTCCACTCGCGTCGACACTGATTGAGCAAGTGGTGGCAGGAGAGGCAGAGGCGCCAGCACATTGAAATTGTCCTGCAACCGGAGGGTTATTGTCTGCGGGATTCTGGTTGAACGTCGCCGCGAAATTGCTTCCGTCCCCCGCGACCTCCCCCGCTACGATTACACCATTGGTGGCGGTGATATCGGCAATGGCAACTGTAGCATCAGAAACATAGTTCTGGGTCGGCGCCTGAATGTCCGTGTTGACGACGAGATGAGATTTCACATTGGCGCCATCAACTGGCTGGGTCACCAGATCCTGGGCTTCCCAGCCTCCCTTGGTCTGGAAGCGTGAAGGCGTTTCACCCATCACCAATCTCTCAGTATTAGCAACACTGGGACTAGCAGCACTACCACCAAGGTTAAGCGCAAATGTGGATCCGCCCGCCTTATGCACGACTACTGCTGTAGGTGAGGTACCTCCACTAATAGGTGATACACCCATACTTACGGTAGCAGCTGCATTAGTTCCAGTTTCCTCAGCAGGAGTAGTTGTTGAATCACTGCTTGCGCTCAGGTTCGTAAGACCAGCAACAGTAGCAACAGTAGCAGACCCAGCCCCTGCGGCATTTGCCATTGCTATGCCCACGTTCGCCGCATTTGAAACAGACTTGGGCGGATCCTTGCCCTCCAACTCGGCATTTGCGATATCTTCGCCGTTGAGCTGCTTGTTCGCCAGCATGGTAACACCCAGGCCGCGCGCCATCCCCGCTTCCATCGCCATGTCGCGGGCCGCCTCGGCCTTCATCTGGTATTCCATGGCCATTTCGGAAGTCGTGGCTGCAGCCGCCATGTCGGACGCTTCCTTGGCCATCGCCGCGTGCGGCTGCGCGTTGCCCATCGCCACGGGGTCCTTCGCGCCGCCTACGGCCGCCATCGCCGCCATGTAGGCCGCCATCGCGGCGTCCTGCGCGTCGCTCAGGGCCTTTGCTTCGGCCATTTCCGCGGCGAGCTCTTCAGCGGAGACGCAAGCTCCGTCTCTCCACTCGCCGTCGTTACCCTCGCACATTTCCTGCGGGGTCGGTTCCGGCATGGTGGGCGGCTCCGGGTCCGGCGCCGTGGCGCTGCCGCCACCGCCGCCGCAACCGGCCAACACGAGGGCGAAAACCGCCGCCATCGCGAAAGCGTAAAGCTTGGTTATCGATTTATCTTTGAACGTCATTTAGTGAGTCCTCCTGAATACACAGTAGAAAAAGGGATTTTCAGTGAATTTCCGGCTTTCTCCGATTAACCTCCTTTCCTTCTCATATACGGGCCTTCACAAACCGATTGTCGTATTTCGGCCAGCCGGAAGGACGGCGGACTTGCGGACCCATCGTCCGGGCTGGTATTAACTCTTTCCGCGACACACGAATCCCTGAGGTATGCGCGCACCTTTTTCGGTCTCCACAGACGAACCGCCTCGCACCCGGCCTGCCCGCCGCTAATTATTGTTACGGGACGCGGGAAGCCCCGTTCTCCGCCGGAAAACCCGTTCCGGGGCGCGCGCGGGCCGCAAAAGAGCGAAAAAAGACGGAAAACGGCGCCCGAAAACTCCTCCAGGGACCCCGGAATTGCGCTTGACATGGTTTTGAGAGGTGTTATATTGTCTGATAACAATAATTATCGGAATTCAGAAAATCCACCGCCCCGGGTGGATATCCGCGTCCAGAATCAGCTTTTTTTCCTGGAAATTCCCCGCCGTAGTCTATACTCTGTCATCGAGGAGGTTCTCGGGCGGAGCGAGGCGCCCGGGCGGCCTCAGGGAATGGAAACAGCCGCTGACCCGGAAGGTTGGCTTCTCACCATGACGACGGGGGCGACACCACTCGACCCCACCCAAGACATCGCTTTGACGAATACGCCGGCCGGGGGGCCTGCCCCGGTCCGGCCGGCCGCGGACCTGGCGAAGGCCTCGATGGCGAAGAACACGCGGCGGGCGTACGAGGCGGCGCTCAGGGGGTTCGAGCGTTCGGGCCGCCCGGAGACCGACGCCGGGGTGGCGGCGTACCTGGGGGACCTCTACGAGGAGGGGCTTTCCGCGGCCTGCGCCGCCATGACGGTCGCGGCGCTCCGCTTCCGGGCGAAGCTGGGCGGCCGGCCCTCTCCGGTGGGGGCGGCTTCGGAGCGGGTGCTGGCCGGCTTCAGGCGCCTCGCCGCAGAGCGGGGCCGCGGCCAGGTGACGGGGGTGCGCTGGGAGCAGGCGGACCGGGCGGCGGCGATGGCCGAACGCGCGGGGGGTCTGGCCGGGCTGCGCGACGCGGCGATCATCGCGGTGGCGAGCGACGCCCTGCTCCGGGTATCGGAGATATCGGCGCTGGAAGTGGGCGACCTGGACCTCGAGGGGAAGACGGTGCTGATCCGTCGCTCCAAGACGGACCAGGAGGGCGAGGGCGCCCTGCAGTTCCTGGGCGGGCCGACCGTGGAGCGCGTGCGGGCCTGGCTCCTGGGCGCCGCGCTGACGGAGGGGCCGCTCTTCCGGGGCGTCCACAAGTCGGGCCGGGTGCGGGCGGAGCGCCTGACGGAGCGGACCCTCCGGCGCATCATCATCCGGCGCGCCCGGGACGCGGGCGTGAAGGGGCGCATCAGCGGGCACAGCCTGCGCGTGGGGAGCGCGCAGAGCCTGGCCTCCGCGGGGGCGTCTCTGGTCGAGATGCAGCTCGCCGGCCGCTGGCAGTCTCCGGCCATGCCGGGGCGCTACGCGCAGGGCCAGCTCGCCCACCGGGGCGCGGTGGCGAGGCTGCGCTACGGGCTGTGAGGCCGACGCCTCTTTGTCGGGGGGCAAGAAAAGAAAAAGGCCCCCCTGTCAAGGGGGGTTGGGGGGTTTCGGCAAGACGGACCCCGGAAAGGCAACCCCCCCTACCCCCCCTTGTCAGGGGGGCAAGAAAGAGCCCCATTGGTCAGCTTGTCAATGCGTGTGTAGGGGCCGCATATATGCGGCCCGAGTGTTGACGGTTAAAAAGGCAGGGACGCATGTATGCGTCCCCTACACCTCCACCTTAGAAATCGCGATCTCGCCGGAATGACGGTGAGTAATCTTCCAGGTCGGCAATCACTCCTCCCTGGTCGGCGACGTGAGAATCCCGTAGGGACAGGCCTCCGTGCCTGTCCTGACGAAGGACAACCACGAAGAACCGGACAGGCACGGAGGCCAGGACAACCCTTTTGGGTTGTCCTGCTACAAAACCATCACGCCTGCGCCGCGTGAACCTCCCTGCCGCCGATCCCGAAACAGGCTTTTTTTTACCCCCCTGACAAGGGGGGGTAGGGGGGGTTGCCCTTGTCCCCCGGTTTGACGGCGGGCGGAACCTCTTTTTATACTGTGCATCCACGAGGATTCTGCGTGGCCCACTCCGGGGAAAGCCCATGACGACGTACGAATACTTAGGCCTCATCGCCGCCTACCTGAACCTCCTCGCCGCCTACGGCGGTCTCGGCCTCATCTACCACGGCATCCGCACGATGGACAGGAACGCCGCCATGCGCTCCGCCGATTCGGAGCGCAAGCACAATGAGACGATGGAGGATATCCGCCGCCGGGAGGAAGATTCCAAACGCAGGCACGAAGAGGCGATGGAGAACATCCGCCGCAGGGAAGAAGATTCCAGACGCAGGCACGAGGAGTCGATGGCCAGGCACGACGAGTCGATGGCCTCTTTGCGCGAACTCATCGACGGGCAAACGGAAAGCCGCATGGCCCTGCGCGAACTCATCGAGCGAACCAGATAGCCGACCCCCCCTTGTCAGGGGGACGAGGAAAGAAAAAGGCCCCCCTGTTAGGGGTTGTTGAAAAAGTCCTGCTTGCGATCCCCGCAAACCGCCAACGCCTCTTTCCTCACCCTGAGTAGCCGCCGAAGGCGGCGTATCGAAGGGCGCGGAGGGTCGAACACCTCGCGCCGGGCAAGAGGGCATCCTTCGATACGCGGCTTCGCCGCTACTCAGGATGAGGCGGATAGGGGTTTTTCAACAGGCCCCTCAAGGGGGGAGTGATTCCTCTCTCCTCGGGCTTTTTCAACAACCCCTCTTCGGTCGGTTTTGACCCCTGTCAAGGGGGGGTAGGGGGGTTGCCTTTCCGACCCGGCCTTTTTGCCTTCCAACGACGGGACGCATATATGCGTCCCCTACACCTCCACCTTAGAAATCGCGGTCTCGCCGGAATGACGAACAAAACCGCGCCGCCTCTTGCAGGGACAGGTCGCGACCTGTCCCTACGATGCGGACGCCGCGCGCGCTGTCCGGGCCAGGTCGAAGCGGTCGAGGTTCATCACCTTGGCCCACGCGGCGGCGAAGTCGCGGGCGAACGCATCCTGCGCATCGTCGCACGCGTAGACTTCCGCGACGGCGCGGAGCCGGGAGTCGGAACCGAAGACGAGGTCGACGGCGGTGGCCGTCCACCTGAGCGCGCCCGTCGCGCGGTCGCGCCCCTCGTAGGCGCCCTCCGCGCCGCCCGACGCGCGCCACTCGGTGTCCATGTCGAGCAGGTTCACGAAGAAATCGTTGGTCAGCGCGCCTGTCCGCTCCGTGAAGACGCCCGCCTCCGAGCCGCCCGCGTTCGCGCCCAGGACGCGCATGCCGCCCAGCAGCGCCGTCATCTCGGGGGCCGTGAGCGTCAGCATGAACGCCCGCTCGATGAGCCACTCCTCCGCCGAGCCTTCGAGGTCGTCCGCCAAGTAGTTGCGGAACCCGTCCGCCTTCGGCTCCAGCACGTCGAACGAGTCCGCGTCGGTCATCTCCTCCGTGGCGTCGGTGCGCCCCGGCGAGAAGGGGACCTGTACGCTGCATCCCGCCTTGGCGGCGGCTTCCTCCACGGCCGCGCACCCGCCCAAAACGATCACGTCGGCGAGCGAGACTTGTTTCGCGCCGGTCTGCGCGGCGTTGAATTCCTTTTGGATCTCTTCCAGCCCGGCCAGCGCTTCGGCCAGTTCGGCCGGGTCGTTCACCGCCCAGTCCTTCTGCGGGGCCAGGCGGACGCGCGCGCCGTTCGCCCCGCCGCGCCTGTCGGTGCCCCGGAACGAGGCCGCCGACGCCCAGGCGGTCGAGACCAGGCGCGAGACGGAGAGGCCAGACGCCAGGACGGCGCGCTTGATCTCCGCGGCATCCTCGTCGCCGATGAGTTCGTGGTCCACCTCGGGCACCGGGTCCTGCCACAACTGCGGCTCATTGGGAACCATCGCGCCGACGCAGCGCGAGCGCGGACCCATGTCACGGTGGGTCAGCTTGTACCAGGCCCTGGCGAAGGCGTCGGCGAACTCTCCGGGGTTCTCATGGAAGCGCCTCGCGATCGCCTCGTATGCCGGGTCCACCTTCAGCGACAGGTCGGTCGTGAGCATCATGGGGGCGTGGCGCTTCTCGGGGTCGTGGGCGTCGGGGACGGTGGCCGCAGCGGACGAACCGGCGGGCTTCCACTGCCACGCCCCTGCGGGACTCTTCTCCTTCTCCCACTCGTAGCCGAAGAGGTTGTCGAGGTAGTTGTTGTCCCAGCCGACCGGGTTCGTCGTCCAGGCCCCCTCCGGCCCGCCGGTGATGGCGTCACCGCCCTTGCCGCTGCCGAAGCGGCTCCGCCAGCCGAGGCCCTGCTCCTCCAGGGCTGCGCCCTCGGGCTCGGGGCCCAGGTATTCGTCGCCGGAGGCTGCGCCGTGGCACTTGCCGAAGGTGTGTCCGCCGGCGATGAGGGCGACCGTCTCCTCGTCGTTCATCGCCATGCGGGCGAACGTCTCGCGGATGTCCACGGCGGCGGCGAGGGGGTCGGGATTGCCGTTCGGCCCCTCAGGGTTCACGTAGATGAGGCCCATCTGAACGGCGCCGAGCGGCTTCTCGAGGTCGCGCTCGCCGGTGTAGCGCTCATCCCCGAGCCAGGTGGACTCGGGCCCCCAGTAGACATCCTCGGGCTCCCAGACGTCCTCGCGGCCGCCGGCGAAACCGAGCGTCCTGAACCCCATCGACTCCAGCGCGCAGTTGCCCGCGAAGACCATGAGGTCGGCCCAGGAGAGCCTGCGCCCGTACTTGCGCTTGACCGGCCAGAGCACCCGGCGCGCCTTGTCGAGGTTCGCGTTGTCGGGCCAGCTGTTCAGGGGCGCGAAGCGCAACTCGCCAGACGCCGCGCCGCCGCGCCCGTCATGGATGCGGTAGGTGCCCGCGCTGTGCCAGGCCATCCGGATGAAGAGCGGCCCGTAGTGGCCGTAGTCGGCGGGCCACCAGTCCTGCGAGGTGGTCATCGCCTCCTCGACCTCGCGCTTGAGTTCGCCGAGGTCTACCGTCTCGAACGCGGCGGCGTAGTCGAAATCCTCCCCCACCGGGCTCTGGCTTTGCGAGTTGCGGCCGAGGACCTCCAGGTTCAGCTGCTCCGGCCACCAGTCCCTGATCCTGGCGCCGCTTGCGGGGCGCCCGTTTTCGCTCTTCATGTTCCCTCCGGTCATATAAGGTATTCGTTGGCGGACAACTCCGTTCCGGGACGGCTCTCGCGTGCGCATCACCCGGCGCCTCCCGGAAAACGGCGGGCGCTTTTCAGGTAGCAAAGGAGAGGGCCTGCGTCAATCCGCAGCCGGGAAGAGAGGGATGGCCCACCGCCGTCATTCCGGCGAAAGCCGGAATCCATTTTGACTTTTCACCGGGCAGGGCGACACGACCTTGTCGTCGCGCGGCGTCCGGATGCGGAATCCAGAGAATCCGCCTTTCGTTTTCGTGTTCGATTCCGATCCTCCCCGCCCGGGAGTAAAAACGTCCGAACGAAGAGCGAATAGGCAAAGGCGAAAATGGATTCCGGCTTTCGCCGGAATGACGAACAAAACCGCACTGCCTTTTGCAAGGACATGTCTCGACCCAGGACAGGCACGGAGGCCTGTCCCTACGCACCCCCTCCCCGGCCGGTTCGATTGCCCCCTCATTTGTTGAAAGGCAACCCCCCCTACCCCCCCTTGACAGGGGGGCAAGAAAAACCATCCCCCCCGCCGATGGAGGGGTTGCTCTTTTTTCCCCCTTGTCGGGGTTGTTGCAAAAG
This sequence comes from bacterium, assembly GCA_965219955.1. Classification (GTDB taxonomy): domain Bacteria; phylum UBA8248; class UBA8248; order UBA8248; family UBA8248; genus Bin107. The sequence continues at coordinate 1,636,849 of OZ244799.1, forward strand.
CCCCGTCTGCGACCCCCGCAAACAGCCAACGCCTCTTTCCTCACCCTGAGTAGCCGCCGAAGAGCCTGTCCTGAGCTTGTCGAAGGGCGGCGTATCGAAGGGCGCGGGGAATCAAACGCCTCGCGCCGGGCAAGAGGGCATCCTTCGATACGGCGCTTACGCGCCTACTCAGGATGAGGGGTGTCGGAGAACAGCGGAGCCTGTCCCGAGCGAAGTCGAGGGGCCGCTACTCAGGATGAGGCGGAGAGGGCTTTTTCAACAGCGCCTTGTCAGGGGGCAAGAAAGAGCAAAACCCCCTCAGCCCGGCGAGGGGCGAGGCCTTTTTTTACCCCCCTGTCAAGGGGGGGTAGGGGGGGTTGCCTGTATCCCCGGACAAGGAGGGTTGCTCCCTTGCCGGGGAACTTTTCCAACAGCGCCCGGCCGGGCCGGCCGGCGGAGCTGTCCAGAAGCGGATTCGGGGTCTGAGCGCGCGACGCCCGCCCCGCGGCCGGGACCCGCCGCGCGCGCATTTGCGCGCATTTGCCGTCCGCGCGGTTTGGGGGGATTCCGGTATGATGAAGGCGCCGGTCGCTTCGCTCCCGGATATGGAATTTCCGTAAATTTCGATAAAATCAGATAAATTCACGGGGTTTTTCGGGAAATTTTTGGAAATGACCGAGAGGAAATGCGGGCGGATGCGCGCGCGAAAACCGCCTCCGACGGCCGGATCCGGCCGCCGCCGCACCCGAGCGCGGGGGAATTCTGCCACGGCCCGCCGGGCCCGCGATACCGGCAAATACGCGGAAATGCGTTTTTCCCGCAAAGACGCCCGAGTCGTCTTGACACCCTCGGGCCGTGTTGGTAGGTTCGCGCCCGTCAATCTCGTTGCCGCACTCCTCGCCTGGGGGGACAGAAGGGCATGGCCTCCGATCCTTCTCCAGAGCCGGGCCGCGGACAACCAGCGAAGAAAACGGCCGGGGCGCGGAACCGGAAGATCCGCAGGGGTGTGCGGAACGTGCATCTCGCGACACTGGGCTGGAACTTCGTGACCGCGCCGCTCGTAGGCGGCGGCATCGGATATGTGTTTGATTATTATGTCGATACGTATCCGTGGGCGATGGTGGCCGGGTTGTTTCTGGGTTTTGTTTCCGCTTTTGTCGATCTCATCAGAGGGGTCCGTTGAATGCGAAACCAAGGCCCGCCGTCATTCATCCTCAGAAGCATCTCGAATTCCGGCTGGCTGATCCTTGCGGTCATGAGCCTGGCGGGAGTGGCCCTGAGGGATATTTCGACGGGCGCCGGCGTGGCGATCGGCGGAGCGTGCGCGCTTGGAAGTTTCCGGATGATGGATGTATACTTCGCCCGCATTTTTCAAAAAAACATCAGCCGCCCGAAATGGTGGCATCACGTTTTATACGTTTTGAGGTTTCTCGCCCTCATGGGCGTCGTAGCGCTCGCGATAGGCTGGCTCCGGCTTCCCGTCGTGAGCGTGGTGATAGGGTTGACCGTTCCGCCGTTGGCCATTTTCATTCACGGGGCTCGCAGCGCCCTGCGAATACAAGGATCTACGAGAGCATAGCACATGGAAAAATTTCATCCGTTCCTGTATTTCGACATCCCGGCGCTCTCCGGCTATCCGAACATCGTGTACAGCTGGGTGGTGATGGTGTTCCTCATCGCGTGCTCGCTGCTCGTCACCAAAGCGCTGCAAAAGATACCCGTCGGCGGGCAAAACCTCTTCGAGGCGATTTTCGACGGGTTTTCCGCCTTCATGGAAGGCCCCCTCGGTGATGAGGGGCGACCCTTCTTCCCCCTCGTATTCACGCTGGGAACCTACATTTTCCTGTGCAACGTCATCGGAATCCTGCCGGGTTTCATGGCCCCGACGAGCAACCTGAACACCAACGTGGGCTGTGCGCTCACCGTGTTTTTCGCCACGCATTACGTGGGATTCAAGAGAAGCGGCATGGCGTATCTCAAGCATTTTACGGGGCCCATCATGTGGCTGGCTCCTCTCATGATCCCCATCGAGATCATCTCGCACCTGAGCCGTCCGCTCTCACTCACCCTGCGCCTCTTCGGGAACATCACCGGCGAAGAACTGGTGCTCGGCGTTTTGATGCTGCTGTGCCTGCAGATTTTCCTGCCCGTCCCCTGGGCGATGCAGATGTTCGTCATTTTCGGAAGTTTCATTCAGGCCTTTGTTTTCACACTCTTGACCATGATATATATCGCCGGGTCGCTTGAAGGGCACGATCACGACGAAGAGCATGGCCATGAGGCCGCCCACGCTCATTAACAATAACGGTTCATGTAGGAATCACTTCAACAAGGAGAAGTAAGGGATGAAACGTTTGGGGATAATCGGATTCGCGTTAGCCAGCTTCGTAGCCACGGCCACCAATGCCTTCGCCGCAGCAGCAGGTGACGCCGGAAGCGGTGAAGTTCTGAAATGGAGAATGATCTCCTCATCTTTCGCTCTGGCCATCGCCGCCGCAGCCGGCGCTTTCGCCCAGAGCAGGAGCATCGCCAGCGCGTTGGACGGCACGGCGCGCAACCCGGGCGCCGGCGGGGATCTTCGCGTGTCGATGATCATCGGTCTCGCCTTGATCGAGTCCCTCGTCATTTACACGTTCGTTATCTGCCTCATCATCATCCTCGGCTAGATAAACCAGCGTTCGCAAGACCCTGAGAGGGGGGCCGAGCGGCCCCCCTTTTGCATTGCCCGACGTCGATTGCATGAACGCGGACCCGAAAGAAATCCTTTGTGCGAAACAGTTGATCTCATTTCTTTTTGTTGCTGCGTGACCCCCACTTGCCCTGCGCATCAAAACGAATAAAATCTATTCTCGATAGCGAGACTCATGTTCGACCTCTAAATTGCGGGTGCGCATTACATCCATGTGGGAAAACACGAAAACAAAAATTCCCGAAGCGACCGTGAACCGGTTGTCCACCTACGCCCGCATACTGGATCAGGTAAAAAGTGAGGGAACCGAGCTCATCGCGTCCGCCGACCTGGCGCGACAGTGTGGCTTCAAGCCCGCGCAAATCAGAAAAGATCTCGCCTATTTCGGTGAATTCGGCGTCCGCGGGAAGGGCTATTACATCAAGGAATTGAGGGAAAATCTAAAAAAAATCCTGGGCGTGACCCAAACATGGAAAGTCGTACTCGTCGGAGCGGGAAACCTCGGTTCGGCTCTGTTGGCGTATAAAGGTTTTCTGGCTCATGGCTTTGAAATCGACGCTGTCTTCGATAAATTCCCTGAAAAAATACCCCCTCACCGTATCGATTCTCTACCTGTTTTACCGATGTCGGATTTACATGAGGTCGTGAAAGAAAAGCAGATCAAGATCGGCATCATCGCGGTGCCGAGCAAAAACGCGCAAAACGTAGGAACGGCACTTGTGAATGCCGGTATTACGGGCATATTGAATTTCGCTCCCACGCAAATTCAGACGCCGCGACACGTGAAGGTAAAAAATGTAGATTTAGGCAGTGAACTGGAGCACTTGTCATTTTATCTCTCTCAGAACACTTGAGGTGTTCGCAACCATATGAACGAACCACAAGCCTTCTATATCCTGGCCTTTGACACTTCGACCCCGAAAGGGAAGTGCTCGGTACTTTGCCCAAATGAAGCAGAGGGGGAGGTGCTTCTCTCAGAAGATATACGCATTTCCAAGACGCTGTTGCCACAGGTAGAACAACTCTTGATTTCAAGAAACATCGATACAAATATGATTCAGGCCATTGGAGTCTCCATCGGCCCGGGCACTTTTACCGGGCTGCGCGTAGGACTCTCTTGTGCAAAAGGACTTTCATTGGGTTTGGGCTGTCCATTGTACGGTTTTTCCTCTTTAGAAGTCATGGCGATGGGCGCGCTGTTGAATGAAATTCGCACGGGCCGCTGCCTGCCCGATTATGTCCTCCCCTATCGAGACGCCAGGTATGGGGAGTTGTTTGCCGCGTTGTTTGAAGTATCCGGAAACCCGGAATCATCTCGGGGAATCCCCCTCAACCGCGCCCGTGAGGACGAAATCATCACTCCAGGCGAGTTTCGCCCCCCGCAAGACGGAGACACGTTACTCGCAGGGGAAAAAGAGAAATTGCCCGAAAGCTTCGCTCCTGGAGTCTCGAAAGGGCCAATCAGGCACCATGAGGTTGATTCCTCGGCCGTTGCGACCGCATTGCTTACCCGAAGAGCCCTCCAGACTCAAACACCTCCGCCTAACGCCAACATATCGCTGAATTATTGCCGAAAATCACAGGCGCAAACCAAATGGAGCGACCCACAGGGTTGATCCCTGGCCCAACCTTTCGTACATTAATTGATTATTCACAGACACGATTACAACGATAAATGAGAACCTGAAATTTTCACCACGAATACCTGCGGAGGAGAATTTTCATTGGAAACAACCGAAAAAGTGGAAGAAGCTTTGAATCTGGACGATGAACTCACGAACCTGAAAAAAGAACACGCTGTTTTAGATGAAAAGATTCTCGCTCTTGAAAATATTCGCTTCCCTTCCCCGGAAGAGCAACAGCAGATAAAACTGCTTAAAAAAGAAAAGCTCGCTATCAAGACGCAATTGGAAACGATGGAGAACAATTGATAATCGGTATTTCGCCCGATGAAACAGGCTAGAGCATTGAAAGAGAAGATTTTACGTTTTCACTCTTGACCAAAACGAAAAAGGTGCAGTACTATCAAAGCGATTATTCAGTTGTGCATGTCTTGGGTTTATTCAAAGTTCTGAAGCACGGGTAACAAGGAAAACGGCCATATGGGTCCGGAAAAAATGTTGTGGGATAAGGAGTCTGGCGTAAGAAGGGGGCGGTGTGCCCCTGTGCGCCGTCCCCTGATTTCTTCTTAACGACCTGCCGGCATCATCCGGCATTTTTCGGATCGACTTTATTGCCAGAGTGAGAACAAACTCGACTGGCTGAGAGGAAATGGCCGTGGCGACCAAGGCGAAAAGCCAAACCGCAAAACAACCCGCAAAACTGAAGCCGCAGAAAATATCCGGCGCTGAGATTGTCTATCGCAGCCTTGAGCGTGAGGGGGTGAAGTACGTTTTCGGACACCCGGGCGCCATTCTTCTGACGGTCTTGGATTTATTCCTTAAAAGAAGCAAAATCAAGCACTTGCTCATTCGACACGAGCAGTGCGCCGCTCACATGGCGGAAGGCTACGCACGCGCCAGCGGTGAAGTCGGGGTATGCCTCACCACCTCCGGGCCTGGCGCCACGAACCTCATCACGGGCATCACGGACGCCTACATGGATTCTATTCCCATCGTATGCTTCACTGGGCAAGTCGCCACCTCGATGGTGGGCAACGACGCCTTCCAGGAAGCCGACATCGTAGGCATGACCAGAACCATCACCAAGCACAACTACCTGGTGAAAAGCACAGATGATCTTGCTGAAACCATTCAAGAGGCTTTCTACATTGCACGCACAGGCAGGCCCGGTCCGGTCCTCGTCGATCTCCCCAAGGACGTTCTCCTCGGCGATGGAGACTACCAGCTGCCGGAAAAAGTGGATCTGCGCGGCTACAAACCCACGACCAAAGGCCATCCCAGGCAAATACAGCGCGTAGCCGAAGCCATCGAAAAATCCAAACAGCCCCTGCTCTATGTGGGTGGTGGCGCCATTCACGCGGAAGCGCATTCGGAAATCGTAAAACTCGCGGAAACTGCGGAAATTCCGGTCACATATACTCTTTTGGGGGCAGGAGCTTTCCCGAGCGCCCATGAACTCTCATTGGGTATGCTCGGTATGCACGGGACGGCATACGCCAACTATGCGACCATGGAGTGTGACCTGCTCATTGCCGTTGGTGCGAGATTCGACGATCGCGTCACCGGAAAGGTTTCGGAATTCGCGACCCGGGCGAAAATCATCCATATCGACATAGACCCCACCGCCATCGGGAAGAACAAGACCGCGGATATACCGGTTGTCGGCGACGCCCGCCAGGTACTCGTTGAAGTCAACAAACTCATCAAACCCCAGGAGCGTCCTTTGTGGAAAAAGCGGATCCAAAATCTGAGAACGGAATATCCGCTGACGTTCGACTCTCCGGAAGGGGCGCCGATCAAGCCACAAGAGGCCATTGTCGCTTTAAGTGAGGAAGTGGGCGATAAAGCGATCATCACCACCGAAGTGGGACAACACCAGATGTGGGCCGCTCAATTTTACAATTTCACTTTCCCGCGCCAGTTCATTTCATCCGGTGGCCTTGGAACGATGGGCTTCGGCTTTCCTGCAGCCATCGGCGTGGCGCTTGCAAGGCCGGATAAGCTGGCCATCGACATTGCGGGAGACGGCAGTTTCCAGATGGTGATGCAAGAAATAGCCACAGCCGTTCAATACGACATTCCCGTAAAAGTATTTCTGCTTAATAACGCCACGCTGGGCATGGTTCGTCAGTGGCAAGACTTGTTCATGGACCGACGATTTAGCGAAGTGGATTTCGAATCTTCGCCCGATTACGTCAAACTCGCGGAAGCATTCGGCGCCAGTGGTCGCCGGATTGTGGATAAAGACGACATCAGGCCCGCCATTCAGGAAATGATCAATACACCGGGACCCTTTATCTTGGACGTAATCGTCGACCCTGATGAATTGGTGTTCCCCATGGTACCCGCAGGCGGTGCGACAAAAGACATGATCGTTCGGGACAGTCGCAAAAAGATCCTTCAAGGCAAACTCAGCGCATTGCCCGACAACTAGGAGGTTTCATCCGTGGAGCTCAATGGCTCGCAAATCATGATTGAAGAGTTGAAGGCGGCAGGCATCGAGATGGCCTTCGGCATACCAGGCGGCGCTATCATGCCGTTTTACGATGAACTGTTGAAGGCGGATTTCCCGCACATCCTCACCCGGCACGAGCAGGGGGCGGCCCACATGGCGGATGGTTACGCGCGCGTGAGCGGCAAAGTCGCCATTGTCGTCACGACCTCCGGCCCAGGAGCCACGAATCTCATCACCGGACTCGCCAATGCGCAGATGGATTCCGTACCACTCGTCGCCATAACGGGCCAAGTCGCCACTAACATGATCGGCACCGACGCCTTTCAGGAAGCCGATGTGTACGGCTGCTCCATTCCGGTCACGAAATTCAACTGGCTCATCAAGGATGTTAATGAAATTCAACATGTTACGCGCGAAGCGATTCGCGTGGCGACTACGGGCCGGCCCGGTCCCGTTCTGATCGATTTCCCTAAAGACATTCAAATCACCAACGCGGCATACACGCCGCGAGAATCCGCTGAATCCCCTCTTCCGGTTCCCCGGGAGTATCCCGAACTCGACACGGAGGGAATCGACAAACTGCTCGCAGCCATAGAGCGGGCCGAGCGACCCGTCATCATCGGCGGCGCCGGCATCATCAAATCCGGGGCATCGGCGGAACTTGCGAAATTCGCAAAAGCGGCCGGCATCCCGGTCATCAACACATTGTTGGGGCTTGGGGGGTTTCCAGGAACGAATGAGCTTTTCCTCGGCATGCCGGGGATGCACGGCACGGCCTATGCGAACTTTGCTCTGTGTGAATGCGATTTGCTCATCAATCTCGGCGCCCGTTTCGACGACCGCGTGACGGGCAAGGTGTCGAGCTTTTGCCCCAAGGCGACCATCGCGCACGTCGACATCGACGACGCCGAGATCGACAAGCGAGTGCACGCGCACATTCCGATTCTCGGGAATGTGCGGGACGTGTTGAGCGCGCTCAATGAGCATCTAAGGCCTGGAGATTACGATGAGTGGCGTCAAACCTGGACGGATTGGAAGGAGAACTATCCCCTTCAATACGACTGGGACGGCTCCATCAAGCCCCAGTACGTGATCGATCAGATTCAGGAAATCACAGAAGGCAACGGCATATATGTGACCGGCGTAGGCCAGCATCAAATGTGGGCGGCGCAGTTTATCCGCTTCAACGAACCCAAGACCTGGGTGACTTCCGGCGGTCTCGGCACGATGGGCTTCGGCCTTCCCGCCGCCATCGGCGCGAAATTCGCCCGTCCGGAAAAAGATGTATGGCTCATCGACGGCGACGGCAGCTTCGCGATGACGCTCGTCGAACTCGCCACGGCGGCGACCTATAACGTACCCGTGAAGGTCGCCATCCTCAACAATGCGTACCTGGGAATGGTCCGCCAGTGGCAGGAATTGTTCTTTGACAAACGCTACTCGCATTCGCATTACCCGGAAAATCCCGATTTCGGCACCATCGCGGAGGGCTATGGCGTAAAGGGCATCAATGTTACCGACGTGAACGAAGTGCGGAATTCCCTCGAGACGGCGGCCGAACACGACGGGCCGGTGGTATTGAATTTCCTCGTCAACAAGGAGGAAAACGTCTGGCCCATGGTTCCCGCCGGCGCCGGAAACGATGAAATGCAACTCGCCCCACCCTCCAGGGAAGCCAAATCATGAGACAGGTCTATTCTATTCTCGTCAACAACCACGCGGGCGTGCTTTCCCACGTGGCAGGCCTTTTCACGCGCCGTGGCTACAACATCGAAAGCATCGCCGCCGGACCGACGGAAGATACTACGATAACGCGCATCGTCATCGTCGCCATCGGCGAGGAAAACGAACTCGACCAGATCGCCAAACAACTCCGCAAGCTCTACGACGTGCGGGAAGTCGAGCAAATCTCTTATAACCAAGCCGTCACGCGCGAACTCGTTCTCGCGACAATCAAAGCGCCCATTACCAAAAGAAGTGAAATCATACAACTCGCCAACGCCTTCGGAGCTCAGGTGATTAACATGACCGACGATACGGTGACGCTCGAAGCGAGCGGCAACGATCATAAGGTCAGAACCCTCCTCAAGGCATTCGAAGGCTACGGAATTTCGCAGATGGCGCGCACGGGTATGATTTCACTGCCCTACGACGGCATGCCCGAGGATTGGGAGCCCATCGCATAATGTCCAGAAATGCCAACAACACCAAGGATGAGACACATACAATAGCGGTTTTGGTGGAGAACAAATTCGGCGTTCTCGCCAAGGTGGCAAGCCTGTTCAGCGCCCGAGGCTACAACATCGACAGCCTCTGCGTGGGGGTGACGCAGGACCCGAGCGTATCCCGAATCACTCTCGTCACGCGTGGAGACGCAAAAGTTCTCGAGCAGATCAGAAAACACCTCAGCAAGCTCATCGACACTTTCAAAGTGATGGACATGGGTGAGACGGATAGCGTCGAGAGAGAGATGATTCTCATCAAGGTTTCGGCACCGAAAGCCGCGCGGCCCGAGATTTTTCAAATCATCGACGTTTTCCGGGGCCGCGTCGTCGACGTGTCCACGGATACTATTACCGTCGAAGTCACAGGAGACGAGGGTAAAATCCAAGCCATTTTGAATTTGCTCCAACCATTCGGTATCAAAGAGATCGCCCGCACAGGCAAAGTCGCGCTCACCCGTGGGGCCAAAACCCTCAAAGGCGCCAAAAATTAATCTATGAGTGAAAGAAACCACTCCCGCAGACCATTTGTTGCGAGAGAAGGGTGGGGCTACGTTTCGGGTTTATCGGCCATCGGCCTCATATCGATCTTCTTCGGGGGATGGATGTGGACGGCACTTTTTTTTCTGCTGGCCGCGGCCGTAGCCGGTTTTTTCAGAGACCCCGATCGCACCCCTCCCGATGAGCCGGGCGTCGTCTTGTCCCCTGCGGATGGTCGGGTCGTGGAAGTCGCCTCCACCGAAGATGGCGGAAACGTGGTCCGGATTTTCCTCTCCCCTCTGGATGTTCACATCAACCGATCGCCCGTGGGGGGGAGAATATCGAACATCCACTATCAAAAAGGCCGTTTTCTGGCTGCCTACAAAGAAGCCGCCTCAAGCATCAATGAGCAAAACGCCCTGGAAATCGAGACGAACACGGGCGATAATTTCAGGGTCATTCAAATCGCCGGCGTCCTGGCCCGGCGGATTGTCTGCTGGACCAAAGCGGGCGATACCATAAGCTTAGGGGAGCGCTTCGGGCTGATTCAGTTCGGATCGCGAACGGATCTATATTTTCCGGAAGGATATAATATATCCGTGGAACAGGGGCAGCGTGTTCGCGGAGGAGAGACCATCGTTGGACGAACAAACAACCAGACAGCCACGGAATAAATTTGGTCGTCGTTCACGCAGGAGAAGACGTCGCTCTGGAAGACGCTCTTTTCAGCGAGGGATTTTCCTGGTTCCAAATCTGCTGACGACGGGAAGCCTGTTTGCCGGTTTCTATGCGATCGTCGCTTCCATTCAGGGAGACTTCACCTGGGCCTCGCTGGCCATTTTGTTGGCTATCGTTTTAGATGGGCTCGACGGCACTGTCGCCCGGTTGACGAAAAGCACAAGCCCTTTTGGACTTCAATACGATTCTTTATGCGACCTGACGGCTTTCGGCATCGCGCCGGCCGTTTTGCTATATACCTGGCTCCTCGCCCCTTACGGGAGAATCGGCTGGCTGGCCACATTCATATTCGCTGCTTGCGGCGCCTTGAGGCTGGCGCGCTTCAACGTGCTGGCGCAAGCGGGCAGCGGTTCCATAGATTTTCGAGGACTGCCGATACCCGGAGCAGCGGGTGTTTTGGCATCCATCGTATATTTGGTTGAAGATTTTTCGATAAAGCCGCACGTCCCCCTTATCCTCATTGCGGCGCTCAGCTATGTGCTGGCATTCCTGATGGTGAGCACCATTCGCTATAAAAGTTTCAAGGATTTAAGCAGCCCTCTCAGAAGACCATTCCGCGTCCTCGTCGGCGCTGTGCTGGCACTGTTCGTGGCGGCGGCGATTCCTCAGGTGGTCGCCTGTCTGGCTTTTGTCGGTTACGCCGCATCCGGCCCCTATGGAATGATAACGAGATGGCGGAGAACCAAACGAGAGAGCGGTTCCGAAAACCTCGAAGAAACGCATTCGGAATCAACATAACCCTTCCCGAAGCGCGTCTCATGCTGCTGTAAACGGTTCGAATGATGAGCCGTATCTTATCTTGTTGCTTATTGCCTCTCGATTGCGATCTCATCAAATAGTATTCATAATCTTTTCGACTCAACAACGTATTTGAAAGCCAAATTCATCTGAAGCCAGAGACAGTTCTTAACGATTCACGATGATGAGAGTCTCCGTGTCGAATAGCAAAAAAATCACTTCTCTGAAAACACATGGGCTAAATTTATCAATCGCCATTTTCTCCCTCGTGCTTTTCTGGACGCCATCTGCCCCGCAGGCACAGCAAAATAGTGGTGCGAAATCACAAGCTCCGCCCTCTTCGTCCTCGAAAAGCGACAAGGACCCCCGGTTCTTGAAGGAACGGGAAGCGTCTATAGCCATCACGGCCGATGAGTTACGAGAAGATCGGGAGCGTCAGCGGATAATCGGTCGCGGGTCTGCAGATATCCGGTATTTAGGCAAAAGAATTAAAGCAGACCATATCGAGGTGCAAACATCGACGCGCGATGGCGTTGCTACGGGAAACATTGTTTTTCAAACCACGAATGACCGCATCGTAGCCAACCGCATCGAGTTCAATCTCGATACTGAGCGGATGGTCGTGTTTAACGCACGCGGCATCATCGGCACCACATATTATGTAACGGGACGAGTGATAAGGCGCTTGTCAGAAGACCGGTATGAAATCCAGGGGGGCACTTTCACCACATGTGAAGGGGATCTTCCAGACTGGGCTTTCGGCTTCGAGCGGGCAACCTTCCAGGTCGAGGGCTACGCTCAACTCGAAGCCCCCACCATGACGTTGAAGGGCGTACCGGCGGCTTATTTCCCCTGGGCCATGGTGCCGATTAAAACGGAAAGAGCCACCGGCTTCCTGCTGCCGGGCATCGGATCGAGCAGTCGAAGCGGTTTCCAGTTTTCCCCCACATTTTTCTGGGCTATTGACGATTCGTCGGACGCCACCTTCGGGGTCGATTATTTCACCAAGCGCGGTGCTCGCTACAAAGGAGAGTTCCGCTACGCGCCGAATCAAAATACCTCGGGGCAGATAGCGGGACGCTACCTGAAAGACAAAATCGAGCGGGCAACCTTTTGGGACGTCAGAGGTTTCCATCGCACGAACTTCAAGGACATTGACGCCAATCTTCACGCCGTGATCGATTCGCAAAAACGTCCGGCAAACGACCGCTCCCTCGAAAGCGATTTGCTGACTCGCACGCGCCAGGGTACGGACACCCACGTCAATTTCACGCAAAATCTTCCCAAAATAGCAGGGCAACTTCAGCTGGGAATGAGACGACGCGAAGGTTTAGGCGAAAACGATGGGCAATTGTTTCAAAGAGCGCCGGATATCGTTCTGGACATCCACAACAAGCGTCTGGGGAAAAGCGATTTTTACTTTAACCTGGATTCCTCCTTCACCAATTTCAGAAAATCGGAGAACGAAAACACGCTCCGCTTGAGTCGCTTTCACGTCGAACCGTCCTTTTCGTTTCGTTTGGAGACTGTTCCCTGGCTCGCCCTGACGCCCGAAATCGGATTCCGCAGAACCCACTGGACGCATCAAAGGACAGAGCCGGGCGCAGATTCACATTTCGATGACACGCAACACGTGGAATCCGGCCTCTCACGTGAAATGTGGTTTGCAAGGCTTCATGCGATTGGCCCGCGTTACAGCAAAGTCTACCGGGGAGAACTCGGCCCCTTCCGGGATTTCAAGCACATCCTCTCGTTTGAGACGACATATCAATACAGCCCGAACAACGACGCGTATGACAGAAGCCTGATCCTCCCCCTGGATATGGTGGACGCTCTTCAGCATGAACATGCCATCGAATACGCTATCGTGAACCGTGTGCTGACGAAACTGCCTAAAAAAGACGGCTTCCAGACAAGGCAGTTGTTTCGCTACCGAATCAGCCAAACGTACGATCTCGTCGAAGCGCGAAGGAATGAAGATCTGGACACGAAGCCGAAACGTCCTTTGAGCGACATCACACTCCGGCTCGAATCGCAGCCCTTCTCCAAGCTTCGCCTGCTACAACAATTCAAATACAACCCCTATGACCTGGAAATCAGCGAACACTCCACGGGTGTCTTTGTCGACGGTGGGAAGAAATGGTATCTCAATCTCGATCGGACCTGGACGCGCCAAAGAGATGATTACCCGGAAAACGCAGAGGGAAGTTATCTGAATTTCGGAGGAGGGTTCTCCCTCAACGAGCATCTTTTCCTCGAATACGCCTCGCGTTTGAACAAAACCGAAAAGACCACATTGGAGCAAAGCATCACGGCGCGCTACCTCGATTGCTGTTGGGGCATGGAGCTTACGTTCACCGACACCAAGGATAAAAGCGAAGTCTTCCTCGGCTTTAGCCTCATCGGCCTGCTCGAAGGTGAGAGAGCCCTGGGTTTCACGAGCAGACGAAATGCACTACGAAAAGGCGGACTTTCAGGAATCAGCTCATGGGCGACTTCGCCTTTTGAGTAAAAGCGCGGATTCTCTCTGATACGATTGGGCAAACCGCTCATTTGATGAAGCGTGGGGCAATCCAGTGAACATTTGCGTTATCGGCTGTGGATATGTCGGATTGGTCACGGGGGCCATTTTCGCCGATTTGGGTAACGACGTTATCGGCGTGGATATCGACAAAAGCCGCGTGGATTCCCTGAACGCGGGCGACTGTCCCATCCATGAACCCAGACTGCCTGAACTGCTGAAACGCAACCTCGAAGAAGGCAGGCTCACTTTCGCGACCTCCATTCCCGAAGCCGTATCGACAAGTGAGATTATTTTCATATGCGTGGGCACGCCACCCGCTGAAGATGGGGGAACCGACCTCTCGCAGGTGGAGACGGCAGCGACAGGCATCGCCCATGCGGTGAATGGCTACAAGATTATTGTCAACAAAAGCACCGTGCCTGTCGGAACGGGGGATTTCGTCCGGGATGTCATCGAAAAAAATGGTGTTGCCGCGAAAGATTTCGACGTGGTCTGTAATCCGGAATTTCTGCGCGAAGGGCAAGCGGTGCGGGACACCCTCCAGCCGGATCGCATAGTCATCGGCTCATCATCGGAAACAGCGGCAAAAACCGTTGAGCTTCTATATCAAGCCCTGGGGGCTCCTTGCATCATTACGGACACACAAAGCGCCGAGTTGATCAAATACGCCTCGAACGCGTTTTTGGCTACGAAAATCACTTTCATCAACGCGGTGGCGAACCTTTGCGAGCAAACGCAGGCGGATATTCGGGAGGTCGTCAAAGGGGTTGGCGCAGATTCCCGAATTGGCCCTGCTTTCCTGGGGGCGGGGTTGGGCTATGGAGGTTCCTGCTTCCCGAAAGATGTGGATGCCCTGTTGCACGCCTCCAGAAGACTTGGCGCTGAAATGCCGATTTTAGAAGCCGTGAGAGCTGAAAACGACAGCCGGGTTCCCCGGTTTATACAAAGAATCATCGGGAGACTCGGCACAAAGAAACGCTTGCCGCTCGAAGGAACAACCATTGGCGTTCTGGGACTATCGTTTAAACCGGACACGGATGACATGCGAGAGGCCAAAAGCATTGAGATTTGTCATGCGCTACGTGAGACGGGAGCCAGACTGCGCGCTTACGATCCCATCGCCACCACAAACGCCCGGCGAATCATAGGGGATGACGGTATCGAATACTGCCAAAACCCCTACGAGGCAGCTAAAGGCGCAAGCGGGATCGTCATTGTAACCGAGTGGCGCGAATTTATTCAGTTGAATCTGAATCGCTTGAAATCTGAGATGGTGGAACCGGTTATATTCGACGGACGAAATGTCTATTCTTCTGAACAAGTAACTGATGCTGGCTTTGAATACTTCAGCATCGGGAAAACACCCTCCAAACCTAAACAATGAAAAACTCTCGCGTTGTGGTAACGGGCGGAGCGGGCTTCATCGGCTCCCATTTGTGCGACAAACTCATCGCGCTGGGCAACGACGTCATATGCGTCGACAATTTACTTACAGGGCATCGGCTGAATATCGAGCATCTTCTTAAAAGCGAACATCAAAACTTTACGCTCATTGAACACAACGTGAGTGAACACATTCACGTCGAGGGAAACGTGGACGCCGTTTTTCATCTCGCGAGCCCGGCCAGCCCGAATGACTATTTGAAATTTCCCATCCAAACGTTAAAAGTCGGCTCCCTCGGCACGCATAATGCCCTGGGGCTTGCGAAGGAAAAAAAAGCGCGCTTTCTTCTGGCTTCCACTTCGGAAGTATACGGCGACCCCCAGATTCATCCGCAGAACGAGGAATACTGGGGACACGTCAATCCCATCGGTCCTCGCGGCGTGTATGACGAAGCCAAGAGATTCTCAGAAGCCATGACCATGGCCTATCACCGTACCCACCACCTCAACGTACACATCGCCCGCATCTTCAATACCTATGGTCCGAGAATGCGAATCGCCGACGGTCGCGCGATACCCGCTTTTATTTCACAGGCCATCAGAAATGAACCCATCAGCGTTTTTGGCGATGGAAAGCAGACGAGAAGTTTTTGTTTCATCACCGATCTCATCGATGGCGTCATCAAACTGATGGACAGCGAAATTCATGAACCCGTCAACCTCGGAAATCCTTCCGAGATGACGATTCTCGACCTTGCGGAGAAAATCATCGCGCTCACAGGCGCAGACTCGGAAATCCGGCATGAGGCGCTGCCTGTCGATGACCCGAAAATTCGACAACCCGACATCGGGAAAGCGAAAAAACACCTCGGCTGGGAGCCGGCGATTTTTCTGGAAGAGGGAATTCTGGCCACAATAGATGACTTCAGGAAACGATTGAACATCAACCCTTGAAATCCAGCCCCTGGATCGGCTAGATTGCAGAGCACCGGGTGGATTCCCTGCTCCACCTCCACTACCGCCCCACTGCTCAGAGGCATCCTTTGGGATCATCGGCAAAGGAATTCCTGGCCGAACGCGCCGTGAAGTATGAATCGCTGGCCACGAGCGACTACTCCCGGCAGGTAGACGATATCTCCAGCGTCATAGTCGAATGCCTGGTGTCCGAAAGGAAAATTATCGCCTTCGGCAACGGGGGGAGCTCCGCACTCGCCATGCACTTCACGGGCGAACTCGTTGGCCGCTTCCTGGCTGATCGCGCTCCCCTGCCCGCTGTCTGCCTCAGCGGCGACACGAGCGCCCTCACCGCTATCGGGAACGACTACGCGTACGAGGAAATTTTTGCGCGGCAAATCCAGGCGCACGGACGAGCGGGAGACGTCGCCCTGGGTCTGAGCACGAGCGGCAAGTCCGCCAATGTCGTCTCCGCTCTCAAGCGAGCCGACGCCATTGGGTTGGTTGGCGTCACGATGACAGGCGGCAGCGACAGCCCTGCCTCCCAGGCCGCCAAATATGCGGCGAAAGTGCCATCGAATGACACCGGTTTCATTCAGGAAGCCCATGAAGCCGCTCTTCATTATATTTGCCACCGCATTGATGATGTTTTCACCAGGGATTCGCAAGAACGAAAAATCGCCTCTAATGGTTGAGTGAAAACGACGACGGGACGCGAGACGTGGAAATCGGAGTTTTAGGCAGCGGGAGCAGAGGAAACGCCGCGCTGGTTCGCTCGAACGGCGCGTCGTTTCTCGTCGATGCGGGCCTCAGCGCGAAGCAAATCACAAAGCGCCTCGAGACCTACGGCATCCGCCCGCAGGACCTGATGGCCATCGTTCTCACGCATGAACACATCGATCACATCAGAAGCGCGGGCACTTTGGCGAGAAGGTGGAACCTGCCGCTTTGGACGAACAAAGCCACATACACGGCAAGCCAGGAGACGATAGGCGAGACACCTGCATGGACGGAAATCGAAGTGGGACTCCCCTTTCACATCGGCGGCATACGGATCGAACCTTTCAGCACGCCCCATGACGCGGCCGATCCCTTCGGGTTGATATTCAACGATGAAGACGGGCGCCGCGTCGGTTTCGCCACCGACATGGGATTCGTCACAAACCTTGCGCGCCAGAGACTCCAGGGACTCCAGGGACTCGTCCTGGAGTTCAATCATGACGTGGAAATGCTCATCAACGGCCCCTACCCATGGCCGATCAAACAGAGGATTCGGGGAAAACTCGGACACCTCAGCAACGAGGACGCAGCCAAGCTGCTCAGGAACATCGTAACGGCCGACTTCGAGTGGCTCATCTGCGCTCATATCTCACATGAGAACAATGAGAACCGGCTTCTCCTGGAGACGGCCCGAAAAGCGTTGAACGGCCATGAACGCAGAAATCTCCTGAGCGCCTCTCAGGATGAGCCAACCCCCCTCGTGGGCGCCGGAGGAATAGCGGAGGAACTCTCTTGATTCCGAGATACACGCGCCCTGAAATGGCGAAAATATGGGGAGAACGGGAAAAACTGCAGCGCATGCTCGACGTGGAGATAGCCGTTTGCGAGGAAATGTGCGCGCGCGGCGAAATTCCCAGGGAGGCGCTTGAAGAGATCAAATCGAAAGCGGCTTTCGAACCCGAGCGAATCAAGGAGATCGAGCGCGTCACAAAGCACGACGTCATCGCCTTTCTCACCAACGTGGCGGAGCACGTGGGGCCGTCCTCACGCTACATTCACCTCGGCATGACGAGCAGCGATGTCCTGGATACCGGGCTCGCGCTTCAGCTTGTATCCGCAGCCGACATCATTCTCGATGACATTCGAGAACTTGAAACGACCCTGAAAGAACGTGCTCTGGAGCAGAAACGCACCATCATATCGGGCAGAACCCACGGGATGCACGCCGAGCCCACAACTTTGGGCCTCAAAATAGCCACGTGGTACACCGAGTTCGAGCGCGCATATGAGCGAATGCAAAACGCACGTGAAGCCGTACGCGTCGGCCAGATATCAGGCGCTGTGGGCGCGTGCCCCCACATCCCGCCGGATGCCGAAGAGGCCATTTGCGAGCGCCTGGGTCTCGAGGTCGACCGCGTGAGCAGCCAAATCATCCAGCGCGACCGCCATGCCGAGTATCACCTTGCTCTCGCCCTGGTGGCGGCGAGCATCTCCCGCGTGGCGACGGAAGTGCGCCACCTGCAAAGGAACGAAGTGGGCGAGGCGGAAGAGTTCTTCAGCAAGGGCCAGAAAGGGAGTTCCGCCATGCCCCACAAGAGAAACCCCGTGGTTTCGGAACAACTGTGCGGTCTGGCCCGTGTGGTGCAGGGAAACGCCACGGCGGCCCTGCAGAACGTCCCCTTATGGCACGAACGCGACATCTCCCACTCATCCGTTGAACGCGTGATATTGCCGGATAGCACGATTCTCGTAGATTACATGCTGGTCAAACTCAACGATTTGATGAAGAGTTGGGTCGTCTATCCCGACAAGATGCTGGAAAACCTCGCGCGCTCGAAGGGTTTGCTCCTCAGTGAGCACGTCATGCTCGCATTGATTCGCAAAACGGGCATCACGCGGGAGGAAGCCTACGCGCGGGTTCAGGCTCCCGCCATGGAAGTATGGGCCGAGGGAGGCGATTTCCAGGCGAAATTGGCGGCGGATCCCCAAGTGGGCGGCGTGTTGGGAGAAGAGGAGCTCGCCCACTGCTTCGACATGGACGCCCATCTGAATAATCTGGACCGAATTTTCGAACGCGTTTTCGGCCCCGATAAGGAATGAAACTGAATACACGGGGTGACAAACACAGGCTCGTTTATGTTAGGATAGCGGCTCTTGACCGCCCGGAATGGTCGTTTTCTAACCCGTTCAAATGATGGAATAACTCTTAAAACGAAGGTTCGAATTTGCGATCCTCGAATGGAGAATTGTTCATGGAACACGGCAAACAGGTTTACGAAGGCAAGGCCAAGATCATCTACGAGACCGATAACCCAGACTACTATATCCAGTTCTTCAAGGATGATGCTTCCGCATTCAACGCCAAGAAGCTGGGCACTATCGAATCCAAAGGCGTATTCAACAACTCCATCTCCTCTCGCCTGCTGCAAGAAGTGGAGCG
Source organism: bacterium (assembly GCA_965219955.1). Classification (GTDB taxonomy): domain Bacteria; phylum UBA8248; class UBA8248; order UBA8248; family UBA8248; genus Bin107. The sequence goes on from OZ244799.1 coordinate 1,655,793, forward strand.
TCAGGGCGTGCCCACGCATTTCGTGGAAAAACTCTCCGAGCGGGAGATGCTGGTGAAAAAACTCGACATCATTCTGGTCGAAGTGGTGTTGAGGAATATCATCGCGGGAAGTCTGGCCAAGAGAATGGGCGTGGAAGAAGGCGCGCGTCTTCCTAACACGATCGTCGACCTGCATCTGAAAAACGATGACCTTGATGACCCGCTCATCAACGAAGACACCGCCGTGGCCTTCGGCTTGGCGACACGCGAAGAACTCGCCGAGATGCGCGAATACGCCTTCAAGGTGAACGACATCCTCACTTCGTTTTTCTCCGAGCGCAACATCGACCTCGTGGATTTCAAGCTCGAATTCGGACGCTGTGCGGCCGAGGGCGGCAAGCTGCTGCTGGGAGATGAAATCACGCCGGATGGTTGCCGTTTCTGGGAGAAGGGAACGGGCCGGAAACTGGACAAGGACCGCTTCCGCAGGGATTTAGGACAGGTCGAAGACGCATACGCCGAAGTCGAAAAACTCGTCATCGAATAACTTTCGCCCTGAGGTAGCGATGCCGAAAGCCCTGGTCTACGTGACATTCAAAGCGGGCGTGCTCGACCCCCAGGGGGAAGCCGTCCGGGGAGCACTCTCCTCCCTTGGATTCAAGGGCGTAAACGACGTGCGCGTCGGGAAATTCATCGAGATTGAACTCGAAGACACCGACGACATTCTTGCCGAACTGGAGAGAATGTGCCAGGACCTGCTCGCCAACCCCGTCATCGAAGACTACCGCATCGAAATAGCGAATGAATCCACCAACGGCGGGAGATGAGAATGCAATTCGCCGTCATCGTCTTTCCCGGCTCCAATTGCGATCACGACTGCTACCACGCCATCAAGGACGTTCTAAAACAGCCGGTGAGATTCGTCTGGCACAAGGAAGCCTCTCTTGGAGACGCGGAGGTGGTGATACTCCCCGGAGGCTTCAGCTACGGGGATTACCTAAGGGCCGGCGCCATTTCGCGCTTTTCTCCCATCATGAAGGCCGTTACCACGCATGCACGTGAGGGGCGTCCCCTGCTCGGCATATGCAACGGCTTCCAGTGCCTGACCGAATCAGGACTCCTGCCCGGAGCCCTGAGACGAAACGAGTCGCTTCGCTTCGTTTGCGATGATGTCCGGCTCAAATGCGTGACGTCGAGAACTCCCTTTACCTGTGGCATCGAGCCGGAAGAAATCCTCAAAATGACCATCGCGCACGGCGAGGGAAACTACTTCTGCGATTCCGATACGCTCGCCGCACTCGAAGACAACGATCAGATCGTTTTTCGCTACACGGACGCAAATGGTGACGTGAATCCCGAATCGAATCCCAACGGATCGATGGAAAACATCGCGGGCATATGCAACTTGCAGGGTAACGTGGTTGGCCTCATGCCGCATCCCGAGCGAAGCTGCGATTCTCTTCTGGGCGGGGAAGACGGGTTACGGATGTTCATGTCCGTCGTGCGAAAGATGGTTTCATCGTGATCACGACAGACACGATCGTAACGCGGGAGATGGCCCTCGACCACGGCCTTTCCCCGGACGAATGGAAGAAGATTACGGAAACCCTGGGGCGCAAGCCCAACGTCACGGAACTCGGCGTATTCTCCGCCATGTGGAACGAGCACTGCTCGTACAAGAGCAGCCGCATTCACCTGAAAAAATTTCCCACGCAGAGCCCCCATGTCCTGCAGGGACCCGGAGAAAACGCCGGCGTCGTCGATCTCGGCGAGGGCATGGCCGTCGCATTCAAGATGGAAAGCCACAATCACCCCTCCTTCATCGAACCATACCAGGGTGCCGCCACCGGGGTGGGCGGTATTTTGCGAGATATCTTCACGATGGGCGCAAGACCCATCGCGCTGCTCGACAGCCTGCGTTTCGGGGCTCCGGAACATCCCCGCACCCCCTATCTCGTCGGTGGCGTCGTTGGCGGCATCGCGGGCTATGGAAATTGCATCGGTGTTCCAACGGTGGGCGGAGAAACGAAATTTCACCCCTGCTATAACGGGAACATTCTGGTGAACGTCATGTGCGCGGGCATCATGCGATCAGACGCCATATTCCGGGGCACGGCTTCCGGCGTTGGGAATCCGGTCATCTATGTCGGGGCGCCCACCGGGCGGGACGGCATCCATGGCGCGTCCATGGCATCGGCGGGCTTCGACGATTCCGCCCTCGAAAAAAGACCCACCGTTCAGGTGGGGGATCCGTTTCGGGAAAAACTCCTGCTCGAGGCGTGCCTGGAGCTGATGAAGCGCGGCGCCGTGGTCGGCATTCAGGATATGGGCGCCGCCGGGCTCACCTCGTCTTCCGTCGAAATGGCGGGCCGCGCCGGCACAGGGCTTCTCCTCCGCCTGGATGCGGTTCCTTGCCGGGAAGAGGAGATGACGCCATATGAGATGATGCTCTCGGAAAGCCAGGAGAGGATGCTGCTCGTAGCGGAAAAAGGAAGAGAACCCGAGGTGCGGGAGATATTCGAACGGTGGGACCTCCCAATGTCCGTCGTGGGGGAAGTGACCGGAGACGGGAGGCTTCGCGCAACTTTCGGAGGGGATGAAGTCGCCGACCTGCCGGTATCATCGCTGACGGATGATGCGCCGACTTATGACCGCCCAAGAAAACCCGAGCGCGGGCTTCCACACGACGATCCGCTACTCAAACTGCCGGATCCTGAGGACATGGGCTCCACTCTGATCAAGATGCTGGGCCACCCCAACCACGGAGACAAAAAACCGATATGGCGCCAGTATGACTATAATGTTCGCACGAACACGTTGACCCCTCCGGGCGGAGACGCCGCCATCATCCGTCTGAAAGGTACGAACAAGGCGTTGGCCCTTACGACAGATGGGAACGCACGATACGGCATGCTCGATCCCTACAAGGGGGGGATGCTCGCCGTGGCGGAAGCAGCGCGAAACATCTGCTGCGTAGGCGCAAGGCCGCTCGCGATCACCAATTGCCTCAACTTCGGCAATCCCGAGCGCCCCGCGGTCATGGCTCAATTCTCTCTCTCGATCGAGGGCATGGCCCAGGCTTGCCGTTTTCTGGACCTGCCCGTGGTGAGCGGAAACGTGAGTTTTTACAACGAAACGCACGAGGTCGACATTTACCCCACACCGATCATCGGCATGGTCGGCTTGCTCGATGACATTCAAAAAAGATCAGGCCACGGGTTCGTCTCCGAGAATGACGCCATCGCCCTGATACACCCCAAAGACGAAGCGCCATTGCCGAAAACATGCGCTCATGAGTATGTGTGGCTGGAAACGGGCCAGGAGGGAGGGGACGCCCCGCCGATATCCCTGGATGCGGAAAAAGCCGTGCAGACAGCCTGCAGGCGCGGCATCGATATGGGTCTGGTGCGCTCCGCTCACGATCTTTCCGAAGGCGGATTGGGAATCTCTCTGGCCGAATCCGCTATCGCATCACCCAATAGCAGGTTTGGGGTCGAGGTGTGGCTTCCCGAGCAGGAGGGCAGACTCGACGGCTTGCTGTATGGCGAGGCTGCATCGCGCATTTTGGTGAGCGTATCTCCTCACGCGGTGGACACTCTGCAAGAGGCCGTACAGAGTTGCGGAGCAGAACTTACGCGTATCGGTCGTGTCCAGGAGGGTGCTTTCGTCGTCAAAACCCCCGATAATGTTCCTTTGATTGATTTAGCCATGCCGCACATTGTGGCGGCATGGTCAGGCGCCCTCTCCGAGGTGATGTGAGATGTCTGTATGGATAGATGACCATCCAAAAGAGGAATGCGGCGTATTTGGGATTTACGGCCATCCCGAGGCGGCCAATATGGCCTATCTGGGTCTCTACGCTCTTCAGCACAGAGGACAGGAGAGTGCGGGCATCGTAGCCTCAGATGGAGAAAGGGTACACAGTGAAGTCGGCATGGGTCTCGTTGCTGATGTTTTCACCGAAGAGCGCATCACCAAACTGCAAGGACGCATCGCCATCGGGCACAATCGCTATTCCACGGCGGGGCAATCCGACATCAAAAACGCCCAACCTTTTTTGGTGAATTACGCCAAAGGAACACTCGCTCTCGGCCACAACGGAAACCTTGTCAACGGCGGAGCGTTGCGCGAAGAGTTGGAAGCCAACGGATCCATATTTCGCAGCACTACGGACAGCGAGGTTATTCTGCATCTCATCGCCCGTTCCGCGGAAAAAACCACTGAGGGCGCCATCATAGAAGCCGTTCAACGATTAGAGGGCGCCTACACGCTCACGATGATGACGGAAGATATGTTGATTGGCATCCGCGACCCCCACGGCTTTCGTCCCCTGGTTCTGGGCAAACTCCCCGCAGACGAGACCGGGGGCGATTCCTGGGTGCTCACGAGCGAAACCTGCGCGCTCGATCTGATAGACGCCGAATATATCCGCGAAATCGAACCCGGCGAGATGGTCATAATCGATCAAGACGGATTCAGAAGTATCACTCATTCTCCACCTCTTGAACATCAGCAATGTATTTTTGAATTCATCTATTTCGCCCGTCCGGACAGTTTCATTTTCGGGAAAAACGCATACGCCTTCAGGAAAAAACTGGGCGCTCGGCTCGCCGAGGAAGACAACGTGGAGGCGGATATCGTCACACCCGTTCCGGACTCGGGCCTGTCGGCCGCGCTCGGATACGCAGATGCTTCGGGGCTTCCTCTGGAATGGGGCCTGATACGCAACCACTACGTGGGCCGCACATTTATCGAACCGGAACAATCCATTCGAAATTTCGGCGTCAAACTGAAATTGAACCCCATGAAAGAATTCCTGGAGGATAAACGCGTCGTAGTAGTTGATGACTCCCTCGTCAGGGGCACGACGAGCAAGAAGATCGTTGAACTCATCCGGCGAGCCGGCGCAAAAGAAGTTCACATGCGCATCAGTTCTCCTCCCATCACCCACCCGTGTTTTTTCGGCATCGATATGCCTACCCTTGCGGAACTGAAGGCATCCTCGAACAGCGTCGAGGAAATCAGGCAATTCCTGGAGGCGGATAGTCTGAACTATTTATCCCTGGAGGGCATGCTGAGTTGCGCCCACCCGAATGAAGAGGCATTTTGCACGGCTTGTTTTTCCGGGGAATATCCGATTCCTGTCGAACAAAGCGACTATCAACTCTCTCTTTTCCGGGATTTGCGCACCTCGGAGCACCGCGCATAACCAGTTTGACCAAGCTTATCGGTGATTGTTATCCTGTCTGTTGTTTTCATGATTATTTCATCTCTTTTAGTAAATAGCCAAAGAATCAGGGAGAAGGTTTCTTGCTAATTCAACGAAGATGTTTTCTCCTGATGTGCATGTTCGTGATGGGTTGCAGCGCAGTGCCCCTCGCTCAAAGCGGAATTCAGCCGAAGAAAATACCAGATGGCATCTCCATAGAGGCGCACAACCCTCCTGATCCCCAAAAAACGGTTCTACTCCCTCCTCCGGTTCCAGAATCCGCAACGCCCAAACCACCCGAAGCCGCTCCGAAAGAATCGCCTATGGCCTCGGTATCCATACCATTGAACGGCACCGAAGCGGATAAAATCACAAAGCCGTCAGACCCTGTAGATTCCAAAGATGAAAAGGCGGATAAAGACTCTGAACCTTCCCCGCATGACATCAGCCTGCCGGTGCCCGACATCGAAGAAAGACTCAAGGTCCGACCAACACCGGAAGCCAAGAAACCCAAGGCTTTTTTGTATGACGTCCCCGTGGTTCGCAATGCCATCGTGGATCGGTGGATTGCGTACTTTACGGGTTCCGGACGCGCCAGTTTTTCCATCTGGTTGAGCAGGGGGGGACGCTATATCAAATTGTTCCGTGAAATTCTGAAGGAACACCAACTACCGCAGGACCTGGCGTATCTCTCTTTGATTGAGAGCGGATTCAGCCCGAAGGCACGCTCCAGAGCCGGCGCGGTTGGTCCCTGGCAGTTCATGCCGGCCACTGCGAGGCGAATGGGCCTGAAAATTAACTATTATGTGGATGAGCGCCGCCACCCGATGAAATCCACGCGTGCGGCTTCGGCCTATCTATCGAAACTTTACGAGGAATTCGGCGACTGGCATTTGGCGCTTGCCGCATACAACGCGGGAGAGCGCCGCATCGCCAGGGCCATTCGCAGATCGAAGCGAAAAGACTACTGGTCACTCGCCAGAACAAGATACCTGCCCAACGAAACACGCAACTACGTTGCGAAGTATCTGGCAGGAATGATTATCGCCAAAAACCCGGAAGTTTTCGGATTCGTGGACATAGAATATGCCAACTCCTGGGACTACAAAGCCGTCAAACTTTCGCATGGCACCAGCTTGAGAGCGATTTCCCGTATTTCGAACGTCTCTCTGCGCACTTTGAGGGAAATCAATGCGGAGCTGAGAACCTCCGTCACGCCTCCGGGCAATGGATACCATCTTTTTCTCCCGGTTCAAGAGGCAGAGAAATTTGCCGTGAAACTGGCGAAACTGACCAAGAAATATCACGCTTCTCCCAATGGCTACCGCATACAGCCGGGCGATACTTTCGGCGCCATAGCGCAAAGGTTCGGAGTCCCGCTAGACAGGATCCTCGAACTGAACACCCATCTTCATCCCAGAAAACTCCAAGTGGGCGCCAAAATTCTTCTGCCGAAACCGCCCAAAAAACTGAAAGCGGCTCTACAAAATACCGCACCGGCAAATGGGGTTGCCCCTTTGCCGAAGTTGCATGTCGTGCAAGAAGGTGAAAACTTTTCGCTCATTGCCCAGAAATACAACATCTCCACCGAAGAGTTGGTGCAGACCAATGCCGGAATCGAACCCAAGCGCCTGCGCATCGGCATGCAAATACACCTTCCTTCCCAAAAACACATCGCAAAAACCGAAAAGAGCGAGATAAAAAAGCGAGATAAACCATTGCACCACCTCGTCGGTCCGGGAGAGAACATCTGGCTCATCGCCAAGCGGTACGGAGTTTCAACAAAATCTCTACTCTCCTGGAACCGGCTGAGCGCCTCGGCCAAAATTTTCCCCGGAGAAAAACTCATCGTTCGCCGCTAGAATCAAAGGTTTCTTGACACCTGCTTTCATGCTCTCCTAAGATTCCAGATAAGACGAAGTTGCACGACGATATTTCCTTTTCGGTAGAGAAAAATATGCCTAAACGTTCTATTCACGAGGTCATGTTAGTTTCTTTCTCCCTGGTTTGCGTGCTGCTTCTCCTGAGCGGGTGTGTCTCGCGTCCGAAGCAGCAGGCGTCACCCGGAGAATTGCTCGTCATCGGAGAGGAGGATTTGCGGGCTGAGCGTTTCGAGGCGGCGCGCCTCGCGTTCAAGCGCCTGCTGGAAGAACACCCTGACAGCAAGCACCGCCGAAGCGCGCTGTTGCGTTTGGGAGATTCATACTTCCACGCGGAAGAATACATTGAATCGAAGCTGCAATACGCCGAATACGTGCGCCTCTATCCTGTAAGCGCTGGAACGCCGAAAGCGTACTATTTCCTCGCGATGAGCGATTATGAGAGAAATCTCGCCATCGACCAAGACGCTTCTGTTGCAAGAGATGCCCTCAAGAATTTCCAAACTCTCGTGCGTCGCTTCCCCGGATCGGAATACACGGCCGATGCGAAGCAGAAGATATCGGAATTAAGAGACCATCTCGCCAAAAACGCTCTGTTTATCGCGAATTTTTACTTCAGGACGAATCTGCGCGTCTCCGCGATTCCGCGCTACAAAGAGATAATTCGAGATTTTGAAGATGTCCCCCATGTCCGTGCTGAAGCCATGTACAAGCTGGGGGAAAGCTACAGGATAGAAGAGAGTTTCAAGAAAGCGGGAGAGGCCTATCGTTCCGTATTGGAATCTTATCCCGATGACCAGTATGCTTCACCCGCATACAACAGTCTCCTCGTCCTCACAGGCAAAAAATGATTTGCCACCCATTGTGTCCAAACACCCCAGCCACATGCGAGCAATTTTAGATGACTGAGCCGAACGAAGGCGAGTCCGAAGACAAAAATCTGCCTGCCGTACACGACGAGGGGTCCGGCACGAAAAAAACGGATTCCTCCACTGTTAATGAAAACGAGGAGCCACCCACTTTCTCCGGCTCCCCAGGCAACTATGATGAAGATACGTCCGCTTCCCCCACCGTGGATACACTTTCCCTCTACATGAGAGACATCGGCAACCACCCCATCCTCAAGCGCGATGAAGAACACCGGTTAGCCCTCGCGGCAAGAGATGGGGATGAAAAAGCATTCAATACGCTCATTCGTTCGAATTTGAGATACGTCGTCAGCGTGGCAAATCGTTACAAGGGCTTCGGTCTTTCACTCGAGGATTTGATAAACGAGGGGAACATCGGGCTGATAAATGCGATCAAACGCTTTGAGCCGGAACGCGGCGTAAAGCTCATCACCTACGCCGTATGGTGGATTCGCCAAAGCATCATGCACGCTCTGGCGGATCAGAGGAGCACCGTCCGGCTGCCCGTCAAACAGGCAGGTCTTCTCCACAAAATCTCCATCACGTACGAGAAGCTCCGGCAGGAATTCAAGCGCGAACCAACGACATCCGAGTTATCCGAACGGTTGGACATGAAAGTGACGGACATCGAGAAACTTATACGCGCCAATCGCAATTATCTTTCTCTCGACGCGACCATCTCTTCCGACGACGACACCAGCTACCTCGATCTGCTCGAAGAGCAAAGCGCCGTATCCGTGGAGGATAACGTGGTGCAGCACTCTCTCGAAGAAGAGGTGGAGGACTTGCTCGCAGAGCTCGACCCCAGAGAGCGTGACATCATTCGCATGCGCTACGGTTTCGACGGAGAGGCGATGACGCTCGAAGAAATCGGAAGAAAACTCGGGCTCTCGCGCGAAAGAATCCGGCAGATAGAAAAAAAAGTGATCACCCGTTTTCGCGCGGAAGGCACCCACGAGACACTCCATGATTTTTTGAGTTGACGATGTCCAAGGCAAAACCACAAAAACCTGACGCCTCTCCCGCAAGCTGGCGGGAGGCGGCCTCACGCATCATCGCGAGTGGAACCAGAGAAAAATTCACGCTAGCGAACAGTCTCACTTTAGCCCGCATCCTGATGGTGCCATTGCTCGTCCTATTCTTGCTCCAGGGCTCGCCCCCCGCACAATACTTCGCGGCCGGCCTGTTCGTCATGGCGGCTTTCACGGACTGGCTCGACGGCCACCTGGCCAGAACCCGCGACCAGATCACCCCTCTGGGTGAGATTCTCGACCCTGTGGCCGACAAACTGCTCATCGTCGCTGCCTTGATCCCCCTGGTATCGCTGGGGAAAGTGGATGCCTGGGTCGTGGGCATCCTGCTGGGCCGGGAGCTTCTGGTGACGGCCTTCCGCGCCGTAGCCATGCGCCGGGGGCTTGTGGTACCGGCGGGATTCCTCGGGAAAATCAAGATGGGCCTGGAGGTCGGGGCGATCTTTTTCCTCATCCTGAGCATTTTCCCTCCGCTGGGCACCATTTTGATTTGGGCCGCCATGATTGCAGCGGTGGTTTCTGCGATTGATTATTTTCGCCAGATCATTCGAGCCATTTCTTGATGGGCGCTTTTTTTCTCGTCTTTGTGGTGAGCGGATTCCTGGGAGCCATTCCCTTCGGGGTGGTGATCACCCGTTTGTTCGGCACCGGGGACCCGCGAAAATCGGGCAGCGGCAACATCGGCGCGACGAACGTCTTGAGAACGAGCGGCTGGAAAAGCGGTGTTCTCACCCTTGCGCTCGACGTGCTGAAAGGCGTCGCCGCCATCCTCTTCGCCCGCTATGTGTCCTCGCGCATCTCCGCCCCCGCCCTGGAGCCCATCGCCGCCCTTGCGGCGGTTATCGGGCACATGTATTCGCCTTTCACGGGATTTCGCGGGGGCAAGGGCGTGGCCACCGGCCTGGGGGTGTTCGCCCTCCTGACTCCGGGACCAACGGCCCTCGCCGCGCTGGTCTTTGTTCTCGCGGTGGCCGTGACGCGATACGTCTCTCTCGGTTCCATGCTCGCCGCGGCAACCGTGCCGCTCGCAGGCGTTTGGATGAACTACTCCACGTTGGTGTGCGCCTCCTCCGCCCTCATCGCCTTGCTGGTGATTTGGAAACATCAGGACAACATCGGGCGATTGATGCAAGGGGAGGAAAATCGCATCGGGCGGAATAAGGGATAAGGCTTTTTTCAGGACACAAGGATATCTGATGACCAGGAATCATCATTCTTAAGCAACTGGAGAAAACATGCTGACCGGTTGTTCCCCGGTTTTTCTTCTCGTCATTTCAGGCGTGGGAATCGGAAGCTGGATGTTCGGAGATCACACTGCCGCCCGAATCACGGGGCTTTTGGCGATAATCGTCTTTCTCGCCTATTTCGCCCTTTTGAACTGGACGGCGCAAAACCGCCAGAAACAAGAATCAGACGCCCCGCGCGAAAAGGATTTGTATCAGGAAATCACGGGCCCGCACGATGACGGGACGCGCAGGGAGCCATTCACCGAAGACGACAGGGCGGAGTGGCGGAATTACCTCAAAACAGAAGGGAAGATCCTCTGGTTCGGGGTAGCGGGACTTCTTCTGGCGCTGCTCTATCTGACATGGAAAGACTGAATCACCAGCCTGTACGGATAAAGCGTAGGGCTTTATGCAAAAAACCGAATCACGGTATCCGCCACAAAATCGATATCCTCATCCGGCAATTCCGGGTAGACGGGAAGCGACAAGACCTGGGCCGCCGCGGTTTCGCTCTCGGGAAAATCGCCCTCTTCATAACCGTCAAAACAGGGATGAAGATGCAAAGGTGAAGAATAATACACGGCGCACCCAACGCCGTTCCGTAATAAATGTTCTTGCAGCGCGTTCCGCTCGGGTGTGCGAACCACGTATTGGTGAAACACATGGCCCTCACCCGGAATCGAAGGTGGCGTGAACCGCTCCCCGATGATCCCGCTGCTATCGAACCTGTCCTGATATTTCATGGCGTTTTGCTGTCTCTTGGCATTCCACTCTTCCAGGCGCTTCAGTTTGATGGATAAAACCGCCGCCTGCATCGTGTCCATCCTGAAATTACCGCCTACTTCGTCATACTCGGAATTATCGGGCGAACCGTGAATCCTGAGCTTGCGCATGCGCTCGGCGAGCGCGCCGTCTTTGGCTAAAACCATACCGGCATCGCCAAGCGCGCTCAGGTTTTTGGTCGGGTAAAACGACAGGCAGCCCACATCTCCCATGGCTCCGGCCATACCCGGACCGATCCGCGCGCCGACGGCCTGGGCGGCGTCTTCCACCACGAAAAGCCGGTGGCGGTCGGCTATTTCGAGAATCTCCGCCATCTGAGCGCAGCGGCCGTACATGTGAACGGGCATGACCCCTTTCGTGTTCGATGAAATGGCTTCTTCGAGCCCCCCCGGCGCGAGATTGAACGTTTCGGGGTCGATATCCACGAACACCGGCTTCGCGCCCAGGCGATGGATGACGCCCGCGGTGGCGAAAAACGTAAACGGCGAAGTGATGATTTCATCGCCCGGGCGAACGTCGTTCGCCATCAGCGCCAAGAGCAGTGCATCCGTGCCCGAGGAGACGGCGACGGCGTGTCCTGCGCCGCAATAGGCCGCCATTTCGGACTCGAAAGCGCCGATCTCCTCGCCCATGACGAACCTCTGGTGGGTCATCACGTTGTCGACTGCCGCCAGAATCTGCGCTTTCAGCGGCCCGTTTTGAGATTTCAAGTCATAAAGGGGTACGCGCATGGAGACTTTCTTGTCCTATCGAAAACCCTTTTGGACGAAACGCAAGTTGGTGCCGGAGGCCGGACTCGAACCGGCAAGGGGTTGCCCCCGGTGGATTTTGAGTCCACTGCGTCTACCAATTCCGCCACTCCGGCAGAAAGAGGGTGTAACTTAGCCTCTCCTCATGCCTTCTGGCAAGATGCGTCTCGTATTTTCGTTTCGCTGCGTGCGGGGCTCATCCACCATATTCCGACCAGCTCGACGCCGAAACCTCCTGCGCGTCCACTCGCCAGGAGATGGAATCCTCGCACTCGGGACACAAAACGATGAAGCGCCCCTCCGGCTCTTCTTCCATCTCGTCCCTGAACACCTTGAGGCAGTTGCGGCAATGCACCCGGCTGCAGGCGGTACACGCATTGGGTTGCGCATGCCGGAACCGCAAACCGCATGCGGGGCATTCATGAGTTTCCACGATTTCCCTTTCATCCGCGCCGCCGCGGATAGTACGTCTTCATGGCGGCGTTTTCGAATCTTTGCTACATTTTCTTGAACCCAAACCATCAAATTTCTCGCATTTTTCCTGAAAGGACGAATATACCATGATTATCGACACGGACCGCCTGGATGATTACGAGATTCTCGACTTGAGCCACCCCTGGGGGCACGGCGCCCCGCTTTGGCCCTATTTCCCTGATGTCAAGATCGAAAGGTTCCACTATCACGCCAAGAGCCAGGTTCTGAGCCAGCAAATCACCACGTTCATGCACTGCACGACCCACACCGACGCGCCCGCTCACGTCATCGAGGGCACGCCTTTCATGGACGAGGTGCCGCTGCGAAGCTATTTCGGCAACGCCGTGTGCGTCGATATTCCAAAAGACGAATGGGAGGTCATTACGCCTGAAGACCTCGAAAACGCGAGGCCGGAGATCCGCCCGGGCGACATCGTCATCGTCCACACCGGATGGCACCGTTATTACGGCGACAACACGAGATACTTCATCTATTCCCCCGGCCTGTACAAGGAAGCCGGGGAATGGTTCGTGGAACGCGGCGTGAAGGGTGTGGGCGTTGACCAGCAGGCGCTCGACCATCCGCTGGGCACGAAAATCGCCTGGGGGCCCCAGCCCATCTGCCCCTTCACTCTCAAGGAATATGAAGAACGCTTCGACCGCCCGACCAGCGAGGCTTTCCCCGACTGGGAGCCCTGCCACCGTGCGCTTCTGGGGAACGGCATCGTCGGCTTCGAGAACGTGGGGGGAGACATCGACAAGGTCGTGGGCAAACGATTCGCGCTGGCCGCATTTCCCTGGCGCTGGACGGGCGGGGACGGCTGTATCGTGAGGATGGTCGCGTTTTTACCGAAAAACTAGCCTGCTGCTACCGGCTCGGGTTTTTTCTTGCTGGTCTGCTTTGAGGCCGTTCCGTTCGAGGCCGCCGTCTCTTTCTTCTCGGTGGATTTGCTCTCTGATTTCGAATCGGAAGCCGTGCTCTGAGACTCGGTCTCTTGCTTTTTACCGTTCGAGGCGTAATCCGTCACATACCAGCCATCGCCTTTCAGGTGGAAGGCGGAGCGGGAGATTTTGCGTCTGAGCCTGAGCGCGCCGCAACTCGGGCACTTCCGGAGAGCGCCGGCCCCCATTCGCTGGATGACTTCGTGCTCATCTCCACATGCGCTGCATTCATATTCGTAAATCGGCACTTCTGTTCTCTCCTCGTCGTTATATGAAAGTAAGCCAATCGAGCTTGCTCTCGTCGCGCCCGTTCACGATCTCGAAAAATGCGGATTGAATTCTCTTCGTCACCGGGCCGGGCTCTCCGGTGCCGATAGTCCTGTCGTCCACCTCCCGGATGGGAGTCACCTCGGCGGCCGTACCGGTGAAGAAGGCCTCATCCGCCACATAGACTTCATCCCGGGCGAAGGGAGCAACCTGCAGTTCCACACCCTGCTCATCAGCGAGTTGAACGATGGTGTCGCGCGTAATCCCCCCCAGCACGCCATGGAGCGGCGGCGTCTTGAGTACGCCGTCCCGAACGATAAAAATGTTCTCGCCCGAACCCTGGGTCACCAGACCCTCCGGGTCCAGCATGAGCGCCTCATCATAGCCCGCGCCCACGGACTCAAGCTTCGCCATCTGGCTGACGGCGTAGTTGCCCGTGGTCTTCGCCTTGGTCATGTAGCTGTTCGGGTGATGGGACGTGAAGGATGAGACCTTGACCCGAATGCCCTTCGCCAAGCCCTCCTCGCCCAGATACGCCCCCCAACTCCAGACCGCGACCATCGCATGGGTGGGCGCTCCTTTGGGGTTCACCCCCATGGACCCGTAACCGATCCAGATGAGCGGACGGATGTAGCACGCCTTCATCCCGTTGGTGCGAATCGTCTCCAGCACCGCCTCGGTGAAGTCATCCTGTGAGACGGGCACGTCCAGACCCACAATCTGCGCGGAATCATAGAGCCTCCGCATGTGCTCCTCCAGGCGGAAAACGGCGGAGCCACGCTCGGTCTGATAGCAGCGAATTCCCTCGAATACCCCCAATCCGTAGTGCAGCGTATGCGTGAGGACATGAATTCTGGCTTCATCCCAAGGGACGAATTTTCCGTCCATCCAAATTTTATCTGTTGCGCCTTCCAAAAAAACATCCTCCAGCACTGTGGGATTGTGGGGCCCGGAATTCCGAACAACCGCGCAAGTATAGTGATTCGACACGGATGGGCGCAAGCCTCCGAGACAAATAAATCACGCGCAATTTCCGGTCAAAATCAGTCTTCGTAGACCTCGGGGTTGAGCAGGGTCTCAGGATTCACCCGCTCTCCCCTCAATACAGCCAGCACGTTCTCGCCGGCCAAACGGTTCACCCGTTCGCGCGCCTCGTGGCTCGCCCCGGCGAAGTGCGGCGTCACCACGGCGTTCGGAAGAGCGAAAAGCGGATTCTCCGGGTCCGGGGGTTCTTCCTCGAAAACATCGATGCCGGCCGAGGCGATTTCCCCTTCCCTGAGCGCGTGAACCAGCGCCGCTTCATCGATTATCGCGCCACGAGCGCAGTTCACGAGAACCGCAGGTTTTTTCATCAAGCGAAACCTTTGGGCATCGAACATGTGGCGCGTCTCGGGCGTCAGGCTGCAATGAATCGAAATGAAATCGGATTCGCTCGTCAACCTGTCCAGCTCCACCGGCTCTACGCCCGCCTCGCGGATCGCCTCATCGCGCACGAACGCGTCATATGCCAGGATGCGGCCCTGAAAACCCGACAGCAGCCGGGCCAGTTCCCGCCCGATGTTCCCGAAACCGACGATGCCGAACGTCGCCCCGCTCATCTCGTTGGCGATCCAGATGCCCTCACGCCAGCCCCCTTTTCGCAGCTTTTCCATCCCCTGTGGAATCCGGCGGCTCGCAGCCAGCATCAGGCCCAGGGACGCTTCCGCTACGGCGACGGCGTTCGCGCCCGGACAGTTCGTCACCGGGATTTTTCGCCTCGTGGCGGCGGGTATGTCGATATTCTCAACGCCCACGCCAATCTTGGCGATGAGCTGCAAGCGTGTGCCGGCCTCGATCACCCGCTCGGTGATCTGCTCTCTCGACGTCACCAGCAGGGCGTCCCATTCATGGGCATCGCGCACCAATTCGTCTTCGGACCATTTCCGGTGGCCGCCGTCACGAAACTCGCCATACGGCTCCAGCATGTTTCGCAACGATTCGATGGGCGCGCGCGCCTCGGGCACGAAAATCACGACGTTGCGGTTCAATAAACCACCCTCCATTCAGCCACCTCGCGGCAATCTGCTAGGTGCCGACAATCAATGTGGATGTTCGATCTCTGAGGAAGGAAAAAGTCGAGAGATACGTCAATATGCCCGTTCGATGATTTTCAGAAGGCACGTTCTCGATGCGGATGAAAGAACGCCCGAATTCCCCTATCGCTTCAACCTCATGGATGTTTCGATTGACCGTGGGGTCGCACACAACCCGCAATTTCGTCCTGTGCGGCCCGATGCCCGCGAAGCTCACGGCGGCGGATACGTTCACGTTGGCAGGAAACGCCTTGCACGCTTCCAGGGGATTCCCCTCGAAAATAACAGTCGGTTCATCAATCGCATTGAGGTCTATCCCCCGGGCTTCGATATAGGGTGCTCCCTTGAGGCTCTCTGGCGGTTTTCTGGTCGTCATGGTGACGGATTCCATGCTGCCGGCCGAGGCCCCCTTGAGTCCGTCCAAGCCAATGATGGCGCCCGAGGGAATGAAAATGCGGGAACCTCCCCGCTTCGCCGCCTCGATCAAATCATCCCGTTCGAGAAGCGCGCCCACGGAATTGACGATGACGTCTTTTCCTCGGGCAAAACTCTCATGACAAATCGCCTCCACGGTGCCTCCGCCCGAGGCTTCCATCACGACTTCCGCCCCTTGCGCCACGCCCGCCAGATCCGTCATGCGCGGCGGGTTTTCAAGGGCTTCCAAAAAACCTTTCACCTTCTCCGGTGTACGGGTCGCGGCGACCGGTATATCGACGGGAATTTTCCCTTCATCCGCCGCCTTCACTACGGCCTTGCCTATGACGCCCAGACCCACGACCCCGAGTTTCATGACGCGCTCCATATGAAAACGGACGTTATTTCAATAACTTTACTCGATATACCTCATCCAATAAAGTAAAGGTTCTCAACGCGCTTCATGACGTTGTTGAATCCAAATAATCCTTGATGGCCTTCCAATGCACTCAATCGGACCAGTCGATGCGGCTCCCCAAACCGAGGCGCCAATGATCCGCCAGAACGAGCGCCATCATCGCCTCTCCGATGGGAACCGCCCGCGTCGCCACGCACGGGTCGTGCCGTCCCTCCACCTTCACGGTCGTTTTCTCTCCGGACGCCGTCACCGTGTCCTGCTCTATCAAAATGGAGGAAGTCGGCTTCACCGCGAAGCGAACCACAACCGGTGCGCCTGAGGATATGCCGCCCAAAATTCCGCCTGCGTTGTTCGTCCTCACCCTCGGCTCCCCGTCTTTCATCTCGAACGGGTCGTTGTTCTCGGAACCCCGCATGCCGGCGGCCCTGAAACCGGAGCCGATTTCCACCCCCTTCACCGCGTTGATGCTCATCATCGCCGCCGCAAGATCGGAGTCGAGACGCCCGTAAAGCGGCTCGCCCCAGCCCGCTGGAACGCCATCGGCCCGAACCGTGATGGCGCCGCCCACCGAATCGCCCGCCTTGCGGGCCTCGAGGATAGCCGCCTCCATCCGGGACGCCGTCTCCGCATCCGGACAACGAACGATGTTTCGCTCTATCTCGTCCGCGTCGAAGCGCGCACCATCCCAGCTTACCGGCCCCACCTGATCGACATATCCCAGAATCGATACACCGAGACGGGCGAGGAGTTTCTTGGCTATCGCTCCCGCCGCAACGCGAGCAGCCGTCTCCCGCGCGCTGGAACGCCCCCCGCCCCGGTGGTCCCGAATCCCCCATTTCTGGATGTAGGTGAAATCCGCGTGTCCCGGGCGAAACAGGTTGCGCAAGGGCTCATATTTGCTTGAATCGGCGTCCTTGTTCCGGATAATCACCGAGATGGGATGCCCGGTCGTCCGGCCCTCGAAGACACCAGATAAAATCTCCGCCCGGTCCTCTTCTTTTCGCTGGGTCGTCACCCGGCTCTGGCCCGGCCGCCTGCGGTCCAGATCCCGCTGGAGGTCGGACTCAGCGAGCGGCAAACCCGCCGGACAGCCGTCCACCACGACGCCCAAAGCGGGGCCATGCGACTCCCCCCAGGTTGTAAAACGAAACAAACGGCCAAAAGTGTTCGACACGATTCCCCTCTCTAGCTCCCAGCCTTCGACAACACCGCGCGAATTTCAGGCAGAGCCGCCGCGACGACCGCCTCAGGCGCGCGCGCGTTCTCAACGACTAACTTCGCGAGTTCTTCATAGCGCGGAACGCGCTTTTTGAAAAGCAGACGCAACGCTTCTTCCGGATCCGCCTCGTTCTCGATATAGGCGGGCCAGCCATCGGCGCGCACCCTCTCGATGATATCATTCTCCGGCACCTGGAGATAAACCACGCAGTGGGGAGCAAGGAGAGCATCGACGCCCGGCGCCATCGGCGTGCCGCCTCCGAGCGCAAGAACGAGGTTCGGTTGACCGAGTTGCTCGCGCAGCAAGTGATTTTCCATTGCCCGGAAGGATTCTTCGCCTCTTGATCTGAAAACCTCGCGAAACCCCAGCCGCTCTCCTGTTTCCTCGAAATGTCTTTGTTCGATCAAATGGTCGAGATCATGGAAAGAGAACCCCATTTTTTCGGCGAGCAATGGACCGATAGTCGACTTGCCGCATCCCTTAAAACCGATGAGCACGACGCTCAAGAGGAACCCTCCATACGTGACTCCAATTCCAGATACCGGGAAACCCTGTCATGGGCCTTTTCCAATATAGCCCCGAAATCCTTTTCCCGGGGTTCATACCAGTTCACGCCCTCGAGCTTGCGGAACCAGGTGCGCTGACGTTTCGCGTAGTTGCGGTGCAGCCTGGATATTTCCCGAACCGCCTCGTTCTCTGCCATCTGTCCCCTGCGCAACGCGAGGGCCTCCTGGAATCCAAGACCCTCGAACACCCGGGCGCCGGTGAGATTCTTCTCGGCCAGCATCGCCACTTCTTCCAGCATTCCGCCCGAGAGCATCCGCCGCACCCTGCGCTCGATCCGCTCGGCGAGGATGGGCGCCGGATACCTGAGGCCAATATACAACGAAGACGCGAACCTGGGCGCATTTTGCTCGGCGCGCAACCGCGAAACCGGCCGCCCCGTCGCCTCATACACCTCCAGGGCGCGAACCACCCGCCGCAGATCGTTGGGATGAAGTTTCGCGGCCGTTTCGGGGTCGACGGCGAAGAGGCGCTCGTGCATAGCCTTATGCCCCCGCCTGGAAGCCTCCCCTTCCAATCGCTCCCTGATTGCCGGCTGCGCTTCAGGTCCCTCGAAAAATCCCTCCACCAAAGCGCGGATATACAAACCGCTCCCTCCCACCACGAGCGGGTATGCGCCTCTGCGATAAATTTCCTCGATGCAAAGGAGCGCCTCATCCGCATAGCGCGCTGCGCTATAAGTCTCCCCCAATTCCGCTACATCCATCATATGATGCGGCACGCCGCCGCGTTCATCCAAACCGGGCTTTGCGGTGCCCACGCCGATACCCCGATAAATCTGCCTGGCGTCGGCGCCGACAATTTCCAGGGACACGCTCTCCTCCAGGAAGCGCTTCGCCAGCGCAACGCCAAAAGCCGATTTCCCCGAACACGTGGTTCCCACTATGAGAATGATGGGGCGTGAACATCCTGATGATGGCTTGCGATTCATGGGCTGGGTGCTTCAGGCGGAGGCGGCTCGTCTCGCCAAAAGATGAGAAAGTCCTGGAAGCATCTCATGTCCAGATCGGGCACGAGAGCGAGCACAAAAGCCGCCTCGCTTCAAGAGCAAAGCGCTTCGAGCGCATCCTGAAACGCGCCAAAGTCTGCATCCGAGAACAGCACGAATTCTATCCGGGTCAGCATGCCCGTCGACGCCTGCAGGTGCGCCAGGCAGACCTCGAGCATACGGGAGGCGACCGTCTTCACATCCAGGCCCCCGACGCCCGTGCCGATGGCGGGAAACGCGATGCTGCCCAGCGAATTCTCCTCGGCCACTTCGAGGCTCGCCCGGGTGCAGGCTTCCACGATTTCGGGCGAGGTACTAAGGTCCGTCCCCATTCCCGCCGCATGAATCACGTGCCGGGCGCGGAGTTCGCCGCCACCCGTGATTACGGCACCCCCGATCCGAATCGGCCCTTTCGATACCGCCTCGGCCTCTATCGTTTTCCCGCCTTTTCTCTTGATGGCGCCGGCCACGCCCGCGCCCATCCAGAGATGGTTGTTGGCCGCATTCACGATGGCGTCCACTTCGGACTCGGTGATATCACCCTGCCGAAGAACCACGCATCCGCGACCGACGCGCTTTTCATTCATGAGAAAAATTCCGGTTGGGCGGGATTGTCCCGGGGGACATGCCAACTGAAGACCGCTTGACTAGAAGAGAGATTCTTCCTCCGACGATTCTCCATACGCATCGGAACCGGCCGACGCTGAAGCGTCTCTGCCCGAGGAACCGGGCACTCCATCATCCTCGAAAGGAGCCGCTCCGGAGTGATCGACCATCTGCCTCAATTCTTTCCCCGCCTTGAAGAACGGCACATTCTTGGGCGGAATCGCGACCGCTTCACCCGTTCTCGGGTTCCGGCCGTCGCGGCTGTTCCTCGAACGCACCCGGAAACTCCCGAATCCACGCAATTCCACCTTATCGCCATTCGACAAGGAATTCATGATGCTTCCGAACACGATGTTCACGATGCGCTCGGTGTCTTTTTTCGTGAGATTGATTTTCTCAGCTATCTGTTCAACCAACTCGGCCTTAGTCATGAGAATCATCATCCTTACGAGCGAGATGGATACATTAGCGATTCGGAGTATCCAAGCAATTCATCAAATAGCGACGAACCTCCTCAGGCGGCGAGAAGTTTCGTGATCATACTTTCCACAAAATCATCGGATGGGCTCCCCTACCATCCACGCTATTCTTACGTTTACTCATCCTCCTCGGGCGCAGCCTCCGCAACGACTTCCGCCTCGGCTTCGACCTCTACTTCTACTTCTGCTTCCTCCATCTCTTCGCCTGAGAGAACACTTTCCTCTTCAGGCGGTTCCACGGGCTGAGGCGCCCGGCTGATGAGCGGATCCTCACCGGTGGACTCCACATAGGCGCGGATGCTCAACCCCAGCCTTCTTTGCTCCCGATCGATCTTGATGACGCGCATTTTGAACACGTCACCTACATGCACCACGTCCTGCGGCTCTTTCACCTTATCCGAATCGAGTTCGGAGATGTGAACCAGTCCCTCCAGATCTTCCTCCGGAGCGGCGAAAACACCGAAGTTCGTTATTTTCGTTACTTTCGCCTCGATATCGTCGTCCAGCGCATAACGTTCGTTGATGTCGTCCCAGGGATCCGGCGTGATTTGCTTCATGCCGAGGGAGAGACGCTCCTTCTCGACGTCCACGCTCAGAACAACCGCTTCGATCTCCTGGCCCTTGCGGAGGATTTCCGAGGGGTGCTTGAAGCGCTGGGTCCAGGAAATGTCCGAAATGTGGATGAGGCCGTCGATGCCCTCGTCCAGGGCGACGAAGGCGCCGAATTCCGTCAAATTCCGGATGTTGCCCGTCACGCGCATTCCCACAGGATACTTCTCCTCCACCGTGGTCCACGGGTTGGCTTCGACCTGCTTCATGCCCAGGGAGATTCTGCGGCCCTCTTTGTCCAGGTTCAAAACGACGGCTTCCACCACATCGCCCACCGCGACGAATTTGGAGGGATGGCGGACGCGTCTCGTCCAGGACATCTCCGACACATGCACCAAACCTTCGACGCCCTGTTCGAGCTCGACGAAAGCGCCGTAATCGGTGATGGAGACGACGCGTCCTCGAACCTTGCCGGTCATGGGATATTTGATTTCCACGTTCTCCCAGGGGTCCGGCGTGATCTGCTTATGGCCCAGGGAGACGCGCTCGCGCTCCTTGTCGTACTTGAGCACGGTGACCTTGACGCTGTCTCCGATGGAGAGAAGCTCGCTCGGGTGGCCCACCCGCCCCCAGGACATGTCCGTGATATGGAGCAGGCCGTCGATTCCGCCCAGGTCGATGAACGCGCCGTAGTCGGTGATGTTCTTGACGACGCCTACCTTCTCCATGCCTTCCGTGAGATTCGCGAGCGTCTCACGCTTGAGTTCCGCTCTTTCATCCTCTAACAGCACGCGCCTGGAGAGAACGATGTTCCCGCGCTTTCTGTTGAGTTTGATGATCTTCATGTCGAAGGATTTTCCGATAAACTGATCGAGGTTCCTCACCGGCCTCAGATCGACCTGGGAGCCCGGCAAAAAGGCTTTGAGGCCGATGTCGACCGTAAGCCCGCCCTTGATGCGGGCGACGACCTCGCCCTGGATAATCTCGTCGTTGTCATGGGCTTTGCTGATCTCGTCCCAAATCTTGATTCGGTTGGCTTTCTCCTTGGAGAGCACGATGAGGCCATCATCGTCCTCGCGTTCTTCGACGAAAACCTCCACCCTGTCGCCAGGGTTGAGATCCCGCCCACGGCTCGGGAATTCAAAGCGAGGCACCAAGCCCTCTGATTTATAACCTACGTCCACCAGCACATATTCGCCTTCCATCCCCACAACCGTTCCTTCGATGATCTCGCCATCCTGCACCTTCATCGTGGAGGCGTAGAGGTCATCCATTTGTTCAGGAGAAAGGGAGTCTGGATCCACTTCGTCGGGTAGTAATTCGGCCACCTTCGATGAGAAGGCGGGAAGAGCCTCTGATTCGTTAGAGGGAGTTTCATTCATCTGTTTGCGTTACCTCGTTCTGTGAAAAGAAAATTGCCGCCACCGCTCAAGCGCCCATCGCTATCGCAGTCATCGGCATGAAATTAGCGGAAAAAATCATACTACACCCGAGAAAGGAGAGAATCAACCAATAACTCAAGCATCCTCAATCACTTCCCCGTAAACCAGGCGGATTTTCTCTAACATGACATCGAGCACCTGGTCAACGCCGATTTCGCTCGTTTGGATCTCCTCGGCGTCCTCGGCCTTGCGCAGCGGTGCGCTGGCTCTGTGGCGGTCTCTCTCGTCCCTGCGCTTCAAGTCTTCGCGCAGATGATCGGGGTGAAAGGAGACTCCCCTCGCCTCGAGTTCGGCGAAGCGCCGCTGGATTCGCACCTCGATGTCCGCGTCGAGGAAAAATTTAAGCCTGGCTTCCGGGAAAACGACCGTGCCGATGTCGCGCCCATCGATGACGGCACCGCGCTTGCGCCCGTAATTCCTTTGAAAATCGAGCAGCGCCGCTCGCACTCCGGGTATCGCCGACACGCGCGACGCCATGTCGCTTATCACCTCGTCGCGGAGCGCATCGGTAACGTCTTCCCCGTCCAGAACGTTCTTCCAGCCACTCCCCTCTTTGCGGCACTCGAAGCGCAAATCACGCGCGGAGTCGACCGCCCTGCTCTCGAAATCACCCTCTCGATTCTTGTTCAAAACCTGATAGCCCACCGCCCGGTAGAGCGCGCCGCTTTCGAGATAGTCGAAACCCAGCCTCTCCGCGACCCCCTTGGCCGCCGTGCTCTTGCCCGAACCCGCAGGCCCATCGATGGGAATGACGATGCCGGCTGATTTTCGGCGCGATTCCTCTCTCAAGGCCACCCCTTTTTCCGCGCCCATTCGTCCCGGCCGTCCTTGGCGCGCGAAAACGCACGCTCGAGCCCCTCGGAATCCGCCTCTTCCAGCAAACGGCGAAGTTCCGCCAGCTCTTTCTCGAACCTGTCGAGCGCGCCCAGCAGCGCCTCCTGGTTGTCCTCGCAGATTTCACGCCACATTTCCGCCCCGGAGGACGCGATTCGGGAAAAATCCCGAAAGCCGCTCGACGCATACCGGAGCGCTCCGCCCTTAAGGGCGGTGTTCATCATGGCATAGGCTACCAGATGCGGGAGATGGCTGATGTCGGCCATCACCCGATCATGCGTCTCGGGATCGAGAATCTCGACGTTTGCGCCCACTCCCTCCCATAGCGCGCGCAAACGCTCGATGGTTCCAGGGTGCGTTCTCTCCGTCGGCGTCAGGATGGTCTGGTGCGCTTCGAAAAGGGAGGAAAAACTCGCCTTCACCCCGGTCTTCTCGCCTCCGGCGACTGGATGGCTCGCCAGAAATTTCACATCTCCCAAATCCATCGCCTCCACCGCCCGCACGTAGGGCGCCTTTACGCTGCCCACGTCGGTCAGTACGGCCCCGGGTGCCATCGCGGGCAAAATCGCCTCCGTCACCCGCACCGCCGAGCGCACGGGGGTGCACACCACCACGAGGTCCGAATCGCGCACCGCCTCCAAGTGGTTCGTCTCGAAGCAATCCACGACGCCAAGCTCAAGCGCGCTTTCGAGGTTGCCCAGACTCCTGCCCGCGCCTACGAGCCTCGAAACGAGTCCCCTCTCCCGGGCGGCGCGGGCCAGCGAGCCGCCGATGAGCCCCACGCCGATGATGGTCATCTGCTCGAAAAGCACCGTCATATCCTTTTCGTTTTTTCTATAAAATACATAAAGTTATACTTGTATCTAGTTGTTATGTATTTATATTTAACACTTTATATAACGCCTTGATAACCTCTTCGTTCTCCTGCGGCGTTCCGATGGAAATCCGCAGGTGGCGCGGAAAGCCGTATCCCGCCACCGGCCTGACGATCACGCCCTCCCTGAGCAGCGCTTCGTAGACCTGCATCGCTTCACCCACATCGACCATCAGGAAATTCCCCTGCGTGGGCACGAAGGGAAGGCCCATGGCCGACAGCTCGTACACGAAATACTCCCGGCCCTCGGCGTTCACGGCGACCGACCTTTCGACGTGTTCGGTGTCGCCCAGGGCGGCCTGCGCGGCCAGGAGGGCCAGGGAATTGACGTTGAACGGCTCGCGGACGCTCTCCATCGCCTGCGCGACTTCCGCATCCGCCACGCCGTAGCCGACACGCAGGCCGGCCAGCCCATAGACCTTCGAGAAGGTCCGCATGGCGACCAGGTTCGGAAATTCGCCCAGCATCCCGGCGGCGTCGGGGTAATCCTCCAGATGGGCGTAATGACAATAAGCCTCGTCCATGACGACGAGGGTAGTCTCCGGAATCTTTTTCAGAAATTCCCGGAGTTTCCCCTCCCCCACCGCCGTACCCGTGGGGTTGTTCGGGTTCGCAATAAAAACGATTTTCGTTTTTTCGCAAACCAGATCGGCCATGGCGTCCAAGTCCTGGTGGTAATCGCGCATCGGGGCGCGCCTGATCTCGCAAGAAGTAAGCTGAGAAACGATGTGGTAGACGATAAAGGCGCCTTCTGAGAAAACCACCGGGTCGCCAGGGTCCAGGTAGGCATGCGCCAGAATCTCCAGAACCTCGTTCGTTCCGTTTCCGAGAACGAAATTACCGGGCTGCAGGCCATGGTGTCCGGCCAGCGCGTTTTTGAGGTAAAAACCCCCGCCGTCGGGGTAGCGGTGCAATTCCTCGATAGCGCTGTTGATAGCTTCGACCGCCTTGGGCGAAGGCCCCAGGGGGTTCTCGTTCGATGCCACCTTGATGGAATCGGCGACCCCGAGTTCGCGTTCGAGTTCCTCCACCGGCTTTCCCGGCTGGTAGACGATGATGTCCGAAACGGGCCGCGCCCTTTGAAATTTCATCCTCTCTCCTCAAATCTCCGGCAACGCGAGAGCCACGCGCCCGAAAAACCCCTCAAAATCATTTCACTTCGCGCGCTCGTTGCAGCACGGGGTAAGAACCCAGCACGCGAACAAAATCCACCAGATTTCTCAGTTCCAGAATACCTTTCGCTATTGTTTCATCTTCCGCGAAACCGTCGATTTCCATGTAGAAGACGTACTCCCACGCCACTTTTCGCGAAGGCCGGGACTCGATTTTCGTCATGTTCAGATTGCGCTCGGCGATGGGAGCCAGCGCCTTGTGGAGCGCGCCCGATTCGTTTTTCAAGCCGAAGAGAAGACTCGTCTTCGAATGTCGGTCGCGATCGGGCCTCTCTGTCCCTATGACGAAAAAACGCGTCACGTTGATGATCTCGGAATCCAGCTTTTCCTCCAGGATATTCAGGCCGTAATGCTCGGCCGCCAGACGGCTTCCCAAAGCACCCAGTTTGGGGTCCTCAGCCGCCATCTTCGCCGCCAACGATGTGCTCAAAACCTCCTCGATCTTGACGCCCGAGGCGTTGGCCCGAAGCCAGCGCCGGCACTGGGCCACCGCGTGGGGGTGGCTGAGTATGCGCTCCACCTGCTCGATGGAACCCGCGTTCGTGAGCAGATGGATGTCGATGGGCAGGCGGATTTCGCCCTCCACCAGCAAACGGGATTCCAGCAGCCTGTCGAGCGTGATGTTGACCGTGCCCTCTATCGCGTTCTCTATCGGAACCACGCCCCACCGGGAGCGGCGGCCTTCCACATCGTCGAACACGGCGTCGATGCTTTGTACGGGCGTGAGAGCGGCACCCTCGCCGAAGCGCAGAATGGCGGCTTCGTGCGTGAAGGTGGCCTCGGGGCCCAGATAGCTCACTCTCGGCAAATCGTTCATGATGCAACACTCCGATTCGAAGATAACGCCACCGAAACCGCGCTATCCTACCCCAAGGCCCGGCGATTGTGAACGCCCGAAAGCTCTGGCAAACTAGCCGGGCCTGCGAGCGCGATCCGATATTTCATGCGAATTTATGAGGAAAAGAATGAAGATTACAGACGTCGAAGCATACATGCTCACCGGCCCGCCCGAGGAGCGCGGCCACTGGGTCAGCCATTACCCCGTCCACCAGGCGAACGAGTTGCTGATACGGCTCAAAACCGACGAGGGGCTTGAGGGTTTCGGCCTCGGCAGCAGCCGCCTCCTCATCAAGGGCGCGGCCGAGATGTTCAACGAAGGGCTCAAGGAACTCATCATCGGCGAGGACGCGCTCGCTCCCGAGAGGCTGTATGAGAAGATATTCTCCATCACCCACCAGAAGATCGCCTTTATCAAGGATTGGTCACGAAACGGGCTGCTCATCACCAGCGCGGCCTTGGACCTCGCCATGTGGGATATTCTCGGGAAAGCCTCGGGCCAGCCGCTTTTCCGCCTCTTCGGCGGATACCGCAAGGAAGTGCCCTGCTACGTCACCTGCGCCTATTACCGCGACGGGAAGGACTTGGGCGAGTTACGCGAAGAGATGGAAATGCTGCGCGATCAGGGGCACAGGGCGTTCAAGGCGAAAATCGGCGGCGCATCGCTCGAAGAGGACATGGCGCGACTGCGGGTAATCCGCGAGGTCATCGGCGATAAGGCCGAGCTCATGCTCGACGTGAACAGCGCCTGGGATTTACCCACCGCCATCGAGGGCGCGCGCCTGCTTCAGGAGATCCGCCCCCGCTGGCTCGAAGAACCCGTGCGCTGGTTCGACGACAGGCGGGAACTCAAGATTCTCGCGCGGAAGACGGACATCCCCCTCTCCGCAGGGGAGAGCGAGCAGACGGGGCACGGCGTGCGCGCGCTGCTGGAAGAACAGGCGATCGACATCGTGCAGTTCGACTGCACGCGCATGGGCGGGTTCTCCATGGGGAGAAAACTCGCGGCCCTGGCCGAACTCAACCACGTGGAAATCGCTCCGCACCACGACTGCTTCATTCACGCCCACATCGTGGCGGCCTCGCCCGCGGGCTACATCGTGGAATCGTTCACGGACCCCGAGCGCGACCCGCTCCAGGCGGAACTCTTCGAGAACCCGCCCCGCATCGAGAACGGGACGATTTATCTGAACGAGGAGCCGGGACTCGGGCTGACGCTATCGGAAGAGGCGATAGAGAAGTTCGGGACAAGGATCGCGTAAGGGGACGGTGGAAAGATACGCTTGGCCGAGCAGTCCTACAGTTATTTAGAGTTGTCAACTTTTTTGAAGACTTACCCCGCAACCCTATCCGGGAGGCGATAGCTCGTACTCCGCCCACCACCGGGATTCCGGATAAAAATCCCTCGGGCCTGTAAATCCTGAATATCCCGAAGCGCCGTATCCGTGGAGCACTTCGCCAGCTTGGCGTATTTCGAAGTATGCATATGTCCCTCGAAGTCATCCTCGAGCATACGATTCAGGACCAGACGCTGGCGTTCGTTGACGGGCTGCCGGTTCATTTCCCCCAAAAGCTGCGCCTTGAACAGAACTTTATGCAGCGTATCTTCGGCATTGCCGAATGCGCGGTTAAGGCAACCGAGGAACCATTCGAGCCAGTCCGTTATATCTGGTGTGCCGCGTTGTTGTTTTTCCAGTTGAGCGTAATAATCCTTGCGCCCGGATTCCATTTGTGTCGACAGGCTGTAGAAACGATCCGCCATGCCGTCAGAACGCGCCAAAGCCATATCGGCTATGGCCCTGGCGATGCGGCCGTTGCCGTCTTCGAATGGATGGAGCGTGACAAACCACAGATGGGCAACCCCGGCTTTCAAAACGGGATCGACGCTGCTTTCAACCTCGAACCATTCCAGAAACGCCCCCATCTCTTGCTCAAGACGATCCGCATCCGGCGCCTCGAAATGAACCTTTTCACGTCCGAGAGAGCCTGAAACAACCTGCATGGGCCCGGCTTCGGGGGTGCGCCAACCTCCGACCGTAATGCGGCGCATCCCGCTCCGGCCGGTTGGAAACAACGCAGCGTGCCAATCGAACAGGCGCTCTCTCGTCAGGGGTCTGGAAAATTGCCGTGTTGCATCCAGCATCACCTCGACGATGCCCTCGACATCGCGGCTTGCCGGCGCAAGCCCGGCAACATCGATGCCCAGGCGCCGGGCGATGGATGATCGCACCTCCCGGGGATTCAGGTTTTCTCCCTCGATGGCCGATGACTTGACCACATCGTTCGTCAGCGTAACGAGGCTCGCCTCACGCTTGAGTTCAAAGCCCAATCCTTCCATCCTGCCGAGCAGACGGCCCTGCCGATGCCGGACCCCGGCAAGTATCGAGGCGAGTCTCCCGGCGTCCCAGGTGAAGTCCGGCCAGTTATGATGTTTATATATCCACATATCAATCACCGCATTATTTGCAGTGATTATGCAGTTTATTCACTGCAAAAGCAAGAATAATCGACGCATAAAATGCGGTGAATAATGCTCCTATTCACCGCAAGACGTCCGTCCCTGGATAAATTCGGGCCGTTTATACCAGCCCGGAACACGCTGACAGGTTGATATTATCGGGAAATATCCGGGCGGGAGGACACGCAGGGCAGATATATATGTCTGACGATGTGTCTGCCCCGCTCCCGTGATTGCCCCTTGCGGAACGGGAAATCCCACATTGGGCCGTTCACTAAAACAACCCGCTACGAAGGCGGTGCGGTTTGTTCGTCATTCCGGTATTCCCTCCCTCCTCGGGGCTGTTGAAAACGCCACATTTCAGGGGGTAGAGGAGAAGCCCCTCTCGGATAGAAAGGCACCCCCCCCTACCCCCCCTTGTCAGGGGGCAAGAAAAGGCAAAGCCCCCTCAGCCCGACGGGGGCACATCGCCTTTTTATACCCCCCTGACAAGGGGTTGTTGAAAAAATCCCGTGGAGCGATTTTGGTTGAGCGCAAGTTTTTGAATTTCACTCCCCCCTTGAGGGGGAGTCGAAGAGCTGAGGGCGTAAGCCCGAAAGCGATTCGGTGGGGGGTATAATTCGGAATGGCAATAAAACGCATTTTACCCCCCACCGAGTCAGCCTTCGCACAAACCGCTCGGCTTCCTCGACTCCCCCTCAAGGGGGGAGTGATTCCTCTCTCCTCGGACTTTTTCAACAGCCCCCTCAAGGAGGGGTGATTGGTTGGCACTCTGCAAGGGAAGGGAGTGGCGTCTCCTCCCCGGTCGGCCTCGTACACCGAATCACGAAATCAGGGCTGTTCTGCGGCCCCAATAATGTTCGCATTCCACAAATCTTCCGTTAGTCAGAATATAATGGTGCAGGAATAGCATTTGCTCCGACTTGTTTGGTTTCAGGTAGTTTCTGCGCCCCAAATTTCCGCGTCTTTCAATCTACCAAAACCGCCCTGCGGGTCGCTCGAGCCCGTAGTGTTCCCGCAGCGTCTTGCCTTTATATTCCGTCCGGAACAGCCCGCGTCGCTGAAGAATCGGGATCACCTCTTCAACAAAAGCATCCAGCATCGTGGGGAAAAGCGGCGGCATCACATTGAAACCATCGGCGGCGCCGTCGCGGAACCAGTCCTCAATCAAATCGGCGACCTGTTCGGGCGTGCCGGCGAAAGTAAAGTGGCCGCGAGCACCGGCAAAACGGGCCAGAAGCTGGCGCAAAGTAAGGCCTTCGTTGCGTACGAGATTGACGACCAGCTCGGACCGGCTGCGCATGGTTTCGACACCGGAGGGTGGAGGGAAATCGTCCGGCGTCAGCGGCCGGTCCAGCGGCAGATGCGAGAAATCATGTCCGTCGAACCGTGAAGAGAGCGTGCGGCGACCGCTCTCCGGGTCCGTACTCTCGTTGAGTTCCTGTTCCATCCGTTTTGCTTCGGTCTCGGTCGGCGCAATCATCGGGCTGAGTCCAGGCAGAATCAGGATTTGGTTTGCATCACGGCCCGCCGCAACCGCTCGCTTCTTGATATCCGTGTAAAACTTCTGCGCCGTCGCCTTTTCGAGGTGGGCCGTAAATACCGCCTCCGCGTGACGCGAAGCAAAATCACGTCCGGCATCCGACGATCCCGCCTGCACCAGCACCGGTCGCCCCTGCGGACTGCGCGGCAGGGTCAGCGGCCCCGCGACGCTGTAATACTCGCCCTTGAAGTCGATTGGACGAATTCGCTCACTTTTGGCGTAGACGCCGCCGCTGCGATCATCGACCACGGCGTCATCGGCCCAGCTGTCCCACAAATCTTTGACGACCCGGACGAATTCCTCGGCCATCAGGTAGCGGTCCGCATGCTTGTCCTGCCCCGCATCACCGTAATTGCGCGCGACCTTCGCCATCCAGGTGGTGACGATATTCCAGCCGGCGCGGCCATTGCTGATGTGGTCAATCGAGCTGAACTGCCGCGCAAGGTTGAAGGCCTCGGTATATGTGCTCGACCCCGTCGCGATCAGCCCGATCCGCTCGGTTGCGACGGCGAGCGCCGCCAGTAAAGTGATTGGTTCCAGCCAGAGCCGCCCGGCGCGCGGAGCATCCGGCGTCAACATCAGCGAATCGGCGAAAAAGATCGAATCAAAATGCGCCGCCTCCGCGCGCCTAGCCAAATCCACATAGTAGTTTATATCGGTAAGCGAGGCTGTCGAAGAATCGGGATGGTTCCAGGCCGCTTCGTGGTGGCCCCGGGACTGGATGAACAAATTGAGGTGAAGTTGCCTGGTCATTGAAGGTAACGGCTCTCATCAGGGGAAGGCGGGATTGTTCAACATCATACTGAATTTACGAACAGGAGCACAAACTCAGGAGTTACGCTCAGAGCTGATGTATGGGCTGAATTGAAGATGGCGGCGCAGGGCCAAGGGCACCGCATGCACGGCTTCCGTCAACTATGTGCTCGCTGATGTGAATTTTATCGACGGGGTGGACAAAAGAAAAACAGAAAAGAAAACTGCTTTATTCTCGACGCCAATACAGCAGATTTGAGATTAGCTCAAATGGCATTTTGTCCCGCAGACTCTAGAAACGAAATTACTCTATTTACCTGTAGCCCCCGCCCATTTTTATCTGCTTTTATTTGAGCCTGAAAACTAATACCAACTTTTAGTTTATTTCTGTCTGTAGAAGGGACAACGGAAAAATGAAAGAATGCGTCTCTTGAGCCGTCCGCAATTTGAACAAACCCGTACCCTCTGTCTTCAAATACGCGAATAATCCGGCAATCAGCAATCTCAACCCCTCCCGGTTCAGTTTCTATATCATGAACTTGAGTAATATGAAGCCCCTTTGCATTGCGACCAACGTCACAAAGCAGGTCATCACCGTCGCTCACATAGTCTATACCGCTTTCATGAAGTTGTTGGGCATGCATAAAAACTTGTCCGTCAACACCTTCTAAATCAACAAAGCCATACCCTTTTTCGGCATCGAACCAATCGACTGTGGCAATAATACCTTCATAAACTAACCCTTCTTGGTATTCGCTAATGCTCGATTCACCGACTTCTTCGTCCGAAAAAGATATCGCTTGAATAAAATGCTCTAATCGAGTTTTGAGATTTAATTGGCATTTGTATTGTTCAAGTTGATGAGGAATAGACATATAATTTTTATCTTCATCAAAAAGATATAAAACAAACATCTCCCTAATAGAATTCATTTTTTCATCAAATGAAGCATTGGAAAAATAAATATCTCTAATCTGGTGGGCTATATCTTCATTTACGATTGCTGTTGTAAGCGCCATTTGTTCAAGAAAGATATTGTTATTCAAAGCTAAACGCAGGTGAGCTCTACCACTAAAAGAAATTGCCAACCTTTGTCCCGGGGAAAGATCCTGAACAGAGGCGTCATACGGCTCAATTAGCCCCGCCTCAAGTAATGAGATAAGCGCTCTGTCAACGGAAGATTCTGTACATCCAACCGCTTCAAAATAATTGAAAATAGACTGAACGCTACTATGCCTTTTGTCGATCGATTTCCCTGACTGATACAAAGAATCTAAGAGTGATAAAATTCTCAAAGCCATTAGTGGTGACTGTCGAATTTCTTGGTCTACTTGGAATATCGGGAATACTTCATGGGCATCTCCTCGCTTATAAGCTTCATGATCACCTTTAATAAGCGCATTCATAAATTTTGAATAATTTGTTGCGACAGTCTCGTAAGTGATAAACGAACTAATTAAATCATCGATTTTAAAAATCGCTGACGTTATGACTCTTTTTGAAAGAAGCAATGTCCTACGAATGTTATAGTTCGTGAGCTCCCCAATTAAACTTGATGTGTAGTCTTGCTCAACAAACACGTTTTCGAGAACCTCTGCAAAACGATTCAGGTTGCCGATCGAAACTCTTATTCCACGACTAGAAAAGTAGCTTCTACGTTCTTCCTCGCTGAATTTTTCAGAGAGACGCTGTTTGAGGAAACTAATGCGCCTTCTAAATACTTCCCTCGGTGCAGGAGTTGGCAGGAAGAACGATCTGGATTGATATATCCCGAATATGTCTGTCTTAGAAAATGACCAAGCAGATTTATCAGTTACTGGAAATATAAGAAGACAATGATTCGCATGCCTCCGCAATGATTGCGCAAATTGAAAGATTATTCTTTTGTACTCCATAGAGAATTCATCAGTATTGTCAATCAGAATTATGGGAAGTTTTTTTCTATTTTGTACTGTATCCGCCAATATTCTTTTCAGATATCCTTCTCTGTCATTTTCAACATTGTCATCAAGATATTCGCTGAATTTCTCCTTGAACCTTTCTCTATCATTTTGGTAAAGATGAGCATCCACTCCCTTTGAGCGACGCTGGTACTCTGAATAATACAGTCCTCGAAGCTGATTCCATGAAGGTGCCCCGTCTTGATAAACCTGACTCTCTAGAGAGGAAATAATGTTTTCCGTTAGCCATTGGAGAACAGTTTCATCTCGACCAGAAGCGTCTAGGCAATTCACCCGCACCACTAAACATTGACGGCGTATTGATTTCGAGAGGGTTTTTCGAAAGAATCGATCAAGGAAAGTAGATTTACCCGCACCTGTGGGGCCTACAATAAATATTGTTTGCCCAGAATCCACCTCAACAGCCGCCTCGATTAGATTAGCAAGTTCTTTATCAACGTCTTTGTCTACAGGAGAAATATTACCTAAAACGTTTGCGGTGATTTTTTCGAGTGAAAAATCAGCTATTCGACTTTCGCGTGTTTCGACAAAACAATCGATTAACATATCGGCGTCTTCATCACCGGTCAGTCTCTCGAAAAATTTAGTAAATACCCGGTCGAGATCAAATGCGAGATTGTTTTTAGGAGAGATTTTTATTTTATTTTCTTCAAGAGGCGCAAAGAGAGGCTGGGTCAATAACAATCGATTTTGATGTAATTTATCGAAAATTAGATTATACGCTTTTTTCTTTAATAGTTCTTTTGAAATGAGTTCGTAGAAGATTTGGAAGTCAGAAAGTACCGCGTTAAGACTGGGGAAAACTATAGCTTCTTTGTTTTTGAAATTTTCTCCGGCGACAAAAGGTTTAAATATGACCCAAGTCAAGCCATCAGTAAGAACTGCTATAGAAAGACCATTAGGTGTGGCATAACTAGCTGCTTGTTCAATCCCGGGGAGCGCATTTTTTAGCCCTGGACCGGAAATCTTCAAATGCCGGAGACGATTATTTTCGGTAGTCTCAATCTCAATGCTTCCAGTACGCTTTGCTTCAATAAGCAATGTGGGTTCGCTATCAATAGATAGAAGATAATCTGAATATCCGTTCTCGTTCTTTATCTCAGCTCCGATATCCGAAAAAGACCAATTGAGACCCTCAGTTACTATCCTCGTGATTAATTGTATTTTGGAATCTTCTTCGGTCTTTATATTTGAGATATTCTTTAGGGATTCATCAACAATTTTTTTTGTTTTTTCAAAAGCACCATCTAAGGCAATCATTTTATTGTTCTTTCATTATCGTTTGATAGTCCATCGCCAGCCCGGAATAATCACGGCAATGCAAATACCCAGTTTGTTAACATGGAGTATTTCGTTGTAGTTGTTTGGGCATTTGTTGTTTGTATGTATAACTTCATGAACAACGAAAATTGACACACTCCCATCACTAAAAATACCAGTTTCCCCTTAGCTCTTCCAGCCGCTAAAAACAAGAAAGTGGCGCCAGCCACGACATTTAGGCAAGAGGACAAACAGTCAACATTTGGCGTTGGCACATCAATAACATCGAAGCTGGAAAACTTAAAAGTATTTGTGGAACAAAATATATATTCCAAAAGAGACAATTACATAGGCGCGTTCCCGACATACGCCGACGTAATCTTACGAAAAGTGCGTTTCGGCGTTTTACGCTTTCGAGAACAAGCGCCTACCCGACCCGTCGCCCCCGGCATTCAGGGGCCACCGGTTCAAGCGTCACAAATACTTCCTGAACCAGTCGACCGCCTCGACCATGCCGATTTCGTGGTGTTCGGGGCTGCAGAAATAATAGGACTCGTAGTGCTGCGCGCCGGGGAGCTTGACGATCTTCTTGGGCTCCCCGCAGGCCTCGTAGCATCTGATCTGCTGGTCCACGGGTACCAGGAAATCGTTTTCCGAGTAGATGAACATGACTGGACGCGGCGCGATCCTGTCCGCCACCCACTCGGGCTTGTAGCGCCAGCAGGCTTCCGCGCTCTCAAGGCGGGAAGCCCTTTATTTTCAATAGAAATTCGGCGTTAACTAAACCGCCAAACAAGTGCCTCCAATATCCGCAGGCCGGCGTGGGCGGGTCGAGCGCGAAGGACGAGAACTTGCCTTTCATCGCCCCGTGTCGCATATTTTTCCTGGCGCCCGAGTCATTTCGCAATCGCCTCATGCCTTCGGGAGAGTGCGGGGGTTGTGGCCCGCCGGGCGCCGCTTTTTTATTCCCCCCCGATCTCCTCGAGTATCAACGCCCGCGCCTCGTCTGCAGGTATGTTGTCGAGCTTGCCGATGAGCCGCTCCGCTGCCTCGCCGTCCACCATTCCACGCGCTCAAATGCTACAAATACTTCCTGAACCACTCAATCGCCTCGACCATGCCGATCTCGTGGTGTTCGGGGCTGCAGAAATAATAGGACTCGTAATGCTGCGCGCCGGGGAGCTTGACGATCTTCTTGGGCTCGCCGCAGGCCTCGTAGCATCTGATCTGCTGGTCCACGGGCACGAGGAAATCGTTTTCCGAGTAGATGAACATGACGGGGCGCGGGGCGATCCTGTCGGCCACCCACTCGGGCTTGTAGCGCCAGCAGGCTTCCGCGCTTTGGAGATCATAGTCCTTCACGTAGTCGCCGTGTTTCTGGTGGTTCTCCTGGATGACCTGGAGCGTATGGGGGTCGCAGAGCATGATCTCGGGCAGCGGCATCGTGGTCGGCTCGCCGGTGGTGACGCGCTTTCGGGCGGCTTCCATCACCGTCTTCTGGAACGAGTCCCACTCGTGCGGCCTACGCACCGAGCGCATCCAGCGCTCGCCCTCGTGCACCCCCACCGAGGAGACCACCACCTTCACGCGCTCATCGAAGGCCGCCACCCAGATGGCGTTCGCCCCGCCGAAGCTCGTGCCGAAAATACCGATGCGCTCGGGGTCCACGCCCTCGACGGTCTCCATGTAGGAGATGGCGTCGTAGGTATCCTGCGCCTGCTCCAGGGGCCGCTGGCGGCCGCGCTCGCCCTCGCTCTTGCCGAAGCCGCGGTGATCGGGCGCGAGGATGAAGTAGCCCTCCTCCCAGAGGCGTCTGGGAACGTCCATCCCGTAGACCTCCTTCATCCCGCTGTAGCCGTGCAGGCAGATGATGGCCGGTCTGGCGGGGTCGCCCGCTTGCCAGTCTTTCGGCGTATAGAGGTGGGAGGCGATTTTGAGGCCGTCGCTGTAGTAAACAATCTCTTCGTACATGCAGGTTTCCCCCTCCAGGCTATGCCGCGGAAATCGGCTTAAGCACAAAATTACAATAACTTACGACATATGCGCCGCAGGATGCTTTCCGCTATCCGGCTTCGATGCCCCGCAACTCGCGGAGCAGGTCTCCGGCGTCGGGCGCGCGCATGAGCGCCTCGCCGACGAGGATGGCGTCCACTCCCTCGTCCACCAGGGGAGCCACTTCGCGCCAGCCGAATATCCCGCTCTCTGAAACGAGCACGAGTTCTTCTCTCTGCTCCGGCGTGAGCCGCCCGAACACGCGGGACGTATGCTGCGTATCCACCTCGAAGGTCTTCAAGTTCCGGTTGTTCACGCCGAGCACCCGGGTTCCCGCCGCGAGGGCGCGAGCGAGTTCTTCCTCGGCGTACACCTCCACGAGCGCGTCCATGCCGAGTTCTTCTGTGAGCGCGCGCAAATCCTCCATCTGCGACGTCTCGAGGATGGCCGCGATGAGCAAAACGGCGTCCGCACCGCCCGCGCGTGCCTCCAGAATCTGGTATTCGGTGAAGATAAACTCTTTTCTGAGAACGGGGAGAGCCACTGCCTCGCGCACTTGTTCGAGATGCGCCATCTCGCCGAGAAAACGCCTCCGCTCGGTCAGCACCGAGACGGCGGCGGCGCCACCCGCCTCATAGGCCCGGGCGATTTCGGCCGGCTGGAACGTCTCGGCGATCTGTCCCTGGGAGGGGGAGGCCTGCTTCACCTCGGCGATGACGCGCATCCGGCCGCCGCCTGCATCATCGCTAGATTCAGACCGCCTGAGCGCGCCTGCGAAACCCACAGTCGGCGGCGCATCCTTCGCCATCGACTTGAGGTCGGCTTCGGAGCGCCTTCTCTTGTCCGAGGCGATGTCCTCGCGAACGCCTTCCACGAGTTTATCGAGAACCGTATGCGTCGCAATCGTCAAAATATCATGCTCCCAGCAGGAATCGACAACCTACAGGCCAGCGAAACCGGGCTTGTTGAAAAAGTCTCCACATCTCTCTCATCCTGAGTAGCGGCCCCTCGACTTCGCTCGGGACAAACTCTGCCCACACCTTCCTCATCCTGAGTAGCCGCCGAAGGCGGCGTATCGAAGGTCAATCGCGCCCAATGCGGAAGCGATTGCTCCGCACGCCGGGAGACGCCTCTCATCCTTCGATACGGCGCTTGCGCGCCTACTCAGGATGAGGTTTTGTGGCCACCTGCGCGGCAGAAAGGGAGCACCGCCACGTAACCCCAATACCGCATGTCCCAGACGAGGCTTTTTCTACAGCCCTGACAAGGGGGGTAGGAGAGGGTGCTATTACAGTCGAGAGGGGCGTCCTCTCTACTCCCTAATTAGGGGCCTTTTCAACAATCCCAGGCCGCATCGCTTGGCTCAGGAGTTGGACACTTCCACGAGGCGCGCCAGCACCCCCGCCGCCTCGCCTGAATCTATCGCCGAAGCCGCCTGCGCGACGCCCTCTCTCAAATCCCCCGCCCTGTCCGCGGCGATGAGCGCAGCGGCGGCGTTCAGGAGCACGATGTCGCGCTTTGGGCCTTTCTCGCCGCCAAGGATGGCGCGCGTGATATCCGCGTTCTCCGCAGGCTCGCCTCCCTTCACGGCGTCCGGGTCTGCGCGAGAGAGACCCGCATCCTCGGGCGTTACGTCATACGTCCTGATCTCGCTGCCGTCCCATTCCGATACGCGCGAGGAGCCGGTAAGCGTCAACTCGTCCATGCCGTCCGACCCGTGTACCACCAGCGCCTTCTGGCAACCCACCTGCCGCAGCACGTCCGCCACCAGTTCGGTGAGTTCGGGCGCGTACACGCCCACCAACTGGCTCTGGGCGCGCGCGGGATTCGTGAGCGGCCCCATGACGTTGAAGATGCTGCGCATGGCGATCTCGCGCCTGGGGCCGATGGCGTGCTTCATCGCGCCGTGCAGCATGGGCGCGAACAGAAAACCGACGCCCGCCTCGTCGATGCACTCGCCCACCTTCCCGGGCGAGGCCTCGATGTTGACGCCGAGCGCCTTCAAGACGTCGGCGGCGCCCGATTTGCTCGACACCGCGCGGTTGCCGTGCTTCGCGACCGGCTGGCCCGCCGCCGCCACGACGAGGGCGGCGCTCGTGCTGATGTTGAAGGTATGGGCGCCGTCGCCGCCCGTGCCCACCACGTCGATGACGAAGGGGTGTTTCGTCTTCACCCACGTCGCCCTGGCGCGCATGGAGCGGACGCTGCCCGCGATCTCCTCGGGCGTCTCCCCCGCCATGCGGAGCGCCACGAGGTAGGCGCCGATCTGGGCCTGTGTGGCCTCGCCCGTCATGATGAGGTCCATCACCTTCTCCGCCTCATCCGCGCTCAAGTGCCGGCCTTCCACGAGCTTTCCGATGGCTTCCTGAATCATGTGCGCAAATCCTCATAAAGTGGTGAAGTCTTCATTGGTTCCCGCTCAACAGCGGCCCCTGCGCTGTACGCCCGCCCCGAGATCACCTGCGCGATTATCGCCGGTTCGGGGCCACCATACCGCGTCCGCGCGGGTTCCCTCAAGGCCGCTCGATAGCGCCTTCCAGCGCGTTTTTGAGCAGCGCCTTGCCCTCGGGCGAGAGTATGGATTCTGGATGAAACTGAACGCCCGCGACCGCCTTGTCCCGGACCCGAAGGCCCATGATCTCGCCCTCTGCCGTCTCCGCGCACACCTCGATCTCGGGAGGAACGCTCTCGCGCGCGAGCAGGAGGCTGTGGTAGCGCGTGGCCGTCATGGGATTCGGGAGATCGCGGAATACGCCCCGGCCGTCGTGGCGTATCTCGGATGTCTTTCCGTGCATGATACGCTCCGCGCGGACGACCCTGCCGCCGAAGACCTGCGCGATGGCCTGATGCCCCAGGCACACGCCCAGGATGGGGTATTCGCACGCGAATCTTTCCACGAGCGGCATCGAGAGGCCGGCGGATTCGGGCCGCCCCGGCCCCGGGGATATGACAACCAGATCGGGCGCCAGCTCGGCCACGTCGTCCAGCTCGAACTGGTCGTTTCGCCACACCGTCACCTCCGCGCCCAGTTCGGCGAGGTACTGGACGAGGTTGTAGGTGAACGAATCGTAGTTGTCGATCATCAATACGCGCTTCATGTCGCCTTCTCCGCCCTAGGGGAGGCCGCCCCGCGCCACGTCCAGCGCGCGCAGCGACCCCCGGGCCTTGTTGATGGTTTCCTCGTACTCGAAATCGGGCTTCGAGTCCGCCACGACGCCCGCTCCCACCTGGAGGTAGAGCTTGCCGCCGCGCGCGTAGAGCGTGCGGATGGCGATACAGGTATCCATGCTGCCGCCGAAGCCGAAATAGCCCACCGCGCCCGAGTAGGGGCCCCGGCGCACCGGCTCCTTCTCGTCGATGATCTCCATCGCGCGCACCTTGGGCGCGCCCGAGACGGTGCCCGCCGGAAAAGACGCCCTGAGCACGTCGAACGCGTCCTTGCCCTCGCCCAGCGTTCCGACCACGTTGCTCACGATGTGCATGACGTGGGAGTAGCGCTCGATCACCATCTGCTC
Source organism: bacterium (assembly GCA_965219955.1). GTDB lineage: Bacteria > UBA8248 > UBA8248 > UBA8248 > UBA8248 > Bin107. The sequence goes on from OZ244799.1 coordinate 1,695,190, forward strand.
GGTGACGCGCACCGTGCCGCGCTCGCAGACGCGGCCGATGTCGTTGCGGCCCAGATCGACGAGCATGATGTGCTCGGCGCGCTCCTTCTCGTCGGCGAGGAGTTCTTCCGCCAGCGCCCGATCCTCCGCCTCGTCCACCCCGCGCCTCCGCGTGCCGGCGATGGGGCGCACTTCGACCCGCTCCCCCTCCAGCCGCACGAGCACCTCGGGCGAGGCGCCCACGAGGGTCACGTCGCCGAGCTCCAGATAGAACATGTAGGGAGAGGGATTCACGGTCCGCAGCGCCCGGTAGATGGCGAACGGGTGCACGTCCAGGGCGCTCTCCATGCGCTGGGAGAGCACGACCTGGATCGCCTCGCCCGCGTGGATGAGCTCCACCGTATCGGCGACGACCTTCTCGAACCCTTCACGGGTGAAAGACGAGTAGAGGCCCGGCATGTTCTCGACGGGATGCCCGCTCGCTTCACCTTGAGGCGCTTCCTCCGGCTCGTAAGGCGGAGCGACGGAAGGGCCTCTCAGCTTTTCGATGAGCGCATCGACGCGCGCGCACGCATCCTCGTAGGCGGCCTCTTCGCCGTCGTCGCGAATGTGCGCATGGGCGAGCACGTACATCTTCTGCGCCGTGTTGTCGAAGATGACCAGGGACTTCGTGATCATGAAGAGCAGTTCGGGCAGATCGAGATCGTCATGCGCATTCTCGGGCAGGCGCTCGATGAAGCGTACCGCGTCGTAGCCCATGCAGCCGATCGCGCCCCCCCAGAACCTCGGCAGGCCGGGAAGGTCGACGGGGATGTAGGGCTGCATCAGCTGTCTGAGGGCGTCGATGGGGTCATTCACGTCGAACTCTTCGCTATCGCCCTCCTGCGTGATGCGAACCCGCTTCCCTTTGCTCTCGAAGATGAGGTAGGGCTCGCTTCCCAAAAAGGTGTACCTCGCCCACTTCTCCCCGCCCTCGACGCTTTCGAGCAGAAACGAATAGGAGCCGTCCGCGATTTTCAGGTAGGCGGACACCGGCGTATCGAGATCGGCGAGAATCTCGCGGTAGACCGGAATGATGTTTCCCCGCTCGCAGAGGCGGAGAAAAGTCTCCTTGTCCGGCAGATGATGTTCCGGGTTCGTTTTCATTTTCATACGAGGCATCGTCTTGCGAGCGATGCCTATCCTCCATCATAAAAAAAGCCACGGGACCGAACGGGCCGCCATGGCTTGGGGATTCACTTTCAAAAATTCAGACAACAACCCTTACGGCGCACCTCCAGATTTGGCGGAGCATCGCCAGGGCCAAGCCTCCATATATGTTTCCCGCGTTCCCATCCGTTGCCATCCTCATACTTGAGATTACCGCTGCTCCGAGGAAGATACCCAAATTTGGGAGAAATGGTCAAGCGTCGGTTTCTTCGGGCCCCGGCGCGGCCGCAGGCGGCAGCTTTTCGCCATAGTCCACGCTGAGCAGCGCCAGCCCCTGAGGCGGGGCGTTGACGCCCGCAAGGGTCCTGTTTTTTCCCGCGAGCACCTCCCGCACGGAATCGGCCTCGCGCTCCCCGCGGCCCACCTCCACCAGGACGCCGGCCAGGTTCCTCACCATGTGGCGCAAGAATCCTTCCGCCGTCGCCTCGATGACCACTTCATCGCCCGCCCGCTCCACGCCCAGGCGCTCCAGGCGGCGCACGGTGTCCTCGGGCCTCCCCTTCTCCCGGCAGAAGCTGGCGAAATCATGCTCTCCCTCCAGTATCGCGGCCGCCCGGCGCATCGCCTCGACGTCGAGGCGCTTTCTTACGTGCCAGGTGTATGGATGGCGGATGGCGCTCGGCGAGCTGCGGTTCAGGATGCGGTAGCGGTAGGTCTTGCGAACGGCGTCGAACTGGGCGTGAAAACCGCCCACGGCTTCCCGGCAGTCGAAAATCGAGACGTCACGGCCCATCATGGTGTTGAGACCGATTCGCACCTTGTAGGGCTCGATTCGAGAGCGCGTGTGAAAGTGCGCCACCTGCCCCCAGGCGTGGACGCCGGCGTCGGTGCGGCCCGAGCCGATGATCCGTATCGGCTCCCCGCACATCCTCAAAAGCGCGGCCTCGATTTCGCTCTGGACGGTTCTCTGGCCGGGCTGGGTCTGCCAGCCGTGAAAATTCGTGCCCTCGTATTCAATCCACAGGACGAGGCAGCGGGTGTTTTCGGTGCTCATCGGTCAGGCGGGCTGTGCGTTCGAATGCGTCCCGTTCAGCGCCCCGCGCAGGGAAAGGCCCGTGGCGGAGGCCTCGAGTCCGGCGATTCGCTCGGGCGGACCTTCGGCGAGCAGGTAACCGCCCTCCTCTCCTCCCTCGGGTCCTAAGTCGATGATGTGGTCAGCCGCCTTGATGACGTCGATGTTGTGCTCGATGACGACCACGGTATTGCCCTGATCGACCAGGCGATGCAGCACGTCCAGCAGCTTTTCGATGTCGGCGAAATGAAGCCCCGTGGTCGGCTCGTCGAGAATGTAGAGCGTCCGGCCGGTGGCTCTCTTGGCGAGCTCCCTCGAAAGCTTGATGCGCTGGGCCTCTCCGCCGCTGAGCGTCGTGGCGGGCTGGCCCAGGCGCAGGTAGCCCAGGCCCACGTCCTGCATCGTCTTCATCTTCCAGCGCACCGCGTTGATGTTCTCGAAAAACGCCAGCGCCTCATCCACCGTCATTTCGAGCACCTCGGCGATGTTGCGGCCCTTGTAGCGGACGTCGAGCGTGTCGCGGTTGAAGCGCCTGCCCTGGCACTCCGAGCAGCGAACGAACAGATCGGGCAGGAAGTGCATCTCGAGCCGGATGTAGCCGTCCCCCTGGCAGGTCTCGCACCGCCCCCCCTTGACGTTGAAGCTGAAGCGCCCGGCGAGATAGCCACGCTTGCGCGCCTCGGGAACCTGGGAGAAAAGGTTGCGGATCGGGGAGAACACGCCCGTATAGGTGGCCGGGTTGCTCCTCGGCGTCCGCCCGATGGGAGACTGATCGATGGCGATGACCTTGTCGATGAGTTCGGCGCCCTCGATGGAATCGTGCGCGCCCGGCGTGGCGAGCGAGCGGTAAATGCGCCGCGAAAGCGCGCGATAGAGAATCTCGTCCACCAGCGTGCTCTTGCCGCTCCCGCTCACGCCGGTGACGCAGATGAGCAGGCCGAGCGGAAAATCGACGTCCACGTTCTTGAGATTGTGCTGCCGCGCCCCCCGGATGGAGATGCAGTCCCCGCCCGGCGCGCGGCGCTGCTCGGGGCGGGGAATGTCGACTTCGCCGGAAAGGTATTTTCCCGTCAGCGAACCGGCGTTCGAGCGGATATCGTCAGGCGCGCCGCAGGCCACGAGGTACCCGCCGTGCTCGCCCGCTCCGGGGCCCAGATCCACGACGTAGTCGGCCGACTCGATGGTCTCGCGGTCGTGTTCGACGACGATGATCGTGTTTCCCATGTCGCGGAGACGACAAAGCGTGTCCAGAAGTCGGCGGTTGTCGCGCTGGTGCAGGCCGATGCTCGGCTCATCGAGCACGTACAAGACGCCCACCAGGCTGGAGCCGATCTGGCTCGCCAGCCTGATTCTCTGGCCCTCGCCTCCCGCGAGGGTTCCCGAGGGCCTCTCCAGCGTGAGGTAGCTGAGCCCCACCTTTTCGAGAAATTCGAGCCGCTCGATGATCTCCTTCAATATCCGCTCCGAAACGAGGTCGCCCCCGTCCGCGTGGTTCTGTTCTTCAAAAAAGGCGCGCACGTTCTTGATGCTCATGGCGGAAACCTCGGCGATGTTCTTTCCGCCATACGTGACGGCGAGGCTCTCCGGCTTCAGGCGTCCTCCCCTGCATGCCTCGCAGGGCATGACGCTCATGTATTTTTCCAGATTCGCCCGCATCCCGTCGCTCGCCGTATTCTCCATCCGCTCGGCGAGGGCGGGGATGACGCCCGGAAAAACGCGCTCGCGCCTGAGCGTGCGCCGACCCGTCTTGTGGCGGATTTTCAGCTTCCCGCCCTTGCTCCCGTAGAACAGGATGTTCTTGTGCCTTTTGGAGAGTTTCGCAAAAGGCCTGTCCGCCGGAATCTTTTCGGCCTCCATGACCGCGCCCAGGGCAGAGGCGAGAAAACTCTTGCTCCCCGCGAGGGGGGCGATGGCCCCCTCTTCGAGCGTGAGCTTGGGGTCGGGGACGATTTTCGCCTCATCCATGCGGTGCACCACCCCCAGGCCGCCGCATCCCGGGCACGCCCCATAGGGGCTGTTGAAGGAGAACATGCGCGGGGCCATCTCGGGGATGTTCACGCCGCACTCTGCACAAGTGCATTCCTCGCTGAAGAGATACTCGGTGCCGTCGTCTCCCAGGAAAATCACCAGCCCCTTCGCGAGACCCAGAGCCGTTTCGATGGATTCGCCGAGGCGATTCTCCACGCCCGGACGCAGGACGACGTGATCCACCACCACCTCGATGTTGTGCGTCATGTGACGGTTGAGCGATATCTCATCACCGAGCCGGAAAAAGCGCCCGTCCACGCGAACCCTCAAGTATCCCTTGCGCTCCAGGTCCTCGAATTCCTTGCGGTATATCCCCTTGCGGCCCCGCACGATGGGGGCGAGGATATCGAGCTCCTTGCCGCTTCCCAGGCCCATCGCCCGGCTCACCATCTGCTCGACGTTGAGCGCGTTCATGGATTGTCCGCACGAGGGACAGTGCGGCAGACCCAGGCGGGCGTAGAGAAGCCGCAGGTGGTCGTAAATCTCCGTCACGGTGCCGACGGTCGAGCGGGGGTTCTTGCTCACCGTCTTCTGCTCGATGGCGATGGTGGGCGAGAGGCCCTCGATGGAGTCGACGTCGGGCTTCCCGATCTGGTCGATGAACTGGCGCGCGTAGGCGGAAAGCGATTCGATGTAGCGCCGCTGCCCCTCTCCGTAGAGGGTGTCGAAGGCGAGCGAACTCTTGCCCGAGCCGCTCAGGCCCGTGATGACGATGAGCTTGTCGCGCGGCATGTCGAGGCTCAAGTCCTTGAGGTTGTGCTCGCGCGCACCCCGGACCCGGATTTTCCTCTCCCGCCGCGTTCTTCCGTTCAGGGACGACATGTGCTCTCCCGGCGCGCGCCGCCGCGCGGGGCCTGCCAAAGGCGAGGCGATGAGCGGGCTAGTAAAAGATGAGCCCGCCCGTCACGTTGATGTCCTGGGCGGTCATGTGAGCGGCCTCCTCGGAAGCCAGGAAAACGCACAAGGCGGCGTGATCCTCCGAGTCGACGAGCGTCTTGAGCGCCGCCGGCGCGGTGAAGGTCGCCTTCGCCTCCTCGAAGGTCGTGCCGAAGCTCTGCGCCATGTTCTCGATGACGCTGTCGATCCTGGGGCCGGAAGTGGCTCCCGGGCACACCGCGTTCACCGTGACGCCGTATTCGCCGAGCTCGAACGCGAGGGTGCGCGTCAGGCCGATGACCGCCATCTTGGACGCCGTATAGGGCGTGCGGTTCGGCAGCGGGCGCTTGCCGCTCATCGAACTGATATTGAGGATGCGCCCGTATCTGTTTTTCTTCAACGTGGGGATGACGTGCTTCGTCATCAGGAACGTGCCCGTGACGTTCACGTCGAAGCACTGCTCCCAATCCTCGCGCGTCACGTCCTCGCACGCCTTCGTGGGGCCGGCGACGCCGGAGTTGTTCACGAGGATGTCGATGGTCCCGAACTCGGCGAGCGTCTTCTCGACGAGCGCCTTTATCGCCGTTTCGTCCGTCAAGTCCGTAGGGACGACGAGGGAGGCGCCGTCCGGCATCTCGGCGGCGGCGGCCTCCAGATTCGCGACCGAGCGCGCTGCGAGCACGACCTTCGCCCCCTCGCGCGCGAACGTGAGCGCGATGACTTTTCCGATTCCCTGCCCCGCCCCGGTGACGATGGCGACTTTATCCTTCAAACGCATTTTATGACATCTCCCGATGTTTCGAGTATATGTATTTCTATTCCGATGCGGGCAGTTCCACACCCGGGAACCAGTAGCCCAGTTCAAAGGCGGCGGTATCGGGCGCGTCGGAGCCGTGCGTGGAGTTGCGCTCGATGCTCTCGCCGAACTCCGCGCGAATCGTTCCCGGCTCGGCCTCCGCGGGGTTCGTGGCGCCCATCACGTCGCGCCAGTGCTTGATGGCGTCCTCGCGCTCGAGGGCCAGTACCACCGTGCGCCCCGAGGACATAAACGTCGTGAGGTCGCCGAAGAAGGGGCGTTCCCTGTGAACGGCGTAAAAACCCTCCGCCTGCGCTTTCGACATGTGGACGAGCCTCATGCCCAGAATCCCGAAACCCTCCTCCTCGATGCGCGAGAGAATCCTGCCGCTTAATCCGCGCGCGGTGGCGTCGGGTTTGATCATCGCGAACGTGCGTTCCATGTGTCCTTTCCCTTTCCGTGAATGACGTTATGCCTTGCCCAGCGCTTTGGCCATAGTGAGGCCCATCTCGGCCGGGCTTTCGGTGACGTGAATCCCGCATTCGGACATGACCCGCATCTTCTCTGCCGCGGTGCCTTCCCCGCCCGAGATGATCGCGCCCGCGTGGCCCATCCGCCGGCCCGGAGGCGCCGTCTGGCCCGCGATGAAACCCACGAGCGGCTTCGTGACGTTCTCCTTCGCCCAGCGCGCCGCGTCCTGCTCGGCGGTTCCGCCGATCTCGCCGATCATGATGATGGCCTCGGTCGCAGGATCCTCCTCGAACATGCGCAAGAGGTCGATATACATCGTGCCGATGATGGGGTCTCCGCCGATGCCCACGCAAGTGGTCTGGCCCAGGCCCTGCTCGGTGAGTTGGGCGACGACCTCGTAGGTGAGCGTGCCGCTCTTCGAGATGACGCCGATGGTGCCTTCCTTGTGGATGTGGCCCGGCATGATGCCCATCTTGCAGCCGCCCGGCGTGATGACGCCCGGACAGTTGGGGCCGATGAGCACCGCGCCGCTATCCTCGATGTGCCGCTTCACGTACACCATGTCGCGCACCGGGATGCCCTCGGTGATGCACACCACGAGAGGGAGCCCGGCGTCCACGGATTCGACGACGGCGTCCGCCGCAAAGGGGGGCGGCACGAAGATGAGCGAGGCGTTCGCGCCCGTCTCGCGGGCCGCTTCGGCCACCGTGTTGAACACGGGCACCCCGTCCGCCTCCTGACCGCCCTTGCCGGGCGTCACGCCGGCCACCACCGCGCCGCCGCCGCCCGCGAACTCGCGGCTGTATTTTTGACACTGCCCGGCGTGAAAGCCTCCCTCGCGCCCGGTGATGCCCTGCACGAGGATGCGCGTCTCCTTGTCAACCAGAATACTCAAAACCAGACCCCCTAGCGGTTAAGGGCCGCTACCACCTTTTCGGCGGAATCGGCCATGCCATTGCCCACGGTGAAATCGAGACCCGAGCCCTCGAGAATCTCGCGGCCCTTCTCCACGTTCGTCCCCTCCATGCGGATGATGATGGGCACGTTCACGTTCACGGTCTTGACCGCCTCCACGACGCCCTCCGCCAGAATGTCACAGCGCAGGATGCCGCCGAAGATGTTGATGAAGACGGCCTGCACGTCCGGATCGTCCATGAGGATGCGGAAGGCGTTCTCCACCATCTCCTTGCTCGCGCCGCCGCCCACGTCGAGGAAGTTCGCGGGCGCAGCGCCCGCGAGCTTGATGATGTCCATCGTCGCCATGGCGAGACCCGCGCCGTTCACCATGCAGGCCACCGAGCCGTCGAGCTTGATATAGTTGAGGTTGAATTTGGAGGCCTCGACCTCGAGCGGGTCCTCTTCGTCCTCATCGCGCATCGCGGCCACCTCCTCGTGGCGGTAGAGCGCGTTGTCGTCGAAGTTCACCTTGGCGTCGAGCGCGAGGATGCGGCCGTCTTTCGTCTGCACCAGGGGGTTGATCTCGACCAGCGAGGCGTCCATCTCGTCGTAGAACCGGTAGAGGTTCGTGACGAACTTCGTCCCCTCGCGGACGAGGTCGGCGGGCAAACCCAGCCCGTAGGCCACGCGGCGCGCGGTCGAGGGCCAGACGGAGAGCGCCGGGTCGACGGGCACCTTGAGGAGTTTTTCGGGCGTTTTCGCGGCCACCTCCTCGATGTCCATCCCGCCCTCGGTGCTCGCCATGACGGTGGGGCGGCCCGTGGCGCGGTCGAGCACGATACCGAGATACAACTCGCGCTCGATGTCGCTCGCCTCCTCCACCCAGACCTTCTTGACGAGGCGGCCTTCCGGCCCCGTCTGGTGCGTCACCAGCGTCATCCCCAGAATCTGCGAGGCCGCCCCTTTCGCCTCAGCAGGTGATCCGGCCAGCTTGACGCCGCCGCCCTTGCCTCGTCCCCCTGCGTGGATTTGCGCCTTGACGACCACCGTCCCGCCCAGATCCTCGGCGATGCGCTCGGCCTCTTCCGCCGTCTCGGCGACTCCGCCCCTCGGGACGGCCACGCCGTACTTCGCGAGCAACTCCTTGCCCTGATACTCGTGGATGTTCATCCAACTCCTCCAGAATCAATGCGGTAAATACATTTCAACGCTGAACTTTCAAGCACAAAAGAAATCGTATATTTCTGTAGGGACAACCCTCCGTGGTTGTCCTTTGTCAGGTTGTCGGACAGGCACGGAGGCCTGTCCCTACAGTCGCCATTCAAAAGGTCTTGTAGGTCGGACATGTATGTCCGACATATATGCGACCCCTACACGACCAATCATACCCTCTCGCGCCAAGCTCTCGTCTTGCCCGGCCGCCATATTGACCTCACCCTGAGTAGCCGCCGAAGGCGGCGTATCGAAGGGCGCCCCCCTTCGAAAAGCTCGGGGCAGGCTCCCTCGACAAGCTCAATATGCGCCCCGGTCCTCCCTCGATACGGCGCGCAAGCGCGCCTACTCGGGATGAGGGCAAGGAGCGTCGTCGCGCACCATCATTCCCTGAAAACCGCGCCATGAACACCAGGACCGAAACGCACGAGCGCCCCTTACTTTGCGAACGCCTTGTAACCTTCGGCGAAAATATCCTTCCCGCGGCTGTCCACCGCGACCACGACCGGGAATTTCTCGACCACGAGTCTTCGAATCGCCTCGGTCCCCAAATCCTCATAAGCGATGAGTTCGACCTCCTTGATCCGCTTCGCCAGCAGGGCGGCCGTTCCGCCGATGGCGGCGAAGTAGACCGCCCGGTGTCTGGCGATAGCCTCCACGACCGCCGGGCTCCTGCCCCCCTTGCCTATCATCCCGGTGAGGCCGAGTTCCAGCATCCTGGGCGTATAGGCGTCCATGCGGCCGCTCGTCGTGGGCCCCGCCGAGCCGATGACGGCGCCCGGCTTGGGCGGCGTCGGCCCCACGTAGTAGAGCACCTGGCCCGCCACGTCGATGGGCAGCGGCTCTCCGCGCGCCGCGTCCTCCAGCATCCGCTTGTGGGCCGCGTCGCGCGCCGTGTAGAGAACGCCGCTCAACTCGCACATATCCCCCATCGAGAGGGATTCCACAACCCCAGGGCTCAGCGGTAGGTCTATCGACTGCATCCTAAAGGACCACCTCGGCGTGGCGGTGCGCGTGGCACTCCACGTTCACGCAGATCGGAAGCGCTCCGATGTGGCAGGCGTAGGTTTCGACGTGCACGGCGATGCAGGTGGTGTCCCCGCCCATGCCCATCGGCCCCACGCCGGTCTTGTTCACCGCTTCCAGTATATCCCCTTCGAGTTCGGCCACGAGCGGGTCGGGGTTGGGCGCGCCCAGTTCGCGGAAAAGCGCCCATTTCGCCTGGAGCGCCGCCTTTTCGATCGAACCGCCCAGGCCGACCCCCAACAGAACCGGCGGGCATGGATTCCCCCCGGAATTGAAAACGTGATCGACGATGGTGCGGATGACGCCCTCTCTGCCGTCCGAGGGTTTGAGCATGCGCGCCATGCTCATGTTCTCCGCCCCGGTTCCCTTCGCGGCGAAATAGAGTTTCAGGCGGTCGCCCTCGACGACGCGGTAGTGGATGACGGCGGGCGTGTTGTCCTTTGTGTTCACGCGCCGGAGCGGGTCGTTGACCACAGAACCGCGCAGATAGCCGTCGCGATAGCCCCGGCGAATCCCTTCGTTGATGGCGTCCTCCAGCAACCCGCCCTCGATGCGGACGTCCTGACCTATTTCTGCGAACACGATGGAAACGCCCGTGTCCTGGCAATAGGGGACGCGCTCTGCGGATGCGAGGGCCGCATTCTCGGTGATCTGGTCGAGCACCATGAGACCGAGAGACGAGGTTTCACCGGCCTTCGCCTCTTCGACCTTGCGCACGTAGGCGGGGTCGACGTGGTAGTTCGACTCGATGGACATCTCGCGAATCCTGGACGTCACCTCGCTTGCGTCTATCGTTCGCATGGCCCGCCTGTCCGTTGCCGGTCGTCTATGAACGACGCGTTCAGGTTTCGAGGGTCTTTATCAACTCGCGCACATGATCGGCGGAATTATCGAACGCCGCCTTTTCCTCGGGCGTGAGTTCGAGTTCCACGACTTGTTCCATCCCGCCCGCGCCGAGCTTGGCCGGAACGCCCATGAAAATACCATCCTGGCCGTATTCGCCCTCCAGGAGGGCGGCGCAGGGGAGAATCCGCTTCTTGTCCTTGAGGATGGATTCCACCATCTGCACGACGGACGCCCCGGGCGCGTAGAACGCGCTGCCGGTTTTGAGGTAATTCACGATTTCCGCCCCGCCGTCGCGCGTCCGCTGCACCAGTTCCTCGATACGCCCGGCCTCCATGAGCGCCGTGATGGGGATTCCCGAAACCGTGCTGTACCTCGGCAGCGGCACCATGCTGTCCCCGTGGCCGCCGAGCACGGTGGCCGTGATGTCCTCGACGGAGACGCCCAGTTCCATGGATATGAACGTCCGAAAGCGCGCGCTGTCGAGCACGCCGGCCATTCCCATGATGCGCTCTCGCGGGAATTTGCACTGCATGTGCGCCTTGGTGACCATGACGTCGAGCGGGTTCGAGACGATGATCAGGATGCAGTCGGGCGACTGCTCCACGACTTCATCCGTCACGGAACCGACGATGCCGGCATTGATGTTGATGAGGTCGTCGCGGCTCATGCCCGGCTTGCGGGCGACGCCCGCCGTGACGACGACGATGTCGGAGTCCTTGGTGTCCGCATAGTCGTTCGTGCCCGTGACGCGGCAGTCGAAACCCTCCACGGGCGCCGCTTCATACAGATCGAGCGCCTTGCCCTGGGGCACGCCCTCGATGATGTCGATGAGTACGATGTCGCCCAGTTCCCTGGCCGCCGCCCAGTGGGCCGTCGTGGCGCCCACGTTGCCTGCGCCCACAATGGTGATTTTTGGCCTCGCCATGATTCTCTCCCGTCTCCTTTTGGTTACATGTTCGCGATGATGGCTTTTCCGAAGCCGGAGCAGGAGAGCTTCCTGGCGCCCTTCATCTGGCGGTGCAGGTCGTAGGTGACCGTCTTTTTCTGAATCGCGCCCTCGATGCCCTTGACGATGAGCTTCGCCGCCTTCTCCCAGCCCATATCCTCGAGCATCATGACCGCCGAGAGGATGAGGCTGCTCGGATTCACCATGTCCTTGCCCGCGTATTTGGGCGCCGTGCCGTGGGTGGGCTCGTAGAAGTGGATCCTGTCGCCGATGTTGGCGCCGGGCGCCATGCCGAGGCCGCCGACCTGGCCGGCGATGGCGTCGGAGAGGTAATCGCCGTTCAGGTTCGTGCAGGCGAGCACCTGGTATTCGCGCTGGCGGGTGAGCACCTGCTGGAAGATGTTGTCGGCGATGCGGTCGTTCACGAGTATCTTGCCCTTGGGCATCTTGCCGTTATACTTCTTGCTCCAGAGTTCCTCTTCGGTGACGATGTGCCTCCTGTACTTCTTCTTGAGGAAGGCGTAGCCCCAGTCCTTGAAGGACCCTTCCGTGTATTTCTGCACGTTGCCCTTGTGGACGAGCGTGAGCACCTTTTTCTTTTGCGCGATGGCGTAGTCGATGGCCTTCTTGACGATGCGCTCGCTGCCGAAAACCGAAATCGGCTTGACGCCGATGCCGCTGTCCGCGCGGACGTTGCAGCCCATCTCCTTGTTCAGGAAGTTGATCATCTTCTTCGCCTCTTTCGAGTTCAGTTCCCACTCGATACCGGCGTAGACGTCCTCGGTGTTCTCGCGGAAGATGCACATGTCCACCCATTCGGGGTGCACCATGGGCGAGGGAACGCCCTTGAAGTAGCGCACCGGGCGTACGCAGGCGAACAGGTCGTTCATCTGCCGGAAGGCGACGTTCAGGCTTCGGAACCCGCCGCCGATGGGCGTGTAGAGCGGGCCCTTGATGGCGAAATAAAAGTGGCGAATCGCCTTCATGGTCTCATCGGGCATCAGTTCGCCGTAGGTTTCCATGGCGTCCTCGCCCGCCATGACGCGGAACCATTCGATGCGCCTCTTGCCCCGGAACGCCTTCTCCACGGCGGCGTCGACCACGTCCATCATCACGGGCGTGATGTCCACGCCGATGCCGTCGCCCCGGACGTAGCAGACGATGGGGTCGTCGGGTATCTGAGGCTTGCTGCCCCGGAAAGAAATGCGCGTTCCCTGTTTTGGTGCTTCGAGTTTGTCGAATTTAATCCTCATTCACTGCTCCCTTTAAGTTTCGTCATGCGAGAAAAAACGTCGCCTGAAATACGAGTAAAACGGAATGCCGGTTCTCTTGTTATATAAAATCCGCCGAACGCCCCCGAAAGAATTTCCGGGACAATATGTTCATCACACCCTCAAACGAACTTTACCGACCTCTCCTTATCACGTCCCCCGCTCTGACGCCAGCCGGGGGGAGAAGAATTTTTCATCTCCCGGAGGCCCCGGAATCCGGCTGGAATATCGAGAGCGATTTTGATAGGGTGCGGGTGATTTTCAGGCGCTGAAAAGCCGGTCGGAAAAGGTGAAAAATTCGATAAAATCAGATAAATTCACGGTGTTTTTCGATAAATTTCGGAAGGATGACTGAGGCGCGCTGCACCAGGAACACTCTCATAAAACTCGTTCAGAGTCAAGCAGTTATCCTCCCCCCGAGGCGCGGTATCCCATGGCGCATCGCAGAAGACCAAAACTCGGCCAACACTTCCTGCACGAGAAGAGGTATCTCTCTCAAATCGTTGATTTGGCGGATATTACGCCGGATGAAGACGTGCTCGAAATCGGCGCCGGCGAAGGGGCCCTCACGCGGTGCCTCCTCGCCGCCGGCGCCATCGTCCACGGCATCGAGATAGACGACGCACTCATCCCCGCGCTCAAAAAGATGGAGGATGAACACGCTCGATTTCACCTGATCCACGGCGACGCGTTAGAAATCGACTACACCGCTCTCCCCGAGAAGATGAAATTGGTGGCGAATCTGCCCTATCAGGTCGCTTCGGCGATAATCTCGCAACTCACTGAAAAGATTGAGCGATTCCCTCTCATGGTATTGATGGTGCAGCGTGAAGTGGGCGAGAGGCTTTGTGCTGAACCGGGTGGCAAGGATTATGGCTCACTCACTCTTTGGGTAGGGTATCGATATCAGACGAAACTCTGCCAGGTGGTGCCTCCAGGCGCTTTTCGGCCACCACCGAAGGTCGACTCCGCGATTATGTGTCTAGAGGCGAGGAAGAAGCCTCAAGTGGAGGTGGGGGATGAGAATCTCTATTTCCGCATCATCCAGGCGGGTTTCGCGCACCGCAGAAAGACTCTGTTTAATAATCTCAAATCATTGAATCTAAATGAATTAAAAAACATGCAAGAACCCTTCTCAAACCCGGAGACTTGGCGGAACCTTCTCGAAAGAACAGGCATCGACCCCAGTCGGCGAGCCGAGACCCTGGACGCTCAAGAATTCGCGACAATTGCCCGAGCCGTGGAATCACTTACAAGGAACAAGTAGGCTTTGGCTATCAGAATTTTGATTTACCGAATGGGAGCATTCGGGGACACACTACTATTGGCTTTATTATTCAAACAGTTAGGTAATCACTACGGAGATGCTCATATCACTCTGGCTGCAAACCCCAATTATGCAGCCCCGCTACTTGACTCGGGGTTGATTCACGAAATTCTTGATGGGGGCTCATCCCCCTTCCACCTCCTGTATAATGCTCGACCACAAGAAAACGACGCTCTGTGTCGACTTATCAAACGCTATGATATGTGTATGTTCTACACTTCGGACATGTCGGGAGAACTCGCCAAACGCTTGAGTTCAAACGGGTTGGAGCACTGCCGGGTACATCCACCATTTCCTCCCCCCTCGGAAGAAATTCATATCTGTGAGTGGATGATGCGTCCATGGCCATTTTGGGACGCTTCCAAAGGCGAGAAAATCACACTCATTCCTTCACAGAATCATTTAATTTTAGCTGATAAAGTATTGAATGAATTTGGAATAGATGATGATTTCTTTCTCATCCATCCAGGCGGCGGGGGAAAGAACAAATGGATTCCCCTTCCGATTCTCGACACAATGGTGCGAAAGCAAGCTGATGAAACAGGTCAGCTACCTGTCGTTATAGAAGGGCCAGCGGATTCAGTTGTTTGCGAGGAATTTCAAAGGCTGTTTGATGATTCCATTCCGGTACTCAAGGATACTACACCCAAAGTTCTAAGCGCTCTTCTTTCAAAGTCTTCCGGATATTTTGGAGGGGATTCCGGCGTTTCCCACCTCGCATCTCTTTATGCGCCGCGTGCCACGATATTATATGGCCCAGATTCCAACATGCGGATTTGGCGTCCAATAGGCTCTGGCACACTCTGTATTCCATGGGAAACAATGAAGAGTTGATCTTGCTTTTTTCTTGCAATTATTTTGGGCAGGAGAAGCGCAACTTCAACAATAACAAAAATCAATCAATAAGGTTCGCCAGCCTGCCCCAGCGCGGTGAACCCGAATCCCCGTTCCATGACCAGTAAATCATGAAAGCGGAACCACGGATCTTATCGTCCCAACACGGCGCTGACCATAACGAACAAGGAAAAGGCAACCCAAATGCATAGCCCGCAAAACGGATAGGTATATGATTCTCGCGCTCACCCATTTTCAAAAAACCCCAAAAACGGCTGTCTTGACTATTGTTTCGATTATCCCCCAGCATGAATAAGTGCCCAGGCGGAACTTTTTGCGGCCCCCATTTGCTCTCAAAACCTACAGCGGTACCATTGGGCTTAAAACGCACATATTTTTCATCCAGCGGCACACATTGTTCCGGTGTGTTCGGGGTGGCACAGTTGATAAACACTTTTTCCCCACGAACCATCACCTCCTCACCCGATAACGCAATGACGCGCTTGATAAAATCCCGTCGTTCATCCTTAGGAAACCTGAACACGATAATGTCTCCGCGTTTAGGTTCGCGGAACCAAAAAATAAATTTATTGACAAGTATATGGTCTCCGACGAGAAGAGTATTTTCCATCGAACCCGAGGGAATCTTGAATGCTTGCACTACAAAGGTGCGCACAAACATAGCCAGTAACAAAGCTATGACTATTGCTTCAGCATATTCGCGAAAAGTTGATTTGGATTTACGTTTACGTTTCGCGCTTTTGCCTGTTGCTAAATCGGCATCCGACACGTTTACTCCTTGCCCACATCCAAAACAGCCATAAATGCTTCTTGAGGCACTTCAACGGTACCGATATTCTTCATGCGTTTCTTCCCTTCTCGCTGCTTTTCCAGCAACTTGCGTTTTCGCGTGATATCACCACCATAGCACTTCGCGGTCACATCTTTTCTCAACGCACGAATCGTCTCCCGCGCAATCACCCGGTTCCCAACCGCGGCTTGTATGATGACCTCAAACATTTGCCTCGGGATGATTTCTTTCATTTTTTGCACCAGCGCCCGGCCATGATAGTAAGCTTTCTCCTTGTGAATGATCGTCGAAAATGGATCTATCGGCTGTCCGTTAAGCAGGACATCAAGTTTGACCACATCCGCCGAGCGGTAATCCAGGTGCTCATAGTCAAAACTCGCGTATCCGCGAGAAACAGATTTTAACTTGTCGTAAAAATCGAAAAGAATTTCACTAAACGGTAGTTCGTAGACGATTTGCACAGTCGCCGTGTCGATATATTCCATAGAGCGCTGTATGCCCCGCTTCTCCTGTGCCAATTTGAGCACGGCGCCCACATATTCCGAGGGCACAAGAATAGTGCCCAAAATGAAAGGCTCCTCTATCGATTCAATCCTTGACAGTTCGGGCAACTTAGCTGGACTATCAATTTCCTCCACCGTAGCGTCACTGAGCAGAACGCGAAAGATCACCGTCGGAGCTGTTATGATGAGTGTCAGATCGTATTCGCGCTCCAGCCTCTCGCGAATAATTTCCATGTGAAGAAGGCCCAAAAATCCACATCTGAAACCAAACCCCAAAGCTACCGACGTCTCGGGAGCATAGGTAAAGGCCGAATCGTTCAGTCTGAGTTTTTCGAGCGCCGTTCTTAAGTCTTCATACTCCGCGCTATCCGCCGCATATAAACCGCTAAATACCATCGCTTTCGGCTCCTGAAAGCCTTGGATGGCCTCACGCGCAGGGTTTTTGGCAAGCGTAATGGTGTCACCTACCCGTGTATCGCTCACCTCGCGTATCGAAGCAGACAAAATTCCCACTTCGCCCGGCCCAAGTTCTTTCATTTTTACTTCATGAGGCGTAAATGTACTTAAACTCAGAACTTGATATTCCTTGCCAGTAGACATAAAACGTACGATATCGCCCTTGCGAATTGTCCCCTCGAACATCCGGAAGAGTGGAATGGCGCCTTGGTAGGAATCATACCAAGAATCTATCACGAGTCCTTGAACCGAACCTTGCATCTCCCCGCTTGGAGGCGGCACTCGCTCAACGATTGCTTCAAGTAGTGAATCCACACCTTCGCCTTGTTTCGCGCTCACCAGAAGGCATTCATCCCGGTCAATTCCGATGACGTCTTCCATTTGCTTCACCACGCGTTCAGGATCCGCCGCCGGCAGATCGATTTTGTTGACCACCGGGATAATGGCTAAATCCTGCTCTAAAGCAAGGTATGCATTCGCCACCGTTTGGGCCTGGATACCCTGGGTGGCGTCGACCAGCAGCAAAGCACCCTCGCAGGCCTGAAGGCTCCTGGAAACTTCATAACTGAAATCCACATGACCGGGCGTATCTATGAGGTTAAAGACATATTCTTCGCCCCTATCCGATCTGTAGAAGATCCGCACCGTCGCCGCCTTGATCGTGATGCCTCGCTCCTGTTCCAAGTCCATGGAATCCAAAACCTGAGAAGACATTTCACGCTTTGAAAGCGCCCCGGTCATTTCCAGAATGCGATCCGCCAGGGTGGATTTTCCGTGGTCTATATGAGCGATAATTGAAAAATTCCTGATTCGATCGATGTTCACGGCCGGAAGAAATCTCTCTGGGAAGGCGAATGGCGCGAATGCCGAAATTGCGTGAGCCTGCTTGAAATTTTATTTCCGCTCTTCGATTTCTGGTTACCTGCAAATACAGCAGTAGATAAACCTACTATTTTCACAGGTGATCAGGCGAACACGCTATATCAAACTTGTCCAACCTTGGTCAAATTGTTTGCCCCCGGATATACACGATGTTAGCATATGCAAAGTGCAGTGTTTCAGTCATTTATGCGTAATCCGCACCCACGATTAGGGCACACTTAACCATGCGTTGCCGTAGCCTGCATGTTTTAACCCACCTCTCCATATTATGGTTGTTCTGCTTATTTTGCGCCTCGCCAGCATCGGCGGAGCCGCATCTATTTGGTAGTCGTCTCATTATCGATGCGGCCAAAAAGTTACAACCTTCAGTTGTACATATTCGTGTAAAACCAAAAGGAATGGAAGGCAATCCGTTACTCAACCTTTTCGGGAGAGGCCGTCAAAAAGACAACCCTCCAAAATTTGATCAGGGCGATGCGCCCTTTAGCGGGCACTATAACGTGGGATCTGGAATCATTGTCTCACAAGAAGGTCATATCTTAACGAATCACCACGTTATCAAGAATGCGCAAGAAATTATGGTCAAACTCCATGAAGGGGAGGAATTCTCAGCCCGTTTACTTGGTGTGGACGATAAAACAGATCTTGCCCTGCTGAAAATAAAACCGACTCAAAAACTCCAGGAAGCATCTCTCGGAGATTCCGATAAAATAGAAGTCGGGCAGTGGGTTATAGCAATAGGTAGTCCATTCGGTTTGGCGAATTCCCTATCCGTGGGAATAGTCAGCGCAAAGGGTAGGGACTTGAAAGAAGGTCCTTTTGATGAATACCTCCAAACCGACGCATCAATTAACCCTGGCAACTCCGGTGGCCCACTTGCAAATACGGAAGGCGTCGTAATCGGCGTCAACACAGCGATATTTTCCAGCGGATCGCGCGCCTGGAGTCTGGGCATCGGATTCGCTATCCCGATCAACCAGGCCAAAGCCGTTATCGATTCCCTTCGCCACAAAGGCTATCCGGTGCGGGGTCGTCTGGGTGCGGCCATATCCGCAGTCCCCCGGCAAGAGGGAAAGAATCTGGGCTTAGCCCGCTTCGAGGGCGCCAAGCTCACGCAAGTTACTCGCGGCGGCCCTGCAGATCGTGCCGGCTTGCGTAGGGGAGATGTCGTGGTTGAATTCGACGGCAAATCTGTAAGCACATGGCAGAGCCTTCCCCGCATAGTAGCTCGCACGAAACCAAATTCCCTTGTGTTGGTAAAATATTATCGCGAAAAGCGCCTCGAAAGTGTCTATATCCGCATAGGAAGTCGGCCTGAAGCGCCCCATTCTCGAAAGGTGACCAACCATAAGTACATGGGAATGAAGGTAGAAATGCTTACCCCACATCTCGCCCAGCGTTTCGGATTGACATATGAGGAGAATAAATTGGTGGTCTCCTCGATTCTCAGAGGCGGCATTGCTGAGCTTAGCGGAATCAGGCCCGGCGATGAAATCGAGGAGGTTAACCATAAACCTGTAAAAACTATAGAGGAATTTCAGTTGCTTGTTGACAAATCACGCCTCGAGGGCTCCGTGCTCCTCCTTTTGAAGAGAAAAGAAACAAACCTATTCGCTGCTCTTCAAATCAAGTAACACCTGCACTCAAACCAAAATGATGCAAAAGTCTTTATAGCGAATTTCCTTTGCTTTTAGGTCTAGCTCTCGAAATTCGATTGAAACGTGAATTTCATGAACCCAACCATCGCTCATGTTGTTGGAGCGCGTAGCGGTCCGTCATTCCTGCAACATAATCACAAACCATTCGATGCCTCCCTTCCACTCTCTCGAGTCTACGTACATGCTCCGGAATCTTATGGGGTTCGACGATGTACAACTGAAACAATCCATTCAATGTTTTTCGAGCGCTTTGTTCTAATTTCATGACGCGCTCGTTTTTATACATCCGCGTCATCAAAAACCGTTTGAGTTCGATGTTTTTCTCATTCATCTCCTCGCCGAAAACAACCACATCATGCCCATTCTCTCTGACATCCGAAATATCTTGCATATTCCGAGTCTTAATTCGCTCGCATGTGGATGTGATGATATCTTGTACTTGTGAGTTGATAATCCTGCGAATGGTGTCGTGCTTACTCTCCCGCCAGGAAGAATTAGGAAACGATTTTTTTGAGCTTTCGTAGTGTTCGCGCCAAAGGCGCGTATCCTGCAAATCTTCCGGTTCAAACAGCCGGGACGAAAGGCCATCATCCAAATCATGATTGTTATATGCAATCTCATCGGCCACATCGACCACTTGTGCCTCAAGGCTGGGAGAGATTGTATTCGTCAGACCCGGAGGCATCGGTCCTTCGTAGCGGTGAAGATATTTTATGATTCCCTCACGCGTTTCCCATGTCAGGTTCAAACCCGGGAACGATGGGTAACGCTTTTCCAAAGCTTCGACGATTCTGAGGGCTTGTAAATTATGTTCAAACCCGCCGTGCTCTTTCATCAGTTCATCTAAAACTTTCTCTCCGGCATGCCCGAATGGCGGGTGGCCTAAATCGTGCGCAAGGGCAACAGCCTCGGCAAGTTCTTCATTCAAGCCCAGCGCACGCGCGATTGATCGAGCGATTTGGCTCACTTCTATGGTGTGCGTCAAACGTGTTCGATAATGATCCCCCTCATGATTCACAAAGACCTGTGTTTTGTATTCAAGTCTCCTGAACGCTTGCGTATGGATGATTCTGTCACGATCACGCTGAAAGGCTGTCCTCATGTCATGTTCAGGCTCCGGGTGTAGCCTCCCGAGACTATCGGCGCTATGCGCAGCATAAGGGGCCAGCAGGTGTTTTTCCCGCTCCTCGATGGAAACTCGAGTGTTGTTCATAAACGTACCTAACTCTCAAAATCAGTCTGTATCACCAGCGGGCGGAATACCCGCGCGCCATGCGGCAAATAAATAAGTCGTTGCAAGAGAAGCCCATGGATGCCACCTGTCAGCTTGCATGCGTGCCGTCTTTTCGTCCACACGCTCTTCTCCAAAGCAGAAACGCGCCACGACCTTCTGGACTCCCAAATCACCACCAGGGAATACCTCTACGCGGCCAAGCGCCCGAAACAACATTTGCTCCGCTGTCCAGCGACCCACGCCTCGTATCTCGGTCAAGCGAGCTACCGCTTCATCTATCGTGAGAATACGCAGCTCATTCTCATCCAAGCGGTCCTCCAGAGCAGCACGCGCCACGTCAATCACATATTCGGCTTTTCGTTCCGAGAATTGCATAGAGCGAAAAGTGGACACCCGAGCTCGGGCCAAACGCTCCGGACGCGGAAATGCGTAATGCGTCTTCCCGTCGACTCGTAATTTTCTTCCCCATCGCTTCACCATACGCCCCCGTATGGCGCCGGCGAACGTTAAATTCACCTGTTGCGCCGTTATCGCCGTAACCAGGGCTTCGAACACGCTCAGGTATCGTATGGGCTTGAGCCCCCTGAATTTTTTCACAACCGGAGCCAAATTCGCATCCTCTTCCGCCATTTTGTAAAACGCTCTCAAATCAAGATCAAACGCAAAAATATGCTCGATTGCTTCTAAACCTGCCTTTTGGGCCGATTTCGTCATCCGCCCTTCCGTGGTCATTCGAAGTCGAATCGAGTTCCGGCCTTCGACTTCTTTTTCGGCTTCCAACAAAACCAAATCGCCTTTCTCATCTTCTACTAGCCTGCGGTACACCCCATCCATGTAGGAATTGACGAACTCCTCTCTGGAAACACGGAACCGCAACAAGCTCTCGTGAAACAAGAAAGGTTCAGGGGGATGTAGAATTTTGGTTACAGACCCCATGCTATTCCACCATCCGTCTGCTCACCAAAACACAGGCGACAGTCAAGAATAAGAATGTAAAACCGAGCAGTAGCGAAAAGTGCCAAATAAAATTCTCAACGTGTCCATAAATAAACAAGCCGCGCGAAATTCGCACCGCATGCGTGAGCGGGAGAGCCTCGGACAACCGTTCCACCCAAATCGGAAGACCCTTGATGGGAAACAATGTGCCGGCGAAGAAAAACATCGGCATGACGATGGCGGAGAAATAAAAGTTGAAAAACGAAAAACTATGAGCCAACGATGTCGCAATGAGTCCCAAGGCTGCGAACATCACCGCCTCGATAAACAGAATCGGGAGAATCGCCACCGCCCACCATGAACCCACCAGACCGAACAAACTTAAAACTACCAACATCAATGTCGAACCAATCAACGCACGGCTGGCGCACCAGAGAAGATCGCCCAATACGATATCGCCTACCGTAAGCGGAGCCATCAGCATGGACTCATAGATATTTTGAATTCTCATCCTCGAATAAGCCCCGTACGTGGATTCATACGTGGCATTCCACATCGCGACGGAAACCATCAACCCGGGGCCTATGAACTGCGCATATGAAATACCGTCCAAACTCGGCACCAACCGGCCGAGCCCATAACCAAACGCCACCAGCCACAGAATGTGCTCGCCCAGGTTGCCGGCCCATTCCGCCAAGTAGAAAGAGCGGTAGTACACCAGATGACGAACCCAGACGCGAAAGGCGCGATGGCTCGGAGCCTGGGGGAAAAGCATTAATCCCGAAGCTCCCTGCCCGTGAGTTTCAGAAACAAATCCTCCAGGGTGGCGGGTCTTCTCAAAAAATCCTTCCGGCCGCGAGAAATCAAATGCTCCATGACTCCCGTCCCATTGCGGCTATACAGATACAATATATCGGCAACGACCTCAGTGGTTACGGAAAGACCCTGCAACGAGTCCAGAAACTCTGCCGAAGCACCACCTTTCAATTCGTAGACTTCATCGCCCACTTTTTCATGAACCAGGGTTTGCGGCGGCCCCTCGACAAGAAATTTCCCCCCGTCCATGATGCCGATGCGGTCGCACATCTGCGCCGCCTCCTCCATGTAATGCGTGGTGAGGAGGATGGTCAGACCCTGCGCCTTGAGCTCGCGGAGCCTGTGCCAGACAAGGTGTCTCGCCTGCGGATCGAGGCCGGTGGTGGGCTCGTCCAGAATCAGGAATTTCGGCTCATGAATCAGCGCGCGCGCGATGTGGAGACGCCGCTTCATGCCGCCGGAGAGGGTCTTGATTTGTGAATCCCATTTTTCGCGAAGCTGCATGAAATCGAGCAGATACTCGATGCGGGACAATGACGCTTGCTTGGAAATACTGAAAAATCCGGCATAGACCCAAAGGTTTTCATATACGGTCAGATCACGATCCAGCGTATCTTCTTGCGACACGATGCCCATCTGGGCGCGGATGAGCCGACTCTGGGTTGCCACATCCCTGCCCAACACCCTCAGAGAGCCTGAGTCAGGCTCAACGGCTCCATGCAGCATTTTGATTGTTGTGGTTTTACCGGCTCCGTTCGGACCCAGAATCCCGAAACATTCTCCGGTTTCAACCTGCAGCGAGACGCCATCGACGGCTTTGAGGGTTCCGAAGGATTTCTCGATGCCCCGGGCGTCTATCACGAATCCAGGCAACGAACACTCCACCAACGTGGACGGTTCTACAAACCGCGAAGGCGCTCGGCCTCCGCGATTCGTTCAATGGCAAGAATGAAGGCCGCCGTACGAAAAGACACTTGTTTCTCCTCCGCGAGTTCATACACTTCCGAGGTGGCGCGCGACATGATTTTGCCCAGTTCGCCGTTCACCCGCTCTTCATCCCAGCCGAATTGCTGGATATTCTGAACCCATTCAAAATACGAGACCGTCACGCCGCCGGAACTCGCCAACACGTCCGGGATCAGCATGACGTTCCCGCCATCGACCAGAATGTTTTCTCCCTCTTCTGTTACGGGGGCATTGGCCGCTTCGAGAATAACCCGGGCTTTCACGTTTGCCGCGTTGCGGGCATGAATAACGCCGCCCAGAGCCGCCGGAAGCAAGATGTCCACATCGAGCGCCAGAAGCTCTTCATTGGTGATCTGCTCGACTCCCCCAAGACCTTCGAGTGTACCTGCTTCCTTTCGGTGTGCTGCGGCAGCTTCGATGTCGATGCCGTCGCCATTGAAATAAGCGCCCCTGCTGCCCGAAATCGCCACCACCTTTACTCCAAGCTCCTTGATGAATCTGGCGGCGAAAGAGCCGACGTTCCCGAAACCTTGGATCGCCGCCGTCATGACCGCCGGGTCCCAACCCTCCTTTTTCGCAATCTCCTCAAACACCATCACGGCGCCCCGCCCCGTGGCGGCCTCCCTCCCCGGAGAACCGCCCATGGCCAAGGGTTTGCCGGTGACGCAAGCCGGCGCATACCCGTGCCGACTGCTGTATTCATCGAAAATCCACGCCATCACCTGCGCATTCGTGTTCACGTCGGGGGCGGGAACATCGCGGTACGGCCCCAGAATGTGGCCGATGCGCGCGATGAATTTTCTGGTCAGCCGCTCCAGTTCATACACGCTGAGCTCTTTCACGTTGACGGTGATGCCTCCTTTTCCACCGCCGAAGGGGATGTTGACCAGAGCCGTCTTCCAGGCCATCAGGGCCGAGAGCCCGCGCACCTCGTCCATGTCCACTTCGTGGTGGTAGCGGATTCCGCCCTTGAAAGGCCCCCGGGAGCCGTTGAACTGGACGCGGTAGCCCTCCCAGACGCCCAGGGAGCCGTCGTCCCTGCGGATGGGGAGCTCGACTCTCACCTCACGAAATGGAGTCTTGAGGAGAAGCTGCGTTTCATCGTCCAAACCGATGAGTCCAGCTGCCCGGTCGAACTGCGCGCTTGCGGTTTCGAATACGCTGACTCGCTCGTCTTGGGACATGATCTTCCCTCCCCTGGAAATTCCCTGAAAGGACGGAGCGCGAATCAGGCGGCGAGAGAGTATTACTCAGCCTCGAGGGATCAGTGGCACGAACACATGCCTCCGCAGCCGCCCCCGCCGGCCGAGTATCCACTGGAAACCGGAGCCGCAGCAGCAGCGCCCGAAGTGGATTTGGCGAACAAGGAAAGTTTCTTGTGAACCTTCTTCGAGCCGCATTCAGGGCATTCGACCCGCTCGGCGGCTTGCGCGGATGAAACGATGGTCTCGAAATCTTTCTCACAGCTTCCGCAAAGGAATTCATACATCGGCATGATTTTTCTGGCCTCCAGATGAGTCAGCGCATTTCATTGGCGCGGCGCCAATCCGCCAAAAATTTCTCCAACCCGATATCCGTCAGAGGATGCTTGAGCAACTGCGCGATCACCCCGAAGGGGACCGTCGCGACGTCCGCCCCCATCTTAGCGGCGTCGAGCAGGTGGATCGGCGTGCGAACGCTCGCCACCAGCACCTCGGTGGCGTAGTCGTAGTTCTCGAAAATCTGAACGATATCGCTCACGATCTGCATGCCAGGGTTCGAGATGTCGTCCAGCCGGCCCACGAAGGGGCTCACGAACGAAGCCCCCGCCTTGGCGGCCAGCATCGCCTGCGCCGGGCTGAAGATGAGCGTGACGTTCGTGTTGATGTTCTCCTCGCGCATGGCCTTGACGGCGCGCAGGCCCTCGACGCCCACCGGAACCTTCACCACGACGTTCTCGTGAATCGCGGCCAGCTCACGGCCTTCTTCGACCATCTCCTTCCACTCCGTGGCGATGACTTCCGCGCTCACCGGCCCGTCGACCACCCCGCATATCTCCTTGATCCTCGTGTGGTGGTCCGCGCCCTCTTTCGCGATGAGCGATGGGTTCGTCGTCACGCCGTCCAGGATGCCGGTGGACGCCGCCTCGGTGATCTCCTCCAGGTTCGCCGTATCGATGAATATCTTCATGGTATCTCCCGCCGGACGTGTTCATTCCCCCCGCGGGGCCGCGCCCCGCATCTGAGAAGATGACGCGGCTGCGCCCAAATGTCAATATGACGGGGGTGCGGATTGTAGAGGGAAATGCGGGGGAATGCGCCGGGTTGCGCTCAACTTATCCGATCTGCGGGCTGATGCGGGGTTGCGAAAAAACTTTTTTATCCGGTACATTTCGAAAAATAATCCATCATCTGCTTTATATTATTCATATAACTAGTTGAATAAATACGAAATATCTCTTTTTATCCGGTTCGATAAATTTCCGTTAATTTATCTGTATTTATCCAATTTTATCGTATTGTTCGGGAATTCCCGGTTCACGCCCGCGTGCCCGCCAGGCCTGCTCTCCAGCGCCCGGCCGGAGGCGCCGATGCCCGGAAGGCGCGCGAAACTCTCCCGCCTCCCCGGATGCGCCGGGGTGAACGGCCCGCATGAAATTCGCTTCGTCATCGTCTCATCCTCCTGAAAGCGCCGCTAGGGATTCACCGGCCCGTCTCCGTGAAGAGGCCGGGACGCTTCGCCACCCTACCAAACCCCCGCCGCACGCAAGAACGGCAATTGCGGGCAAATGCGCTTTCCCCTTTATGTGAAAATTTCCTGGGGATAAAAGATAAAAAACCGCCGAACCAAGATGATAAGCCGACGAATCGCGATAAATTCCCGAACAAAAACCGGGGCGACCAGGGAGACGCGCCGCAGGGATGCCGATCTTCCCTGGGGAAGGGGAATTGAAAAAGCCCCTCTCATCGGGGGATAAACGCACCCCCCTACCCCTCTTTGTCAGGCGCTGTTGAAAAAGCCCGTATCAAAGAAGCAACCCTCCTTGTCGGGGGATAAAGGCAACCCCCCCTACCCCCCCTTGTCAGGGGGCAAGAAAGAGCAAAACCCTTCACCACGGCGGCGGGGGGGGGCGCGCCTTTTTTTACCCCCCTGTCAAGGGGGGGTAGGGGGGGTTGGTTTTCAAGGAGAGAGCCTGCGCCGCCCGGCCTGGGATATTGCTCGTCATTCCGGTGTCGGAGCCGAACGCAGAGGAAGGGTTCACCGGAATGACGGCTCTCTGCGAACACCGTATAGCTTCCCATCCCGCTCAGGGGGTTTTCTTGCCGGCGATGAAAGCATCGAAATCAAAAGGCGTCGCCCGGCCGGACGCCTCGCCTTCGATGAGCGCATCGCGCAGGGCACTCACCCTGGCTTCGTGCTCTTCGAGCAGGCGCAGCCCGGCGCGCACCACGTCGCTGGCCGAGTTGTAGCGGCCCGACGCAACGCGCTCTTCGATGAAACCCACGAAATGATCCCCGAGTGAAACCGACGTATTGCGCGGCATGAGAAGCCCCCCTTCACAGCCAGTACACCAAGAATGGGTATGCGCGCAAAGGTTTCATGTCACGCGAACTCAGCATGGCTCGCCTCCATCCGCCGGAATGACGGCCGATTGCGATCATTGTTAAGCGGCCTGGCAGCAATTGAACTTTCGTAGGGGCGGACCTAAGTGTCCGCCCAGCCGTTCGTGAACGACCCCGTGCCGGATCGCTTCCCTACGCCGTCGTTTCGCGCGGCTTCACCCGCTTGGCGATCTCGCGGCCCTGCACGACCTCGGCCCGGCGAAGCTCCCAGGTCTTCTGCAGGTTCATCCAGAGTTCGGGCGTGGTTCCGAAATACCGCGCAAGACGCAGCGTCGTGTCCGCGCTCACGCCACGCCGGCCGTTCAGTATCTTCGTGATCCGGTTCACCGGCACGCCCAGCGCCTTCGAGAGCGCATTGGCCGAGAGTTCCAGCGCGCCCATTTCCTCGCGCAGTATCTCGCCCGGATGCACCGGCCTCATTTTGTTCTTTGCGTTCATCGGCCTGTTCCTTCAATGGTAGTCCACAATCTCCACGTCATGCGGTCCGTCGTCTTGCAGGCGAAGGAGATTGCGTAGGGGCAGGCCCCTGTGCCTGCCCGCTTTTCATGAACGGCCCTTAGCCTCGGCGGCTGAGTCTGTAATGGCGTCCTCCGCCAGTTGTGAGAGATGCCTGCGAAGCGATTCTTTCGTGTCGAAGGTTTGGAACCGCCCCTCCTCGATGTCGGCGATCCCGACATCGGCTGCCTCGCGCAGGGTCTGCAGGCGAGCCCCGTCCTCCGCGGCCTGACGCTCCAGGGGGCGGATGCCTCCCTTGAGCAAGCGCGATTTCCCGGTGGGCCGCTTCATTTTCGCCCGCCGCTTGAGGGGGAAAACCCGATTCTGCCTTTTTTCTCCAGCTCGGGCGGGGCCATGAGTCCCCGGATGGCTTCGAAAACGACCTTGAACTGCTTGTCATATTTCTTCTCCAGAGCGGAGAACTTGCGCGCGAGGTCGGCATGGCTCGCCTGCATCCGCCGCAACTCCACGAAGGCGCGCATGATCTCGATGTTCACCCGAATCGCCCGCTCGCTGCGAAGTACGCTTGAGAGCATGGCGACCCCCTGTTCGGTGAACGCATAAGGCGGGTAACGCCTGCCGCCCCAACTTGAGGTCACAATTTGTGACCTCAAGTCGCCGAACTCCTGTTTCGTAAGCCTGAAGGTGAAATCCGCCGGGAAGCGCTCGATGTTCCTCCTGACGGCTTGCAGGAAGACCTTGGTTTCGACGCCGTAGGGGGCGGCCAAGTCGGCATCCAGCATGACTTTCAGATCGCGGATGAGATGGATGGACCGTTCGATACGCTCCAGAGGCGCGGAAGGAGCAACTTCGTTCTTTTTCCTGGTTCCCACACTCCGATCCCCTCAGGTCGTCAGTAACGGCGGCGAACCGACACCCCCTGCGCCTCGGCCCTTTCGAGCGTCGGCATGTCGAGGGTCCTCATGGAATCGGTACGAACAGACTACGCCAATCGCCTCCAAGGAGCAAAACGATTTCAGCGTGGTTAAATCCCCGGCTCGTAAAGAATTTTTCGTAGGGGTGTCGAACTTCCCCGAGGAGGGGGAGTTCGAGTGTGTCCGCCCGCCTTGGGGTCGCCGCCTCGTCGTCATTCCGGTGTCAATCCCGATTGAAGAATGAGGGACTGAGGAATCCAGAACAGATGAGTTTGATAACGCCTGCCGCTCCAACTTGAGATCACAATTTGTGATCTCAAATCCTCGAATTCGGGTTTTGTGAGTCGAAAGGTGAAGTCTGCCGGAAAGCGATCAATGTTCCTTTTGACGGACATTAAGAAGACTTCGCTGGAATCACTCCTCCCTTGAGGGTCTGTTGAGAAAGCCCTCCTCGCTCGGAGTTGACCACCGCCGTCATTCCGGCGAATGCCGGAATCCAGAACCAAGGCAAGTGAATATCTTATAGCTTTTCATTCCCTCATTGATTAGGAGACAAGCAGGAAAATCAAAAGGCAAAAAACAAATTCCCTGGATTCCGGCATGCGCCGGAATGACGGCTATCTGCGATTATTGTTAAGCGGGTAGGAAGGAAATGAACTTCCGTAAGGGCGGACCTAAGCGTCCGCCTCCGCAGAGGTGCGCGTTAGGCCGCCCTATGTCCCTTGCATATCGCACACTGGCATCCCGCATCCGTGAAGTGACGAACCCCTACCACACGTCTGCGATTTCGATCTGCACGAGTGTATATTTTGTTGAATAGCGTCGTCTCTCCATTCTCCACAAATCGCCGCAACGAATAGCTGCAGAGGTCGGCGATCTGAACCATGCTGGTCAGTTGACTGTCGACGAACAGTGGCGTCTCGATGATTCTCTCAATCCTCGTCCAAAGAGTCCCTTTCCGTTGAAATTCCCTCATTAGCTGCGTATGTTTTTTTTCAACGGTTTCGTTGTTGTCATGAACAATAAGTCCATAATTCCTCTGACCATTCGTATCATCCGTGTTCTGGAGATATTGCTCGAATCTGGATATTACTTGTTCGAATGCTTGTTCATCCACGGGAGATTGCGCTCGTTGCGGGTCAAAATGAATCTTGTCTATGCACTCTGCGAACAATCGGGCGAATCCCCATCTTGAAACGCAATCCGCTATCTCGGCTAGAAAATTTTGACGCTCTTGCAAGGTCATGTGGATGTACGCTTCCGTCTTCGCATAATTTTTTCTGGTTTGATGATAAGTCCGACTGTTGTTTGAATTCTGAAGTCGGAGAAGTTCTCTTGTTCGATATCTCCGAACTTCCGACTCTCTTTGCATACGACTAAGGTTATTGAAGTTGTTGATTCGAGTTTGCTCCAGGTACTTCCTTAGCATCCATGCAGTGTGTATTTCCGCATTATCGAGGCCGTATCGACGTTTAATAATCGTAATTTCACGATCTGCGTCCCGCCAGTGCCAGATAGGCAATGAGAGCCCTGCGAGGACGAAGTGAGATGTGTTGCCAGGAATATCGGAGGTCCCAGATTCATCAATGTAGCAAAGATACATCGAATCAACCTCCTGATTTTGGACAAAAAAAAGCGACTGGGCTTTTAGGGCCTTAGGCCCTAAGACGAGACGCTTGGCGACTCATCCCAGACGCTGTTTGAGTCCTAATATATCATTACACTGAAGTCAAGCGCAAAATTCACCCACTTATCATCTCCCCTACCCCCCCAACCGCTTATACGCCTCCGTGTCTCTTAACGGGGAGTCGGGCTTGACGCCCTCGGCGGGGGTTTTGCCTTCGGAGTCTTTCGCGGCGGGGTCGGCGCCGGCGTCGAGCAGGGCCTCGACCACCGCGAGGATGACGCCGTCTTTCGCCGCTGCGTAGTGGAGGGGGGTTCGCACGCGCTTGTCGCGCACGTCGGGGTTCGCGCCCGCCGCGAGCAGGGCCTTCACGATGGCGGGGGCCGAACTGCGCATCCCCGCCCAGTGCAGCGGCGCCAGGCCCTTCCTGTCCGGCGTGTTTACCCGGGCGCCCCCCCGCACCAGGATCTCCACGACGTCCGAGGCTTCGCCGAACGCCGCCGCCGCGTGCAGGGCCGTCCATCCGAATATGCCCTCCGCGTTCGGGTCGGCGCCGGCGTCCAGCAGGGTCGTCACGATCCCGGGAGCCGCGTTGAACGCCACCGCCGTGTGGAGGGGCGTCGCTCCTCTCTCATCCGGCGCGTTCGGGTCGGCCCCGGCCCGCGTCAAGGCGGTCAGCACCGCCGGATTATCGGCGAAGCATGCCGCCCAGTGGAGCGGCGTCCATCCTTTATTGTCCCGCGCGTTCACCTCGGCCCCGGCCTCGAGCAGGCCCCCCACGATTTCGGGGGCGCCGTCGTCCATCACCGCACGGTGCAAGGCCGTGGCTCCGTCTTCACCCCGCGCGTTCGGGCCGCTTGCTTCCGTAGACATCGTGTTCTCCCGTTTTGCGATCGCCCCGCACTTGAACTTCCGGCGTCCGGGTCTTCACGAGGCGCTCGCCTGGGTCCTTTCGTTATGTATCGAACCGCATGAAACCAACTATATACGAGAAACCGAAAAAATGCGTCTTAATCCTCCGCCCCGGGCGGGCCGCCTCGCTCATTGAACTTCTCCGCGCACGCCACGCTGCAGAACGAGTGCCTGCCGCCGCCCGCGCGCTTCGTAATCGCGATGCGCGAGGGAAAGAACGTCGCACACTCGGGACAGTTCAGCATCTCATCGTCCAGGCCGCCCTCGGCTTCCCGATTTTTTCGCCCGGCGATTCCCGAACCGGTAAGCAGACTGCGTATAAGATAGAATATCAGCCACGATAAAACCAGATAAAAAAAGAATCGAAACATGCGCCGGGCCTCACGAGGTGCAGCGAGATTCGGAAAAGCGATACTCTACACTCTGGATCGCAAGATGGGAATCGCTAGGCGCGCGCGAGCGCGGGCGCCTTCGCGTGGTAATCCTGCAGGGAGCGCACCGAATACTCGTTCTCGCGCAGAATGCGTATGGCGCGGATGGCCGCCTGGCCGGCGGCGAGCGTGGTGCAATAGAAGATGTTCCTCAAAAGCGCCGTCCTGCGGATGGAGTAGCTGTCCTTTATCGACTGCTTGCCCGCCGTGGTGTTGAGCACGAACTGCACCTCCCCCGCCTCCATCCGGTCCACGACGTGGCCCGGCTCGCCGTCGGTCACCTTGTGGACGAAGTCCGCCTCGATGCCGTTGGCCAGGAGCGCCGCCCTCGTGCCCGCCGTGGCCACGAGGGAGAAGCCCAGTTCGACGAGCAGCTGCGCCAGGGGGATGATGGCCGCCTTGTCCCCGTCGCGAACGGAGATGAACGCCCGGCCTTCCAGGGGCAGGACGGAGCCGGCTCCTTCTTGCGCTTTCAGGAATGCCGTGGGGAAATCCGCCCCCAGCCCCATCACCTCGCCGGTCGATTTCATCTCGGGGCCCAGGATCACGTCCACACCGGGGAACTTCTTGAACGGGAACACCGCCTCCTTCACGCCGAAATGGCGCGGCTCCACGTCGTGATCCAGGCCGAGCGCGGGGAGCGTCTCCCCCGCCATGGCCCGGGCGGCGACCTTGGCGAAGGGCACGCCGACCACCTTGCTCACGTAGGGCACCGTGCGGCTCGCGCGCGGGTTCACCTCCAGGATGAAAACCTGGCGCTTGTGGACCGCGAACTGCACGTTGTTCAGGCCCACGACGCCCAATGATTTCGCCAGAATCCGCGTCTGGCGCTTGAGCTCTTCCACGATGTCGGGGCCGAGCGTGTAGGGGGGGATCGAACAGGCCGAATCGCCGCTGTGGATCCCCGCCTCCTCGATGTGCTCCATCACGCCCGCGATAATGACGTTCTCCCCGTCCGATACCGCGTCCACGTCCACCTCCACGGCGTCTTCCAAAAACCTGTCGATGAGCACGGGCCGCTCGGCGGAGGCGCGGACGGCGTCGCGCATATAGGCAGCGAGTTCATCCGCGTCGTGGACGAGCGCCATGGCCCGCCCGCCGAGCACGTAGCTGGGCCGCATGAGCACGGGGTAGCCGATGGCGTTCGCTATCGCGAGCGCGTCTTCCGTATTCGTCGCCGTGCCCGAGGGCGGCTGGGTGAGGTGGAGTTCCTTGAGCAGGTGGCTGAAGCGGTCGCGATCTTCGGTCAGGTCGATGCTCTCGGGCGAGGTTCCCAGAATCGGCGCGCCCGCTTCCTTGAGCGCCAGGGCGAGCTTGAGCGGCGTCTGTCCCCCGAACTGCACGATGACGCCAGCGGGTTTTTCGCGGTGGATGATTTCGAGCACGTCCTCGAGCGTCAGGGGTTCGAAGTAGAGCCTGTCGCTGGTATCGTAATCCGTGCTCACCGTCTCGGGGTTGCAATTCACCATGATGGCCTCGAAACCCGCTTCGGCGAGCGCCGTCACGGCGTGGACGCAGCAGTAGTCGAACTCGATGCCCTGCCCGATGCGGTTGGGGCCGCCGCCCAGAATGATGATCTTCTCGCGCGCGGTCGGCGGGGCCTCGTCTTCCTGCTCGTAGGTGGAATAGAGATAGGGCGTGTGGGCCTCGAATTCCGCGGCGCAGGTATCCACCTGCTTGTAGACGGGCCGGACGCCCAGGCGGCCCCGCGCGTCGCGGACCGCGCTCTCCGCCACCCCCTGCCTTCCGGCGATCTCCAAGTCGCTGAAGCCGTTTTGCTTCAAGTAGCGGAGGCGGAACGCATCGTCCAGAAGACCGGGCGCGCTCAAGTCTTCCTCCAGTTCCACGAGTTCGGCCAGGTGCGCCAGAAACCACGGGTCGACGCCAGAGGCGCGGTATATCGCATCTTCCGTCCATCCCTCCCTGTAGGCGCGGGCGATTGTCCAGAGGCGATCGGGGCCGGGTATACTCAATCCCTGCAAAATCAATTTCTTGCGTTCTTCTTCCGAGAATCCTTCGAGCTCCTGGGGATTGGGGTCCGCCAGGCCGTAGCGGTCGATCTCGAGCGAGCGGACGGCCTTCATGAGCGATTCCCTAAAGGTTCTGCCGATGGACATCACCTCCCCGACCGAGCGCATCTGGGTGTCGAGGACGGGGGGCGTCTCGGGGAATTTCTCGAACGTGAAGCGCGGTATCTTCGTGACGCAGTAATCGATGGACGGCTCGAAAGAGGCGGGCGTCTGGCGGGTGATGTCGTTGGGTATCTCATCGAGCGTGAGGCCCACGGCGAGCTTGGCGGCTATCTTCGCGATGGGAAAGCCCGTGGCCTTGCTCGCAAGGGCCGAGCTTCGCGACACCCTGGGGTTCATCTCGATGACGACCATCCGGCCGTCGGTGGGACTCAGGCCGAACTGGATGTTCGAGCCGCCGCACTCGACCCCGACTTTCCGGATGCAGGCGATGGCCGCGTCGCGCATCGTCTGGTATTCGCGGTCGGAGAGCGTCTGCGCGGGGGCGACGGTGATGGAATCGCCCGTGTGGACGCCCATGGGGTCCAAGTTCTCGATGGAGCAGATGATGGAGACGTTGTCCTTCAAGTCCCGCATCACTTCGAGTTCGAACTCCTTCCAGCCCAGGACGCTCTCTTCCAAGAGCACCTGATCCACCGGGCTTTCGGAAAGCGCCCAGGCGAGTTTCTCCTCAAACTCATCCTCGGTGAACGCCACGGCCCCGCCCGAGCCGCCCAGCGTGAAGGCGGGCCGAAGGATAATCGGGAAGCCGATGTCGCGCGCCGCCGTCCAGCCCTCCGTCATCGTGGTGACGACCTCGCTCCGGGGGAGATCCAGACCTATCTCGCGCATCGCCTTCTTGAAGAGGTCCCTGTCCTCTGCGCAGCGGATGGCGGGCAGCTTCGCGCCGATGAGTTCCACGCCCCAGGCTTCGAGGGCGCCGCTCTCGGCGAGAGCCACCGCCGTGTTCAGTCCCGTCTGGCCGCCCATGGTGGGCAGCAGGGCGTCGGGGCGCTCTTTCCTGATGATCTCCTCCACCACCCTGGGCGTGATGGGCTCCACGTAGGTGGCGTCGGCCATCTCGGGGTCGGTCATGATGGTGGCGGGGTTCGAGTTCACCAGCACCACCTCGTAGCCCTCCTCGCGCAGGGCCTTGCACGCCTGCGCGCCCGAATAGTCGAACTCGCACGCCTGCCCGATGACGATGGGGCCGGAGCCTATGATGAGAATTTTCGATATGTCCGTTCTTTTCGGCATGAATCAGGCCACCCGCTTGAAAATGGAAAATATAAAGGGCGTTTCAAATTCCCGCTGATGAAATCGCCTCCCCGCGCCTCCCGGTTTCCGGGAATGATATGCTTCGGCTGACAACTCCTTTTCGCCGGTCAATTCATATTTCTTCTCCGAAACCACGCTCCGCCGCCTGGGTTTTCCCACTCCCCCCTTGAGGGGTCTGTTGATAATGCCCACACAAGGAGCGCGCTGCCTTTCACTCCCCCCTTGAGGGGGAGTAGCAGAAGCCGAGCGGTTTGTGCGAAGGCTGATGCGTGGGGGGTAAAATGCGTTTTATCGCCATTCCGGATTATACCCCACCACCGAATCGCTTTCGGGCTTACGCCCTCAACTCTTCGACTCCCCCTCAAGGGGGGAGTGATTTCTTCTCTCTCGTCAGTTGCCTGAATTCCCAAATTCGCTCCAGGGGGCTTTCAACAGTCCCTCGAGGATCGGGCATCTCCCCTTAGGGATGCCCGACCCTAAGGAAGGGAATCCCGATCATCATATTATTCACCGTAGGGACAGGCCTCCGTGCCTGTCCTGACGAAGGACAACCACGGAGGGTTGTCCCTACAAAACCATCGCGCCTTGCCGTACCTTTCAATTGCTCATCGTCCTTATAAGAATCCGTGCGCATCCCTCACTCCCCCACGCAGAAGCTGAAGAACGCATCGAACAGCGCGCCCGCGTCGTGCGGGCCGGGGCAGGCCTCGGGGTGGTACTGCACGCTGAACACTTTGGGAGATTCGGACCTGAGACCCTCGCAGGTCTTGTCGTTGAGAGACGAATGCGTAACCGCCACGCCCGCGGGCAGGCTATCCGGGTCCACGGCGAACGAGTGGTTCTGCGAGGTGATGTCCACCTTTTTCGTGCTCAAATCCTGAACGGGATGGTTCGCCCCGTGGTGGCCGAATTTTAACTTATACGTCCTCCCGCCCAGGGCCTGTGCGAGGATCTGGTGCCCGAGACAAATGCCCACCACCGGAACCCGGCCCATGATCGATTTCACGTTCTCGACGACGTAGCCGAGCGCCGCCGGGTCGCCGGGTCCGTTCGAGAGGAAAACGGCGGCGGGCTTTCTCGCCAGCACGCTCTCTGCGGTCTCCGAAGCGGGCACGATTTCGAGATCGAACCTTTGGCCCAGTTCCCGGAAAATGTTGTCCTTGGCCCCCAGGTCGTAGGCCACGCAGAGCGGGCGGCCCTTGCGCTCGCCGTATGCGTGCGCGGCCTCGCAGGTGACGTCGCGCACCATGTCGCGCCCGTCGAGCCCCGGACTCGCCTTGGCGCGCGCGATGAGGTTTTCTTCGTCCAGATCCGTTGAGGAGAGTATCGCCCGTAGAGCGCCCGCTTCCCGGATGTGGCGCGTGAGCGCGCGCGTGTCGACGCCCTCGATGCCCGGAACGCCCTGTCTTTTGAGATAGGAATCCAGGTCCTCGTTCGCCCGGAAGTTGCTGTGCCGCCTGCAGACTTCCTTCACGATGAAGGCCTCGACCCAGGCGCGGCGGGATTCCTCATCGCCGGGGATGACGCCGTAATTCCCGATGTGGGGATACGTCATCACCACCATCTGGCCGCGGTAGGAGGGGTCGGTGAGCACCTCCTGGTAGCCCGTCATCGCCGTGTTGAAGACGAGTTCGCCCTCCGCGTCCGCGTCCGCCCCGAAACTTGCGCCCCGGAAGACTCTGCCGTCCTCCAGGGCCAGGAGCGCCGGTTTGATTTTCCGTCCTCTCATGTGGTGAGCGCCTCCTGCCCGCGGATTTTCATTTCGCCTTCGAGCCTGCTCATCCGCACGTCCCCCCCGACGACCGTGGCGACGGCGCACCCTGTGAGCTTCCAGCCCGCGAAGGGGGTGTTCCTGCCGTTGCTCTCGAAGGCGTCGGGGTCGACGGTGATTTCGCGCCCGGGGTCCAGGATCGTCACGTCGCCCGGAGCGCCCTCTTTGAGCGTGCCGTGGGGCAGCCCGAGCACCTCGCACGGCCCCGCCGTGAATTTGGCGATCATCTCGGGCAATGTGAGCACGCCCCCGTCCACGAGCCTGTCCAGCGCGAGCGACACGGCCGTCTCCAGCCCCACGATCCCGAACGGCACGGCGTCGAACTCCCTTTGGGTCTCCGCCTCGTAGTGCGGCGCGTGATCGGACGCGATGGCGGATATCGTGCCGTCTTTCAGGCCCTCCAGCAGCGCCGCCCTGTTCGCCTCGTCCCGCAGCGGAGGCGCCATCTTGGCGGCCGAGTCGAAGCCGTGAATCACCTCGTCCGTAAGGGAGAAATGGTGCGGCGTCACCTCCGCCGTCACGCGGACCCCGCGCGCCCGCGCCTCCCGCACCAGGTCCACCGCGCCCGCGGAGGAGATATGCAGGATGTGGAGCCTGCCGCCGGTCAACTCCGCCAGGCGGATGTCGCGGTAGACGCAGATGTCCTCGCTCGCCGCCGGGTTGCCAGCGAGGCCGAGCAGGGTGGAGACCGCCCCCTCGTTCATCACCTTGCCGCCCGAGAGCGACATGTCCTCCGCGTGGTCGAGCACGCTCACGCCGAGCATGCCGGCGTATTCCAGGGCCGCGCGCATCAGCGCCGCCGTCCTGACGGGCACACCGTCGTCGCTGAAGGCCACCGCGCCCGCCTCTATCTGCTCGGCCATCTCGCTCAGTTCTTCGCCCTCGAGGCCCACCGAGACCGAGCCGACCGGGAACACGC
The DNA here is from genome assembly GCA_965219955.1 of bacterium. GTDB lineage: Bacteria > UBA8248 > UBA8248 > UBA8248 > UBA8248 > Bin107. Next base: position 1,732,098 of record OZ244799.1, read on the forward strand.
GGCAGGCGCCCACCTCGCGCGCGCGCTTGAGTATCCGCTCGGTGATGGAGCTCGTATCGTTCACCGGGTCGGTGTTCGCCATGCACGCCACGCCGGTGAAGCCGCCCGCGGCGGCGGCGCGGGTGCCGCTCTCGATGTCTTCCTTGTACTCCTGCCCCGGTTCGCGGAAATGGACGTGCATGTCGATGAACCCGGGCGCGACGACGAGTCCTTCCGCTTCAATAATCTCATCCCCGCCGCGCGGCAGGATGTTCTTCTTCCTGTGGGCGACCTTTCCCTCCTCGATCAGGATGTCGCATTTCTCATCGACGCCGTCCGCGGGGTCGATGAGGCGTCCTCCCTTAATGAGCAACGGCATCTCGCACCTCCTCCCGCGATTTTTCAGGCTCCGCGGCGTCCGCCCCCTCCGTCGCCGCATCCCCCGGCTCCTCTTCTTTTTTCACCGAGAGGAGGTAGAGGATCGCCATGCGGCAGGCGACGCCGTATTCGACCTGCTCCAGGATGACGGAGAACGGCCCGTCGGCCACGTCGGGGGACATCTCCACGCCCCGGTTGATGGGTCCGGGGTGCATGATGAGCAGGTCCCGCTTCGCCCCCTGGAGCTTCTTCTTGGTGATCCCGTAGGTGTTGGCGTATTCGCGCGCGCTGGGGAAGGCGCTCCCCGCGCCCCTTTCGAGCTGGATCCGGAGCGCGATGAGCACGTCCGCCCCGTCGATGGCCTCATCGAGCCGCGTCGTCACGCGCGCGCCGAGGCAGTCGACCTCGGCGGGCAGCATCGTGGAGGGGCCGCAGAAGGTGACGTTCGCGCCCAGCTTCAGGAGGCCGGCCACGTTCGAGCGCGCCACGCGGCTGTGCGCGATGTCCCCCACGACCGAGACGTTCAGGCCCTTGAACTTCTCCTTGTGCTCCCGGATGGTGTAGAGGTCGAGCAGCGCCTGCGTGGGATGCTCGTGGCAGCCGTCGCCCGCGTTCACGACGGCGCAGTCGAGCTCCCTCCCCAGATAGGCGGGCGCGCCCGACGCCCAGTGCCGCACGACGAGCACGTCGGTGGCCATCGCCTCGATGTTCCTCGCCGTGTCGCGCAGGGTTTCCCCCTTGGCCGCCGAACTCGTGGAGACCGAGAGGTTGATGACGTCCGCCGAGAGGCGCTTGCCCGCGATCTCGAACGAGGCGCGCGTGCGCGTGCTGTTCTCGAAGAACAGGTTGACGATGGTCTTTCCCCGCAGCGTGGGCACTTTCTTGATGTCGCGCTCGTTGATCTCGCGGAACGAGTCGGTCTGATCGAGCAGGAACGTGATTTCCCCGGGCTCGAGTTCGCGGATCGAGAGCAAATCCTTCCTTCGGTATGTCTCCATGTTCATATCCCCCCCCTGTAACGCCCGGGCCACCGGGCATATTTATCGCTTGAAAACGGCATCCTGGCCGTCGGTCTCCTCCAGATGCACCCGCACCTCCTCGGGATGGACCGCCTCGATGTTCTTCCCGACGAAATCGGCGCGGATGGGCAGTTCGCGTCCTCCCCTGTCCACCAGGATGGCGAGCCGCACCCTCCGGGGGCGGCCGAAGCCCACGAGCGCGGCCAAGGCGGCGCGCGCCGTGCGGCCCGTGTAGAGCACGTCGTCGACCAAAACGACGTCCTTGCCCTCGCACGAGAAGGGGAGGTCCGTTTTCTTGAGGCTGGTTCTCACCCCGCCCGCCTGGTTCAGGTCGTCGCGGTAGAGCGTCACGTCGAGCGCGCCCACGAGCGGATGCACGCCCACGAGAGACTGGAGTTCCCGGGCCAGCCTCTCCGCGAGAGGCACGCCCCTCGTGCGGACCCCGATGAACACCAGGTCCGACAGATCGGCCGTTCGCTCGATAATCTCATGCGAGAGGCGCCTCAGGGTGCGCCTCAGCTGCTCGGCGTCGAGTTGTTTCATCGTCAAAGCGAAACCCGGCCTTCGGGCGGTTGCTCGTCAAAAAGGAACAAAAAAAACTCCATGCCCACAGGGCATGGAGTTCCGGGAAAAGGCGAGAGAATGGCAAGCATCCGCGTTTCCTCCTTCGCCGCCTCACGGGACGACATTAAAGGGGAATTTCTATGTCACCATGTCATTTCCGCCCGGCGATGCATGCAACCGGGAAGTTCCGGTAAAACTAGCAGTCTTTCCGGGAAAGAGCAAGGGCGGACTCAGGAGCGCTTCAAAAAATCCATCGGCGCGCCCGAGAGGCTCTCCCTCTCATCGAGAGCGTGGGCGGACTCCTCCAGTACCTCGAAGAGGCCGGAGGCGTCTTTTTTCGACAAATTGCGCCTCGCCTCCCCCAATACGCGGATGCGCAGGGTCTTGTTCTCGAGCCTGAGCCTCAGCACATCCCCGATTTCCACCCGGGAAGAGGCTTTGGCCGTTTTTCCCTCGATTTCCACCGCACCCGTATCCGCCATGCTTTTGGCGAGGGGACGGCGCTTGACCAGACGGCTGTAGCGCAAAAACTGGTCGAGGCGCATTTTACGTCATCATTGGGTGATTTCTTTGGGATCCGCCACGATGCTGCGCGTCTTCTGGACCTCCACCTCGAAATCGAGCCGCGCGGCCTTGTTGTCCGTTTCGAAGGACATTTTCTTCGCCCCGGCTTTCTGCTCTTCGCCGCCGCCTTTCGACTGATCCGAGAACGCCTTGATCATATCCGCAAAGCTGATTTTGCCGATATACGAGTCGGGCAGCAGGTACACGTAGCGGAACAAATAGAGATTCGCCGAAGGATCGGGATTCACGAACAGCCGGTTCCCCGCCTCGAGGGCCCCGATGACGTCTTTCCCCACAGCGGCCCCCTCGCCCACTGTCACCCTGCCCGATTTCCAGCGGGGCTTGTCCCTGTTCGAGCCGTAGGCCCACAAAACCCTGTCCCGCCCGAACAACCCCCCGCGTTGTTTGAGCTTGATGCCGACCAGCCTGAAGCTAATCTGCTCGCGAACGTCCTTGAACACGGAAGACAAGCCGCCGGGCGTAGCGACGGGGTCGTAGCTGATTTCGAGAAAAGCGGCTCTTTTGAGTTCCGTTATCCACTCGCGGCGTCTCTTGGTGAATTTTTCCTTGAAGAGTTTGTCGCGGATCCTGCCGGACACCCTGTCGAGGGTAATCACAGTCCCCGGCTTCACCTCATCGACGTGGATGACGTGAAAGCCCACCCTCGTTCTCGTCGGCTTGCTCGTCTCACCCTTCGCCGTCGAGAAAATGAGTTGTTCGAGTTCGGGGAAAACCTCGCCTTTCTTCACGGAGCCCAAAGCGCCGCCCCGGCTTCGGGCGGGACCTTCGGAATACTTCTCGGCCAACCGGGGGAAATCAGCACCCGGCTTCGTGGCCTCCTCGTATGCGAGGTCCGCTTTTTTGCGCTGCGCTTCGATTTCCGCGGCGGAGGCGGCCTTGTCCACGGGAAAGAAAATCTGCCGCACCGTCCGGTGCTCGGCCTCACGGTAGTCATCGGAATGCGCGTCGTAATAATCCGCTATTTCCTGATCCACCACCGAGACGCGCACGCCGACTTCCATGTTCTCCACTTTTCGCGCCAGCAGCTTCTTGCGAAGCTCATCGCGGTATTTCTCCATCGTCATTCCCTGCGAATCCAAAAAGGCGCGCAGTCCGGCCGTCGTCGTCTTGTTCTGGCGAAGTATGCCCGCGACCGCGTTTTCAACCTCTTTTTCGCTGACGTTCAGTTCGAGAGCAGAGGAGCGTTTCAAGATGAGTTTGCTCTGGATCATGGCGTCGAGCGCCTCGAGTTCGAGTTCGCGAATCCGCCGGTTCAGCTGCTCTCCCCTGTAATTCCTCCTCAACTCGTCGACGCGCGGTTTCACGAATTCCTGAAGTTCCGAAAGCATGATGATGTCATCGTCAACCTTCGCGATGATTCTCTCGATCGTCACGGCGGAGGCGGCCGCCGGGGCGGTGGCCGCCGGAAGGAGCCCGCCCGCCAGGGCGAAAAGCGCAATCGCCAGAACGCAAAACCGCCTAGCCCGATACGACATTTTCAAGATTTTCCGGATAATATTTGATTTTTGCATTTCGCTTGAGTTCTCCGAGCCAACTCTCGAGCCGCGCTCTTCCCTTGTCGGCCAGCAACCGTTTCTTGATGTTCTCCTTCACGGACGCCAAAGTTTTCTGGAACGGCAGCCTTCTCTCCGAAACCTCCAGAAGATGGAAACCCGCCGGGCTCCTGACGACCCGGCTCACCTCGTTCAAGTTCAATGATTCCACCACGTTCTCGATGTTTTCGGGTAGTTCTCCCTGCTGGAAATAACCGAGATCGCCCCCGATGCTGCTTTCGGGGCCGATGGAATGTTTCTGCGCCAAAGACGCAAACGATTTCCCATCGAGAAGAAGCTTTCTCAACCGGGAAGCCAGTTTAGCCGAAGGGACGACGATTTGGCGAACACGCAGGCGCCTTCCGACCCGGAATTTCTCCTTGTTGAGGTTGTAGTAATCCTCTATCTCCGAGTCTGAGACCTTCAGCTTCGAATACACTTCCTTTTCCAGAAGATGTTCAATCTCTAGCGTCTCGCGCATCGTCTTGAGCCAAAACTCCTCGTCGACCCCCTGGTCCTTCATGATGGTATTCAAATCCACCTGGCCATATTGGCGGCGAATGAATTCGACGAAGCGCTTCACTTTCCCCTCGCTCACATATTCGCCCGTCTCCCGGAAACGCTGGAGCAGGAGGCGTCTTTCCACGAGTTGATCCAGCAGAACCCTGGATATGGATATTTCGGCTTTACCCTCCATTCCCTGCTCCCCACGCGCCATGTAATGCGCGCGGACGTCCTGCCGGGTAATCGGCTCCCCGTTCACCTGCGCCAGCAGGGCTCCTTTTTTCTCGCTGTTCGTCTGAAACGAAGAATCACAACCCGCCGCGATGAGCAACGCCACCCAACAAGCCCACGCCCACCGGGTTCGACCGCCTCGAATCAGACGCCGCGCGCTCCTTTCATTTTCCATGATGAGAGCCTCATGCTCCTTCCGCCGCCAACTCGCCTTCGGAAACCTTGCACACTTCCAAAGCATCCAGCACCTGAACGAGAAAGTCAAAATCCTCCGGCCAGCGCCCGCTGATGCTCGCGCGGAAAGCATGCGCGTCGGTGAAGACCATGCCCGGCATATCGAGGAAAGCGGCCGTCAACTCATAGTCGCCCGGAAAAATCTCCATTTGCGCCTCCTTCCCGCGAACGTGGAGGGATTTGATTCCGCAATGGCGGGCGCGCAAGCGGATTTCCCCCAGTTGCAGAAGGTGGAGGGCCCGCACCGGCATGGCTCCGTATTTATCCTGTAGCTCCACGCCCAGTTCCCTCAATTCCACCGGCTCCTGCGCCGATGCGATTCGGCGATATACGTCGAGCCGCTCGGCCTGGGCCGGAATCCAGGAAGGAGGCAGCGTGCCGGTCACCGGCGCGACGATCTCGGGTTCACGGCGCTCGACGGCCTCGCCCTTGGCCTCCTGCACGACTTCCTCCAGAAGGCGGCAATACATGTCGAACCCCACCGCCGCGATTTGCCCCGATTGCCGATGCCCGAGCAAGTGGCCTGCGCCGCGAATCTCCAGATCGCGCATGGCCAGCTTGAAGCCGGCTCCCAGTTCGCTCAACTCCTCCAGGGCCTGGAGGCGTTCTCTGGCCTGCTTCGTCAGGGAGCCGGCACCCGAGACCAGAAGGTAGGCGTGCGCCTGGAACCTGTCGCGCCCCACGCGGCCGCGCAACTGGTATAGCTGCGCCATGCCGAACGTGTCCGCCCGGTTGATCACGATCGTGTTGACCGAGGGGATGTCCAGGCCGCTTTCGATGATCGTGGTGCAAAGCAGCACGTCGGCCCTTCGGGTCACGAACTGCTCCATCACCTCTTCGAGCTCTCTTTCCTTCATCTGGCCGTGACCCACCAGGATTCGCGCGTCGGGCGCCAGCTTCTGCAGGAGCCGCCGCATGGCGGGGAGGCTCTGCACGCGGTTGTGCACGAAAAACGCCTGCCCTCCCCGGTCGATTTCCTTGGTGATGGCGTCTTTGATGAGTTTTTCGCTGAAGCGCGAGATATACGTGCGCGGCGCGACCCTGTGGCGCGGGGGCGTTTCGATGACGCTCAGGTCGCGCGTTCCCGAGAGCGCCATCTCCAGGGTCCGGGGAATGGGCGTTGCGGTGAGCGTCAGAACGTCCACGTTGACACGGAGCTTCTTGAGCTTCTCCTTGTGGGAAACGCCGAAGCGGTGTTCCTCGTCGATCACCAACAGCCCCAGATCGCGAAACGACACGTCTTTTTGCAACAGCCGGTGGGTGCCGATAACGATGTCCACACGCCCGGCGGAGAGCCCCTCCACCACCACGTTCTGTTCTTTTCTGCTCCTGAAGCGCGAGAGCATCTCCACGTGAACCGGCAGCGATTCGAAGCGCTTTCGAAAGGTGTCCCAATGCTGGTGCGCCAGCAGGGTGGTCGGCACGATGACGGCGACCTGCTTGCCCGCCGAAATCGCCCGGGCGGCGGCTCTGAGCGCAACTTCCGTCTTTCCGTACCCTACATCCCCGCAGATGAGGCGATCCATCGGTCGGGCGCGCTCCATATCCTCCAGCACGACGCGAATGGCCTGTTCCTGATCGGGCGTTTCCTCGAACCCGAAGCCGGCGGATATCTCATGATCGAAAGCGCCTTCCGCCGAAAAGGCATGCCCCTCGGCGGCGCTTCGCTCCGAATACAAACGCACCAGATCGCGGGCGATTCCCTGAAGCGATTTCTTGACGTTGTTCTTCGTCTTGTTCCAGCGGTTTCCGCCCAGCTTGTCGAGAGGCGGCCCGATTCCGCCTCCCCGGTATTTGTGGATGCGCTCGACGTCGTCCATCGGGACGTAGAGTTTGTCGCCTCCCGCATACTGGAGGGTGAGAAATTCGTTCTCACCGTCGAGATGCTCGATGACGCGCGTACCCATATAGCGGCCCACGCCGTGCTCCACGTGCACCACGAGGTCGTTTTCATTCAGGTCCTTGAAGCCCTCGCCGGGCTTCGATTGCGGGAGGCGCCGTGAATCCCGGCCCAAAGCGCCGACCAGCAGGTCCTGCGCGCGAAAGAACACCCGATGCTCTTCGGGCAGCCGGAAGCCGGCGCCGAGTTTCCCTACCGCCAGAACGACGTCGTGACGCCCGTCGATGAGCGAGGCGCCCTCGGGCAAAATTTCCACGCCCACCTCATGCTCGCGCAACAGCGCCTGTATCCTGAGCGCGAGGGTCCTCTCCTCCGCAACGATGACGACGCTGTCATTCTCCCGGCGCCATGAACGCAGCTGGCCGACGAACGCCTCCACCCGCCCCCGGAAGGGGTTGATGTTTTCCGCGCGCAAGGCCCCGCCCGCCTCGAAGCCATTATTGGGATCCGGGGCGTCCAGTCCCAGCGAATCGAACTCGAGGCGCGGCCAGATGGAGAGTTCCTCGCGAATTTCCTCCGGCGCGAGCCACAAGCGCACGGGCGCGAAGGAGACGAGGCCCCTTTCGGGCGCAAGACGCGCCTCCTCGTTCACTTCGTCCCACATCTTCTCCATCGCTTCATCGAGGGTTTCCGCCTCGTTCAAAATCCAAAGCGCGCTTCCGGGCGCCACGTCGAACAAGGTCGTCATGTCGGACAGGAACATGGGCGCGAGACCCTCCGCCCCCGAAAAATACCCGTCCTCTTCCAGGTATTCGAGAAGGCGTTCGACCCGTTCACTCGTTTCCGGCCCACCGGCTTCCGAAAGGGCGCGGCGGCCCCTCTCCCGTTCTTCCGGGGAGAAAACAATCTCTTTCGATGGAAAGACGTCCACGCTTTGCAGCGTGTCCAGGTTCCGCTGCGTCTGGGGATTGAAGTTTCTGAGGGAGTCGATTTCATCCCCGCGAAACTCCAGGCGCGTCGGATACGCGTTCTGGGGGGAGAAGAAATCCAGAATGCCGCCTCTCACGGCATATTCTCCGGGGGATTCGACCAGCGACCTCCTTTGGTACATCAGCGATTCGAGCGAACCGATGAACGGGTCGCGCTCAATCGCCACCCCTTCGCGCAAGTGAATCATGGCGTCGTCCAGCCGCTCGGGCGGAGGCACTCTCGTCCCCATGGCCGATACGCTCATCAGCACGACGCCTCGCTCCCCGCTGCGTAAAAACCGCAGCGCGGACATCCTCTCGCCGACGACTTCACTGGATGGGGACAACCGGGAGAAGGGATACACGTCCCATGCCGGAAAACCCAGGATCGGCAAGCCCTGCGCCCCCGAAGCGCCGACGAAAAGCTCCATATTCGCCTTAATCAGGTCGAGGCGACGCTGCTCCCCCTCGACGAAAATCACGGGCCCGGCGTGTTCGCGCGCAATCCTGACCAGCCACCAGGCGATTGACGCATCGTTCGCGCCACGCAGGGCAATCCGCCTGGCCCCGTTCATTTTCCGAGGCAGTAGAAAGGATTCATTCATGACGTGAATATTCAGATTTCAAATCGAACATCAGGCAGCAAAGTATGTCTGAGCATCTCGTATCGCATGAAAATTTCAGAAAGAACGCTTAATTCAAATACTTCTTCGTGATCATGAAATCCCGGAGCACGTTGGAAGACTTCTTGGGCAGCGCGACCTCAGCACCGTTCAAGGATACCTGCGTTCCCGCGATGTTCCCCACGGTAAGCGCGAATTTTTCAGACGCCTTCCAATTCCTTTCCTTGCCCGCCAGCAAGAGGAGTTCTTCCGTATTTTTCGCATCGACCACGATTCGCAGCCATGTGTCTTCCGTCGCAAAAATCTTGAGACTCAGAGGGAGTTCTTCAGAAGCCGCAGGAGCCGGAGTCTCTTCCGCCGGAGCCGCCGGGGCCTGCTGTCCCTGTGGCGCCGCTTGAGCATTCGACGGGGTGTTGAGGGCTACCTTCTGCTCGGTTGAAGCGCTCGCTTGAGAGGAAGCGTCCGGCGAAGCCGGAATACCCGCCTGAGTCGCGGGGTTTTGCGTGGCAGGCGGACCCTCTCGAGACGAGGGTTCTTCCCGTGCAACGGGAGCCTCCTCGACCTGGGCGCTCACCTGAACCGGTGGACTTTCCTGCGCCTGAGCCGGCGGGCTTTCTTGCGTCACGGATGCGTCCCGGACAGGAGGGGGCTCCTCAGCCACACGATTCTCCCGTGCGGGGGCGCTCGCTTGAACCGCAGGCTCCTCCTGGGCGGAAGAGGGTTTTTCCGCCTTCTCCGAAACCGGAGGCTCCTTCAAATTCACCGTCGAGGCGGGAGGACGACCCTCTTCGGGAGCCTTTCCCTCGACAACGTCGGTTTCTTTCCCCGCTCCGACCTCATTTTTCGCCTTCTCACTCGCTCCATTCAGCAGAGGGATCTTGTCCGCCACGGGCGCAACCGCGGTCCTGATCCTGCCGACAATCGATCCAATCGGAACAAGCTGCTCCGTTCTCCCTTTCATGAACCACAGGAGTCCGCCGCCGGCGACGAGAAAAATCAATACGAAAGCAATGGTTGCAACGGATGAGAACCGATTTACTCCGGAAACGGGGCTGAAGCGGGTTTGGACCTCGGGCTCCAGCTCGTATGCTTCCAATGGGACTCCGCCCGCAATCTCTTGTTTATAGCTCGCGGCAACGGTCGTGCTGTCCACGCCGACCGCATCCGCAAAAGCGCGGATGAAACCCAGACCCACCGGCCCCGCAGGCAATTTATCGAAATCACCGGTTTCGATACTTTCCAGGTAATATGTACGGATTCGCGTCTTCTCGGAGATCGAACGAAGGGGTATCTCCTTTTCCTCGCGCAAACGACGCAAGAAAGGCCCCACACCATCTTTTTCTATTTGTTCCATCAGTCTCGGGTCGAGCTCATCCATCACGCGCCCCATTTCACCAAATTCAACAGAAACGACCCGAATTATGGGATCGAGTCTATTTCATAATCGGGTCGAAAGTCAATGTTTGAAAAACGGGAACCGCCTCTTTCCGGGGCTGTTGAAAAAGCTTCTCCGTTGGAATTGACGATTCGTTTCGCGTGCGCCCGGATTCGAGCGTCGTTACGGAGACGGCTGATGCGGTTCGCCACGAAGCCGTCATTCCGGAATGCGCCGGCATGACGAGCGAATACCGCGCCCGTTGCAGGGGCGGTTCGCGAACCGCCCCTACGGGGGCTGTTGAAAAAGTCCTCTCAAGCGGTGGGGATAAGATGGTTTTGTAGGGACAACCCTCCGTGGTTGTCCTTTGCGGGATGGTTGCCGTCAGGACAGGCACGGAGGCCTGTCCCTACGGCGAACAATCTCGAAGGTCGGATAGGGCTTTTTCAACGACCCCCTTTCGGGGCGGATATGGCCTTTGAGTGAGGAGACAGCAGGTAATCTTTGCGAAAAATTTACGAAATCATGGAGAGAATCAGGGGCGTTACGTGGCAGATGCTCGGATTCGCGGCATCCGACAGCAAGGTGTCCGCACCTTTCCCGTAGAGCAATATGGGTACGGGGTTTCCGGTGTGCGCGGAGGTTTCCATGTCCTCCACGTTGCCGTGATCGCTGCTGAGAACGAACGTATCTTCATCCGGGTCGAGCCGCCGGAGCGCGGCCTGCAGGAAGCGGTTCAAGTCCGCCAGAACTTCAGCGGCCTCCTCCACGGTTCCGCGGTGTCCGACGTGGTCGGTCTTAAAAAACTCATAGACCAGCAAATCCTTTGCGCGCGCCATATCTCCCAGGCGAGCGCCCGCCTCCCCTGCGTCCAGCGTCGCGACATCATGGCCCTGCTCGACGATAATCGCGTTCGTGTAGTCGCGGTAAACGGCCCTCCCCTCGACGAGATCCTCGAGGCGGTTCAGCCGCATTCCCGCGCTCTCGGCCATCACCGTGGTCACCGAGCGGATGCGGTTTCTGCCGCGCATGAAAAAACGGGGCGTATACGTGTTGGCGAACCCGACGGCGGCACCTCTCTCGCGGGCGCGCCTCAAGAGTCCGTTTCGGGCGATGATGCGGCGCAACTGCGTATTCGGCAGTGCCTGAATGTGCCTTCCCACCGCCTTGGGCGCGTTCACGCCCGTGAACAAGGCGGTCCCGCCCGTCGCGCTCTGGGGGATACCCTCGACGCCGAGGCAGGCGTCCGCCTCGATGAGGCGGAAACCGGCCGTCTCGTTTCCGCACAAAAGCCCCAGCGGAGGCTCCTTCACGCGGGAGAGCGGATTGCCCGGCGCAGGCGGTGCGATCCCCAGGCCGTCCACGAACACGAAAAGAACGGACATGCTACAGCGTTCTTCCGGCGGCCTCTGCGAAAACCTTGAGTTCATCGACGAGGGCGGCGAACTTCTCGGGTTTGAGCGACTGCGGCCCGTCGCTCATCGCCCTCTCGGGTTCGGGGTGCATCTCCAGCATCAGGCCGTCCGCCCCGACGGCCACGGACGCCTTCGCCAGGGGCGCGACGAACCGCCAGGCGCCCGCCGCGTGGCTCGGGTCCACCACGACCGGCAAATGCGTCTGCTCCTTGAGCACGGGCACGGCGCTGATGTCCAGCGTGTTGCGCGTGGCCGTCTCGAAGGTGCGTATCCCCCGCTCGCACAGCACGACGTTCGGGTTCCCCTGGCTCATGATGTATTCGGCCGACATCAGGAACTCTTCGATGGTCGTGGACATGCCGCGCTTCAGGAAAATGGTCTTCTTCGTCTTGCCGACTTTTTTCAGCAGCGAGAAGTTCTGCACGTTGCGCGCGCCGATTTGCAGCACGTCCGCATACTCGCAGCACACGTCGATGTCTTCTGAATCCATGACTTCCGTCTGGATGGGAAGCCCCGTCTTCTCGCGCGCCTCGGCGAGGAGCTTCAGGCCTTCTTCCGCCATGCCCTGGAAGCTGTAAGGGGAGGTGCGCGGCTTGTAGGCGCCGCCTCTCAGGACGTGGCCGCCACCCGTTTTGACCACATCGGCGGATTCCATGATCTGCTCCCTGCTCTCCACGGAGCACGGCCCGCCGACGATGATGATTTGATCACCCCCGATTTCCACTCCCTCGCCCATCGGCAACTGGCTGCGCTCGGGCCTTCCCTCCGCGCTCGCCAGTTTGAAGGGCTTGAGAATGGGCATCGCGCTTTCCACTCCATTCAAAGAAACAAGTGATTCCAGCATGTATTTCCCCCGTTCATCCCCGATGGCACCGATCACCGTACGCTCCACCCCTTTGATGACGTGCTCCTTGTAGCCGAGTTCATTGATCCTGCCGATGGCGTTCTGAATTTCCTCATCCGTCGCGCCCTGCTTCATCACGATAATCAAGATAAATCTCCTTTTTCCCTCTCGGAACTCTCATGTAATCATCAAAAAAAATCGCCGTGAGGCTCTCCCACGGCGAGTGTTTCTCTATTTGACCGTGGCGCCGGGCTGCCCGCCCGCCGCCGTTCGTTTTCTACATAACGGCGCGCGGACGGACGGGGATAAAGCCGAAAAAGCAATACCCGCCGCAATATCTTCTCATCGTCCGCATCATGACCGCCTCTGGAATCTCAGGAAATTGCATTCGTATCGAAAAAGCGCCTTAAGATAATCCCGCAAACTTACATGAGTCAACCCCTTGGACGCGGATATTTCAGATTATTTCGGCCTCCGCGCCACTTCGGTGAGTCTTCGCCGATCCTTCCCCGACGGTCTGAGCAGCCTGCCCCCCAGGACCACGTGCGTCGCCTCGAGCATCCGGTCCCCCGTGCGCCGTGACCCCATGGCGTCCTCGAATACGAACCTGCCCTCCTTCACCCGGAACACGGCGACGTCGCCCCGCGCGCCTTTCTTGAGCGTCCCCACCTCCCCCTTGAGGCCAATCCACTCGGCCGCCGTCTGCGTGCTGAGGCGCACCACCTCCGCAAGGGGGAGCCCCAGGGCCAGGAACTTGCTCATGAGGCTGGGAAAATCATACACCGGGCCGTGGATGCAGTGCGTATGGAGGTCCGTGCTCAGGTTCCCCGGCATCAGGCCCTGCGCCATGGCTTGCTCCATGATCTCGAAGCTGAAGCTCGAGCGCCCGTGCGCCACGTCGAGCAGCACGCCGGAATCCCTCGCCTCCCACACCGCGCGGCGCACCCGGCCCCGTGCGTCGAGTATGTTCTCCCGCCTGCCGTGAAAGGCGTGCGTGAGCACGTCGCCCGGACGCAGCCGCTTCAGGATGCTCGGCAAAGAGGAAGGCGTGTCACCCACGTGCGCCATGAGGGGGACTTTCAGGAACTCCGCCGCTTCGAGCGCCGCATCCAGGGGTTTGGCGCCGCTTCGCTCCACCACGTTATCGCTCAAGCGCACCTTCATGCCGATCAGGTATTTCCGGTGCTTCTGGTAACAATCCACCGCCCTGTCGGCGCGCAGCGCGCGCATGTCGATGTTCTCGCCGAGGCCGTCTATCAGGAGCCCGCCTTCAGAGATGTTCAAGTACGCGCGCACCGTCGGGCGCGCTTTCTCCAGGAACCATTCCTGGAAACCCGGGTACGTCTGCGCGCCGGCGCTGCCCGTATCGACCGCCGTCGTGACGCCGCGCGAGAGCATGGCGGTTTCCAAATTCACGCCGTAGTGCGTAAAGCCCTCATAAAAATGGCAGTGGAGGTCGACCAGGCCGGGGGTGACGATTTTTCCCCGCGCGTTGAGCGTCTGCCTGCCCCTCGGCTCGACGTGGGGAGCGACTCTCCGCACGCGGCCGCGAACGATCTCCACGTCCATCGTCCCCTCCAGACCCTGCGAGGGATCGACCACGTATCCGCCGCGAATGACGAGGTCCATGCGCAAGACTCCTCAAGCGAAAAGGGCGCATGCCGAGAGCTTCGGCGAACGCCTGAGCGAACGAAATTGGATCCGGGGCATTATTCCTCCGCAAGCGTTGAGGCGCAATCGCTGCGAAGAGGGATGAAACGCCTCCCGCGTAAATCGACGCAAAATTGACAAAGCGAAAGCGTGAAATTATATTGCGGATACCCATGGACAAGGAGAAACGAGATGGGCCGGAACGTCGCGAAGAATCTCGAAGATGTCGCGGACCACGAGGAAACCGGAGAGTTCGAAGACGCCGTCGACGCCGAAATGGCCGAGAAAATACTGAGAGATATCGAAAAAGGGCGTGAGAAACTCGTATCGGGAAAAGAATTAACCGAGACCCTTGATCGCATCACCATCTAATGGCTGAGAAGGAACTGTTCATTAACTTATCGAAATAAAATGATGCAAGGCCTCCATCAGCTTGCCCGTCTCACTCCAATCCAAAATCAAACCGCTGGAGCCATGAAATGAGTCTGCAAACGGAAACCACGCTGCAATTCGACCTCGACGAAACCCAGAAGATGCTCCGCCAGACGGTGCGCGAACTCTCGGAGCGCTACATCGCCCCGCGGGCCGCCGACATCGACGAGAACGAGGAATACCCAGAAGACATCTACCAGCTCCAGAAAGAACACGGCCTGCTCGGCATCTTCTTCCCCGAGGAATACGGGGGCGGCGGCATGGGCTTTCTGGGCGGCTGCATCGCCATCGAGGAGATCGCGCGCGTCTGCTCGAACTCTCCGCTGTTCATCGTGCTCAACATGCTATCGAGCCGCGTCATCGACCTGAGCGGCACGCAGGAGCAGAAAGACCACTACATGACGGGCCTGGCGAAGGGCGAACTCAGGGGCTCCTACGCCCTCACCGAGCCCCACGCGGGCTCGGACGCCGGCAACATCCGCACGCGCGCCGTCAAGGAGGGCGACGAGTGGGTCATCAACGGCACGAAGTGCTTCTGCACGGGGCCCGACAAGGCGGACTTCATCACCGTCGCCGCCAAGACGGACCCCCACGCGGGCACGCGCGGCATCACCTACTACATCGTGCCCACCGACGCGCCGGGCTTCAGCATCGCCAAGCACGAGCGCAAGATGGGGATGCGCGGCATCGCCACCTGCATGCTCAACCTCGACAACGTGGCCGTCCCGCTCGAGAACCAGGTGGGCGATCTGAACGGGGGCTTCAAGACCGCGATGATCGGCTTCAACCAGATGCGGCCCGCCATCGGCTCGCGCGCGGTGGGTCTGGCCCAGGGATGCCTCGACTACGCGGCGAACTACGCCAAGGAGCGCGAGGCGTTCGGCAAGCCCATCGCCCAGCACCAGGCCGTGCAGTTCATGCTGGCGGACATGTTCATGGACATCGAGGCGGCGCGGCTGCTCGTCTACCGCGCGGCGGCGATGGTGGACGCCGGCCGGATCGGCAAGGAGAACGCCAGGTACTTCTCGACGGCCAAGACCTACGCGGCCGACATGGCGATGAAGTGCGCGATAGACGGCATTCAGGTCCTCGGCGGGGCGGGCTACATGAAGGACCACCCGCTAGAGCGGTTCATGCGCGACGCCAAGCAAATCCAGATCGTCGAGGGAACGAGCCAGATACAGCGGATGATCATCGCCCGGAACCTGCTCGACCTCTAGGGGCAAGCCGGGGGTGACGGGTAAGGTGGATACAGGGGGCGCGTTCGAACTTGACGAAGCCCAGCGGATGCTGGCCGAGACGGTGTATGAACTGAGCCGACGCCACGTCGCGCCCCGCGCCGCTGCGATCGACGAGAACGACGAATACCCCGAAGACGTATTCCAGCTCTTGAAATCCCACGATCTGCTCGGCCTCTACGTTCCCGAAGCCTACGGCGGGGCGGGTCTGGGCATTCTGGAAACCTGCCTCGCCATCGAGCAGATGGCGCGGTTTTGCTCGAACTCCCCTCTTTTCTTCTCCGTCCACCTGCTCGCCACGCGCCCCGTCGCCATCGGCGGAAGCGAGGAGCAAAAGCGAACCTATCTCACCGGCGTCGCGCGGGGCGAATTGCGGCCCGCCTTCTCGCTCACCGAGCCGCACGCGGGTTCTGACGCCGCGAACATATCGACGCGGGCGATACGGGACGGCGACTCGTGGGTCATCAACGGCGCCAAATGCTACTGCACGGGCTCGAGCGTTGCGGACTTCATCACCGTGGCGGCGAAAACGGAACCAGATAAAGGGGCGAAGGGCATATCGTTCTTCATCGTTCCCAGGGGGGAATTCCGCGTGGGCCGACATGAGCGCAAGATGGGGATGCGGGGCATCCCGACTTGTGAGGTGTTTCTCGAAAACGCGCGCGTACCGCTTGAAAACATGATCGGCGAGCAAGGCCTCGGCTTCAAGACGGCCATGCTGGGCTTCAACCAGGCGCGGCCCGCCATCGGCGCGCGGGGCGTGGGCCTGGCGCAGGGGTGTCTCGATTACGCATCTGAATACGCCAGGGAGCGCGTAGCCTTCGGCAAGCCCATCGCCCAGCACCAGGCCGTGCAGTTCATGCTCGCCGACATGTTCATGGAAACCGAGGCGGCCCGTCTGCTCGTTTACCGCGCCGCCTCGATGGTGGATAATGGCCGCTACCGGAAAGAAGACGTGCATTTCATCTGCGCCGCGAAATGCTACGCCACCGACGCCGCCATGAAGGCCGCCGTGGACGGCGTTCAGGTGCTCGGCGGCGCGGGCTACATGATGGACCATCCGCTCGAGCGGTTCATGAGAGACGCGAAGCAGTTGCAGATTATCGAGGGGACCAACCAGATCCAGCGCATGGTCATCGCCCAGAATTTATTGAGCTTATAGTTTTTCGTTCCCCATTACGGAGATTCGAGATGAGCCAGATGATCGAAATCGTAAAACCCACCTCTTTCGTCCGCGCGGGCGACCACCCCCTGGCGGAGCGGCCCGAAGACCTGGGGGGTCTCAAAGTCGGCTTTTTCCACAACAACAAGCCCAACGCCGACGTCCTTCTCGAGCGGATCGAGGAGTTGTTCGCCCAGGAGGACGAGACGCTGCGCTTCATCCGGTGGGGAAAGCCGAACCCCACCCTGCCCGAGGATCGCATCGAGGAATTCATCGCACAGGTGGACGTCGCCGTCTGCGCGGTGGGGGACTGAGGGAGCTGCACGTCATGGAGTATCCATGACTCGGTGGAGATGGAAAAAGCGGGCGTTCCGACGGCCACGTTCTGCTCCAGTGAATTCTCGGCCCTGGGCGCGAACGAGAGAACGGCCTTGGGGATGCCCGGCCTCCCGATAGTCGTCGTGGCGCACCCGGTGGGCGGCATCGCGCCCGACCAGGCGCGCGCCCTGGGCGACGGCGCGGCGGGAGAGGTTCGGCGCATCCTCACGGGCGATGCCGAATCGCTCAGAAAAGAATACCGGGAGCGCGAATACGTCCCGCCCCGCAAGACGGTGCGCCACAAGGCGCTCTTCGCATAGGCGGGCTTCGGTGTGAATGACCACTCCCAGGAAAATCTCGCGTTCGAGAACGAACGCGTGAAGGTTCGCGACACGCCCGAGGCGATGGCGCGCCTGCTCGAAGCCCGGGGCTGGGGCGATGGTCTGCCCGTCGTTCCCCCCACGCCCGAGCGCGTCGCCCGGATGGTGGAGGGCGCAGGGCTCGCGCCCGATGCGGAAATCGGCCTCATGCCCCCACGTCAGGGAGTCATCTCCACCGAGGCCCTCGCCGTGAACGCCGTGATGGCCGGCTGTCATCCGTCTTACATGCCCGTTCTGGTGGCCGCGGTCCGGGCGGTGCTGGCGCCCGAGTTCTCGCTCCACGCGATTCAGGCGACGACCCACCCGGTGGCGCCCCTCATCATCGTGAACGGCCCCATCGTCGGGGAAATCGGACTGAACGCGGAATATGGGTGCTTCGCCCCCGGAAACCGGGCGAACGCGACGATTGGCCGCGCGATGCGCCTGGCGCTCCTGAACGTGGGCGGCGCGAGCCCGGGCGTACTGGACCGCGCCACCCAAGGATCACCTGCGAAATACGCGTTCTGCATCGCCGAGAACGAGGCGGCCTCCCCCTGGGAGCCGCTGCATGTGGAGCGCGGCTTTGCGCCCGATGAGAGCGCCGTGACGCTCGTGGGCTGCGAGGGCCCCCACAACGTCAACGACCACGTGAGCCACACGGCGGAGGGCATCCTCGCCACCGCCGCCGACACGATGTCCATCATGGGGAGCAACAATTTCTACCTGCGCGGAGAACCCGTTCTCGCCTTGGGCCCCGAGCACGCGGCGACCATCGCGGGAGACGGCCTCACGAAGGCGGACGTGAAGGAGAGAATTTTCGAACTCGCCCGTAAGCCCGTGCGCCGGCTCAGGCGCGGCGCCATGTGGGGAATGCAGACCTGGGGCGAGGAAATAGCCGAACACGAAGACGACGATGATTTCGAGATCCCGCTTCTGGACGAACCGGACGATTTGCTCCTCATCGTGACGGGCGGGGCCGGCAAGCATTCGTGCTACATGCCCACCTTCGGCCCCACGCGCTCGGTGACCGGGCGAATCGATATGGTCTGAGGAAAGCAGGAGTTCCCGACATCAGAGAAAGACGCCGCTATCGAATCGGTCGGAGATGACCCTCAAAAGGGAGGGTATCGCCGCGAATCGCTCTTTCAGGAAGCCTGCGAAACCGGGACCGGCGGCGGCAAAAGAGCCTCGGCCTGCTCCACGACGGATTCCAGAAAGCTCTCATCGGGGGAGACGCGCGACAGCACCCTGAGACCCAGAAAAAGACCAAGCAAAGATTTTGCAGTCTGCTCCGGATCGACTTCAGGAGAAATCTCGCCGTTGGCCTGGCCCCGCTCGATGGAAGCGCGGAGAAACTCCGCCATGCCGGCGAACGCGCCGGCCACGAACGAAGCCACCTCCGGATCGTGCGCACCAAGCTCCAGGGCAACGTTTACTTCGAGGCAGCCGTCGCTCGAACCACTATCTATCACCTCCGAAGCGGCGGACTCGAACACGGACAGCACCGCCTTTCTCGGCGAGGCATGTTTTTCGAGCTCCTTGATCGGCGCCTCGCGATAGAGTTGGTCGTAGCGGCGAAGCGCCCGCAAGAACATCTCGCGCTTATCTCCAAACGCGTGGTACAAGCTCCCTCTGAAAAGGCCTGTGGCGTTCTCGAGATCTCGAATCGACGTTGCCGAATAGCCGTAACGCCAGAATTGGTTCATCGCTTTCATCAAAACCTCGTCCATATCGAACTTCGGCAGTTTTCCCATGGGTCCTCTCTCCATTTGCCTGGTGAAGCGCAAATTCCCTCGCATGTCACATCCCGGTTTGGCGGATCCGATCATAAAATCGAACAAATATCGCCCCAGATTAGCACACGAAAAAGCCCATTTCACGAAAAATCGCACCCTGTCGGCGCTGTTGAAAACCACCCCCTGTCCCCCCTTTTCAAAGGGATAAAGGCAATGGACCTCGACGAGGGGGGAGGTGGATGGAAAAACCCCTCTGACAAGGGGCTGTTGAAAAAGTCCTTCTTGTCAGGGGACAAAGGCACCCCCCCCTACCCCCCCTTGTCAGGGTTGTTGAAAAAGTCCTGATGAACGGAGATCGCAGGTTTTGTAGGGACAGGCCTCAGTGCCTGTCCTGACGAAGGACAACCACGGAGGGTTGTCCCTACAACCGCCAATCCTACTTTATCCGGCTTTTTCAACAGCCCCTTGTCAGGGGTCAAACGCGAGTGATGAACGAGCGTTTGCATAAGCCATTGACGAGAAACACATCGTCTTGCAAAACCTCCCTCTTCGGTCGGTTTTGACCCCTGAAAAGGGGGGGTAGGGGGGGGCCTTTCAACAAATGAGGGGGCAATCGAACCGACCGAGGAGGCGCCGCCCCGTAGGGACAGGCCTCCATGCCTGTCCTGATTCGAACCATCCTGCAAAAAGGACAACCACGGAGGGCGGGACAACCCCAAAGGGTTGTCCCTACAACCGCAACACCGACTGACGAGGGGTTTTTCAAAACCCCGTTCGCGTTGCCTCGGGATCGGCCCCGTGTTAGATTCCCTTCTCTGGGGAAGATGACCTTTCTTTTGATGAGATGCGAGGGGGAGAACCCATGGCGAAACAACAAATCAACTCCGATAAGGTAAAGCCGGTCGCCGCGTATTCGACGGGCTGGAAGGTATCGAACGGACATCTCATCATGCTGGCGGGACAGGTGGCGGTCGACGTGGACGGCAACACCGTCGGAGGCGACGACATCAGGGGCCAGACCCGGCAGGTGTACGAGAACATCAAGTTCGCGCTGGAGGCGACGGGCGCCGGGATGGCGGACATCATCCGCCTGACCGTCTATATCACCGACCCTGCGAATGTCCCGGGGTGCATGGAGGTGCGGCAGACATATTTCAGCGAGCCGTACCCGGCGAGTACGCTCCTGGTCGTGAGCGGCCTGGCGAAACCCGAATGGCTCATCGAGATAGACGCGATCGCCTTCGTGGAAGACTAGAAGCATGAGCAGCCGCAGGTCCATCGCCGAAACGCTCGTGCTCGTCAAGGGAGGCGGCGACCTCGCCACCGGCGTGGCGCATCGTCTGCACCGCGCGGGTTTTCCGGTCGTGATCACCGAAATCGAAAACCCCACCATGGTGAGGCGCACCGTCTCCTTCGCCGAGTGTCTGTATGCGGATGGGTGGAGAGTGGAGGGCGTGACCTCCGCCCGCGCGGCCGGCGAGACGCCCGCGGAAAAAGCAGAGAACGCGCGCGCCATTCTTGATGCCGGTTCGGTTCCGGTGATGGTGGATCCGCGCGCCGAGGTGGTCGCTCATCTTCGGCCCGCCGTCGTGGTCGATGCGATTCTCGCGAAGCGAAACCTCGGCACGCGCATCGACGACGCGGAGGTCGTTATCGGCCTGGGGCCGGGATTCACGGCGGGCGTCGATTGCCACGCCGTGGTCGAGACCTCCCGGGGACACGACCTGGGACGTGTGATCCTGGAGGGCGCCGCGAAGCCGAACACCGGCGTTCCGGGCCCGATCGGCGGCTACACCACCGAGCGGCTGCTGCGGGCGCCCAAAGCCGGCGTATTCACCTCCATCGCCAAAATCGGCGACGCGGTGCGCGCCGGAGAGGCCGTCGCCCGCGTGGACGACGCCGAAGTGACCTCCGCCATCGACGGCGTTTTGCGCGGGCTCCTGAGAGACGGCATCGAGGTGAGCGCGGGCTTCAAGGTGGGCGACGTCGACCCGAGGGCCGAGCCCGCCCATTGCCACACGATATCGGATAAATCGCGCGCCATCGGCGGCGGCGCGCTCGAGGCCATCATGATGTTCCTGTTCGGCGTTTCAGCCATGGAGTATGCGAATTGACTACCGAAATATTGAGTGAAACCGTGGAAAACGGCGCCTACCGCATCGGGCGCAGCGAAATCCCCATCAACGAGACCAACGGCAACTCCTTCGTCCCCCCGGCGCAGTTCTATCTGGCGGCGGGCGACGCGCTCGAGCGAATCGCGTGGGCGGTGAGCAGCAACCTGCCCGTCCTCCTCGTGGGGGAGACCGGCGTCGGCAAGACCCTCTCGGTGCGCCACCTCGCCCACATGACCAACAACGGCTTCCGGCGCGTGAACCTGAACGGCATGACCACGGTCGATGAGTTCGTGGGCAAGCTGATGATCAACGAACAGGGCACCTACTGGGTGAACGGCATCCTGGTCGACGCCATGGAATCGGGCGACTGGCTGCTCATCGACGAGATCAACGCGTGCCTGCCGGAAATCGCCTTTTGCCTGCACAGCCTGCTCGACGACGACCGCATGATCGTCTTGTCCGAATACGACGGACGCATCGTCAAGCCCCACCCGAACTTCCGGCTCTTCGCCAGCATGAACCCGCACGAGGACCGCAGATACGGCGGCACCAAGCCCCTGAACGAGGCGCTTCTGGACCGCTTCCCGGTCACCGTGAAGATGAACTACCTGCCTTTCGAGGCGGAAGTCGAGGTCATCATGCAGCAGAGCGGGAACCACGATGAGGAACTCGTCAAGCGCATGGTGCGCGTGGGCCACGACGTGCGCGAGGCCATGCAGAACGAAAAGGTGTTCTGCACGTTCAGCACCCGGCGCCTCATCGACTGGGCGCGCATGGCGGCGCAGTTCGACCCCATGGAAGCCGCCGTCTCGACCATTTTCAGCAAGGTCAACTCTTTCGACGCCAAAGTGCTCGAGGACATCGTAGACAACCACTTCTAGCCGGGAGATGAGGCATGGAACGCCGACGCGCCCGTCTCGAAGCGCTCGCGCAGGTGACCGCGCACGATTACGACCTCGCCCTGAACTTCGGCCCCAAGGCGAAGAACGGCGAAGACGCCATTCACGTCGAGGACCCCGAACAGACCCTGGCGCGCCTGGGCGGCGGACTCAACGACGAGCACGTCTTGAGATTCCAGAAGGGCATGACGCTCATCGAGGTGGCCCACAAAATCCACGGCACGTTCCCCTGGGCGGGCCGCGCCGCGCTCGCGAACCGCGAGAGGCCGGGCTTGTTTCACATCTGGCACACGCTCGAGGACGCGCGGTGCGAAAACCGCCTCGCGGAATCGCTGCCCGGCACCAAGAAGAATTTCCGCGCCTTCATCCTCCCGGCCATCGAGGCGGCCCAGCGCAACCAGATGAGCGGGCAACTCCCCCTGTTTCTCCAGATCCAGTGGGGAATCTACCTCGCCGGGATCGGGCAGACGCCCGGCGTCCCCTCCTCCCGGCCCGGGGATTTGCCCGCGGCCTGGTTCGATACCGCCGTCGTTCAGATTTTTCACAGGCTCATCCCGCTGGTAGACCGCGCCTGCGCCGCCGATGACCCCAAAACCGCCTTCGATTGCGCCAACGAGATTTATGACGCCATCCAGCGGTATCTCACCGAAGATCAACTCTCCCGGATGAGCGACGATCAGGATTTATCGGAAATTCCCGAGGAAATTCTGCAGAAGATCGAGAGCCAGAACCTGGAGGGCGACGATGACGAAGCGCTCGAGATGCTCCACCCCGAGGCGGCGGAGGAAATCGACGAGGAAGACGTGGGCGAGCAGGTCGAACTCAGCCCCGAGGAACTCGCGGCGCTCGGGCACTGGGCCGCGCCCTGGTTCGAACTCGAAGGGAACAAGAAGGAAATCCACCCCACCGCCGAGCACCCTGATGAGCGCACCATCGTGTTGCCGCCCGAGGGCAAGGCCGAGGAATACGCGGCGGTCATCGACAACGCGGGCAGCCACATCAAGGTGCTGGTGTGGAAGCTCATGCAGATCATCCAGGAGAGAACCTATACCCGGTTCAGCGGCTCGCACCGTTCGGGCAAGCTGAACCTCCCGAAGCTGTGGAAGCAGCGGCTGGGGAAATTCCATCTCTTCCACCGGAAAGAAGAGCCCGAGAAGCTCGACGTGTGCTTCACGCTGCTCGTGGACGAGAGCGGCAGCATGAACCGCGAGTCGAAGTACATGGCCGCCAGGGAAGCGACCATATTCTTCGCCGAGGCGCTCGACCGCCTCGACGTGCCCTTCGAGGTCATCGGCTATTCCACCGAGAGTTCGGAAGCCGCCATGGCGGCGGCCCTCGGCCACATCCCCGCGTTCAAGTTCCGGCACATCCGGCACTCGCCGCTCCAGCACCGCATCTACAAGGGTTTCGAGGATCATTTCGCCCAGGTCAAGAACAGGCTCGTCAACATCTACCCGCGCTTCAACAACTGGGACGAGGAACACCTGCTCTTCGCCTACCGCAGGCTCATCCAGCGGCCCGAGGAGGAGAAAATCATCATCATCACCTCCGACGGCCAGCCCAACGGGGACGCGACCCACCTCGTGAACACGGTGAACCGGCTCCAGAAGCTCGGGGTGCGCGTCATCGGCGTCGGCGTGGTGGACCCCTTCGTGGAGCAGATCTACCCCAACCACATCGTGGTGCAGGACCTCTCCCAGCTTTCCACCGAACTCGTGAACATCCTGAGGCGCGAATTGCTCGGCGGCCTGGAGAGCCGCAATTGGTAGCGGAAGACGACGTCGTTCGCTCCCTCGGGGTCGCGCCGGGCCAGAGCGTCGCGGCGGTCGGCGGAGGCGGAAAGACGAGCCTGCTGACGGCCATCGCCAGGCAGTTTCATGCGCAAAGCGGAAAACCGGCGATTCTCACGACGACGACGAAGATTTTCGCGCCGCTCCCCGAGGAAGGGCTCGGGCTCGCCCTGGGCGACATCGATACGCTCTCCAAAAACCTCCGCCCCTACACGGGCGCGTGCGGCGTCTCGTGGTTCGCCCGCAGCCGCGAGGGAAAAGCGCCGGTTCCGGGCCGGGAGAGCGAGCGGCGCATGAAGCTGAGTGGATTTGCGCCCTCAGAAATCGAACGCCTGAAGCTCGCCGACGCCCTCACGCTCATCGAGGCGGACGGCGCGAGGAGACTGCCCATCAAGGCGCCGGGGCCTGATGAACCCGTATTGCCCGAAGGCCTCGACGCCGTATTGGGCGTCGTGGGACTCGACGCGCTGGGCGCGCCATTGAGGGAGTCGCACGTTTTTCGCCCCGAGGCGCTCGCTCGAATCTGCGGCCTGGGGTCCGGTGAGGAGATAACGGCCCAAGCCGTCGGGAGATTGTGCGCGCATCCTGATGGTCTTTTTCACAAGGCGGAGGCCGGCGCGCGCAAATGGATTATCTTGAACAAGGCCGATCTGGAAACCTCGCTGGAAAAACTCGAAAAAACGGCCTATACTATATGGGAGTTGGCCGGAAAGCCTCATGGTCCGGCGGACGGCATCCTCTTCACATCTTGTATGAACAACGAATGTGAAGTATTCATGCGGATCGCATCGGATACGTAGCGATCATCACTTCACGTAGGCGGAGCAAGCAATGAGCAAGGACGTTTTCAGGGAAATGGCGAAGCTCAAGGGAGACGGCCAGAGCGGCGCGCTCGCCACCGTCGTGGCCCGCAAGGGGTCCGCGCCCATGAGCGGCGATGCGAAGATGCTCGTGCGTGAGGACGGCAGCACGGAAGGTACCGTCGGCGGCGGTTGTCTCGAGGCCGAGGTGTGGGAAACCGCGATGAGCGTCCTGGAAACGGGCGAACCCGAAAAGCTCCGCTTCGACCTCACCCAGCAGGAAGCCGAAGACAGCGGCCACATCTGCGGCGGCGTGGTGGAGATACTCGTGGAGCCGTTCCAGGCGTTTCAGGCGGATTTGCTCGATGAGATCAACCGCATCAGGAACCATGGCGGCAGCGCGGCGCTGGCGACCATCGTTCAGCCGGGCGATCTCGACGTCCCGGCGCCGGAAGCAAGAAAAATGCTGTTCAGGCGCGACGGCAGCGCCTTGGGCGAGATTCCCAACTATTCAACGGAGATATGGGCGGAGAGCACCCAAATCATCCGCAACGGCAGCCCCACGCTCCTGCAGTTCAACACGGACGCCGCACGGGCAGGCGGGAAAAGATCCACGCTCGAAGAAGCTACGGAAATTTTCGTCGAACCCATATCCGGCCAGCCCCTCGTCTATATCTTCGGCGGCGGGCACGTGTCGTTCTGCGTCGCGCAGGCGGCCTATCTCGCTGGCTTCAGGGTCTCGATCGTCGAGGACAGGCCCTCGTTCGCCAACAAGGAGCGCTTCCCGATGGCGGAGTCGTTCTTCGTCGGCGAATTCCCCGATATTTTCGAGAAAATCCCGGTTGACGAGTCCGACTACCTGGCCATCATCACGCGGGGCCATTCGAACGACGAGGTCGTCCTCGAATGGGCGATGGAGACGCCCGCGCGCTATATCGGGATGATCGGCTCCAAGAGCAAGGTGCTGCTCACCTATCGCCACCTCCAGGACAAGGGCTACGACAGAGGCGAGCTCATCGAGCGCGTCCACGCGCCCATAGGTCTCGACATCGGCGCCGATACGCCGGGCGAGATAGGCGTCGCCATCGTCGCCGAACTCATCAGGCATCGCCGTCAGGGCGAGGCGCAGAGTGAGGGCACGGGCAGCAAACGGGTGCAACTCAGAAGAAAATCTTAAAGTTCCACGCCGCAATCGGCCCATACGAGGGGGCCGCACTCCTTATTACCCGGGACCCGAAGCGAGCATATCGCAAGAGTCATGGGTTATCTCCGCAGGCTCATCGGCGCAGCGACGGACTTCCTCATCCCCCCGAAGTGCCTCTTGTGTTCGGCTTCGATGGAGATCGGCGCTCCCCATGCGATATGCGCCCCCTGCACGGAAGCCTTCGAGCGCTTTGAACCCCCCTGGTGTCCCAGGTGCGGCAATCCTTTCCACTCCCTGACCACCCTCACCCATTCCCCGGCCCACGTCTGCGCGGATTGTCTGGAAAGCGGGCATCACTACGACATGGCCCGCGCCGTCGGCGCGTATGAGGACTCGCTGCGCGAAGCGGTCCACCTCTTCAAGTTCCAGGGCTTCACGAAGCTCGCGCGCGAGTTCGCACCCCATCTCGCAAAACTCGCGGCAGAGGAATTTGGTACCGGAGAAAACGCCCGAAACGTATTGGTGACTCACGTGCCCATCGACCCCGCCCGCTGGAGGACGAGAGGCTTCGATCAGGCGATGCTGCTCGCCCTCATGACGGCGGAACGTCTGGGCGTCCCCCACATGGACCTCCTCGAGCGCGCGAAGGCGACCCGCTCGCAGACGGGCCTCTCCGCAAGGGAGCGGCGCCGCAACATGCGGGGCGTCTTCCGGGTTCGCGCAAACAAGGCGAGTCCGGAAATCGAGGCGGCCACCTGCATTCTGGTAGACGACGTCGTCACGACCGGCTCGACCGCCTCGGCCTGCGCCCGAGAACTCAAAAAAGCGGGCGCCGAAGCCGTGCACCTGCTGACGATATGCCGATCTTGAGAGGCGCTTTTGTAGCGCGACCTGTCCCTACGGGTTAGGGCATCAAAAAGTCACAAGCAAAAATAATGAAATCAAGCAAATATGACGCAAGCCGTAAAAACTATTTCGTTGACAACAAATAAGTTGACAACAAATTTGTTGCATGATTGCATTCGACGGATTTGTCGAACCGTAAGGAGATTTGCGCAAGGAAATCTTATGAAATCATCCACTGTTCGCATGAGAGTTTTGCGAAGAATACGTTTGAGTTCCAGGGAAAGATAAGGGATATAAAATGCAAGATCAGTACGTGGGTGATGTAGGAGATTTCGGCAAATATGGTTTGCTTCGCGCAATCACACAACCCAGCATCACGAAGACAGGCGGATCAGAAACCTTGAGTCTCGGCGTTGTCTGGTACCGCCATCCCGACGAACAAAACAACGATGGGAGCAAAATTAATTATCTTGGGACCTCCAAGCAAGCTAACTTTCGGAGTTGTGATCCGGAACTGTATGACTGCCTAGCTAAGATCGTAAGATATGACCCCTGCACAAAGACCGCGAAGGGCAACAGGAAGATATCAAGAATTGAGAATAGCAAGACACTCGGCTCCAAAACCCGTTTTTGGGGCAAGACATGTCCTAGTGGAGACCCTGTTGCTCGCAAAAAATGGCACCGAGAAACATTGGAAAATTTGAAGAAATGCGACTTAGTATTCCTAGACCCAGATAATGGCCTGAGTCTGAAATGCGACCAACAGTCTGTCAGTGGAAAACATGCGTATCTCGCGGAGGTGCTGAGCTTTGTTTCTCAAGGAAACGCAGTAATTTTCTACCATCACCCTGACAGGAGAAAAAATACTCTCACCGACAAATCGTCACACGACAGGCAAATTGAAGACCTTGCAAAATATATTGCTCGCAAATTAGATAACAATCATCATGTGTCGGCTTTTCGCTATCGAAGAGGCACTTCTCGAGCATTTTTCGTCATTTGGCCCGTAGCTCGGGGTGAAGTGTTCAAGCCCCGAATTCAAGCAGTAGGAAATGGTTTATGGAGCAAGAAAAACCATTTCGAACTTACCGTGACTTCTTTACGTGGGAAAAAACGCACAAAGTAACAAAAACGCAGGAGTTTAGGCGGACACAGAGGTCCGCCCCTACGACTAAATATGAGACCTGTGTTGCCAGCGTTACTCCAGAGTTTCACTTACCCTCCGTCGTTTACAACCATCCTCGCCGCGAGGATGAGCGCATCGGCCATGCTGGAGGGGTCGGCAATACCCTGCCCGGCGATGGGGAATCCCGTCCCGTGCTCGACCGAGGTTCTGACGATGGGCAGGCCCAGCGTGACGTTCACGCCGCGAACGCTCGCCTGCCCTTCGGAGTCGAAGCGGAAACACATCAGCTTGCCCGGAATATGGCCCTGATCGTGATACATGGCCACGACGCCGCTGTAGTAGCCCCCGCGCAGTTTGCCGAAAATCGTGTCCGGCGGCTCGGGGCCGTGCGCGTCGACGCCCATCTCTCTCAAATCCGCGACCGCGGGCGCGATTTCCTCCACCTCTTCCCTGCCGAACAAGCCGCCCTCGCCCGCGTGTGGGTTGAGGCCCGCAACGCCGATTCTGGGCGTTTTGCGATCGAGCCGGCGCAGGGCGTCGTCCAGAACGCGCGCCACGTAGACGATTCGCTTTCTCCTGACGCGCCTGAGCGCCACCCTCAGCGAACAATGGGTGGATAGGTGCGCGATTCGTATCTTGCGGTGCGCGAGCATCATGACGGGCCGCCCTCCGCCGCACAGGTCGGCGAGCATCTCGGTATGGCCAGGGTAGTCGTATCCCCCGGCTTGCAAGGATTCCTTGTTGATCGGCGCGGTCGCAACAGCGTCCACGAGGCCCGAGCGCGCCATCGAGACAGATCGCTCAATGTACTGGCCCGCCGCCGCGCCTAATTCGGGAAGGACTTTTCCGTAAACGCGGTGTTCGGGAGCGACGTTTTTCAGATCGACCACGGGCGTACGCGCCGAGTCCTGGTATTTTGCCGGCTTCGCCTCATCAGCTACCCGTTCCAGACGCGCAGGAATCTCCATCCGCCGGGCGTGTTTCCTGAGCACGGCCATATCGCCCACGATGAGGGGGAGGCATTTTTTCCGAACCCTCGTCTCAAGAGCGGCTTTGAGACATACCTCGGGCCCCACCCCCGCAGGGTCTCCCATGGTCATCGCGATTACGGGTCGTCGTTTCAACGCGGCTCCCTTTTTTCTCGGCGCGTCATGTGCGGAAAACGCATCACGTCCGAACACATCCGGACATATCACTTCGGGCAGGTTATCATATTCCCGCCGTCTTCGATTCGAGAGATTATTTCGCCGGGAACTCTTGACTTGGGCGTTATGCGGCGCGGAAGATGACCCCTCGACACGAGAAAGCAAGTGGCTCTCAGCAAGAGGAATATCTTTTGGGCGAGAATGGCGCAAGCGCAGGCAAAACGGTCCGGAAACTTCACGAACTCGGCTTCACGCACGCTCTCATGATCCCGGACAGCGAGAGCCGTCTTCTATACGAAGCCCTGGAAAACGACCCGGAAATCGACCTGATCACCCCCTGCCGGGAGGGAGAATCCGTCGCCATCGCGGCCGGGCTCTGGACGGGCGGCCTCAAGCCGCTGCTCGTGATCCAGAACACGGGCCTGATGGAGGCGGGAGACTCTTTAAGGGGCTGCGGGGTCGGCCCCAAAGTGCCCCTGCGCATGATGGTCGGCTGGCGGGGATACGGCGGGGCGACGGCCGGAAAGCTGCCGATCGATTCGGCCTATACCTTCACGGAGCCGCTGCTTCAGGCGTGGAGAATCCCGACCTGGCGCCTCAAGTCGGACGATGACCTGGGAACGCTCGAACTGATGGACCAGACGGCGGCGGAAACTTCTTATCCGGCGGCCGTGATCACCGGCTACGGGTTCAAACCTTGAAAGGCGGATCACCTTGATAGATCGCATGGAACTGTTCCGGACAGTGGCGGAGCGAAGAACGAACGAGATCGTGGTGATGACCATGACGGCTACTCTCCAGTGGCCGCTGGTCTCTAAAAGCGACCTCGATTTCGATTTCCTGGCCTTCGGCATGGGGCACGCCGCCGATTTCGGCTTAGGACTCGCCATCGCCCGGCCCGAGCGAAAAACCATTGTCTGGAAGGGCGACGGAGGGATACTGATGAGCCTGGGCTCGCTGGTGACGCTGGCCAGGTATGCGCCCGAAAACCTTGTCGTATTCCTGCTCGAGAACAGGAGCTACGAGATGGTGGGCGGGCAGGAACTCCCCCCGCGGGCCGATTTCGTCGAACTGGCGCGCGCCTCGGGCTTCGAGGGCGGAGGCGCGACGGCAAAAGGCAAGGTGGAACGAATTGATTCCCTGGAAGCGTTTCAGGACGCCCTGCCCCGGATTCTCACCGAGGCGGGTCCACATTTCATCGTTTTGCCGGTGACGAACAGGGAGAAACTTCCGCCGGTGAACCATTCGGACCATGCGAAGAGAATCCGGACTCTCAGAAAGGCCCTGAACGTGTCATAGGGCATCACTTCTGAATCAATATCTTGTTCAGTTCGTCGAGCGAGGTGATTTCCGCGTCGATTTCATGCGGGACGCGCTCTTTCTTCTGTCCGAAGCGATTGACCCAGACGACGCGATACCCGAAATGAGAGGCCCCCGCGATGTCCCAGCCGTTCGATGAGAAAAAGCAAATCCTGTCGGCGGGAACACCGAGCCGGTCCACCGCCAGTTGATAGACCGATGCGTGCACCTTGAATATCCCGACGCTCTCCACGGATAGAACGTCTTCGAGATATTCCTCGATGCGTGCGTTTTTCACCGCGCTGCCGAGCATTTCGGGAGAGCCGTTGGAGAGAATCGCGGCCCGCACCCCGTCTTCCCGCAACTTTTTGAGCACGCCCTTCACCTCGGGATACGCGCTAAGCTGCTTGTAGAGCATCATCAGTTCTTCGCGAAGGTCCGGGTTCTCCATCCCCAGCGTATCCATGGCGAAATCGAGCGCATCGCCCGTTACCTGCCAGAAATCCGCGTGGTTGCCCATCAGGCTTCTCAGCCACGTGTACTCAATCTGCTTGGTCCGCCAGAGCGAGGAGAGGGCCTGCCAATTATCGCCGAGTTCGGATTGCTTTTCCGCCGCCGCAGCGGTCACGTCGAACAGCGTGCCGTAGGCGTCGAACAGACACAGGTCGATTTCATGATCACCCAGCCGGAGCATCTCTCATCCACCTCCATAAAATGCGGTCATTTTCCTCATGGAAACAGATTTATCTTGCCCAAAAACTTGCCGCTCAGGAGAACCTCGTGCGATTCGTTCGCCTGCTCCAGGGGCAGTACCCGCCCGATATGAGGCCTGATGGCGCCGCTTTCCAGCAAGGGAGGCAGACGCCTCAATATGCCCGGGACGAGAGGATTCAGATTGCCCGAGGAGAGCGCCAGAATCCGCGCGTCCCGGCCCATGGCCGCAGGCAGGGGAATCGTCACATCCGGGCCCTTGCCCGTCCCCGTTCCGACGATGACGATCCGGCCGTTGACGGCGTTGAGTTTGAGGTCCGCAGGCAGATTGTCACAACCTATATTCTCAACGACGACGTCGACGCCCCTGCCGGAAGTGAGCTCCATTACGCGCTCGGGCACGTCTTCTTCACGGTAGTTGATGGCCGCCTCGGCGCCCGCCGCAAGGCAGAAATCCGCCTTTTCCCCGGAACTGACCGTCGTGAACACCCGGCAGCCTAGCGTGCGGGCGAGCTGGATCGCCAGATAGCCCACGCCGCCGGCTCCCCCCTGCACGAGCACGCAATCGCCCGGCGCCGCCTCTCCCTTCACGACCAGGGCGTTCCAGGCCGTGAGCAGCGGGATGGGCAGCGCGGCGCCTTCCGCAGAAGACATCGAATCCGGAAGCTTTCCCGTCGAGTCTGCGGGCAGCAGCCCTTTTTCGGCATACGCCCCGGTGGAGGCGCGGCCCCACACCCGATCGCCCGGCGCGAAC
This sequence comes from bacterium, assembly GCA_965219955.1. GTDB lineage: Bacteria > UBA8248 > UBA8248 > UBA8248 > UBA8248 > Bin107. The sequence goes on from OZ244799.1 coordinate 1,763,712, forward strand.
GTCTCGACGCCCTCGCCCACCGACTCCACTTCACCCGCGACGTCCGTGCCGCAGGTATAGGGCAGCGTCATCGCCCCCGCGCGCGGATGATTCCCCGATCGTATGGCGACTTCCAGGGGATTCACGCCCGCCGCCGCTATCCGCACCAGCATCTCACCCGGCCCGGGTTCGGGCTCCGCCACCTCTTCCAATTCCATGGGATGCTCGAGCCCGAACCGCGTTACTCGTACCGCTTTCATTGCATTCTCCTTTTGCGCCCCGTCCCGAAGCTACGGGACCAGGACGACCTTGCCCAGAAACTGACCATCCAGCACGTAATCATGCGCTTCGTTCGCATCCTCGAAACTCGACGCCTTGTCGACGTTGACCCGGAACGCGCCCTCGCGCAGCAGGGGCGTGAAGCGGCGCACCAGCTCCGGCATTTTCGGAAACAGGTTCACCACGGCCAGCCCCAGCACCACGGCGTCTTTCGTCATGACCGCCGGAACCCGGAATTCCGCGCCCGGACCTTTCCCCGTACCCGTGCCGATGACGATGATTTTCCCGTCCACGCGGATGGCGTCCAAGTCCTTGTCGAAATTATCACAGGCGCAAAGCTCGACGACGACGTCGACGCCGCGCCCTCCTGTGAGCTCCATGCAGCGCTCGGCGAAATCCTCCTCGCGGTAGTTGATCGTCTCGTCCGCGCCCATCTCCTTGCAGAATTCCGCCTTCGCGTCCGAACTCACCGTCGCGAAAACGCGGCAGCCCAGCCGCTTGGCGAGTTGAATCGCCGCCATCCCGACGCCGCCGGCGCCGCCCTGCACCAGCACCGTCTCGCCGGGGCCTGCCTGCGCCTTGATGACGAGCGCGTTCCAGGCCGTGTAGAACGCGACCGTGATGCACGCTCCTTCTTCATAAGAGTAAGCCTCGGGCAGTTCCGCCGTGGCGTCGGCGACGAGCCGCACGTTCTCGGCGTAGCTTCCCCCCATGGCGCGGCCATATACCCGCTGCCCGATCCGCCAGCCCTCCACGCCCTCGCCCAGGGCGATGATATCTCCCGCCGCCTCGGCGCCTGGAACATAAGGGGGCGTCACCAGCTTGGCGTAAGGGTGCTTGGCGGCCCGTATCGCCAGGTCCACCGGGTTCACGCCGACTGCGCCGGCTTTGATCAGCACCTCGCCGGGCGCAGGCTTTGCGTCTTCCACCTCGTCCACCCGCATCGGAACATCCATGTTGAATTCATGTACGCGCACCGCTTTCATCGGAATTTTCACTCCTCGGTTTAGAGAAACAGTCCGAAAATTATCGAACGATAAATAGAATCCGCCTCATACTTTATCAGGCATACGTGAAAATTTAATACTCATCCGTCCAGCTTCTGCGGCGCTTCTCGCCGGCGTCACACGGCGGGGCCGCCCTAGACACCAGAACCGGGCTTTCTTTCGTGTTCCGCGGGTCCTGGACCAGTTGCCGCCTCTCCCTCCCCGGCAGGCCGACAATCTCCAGAATCAGTTTCCTGCGGATGGCGCGACCGAAAGACTTGAAGTCATTCGCGACCACCAGGAAAGAGCGCCTCCCCCCGATGACGCATTTCCTGTAATACAGATCCAGGTCCGGCATCGGCATCCTTCCCCAGGGACTCGGCCGGTTGTTCACGATGGGAAGCCCGTTTATCGTCACGCCGGCCCGTACGGCCCTGTCGCGCGCATTCGTCACGTAGTCCCCGCTGTTGTTCGGCCCGTCGCCGGAAATGTCGATGGTGCGGCGCTCGCTCGTGAACCCGTTGTTCTCGAACAGCGGAAGCGCGAACTCAATCGCGCCGCTGATAGACGTGTAGGGCCCCACCCCCACCGGCGCCTGGGAGAGCAGGTAGGCGAACGCCTCGGCGCTCGCCCTGTCGTGGATACGCTTCCAGCCCACGACGATCCTCTGAAAATCGAAGCCCGCCCACTCCATGTAGGTGACCGCAATGCTCTTGTGTCTTCCCGATTGGATGGCGCGCAAGACAGACGGCGAGCGAAAGGCGTTCACGTATCCCATCCGCTGGAGTCTCCCCTCCTCCCTATCCACGCTCCCGGAAACGTCGACCGCCAGGACGAGTTCCAGGTCCACGCTGACGGGAGCGGGCCACGCGGAACCGGAGTGCAGGAGAATCGCCACGATAGCCATGCAAGCCGCCAGACCATGCCGTATCGCCATATGGTTCATCGCTGCTTCCCGTTCTTCGGGTTTTCGTGAATCATCGCGGAATCATTTCTCTTTCAACATACCGGCTGCGGATTCCAGTTCCAGGCGAATCTGCTCCATCAGGGAGGAATACATGTGTTTTTCGGTGAGCAGCTCCCTGGTTTCCTCCGCCACGTCCTGGTGTTTGCCTGAAGCGTAATCGCAGCGAATCACCCGCCATCTTGAAAATTCGCGGTAGAGGCCCGAAATCCCGTCTTCCGCCCCTTTCAACCGGGACAGCAGTTTCACATATTCCGCCCGCGCGCGCGGGTAATCCTCCGCGATGAAAAAACTCTCCGCGTATGCAACGTCGTACAGGGCGTTTTCGGGATAGCGCGCGCGAAGGTACCCGGCGTCCCCTCTCGCCTCCTTGAATTTCTTCGCCCGGTAGAGCGCCCAGATGAGGTCCAGCCGCGCCGTAATGGATATCCAGCCGCCTCCATCGACCGCGCGGCGCAGATACTTTCTGCCCTTCGCGCTCGTATCGCCGACGAAAAAGCGGAACATCCTCACCCAGCTCTCCGTGCTGCCCCTGATGTGGTAAATCCCCAGCCCGTAGTAGGCGTCGTGAAGTTTCGGGTCGAGTTCGAGCGCTTTTTCCAGATGGTTCTGCATCGCGCCCGCCCGCAGGAACGCCGTGAGATAGCTGCTGCTGTCGAGCGCATCGACGATGCGCATGCCCTCCGTCAGGCCGGCGAGGAGGAGCGCCCTCGTGTCTTCGGGGTTTTTCTCAAGCAACGCCTCGGAGAGGGCCATCGCCTTCTCGGCGTTTTTCCGCCAGGTTTCCTGGTATTTCTCTCGCCGGATATGCCCTTTCAGGATGTGGAAAACGGACGCCTTGAAGAAATATCCCTCGGGACGCCCGGGCGCGGACGCTATCACCCTGTCGAACGTGTCCGAAGCGGCTGAATAATCGCCCGCGGCGACCCGTTCGAGCCCTGCGTCAATCGATTTCACGTCCAAAGACGCGCCATGAGCGAGGTTCGCCGAAGCCGTGATAACGACGATAAAAATGAGTATTCTCGCGAAAGAAGACGCCATTGCTCCTCCGGGAATCAACGCGCGGGCGGCCGGCCCTGAAACGGGCGGGCCTCTGCGCGAACGACGGTTTGCCCGCGCCCGTGATTGGGCATATCGTAGTATCGGGGTACGGGTATTTCAACCATAGCGAGCCGGCCATGCTGAACATAAAACCTCCCGATGCGGCGATTCGGATCATCCGGGCACTTGAGGCCTCGGGCCACCGGGCGCTCCTGGCGGGCGGATGCGTGCGCGACGCCCTGCTCGGCTCCCCCCCGAAGGACTGGGACATCGCCACCGATGCGGCGCCCGAAGCCGTTCAGGGCCTTTTCCCGAAAACCGTCGCTGTGGGAGCGCAGTTCGGCGTGGTGCTCGTGCGGGTGGACGGCCAGGAGTTCGAGGTGGCCCGGTTCCGTGAAGACGGCCCCTACGGCGACGGGAGGCACCCCGACTCGGTTCGCCCCTCCGACGAGAAAGGCGACGCGAACCGGCGCGATTTCACCATCAACGGGATGTTCTACGACGTATCGAAAAATCAACTCCTCGACTACGTGGGCGGCCGGCGCGACCTGGACGAGGGAATCATCCGGGCCATCGGCGAGCCGGACTCGAGGTTCCGCGAAGACCACCTGCGCATGATGCGGGCGATCCGCTTCTCGGCGAGGTTCGGCTTCGCGATCGAGCCGGCGACCGCCGCCGCCATCGAAGCGGGTGCGGGGCTCATCGGGAAAATCAGCCCCGAGAGAATCCGCGACGAACTGACGATCATCCTGACCCAGGCGAATTCCGATATCGCCTTCGCCGCGCTGGATTCCTCGGGCCTCCTGGGACACGTCCTGCCCGAAGTCGCCGCCATGCGCGGGGTGGCGCAGCCGCCGGAATTCCACCCCGAGGGCGACGTGTGGACGCACGTGCTCGCCATGCTCCGCATCAAGAAACGCTCCGCCTCGCCGACGCTCGCCTGGGGCATACTCCTCCACGACGTCGGAAAGCCGCCTACATACACCGAAACCGACAGGATCCGCTTCAACGGGCACGACAAGGCCGGCGCGAGGATGAGCGCGGAGGTCTGCGCGAGGCTCCGCATGCCGAAGGCGCGCGCGGCGAGAATCCGCGACCTGGTCGCCAACCACATGCGCTTCATGCACGTGGAGAAGATGCGCGAGGCCCGCCTCAAGCGCTTCCTGCGCGAGCCGTATTTCGGGGAACTGCTCGAACTCCACCGCGTCGACTGCCTCGCCAGCCACGGGAACCTGAGGACCCACGAATTCTGCACGCGGAAACTCGGGGAAATCCACGAGGAGGCCCTGCGACCGCCGCGCCTGCTCGACGGCCGCGACCTCATGGCGATGGGCTACCCGGCGGGCCCGAAACTCGGCGAAATCCTCACAGCACTCGAAGACGAGCAACTCGAGGGGCGCATCTCCACCGGGGAGGAGGCCCGCGATTTCACCCGGCGGCATTTCCCGCTTCCGGGGGGTTGTTGAGAGAGTTTCCCTGAGGAGGGCCATCGATAACCCCCTTCCCGATCATCGAATTCTTCACCGTAGGGACAGGCCTCCGTGCCTGTCCGAAGCCCCTGTGCCTGTCCTGACGATGGACAACCACGGAGGGCAGGACAACCCTTTTGGCTTGTCCTGCTGCAGAACCATCGTGCGCACGCTTTTGAAGTTCACTCCCCCCTTGAGGGTCTGGCTTCCCGAGGGGAAAGCAAGACGAGGAAGCCGAGCGTTTTGTGCGAAGGCTGACTCGGTGGGGGGTAAAATGCGTTTTATCGCCATCCGAATTATCCCCCCCACCGAATCGCTTTCGGGCTTACGCCCTCAGCTCTTCGTCGGTCTTCCCGAGGAGGAAAGACCGACCCTCAAGGGGGGAGTGATTTCTTTCACTTCGGCAGGGGGTGACAAGCCCCTCAAGGGGGGAGTGGTTCTCCACCCTCGTGTTTGGGGCATTACCCGTAGGGACAGGCCTCCGTGCCTGTCCTGGCGAAGGATAACCACGCAGGGCAGGACAGGCACGGAGGCCTGTCCCTACATCCCTACAGAACCATCGTACCCCCACCGCTTCAAGAATTCCCGGCACCCGCCTCCCGGGGGTTGTCGATTGATCCGCGCGTCCATACGCTCTAGGATGGCCTGAACCGCTTTCGCCTTCCCCCGACTCCGGGTGCCCCCTATGGCTCCGATATCCATCATGACGGCGACCGAGCTCGAACGCTCGCTCAGGAGAATCGCCTCCGAGATGACCGAGGCGTGCGCCGCGCCGGACATCGCGCTCATCGGCGTGCTCACGCGCGGCGAACCGCTCGCGCGGCGGCTTGCGGGGCACATCGAGGAGCTCGAGGGCATCTCGCCTCCCCTGGGCGCGCTCGACATCGGCCTCCACCGCGACGACGGCGGCCATCCCACCGAGGGGCGCGGCTTCGAGCCCACCCTCATCGATTTCGACCTCACGGACCGCCGCGTGTTCCTCGTCGACGACGTCTTCTTCACGGGCCGGACGGCCCGCGCGGCCATCGACGCCTTGATGGAGCTCGGCCGCCCGCGCAAGATCTGGCTCGCCGCCCTCATCGACCGCGGCCACAGGGAGCTCCCCTTCCGGCCCGACTTCATCGGCAAGAACGTGCCCACCTCGCTCGCCGAGCACATCCAGGTGCGCGTGCGCGAGGTGGACGGCGAGGACGGCGTCTGGCTGCTGAAGCGCTGACCCCTCCGCGGGGAATTTTGGGGAAATGCGCGCAATTGCGGTGATCTGAAAAAACTTTTTTATTCGGTACATTTCGATAAATATTTCATGCTCTAATTCAGGTTCGTCTCGTAACTCATTGAATAATTTTTGAATATCATGTTAGTTCGACCCATGAACAATTTCAGGAATTTATCCATATTTATCTTATTTTATCGAAATTTACGGGAAATATCATTACTTTCATTTCCGCCTCCGCTCCCGTGTCCATTCTCGTTACTTCTTTGTCCACCATAATCGAATCGGAGTAAGGCCGGACTGTTGGAAAAGTTCTGTCCGCCCTTCCAGATTGTTAGCCGTAGGGACAGGCCTCCGTGCCTGTCCGGGGAAACTACGGGAGTAGACATCCCCCATACGGGCGGGCACGGAGGCCCGCCCCTACGTCTCGAGCCCGATTGATGAGGGTTTTTCAACAGCCCCGAGGTGAACAGGTTTACGCTTTTGTAGGGGCGGCTCGCGAGCCGCCCGTGTTCTTCTGAAGACGGATGGGGCGTTCCGGCGAAATATGCAGCAACCGCCGCCTTTCCCCTCGCCTTCTCGCCTGATTCCACCAGAAAGCCTCCTCTCCCCGGGGCGGTCGATCCCGGTCGATCGAGCAGCGATCGCCGTTTCCCCGCTTCGCGCGCACGATATCCGATCCGTCGTTTCAGGGGGTACGCCAAATGCGGGGAAATGCGCGGCGAACGCGGCGGATGCGGGGGGCGGGACAAATATATTCCCGGATCGCCAGGGCGTAACCGCAGCGGACAGGCCCCTGTGCCTGTCCGAGGCCCCCGCGCCTGTCCGGGGACCGAGAAAAACCAACCCCCCCTGCCCCCCCTTGAAAGGGGAATAAAAAAGAAAAAAAACCCATGATAAGGGAGTGTTGAAAAGCATTGATTTCATAATTCCCCATATTTTCCCATACGAAGCCGACCGGGAAAGGGGTGCCGTAGGGACAGGCCCCCGCGCCTGTCCGAGGCCTCCGTGCCTGTCCGGGGTCGCGGCCTGTCCGCCACGCAACGGGATTCTATTCCCGCATCTGCAGGGACAGGCCCCTGCGCCTGTCCGGGGAGCGAGAAAAACCACCCCCCTACCCCCCCTTGACAGGGGAATAAAAAAGAAAAAAACTCCCTGATAAGGGGATGTTGAAAAGCATTGATTTCATAATTCCCCATATTTTCCCGTACGAAGCCGACCGGGAAAGGGGTGCTGTAGGGACAGGCCCCCGCGCCTGTCCGGGGACCGAGAAAAACCAACCCCCCCCTACCCCCCTTGAAAGGGGGGTTGAAAAAACCCCGTAGAGCAATTTTGGTTGAGTGCAAGTTTTTGAATTTCACTCTCCCCTTGAGGGGGAGTCAGTGAAGCCGAGCGGTTTGTGCGAAGGCTGAACTGGTGGGGGGTAAAATGCGTTTTATCGCCACTCCGGGTTATACCCCCCACCGGCGCGACTTCGGGCTTCGCCCTCGCCTTGCCGACTCCCCCTCAAGGGGTTGTTGAAAAACCCTGTTTCGGGGTCGGCGGCATGGAGGTTCACGCGGCGCAGGCGCGATGGTTTTGTAGGGACAGGCCTCCGTGCCTGTCCTCACGAAGGACAACCACGAAAGGCAGGACAGGCACGGAGGCCACGGACAGGCGCAGGAGCCTGTCCGCTACGGGCGAATGCGGTTTTGATAGTCATTCCGGCAATCAATACCGACCGGGGAGGGGTTTTTCAACAGCCCCGTCAAGGGGGGGTAGGGGGGGCAGGACAGCCCCGAGGGAGGGGCTGTCCTTTATCCCCTGCCAAGGGGGGTTCGTGCGGAAACACGCAAAAGAGGCGGCCCCCTTCACGGGACCGCCTCCTTGAATCCATCCTGCCCGGAGTTGCCAAACCCCGGGAAACCAGCTATAGAAGCAGCTGGGGGTCGGTTCCGCCCGAAGAGGAAGGAATCGACGCGACCAATGCGGGAGCGTTTGATTTATTCCCTCCTACAACCAACATAATATAAGGCTAGCTGGGGGTTACTCATTATTCCCGTCCCAAACCGAGAGGACTCAAACTCTGTAGCATGGGCCGGTACAATTTGCTCCCGACGATGTAGAGCAACCAATGAGTAACCCCCAAAGGTCACGCGTCCCTTCCCGGCAACCTGCCCTTTCCTGTTTCTGACTTGCTTATCAGGCCCGCCCCGGCCCCGGGGGCCAGCCAGCCCCGAGGCCAAAAGCGTCTTGTCCGTTACCTGTGCGCTCCGAACGCCCCGATGAAGGCGGCGTCTCCTCCAGTCCCGGTCAGCTTGTTAACGTAAAACGTCCCGGCAACAGAGCCCGGGAGTCCAGGCGTATATGAAATTGCTTGTGTGTCTGCAGCACCATCAACAACCACCCTTGGAGCTTCAACCCTTTTGTCTCTTCTCATTCCAAAAAACTGGCCCTTCCAAGCGCCATTGTAGGCATTTCCTTCAACCACGCCCGCAGCGGTGCCGCCCGTAAACGCAGCTGTCAGATCATCGGTTAGAGCCTGTTCCTGCAATTCAATGCTCCCGTCAATGCGTATTCCGCCAGCTGTTATGTTCGTGACGTTACCCCCGATTTTACCCGAGCCCGTTCCACCTGCATCCTGGAACTCGGCCGTGAGCGAAACGTCCGCCTTCAAAAAACTGGCCTTCCCGTCCGCTAGGTACGCGCCGTTCGCATTCCCTCGATACGTGTAGCTCTTGTCCGTATCATCGGCGAGCACCGTGCTGATCAAATTTAACCCTGAAGTCGCCGAACAACTCCTGTCGAGCGAAGTGGAGTCGGTCACATCTGTGGCGCTGCAGAAGTTATGCGTAGCCACAATCGGCTGATTCCCATACGCAAAGGCTTGAATCGAAGGGGTGGCGCCTGAGTCATCAAGCCAGATTCCGGCCAGCAAGTAATCGGGGTCGTCTTGATATACGTATCTCTCATCGGCGGGGGTATCGGGAGTATTGTCTACGAGTTGCCCGGCCGCAATGCCGGCTCTCACCCGGCTGGATACCGCAATATCCGTATAGGCATTGGCGAAGCGGCCATTACCGTCTTTCAGGTCGAAACCCTGATGGAGACGTCCGGGGTTAGTGATTCTGCCCGTTTTACTGTGCGACGGAACTGCCGTTCCTTCGACCGTTATCGTAACCGCCAGGACTCCTCTGTCTGTATTTGCGGGTATCGGATAAACCGTTCCATCCCCACTCGTATGGTACGGATAAGTGGCCTGGTTGGCGCCTGACGCCGTCCCGATGTTTCCATTGGGAATGGAAGCATCGGTCAATGGCAGGAGAGCATCGTATACTTTCCTGTTGTCCCTCACATGCTTGATGAGCGAGGACCCGCCCGTCTGGGCGGCCTCGTCCGCCTCCCGTTGTCTACGAGCTTCCGCAACCGCATTAACGGCGTTCAGGATGGACGTCACAGCCGATTGCGCGGTTATCAGGTCACCACGCGCCGTCCTCGCGTCATTCAGAGCCCGCTCCGCCTGCGCAGGCGTGGTGGCCACGTTCGCCACGCCGCTCGCGGTTAAGATACCCGCCAGGGCGTCTTCCGCGGCTGCGACATTCGCGTTCGCGTTTGCTACCTGTGTAGCCGTTGCGTCGTCGTGGGCCCGCACCGCCGCCGCCGCTGAGCGCGCCGCCTGCACCCGCGTCCGGGCGTCTGTGACGATGTCGTCGAGATCATCCTGCGCTTCGGCGATCAATTCCGCATCCGTCGGTGGCGGATCCGTGCAGTTCGGGTATGTCCCGACCTGACCCTGCGGGCATTCCATCACAGGCGTCTCTTCTTCCATGGCGCTGCCACCGCCACCGCCGCCGCAACCGGAGGCAAATGCCGCAATGCTTACAGCAAATACCACCAAACCCAAATACCTGAGCATTCTCATCATTTGCCCCCTAAGGCTGTCCCCCCTCCTGAAACGGAAGGGGGCGGGCGGTTAAAACTTGGTTTCCATGTACCGCTTGCTCGCGCCGGTGCGCCGATGCGTCCTGCTCATTTCATCCCCCGGCCCCGGGCGTCATGCCGACGCCCGGGGTCAAGAGGTGTGCTGTCTTCCCTGTTACTTCTGTTACTCGGCCTTCCACGAACCGAACGCGCCAATCAGGCTCATCTTGCCATCCTGGGTGGACGCGCCGAAGGTGCCGGCTGCGGTCGTCGGGAACGTGGCTGCTACTACGCTCGCGGACGCGCCTGTCCGGGCGGCTGGACCGTATACCTGGCCTCCATACGTGCCACGGAAACCGTTTCCGCCGAGAACGCCGTCCGTCATGCCTGAGAACGTTCCTTCAGCAGCGATGTCGCCTCTCATCAGCCCCAGGGTGCCGTCAACAGCCTGGCCGGCGGCCCTGATGTTCGAAATGCTCCCCGAAATCTTCCCACCTACATTCGTTGCTCCGCCGAAGTCGGCCTCGAGCGTGGCGTCTGCGTCGAAGTACTGAACCATTCCGCCCGCGGAGTACAGGCCGTTCGCGACGCCGTTATACGTGGCCGTACCCGAGAGTGCTGGTACAACAGCGAATACCTGGCTGCCGTAAGCGAATGCACCTGCCTGGGCGTCTAAATTAGTGGGAGCGGGATCCGGGATGGAGTCTCTGATGGAAGCTTGTACCCACATGCCCCAGGCCAGGTAGTCTCCGTCCACATCATCTTCTGTCGTCTTCGCATGCGAGATCTTGTAGCCTGAAACCGTTGTAACCTTGCCGTCTTCATCCACGCTGATGGCGCAACCGGCAGTGACGGCTGAAGGGCAGTAAATCTCGCCTGACCGGGGCGCGTTGTTATCAGTGGGAACTGCGTTGTAGGAAGCTACGAAGTCGCTCCCGTCATTCGGAACATCCCCTGTGATAACACTGTTGACGGAAATGTCAGCGTCACCCGCATCCTGTGTGTAAGTATCCTTTTTCGTCGTTGCTTGAATGTCCGTGCTGACGACGAGCTGAGCTTTTACTTCGTTAGCGGTTACTACGCGCAGCAGATCCTGACCTTCCCAGTTTCCCTTGGTATGGAAGCGTGAAGGTGTTTCACCCTGCAGTAAAGGGTTTCCAGAGCCATGTTCGAGCGTAAATGTGGAACCGCCCGCCTTGTGCACGACTACTGCCGTGCCTGATGTTCCATTTATCGTAACCTGAGTGTCTGTGCCGCTCATACCGCCCTGGTTCGTAAAACCATCAGCAAAAGCAGCAGCATTATCTGCGGCATCCGTTATTGCGGCGCCCACGTTTTTCGCATTGTTAACTTCCTTGGGCACGTCCGTACCGTCCAGCGTGGCATTATCGATGTCGTCGCCGTTGAGCCTCTTGTTCGACAGCATGATGAGCCCGAGGCCAGTCGTGCCGGCCGCATCCTCTGCCTTGCCCTGGGCCGTCTCGGCCGCCATCTGGTGTCCCATGGCGTCCGCGGAAGTCGTTGCCGCCTGCGCAGCCGTGTTGGCTTCAGCAGCCATTTTCGCGTATCCGTATGCGTTGCTGGCCGCCACGGGGTCCACCGCGCCGCCCACTGCCGCCATCGCCGCCGTAGCCGCCGCTGCCGCTGCGCTCTGCGCGCCGCTCAGGGCCATCTCTTCGGCAAGATCCGCAGCGGAGGTGCAAGAACCGTCCGCGTTATACCGGCCGCCGTCACCCTCGCACATTTCCTGCGCGGTGGGTTCCGGCATGGCGGGCGGTTCCTCTTCCACGGCAGCCGATCCGCCGCCGCCGCCGCAACCCGCCAGCGTCAGCGCGAAGGCGGCCGCCAGCATGAATGAAAAGATTTTGTTGCTGGTGAGTTTCATCACTTTGAGTCCTCCTAGTCTCGTGACATTAAAGAGCTTTGCAACAGAAAAAACCTGAAGTGTCTGGATTTGACCTCCTTTCTTTGACTTTCCGATATTTCTTGTCCTATCCGTTATCGGGCTTCTATCGTTTATCGGGCTTATGCCGTTTCATCGAGCCTGGGGCCTGAGCGCGCGGCCGCCGGCCCGGACTCCCGCGTCCGGGCCGGTAGCCGGCTTATCCACGAGACTGGTGTGGGATTCTTGGCGCTCATCATGATGGTTAGAGTCCTCCAGCCCCGTGCTATGAAAACTTCCCAGGTTCCAGCGAATCTTTCAGCCTCCTTTTTTCAGGCGCCTCCGGGGGTTCCGCGTTCCCGGAAGCCCCGGCGCCACGGCCACGGCTAGCTAAAGAAAGCGCCGGGCCGATCCTTGGATTCGGTTCACGAGGCTGGAGAGGGATTTGTGGCGCGGTGCTTCCTGGGTTGAGTCCTCTGGCCTCGTGATATCTGCTGCTCACCCGGCTCCCGCCGGGCTTTTCGTCTTTCTTCGGGACCGGAGCCGCCGCTTGTACGAACGGGAGAATCCGGGCCTTTACCTGATTCGGTTCACGAGACTGGAGAGGGATTTGTGGCGTGGTTCATCATGAGTTGAGTCCTCTAGCCTCGTGATAGTTCATCTTCCGGCTTCCGCCGGGCCTTACGCTTCACGAGACTGGAGGGGGGATTCGCGGCGTGGTTCGCCTCGGGTTGAGTCCTCTGGCCTCGTGATGTTTGCTGCTGAAGCCCGGCGTCTTTCTGGTTTCTGGGTCGTCGTCTTCCGGGCTTCGCCGAGCCGTCTCGGAGAGCGTTGTTCAGCCGCCGGGTTCCCGCCTCATCCGGCCATCGCGGCGTGATCCGCGTTGCGTTGAGCGGGCGGCCCTGTAAGCAACTGCTCTCGTGTATTACTCGGCATTTATGATAGTGCGGTAAATATTCCGCTTTTGTCAACCCTTTAATTGAACTTGCGCGCAACTCTTGTGCAGGCGTCCATCGCGCGAGTATGACCGAACCCGCGCGGGTTATCAAACGGGAGGGGGGAATGGGCGTTTGAGGGGGGTGTTGAAAAGCCCTGACCTGCCCCCGCAAACCGCCAACGCCTCATTCCTCACCCTGAGTAGCCGCCAAAGGCGGCGTATCGAAGGGCGAGGAGAGTCGAACGCCTCGCGCCGGGTGAGAGCAAACACTCATTCATCAATCGCGTTTGACCTTCGATACGGCGCTTTCGCGCCTACTCAGGATGAGGAGTGTCGGGGAACGGCGGAGCCTGTCCCGAGCGAAGTCGAGGGAGCCTGTCCCGAGCGAAGTCGAGGGACCGCTACTCAGGATGAGGCGGTGTGGTTTTGTTCGCAATCCCGTTGCCGTCATTCCGGCGAAAGCCGGAATCCATTTTCGCCTTTGTCTTTGGCCTTTCGCCCGGCCGTCCTCTCTCCCGGCCGGGGAAGATACGGACGTCGCCATGTATATCCGCCTCATCCGTTCCGGATTCGGGCGCGGCGCTCCCTACCGCGAGTCAGAATCAAATGCGAAAACGAAAGCAAAAATCATAAAATGGATTCCGGCTTTCGCCGGAATGACGGCGGTGGTCAATAACGAGTGAGGGGGACTTTTTCCACCCCTCCCCCGTCCCGCTCGACCCCATTTTCACGGATTCGTCATAAACCCCGCCTACCCCCCTTCCCGCCGTTGTTGTAAGATGTCTCTCCCGGCCTTTAGGACGGCGCGGGACTTGTACCCGCATTTGTATGCCGCCGCACCGAAGGCCGGGGCTTCATGGATTGGGAGATACCCAGATGGCCTCCCCGCCGGAGCTTCCCGAACGCCTCCTGGTCGCCGTGGGCGGCAACGCGACCCACCCGCCCGAGATACGCGGCACGGCCGCCGAACAGGCCGCCATCGCCGCCGCCACGGGCCGCGCGCTGCTCCCGCTCTTGCAGCTAAAAAACGAACTCATCATCACGCACGGGAACGGCCCCGTGGTCGGCAAGATCCTCATGCGCCAGGCCGTCTCGAGCGAGCAGGTGACGCCGATGACGCTCGACATCTGCGTCGCCCACAGCCAGGGGGGCATCGCCTACCTCCTCATGCAGGCGTTCGAGAACGCGCTCAGGCGCGCGGGCGACCCGCGCCACGTGGTCTGCCTCCTGACGCAGGTGGAGGTCGACCCGGCGGACCCGGCCTTCGACGCGCCGACCAAGTTCGTGGGCTACACCTACACCGAAGAAGAGGCGAGGCGGTATGAGCGCGAGATGGGCTGGACTTTCAAGCGAGACGGCGGCCGGGGCTGGCGCCACGTCGTCGCGTCGCCAAAGCCCAAGCACATCGTGGACATCTCGCTCATCGAGACGATCGCCAAGAGCGGTGCGGTCGTGATAGCGGGCGGCGGCGGGGGCATCCCCGTCGTGAGGGAGGCCGACGGGGCGCGCCGGGGGCTGGCCGCCGTCATCGACAAGGATTTGACGTCGGCGCTCATGGCGAACGTGCTGGAGATCAAGACGATGATGATCCTGACCGCCGTGCCCCGGGTGGCCGTCCACTTCGGGACGCCCGAGCAAAGAGAGCTGACGCGCGTCTCCCTCGACGAGATCAAGAGATACCACGCCCAGGGCCACTTCCCGCCCGGCAGTATGGGCCCCAAGATAGAGGCGGCGATCCGCTTCCTCGAGGGCGGCGGCGAGCGGGTGCACATCGCAGCACTCGAGGACGCCGTCCCCGCCCTGAGGGGGGACGCGGGGACGTGTGTGTATAGGGTCAAACGCGATTGATGAATGAGCGTTTGCGGTACCCCGTAGGGACAGGCCTCCGTGCCTGTCCGGGGTCGCGACCTGTCCTCGCGTTTCGGTCATCATTACCCGTAGGGACAGGCCTCCGTGCCTGTCCTGCCTCCGTGGTTGTCCTAACCTTAAAGGCTGCCGTGGTCTTTGTTCGTCATTGAGGCCACCGATCCCGTAGGGGCGGTTCGCGAACCGCCCCTACAAAATCAGATCCCCCACCGTCGCCCCTTCGGACAGGCACGGAGGCCTGTCCCTACAATTCCTCGCGCGTCAATCGCGTTTCACTCGTAGGGGCGGACCTGCGTGTCCGCCCGGTTTTGCGTTACGACGCAATTACGCGGTGGCCCATGGGCGTTCGAAGAGGGCGGACACGCAGTCAGACATATATGTCTGACCCCTACAAAACCATCATCCCCCACCTCTTATATACACGCCCTTTGGACACGCCCGTCTCACAAGTGCTAGTTTTTCCCCCATAAAAATTTCCGGTATCCGCGAGCGCGCCCGCGCGCGCCTTTGCGAAAGGGGGACGCAAGATGCAGGCAGACCTGTTCCGCGTGGCGATGGACTCGCCCGACGACATCTCCGGCGTGGCCGCTCTCATCGAGGGGGGCGAATGCCGGGCGGAGGACGTCGTCGGCATCATGGGCAAGACCGAGGGGAACGGCTGCGTGAACGATTTCTCGCGCGGGTTCAGCAACTTCGTCCTGCTCGATTATTTCTCGCGCGCGATGGGCAAGAGCCGCGAGGAGGTGGAGGCGCAGATCGCCCTCATCATGTCCGGCGGCACGGAAGGCGTCATGTGCCCGCATTTTTCGGTGTTCACGAAGTCCGAGAACGGCGCGGGCGACGGGCGCGCCAAGCGCCTCGCCATCGCTTCGGGCCACACGGCGGATTTTTTTCCTGAGGAGATGGGCCGGATGGCGCAGGTGCGCGCGACGGCGGACCTCGTAAGAAGGCTGATGGAAGAGGCGCAGATCGAGAGCGCGGCGGACCTCCACTTCGTCCAGGTGAAGTGCCCGCTCCTGACGGGCGATCGCATGGCGGACGCCTTGGGGCGCGGGAAGAGCGTCTGCACGGAGGACACGTATAAATCGATGGGCTACTCGCGCGGGGCGTCTGCGCTGGGGGTGGCCCTGGCGGCGGGCGAGGTGGCCGAAAGCGCGCTTAGCGACGAGGTGATTTGTAAGGACTGGTCGCTCCAGTCGGGCGTCGCCTCGACCTCGGCGGGCATCGAGCTCATGTGCAACGAGGCGATGGTGATCGGCAACAGCGCGGCCTGGGGCGGGGACCTCGTCGTCGGCCACAGCGTCATGGAGGACGCCATCGACAGGGACGCGGTGAGAGACGCCATCGTGAACGCAGGGATAGCGTTCGAGTGGTCGCTGGCGCCGGCGCAGCGCGCGCGCGTCGTGAACGTGTTCGCCAAGTGCGAGGCCTCCCCCGACGGGCTGGTGCGCGGGCGGCGGCACACGATGCTCGACGACTCGGACATCAACAACACGCGCCACGCCCGCTCGGTCGTGAACGCGGTGGTGTCTTCGGTCGTCGGCGACACGATGACCTACGTCTCGGGCGGCGCCGAGCACCAGGGCCCCCCCGGCGGCGGCCCCGTCGCGGCGGTCGTACGGGCGGGGTAGGGGCGTCCCTCGATACGGCGCGCAAGCGCGCCTACTCGGGATGAGGGTGGAGTGTCTCGTGGGCTGAACCTGACCAACGAGAGAGGGATAAACTCCCCCCTCAAGGGCCTGTTGAAAAAGTCTCGTGGAGCGATTTTGGTTGAACGCACGCTTTTGAAGTTCACTCCCCCCTTGAGGGGGAGTCGAGGAAGCCGAGCGTTTTGTGCGAAGGCTGACTCGGTGGGGGGTAAAATGCGTTTTATCGCCACTCCAATTATACCCCCCACCGAATCGCTTGCGGGCTTACGCCCTTAGCCCGGATATTTCACCGAGGCTTTGGAACGGCCTGATTTGAAGTCGTGGACGGCTTGATTCGGGAGGCGGCCTTCTTCGTCGGCGCGATACGATGACGCACGGCGCCCGAGCGGCGCTTTTTCGTCGATTTCGAAGGCTTTCGGGGAGTGCCGGCCGACGCGCAGGCGCAGGTTTCCCGCTGCGGCAACCTATGTCGCTCCGATTCTACGCTCAGTCACTCTCCCCCGCCGTCGGCCAGGGCGGGTGCGTACGCAGGTTGTTCACTACCTTTTCGAAGAGCGCCGCATGGGGCCAGGCCTCGGAGATAGACAGCCGGACCTTGCGCACGCTGACCCTCACGCGGGCGCCGATCTTGAGCAGTTTCAGCCGGATCGTTGCGCACTGGGCCCTGGCGCATGTCGTGCCCGCCAGCCCCAGGCGCCGGAGTCCGTGCATCAGGACGTAGGCGAAGGAGGCGAAGTAGAGCCGCAACTGATTGGCCCTCATGGTGGCGCTGCTGGTGCGGTCGGCGAACAGGCCGAGTTGCTGTTCCTTGATGCGGTTCTCCATCTCTCCCCGGGCGCAGTAGAGTTCTTCGTAGAGGCGTCTGGCGCCGGCCCGCCGGGGGCGGAGATTGGTGACCACGAACCGCGGGTTCGCCCCCCTGGGCAGGTATTGCGCCTTGCCCACCACCCGGCGGGTTCTGGACCAGCTCTTGCGCGTTCGATAGCGGAAGTCGCGATACCGGCGCGCCGGCTCACCCGTGCGGCGACAGACGACCTCGGCCCGGTAGAGGTCCCGGCCAATCGCCCGCACCAGCCGCGCGTTGCGCGCCATGCCGAACACGTAGCCGACGCCGTTCTCCTCGCACCAGCGCATCAACGGCTCGCGGCAAAAACCCGAGTCGCCGCGAACCACGACCCGCGTACGCGGCCAGCGCCTGCGGACCTGCGCCACGATCCGCGCCAACTCCTCCTCGCTGCCGGCCGAGGCGTCGACGTTCGAGCGGCGCAGCCGCGCGCACAGCAGATGCGCGCCGCAGAAGACGTAGAGCGGCAGATAACAGTAGCGGCCGTAATAGCCGTGGAAGAAGCGCCCCTCCTGGCGACCGTGCAGGGGGTCGTCCGTGGCGTCGAGGTCCAGCCATATCTCTTCGGGCGGTTCGGCGTAAGACTCCATGAACACGTCCACCAGCAGGCGGTCCATCGCCTCGAAGTCCGCAGCGATGCGCTTGTAGCGATCCGTCGCCGCCTCGGCGCCGCCCAACTCCAGGCGGTTCAGCGTACTCGATGCGGCCAGCGGAGAGCCGCGGTCCCGAAGGCGAACCCGCCCGGCTCCCGTCAGGTCCCGCTTGCCCACCAGCAGCGCCAGCAACCTGTCGCGGCGCAAATCCTCGTGGTCGTTCAGGTCCTCGTAGCCCAGCGCCAGCGCGTACACCCGCTGCGCCGCCAGCGAGCGCACCGGGTGCTCCACGCTGCCGGGCTTGCGGCAATCACGAAAACACCGCGCCAGACGAGCCATCAGACCCAGGCGGAGATCCGTCTCGCGAAGCAGCACCCCGCCGGCGTCCGACGTGATCCGTCCGCCGTCGAATCGGGCGATGACCTCGCGTCTTCCGTGGGGGTGAAAGTGAAGTTGTTCCGGTGTACAATGCGTATCCATGGGGCCTCTCTGTCGGACGGGTGTAAGTTATTGAGACAACTCACATTATCCGACATTCAGAGGCCCCATGCCATTTGTCGGTGAAATATCCGGGTTAGCAGCCTGTCGGGCTTTGGCCTGCCAAGGAGTTCGAAGCACCAATCGTGGGAGTGATTTTCGGGGTTCTTCTCGGTAATCGATTCTTGTTGGCCGGCGATTCGGTGTCAGGAGCCATGATCGGCCCTCACAGGCCCGGTGGGAGTCATAGCGGCCGGCAACAGGCCACGGGACGAGGGCGTTTATCCTCCGATCACGCCGACTTCAGGTTGTGCAGACGCTTGCAGTTATAAGCCAGCATCACCAGGACCCACTCGCCCTGCACCTTCTCGAGACCGCGCAAGAGGAACTGCCGGAAGCCCATCGCCTGCTTGACGATGCCGAACACCGGCTCCACCGTCTGCCGCCGCAGGCGATAACGGGCGCGCTCTTCCGGCTTCGCCATCTTCGCGCGCATCGCCGCAATCCACTCCGCTCGAACTTCCGGACCTGGCCGGGAAGCCACCGGTGGCCGGAAGTCGTGCCGACGGCGCCCCCCTTCGGCTTGCGTGGCCACCAGAACCTCGACGCCCCGTCTCTCGAGTTCTTCCACTTCGCTGCCCGTCGCGTAGCCGCTGTCCGCCAACACACGCGCCGGCGCGGCAACCGAAGGCGGAATCGCCTCCACGTCCGCCACCAGTTCCCCGCGGTCGCTCGCGTTGTTGCTCACACGCGCTCCCAGCACCAACTGGCTGCCTTCGGCATCCACCACCGCCTGCGCGTTGTACGCCTGGCGATACTCGTGACGCTTGCTCTTGCGCATCAAGGCGCTGTCCCCATCCGTCAGGTTGATCTGCCGCCCCTCTTCGGGCTTCTCCCGAGGGGGCTTGATGCGCGGACCCTTCCTCCGACCTGAACGGCGCTCCCGAGACGCCGCCTTGCGTTCATATTCCGCCCGACCCGCCTCGGCCGACCTCTTCGCGCGGCGCTCCAGTTCCGCGCACGCCGCATCCAGCTTCGACTTCAACTCCTCGCGACGCGCCAACTCCTCCGGCAGCGCCTGCGGATCCCCTACCTCCTGCGCATCTTCGCTCTCCGCACGCTCCAGCAACTCCTCGACCTCTCCGCGCAATTGAGAGCCCAACGCCTGCGCACGGTCATACCGGACGTTGTTGTGCTTGCTCGCGTTCGCGTCCACCTTCGTCCCGTCCACGCTCACCGTCCCGACCCGCAACAACTTCAACTCCTTCGCCAGCAGCAAAACCTGCTCGAACGTCTCCGCTATCGCCTCGAAGTTATCGCGACGGAACGCGCAGATCGTGTCGTGGTCCGGGTGTGTGTTCGACGCCACGTATCGAACCCCGATATCCCGGTACGTCGCGCGCTCGATCCGGCGCGAACCGAATATCCCGTTCGCGTAGCAGTAAATCAGCAGCGCCAGCATCATCCGGGGATGGTACTGCGCTGAACCCGTGCCGCGCTCGTTCACGCGGAATGACCCCAGAGGCACCCGTTCCACCGCCTCCACTACGAAGTGCGCCAGATCGTCCTCCGGCAACCACTCCCGCATGTCCACAGGAAGAAGATACAACTGCGACTGATTACAATCTACAAACTTCGCCACCCCAATCCCCTCCCTTAAAAATACCTCGCGAGAACGACATATTATAAAAGGTAGGGCCTAAGTCCGACAGGCTGTTAGCTCTTCGACTCCCCCTCAAGGGGGGAGTTTATCTCTTTCGTCGGTGGAGAATTCCCTCAAGGGGGGAGTGATTGCATATCTCGCTGGTGGTGGTCTTTCCCCTACCCCGCCCTCACGCTCCGCCGCGCCTGCACGAACACGACCGTGAGGACGATGATGGCCTGGAAGACGAACACGGCCGCGCCGGGGAGGCCGATGCTGCGCTGTAAGGAATCGGACCCCGAGACGAGGACGGCGAACACGGCGGCGGCTATGGTGACGCCGAGCGGGTTGTTGCGCCCGATGACGGCGATGAGGATGGCCATCGCCCCGTAGTTGGGCGCGCCCTCCGCCCCGCTGATGCCCAACAACAGGCTCTGGTGGAAGCCCGAGACCTCGATGGCGCCCGCGAGGCCCGAGAGCGCGCCGCAGGTCGGCATGATGATGAGCGTGACGCGCGCGACGTTGATGCCGCCGAAGCGCGCGGCGCGCGGGTTGTCGCCCACCGCGCGTATCTCGTAGCCCGCGATGGTGCGCGTCATGAAGAAGTACATGCCGACCGCGGCCGCCAGCGCGATGAGGAAGCCCGCGTGCGCGCCGGCCCTCGGCATCACCTGGGGCAGCACGGAGGCGTCGGGGATCGGGAGCGAGATGGCCTCGCCCGCCAGCGGGTCGTTCCAGGGGCCGTTGGCGAGGTAGTCGACCAGATAGAGCGCGACGAAGTTCAGCATGACCGTCACGAATATCTCGCTGACCTGAAAGCGCACGCGCAGGATGCCGGGGATGAAGCCCCAGAACCAGCCTCCCAGGATGCCGCCCAGAAGGCCCAGCGGGACGAATACCGGCCAGGGGAGGTTCATGCCCTCGAGCGCGAAGGCCACGCCCGTCATGCCGATCGCGCCCGCGTATATCTGCCCGTCCACGCCGATGTTGAAGTGGCCGCCGCGCATCCCGAAGGCCACCGCGAGCGAGGCGAGGAGCAGCGGGCAGAACTTGTTGAGCGTCTGCGCGAACCCGCCCCACGTGCCCAGCGAGGAGCGAAGCACCGTGCCGAGCGCGACGAGCACGTCGCCGCCGAAGGCGACGATGAAGACGGCCCCGCACGCGAGCGCCAGCGCCCCCGCCGCCGCGTAGGTGACGGCGAACTCGATCGCCATTTTTTTCCGCTCGCTCACGCCCGCCGCCATGTCAGGACACCTCTTCTCTGTGGCCCGCCATGAGCGCGCCTATCCGGTAGATGTCGTATTCGGGGCCGTCGAAGGCGCCCAGAATCTCGCCCGCGTAGATGACGACGATGCGGTCGCTCATCTGGCAGAGCTCGTCGAGGTCTTCCGATATCAGCAGCACGCCCGCGCCGCCCGCGCGAAGCTCGCGCAGCCTGCCGTGCACGAACGAGGCGGCCATGACGTCCAGCCCGCGCGTGGGGTTGTTCGCGATCATCACCTTCCCGCCCGTCTTGTGGGCGAGCATGACCGCGCGCGCCACGATGGTCTTCTGGATGTTCCCCCCCGAGAGGTGCGCGGCCGGCACGTGCTCGTTCCTGGCCAGGATGTTGAACTCCGCGATGGCGTTCCTGCCGAGCTCATGAGCGGCCTCGCGCTCGAACACGCCGCGCCGCCTGAAGATGTGCGGGTGCAGGCCGAGCACGAAATTCTCGGCCAGGCTCAGGCCCGGCAGAATGCCCTCCTCTATCCTGTCCTGCGGCAGGAGGCTCATCCCCCGCGCGATGCGCCCGGCCACCGAGAGGTTTGATACTTCTTCGCCGTCGATATGGACCTCGCCTTCTTCCGTTTCGATGAGCCCGGCCAGGGCTTCCGCCAGCTCTTTCTGGCCGTTTCCCGAGATGCCCGCCATGCCGACGATGAGCCCCCGGGGGACGTCGAAGGCGACGCCCCTGATTGGAACCCCCCATTTCCCGGAAGTACGCACTCCCCGCACCGAAAGCGCGGGACCCCCCTCTCTGGCCGCCGAGGGTCCGGTCGGCCGCTCGCCCTCGGGAGGCATCCCGCGCTCGCCCATCATCATCTGCACCAGCCTGTCGCGGGTGGCCTCCTGGCGCGAGATCGTGTCGATCTTCAGCCCGCCGCGGAACACGGTGATCCGGTCGCAGTTGTCCAGGACCTCCTGGATCTTGTGCGTGATGAAGACGACCGTCAGCCCCCCCTTGGCGAAGGATTTCAGGATCGAGAACAGCCCGTCCACCTCGTGGGGGGTGAGCATGGTCGTCGGCTCGTCCAGGATCAGGATGTCCGCGCCGTGGTAGAGCGCCTTCAGGATTTCGACCTTCTGCTGAATGCCCGCGGGCAGGGTTTTCACCCCCTCATCCAGCGGGATGGAGAGGCCGTAATTCGCCGCAAGTTCCTCCACGGAGCTGCGCCGGGCCTCGACGTCGAGCTTCCAGCGCGAACCCTCGCGCCCGAGCAGGATGTTCTCTAGCGCCGTGAAGTTGCCGATCAGCTCCACGTGCTGGTGAACCATCCCGACGCCGACCGCGATCGCATCCTGGGGCGAGTGGATATCCACCTCGCGCCCGTCGATCGCGATTCGGCCCTCGTCCATGCGGTAGAGGCCGCTCAGGATGTTCATGAGCGTCGTCTTGCCCGCGCCGTTCTCCCCCAGGAGGGCGTGGATCTCCCCCTTGGCGGCCTCGAAGTCCACCGCGCCCAGGGCGCGGACCTCCCCGAAGGACTTGCTGACGCCGTGCATCTCGACGCAGGCGGCGGTTTTTTCCGTCATAACGCCTTCCGTTCCGACGCCCCGCCCCGCTCGGGGGACGGGGCGCTCACATGCCCTATTTCGCCAGCATGACCTTCTTCATTTCCAGCCGGGGTTTGATCTTCCCGGCCAGTACTTGTTCATACGCCTCCTTGGTTCTTTTCATGGCCTCGGCCGATACGTTGCCCAAAGAGGTGATCTCGAATCCGACCCCGAGTTTCATGGGCACGTAGCCTCCGGGCGATCCTTTCAGGATTCCCGCCAGGGCTTTCTGGTAGGGAGGCCGGAAATCGATGATCAGCGTGCCGGCGAAGTGCTTGGGCGCCTTGTCCGTCTTGTCGGTGTAGAACGTGGTGACCAGCACCTTGCGCTTCGACTTCTTGGCGGCCTCGACGACGCCGTACACGCCCAGGTTCACCATGTTGATGATGAAGTCGACGCCGTTCGCGATCATGGCGTCGGCGGTCTGGCGCGCCTTGACCGGATCGTTCTGGTTTCCGGTGAAGGCGTAGGTGAGTTGCGCCTTGGGGTTGGTCGCCTTGAGCGCATCCGAGATGGTGTTGATGGAAGCCTTGAAGTCCGGAAGCGGGATTCCCGCGATGACGCTCACCTTGTTCGTCTTCGTGGCGAGGCCGGCCAGCACGCCGAAGGGATAGAAGGCCTCGAAATAGTGTCGGTGAATGTTCCAGACGTTCTTGGGAACCTTGAATTTTCCGGAACTCTCCATCACGAACGTCACTTCGGGAAACTTAGGCGCCAGCTTCTGTACGAGCCGGACGTACTGCCCGCCGTGGAAGCCGATGATGGTGAAGCCCGAGGAGATGTACTCGCGCGCCACCCGCTCGGCGTCCGCGGGTGAGATGCGCTCGGAGTAGGAGGTTTCGATCTTGAACCTCTTCTTGATGTCCTGGGCGACTTCATAGCCCCGGAAGTTGTAGTCCGCATCCTCGATGGGTCCCGGCAGGATGATGGCGAACTTGTGGGCCTTCGCGGCGAGCGCCTGGCCGGGTGCGATCAGGGCAAGGGCTGCGAGCGCGGCGGCGGCGAAGAACAATCGGCGTGTCCATTTCGTTTTCATTTCACACTCCTCCTTGATGAGAAAGCACGATTGCCCGGACATGGATCAATCCCGGGCTTCACGGTCGTATGGCCTCGTGAGCGCGCGCGGGCTTTCGGCGCCCCGCGCGACCTGGACCAGAACTATCATGGCGAACACGTACGGCAGCATCAGCAAAAACTGCGGCGGTATGATCTTCGCGTATTGCGGCAGGGCGTTCACCTTGAACTGGAAGGCGTCCACATAGGCGAAGAGCAGCGCGCCGACGAACGACCATACCGGCACCCAGCGTCCGAAGATCACCAGCATCAGGGCGAGCCACCCTCTTCCGTTCACGATGTTGTCCGTGAACGAGCCCGAGATCACGAGCGGCAGGTATGCGCCCGCCACGCCCAGAAACAGCCCGCCCACCGCACACGCGCCGTAGCGCATGCGGGCGACGTCTATCCCCACCGTATCCGCCGCGCGGGGGTTCTCCCCGCAGGCGCGCAGCCTCAGGCCCAGCGGCGTCTTGAAGAGGAAGAAACTCACCGCCGCGACGAGGAAATAGGACAGATAGACGAGTCCGTTCTGTGCGAAGAAAATCTCGCCGATGAAGGGAATGCTCCCCAGGAGCGGGATGTGTATCTCCTTTAACGTCGGCACCTGGGGAATGGACTGCACGACGCCCACCGCCAGCCGGTAGATGGTGGGCGATATCCCCAGCCCCAGGACGAATATCCCCAGCCCGATGACGATCTGGTTCGCCCGCAGGGTGATGGAAAAATACGCCAGAAGCAGCGTGAGGACGCTCCCCGAGAGCGCCGCGACCATGCAGCCGATGATCGCACTGCCCGAGTAGTAGGTGAGCAGAAAGCCCGTCACCGAGCCGAGCGTCACGACCCCCTCGATGCCGACGTTCAGAATCCCCGAGCGCTCGATGATGGTCTCGCCCAGGCACGCGATGATGAGCGGCGCCATCATGAGCATCGTGAGCTGGAAAAGGGATATGTCGAACAAGAGGGACAAGAAGGCGCACTCCCCGCGTGTGGCGTGAAAATGTGAAAACTCGTCTCCGTACATCGCTGCCCGGGAGACGGGATATATTATCCTTGTCGCTTTCCGCCAGTATGCCTCATGCATACCCAAATTCAAAATATGCAGGTTTCATGTTTCCGGCGTGTAACGTGATTACGCGGCGTTCCGCTCGTGTTTCGGGAGCGGCTCGCTCCCCTCGCCCTGTTTGGTCCCTGTGTTGACCTCACCCTGAGTAGCCGCCGAAGGCGGCGTATCGAAGGGCGGCCCCAATTGAACAATGAGGGATTGCTCCGAGCCCGTCGAGAGAAGCGACCCTCTTCTTGGCTGGCAATCGCTCCCGCATTGGGGCTGTTGAAAAAGCCCGGAACTCTGGATTTGTCGTATGTAACCGACCGACGAGAGAGAAAAATCACTCCCCCTCAAGGGGTTGTTGAAAAACCCTGTTTTGGGGTCGGCGGCATGGAGGTTCACGCGGCGCAGGCGCGATGGTTTTGTAGGGACAGGCCTCCGCGCCTGTCCTCACGAAGGACAACCACGAAAGGCAGGACAGGCACGGAGGCCTGTCCCTACGGGCGAATGCAGTTTTGATCGTCATTCCGGCAATCAATGCCGACCGAGGAGGGGTTTTTCAACAGCTACCCTTGAGGGGGATGTGTAGGTCGATGGGGTGGACGCCTCCTTCCGGCGGATTAGAATGTGGCGAGACGACGTCACACACCGCCCGGAAGGAGACGACCATGGGAGGAGTCTACATCATCGGGGTCGACTTGGCGAAACACAGTTTTCAACTCCACGGCGCGTGGGCGGACGGGCGGGTCGCGTTCCGCAAGAAGCTGACGCGGGCGAAGGTGCTGGAGTTTCTGTCGTCGCAGCCTCGATGCGTGGTGGCGATGGAGGCGTGCGCGAGCGCGCACTACTGGGGGCGCGAGGTCGGCAAGCTCGGCCATGAGGTTCGGCTCATGCCGCCGGTCTACGTGAAGCCCTACGTGAAGCGCCACAAGAACGACGCGGCGGATGCGGAGGCCATTTGCGAGGCGGCCACCCGGGCGACGATGCGCTTCGTGGCGGTGAAGAGCGAAGCGCAGCAGGGGTGTGGGATGGAGTACCGCACGCGGGATTTGCTGGTGGGTCAGCGCACGCAGGCGCGCAACGCGCTGCGCAGCCACCTGGCGGAGTTCGGGGTCGTCGAGCGGCAAGGGCCCGTGGGCCTCACACGGCTGGCGGCGGCGGTTCGGGGAGCGGAATCGGGCCTGCCCGAGGAGGTCCGCGAGTTGGGCGGGATTCTGCTCGCCCAGATTGGCGGCCTCGATGCGAAGGTCCGGGAGTTGACCGGACGGCTCCGGGCGAGCGCATACGCGGACGAGGAGGCGCGGCGTCTGATGAGCATCCCGGGTGTTGGTCCGATTACGGCGTCGGCGATCCGGGCGTTCGCGCCGCCGGTGGAGAACTTCCGTCGGGGCCGTGACTTCTCGGCCTGGCTGGGTCTGGTTCCCCGGCAGCACTCCACGGGGGGCAAGCCCCGTCTGGGGGGCATGTCGAAGATGGGCCAGCGCGACGTGAGGCGTCTGTTGATATCGGGCGCGATGTCGGAGATACGCTGGGCGGGGCGTCGCCGGAAGCCGCCGTGTCCGTGGCTGGCGCGGATGCTGGCGCGCAAGCCGAGGAAGGTGGTGGCGGTGGCGCTGGCGAACCGGATGGCGCGCATCGCGTGGGCGCTGATGCGGAACAAGGATGTCTACAGGGAGCCGGCGCCCCTCGCCTGAGCGGCGGGCGCACGGATAGAGCCGGGAGGAATGTGAGCAGGCCGGAGGAAGGGTAAGGGCAAACGGTCATCGAGACGGGACCGGGAAAACCAGATATATGTCCAGAGCCACCGAGCTCACCAGGTCGATTTGGACCCGGTCCACCTATCTCCATACGGGCCCGCGGCCAGAGTAAAGCGCCGCAACGAAGAGGCCGGATATACGACTGAGCCGAACCGCTTTGCGCCGAACCCTCCCCAAAAACCGCTTGCATTCTCGTGGGCGTCCATATACGGACATATATGTCCGACGTATACGCGACCCTGCCTTTTCGCCTTCCAGCGACGGGCCGCATATATGCGGCCCCTACAATCAATTCCACCCGGTGAGGAAGGGATTGCCGGAATGACGGTGAACAATCTCGATTGGGGGCAAGAACCCCTTAGGGGGACTTTTTCAACAGCCCCCGTCGCATCCCGTTCGCAGTGCAAGCCGATGCGTTGCCCGCCGCTTCGGCTTCATACATAATGCGCGCATTGCATACGCTTCCCATACGAACCGACCACCCAGGATGGAGATCGTTTCTTTATCTTCGTGTAAAAGGAGACCTCCGAGATGGAATTGATCGATCTGAGCATGGAAATATACCGGGACATGCCGATTTACCCGGACCTGCCCGGCCCCTCCCTCACCGTCGATGAAGACTGGGACACCGTGGCAAGGCGGACGGGCTCCATCAACTATGGCGCCCCCATCGTGACGAACCACTGCGTCATCTTCATGAGCGACCATACGGGCACGCACATCGACTCCCCCTGGCACAACAACCCCGATGGCTTCACGACCGAGCGCATCCCCCTCGAATGGTGCATGTCGGACGGCGTCGTCCTCGACTTCACCGACAAGGAGTCGGGTTACGCCATCACGGCGGCGGACCTGGAAGGCGCGCTCCAGAAGATCGACTATTCTCTTAAACCGCTCGACATCGTGCTCATCCGCACCGACGCGAGCGTGGACTGGCAGACGAACCCCGACTACACGATGAACCAGCCCGGCATGAGCGCGGAGGCGACCCACTACCTCATCGACAACGGCATCCGCGTGATGGGGATCGACGCGAGCGGCTGGGACGTGCCGATCTGGAAGATGCACGAGACGCGCAGCTACTGGGAGGCCCACCGGGTCATGCTGGAGAAGGACTACTGCCACATCGAGAACATGATCAACCTGAACCTGATCCCCAAGTCCCACGGGTTCAAGCTCTCGGTGCTGCCCATCAAGTTCCGCGGCATGTCGGGCTCCCCCATTCGCGCGGTGGCGATCATCGACGACTAGCTCCGGGGGACGAGTGAAATGGCGCTGGCCGTCCGCGTCTTAAGCGGCGCGTACCACGATTCGGTGAAGCTCATGCGCATCAGCGCCGCCGCCTCGGAGAAGATTCACATCAGGCAAGCGGCGGCCTTGATGGCCACGCCGATGAACCTGGAGCAACTCGCAGCGAGCGGCCTGTTGGCGGAAGAAGCGAAAGGCGCCGGCCCGAACGACCTCGTCCTCGTCGTGGATGCGGATGACCAAAGCGCAGCGCAAGAAGAATTGGCCGCCATGGAAGCGGCGCTCACCGCCCCCCGCACGGGCGGCGGTGGAGCGGGCGCGCTCGCGAACCTCACGGCACCCACTTTGGACGCCGCCCTCGGCGCAGACCCCCTCATCAACCTCGCCCTTTTCTCGATTCCCGGCCCGAGCGTGCGCCGCGAGGCCGAACGCGCACTCGGTAAAGGCCTCCACTGCCTCATCTTCAGCGACAACGTATCGGTGGAAGACGAGGCGGCGCTCAAGCAGATGGGGCGCGAGCGGGGGCTGCTCGTCATGGGTCCCGACTGCGGCACGGCGCACATCGGCGGCGTGGGCTTAGGTTTTTGCAACGTCATGAGGGCCGGCGGAATCGGTATCGTCGGCGCCGCCGGAACCGGGATTCAGGAGGCCATGGCCGCCATCGACGCCGCGGGCGGCGGGATCTCCTGCGCCCTGGGCACCGGCGGGCGCGACGTCACCGACGCCGTCGGCGGCCTCGCCATGATCCAGGCGATCGAGACCTTGAGTGAGGATGCGGCGACGGAGGTCCTCTTCGTTCTCGGTAAACCGCCCGAACCCGCCGCTTTCGGGAAGATACTGGAAACAACGGCCACTTGCGGAAAACCCGCCGTCGTTCATTTCGTCGGGGACTGGAACCAGGATATCCTCGAACATCTCGGTCTTCACGTGGCGGATTCGCTGGCCGAAGCGGGGAGGCTCGCCGTCTCGCTGAGCGGCGGGCGCGCCGATGCGGCGGCTCCCGGACTCGACTCCGAAGCGAGAGAGAGAATCGCCGGGTGGAGCCGCACGCGCGCAAAAGGCCGCCGGTTCCTGCGCGGCGTCTACACGGGCGGGACGCTGTGCGCCGAGGCGCAGGCCATCGTCGGAGATACGGTTCCAGGTATTCACTCCAACGCGCCCCTCAATAAAATAAGCGCACAAATGACCGACCCCCTGAAACCGGAAGGCCACGCGGTCGTGGACCTGGGTGACGACCTCTTCACCCGGGGGAAACCCCATCCCATGATCGACCCCGCGCCCAGAAGCGCGCGCATCGTCCAGGAGGCCCGTGATCCCGAAACGGCGGTCGTGCTCTTCGACGTGGTTTTGGGTCTCGGCGCGCATGAAGACCCGGCGGGAGAGGCGGCAAAAGCGATCGAGGAGGCGGAAGCATCATACCCCGGCGTCCTGTTCATCGGCTCGGTGACGGGCACCGAGGGCGACCCGCAGGGATTAAACGCCCAGCGCGCGAAACTTGAAGAGGCAGGCGTCCTCGTGGCGGATACGCACGCAGGGGCGTGTCTCGCCGCTGCCGCCGCGCTGGAGGACATCGACTGATGAGCGCGAAAAATTTGCTTAATGGCGTCCGCGTCGCCAACGTCGGCGTGGAGTTGTTCGCGGAGAGCCTGGCCGCGCAGAACGCCCCCGTGGTGCAGGTGGACTGGCGACCCCCCGCCGGAGGAGACCCCGACATGATCGAACACCTCGACCGACTGGCCGCTTGCGATGCGGCCAACGAAACCGCCATCGAGCGCCTTCAGGCCGCAAGACCCGTATGGGTGGACGTCGGCGTCGCCATAGAAGATATCCCCGGCATGGGCGGGCGCACCCTCCTGCACGCAGGCCCTCCCATCACCTGGGATAGAATGTCCGGCCCCCTCAAGGGCGCGATGATCGGGGCGGCGCTTCTCGAAGGCTGGGCGCAGGATGCGGAGGCGGCGGAAAAACTCTGCGCGAGCGGGGAAATCGCCTTCGAGCCATGCCACCACCACTCGGCGGTGGGGCCGATGGCGGGCGTGGTGTCGCCCTCGATGCCGGTGAACGTCATCGAAAACCGGGCGCCCGAAGAACTCGGCGGCGGCGGGAGGGCCTACTGCACGCTCAACGAAGGCCTCGGCAAAGTGCTGCGCTACGGCGCCTATTCAGAAGACGTGCTGGCGCGCCTGAAGTGGATGGCGGACGAACTGGCCCCCGCCCTGCGCGCGGCGCTTCGGGCCATGCCGGAAGGACTCGACATCAAGAACGTCATCGCGCGCGCCCTCCAGATGGGCGACGAGGCGCACAACCGGAACGTCGCGGCCACCTCGACGGTCGCCCGCACCCTCATGCCTCATCTCGCGGAGGCGGTGAGCGATCCTAAGGTGATCTCCCGCGTGGCGGATTTTCTCGCCGGAAACGATCACTTCTTCCTGAACCTCGCGATGCCGGCCGCCAAGGCGAGCCTCGACGCCATGTCGGGGGTCGAGGGCAGCTCCCTGGTCTACGCCATGTCGCGCAACGGGACGGATTTCGGCATCAGGGTCGCCGGCCTGGGGAACGCCTGGTTCACGGCGCCCGCGAAACATCCGGTCGGCCTGTTCTTCCCCGGCTATTCGCAGGAAGACGCCAACCCCGACATCGGCGATTCGGCCATCATGGAAACGCTCGGCGTCGGTGGATTCGCCATGGCAGCGGCGCCCGCCATCGTCGAGTTCGTGGGCGGCTCGACGGCGGAGGCCTTTCAGGCGACGAACGAGATGTACGGCATCACCTGGGCGCGGAGTCGCGACTACACCCTGCCCGTCCTCGATTTCGCGGGCGTGCCGACCGGAATCGACGTGCGCAAGGTGATCGAGACGGGCATCTACCCCGTCATCAACACCGGAATTGCCCACCGCGAGCCGGGCGTAGGACAGATAGGCGCAGGCGTCCTGCGCGCGCCCGAAGCGCCGTTCCAGAAAGCCTTCGAAGCCCTGGCCGAGAAGATGTCCGGGTAGCGGGAAAGTTTGCCGAAATCCCGCAGGGACAACCCCCTGTGGTCGTCCCCCCATTGCCCGGCGAACCGGACAGGCACGGGGGCCTGTCTCTATGCAATACCCATCACTCCCACCCTCTCCCCCTTCACCAAGCTTGACAACGAACCACCCGGCTCATACGATTTGTTCCATTCATCGTCCTTCATAAAGAACCGGATTCGAGAAAGCTTCCTGTCACAGAACCAGGAGGCGCTTGTGATGGATTCTTCCTTCTCTCTTACGAAGGCATCCTCGCAGCATTCCTCCGCGAAGTCTGCGGGCGGAAAACCGTCTTCCACGTCCAGTCCAGGGAAAAACCACAGCGCACCGACGGGTTCCCGTCCAGGCGCTTTCCTTTTCTACCAGGGCCGCAGCGCCCGAAGTCTTTGTCCGGCGGCGCGGACCCTTCACCGGGAGGAAACACCATGAGCGCGCACGTGAAACGAGGGTTTTGCATTTTCATCGGGCTGGCGTTCGCTTTGGGAATCGTTCTCTCCGCCGCGCCCGCCAGGGCGGCGAAAAAACCGCTCACGATCGGCGTGGCCATCGCCCTGACCGGCAAGGTCTCCAAATCCGGGAAGCTCACCCTGCGCGGGTACGAGATGTGGCAGCGCGACGTCAACGCGAAAGGCGGGCTCCTGGGCCGGAAGGTGCAGTTCAAGGTCTATGACGATGAGAGCAACCCCACCACCGGGGCGAAACTCGTCGAACGCCTCATCAACCGCGACAAGGTGGACATGATCTTCGGCCCGTTCAGCAGTCCGGTCACCTACGCGACGAGCACGGTCACCGAGAAATACCGCTATCCCATGATCGCGGGCGGCTCGAGCAGTTCCAAGCCGTTCTCTCGGGGCTACAAATACCTCTTCCAGGTGATGCGGGTGAACAACCACGCCCTGCTCGGCAACCTCTCCCTATTGAAGGAGAAGGGCGCCAAGTCCATCGCCATCATCCACTCGGCGAGCATCTACCCGGCCTCACTCGCCAAGGGAGTCGTAAAACTCAGCAAGGAGCTCGGCTTCAAGGTGCTCTCGGTGGACAAGTATCCCCCGAAAACGACGGACTTCACCTCCCTTCTCCTGAAGGCGAAGGGCCTGAACCCCGACGTGCTCTGCCTGTTCGGCTACTACCCCGACGGGCTGGCCATCTCCAAACAGGTGAAGGAGCTGGACGTGAACCCCCGCCACTTGAACGTCATGCTCGGGGCCTCGTATGACGAGTACGGCTCCAAGAAGGGCGCGGGCCGGGACGCGAACTTCGTGAGCGGCTACACGGGCTGGGAGCCGTTCATGAACACGCCGGGGAACAAGGAGTTCGTGAAGAAGTATTTCGATCAATACAAGGACGAGCGCTTGATGGACTCGCACGTCGCCTACGGCTACCTCGTCGGCGAGGTGATGGAGCGGGCGGTGAACCAGGTCGGCTCGTTCGACCGCGACAAGATACGCGACGCCATCGCCTCCATGAAGTTCAGCAGTCTGATGCCGGGACAGTTCCGGGTGGACCCGAAGTCCGGCATGCAGCTCGGCCACGAGTGGGCGGCCTTCCAGTGGCAAAACGGCAAGAAGGTCATCGTTTGGCCGAAGAACGTCGCCACGGGCGAGTTCATCTACCCCACACCCAAGTGGAGAGCAAGAAACTAGCTGCTCGCTCATGCGGGAGAGGAAGCAGGGATAGGTCGCGACCTTCGGGACAACTCCGAAGAGTGACCACCACAACAGGCGAACATTGATGAGAGGTCGCGTAGGGGCGGTTCGCGAACCGCCCCTACGGATTGGGTGGACGCCCCGCTGTTTGTAGGAGTCACGCCGAACCCGAAGGAGTGCGTACGCCGTGAGCATGGAAATGATGCCGATAATGCTCTCACAGGCCGTCATCAGCGGTTTGCTGATGGGAGCGGTTTACGCCCTGCTCGCGCTCGGCCTCACGATGGTCTTCGGCGTGATGCACGTCATCAACATCTCTCACGGCGAGATGCTCATGCTGGGCGCCTACGTGAGCTTCTGGCTCTTTCACCAGTTCGGCCTGAGCCCCCTGCTGGCCATCCTGGCCGCCGCCCCGCTCATGTTCGCCGTGGGAGCGCTCATCGAAAAGGGCATCGTCGACAAGATCGTCGAGGACATCGAGACGAATTCCCTCCTCGTCACTTTCGGGATATCCATCTGCATCGTGAACATCGGCATCTGGCTTTGGACCACCGACTTCAAGGCCATCCCCTACCTCACCGGCTCGTGGTTCTACGGCTCGCTGGTGTTCCCCAAGCCCCGCGTGGTGGCCGCCGCCCTCGCCATTGTGCTAACGGCACTCGTCTTCTTCTTCCTCAAATACTCCCGGCTCGGGAAGGCCATCCGCGCCACCGCGGGCAGCCACGACCTCGCGGCCACCTGCGGGATCTACGTGAAACGCATCTACCTCATCACCTTCGGCCTGGCGAGCGCGATGGGCGGGGCCGCGGGCGTTCTCGCGAGCATCATGTTCGCGATCTATCCCGAGATGGGCGAGTCGTTCCTGATGCGCTCGTTCACCGTCATCGTGCTGGGCGGTATGGGCCACGTCGTGGGCGCCGTGCTGGGGGGGATGATCCTGGGACTCGCAGAGGGCGTGGGCAGCCTCTTCCTGAGCGGAGAAGGCGGAGGGGCCATATCGTTCGCCATCCTGTTGCTCATTCTCGTCTTCCGGCCCACGGGCCTCATGGGCCGCCGGGCGGAATGACGCGCAAGTGAAAAAATACGCTCTCTTCATCATCGCACTGGCCGCGCTGTGTCTGTATCCCGTGTTCATGGGGCCTTATTTCATCTCGATGGCGCTTTTGATCTTCATGTACATCAGCCTGGCCAGCAGCTGGAACATCATCTCGGGCTTCGCGGGCTACATCTCGCTGGGGCACGCGGTCTTCTTCGGGGTCGGCGCGTATCTGACGGCGCTGCAGATAACCAACTGGGGGACCCACTGGCTGCCGGCCTCCCTTATCGCGGGCGTGGGCGCATCCCTGCTGGCGGTTCCCGTGGGAGCCCTATGCCTTAGGCTCCGGGGGCCATTTTTCGCCATCTTCATGCTCGGGCTGAACGAGCTCATGGCCATCATCGCCTCGGTGTTCGACGAGATCACGGGCGGCGCGGAGGGGCTCTCCCTTCCCATCATCCGGCAAATCATCCCGCTCTACTTCGCGATGGGGCTGACGGCGCTCTCGGTTTTCCTCGTGATGAAGTGGCTCGAATCGAGCCGCTTCGGCCTGAGGCTCCTCGCCATCCGGGAAGACGAGACGGCCGCCGACACGCTGGGGACGAACACGACCCTCTACAAGCTGATCGCCTTCATCATGAGCGCGTTCTTCCCGGGCGTCGTCGGTGGAATCTACGCCCGCTACATCACCTACATCGACCCCGAGACGGTGTTCAACATCCTGTTCAGCGTCCAAATGGTGCTCATGTGTATCCTGGGCGGTCGGGGCACGGCGTGGGGGCCCGTGATCGGGGCGACGGCCCTCTATCTCATCCTGGAGTTCAGCTGGGCGCATTTCCCCCATTTCCACAAGCTGGCTTCGGGAATCTTTATCGTGCTGATCATCCTCTACGCCCCGCGCGGGATCATGGGCTTCATCTACGGGAGGGGCATCGCGCAGTTGCGGCCTTCGTTCCGGAATTGAGAGTGGACAGGCACGGGGGCCTGTCCCTACAACGATGATTGACGCGCCCCCGGCGCGATTTTGATGTATGATGAAGATATATTTAGGAAAATGAAGCGCCGGTTGCAAGCGCACCGGCCATTCGGTTCGTTCTTTGGTTCCGCATCGTCTTCAAGAAGGGGAGCGCACGATGGAATACACGAAACCCGAAGCGAAAGCGTATTGCAGGGAGCACATGACGGGCATTTGGTCCGCTCTCACGACGCCCTTCACGCCCGAGGGTGAGCTGGACGAGGAAGGCCTACGCAAGATCGTCCGCACCTGCATCGACGACCTCAAGATCGACGGGTTTTTCTGCAACGGGCTGATGGGCGAATACTGGTCGCTCTCGCCCGAGGAGCGTAAGCGCGTGCAGCACATCGTCTGCGAGGAGAGCCGCGGCGGCGCGCAGACCATCCCCCACACCCCGCACATCAACATCAAAGAGGCGGTCGAACTCACCAAGCACGCCGAGGAAGTGGGGGCGGACTACGCCATCATGATCAACCCGGTCTACGGCGCGCACGACGACGACGAGATATTCCTCTACTTCAAGACCATCTGCGATCAGATAGACATCGGCCTCTCGCTGTTCAACCAGCCCAAGTCGGGCACCACGCTCAGCCCCGAGCTCATCGAGCGGCTCTGCACGCTCGAGAACATCTGCTGCATCAAGAACGCCGTGCCCAGCATGGCGCACCAGAGCGAGGTGCGCCGCCGCGTGGGGGATGAGATCGTCGTCTGCGACCCGAACGAGGAGAACTTCCTCGTGAGCCTCCTCCACCTGGACATGCAGGTGCACATGTCCTCTCCCGTGCCCTATCTCTTCCAGGTGCCGGGCTACACGCCGATCCGCGACTACTACGAGGCCGCGATGGCGGGCGACACGGAGAAGGCCTGGCAGATCAACTACTCGCTGGAACCCCTGCGCACCGTCCGCAAGAAGTATTTCACGACGGGTCCGAACGGGCGCACGACGGCGTATCTGAAAGAGTGGACGAAGCTCCTCGGCCTGCCCGCAGGCGAGCCGCGTCCGCCCATCGTGCCGCTCACGCAGCGGGAAAAGGACGCGTTCCGCAAGGACCTGGAGGCGACGGGGATTCTGGATAAAGCGAAGGGGTAAGAACAAAACCTTCCGTCATTGTTAGATTGACCCGTAGGGGCGGACCTAAGTGTCCGCCCCATCTTCATCAACCCGCCATCGTCTCATTTTTCCGTAGGGACAGGTCGCGACCTGTCCTTATGAGACGGTGCGGTTTTGTTCGTCATTCCGGCAATCAATGCCGACCGGGGAGGGGCTGCTGAAAAAGCCTTAACCAAAAGAGCAACCCCCCCTACCCCCCCTTGTCAGGGGGGTAAAAAAGGCGACGCCCGCCGCCGGTCCGCCAACCGTCGGTTGAGGGGCTTTTGTTTTTTCTTGCCCCCCTGACAAGGGGGGGTAGGGGGGGTTGCCTTTATGTGGTTTCCCTTTCAAGGGGTTGCCATTCCCCTCTCAGGAGCTTTTTCAACAACCCCCTCAAGGGGGGAGTGATTATGAATACCTCGTTTTTCGTCCGCGCCCGCCACCTCACGCCGCCTGCCAGATGATCACCACCATCCCGATGAACAGCAAGACGGCGCCCACCGTTTTCTGCCAGGTGATCTCCTCTTCCCCCTTGAGCCATACCCGCGCGAGCAGCAGGGAGAACAGCGGCGCCGTATACACGATGGGCGCGATGATCGACACGTCCCCGTAGCGATACGACGTGAAATGGCAGAAAAAAGAGAGCGTGAGAATCGAGCCCGCCAGCGCGAACCCCATGACACCCGCGCGGTTGAAGGAGAGCCGCTCGTTTTCGGGCAGGAAGGGATAGAACACGAACAGCACGGGAAGGGAAATCGCATAGGAAAGCGTGGCGCCCAGCAGCGGTTCGGGCATGATGGCGAGCACGTGTTTCCTGATGGACGCGGCGAAGGCGAACGAGACGGCGTGCGCCATCGGCATGAGGATGAAAATCCTCCGCCAGGGCTTCTCGCCTTCTCTTCTCAAGGCCAGCAGGACGCATCCCGCGACGACGAAGAACGTCGCCCCCAGGACCACGGCGCCCGGGCGTTCGCCGAGCCAGACCATCGCCACGAGGGTGGAGAAAAAAGGCGTCACCGTGATGAGCGGCATGGCGCGGCCCACCCCGATGTAGCCGATGCTCAGGAACATGAGCGCCTGCGCCAGTCCGGGCGCGAGCGCGCCGCCCGCCAGAAACCACAGGGCGACCGGCAGCGTGAGCTCCCTCCACGAGGAGAGAAAGGCCGAGATCGCGACCAGCACCACCGTTCCGATGCTCAGCGTGATGAGGCTGCCCGTGAAGGCGCTCGTGTGGCGCATGTTCCGCCGCGCCATGACGCTGAAGACGGCGAACAGGATCGACGAGGCGAGCGCAAAGAACGAGGCCAGCAAGGGGTTCAAGGAATTCTCCAGAGTCAGGCTTGCTGACTTATATGGTACACGCCGCTTGCGCGCTCGCCCGGGCGATGACCGCCGCGCCGCGAAACGGCGCTACCCATGCGGCAAGGCCTCAACAGCCGGCTTTCTTGCACCGGATGCACTCGACGATGTTGTCCGGCTCGTTCGGCCTGGAGGAGTTTTCGACATCGTAGCCCTCCATCTTCCCGTCACCGAACAAGCCGATGAGCATTCGCCCGTCTTCGAGAACGATGTAATCCCCAATCAAAACCCTTCCGGTGGCTTCATCCCGGGCGGCCCGCCGGTAAATCTTCCGGGTCTTGATTCTGTG
The DNA here is from genome assembly GCA_965219955.1 of bacterium. Taxonomy (GTDB): domain Bacteria; phylum UBA8248; class UBA8248; order UBA8248; family UBA8248; genus Bin107. The sequence goes on from OZ244799.1 coordinate 1,800,802, forward strand.
ATTGCACGAAGAGGCGTACCGGAGTCCATTCTTCAGCGTGTGAACTTTCCCGTCCGCGATTTCCGTCTGCGCTGCGCGTTCGCCCCCGGAAGCCCAGCCGTCCATGAAGGTCACTCTCGTGATAGCGTTTTCACCCACCGCGAAGGATATTTTCAGGTAGCGGGTTTTGCCGCAAATCCACTCGCCGGCCATCGCCCGGTTGCAAATGGTGACAGGTTCGGCGGCAGACGCACCCCCTGCGGGCACTATGAGAACGATCGAGAGAAGCAACGCTTTCAGAACGAGAGAAAACATGAGCGTCTCTCCATAAACGTCCGGTTCCGCGGGATTCTACACCACCCAAGTGAAAAGCGCCGCCCGTATACGGGAAGCAAAGGGGCGTCCCTCGATACGGCGCTTCGCGCCTACTCGGGATGAGGGGGTTGTCCTCGCTCTCCGGTCTGGCACTCACCTTCCTCACCCTGAGTAGCCGCCGGAGGCGGCGTATCGAAGGGCGACAGCGATCAATGCGGGGTTGTTGAAGAAGCCCCCTGACAAGTGGGGCAAAGGCGGCACCCCCTTGACCCGCGCACGGGGAGCCTGTCCACGGCGAAAGCGCGCTGGCGTTCCGATCCGCGATGGGGTATATTCTTTCCAGAATGGAGGAAAGATAATGGGGACGAACAGTACGGACCGGACCATGTCGGCGAACGAGGCGGCCTGCGTCACCGGCGTGCCCCTGAAACAGGTGCACCGCATCATCGACTCGGGCCTCCTGGGCGCCGCCGCGAAAAGCCGCAAAGGCTCCCGCGTCGTCCTTCGAGACGGACTGGTGGGCCTCAAGCTCGCCCACGAGACGACGGACACCCTCACCCTCGACGGACGCCGGCGGCTCGTGCGCTATCTTCTCGAGAATCCGAAGGCCGCGACGGCCCGCGAGAACAACGTGTCCGTCGACGTGCGGCCCATGAAGGGGCAGGTGCGCAGAGGGCTTTCCAGGCTGGCGAGGGCGCGCAGGATGATCGCGGCCGATGAGGCCGTACTCTCAGGCTCCGCGTGCATCAAGGGAACCCGTATACCCGTTCACGATATCGCCGAAATGCTTGCCAACGGCGACGGCGTGGACGCCGTCCTCGCGGCTTACCCCTCCCTCGCGGAGGCCCAGATCGAGGCCGCGGCCCTCTATGCCCGGGCCTACCCGCGCCGCGGCCGTCCCCGTCAAGGACCCTTCTGGCGGAGCCGAAAACCAATCATATCGAGCGAGGTCGATTTCCGGGAATTGCCTCCGGGCCGGTGAAGTTTCTCATCGACGAATGTCTTAGCCCGACGCTCGCGGCCATCGCCCGAAAACAGGGGTTTCCGGAATCGACGCACGTGAGCTGGATCGGATTGAGGTCCCGGAAGGACTGGCTTCTCGTCCGGCGCGCGATCCGGGACGGATATGTGCTCGTAACGAACGACACGACGGATTTCGCTCCGCTCATGGAACGGGAGCGCGACCATCCCGGTCTCGTCTGTATCAACGTAGCACACGGCCTCATGAGCCTGGACGTCCAAACGAAGCTGTTTGAGCATGCCTTGGCGCAATTGGCGGAGGTCGACCTCGCCGGTCAGGTTCTCGAAGTCACACTGACACCCGACCGCACGGTTCGGGTAGACAGATATGTTACGGGAGTCCGGTAACCGCGCCCAGGGCTCCCCCTGGAAATACACCTCGCCGAGGCGGCGGGAAGCCAAGATCATTCAGCAGGCGGAAATTTGACGGAGAGAACCAAGTTTCGATAGGATAGGTGTGTATGTGCTTATGTGTATATGCACAGGAGATTGGCCCATGAACCGATGGAACCTTTCCATCCCCGAAGAGACCGACCGCGCGGTCCGCACCTTTCTTGCGCGAAACGGCGGCAAGAAAGGAGACCTCTCCCGCTTCGTGGATGAAGCCGTGCGACGCCGCGTATTGGAACTCACCGTCAGCCGGGTCAAGGAGCGCAACGCCCGATATGACCAGCAAGACCTCCTCGATCTGATCGACGAGGAAGTGGACGCCGCGCGTGCGGGTCGTTCTTGACACCAATGTCCTGATCAGCGCCCTCATCACCACCGGCACCCCGCCGGACGGGTTGTACCGGGCATGGTTGCGCGGCGATATCGAACTCGTGACATCTGCCGCGCAAATCGCCGAGATAGCCGATGTAATTTCCCGTCCCCGCCTACAAAAAATTTTGGACGCCGACGAAGCGATTGCCATCGTCGAGAACATCGGCAGCCGCGCCACCATCCTCGATAATCCGCCAGCAGTGAACCTATCTCCTGATCCAGGAGACAACCCGATTCTGGCCGCGGCAATCGCAGGTCATGCCGACCTGATCGTTTCAGGCGACAAGAAGCACATGCTCGCCCTCGCAGAGGTCGAAGGCGTACCTATCGTGACAGCCCGCGAAGCTCTTCAACGTATAGGCAACACATGAAGCTGAAAAGACCCATCACGGCGGCGGAAATCACTTGGCACCCGCCTTTACCCGCTCCTAAAAATACACCTCGCCGGGCCTGACGGGGGGCGTCCACTCGCACTCGCCGAAGGGGCCGTCGCCGTTTTCCTTGACGTAGGCGACGCGGTTCTCGTTCACGCTCTCTCCGATCAGGGCGCGGTGCAGCCAGTCGAGAATGTACTGGTGGTTGTCCACGCCGCCCAGGTTCGAGAGGCTCACCAGGGGGTGGAACTGGTTCTCGAACACCCACATCTCCTTCTTGCAGGTCAAATCCTCATATACCTCGATGGCGTCCTCGAGCGGGCACAGCGGGTCGAACTCGCCCGTCACGAGCAGCGTGGGGCACTCAATCTTGTCCATGTAGCCCTTGACGGTCATGTTGCGCGCCATCTCGTCGAAGGCGTCCTCATCGTCCATGCCCGCCATGTACATGAACACCTGCTTGAAGCGGGGTGAGGACTGCGTGAAGATGGTGTTGTTCGGATTAAAACACGCCACAGCGCTCGCGACCGCCGCCGCCCGGTGGTCGTAGCTCGCGAGACGAAGCGACCAGAAGCTCCCCATGCTGATGCCGTAGATGCCGATCTTGGTGGGCTCGATCTCCTCGCGCCCCAGGAGGTAGTCCATCACCGCCGCGCCCGCGCGCTCGTAGTTGTCGCCGACGGCGCGGATCTTCTGGATGTTGGAATTGCCCTGCCCCGGCCCGTCCATCGCAATGACGTGAAAGCCCCTGTCCGCCGCCACGTTGTGGCGCGCGTGGGGGAATACTTCTTTACTCTGATCCATGCCCGGCACGTAGATGATGCACGGCGCCTTTCTGCGGTCGGGCAGCAGGTGCAGGAGGCAGGAGATGGTCTTGCCGTCGTCGAAGGGCACCTCGACGCGCTCGATGGGATAAGACGCCGTCTCCGAGCGTCTGTCGACCACTTCCTTGAGCTTGTTGCAGAGATAAATCTTCACCGGGTTGTCGTCGTAGAAAATCGGGTGCTGCGCCATGCGGTAGGCCTCGATGGCGTGGTCGTAGTGCTCCGTGGCCGTGGCGTCGAAGCCCTCCCGCTGGGCCTTCTTGCCGAGTGTTTCGTGCGCTTCCGCGGACTCGCGCCAGACCTTGGGCAGCATCTGGTAGTTGTGGGCGCGCTTGCCCTGCGGGACTTCCAGGTAATCGCGCTCGAAGTTCTGGACGCGGCCCCTCATGTTCAGGGCCAGGTCGAGCATCCACTGCTGGTTGTCTCTTTCGGTGCGTAGTTTGCGAATCATTTTCCTCTCCACGTTTGAAAAATGGCAAAAAAGTTTCGCCGGGAAATTTAGCTGTTCCGGATTCGGGCGGAATGCTAATCACGCCGACGTGATTCGGTCAATCCACCCGACTTAAAAGTACATTCCGCTAGCGGACGACGTCCTCCCTCCTGAGGGCAGCTATCTCCTCAACTGACAAGCCGAGTTCCCCGAGCACCTCATCGCTGTGCTGCCCCAGCACCGGCGGGGGCCTGCGCACGGAAGCGGGCGTCTTGTCGAACTTCACGGGCACGCCGCCCAGTTGCAACACCCCGTATTCGGGATGCTCGGCGCGGGCCAGATAGCCCATTGCCTTCATCTGCGGGTCTTCATACAGATCCGTGGGCTTGCGCACGCGCGCGCAGGGCACGCCCTCGCCCTCGAACCTGCGCACCCATTCCTCGCCCGGCGCCGTGCGCAACACCGCCTGCACGAGGGGGATGATGACGCCTCGCGCATCGTGCCTCCCCCGGAAGGTTCGCCAGGCCTCTTCTTCGAGCAGCTCCGGGAGTTCGAGAATTTCCGAGGATTTCTCCCAGAAGCCGTCCACGTCCATGTAAAGATAGATGTGGCCGTCGGAGACCTCGTAGACGCGGGCGATCCGGTCGTTCAGGGCGTCTTCCACCTCCGAGACGGGTTCCGTATCGCTCGCCCAAATGAGGCGTCCGAACTGCATGGCCGTGGCCCCGCCCAGGAGCGATGCGTCGACCCGCTGGCCTTGGCCGGTGCGTTCGCGGGCGTAGAGCGCCATCATCACCGCGCCGTAGGCGAGCGCGCCCGTCATGTAGTCCACGAAGGAGCCCTGTACGAGCTGCGGCGCGCCGCCCCCGCCCTGTTCGGCGGGGATGCCCGCCGTCGTCTGGATGATGGGGTCGATGCCGCGCCGCTCGCGCAGGGGGCCGCCCTGTCCGTAGGCGGATACCGAGAGATAGATGAGTCGGGGGTTCTCGCGCATCAGGGCGTCCGCGCCGAGGCCGAATTTCTCGATCGCGCCGGGGCGGTAGCCCTCCACGAACACGTCCACCTGCGAAGCCAGTTTTTGGGCGATCTTCCTGCCCTGTTCGGTGCGCAGATTGAGGGCGAGGCTCCTCTTGCTGCGGTTCAGCCCCAGGAAGAGCCTGCTCTCCCCGGCGAACGAAGACGGGAAATTCCGCACGCGGTCGCCCTCGGGCGGCTCTAACTTCACCACGTCCGCGCCCGCGTCCCCCATCATCAGCGTGCAGAACGGCCCCGCCACGTAATGCGTGAGGTCCAGCACCCGAATTCCTTCCAGCCCGTCCATCTTAATCCTTGAAAATACTTGAAATATACATAATATCTATTTGTTTTACTGCCGTTTATTAACTATATCAATCTTCTCCATCAGCTTTTCATTCTTGCGCTCTTTGGGCACGATGAAGCGCTCGTTCGTCCCCCGGGCGACGAGTTCCACCTCGTCGTGTATCTCCACCTCGAAAACGCAGCGCCTGCGGTCACGCTCGACCAGCCGCGCCCGCGCCTCCACGCGCATCCCCCTGGGCGTTCCCGCCATGTGGGTGAGCGATACCTTCGTCCCCACGCTCGTCTCATCAGGCCCCAGGTGCGCCGCCAGCGCGTCCATGGCGGCCTTTTCCATGAAGCGCACCAGTTCGGGCGTCGCCACCACTTCCGCGTTCGTGCCGCGCAGGTGCAGAGGAACGTGCTCCTCCGCCACGACGACGGCATACGTCCCCGCAAGCCCCGGCTGAATCACGTCTTCATTCATGTGGGTTCACCAGGTGGCCGCGATACGGCGGCTAGCCGCCCATCGTGAGCACGATTTTCCCGAAAACTTTTCCGGTCATCAGCACGTCGTGGGATCGCGGCGCATCCGCCAGCGGCATCGTCTCCCCCACCGAGGCGCGCACCCTGCCGTCGGCCAGCATGAGGTCCAGCTGGCGAATCATCTCCGGGAATACGGGGTCTGAGTTGAACAGGCTTAGGCCCCGCACGTCGATGTCTTTGGAATAAAACGGCGGATAGTTCACCGAACCCACCGGGTTCTTGCCGGTGCCCGCGCCGAGCACGACGACCGTGCCGTATTTCTTGACCGCCCGGCAGTCGGCGTCGAAATTCTCCGCCGCCACCATCTCGATCACCGAATCCACCCCGAGGCCGCCGGTCTCGTCCAGGCAGCGCTCGGCGACATCCTCCTCTCGGTAGTTGACGACCACGTCTGCGCCGAACCCGCGGCAAAACGCGGCCTTTTCTTCTGAACTCACCGTCGTGATGACGCGGGCGCCGGCCGCCTTCGCTATCTGAATCCCCATGCAGCCCACGCCGCCCGCACCCGCGTGGATGAGCACCGTCTCGCCCGCCTTGAGCCCCGCCTTGTAAATCAGCGCGTAATAGGCCGTGTACAGGACCACCGGGAGGGACGCGCCCTCCTCGTAGGAGAGGTTGTCGGGGAGTTTCGCCGTGCGGAAGGGGTTGAGAATCGCCTTTTCGGCGTAAGAGCCGCTCACCGCCGCGCCGAACACCCTGTCGCCGGGGGCGAAGGAGCTTACGCCCTCGCCGACGGCCAGCACGTCGCCCGCCGCGTCGACGCCGGGCGTCCAGGGCAGGGCCAGGCTCTTCGAGAGCGGGTGCGCGCCCGAGCGGAAGGTGGTGTCCACGGGGTTCACGCCCGCCGCCTTCACGTCCACCAGGATTTGTCCCGCCCCGGGCGTGGGGTCCGCCGCATCCTCGAGCACCATTACTTCGGGGCCGCCGAATTCATGCACGTGTATGGCCTTCATCTTCATCTCCTGTCGAATTGGGGCGCCATGCGCCTCGTCGTTATCTCAAAAATGGACAATGGGTTGTTCCGATCCCCTATTCCTTATCACACATCGGGAGAAAATGCTCTTTCTTCCGGGGTCGCCCCCCGGCGAAGCGGCGAGAGCAAACACTCATTCATCAATCGCGTTTGACCTTCGATACAAACGCTCCTTTCCCGGGGTTGTTGAAAAACCCTGTTTCAGTGTCGGCGGCATGGAGGTTCACGCGGCGCAGGCGCGATGGTTTTGTAGGGACAGGCCTCCGTGCCTGTCCTGCCCTCCGTGGTTGCCCTTCATCAGGACAGGCACGGAGGCCTGTCCCTACGATGAACAATTCGATGATCGGGATTCCCTCCCTCCCCAGGGGGACTTTTTCAACAACCCCTTCTCAGTCGCGTTCGCCGCTCGGGTGGCCTGAGGCCTTCGGGATGCCTCAGGCCTTGACACGGAATTTTCAACGGAGATAATGCCTCATTCTCATCAGCGTAAACAAAAGCGCGCGCCCTGCCTTTGCGCGTAAGGGGCGGAGAATACCGACAGGCGGAGGACTCGAGTTCCCGGGGAACTCTGAATGGTCCTGAGCGTTCATCTGGTGATGAGAGGTCATCACCATGAGGTCTGCACGTTTTCACCATGAAAAGGAGCTTGTAATGAAGAAATTCGCATTCCTGGCAACAGTGGCGGCAGCCGTGGCGTTTACCTTCGCCGCGGCCGATGCGGCCGAACGCTATCGCTTCGGCGGAGGCCCCTCCGGCGGCGCGTGGCACCCCTCCATCAGCGCGGGAACCCAGCTTCTGAACCGAAAGGTCGGACGGAAGTTCTACTTCCAGTATTCCCCCTCGGCCGGTTCGGTGGCCAACGTCCGCCGCGTGAGCCTGGGCGAGTTCGCCACCTCGTGGGGACACGTCGGCCAGGTGTATCAGTCCTGGACGGGCACCGGCCTGTTCAAGAAAGACGGCGCCAACAAGGACTTCCGCATCGTCGCCAACGTCCGCGCGCAGTCGCAGATCATCGCCGTGCTGGCGGACAGCCCCATCAAGTCCTACAAGGACATGGTCGGCAAGCGCGTGAACCTGCTCAAGCAGGGAACCGGCAGCCACGTGAACTGCAAGAACATCTTCGCCGCCGTCGGCATCCTCGACAAGATCCAGCCGCGCTACCTGGGCTTCTCCGCCTCGGGCCGCGCCCTGGGCGACCGCCAGATCGACGTGTACTGCTCGGCCGGCGCGCCGTTCACCATCCCGGCCCTCACCCGGCTCTCCATCCAGAAGCCGGTGCGCTACATCAGCCTGAGCGAGGCCGAGCAGAAGAGTGTGACCGGCGCTCACAAGTTCTACGTGCCGATCACCATTCCCGTCCAGAAAGAAGTCCGCGGAATGAAAGAGCCGGCGCGCTCCATCGCCTACGACGTCTGGTGGATCGCCCACAAGCAGATGTCCAACGACGCCGTATACAACATGCTCAAGGTCATCGCCTCGCCCGAGAACCTCAAGCAGCTGACCAAGACGGCGCGCTACTGGCGTGACCTGAGCGGCAACTTCAACGCCCTCAAGGTGCACAAGATCTGGGTGCACCCCGCCGCCGCGCGTTACTGGAAAGAACGCGGCGTGAAGGTGCCCGACGAGGTCGTGAAAGGCTTCTGATTCTCGCAACGATAACCCGGCGAGAAATCGCGCCCGGGGAGGAGGAGAAACCGGGAAAACCTCCTTCTCCCCGGGATTCTTTCGCTTCACGGCTTTTCTCGCCATTCAAGGCCCGCTCGCCCGGGCCGAGGTAAGGACGCCATGTACCGAAATCTCCTGCCCTTTTTGATGAAGATCGGCCTCATATCGGACGAGATGGTCGTCCCGCGCGACCTGCGGGGCTATTCGCGCGTCATCGTCTCGATTATTTCCGTCGCGTTTTCCTACTTCTTCGTTCATATCTCATACTTCGGCCCCCCGCGTTCGGAGATATTCAAGGGCGTCTACATTCTCGCGACCGCCACGCTGTGCGTCCTCGTCTACAAGGGCAGGCAAAGGCCCGTCCGCGAGGGCTTCGCCTATCTCGATGAAATCTTCTCGTTCCTCGCCATCGTCGTCATGTGCGCGTCCCTGGCCCTGTGGGCGTACTGGGGCGCATTCTTCGGCGACGTGCTCTGGAGCGAATTCATGGTCGGGGGAGCCTACCTGGTCGCCCTGGCAGGCGGACTGTTCGGCGCGTTCCTCTACCGGTTCGAAGCCACCGCAGAGCGCGTATCGGAATTCCCGACGCTCTCGGACTGGCTGTTCATCATATCGGCCGTCTCCCCCATCATCTGGTGGAACATCTACAACATCGAGCTCACCACGCGCATCGGCGGTCCCGTGCCCACCTCGGTGGTGATATACACGCTGCTCCTGACGGTGGTGAGCTTCGACATCGCCAGGCGCGTCATCGGCCCCGTCATCCCGTTCATCGGCTTCCTGTTCCTGATCTACAGCTTCAAGCCCATCGCGCAGATATCGCCGGGACTTCTCTATCACGAGGGCTTCGGGCTCGACCGCGTGACCGAGTTCCTCATGCTCGAGGCCGACGGCCTCACCGGCCTCATCGTCGAGGTCTTCGCCACCTACATCGTCATCTTCGTCGTCCTGGGCGCCTTTCTGGAAAAGACGGGCCTGGGCGAATTCCTCATCGACGCCACCTACCGGGTGACGGGCCAGAAGACGGGCGGCCCCGGCCTCACGGCCGTCATGTCGAGCGGGCTGTTCGGCATGATCTCGGGCAGCGGCGTGGCCAACGTGGTGACGACGGGCACGTTCACCATCCCCCTCATGAAGCGGGTAGGCTACCGCTCGGAGTTCGCCGGCGCGGTGGAGGCCGCCGCATCCACGGGAGGGGCCTACATGCCGCCCATCATGGCGGGCGGGGCCTTTCTCGTCGCGCAGCTCACCGAAACCTCCTATTTCGACATCGTCAAGATAGCGACGCTCCCGGCCATTCTCTATTATCTCTCGGTGGGCTACATGGTCTTCATCCGCGCCGTGCGGCGCGGGCTCCACGGCGTCGACCCCTCGGAGTTGCCCCCCTGGAGCAGAATCATCCCGCGCCTCCACTTCCTGCTGCCCATCCCCGTGATGGTGTACTACCTCGTCATCGGCGATTCCGCGTTCCTGGCGGCCTTCAAGACCATCTGCCTCATCGTGATGCTCAAAACCTGCGAGCTGCTCTCGAACATCAAGGTGCCCACCGCCGATCAGACGGCCCGCCCGTTCCTGTTCGTCTCGATCGCCTTCGGCGTCTTCTCCTATTTCTTCGGCCTCACGGTCGGCGCGCCGTTCGCCTGGTTCGCGGACACGCTTCGCGGGATGAACTGGGGAGACGCCCTGTTCTGGACGGTGACGGCGTTCATCGTCCTGAAGCTCGCCGAGATCATCTCGACCGGCTTGAGGGCGGAGACCGGGGAGCCCGAATACGATACGGGGCCGATCCTCTTCAGGCGGCTGTGGGAACTCGTGGTGGATATCGTCAGGATCACCTGGATTTCCCTCGAAGCGGGCGCGCGGAACACGCTCGTCATCGGCTGCATCGCGTGCGTGCTGGGCATCCTGCTCTCCTGCGCCACGCAAAGCGACCTCTCGGGCCGCATCTCCATACTTCTGACCGAGTTCAGCTTCGGCCTGCTGCCGCTCACCATCCTCTGGGTGATCATCGCGGGCTACATCGTCGGCATGGGCCTGCCCATCACGGCGAGCTACGTCGTGCTGGTCATCTTCGGCGTCATCGCGCTCACCAACCTGGGCGTGCCGACCCTCCACGCGCACCTCATCTGCTTCTGGGTGGCCGTCGTGAGCGCCGTGACCCCGCCGGTCGCACTGGCGGCCTACGCGGCGAGCGCCATCGCGGTGTCGGACCCGGTCAAGACAGGCTTCCAGGCGCTGAAGCTCGCCTCGTGGCTCTTCATCATGCCGTTCCTGTTCGTCTACACCCCGCTTCTCCTGGACGGCACGACGACCGAGGTGACAATCACCTTCATTGCCTGCCTCATCGGCATCGTCGGCTGGACCGGGTGGATGGAGAACTTCATGACGCGGTACGCGAACGGCCTCGAGCGCGCGTTGATGTTCATCGGCTCGGTGTGCCTGCTCCTGCCCGTGGGGAATTTCGTGGTATTCATCACCCCGCTGGAGGGAGACTTGCGGTACGTCTCCTACGGCGTCGGCGTCATCTCCCTGGCAGCCGTGTTCGTCATGCAGCGCACGCGCGGCGGGGTGGACCCCGAACCCGCGTAATTCAAAAGAATCCCGAGAAGGAGGCACCATGAGCAAAACCCCTCCCGCTCTCAGGCGCATCCAGCACGTGGGCCTCAAGGTCCACGATCTGGACGAGGCGGTGGCCTTCTACCGCGACGTCATGGGGCTCAGGGTCTCGGACCGCTACGAGCCGGGCGACAACCCCCACAGTCCGTGGGGCATATGCTTCATGCGCTGCGGCGAGGGCCATCACGAGGTATCCCTCATCGCCTATCCGAAGGAAGCCGGCCTGGCGCCCAAGGAGGGCGGTATGCGAAAACCCGAAGTCGGCCTCCACCACGTGGCCTTCGAGGTCGGCTCGAAGGAAGAACTCGAAGCCTGGGCTGCGCACATCCGCTCGCATGGAATCAAGATCGCTGCGGGGCCGCTCGTCCACAGCCCCACGCACCCCGAGGGCGACGGCACGCTGGGCGAGAACCGCGCCTTTTATTTTCACGACCCGTGCGGAAACGGCATCGAGATTTTCTGCGACCTGGCCAGAATGGACGCGGAAACCAACCGCATAAACGAGGCGTGGTTCCGCGACAGGCTCGAGCGAGACGGTTTCTCGCGAGACGACGCCGACCCGCCCCCCGCCTGGCGGCCCGGCACATCGAGCATGGCGGACGCGAAAGAGAAATTCGGCCAGCCATCATGATGACGGGGTTGTTGAAATAGCCCGGATTTCACGATTCGGCAAATGTAATCAACCGGGGAGGAAGGAGACAACACTCCCCTTGAGGGGCTGTTGAAAAAGTCCGAGAAGAGAGGAATCACTCCCCCCTTGAGGGGGAGTCGAGGAAGCCGAGCGGTTTGTGCGAAGGCTGACTCGGTGGGGGGTAAAATGCGTTTTCTTGCCATCCGAATTATCCCCCCCACCGATTCGCTTGCGGGCTTGCGCCCTTAGCTCATCGACTCCCCCTCAAGGGGGGAGTGATTGATTGGCGCTCTGCAAGGGGGGGAGTGAACTTCAAAAGCGTGCGCCAACCAAAATCGCTCCGCGTGACTTTTCAATGTCCCCCTCAGGGGGCGTAAAAACCCCAAGGGAGAGCCATTTCATAAACGAATGTCGATTGATAAATCCATTCTAGGCTTGAGGTTTTTTTTCAACATTCCCGTGACGCACCGACACAATGGAGGAAACCATCAAAATGACACACCGCGTCTTGAGCGTGGATGAGCGCACCAGAACGCAGCCCGCGCGCCGGGCCTTCATGGAGGAGTACCTGCACGAGGGCTATGAATTCGTAGAGCCGGAATCCTTCGACGACGCGAGCCTGCTCGAGGCGGCCGAGAGCGCGTGCGCGCTCACCACCGGGTTCGCGCCCATCACCCGGGAGATGATGGAGGCGGGGCCAGATATCAAGGTGGTCGGCAAGGTGGGCACCGGCGTGGACAACATCGACACGCAGGCGGCCACCGAACTCGGCATCCCCGTCGCCAACGCCCCCGGCTGGATGCGCTGCATTCCCGTGGCGGAACACGCGATGGCGCTCACCCTCATCATGGCGCGCAGGCCCTGGCTTTGGCCTGTCGGGGAGCGCAAACTCCACTTCCAGCTTCAAGGGGCGACGCTCGGGATCGTGGGTCTCGGGAACATCGGGGGGGCGCTGGCGAAGCGCGCCGCCGCCTTCGAGATGAATATCTGCGCCTACACGCGCACGCGGGGGAAGTTCAAACCCCAAGGCTTCGAGGTGGAAGAGGTGGAGACGCTCCACGACCTCCTTCCGCGCGTCGATTTCCTGGCGCTCACCCTGCCCCTGACGCCCGAGAACACGGGCATGATCGGCGAAAGAGAACTCGACCTGATGAAGGAGACGGCCAGCCTCGTCAACGTCTCGCGCGGCCCCCACGTGGATACCGACGCGCTCGCGCACGCCATCCGGGAGGGGAAAATCGCGGGCGCAGGGCTGGACGTGGTCGAGCCGGACCCATTGCCCGAAGACCATCCCTTGCACAAATTCCCCAACGTCGTCATGTCGCCCCACAACGCCGCCCAGACCGAAAGCGTTCAGCGTGAGAGCTACAGGCTTTTGTGCGATAATATCAAGCGGGCGGTGGAGGGCGAGAAGGTCACCTCGCTCGCCAATCCCGAAATCTACGAGTAAAACGCGCCGCTAAGGAGAGTCGTCATGGAAGATACACCGGTTCGGGGCCTCGAGGGCGTCATTGCGGCCGACACGCGGATATGCTCGCTCGACGGCGTGAACGGGATTCTGGGGTATTACGGCTACGACGTGCCCGAGATGGTGCGCAAGAAGGTCTCCTTCGAGGAGATCGTCTATCTCCTGTGGCACGGTGAGTTGCCCACCCGCGAGCGCTTGAAGGAATTCGACGGGGCCATGAAGGCCGAGCGCGCTCTCTCGCCCGGATTGCTGCGGGCCTTGAGGCAGATACCCACAGGCGAGCAGAGAACGGCGGCGCTCAGAGGCGGCGTGGGGATTCTGGGGTTGTTCGACGAAGAGGCGGAAGACGACTCCGTGGACGCGAACCGCAGAAAGGCGCTCCGCCTCACCGCGAAAATGCCCACCATCGTCGCGGCGCAGCACCGCCTCGCGGCGGGCCTGAAACCCTTGAACCCCCGCCGGGGACTCGGGCACGCGGCGAATTTCCTCTACATGATCACCGGCGAGGCGCCTGACAAGCTCGACGCCCGCGCGCTCGACGCCACCCTCGTCCTCTATGCCGAGCACGAGTTCAATGCGTCCACCTTCGCGACGCGCGTCGTCACCTCCACCATGTCGGACATCTACTCCGCCGTCACGGCGGGCATCAGCGCCCTGAAAGGCCCCCTGCACGGGGGCGCGGGCCTCGCGGTGATGGAAACCTTGAGGGAGATCGGCGATATCGAGAACGTGGAGCCCTTCGTCGAGGCGGCGCTCGCGAGGAAACGCCTGTTCATGGGCTTCGGCCACCGGGTCTACACGAAGAGCGGCGACCCGCGCGCGAGCGTGCTCATCGAGTTGGCCGAGGAGGTATGCCACCAGCCCGGCCGCGACGCCAGGTGGTTCGACATGGCGCGCGCGCTCGACCACGCGGTGCAGAGCCGAAAGGGCGTCATCCCGAACGTGGACTTCTACTCCGCGCCGCTGTGGCAGGGGCTTGGGATCCCCATGGAGCTGTTCGTCCCCATCATCGCGATGTCGCGGGTCGCGGGCTGGACGGCCAACATCCTGGAGCAACAGGCCGACAACCGCCTCATCCGCCCCCGGGCGCGCTACACCGGCCCCGAAAAGCGGCCTTACAGGACCATGAGAAGCCGTGGCTGATCCCGGAACGCGTAGCCTCACGCAGAAGCTCATCGACGCGCACCTCGTCTCGGGCGCTGCGAGAACGCCGGGCGAGGAGGTCGAGATACGAATCGACCAGGTGCTCTTGCAGGACGCATCCGGCCCCACCGCCCTGCTCCACTTCGAGGCCATGGGCTTAGCCCAAGTGAAGCAGAAAACGGCCGTCATGTACGGCGACCACCAGACGATTCAAGTCAACAGCCTCCACACCGACGCCCACCGCTTCATGCTCGGCTTCTGCCGCAAGCACGGCATCCATTTCTCGAAACCGGGAAACGGCATCTGCCACAACGTGCATCTCGAGGAATTCTCCGTACCGGGCGAGAGCCTCCTGGGCACGGATTCCCACACCCCCCAGGGGGGCGCGGTGGGAATGCTCGCCATCGGCGCGGGCGGCATGGACGTGGCGACCGCCATGGCGACGGGCGCGACCATCATCCCGCGTCCGGCCATCGTCGAGGTGCGGCTCACCGGGAAGCTGGGCGCCTGGGCCACGGCGAAAGACGTGATCCTGGAGCTCCTGCGCCGCCTCGGCGCGCGCGGGGGAATCGGCAAGTATTTCGAATACACGGGCCCCGGCCTCCGGACGCTCACGGTGCCGGAGCGCTTCACGGTCGCGAGCATGGGCACCGAGCTCGGCCTCACGGGCAGCATCTTCCCGAGCGACGCGCAGACCAGGACGTTCTACGAGCGCATCGGCCGCGCGGCCGACTGGAAGCCGCAGGAAGCGGAGGCGGATGCCGAGTATGACGAGAGAATCGAACTCAATCTATCCGACGTCCAGCCCCTGGTCGCCCTGCCCTCGAACCCCGAGAACGTCGTTCCCGTCTCTGAAGCCGCCGGCACGCCGGTCCACCAGGTCATCATCGGAAGCTGCACGAACGGCACGTTCACCGACGTGGCCTCTTTCGCGCAGGTGCTGAGAGGCCGCAAGGTGGCCGACGGCGTCGACGCGATCGTCTTTCCGGGCAGCAGGCAGGCGTTCGAGGAACTCGCGAGAGAAGGGCACCTGGCCGACCTGCTCGCCGCGGGCGTCTGCGTATCGGAATCCACCTGCGGCTCCTGCCCCGGCTACGCCCACATCCCCGCGCCCGGCATGAACTCCCTGCGCGCGTTCAACCGCAACTTCAAGGGCCGCTCGGGGCTGAGCGAGGACGCCGTCTATCTCGCGAGTCCCGAACTCGCCGCCGTGGCGGCGCTCCACGGCGAGATACGAGACCCGAGGGACGAGGGCAAGGCGCCCGAGATCCTGCTCCCCTACCGCTTCGCGAGCGACAGGACGGGAATCGTCGCCCCCTCCGACGATCCGGAGGAGGTGGAAATCATCCGGGGGCCGAACATCCAGCCCGTACAGGTGGGCGAGGCTTTGGGGGATTCCTGCACGGGGGAGGTGCTCATCAAGCTGGGCGACAACGTCTCGACCGACCACATCAGCCCGGCGGGCGTCGAGGCCATCACCTACCGAACGAACATGCCCGCACTCGCCGATTTCACCTTCAGGCGCGTGGACGAGAGCTTCGCCTCGCGCGCGCGGGAGGCGGGCGGGGGAATCATCGTCGGGGCGAAGACGTACGGGCAGGGCTCCGCGCGCGAGCAGGCGGCGATTTGCCCGATGATACTCGGCGTGCGCGCCGTCATCGCCAAGAGCTTCGCGAGAATCCACCGGGCGAACCTCATCAACTGGGGCATTCTGCCCCTCGCGTTCTCTGATGAGGACGATTACGAGAAGATAGACGCCGGCCAGAAGCTCTCCATCTCCGACATCCAGGATTCCCTCGCCACGGGGGTATTCGAAGTCAAGAACACGGATACGGGCCACACGTTCGGCGCGACGTGCCCGCTCACCGAACGCGAACGCCGGATGCTCGCCGCAGGCGGCGCGCTGGCGCTGGCGCGCATCGAAGGGGGCGGCGCAGGCGCAACGAACCCCGCCCCGGCGCAGGACGGCGCTTGATATGGGCCAAAGGAAATATCCGGCCGTCTTCATGCGCGGGGGCACGAGCCGCGCCATCGTCTTCCACGAGAAAGACCTGCCCGAAGATCGGGCCGAGCGCGACGCCATATTCCTGAAAGCCCTCGGCAGCCCCGACCCGAACGGACGCCAGCTAGACGGCCTGGGGGGCGGGGTATCGTCTTTAAGCAAAATCGCGGTCGTGGCCCCTTCCGGGCGCAAGGACGCGGACGTGGATTTCACCTTCGCGCAGGTGGGCGTGACGGACGAAACCGTGGACTACGTCGGCACCTGCGGGAACATTTCGAGCGCGGTCGGGCCGTTCGCCGTGGACGAGGGTCTCGTGCGGGTGAATGAGGAAACCGCCACCGTGCGCATCTTCAACACGAACACGGGCAAGACCTACCACGCGCGCTTCCCGGTGGTAGAAGGCGCCGCCGGCGTGAACGGAGAGTTCGAGCTGCCCGGCGTCTCGGGCGCGGGCGCGCAAATCACGCTCGAATTCATGGACCCCGGCGGCGCGGCCACAGGCAAGCTCCTGCCATCGGGCAATGCCGTGGACACCTTCGAGATCGAGGGTGTCGGCAGCATAGAGGCGAGCATGGTGGACGCCACCAACCCGATGGTCTTCGTCCGCGCCAAAGACTTAGGACTCACCGGAGGAGAAGGCCCCGGCTTAATCGACGCCCAAGTCGAGGTGATGGTGAACCTGGAGCAGATCCGCGCCGAGGCGGCGGTGCGCATGGGGCTCGCGCGCGACAGGCGGGAGGCTTCAGAAAGCGTGCAGGCGGTGCCGAAGGTGGTGCTCGTCGCTCCGCCGCTGGAATATATCGACCTCAAAGGCGAGATTATCGCGGCGGAGGATTGCGACATCGCGGCCCGCATCATCTCGATGGGCAAGACCCACCGAGCCTTCGCCCTCACCGGGGCGATGTGCCTCGCCGTCGCCGCGCGGATACCGGGCACCGTGGTTCACGAGGCCGCCCGGGGCGGTGCGGGCGACATCCGCCTGGGACACCCCTCGGGTGTGCAGACCATAAACGCCGTAGTCGCAGAGACGCCCGGAGGCCCCGTGGCCGAAAAGGTGATCGTCTACCGCACGGCGAGAAGGCTCATGGAAGGAATGGTCTGCGTGCCAGCGAATCCCTGAAGCGCGCGCAGTTTGTACCTCCCATAGAAAAACCCTGTTTTCACGGCGATTCAATGCGCTTTCACCCGCGGGGGCGATAAACGAGGGTTTGACCCGACCGATCAGGGAAGGTGCGCCGAACCCGCTTTTGCTCGTCATTCCGGCGAAAGCCGGAATCCATTCGCGGGCGCGGGTGAATACGCGGCGGCGTTTCATTCCCCGCCGATGCGCGCGAACCTGGACGAAAGGCAAAAGGCGTAAAAATGGATTCCGGCTTTCGCCGGAATGACGGTGAACGTTCGCGATTGGGCGATCGGCGTTCGCCCTCATCCCGAGCAGGCCCTCCGAATCCTCATCCTGAGTAGGCGCGCAAGCGTCGTATCGAAGGATGGGGGGGTGCATCTCTCCGGCGAGCGCAGACTTCGCCCTTCGATACGCCGCTTTCGCGGCTACTCAGGGTGAGGGAAAAATGTCGGGTGTCGGGAAGGCATCGGGCAGGCGCGAAGGGGAGAGTATGTTCCCGTTTCCTCCCCCTACCTCCTCTCCCCCGTCACGAGCCAGACGCCCGTCGCCGTAAGGGCGGCGCCGACCAGCAGATGCCAGCCCAGTTGCTCGCCGAGGTAGAGGGCGCTGCCCGCCACGCCCACGATGGGCGTCATGAAGAAGAACACCGATATCTTGGCGGGCGAGTAGCGGAGCAGCAGATGGCCCCAGTAGGCCAGGAGCAGCGCGCTCGCTATCACGCCCATGTAGATGACCGCGAAAATCTGCGGGCCGCCGATATGGGTGATCCCGAAATTGGGCTGACCGAAAGAGAGAAGGAAATAGGTCGGCGCGCCGATGAGCATGGACCATCTGGCGATCGAGGTAACGTCGGATTTGCCTAGATAGCGGCGGTAGTGGATCGTCTGCGTCGCCCAGCCTGCGGCGGCGATGAGGATGTAGAAATCCGCCTGCATGGAGCCTTCCGCGTCGAGGCTGTTCGAGAAGACGGTGACGGTGCCGGCCATCGCCGTGGCGAAGCCCAGCGCCCGCACGAGGGTGATGCGCTCGCCCGTGAGAAAGAGGGCGCTCAGCAGCATCACCCAGACGGGCTGCGTGTAGAGCAGCACCGAGGCGCGCGCGGCGGCGGTTCCGAACATCCCCTGGTAGAGGAACCAGACGTAGGCGTTGTGCATGCAGGCGTTCAGGATGCGGTGGCCCTTCTCCCGCCAGGGGTCGTGATAGGTCACGCTCTCGGGGATGCGCATCAGGAGCCTGTAGAGCGTGAGGGTCAGCACCCCCGCGCAGCAGCGCATCCATATGATGGCGTAGGGGGTTACGCCCGCGTAGGCGCCCTTGATGACGGGCTGCGCCATGCCCCACACCGTCGTGAGGAGGAGCGAGCCCAGCACCAGTTCGAGCGTCATTCCCGAGTCGGCGGATGGTTTCGGTGAGACCGGGCGGCTGGTCAATCGCTCTCCCCGGACACGCGGGGCCGCTCGCATATCTCGACGCGGATGTTCTCGGGACCCTTGATGAAGGCGATCATCCGCCCGCCCACGCCTGCGGCCACGGGCGCCATGTCGACCTCCGCCCCGCGCTCCACGAGCCGGGCGACCGACGCCTCCACGTCGTCCACCGCGACGCCGAGATGATCGAGGCCGTGCGTCAGCATGGGCGCCACGGCGTCGGGTTCGTCACCCGGGCGGTAGCCCCGGATGCGCAGGTCCCCTTCCCCGAGTTTCAAAATGGAGTAGGCCGCGCCCTTGAAGTCCTCCTCGTAGGAGAGCAACTCCAGTTCGAAGACGTGCTCGAAAAAATCCGTCATCGCGCGCACGTCGCGCGTGAGGAAGTGCACGTGGTCGTATCGGTATTCCACAAAAAACTCCTTTCGTGATTGTTCATCTTCACACGCTCATATTACGCTGAACCGAGAATCCCACAGGAAGCGCCGTTTGCACAAACGATTTTCACGTTGAGGGAGTTGTTGAATAAGGCCGTAAGGGGAGCCTGCAAGTAGACGGTTTGTAGGGACAGGCCTCCGTGCCTGTCCTGACGAAGGACAACCACAGAGGGCAGGACAGGCACGGAGGCCTGTCCCTACGGTGAACAATTCGATAATCGGGATTCCCTCCCTCCTCGCGGAGGATTTTTTCAACGGCCCCTTGTCAGGGGGTCAGGGGGGGGTACTCCCTTAACAAAGGGAGTGTAGGGGTCGCATATATGCGACCCTGCTTTTTCCCATTCCAACAATGGGCCGCATATATGCGGCCCCTACGGGGCGAACCCGTTCAGTGCAAGAAGGTCAAACCCGACTTGGGAGGGCTTTTTCAACAGCCCCTCAGGGGGCAACAACCCGCATTCAGAAAGGATACCCATGCCGAAAACAAAGATCACGGGCGAGGAGCACCGGGCGCATCACGACGGCGCCGACCTGTTCCTGTGGAGGAAGCGAATGGAGGGCGCCGAAAAAGCGAGGGACGCCGTGCTCCTCGTGCACGGCTCGTCCATGGCCTCGACCCCCACGTTCGACCTCCAGGTGAAGACGCGGCCCGGATACTCCCTGATGGACCATCTCGCCGGGCGCGGCTACGACGTCTGGTGCGTCGACTGCGAGGGCTACGGGAGGTCCACCAAGTCGAGGCGGGTCTCCTGCGGTATCGAGCGCGGCGCGCGGGACGTTCTCGCGGCGGCGAACGTGATCCGGCGGGTCAGCAGAAAGAACGCGGTTCACCTCTACGGCATCTCGTCCGGCGCGCTGCGGGCCGCCCTGTTCGTGCAGAAAAACCCCCGGCGCGTGAAGCGTCTGATCCTCGACGCCTTCGTCTGGACGGGCGAAAGCAGTCCCACGCTTGCGGAGAGAAGGGAGCGATTCCGCGGCGTGGCCTCCACGTCGAGAAGGCCCGTGAACGCCAGGTTCATCGAGAGCATCTTCACGCGCGATCATCCCGGCACCGCCTACCGCGACGTCATCCGTGAATATGCGAAGGCGATCTGCGCGCTCGACGACACGATCCCGAACGGCACCTACATCGACATGTGCGAGCGGCTGCCGCTGGTGAACCCTGAGAAAATCACCGCGCCGGTGATGATAGCGCGCGGCGAGTTCGACGGCATCGCCCATCTCGACGATCTGGTGGAATTCTTCCGGCTGCTGCCGAACCCCGACAAGCAGTTCGTCATGATGCCGGGCATCGCCCACGCGAGCCTGCAGGAGAAGAACCACGGCATCGTCTTCCACCTGATCGAGCGCTTCTTCAGCCAGCCCGCGCCCGTCTACAAGGGCTGAAGCCGCCCGGCGGGGGGCGCGCCGGAGGTTCGTCAGGCTTTGCGGATAAGGAGGTTCCGTAGGGGTCGCATATGGGGTTGTTGAAAAATCCCCTCCTCACTCGGAATTGACCAACGCCGTCATTCCGGCGAAAGCCGGAATCCATTCTCAAGTAGAATGACAATACTCGGGCTTTTCATCTCCTGGTCATTGGCAGGAAACAATCAGAAAATAAAAACAAAGGCAAAGCAAATGGATTCCGGCTTTCGCCGGAATGACGAACAAAACCGCACCACCTCATCCTGAGTAGCGGCCCCTCGACTCCGCTCGGGACAGGCTCCGCCGTTGCCCGACACCCCTCATCCTGAGTAGGCGCGCAAGCGCCGTATCGAAGGATGTCCTCTCGCCCATAGAGAAGCGTTCGCCCTTCGATACAAACACTCCTTTCTCAGTCGCGTTTTACCTTCGGCGGCTACTCAGGGTGAGGAAAGAGGCGTTGGCGGTTTCGAGGGGACCTATGCGGGATTTTTCAACAACCCCCTATATCTCCCCCGCTTGATTCGCGCGGGGCAATGGGGCTAGATTAGGGCCATCGATTCGTACAAATGGTAGGGGCGAGAACGTCCTATATCCTAAAGCGAATAAATTCTTATCCCTCAAGCAGAAAGGCGCATCCATGGAAACCCAGGACTGGTATTCCGTCAACAATTTCGCACCGGGCAGCTACCAAATCACCGAGGGGGGCCGCTTCAACATGCTTCTCCTGGAAGGAGACGACAGGGCGGTCGCCATCGACGGCGGCATCGGTATCGCGAATCTGAGGAAACTCTACGAGAGCATCACGGACAAGCCCATCGACTTCATCCTCACCCACACCCACTGGGACCACGTGGGCGCGGCCTCGCAGTGGGACAGCGTGGGCGTCCACCCCGTCGGCAAGGACCTGCTCGCCAACGATTTCTCGAAACTCGAACAGGCCTTCGTGAACATGTGGAAAAAGAACGGGAACGCCTTCCCCGACTGGTTCGACGAGGAAGCCTACGGCATCAAGCCCGCCACCTTCGGCTGGACGCTCTCTGAAGGCGACACCTTCGACCTGGGCAACAGGAAGTTCCACGTCTACGAGACGCCCGGCCACTCGCCCTGCAGCATCTCGCTCTATGACGAGCGCGAGAAGATTCTCGTCTCGGGCGACCTGATCCGCTGCGAGGAATACCTCTTCCTGCAGGTGCCCACGGCGGTGCTCTCCGACTACGCGCCCTCGCTGCGCAAGCTCGAGAAGGTCGCCGCGGAGAACGAGGTGCGCTGGATCACCTCGGGCCACACCGATCCCTACCCGGACCCCTCCATCATCGGCGAGATGGCGCAGAACATGGAGGAGCTCGAAGCCGGCGCGCACGACCCACCCGCCAAGGTGGACGGCGGCGCGTGGGGCGAAGTGGACGAGTACGTGTTCCCCCGCGTGAAGGTGTGGATTCAGGACCACGCGAGAAAGTAACCCGCGAGCAGAAAGGACGACATGGACACGCAAGGCTGGTACGACGTCACAGAGTTCGCGCCGGACACCTATCAGATATCGGAAGCCGGGCGGTGGAACATGTTCCTGCTCGTGGGCGAGGAGAAGGCGCTTTCGCTCGACGGGGGAATCGGCGTGGGGAGCGTGCGCAGGCTCTGCGAATCGATTACCGGCCTGCCCGTGGAGCACGTCCTGACCCACACGCACTGGGACCACGTGGGCGCGGTCCATGAATGGGAGTCGGTGGGCGTTCATCCCAACGGGAAGGACAAGCTCGCGAACGACTACAGCGCGGGTTGCAAGGATTTCGTGCAAACGTGGAGCGGAAAACCCTTCCCCGAGGGTTTCGACCCCGAGGCCTTCACCATACCGCCCGGCAAGTTCGGGTGGGCGGTTCAGGAAGGCGACACGATCGACCTGGGCGGCAGGAAAATCCACGTCTACGACACGCCGGGCCATTCGCCGTGCAGCATCTCCTTGTACGATGAGCGAGAGCGCGTCCTGATCACGGGCGATCTGGTGAAGCCCGGCCAGCCACTCTTCATCCAGGTGCCGACGGCCGTCCTGTCCCAGTACGGCCCCTCGATGCGCAGGCTCCAGAGAATCGCGGAAGATAACGACGCGAGGTTCGTCTGCTCGGGCCATACCGACCCGTGCGAGGATATCGCCGTTATCGGGCGGATGGCGCAGTTCGTGGAAGATGTGGCGGCGGGCGCGCACGAGCCGCCCGCCAGGGTCGAGGCCGGCAAGTGGGGCGTGGTGGACGAGTACGTTTCCGGCGACATGAAGATATGGACGAACGACAACGCGAGAAAATAGCGGAGGGTAAATGCAAGTGAACGCTTCTGACATCATCTGGCGGCCGGATGAGGATTTTCTGACGAACAGCCACGTCGCCAGGCTGATGAAAAAGCTCGGCATCTCCGATTACCGCGAGTTCCTCCGGTGGTCCATCGAGGACATCCGGCGCTTCTGGGAGGTCGTCTTGGATGACATGGGGCTCGAATGGTACCGGCCCTACGACGAGTTGCTCGACCTGAGCGGCGGCTTCCCGTGGGCGAAGTGGTTCATCGGCGGGGAGACGAACATTGTTCTGAACTGCATCGACCGCCACCTAGAGGGCGGGAGGGAGGACCAGACCGCCCTCGTCTGGGAGAGCGACGGCGGCGAGGTGCGGACGTTCACCTACGCCGAACTCTCCGCGGAAGTATCGCGCCTTGCGAACGCCATGCGCGGGATGGGCCTCAAACCCGGCGACGTGGCGGGCGTGTTCCTCCCCATGGTGCCCGAAGCCGCCATCGTCATGTACGCGTGCTTCAAGACGGGGGTGGCCGTGCTGCCCGTCTTCTCGGGCTTCGGCCCCGAAGGGCTGGCCGAGCGGTTGATACACGCGGAAGCGCGCATCCTCTTCACGGTGGACGGGGCCGTGCGCCGGGGCAAGAAGGTGCCCTTGAAAGGCACGGCGGACGCGGCTTTGGAGCGCGGCACGAAGGTGGAGAAAGTCGTGGTGCTCACGCGCTCGGGCGATGAGGTCCCCATGAAAGCGGGGCGCGACGTCACCTGGGATGATTTCGTTGCGGGGCAATCCCCGCAAGCCGAGACCGAGCGGCTCCCCGCCGACGCC
This sequence comes from bacterium, assembly GCA_965219955.1. Lineage (GTDB taxonomy): Bacteria > UBA8248 > UBA8248 > UBA8248 > UBA8248 > Bin107. Next base: position 1,824,335 of record OZ244799.1, read on the forward strand.
GTCTCGATGATCATGTACACCTCGGGCACCACCGGAAAGCCCAAGGGCACCGTCTACACCCACGCAGGATTGATGAGCGGCCCGGGGCGCGAACTCAAGTACTGCCTCGACATGCGCGACGGCGACACGGTCTTCTGGGTCACGGATTTCGGCTGGGTCATGGCGCCCTATGAACTCGTGGGTTCTCACTTCAACGGCCATTCGTGCCAGCTCTACGAGAGCGTGCCGAACCACCCGGCGCCCGATCGCTTATGGCAGATCATCGCGAGGAACGGCGTCACCCACCTGGGGCTTTCCCCGACGGCGGTGCGCGTGCTGATCAGCGCGGGCGATGAATGGGTGGAAAAGCACGACCTCTCCTCCTTGCGCGTGCTGGGCTCCACGGGCGAACCCTGGGACCCGGAATCCTACATGTGGTATTTCGAAAAGGTGGGCGGCGGCAGGTGCCCCATCATGAACATATCGGGCGGCACCGAGATCGGCGCCTGTCTCTTACAACCCCTGCCCGTCATGGACCTCTCCCCCTGCACGCTGGGCGCGCCCGCCATGGGCACGGACGCCGACGTGTTCGGCGAGGACGCCAAGCCCATTCGCGGCGAGGTGGGCCACCTGGTGCTCAAACAGCCCATCCCCTCGCTCACCAACGGCTTCTGGAAGGAGCCGGACCGCTACCTCGAGACCTATTTCTCGCGCTGGGAGGGCGTATGGTACCACGGCGACTGGGCCAAGGTGGACGAGCAGGGGCTGTGGTATCTCTACGGGCGGTCTGACGACACCATCAAGGTATCGGGCAAGCGCGTGGGGCCGAACGAAATCGAGTCCGAACTCATCAAGCACCCCGGCGTCATCGAGGCCGCCGTCGTGGGGACGCCCCACCCGGTGAAGGGAGAGGGCCTCACCTGCTTCGTCGTCATGCACGATTCCTTTGAGCTGAACGACGCCCTGCGCGAGGAATTGAAAGACCAGGCGGTGGAGTATCTCGGCAAGAGCCTGCGGCCCGATGAGGTCCGCTTCGTCAAAGCCCTGCCCAAGACGCGCTCCGCTAAAATCGTGCGCGGCGCCATCAAGAAAGTGTATCTCGGCGAACAGGTGGACCACATGGACCTGAACTCGCTCGAAAACCCCGCGCACCTGGACGCCATCCGGGAAGCGGTGTAGCCATGCCCGAAGACATCATCTGGCGGCCGAACGAGGATTTTCTGGAAAACTCGAACGTCGCCCGCTTCATGAAGAAACAGGGTCTCGCGAGCTATGAGGCGCTGATCGATTTCTTCCGGGAAGACGTCGGACGCTTCTGGTCGGCCATCGAGAAGGACATGGGCGTCTCCTGGTACAGGCTGTATGACGAGATCATGGACGCATCGGGCGGCCTGCCCTGGACGAAGTGGTTCCTGGGGGGCGAGCTCAACATCGTCCACAACTGCATCGACAGGCACCTTGAGACCTCCAAGCGCGACAGGACGGCCCTCATCTGGGAAGGCGACGGCGGCGAGGTGCGCCGCTACACCTACGCCGAGATGAACACCCACGTCTGCCGCCTGGCGAACGCCATGCGCGCGATGGGGATGCGGCCCGGCGACAGCGCCGGCATCTTCATGCCCATGCTGCCGGAGACGGTGTTCGCCATGTTCGCGTGTCTCAAGATCGGCGTCGTGGCGATCCCCATCTTCTCGGGCTTCGGCCCCGAGGCCGTCGCCGAGCGTCTCGACCACGCCGACGCGCGGCTCGTCTTCACGTCGAACGGCGGGATGCGCCGTGGCAGGGAGATCGGCGTGAAGACCCTGATGGACAAGGCCCTGGACCTCGGAACCCGGGTCGAGAAAGTCGTGGTCTTCAGAAGGACGGATACGGACGTTCCCATGCAGGCCGGGCGCGACGTCGATTGGGAGGAGTTCATCGAGGGCCATCCCGACGATGCCGAAACCGAGCGCCTGCCCGCCGAGGCCCTCTCCCTCATCATCTACACCTCGGGCACGACGGGAAAGCCGAAAGGCTCGGTGCACACCCACGCGGGCTGCATGCTCAACGTGGCCAAGGAGATCCGCTACTGCATGGACCTGCGCGATTCGGACACCCTTTTCTGGGTGACGGACATCGGCTGGATGATGGGGCCCTGGAAGATGATAGGCGTCCAGTTCGGGGGCGGAACGTATCTCATCTACGAGGGCGCGCCCAACTGGCCCGAGCCCGACAGGCTGTGGAAGATGCTGAGCGACCACAAGGTTTCCATCTTCGGGGTCTCGCCCACCGCCGTGCGGCTGCTCATCAGCGCGGGCGATGAATGGGTGGAAAAACACGACCTCTCCTCCCTGCGCGTGCTGGGCTCCACGGGCGAGCCCTGGGACCCGGAATCCTACATGTGGTTCTTCGAAAAGGTGGGCGGCGGCAGGTGCCCCGTCATGAACATATCGGGCGGCACCGAGCTTTGCGGCTGCATATTGCAGCCCTACCCCATCGTCCCGCTCACGCCCTGCTCGCTCGGCGGCCCGGCCCTGGGTTCCGACGCCGACGTGTTCAACGAGGAGGGCGAGCCCGTGCGCGGGGAGATCGGCCACCTCGTGCTCAAACAGCCCGTCCCCTCGATGACCAAGGGCTTCCTGAAAGACGATGCGCGCTTCCTGGAAACCTATTTCTCGCGCTGGCCGGACGTCTGGTACCACGGCGACTGGGCGCGCCTGGACGAGGACGGGCAGTGGTATCTCTTCGGGCGTTCGGACGACACCATCAACGTCGCGGGCAAGCGCGTGGGACCCGCCGAGGTGGAGTCCGCCCTCATCAGGCATCCCGCCGTGGTGGAGGCCGCCGTCATCGGCGCGCCGCACCCCATCAAGGGCGAGGGTCTTTGCTGTTTCGTGGTGCTGGTCGGGGGCCATGAGCCGAGCGACGCGCTCCGTGAGGCGCTCAAGGAAGAGACCGTGAAATATCTCGGAAAGAGTTTAAGGCCAGATGAGGTCAGGTTCGTCGAGGCGCTGCCCAAGACGCGCTCGGCCAAGATCGTGCGCGCCGCCATCAAGAAAGTCTATATGGGCGAGGACCCGGCCAACATCGATACGTCATCCATCGAGGTGCCGGAGTTTTTACGCGCGATCACAGAGGCGCGATGAAGTGTCGCTCCTGAACTGCCCCGAATGCGGGGGGCTCCTGAGCACCGAAGCCAGAGAGTGTCCCCACTGCGGCTATCCGCTCAGGAAAGGCAGCATCGCGGGCGTCTTCAAAGCCATCGCCCAGATCCCGTGTTTCGTCGCGGGCCTGATCCTCATCTTCATCATCTTGTTCTTCGGCCTGGTGCTGCTCGACGTCTACTACTTCCACGGCCTGCTCTTCAAGTTGTTCGGGATCGAGGGAGGCGTCACCACGTTCTAGGGTGACCGCACGGGGTTGTTGAAGAGCCCGGCGCACGTCAACTACGGCGATTTCTCTCCACCAAATAGAATTTCAAATCAACTCCCCCCTTGAGGGGGAGTCGAAGAGCTGAGGGCGTAAGCCCGAAAGCGATTCGGTGGGGGGTATAAGTCGGACTGACAAGAAAACGCATTTTACCCCCCACCGCATCAGCCTTCGCATAAACCGCTCGGCTTCTGCGACTCCCCCTCAAGGGGGGAGTGAAGTTCAAAATCCGCCCGTCGCTCAAATTCACACAAATACAGGACAGGCACAGGGGCCTGTCCCTACAGCCCTTGCGGTTTTGCCCTCCTCACCCTGAAAACCAACCCCCCTACCCCCCCTTGTCAGGGGGGTATGAAAAGTCGATGCCCCCGGCGAGGGGGTATGAAAAAGCGACGCCCGCCGCTCCGCCTCACCCTGAGTAGCGGCGAAGCCGCGTATCGAAGGGCGAAATTCGCGCTCCCCATCCTTCGATACGGCGCTTACGCGCCTACTCAGGATGAGGGTTTGGGACAACCGATGAAAGAGCAAGAAACACTCCATCCTTGCAGAGCACTCAACAATCACTCCCCCCTTGAGGGTCGGGCTTCCCGAGGGGGGAGTGAACTTCAAAAGCCGCCCGTCGGTCATATTCACCCCGATACAGGACAGGCACGGGGGCCTGTCCCTATAGCCCTTGTGGTTTTGCCCTCCTCGCCCTGAAAACCAACCCCCCCTACCCCCCCTTGTCAGGGGGGTATGAAAGAGCAAACCCTCCACCACAGCGGCGGAGGGCGAGGCCTTTTTTTACCCCCCTGACAAGGGGGGTAGGGGGGGGTTGCCTTTATCCCCTGAGGAGAGGGGTACTCCCTTGACAACGCCTTTTTCAACCACCTCGCAAACCCGCCCCCGCGCTTGTTCCCGGCCCCCCGAATCGCTAAGCTGGCGCTTCATATCGTCAAAGGCAAGCAGGGGACGTTTTGGACTACACGGCGCATCAGCTTCTCGCATTCGGGATCACCGCCTTTTTCGTCGGCTTTCTGAAAACCACCTTCAGTTCCGGTATCGGCATCCTTCTCGTTCCGATCATGATCATGTTCTGGCCCACGCGGTTCATCATCGGAATCGTGGCCGTCATCATGTGGGTGACGGATTTTTTCGCCATCCCCATGTTCTGGAAGCAGTGGGAGAGCCGCTTCCTGCGCTACCTGGTGCCCGGCTTCTACATCGGCATCATCATCGGCGTCTACTGGCTGGTGACCCTGCCCGATTTCTGGCTGAGAAAGGGGATCGGCTTGACCTGCGTCCTCTTCGCCGTGGTGCTCTTCTGGCGAGAGGCGCGTGGCGAGATGAAGCCCCCGCCCATCAGCCTGCCTGCGGGGGTGGGCATCGGTGTGGGCGGCGGCATCATCAGCGCCATGTTCCACTCGGGCGGCCTCGTGCTGAGCCTTTTCTTCATCAGCCAGGGAATGTCCAAGACGGCGGTGGTGGCGAGCATCCTCGTCGTCTGGTTCTGCGTGAACCCCTTCAAGGTCGCCTCGCTGTGGTACGGGGGCGTCGTGCAGACGCCCATGCTCGTGGCGGGCGCGCTCGCCTTCCCCCTCGCCTGGGCCGGAAGCTGGTGCGGCAAACAGGCGCTCAGTAAAATCCCCCAGAAGGGATTCACCTACATCCTCCTGCTCCTGTCCCTCATCACGGCTCTCCGCCTTCTGCTCGAATCGAACCCGTGATGCCGGATTTCACCTGGGTCGAGTGGGGCTTCGTTCTCGCGGCGGCGTTTTGCAACGGCTTTCTGGTGCGCACGTTCGGGGCGGGCGTGGGACTGGTGATCACGCCGTTCCTCATCTTCGCGTTCTCGCCCTCTTTTTCGCTCGGCCTCATCGCGCTGTTCAGCTGCTGGTCGGGCCTGGGGTCGGCGCCCCATTTCTGGGGGAAATGGAACCTGCGCTACGTGTTTCTCTTAGCGCCCGGCATCGTGGTCGGGCTGGCCTGCGGCGTCTGGCTGCTCACCTGGCTGCCGGGCGCGGGTCTGAAAATGCTGATCGGCGCCATCTGCTTCTCCCTCGCCGCCTACCAGGCGCTCATCGAGATCAGGGGCAGGCCCTTCGAGATCCCTCCCCTGCCGATGTGGCAGGGCGGGGGCTTCGGCGTCATGAGCGGACTCTGCTCGGCACTCGCCAACAGCGGGGCGATCTTCCTCACCCCCGTCCTCATCAGCCAGCGACTGGAAAAACTCACGCTTGTGAGCACGATATGGGCGCTCTACACGGTGATGAACCCCGTCAAGGTGGTCGCCTTCTGGCAGGTGTCCGTCGTCACCTGGGACACCATCTGGGCGACCGTGGCCGGCCTGCCCGTCCTGTGGCTCGGCATCATGGCGGGCGCATGGGTGCAGGAGAGGCTCAGCGGGCGCACGTTCAACCTGTGCGTGCTGAGCATCGCCCTGGGAGGTTCGATACGGCTGCTGCTCGTTTAGGGAACGCTCGGGAATTATATGCTTGAATTGGCAACTTCTTCTGAGCGGTCAATCCGTAAAGAATCCAGCAACCACTCCCTCATTCTTGAGTTGTTCTCACTCCCCCCTTGAGGGGCATCGGCAACCGAGAAGAAAGGAATCACTCCCCCCCGGAGGGGGAGTCAGTGAAGCCGAGCGATTTTTGCGAAGGCTGAACTGGTGGGGGGGGAAAGTGCGTTTTATCGCCACCCGAATTATACCCCCCACCGAATCGCTTTCGGGCTTACGCCCTCAGCTCTTCGACTCCCCCTCAAGGGGGGAGTGATTCCTCTCTCCTCGGGATTTTTCAACACCCCCGACAACGGGGGTTGGGGGGTTGGCCGGTCAAATATATAATCCCCCCAAAAACCGCATGGAGGATCGACAATGAGCACGACGCCGCAAGCCGCGAAAACGCCCCTGCCGGTCTCGGAATCCAGCATCGGCATGGTGGACGCGGATATCCACCACGTACCGCCCTCGCTCGACGCGCTCAAGCCCTACCTGCCGCTCGTCTGGCGAAACTACGTGGAAGAAACCGACTACACGAAACTGCCCAACGCGCCCTATCCCAAGACGGCGGGGGGCGGCGTCCGCAAGGACGCCATACCGCCGGACGGCCCGGCCGGTTCGAGTCTCGCCATGCTCCAGGAGCAGGTGCTGGACGCCTATGGCGTGAGCTACGGGGTCCTGAACGGCGCGTATTACAACGTCTCCTTCATGGGAATCCCCGAATTCGGCGCGGCTCTGGCAAGCGCGCACAACGACTGGACGATCGAGCACTGGCTCGAAAAGGACGAGCGCCTGCGCGGCGCCATCACCGTCTCGCATCAGGACCCCCAGCACGCCGTGGACGAGATAAAGCGCGTCGGCGGGCGCGACGACATGGCGCAGGTGCTCTTCCCGGCGGGTTCGCACGCCCCCTACGGGCAGCGGCGCTACCACCCCATCTACGCGGCGGCGGAAGAGCGCGGGCTGCCTATCGGCATCCATTTCGGCGGTACGGGCGCGGGCAACGCGCCGCCGCCCACGGCTTCGGGCTGGCCCACCTACTACATCGAGTGGCACACGGCGATGAGCCAGGCCTTCATGACGCACGTCGTGAGCTTCATCTGCGAGGGCGTGTTCGAGTTTTTCCCGAAGCTCAAGGTCGTGCTCATCGAGGGGGGCCTCTCCTGGATTCCGGGGCTGCTCTGGCGGCTGGACAAGAACTACCGGGGGATGCGCGCCGAGGTGCCCTGGCTCAGGAAGCTGCCGAGCGAGTATTTTTACGAGCACTTCCGGGTGACGAGCCAGCCCATCGAGGAGCCGGATAAGGACGAGCACCTCGTCCGGATATTCGAGATGGTCCACGCCGAGAAAATCCTGCTCTTCGCCACCGACTACCCCCACTGGGACTTCGACTCCCCCGTCCACGCCCTCCCGCGCCAGGTGGACGCAGACCTCCGCGCGCGCATCATGCGCGACAACGCGGTGGAGTTGTACGGGTTGGGGGGTTAGTAGATTTTGACGGGGTTTGGTGGATCAATTATAGTTAGAGTGCGACTCAATCCAGCAACTACTGTCTGCTAGGATGTGTTAGAAGTAATCGCATATTCGTCAAAATTCATCGAATTTTTACAGCATAAACCCTAAAAATTCTGCGAATGTGAGGGAAATATGAAAGCAGGTCCGGTAACAATCAGACATCTTCTGGAAAACCGACAGCGTTTCTGCGTGCCAATTTACCAACGTCATTACGTTTGGACCCGTGAAAAACAGTGGGAACCTTTTTGGAATGATATAAGATCTAAAGCCATCGAGCGTCTTGCTGGCCGTGATAGGCGGTTTTCCCATTTTATGGGGGCAGTGGTTCTAGAGACTCGGGGGGGCACTTCATCGAAAAGCGTAACATCTTATCAAGTCGTTGACGGACAGCAACGCTTAACGACCTTCCAATTGTTCCTCTCTGCTGTACGCGACTATGCCACTCAAGTCGAGTTCAAAGAAATAGCAGAACGTGTCGAGGGTTTCTTGCTTAATGAACGACCTCATTTGATGGAAAATCCTGATATCGAAATCTTCAAGATATGGCCAACGGAATATGATCGGGAGCTTTTTCTGGACATCCTAAATCTCACCCGTACTGATTTGCGCAAAAAATATCGTCAACATTTCTATGCCAGACTTGACAAGATTTATGGATATCGAACCGTTCCTAATCTCCTCGGTGCTTATGGCTTCTTCTACGATTGTATCAAGTATGCTGTAGAGAGTGATGATCTAGACGATGACTTTGCTGAAGTTGTAGATGACACGAACGAAGAAAAGTTGTCTCCGCCATTAACCGACCGGGCAATGATGGAAATTCGTCTTGATGCCATTTGGGAAGCCTTGATTGAGGAATTCAAGGTCGTGGAGATCAGACTTGAAGAAGGCGACGATGCACAGGTTATCTTCGAGACCCTAAACGAACGTGGCGAACCTCTCCTGGCTGCCGACTTGGTGCGGAACAATATTTTTCATCGTGCTGATGCACATGGAGAGGACGCCGAAAAATTATTTTCAAAATACTGGACTCTCTTTGAAGACCCATTTTGGAACGAACTCGAAAAGCAAGGCCGCTATCGCAAGCCCAGGATCGAGTTCTTCATCGCAAATTTTATCTCCGGTCGAATCGCTAGTGAGGTTACGCTATCTAAATTATTCAGCGAGTACAAATCATTCTTGCAATATCTGAAAACAACACCAGCGGGTGGTTATCGCTCAGTCGAAGATGAAATTAAAGAACTTACGAAATATGGTGCCATATACCGAGTTTTGCTTGAACGATCTGATAAAAATCCACTTGGCAAGTTTGCGCGTCAATTGCATGCATGGGATGTGACGACCGTCTTCCCATTCGTTCTCCGTTTGTGGGCAAATGATGATTTAGAAGATGAAGAAAAAGAAGCTTGCCTGCCAATCCTTTTGTCATTCATTATCAGGCGAGCCGTCTGTGGCTTAACTACAAAGAACTACAATAAATTCTTCCTTTCCGTAGTTCGTCATCTCGATAGAGAAGGGTGGTCTCATACTCAACTAGCTAGATTTCTTGCAATTCAAAATACTGATACCGCGCGATTTCCAACCGACACAGAATTTCAAGGCGTATGGCTCTCAAAGCCTGTTTACCAATCTCTTGGGAATACAAGGGTTCGATCCATTCTCGAATCCCTAGAGAAAGCCAAGCGTGGAAAATATCAGGAAAACGGTCAACTTAATTCAAACTTAAGCGTCGAACATATTCTTCCAATAGACTGGAGAGAGCACTGGCCTCTTGATGACGGATCAACACCTACCCCTTCGGATATGTTACAGGCTTTCTTAGCTTCAGAAGAAAGCGACTCATTGTTAGGACATATAGCTCGCCGTGAACGACTTAAACATACATTTGGGAATCTGACGCTCTTAACTCAACCACTTAATAGCAGTGTAAAAAATAAAGACTTCTTCACAAAACGAAGTGCTCTTTTAGAACACTCTCTTCTCATTCTAAACCGTGAAATCACACGAGAGGAAGAATGGGGCGAAGAACAAATCGAAAGAAGAGGAAAAGAACTTTTCCCTCTCGCACAGCAACTCTGGCCCTACCCTGATATAGATATATAAAATCTCGGCTCTACAAAGCTTGCCCGAAAGTTACTAGAATGCGACTCGAAGAGAGAACGCGATGGGCCTCAACATTAAGAACGAAGAAACCTACCGCATGGACCCTGACATGTGCACACGCATCATGCGCGAGAACGCATGCGAATTGTACGGGTTTGGTGGTTAGGGGAGTATCGCAATTAGAAAAACGAAAGTTGTCAATTCACCTTAATCAAACCATTGCAAAATGAAATGATTCTGATATATTCCGCTTTCCGCCCACGCAGAATCCAAAACCAAAATCAAAGTGCTGATTCATAAACCAGAACATCATGAGAAGGATAGAGAGTAGATGAAAGCATTCATCTCATATTCTCACAAAGATGAAAGAATTCTAGAACGGCTGCATACACATCTCGTAATGCTTCGCCGTGATGGCCAACTCAATGATTGGTATGACCGAGAAATTCTCGCTGGGGGGGACCTAGACCAAGAAATTTCAGAGCACCTCGAATCTTCCGATCTTTTTTTGGCCCTTGTAAGCCCGGATTTCCTTGCATCAGACTATTGCTATGACAATGAAATGATGCGAGCACTTGAGCGCCATGAGGCTGGTCAGATGCGTGTCATCCCGATAATCATTGAGCCATGTGACTGGAAAGCCTCTCCACTTAAAAAGCTAAAGGCACTTCCGCGCGATGGAGAACCCATCACAGAATGGACAAATGAAAACAATGCATTCTTGGACATTGTAGAAGAATTGCGAAGAATTCTATCCAGCGACAATGCTGCTCAACCCGCTACGACTGTTACACCAAGCACTCGTTCAGTATCTGAAAGTCACCGCTACAGGATAAAACGCGACTTTGATGAAATCGATCGTAGTGATTTCCGCGATAACGCGTTTAAGGAAATTCAAAGCTACTTCGAGTCCTCTATCGCTGAAATTGACATTATCGAAGGTCTTCGAGGTCGCCTTGTTGATGTCGGCCCGCAAAACTTTACTTGTACCGTAGTCAACCAACGTATGAGCCGGGGAGCAGCACATATCACCGTAAATGCACGAAACAGTAACATGGGTTTTGCAGACATCTACTACTCCTTTTCGGAGAACGCTCCGCTTAACACAGCAAACGGCGGATTTAGTATTGAGGCTGACGAATACGATCTTTTCCTACGACCCCATATGTTTTTTATTTCTGACCAAGATAAAAAGCTCACGCCTCAACAGGCCGCAGAGCTTCTATGGTCTGAGTTTATCAAACAGGCGGGAGTGTCCTATGACTAAACTGGTACGGTTTTTTTGCAGAAATTGTGGTAACAGGTTTGAGGCTAAGGTCCTCGACGACGATGAAAAGCGTGAGGCGAGAAGCAAGAATCAGCCGACCTCCCCCGTCCGATGCCCTGAATGCAATCGTGCTGATGTTCGAATTGGTTGGGATTGATCATCCACAGAGAGCCAAGCACTCTCGCTGTGGCTGAAGTAAGCACCTCGATTGTTCGTCTTCTTCGGCGAAGCGGACGCAATACGCTTCGCCCTCCCGTCCAATGTCATTTGTGTTGCCTATTCACAGGCACGAAAACATCCAAAACATGCTGCTTCAGGGGGTGGTTATCTGGAAGTCCCAATGCCTGATGCGCCGCCTGGATATGAGGCTGCCACCCGGTACGTGTCTCTGGACATTTAGTTTTGTAAGGGAATTTATCCCCGGTAAAGTAAATGAGAATCAGCCGCGAGGGTATACCTGCCACCTTGTTGAGGAAATAAAGCGCCGCCAGCCTGTTAGCGAGTTGGTAGTAGGTTTTATACCAGACCACCGACTCGTCAACACCAAAGAATCGCTTCGTTTCATTCAATCTATTGATGATTTTATCTAGGCCGCCATCCTTAGACGCTCGACATATTGGGTACTTTATCTCATAGGCACGAGCCTTTGCCTCGACCAACAGTGGAACCTTACTACCTTGCTCGTTGGCTACCGCCCAACCGTCCCACTTTTGTGAACTCCCAGACGTTGGCCAGAATTCGCGCCATTTTTCCACCACATCCTGGCGGCTAGATTTACAAAAAAAATCCATCCCGTCCAACTCATGGTAATTAGATACCTTGAGTGGGGACTTCCATTGGAGGTCAGAAAATAGTGGTCCTAGCCCCGCGTCTTGATATGCTTGAGCAATTGCCTTACAAATCCTCTGAGGCTCCTCGTTAACGAGTCGCCGTAAGTGATACTTGCTGCCGTAATGCTTCATTTTTGCCTCCACACATAGTTTCCCCTTTATGACCACCAAGAGTCCGAAATAAATTCAGTCAGATAAACAAACTTTCCCCTTCCACTACTCCCGACGGCTCCTCTCTTGCCCATCAACCCAAAATGCCGTTGGGTAGAAATAGAAATTGTATCCTACCCTTGTGTGTTACCGGGGAGATAAAACGATGGGCCTCAACATCAAGAACGAGGAAACCTGTCGGCTCGCAGGGAACTCGCTCAATTGCCCTGCCCTGGTCTCTATGCTACATTTAACTATCTCTAATATATTTATACTTGTGACCACGCCATCAAACATCTTTCAAAGAGAAGCGTTTTGGGTGTCCCGATGCGCCGCCGCTACGCCGGCGTATCGGGGTGCGCATCCGGGAAACCCGACAAAGACGCGGAAGGCGCCGGTGCGCTTTCCTTTTCTTAAACCTGGAGACAGGGGAGGTGAACTATGTGGCGTAATCGAAGCAATGGTAAGCGTCTCGTTCAAAACCGAACCGTGAGAAGTTGTGGATGGCTCCTGGCGTCGGCGATATTCGGCTTTGTCGCCGTTCTCTCGACCCCCGTATTCGCCATGGACAAGCAGCTTACCTTCATGTCGGGCGGCGCGAAGGGTTCGTGGTACCGCTACCTGACCGCGATGAGCGAATGCATGCGGAAAAACAGCGACATCAAGGTCACCGTCGTCCCGACCTCGGGCGGCATGGAAGCGTTCCGCAAGCTCCAGGGAGGCAAGGCCGACGTGGGGTTCACCTTCCAGACCGTGGCCTTTCCGGCCTGGCAGGGCAAGGGAAGCTGGAAGGGGAAGAAGCTCCGGGAACTGCGCGCGGTCGGTTTCGGGATTTCCTCATCGATATTCCACTTCGTCGTCCTGAAAAGCTCCGGCATCAAGAAACTGGCCGACTTGAGCGGGAAGAAGTTTTCGCCCTGCCCCATCGGCACCACCTGCTACGCATCCGTCGGCTCCTTTCTCAAGCACATCGGCCTGTACGAGAAGATCAAGGTCAGCAACCTCTCCCACGGCGAGCAGGTCAGCTATCTGAAGGACGGCAAGATCGACGGCTACGCCCTTCAGGGCGGCCTTCCGAACCCCTCGGTCACCGAGGCGGCCCTGACCCGGCCCGTCCGGCTGATCAGCATCGATCAGGGGGTGAATTTCAGCGGCTTCCTGAAGGAGTTTCCCGGCTTCGAGCCCACGACGATTCCGAAGGGGACCTACAAGGGCGTGGACTACGACGTGTCCACCATGGGCCTGAGCGGTGTTCTGGTGGCGAACAAGAACACCTCGCCTGATCTGATTTACCAGATGACGAAGACGCTCTGGGGCAAGTCCTGCGTCGGTTACCTGACCAAGAACAACCGCGGCCTGGCCGGCATGAAGAAAGCCAATCCGACCGAAGGGCTGGTGATTCCGGTTCACGCGGGCGCCGCGCGCTACTGGAAGGAAAGAGGGATCAAGAACATGGCGCCCGCCGAGGGCTCGATGTAACCCAGGCGGGTGATATTGGCGTTTGTCTCCCCGGAGGCGCGGGGTTCGGGCAGCCTTCGCTATCCATTTGCGAAGGCGCCCGGTTCCACCTCCTGCGGGGCTGTTGAGAAACCCTGTTTCGAGAGCGGGCGGACACTTAGGTCCGCCCCTACGGGTCAAGACGCGATGGTTCCGTAGGGGAGGACCTGTGTGTCCTCCCCCCGCCGAGAGGTGAGGGAATGATTCTCGCCTTGGCCGTCATTCCGGCGAAAGCCGGAATGACGGCCAAAACCCGAAACCGGGCGGAGGCGCAGGCGTCACTTCCTCCTCGATGGACTTTTTCAGCAACCCCCCTGCGGGAGAAGTCGGCGATGGTCATGATTCGGGGTTTCCCGGTCCCGTGCGGGACCCAAGAGGGCGGAGCCGTTTGCGATGAGTTTTGAGAGAAAGACACTCGGGGTCGCCGTCATCGGCGCGGGGCGCATGGGGACCCACCGCGCCCGGATGGCGTCCAAACACCCCGCGGTCCGGTTCCTGGCGATTTCGGATATCGACCCCGACCGCGCCAGGGCGCTGGGCGAACAGGTGGGCGCCCATTTCACCACAGGCGACAACGAGGAGGCGATATCCCACCCCGACGTCACCGCCGTCATCGTGTCCACCCCCGAACCCAGGCACGTCGAGCCGATTCTGCAGACCATCGAGCGCGGAAAACGCGTCGTTGTCGAGACGCCCCTGGCCCTGAGCCTCGACGATGCGGACAGGCTCATCGATGCTTCGGCGAGCAGCGGCGTGGAACTGCACGTGAACTACAGCAAGCGCTACTCGCGGCACTACTTCCTCGGCAAGGAGCAGGTCGTGGAGGGACGGCTGGGGCGGATCCTGGGCGGAACGGCCCGGGTGTACAATTCGCGCGCGCAGGCCTTCGAGATCCTGAAGCGAACGGACGAGGTCACCCCGGTGGTCGACGTACTGGTGTATTCCGTAGACATGATCTGCTGGCTCATGGAGGGGATCCGCCCCGTGGAGGTTTTCGCCCGCGGTCACGGGGTCGTTTTCGAAGAGGCCGGCTACCCCGGAATCGACGATACGACCTGGGCGATCCTCACGTTCGAGGACGGCGCCGTCTTCAGCCTGGGAATCTGCTACGCCCTGCCCTACAAATATCCCACGCTGGGGCAAGGCACCCGCCTGGAAGTCATCGGAAAGGAGGGGGTCCTGCTTTTCGACGAGGACAAGAAGGAGAACCTCCTCTACACGGAAAAGGGGTATCCCCACGTCTACGTCCCCGACCACCACATCAACACCGCGTTCCTGGGAACCAACTCCGCGGGCGACTGGGCGCTCGATCACATGTTCGGGCCCGTCGCCCACGAGACGCGCGCCTGGCTCGATTACCTTTCGACGGGGAATCCCTGCCTGCATCCGACCGCCAAAGAAGCGCGGCAGACGCTGGAAATCACCCTCGCGATCGACGAATCCGCCCGGACCGGACGGGCGATAGAACTGCCCTCGAGAGTCATCTGAGAATCCCCCGCTCCGCATATGACGCCCCTGACGCCATACGAGCCATGCCCCCGGAACGTAAGGCTTGGAGACGATAGCCGTGCGCGATGACGCCCAGAGGAACTGGCTCGACCGCTTCGTCACCCGGACGACCGCCATTCCGCTGCCCCGGGACCTGCGCTCGAAGGGGCTCCGCACCGTCGTAACGCTGGTTTCCGTCGCGTTTTCCCTGCTCTACATCTACTACGCCGGGTTCGGGTATTTCTCGCCCGAGAGCTTCATCTCGGGATACCTGGGTTTCACCTTCGTCCTGGTTTTCATCCTTTTTCCGGGTTCGGACAAATCGCCGCGCGACCGCATCACCGCGGTCGACGGGATTCTGGTGTTGAGCACCATCGCGGTCACCTACCACTACAACGTCTACTTCCCCATCCGCTACATCGAGCGGTTCGGCGAGGCGCTCGCGCACGACGTGGTTTTCGGCATCATGGCCATCGTGCTGGCCCTGGAAGCCTGCCGCCGCACGCTGGGCCCCGCCCTCCCGCTGATCTCGGTGTGCTTGATCGGATATTCCCTGTTCGGCCCCTACTTTCCGGGCCATCTGACGCACCAGGGAATCAGCGTCTGGGACACCGCGGCTTGGCTCTACAGCAACCAGTCGATCTACGGCGTCATCACGCGGATCTTTGCGAGTTTCGTGTTTCTCTTCATCGTGTTCGGCGCGATTCTGGAGATGTCGGGAGGCAAGGAGCTCTTCCTCAATCTCCCGCTCTCGATTATCGGGCGGACGCGGGGAGGCTCGGCGAAGCTCAGCGCCGTGGCGAGCGCGCTCTTCGGCATGATCTCCGGGAGTCCCACGGCGAACATCGTGGGCACCGGAACGCTCACCATCCCGCTGATGAAGCGCTCCGGGTTCCCGCCGCACGTCTCGGCCGCTTTCGAGGCCACCGCCTCGACCATCGGGGTGACCATGCCCCCGCTGATGGGCGCGGCTATATTCCTCATGGCGGATTTCACGGGAATTCCCTACCTGGAAATCGTCAAGGTATCCATACTGCCTTCGCTGTTGTTCATGCTGTCCCTCCTGGTGGTGGCCCACGTGTACGCGAGGAAGGCGGGCATCGAGGGATTGCCGCCCGAGGAGTTGGGAGACCCCTGGGAGATACTCAAAAACTACTGGACCTTCGCGGTTCCCCTGGGTCTCATCTTCTACATGCTCGGATCGGGCTACAGCCCGGATTACGCCGTGTTCGTCGCTATTCTCGGTGTGGCGGGGGCGAGCCTCCTCTCCAGGCACACGCGCCTGACGATTCCCCAGTGGGCGAAAATCCTGGAAGTCGGCGCCCGGAGATCGCTCACCGTCGGCGGATTGGCCGGATGCCTGGGCATCATCATCGGGATCGTGTTCCGAACGGGAATCGGAACCAAGCTCTCGATTCTGGTGGTCGACCTGTCCGGGGGGTATCTCATCCTCGCCGTCTTGCTGACCGCCCTGGTGACGTTCGTGCTGGGGATGGGCGTCTCCTCCATCACCGCCGACTACCTCCTCCTTTCGGTGCTGATCGCACCGGCGCTGATCGAACTCGGCGCGACGCCGATGGCGGCCCACCTGTTGATCATCTGGTATTCGCAGACTTCGAACCTGACGCCTCCGGTCTGCGGCGGCGCCTTCACCGCGGCCGCCATCGCGGGCGCTCACCCCTGGAGGACGGGGTTCTTCGCCTTCCGGATCGGGCTGTTCATCTACCTCATCCCCATCGCTTTCGTTTTCGGCGACCTCCTGAACCCGGGGCTGAACCTCCCCTTCTTCTGGACGCTGTTGACGGCGGCCCTCTCGGCGATTTGCTTCGGCGGCGCCGTCATCGGCTACCTTGCGGGCTCCTTGAATATATGGCAGAGGTTCTTGCTCGCGGCGGCGACGATCGCCTTGTTCGAACCGCATGTACTCCTGGACTTCATCGGCATGGTCCTCCTGGCGCTGGTGGCGGGGTGGCAAATTCTCGGGAGAAGGCGGGAGAATCAGGAGGACGCTTGAAATTCGTGGATATAACTGAACCAACGATCCGTGGAGGATGTATCGGTTGTTTACGTTAGGCGTCGACATCGGTGGAACGTTCACCGACCTCGTGGCGGTCGATCCCGAGCGCGGCGAGGTGCGGACGGGAAAGATACCCTCGGTTTCGGATGAGCCCGCAAGGGCCATCCTGGCGTGCCTCCGGGATCTCGGGCTCGAAGGCGAGGAACTGGAGCGGATGATCCATGGAACCACCGTCGCCACCAATGCGCTCCTGGAGCGGCGCGGCGCCGTGACGGCGCTGGTGACCACGCGCGGGTTCCGGGACGTGGTCGAAATCGGGAGGTGCCGGCGGCTGGTCGAGGGCGGCATGTTCAACATCGGGTTCCGCCGTCCGCCGCCCCTGGTTCCCCGAAACTTGCGCGAGGAGGTAGACGAGCGCCTCCGGGCGAACGGAAGCGTCGAAGCCTCGCCCCGGCCGGAAGAGTTCCGGAATGTAGTGGAGAATTTGAGACGGGAGGGGGTCGAGGCGGTGGCGGTATGCTTCCTCCACTCCTACGAGAATCCGGAGCACGAGGAAGCCGTCGGGCGGTGGTTGCGGGACCAGTTGGGGCCTGAGGTCTACATCTCGCTCTCAAGCTCCGTGAACCCCCAGTACCGCGAATTCGAGCGGTTCTCCACGACTGTGGTGAACGCCTATGTCGGTCCGGCTGTGGGGCGGTATCTCTCGAAACTGAGAGACGAAGATATCGGGAAGCTGGACAACCGGAGCATTTACATCATGGGTTCGGCCGGCGGCGTGATGGATATCGACACGGCGGAGGACTTTCCGGTGCGGACCATCTTTTCGGGGCCCGCCGGCGGGGTCACCGCGGGGCGTTTTATCTCCGAGGAACTCGAACTGCCGAATCTCATCACCTGCGACATGGGCGGAACGAGCGCGGACGTCGCCCTGCTCCTCCGGGACCGGATTCTGTACGCCAGGGATGCCGTCATCTCGGGGGTACCCGTCCGCGCCGCCCAGCTCGAGATCAAAACCGTCGGCGCGGGAGCCGGGAGCGTCGTGTGGGTCGATGTCGACGGGGCGCTATGCGTGGGACCCAGGAGCGCGGGCTCCTCGCCGGGTCCCGCCTGTTACGGATTCGGGGGAGCGGAGCCCACCGTCACCGACGCGAACGTCATCCTGAACCGGATCGGGGACGGCGCCCTTCTCGGCGGGAAAATACGGGTGGACGCCTCGCTGGCGCGGGAGGCGATGGCCCCGGTGCGGGAGCGGCTCGATTTCGGTTCGCTCGAGGAACTGGCCGAAGGGGCGTTGAAAATTCTCGTGGCCCGGACGGTTCGGCTCATCCGCGAGATCTCGCTCGAACGGGGATTCGACCCGCGCGAATTCGCCTTCGCGGCCTTCGGCGGCGCAGGTCCCATGCACGCCGCGGCCATCGCGGATGAACTCGATATGGAAACGGTCGTGGTTCCGTCTCACCCGGGGAATTTTTCCGCCCTGGGGCTCGTGATGGCGAAGATGCGCCGGGATGCGAGCGCCACCTACCTCGAACGCTCCTCCACCCTCGACTTGACGGACCTGCGCGGTCGGCTCGCGGATATGGCCAAAGGGGTCGAGGGTCGCCTCCTTGCCGACGGCGTCCGGGAGGAGAGCATCTCCTTGTCGTGTTTTCTGGAGATGCGCTGTCTCGGGCAGGCTCACGAGATTCCCGTTCCCTTAGGGTCATCTCCGGAGCGGGTGGACCTGCCGTCCATAGAAGGCGCCTTCCGGAAGATTTATGCCGAGCGCTACGGACGCGACCCGGACCCCGCGACCGAATGGGAGGTGATCTCCATCCAGATCATCGGCGAGGGAGAAGTCCAGGCGTATCCGGCGAATACCTGGCGGGCAAAGCCCGGGGGCGGCGAAGGCCATAAGGAGATCAGGAAAGTCTGGTTCGAGGGGGAGTGGCGCGAAACTTGCGTATATGAGCGAAACGAGGTTAGGCCTGGAGCAAGCGTGGAAGGTCCCGCCATCATCGAGGAGAGCGGGGCCACGACGGTGATTCCACCGGGGTGGCGCGCCGCGACTCACGCGAGCGGGCATCTGCTGCTGCGGCGACTGTAGGATGAACGAAAGCGGGATTCGCTCCTCCCTTGAGGGGGTTGTTGAAAAAGCCATGATTTCGTGATTCCACGTATAGAGCTGACCATAAAGGGATGAAACTTTATTTCTCCCTTGCAGAACGCCAATCAACTACTCCCCCCTTGAGGGGGAGTCGATGAAGCCGAGCGTTTTATGCGAAGGCTGAATCGGTGGGGGGTAAAATGCGTTTTATCGCCACTCCGAATTATACCCCCCACCGAATCGCTTTCGGGCTTACGCCCTCAGCTCTTCGACTCCCCCTCAAGGGGGGAGTGAAATCTAGCGCGCTCCTTCTGTGGGCTTTTTTAACAGCCCCTCATGGAAGGATTCCGAACATTTTCGAGGCCTGCCGGAAACTCTATTTGGAATTACGGCCTGCCATGAATGAAGAGGTGGAGAGATGACTTCAAGAAAGGGATCTGATTTCCTCGAAAGGGCCCGCGCTTCCCTCCCGGGCGGCTGGCTCGGGGACCTGACGCTTCCCGATGAGATGATGCTGATCGCCTCTCGCGGCGAAGGAAGCCGCCTGTATGACGTGGATGGGCGCGGTTACCTCGATTTCACGATGGGCGGGGGGTCCCTGATTCTGGGACACGCGCATCCGGCCATCCTCGAGGCGGTGCGAAAGCAGATGGAACTCGGTTCGACTTACTATACGCTGAGTGACCGCTCCATCGAGTTGGCCGAGGAGCTTGTGAAGGCGATTCCCTGCGCGGAACTGGTGCGTTTCGCCTCAACGGGCGGGGAGGCCACGTTCTACGCGCTGCGGCTGGCGCGCGCCTTCACCGGCAAGGAGAAAATCCTGAAATTCGAAGGGAGCTACATCGGCCACAGCGACTACGGAATGATGAGCGTCTCCCCGCCGCGCCCGAACCTGTATCCGTCTCATCACCCCGATTCTGCCGGGATTCCCGCAGCGGTTCAGGAGCTGGTGATCACGGCGCCCTTCAACAACGCCGATATCGCCTGCGGGCTGGTGGAAGAGCACGCCGGGGAGCTTGCCGCCGTCATCGTCGAGCCCGTTCAGCGCTCCATTCCCCCGGCACCGGGTTTTCTGGAGCAGCTTCGACAGGTGACGACCGAGCGCGGGGTGCTGCTCGTATATGATGAGGTGGTGACCGGGTTCCGGCTGGCCTACGGAGGGGCGCAGGAGTATTTCGGCGTCGTTCCCGATCTGGCGGCTTACGGCAAAGCCGTCGCGTGCGGATTCCCCTTGTCGGCGGTCGCGGGACGAGCGGACGTGATGGAGCTGGCGGACCCCGCCCGAAAGGGGGAGCCTGGGTACGTCTACATCAGCGGCACGCTCTCGGGTAACCCGGTGTGCGCCGCGGCGGCGCTCGCCACCCTGGCAGAATTGTCCAGGCCCGGCGTCTACGACGGCTTACGCGAGATGGGGGAGCGATACCGAAGAGAACTTGCGGCGTTGTTCGACGAATACGGGGTTCCGGCCCGGGTGCAAGGGCTCGGGCCCTTCTTCCAGGTATTCTTCACGCCGAATCCCGTCACGGACTACCGGAGCCAGACGCAGGCCGACAGGAATCGTTTCGAATCGTTCGTCCGAAAAATGTTCGCGCAGGGGATTTTCATGAGCCGCAGGGCGAAGAACTATCTTTCCACGGCCCACGGCGAACCGGACCTGGGCGAGTTCCTGGAAGCGGCGCGAGCCGTATGCGCCGGAGGCCTCGACTGATCATGAGCGAGAGCCGGACGATTCCAGAGAGCGCCTCGGCCGACGCCGTCACGGTCTCGGTCATTCAGGAACTCCTCATCTCCGTGGTCCGCGAGATGCGGGTCACTTTTTCGAGAAGCGCCTTCTCGTCGATCATCAACGAAGGACACGATTTTTCCTGCGCCCTTCTCTCGCCGGAAGGAGATCTGGTCGCCCAGTCGGAAGATCATCCCGGCCACATCTTCCCGATCTCCTACGCCGCCAGAGCGGTTTTCGAGCGCTACGCGGGCGACGTTCATCCGGGCGACGTTTTTCTCCTGAACGACCCCTATATCTGCGGAACCCACATGAACGACATGGCGATGTTCTGCCCCCGGTTTTTTGAGGGCCGCGCGCTCGCCTTTCCGGCGCTCCGCGCGCATTGGGGGGACGTCGGCGGCTCGGTGGCCGGCAGTCTCTCCGGCGACGCCTCCCACATCTTCATGGAGGGGATGATCGTCCCGCCCATCCGGCTCTACTCCCGGGGCGAGTTGAACCAGGAATGCCTGGAGGTCGTTCTCCGGAACATGCGGGGCCGCGAAGACAGGCACGGCGACCTGATGGCCATGCTCGGCACCTGCCGGCTGGCCCAGCGGCGCCTGGACGAAATCGAGGAGCGGTACGGACGCGAAACGCTCCAGGCGGTGAACGACAACCTCATAGCCAGGGCGGAGAAACGGATGCGGGCGGCCATCAGCGCGCTGCCGGACGGAACGTTCCACTACGAGAACTATATCGACAACAGCGGGACGGGCGCCGAGCCGCTCAGAATTTCACTTCGCCTCCAGATTCAGGAAGACCGAATCCACTGTGATTTCAGCGGGACTTCCGGGCAGGTGAAAGGGCCTACGAATGCGGGCCCCGCCACGGTGGCCACGTCTTGCTTCATGGTGCTCAAATCGCTCCTGGATCCCGCCCTGAGCGTGAATGCGGGCTGTTTCCGCCCGCTTACGATGGATGCCCCGGAAGGGTCCATTCTCAATGCGGAATTTCCCGCTCCGTTCGGCGGCGCTTCCGACGTGCGGCGCACGATTGAATCGTGCGTCCTGGGCGCGGCGGTCCAGGCGATGCCCGACCTTGCGGCGGGCGACACGAAGGGGGCGGCCAACCATTGCTACATCGCTGGCAGCCAACCCGGCTCCGGCGAAGCCTTCCTCTACTATGAATATCCGGCGGGGGGCACGGGCGCTCTCGCGGGAAGCGACGGGGACCACGCCATCCGGACCTACACCGAAGGGGATTTTAACGCCGTCCAGCCGGTGGAGAGCCTGGAGGCCACGCTTCCGGTCCTCGTGGAGGAGAGCGGCCTTCGGGTCGGCTCCTGCGGCCACGGGGAGCGGCGCGGCGGTCTGGGAATGGAGCGGAGGGTCCGCCTGGAGACAGGCGGCGCGGGTCTCACCGTTTTGACGGACCGCGTGATCATTCCTCCCTACGGGGTGGACGGCGGGACCTCGGGTGGAGGAAACCGGTTCACGGTGCAGCGGGATGGTTCGGAGGTCGAGCCTTCCGGCGTCCCAGGAAAAGCCACGGCGTTCCCGCTTCTCGAAGGCGACGCCGTCGTGCTGCGCTCCGCGGGTGGAGGAGGCTGGGGAGACCCCCTGCTCCGCACGCCCGAGGCGGTGCTGGCGGACCTCCGGCTGGGATACATCACGGTGGAGGATGCGCGGGATATCTATGGCGTGGTCTTGAAGGACGGAGCGCTCGATGCGGCCGCGACCTCCGCTGCGCGGGAGCAGCTTAGAAATGGAAGGACATATCTCACCATACTCATTGACGAGGAGGACGCCTGCAGCGGCAGCCGGCGGCTTTGCCCGATGTCTCCCGAGACGGCTGGCGAAGGCGGATTCTCGGAGGGAATGCTCGTGGAGTACGTTCCGGCGCGGGGCGCGCCGCTCAGAGCCTGGGTGAAGATAACGCCGGGGCCGGCCAAGGGGGAAACTCCCCTCGGACCCGTCGCGGCGAGCATCCTGAAACTGCGGGATAAAGAGCGAATATGGGTCCGGCGGATCCTGACGCCCTATTCGCACCCCCCGTTGGCCTCGTGAGCGGGCTGACAACCTTACCTCGTCGCCGGGTCAGAGCGAGGAGGGGCTGTTGAAAAAGTCCTGTCCAACCTTCGAGATTGTTCGCCGTAGGGACAGGCCTCCGTGCCTGTCCTGACGAAGGACAACCACGAAGAGCCGGACAGGCACGGAGGCCTGTCCCTACAAAACCATCACGTCTGCGCCGCATGAACCTCCTTGCCACCGATCCCGAAACCGGCTTTCTCAACAATCCCTTCTCGCTCGAAATTGACCACCGCCGGAATGACGCTCAAAGCTGTATTCGCCCGTAGGGGCGGTTCGCGAACCGCCCCTACAATCCCATCATGTCAAACTCTCACTCACCAGTCGGCTCCATGTACCGAATCAGGAAATCGGGACTTTCTCAACACCCCCCCGGATCAGGGTTCCATGACACCCTGAACACAATGAATTACAATTCCTCCACACATCGAACCCAGCCCCAAGAGACTCGATTTTTCGGGAGGAACCCAGAATGCCTCAGAAAGCCGATTATCTTCTAAGCGGGGGAACCGTCATCACGGTGGATGAAGAGCGCCGCGTTATCCGGGACGGCGCCGTAGCCATTCGAGGAGACCGGATCGCCGCCGTCGGGAAGGCGGAGGAGTTGAGCCGGGAATTCACCGCCGGGCGCACGATTGACGCCAAGGGGAAGCTCATCATGCCCGGTTTCGTGAATTCCCACATGCATTTCTACCACACCATGCACCGGGGGCTGGCGCCGGAAAATCTCGGAGGTATGCTGTGGTCCGACTACGTTCACAGATACATCGCCACGGTCCTCACGCCCGAGGATGAGATATACGGCGCGCTGACGATTCTCCTGGAAACCTTGAAGGCGGGCACCACCACCTTTCTCGAGGCGGGCTCCTACAACCCGGCGGCGGTGATCGAGGGAATCTCGCGCATCGGGATGCGCGGCCTGATGGGCAGGCGGTCCTTCGACGAGGAGCTTCTGGGCCACGGCATGCTCCTGGAGGATACCGAGACGTGCCTGAAGGAAAATCTCGCCTTCCTGGAGAAGTACAAGGACGGCTACAACGGCGGGTTGATCAAGGCGTGCGTGGACGTCGTCGGGCTCGGCCGCTGCTCGGACAAGCTGTATATCGATTCGAAAAAGATGGCGGATGATTACGGGACCACCCTGAACCTGCACCTTGCGGCCATGTTCGAGGAAGTGACGGCCACGCGCATGCGCTATGGCCACCGTCCCGTCGAGCATATGTATCATCTGGACGTGCTCGGGCCGAATACGGTTCTCGTTCACATGGTTCACGTGAGCGAGCGGGAAATCGACATGCTGGCCGAAAAAGAGGCGCGGGTGATTCACTGTCCCTCGACGGCGCTCAAGATTTCCTACGGCAACGCGGCGTTCGGAAGATTCCCGGAGATGTTGGACAAGGGCGTCACCGTCGGAATCGGAAGCGACGCTTCGGACTGCTCGAACTATGCCGACATGATTCGCGTCATGTACCTGGCCGGCGTGCTGCCCAAGGATTACCGCTACGACCCCGACGCCGGTTCCGCGGAGACGGCCATCGAGATGGCCACCATCAACGGAGCGCGCGCCATCGGGATGGACCATGAAATCGGTTCGCTCGAGACCGGCAAAAAGGCGGACGTGATCATCATCACCATGAAGCGGCCCGAGTGGTACCCGCTCTACAGCGAGGTGCAGAACCTCGTGTATTCCGCCTCGGGCGATTCGGTGGAGACGGTGTTCATCGACGGGAAGGTCATCATGGAAGACCGCCGGGTGTTGACGGTGAATGAGGAGGAAATCCTGGAGAAGTGCCAGGAATGCGCGGCGGGAATCCTCAAGAGGAGCGGCGTGGAAGTACCGGGCAAATGGCCTATCCTGTAAAAAAACCCGCTCGGTCCGGGGAGAAGCGTCAGGAGCGGATCACGAAACCGGAGGGCGAATGAACAAGATTTACGGCGTGAGATGAAGCGCATTTCCACACGAATCGAATTTCCGAAAAATTCGATTAATAATTGTCATGAACCCGGTGTCGGCGCGATAGTATGATTGACTCCGTTTGTCTACGATAACTGGTTGTTTATAATACCATATTTCTTTTATTTCCTACCCGATGCCCCTTGCGCTTCCGCCGCACATATGCTTGGATAGCTCCCAGTTTGATGCCGCGCGTATGCGTTTTGATTACAGACTCAGGGAGGCGGGATGCCGAAGCGAAGCGATCTGAAACTCACGAAGCGCACCGTCGACGCTCTGGAGGTGGATTCCAAAGACGCCGTCTTCTGGGACCGGGAGCTGGCAGGCTTCGGGGTGCGCGTCCACGCCACCGGCCGGAAGACCTACGTGGTGCAGTCCCGGGGACCCGGAGGGCCGAAGCGCGTGACGCTCGGCCGTCACGGGGAGCTGTCTGCTGATGAGGCCAGGAAACAGGCCGCCCTCATTATCGACCGCATCAAGCGGGGCGAGGAGCCGGTGGCCGAACCGCCCGAGGCGGAGACCACCGTGGCCGGCCTTGCAGAGCGCTTCATGCGCACCCACGTGGAGAAACACCTGAAACCCGCCAGCATTGCCGCGTACCGCACCGTGCTCGAGGGGCACATCCTGCCGGCCCTGGGCGGGATGGGGCTGGACGAGGTCGGCGGGGCGGAAGTCACGGCGCTCCATCACGGCCTTCGCGATACGCCGGTCCTGGCGAACCGGGCGGTCCACCTGCTCTCGCGCATGTTCGTACTTGCCGAGGCGTGGGAGCTGGTCCCGCCCGGGCGGAACCCCTGCCTCGCCGTGCGCCGCTACAGGACGCAGGCGCGCGAGCGGTTCCTGACGCCCGAGGAATACCGGCGCCTGGGCCGTGCGCTCGGGCAAGCCGAGGCGGAGGGTGGTGTATGGCCGCCCGCCGTCGCGGCCATCCGGCTGCTCGCACTTACCGGATGCCGCAGGGGCGAGATACTGAATCTCGGGTGGGACGACGTGGACCGCACGTCGGGGGACCTCAGACTTCGGGACGCCAAGGCGGGCCCCTGGATGGTCCCCCTGACGAAGCCCGTGCTCAGGGTGCTCGACGCCATCCCCCGCTCCGGGGAGAACCCATGGGTGATCGCGGGACAAAGACCCGGAAAACCCCTGACGGGCCTGCACCACTACTGGCGGCCCGTCCGGGAGCGGGCGGGGCTTCATGACGTACGCATCCACGACCTCAGACACTCCTACGCATCGAGGGCGCTGGCTCTGGGCGAGAGCCTCTACACGATCGGGAAACTCCTCGGGCACACGAGCGTGGCGACGAGCGCGCGCTACGCGCACCTGATGCGAGACGCCGAGAGGGAGGCGGCGGTACGGGTGGGCGGGAGCATCGGCGCCCACGTCGCGAACGGGAGGGTTGAGCACGGATGAAGCAGCCCGTCATGAAAACGCTATCAAACCGCGCGGTCGGGAAGATCGCGGTGAAGAAGGACACCGTCTTCTGGGACGGGGAGCTCACGGGCTTCGGGGTCAGGGTCTATCCCACCGGGAGCAAGGTCTACGTCGCCCAGGCGCGGGGTCCCGAGGGTCCCAAACGCGTGGCCGTGGGCCGCCACGGGGTGATCAACGCCGATGAGGCGAGAAAGCGCGCCGCCCATGTCATCGCGCGTATCAAGGCGGGCGAGGAGGCAATCCCCAAGCCCATGAAACCCGTGGGAGGCCCCACGGTGGCCGAGCTGTGCGCGCGCTACATGGAGGAATACGTCTCGGTGCGGTGCAAGCCGGGCACCGCCGCGCTCTACCGCTCGGTGATCGACCGCCACGTCCTGCCCGCCCTGGGCAGGGCGCCGCTGGCCGCGCTCTCGCGCGCGCAGGTGGCGGAATTCCACGAGAGCCTTTATGAGACGCCCGCTGTGGCGAACATGGCGCTCCGCGTCCTCTCCGCGATGTACGAACTCGCACGGAAGTGGGAACTGGTGCCAGACGGATTATCAAACCCCTGCAAGGCCCTTGTGAAATATCCCGAGCGGAAGCGCGAGCGGTTCCTGACGGATTCGGAGTTCACCCGCCTGGGAGAGGCGCTCGATGAGGCGGAGGCCCGGGGCGGTGTTTCCGTGTCTGCTGTGGCCGCTATCCGCCTCCTGGCGCTGACGGGGTGCCGCAGGAGCGAGATACTCAAACTACGCCGGGAGGACGTGGCGCTCGAAGCTGCCGAGCTCAGGCTGCCCGATTCCAAGACGGGCGCGCGGGCGGTCCCGCTCCCGCCGCAGGCGGTCGAGCTTCTAGTGAATCTCCTGAGCGCCCACGACGGCCCCTGGGTCATCCCGGGCAGGAAGCCGGGGACGCGCTTGAGGAACATCGACGAGGCTTGGCGAATGATAAGGGAGCGCGCGAGCCTGGAAGGCGTAAGGCTGCACGACCTGCGCCACTCCTGGGCCTCGCGGGCGCTTGCGCTCGGCGAGGGGCTGCCCGTCATCGGGAAGCTCCTGGGCCACAGCAGGATGGAGACGACGGCGCGCTACGCGCACCTCGCGCGCGACTCGGCCCAGGAGGCGGCCGGGCGGGTCGCGGAGAGCATCGCCGAAGACATGCTGTAGGGTCGCAGCAGGCGTGCCCCCCGTGCGCATCCCTTCATCGCTGCTCCTTCCCGGGAGCAGGAAAAACCACAAGAATACACGATAAAGGCATGCAGCTGGTTCCATGGAATATGCACAGGATATACGACTCCTGTATAATCGGAACAGACGTTCACCGGGAGGTGAGCGGGTTGCCCGCCTCCCCCGGGGGAAACCGCGGGAGAGTGAAAGGGAGGACCCGGAAAATGAGGCAGCGCGCGAGGGGAGCCCGCCCAGGCTTGCAGCCGGAGGCCGCATCCCGGACAGTCCGTATTCCGTCATCTCTCACCTGTTTCTACCGCCCCCGAAGTTATTCTTCTCCACGCAACGAGGTTCCGGTCCCGGAGAGGGCGGCATGAAGATCAAGAAGAATTTTTTGAGCCGTATCGCGCGTCGCAAGGGTGCCGCACAGGCTGAATCGGAAGAGGGGCACGGGATTCCGCCTCCGGCGGCCATCGAGCCGTTCGTTCCGGATGCGACGGGAATCCCGAAGGACAAGGAGCTTGGTTCGCACCGGGAACTGGAACTGGTCGCTTCCGGGGAGCCTGCGCCAGCCGGTTCGGCGGACGGCGCGGACGCGGTTGACGGCGGTGATGCTCCCGCCCCGGAGGCATTGTCCGAACTACCTCGTGGAGCAGCGCCGTATGAGGAATATGGCCTCGAACTCGAGTTGCTGAGCGGCACGGAATCAGAAGCGTCGCCCGAAGAACCGAATCTGTCTCCGGATGGATCGTCTCTCGGAGAAGAAGCCGCCGCCTCAGCGGCAGCCGGTAGCGTCGTGCAGGCGTCTGCGCCCGAGCCGGTTCACGAAGAAGACGAGAGCGTCTCGCTCGTGTCCGAAAGCGCCGCGGATGCGGTTGCGCCCGAGCCGGAGGTCATACGGGAGAGCGAACCGGAAGCCGCCGATGACGCCGTTGCCGGGGATGGGAGAGCCTGAGGGCGCCGGTTTTGCAAGATTCGCCGGATGAAGACGAGCCGCCGTTCGCAGACGAAGAAGCCGGCCCGGAGACAGCCGGAAGCGCCGCGGAAGCTGCTGCGCCTGAACCGGAACTCTCCAGGGAGAGTGAGCCTGCGGGATATGTCACGGGGGAGGTCGGTGAGCCCCTCGCGGCTCCGGTGACGCAGGACTCGCCGGATGAGTCCTTCAAACCCGCTCCCGCGGAAAACGGTATTTTCCCCCTCGTGCGGGACGCTCGCGGCGCGTGGCGGCCCGGCAGGGGATTCAGCGGGGGTGAATTGCGCGAAGCGGGCCTGAGCCCCGCCGATTCCCTGCGCCTGCATATCCGCTTCGACAAGCGCCGCCCCAACGCGCACTCGGTGAACGTCGCAGCCCTCGAACAGGCGAAGAACGGCGTTTGAGGGCCATGAACCGGCAGTGAAAGGGAGCAACGATGAGCGAATCCGTATTGGAATTCAAGAATTGTCACGGCTCCACCAGGTACGACGAGGAGAACAGGACCCTGCACGGCAAGGTTCTCCCTGCGCAGGGGATTTGATTGCATGCGAAGCCGAAGAGGACGTGGCGCTCGAAGAAGCGGAACTGAGGCTCGCGAGCTCCAAGACGGGCGCGCGTGTCGTCTCGCTCACGGAGCCGAACGAGAGCCGTCTGCCGATCACCGGTCCCCCGGGGTGTGTCCGATTCTCCGGGTAAGCGGCGGTCCTGGGCATGGGCTTTCATGGTTCAACTCTACGATTTGCAGTTTGAATTCGAGTGTAATCAGGAGCTCTGTCAGCCGCAGGAGTCAAGGTTTGCAGCATCGCACGTTCCTGGTGGTGCGGATGCGTTCCTGTGGACATACCGGGCCGTTGCGACAAAGCGCAGAATGCAGATAACATCGACAATCATCCACTCTGGCCTTGGCCGGTTCGTTTGCGTTTATCGGGAAAGGGGAATTTCGATGAGGATCGCTTTGGCGGCCGTCGCCGCTTATGCAGTGCTGACGGTGATGATATCCCATGCCGGGCCTCTCGCGCCGGCCCCGCAGGTTATCGCCGAATACGACCGCAAGTTCATCGAGCGGTCGGGCGCCCAGACGCTCGAGGAACTGTTGGACACCGGCATCATCCGCTACTTTTTCACCGGGGGACGAGATCTGCTCGTACTGGTGAACGGCAGACCCTACGCCACCACCGGCCATAATCTGGACTCCCTGCCGCTCTCGGCCGTGGAGCGCATCGAGGTTCTGAGAGGAGAGAGTCTGAGCACGCTGGGCGGCCACGCCGCCGTAAACGGCGCGTTCAATATCGTGCTCAGAAAGGACCTGAACGGCTTCGAGGTGCGTACGGTTACGCGGATGCCGAGCAAGGACGGTGGCGACGGCTGGCAGGGCAGCCTCTTCTGGGGCGGCGCCGTCGGCAAGGGAGGACGCATGACCATCGGCGTGGACATATTGGATCGTCAGGAAATCCTCGGAAAGGACCGGGAACACAGCCGCTCCGAGTGGGTCAAGGGTGGCAGCTTCAGCCAGGCCAGGAATATCAGCGTCGGCGGCAACACCGTCTATGTCACCCAGAAAGACGACCAGGGAGAATTTGTCGGCTTGAGGTCGGTACCACTGGGGGACTGCGACCCGTCGCTAGGCTATGCCGGCCCGCTCAGCAATCCGCCCGGTATCCGCACGGGCGACGAGGGCTGTGGTTACGCCTATGGAAACATCTGGTGGGACACACCCAGCTATGAGCAGAAGAGCGCCGTCCTGAACCTGGAGTATCCGCTCGGAGAGGACGCCAAATTCCATCTGGACGCGAACATCAGTCAGGGCCACGGGGCGTTCCGCTACGCGCCGTCGATCGACGTGTTTTCCTTTACGCCGAACGAGACATTGCTGGATGAGCTCAAGAGAGCAGCAGGCTCAGACTTCCAGTTGGGAGAAAACGACGAATTCTCCGTGGGGCACCGCTTCATCGGCCACGGCAACCGTGACTGGGTGACGGACACCGAGGAATACGACGTTTCCGCAAGCGTTGAGGGTCGTCTGGCTGAAGGTCTCGGCTATGATGTGCGCGTCAGTGCCTACCGGCTGGACCATTCCGTGTCCGGCGACACCTTCGTGCATGCGGGCAGGATCAGGGAAGAGATCGAGAGCGGGGGTTACAACATCGCGAACCCGTTGGACCCGCGTAATTCCGCGGCGATCGAGAACAGCAGCTTGCAAGAGGAAAAAGATTCCAGTTCGGACTATCTCGGCGCCCGGCTGGCGCTGGAGGGCATTGGCTTCTCCATCGGCGGGCGCCCGGCGGCATGGACCGCAGGGGTCGAACTGGGGAGTGTGGACGCGCACCGCCTCCTGGTCTTCCGGGACAGGGACGGACGAACCCATAAAGTGACCGAGGTGCTCGGTTCCGGCGGCACCAGCTATGCCGGCAAGCGCGACATCGCCGCGGCCTTTTGGGAGATGTCCCTGCCGCTGGCCGACAATCTGGAAATCAGGGTCGGGGGACGCGGCGATGAATACGACGATATCGGCGGATTGGAATCGTGGCGTTTTGGAGCCGAATACCGGCTGACCGGCATCGTCACGCTGCGCGGCTCTTGGAGCGCGGGCGACGCGTCGCCCTCCATGAGGCACCTCTACAGCGACGCGGCGCAGACCCACCCTTATGTCGTTTGCGACCCCGGGAGCGGACCGCCGCCCCGCACATGCGATAGTCCGAACTACCGGCAGGTGACGCGCGAGACGAGCGGCAACCCGGGTCTCGACCCCTCGGGCTCCGAGATGCTCTCTTTGGGCGCCGAGGCCCGCAAAGGGCCGTTCTATCTCGTCGCGGACTGGTACCGGCTCACAACATCCGACCAGGCGGGGCAGAACAGCGCCACCTGGGCCATGTTGAACCTGCAAGAATGCCAGGGCGGTAACCGAAACGACTGCATCGAGCGCATCGGCGGCGACATCACCATTCACCACAGCTTTGCGAACATTGTCGATACCGATATTTCGGGCGTGAATTTCCGGTACGGCGCGCGGACGAGAACGGCGTGGGGCGTTATCGGGATGCGCGGGTTCTGGCGGCGCGTCATCAGCTCCGAACAGCAAATCGCGGACGAAAAGCAGCGGTATCCCCTCCCCAAGGATGCCGTCCGCGTCGTCGTCTCGGCCGGGCGCGGCAACCTCACCGCTTTCTGGTCCACGAACTACCGCTCCGAAATCGAGAATCAGTCGGACGAAGGGAGGTTCAAGTCCTGGACCGGCCACGATGTAACACTCGACTGGAAGCGGCCGCTGGGGTGGGAAGACGTGCGGGTGACCGCAGGCGTGTACAACGTCACCGATTCCAAGCTCTCGACGAATACAGCCAACCCCTCCCTTGTGGACGGACCCACCGCGGCCGGTTGGGGCCGCACCTTCTTCCTCACCCTCAACATGCGGTTCTGAGGGTCCGTTCGAGAATCTTCAGGGACAGACGGTGGAGCGGAATCCGGTCGATGATGAATGCGGTTTTCCTGTAACTCCAACCCCCGGTCCGAGCGGGTTTTCTCCATCGCCGGCGTCCGCCGCTCCATGGTTCGCGCCGCCTCGTTCGATTTCTCCGCCCCGATGCTCTCCGCCTTGCCCGCTCCTATCGCCTCGAGCGCCGCGACCCGCTCCCCCGTCGCGGCTTCGAGCCGCTCGCGCAGGGCCTTCGCGTCGTCGGTCACGAGTTCCGCCCGGTCCCGGGCGCGGCTGATCTCGACGTAGAGCGTCTTCTGGTTGGTGAGGTAGGGGTGGTTCGCTTCCATGGCGGCGATGACGGTATCGACAGTCTGGCCCTGGAAGGCGTGGACGGTCGAGGCCCAGGCGCGGTCGATATGGCGAAGCTGGGGAACGCCGGCGGTCATGCCGAGCGTGCGCCCGTCCTCGACCCGGTCCTGGCCGGGAATCACTGCTTGAGATCGAACCGCTCCATCCAGTCCCTGCCCTTGAACCAGTAGCGGTGCCGCTTTTCCAGCCAGCCGTTCGCCTTGTTGACCATGATCCAGTTCGAGAAGAAGCGCAGCGCGTCCGGGTCTCCCTTGCGCAGACCGAACGCCTCGTCGCTTTCGGAGAGGTTCTCCGTGGTCGGCAGGAATATCCGCTCCGGGTGGGCGCCGGCCCATACCACAGGCTGCGGGTAGGAGGAGAGGACCGCATGCGCGTTGCCGCTCAGGACTTCGCGCAACGCCCGGGCGTCGTCGTCGAACCTGCGAACCCCCGCCTTGGGGAACAGCCGCTCGACGTCGCTGCACGAGGTGGTGCCGCGGCGGCACGAGAAGGTCACCCCTGCGCGGTCGTAGTCGTCCGGCCACTTCATGTCCGCGGCCATCGCCCTGTTGGCCGCGACCCCCATGCCGGAGTGCGCGTAGGGAACGGTGAAGTCGATGACGAGCATGCGGCGGGGACGCACGCTCATGCCCGCGATGATCACGTCGAACTCGCCGGCGATCAAGGCGGGGATGAGCCCCTGCCAGGGTGCCGGGACGAACTCGATATCCACGCCCATGTCCCTCGCGACTTTCTTCGCGACGTCGATCTCGAACCCGACCAGTTCTCCGTTCCTCGTCCGCATCGCCCAGGGCACGAAAATCGACATGCCGGCCCTGAGCACCCCGCGTTTCCTGATCGTCTCGACGACGCTCCCGGACACGGGCTGATTCGGTCCGCTCTGCGCGGCCGCCCCGGCCGCGACCGCCACGACGAGCGCGGCGGCCAAGAGCGGTTTCCATGCCGCCCTGGTCCACCCCATCGCCTTATCCCCTCTCCCGTGGCGCAGGCAGTCTTTTGCTCGTGCCCGCGCACCGTACCCGTTGAAATCCCGCCGATACGAACATATCCGCATGAAAACCGCAAGAACGACCCGGGCGCCGGTGCGCTCATGGCCTCATCCGTCGCGCTCCGTCACGTTTGGGTTTCCCTGAAAAAAACTTGATATCGATCTCCTGAAGCGAAAGAATAGAGATATATACGCGGCGCCGCCCTCCGGAGCGGCTCTCCATGTTTTCGGAGAAGCGGGAGCCGGGCGACTCTCAGTTGAAACGCGTGAGGATCGGCTCTGCGCGGAGCGAAATCATGCAAACGTCCGTAGCGGGCGGCAGAGCGCAAGGATGGATGAAACCATGAACGCGCCGAGGAAGTTCAGGGACCTGCCGGGTCCGGTGGGCCTGCCTTTCATCGGAAACCTACACCAGGTCCGTTTCGAGAGGCTCCACCTGGTTCTCGAGGAATGGGCGCTGCGCTACGGGCCCATATACCGGATGGCCATGGGAACTCGTCCCCATGCAGTTGTCTCTGACCCCGGCGCCATCGGGCGGATGCTGGGCCGGCGGCCCCACGGTTTCCGGCGCGCGAGCCCGCTCGGCCCCGTGGCCGAAGAGATGGGCCTCGCAGGCGTCTTCGCCGCCGAGGGAGAGGACTGGCGCCGCCAGCGGCGCATCGTCTCCTCCGCCCTGAGCCCCGAGCGGCTGCGGCGTTTTTTCCCCGAACTCGTGAAGAGCGTGGAGCGCCTGAGAGAGCGCTGGGAGGGCCTGGCCGACAAGGGAGAGGCGTTCGACCCCGCCGATGAGCTGATGCGTTTCACGGTCGAGGTCACCATGCAACTCGCCCTGGGCGTGGACCCCGAGGCGTCGGAAACCACAGGCCGCCTGATCAGGCGGCATCTCGACAAAATCTTTCCGGTCCTGCACAGGCGCGTGAACATGCCGTATCCCTACTGGCGGTGGTTCAGCCTGCCGTCCGACCGCGCGCTCGAGGGCGCCCTGGCCGAACTCAGGGCACAGGTCCACGGGATGATCCGCACCGCGAGGGAGCGCATGGACGCGGACCCCGCGAGGCGCGCCTCGCCCGGGAATTTTCTGGAAGCCGTACTGGCGGCGTCAGAAGGCGGAGAACCCGGATTCTCCGATGAGGAGATATTCGCCAACGCCGTCACCCTCCTGCTCGCAGGAGAGGATACGACAGCGAACACGCTCGCCTGGACGCTCCACTACTTCACCGGATATCCGGAACATTTCGCTCGGGCCCGCGAGGAAGTGGACGCGGCGCTCGGTCCGGCCCTGGCCATCGAGACGCCCGGGCAGACGGAACGCCTCGCTTTTGTCGACGCCTTCTGCGAGGAGGTCATGCGCCTGAGGCCCGTCGCGCCGATCATCGCCCTGGAACCCATCGCGGACGAGGATGTGGTCGGTTGCCGGATCCCGGGGGGAACGCCCGTCCTCCTGCTTACGCGACACGCCGCGACGCGCGAAGAAGGTTCCGCTCGCTTTGAGCCTGAGCGGCGGCTCGCGCCGCAAGAGGGGGCGGTCTTCTTCCCGTTCGGGGGCGGGCCGCGCCTTTGTCCGGGGCGCAATCTCGCCCTGCTCGAGATGCGCACCGTGCTGGCCATGCTGTGCAGGAACTTCGACGTGGAGCCCGTCCCGCCGACCGAGGAGGTGGGCGAACGCCTCGCCTTCACCATGGCGCCCGCCAACCTCTCCGTACGCCTGAGGCGCAGGAGCGGCGCCGGTTCTTCCTGAAACGCGCGACAGGCCCGGGAAGATACCGCTCTCTCCCAAGAACCCTTCCGTCGCGGCGGGTATCCCGGCTTCCCGAAAGGCATCCTCGTCGTATTCGTAGAGCGAGAAAATGTCTCCCGTGCTTCGGTCGAGCCAGGTCCTTATTTCCGTTCCTTTCCGAATTGTATGTGATCGCGCGTATGCGCCATGAGTGGGACCGGGCCGGACGACCCGGCCCCGCTACCGTTTTCCAAAGGGGCCACCCCTCCCGCCCTCAAGGAGACGGCTTGGCGGGAGGGGCGGCTGACCGCTTCTCCCAAAGGCAGTCCCTGACCACCCCGTAAAAGGAACAGACCGAAGCGGCGGAATCCACAGCTTCTTTCAGCATCGTCCCGACGGACCCGCAACGGTATGCGGCTCCCCCGGATCCGTGCAGATGTATAGTACGAAAACATCCCGCCTGCAAGGATTTTTTATATCCAGTTTCCTGCGTTTTCGCGCCATACGCAGACTCGCATACGACCGGCTGCACAGGGGTATGACAAAAAAATTTTCCGCAGCATACCTCACACGGTCCCGAAGGCCGCCGGGACCGGGCGGCCGCTCATCGCGCACTTCCCCCGGACTGCGCCCTGCACCCGAAAGAGGCAGAGTCTGGCGGGAGGCGGGCGTGGGAGCCGGGGCCTGAGAGGCCGGGCGGCGCCTGCCCTCCCTTCACCCACAGCACCGGAGGCACGGCCATGACGAACGACAATCCATCCCGCTCCGCGAGGCTACTCGTCCTCGCGGGACTTGGCCTGGCCCTCCTCGCCACGATTCTCTCTCTCGTGACAGGGAGCGGCCTCCGCCCTTTGGGTGCCATCTGGGTCTGTGCCGCCCTCTGGAGCCTCCTCACGGCTCTCTGCTGCGTCCTGTGGCGGGGGTTCCGCCACGGGGACTGGTCCGCCTTTCATCGCTACGAACTGCGCGACGGGAAAGAAGAGGACTTCGAGTGGGCTTCCCGCACTGGCCGTTACGCCTGGCGCCGCGAACTGGAGGAGCAGGAGCTGTTCGGCCAGGACACGTAGAAAAGCCACAGGTGCGCGATGCGTAAACTAAAAAGAGAAGCGGACACCTTCCTCACCCACCTGTTGAGCCGGGGACTGGCGGACGAGCGCTAAGAAGTGAAACGCTACAAGTCCGCCGATGGCGACATCCGCCCCGTCGCCCCGGCAGAGACGGACAAAAACAAGAAAAAGCGCGTGACCGCTTCGCGCCGGGCGGTGCGCGAGAGGATGAGGAAGCGCAGGCGAGAGTAGGTGAAGGCGGGGTTGTGCTCTCGCTGCGGATGTGCGCTTCGTGCGCCGCAAAAGAAGCAAAACGCCGGGCGCGCTATCGCGACAGGCGGGCCCGGGGGCTTTGCGTCGACTACGTTGTCGATGCGGACGCAGGGGTGAGATGTACTGCGCCGATCATATCACTCCTCGGGAGAGCACAAGGGGATGCCCGTCTATCCGCCACTCTTCACCATGGTCGAGCTCGCCACCGGCATCGAGCACGGACCTCTCGACTCCTGGGAGGAGGTGGCCATGTGCCTCGCGTTCAGCAAACTCTCGCGGGATGAGGTGGAGGTGGTTACGGACAGCCCGGTGATGGCAACTCTCAACGGCTACTGAGCGCCGACTCACGGCCGGGCCTGCACTTGCAGCCGGCCTGCCGTCCGCCGGGGCACGTGCTGCCGTATGTGGACAACCCCGTAAATGCAAGCATGTCAGTTGAACGACTCGGGGTCCGTGGTCAGGTGCAGTCGTATGTCCGGCCTCTTGGTGCGGCATATAACTCGCCGCGGGCCCGTATGGAGATGCGCGGCTCGGGCCCAATTCGTCCGGGCGAGCCAGGGAACTCTCGGCTGCACCCTGCTTTTCCCGACCCTGTTTCATTGGCCATTTTCCCTTACCCGTCCTCCGACCTGCTCACATTCCCGGATAATCCGTTTGCCTGCTGCTCAGGCGACCGGCGCCGGTTCCTTGTAGACTTCTTTCTTTGTAATCAGCGCCCAGGCGAGAGTCCGATCCGGACATCGAAACCGTCATCCGGACAAATGCAAATCGGCCTGTGGCGAGCTGATACTCTCACACTCTCAATCGCCACGCGGAGGCTTCAGAAACTTATTCGCTCCCGGTTGGATGGTGTTGCGACTCTCGGTTTTCGTCTCGTCTCAGCCGAGTCAGAAGCCGTACCTCACCGTAACGACGGCCCTAGTTCCCCTGGATGCGATGAGGTCCACGCCGCCGAGGCTCACCCTCGCATCTTCATAGTTGAGACCGAAATCGGCGGACAATCCCCGTGCCAGGTCGTATTGAACGCCCAGGGCGGCGGAGGTTTTCTCTATGCCCTCGACCCTGCCGTAGTGGCCTTCCAGGGATAGACTCACAACGCCGATTTTGATGCGAACGCCCGATGAGACGTACCATTGATCGAACTCCAGGCCGGGGGACGAGAGGGTTTCATACCCTAAACCTAAATCGAACGAGGCGCTCCCGTAGATGAGTTCGCCCGCGCCGCTCACGGCTTTCGTGTCGAACCGCCTTACCCCGTCGGCGGAGGTGAAAGCGCCTTGGGTGTATCGCGTGGTCAGTCGATAGTCCCGCTCGGCGATGGGACGCTGATACATCGCCCCGAAGTCGAAATCCCCCTCCTCGTCCACCACTGCGCTCAGGACCCAGGGGCCCATGCGAACCAGATAGCCGCCGCCCCATTTTTCCAGCGAGCCGAATACGTCGTCGAATGAGAGAGATGCCGCTCCCGCTCCCCCCGCGCGCCGTGTCTGATCGCGAACGAGCTCCGAGACGTTGCCGGCAGCCGCTGTGCCCCACGCGCCGCCGACGGAGAGCGTGACGTCGTCCTCGTAGTCCTCATCCTCTCTGGAGGCGAAGCCCGCGTCGGGGTTTTCCTGCGGGTCGGTGGCGTAGCGGCCCGTATAGCTCAGGCGCACCCGCCAGCGGTTGGGCAACTGCGTCCGTGCGCCGAGCTGAAAGCGGCTGCTGAAACTTTCGTCCGAATCATCGCTTTCGCGGCGATACGTCCACCCGCCTTCCGCCATGCCTCCCGCGAGGAGCGTCACGTCGCCGATCTCGACCGCGAGAGGGGCTTCGAGCAGAGACATCTCGTCGTAGTTGAGAAAGATTTCCTGCGCCCAGGCGGGCCTGACAGTCCCGATGACGCAGAAGAAAACAACCGCCGCCCATATAAGGCGAAACCTGCGGTTCGTGCTTCGTCTCGCCATGTTCTCAAACCTTTTTCGGAAAGGTGGAATAAAACGCCTGGCGCGCGATGGCCCGGCCGGCCTTCATCCCCGCGGTGTGGTCGATCTCCCAGTGAACGCCGCCGCAGATGCGGCTCATGCCGTTTTCCTCCGCCATCCGGGAGAGGCTCCTCCAGTGCCTGGTGACGCCCTTGAGTTGCGGCCACAGGACCTGGTCGGGCGAGCGGCCCGAGAACGAAACGTCGTCGCGGCCATGTATCAGCGCGATCAACTCGGCGGCGGCTGCGCCGAAAGTGGAATGGCCCGCGGGATAGGCGGGAAATTCCGGTGTCGGGATGAAGCTGCGCCAGCCGGGGTGAAGTTTTACGCGCGGGTCGGGGTTGGCGAATTTGGGCGCGCGGGCGCGGATGGCCGTTTCCGGGCGGAGGATGTCGTGGTGGTACTTGGCGTCCCATGCGCATATCGAGGCGTCGCACTGCGTCATGCCGACCAGGGCGAGGGCGCGCGCAAGCTCGATGAAAGAGAGCCCCCGATCCTGGAGAATCTGCATGGCGATGTAGATCATATGCCCCGGCGGGGTGATGCCCCAGGGACCGTCCTCCCAGAAGAGCGCGATCTCGGACTGCTCGGCAGTGCGGACTTTACTGTCCACGCCTCCGATGCGGCGGATATTGTCGAACTCCTCGGCGAACTCCGGGCTTTTCGGGTCATGGAAGTCCGATCCGCGAAACTGCGAGCCGCTCTTCATCGTCCAGGGCTTGATCCGCCCGTGTCCCGGCGCAAGCCCCCGCTCGAAGGAGGCGAACGCAGGACCAGGCCTGGCGCCGTAGAACGGGCCGGTGGGGCGCCACCTTAACGAGTCCGTGCGCCGCTCGTAGCGGCCCAGGTAATAGTTGACCTCGCTGGGCTCGGCGCCGTCGTTCGTCCGCAAGTCGAGCACCTTGCGGGCGGCGGCGCGGCCCCACCGGACGCCGAGGTCTTTCGCCTCGCCCCCGGGGAAGCGATCCAGAAAGGCCATACGCTCGAAGAGGAAGGGCTGCTGGAACGCTTCCGCCGCCGCGTCGGCGAAAGCCACGCCGTAGGCGACTTCCGGGTCCGCGCCGCGCGGGCCGGGGCCGATACCAAAGGGCTCCTCGTATGCCCGGAGAATCCCGTTCGCGGCGAGGAAACCGGCGGCCAGGGGCAGGCTGCAGCAGTATGCCGCCAGAGGCGGGGTGACCCTCTGATCCCGCACCTGCTGCAAGGCCTTATCGACCCAGTGGAAAACAGTGTTCCGGTTTTGGGGCTTGATGATCTGGCTCGTGTAGGACGTTTTGGGGTCTTGGCTGCCGATGCAGCCGGTTGCGAGGAGCGCGGAGGCGGCCGCCGCGTTCCTCAGGAATTGCCTCCTCGTGCAGTTCATTGCTCGGGTCCTTTATGGATTCATTGGGCGAAGATGAAACGGATTCTGTCGCAACGTGTGAGGGGTTTACGTCTGGAGCCGGGGTCTTCGGCAGGAGTGCGATCTAATCTTGAGGCTTGAGGCTTGAGGCTTGAGGCTTGAGGCTTGAGGCTTGAGGCTTGAGGCTTGAGGCTTGAGGTCTTCCCGATCATGCCGGAACCGGGGCGCAAGGGCAAACCCCGGAGCCTCGGATTACTGGTTCTCAGACAAAACATCTCGCATGCCTTCACAAAACGACGGGCATCGAAGACACCCGAGAGCGGACTTCATGGAAAAAGAGAGCACACAGTCTCTTCCAGGGATATCTTTGCGTGCCGGATTTCCCGAAAGACCGATACGCCCCGTTACGTGAAACAATTTGGAGAGTTCATACCTGAATCACTGCCGGTTTGTCAAGCCAAAACAAGGCGTTAGCGAGTGACCCCCCCCACCCCTTTTCCCGGCGGCGTTCCCGGAATCGATTGGACTGGGAGTTTGTGCGGCTGTGCACGGAGCGCTCCGCGCCCGAAAGAGGCCGAGTCCGGCCGGGAGGGGGCGGCGGCGGAGAGTCGGTGAGAGGCTCGTTTCCGGCGCCGTCATCCACCCACCCAAGGAGGCGCGCGATGCCGAAACCCAGACCCGAAGCGAGTACTTTCCTCACCCACCTGTTCGGCCGAGGCCTCGAGGACGAGCGCTACGAAGTGAAACGCTACAAGTCCGCCGATGGCGACATCAGGCCCCTCCCCCCGGAAGAGCCGAAGAACGGGGCGCGGCGCAGGCGCGTGACCGCCTCGCGCCGTGCGGTCCGCGAGATGCGGCCCGCCCGGGACGAACTCATCGTCTGCACGGGGCTCCGCGTCCCCGGCAGCGGGCTGCAGCTCTGGGGCGAGCACCTCGTGTGGGCCCGGATGCTCACCCGGTGAGGGAGTCCCTCCCGGGGAGGACTTCCGCCCGCAAGACGTCTTGCCGGCCAAGCGTCGACAGTATGGATTCCATTCACACCAGGGAGGGAGACGGAGTGCCACATAGGGACCTTGAAACAAGACGAGCGTACGAGCGTGAGCGCCACCGCCGGCGCACCGCCGACCGACTCGCGCGGGGTCTGTGTCCCCGATGCGGAAAGATTCCTCCCGCGCCGGGGCGCAGTCTGTGCGAATCCTGCCTTGAGAGGGACCGGGAGACCCGACGCGCCCGATACGCCGAAGCCCGAGCGGGGGGAGCCCCATATGGTGGACGCGACCCCGAGAGCCGCCGCCGCATGGCGCGCGAGAGGGCGAGGAAGCGCAGGCGCGAGCGGGTGGAGGCCGGCTTGTGCCCGCGCTGCGGACGCGAGCCCGTCGAGGCTGGTGCCGTCTGCGAATCCTGCCGGGAGACGAGGCGCGCTGAAGATCGAAAGCTCTACGCCGCCAGGAGAGCGAAAGGGCTTTGCGGACGGTGCGGTGCGGAAGTCGTCGATGAGGCTTCGACGTGCGCTTCATGCGCCGCGCGCGATGAGGCGCGCTCATCGAAAAAGAACGCCGCCAGCAGGAAGCGCTATCACGACAGGCGAGCCCTCGGACTTTGCGTCGACTGCGGTGCCAATGCGGACGCAGGGGTGAGATGTACTCCCTGCGCGCGCCGATCATATCTTTCATCAAGCGAGCACAAGGGGATGCCCATCCATCCGCCGAGCTACACCGTGGTTGAACTAGCCACGGGTGCCGAGCACGGACCTCTCGACTCCTGGGAGGAGGTCGCCATGTGCCTCGCCTTCGAGAAGCTCTCCCGCGAGGAGGTGGAAATCATCGAGGACGCTCCCTTAACGGCAAACCTGACAGCTTGGGAGTGAGCGTCGCGGCCGGGCCTGCACTTGCAGCCGGCCTACCGTCTGCCGGGGCACGTGCCGCCGTCAGTCCTCCGGCGGGTTACTTGCAGCCGTCCGGCCGGGGAGGGGAGAAGGAAAGCGCCGCCCTGCTGCGCAGCCGGCGGGCCGCCGTCACCTGCCACGGACACACCACCGCGAGAACCACCACCAGACCACCCAGGCCGGGAGGCTGAGAAGGACCGCACAGGCGGCTATCCAGAGCGGGCCGGGCAGTCCCGCCACCAGCGGCGCCGTTACCGCTCCAAGCCCCGCCCACGTCACCCAGGCGGCGCGGCGCCAACCCAGGCACCATATCTGCCGGCAAGCCAGGGCGAGGGGCAACCCGCACGGCGCCAGGGACGCCGCCGACCCCGGGAACATCGGCGTCCATGCCTCGGGCGCCGTCCAGAAGAGCACGGCGGCGGTCACGAACACCCCGAACGGCAGCCACAAGAGAGCCACCAACCAGAAGCCGCTCCGTTTGATACCTCTTCGTCGGTCCATTACTCATCTGACCCGAATCCAGGGCCAGGCACAAGCCCGGCGCGGTCCGCGAGCGTCCCTCACCGGTAGCGACCCTCCTCCCAAGAGGAAGAGCGAAGCTCGGAGCCGGGCAAAGGCCCGGAAGGGGAGAGGGAGACGGTCTCCCTCCCTCGCCGGGTGCGACAACCCGAGAGGAGGCCTGGACATGTACGAGAACGACTTCGACGTCGATGTTCCCACCCCAGACGAACTGCTCGCAGAGATCGGACTCGACGCGTACACGATCCGCAGGATACGCGACGAGGCGGGGGGCGAGGAGGAGTTCTGCAGCATCTAGGACGAACCGGGGGGCCGGGAGAGAGGATTTCAGACTCCCCAACTTCATCATCCACACCACACTACGAAGGAGTATGAAAATGGCATTCGGACTCAACAGAGCGGAACTGATCGGGCGCTTAGGCGCCGACGTCACCATCAACCATCTCACGAGCGGCGGTCGCGTCGCGAACCTGTCCATCGCCACGGATGAGGGCTACGTCGACAAGCAGTCCGGCGAGCGGGTGGACAAGACCGAGTGGCACCGGGTCGTGACCTTCCAGCCCGGGCTGGTGGACATGTTCGAAAAGCACGCGAAGAAGGGACGCCTGGTCTACGTGGCGGGCAAGCTGCAGACCCGCCGCTGGAAGAAGGACGATGAGGACTCCGATCGGTTCTCGACCGAGATCCTCATCGCGCCGGGCGGGCGCGTCCAGTTCCTCGACAAGGCGAACGGGAACGGCAATGGCAACGGAAACGGCGCGCACGCCGAGACGGCGGACGTGGTGGCCACTGCGGGCGTAGTGGGCGAA
Source organism: bacterium (assembly GCA_965219955.1). Lineage (GTDB taxonomy): Bacteria > UBA8248 > UBA8248 > UBA8248 > UBA8248 > Bin107. The sequence continues at coordinate 1,866,782 of OZ244799.1, forward strand.
GACATTCCATTTTGAGCGCTTCATGGGCCGGCGCCTCGCGCGTCGGCCCTTTTCTTTTGCTCGCTATCCAGAGGAAGTCCGCCCTGCCGGCTCTCTCCTCTACCGGGAACTCCTGAAGAATCTCCGGTTCCGCGAACGATGAACCATGTTCCCGGAAGATCGGCATGCTCCTGTAATCACTCCATACTCAAGATAGTGGCTCGATCTACCCCCCGCTGCGGGAATTTCGGGCCGGAAAAGACGGCCCGAAATGACCCTTTCCGCAGCATGAGAGAATGTTTCCCGATGAGCTTCGCCTTCATCGTGAAACACCAAAGGCTCTTGTGTCCCGTTGGCGGTACTACCCTCTCTCTCTTAGCGCTCCCATTTTAGCACGCACGGCGCGGGGTCAAGGGTGCTTTTGCAAAGAACGCAAAAGCATCTTTTTTCAGAAAAAATCGGTGAAGCGTGGATTTTTTCCGCTGCGCGCCCTCCGGGTGAAAAAAAGACTGAAAACCGCCCCTGACGCCCACGCCTACCACGTGCTGAAAATGGGGGCGCTAAGAAGCGCATCCGTTAACTCTCTACGAAGGAGAAAGGCATGGAAACCACCGTGGTGAACTTGAACGACTACGTTGCTCCCCAGTTCGGAGGCGGCTGTCTCGTCGTGATTGACCGCACGACGAAGTGGGGAAACCCCTTCCGCATCGGCAAGGACGGCTCCCGCAGCGAGGTCATCGAGAAATACCGGCGATGGCTCTGGGAAAAAATCAAGCGCGAGGAGCAGGACCTCCACGAACTCGCCGACCTCCAAGGCTGCGAGCTCGGCTGCCACTGCCATCCCTTGCCGTGCCACGGCGACGTACTCGCGCGTGCTGCCGAGTGGGCCGCCGGGTATCTCGACGAGATGCCGAAAGAAGTGGGGCGCAACGAGCGTGGCTACGCTCTTCCCGAATTCAACCATCCCCTCGCCTGAGGACAACGAAAGGAGTGAACGATGACCGCCACCGAGACACACAAGGAGATGATCATGCACGAGGTCGACAACATCGAAGCGCAGAACGAATCCTTCACCGCCATGGTCTGCGAACAGGCAGCACTGTTCGGCGCGACTCCGGGGCCGGACGAGTTCGACAACCGGCCCGTCTGGGGCGAGGCGGAGTCCACCGCCGCCGTCCTCAAGGCCTTCGCCGCACTCGCGGAAGCTGCACCCGACGGCACGCAGTTAGCGGATGAGCGGGCGAGTCTCCTGTGGGGCTTCGTCAACACCCTCGACGCCCAGACACAGCGCCTCGACCGCGCCGCCGACAAACTCATCCCCGGCATCCGTGAACTCCAGCGCGAGCAGGACGGCTCCGAGATCAGGTCTCGCGAACTCGAACTCGCCACCGACCGCGCGCAAAACTTTAATGCTCGGCGTGATGCTTTTGAACAACTCCGTGACGCCGCCGCAGAGGCCTACCGCGTCGAGACCGGCGAGGTCTGGCGGCCCAGGCGAGGATCGCACGTCTCCCAGACCGGCAAGCTCACATCGGCGGTGATCGAGGCGCGAGACTTCCAGCGCGCGAAAAAGGACCGCGAGAACACGGCCCACCTCCCCCAGGGAACCCTCGTCGCCGTCGCGGGCGGAAAGGAGGCGAACGACGCGGGCAAAATCATCGCGCATCTCGACAAGGTCAAGGCCAAGTACGCCGACGTCGTTCTCGTCCACGGCGGCGGCCCCGGAGCCGAGAAGATTGCAGCCGGCTGGGCCGAGCGCAACGGCGTCCACCAGGTCGTCTGCAAACCGGATTGGGATGCGCATGGACGTGCGGCTCCTTTCCGGCGCAACGACGAGCTGCTCTCCCTCCTCCCCAAGGGCGTGGTCGCGTTCCCCGGCTCGGGCATCACCGACAACCTCGTCGACAAGGCCCGAAGCCTCGGCATCCCCGTTCAAAAAGTAGCGTGACATGAACGCTCAACGAGTCGCGTCGTCGCCCCGGCGGCGCGGCTCGTTTTTCCCCTCGTTCGTTCCGCCGCTCTTCCTCGCATACTCCACTCGTCTCCATGCTCAATCGCCGCTGCGGCTCCCGCTCGTTATTCTCGCCGGCGAAAGTTCCCCCGACTCGTGTTCCATAAAATCCCTGCGCTTGCCGCCCGTCGGCGTTTCGTTCAGTACACCGGACGCAGCGGGCTGCACCAAGCGAGTCACGATCGAGCCATCCTCAGTAAGCGTATCCCTTTGTAAGGCAATTAGTTAGACGGAATCACCCGGTCCACCGTCCTTGCCTGCGTGCCGTTTTCTCTTCCCGTAACCGCCGTCCCTGTTCCCTCGGAGCGGGCGGCCCTCATCAGGTAACCGGGAAAGGAGAAGAGCCCATGCGCATCCACGCCACCATCAACGAAAGAACCCTGCGGCGCACCTTCAGGAAACAGGTGAAAGGAAAAAACGGCCTCACGGTCCAGGACCGCGACCTGCCCGAATTCGGCATCGAGGTCGCGAGGGACGGGAAGAACACCTTCTTCGTCCTGAAACCCGGCGGGGAGAGGCACGTCCTCGGCCCGGCGAACGCAATGACGGCCGCGGCGGACCGTGAGCAGGCCGCCGCCTTGCTCGAGGAGACGAAGGCCATGAGCGAGCACGGACCCCTGTTCGCCGACTTCGCCTGTGAATTCATGCGTGGGCAGGGACGGCGCTGGAAGCAATCCACCCGCGAGGGCAATCGCCACCTGCTCCGCCGCTACATCCTGCCCTTCTTCGGCGCCATGCGCGTCGCCGACATCGCCCGCGCCGACGTCGCGCGCTGGTTCGACTCGATGAGCGCTACGCCGGGGAACGCAAACCGGGCCCTGCCCGTTCTCTCCGTCATGATGAAAGAAGCGGAACTCCGAGAACTGAGGCCACAGGGGTTGAACCCCTGCAGCGGCATGAGGCGCTACAGGATGAAGCCCCGCGAGCGTTTCTTGTCAGCTGAGGAGTTAAAGCGCCTGGGCTTCGTGCTCGACCATACAGAAGACGTAATGGCCGCGGCTGCGATCAGGCTCCTTCTGTTCACCGGCGCGCGATCGTCGGAGATCACGGGTCTCAAGTGGGAATGGATACGCGGGAGCCGCGCGCTCCTGCCCGACTCCAAGACGGGACCCAAGACGATCCAGTTGCCGCCGCCCGCGCGGGCGGTGCTGAACGCCCTCCCGCGCAAAGGCGAGTTCGTGTTCCCGAACAAGAAGAATGGTGGTCCGATGAGGGACCTGGGTCCCCGCTGGTGCAAGCTGCGCGGACTCGCCGGTCTTGATGACGTGCGCATCCATGACTGCCGCCACACGTTCGCCTCCCACGCCGTTATGAGCGGGCTGGACCTCTATACCGTGGGCCGCCTGCTCGGCCACGCGGATACCGGCTCCACGGAGCGCTACGCCCATCTCGCGGATGAGCACGTCCGCGAGGCGGCGGGGCGCATCTCAGGCATCGTCCACGACGCGATGACCGGAAAGGGGAAGGAGGTGGAGCATGGCGCATAGACATAAGAAAAAACGGCTCACGCACAAGACCATCGCCGCCGCGAAGCCGCGAGAGAGAGAATACACGCTTTGGGACGGGACGCTCGCCCACTTCGGACTCAGGGTGCATCCCTCGGGCGTCAAATCCTTCATCGTCCAGACCCGCGTCCGGGGACGGATGCGCAAGTTCACTCTGGGCCGTTACCCGGAAATCGGTGTCGAAAGAGCGAGAAAGGAGGCCGCCGCCCTCCTCGCCCGCCTGTGGGGAGGCGAGACAGTGGCTCCCCGACGCAGGAGGCGGGCGCCTCTGTTCAAAGACTTCGCAGCGCGCTACCGCGAAGGTCGAAAGAACCGCTGGAAACCGTCTTCGCTCGAGACCTTCGACGTCTACATGAAAAACCGCCTGATGCCGCATTTCGGCAAGCTCAGGCTCGACGCCATCGACCACAAGTGCGTCTCGGCGTGGTTCGATGCGGCGAGCGCGGACAGACCCGGCGCCGCCAACCGCGCCTTCGAGATCCTCCGCGCCATGCTGCGCACGGCGCGCCGGTGGGGCGAACTCGCAGAGGACTTCCCCGACGCCTGCGCCAACATAGCAAAGAACCCCCGGAAACCCGTCGCACGGTATCTCGGCGCAGAAGAATTGATGCGCCTGAACGCCGTGTTCGAACGACACCGGGATGAGCAACCCTGGGCGGTAGCGGCCCTGCGTCTCCTCACGCTTACCGGGGCGCGGCTCTCCGAAGTCGTGAACCTCAAACGGGAGGAGCTTGAAGAGGACGGCGTTAGCGTAAGGCTGGAAGATTCCAAGACCGGCCCGCGCACTCTGTGGTTCGGGTCCGAAGCGGCGGGTCTTCTGGCAGGGCTGCCCCGCCTGGAAGACACCGCGCGGGTGTTCCCCGAGGCTCTCACCCCCGACAGCCTCTACACGTTCTGGCGCGGCGTCAGGGAGGAAGCGGGACTGCCGGGTCTGCGCATTCACGATTTGCGCCACACCTGGGCGTCGCAAGGCGTAATGAACGGCGTCGGACTCACCACCGTCGGACGGCTGCTCGGGCACCGGAGACGTGAGACCACGGCCGTCTACGCCCATCTCGACGACGAAGCGCTCAGGGACGCCGCCGCGCAGGCGGCCTCCGTCATCGCCCACGCCATGAGATACAGCGCCTGCGTGCCTCCCTTGCCAGAGGAAGCGAATGATCCAGTAGGCGACAGGGAATTCGATTGGTTGAGCGAAGATGGGAGACGAGACGCGAAGCCTGGTCGATGTGAACCCGCCAAGACGACGGCTTCCCGCAGTGGGCCGGAACGGCCGAAGATGGGTGGGGACAGGGAGGAACTCGCCCGGGATATCGACCGGCTTCGGGCCGACTCCATCGGACCGGACGAGGACGCAACCAGTCAGGATGGGGCCAAACCTGCCCGGCCACTATGCCGGCTTCGCTGGTTTTGATGCTCTGGTCGGTGCTTAGGCAGTATTGAATAACTGTAGGCCCGGGCATGCCTTTGTTCGGGTAGTTGTTTGCGTTACAAAACGCCATGTCAGTATTCAAACTTGGCGCAAATGCGATCAATAGTGTTTCTGTCAACATGCGGCAAACGAGCAGCAAGCATATCAGGCGAAATATCTCGGATACTGATGCCGGACTTCCTGATTCCCTTCACCGCCACGGCAAGTTGCGGCATGCAACGGAAAACGAGGTCCTTTGCTGTATCGTAAAGGCCGTTGGATTTAGTATTCTTCTTGATATATTGCTTTACAGCATCGTCATGGAAGCGCGGTTCATTTTGAAACCACGTAGCCAAGCCTTCTTCAAGAAAATTTGTTGTGCCGCATACAGGGTCTAGTAGGTGCACGCATTCATGGGCTACCTGCCACTTTCCCTGATCGGGTGAATAGTGTTCCCACGGAAAATCAGAAATATGGATATCAACGATACACCCACCATTCTTGTGGTACATATTGGGGAAAAATGTGCGTGGTGTATTGTCCTCTGATTTTCGGATGGTGCCGAAAACGAATCTCGAATCGCAAGGACCAAATAAATCTTTAAGAATTTCCCGATATCTTCGGACCTCAAATTCAAGACTCTGTACGTAATTTTGTCTATTGATATCGTTCATTTCTAAGTAACTATCCGAGTTTTTCGCTGAAATCAAGGTCGTCAAACCAAACTTCAACTGCAATGAAACCGCCTTGTTAATTCAGCCCCTACTTCCGAACTGGGAATAACTTAAAAAATATTGGTTCATGAACTGAATTGGACGTCGGTCACGCCTGCCGCCAGCGAGTTCATGAAGCTGAGGCACAAATCGCGGGAGCGGTAGTCTCCGTAAGCCTTGGTTTCCTCACGTTCGACAATGGGGAAGGTGGAATAGATGTAGCGCACATCGTCGCGGTCGGTGACGCCGTAGAGATGGAAGAAAACGGCGTCCAGCTTGGCGCGAAGATGCAGACGGCGTTCCTCGTCCCAGACGAAGGGAGGCCGCACATCGCCTTCTTCATCCACATGACCCATATCACGGGCGAAGGGGGCCATGTCGTGCGCCGTGTAGGTGAGTTCCAGCACGGCATCGCAGACGATTTCCCCTGCGGTTTTTGTGCCGAAGCGCACAATCTCGTAAGTTTCGGGCGGAACGACGGGAAGTTGTTCGACGATGAAAAGATTCAGCGTCTGACCCTGAACCTTCTGGCGTGTCACAAAGTCTAAAATCGTCGCGTTGAGATTGGCGGCTAATAACCATTCATCGCGCTCGGCTGTTTCCGGTTTGAGGATGGGCACTTTGTTACCGAATGCCACCGCCGGAAAGAGCGCCGCGATGAGGGTTCTGATGTTTGTGGGTGCGGTAATCTCCTTGAAGCCGAGAATCCAATTTTGCTCCGATGGCCAACTACACTCTGAAGCGGGAATCCAATACTGCGGAGCAGGGAGCCAGTTTGGATCTTTATGTTGCGTCAAAGTGGCCGGTTGGGGCTGCGCGGGGCGGTGTCGGTTTTCGGGATTGACGACGACTTGGGCGGCGCGATGATCGAACGCTTGCACCATCTTGCCCTCGTAAAGCGGAACCCAATCTCCCGCATCACTCTGATAAAGGTTGCCGCCGATGGCCCAGGCACCCTCGTTTTCTTCAAGCTCCTCTCTTGTGCGGAACAGATTCGAGTCGTTGGTCATGTGGAACATGGTCGAATACTTAACCGGCCACGCCTTCGCCTCTTCGCCTGAGGAGCGATCCACCAGAACCGGCAGGCGGTCGTATATCGCTGTGGTCAGTTCCGCATCCCGCTCGGTGCGGAAGATGGGCGCGGTGCCGGTGTTCGGGTTGACGCTGGCGAAATCCTCCGCACTCAGCGAAAAGCAACGCTTGGAGTCGGTAGTTTTTAGTTCGGAGACATTGTGAAGGTAGAATGCGCATTTGGCAGACTCTTTGATTTGAGATGGACTTGCGACGAATACGCAGAATTTGAACGACGCGTGAACGTCGGGGAAGAAAATTTTTTTATTCTCGAAATCATAAAGAGCCTTCAGCCTGCCTTCCGTAGCCACGCCTTTGAAAAACCGGGCCGCCGTTTTGTCGGATGCGATACCGGAGGGCGTCAGGAGGCCGATCATCCCCTCCGGCTTCACGAGCGACATGGCCCGCTCGACGAACAGCGAATAGAGGTTCACGTCGCCTCTCGAGAGCAGGGGGTAATCGCCGCAGCTTCTCGCCATGCGGGCCGCAGTCATGGCGCGTTCACCCGCTTCGGCGAAATCACGGGCGAGCGGGTCTTCCTCTTCCACTAAATTGGCGATCATCCGCTTGCGGTCGGAAGCGCGGGCGGCGCGGGCGATCTCGGGCCGCCGCGCGGCGAACCATTCCACCTGTTGCAGCTTTACACGGTCCCACGGCGGATTGCCGATAACGGCATCGAAACCGCCCTCGCGTTCGGTGCTTTCCCATTCCGACCACACGCCCGGGAAGGCCACCTGCCAGTGGAGAAAGCGTTCTTCGTCGATGAGCAAAAGGGCCTTCTCCAGCAACCCGGAGAATCGCACACTCTCCGAATTGCTTTTCGGAACTTCTATATTGCGTAGCGCAATCTCGACCGGATCTCCGAATTGTCCCAAGTAATAAAAACGAAGTGCGGCTTTATCCTCCTTACTCCGAGGGTTCAGCCATTCGAGGGCGTCGAGCAGGGATAAGAAGGCGTCAAGCGGCTTTGTGCTTTCCCCCACTTCGGTGAAGCGTTCTGCGGATTCGTGGGCTTCTGCAATTTCAGCGTCGGTCAGGCTCTCGACCTCCTGCATGGGGGAGGCTGCGGCGGTCGCTCGCCTGATAGGCTCATGCAGAAAGAGCGAGGCTTCCGTTCCCGCCTTGTCGATGCCCGCCCTCACCCATGAGCCGAAGAGACTGTCTCCGCAGCGCAGGTGGTGATCCAGAAAGCTGAGCGGTGCGCCCACCGTGAACGTGTGCAGCCAGAGCGCGACCTTGGCGAGTTCGACCGCCATGGGGCTCTTGTCCACCCCGTAGACGCAGCGCTTGAGCACCATGCGGCGGATGATGTTGCGGTCGTCGAGTTGCGCCGGGTCGATGCGCCAGTCGTCTTTCCCGGCCCTTGCGAGTATCGTCTTGCGGATACCTGCGATCCGCTCGTTCAGCGGCGAGGCGTAGCCCTCGACTTCAGCTTCCGCATCGGCCATGGCCTCGATGACTCTATCTGCAAGATAGTCCACGAGGTTGACCAGAAAGTGCCCCGAGCCCATGGCGGGATCGCAGATTTTGAGTTCCAAAATCTTCTCCGCCGGGTCGAGGCGTTCGAGTTCTTCCATTCGCATGTCCGGTGAAGAATCCGAAACGAACGCGCCAAAAGCATCTTTGCGAATGCGAATGAGCGGCTCGACTGTTTCCTCGATGATGAGGCCGACCAGATCGTCCGGCGTGTAATAGCTGCCCGATCCTTTTCTGGCGAAGGGGCTGAGGCGGACTTCAATATCGCTCTCGACGAAGACGGGTTCCTGCTCCAGCAGGCGTTCGTAAATCGAGCCCAATTGCTGCACGCCCAGGTCACGGTAGTTGATGTAGCGGCGTCCCTGCGGGGTTTTCTCGAACGAGAGGGCGTCGATGACGTTCGCCATTATCTGATCGGAAAGCCGAATCCTATCGAGTAGAGGCGTTCGCTCCGGGTCAAACAGCCCGCCGTTATAAGGCGGCAGGCCGATGGAGGCGTCGCCTCCGTCAATCGCGCGGCAAAGATTGTCGAATGCCGACCAGTAGTTGGTGAAACTCTCTGAGAACGTGTCTCTCGAATCCATGCGCCGCCCGACCTCGTCGCGCACCTTGTTGCGCAGGCCGTAATCGTCATAGCGATCATCGCGGACGGGAAGCAGGTTGCGGTCCTCGGCATAGAGGATGAACAAAAGGCGGTAGAGGATGACCAGGACGGCCTCGCGGACCTCCGGCAGCGGCGCGTCGGGCGCGGCGGCAACGATGGCGGCGAGGAGCTGCGGAAAAATCGGAGCCTCTTTCTGCTTGTCTTGCTTCTGTTCGTCTTGGAATATCTGTTCGTAGAGACTGTCCGTTACGCGCTCTTCGTAGCGGCGTCCCTCGTCCATGGAGCGTTCGTGAAAGGTGCGCGAATGCTCTTCGGTCGGCAGGAATGCCTCTCGCCGGAACATGAGCGCGAACACCTTCAGCCAGTGGCGGCGAACGGATTCGGGAAGGGCGAACAAATCGTCGTTATATCCGGGGAGATTCAGGACTCGCGCGAGATCAATTTCAAAAAATTGCTCCGAAACCGAACGCGCCCCTGCAAAATAAAGCCGCCACTGAGCGCCGTTGGTGAGAATGCCCCAGCGGAGCTTGCCGATTGTCCGATCATCCACGCGCCTCAGGTAGCGAAGCATCTGGGTGGATGGTGCCGTTTCTTCGCTCCGGCTTCCCGAAGGGCGATCGAGAGGTCGCTTCCAGCGCTTCGATTCCACGATGGCGAGGCCGAACTCGTAGCGTTTCCATTCGGGGAAGCCATTGGCATGGGTCTTCGCTTCTTCGCTTTCGAACATGAGACCATCGGGAACATCCTCCCGTCCTCGCTCGGAGAGATTTTGCTGGCGAAGACTCGATTTCCATCCGAGATAATCAAGTACGGGCCAAATGATCTCGTCTTCCGTCTGGCTTTCGTTGGGAGAAGTGCCCAGCGGGAGACTGCCAAAGAATTCCCTAAGCGTATTTTCCAGGGCATCGAGCGAGGCATCATCGAATTCTTTCCACTCATTCAGATCGCCGATAGCCTCACAAAGAAAATCGCCAGCGAAGAGGCTTCCTGGAAATAGATTCTCTAATCTCAAGGGAGACTCATTCCCGTCCATATCGTTGCAACCTCTCATAAAGCTCATAGCACGTCATGCCGAAAGGTATATCCTATGCGACGCGCGGTTCACAATCTCCACATCGTTCTGGGGTTAAAGTCAAATCTGGGGTAGAGACTGTATTCAAGAAAGCGGTGTATTCCTGAAGAAATAGTTTTTCATAGGCCCCTTCATTCAGTACACAGGAGATGCGCCAACATGATAGAAGATACGACGATTACCTTTACTAACCCAGCCTTTAGGGACGAACTGAGGAAACTGGCGCGTGAGGACGCGCAAAGCATTATCCGGCAGGTTGTGGAAGCGGTTTCGGGGCCTTTCTGGAAGACCACGCGAGCAAGCGTGACGCGCGGGGTCTTCGCGGGAAAATTTGACGAAATCTGCGCATTGCAGGTTCGGGTTCCCTGGAGGCGCGACAGGAACTGCGCGAGGATGGGGTGGACACGCCCCTCCAAAAATACTGCGGTGAAAAGCCAGTGCACAAGTTTATGTCCGCCGTTATTATCCGGGCTGCCGGGCGATGGCGTGCGCTCAAGGTCACCAGCTTCGAGAGATGCCGGATGGATGTTCTGAAACCGGAACTGGATCATGATTAAGAAGCAGAAAACAACCTCAGGCAGCTCTCAGCTAACGTGCGCAAAAAAGAAATTTTCCAGCATTTACAAGACATGACCCTTGTCCGCAATCGAATTTCTTCTCTGGTGTTAAGTATGGGGTTGAGTATTTCGCTTGACGAGGGCTAAAATTTGTTTATGCAACAGCTAGCCGTCAAACGCATGTACAAGTTTAAGGTGCTACTCATCAAGCGTGCCGTCCAGACTCTCGAATCGGCCATAGAGACCTTCATCACTTGTGGTGATTGGTTCGTTAGCTTCGATGTTTTTGTAAACCCCTCAGGTGCACGACCTTCGTCGTCAACTACTGCGTCGCCAACAAGCGCATCACACATTTTCGATTCGGGCACTTTGCGTCCGACCAAACGCGACGTCGAGGCACAGTTCAACAGAGTCACTAAGAAACAAGACTGTGCGACCACGAACCCGGCAGTCTTCATATTATCCGCGATCAACCATCGCTCTTGCATCGGCCATGAGGAGTTGACAACTCAGTCGGTCTCTAGGTTACCGGGGCGAGAACGATACTACTGCGGGCGAAGAGCAGCTGTTCCCCGCCGCCAAAAGTTGAAATGGCCATTTGTTGGGCATTTACCACTACCATGCCGATATCACCAAGGAGACGGGAACGCGGCTCTGGTTCCACGGGCTGCGCAACGTCTTAATTACAGTAGCCGAGTAAGAGGTCGAGGCCGCCGAACGATTTGCATTCCAATCAATCTCGTTTCTCCTATCCGACATGCCCCTGTAATGAAACTTGGAGACAAATCGTGAACGTAAGTGACACTGAAATTAGGCAAAGATTGCATTTGCGCGAGGACAGCACTTGGGAGTTCAAACAGGTGGAGTTCAAAGGGGATCGCCCGACGAGTCCCCGGCGGGATGAACTTGCGGATGAGATGGCCGCCTTCGCGAATGCGGGAGGCGGCGTACTGCTTTGCGGTGTGACTAATGATGGCCAGATTCAGGGAATGTCTTCAGAGCAGATCGTGGCGATAGATCACTTATTGGTTGAGGTGTCCACGGATATCGTAAGGCCTGCATTGCGCATCGACGTTCATCATCGGGAACTTGACGGAAAGGCATTTGTGCTAGTTGAAATACCGCGGGGCGACACTATTCACGAACGAGACGGACGCGCGTTCATCCGTGTTGGCGCGACTAAGCGGCGTCTAGACGGCGATGAACGCCTGAGGTTGGCGCAGAATCGTGCACAGAGCCGTTACTTATGGTTCGACAAGCAGATTGTGCCCAATACGGGCTTCGAGACGCTCAACGAGCGGCTATGGGAACCGCTCCTCAGCGTAGCTGGAGCGGATGACCCACGCAGGGGGCTGATTAACCTTCGCCTGCTAGCCCAGGATGAAGCCGGTGTAGCCCGCGCGACAGTCGCAGGTCTATTGCTTTGTGCTCAGTCGCCGCAGGAATGGTTGCCGCAAGCCACGATTGTGGCAACCCACTATCGCGGAAAAGGTCGCGCCTCCGGTCAATTGGACGCACAGGAAATCGTTGGCCCGCTTCCCACTCAGATTGCCGACGCTGTGAAATTCATAGTCCGCAACATGCGCGTCGCGGCGCGCAAGTTGCCAGAGCGGGAAGAAGTGCCACAGTACAGCATTGCAGCTGTGTTTGAAGCAGTGGTCAATGCTGTCGCGCACCGCGACTACTCCATATCGTCAAGGCGGATTAGGTTATCGATGTTTAAGGAGCGTCTTGAGATCGACTCGCCTGGTCAGCTTCCCAATGGGATGACCATCGAAAGCATGGACACTAGCCAAGCAACGCGCAACGAAGTGATCGCTTCCGTGTTCGGACGAATTCCCGTCGGCGATGTTCCAGGAGCGAACCATCGTCGGTACTTGATGGAACGTCGAGGGGATGGTGTGTCGATTATCAAGACGGAGACCCACGAAGCCACCGGCAACATGCCGCAATACAAAGTCGTTGACGAATCCAGCCTCGTGTTGAGCATTCCCGCTGCAAAGCTCGAATTGAGTCCCGCCGACTCCACGGTAACGGTGCACTCGGAGGGAGAGCCTCTGTCGGGAGTTGAGATTTTGGCGCTCTTTCCAAACAAAACTTGGCAACGAGCAACGACAGATGTAGCTGGCGAAGCAGCACTCGATCTATACACAACGAATCTTCCGATGACCGTTTATGCTGCAACGCCGGGCTACACTGGAGGGCTAAAACGGGAGTGGTTACCGAGTCGAGGTGGTCTGCTGTTGGAACTCGAACGCCTTCCGGATGGAGGTGCTGTCATATTTCCTGAGGAGACCGGATATCTCCCTGGCCTACGCGGGCGGCTCAATCCTATACGTGACACATCTGATAGAACTTATCTGTATGCGGACAATATCGCCATAGAGGAGGGTCGGCAACAACCAGTGCATTTTCGGCTGGGCAAGCCGATGAAGCTTACAGACTCGTTTGGCTCCGAATTGTCCGTGGCCATCATTGACATTATCGGACGTTCTGTATTGGTGGAATATCGTTCATTGAAACTGTGAAGGGCTGACAGTATCTACAAGGTGTCTCAATACTTCTTTAACAGGGGAGGAATTAACACTTCCGAGAAACCATTCCGACCTCACTGAAAACTGATCCGGATGTGCACAGTCCTCTTGAGGTAACATAAAGTGCTAACGGAGGGTTCTTGGCCAAAAACTACAACTGCATGAAACACGAAGAGAAAACAGTTCTACAACTTGGAGCAGTGCAGTTGATGACACCCCGTTTCGCCGACTATGAACACAAGTTGCGGTCTTTACCTGCCGACCCCACTGCATATGAAGTTACCGGAGACGACTTCCTTCTGGCTCACGAGGGTGATTTGGAAGTGTTCTACGCTCCGATGCACGGCTTCACCCTAGACGCGCAAATCGTCATCATTGGTCTGACGCCCGGAAGGTCTCAGATGGTCGCCGCTTTCCGGGAAATCCGTAAACTGCTTCACGAAGGCTCACGCCCTCCGCAACTGTTCCGTGAGGTCAGACGCCGGATAGCCTTCGGAGGCGCCATGCGCACCAACCTGGTCCAGATGCTCGACCAGATCGGTGTTGCCGATCGTCTGGGATTGGACACCTGTGCCGATCTGTTCGGCAGTGCGTCGCACTTACTTCATTCTACGTCCGCGCTGCGCTACCCCGTTTTTTTCAAGGGAAACAACTATCGAGGCTCACCAAAAATCAGGAGTTCGAAGTTGCTCTCATATATCGTCAAGACCAATCTTCCACATGAACTGCAACGATTTCCGAACGCCCTGTTAGTTCCCCTCGGCAGGGCCGTAGAAGAAGGGCTGAATGTCGCCGGCATCGGCGAGCCGTTGAGAATCCTCAAGGGTTTCCCGCACCCTTCGGGCGCCAACGGACATCGAGTCAAACAGTTTCAATCCGAGTTTCGAAGGCTCCGAAGCGCCGTGCGCAAATGGACACCATTGGAGACAGTCTCTTGACGAGGGTGCGCGCCAGTTGCTTATTGCATGGATGGCCATATCCCGGTGGAAAGACCCGTACTGCATATCCGTCGTTTGCCTGTGCGCTGCTGCCGACATCGACGACGCACAACCACCCTGCAAGTTTCGAAGACCGTCCGGCTTACAGGGCCGCTTGGCGAGACCGCACGGGCCCACATCACGGCACCCGCAATTCAGATGGGTTCCTGTTCCCGAACTTCGCGCATGGAGATGGCTACGGTCCTCTACGTGAGTGTTAGCGTGCCGTCTGTCCAGACGCGTGGCTTGGGACACTTCGCCGGGGCGACCTTCGGCACACGGCAGCCAGCCAAGCCGTCATGTCTGGCGGAATTCTCCCGCTGGTTGACAAGCTGCCCGGGCAAAGGCGGCACCGCGCTACGGCGGGCTGCACCCACGCTCTTGGCGCGCACTCGGTCGAGGCAGTCTAGAAGATGGGCAAAATTATCGCGGAGGTGATGACGACATGAAGCTCCCACTACTTCGCCACTTTCGACTCACTGCCGGAATCGGCATTCAGAGACGGGAAGTCCGCCATCGAAATCTTCGCCAAGCATCCGTTCGGGTGATGCTCCCGTTCCGCCACCCTGCGGATAAGTGCCCTCACCGCTTGATTCAGAAAACACCGTTCCCGCGAACTGAAATCTTGTCCAAGACCACCGGCCTTTCTCGCCTCAGGTCCACCCTTATTCGCCGTCAAATTTGCAATCTTGTCGAGGACGCACTTGTCTACATGGTACATCTTGGCAGCGGCGGGACGACGCCTTCTTTTTTTCTGCTCTCCGGTCGAATTTTCGAGGACAGTTAGGCAAAAGTTTGCCATTGAGCCGAGTGGTTCGCGGCCCTTACGATGACCGAGGTAACGCTGATGCATGGTTTCAGCATCCGGATTGGGGATTATGTCCGACGGTGGCGCAGGATACTCCGGCGGCGAGACAGTAATCTGCGCGGATTCAGTAACAAGAAGCCATTCCACACTGCGAACGCTCACGCATCCGGGCGTTGGACTTCGGTCGATGATTTCTGATGCTTGGCGGTCAAGCACCAGACTAAAACTATCAGGGCCTCTGACAAGTTGCGCATCAAACTCCCACGCGCGCTTGTATATGGCAATCGCCTTCTCTGCTTCCTCGAATGACGAAAAGTGATCCTTCATTTCGAACCGCGCCTCGCCGTTCATCACCGATAGTCGAAATCCTGGCTCGTCGCGATCAAGGGATTCCGCGTTGCTGTAGTCAATGGACTCATTGTGTTCAATTCGATAGACCAGCGAGACTACATGCGGATCATTCATCATCAACCCTCGTCAACTCGCTTCGGTGGTGGTTGGTAGGCTGCCAGACTACCGGGGATGCCTTTTCCTCGGCCGCGCCTTTGCTACAGCCTCCAGTGGCGAGCGCATGTTCTCATACAGCACGAAAAGGTGCTCGACACGCTCGCGCTCGGAAGCCAAACCGTCAATTTCCGTCTACATTCTGCACCATTGGCCTGATATGCGCGAGAGTATAAAGATCGTCAATTTTCCGAATCATGCCAACCACTACCTATCAATCTTCGGCCGGGTTTCAGCATTCATGGTCTCGCCTTCGTTGAATCGTCAGTATAGTCCGGCCATCTGCCTTGCTCAGGATTGCGTCGCCGGATGCACTCCACCAGCGGATGTCAGTTAGCACCGATTTTAAACGGGAATCAATGTTGCCTTCGGTGCCGAGCACCCGCGCCAGATGGCCGAGCGCCAATCCGTATACGCATCCGAGACAGCGCAGCCATATGACGAACCGCAGGTAGCTTTTCCGGTGCCTCGGCATCACGGGTCCGCTCCGGGTGCGCGAGGAGTTGATTTCGGAGAGGATTTCCTCACCTGCAGCGGGTGGTTCTCCCCCGACGACATCAAGCAGAACGGTGGTGAGCGGCCCATCCCAGACGGCTACCGGGCAGCCTCCCGCGAGCACGGTGGGCGTGCCGCAGAAAAAGCCGGATGTGGACGCGGTCGGCGCGCCGGGAAGAGGTCGTTGAATAAGCCCTGGGACTGCCGGGTCTGCGCATTCACGACTTGCGCCACACCTGGGTGTCGCAGGGCGTAATGAACGGGGTAGGACTCACCACCGTCGGGCGGCTGCTCGGGCACCGGAGACGTGAGACCACGGCCGTCTACGCCCATCTCGACGACTAAGCGCTCAGGGACGCCGCCTCGCAGGTGGCCTCCGTCATCGCCCGTGCGATGGGGTTTAGTACGTGCGCGCCCCTTTTGCCAGATGGAGGGGAATCCGATTGGCTGGGTGGTGGCGAAGGGTCAGTCCCGTCGCCCGGTTCGCATTCGTCCGCCACGAGTGAGGGGGATATCGAAGCGGGAGAAGCTGCCCGAAATCAGGACGTCGACTGGCTGGTCGGAGAGACTACAGAGCCGATTCGCCAGTCAAGGACACGGGCGAGTCTTCCAAGGGGTTCGGATTGGTGTGGATTTAGCAGAATGTAATTTAATTCGGGGTGAATCCGGAACCCGGGTCGGCGTATCTTCATGCTCTGACGTCATTCGGCCCACCCGCTTCACGAGCGGCCGCGGCAGGCGGCATCAGAAAATCCTCGAGCACCTTCACAACGCCGTCGAGCGGCCCGGGGTCGAGCCCCAAATCACGCTTGAAGGCCTCCCATTGTCGTCGTCTTACGACGTCCTCCGCGAACATCCGCGACAACCCGTCCGGAACTGCATCCGGTATCGGTGTGCGCCGCCGGGCGAAAGTAGCCGATATCGCGCCTGCGAGACGCGTCCGATCAATATCAAAGGTCCGGCTGATGACCCACAAGTCGTAATAGTCCTTCATCCGGCTGTTGGCCATGCCCAGGGCCACCATGGCCTGGAATTTCTCTGCGACCACGGTCTCGCGCGCGTAACCCAGCAACCTCGGCGCCGGCATATCGAGCAGAACGGGATAGTCGAGCCACTCGGCAGGAGGTTCGGTCGCTTCCCCGAAGCCGACGTCGACGTTCACGACAACGCGGGCGCCATCAACATCGGCCGGCGCCCGTACCCGGAGACCGCCGTACTCGTTCTCTTCTCGAATGCGGCCGATACTCGTCTCATCGGCGCCAAAGAGAACGCCGTCGGGCTGCTTCTGAGAGAGAACCTCTCTGAAGACTCCGAGGACGGTATAAGGTGCGGGGTTGCCGTGACCCAGGAGATCGAGATCGCGCGTACTGCGAAGCGGCTCGTCGAACCACGTCATCAGCAGCATCGCCCCTTTCAGAACGAAACGCTCGGCATGGCGGGATAGCGCGAGGCGGTAGAGCAAGCGCTCGATCGCATAGCGCGTCAGCACCAGATCGAAGTTCAGGCCTTTTTCCTTGCTCAGCCTGAGGAGACGGGCCCGAACGGAGGCGCCGACGTTCTTGACCTCCCTAGCCATTTGCGGTGAGCGCCTCGAGATGGGGCCGGATCACCGTGGCCACGCCGCCACGCGCCGCATGGCGGGCGATCTCGGCCGGGGTGGCTTTCCTCTGTCGAATCGCCTCCTGCAGACCCTCGAGTGCGACCGACTGGCCGACCGTCCGTCGATGCCGGTAACAGTCGGCGATAGTCTTCGCGACGCCGAAGATTTTAACGGGCACTTTCTCGATATGCACGGTGGCGACATCGTCCGCGAGAAGCGGGTTCGTGAACCGCACGATCCGCATCGGCGGGCTTTCCTCCTTTGGAGCCCAGTCCTTTGCGCCGATCGCCATCCAGACCGCGTTTGGAATCTGATCGGTCAGACCGTGGTATGCAAGCGCGGAGACGAGGCAGACGACGCCCCTGGGAACCCGCTTCGCCGCCTCGGCGAGGCTGTGATGGGCGTCGAGGGGCGCACCGGGCATCTGATAGAGCCCGCGTGAGAGTCGTACGACCTCGCCGTCCTCGACCATGCGGCTGATCGTGGCCGCGGTGATGCCGGCATCCTTGAACTCGCAGAGGCGCACGATCCCCTCCCTGTGCAAGACTTCGGTCGCCCGGTCGCGTTGTGTCCTTGATTTCGACATTGATAGAATTCCACATAAACGAGAAGCTGACATCCGATCTTTTCTATCAAAAAAACCTGCCTGCGTAAATCATTTTCTAACCGGGCCGATCGAATCACAGTACAGGACCCATCTTTATAACCGAAAAGTGGAACCGGGATGGCGCATCACACGTGGGAGGATCCCATATGTCCATATCGGTTGATCATATCCGGATCCAGAAAGCGGCTTCCCCGCTCAGGAAGGCCGCAATGCCGCCATGAATTGTACTGCTGTCAGCGTCGTCTGCGTTTCCCGGGTCTTGATACGTTTGGTTCAGAATCGGAACATTTTCGCGATTGCCGCAAGTTTCTCGTATAGTCGCAATCTGGAAAGTTCGAGCAGCCGAGGAAGCGACCGTACTTCCCCATTCTGGCATCCAGCCACCCGTCGCAGACGGGACAGGCCTCGATTGTCCCACCACAGTCGCGGCAGCGGTAAGCCTCGCCGGACCTCACGGGAAGGCCTGACCCGCAGCGAGGACAAGCACGCGTTCTGTGTTCGCAAAGCGGAAAGTTCGAGCAGCCGTAGAAAACACTTCCGTTGCGGGAGTTTTCACGGCGCTCCAGCCGTCCGCTTGTGCATTGTGGACAGGATACGTCGCCTTCCGGCGGACGGCCGAACACTTCGACGTCGTATCCACCGTCTTTCAGTTCGTTCACGAATTCGGACGGCGGGCCGCCGTCGGCAAGTAGGAAGGCCTGCCGTCTCGCCCGGGTGATGGCGACATAGAGCAAACGTCGCTCCTCGGCGTTCGGATGGGCTTCGGACGCCGCCAGCACCAGATCCAGCAGCGGATCGTCGGCTATCTCGGCCGGAAACCCGAACTTTCCCGAACACATACCGAGAACCACAGCATAGTCAGCTTCGAGACCCTTGGAGCGGTGCACGGTCTTCCAACTGAAGCGAAGGCCCGGATACTGCTTCGGCAACGCACCCAGATTGCGGGGACACAGATGCCGGTAGCGGCCCAGCAACAGCACATCCGAAATTCCGTCGTGACGGCGCACATCCTCCGAGATCCGGTCGAGCGCCTCTTTCAGGAGCGAGAGTTCCTGCTCACCAGGGAGTCCGACGTATACCGCGGGCCGGTCCGCCTTGCGCGTCGCGCGGACCCTCTTGCGGATTTGCGCCGGATTGCGTAGCACGAAGTCCGTGGCGACCTCGGCTATGCGGTCGGCGCAGCGGAACGTCGTTGCGAGATCGATACGCTCGAACGCACCGAAATGGTCTCCGAACTCCCGCATGAGCGCAATGTCCGATCCGCCGAACCGGTAGATCGCCTGCCAGTCGTCGCCGACCGCGAACAATTGGGTCCCCGGTGAACTGTCGAGCAGCGCCTTCAGCAGCCGCGCCCTGGACGGCGAAATATCTTGGAACTCGTCGACCAGGATGTATCCGAACGGGCTGCGGTAGTGTCCTCTCTCCACGAGGTCGGTCGCACGGTTGATCATGTCGTGAAAATCGATCTCACCTGAACGTGCAAGCGTGTCCTGATAGCGCTCGAAAATCGGCCGGAACACCGCAAGAAACGCTTGCGCCCGCGCACGTTCCCGGTGAGCGTCGGCGCGCTTGGCGATGTCGGCGAAGGACAGCCGGCTTCCCTTGAAGTGCTGCAGGAAGGATGCCACCAGCCGCGTAAACGGTTCGATTCGCCCCTGTTGTTCGAGAGCAGCGAACGCATCCTCGCGCGGAATCGGCGAAAGACTCACACCGTGGGGCGCAAGCTTCTCCGTCAGGTTCCTGAGCAGCCTGCCGTCAACCTGTTCGTGGCTGAAGGTTTCAATCAGGACGGTGCCGTGCTCTGCATGGACGCCGCGCTTCCATTCCATTTCCTGCCGATACGACTGCTGGTCGACGAATGGCGCCGTGTTTCCTTCGGTGTCGATACCGAAGTGCTCGATATAGACGCCGTGTTCGGGAAGATGGAAGTCGGGCTTGTACTGGCGCTTCTCCGAGGTCGCCAGGTCATGCTCATAGGGGGCTTCGTACTCGTAGGCGACTCCGTTGAGATAGAGAAAGTTCGCGATCTCGCATTCCTCGAAACTGCGGACGGTTTCGCCTTTGAGCGAGCGTATGTCGAACTTGCGGATATAGTCGTGGTACTCGCCCCAGTTTCTGAACTCGTGCTCGCTCTTGTATGGCGCAAACCGGTCCTGGAACCATTCATGCAGCGTGGCCGAGAGTTCCCGGTCGGCGAGCAGATCGGCCACGATTCCCTTGAGCAGGTCGAACAGGGCTCGGTCGCTCTCCGTCGTCGCGGCGAGCGCCGGGCGCTTCCCTTCGGCTTCGCCGATGATCGCCATGCCGAGGCTGTGGAATGTGCGCACCGTAACTTCGTGCGCTATTTTTACGCCGAGACGCTTTTCGAGCCGCTCCTCCATCTCCTTGCTGGCGTCTCGCGCAAAGGCGAGCAACAGCAGTTCAGAGGGCTTGCGATACCCTTTTCTGATGAGCCAGCCTGTCTTGGCTACGATTACCGAGGTCTTGCCGCTTCCGGCCGCGGCTACCACGAGGTTCCGTTGCTCGTCGATGACGACCGCTCTGCGCTGCTCTTCCGTGAGCGGGCGGGCTTCGATCCGGTCGAATAGCTCACGTGACCGGACCAGTTCGTTGACGACGAACGACTTGTTGGTTTTCGTCCGGACATCGCCAGACGCTTCGAGAAACTCGAGAACCTCTCGCAGCATCCGAATCTCGGGGGTATCCGAAAGCGCTTCCGGCCAACGCGCCGCGAAGCCGCTGGTGACTGACTGGGCATCGTTTTCAAGGTCTCTGAACGCATCGGCCGTGAGGTATTTCGGTGGATCTGCAATCTCGGCGATGCGGTCGTGGACCGCCCGAATCGCACAGGCCCTTGAGGCGAGGGAGCGGCGCCACCATTGGCATCTCGATGTTTCGATGGCTTCGGCCAGAGCGCTTCCAGCCATTCGGGACAGGCCCGAAACTTGCGCACTGCCCTTGGTATGACGGATCCGAATTCTGGAATAGAGATTGCCGCCCCCTGCATCGACCGTTTCCACTTCACCCAACGGTATGTCATTGTAACCCGAACCGAACTGCAGCCGGACGGCTTCGGCGCTCACCGATGCCGCCTTGGCATGTCTCGGATGCAGGATTGCGAACAGGAACTTTGCCAGCCCGGTTCGTTTGGCTTCAATCAGGACGTTCGCCGCCAAGCTCGATTGATATCCCGAGTTCCCGGCGTGTGTGGATTTTTCGGGGGTCTTTCTCAACGCATTCTTTCCTGAGTATTTCAGTGAACAGGGATTTTCGTGGGAAATTAATTCCGACCCCTTCCAGTAGTTCACCGTCGGATTTACTGACGCCGGAACTCCTTCATGGTCCCTGCCGTCGTTGTTCGGACGGTGGCGGCCAAGCTCAAGGAGTTCGAAGCCCACTCGTGGGAACTCTACCCGGCGGTAGCTCCCGTCTCGTGGTGCGCCTGAGATCAGGTCGTGCCGATGTTCGCATTTCTGCCAGTTATCCGCAAGATGATTTATACGAACAACGCCCTGGAGAGCCTGCACCGTTCGTTGCGCAAGATTATCAAGACACCGGAAAGTTTTCTCAGGGACGAGGCAGTGGCGAAGTTGCTGTTCCTGGCGATCCGTAACGCCGGGATTCGCTGGCGCCGCCCTGTTGACTGGACCGAAGCGATGGGGCAGTTTGCCATCCTGTTCTAGTTCGCTTTTCGGCCTCAGTGAACTGAGGACGGAGAGCCAAATGCCCCCGGCTGTTACTTGCACAGAAAATCGGACAGGCATTGTCGCATCTTTGAGACTCTTGAGTGGACCGCCTATGCCACAGGAGACGCCACCATGATATCGCCGCAGGCCAAACCCTACGCCACCCCTGTTCTGCTAATCACCGCGGCACTTGCGCTCCTGCTGCTCACCCTTGCTAAGGAAGCGGCGGCACAGACGCGTGAGCGCAGGTGGACCGTGACCTGCGGTCTGCCAAAGCAACATCCGCTCCTTGCCCTTGCTCCCACAGGCGGAGACAATGGCCTTTGGATGGGCGATACGCGTAGTGGGCACTTGAGGGTGAAGAAGCTTCACAGCCTTCATCCCGAAGGTGGCGTCAGCACTGAGTTGTGGGTGCTCTCGCGCAACGTCGGCTGGTGGAGGCTGAAGGCAATCAGGATCCACCCGGAAGATTGGTCGGAACTCCCAGACCCCGAGAATTTGGTCAAAGGCCAGGGCCTGCGCGGAATACGCCAAATCATCGACTCCCCGTTCCTGTCTCAGTCCACCATTATACGCGCGGGGAACACCGACGAGGAGGAATTGGTGAATGGACAGATACTGGCCCTGATGCCGGACGCTTCCCGTCTGCAGTGCGCCTCTTCGAGGCGGCGGGAAGAGTCGGGCGGCTCAGAAAAGTCGATGCGTGGTCGGTCCAAATAGAATTGGGAGTTTCTCTTCTGTGGCAACTAACATGCCCGAGTGAATGGCTGACGCTCGCTAACGACTTAGCCGGTCAGCAAAACGTCCACAACCACCTTCATTGCCCTCGACATCGTACGCCGTGATGCGATCCCGTGAATCCACGAAAACGCGAAGCTTGCAGTAGTATATGTAAGATTGCTGCCCATAGTTCATGTAGTTTTTGGTCGACCAGATGTAGAATTTCCGCCCGGCAACCTTTCCTTCGGCATCGGGCAACCCTAGCTTTGCAAATACGTTGGACGCGGGACTACCAAACATACTAGATATCTTCTCCGTGATGATTTTACCCGCGCAGCCAGCGAGAAATAGAGCTAATATCCCCGCCCCTGCGATCTTTCGCCAGTTCATGATACTGCCCCAATCGTGACTATCAAGTTGATGTTGCCCGCGCGACTCTGAATGTACCCTACAGAGTGCTTCCTATCATTTCAAGGGGAACGTGAAATACGAGGTAGAGACCATTTTGAACGGACGACTTGAAAATTGATTTTGGTATCAAGGCCACTATACGCACCACGAGACCGTGACCCACTCCGATGAAATCTGGAGGATGAGCGATGTTCGCACGATCAGCAGGAAGGCGTGTGGTCGCTGTTCAAGACGTCACCTAACGGATCGGCTCGAATACGAGTTCCGGCACGATCACTTCCCAAGCGTCGCATCGTATGGAATTGTGATACTTGGGCTGCGAGGCTTCACGGCTCCACCCGCTGACGGCCCACACTTCGGCGGAACGGCACCGGGTCCCCAGCGGCGGCTCGAAACTCCCGGCGAGGCGTCCCACCACCACGCCCCTCTGGTCCCGCAACTCCCAGCGACCCTGATCCGTGATGCGCGTATCGAGCCGGTCGCCCGGCGAGAGCCCGGCGATGGCGCGGTGAACCGGATGCCGGGCGGCTCGCCGTCCGGCGAAGCCCAGGTCCACTTCCTTAAGACTCGGTCGGGCGTAGTGGTACCCGAGCGTCGTGGGGGCCGGCGGAAGCTCGGCCGGTTCGCGGCGTATGACGGCGGGATGATCCGTCAACTCGTCCGGGAACCCATTGGACTCTTCGAAACGAGCGAGCGTCAGGGTCTGCCGGACGCGCGTCATGGCCACGTAGTACAGACGGCGCTCCTCATCCCCGTTTTGCCCGACGCGGCTCCAGCCGCCGTCCAGCACGGCCACGTGGTCGAACTCCAGTCCCTTGGCGCCATGGGCGGTCGACACCAGGAGGCCGCGCTGTCGCCTGCGCACCTCCCGGCCCCACTCAGCCAGCCATTCGATAAAATGATCCACCGGCGTCTCCGCTCCGCCGGTTTCGAGCGCGTGCTCCTCGACGGCCTCGCGCAGCAGGTCATTCCAGGCACCGGGCGAGTGCGCTTCCGCCCAACCGGCGAGAGCCGCCCCGTCGACCACGCGGGGTCTGCGCGCGCGCAGCCATTCGAGGAACGCGCGGGTCTCCCGCAGATGCCAGAAACCCGGAATTTCTTCATCCGCCATCTGAACCGGAACGCCCTTCGCTTCGCAGAAGGCGCGCACGGGGAACAAATACTTCCACTCGCGCGCGAGCACAGCGCAGCGGGACCAGTTCCAATCGGGCGTTAGCTTCGCGAGGCGCCGGAGTTCCGCCATGACGGCCCGCGCCTGATGGAGCGGGTCGCGGCCCGCAGGCAGGATTTGCACACGCCCCCGCGAAAGCGGGTCCAGTTTTTCCCACGCGCCGCCCGGCGGGTCATTCTCGCGCGCGCGGTTGACGTGGATCGCGTGGTCGGTTTTCATGCGTTCGCGGGCTTGTTCGATCACCGCGTTGGCCGCCGCCACGACGTGGGCCGTGGAGCGGTAGTTCGCCGTGAGATAGGTGGGGCGGGCTTTGTAATCCGCCCCGAAGCGGCGGATGTACTCCACCAAGGTGCCCTTGAAGGCGTAGATGTTCTGATCGTCGTCGCCGACCGCAAACAGGGTGAGCTTGCCGTCCTCGTCATCGAGCGTCCGCCCGGCCAGGGCCGAGATCAACGCGTACTCTTCTTCGCCGACGTCCTGATATTCGTCCACCAGTATCCAGCGGAAGCCCGCCAGCAGACGCTCGCGCTGCTCATCCGCCTCCTCGGTCGGCAGGCCCTCTCCGCGCAGCAATTCCGCGGCGCGGCGGAGCACCTCCCGGAACGCCTCCTCGTCAGGGCGTTCCGCCTGGTTCCGGAAACTGAACCCGGTCAGGCGCATCGCCAGGGCGTGGCAGGTGAGGACGGTGACGCCTCGGGCGTCGTTTCCGATCAATTCCCCGAGGCGGCGGCGTATCTCGACCGCCGCGTGGCGGTTGTAGGCCAGTGCAAGAATGCTGCGGGGACTCTCCCGCCTCACGCGGATCAGATAGGCGATGCGGTGCACCAGCACCCGCGTCTTGCCCGAACCGGGGCCCGCGAGCACCAGCACGTTCGTCTGCTCCCGGTCGTCGGCGACGATGCGCTGCTGGACGGGGTTGTTCAGGTTTTGAACGATGGCTTGCCAGGACGCGGGCGTGGTCTGGCGTCCGATCTCCCTGCCCCGGCCCGGCAGCCAGCGCGCGAGAAACGCCTCCTCCGACAGCGTGAAGTAGTCCTTCGCCAGACGCTCCGCATCGCGCTCGGCGTCGAGGCCGCGCTTGGCGAACTCCGCCATCACGTGGACGTGCAACACCTGTCCCTTGTAATGAAGGGCCAGGGGTTTGAAGTCCTCATTCGTGAAGCCGCGCCGCTGCCGGTTTTGCAGGCGGATGGTCATGGCGCGTCGGAACACGGCGAGGCCCTTGTTCAGGCGCATGACCTCCATTTCGTGCAGCCAGAGCAGGGCGCGGTCGAGGAGTTTATCGGGGTGGCGGACCCTGCTCTTCAATATCAGGTCGGACTCGATCGCCTCCAGCAGCTTCCCGAGCGTGGTTTCCGCCAGCAGATCCACGCCGCGGCTTCCGGGCGGCAGGCGGTCGAGGAGGTGCTCCAGCAGCCGTGAGGCCGCCGCGCGCCGGAGTTCGGCCGTCTCCTCCAGGTCTTCCCACTCCCGGCGCAGCGTCACCCAAACGGTCTCCGCGTCCCGTTTCCGCACCGTCAGGCTCCCGCCCGCGCCGTCCTCGCCGCGGCCGTCCCGGGCGATACCTCGGAGGATGCGCAAAAGCCGTTCCGGCAGCGGATCGGGCAAGCCCTCGTCCCTCAGTTTTTGGGCGGCGATGCGCAGGTGAAGCGTCGACGCCTCTCCCTTCCCTATATCCGGCGCCGCCTCGCGCAAATACGCGATCAGGGCGGTCTCCAAGGCCACCGCTTCTTCGAGGCGCTTTTGGGAACTGCGCTCCACGCCGGCGTGGACGAACGCGGTCAGCGCCGTGTCGTTGCTGGCGATGCCAAACCGTTCCAAGTCGTTCAGTGCGCGGCACACATCCTCGGAACTCAGCCCCGATACTCCCATCAGTTCGTCGGTGCTGACACCCTCGTCCGGGGGGGCGTCGATGAGCGCTTCGACGATGCGCAGCAATTGGCCGCGATAGGCTTGGGTAATGTTCGCTTTCGCGAGCTGCTCTTTGGCCTCCTCGACCGAGCGCACCCGGAGCGAGGAGGGGAACACATGCACCGTGTTCTCCTCGCGGGCCAGCAGTTCGGATTCCTCCAGCCAGGCGACGGCGGTGCGCACCCGCGTGTCGTCGGTGGCCGAATCCCGCTCGAACGCGTTCTCCTCGTCCTCCCCCAGTATCTCGCCCTCCGTAGCCACCACCTCGCCGCCGGAGTGTTTCTTGCGGTCCAGGCTGCGCAAGGCCCGGAGAATGCCGTGTATCTCCCGCCGGGTGAGACGCGAGCGGGCCGACATGCCGAACCTGTTTTCCACGTCTTCCGCCGTGTAGAGCAGCACGCACCGCGCCGGCGCCCCATCCCGCCCGGCGCGGCCCGCCTCCTGGAAATAGTGCTCCAGCGACCCCGGTATGTCGGCGTGGACGACCAGACGCACGTCCGGCTTGTCGATCCCCATGCCGAAGGCGTTGGTCGCCGCGATAACGCGCAACTCGCCGTCGATGAAGCGGCGCTGCGTATCTTTCTTGATCTCCGGCGAGAGGCCCGCGTGGAAATGCTCCGCCGCCACGCCCTTCTGTTTCAGGTATTCGGCGATATCTTCGCTGCCCCGCCGTGTCGCGCAATAGACGATGGCGCCGCCGGGCACATCGGACGGCAGGTGCGATTCCAGTATCTGGTGGATGTGGGCGAACTTCTCGCCCCCCGTGGTCGGGATCACCTCGAACGTCAGATTAGGTCTTTCCGAGCCGCCGTCGAACACCTTGAGCTCGACCCCGACCTTCTCCCGGAAATGGGCCAGTACGTCCTCGATGACGCCGGGCCTGGCTGTGGCGGTCAGGCACATCACGGGGGGTATCCGCCCCTCGCCCGCCTTCTCCCGGATAAAGCGGCCCACGTAGCGGTAATCGGGCCGGAAGTCGTGACCCCACTGTGACAGGCAGTGGGCCTCGTCCACCACCCAGCCGCCGATCTCCCGCTGGGCGAGCGCCCGGCGCAAGGAGCGGGAGCGGAGTTGCTCGGGAGAGATTATCAGGATGCCCGCGTCCCCCAAACGCACCTGGTCGAGTGCGTCCGAGCGCTCGGGCATGGACAGGAGCCCGTTGATGGTCACACAGCAGTCGACGTTGCGCGCTTCCAGCCCGGCCACCTGGTCGGCCATCAGCGCGACCAGGGGCGAGATGACCACCGTGAGCGCACCCGTCTTGTAATACCGCGAGAGCGCGGGAACCTGGTAGCAGATCGACTTGCCGGTTCCCGTGGGCAGGATGCCGAGGATGTGCTCCCTCGCCATCGCCGCCTCGACGATGGCGCGCTGCATGGGACGTCCATCGTCGACCGCCGGTTTCAGCCGAAAATTCTTGATCTTGGGACCGAACCAGCGCGCAAGCTCCTTGCGGGCGTCGTGCCGCTCCCGGCACCAGCCGCATTCGGGAGCGGCGCAGGCGGTGTCCCGGAGGCGGCGCACCAAGTCGCCCGCTTCCGGGAACTGGTGGCGCACCCAGGGCGGCATGACCGAGTTGCCGCCGGCCACCGAAAGCCACGCCAGCGCGTAGGCAAGCGGCCATCCGAAACCGGCTGCTTCCGCCAGCATCTCACGCCCCCAAGTCGTGCAGGCTACGCCGTCGAGCCGCCGGCCTATCGCCTCGCACGCTTCGGCGCCAGACGGTCGGCGCGAGCGGCGAATCTCTGCGAACAGATCGTCCAGGGCGCGGTCCACGCCCCCGGGCTCAGGCGTGGTCAGCCAATGCCATGCCGTCAGCAGGTCAGGCTCCGCGCGGGGCAGCTTTTCCAATTGCTCGCCAAAGACCTCCAGCGCGAGGCGGGCGTCGAGTTCGGGGTCGTTGATCCGCCCGCGCCTGAGCCCGCCGTCCTGGTAGTGCTTGACAAGGCGATGATAGGGGTTGCGGGGAAAGGCGAGAGGGCTGAGACGCAGCGTATCCACCACGGGCAGCTTCAACAACCGCAGGTCGGGTTTCGCCGCCGCGAGATGCGGCAGGTCGAAGGCGATCAGGTTGTGGCCCAGAACGAACGACGCTCCGTCGGCCAACTCATCGAGTTTCTCCAGCGCGGCCGTCAGACCGCCGCCGGAATGCGTCAGGCTCTCTCCGGTGTCCGCGCGCACCGCGCCCAAGGCGTGGATAACGCCATTCCTGCTGACCTCCAGGTCTATCGACAGGCAGCGGGGGCGATAGGGATTGTCCCGCCCCAACGACGGGGTGTCTCTCGTATTGATGCCGAATGTTCCTGCAGCGGGCGGATGGCCGTCTTCTAGATTCTCGCCACGACCCGACAGGAATTTTCAGTCGGCATTACGTCGCCGGTCGAATATCCCCGGCTCGACGGCGGGCGGAACCCTTTTCCTCATCTAAGCCATATTATCTTTTCCGCTATCGCCGGGCGCAACCCGAAGCGCGGGTTTTCCGCAGAAAAACTGCACCGTTTGCTCCTCGGCACCGACCGAACAGATCGGCGCCACACATACAAGAAGCAGTCAAGGTGAACTCCACAACTTTGCGCTACGTCCTGCACGGCGTCATCTCCCTGCTCTGCTCCCCGAAGAGGCGGAGTCCGGCCGGGAGGGGGCGTCGGCGGGGCGTCCGGGAGAGGCGGTACTTCCCTCCTCGGTCAGTACCGACTCGCCATCATCCATCCCACAACAAGGAGGCGCGCGATGCGGAAACCCAAACCGGAAGCGGACACATTCCTTACCCATCTCTTCACCCGCGGCCTGGCGGACGAGAGATACGCCGTGGAACGCTACAGATCCGCAGAGGGGGGCGAGATCAGGCCCGTGCCCGCCCGGGACAAGGCAGGCCGCAGAAGGAAGCGCGTGACCGCCTCGCGCAGGGCGGTCCGGGAGATGCGGCCCGCGCACGACGAACTCATCGTCTGCACGGGGATCCGGGTCCCCGGCAGCGGGCTGCAGCTCTGGGGCGAGCACCTCGTGTGGGCCCGGATGCTCACCCGGTGAGGAAGCCCCCCTCGGGGAGGACTTCCGCCCGCAAGACGTCTGGCCGGCCCGGCGCCGGCCGCACGTATTCCACTCACCCCAGGGAGGGAGACTGGATGCCTCACAGAGATCCGGAGAGACGACGCGAGTATGAGCGCGAGCGCCACCGCAAACGCACCGCCGACCGACTCGCGCGCGGCCTGTGCCCCAGATGCGGAAAGGTTCCTCCCGCCCCCGGACGCAGGGTATGTGAACCCTGTGGCGAGAGGGAACGCGCCGCCGGGCGCGCCC
Organism: bacterium; assembly: GCA_965219955.1. Taxonomy (GTDB): domain Bacteria; phylum UBA8248; class UBA8248; order UBA8248; family UBA8248; genus Bin107. The sequence continues at coordinate 1,895,905 of OZ244799.1, forward strand.
GATACCTCAAGCGAAAACTCGAGGGAGCCGCGTACGGCGGCCGCTGCCCCGAGAGCCGCCGGCGCATGGCGCGGGAGAGGCACAAGAGGCGAAGGCGCGAGCGCAAGGAGGCCGGCCTCTGCACGGCCTGTGGAGAGCGTCCCCCGGTCGAGGGGGGCGCGGTTTGTGAGACCTGCCGGGAGGCGAGGCGCGCTGAAGAGCGGAAGCTCTACGCCGCCAGGAGAGCGAAAGGGCTGTGCGGCAGGTGCGGGAGGCCGACGTTCGCAGGCGCCGCGCAATGCGGTCCCTGCGCCGCGCTCGAAGGAAGCCGTTCAACGAAGAAGAACGCCGCGAGCCGCAGACGTTATCACGACAGGCGCGCCCGTGGGCTTTGCGTCGACTGCGGCGTCCACGCTGACGCAGGGGTGAGATGTACTCCCTGCGCTCGCCGATCGTACCACTCCTCGGGAGAGCACAAGGGGATGCCCGTCTATCCGCCGCGCTACACCGTCGTCGAGCTCGCCACGGGCGAGGAGCACGGCCCCTGGGACTCCTGGGAGGAGGTCGCGATGTGCCTCGCGTTCAGCAAACTCTCACGGGATGAGGTGGAGGTGGTTACGGACAGTCCGGTAGTGGCGACTCTCACCGGCTACTGAGCGCCGACTCGCGGCCGGGCCTGCACGTGCCGCCGTCCCGTCGCCGGCGGGGGGCAGGCACGACCGGGGAGGGGGATGACGCCGCCCTGCTGCGCAGCCGGCCGGTTTCAGTCCGGCACGGGGAGCCACCACCACAACAGCCAGGCCGGGAGGCTGAGAACGACCGCCCAGGCGGCTATCGCGAGCGGGCCGGGGAGTCCCGCCACCATGGGCGCCGTTACCGCCCCGAGCACCGCCCACGTCGCCCACGCGGCGCGGCGCCAACCCAGCCGCCATATCTGCCGGCAAGCCAGGGCGAGAGGCAACCCGCACGGCGCCAGGGACGCCGCCGACTCCGGGAACATCGGCGTCCAGGCCTCGGGCGCCGTCCAGAAGAGCACGGCGGCGGTCACGAACACCCCGAGCGGCAGCCACAGGAGCGCCGGCGCCCAGAAGCCGTACCGCCTGATGCCTCTGCTGTTGTCCATGTCCCATCTGACCCGAATTCCGGAGCGGACGCAAGGCCGGGCGCGGTATGCCGGCGGTCCTCACCCGACGTGATCCCCCTGGCAGAGGAAGAGCGAAGCGGGGAGCCGGGCAAAGGCCCGGCAGGGGAGAGGGAGACGGTCTCCAGCTCCCGCCGCCGGCGACAACCCGAGAGGAGGCTTGGCCATGTACGAGAACGACTTCGACATCGACGTTCCCACTACAGACGAACTGCTCGCAGAACTCGGACTCGACGCGTACACGATCCGCAAGATTCGCGACGAGGCGGGGGGCGAGGAAGAGTTCTGCAGCATCTAGGACGACCCGGGGGGTGGAGAGAAAAGCTCTCTCCCTCTCATCATTTTTTCACACTCACACCACGAAGGAGATTCATCATGGCATTCGGACTCAACAGAGCGGAACTGATCGGGCGCCTCGGCGCCGACGCCGACATCAACCACCTCACGAGCGGCGGTCGCGTCGCCAACCTGTCCATCGCGACGGATGAGGGCTACGTCGACAAGCAGTCCGGCGAGCGGGTGGACAAGACCGAGTGGCACCGGGTCGTGACCTTCCAGCCCGGCCTGGTCGATATGTTCGAAAAGCACGCGAAGAAGGGCCGCCTGGTCTACGTGGCCGGCAAGCTCCAGACCAGGCGCTGGAAGAAGGACGAGGAGGACTCCGATCGGTTCTCGACCGAAATCCTCATCGCGCCGGGCGGGCGCATTCAGTTCCTCGACAAGGTGAACGGGAACGGAAACGGCGCGCACGCCGAGACGGCGACCGCCGGCGTAGTGGGCCAGGACATTCCATTCTGATCACCCCGGGGGGTCGGCGCCACGCGCTGGCCCCCCTTCTTTTTTGTTCCGGGTCCCGAGGAAGTCCGCCGTGCCCCGAACACCCTCTCCCGCGGCCGCCGCCCACGCCTTTCCCGCCCTGCCGGCTCTCACATCTACCGGGAGCACCCGGTAAATCTCCGGTTCCGCGAACGATGAACCGTGTTCCCGGAAAATCGGCATGCACCTGCGATCACTGCATCCCCTCGACAGTGGCTCGATCTACCCCCCGCTGCGGGAATTTCGGGCCGGAAAAGACGGCCCGAAATGACCCTTCCCGCAGCATGAGAGAATGTTTCCCGATGAGCTTCGCCTTCATCGTGAAACACCAAAGGCTCTTGTGTCCCGGTGGCGGTACTACCCTCTCTCTCTTAGCGCTCCCATTTTAGCACGCACGGCGCGGGGTCAAGGGTGCTTTTGCAAAATACGCAAAAGCATCTTTTTTCAGAAAAAATCGGTGAAGCGTGGATTTTTTCCGCTGCGCGCCCTCCGGGTGAAAAAAGACTGAAAACCGCCCCTGACGCCCACGCCTGGCACGTGCTGAAAATGGGGCGCTAAGAAGCGCATCCGTTAACTCTCTACGAAGGAGAAAGGCATGGAAACCACAGTAGTGAACCTGAACGACTACGTTGCGGATATCAGCAGTGGATTGCTGGTCAGGATCGACCGCAGGACGAAGTGGGGAAACCCCTTCCGGGTCGGCAAGGACGGCGAGCGCGCCGACGTCATCGAGAAATACCGGCGATGGCTGTGGGAAAGAATCCAGCGCGAGGAGGTGGACCTCTACCAACTCGCCGACCTCCAGGGCTGCGAACTCGGCTGCCACTGCCATCCCCTCCCGTGTCACGGCGACGTACTCGCGCGCGCCGCCGATTGGGCCGCCGGGTATCTCGACGAGATGCCCAAAGAAGTGGGGCGCAACGAGCGTGGCTACGCTCTTCCCGAATTCAACCATCCCCTCGCTTGAGGACAACGAAAGGAGTGAACGATGACTACCACCGCAATTCACGAGTACGCAGAGCACGAAGCGCAGAACGAATGCTTTACCGCCATGGTCTGCGAACAGGCAGCACTCTTCGGCGCGACCCCCGGACCCGACGAGTTCGACAACCGGCCCGTGTGGGGCGAGGCGGAGTCCACCGCCGCCGTCCTCAAGGCTTTCCACCTGCTCGCCGAGGCTGCGCCCGACGGAACGCAACTCGCGGATGAGCGAAGAAACCTCCTGTGGGGCTTCGTCAACACCCTCGACGCCCAGACACAGCGCCTCGACCGCGCCGCCGACAAGCTCATCCCCGGCATCCGTGAACTCCAGCGCGAGCAGGACGGCTCCGAGATCAGATCGCGCGAGCTCGAACTCGCGACCGACCAGGCGGAGAATCTCACCGCCCGCCGCGACGCCTTCGAAGGGCTCCGTGACGCCGCCTCAGAGGCCTACCGCGTCGAGACCGGCGAGGTATGGCGGCCCAGGAGAGGCTCGCACGTCTCGCAGACCGGCAAGCTGACCTCTGCGGTGATCGAGGCGCGCGACTTCCAGCGCGCGAAAAAGAACCGCGAGAACACGGCGCACCTCCCGCAGGGAACCCTCGTCGCCGTCGCGGGCGGCAAGGAGGCGAGCGATGCGGGCAAAATCATCGCGCATCTCGACAAGGTCAAGGCCAAGTACGCCGATGTCGTCCTCGTCCACGGCGGCGGACCCGGCGCCGAGAAGGTCGCGGCAGGATGGGCCGAGCGGAACGGCGTCCACCAGATCGTCTGCAAGCCCGACTGGAACGCCCACGGCAGGGCCGCTCCCTTCAGGCGCAACGACGAGCTGCTCTCTCTTCTCCCCAAGGGCGTGATCGCGTTCCCCGGCTCGGGCATCACCGACAACCTCGTCGACAAGGCGAAAACCCTCGGCATCCCCGTCCAAAAAATCGCCGCTTGACGTGAACGAGCAACGGGTCGCGTCGACAGACGGCGCGGCCCGTTTTCTCATCGCTTGTGAATCCAGGCGCAAGCATCAGCCCCTCCGTACAAAACTCCCTCCACTCACGACCGACTGCTCCCTGACGAGGGGGTAACGTGTGAACCTCTCCCCGTTGCGTCAAGGTAACGCGTGAAACCGCAAATCGTTCGCCGGCGTCTTGCGGTGCGCGGCGTGTGAAAAACTCATCCGCTCCCTTGCGCCGCGCGCCTGCTTTTGTTACCCCTGTTCACGGGAAGAGGACACGGTACGCGTCCCGAGGTCGCGCCCGGTCGTCTCGCTCAATCGCCGCGAAGGCTCCAATCCCTTGTGTCGTCGACATTTCAGGCCGATGACGCTTCGCCGATAAACGGTATCATCTGCCGCCCTTCGGCGCTTCGGATTTCACACCGGACGCAGCCTGCTGCGGGTGCAAACCAAGCGTGCGCCAGGCATGCAGTTCTTTTCTCAAACGACGACAAAGACCGCCTCCTTCATAGCGGAAAAAGTAATACCAAATTGGTGGCCTCGTATCCATTTGAAATTCCTGCACTTGAAAGATAGCGCATGTCATATGAAATGCGGCGTAACACGGGGTAACACGGGGATTTCCCTGGCGTATGCTATTGGCATACACGTCAGGGATGCGCGCGAATATGATCCTTCCCGGCGAGTGTCGCAAATGCGTCGCAAGACAAGGATGCGCAGGGCCATGATCGAGCGTCGCATTCTGACCCTGAAATCCGGTGCGAGGGCGTTGTTTCGGCTTCAAATAACGCAGGCGAGAGGCGAAAACGTCTCACATGAACCACCTTTCAGGGTCAAGTCCGAGAATTGCTGGAAACTTTCTTTTGGCGCATATCGGCTGAGGGCCTGCGGTTGAGTTCGTTTTCCTCCTCGTAGTTCTGGTCCAGTTCCCGTCTGAGGGCTTCCATCTGGCGTCGTTCGAAGCCGGTAATCTTGAGCGCGCGCCACCTTTCGGCGGCCCGGATCATGGCGCTGAACATGAGCTTGAGCACCGGTTTCTCGCCGAAGGCATTCGGGATGATCTTGAGCCTTCGGCGCTCCTCGACGAACAAACGCTCCAGCTGGTTCGTGGTGCGCACGGCCCGGCGATGGTTGACCGGCGCACGCAGGTGCGCGATACAGGCTTCGAAGTCGTCGCGGAAGCAAGCCACGGCGCTGGGTAGTTTGGACTCGTAGTCCCTGGCGAGTCCCTCGGCCAACTCCCGGGCGATGGCGCGCGAGGGGGCCTGGTAGGCCGCCGCGGCCCGCTCCCTGAACTCCGGCCAGAGGTCCTCGGGCGCCTTCGCCGCGAGGTTCCGCATGCGGTGCGCCAGACAGCGCTGCCGCTCCGAGCGCGGGAAGCACGTCTCGATCGCCTTGATGATGCCGGGCGCTCCGTCACTCACTACAACCAGCGGGTCGCCCAGACCCCGGGCGCGCATGTCCTAGAAGAACGCGCTCACCGTCTCGGCGTCTTCTTTCGAACCCGCCATCAGGTGCAGCAGCACCTTGGCACCGTTCGCCGTGATTCCCCAGGCCGCCAGCACCGGCTCGCGCTTGCTCCCCGGGCGGAGCCGCTCGGCGATCCCGTCGATGAACAGATAGACGACCTCGTACTCGCCCAAATCCCGCAAAGCGAACTCCTGATATTCTGACCACAACCGTTCGCCGAGCTCGGAGACCGCCGTGCGAGAGAGCAGCAGACGGCCGCTCTCGTCGCTGAAGACGTCCTCGATGTCCCGCACCGAGAGACCGCGCGCCAGAAGCTCCACCGCCAACTCCTCGAGCCCCTCGGTGCGCCCCTTGAGGTTGTCTCTAATCGCCGAGCGGAACGCCTCCTCGCGCCCGGCAATCTGAGGCGCCGCGAACTCGACGAACCCTTCCGCCGTCTTGAGACGACCAGCACGGTGGCCGTTGCGGTAGCCTTGGCCGGGCTTCGCTCCGTGCTCGTAGTATTCCCGGCCCAGAGCGTCGCGGCTCTCCGCCTCCAGCGCCTCTTCCACGATGAGCCGCGTGGCGAGCTTCACCAGGTCGGCCCGCGCATCGGGACTCGACAGACGGCCTTCGATCAAGTCGGACAGGGATTGGCGTGTGTGCATCGATGCCTGTATTCTCTTCTTCATGGGGTGCCTCCTCGGTTTGGTGCCGGCGCTTACCGGCACGGTTTTGTGTTGCCTCTGCCGAGGATGCACCCCTCTGATTTTTCCAGCAAGTTTAGGACTTTACCACCTTTCAGAAGCCGAAAAGAGGGAAAAACGACATGGGTAAAACCATCAACAAGCACATTCGAGTCGATGAAAACCACTGGCGACGAATCGAAAAAGCAGCCCACGAGCGAGGGATAATACCTGTCCGGTTGGTGATTTCGGACACACTTGAAGTGAGCGAGAGACGGGAATGGCCCCGCATCGAAGCGGAAATCCACCTGTAGCCTCTGCCATGTTCTCCGCTCAAGTCATCATCCGCGACATAGAGAGGGACAGGCGATAGGAAGAAATCGAGCAAATCAGCAACGCTATCTCTCAAATCGCGCCGGAACTGCCTCGAAATTCAGGGGAATCGAGCGGAGTTTTCACCGCGGTAAGGTTGTGGTCTCTCGGCAAATTGCTTTACCGGAACACAAAAAGTGAACCGGCTAAGACTATCGTGGAGAGAAGCGAGAAGGCGGGCGCTCCGCAAGCCTCTGGCTTGGGGCCCCGGTCCATGTCGTAGTACCGCATGCCTGCCGAGAAGCCCCACGCCAGGCGGGGACTTCCGGTATGAGTTGGTCTGACAACAGACATCCCAAGGAGCGATAATCCGGTGGAACAATCAAATAGAACTCTTGTGGTTTGGCAATCACGTTCCGCCCGGTCAACCTGCTCAAGGTGAGTTTAGCAGCGTCCGCGGACACGCCAGGCGCCTTGCGGGCACCACTCGAAGCGAAGTGACAGCAATCGGCAGCGGCAAGACCATCGGTATAATCTTTGACGTCAAGCGGCTCGACAAATCGAGCATTATCGTCTGTGTCGTCTGGAGAGCCGCCCAAGGAGAAGCCATACGCTCCGTGGTGGATATGGTTCTCGCCGGGAAGGACGTGCAAGAGCGCGGTACCCCTGCTCAAGCGAAGGAAATGGCGGCTCAGGCGCTCGCTTTGTTCGACAGGGAAGGAGCGAAGGCGGGCTTTGCCCGCTTCAACGAGCGGCCTGCCCCTGATTTCAAGCACCTGGACCTCTACATTTTCGTGGCGAGGGCCAGGGATGCGGTCATCCTCGCACACGGTGCGGACCGCTCGCTCCTCGGCATCGACGCCGCCACGCTTGTTGACCCGAAGGGTCTCAACATCGGGCGCGCCATTCTCGCGAGGGCGACGGAAAACGGTGCATGGGTGGATTACGGGTGGAAAGACCCAGTCTCCGGCAAGGTGCTGCCAAAGTCCTCATGGGTGGTGCGCCACAAGGACTACATCCTCGGGTGCGGTGTCCACAAAACCTGAATCAATTCCTGCGTCTATTGCGAGGAGGACGCCGCAACGACTTTTACGCTATGGATGCTTCTCAGGGCCGCATGAATGCGAGCCCTGAGGCGAGTATGGCTTTCCCGTCTTTCCCGCTGACCCCCACTTATCCGCTCTATACCTCTACGTTCACCTCCTCGGCAAGGCGCTTCGGGTAGTGCGTCTGCTGTGGGGGATACGCCTGAATACATCCTTATTCATCATTACCTCTCTCCACCGAACGCATATATTCATTGTGCCTGCCCGCATGAGCGGGAAGCATCTGTAGAATCAAACGATCTCAAATAAAGTGAACCGTTTTCAGTCGTTTTTGCCTTGTGTCTCTAGTGAAATTCATCCGCAGGACCCGGCCGGTTCCGGGTACATCAAGCCATATCCAAGAGCCATAGTTTCTGGAAAAAAGTTGAGACAGCACCTTCGACGTGTTATTTTTCGGTTCGGCACAAAGCATATGCTGGAGGACCTATCTCTATTTTCTTTACGCCCGTGAGGGCCCACGAGGAAGGAGAATTGCGATGAAAAAGCACCTGTTCACCGTACTTTGCGCGTTTGCCGCCGTAGTGGTAATCGCAAGCGCCGCGTTCGCCGCCAGCCCGACGCTGGAGACGGTCAAGAAGCGCGGCAACCTCATTTGCGGCGTCAACACCGGCCTCACGGGCTTCTCGGCCCCAGACGACAAGGGCGTCTGGAGAGGGTTCGACGTCGATTACTGCCGCGGCATCAGCGCCGCGATTTTCGGGGACCCCGACAAGGTGACCTACAAGCCGCTGACCGGCAAGACGCGCTTCCCGGCGCTCCAGTCCGGTGAGATCGACGTCCTCTCGCGCAACACGACCTGGACCTTCAAGCGCGACGTGAACCTGGGCTTCGAGTTCGTGGGCGTGCTGTACTACGACGGGCAGGGCTTCATCGCCCGCAAGTCCCTGAACGTCAAGAGCGCCAAGGAACTCGGCGGCGCTTCGATCTGCATCCAGACGGGCACGACGACCGAACTCAACCTGGCCGACTTCTTCCGCAGCAACAACATGAAGTTCAAATCGGTCGTCGTCGAGGACGCGGCCGAGGCGCGCCAGAACTACGCCGCCAACCGCTGCGACGCCTACACGACGGACCGCTCCGGCCTCGCCGCCCAGCGCTCCGTGCTCAAGAACCCGGCCGACCACGTGATTCTGCCTGAAATCATCTCCAAGGAGCCCCTCGGCCCCGTCGTTCGCCACGGCGACAACGTGTGGGGCGACATCGCCCGCTGGGTGCGCAACGCGCTCATCGTGGCCGAGGAACTCGGCATCACTTCCAAGAACGTCGACGCCATGAAGAAATCGAGCAACCCCGAGATCAAGCGCATGCTCGGCCAGGAGGGCGACTTCGGCAGCATGCTCGGCCTCCCGAAGGACTGGGCCTACAACGTCATCAAGGGCGTGGGCAACTACTCGGAGATCTACGAGCGCCACATCGGCCCCAAGACGGCCATCGGCCTCGCGCGCGGCTACAACCAGCTCTGGACGAAGGGCGGCATTCTCTACTCGCCTCCGTTCCGCTAGGCTGACTCGAGCAATGACGTGAACCCGCTCCGGCTCCGGGGGTTTCCCCGGGGCCGGGCGGCGCGTTCTCGAAGCGAAGTTACCGCGCAGGCGATGTCGCACCCCGGGGGCTCGATATGGCGGTAGACTCTCAAGCAAGCGGCGGACGGCAAAGCGCCGCCCGTTGGTGGTACGACCCGAAATTCCGGTCGATCGCGTTCCAGGTCGCTTTTGTGCTGGCGCTCGTCGGCCTGGGCGTCTACCTCGTCCACAACACGCTCATCAACCTCGAAAAACGCAACATCAAGACGGGATTCGATTTCCTCTTCAACCCGGCGGGCTTCGAGATTCCGCTCACGCTCATTCCCTACTCCGTCGAGGCGGGCTCGACCCACGGCGCCGTCTTCATCGTCGGACTGCTCAACACGTTCCTCATCTCGGCTCTTGGGATCGTGCTGGCGACGATTCTCGGCTTCATTCTCGGCGTGCTCAGGCTCTCGAACAACTGGCTGGTCTCGCGCCTGGTGGGGTTCTACATCGAGTCGGTGCGCAACGTGCCGCTGCTGCTGCAGTTCCTGTTCTGGCACTTCGCCGTCTTTCAATCGCTCCCCCTGGTCCGCCAGGCGATACCGATTTTCGATACGGTTTACATCCACAACCGCGGCCTCACGATTCCCAGGCCCATCCCGCAGCCGGGCTTCCTGGTGGTCGTGATATCGGTTTTCGTCGCTGTCGCGGCGATCGTCTGGCTCAAGAAATGGGCGCGCAGGCGCCAGGACGCGACCGGGGAGCAGTTCCCCGTCTTCTGGACGTCGCTGGGCATCTTCATCGGCGCGCCGCTGCTCGCCTCGGCCGCGGCCGGCTTTCCGCTCACCTGGGAATACGCGGAACTCGGCCGGTTCCGCTTCACGGGCGGCCTGGGAATCCAGATAGAGCTCTTCTCCGCCCTGGCCGCGCTCACGGTCTACACCTCATCGTTCATCGCCGAGATCGTGCGCGCGGGCATCCTCGCCGTCTCGAAGGGTCAGCAGGAGGCCTCCTATTCCCTGGGGGTGCGGCCGGCGCCGACGTTGAGGCTCGTCATCATCCCGCAGGCGCTCCGGGTCATCGTGCCGCCGCTGGTGAGCCAGTACCTGAACCTGACGAAAAACTCCTCGCTCGGCATCGCCATCGGCTACCCCGATCTGTTCAACGTCTTCGGCGGCATCTCGCTGAACCAGAGCGGCCAGGCCATCGAGATCGTCGCCATGTGCATGGTGGTGTATCTCACCTTCAGCCTGCTGATATCGCTCTACATGAACTGGTACAACAGGCGCATATCGCTGGTGGAGAGGTGATGCCATGAGCGATACCGCAAGCAATCCGGACAGGAGCTTCTTCCGCACGGAGAATGTCCCGCAGTCTCCGCCGCCCGTCTCGACGGTGGGCGTCCTGGGCTGGATGCGGCAGAACCTCTTCTCCTCGCCGTTCAACACGGCGCTCACGCTGCTGACGCTCTATCTCCTCTATACCATCGTGCCGCCGCTGTTCCAGTGGGCCTTCATCGACTCGCTCTGGATCGGGGAGTCGAACAAGGATTGCCGGGGCATCGAGGGCGCCTGCTGGGTCCTGGTGCCGAAACGCTTCGGGCAGTACGTCTACGGCTTCTATCCCGAGCCGGAGCGCTGGCGGGTGAACCTGACCTTCATCCTGTTCTGCCTGAACCTCTTGCCGGTGCTCTCCGACAGGGTGCCGGGCCGCACCTTCGCGGCGCTCTTCCTCGTCTTCGGTTTTCCCGTCATCGCCTTCATCCTGCTCCACGGCGCTTTCGGCCTGGAGAGCGTGCCGACGAACAAGTGGGGCGGCCTGACGCTCACGCTGGTGTTCGCCTCGGTCGCCATCCTGTTCTCCCTGCCGATAGGCATTCTGCTGGCGCTCGGGCGGCGCTCCGAGATGCCCGTCATCCGCACGATCTGCGTCGCCTTCATCGAGTTGTGGCGCGCCGTGCCGCTCATCACCGTGCTCTTCATGGCGTCTTTCGTGCTGCCGCTCTTCACACCGGAGGGGGTGAACGCGAACGAACTTCTGCGCGCGCTCATCGGCTTCACCATGTTCTCATCCGCCTATATGGCCGAGGTCGTGCGCGGCGGTCTGCAGGCGCTGCCCAAGGGCCAGACCGAGGCGGCCCAGGCGCTGGGACTCAACTACTGGAAGTCGATGCAGTTGATCATCCTGCCCCAGGCGCTCAAAATCGTGATCCCGGGCATCGTCAACACCTTTATCGCCCTGTTCAAGGATACGGCGCTGGTATCGATCATCGGGCTGTTCGACTTGTTGCTCGTGGCACGCTCGGCGGTGACGGACCCCAAATGGCTGGGCCTGGAGCATGAGTCCTACATCTTCGCGGCCGTCATCTATTTCGTCTTCTGTTTCAGCATGTCGCGCTACAGCCTGTGGTTAGAGCGCAAGCTCGACACGGGCCACGGAACCTGAGGAGGGAGAACGCACGCATGAGTGAGCCGATTATCCGGATCGAGGGAATGAACAAGTGGTTCGGCGAGTTCCACGTCCTGCGCGACATCGACCTCACCGTCAACCGGGCCGAGCGCATCGTCATCTGCGGGCCTTCGGGCTCGGGCAAATCGACGCTCATCCGCTGCATCAACCGCCTGGAGGAACACCAGAAGGGCACCATCGTGGTGGAGGGCATCGAACTCACGGGGGACCTCAAGCAAATCGACAACGTGCGCCGGGAAGTCGGCATGGTGTTCCAGCAGTTCAACCTCTTTCCCCACCTGACGGTTCTGGAGAACTGCACGCTCGCGCCCATCTGGGTGCGCAAGACGCCGAGGGCGGAGGCGGAAGAGCTCGCGATGGAGTATCTGACCCGCGTCAAGATTCCCGAGCAGGCCCTGAAATACCCCGGCCAGCTATCGGGCGGCCAGCAGCAGCGCGTGGCGATTGCGCGCTCGCTCTGCATGCGTCCCAAGATCATGCTGTTCGACGAGCCGACCTCCGCGCTCGACCCCGAGATGATCAAGGAAGTGCTCGACGTGATGGTCGAACTCGCCGAGACCGAGATGACGATGCTCGTCGTGACGCACGAGATGGGTTTTGCGAGGCAGGTCGCCCACTGCGTCATCTTCATGGACGAGGGCCAGATCGTCGAGCGGAACGAACCCGAAGAATTCTTCAACAACCCCCAATCCGACCGCACGAAACTCTTCCTGAGCCAGATACTGTCGCATTAGAAGGGTGGGGTTACGTTTTATCTAGTGAATTTTACGCAAATGGTACTGAAGTATATTTATCGTGCAAGTCTTTCTTTCGCTAAATTTGGATATCCGAAGAGGATACCTATGAGGATCAACTCAACCTAATCCTTGAAACGACGCTTCAAGAAGCACCTGAAATAGTTGCTTTAAGAAAGCATTTTCCTCGATGAAATTGTCTTTCCCGATTATGCCAGAGGAATTAAAGCTTCGTTACCACGAACTCGTGAAACAATGGCATCCAGACCTGAACCCAAATGCTCCTCAAGCTGGGCCTATTCATTGATTTATTTGACAATAACCCACCGAAATGCCATATCTGGCGATAGATGATTCGAAGCTAACGTTGCAAGGATACCGTAAGACTCGCCAATAATTACCGGGTGCGCCGTTTCGCGAGAGTGGAGCGAGGAGGATCGCCATGAGCAAGCTGGAACCGGTTCACCCGGGCGAAATTCTGAAACACGATTTTATGCAGCCCTTTCGCGCTGTCCTGCGCCGCTCTCGCCAAGGCGATTGGTGTATCACCGGCGCGGATCAGAGAAATCGTTCGCGGGCGTCGGGGCATCACTGCCGAGACTGCACTGCGCTTGTCCCGTTATTTCAATACGGACGCTAGGAGCCGGATGAATCTTCAGGATCGTTATGAACTCGAACTCGCGGCGCGGGCCAATGAAGACGCCTTGTGGGCTATCCACCCGCGTCAACAGGCGTGAGGGCGAAGATTTTATCTTACCAGCGGGCTGATGAAAACCAGGTTCCGATTTGGCGATCCAGGCATAGTGAGTCAGGGAATTCAGTTGAGGGTATCGCTCAACGATTATACCGACAGCGGAACTTGGGTTTCAGCTTCAAATTCTCGAATCGCCGTACAGGAGGGAAAATGCGGTATTCACAGAACCAACTGTGCGTCTTCTTATTCGTGTTCGTGATATGCGCCATCCCGAGTGCGGCGGGAGCGAGCGCCGCCCGTGAGGCAAAGCCTTCCGGCTGGTACGTTGGCCTGGGCGCCGGGGTCAACAGGACTTCGGGCATCGAGCAGACGGGCTACAACCGCGACGACATCTGTTATCCCGACTGGGATTGCACCCATATCGACGGCGGCGCGCCCGACGGCTACCGGTGGTCCTACGACCTGGAAGCGGATGACGGCGCCGTGTTCGAGATTTCCATCGGGCGCACCATCGGCGCGTTCCGGCTGGAACTCGCGCTGGCCCAGCGTAAAAGCGGAATCGAGCAGAAATTCACGGACATCACCTATCTGGACGGCTCGCGCATCACGCCCCGCCCGATGAGCAACTATCAAAGCGACTCCGACGCCCGTATCGACGACTTGACGACGCGCACCCTCTCGCTGAACGCCTATTACGATTTCTCGATCGCGGGCAGCCGCTTCACGCCCTACCTGGGCGCAGGCGCGGGCGTCTCTTTTTTGAAGCTATCGGGGTTGTATTATGAGTCACGGTTTTCGTGCAGGAACCCGGCGTCTGATTGCGATATGCCCGAACAGTACAACAGCCGCCAGCACGTGGACCTCTCGGACTCCGTCTATTCCGCACACCTCCACGCCGGCTTCGACTACCGCGCAAGCGAAAAGACGCTCGTGGGCTTGAAGCTCACCTACTCCGTGGTGGGCGACATGGAAGACGTAGAAGGCGGCTACGATTTCCATCCGGTCCCCGACGTTTCCAATTTCACTACGGTCGGCAATATGAACCACTGGTCCGTGATGTTCGGTGTGAAATACTTCTTCGGGCGGTGACGCTTCGACTCAATATAACTACCCACTTGCCATTACTGATGAAATGTCGAGCTCAACATTTCATCAGTTCGACGACGACGATGGTGTATACTGGGGTCCAACGGATTTCACGCGGCCGGCCCCGGCGCTTCTCCTCCCTGGACGGCCAGGGAAGAGTACCGAACGGTCTGTTTCGGTCAACAGTATATATTCCACAAAGGAAACCATGCATATGAAACCCCTGAAACTGATGGCCCTGTTCATTGTTTTGCTGGCGGCTGGCTGTTTCGGCGGCGGCAGTTCTTCTGTACCTCCCCCTCCCCTGCCGACGCCCACGCTCACGCCCGAACCCCAGCCGTTCCGTACGCGGACGACCTTCGTCGACGGCATCCTGAGCGTCGACGTGCGCTACCACGACGGCCGTACGCACACCCTCGATACCGTCCGGGACCGGGACGCCTCATGGGGGCGTTACCTTCCCCGACCCTTGCAACCCGGTCATTCCAGCCGCGAATGGCTTCTGGCGGAGAACCACTACGACGGCAGGATTCTGCTCTACACCGTCGTCTCCTGGAACGCCGAGGACCCTTCCGACTACCTCGCGGCCGGTTGGTGGCTCGTCTATCCCCCCGGCGCGCCCATTCGTGCTTTCGAATCCGCCACGCGCGGCGTCTTCATCGACGGCCCCGAGCTCGACCCCGCCAACCCGCCCGAGCTTCCGCTCTCCGGCACAGCCACCTACTTGGGCGGGGCGGGCGGCCTGTACACCTACAACTACGGACGCGACTGGGGTGATTTGGCAGGGACGTCGGAGTACACCGAATTCGCAGGGACCATGGAGTTGACCGCGGACTTCGCCGGCAGGCGCATCACCGGCTGCATGGGGTGCGCCGGAGCGACCGAAACCGCGCCCGGCCGCCACCTCTATCCGGCCGTGCCCTGGCAGGGCCCGGATCCCGCGGCGTTGCCGGCCGACTACGACCTGCGTTTTTCGGCGTCGTTCGACGAGAAGGGCGCATTCGAGGATACCGGGATCACCGTCAACCATCCCGACCGCGAAATCACGCAAGCCGCCGGGACGTGGCGCGGCCAGTTCTCGAATGTGCCCGACGCCGGCGGCCACCCCCGCCGCGTGGTCGGCTCGAGCGACGTGCACTTTGCCGAGGCGGACGGCTCGAGCGGACGCTTTACGGGTATCTTCGATGCGCTTACGCCCGCTACGCTCAAACCTGATGACGGCAATTCGCCCAACGCGAACTGATTACGCCCACACTCCGTCGCCAGGAAGGCCAAGAAGCGGTCTTGGGTTGATGTGTATCAGGAATGTATCAGCCCGAAACGAATACGTCGCGATATACCGATAACTCCCTCTGGCGCCTACGCTATTGTTATTCCCGCGGCACGGGTAAACGGCAAGGTGCTCCGGGTCGTGCGCAGGGTGTGAGGAATACCGCCGGGAGACTCTGTATTCACCATTGCCCTCTCTTCACCGGATGCGTATATTCATTGCGCCCGCCCGAATGAACGAGTTGAACCCGAGTGAATCTTTTTATGCTTTTTCCCTGCTCCTCCCGTGAAAATCACTTTCAGCACCCGGGCGCCGGGAACGATGGGCCGCATCAGGCAGCCCGGTTCTCCTCTGCAATACCACAGGTAATCTTCTGGTGAGCGGGCCGATGAGCGCCGCGCGAGGGGTGCTGGCCGGGACGTTCGGCTTCAGTGAGTTCCGGCCGGGCCAGGAGGACGTGATCGAAACGCTGCTCTCGGGGCGCAACGCGCTCGCCGTGATGCCGACGGGTTCGGGCAAGTCGCTGTGCTTCCAGATACCGGCGCTCCTCACGGGCGGGCTGACGGTCGTCGTATCACCGCTGGTGGCGCTGATGCAGGATCAGGTGGCGGCGCTCAGGCTCGCGGGCGTCGAGGCGGAGTGCATCAATTCCGGCAACGGCCGGGCGGAGAACGTGGCCGCCTGGAAGCGCGCGGCCGAGGGCCGCACCCGTCTTCTCTACATGGCGCCCGAGCGGCTGATGACCGAGCGCATGCTCGCGGCGCTCGAGCGCTTGCCCGTGAAACTGTTCGCCGTCGACGAGGCCCACTGCATCTCGCAGTGGGGGCCGGCCTTCCGGCCGGAATACGCCGACCTCTGCCGGTTGCGGCAAATCTTTCCGGGGATACCGCTCGCAGCGCTGACTGCGACCGCCGATGCGGTGACCCGTGAAGACATCGTCGAGCGGCTGTTCGGCGGCCGCGTCCGGCAGTTCGTGCTCGGCTTCGACCGACCCAACATCTCTCTCGCCGTGGAGATGAAACAGAACTGGAAGCGCCAACTTATAAGTTTCATCGCACACCGTGAGGGCCGGAGCGGCATCGTCTACTGCCTCTCGCGCAAGAAGACGGAAGAGGCTGCCGCCATGCTCGCGGCCGAGGGTGTACGCGCATTGCCCTATCACGCCGGGATGGAAGCCCGGGAGCGGGAACACCACCAGAACGTCTTCATGACGGAGCCAGGCGTCGTCATCGTGGCGACCATCGCATTCGGGATGGGAGTCGACAAGGCGGACGTGCGTTACGTCTTCCATACCGACCTTCCGGGCAGCATGGAGGCCTATTACCAGGAGATCGGCCGCGCCGGAAGAGACGGCCGCCCCGCCGAGGCGCACATGCTCTACGGGCTGGGTGACATCCGGATGCGCCGTCAGTTCATCGAGGAGGAAGACGCAGGCCCGCAGCGCAGGCGTCGGGAGCACAAGCGGCTCGACGCGCTCCTCGGCTATTGCGAGGCGCCGGCCTGCAGGCGGGTGGCGCTGCTCGATTACTTCGGAGAGAGTGTCGAGCCTTGCGGCAACTGCGACGTCTGTCTCTCGCCGCCCGATCTCATCGAGGGCACGGATGAGGCGCTCAAGATACTCTCGGCGGCCAGCCGCTCTGGGGAGCGATTCGGCGCGGCGCATCTGATCGAGATTCTTCGCGGAAGGGAATCGGAGAAGATCGCGCGTTTCGGGCATGATTCGCTGCCCGCCTTTGGAACCGGTGCGGATCGCAGCGCGAACGAGTGGCGCTCCCTGATCCGCCAGATGATCGCGGCCGGGTTCCTGTGGCTGGACATCGGGGGCTATGGCGGGATCGGGATCACGGAGAAGGGCCGCATGCTGGAACGCGGCGAGGGCGAATTCATCTACCGGATGGATACGGTGGCCGCGCCGCAGGCCTCAAGGACGCGGGCGCGCGGCGGCGGGGAGGCGGAGCCGCATCTCAGCGAGCGCGAAACGACGCTGCTGGACGTCCTGAAAGCGCTCAGGCTCGAAATCGCCAGGGAGCGCGGCGTGCCCGCCTATATCGTGTTTCACGACCGCACGCTGATCGAAATGGCGCGACGCCGTCCGCGCACCAAGGCTCAGTTCGCGGAAATCGGCGGCGTCGGGGCGGCCAAGCTGGAAGCTTTCGCGGAACCCTTCCTGGCCGCTATCGATGAAGCCTCCTCCGGAGCGGACGAGAGCGCCGGGGTTTCCGGGGACGACATTATCGAGGAGGCGAGTGGTTTCTCCACCCTGGCTCAAGGTGAGTGATATAAGACGTGCGAAGCGCCCTTTGCCGCTTTCACCGGGAACCGCCCTCACCGGGCAGGCCTCGGGTTTCTACAGGAGCAAATATGGATCCAGGGATAGCGTTTCTTGTGCTTTGCGCATACCTGCTCGGGCGAAGGCATGGGCGAAAGAGAATCTTGCGAGGCATGCAAACGACTCGATTACGCACAAGCAATAAGCTGACATCAGGCGGCTGTGCCTTGAGGCCGGCGTGGATAACCCAACATGGCCGGCATCAGCCGAGCGCGAGCGTCTCTGCTCATTGACATCCTCAAAAAGGGCAGATGATGACACCGCCGCGCCGCCTGCGGATGGCCAATGCCGTGGCAGTGGGTATCGAACCCAAATAACCGGCGGTCTCAATCGCAGTCTCCCGCAGCGTGTACCCCGTACATATTCCGGGGAAGTCTTTTATGAGAAAACCTGGAACCTGAAAACCATGCCAGTAATCGAAACCATCAGAAATCTGTTTCAGTCCCTGCGTACACCGAAAGCGCCGATGATCGATTGCCGTTCGAACACTCCGCCTGCTTCTTGATGGCGGTCCCCGTAGAATCGTCCTTCGAGACTCCTGTTATCCGATATGAAGGCGCCATCGATAACCGCTACGTCTTCCCATGTCATATCTTTCAGGACTACATCCGAGCCCCGGATCCGCGTAAACGACACATCCACCTTTGAAGCAGAAAAACCATCGAGTTCGATCACCGCGCTTCCGGTCACGACCTTGCCGCTAAGCATGTCTTTCCCCACCATGCGTCCGGACCATCGCGCACCGCCGTCAAGTTGCTTCGGGTTCGTCCCGGGGAAGTGAGGCGCCCACGAAACGCCTGCCACCGTATCGTCTCCAGTCAACACATAGAAAGATGTCCTGCCCACCCACGCCCCATGGACATTTGCATTCGGGAGGACATCGAGGGCGGGCAGGTCAATCTCTCCTGCCGGTTCTTCTGATGGAACCAGGAGATCAGGGTTGATATCCGTATTACCCGCTACAAGGATGCCGGGTGCGGCATCGCCAAGGCGATGGCCGCTGCGCCAGTCCCATGGCGCGAGGTAACGGCCGGCATGCATGCCTCGCCCCTGTTTTCTCGCTTCTTTTTCCTCGGCGGCGTAGTTCGGGCTGTAGCGGGGTTCGTTCACGGCAAGGCCGGCCATTACGAGAGCGGCCCCTGCATCCTTTCCACCGGCGGAGCATGAACCCACGATGCGACCGTATCTGTCTGTTCTGGAGCCGCTGCAAGTCAACGCGCCCGTAGCGGCAAGGCGTTCGAGTTCTTCGGTTGCCGCCTGCCCGCAGGCCCATTCATCATCACCCGAGTCGCGGCATTTTTGATGTCTCTCGGGGGCATCGAATCCTGACAGCCGATAACGCTGCCCGTCGATATCGATGGTGTCGCCGTCCACCACGCGGACCCTCTGGTCGGGGACGAAGGCCGGCGGAACGTCCATGACGGCTGATTTTCCACCTCCTCCGCAAGCGGCCAGAACGAACACCAATACAGCAGCACCTAATGAATTCCTCGTGTGATTCAAAATCCGGTCTGCTCCTTATTCGTAAGTGCCGACTCCTGGCAGATCCGTCAGCGCGAGACTGTATAGATATTGGAGTGCAAACGAATCTGCAAGCACAATTCATGGTCCTTTGGCGTCTATACAGCTTTCGTGACTCCTGCCGGGGAACTGCCAATCCGGGCGTGACGGCTCGCAGGCTTTATTCCGATAACCATGCGCTCTCGAGTGAGTTCTGCCGCCGCATCGGCCTGTTCAGGCCCGGCGGCGTACTTAGGGATATGATGGCCAAGTGACATTGCCCACCGGAATGTCGTAGGGTATTTTTCTATTACGGGATGGCGTCCGCCGCCCGGGCCATGAGGACCCATCATGCCGCCTGCGTCTTGGTACGGGAAAGGGGGGTAGATGCGATGGATTGGCTGAATTCGATGATCAGTTCCGTGAACGCCTTCGCCTGGGGGCCGCCGATGCTCGGCATGCTGGGCGTGACGGGCGTGCTGCTCACGCTGGGGATGGTCTTCATGCCCTGGCGCAAGGTGGGCTACGGCTTCCAGCTGCTCTACGACACCGACGGGGAGGTCGGCGAGGGCGAGGTCAAGCCCTTCAACGCGCTGATGACGGCGCTCTCCGCCACGGTCGGCACCGGGAACATCGCCGGCGTCGCCACCGCCATCGCCCTGGGGGGTCCGGGGGCCATCTTCTACATGTGGCTCATCGCGCTCTTCGGCATGGCGACGAAATACGCCGAGGCCGTCTGCGCGGTCACCTACCGCGAGGTGGACGCGGCGGGCAAGTACGTGGGCGGACCCATGTACTACTTGAGGAACGGCGTGGGCGAATTCGCGCCCGAACTCGCCAAGTGGCTGGGGCTCGCGTTCGCCGTGTTCGGCGCGGTGGCGGCCTTCGGCATCGGCAACGCCGTGCAGGTGAACTCGATGGCGACCGCACTTCAGGACAGCTTCCTGATCCCCACCTGGATCACGGGAGTCGTCGTGGCCGCGCTGGTGGGCTTCGTCGTCCTGGGCGGCATTCAGCGGATCGGCGAGGTGGCGGGCAAGCTCGTGCCCGCGATGATCGCCCTCTACGTGGGCGCCGCGCTCATCATCATCCTCATCAACATCGCCTCGGTCCCCGCGGCCATCGGCTTGATCTTCAAGCACGCCTTCACCCCGGCGGCGGCGGCGGGCGGTTTCGCGGGCGCGGCGGTGGCGGCGGCGGTTCGCTTCGGCGTCGCGCGCGGCGTGTTCTCGAACGAATCGGGGCTGGGCTCCGCAGCCATCGCGCACGCGGCGGCGCAGACGAACAGCCCGGTGCGCCAGGGCGTCATCGCCATGCTGGGCACCTTCATCGACACCATCGTGGTCTGCACGATGACGGCGCTGGTCATCCTCACCTCGGGCGCGTGGATGCTCAAGGGTGGCGACGGCGCGGGCCTGACGGGCGTCGTGCTCACCTCGGCGGGTTTCCAGAACACCATCGCGGGCGGGAAGTACATCGTCACGGTCGCGCTGGCCGTCTTCGCCTTCACCACCATCCTGGGCTGGTCGTACTACGGCGAGCGGTGCTGGCAGTATCTCTTCAGCGAGAACAGCCTCATGGTCTACCGGGGGCTCTGGGTGCTGGCGGCGCTCGGCTTCGCGAACGTGAAGGTGGCGTTTGTCTGGAACCTGTCCGACACGCTGAACGGGCTGATGGCGGTGCCCAACCTCATCGGCCTGCTCCTGCTCGCGCCGATGGTCTTCAAGGTCACGCGCGAGTATTTCGACGCGTAGCAGTTTCAGTAATCCAGGGCCGCTCTTGCGGGTGCGAAACCGTCCGTGAGAGCGGTCCGTTTTTTCAGGAAATCGGAACTGACATGCGTTCGTAACGGGGGCGTTAAAAAGATACTGTCCTGTGATTTTCTATAAGTATGTTCAGCGACAAGAAGTGAATGTCACAAGAGATGCCGGGATGCAAGAAGCGTGAGCAGCTGAAATTTTTCGGCGACGGTTTGCTGGAGAGCTGGCTCCGAAGGGTCACGTCCTGTACCGCGTGAATCGTGCATTGGACCGGAGTTGGCGGATTGCTATTGCGCAGACAATGGTCGTCCGGGGATCGGCCCGGAAGTTGCGGTTCGCTTGATGACGGCGGGTCTGTTTCCTGGGGTCACGCACGACCGCTGCATGCTTCGCGAGACGCAGGTGAACTTGGAGATCCGGTGGTTCATCGGGTATGGGCTGCACGAGGAGTTGCCGGAACGTTCGAGCCTGATTCGGATACGGCAGCGGTGAGTGAATCTTGCCGAGAAAATTCAGCGCGAACGAGGAAAGCGGAAAACCCGTCTCGGAACAACTGAAATGTCTCTTGCGCAGTGGATGGATTTGATAATATATTCAAGAAATTGCAAAGAAACCATAAAGGAAACTGAAACAAAGTCTTGCAGATGGGCATTTCAGAGAGGCTTTGAACGATTTTTCCAAAAGTTTACTTGCTGCATTGTTTTCGCAGGACTCAACAGGTAAATGGACATGCTTTCTACAAGGTGGATTCATTCTTCGTCTCACCGGAAATTCCGAGAACCGCTGAATGAACTTTCGAGGAGACCCTACGGCGATGCAAATTCCATCCGCCTATGTTGAAGGCTACGAGCAAAAGGCCCGTCTCCACGATCAGGAACTGGCGGACCTCTACATCCGACACACCACCATCGGCGATCCGGAGCTCGACCCGATCATGGAGGAGATATCCTCCATACCGGTCTCTGACCTGCACGCGTTCGTCGAGGCCGGCATCGAAGGGCATGACCGTGTTCTTCAGGAAGCGCCGCAACCCCTGCGCGATTTCTTCTGGAATTTCAAAGAGCCGTCCTGGCTGGATCATGAAGCCTTCAGGCCGGGGGTCCGCTGTTTCAACGTCAACGTCGACCTCATGCTCGTCGCGTTCGTGACGGGGGTGCTGGTGGAGGGCTTTTCGACGCTCATCGCCAAGTCCTTCAACACGACCGGACGGGTGGCGGCGACCCCCAGGCGCCTCATGCAGAACAACCGCCAGTTGATGGAGATATTCTACCCCGGCGGCCTGCAGAGAACCGGCGACGGCTGGAAGCTCTCCACGCGCGTCCGGTTCGTGCATGCGCGCATCAGGCAACTGCTGGCGAAATCAGGCGACTGGGAGCAAGAGATCTGGGGCACGCCGCTGAGCGCGGCGAACCTGGGGTTGGCCATCGCCATCTTCTCGATGCAACTGCTCAGATACTCGAAACTCGTGGGAACGAGCTTCAGCATCGAGGAACAAGAGAGCGTTCTCGCCGTCTGGCGCTACGCGGGCTACCTCATGGGGATACCCGAAACCATCCTCTACACCGACGGGGCGGACGCGGAGAGAAAACACGACATCGCCTACATGTGCGAACCGCCGCCGGGTGACGATTCGGTGGCCATGTCGAACGCGCTGATCAAGGCCATCGCGCCGGTCGCGGGGGTTACGGACCCGAAAGAACAAGAAGATTTGACGGATCTGGCCTACCGCCTTTCCACGGCGTTGATAGGGCAGGAACTCGCAGGCCAGTTCGGGTATCCGAAGCACTCCCGCCTGTCCACCATGCTGACGCTCTACAGTTTCCGGACGAAACAACGCCTCATGCGCTTTCTGCATAGCAAACAAATCGTCAAATCCCAGAATTTTTCGCAGCTTCTCAAGATTTCGGTGTACGATGAGGGCGGGATCAGCTACCGGATGCCCGACCGCGTCAAAGCGTCGGAATCGAGCAAGTGGTAAGCTGCTCCAGGGTATGGCGCACTCTGAACTGCCAATCCACGCCCGGCCCGCGATGAGGAGGCGATAGCTCCCGTGCAACTGGACCGCTATATCGACGCCGTTCTGCGCCGGCGGTGGCTCGTCGTAGCGCTGCACGCCTCGGAAATCGCCGGACGCCTCGTCTCGATGTCCTGGCAATCTCGTGGTCTGTCTATGACGCCTTTCCGAAGTGGCCCGGAGAGAGCCCCCAAGGCAGTTCACTCTTCATTGGGAAAGGACTCACCAAACCCCCTCCGGGCCTGTACCTCCCTCCCGGGGTGTATTGCAATGGGGAATGGCCCCTGCGATCAAGCGCGTAATTGCCAATCACCGTGAAGCAGGGAATCCCGGGAGAAGAGGCATGTCGTTCCAAGGGGATAATATACACGACCCGGCTTTGGGACAACAGCGCTTCTCTCCAGATAGCCACTAGTAGATGCTGAACGGGAAATACAGCGCGTTGATCCTCTCATAGGCGCCGTCTGAGAGAATCCCCTCGATTGCGCGGTTCAGGCGGCGGCGCAGCGTCTCGTCTTCTTTGCGGACGGCGATCCCGATTCCCTCGTCGAGGCGATACCCTTCACCCACGAACCCGAAGCGCTCGCCCTCCGGGCTCTGGAGCCAGTTCCAGAAACCCAGGCCGTCGCCGAACACGGCGTCCACCCGGCCACCTGCGAGCGCCGAGAGGAGCGCCTCCTGAGTGGAGAACAGACGGATATCCGCGATACCGGCGAGGTTCTCTTCCAACCAGTCAGAAGCGATCGTCGCGCGCGAGGCGCCAATTGTCCGTCCCGCCGGGGCGGAAGGATCGAAACCCCCGCCCTTGCGCGCCACGAAGCGAACGACGTTGGAGTAGTATCTCTCGGTGAACGCCACCAGCCGACGGCGCTTCTCCGTGATCGACATGCTCGACACGATGGCGTCGAACTTCCCGGCCCGCAATCCGGGGATCAGGTACTCCCAGTCGTGGCGAACGAACTCGCACACGGCTTTCATCCTCGCGCACAGCGCCAGGGCGATATCGACGTCGAAACCCTTGAGACGTCCCTCATCGTCGATGCGGCTGAAGGGTGGATAGCCAGCGTCGACGCCGATGCGGACCTTGGAAGCGGTTTCCGCAAATTCGGTCGCGGTGAGGACCGCCCCGCCGAGGACGGCGAGGAATAAGGCGATGAGTAAAACTCTGTACATCATGGTCGACCCCCTGTATGTTCGCAATCGATAAAGCTTAGGGAGATATTGCTATCTTTCACCTTTTCCCGGACACTCAGTGATTGTATTCAGGACATTCCGGCAGCCCCGCGAGTAAAGACGGACATTCGCCGGCCCGCTGTCAGGCGGCCTGTATCCGGGACCACGTCGCCTCGTATAGCCGCGCCACCTCCTCTCCTAGGTAGAGCGCGGGCTCGCACCTCGAAAGCGTCATATCGTCCGGGTATATTACCGGGTTCTCCAGGTAGCTCGCCGGCAGCAGCGCCTTCGCGGCTGCGTTTGGCGTCGCATACCGGATCGTGGCCGCAATTGCCGCCCCGGCCTCGGCCCCCAGGATGAAGTTCAAAAATGCGTGCGCGTTTTCGGGATGCGGCGCGCCGCGGGGTATCGCAAGCGCATCCTCCCACAGGCTCGAACCCTCACGAGGCACGACATAGGATATATCGTCGTCTTTCTCCATCGCCTGAAGGATGTCCCCGTTCCATTCCATTGCGATGTCCACTTCACCGGAAAGCAGCAGTTCCTGGCCGTTGTCCGGCGCGAACTGCTTGATTTGCGGCTTTTGCGCGATAATCATCCTCTCGGCCGCCTTCACGACCTTCGGGTCGCTCGTGTTGAGTGGATGGCCCATGTACTTGAAGGCCGCTCCCAGTACGCTGCTCGCCTCGCTCAAAAGCGCGCAACGCCCCCTGTAGCGCCCCGAATCGAACAGCCAGCGCCAACTGTCGGGGGTTCCGTCGCAACGCGACTTGCGGTAGCCGATCCCCATCGTGCCCCACATGTAGGGGATGGAATGTAGGCGACCGGGATCGAAGGCGGCGTCCCGGAAAGCGTGCTCGATATTCACCATATTGGGGATGGCTTCGTGGTCGAGGGGCGTGAGCATATCGGCCGCGACCATCCGCTCCACGAAATCGTTCGAAGGCGCGATCACGTCGTAGCCGGGATTGCCCGCTTTCAGTTTTGCGAACAACTCCTCATTGTCGGAATAAATGTCCATTCGCACCGATACGCCGGTCTTGGCCTTGAAGTCCGAAAGGGTGGTCTTGCCGACATAGGAGTCCCAATTATAGAAGTTGAGCCTGGGCTCCTCTCTCGCGAATCCGTCGCTCGGCAAAAGAGAGACCGCAGCCGCCATGCCCATCCCCGCCATGAAGCGGCGCCGCGTCAGCCTGCACATCGAACCCGTTAGCATGGCGAACTCCTCTTTTCGTTATAGTCGTTCAGGTCACGTAGAGCATGACGAAACCCTCAACCTTGCAAAGAATCCGTGGCAAGACTGCACTTGCTGATTTATGACAGCAGAACGCCTGCAGCGCAAGTTTCTGTAGATGCAGGATATTGGGATACATCTCTTTCGGCAGAAGATTTTCCATGTGGGGGTTTCTTCACAGAGAACCGCTCGTCACTGGAGTTTCCGCATGCCTTAAAAATGCTGTAATCAGACGCGGCCTTCGAGAGGGCGACCAGCGTGGCGCAAGCAGTTACGACGTAGAAGTGAACCTGTTCCATGGACAATCTCCTGAGCGGGAAACTGTATCACTTTGCCCCAGCGTGATGTTGCCGGGATACACAGGGTTATTCTTTTGTCCGCTTTGGATTCGGTTACATTTGAACAAGACAAATCCTGAGCGAAATACGAGAAAAGCAAATATCTGCTAAGGTTTCAATAAGCTACGAAGTGTTTCACGGCAGTTAGCCATGCACTGGTGTCTCATACGGATGATTTCCTCTTTTTCCGGCTATCACCGCCTGAACATTCGACTCGACCATTACTCGTTGCGGTACGGGGAGTGTTCAGAAAGAGTTTGCGCCTCTCGCACGATCACAACTTAACCGGCAAGATGCCCGTCAACGCATTTCCAGCGTGTCGTTACAATTGTTTTCGTCTTTTTCAAGGGCTATGATGGGATGTTGCAACGACTTCAATTCAGGGCAAAAATGTCAATCTTTGCGAGGCTGTCAATCCTTGTAGTCGATCACGGATACTTGGTTAATCTTGGAACCAGGCCAACGTCATGTTGACTTTTGTCGAGGAGCTTCTCCTGCTGACGGCCGATGAAGACGGCGAGTTGGTTCCGATGCAGGATGACCGATACGAATGCGCCATGGCAGGCGCCGCGCTGATGGACTTGGCTTTCGCCAACAGGATCGACACCGACCTGCAAATGCTCGTGGTCAGCGACCACACGCCGACCGGCGATTCCATGCTCGACCGTATCCTGGCGAAGATTGCGGACCGCAAGCAGGCCGTGGATACGCGGAGGTGGATCAAGGATTTATCCGAAGACGAAGCACTCACGATACAGGAGTCGACGCTTAACGGCCTTGTCGAGCGCGGCATCCTGAAACACCAGGAGAAAAGATTCCCGTGGACCTCCCGCTCCCGGCGCTGCTTGATGGTTGACGGCAAGGCCCGGAACGAGGTCAGTCTGCGTATCGAGAATGTGCTGATTTCCGAGGCTATCCCCGATCCCCGGGACATCGCCCTGATCTCTTTGTTGGATGCGTGCGATATCCTCCCGGATATCTTTCCCGGCGGCTGGATGGAACGATGCCGCCCCCGGCTCGAGCAGCTTCGCAAAATGGACTTGATCGGCCGTGAGGTAGCCGGCGCGATCGCCGATGTCGATCGAACGATCATTCTCGCTCTACGAGCCCGGTCGACACGTTTCCGAAAGTTGCTGCTGGCCCTCTCCGCCATGGGCGCTCTGGCTACGGCGGCGACGTTGCTGTCTCCCCGCGTCCCCGTACCGGACCGGTTCGGCCCCACGTTCCTTGAGCTTCTCTGGTTCGACGGTCTGTGGCAGCAGTGGAGCGGCTATGCGCTTCTCGGATTGAGCGGGGCGGGATTCATGGCGGCGGCGCTCAGGAAATGGCGGCCTGCGGCGCGATTGGGCGGCTCCAATTGGTGGCGGCTCGCCCACCTCGTGATCGGTATCTGCTGCGTGCTCGTCTTGTTCGTCCATACCGGCTTCCGGATAGGCGCGAATATGAACGCGGCGCTCATGATCTGCTATCTGGCCATGCTGATGTCCGGCGCGTTGGCCGGAATCTCGATCAACGGAGCGTCTCAGCTCCGTAGAATCGGGGTTTCCCCGAAACCGCTCTACTTTCTGATGAAACTCCACGTCATCGC
The DNA here is from genome assembly GCA_965219955.1 of bacterium. Taxonomy (GTDB): domain Bacteria; phylum UBA8248; class UBA8248; order UBA8248; family UBA8248; genus Bin107. The sequence goes on from OZ244799.1 coordinate 1,923,021, forward strand.
GCTATATCCACTGCCTGCTCTGCTGATCATCCACATCCTCATCGTCTATATGTACTGAGAGAACTGCGCGTGTCACGGAAGGCGATTTTCTGGATTCTATGCACAACCGGAACCCTCCTCGCCGTAGCCGTCACGGCGGTGTGGATGTTTTTTGGTGGTGATCGCGGAACGCTGGTGATCGGCAAAGGCACCGATGCCCACCACCAGATAATGACGACCTGCGAGACCTGTCACGCCGCGCCGGTTTTCGCTGATGCGGCTGCGGCGGAAAGGGCGCTTAACAAGACTTGCCGGAACTGCCACGAAGAAGAACTGAAGGCCGCCGGTGACAGCCATTCGCGCAAGAAGTTTCGCGGTCCAAGAATGGCCGCATACTGGGAAAGACTCGATGCGCGTCGCTGTACAGCCTGCCATATAGAGCACCGTCCCGAGATCACGCGCGCAGGGGCCGTCACCGTCGCGATGGATTTCTGCGTGGCTTGTCATTCAGAAGGCGATCAGGACGTGCGGAAGGTTCGCCCGAGCCACGCGGGGCTGACCTTTAACACATGTGCGTCGGGGGGCTGTCATAATTACCATGACAATCGCGCCCTATATGAGGATTTCCTGGTCAGGCACGCCACTCAGCCCCGGGTTGCGCCCTTACCGGTGCACAGTTTGAGTGCGCGTTACCGAACTCGGCAACTACCAGAGAAGACGGCGCTCAGAAGGAGAGACGCCATAGCTCCCGAGAGCGCGCTCGCCGAACAGGCGGTGTTGAACCAATGGGCCAGCTCCGGTCACGCGGCAGGGGGGGTGAACTGCGCCGGTTGCCACGCGCCTGATGTCGCGCAAGGTTCTCCTCGCGCCGAAGTAGAGGCCCGCTGGGTCGACGCGCCGCGCATGAGGGTTTGCGAAGGTTGCCACAAGATGCAAGCGAGAACATTTGCACGGGGAAGGCACGGCATGCGCGGACACCCATTGATCGCGCCTCCCCGCGACCCGGGCCGCCGGCTCGAAGCGATGGGGCTCGGCGGCATCCTGCCGGAGGGAATCGCGGCCCGGTTCGCGGACCCGGCCCCTCCGGCTTTCATGACCGTCGCCGAGTCGCGTCTGCCGATGCGGGCCGACGCCGTCAGTGGAACGCTCAATTGCGGAACGTGTCACCGGCCCCATGCGGTGGACATCAAGCGGGCCGCGGTCCAAGCTTGCGCATCCTGCCACGATGACACCCACACCAGAGCCTACTTCGAAAGCACCCACTACGGGTTGTGGCAAGCCGAGCTTGCCGGTGAAGCGCCGCCGGGCGGTGGCGTCAGCTGTGCGACCTGTCATCTGGTCAAGATCGAACGTCGCGGGAAGATCATGACCAATCACAACCAGAATGACAATCTGCGACCGAACGAGAAGATGATCCGGTCCGTATGCCTGGATTGTCATGGCCTGGGTTTTGCGCTCGACTCGCTTGCGGACACGGGGCTCGTGGCCCGAAACTTCAGGGGGAAGCCCGCGGTTCATGTCAGAAGCATCGAATGGGCTAAGCGGCGCGCAGCGGCAACTGGGTGGAACAAAGGACGTTGACCAACTGCCACGCATCGTTCAAAATCCGGGAAGACAAACAGGGAGGATCAGATTGCCATGCGTCTAGGCACACGCAAGCTGGTCGGACTCGCACTCGGCGCGGCGATTTTAATGGCGGCGGGTGTTGCGGCCGAGGGGATACCGCACCGCCGGGTAGCCGATATGCTGCATCTCGTAGTGTCCTCGGATCGGGCGGTGTATACGCGCAAGGTGGTCCAGCGTCTTACGAGAGACAAGAAGATCATCACCGCATCGGAGCATTTCGAAGACGATTCGGCATTGCCTCTGCCGGCGCAGATGTTCCGTTTCGGCGCGGAATTAGTTACCGACAAGACCGAGGACTTCTCGTATTCGCTACTCTCGTTACATCCGATCAACAAGAAAAACGGCCCGGGAACGAATATGGAGAGGAAAGGCCTCGAATATGTCGAAAATAATCCGGGAAAGAATTACTACGGTGAGGAGAAACTCGGCGGCCGACGCTACTTCACCGCCGTCTACCCCGACTATGCCGTGGCCGAAGCCTGCGTGAATTGCCACAACAGCCACAAGGACTCTCCCCGCGCCGATGCCACGGTCGGCGACGTGATGGGCGGCGTCGTCATTCGTATCCCGCTGGACTTATGTCGGCGGGTTTCGCCCGTTGTCCGGCGTTGTAACCCGTATGAAAAACGATAGCCGACACGTTTCCGATGGTATGGACGCGCCCTCCCGGAAACTTCACACCAGAGGCAAGTGATATGGCTTGCCGCGCTGCAGGGGGTTCTCCAGGAAACAGGTTCACATCCGTATCGGTTTTTGTTTTTTGGCGTCGGATGGATTTCGAAACGTCACGGCAGTTCCCCTCCGGACCTCGCTGGTACCCCGCATTCACGTGACGATGAAACCTTTGTCGGTCGTTCGCATTATTCTCCGGAGCACGAACAAGGAGTAGACCATGTTGCTTTGGAACGAAGGCGGGCGGGTTGCGATTTCCCGACACCCTGTATTATCCTTTCAGAATGCTCGGAACAGGACACGGCGGAGCGAGGCCGCTACACAATCAATCTTCATGCAAGCCCAATGTGGCCTTGCGGGGAAACACCGACACTTATTCCGAATCGACCGACACACACAACGAGAACAGGGGGCCAACCATGAAATCCAGAGTTCTTCTTATCTTCGTTTTGACCATCGCCATAGGAACTGCGGCGCTCGTATCCCTGCCGAGCCGGGCGGATGCCGCCTGCAGCGTCCGCATCGGCGACCTGAACTGGGACAGCGCGAACTTTCACGATCAGGTGGCCGCCTTCATCCTGGAGCACGGCTACGGCTGCCGGGTGCGGCTCATCTACGGCGGCACGCTGCCGATCATGACGGCCCACTACGAAGGCAAGAACGACATTATCATGGAACTTTGGTACGACAACGTGAAGGCGCAGTACGACCCCGCCATGAAGAGCGGCAAGGTCAAGCAGGTGGGAGTCAACACGCCCGACAGCATACAGGGCTGGTTCATCCCGCGCTTCGTTCAGAAGGCGAATCCCGGCCTCAAGTCTGTCTTCGACCTGCCCAAGTACAAGCATCTCTTCAAGGACCCCGAAGAGCCCTCCAAGGGCCGGTTCGTGAACTGCATCCCCGGCTGGTCGTGCGAGGTCATCAACACGGTGAAGCTGCGCGCCTACGGGCTGGAGGAGCATTTCACCAACTTCCGGCCCGGCTCCGGCGGCGCGCTCGCGGCGGCCATCAAGGGCGCGTATCTCAAGAAAAAGCCGGTGCTCGCCTATTACTGGGCGCCGACGCCGCTCCTGGGACAGCTCGACCTCGTGCAGCTCGAAGAGCCCAAATGGAACGAGGCCGACTGGAACGTGGTGGTGAAACACATGGACGCGCTCAAGAAGGGCGGAATGGAGGCCTTGGGCAACCCCAAGAAGGCGACCGCCTACCGGACGGCGGAGCTGCCGAAGTCGGTCACCACGAAGTTCGCGGCCAAGCATCCGAAGATCGTCGCCTTCATCGAGAAATACACGCTGCCATCCAAAGAAGTCTCGAAGATGCTGGCCTATCTCGAGAGCAAAGCCGGCGGCGACGCCAAAGCCACCGCGATCCATTTCCTGAAGACCAACAAGGTCTGGAAGAAGTGGGTTCCGGCCGACGTAGCGAAAAAGGTCGAGGCGGCGCTCGAATCGGCTTGAGTTGCGCCCGCGCGATGTTTTTTTCTCGTGAAGCGGCGCCTGGTCCCGGGGAGGTCCGCCGATGATGAAGTTCTTCCGCGGACTATTCCCCGACTGGGCGGTCGAATGGCCCAAGGGCCTGAACCTGCCGCTGAACAAGTGGACCAACGATTTCGTCGAATGGCTGGTCTACGAGTACGGGATCATCTTCGAGACCGCCTCGGACGCCATTCTCGTTCTGCTGGTCGGCCTCGAGCGTTTCCTGCGCGACCTCCCCTGGCTCGTCGTATTCTTGGGCGTGTGCGCGCTCACCTTCTTCTCCAGCGGGCGCAAATGGGGCCTGACCGCGCTGGTGGCCGCCTGTATGTTCTTCATCGGCCTCACCGATCCCAGGCTGTGGGATTTGTCGATGATGACCCTTTCGGTCATGCTGGTTTCGACCCTGATCTGCATCGGCCTGGGCGTTCCGATCGGCATCGCGATATCGAGAAACGACCGGATGCGCGACATGGTGCTGCCCGCGCTCGACCTGATGCAGACGATGCCGAGCTTCGTCTATCTCATTCCGGCGATCATGCTCTTCGGCCTCGGCGCGGTGCCCGCCGTCTTCGCCACGGTGATCTACGCCATCCCGCCGGTGGTCCGCCTGACCGACCTGGGGATCCGCCTGGTGGATGAGGACATCGTCGAAGCATCCGACGCCATGGGCGCGAGCCGGAGGCAGAAGCTCCTTCGCGTGCAGATACCGATGGCGCTGCCCAACATCATGCAGGGAGTCAACCAGACCACGATGATGGCGCTCGCGATGGTGGTGATCGCCTCGATGATCGGAACCCGGGGGCTCGGCACCGAGGTGCTCATCGGCCTCCAGCAGCTCAACGTCGGGCGCGCGCTCGAGGCCGGCGTGGCCATCGTGCTGCTCGCCATCGTGATGGACCGCGTCACCCAGGCCTACGGCGGGCGCTTCATCCGCACGAGCGGGAGGGTCTGAGCCGATGGCGCTGATCGAGGTGCGAAACGTCTACAAGATATTCGGAACGGGACGCGCGCTGGAGGCGGCGCTCGACCTGGCCCAGACGGGCGTCGAGAAGAACGACGTGCTGGTCGAGACCGGCTGCACGCTGGGCTTAAAGGACGTGAGCCTCTCCATCGAGCGGGGCGAAACATTCGTGGTCATGGGCCTTTCGGGTTCGGGAAAGTCGACTCTGATCCGCCACATCAACCGGCTGATCGACCCGACGACGGGCCGGATCCTCGTCGACGGGCGGGACGTGCTCGAACTCTCGCCCGAGGAGTTGCTCGCGTTCCGCCGAAGCGCCGTGAGCATGGTCTTTCAGCGCTTCGCGCTCTTCCCGCACATGACGGTACTGGAGAACGTGGGCTACGGCCTGGAAGTCCAGGGGACCGAGCACGCCGAGCGGCGCAGGCGCGCGATGCGGTGGATTGAGGACGTGGAGCTCAGCGGTTACGAGAACGCCTATCCGGCCCAGCTCTCGGGCGGCATGCAGCAGCGCGTGGGCCTGGCGCGCGCCCTGTGCACGGACCCCGAGATTCTGCTCATGGACGAGCCCTTCAGCGCCCTGGACCCGTTGATACGCAAGCAGATGCAGGAACATCTCATCACCCTTCAGCGCGACCTCAAGAAGACCATCGTGTTCATCACCCACGATCTCGACGAGGCGCTCCATCTGGGCGATCATATCGCCATTCTGAAAGACGGCGTGATCGACCAGACGGGCAAGCCCAACGAGATTCTGCTCCGTCCGGCCACTGACTATGTGCGTGAGTTCGTGCGCGAAGTGAAGCGCGGGCGCATCCTGAAGACGGGTGACGTCATGTGGCCGCCCGATGCGGCGGCGACCGGCCCGACCATATCGCGCGACGCCGTGCTGCAGGACGCGCTGCCCGTGTCCATGATGAACGAATCCCCGCTGCGCGTGGTGGACGAGACGGGCGCAGTGGTCGGCGTGCTCTCTCGAACGGCCCTCCTGCGCGGTCTGACCGATCATGGCAGTAAAAAAACAGAAGCGGTTTCGCTGACGAGCCACATATAAACGCTCCCTGTATTGGCACCCATTTCCCTGATTGGTTTGTCTCGTAATTCCGGCAATCATCGGAATGCCGGTATTCAATAAAAATTTTCAGGGGCCGCTTGAGAGCGACCAACGTTCGCGAACGGCCCCGTCGATCCATTTCCTGAACACGAACGGGGTCTAGGAGGAAGTGGCTTCCGGCCGACGTAGCGAAAAAGGTCGGGGTGACGGCTCAAATCGGCGTCGTTCGCGCCAGATGAACGAACGAGAGGGCGCTGCGAACCTTGCTGACGAGAGGCTGTTTTTCGCCATGATGAAGGCGATGCGGAAACCGGAAGGAACTCGCAACTGGGAGCAACCTTTTTGCCGGTTGGCGCCGACGCGCCGAACGACGCGGCTCTCCTGGCCCGAGCGGCCCTACAGCCCTCCGTAATGAAATCCTAGAAGCTGTATTGAAGTCCTACCTGGAGGCGCGTCGCGTCGCCCTCCTCGCCGCCGTTCGTCTCGCGCCATCCCTGGATGATCTCCGCACCAATCCTCGTCTTGGGCGCGGGTGACCACCAGATGGTGGCGTGCAGCGTCTGGAGCGACTGGCTGAGGGCCGGATACGCCGCTTGGGCGGCATCCTCGAAATCATTCTCCACCCAGCCGTAATACAAGCCCGAGCTCACCGCGCTGGTCCAGTTATGCGTGATCCCCACGAAACCACCCATGGAATCCAGCGCTTCCAGCTCGTTGTTTGCGCTCAAGACAGCGGCGGCGGACGCTCCCAGCATGGATTGATCCAATCCGCCCTGGCCGACGTTGAACGTGCCCCACAGGCGGGTGTCCTTGCCCAGGCCGATGTTCGCGCCGAGGTGGAGAGCACTCATTGTGACGCTTTCTTCCAGCGCGCCGTCTTCGTAGAGAACCTGCCCCAACAGACCCGACACGTTAATTGCGCCCCAACCCGTTTTCATTCGCAGAGCCGCTACAAGGTTTGGAATCCGCTCCTGGGAGGACGTTTTTCCGCCGTCCTTCAGGATAGTCGGTGCGCTGGGATCCTCGAGCGCCACCTGCATCGTGAGGTCCTTTCCCATGGCCTGGGAGTAGCGGACTTGTGGCCGGCGGGTTGCGACCACGCCCACAGGACCTTCGAAATCGATCGTATCGGCGTAGGTGTTCTCGTCCATCAACGTCGTCCAGGTCTGGCCCGCCAGCACCCCGCCCAAAGTGCCGTAGGCGTGACGCAGGCGCAGGGCGTTGCCGCCACCGTAGAAATCGGTTTCGATTCTGGTTTTGAGGTTCCCCATTTTCGTCGGCGTCAGGCTGTCGAAGCGAAGGCGCGTCTGCCGGGCGTGCAAGGAGGCCTTGCGCTGACCACTGTCATCGCCCTCCAAGAGAATGCCGCTCGCGCCGCCTCCCCAGTCATAGCCGAAAAAGGAATCACCCATATCCTGATCGAAATCGTAGATGGCGTCGAGCTTGACGTAGCCACTGAACGAGACGGAAGTGTTCGATCCCGGCATCTTCCAGGAGCCCGGAAAATCACCGGTAGCCACGGCCTTTTTCTGGGCGGCTTCCTGGGCGGCCATCATATCGGCCTTCATCTTCTTCTCCCGGGCTTCGAGAGCTTCGAGCCGCTCCATGAGAGCCTTGATCTGCGCCTTGAGATCGTCTATCTCTCCCCCGGCGGCAGGTGCTGCGAACAACGCCAAGGCCGTTACGCATCCAAGAAGCGCCAAACCGAAACGATTTGTTAGGTTTCTGATTGTTCACTCCCTCGTAGCAGGTCAAAAGGGCGGAAAGGGCAACAAATGAAAATACAATGCGTGGAACGATGTTCTTTCGTACCAAGGGAATTTCCCTGCAATCAGTTGATGCTGCCTGAAGTTTACTATTTTTAGAGTACCCGGGGCAAATCTTCTCTGACTCTTGGCATCTTTTCTTTTCCCGGCGTAATGACACGAGAGGGGAGCCGGAGGAGTTTGTGGTTAGCGGGTTCGCAAGTCCCCTGGGAACCGAAAACCTTGACATCGGCCTCGCCCCCTCCCGGCCGGTGACAATGGCTGTGGAGAGAAAATATGCAAAACGAGATAAAATAATCACAAACTGCCTGGAAAATCAGGGGATTTCCAAAAAAATCAGTTGCAATCTTTATCATCTCGACTCACATTTGTTTCGTCCGCCTACGCTGCGGTACTGCCTGGGGCGGGATGTCAAATGCGCGAAGGACGTCTTTGCAGCGGCCGCTTCGGGTTCTGCAAAACTTCCCGCCGCCGTTAGCCCGACGCCGAAGAAAGGGCGAATAACGATGAGAACACAGACGCGGCCCGTCATCATCGATCAAGCGGATTTACCCTGGGAAGGATGGGAAGATGCCGATGTCGCCGCAAGCAGCGCCATCCGCTGGAAACTCCTGACCGCGGGCGAACGCACGGGAAGCGCCGGACTCGTCACCGGAATCGCGGAGATTCCGCCGGGCGAGCGGCTCTTGCTGCATCACCACGGGCCGGAAGAGACCTACTACATCGTGCAGGGGCGCGGGCGCTTGGAAATCGATGCCCGTGCGGCAGATGTCGGGCCCGGATGCGCCGCCTATATTCCGCCCAATGCGAGACACGCGTTGCACTGCACTGGAGAGGAACCTCTCATCCTGGTATTCTCGTTCGCGCGGGACCGCTTCGACCAAGTCGACTACCAATTCGACGAATAGGGCCTCGCCGTCAGATGTGCGGATCAGGCCGTGCAACACGATCATGCCATGGCGGCGGCGATCTCCCGCCGGATATATTCAAGCTCCTCATTCGTGCGGCGCTTTGCCGGCTGAAGAGGCAGTCGGGTGGCGACCGCTCTTCGGGGTCGTCCAGCACCGGGTAGGGAAAGCTTGTGCAGGCCGGTGTCCCGCCGCTACGGGCACGGTGTGTTCAGGAGGAGGACGCCCCTGGATTCCCTCTCAGAATGTCGGCCACGATGATCTCCGATACGAGGAGGGCGGCCTCTCTCGCCGAATCACGCGCGGGATACGCGTAGCGCGCCGTGGTCTCGACCCCTATGTGGCCGAGCAGCTTCCCGATAGCGGGCAGGGACTCGCCCAGCGTGAGCGCCCGGCTCGCGAGCAAATGACGCAGGTCAGGAATGCGGACAATATCGAGTCCCGCGTGCGCTCGGGGTATTCGGCGAGGGCACGCAGCGAATCATCCGCCGGGCCGTGGAGTCGGAGTTGAGAGCCTTTCTGGAAGAGGATTCTCCCAAGCGAGACGCGCGAAGTCGTCGCGCGGTGGTGCGCAACGGCTACCTGACTTTGCGGGAAGTGTTGACGGGAATCGGCATGGTACGGGAGTGACGTGTCACGATATCTGAATGGTTTGTGAAGATTCACAGTGTATGAGCCGGACCCGGCCGGGGCAAACCCGGAAAGAGCCGAGGGATACAACGCGAGCGCACCATGTCGCCGGGCACCGCGGAGCGGGATTTCCCGAAGATGAGGGCGCGAATTCGCCAGGGCGGAGCATGACGGGAGGGCGGGTTGCATCAAGGCAGGCCGGGAGGGATCGTGTCTCTCGCGCTTTTGTTCAAACACCTTGAGTGAAGCGTGCTGCTGAAAGGACGGAAGCACCGGCCTGCCGGCTCGCCCCTCGGCGAATGAAGCCCGCTACGGGGCGCATTCGGAACCGGAAGCCCGACTCCAGTCTTCTCCCATGACGTCGTCCGCGATGCTCCCGGCGACCCGCTCCGCGGCCTCCTGCTCCGAGTTACGCGCGAGGTGCGCGTAGCGCGCCGTCGTCTCCATCCCGCTGTGGCCCAGGAGTTTCCCGATCACGGGCAGCGCCTCGCCGAGCGCCAGCGCCCTCGACGCGTAGGAGTGCCTCAAGTCGTCAAGTCTCCAAATTCTCCAGGCCCCCCAAGTCCCTCACGGCCCCCAGTACTAGTGGACGTTCAACGGGCGCGTCCTTTCCGTTTTGGCCGAGGAACATGTGGGGGTCGTCCCGCGAGCGGGGAACCTCTTGCAACACCCTGAGCACGGGCGCCGTCAGCGAAACCATGTGAGTACCCGCCTTGGCATCTTAGAGTCTCAATCCGCCCACCGCGCGGTCAATGCCGTCCCAGCGTATTCGTTTTGCTCCGATGCTTTGCTAATCCCCATCACTACAAGAGAGAACCTTTGCCCGACGTAAACGCGTGTCTATTGGCTTGAGTTGTAATTTATCCGCTTTCGATTTGATTACATTTTATGGAAGGCCGATTTCAAAGGAAGCTTCTACAAACCAACTCCTCGCATAGTGTCAACAAACTACAGGGATATAACTGTCACTGAAAATCCCCGCCGCCCATAAACGAGCGGATTACAATTTCCGATGTTCTTTCTTAAAATGCGTGATTTCAAGAAGCCTGAATGGGCGACGGACTTGCATATTTCAAATCTGCCAGTCGCCGCCCAGGGCGAGAAAGAGGTTGACGCGCTGCTCCAGCGCGAGGCGCCGGATGGAGAGCTTGTTGCTCTTCGCTGAGAGCACGCGCTGTTGGATGGCCAGCAGGTCGATCAGGGCGATTTCGCCTTCCTTGTATCGGAGTTGCGCGATTCGATGCGCTTTTTCCGCTTCGCTCAACGCGACGCCGAGCGCCTCCTCGCGCCGGGCGAGCGTGCCGGCGAGGTCGAGGTTGGTTTCCACCTCGCTGAACGCGCCCAGCGCGGTTTGGGCGTACGCCGCCAGGGCCTGTTTTTGCTCCGCCGTGGCGATTTCCACCTGCGCTCTTCTCACGCCGCCGTCGAAGATGGGGGCCAGCAGGTTTCCCACGAGCCGCCAGGCGATGTTGGCCGGATCGACGATGTTCGACAGGGCGTTGGAGGTGCCGCCGATGTTGCCGGTCAGACTCAACTGCGGCAGGCGCGCGGCCTTCGCCTGTTTGAGGGCGTTGAAGGCGGCGGCGACGCGGCGTTCGCCCGCAATGAGGTCCGGCCGCCGCTCCAGTATGTCCGAGGGTACGCCCGGCGGCGGCATGGGCGGCAGCGGCGGGAGCGCCGCGCGTACGGCGATATCGCCTTTCGGGTAGCGTCCCAGCAGCACTTCCAATGCCCGCAGGGCCTCTCTCTCTGACGCTTCCAGCGCGATCAGTTGTTCGCGGGTGGACGCCAAATCGGATTTCGCCAGCGCGACATCCTGGGCGGTAGCGAGGCCGTTCTCGTATTGCACATTGATGATGCGGACGGTTTCTTTGAGCGATGCGAGGATTTCCCTCAATATGGCCGTTTGCCGCCCCGCCTCGATGGAGATGAAGTAGGCTTTAGCCGTCGCCGCCGCCAGGGAGTGCTGCGCGTATTTGTAGTCGGCGGCCGCGGCTTCGGCGCTTGCGACGGCGGCGCGCCGCCCCGCGCCGATGCGCCCCCACAGGTCGACTTCCCAGTTCAATTGGACCGAGAGCGAGAGGTTCGAGGTCTCGGGCGCGGCGCTCTCGAGCGCGCCGGCGCGCGAACCGGCGAAGGCCAGTTTCACCTGGGGCTTCAGTTGCGCGCCGGCCTGAACGGCCAACGCCCGGGCGCGCTCCACGTTCGCCGATGCGGCCATGAGGTCGCGGTTGTTCGCCAGGGTCTGCGCGACGAGTTCGTTCAGCCGGGCGTCCCCGAAGGATTTCAGCCAACCGACCCGCCTCGCGCTTCTGAGCTGCGTTTCGTCCACGCTCGTCGCCCAGGTTTGCGGCGTGAACGTGGTTTCGCGCGCGATTTTGGCCTTGACGGCCCGGTCGTCGCGGACCTTGGCGCGGCCGCAGCCGGTCAACGCGACCAGAACACATACCGACAACACCTGAACGGGCAGGAGCGGCCTTTTATTCCGCATCGCTCACGGCTCCCTCGACTTCTGTCGGACGGATTCGGAAAACAAGGCGTAGAGCACCGGCGCGATCACCAGCGTCAGCAGCGTGGCGAAGGTGAGTCCGAATACGAGCACCACGGACATCGACTTGAAGAACGCATCGAAATACAACGGCATCACCCCCAGCACGGTCGTCAGCGCGCCCATCATGACGGGGCGGACGCGGCCGGCCGCCGCATCGACCACGGCGTCGAAACGCGGCTTGCCCTCGCCGATCTCCAGATCGGTCTGATCGACGAGCACGATGGCATTCTTGATCAAGAGCCCCGACAAGGACAACAGGCCCAGTATCGCCATGAACTCCATGGGCGTGCCCGTCGCCAGCAGCCCGACGACCACCCCGATGATGGCGAGCGGCACGACCAGCCAGATCACGACGGGCTGCCTGACGCTGCCGAAAAGGATGAACACGACGAGTACCATGGCGAGGAAACCCAGCGGGATGGTCGAGGCCAGGTTTTCGTTGGCTTCGCTGGAATCGCCGTACTCCCCGCCCCATTCGAGCCGATGGCCCTCGGGCAGGTCGATGGCTTCGATCTTCGGACGAAGGCGCGCGAGGAGATCCGCAGGCAGTTCGCTCGGGTAGGGGTCGCTTTGCGCCTTGATTCGCCAGACGCGGTCCTTGCGCCGTACCAGGCCGTCGCGCCATATCGTCCGGAAGCCTTCGGTCACCTGGGCGATGGGCACCGCTCTGCCCGTGACCGAACTCAGCACCTGAATGTTGCGGATGTCGTCGATATCCACGCGCTCGTGTTCGGGCGCGCGGGAGATGATCGGGACCAGTTCGTCCTTCTCGCGGTAGACGCCGACGACACGCCCGGAAAAGTTTCTCTGGAGGGCCTGCGCGAGGTCCTCGCGGGAGACGCCCGCGCGCCGTCCGGCGCTTTTCGCATAAACGGGTTCGATCACGCTCACCGGCTGGCGCCAGTTGTCCTTTATCGAGAGCGCACCGCCGTCGGCCGCCATGACGGCCTTGGCCCGGTCCGCCAGGGCGCGAAGCGCCTTCGGTTCGGGCCCGCTGAACTCGGCCTCGATTTTCGACCCGCCGCCGGGCCCCAGCACGAAGCGCCACACCTTCCCCTGGGCTTGGGGAAAGGCGTTTTCCACGTGTTCTTGAATCTCGGGCATCAGGGCGTCGATCATCTTGTAGTCGTACGTGCGCACCAGCAGTTGTCCGAAAGCCGGGTTCGCGGACTCGGGGGTATAGACCAGCATGAATCGCGGCGCGCCGGCCCCGATGGACGCCTGCACCGCGCTGACCCCTTCCAGACCCGCGACGAACTTCTCAAGCTCCGTGATGTCGCGTGCGGTCCTTGAGATGTCCGTCCCCTCGGGCAGCCAGTAGTCCACGACGAACAGCGGCGTGGTGGATGCGGGGAAAAATCCGGACTTGACGAACTTAAATCCCCACGCCGAGGCGAGGAATATGCCCAGGGTGCCGATGAGTACGACGATGCGCATTCTGAGTGCGAAGCGCAGAAACCATTTGTATGCCCGCAAGAAGCCACTCTCACCCCTCTCACCGCGGCCCGGGGGCTGCGCGGGCTCTCTGAAGAGCCAGAAGCAGAACAGCGGCGTCAGCGTGATGGCGAATACCCAGCTGCACATGAGTGAAATCAGGATCACCCAGAACAGATGGCCGGTATACTCGGCGGTGGAGCCGGGGGCGAAGCCGATGGGCGCGAAGGCGATGATGCCGACCAAGGTGCCTCCCAGCAGCGGCAAGACGGCGCGCTTGACGATGCGGTTCGCGATTTCGAGTTTCTTCGCGCCGCCCTGGACGCCGACGAGAATGCCCTCGGTCACCACGATCGCATTATCCACCATCATGCCCAGGGCGATGATGAGCGCGCCGAGTGAGATGCGGTGCATGGGAATATCGACGGCGTGCATCGTCGCCAGGGTGGCGAAAATCGTCATCAGCAGGATCGCGCCGATCACGACGGCCGACCTCAGCCCCATGAAGATCAGCAGCGTGACGATGACGATGACCAGCGCGGCGACCACGTTGACGACGAAGACCTGTACCGATTCGTCGACGATTTTTCCCTGGTGGTAGAATTGATGGAGCTCGACGCCCAGGGGGCGAAACCTCTCGCCGTCCGCGATTTTTTCGTCGATGGCCGCGCCGATTTTTACGATGTTCCCGCCCGATACGCCCGAGACGCCCAGCGCAACCGCCGCCTCACCGTTGTAGCGATAGAGTTTTTCCGCAGGCTCGCGGTACCCCCGCCACACGCGCGCGATGTCCTTCAGAAAAATTACTTTCCCCTTGTTGTCCGAGGACACGAGAAGGTTCCGGATCGCCTCGACGGAGTCAATCGACCCCGTGGGATCGATCACGATACGCTGATCGCCGATTTTGACGTCGCCGGATGCGACGACGGCGTTTTGCCGCGCGAGGGTGTCGTAGATGTTGGATATGGAAAGCCCCAGGGCGGTCGCGTCCTGCCGGGAGATCTCGACGAAAATCGCTTCCCTCCTCAGTCCGTCCAGCGTTACGCGGGCGACGCCTTCCACTTCCAGCAGCGCGCGCTGCAGGGATTTGCCGTAGCGCTTGAGTTCGGCGGGCGAATAACCATCGCCCGTAATGAAGTAGAGCAGACCGAAGACGTCGCCGAAATCATCAGCCACGTAAGGCGTTTCCGCGCCGGGCGGCAGGGCGCGGGCGGCGTCGTTCACCTTGTTGCGCAGCTTGGTCCAGATGAGCTGAAGGTCGGTTTTGGTGGGTGAGGCTTCGTATTTTATCTCCACGTTGATTTCGGATTTTCCCGCGGTGGACACCGACTCGATGGAATCGACCTCCGCCAGTTGCTGGATGGCCTTCTCTAGGGGTTCGGTGATTTCGAACGCGACCTCGTGGGGGCCGGCGCCCGGGTAGTTCGTGACGACGAGCGCCTGGCGGATGATGAATTCCGGATCCTCGAAACGCGCCATGTTCTGGTAGGCCGACCAGCCGCCCGCAATCGTCAACGCGATGACGATGACGCTTAACACGGTGTTCTTGATGGTGAATTCGGCGATTTTCATGGCGCGGCGCAGTCGATGAGGTGGGTCGGGCCGGGTGGTCGATTCGGGCGCATCATTTCCACTCTCTGATCTTCATGCCCTCCGAGAGATAGGCCGCGCCCGCCCCGGCGATGGTTTCCTCGGCCGCGAGCCCCGCGGTGACGACGACCGTCTCGCCCACACCCTCTTCGAGCGTGACGGCGCGCTTCGATACCCGCATCGTTTTCCTGTCCACAGCCCAGACGTAGTTGTTCTTCCCGTCGCTGGTCACTGCGGCCAGCGGCACCGCCACGCGCGGCGTGCGCGCCTTGTTTTCGATTCGCAACTCCACGTTGGCGTTCATGCCGGGCAGGACGAGCAGGTTTTCGGGAGGACGGAAGGCGAACGTGACCGCGTAGGTCTGGGACGCCGTATCCGCCAGAAGCGTCGCCTCCTTGAAGGCGGCCCTGATGCGCCGGTCCGGGGCCGCGTCCAGTATGACGAATGCCTGCTGATTCCTTTTTTCGGCGGTCTTTCTGGGAATCCTGGCCAAAAAAGCGGCGGGCAGATCGATGGCGGCTTCGAACGAGTCGCCGCTCATGAATTTGACGACGGCCTGGCCCGGCGACACGTTTTGCAGTTTCCTCACCATCGTCTGCGCGATCAGCCCGTCGAAGGGCGCGCGCAGCACGGAGTCGGCCAGCGTCTTTTCGGCGTGCTCGAGCTGCGCCCGGCTCACGTCCCGCTGGGTCTTGCGCTTCTCCAGCACGGTGCGCGCGATGGCGTCCTGCGCCGCCAGGCGAACCGCGCGCCGATATTCTTTCTCCGCGTTTTGGTATTGCGACCTGGCCGAGGCGAGGGCGGAGCGGAAATCTCGCTGATCCAGTCTGGCGATGAGCGCGCCGCGCTTAAGGCGCTGCGCATCCCGGACCGGGAATTCGCGCAGCATCCCGCCCACCTGGAGGCTGAGCTCGGACAACCGGCCCGCACCGATCACCGCCGGGAAGCGGCTCACCCGCGCCCCGCCGGCCGCCTTGACCGTGATCAGCTTGACCGGACGCACGGCCGGGGTTCTGCGCTTCGTTTCCGGGGCGTCTTCGCAGGCATATAGGAACAGAGCGAGGAACAAAACGACGCACGGGCCGAAGCGGATTCTGGCCGACATCTGGACGCTTCTCCCTGGGTGGTTTCACGCGCCAACTGTGAAAGCCTGCACAGCGGAACGACCTTCCTCTCTATATGACGGGCAACAAAAAAAACCTTATTATAGATTATGAACTCTTACAAGCAACGGAGTATTCATTGCAGACGCTTAAATGGAGTGGATTTCGAGCCATACTAGGGCATTTCAGCGGCAGCAGACATAATTTCCATTGGTGCGATACAGGGACCAGTGCATGTTGAGACAGATATTCATTGGAACTATCGTTATATTCTTTACGATTGTGATACAGGTGCTGTTCATCAGCACGGCCGCCGAAGTGCTGAGAAGACGAAAAGCATGGCTTGTGAAACCGCCTTTCTTCGTCAAGACAATCGTTGCGCTGGTCGGCGTGGTTCTATGGCTAATCGTGGGAATCAGCCTCAGTGCATGGTCCTGGGCGGGTGTATTGCTGTTTCTCGGCACATTTCGAACCATGGAACCGGCCCTATATTTTTCCATTGTCACATTCACGACGTTGGGGTATGGGGATATCACCGTCGATTCGCAATGGCGCATTCTGGCCAGTTTCGCTGCCGTAGACGGCCTCATCATATTCGGTGTGAACACTGCATTTTTGGTCGAATTCACCAGGCGCTTGCGGCTGACTCAGCTAGGAATTCTCGAATCGAACAATGCGAACAACGAGTAAGGAAACAACAGAAGTCCGTTCGTCACAAGAGAAGTACACACTCTCCTTGCAAGCATTCTCTCGGGCGTTGATCTATCTCTAGAAAGAGGCCGGAGGCGGTCGCCATACTTTTTTATGGATTCCGATACAGAACAGACTTTGATGCTAAATGCTTTCTTGAATACTTTCGCACATTGCGACCGTTCGAACCCGTAAATGCTATAACTTGAATGGTGAAGTCAAAAGCACGTGACATTACTTTCGAGATATATAAATCCAAGTTGTGGCAGATACGGTGTGCGCGCTCAATTGGAGAAGGTGGCACATCTAAAACCGCTCTTAGTAACGAGGATACTCATCCTTGCTCTTTCTATCGCGTGGTTAATGGTACGACGAATATTGTTGCGGCAGAGCCTCGGATATTCCTGCTTTGATTATAAGGCATAACACTCGATGGCGATTTCTCCCGTCCACGCCCGTAGACGCGAGACGTCGTGCCAGATATGCATTCGAAACAGCATGTCCATGCCTACGCCGAATGCCTGTTCGATACGGTGTGTCAGCTTTTGTGAAAGCGACGCCTTACCGTTCAGCAGGCCGAAAGCGTCGCACGGCGAACGCCAAGAATCCCGACGCTCCTGGTCACGCTCAGACCCAGCGCATCGAATACCTCCGTTCTTATGAACATGAACCTGCCGAGACGAGGGCTGGACCTAATAGTGATCGTTTTCTTTTGGAAGCCGATAATTACGGGAAATCTCCATCCGCAGGGATGAAAGCAGAAGCGTCGTGAACAACATCGAAGAACAACCCTGGAGACATTTCTAAAGACGGGAATCCGTCAAGGGATCGGGTAGGCTCGCGTGCAAGTGGTCCTGTTCGAGTTCGGGTGGAACGACGCCCTTCAGTTTATCGATCCGGTCGGGGATTCTTTGTACGGTTTCGCGGAACTGCTTCACCGTCCAGTCGTTGGCGTAGACCTCGGTCACGTCGCTCGGACGGGCATGGTTGAACAGTCTTTTGGTTAGCTTCCTCGGCAGCATGAGTCTACGCTCGGTCACGGTGATGAAAGCGTTTCTCAGGCCGCGGAACCAGAACTTCACGCCGCCAGCCTTACCGATGCAGGTTTAGTGGATATTTAGTTCCTAGACGTACTCCGAGACGTTCGAGGGGTAGGGGAACACCCATTCGCGCAGGTCCGCAGGCCCGGCGTCACAGTTCGCCCTTCGGCCGGAGCGCCAGGGTCTCCCCGAGCTGCTGGGTAACGGGAAACTCCAGAGGCTCCCCGCTCTTGGTCTCCTCTATGCTGAGGATCCGCCGCTCCATATCCACCTTTTCCCGGCGCAAAGATACGATCTCGCCCCGGCGCATAACGGTTTAGAGCTCAAACCACAGAAGGTCCCTGTGCACGGGGTCTCGCACTGACCCCTCGGTACCCGCGCGCCAGCGCGGCAGCACTTCTGCCGAGGAGGATATCATGCGCTGCTTCTTGGAGTGGTAGCGTTCGCCTCCGGCGAGCCACAGTTCGACCGGGTTTCTAAGGATCTCGTTATCGGCGTAGGGCCTTCTGTACACCGGACGATTATCGCGAAGATGCGCAATCACGTGATGAAATCGATGAATATGAGCGCGGCCTCGCCGTGGGAGAACTTCTTGGTGTCGAGCCTGATATCGGGGATTTCGGGCGCCTCGCTCGGCGAATGGAGGTTTTTGAGATTTTTAAGCTCGCGCGCGTGAGTAGAGGCTATGGGGTCGCGCGATTCGCAAACCTTGAGCAGCGTGTCGATGAATATCTCGACGAACCCGCCTCGCCCACCATCCAGCGGGCCATGTCGCGTTCCGCCCGGAAGGTGGAGGCGAACGAGGCCGGCACGATAAACCCGGCGTCGAGCATCGTTCCAGGCGAACTGTAAACGCGTCGCTTGACAAATGCATCAGACTGCAATTAGGGGATTAATCCCGTGCATGCAGGCACTCGGGGCCGGCAATGATGCGCCATGGCATGACAGGCACTGCCCTGCCAGGTATCATGAGTCTTCAGCTTGCTCTTCTATATCCAGATTCATCGAAAGGCGGCATTGCGCACTGAATGGAGGGGGCGAATCGTGAGTGGCTCCGCGCACCGGGAAGTTCCGGAGATTACCCTTGGGGTGGAGGAAGAGCTGTTTCTCGTCGACCCCGACACCCGCGACCTTCTGGCCGAACCGGACCCGGGCATCCTCGCGGCCTGCGAGAGGAGGCGCGGCCCTCACAAGGTGGTGCCCGAATTCCTTCGCGCCCAACTCGAAACCAACACACGCGTCTGCGGCTCGGTGGCCGAGGCGTGCGAGGCGCTGCGCGAGACCCGGCGGGTCGTTATCGAGGCGGCCGAGGAGCACGGCGCGGCCGTGATGGCCGCCTCCACGCATCCTTTCGCGCAATGGCGAACGCAGCTGGTCACGCCGAAGGAGCGCTACGAGCGGTTCGCGGCCACCTATCAGGAGAGCTTCCGCCGGATCTGCCTGACCGCCATGCATGTCCACGCCGGCTTCGGCGACCCGGAATCGCGCATCCGGGTCATGACGTCGCTGCGGAGGCACCTTCCCCTTTTCCACGCGCTGTCGACGTCCTCGCCGTTCTACGGCGGGGGCGAGACCGGCTTGAAATCCTGGCGGCTGAACCTCCTCGGCGTGCTTCCGCGCACCAGCATTCCCGGCCCGTTGCGCACCCGGGCGGAATACGACCGCATCGTGGAAGACTACCGGCGCATCGAGGTCATCAGGGACGGCAGCGAAGTGTGGTGGGACATCCGCCCCTCCCACGCTCACCCGACGATAGAGCTTCGCATATGCGATACCTGCCCGCGCCTCGAGGACGCCGCGAGCATCATCGCCCTCTACGCCTCCCTGATCCGGTGGCTGGCGCGCCTGGACCGCGAGGGCCGCCTCCCGCCCGAGCCGCCCACGGAGATTATCGCCGAGAACCGCTGGCTCGCCCAGCGATACGGTGTGCTGGCCTTTCTGGGCGACATGGACCTCGGAGGGCGGGTGGACATCGAGGACTACGCAACGGAGCTGATCGGGAAACTCTCCCCCGACGCCCGGGCGCTGGCGTGCGAGGATGAAATGCGCCACGTGCTCACCATCATCCGGGAGGGCAGCAGTGCGGACCGGCAAGCCGATCATTTCCGTCTTTGCCGCCTGAATGGCGACAACCGCGAAGAGGCCATGCGCTCCGTGGTGGATATGGTGCTCGCCGAAACCCGGGAGGGTGTCCTATGAACTTTCGGACGGCTCGACATGAAATCAGGACCTCCACCAGAACGCACTCCGGTTTTCATTCCGATAGAAACGGACCCTCCGAAGGCCGAACCTTCGATGTCGATGACGTGGGGAATATGTGCGTGTGAGCCCCGGATGCATTTGCTGATTTGGAAGGCGAGACGTATTCCGGCGAGTTGGTGAAGGTTTGGAAAACCGAACAATCGGGCGCGTCCACCCCATCGAATACCGAACGGTAACGATTCGGCGGCAGGGTGATGGACATGCTGAAACTGGTGCCTGCATGAGGTATTGTCCGCAAGCAGTCAGACCAACTCAGTGCCCTAACCACTTCGGCAGTGCGAGGATATTCTGGTGGTACCGATGAATCTCACTGATCGTGGGGATATTGACCTCCATCGTTAACACTCATTCAGGAGAGTCCGTGGTCCGCTCTATCACCCCACCCAGCGAACGGACACATCGAAACACCTCACCAACACCTCCTATTGTAGAAGACAGGCCTAAGCCCGACAGGCTTATAGCCCAAATCGGTTTGAACAAGAGATGTTTGCTCGTCCTGTATGGGTTTCCCCCTGCTGATATTCGCCTTTGCAAACCCGCGCGCTTGGCGATGTGTCCCTTGACGCGAGGCCTTCGGAATCGCTAGTTTGAATTTGTAGCCTGTTCTACCTATTTCTACCGCCACCGAAATTTTTCATTTCTGCACGCAACGAGGTTCCGATCTCGAAGAGGGTGGGATGAATATCAAAAAAAATTTGAGCCGTATCGCGCGTCGCAAGGGCGCCATGCAGGCTGAATCAGAAGACCGGCATGAGATTCCGCCTCCGGCGGCCATCGAACCGTTCGTTCCGAATACGACGGGAAATTCGGAAGCGAAGGGGTTTGGTTCGCACCAGGAACTGGAATTGATCGCTTCCGGAGAGACTGCGCCAACCGATTCGGCGAACGGCGTGGACTCGGTTGATGGAGGCGATGCTCCCGCTCTGGAGGCATTGGTCGAGCCGGTCCCGGATGAGTCGCCGGATGCTCCCGAGCCGCCTCTTAAAGCAGCACCGTATGAGGAATATGCCCTCGAACTGGAGTTGCTGACTGAGACGGAATCAAAAGCATCGCGGAAAGAAACGGGGTCGTCTCAGAACGATGAATTTGCGGCCCCGGAAGCAATCGATAACTTTGAGGAGGCGTCTGCGTCAGAGGCGGGAGTGCCACAGGAGACCGAGTCTGAGGCCATGGACGAAATCACTAAGGAGGAGGAACCCTTGGCGCCGGTCACGGATGAGTCGTCGTCGCAGAGTGATGCAGCGTCGTATGAGGAATATGGCCTCGAACTCGAGTCGCTGATCGAATCGGAATCAGAAGTCTCGCCGGAAGAGCCGGAACCGTCTCTGGATGAATCGTCTCTCGAAGAAGCCGCTGCCGAGGATAAGGAGATACTGACGGCGTCGGTTTTGCAAGATTCGCCGGATGAAGACGAACCGCCGCTCGTAGACGAAGAAGCAGACTCGGAGATAGCCGAAAGCGTCGCTGAAGCTACTGCACCTGAACCGGAAATCTCCAAGGAGAGTGAGCCTGCGGAAGATATCACGGAGGATGTTGGGGGATCCCCTCGCGGCTGCAGTGATACAAGACTCGCCGGATGAATCCCTGGAGCCCGCTCTCGCGGAGAACGGTATTTTCCCCCTCGTGCGGGATGCTCGCGGCACTTGGCGGTCCGGCAAGGGATTCAGCCGGGGGGAATTGCGCGAAGCGGGCCTGAGCCTCGCCGATGCCTCACGCCTGCATATCCGCTTTGACAAGCGTCGTCGCAACACGCACCCGGTGAACGTCGCATCCCTCGAACAAGCCAAGAGCGGCGTTTGAGGGGCATGAACCGGCATTGAAAGGAAGCAATGATGAGCGAATTAGTATTGGAATTCAAAAATTATCACGGATCCACCGAATACGATGAGGAAAACAAAACCCGGCATGGCAAGGTTCTCCCCACGTACGGGATTTGATTCCCTGCGAAGGCGAAACCGCCAAAGATTTGAGAAGGCGTTTCAGGATTCGATGAACGAGCATGGGTGCGTCCATACAAGTTTGCGGTCCGCTCTATGACCTCACGACCGAATCTCCGGCCGGGTAGGCGGGGGCATTCCCGGAGGAGAGCGAACGAATACCCTTGATGGCGGATGGGTAAGACGTTCACTTTCTCGCGCCATATGCGCCCATGAGATCGCTGGTTGAGAACGTGCCGCCGACTTCCTCATGGTTCGGCCCGTAAAATGTGCCGTTGATGTTTCCCCAATCGAAAGTCCCGTTATTTTCGACACTGCGGTTGCGCCATTCGATATTCTCGTAGCTCCCACCCGTGCTTCTGCCTCTGATATTCGTGAAGGAAACATCCATCCGGGCATCAACGGCGGACGCCCTGAATTCGAGCCGGGCATCCCCTTCGAGATGCTCTCCCCTGTTCTCTTCTGACGAATCCACCCCCAGCATCACGCCCTCGTAGGTGGCCGATGTCGCCGGAACACTTCTTGACTTGTTTCCTGCAGACATCCCGAAGCCCATTTCGAAATGAATGCCTTGGATGGTGGTCTCACCCACGAATGCTCCGAAAAGATTGTGACCCATCCATGCGCCATAACCTTCGACATTCACATCGCCATCATCCATCGGAATGGTTTGGGATGCGCGGTATAATTCAACACCATTCCTGCCTGCGATTCCGGCGAGCTGAAAGTCATCCGAGATCGAATCTTCCGCATCGATAAAGTCTCCTATGACGAATCGACCTGAATACCCCAATTGTGCATTGCTCGTGACGCAACCATCGGGAGAGCAGGTGGTGTCAATGGGGAAATCCACCGCCGCTCCTTGTTGGTCTCGGCCATACAGGTACATATCGCTCATCAGCAATAGCGCATCGTGATTCAACTGGTTGAGTTTGTACGCATCAGGCATTATTTCAGGTTGTTGTGACATCCCGGAGCCGCCACCGCAACCGAGCGCAAGAACCGCTACCAAGGAAATTGCCAGAATGTTCCTGATCATTTTTTCATCGTCCCCTTATTGTGAGATATGTCCGTCCGGACCCGAAGACGGGCCTGTCTCCAAACAACTCACGGGTTCCTGGTAAATTCCTTTCTGCTCCGACCATTCGGGAATCGTCTTTGTTGAAATTCCATTTATTCGAACGACATTCCGTGCCTGTATCTCTGGTAGCTACCCCACGCCGCGCAAACGGACAGCCAAGACGGGAGCGCATGTCAGCCCGCCGACGACCCATGAGACGGACGATCAACCTAGAAGCGCATCCTAAGAGTCACCCGCCCGGCGTATTCCGAATCGTCGGAACCCAGGCCATACACCGACACCTCGCCGCCGAGCGAGAAGCGGCCCTTGCGGTAGACGCCGCCCAGCCCGAACAGGAACCGCGTCTCGGGCGATTTCGATACGAGCCTCTCTCCCGACACGTCGACGGCAGTCTCCGCGTCGCCGAGTTTCTGTTCGAGGTCCACCGAACCCCGTAGCGAGAACATCCCTCCATCCCAGGTGCGCTCCATCTTGGCCACTAATCCGACGCCGCCCGCGAGGCGCCTCGCATCATCAATAGAGAATCGAGCGCCCGCCGAGTCGTTGAATTTGTCGATGGAAACTTCCGAGCGCGTCGCCCAGGCGCGGGGCGTGAGGTTCATCCGCTCGCTCATCTTGATACGCCTGCCTGCTTCGAGGCTCATGAGTGTGCCGCGCGAGGCGGCGTCGCGCTTCAAGGTTCCCACATCCGCGTCGCCGGAGATGATGTCCACGTCGTAATCCGTCAGCGAGAGGCTCCCGTTCGCGTAGTAGCCGCCCGCGCCCTTCCAGGAGGCGGCCAGCGACACGCCGGTTCCTTTCGCCTTGATGTCTCCGCCGCCTGTTGGTGCGGAAACGTCCGCAGAACCCTTCACTTGGAGCAACGATATCGAGCCGGTGAAATGCTCTCCCATTCCGATGTCCAGCCCGGCTTGCGCCGTGAAGCGATTGAAGTCGTATTCCGCGCCGACGCTCGCGCGCTCAGGCTCGTACGAGCCCCTGCCGCCGGAGAGCTTTGTCCACACCGGCGAGCCGGGCGAGCGTAACCGTTCCCCTTCAGGCGCCCCGCTGTTCAGGCGAAGTAAAAAGCCGGGCAGGGCCTCGTAGAGAGCCGCGCGTGGAGCGTAGACCTCGAGAAGGTTGCTCGAGTTGCGGGCTTCGATAACACCCGCGGCCAGCTCGCCGGCGGCCTGGTCGCCGTTCGTCAGAAAATCGGCCGCCGCATTGCCCAAGCCGCCGAATACATACTTAACGACCCGGCCGCCGCCTTTGTGAAAAACGGACACCGCTTTGCCTGAGCCGTCGAACACACGAATCGGCGGATTCATGCAGTCCGGCGGCGTGCCGACCTGCCCTTCCGGACAGGTGGGCGGCGTCTCGATGAAATCTCCGGCGGAAAAATCCCGGTCAGCGATGACGCCCGCAGCCGGTTCGCTGATAACCCAGTTCACCGGGTTCGAGCCGATACGCTCCGTTACGGTAACCCCTTCCGCTCTTATCGTGACATTCCACGCCCCGTTGTGAGCCACAGCGTTGGGGACGACGCCCTTCCCGCCATCGTGAAGCATAACCTCGTTGACCACGATGGTGGTCTCTCCCCCGTCGTTGATAATCCAGTCGTCCCCGATTACGTCACGCACCCGGCGGCCGTTCAGATTCATATCGACAAGCAGCCTGGGATCATTTCCCGCTGCATGGATTGCGACCCCATACTGCGTGCGTATCGTTCCCTCGGGTCCGATGCAGACCTCGCCCCCGGCCGGGAGATAAACACCCGCCAAGCTGTACACGTCGCCGAATATGGGCCTGTCCACCACGACCTTTCGAGGCATCGGCGGAGGCGGCGGAGGCGGCGGTGGTGGAGGCGGCGGTGGTGGAGGCGGTGGTGGCGGCCGCGTCTCGTTGAAGTCCGCCGACGAGAAATCCCGGTCGGCGACGACGCCTGCGGCCGGTTCTGTGATCACCCAGTTCGCCGGGTCCGTGCGATCTACGGTGACGCCTTCTTCTCTCATACGGACGTTCCACGCCCCGTTGCGAGCTACCGCGTCGGTGACCGTTTCGCCGGCGTGTAGCACGGTGCCGTTGACCGCGATGGTGGTCTCTCCCCCGTCGTTGATGATCCAGTCATCGCCGATGGCCTGCGACACCCGGCGGCCGGCGAGGTTCAGATCCACACGCAGCCTGGGTGGAATGGCCGGGAGCACGTTATCCGGGTCGGTATTGTCTTCCGCTACGGTGCCCGTGGCCAGGATCGCAATACCCGAGCCTGAGCTGATGCTGCCCTGTGGCCCGATGATCACTTTGCCGCCACCGGCAAGGTACACACCCTCTGCCGCACTGTTTATTGCCCCGTTGACCGTAACGGTCTGCTCGCGATAGCCCAATGCATCCAGGGACGCCGTAAGGAATGGCATGTTATTGCTGACTGCGCCCACCTGCACGCCACGTGCGCCCGCACCGCTCACATCGATCCTGCCACCCACCGTGACGTCCATGCTGCGTCCTGCAGCCGTCCCTCTATGATAGACCACGATGCCGTGACCATTGGGACCCGTCGTGGTGATCCTGTTATTTGCTCCCGTGGCAAGGTTGACGTTGCCGGATCCAAAGTGCAGGCCGTAAATACCGTAAGAGTGGGTCCCGGCCGTAGTGATGGTGCCCTGCGTGTCGACATGGACGTCGCCGGTACCCTCATGAAGTCCGTAAATGCCGTGGGCCGAAGTAATGGCGTTATCCTGCGAGATCAAACCCACACTTTCCGTGGTGATGGCGTAATCGCCTTTTATGTCGATCCGGCCCTCGCCGCTTGAGCTTGCATGATGCCAGCTGAGAACGCCATGTCCCTGTGTGCCTCTTGTCGTGATGCTGCAGGGAACTGCAGGGGAGTCCGTACAGACCAGATTGATCGCCTGGTCACCTGTACCGGAATGCTGGCTAATTATGGCATAACCGATATCACCTCCGGTCATGATTGTAGTGTCCCTGAGCGTCATGTGGACATCGCCAGGCCCGCCCTCTCGCAAGGCAAAAAGGCCGTGCGACCTGTTCGTCGTAACGGAAATCCCCTGGGTCAGGAGAGTGATGTTGTTTACCTGGTCTGCAGTGTAATTCTCTTTTGCGATGCGGACACCGATTCCTGCGGTATCAATCGTCACACCGCTCCTCAAGTCCACTTCAATGTGGCCATTGCCCCTATGCTGGGCAACCAGTCCCCAGGAAGTAGTATCTTGTGTGCGGATTCCGGTATCTTCCAATGTGAAGGTGAGGGTGCCTTCACCACTCAAGTGGGCCCAGACACCGTGTGTAACTCTGCCCGTCGTGTCGATCATCGAGCGGGTGGTTGTCATGCCTGTTGTGATACCGGCGATGCTGATATCCACATCCCCGCTGCCGAGATGCGTAGCCCTCACACCCGCGTTGGTGGTGCCGGTCCCAGTCAAGTCGATATCGATACCCATCGCATCGATGTCGATATTGTTGGTCGATGTTTCACTTTCTTCACATTCAATATGATTCCCTGTGCCAGGTGTGTTGCTGCATACAGGCGCAGCCCGCACTTCGCCTTGGGCAAAGGCAACCAGCAGAACCGAGGCGCAAAGCCTGAGCAAGACCCGCCTCAGTTCACCGGCACACCTCCGCTTACTCGCAAATATGAGCATATGCACAGCCTGTAACGTAGAGCGCCCCAGCAAGTCAGCGGAAGAGAGTCGTGGCATATGCCTGAAGGACATGCGATCTAATCTTGAGGCTTGAGGCTTGAGGCTTGAGGCTTGAGGCTTGAGGCTTGAGGCTTGAGGCTTGTTCCAAATTAGGTTCAGGACCCGCTGATGTCAAGTTTGTTTGAGTCTCAGTGCTCTTTGCGCCGGAACCATGAAACGCCGTTGAACCATCGCTCTCAGAAAGGGATAATTTCAAGTGCATTCCGCCTATCGCTCTTTGAAGTTCAGTGAGAATTTACGCCCAAGGAGTCCTTCGGTAAAAAGGGCTGAAACTCCGCCTTGGGCATTTCTGGTGCGATGAATTTCGGGCGAATCTCCTGTTGAGTGAGGTTTTTCTTCTAGGTGGATGCCCTCACTCGGTAAAATCACGATGATAATAAAGTATATAAGGCAGAATTTTCAAGACTGATGGGGCAATGTTCTTCTCCCATGAGCCGTCCCTACCCGAGGACCTTGCATGGCCGGGTAGGCGGGGGCATTGCTGCGCCACTCCCCCCACAGAGCCGGACGTGCGGGCACTACCGCATCCGGTTCCTCACGTGTCGGGTTTGCTCAAGGACGTTGTCGCCCCTGATCCGCAGATGCCGGGAACCACAGCCCCCCGGCGCCTGGCATGGCTATCCGCCGCCGTTACGTTGACGCGAGTGACGGAGCTCAGTGTCTCCCCCGCGTGTCCCGTCAGCGGGTCCGATCACGCGGTGCCCCCCTTCCCTCGGACGGGTCCCGATGGCCACGGTTCCCCGCCTTCAACGGTAA
Source organism: bacterium (assembly GCA_965219955.1). Taxonomy (GTDB): domain Bacteria; phylum UBA8248; class UBA8248; order UBA8248; family UBA8248; genus Bin107. The sequence goes on from OZ244799.1 coordinate 1,950,234, forward strand.
TATGAGGGCGCTACGACTCCCGACACTGCATCCATCGGACTTATTGTTTTCGCCTTTCAGTACCATGCGCGCCTGCTCTGTTCGTGCCGTCGCTCACGCGCTCCCGACGCCCCGCAGGCAGGGTATCATCGGGCCGGGGTTTGGATTTAGGGCCGGTTACACCCCCGACCGGCCATCGTTCACATGGACAGTGCCGGGCCTCTCAGGTTCCCTGGCGACCCATCCCGTGACTTTGCAGCGTTCTACGACCCCGGAGGGTCCTGCAACGCCTCACCCGTAGCGGCGTCTGCGGTGCAGCCCCCATGACACTTAAACACAAAGGCACCCTCGCATTACGATTTCGAGGCTCAATAGCGCTGCTTCGCCACCCCCTGTGTACGCTTCTCGACGTGCGTTGCCGTCCGCCACGCAACACTCGGTTCCGGCTGGCTGGCATGGCCTTTGCCGCGCGGGAGTTGAACCCGCTGGGTCGCGATGAAGAGTTTCAGCGATTTCAGGTCATCACATCCTCCCTTCCAGAGCTTAGCCTGACGCAATAAACGTTCGGCGGCAAGGTGATGGAAGACTAGAAAACACAGGCTCAAGCTGGCTAGACCGCGTAATTCCTAGAAATGTCTTCGGCATCGCCTGTGTTATCACCCCACGACCGAACGGTTATTACCCGGCCCCCGACACTCGCCCGCAGGGATACGCAGGGGTTGGAATGAATCCGCTTGCGGCTTGATTACAGACTCTACGGGGCCGATTCGGGATCAGGCCGGAATCAGTTCGGAAAATGAGTTAACAGATATAAAATCAACGCGATAGCGAAATCTCAGACATGACGGAAAATTCTCGATAACCCCGGATTCCTGGATAATTCGATAAATTCAGATAAATTCACGGGGTTTTTCGATAAATAAATGGGAATTTATTTGCTTTGAAATGACGCCGCGAAATCCGGGCGCAGGGGGGATTCTGCCATGGCCCGCCAGACCTGCGGTGACGGCAAATGCGGGGAGTTGCGGGAGCGGAATTCCCCCGGATTCACGGGTCACACGGTCCGCAAGGATCCGGAATCGGCGGAAATCGCGATGATTTTACGGGGAGTTCCTGAACACAAGACAGGCGGAACGATTGTGATATCCTGCTTTAGGTACTACATGTAATATATTGATATATAGTCGGTTATTTATTTCATTTCGCACGCCAGCAGCGCGGGTCGTGAGGTTCGGGTATCCTGCCGACGCTCTCGAGGTAGGCTTCCGCGATCTTGGGCCCCATAAACGTGAATTCCGCGCGAAATATCTTTTGAAGCGAGGGAAGATCGTCCGGCAGTGAGGCGAGATAGCGGTTGAACGAGCCGTGTTTTTTCTTGATGGCGAGGAATTTCTTGGCGTTCTCGATTGTCGCCTCGATTTTCTTGCGGTTGCGCACGACGCCCGGGTTTCCGAGAATGCGCTCGATGTCCTTCTCGGTGAAACGGGCGACTTTTTCGGGTGAGAACCCCATGAATTCCTTTCTGAACGCCTCGCGCTTATGGAGGATGGTGCGCCAGGAGAGGCCCGCCTGAAAGATTTCGAGCGTCAGTTGCTCGAAGTGTTTCCGGGTCGTACGGACGGGAAAGCCCCACTCCTCGTCGTGGTATTTCTCCATCACCGGGTCGCCCTCGGCCCACGTGCATCTCGTGGGGTTGGGGATGTCTTTTCTCGTTCTGGGGGACATACGCTCTCTCGACAGGCGGCTAGGGGCTACAGGGGCCACTCCTCCATCTTCCAGCTCATATCCCAGAAGAGGTATTCATACCGCGTGCCCATCAGGAAATGCGCTCGCATGCGCCCGCGCTCGGCGGGGCCCGCCGTCGATGCGGCCTCATCGAACATTTCGCGCAGCCAGCGGGCGAGCCCGGCGAACTCTTCGGACGCATAGGTCTCAATCCACTCGGCGTGGAGCGGCGCGTTTTCGGGTATGCCCCTGGCGGCGAGCAACTCGCCGATGATGGCGTAGTCCCACTGGCAGGGGAGCATGGCGGCGGCGACTTCTCCGAACGTGCCCGCATAGGCCGCCTCGAGCAGGAAGTCGGTGTATCCCTTGCACGTCGGCGCAGGCTTCGTCGCCTCGATCTCGTCCTCCGAGATGCCGAATTTCGCCGCGAACCCCCGGTGGAGTTCCATCTCGGTGTTCAGCGTGGCGTTCAGCAGGTCGGCGAAACGCCCCATCTCCGCCAGTTCGGGGGCCTTTGCGACGGCCAGGGCGATGACGCGGCTGTATTCCTTCAAAAAAATGTAGTCCTGACACATATAGAAGCGGAACTGCGCGAGCGGCAGGGTGCCGTCCCCGATGCCCCGGACGAAGGGGTGCTCGTGAATTTTTTCCCAAAGCGGCGCAGCCTCCGCGCGGAGCGCATCGCTCATCCTCGTTTCCGGGTTCAAGATGGCCTCACAGGTTATCGAGAATTTTTTTCGAGCGCCCCTTTTCCAGGGTTTCGCCGAAAGAATCGCCCAGGTCGACACCCAGTTGCTGGGCGCGCTTCTGGGCCCAGAGCCCGATGTTGCGATCGTCCTTGTAGAAGGAGCTGTCCTGCGGCTTCGAGGGGTCGAACGAATCGAGACGCTGGGCTTCCGTCTGATGCGAGGAGAAGCGCGACATGATTTTCCTGAGTTTCTTGTTCCCGCAGGAGCGGCAGGTGAGTTTTCTCCTGTCCGATGGCTTCATCACCAGATGGCCGGAGACGAAGCCGCATTCCCTGCACTCGTATTCATAGATCGGCATCGGGTGAATCCCTCTTCTCCATCTCCGCGCCAAGTGACGCCATGCGCTCGCAAAAATCAGGGAATGTTACCGCCATCGCCTCCGCCGTGTCGACCGATACGCCCTCTTGCGCCGCGAGTCCGGCAACGGCGGCGGACATGACGATTCTGTGGTCGCCGAACCCGTGGGCCGCTCCGCCCCTGAGGCCGCCGCCCTGGACGATGATGCCGTCCGCCAGTTCTCTCGCTTCGCCGCCCAGCGATTCGATGACTTCGCGCATGGCGGAGATTCTGTCCGTCTCCTTGATGCGGGCCTGGGGCGTGTTGACGAGCCGGGTCTCTCCCTCCCCGAACGCGCCGAGCACGGCCATGACGGGCAGCAGATCGGGCGTGGCGTTCAGGTCGAATTCCCCTCCGCGCAGCGCATCGCCGCGGATTCGTACACCGTCCTCCGATACGAGAACCTCGGCCCCCATTTCCTCGACGAAGCGGAGAATCTCCTTGTCGCCCTGTGAGTCGTCGAGGTCCAGACCCTCGAGCGTCACGTCGCCGCCCGGCAAAGCGCCTGCGGCCACCAAAAAGGCGGCGGAACTCCAGTCGGCGGGCACGGTGACCTCGAATCCCGAAAGCGCCTGTCCGCCCGGAACGGTGAAACTGCGGTATTCATCGCGCTCGTATTCCAGGCCCAGACGGTCCAGCCACCATAGCGTCATCTCGACGTAGGGGCGCTCGTTCAAATCAATCGGCTCGATGGTGGTCGTCTCCTCGCCGAAGGGCGCGTTCAGGAGCAAAGAAGACGTGAACTGGCTGGTCGTGCCGTCGACTTTCGTCCTGCCGCCGCGCCACGGGCCGCCGACAGCGACGGGCAGATATCCGTTATTGCTCGATTGCGCCCTTGCTCCCAGGTTCGAGAGCGCGTCCAGCAGCGGCCCCATCGGGCGTTTTCTGGTCTGGGCGTCGCCGTCGAATCGCGCTTCGCCCTCCCGCATCAAGGCGGCGGTGCCGAGCGCCATCCGGCAGGTGGTTCCTGAATTCCCCACGTCGAGAATCCCTTGCGGGGCTTCGGGCCGGGCGCCGAAGCCCGCCACCGACCAGACGTCTTCCTCCTTGTTTATCCCGGCGCCGAAACTCCCGTAGACGCTCGCCGCCGAGAGGCCGTCCGAAGAATCGAGGGGGTTCAGGATCACGCTTTTCCCGGAAGCCAGGGACGCGAACGCGACGGCGCGGATGGAGTGGGATTTCGAGCCGGGAACGCCGGTGGTTCCCCTGGCGACGGATGGCCTGACCGAGAGTATCATGACGATGAGCGTGTCTGGCGGCGGTTGTTAGCGGTCATCGCTCAGGTAGCGGCCCAGCATGTCGCGGGAGTGTTCATCCTCGTGGCAATCCACGCACAGATTCTCCCAGTTGCTCCCGTCGGGAGGGTTGTTCTTGTGGTTGCCGTCGCGGTGGTGGACCGTCAGGACGTGGAGGTTGTTTTCATCGAAATCCCGGCCGCATTTCGCGCAGAACCAGCCGTGGATTTCGAGCGACTTTCGTCTGTAATCCTGCGCGCTCTTGCCCACGCTTGCCGAGGACTTGAGGCGCGCGGCGATTTGTTTCGCGCTTTCGCCGGTAGGAGCGGCCGGTTTGGGAGCGCTTCTTCTCCCCGGTCGGCGTCTGCTTGCGCTGAATCTCGTTCTGGCCATCGGATCAACCTCCCGTGTTCGGGAGCCATCCTAGCAAATCGCGCTATAATGAGGAAGAGATGGATTGGACGACGATTGTCATCCTGGCGGATCAAAGAATGGAAAATGACATGCTTGCGCCGAGGAGAACCTGAATGCGAAGCTCCCGGAGACGCTGGTGGCGGTGGCTGATCCTCCTCGTCTTGCTGTCCCCCCTCCTCGGGGTCGGCAGTCTGTACGGGATACGCGCCGTGGAGTCCTACGATCCGTTCTGTACGGTCTGCCACTTACAGGATCACCAGGATTATCTCGACGACGGGGCGCGCGCGGAGAACATGGTCAAGACGCTGGGCGGGTGGCACAAGAATGCGGGCGGCGTGAAGTGCATATCATGCCACGGGGAAGAGGGCATCACGGGGATGATCCGCACGACGATTCTGGCGAACAAGGACCTTTACAAATTCATCATCGGTGATTATGAGCAGCCCTCGCGCGTTTTCCATCCCATCCTCGATAAGGACTGTGTGAAGTGTCACGACGAGGAGCGTCTCCTGGAGTTGTCCGACGACGCGTTTCACGCCATCTCGGACCACGCGGAGCTCAAGGCGGACTGCGTGCAGTGCCATAATGGTCACCGCGTCGGGGGCGAGCGAGAAAAAGGGTTCATGGTGGCGGCCACGGCGCAGCCGCGTTGTGACGCCTGCCACGACGAACTGGAGCAAAAAGTGGATTTGAAGGATATTGAGCCGTTTCCCAGGAAGAGAGAATCTGATAGTTAGGGGCGTGTTTTCCCGGATTTCACCCGCCGCCTGATTCCCGGTATAGATCGGATTCACTGAAAGGACAGGCAGGAATTGCGATTTTTCGTTTTGATCTTCACCGTCACCTTTCTGTGGGGTCTGAGCTTTCCGGCGGCCAAGATAGGCCTTCGCGGCGTGGAGCCTTTCACGTTCCTCTGGCTCAGGGGCATCATCTCCTCGGCGAGCGTTTTCCTGATCATGTTCGCCCGAAAGATGCCGGTCCTGCCGCCGCGACCGTCCTGGAGAGGGGAGAGCCGCGATTTCTGGATCAACGCCTGCCTGCACAACCTCATGTTCATCACCTATTATCACGGCGTGGACCACACCACCGCCGGGCGCGCCTCGCTGTTCCTCTACTCCCAGCCCCTGCTCCTGACGGCGCTCGCGGCGTGGATTCTGCCCCAGGAGAGGGTGGGCGTCCGCGCGGTTTCGGGCTTCATGGCGGCGAGCTTCGGCATGGTGCTCCTCTTCGGCGACAAGCTCTCATCAGCCGGCGGATCCACCTGGTACGGGGACGCCATCGTCGTCCTGGCGGCCGTGGTATGGGCGGTGCAGTCGATCTTTTTGAAAATGCGCTTAAGGAGTTTCGACGCCTTCAGAATCACGGCCTGGACGCAGCTTCTGGCCGTGCTCCCGTTCTTCATCGTCGCCTCGTTTCTGGGCGAGCCCTGGCCCGACCTGACGGACGCGAACGTGCTCACCGGCGTGGGCTACAGCGGCCTCATCGGCACGGGGCTGGCCATGATCCCCTGGCTGTGGCTGCTGACGGACTACCCGGCGAGCCGCGTGGGCGTGTTCATGTTCCTGACGCCCGTGTTCGGGGTCCTGACGGGCGCCTTGCTGCTCGCGGAACCTTTGACGATGCTTATGCTCGGAGGGGCCGTCCTCATCTCATTGGGCATATATTTTGTGAATTCCGATTCGAAATAAAACCGATAATTCTATTTATTTCAGTAATATATGAATTATAATTAATGTTTTTTCTCGCTTGGCGAGTCTGTGCCGGCGTAGTACGGGTCGACGGAACCTGGACTGAGCCGGAGCGGACCGTCCTCCTCCAAATCGCTGCGGGCACGGGCAATTCGGGCATTTGTTCATCCTATCCGCCAAGCCGTCACGCCACCCTGCGCGTCGAGCGCGGCAAGCGCGCGCCCGTCCGGACGCCAATACAGCTTCGCCCCGATGCCCGCCAATACCGCGGTCCCGATCGGACGGCCATTTCCGTCTCTCTCGAGCGACCACACCACTACGGCGCCATCCCGTGCCGCCGATGCCAGGCGCATCCCGCGGCGAGCGAAGGCAAGCGTCGTAACGGGTTGAACATGACGCTCCAGAACACCGGGCCGCGTGCCTTCGGGGCCATCTCCCTCGAAGCTCCAGACCGTCACCGCCTCCCCTCCGCCGGTGGCCAGAAGGGTGCCGGTATCATCGAAAGCCAGGGCCGATGGCTTGGCGGAATATCCTGACATCATGGCGTCCTGCTCCGTGGAGCGACGCCAGAAGTGCACGGTGTTGTCCTGGCTGCCGCAGGCCACGATATCCCCGTCCGGGCTCAGCACCATCGACACCAGGGATCCCTGCCACTCCAGCTTCTGGCGAAGCTCGCCGGTGGGCGCGTCGAAGAACGTCACTCGGCCGTAACAGGCCGTCGCCAGCTCCCCTGCGCCCGACCAGGCGATCGCGCTGACCGTGCTGGGTTGATCATCAGATCGCCAAACCTCCGCGCCGTCCACGCCATACGCGCGAACCTGCCGGGAGCAGGAGGCCGCCAACCACTGGCCGTCCGGCGACCACGCCACGTTCTCCACCCAACCGCCCCCGATGTCGATAGCCTGTTGTACCTGACCTTCGGCGACACCCCAGATGAGGACTCGTCCGTCCTGGCCGGCCGTAGCGAACGCGGTTCCGCTCGGGTGGATCGCCACCGCGAGCACACCGCCTTCATGAACCCCGCGCCGCTCCCAGGTGGTCGCGCCGGACTTGCCGTCGAATGCGTAAACGCCGCCCGCAGCGTCACCGACCATCAGCGCCTCACCACGCAGGCTCCAGCCACCGGCAATAGCGTAGTCGCCAACCGCCGCAGACCAGCCCCGGCGAAGAACACCCCTTGGGCCGTCGTCATTTTGAAGTGCCGCCGACATCTCAATCAGCCTCGGCAGCCGCAATCGCTGCGATGTTGGCCAACAGCCATGCGGATGCAGCAAACAACTGCAACCAATCCCCACCGGACCTGATCCCGTAAGTCAGCATGCTGCCAATCCAGCAAAGGCTGGCAGCCGTTTGTCCGAGCCATTCGATGCTCCGCACCCTGGCTAGTCGGCTTCGCCTCGCGCCAGACGCGACGGCCCCTTCGTCGTTTCCCGTCAACATACGCAATCCGCCCCACAATAGGAGAGGTCATCGAGATACATGCCCCAGTTGCGGTACTCTTTCAAGTCTTCCGCCGGCAGCCCCAACGAGGTCGCAATTGCTTTGGCGACAACGGCGAATCGTTGTCGATACTTGTAGATAAAGCAGAAGACGTGATTGTCATGGCGAACTGCGGGGCCGCAGAGAAATACTCCCGGTACGATGGTTGATTCATCGTGTTCGCTCAGAAGCGGAAAGCCATCGTCGCGTCGCTCAAACAAATCCGCGATGAACTTGTGACTCCCCTCAAATCCGCCCGCCCATAGTGGCGGCACGCGGGTTTCAAACCGATGCCCGTCTCGAGCCGTAACTTCATACATGGCGTTTACGCGAGTGACCGATTCGATAGGTGTGTGCGGAAACAGCTCCACTTGCTCGACAAACCAGTCTTCACGCATCCGTTCGAGCGTAAACGGGGAAAGCGCGACACTGGGATCGGAACTCTCTTCCTCCCACGGACAATCCTTGTCGAACAACCGCACTCGTTTGTCGCGACACGCCAGATGGTAGGCCACGTCGACACCACTTTCGTAGCCGCCCACAACGATGAAGTCGTCACCGTCAAGCTCTCCATAACTGGCGATGGTCGCGGTGTGACGACACAATTGGCTGCCGACAAACCCATTCAAGCGTGGGTATTGGAACTCGCCAGCGGCCCAAATGACATGCCTGGCTTGCAAGGTCTCGTCGGCCGTATCAATACGAAAGCCGTCGCCAACCTTTGCTATCTGCATCACGTCGGTATCCTGGCGTACAGGTAACTCAAAGAAATGTGCGACTGCACGCAAATATATCGCGTACTCTTCACCCGTCGGATGCTCAACCTCCAAACTGAAAGCGGGTGAAGTTCCAATCGCGATCGAGTTCAAATCGAGCATGCCAATCGAATTGGTTGGGTACGAGGGCGTGATGAAGCGAGTCTCGGCCGGCCATGAGGCGAACGATGCGCCGACCGTGTGACGATCGAGAACTACGAAGTTCTCGATGCCGGCATGCCTGAGAGCCACCGCGGCGCCCACGCCTGCGGCGCCGGCGCCGACGATCGCTACGTCATAGCAGGTTTTACTGCTCTCGGCGCCGATCATGCAGATACCTCCTGTCGATATTCAAACCAGACATGCCTCGAATCCCTGCCGCATGCTCTGTTCATCGAGGTCGCGGCCGATGAAGACGAGCTGATTGCGCCGGGGCGAGTCTCCCCATGGAGAATCCGGCTGGCTGTCTATGAGCATGTGAACCCCCTGGAAGACGAAGCGACGCGACTCACCCGCGAGGCTGATGGAGCCCTTCATTCGGAAGATGTCCACCCCGCGCTCACGGAGCAGTTCGCCAATCCAGGCGTCGAGCTTTTCGGGATCGACGTCACCGTCCCTCTCGATCGCGATCGAGCCCACCTCGTCGTCGTGTTCGTGCTGTGCGACCCAGGTGCGCTCGGCCTCTGGCCTGATTGCCGCTCCTTCCGCGTTCCTCAGTTGGAGATCGAACTCATCCGCGCCGTGCTCGGCGTAGAGGGCAACCCGCACCTGCGTGTCGTATATGGACGCCCACGAGAATGCAAGCGGTTTTTGGGGAGGGTTCGGCGCAAAGCGGTTCGGCTCAGTCGTATATCCGGCCTCTTCGTTGCGGCGCTTTACTCTGGCCGCGGGCCCGTATGGAGATAGGTGGACCGGGTCCAAATCGACCTGGTGAGCTCGGTGGCTCTGGACATATATCTGGTTTTCCCGGTCCCGTCTCGATGACCGTTTGCCCTTACCCTTCCTCCGGCCTGCTCACATTCCTCCCGGCTCTATCCGTGCGCCCGCCGCTCAGGCGAGGGGCGCCGGCTCCCTGTAGACATCCTTGTTCCGCATCAGCGCCCACGCGATGCGCGCCATCCGGTTCGCCAGCGCCACCGCCACCACCTTCCTCGGCTTGCGCGCCAGCATCCGCGCCAGCCACGGACACGGCGGCTTCCGGCGACGCCCCGCCCAGCGTATCTCCGACATCGCGCCCGATATCAACAGACGCCTCACGTCGCGCTGGCCCATCTTCGACATGCCCCCCAGACGGGGCTTGCCCCCCGTGGAGTGCTGCCGGGGAACCAGACCCAGCCAGGCCGAGAAGTCACGGCCCCGACGGAAGTTCTCCACCGGCGGCGCGAACGCCCGGATCGCCGACGCCGTAATCGGACCAACACCCGGGATGCTCATCAGACGCCGCGCCTCCTCGTCCGCGTATGCGCTCGCCCGGAGCCGTCCGGTCAACTCCCGGACCTTCGCATCGAGGCCGCCAATCTGGGCGAGCAGAATCCCGCCCAACTCGCGGACCTCCTCGGGCAGGCCCGATTCCGCTCCCCGAACCGCCGCCGCCAGCCGTGTGAGGCCCACGGGCCCTTGCCGCTCGACGACCCCGAACTCCGCCAGGTGGCTGCGCAGCGCGTTGCGCGCCTGCGTGCGCTGACCCACCAGCAAATCCCGCGTGCGGTACTCCATCCCACACCCCTGCTGCGCTTCGCTCTTCACCGCCACGAAGCGCATCGTCGCCCGGGTGGCCGCCTCGCAAATGGCCTCCGCATCCGCCGCGTCGTTCTTGTGGCGCTTCACGTAGGGCTTCACGTAGACCGGCGGCATGAGCCGAACCTCATGGCCGAGCTTGCCGACCTCGCGCCCCCAGTAGTGCGCGCTCGCGCACGCCTCCATCGCCACCACGCATCGAGGCTGCGACGACAGAAACTCCAGCACCTTCGCCCGCGTCAGCTTCTTGCGGAACGCGACCCGCCCGTCCGCCCACGCGCCGTGGAGTTGAAAACTGTGTTTCGCCAAGTCGACCCCGATGATGTAGACTCCTCCCATGGTCGTCTCCTTCCGGGCGGTGTGTGACGTCGTCTCGCCACATTCTAATCCGCCGGAAGGAGGCGTCCACCCCATCGACCTCCAGGAAGAACGATTTGCGCCCCGGGGAATCGAGTAAGAGGTTCACATGCTTTCCGAGGGGAATCTCTTCCCCCGGGCGAATGAGCTCCGCAGGTTCGGCGTACTGCCGCACACACCACTCCGCACCCTCACGGAGGGCAGCGTCATCCGTCCCCTGGTCGGACACGACGACGAGCGACATCGCCGGATCAGGTCCATCGGCGAGGCCGAGTTCGTAGCGGCCGATATCGAGCGAATAGACTCCGGTCCATTCGAACGGATACTCCGGCTCGAGGAAGGTGGGACGACGCTCGAGCACCTGGTCCAGGTCGAAGGCGCCGAGGTTGAGGACCGTGTCGACCGAGACGTTCGCCCGCTCGCTGCGCACGACGCGCGCCATTCGGTTCATGTCCCGGAGCCGGGCTTCGAGACTGTCGAGCGCCTCGCCGTTGACGAGGTCCGTCTTGTTGAGCACCAGGACGTCCGCGAACGCGATTTGCTCGGTGCTTTCGTCGCTTCGGCCGAGTTGTTGCTCGATGTGGGCTGCATCGACGAGCGTGACGATCCCGTCAAGCGCGAACTCCGCGCGAATCTCGTCGTCCATGAAGAAGGTCTGAGCGACCGGGCCGGGATCGGCGAGCCCTGTGGTCTCCACCAACACATAGTCGAACTTGTCGCGGCGCTTCATGAGATTGCCGAGCACGCGAATCAGGTCTCCGCGCACCGTGCAACAGATGCAGCCGTTCGCCATCTCGAAGATCTCTTCGTCAGCGTTGATGACGAGCGCCTGATCGATGCCGACCTCCCCGTACTCGTTCTCGATCACGGCGATGCGCTTGCCGTGCTCTTCACTCAATATCCGGTTGAGCAGGGTCGTTTTGCCAGAGCCGAGGAAACCGGTGAGGATGGAAACAGGTACTTTTCGCGGCGTGTTCATTTAGTTCTCCTGGAGCAGAGGTATGGGTATTGGAATTTGGACGTCGAACGTCCGCGTGATGGCCCAATGGGCTCTCATGCAACGTCGCGCGAAGCTCTGGATAGATTTGAATCCGGCTCGACTCTCTCGCGGCTCACGCGGAGAGCCGGGCGCCCTGCAGGACGCGCGCATGTGAGATGCGGATGACCGAGAGGCGCCACGAGATGCCGGTGACCCTTTCGCCAAAACGGACGAGACAGTTGCGGTCATGCCGGCTCCTCGTCCATGAGAAGCTCCGGAAACGGGTTCCGGAGCTCTGCCCAGGCCTTGCTGTCAGCGGAGGCGAGGCGCTCGTCGAGCAGGCACGCGTCGAGGCGGGCGCGTATCTCCGCCTCGTGCATCTGCTGGCCGATGAAGACGAGCTGCTGCGTGCGGTCGCCGAAGCGAGGATGCCAGTCCGGCTGCTGGTCAGGTCGCTGATCCTCGGGGTGCTCCCAGTGTTCGCGAGGCAAGGCCGCCCACCACATCCCGGCGGGGCTCACGTCGCTGACGCCGCCGGCCAGAGCCCACTCGTAGGCGATCCGATGGTCAGCGGCGACCCAGAAAAAGCCCTTCGAGCGGAGCACGCCGCTCCAGTTCTCGTCGTCGTGCAGGAACGCCCACAGCTTCTCGGCGTCGAAGGGCTGCGGCGTCCGATAGGTGAAGCTCGAGATCCCGTATTCCTCGGTCTCCGGCGTGTGCTCACCCTGAAGCTCTCGAATCCAGCCAGCGGAGCTCTCCGCCTTCTCGTAGTCGAACAGGCCCGTGTCGAGCACGCATTCGAGCGGGACCTGTCCGCGCGTCGCCATGAGGATCTTCGCGCCGGGGTTGAGCGCTTTCACGATAGCCTCGACCTCGCGAGCCTGGTCGTTGCTCACGAGATCGATCTTGTTGAGCACGATGACGTCGGCGAACTCGATCTGGTCGATGAGCAGGTCGGTCACCGTCCGTTGATCTTCTTCGCCCAGCGACTCACCGCGGTCCTGGAGCGCTTCGGCGGCGTTGTAGTCCCTCAGGAAGCTCTCCGCGTCCACGATCGTGACCATCGTGTCGAGGCGCGAAACCTGACCCAGGCTCACACCGTTCTCGTCCTCGAAGGTGAAGGTCTGCGCGACGGGAATGGGCTCGGAGATCCCGGTGGACTCGATGAGCAGGTAGTCGAAGCGTCCCTCCTGCGCGAGTCGTGAGACCTCGGCGAGCAGGTCGTCTCGCAGCGTACAGCAGATGCAGCCGTTCGACATCTCGACCAGTTTCTCCTCGGTCCGCGAGAGTTCCGCACCGCCGCGCTCAACGAGCGCCGCGTCGATGTTGACCTCGCTCATATCGTTGACGATGACCGCGACGCGCATGCCCTCGCGGTTTTTGAGCACGTTGTTGAGAAGAGTGGTCTTGCCTGCGCCGAGAAAGCCGGACAGGACAGTAACGGGAAGTCTCTCTGGCATGGGCACTTTGGTTCCCTCACTCAAAGGGTGATGACGAGGTCGGGCGCGGCGGGGGCGAGCGCGGCGTAGAACTGCGGGAAGCAGCCGGCGCCCACGCCGGCCACCAGGCCCTTCGCCTTGACGTCGCCGGAGCCGCACTGTTCGAACGTGCCCTCGGCGAGGTTGCGCCGCACGGCGCACTGATCGCAGACCATGAGGAGGATGTTCTGCTCCGCGGCGACCTTGGCCAGGCGCTCGCCCACCTCGTCGCCCTCGCGCAGGCAGAACAGGTTGTCGTCGAAGAAGAACATGCCGACGACGTTCACCCCGTGGTTGCCCGCTTCGAGTTGCGGGAGGATCATGGTGCCCAGCTTGTAGGTCGCCGACATGTCGGTGGCGAAAACGTATGCGATGTTCATCCTTCAGGTTCCTCCTGGATTGCGTCTTTCAAACGGTGGATGATGACTCTGCTACCCCTGTTTTTCAGCGAATACCACGCCCGGCTTTGTGCGGCCGGGGCACACCTGCTGCCGCCCTGCGCCGAATTGCGGGGAACCTCCTTTCCGCAGGGTCCGCCCGTACCTGGCGCCGGCTAAAATTCGGCGGCCAACTGGACGGTGAAGTTGTCGGTGTGCTCGCCGCTTCCGCCTTCATCGGCGCCGTAGTCCGTATCACGCGCCCATTCGACGCCGAGTGAAAGCCCGTCCATCACCTCGGACGAAAGACCGATCAGCATTCGTTTTTTCGGCAACTCAAGCGCCAGCGCCTCATCCGTCGTCTGGTAGCTCGCGGCCAGCGTCGCCTCCTTGCCTGCCAGCTCGAACCCGTAGGCCACCTCGACCATCCAGGCAGAGGGTTTCGCGCCGTAGTCGCCGAACGCAACATAGTCCGCGCCGAACGTATCCATCGCTCCCAGATACTCGCCGAGCACCGAGATGCTTCCAATCGTCAGCATCGCGCTCGCCGAAATGCCCGCAACGCGGTCGTAGCCTTCCGCACCTTCGACCTCCAGACCGTCCGAATCACCCAGGTCGTTGGTGTAGGAGAGATTTAGCCCGAGCTCGAAGCTGTCCGTCTCGACCGAATAGCCCGCCGCGAAGCCGAAGCCCTGGATGAGGTTGTCGCCGTCTTCCATGTTGTCGCCCTTGAAGACGAATACCGACCCGCTCAGGGCGCCGGCCGAGCCGTCGAGTTGGAAGGCGGTCTGTCTCGTCTCGCCGATGTCGAGCGTCAGGGGATCGGAGATCAGGTTCGTCTCGAACACGCCGAAGGGGATGTAGAGTTGACCGCCCGTGAGGGACCATGCGCCCTCGGGCGGGCCGATCGTCACCGTCGCGGTATCCACGTCCACGGGACCTTCGCCCTGTTCCCAGAGGAGCACGACCTCTCCTTTCACCCAGTCGCTCACCTCCACGCCTATGCCGAGTTCAACCGTGCCCACGGCCAAATCCGCTTCGGTATCTCCCTCGGGGGGTTTTGTCACGGTTCCTTCGATTTCGATGGCGCCGCCAATCTCCACGGCTTCGAACCACTTGTCTCCACCGGTGAGTTTGGCTATTTGCTTGTCTTTCTCGACAATGACTTTATCCTGCGCGGAGACGCGCTCTTCCAACTGCCTGATGCGCTTTTCCATGTTGAGGAGGCGTTCCTCGACGGACTGTTGAGCCAGGGCGGGCGCGTTCCAGAAAAGCGCGGCCGCGGCGGCCAATAACAAAACTCTTGCTTTCACCGATTTCTCCTTTCCCTTTCAGACTTCCCGTTCACGATGCGCCATGAAGCGCTGGAGCGGTTCGCTTGCTTGACCGACCACACAGGTCTCCGGACAGACTCCTGCCCCTGTCCGGCTACAGAACCTCCGAAACTCCCTCTCCCTTCGGTTCCGTACGCCGCTACGAAAATTGCGGGCGGCTCCCGGGGATATGCGAGGGGAATAGAGCGTGCTGGTTCATATCCCCGGGAAGCGCCGCCTCAAATTATTTCCGCGAAAGACACGTATTGAGAGATTTCGCCATGTTGCGCAGGAGGGTGAAATACGCGTCCTCACCGGCGGGAATATCCGCGCCCAGGGGGTCGAGCACGCCGGTTCCGGCGCCCGTTCCCTCCATGACGACCCTCACCAGTTTCGGCTGGAACTGCGGCTCGCTGAACACGCAGATCGATTTCGTATCCTTGATCTTCTTGCGAATCTCGACGAGGCGCGCCGCGCCCGGCTTTTTCTCGGGCGAGAGGGTCACCGAACCGATGGCGTTCAGCCCGTAGCGTTTCTCAAAGTATTGATACGCATCGTGAAAAACGATGTAGGGCGCGCCTTTCAGAGGCGCGAGCGTGCCTTTCAATTCCTCATGCAGGGCGTCTAACCGGGTCATCAGCCTCTTTTCGTTCGCCTCGTATTTTGCCTTGTTCGCAGGGTCCGCCTCTTCGAGCTCATGCGTGATTTCATGCACCCACTTCTTGGCGTACATGGGGTCGAGCCAGGCGTGCTCGTCGAGACCGCCGTGATGATGCCCGTGATGACCCCCGGCCTTCTCGTCGTGATGATCATCCTTGGCTTTCTCGTGTTTATGATCATCGTGGTGATCGTCTTTTCCCTTGGCGTGTTTGTGATCATCGTCGTGATGGTCGTCTTTTTTGGCCTTGGCGTGTTTATGATCGTCGTGGTGGTCGGCGTCTTTGCCTTTTTCGTGCTTATGATCGTCGTGATGGTCGTCTTTTTTGGCCATGCCGTGCTTATGCTCATCGTGGTGGTCGCCTTTTTCGTCCTCACCGTGATGATCGTCGTGCCCTTCCCACAAGCCGCCTTCCCTGAGCTTCAACAGTTTCAGACCCTTTATCTCCGTCATGGCGACGACTTCCGCCCGTTTCGGCAGAACTTCGAGGGGCCGCTTGAGGCTCGGGGCGAGCAGCTCACCCACCCAGAAAATCACGCGCGCCCGCTCAATCTCTCTGGCGTCGGAGGGTTTGAGCGAAAACGTATGCGGCGAAGCGGCGCCTTTTATCAGCAGATAAGGTTCGCCGATCCCCTTCATGACGCCCGAGACCAGCGCATGAAGCGGCTTGATGGAGGCCACCACCTTGGGCGCGGCCGATGCGGGGGCGGCCAGGCGCGCAATAAGCGTCATTGCCAGGGCCGCAGTGAACAACATATATTTCATGGATTCGCTCCTATTCATGAATTCTTTCCTTTCGGTGTGAAATGGGATTGAAATAGTTTTCTATTTGTTATATTATAACATTACTATTTTGCTCGTCAAGGAATTATGGATGACATCGATGAAAAA
Source organism: bacterium (assembly GCA_965219955.1). Lineage (GTDB taxonomy): Bacteria > UBA8248 > UBA8248 > UBA8248 > UBA8248 > Bin107. Next base: position 1,966,384 of record OZ244799.1, read on the forward strand.
GAATTTTCCCGGCAGGGATCACGACCAAGGGGCCTGCGTCGAGAACGCCCTGGAACAGGCCGAAGCGCTTTGCAGGGAGCGCGGCGCGAGGCTCACGCCGCTCAGGAGGCGGGTGCTGGAGATCATCTGGGAGAGCCACGCGCCCCTGGGCGCCTATGACGTACTCCAGCGCATGAACGCGGAAGGGGGGCGAAACGCCCCGCCCACGGTCTACCGGGCGCTGGATTTCCTCTTGAAGCACGGCCTCATCCACCGCATCGAGAGTCAAAAGGCGTTCGTGGGCTGCGCCACACCGGAAAACGCCCACAAGGCGCAGTTCTTCATTTGCCGCGATTGCGGAAACGTGGCCGAGACGCACAGCGAGGAAATCGGCGAGGCCATCGAGGCAAGCGCCACCCGGGCCGGTTTTCTGGTGGAGACGCCCGTCATGGAAATCAGCGGCAGGTGCAAGGAGTGTCATGACGATGAATGACGCGCGGCGCTCTCTCGTCACCGCCGCGAACCTCCATCTCCGAATCGGCGGAACGACGATACTCCACAATGTGGGCCTCGACATTTCGGCGGGTGAAATACTGACCCTCATCGGCCCGAACGGCGCGGGCAAGACCACGCTCGTCCGCGTGGTGCTCGGCCTGCTCAAGCCCGATTCGGGAGAAGTCCGCCGGAAAGAGGGACTCTCGGTCGGCTACCTGCCCCAGTCCTTCGAGGTGGACCACTCGCTACCGCTGACCGTACGCAGATTGCTGCGCCTCACGCAGAAGGCATCTACCGAGGAGATGGAGGAGGGCCTCGAGGAAGTCGGCGCCGGAGACCTGCTGGATCATCCCGTCCAGAGCCTCTCCGGCGGGGAGCGCCAGCGCGTGCTGCTGGCCCGCGCCCTGCTGCGCAACCCCGAACTGCTCGTTCTCGACGAACCCATCCAGAACGTGGACGTCAACGGGCAGAGCGAACTCTACCGCCTGATCGCGAAGATCAGGGCAGACAGGGGCTGCGGCGTCATCCTGATCTCGCACGACCTCCACCTCGTCATGGCGTTCACCGACCGCGTGGTGTGCCTCAACAGGCACATCTGCTGCACGGGGCATCCCGAAGCCGTGAGCAAAAACCCCGAATACCTCGCCCTGTTCGGCAAGCATGCGGCCGAGAGCCTCGCCGTCTACACCCACAAGCACGACCACGTTCACGGCTCGGAAGGAGAAATACTTCCCAACGAAGTCGAAGAAACCCACCATCATCACGGAGGCGCGTGATGGAGGATTTCATGCTCAGGGGGCTCATGGGCGGGGTGGGCGTCGCCCTGGTGACGGGCCCGGTGGGTTGTTTCATCGTCTGGCGCAAGATGGCCTACTTTGGAAACTCCATGGCCCACACGGCGCTCCTCGGCGTGGCGATAGGCTTCGCCTTCGGGATCGACCTGCGGCTCGGCATCCTCATCTCCTGCATGAGCCTCACGATCATCCTGGTCTTTCTACAGAGCCGGAAAACACTCTCCACCGACACGCTGCTCGGCATCCTGGCCCACATGGCGCTTGCGGTGGGCTTCATCGCCGTCAGCGTGCTGGATACGCTCCGGGTGGACCTGATGGGCTATCTCTTCGGGGATATCCTGGCGGTCGGGGCGCTTGATTTGTGGTGGATATATCTCGGCGGGGCGGCGGCGCTGGGCGTGCTCGCGTGGCTGTGGCGGGGGCTTCTCGCCGTCACGGTGAACGAGGAACTGGCGAGCGCCGAGGGGGTCCCGACCTTCCGCGTGAAACTCGTCTTCATGCTCCTGATCGCCTTCATCATCGCCGTCGCCATGAAGCTGATCGGGATTCTGCTCATCATCTCGATGCTCATCATACCGCCGGCGGCGGCGCGGCGTTTCTCCAAAACGCCCGAGCAGATGGCGGCGCTCGCCGTTCTGGCGGGGGTCGTCTCCGTCGCGGTCGGCCTCTGGGCCTCTTTGGAGTGGGACGCGCCCGCCGGGCCCTGTGTCGTCGTGGCGGCGTCGGCGCTGTTCCTCCTCAGCTACACATGGGAAATGCTGACTGGCAGGGGATAGGGAATGCAGGTCTCTTGCTCATGGCGCACTCTGCTCGAGCGTGACGGACGACCCTGTCGCAACCCCGTAATGACAAAAGCAATCAAACCCGAACCCGAACAAACCACTTTCCTTGCTATTATGCAAAAGCAAGGCATATTTATAATCAGCAAGGCAACGAGGAGATCGCAAGATGTTCGAATCCACGATTACCTCGAAGGGCCGGACGACGCTGCCCAAGCCGGTGCGCGAAGCCCTCGGCGTGCGGCCGGGCGACCGCGTGCGTTATATCATCACCGGCGATGAGGTGCGCATCATCCCGGTGCGGCCCCTCGCCCGGCTGTTCGGCGCGCTGAAAGGCACGGTGACGATCCCGAAGGATACGGACCTGACTTCACCCGCCGAAGCGGATTGGGACGCCGAGCGATAGTCCTCGCCGCCTTCACATATCCTCAAGTCCCGTCTCTCGAACAACAGACCGTCATAAAGAAAAGCGCTGCGGATAACCTCGCAGTCGCGTTCGCTCACGCAGACGCGGCGCATCGTCGTGAACCATGAGGCGCGCACCGTATCGACGATACGCGAGAAGATGGCCCCGGCCTCATCCGCGCCGAGGAGAAAACTGCCCGCCGTCACGAACTCCGTCTCACCGGACAGGACGATTTTGACGAAGCACTCGCCCTCAGAAGTCATTGTCGAGTCTCCTGCGGCGCGGCGCGGACTTCGGGCTTCTGGCGCTTTCGAGCGTCTTGCCCTCCTCATCCCTGTCGGGATCAGCCACCTCGCTCATGCCCTCAAGCAGGCCGAGCGCCCACAGCGCCCCGGCATAGGCGGCCATCGACGCGCCCGGCTTGCCCTTCTCGACGTCCGCGACCGTGAAGCGCGAAGCGCCGATGCTATTCGCCACGTCTTCGATGCGCAGCCTCCGGCGCAGGCGCGCCGTGCGGATGTTCCGGCCCAGACGCCGAATGGCCTCCTCGACGGCGGCCGGCTGTGTCCGTGTAATCCTGCTTTTCTTCGACATGTTGTAAATATCCATCACATAAGAGTTATATGTTGATTATAACCATCATAAAAGATACGAGAATTGCGTTTCCCCCGTCAAGCGAATAGGGATTATGCGTTTCTTAGCGACATTATATGGAATTTATAAACCGGCTAAATTCAGTATAAACGAGCTAGTTTTATCCTTGATTTAACTCAAAAAGTAATGCATTATTCTATAAAGTAAGGAACAGGAGGGTTCCCCATGGTCGAATCCACAATTACCTCGAAAGGCCAGACGACGCTGCCAAAGCCGGTACGCGATGCCCTCGGCGTAGGGCCGGGCGACCGCGTGCGCTATATCATCATTGACGATGAGGTGCGCATCATCCCGATGCGGCCCATCGCCCGGCTGTTCGGCATGCTCAAATACGAAGGTCCCCCGAAAACGCTCGAAGATATGGAGCGCGCTATCGCCGAGGGGGCGAGTGAGGAGTGATCGCGCTCGACACGAACGTCCTCGTCCGATATCTGGTCGAGGATGATGCGGCCCAGACCGAAGCGGCCCGAGGTCTGATGGCGGGGCTGACTGCCGAGCGGCCCGGCTTTATTTGCCGCGAGGTGACTGTCGAACTCGTCTGGGTGCTCGAGCGAACCTATCGGTTATCCCGTGAACGAATCGCAGAAGTGTTGGATGAACTCATCGCCAGCGTGGAACTCGAAATCGAATCGGCGGACGACGTGGCCCGCGCCGCTTTCCATTACCGAAGCGGCGGGGCCGGTTTTTCCGACCTCATGATCGCAGCCGCCGCGAACCGAAGCGGCGCGCATCCTCTCTATACCTTCGACAGACGAGCAGCGCAGATAGAGGGGGTGGAGTTGGTGGGGGAGTATTCCGGCTGAGGAAGAACTGGGTCGCGCTCTACGCGAATACGGCGAGAAAGGGCCATGCGCGGGTGATGGGGTGTTGAGGGGGGAAAATGAGAGCCGTCGTGATTTATGGCGATCGAGTTAAGACAGGGACAAGCGCATCAGCCACCCTCGCCTCCTTGCAATAAGCAGGAAATTATTAAAGACTAAAAGCAAACACGAGGATTCTTAAAGACCCGAATCCACGGTTACATCATTGGGGCAAACGATTTTGCCCAAGCCCGTTGGGTAGGCGCTCGGCTTGCGTCCAAATATCGCGTCACCTACCTCTCCTTGGGAGATGAGGTGCGAAATACGCCGGTGCGGCCCATTGTCGATGCGACATTTGAGGAATGAAGATGGGCATTAAATTCGTGCTCGCCCTCACGGATAAAGACTGGTTTGAGACACTTCGGCGGCATCCTAGTCTGGATGAGGTCAATTTTTGGGCCCCCTCACCAACGAATTTCCGCGCGCTCCAACCAGGTGAACTATTCTTGTTCAAATTGCATTCACCTCACAATGTGATCGTAGGCGGTGGCGTCTTCGCCTATGCAAACTCACTACCATGTTCTCTGGCCTGGGAGGCTTTCGGTGAGACCAATGGTGCACGATCTGCACGGGAAATGCGCACCCGAATTGCCAGGTATCGAAGGCAAGAGCCAAACGATCCGAGCGATTTTGAAATCGGTTGTCGAATCCTAACCCAGCCTTTCTTTTTCGACGAAGCGGATTGGATTCCTCAGCCAGCAAGTTGGAGTCCGAATATCGTCTCCCTCAAAACCTACAACACAGATAACGTCGAGGGTCTGCAGCTTTGGGAGGATGTAAATGACCGTCTGAGCAGACAACCTGGAAATGAATTGGCAGAAGAACTCGAGCGATATGGGAAGCCACAACGCATTCGGCCCCGACTTGGGCAAGGCGCTTTTCGCGTACTTGTGACTGACATTTACGGAAGGCGGTGTGCAGTTACACAAGAGCGGACTTTGCCTGCTCTGGAAGCAGCTCATATCCGTCCCTATGGTTGCGGTGGTACGCATGATGCACAAAATGGGCTCCTCTTGCGACGTGATATTCACAGCCTATTCGATTCCGGCTATGTCACCGTAACACCCGATCTCAACTTCGAAGTCAGCCGACGTATTCGTGAAGAGTATGAAAATGGCAGACACTACTACGCCCTACATGGAAAGCGAATTAACGCGCCCGACTTGCTCGACGAACGCCCTGACCATGCTGCTTTGACCTGGCACAACGAACATTGTTTCAAAGGATAAACGGTGGCCTTGATTCCTGATAACGACCAAGATACGCAGATGAGAATGGCCGCTTTCGATCGCGTTCGGGAATTACAGGAAATACATGATCACCTGACTGCAAATGAGTTAAGTCCGGGTTTTACTTTCGAGGGCAAACGCTTCCCGCTCGTCAATCCGCAACGCGGCATTTTCAAACCCCGACAAATGCGATTCTTGCTTTCGATCAGGACTGTATTTCCGGCGCCGGGCGGAAGAATCTGGTATGACGATCAGCGCGAAGTTCACCGCCAGATATATGAGGGCGACGAAACGGTTGATTACGCGTTCATGGGGGAAAACCCGGAAGCTGCCGACAATCGTTGGCTGCGCGAGGCATTCGAGAACAAAGTGCCGGTGATCTATTTCCTCGGCGTTGCCCCGAGGAGGTACCAGGCCATCCTCCCGGTTTTCATCACAGGATGGGACGCCGGAGCATTGAAGGCGCAAGTTGCGTTTGGAGCGCCGGGCCAAGAGATACTCGCACCGCCGAATAATGTCGTGGAGCGTCGTTATGCTCTGCGTTCGGTGAAACATCGGCTGCATCAAACATCGTTTCGAGAGGCCGTCATCACTGCCTATAACGGCCGTTGCGCGCTGTCGGGAATACCCGAACCACGTCTGTTGGATGCAGCGCACATTATTTCAGATAGGGATGAACGGCTCGGCCAACCGGTAATCCCCAACGGCATCCCGTTGTCGAAAACCCATCATGCCGCCTTCGATAAACATCTGATCGGGATCGACCCGGACTACCGTGTGCATGTCTCCGACCAACTGCTTGGCAAGCATGATGGCCCCATGCTCGAAGCGCTGAAGCAACTCGATGGTGGATCCATTCATCTCCCTAGACGCGTTAAGGACCAACCGGATCAAGACCGGCTTGCGCTGCGTTTCGAGCGCTTCAAGGCAACGGCGTAAGACATTCTATTACGTGATACTTCAGAATCGATTATCTCGGGACACAAACGATATGCTTTGGTAGGAACGCGTCTCATATGTTCAGAACGTAAACTTCCTTGATAAATTTAAGTGATATAGTTTCTGAGATGAGAACGTTTATTTCCATTCTCAACCCTACCTCCTCATCTCCCGCGTCTCAATCTCCCCGCCCTCTTCCCTCTCACCACCCGTCATGCCCTGGAGCTTCTCCTTCACCGCGCCGACGCCCTCTTTGGCCGAGTCGAGTTTGTCGCCGAGTTTCTCTTTGGCGGCGTTCATGCCTTCCTCGATATCCGCCTTGTCGAACGCCTGGATGTAGGCGCTCACCTCCCGCACATACGGGAGGAGCCTGTCCCCGCCGCCTGTGGGCAAAAAGCCGGACGCATGGGGTTCGAAAGCCGCCAGCCCCAGGGCGATGAAGAAAACGCCCTTGGCGCACCCGATGAGGCCGCCGCCGAGCCTGGAGAACAACCCGGGCGTGGCGATCGACAAGACGCCGAACATCATACGGAAGAACCAGGCGGCGAGCACCCATACGCTAAAGAAGAGAAGCGGCTTGACGAACGAATCGAGCCGGCCCGCCTCGCCCAGGAGGTAGGCGAGGTAGGAACGCGTAAGGTCGGTGAACTGCATGGTGACGAGAACCGCGATTCCCAGCGCGACCACGGAGAATGTTTCGCGGAAAAAACCACGCACGCAGCCGCGGATGAGGAACGCGCCGACGAATACGGCGATGACGATGTCGGGAAACGTGAAGGAAATCATATAAATTTTGAGTCTCTACGGACGGAAACTGTACGGCCTCGTGATAGAGCGGGCTTAATCTAGAAAAATAACAATGCGTTTGTCACTTCAAATTCAAGCGCCTGCTCAAATTTTTTCCTTCCACATCACCAGGGCGTCTTCGCGGTTGTCGGGGTAATAGCGCGGGCGCATGGCCGCCGCCGTGAACCCCCACTTCTCATACAAGGCGATGGCGGCGGCGTTGCCGAGGCGCACCTCCAGGGTGGCGCGGAGGAGGCCCCTGCCCTTCGCATCTTCGAGAACCCTCCCCAGTAGAACATCCGCCACCCCCTTGCGCCTGTGGGCGGGCGCGACGGCGAAATTCGTGATGTGGCACTCATCCACCACCTCCCACCAGCAGGCGTAGCCCATGACGCCGGCGCCCGAAGTTTCGGGTATACCGGGGGCATCTTCATCCTCCGTCACGACCAGGAGACGGGAATTGTCGATCTCGCGAATCTCGCGGAGAAAACTCTCCCTGGACCACGGAAGCGGAAAGGAGAGGCGTTCGATGGCGTGCACCTGCTCTACGTCTTCGACTCTCATGGGCCTGGTATTCACGGCTTTTCATCCTCTCACGCAGCCGGAAACGGCGAATGAAGCGAATTCCCCTGAAACTCTTTCGCCCCGAAGTTTTCGGGACTATAATGCGCCGACCGAACTTCAGAACATTTGAACACAAACCGACGCCGCAAACGTAGCGCGTTCGCGGTCGAGCGAAAACCCAAGAAACCGATACGGAGGATCATCATGGGCGCAACTCTTACTTATCTGGGACATTCCACTTTCGTCGGTCAGTCAGGCGGGGGCAAGACCTTCTACATCGATCCCTGGCTCGAAGGGAACCCGCGCTGCCCCGAAGGCCACACCAGCCCGCAGAAAGCGGACCTGATCGCCCTCACCCACGGCCATTTCGATCACATCGCCGCCGTCATGGACGTCTACGGCCAGGGCGGATGCCCCGTCGCGGGCCCCTACGAACTGGTGAACCTCATCGCCCAGAACGAGGGCTTTGCGGAAGAGCACGCGGGCGCGATGGGCAAGGGCGGCACGGTGGATTTCGGCGGCATCGGCGTCACCCTCACCCACGCCATGCACAGCTCCAGCTACAACGATCCGGGCGTCTACGCAGGCGAGCCCGCCGGCCTCGTCATGACCTTCGAGGACGGAAAGCGCGTCTACCACGCGGGGGATACCGCCGTTTTCGGCGACATGAAGATCATCGGCGAGTTGTATCAGCCCGATCTCTGCCTCCTGCCCATCGGCAGCCGGTTCACGATGGACCCGCGCGAGGCGGCCCTCGCCGTCGAGCTTCTGGGCGCGAGCCGGGTCGTGCCCATCCACCACTCGACCTTCCCGCCGCTCACGGGCACGCCCGAGCAGTTCGCGGAAGAAGTCGCGGCGCGGGGTCTCTCGCCCGAGATCACCGTGATGGAGCCGGGCGATTCCATCAGCGTGTAAACGCAGGGGAATGATATATAACCCGACAGCGGGTTCCGGGTTCGGGGTTGGAAAGCCCGACCCTTGAGGGTTTTGCCATCCAAGGAGGAGGAGAAATCGACTCCCCCCTTGAGGGGGAGTCGAAGAAGCCTTTGTCATAGGAGCAACCCCCCCTACCCCCCCTTGTCAGGGGGGTAAAAAAAGGCGACACCAACCGCCGGTTGAGGGGCTTTTGTTTTTTCTTGCCCCCCTGTTAAGGGGGGGTAGGGGGGGTTGCCTTTATCCCCTGACAAGGGGGACTTTTTCATTGACCTTCAAAGAGGAATAGCAAAACCCGGGCGGAAAGAAGTAGCCCCCAACTGAAGCATATAACTCTCAAACGCAGGCGCCGAAGAAACGGAAAAACAGGAATTCGTTATCAACGCCAAAAGAAAGGAACCACGCATGAGTGAGGCCCCCCAAGTCAACGCGAGAACGGAAGACCGCGACGGAATGCGGATCACCTGGCACCAGCCCATCGAGATGGACGACGGCCTCGTGCTCCGCGCCGACGTGTTCCGGCCCATCGAGGAAGGGAAATACCCCGTCATCCTGACCTACGGCATCTACGCCAAGGGGGTGGCCTACCAGGAGGGCTATCACCACCAGTGGAACAAGATGGTGGCGGATTATCCCGAAATTCTCGAGATGTCCACCAACAAGTACCAGAACTGGGAGGTCACGGACCCCGAGTGCTGGATTCCGCACGGCTACGTCTGCATCCGCGTGGACTCGCGCGGGGCGGGCTGGTCGCCCGGCTTCATGGCGCCCAACTCCCCTCGGGAGATCGACGACCTCTACGAGTGCATCGAATGGGCGGGCGTACAGGAGTGGAGCAACGGGAAGGTGGGGATGCTGGGCATCTCCTATTACGCGCGCAACCAGTGGCGCATCGCGGGCAGAAAGCCCCCGCACCTGACCGCCATCATCCCCTGGGAGGGCGGGAACGACACGTACCGCGATTCGGGCTACCACGGGGGAATCCTAAGCCAGTTCCAGGAGCAGTGGTCGAAGGTGCAGGTGATGAACGTCCAGTACGGACGCGGCGAGAACGCGCGGAAACACCCCGTGACGGGAGAGTCCGTCGCGGGCCCCATCACGCTGACCGAAGAGCAACTCGCCCAGAACCGCGTGAACGCCTTCGAGGAACTCAAGAAACACCCCTTCGACGGCCCGTGGCACCGGGACCGCTCAGGCGACCTCTCGAAAGTCACCCTCCCGCTCCTCACCTGCGCCAACTGGGGCGGACAGGGCATCCACCCGCGCGGGAATTTCAACGGCTACATCGAATCGCCCTCGGAACAGAAATGGCTGGAAGCGCACGGCGATTCGCACTGGTCGCTGTTTTCGAGCGCGTACGGGCTGGACCTCCAGAAGCGCTTTTTCGACCATTTCCTGAAAGGGATCGACAACGGCTGGGAGAAGACCCCGCGCGTGGCCCTCAACGTCCGCCACCCGGGGCCGAAATTCGTCCACCGCTACGAGAACGAGTGGCCCCTGGCGCGCACGCAGTGGACGAAGTTCTATCTCGATCTCGAGAACAAGGCGCTCAGCACCGAACCCGTTGCCGGGGAGGCGAGCCTCGAATACGACGGCATGGGAGACGGCGTGACGTTCTGGATGCCGCCGATGGAGGAGGCAACCGAGATTACGGGGCCGATGGCGGCGAAGCTGTTCGTCTCCTCATCCACCGAGGATGCGGACCTCTTCCTCATCGTGCGCGTGTTCGACCCGGAGGGCAAGGAACTCACCTTCATGGGCTCCACCGACCCGCACACGCCGATTGCGAACGGCTGGCTGCGCGTCTCGCACCGCGCCCTGGACCCCGAGAAGAGCACCTTCTACCGGCCCTACCATCCCCACGACAAGGCGGAGAAGCTCACGCCGGGCGAGGCGTACGAGTGCGACGTGGAGATCGTCACCTCCTGCATCGTCGTGCCCGCCGGCTGGCAGGTGGCGTTCACCGTGCGCGGAAAGGACTACGAGTACACGGGCGAGCTCAGCGAGTTCGGCAAGCAGTTCCACTACTCCACGAAAGGCACGGGCGGCATGACGCACAACGACCCCGACGACAGGCCGCCCGCGGTCTTCGACAACAAGGTGACTCTCCACGCCGGCGGCGGGCGCGACCCCTACCTGCTCCTGCCCATCATCCCGCCGAAAGAGGGGGAGTAGGCGAAATCCTGATTTCGTGATTTGGCGTATGGGGCCGACCGGGGAGGGGGGGTCCGTAAGGACAGGCACGGGGGCCTGTCCCTACATTCTCGTTTATCGACCGAGCAAAGGCATCGTCATTCCGGCGAAAGCCGGAATCCATTCTCAAGCAGTATGACTATGCTCCGGCTTTTTATCTCCTCGTCATTGGCGAGAACCAATCAGAAAATAAAAACCAAAGGCAAAAAATGGATTCCGGCTTTCGCCGGAATGACGAACCAGGGTGAGAGCCACATTTTTCCGTAGGGGTCGTTCGCGAACGACCCTTGCCGGAGGAACGGGCGCTTCACGAAGCGCCCCTACGGAACTTCTACCCCCCTTGTCAGGGTTGTTGAAAAAGCCTCGATGAACGAGGGATGGCGAATTATGGCCGCGCTCGCCGCGGATGAAAATTTCAACCGTAGGGGCGGGCCTCTGTGCCCGCCCGTATCGGGAATGTCCATGCCCGTAAGAGACCTCGGACAGGCACGGAGGCCTGTCCCTACGGCGAACAATCTCGAAGGTCGGATAGGGGTTTTTCAACAACCCCTTGTCAGGGGGACTTTTTCAACGGCCCCCTCCGGGAGGGGGAAACATCAACATCACCCCGCGGCGCCGCGGCCGCCGTCCACGACGATGTGCTGTCCGGTGAGATAATCCGAAGCCGAAGAGCACAGAAAAAGCGCCGCTCCCGTCAGATCCTCAGGAACCCCCGCGCGGCCTGCGGGCGTGCGCGCGTGGACTTCCGCCATTTTCTCTTGATTGGCGAACAGGCCTCCCGTCATCGGCGTCTTGGTGAGTTGCGGCCCCAGGGCGTTCACCTGGATGTCGTGCGGCGCCCATTCGAGCGCCAGCGCGCGCGTCAGGGAGACGACCGCGCCCTTGGTGGCGACGTAGACGGCCTGGTTGGGGACTGCGCGCTCGGCCACCATGGAGGTCAGGAGAACGATTTTCCCGCCGCCCTGATCGACCATGACTTTGGCGGCCTCCTGCGCGCAGAGAAACGCGCCGCGCACGTTCGAGGCCAGGAGCGCGTCCACGTCTTCGGGCGCGTGGTCGAGCGCGGGCTTCACGATGTTGATCGCCGCGCTGTTCACCATGACGTTCAGCCCGCCGTGGCTCGATATGACCTCTCCCACCATCGCGGAGACGGAGTCTGCGTCCCCGACGTCGCAGGCGAGAAACTGCGCATCGAGACCATCCGCCCGGAGGGCTTCAAGCGCCTCGTCTCCCCGCTCCTTCGAGCGGCCCGCGATGACGACCCTGGCGCCCGCATCCGCGAGCGCCTTCGCAATCGCCAGGCCGATGCCCGAGGTGCCGCCCGTAACGAGGGCGACGCGGCCGTCCATCCTGAATTGTTTTATCATCGCCACACCTCCGAAAGGCTGCTACTCACAGGCGCGGCCTCAGATATTCGATCGTCTTGGTCGCCGCCGTCTCGAAGTCGGGCTTCTGGGCGAGTTGGGCCGAGAGAAAGCCCGCATAGCCCACCTCCTTGAGCGCGCCGATGATCTCATCGAAGGGAATGTGGCCCGAACCCGGGTAGGTGCGCATGTTGTCGGCGATGTGGAAATAATCGATCCTGTCGCCCGCCTCTCGTATCGCGCCCCCGAACGAGGCGTCCTCGATGTTCATGTGGAAGCTGTCGATCAGGAAACCCACCGCCTCGTGATTCATCTCGTCCAGAAAATCCAGGCCCTCTCTCGTGGAGCGCACGAAGTTCGTGTTGAAGCGGTGGTGCGGCTCGAAGAGCATTTTGATGCCGCGCTCCCCCGCCCTGTCGGCGCCCGCACGCAGTCCATCCCACATCCACGCTTCGGACTCGGCCCTCCGCTCGTCTTCCAGAAAATTCCCCCGGAAGCGGCCGATGTTCACCGGACAGCCCAACTCGCCCCCGAAGTCGATGTGGCCGAAAAGGCGCTCGATGGCCTTCGCGCGAACGTCGGCGTCTGCGTGGCAGATTTCGATCTCGTCCTGATAGGAGATCGGCGCCGTACCGATGAGGGAGACTTCGAGACCGGTTTCCTCGATCGTGCGGCGCAGCTCATCCTTGTCGAAAGCGCCCGTGTCGCGCGTCGCGAGTTCCACGCCGTCGAAACCCAGATCCCTCAAAAACATGAGATTGTCCCGGAACGCGCCGCGCACCGCGGGCATGAGCGGCGTCGTCACGTCGGGCGTTGCAACCACATATCCGATTTTCATCCTGCCCTGCTCCTTTCACGCAATCGTTTCACCAAATTTCAATACGCATACGGTTCTCGTTTTCCTGCGGGTGCGGCGACACTATAGCCGCAAGGGCGCCGGGGCGAAAGAGGAAGATGCGTTGCCCGAACGGCGGCGATTCTGTAGCTTTAACAGGTACCCGACACCACACAAAACCCGAAAGGAACGGCATGAGAGAAGACCAGAGGCTGCTGCACGGCGCAATCGACACCCACATCCACGCATCGCCCAGCCTGTTCCCGCGCGTATGCGACCACATCGAGTGCGCGCGCGGGGCGGCTTCGGTCGGGATGCGCGGCGTGGTGTTCAAGGTTCACCACGGCGACACGTCGGGCCGCATCCCCATCGTGCGCGAGGTGATGGGCGACGCCATCGAGATATACGGGGGGGTCACGCTGAACAGCCCGGTGGGCGGGTTCAACCCCTTCGCCGTGGACACCGCCATCAAGATGGGGGCGAAGATGGTGTGGATGCCCACCATCAGTTCGCTGAACCACCTGGAAAAGCTGGGCGCGCCCCATTTCCCGGGCATGAAGCAGACCAGCGGCGTGAACCTGAAGGAAGAGGGCCTCACCATCTTCGCGGATGAGAAGCGCACCAAGATTCATCCGGAAGTGAGAACCATCTGCAAGCTCATCGCCGATGCGGGCATCTGCCTGAGCACGGGGCACCTGGACGTGGACGAGGTGCGCGTGCTCATCCCCCTCGCGAAGGAAGAGGGGGTGAAGCACATCATCGTCCAGCACCCCGAATACATCGTGGACGCGTCCATCGAGGAGCAGGTGGAATTCGCAAAGATGGGGGCCTACATCGAGCATCTGGCGATCTTCTGCTTCACCCACTGGGGCGCGTATCCGACCGATGAGAACGCGCCGCCCATATCCGTCAGGGAACAAGCCAAGATGGTGAAGGCCGTGGGCGCGGCGAAGACGATCCTCTCCACCGACCTCGGCCAGCTCCACAACGCGCCCCCCTGGGAGGGCCTGCGCGTGTTCGTTCAGCTCTTGCTCGAAAACGGAATCAAACCCCGCGAGATCGAGACGATGCTCCACAAAAACCCCGCCCGCGTCCTGGGTCTGCCCTTGAAGGCGCCGAAGAGAGAGGTGGAATCAACCTAAAGCGCAGGGGCGGTTCGCGAACCGCCCCTACAGTCATAAAATCGAAGGTGTCGGACGGAGAAGATGCCACCCAGGTTGTAGAGGTCGCATTCGGGGTTGTTGAAAAACCCCGCACAGGACCCTGCGAATAGAAGGCTTGTAGGGACAGGCCTCCGTGCCTGTCCCTGTGAAGCGTAGCCACGGGGATGAACATATACCGTCCACAGGGGGCCGCCCCTACGGGTGAATGTGTTTTTGATCGTTATTCCGGCGAAAGCCGGAATCCATTTGTTTCGTCTTTGTTTTTTATTTCTTGATTGCATCCCCCAATGACGAGGAGATGAAAAGCCAGCGCATTGTCATTCTGCTGGAGAATGGATTCCGGCTTTCGCCGGAATGACGGCGATGGCGAATTCGGAGCGAGCGACCTCGGACAGGCACGGAGGCCTGTCCCTACTTCAGTTCTCGATTCCGCCTCTTACAACCTATACCCCGCATCCTGGACGAATCTCGCGAGACTCGCCTTCGTCTCATCGCCAAAACGCTCGAACATCTCGAGGGTGGCCTGCTTGCTGCCCTCGACGGCCGGCTGATCGAAAGGGTTCACCCCGCGCAGCAGGCCGCCGTACACCGCCGCCCACTGCCAGAGCGCGATGAGGCCGCACACGTCGGCTACGGCCAGGGAATCGAGCGTGAGTACCATGTGGGGCGTCCCCCTGCTCTCGGCTTCGGCGACGACGCCCGCGTGCTCCAGGTGCAAAAACTCCGTGCAGGTGACTCCTCCCGCCAGATTCTCATCCTCCTGAAATCTGCCGGCGCACAGCGACAGCCCCGCGACGTTCTCCCGCCCCCCGAAATACCGCTGGTTCGTGTGGTGCTGGCTCTCGGGCGCGCCTGCTGCGAGGATCGTCTGCCCGCACCCGGCCTTGCAGTAGCTCTCATGCACCAGTTGCACGATGAGTTCGCCCGCGCCTGAGAGCGCATGGGCGTAAATCGGCATGAAGACCTCCGTGCAGCCGGCCCGCTCCGCCCGCCAGAGTTCGAGGGCGAGGGTCTTCGCCATGTTCTCGCTCAAGGGCGCGTCGGCTCCGAGCTTTTTATGGGCCTCAGCGAAGGCGGCGTCAATCTCCCCGGCCAGCTTCGTATCCCCCTCCAGCATCGCCAGGGGCAGGAGCGCGTTGTTCTGCGCGGCGGTGAAGCGCCCGCCCACATCGTCCGGATGCGGGAAAGTGTCGAGATTCGCCTCGGCGACCATCGCGGCCAGCTTGCTCGGGCCCGAGGAGGTGATCGCCAGCGCCGGATAGCCGCGCTCCATCAGGAGGGCGGTCTCCTGAATCACGTTTTCGGTATTGCCCGACTTGCTCACCGGAACGATGAGCGTGTTCTCGGGGTTGAACGCGTCGCCTTCGCGCAGCAACTCTCCGAGCAGTCCGCTCATGTCCGTGCCGTCGAGCAGGTGCAGCTTCCGGGCGAATCCACGACCTGAGAGCGCCAGATAGAGCGCCCACACGTTTCGTATCGAGCCCCCGTTCCCGATGACGACGACGTGCTCTTTTCCCTCCGCCGCCCCGAGTTTCGCCGCCATGCCGGAGACGTCGGCGCGCTCGGTGGCAAAATACGGCTCTCCCGGCCCGTCCTGATACCCTGCAATCAACTCTGCGCACTTTGCTGCGTCGTCGAGAAGAGCGCTCTTCTCGCGCCAGAGGTCGTCTTTACCCCTCTCGCCGAG
This sequence comes from bacterium, assembly GCA_965219955.1. Classification (GTDB taxonomy): domain Bacteria; phylum UBA8248; class UBA8248; order UBA8248; family UBA8248; genus Bin107. Next base: position 1,982,044 of record OZ244799.1, read on the forward strand.
CGGCGTCTCGAAACTCCTCACATACAGGTGCAGGCTCAAAGCCGGACTCCTCGTATCTCAAGTGGTGGACAATTCTTCGCCAATTATATCGGCCCCTCGTCCAGATGGGCCTTCATGCTGCGCAGGACGATGGGGATGAGACCCGCGCGCGGGAGATCAAGGCGCTCGAAAACGAACGCAGCCGCCTCCTGGGGCGAAACGTCACCTCCCTTTTGAGACAAAACCTCCTGAATCAGCCCGTCGATTTCTCTCAAATAACCCACCCCGCTCTTGATATGGCTTGCGACTGCCTCATCGCGTGAGACGGCCCGGCTCATGGCGGAGAGCAGGACGTTCACTCCATCGAGGGCCTTCAACCTCTCCAGGCTCGCCAGCGTGTCCCCCACGCTCTCATAAATCGGCAGCGTGCCCGGTTCGGGCAGCACGTCGCCTGAGATGAGCGCGCCGTCTTCCGGCACAAAGAAAGAAAGGCTCCCCGCCGAATGGCCCGGCGTGTGGATCACTCGGACTTTGACGCCTCCAGGGGATATCTCATCGCCTTCCGCGAGAAAACCGGCGAGCTTAACGGGGCCGGACACCGCATCGCGCATCCTCCCCACCGGGCGGACGCTGTGCTGATAGTCCAGATCCTCTATCATCCGCCTCTCGGCTTCGGGGCCCAGAAACTCAGGGTTTGCCCGCCCGGCGATCAGGCCGTTTCCGCCGATGTGATCGAAATGGGAGTGCGTGAGCAGGACGTGCGCTATCTCTTCGGGCTTCCTGCCGATGGATTCGATGTAGGCGAAAATGTCCGGCGCTGTTGAGGCGACGCCCGTATCGATCAGGGTGAGCGTATCGCCCGCGAGGATATAGGACGTGACGAACCGGGGAATCCGTTCGCCCTGCGGCGTCTTGATCTCGAATTCCAGCCAGAGGCAATGCACGCGCGGCGTGATCTGCATGGAATCATCCTTGACGATGGGGGAAAGGCGTATCGGTTCACCCGACACCGGGAATCTACCAAAAGCGCAAGCCGCGCGAAACGGGGTTGTTGAAAAAGTCTGGAAGGAAATAAATCACTCCCCCCTTGAGGGGCTTGTTGATAAACCCCGAGAAGAAAATTTGTTTGTGTGTAGGGGTCGCATATATGCGACCCTGATTTTTTTGCCCACTACAAGGGCCGCATATATGCGGCCCCTACAATCCCTTCGGCAAGGCGGTATCCCATTGCCGACATTGCAGGGTTTTTCAACAGCCCCTTGAGAGGGTCGTTGAAAAAGCCTGGTCTGCTCCTCCGCTAACCGCCAACGCCTCTTTCCTCACCCTGAGTAGCCGCCGAAGGCGGCGTATCGAAGGGCGCAGGGAGTCGAACGCCTCGCGCCGGGCGAGAGGGCATCCTTCGATACGCGGCTCCGCCGCTACTCAGGATGAGGCGGAGAGGGGGGTTTTTAAACAGCCCCTTGAGGGAGTGGTTGGTTCACGCTCTGCAAGCGAGGAGTAAAGTTTCATCCCTCCATGACCGGCTCCATAAGTGGAATCACAAAATCACGAAATCCTCATCTTTTCCTCGTCCCTATCTTGCTGTATAAAGCCGCTTTGCGGCGCGTCGGCCAAAAAACTCGGCCTTCGAGCGAACAGCCCGCCGCGTGCGGAGAACATTTTCTCAGGGAGTTCATCATGAACACGACCGCCTTGGGGCTGACCCTGCTCGCCGTCCTGTGCTTCGGCGTCTGGGGGTTCTTCATGAAGCTGGGCCAGGAGCGCCTGGGCGCCATGCCCCACCTGATGGGCATGGGCGTCACGACCGCGGTCGTCGTGGTCATCGCCGTCTTGAGCAGGCAGTTCCCGCTCCCGCCGATGCGCGCGGAGGTCATGTGGCTGCCCGTGGTCGCCACGGTGGCCACCCTGCTCGCCATGCTCTTTCTCGTGCTGGCGCTGTCGAAGGCGCAGGGCCAGACGGCGGGCGTGGTCGCGCTCTCGGCGCTTTATCCGGGCGTCACGGCGATTCTGGCGGCGATGTTTCTGGGCGAGGGCTTCACGCCCGCCAAGGTGGGCGGGCTCGTCTGCGCCGCTCTGGCCGCATTCCTGTTCACGCGCTAGGTGGATACGCTTAAACCATGACGACCAAACGCGGACTTCGCATCGGCATCGACACGGGCGGCACGTTCACCGACGTGGTCGGCGTGCGCTCGGACACCGGCGAGGTCTTCACCACCAAGACGCCGACGACGCCCGCCGATTTCAGCGAGGGGCTGATCCAGGGCATCCGGAAAATTCTCTCCGAGACCAAGATCCGCCCCGCCATGGTGAACGGCGTCTTCCACGGCACGACGGTGGCGACGAACGCGATCCTGGAGCGCCGCTTCGAGGACCTGGGCTTCATCGTCACGGGCGGTTTCCGCCACCTGCTGGAGATTGGCGGCGCGAACGGCGCGGGGAAGGCCAATTACGCCGCTCCCCTGCTCGCAAAGCCACGCGACGCGCTGGTCCGCCCCGAACGGGTCCGGGAAGCCAAAGAGAGAGTCTCCGCATCCGGCGAAGTTCTCGAGTCCCTGAACGAACAGGACGCCCTCAAGCTCGCCAGATGGTTCAAGGGGCAGAAGATCGGCTCCGTGGGGGTCTGCCTGCTCCACGCCTACGCCAACCCGGCGCACGAGGAGTTGATATTAGAGGCCTTCGAGCGCGAATACCCGGAATGTTTCGTGAGCATATCGAGCGAGGTGATACCCGAACCCGGCGAGTACGAGCGCGCCATCACAACGCTTCTCGATGCGTGCATCAAACCGCGCATCAAGGCGTATGTCGAGAACGCTTCGAAGAAAATCGAGGATACGCTCGGCGGCGCGCCCTTCATGATCATGAAGAGCAACGGCGGCGTCTCCACCGCGCGCGAGATCGCCAAACGGCCGATAAGCACCGTGCTGTCGGGGCCGGCCGCGGGCGCGCTCTCCGCCGCTTTCCTGGGGCAACTCTCGGGGCATGAGCAGCTCATCACCCTGGACGGGGGCGGCACCTCGACCGACATCGCCGTGGTCGAGGGCGGCGAGGCGAAGCGCGCCACGCGGCATCAGTTGGATGAGTTTTACTTGAGGATGCCGATGATCGACGTCGTCACCATCGGCACGGGCGGCGGGTCGGTCGCGTGGCGAAGCCCCGAGGGGCGGCTCCGCGTGGGCCCCAGGAGCGCGGGCGCGGACCCGGGCCCCATCTGCTACGGCAAGGGCGGGGAGGAACCCACCCTCACCGACGCGAACCTGCTCCTCGCACGCAGCCCGCTCCACCTGGCGGGCGGCGAGGTGAAGCTCAACAAGGCCCTCGCCATGAAGGCCATGCGCGGTCTGGCGCGCGAATTCGACATGAACCCCCACGAGATGGCCTCGGGCGTGGTCGAGATCGCCGCCTGGAACCAGACCCATGCCGTGCGCCGCGCGACGGTGCAGCGGGGGATTTCTCCCAAGAACTTCGCCCTGATGGCCTTCGGCGGCTCCGGCCCCCTGACGGCCGGCCTCGTGGCCGAACTGCTCGAGATCGACACCGTCATCGTGCCGCCCTTCGCGGGCATGACGAGCGCGTTCGGGCTGGAGGTCGTCGACCTGGTGAACGACCACGCGGCGGCGCACTATCAATCCGAAGAAAACGTCCGGCCCGACGCCCTGGGCGACGCGTATGAGAGACTCGAAGCCCAGGCGGCGGCGGGCCTCGAAAGCGAGGGGGTTCCCGCCCACCGGCGGATGATGCGGCGCACCGCCGAGATGCGCTACCAGGGAGAGGCCACCGAGATAGAAGTCGACGTGCCCGGCGGCTACCTCACCCCGCCGGTTCTGGCGGAGGCCTTCGAGCGCTTCCACACCCTCTACCAGCGCCGCTACACCTACAACCACAAAGGCAGCCGCCCGGTCGAGATCGTGCACCTGCGCGTGACGGGTATCGGCATGACGGAGCCGCCGAACCTGCCCCTCATCTCCGCGGGCGATGACAGCCCCGAGGAGGCCTACAAGGGCGCGCGCCTCGTCTGGTTCAAGGAGTTGGGCGGATTCCACGACACGCCGGTCTATTACCGGGAAAGACTACTCGAGGGCAACTACATCCCGGGGCCCGCCATCGTCGAGAGTTTCGGCAGCACCACGGCCATCTTCCCGAGGCAGGAAGCCCGCGTGGACAGGTACGGAAACCTGGTGATGCGCTTCCGAGCGCAAGTCTTCGAGCGCGACGAGCGCGCCGGCAGGCCGACGGGCGATCACGGCGTGGGAGCGGCCTGGGGATGAACGCGAACCCGATAGTGAGTGAAATTCTCGCGGGCGCGCTGCGCGCCATCGAAGAAGAGGTCGAGGACCTCCTCGCGCGCATCTGGCGAAGCCCCTCGCTGCGCGACGCAGGCGATTTTTCCGTCTGCCTGTTCGACCGCTTCGGACGCGCGCTCACCGGGCGGGTGCTCGCCACCGGCCCCGCGCCCGTCATCCGCGCGTATCCCGAGATGGACGAGGGCGACGTTTTCCTCCACAACGACCCCTACATGCCCCCCGCGGGTCTGGGAGAAGCCGCTGAGCTCTGCCTCACCCGCCCCCTGTTCGCGGATGGCGCGCTCATCGCCTTCTTGCAGGTCAGAGGACGCCACGACGACCTGGGCGGCGCGCTGCCCGGCGGGGCGAGCGTCGGCTCGCGCGAGAGCTATCACGAAGGGGTCCTCATACCGCCGGTGCGGGTCGCGTGTGGGGATGAGACGGTCGAGGACATCAAGACGCTGCTCCTCAGGAACAGCCGCCAGGCCCATCTGTTGGGTGACGACATCGACGCCCAACTCGGCGCGCTCCGCGTCGGCGCCGCACGCCTTAAAGAGCTGACGAGGCGATACGGGGCGGAGAACCTGACGGCGTGCTTCGCCGATCTGCTGAGAGAGTGCGAACTCGCGTTCCGCGGCCATCTCATCCCGGAACTCCCCGAAAAAAGCTGGACGGCGCACGCCGCCGTCGAAACAGACGGCTTGAACGGCCCCCACGAACTCACGCTCACCCTCACGCGGCGCAAAGACACCCTGCGTATCGGACTGGACGCAGCCCCCCAGGCGCGCGGCCCCATCAACTGTCCTCTGGAGGGAGAAGGCGCGCAGTTCCTCACCCGTCTCCTCGCTCCCATGCTCCTCCACCTGCAGGACGATATGAATGAGACTCCCCTGAACGACGGGGCCTTGCGGGCATTCCAGGTGCAACTGCCGGAACCGGGCACGATTCTCACCCCCCGCTTCCCGGCGCCGACGGGCCTGAGGGCGCTCACGCTCGCCAAACTGCTCTCGGCGTTCGGCGAAGCGCTCTTCGAGGCCTCGGGGGGCCGCACGCCCACCGGTTTCGACAACCTGAGGACGCTCAGCTTCTGGGGACACGACGAGAAAGGCGGCTTCCACCTGCTGAGAGAAGCCCTGGGCGCAGGCGCGGGCGCGCACACGACGGGAGACGGGGCATCCGCCGTTCCCCCGCTCGGCGCGACCGGCGGCATGCCCGTCGAGGTGATGGAGGCGCGCTATCCGGTGCGGGTCGAGTCGATGGGATTGGCGCAGGATTCGGGCGGCGCGGGCGCGCGGCGCGGCGGCCTGGGCGTTTTTCGGGAATACCGCATGCTCATCGACGGCGTTTCGGCGAGCGCGGCGGGAAGCGCCGAAGCCGGCCCCGCAGGCGGCCCGGGCGCATCGGCCGGAAAGCCCTACGAGATTCGCCATCGCTCGGGAAAAAAGAGCGCGCAGGCTCCAGCAGTCGGCGCGTCAACCGCGTTCTCAAAAGGCGATTCGATTCGCGTCTCCACTCCCGGCGGCGGCGGATGGGGCGACCCCGGGGAGCGCGACCCCGAGGAAGTGCGGGCCGACGTTCTGCGCGGATTCGTCTCCGCAAAGGCGGCGGAGGCGGCCTACGGCGTGGTTCTGGGCGGCGCGCCGGGCTTCAAGATCGACGAGGATGCGACCCGAAAGCGCAGGCAGGGAAAATAATTTCGCACTTTTTCCCCGATGTAGTGGATTCAAGGCGCAAAGGAGGATAAAAACCCTCTGCCGCACTTGGAGCCGCCTATCGTATCGGGTAGAATCCGCCCGCGCAGGAATCAATGAGCGCACGCAAGGCCTGAGCAAACAATTTTCCCCTAAACGCTTCAAAGGAGAGAGGTTCAGAGAATGGCCATCAAAGTCGGCATCAACGGTTTTGGCAGGATTGGACGAAACCTGTTCCGCGCGGGTCTGGACGACCCCGATATCGAATTCATCGCCGTCAACGACCTGACGGACCCGAAAACCCTGGCCCACCTGCTCAAGTTCGACTCGGTGCACGGGCGCTTCGGGGGCGAGGTGGAAGTGGGCGACGCGGAAATCAGGGTGAACGGAAAATCCATCCGGGTGCTCTCGGAACGCGACCCGGCGAACCTCCCCTGGGGAGAGATGGGCGTGCAGGTGGCGATCGAGAGCACCGGCATTTTCACCAAGAGGCCCGATGCGGAAAAACACCTGAAGGCGGGCGCCAAGAAAGTCATCATCTCCGCCCCCGCGACCGATGAGGACATCACCATCGTCCTGGGCGTGAACGATGAGAAATACGACGACGCCTCCCATCACATCATCTCGAACGCGAGCTGCACCACGAACTGCCTGGCGCCCGTCGCCAAGGTGCTGCACGAGAAATTCAAGGTCAAACACGGGCTGATGACCACCACGCACGCATACACGAACGATCAGAAGATACTGGATCTGCCGCATTCGGACCTGAGGCGCGCGCGGGCCGCGGCGGTGAGCATGATTCCCACCTCCACGGGCGCCGCGAAGGCGGTGGGGCTGGTTCTCCCCGAACTGAACGGCAAGCTCGACGGCATGGCGATCCGCGTTCCCACGCAGGACGTTTCGGTCGTCGACCTCGTGGCCGAGGTCGAGGCGGACGTGACGGCGGAAGAGGTGAACGACGCCCTGAGAGAGGCGGCCAACGGTCCGCTCAAGGGGGTTCTCGACTACACGGACGAGCCGCTGGTATCGGTGGATTACCTCGGAAACCCGGCTTCATCCACCGTGGACGGCCTTTCGACGAAGGTGCTGGACAACAAGATGGTCAAGGTCATCTCCTGGTACGACAACGAATGGGGATTCTCGTGCCGGATGGTGGACCTCATCAAAAAAGTGGGCGCCGCCCTCTAAGAGGCTTCAAGGCAATGGCGACGATCACGAGCAACATCGAAAACGGCGACCCGAAACTCGGCGTCGAGGACGTCGACGTCGCGGGAAAGCGGGTTTTCCTGCGCGTCGATTTCAACGTGCCGCTCGACGACCAGGGGCACATCACCGACGATACCCGCATCAGGGCGGCCCTGCCCACCATCAACTATCTTCTGGATGAGGGCGCGCGGGTCGTCATCGGCTCCCACATCGGCCAGCCGAAGGGGAGGGTCGACCCGAAAAATTCCTTCGCCCCGGTCGCAAAGCGCCTGGCCCGGCTTCTGGAGAAGGAATGCCCCCTCGCGCCCACTCCCACGGGAGCGGAAACCAGGAGCATGGCGGAGGAGATGAGACCCGGACAGGTGCTCCTGCTGGAGAACCTCCGGTTCCATCCGGGTGAGGAGAAAAACGACGATAAATTCGCCCGCGATCTCGCCTCGCTGGCGGATATCTACATCGGCGATGCGTTCGGCAACGCCCACCGCAAGCACGCCTCGATGTCGGCAATCACGAAATTCCTGAACCCCGCCGTCGCCGGTTTTCTGATGATCAAGGAAGTGAGCTACTTGAGCGGCGCGGTGAACAACCCGATGCGCCCCGTGGTGGCGATTGTCGGGGGCGCGAAGGCGAGCGCCAAAATCGGCATCGTCGAGCGGATACTTCCGAAAATGGACAAGATCATCATCGGGGGCGGCATGGCGGGTACTTTCCACCGCGCGCTGGGCTACGAGATGGGCAACAGCCTGGTCGAGGAGCACATGATGGAAACGGCGCGCTCGATCATGAACAAGGCGCACGAGCTGGAGGTGAAGTTCTACCTCCCCAGCGACTACGTGATCGCGGACAAATTCGAGGCTTCGGCCGAAACCAAGGTGGTGCCCGCCCAGGAAGTGCCCGAGGAGTGGTATGCGCTCGACATCGGCCCCGCCAGCACCACCTTGTTCGGAGAGGTGCTCCAGGACGCGAAAACCATCATCTGGAACGGCCCGATGGGCGTGTTCGAGGTCGACGCCTTCTCGCGCGGAACGTACGCCATGGTGAACCATGTGGCGAATTCCTATGCGCTGACGATAGTGGGCGGCGGCGATACGGACGTGGCGGTTCACGCCGCGGGCGAATCTCGCCGCATCTCCTACATCAGCACGGGCGGCGGCGCCTTCCTGGAACTGCTCGAGGGGAAAGAGCTCCCCGGCCTCGCCTCTCTGACGGACAAAAACTAAGACACGAAAAAAGAAAAAGAGGAACTCGCGATGCGGCGCGCCCTCGTGGCCGGCAACTGGAAGATGAACAAGACGATCGACGAGGCGCGAACCCTTGCGCGCGAAGTGGCCCAAGGCATCGCGGGAGAGAACCCATCCGGCGTTGACGTCCTGCTGGGACCTCCCTATCTCGCCCTCACGGCGGTGGCGGAAGCGGTCTCGGGGAGCGCGATTGGCGTCGCCGGACAAAACTGTTCCCATCACCCGGACGGCGCATACACCGGCGAGGTGAGCGTCTCGATGCTCCGGGACGCGGGCGCCACCCACGTTATCCTCGGACACAGCGAGAGGCGCGAGTTGATGGGAGAAGGCGACGGCCTCATCGCCCGCAAGGCGCGGGCCGCGAGCGCGGGCGGCCTCACGCCCATCATCTGCCTGGGCGAGCCGTTTACAACGAGAAAAGCCGGAAAGACGCTCGAGCGCATCGCCCACCAGGTGGAGCACTCGATTCAGGGCGCGTTCAAATCTCCTCCCCCGGGGGGTTTCATCGTCGCGTACGAACCCGTTTGGGCCATCGGAACGGGCCTCACCGCCACGCCCGAGCAGGCCCAGGAGGCGCACGCCTTCATCCGCGAGCGGCTCGAGGCGATTTTTGGCTTGGAATGCGCGCAGGAAACGCGTATCTTATACGGAGGCAGCGTGAAACCGGATAATGCCGCGGAGTTGTTCGCCGGGCCCGACATCGACGGCGGCCTCATCGGCGGGGCGAGCCTGAACAGCGGAGATTTCCTGGAAATCATCCGCGCCGCGCGGACGGATTCCGCATCGACATGAAAAGAGTGAGAAAATGACGATAGTTTTGACCGTTTTGCATGTGGCCGTGGCGATTTGCCTGATCCTCTCCGTGCTTCTCCAGGCGGGCAAGGGCGGCGGCATGGGCGCCGCCTTCGGCGGGTCGAGCGACACGATGTTCGGCACGCGGGGGCCGGTGAACTTCCTGAGCAAGGTCACGACCGGCGCCGCCGTCCTCTTCATGGTGACCTCGCTTCTGCTCACCTACATCGGCTCGCACAACGCCAACCAGGGCGGTTCGATAGTGCCCAACACACCGCTACAAGCCGCACCCGCAACACCTGCCGCCCCGGAAAAGAAATAGAGCGAGGCCGACTCCTCTATTCCAGCGTTCTGAGGGCCGACGATGCTGATCAAGCGCATCCTGCTGCTGCTCCCCATTCTCATCGCGGCCGTGTTGTTCCAGTCCTACTTCTGGGTGCCGACGTTCTCCGACCAGACCAAGGGGGGCAGCGACGAGCGCCTCCGCCAGTTCATCACCGGCTCCATCGGCGACGCGCAAATCCTGAACCCCATCCTCCACGCCGACACGGCGAGCGGGGCCATCGTCGATCAGATATTCGAGGGCCTCATCGACAGGGACCGCGACCTCTCCTACCGGGGCCGTCTGGCCGCCTCGTGGAAAATCTACGAAGAGGCGTTCTTCGTGCCCCATCCCGAGGGGCCGGGAGCGGAGGCCCTGGCGGCGCGCATCGAGCGGGCGCGCGCCGAAGACGGGGCGCAGTGGCTGAAAAACATCGAAAAAATCGAAGCCGTCGCTCCCGCGGAGCAGAAAACCACCATCCGCACCCCGCCGCCCAAGGGTAAGAAGCAGCCCGGCAAAAAAGAGGTCGTCATCGCCTATCCCGAGCGGGTGAAGGTGACGCTCAAGAGCGTGGATCAGGACCTCTTCAAGCATCTCGATAAGCTGCTGGGCGAGAGATGGGTCGCCAGGGACCCGGCTGCCCTCATCAAGACCAGGCTGCCCGAGAAGCTGCTCCCACTCGCCGCGCGGCGCGTCAAGCTCACCGAGCACAACCCGATCATCATCTTCAAGATCAGGCGCGGCGTGCGCTTTCACGACGGGCACGAGTTCGACTCCGGCGACGTGCGCTTCACCTACGAAGCCATCCTGAATCCCAAGAACCTCTCCCCCCGGGTGCCGGACTACGAACCCGTCAAGCGCGTGGAGACGCCTGACAAGTTCACCGTGAAGATCACCTACAAGCGGCTCTACTCCCCCGCTTTCGGCTCCTGGGGCATGGGGATGCTGCCCGAACACCTGCTGAACGAGAAAAAACTCGCCGAAGAAGCGAAGCAAAAGGGCAAGGACCCCAAGAAATTCAGCATGCGAGACAGCGCGTTCAACCGAAAGCCCGTCGGCACCGGGCCGTTCGTCTTCAAGGAATGGCGCTCGGACGAACTTATCCGCCTCGGGCGGAACGAGGGCTACTGGGAGGGGCCGCCCGAGTACCACGAATACGTCTACAGAATCCTGCCGGACCCCCTCACGCAGGAGATCACCTTCTACGCGGGCACGGTGGACCGCTACGGGGCGGGCGCGCATCAGGTCGAGCGCCTCAAGAAGGACCCGAGGTTCCAGGTGTTCTCGGGCCTCGGCTTCGGCTACACCTATGTCGGCTACAACATGCGGCGCTGGCCGTTTCAGGACGCGCGCGTGCGCCGCGCACTCGGCATGGCGGTGAACACCAAAGAAATTCACCGCTACGTGCTGAATGGCGAGGCCGAGGACATCACGGGGCCCTTCGTGAAGCAAAGCCCACATTACAACAAAAAAATCAAACTCGTGCCCTACGACCCCAAAGGGGCGGTGCGCCTGCTCCACGAGGCGGGGTTCCGGAAAAAAGACGGAATCCTGATGAAAGACGGAAAGCCCCTCGCCTTTAACCTCATGACGAACCACGGCAACGAGATCAGGCGCGCCGTCGGCACCGTCGTGCAGGACGCCTGGAAGAAGATCGGCGTCAAGATCACCTTCTCGCAGGTCGAGTGGGCGGTGTTCATCCGAAAGCACGTCAACCAGCTCAATTTCGACGCGGTCGTCTTAGGCTGGAGCATGGGCCTGGACCCGGACCTCTACCAGATCTGGCACTCGAGCCAGACGAACAAGGGCCAGCTCAACTTCGTGGGCTATAAAAACCCCAAAGCCGACGACCTCATCATCAAGATCCGCCAGGAATACGACCTGGCGAAACAGGTCCGCTACGCGCACGCGCTACACAGCATCATCGCGGCGGATCAGCCCTACACGTTCCTCTACGTCGGCAAGTGGACGGCGCTGCTCGACAGGAAAATCGCCATCGCCAGGCGTCTCAGGAGCGGCAAATTACGGCCCGAAAAAATCCGCCCCACCATCACGGGGAGCTATTCGTTCGACTTCAACGAGTGGCTCAAATTCCCCCAAATCCCCCGGTTCGAGAACTAACGTGGGCGCCTACATCATCCGTACGAGCCTGTTCAAGCTGGCGACGCTTTTCATCATCTCGGTCGTGAGCTTCCTGATCATCCATCTCGCGCCCGGCGAACCGAGCCAGATCGACCCCCTGAACCCGCGCTTCACGCAGGAAGACCTCGCGCGCTACCGCGCCGCCTTCGACCTCGACAAGCCGCTTCCGGTGCAATACTGGCGCTTCTACAAGAAATTCTTCACCGGCGAACTCACGAGCTTGAAGGACAACCAGCCGGTTTTCGGAAAGATATGGCGGCGCTTCCTCATCAGCCTGCCCCTGTTCATCGTGGGCACCATCATCACCTGGTGCCTCTCGTTCCCGCTGGGAATCGCGGGCGCGCTGCGGCGCTACAGCGTTTTCGACCGCTCCACCACCTTCATGAGCTACCTCATGATCTCGATGCCGAGCTTCTTCCTGGCCTACATCCTCATCATCGCCGTCGTCCAGGGGTTCACGCTGCCCTTCACCGACTTCCGCGTGCCGGGCCTAGAAGTCTCCGTCCTGGGAATCGAGACCTTCGGACGCGGCGAGGTTTCTCCCCTGTTCCGGATCAACGACCGCGTATGGCACCTGGTGCTGCCCAGCCTCGTGGGCGCAGTCGGGGGCATCGCCGTGCTCTCGCGCTACGTGCGCGGCCAGATGATAGAGGTGGTGGATTCGGACTTCATCCGCACGGCCCACTCCAAGGGCCTGGATGAGGACACCGTGAACTACGTGCACGTCCTGAGGAACGCGGCCCTTCCCTTCGTCACCATGTTCGGCCTCATCCTGCCGGGGCTGATCGGCGGCTCGGTCATCATCGAGAACATCTTCGCGTGGCCCGGCATGGGCCGGCTGGGCTTCGAGGCCGTGCTGGCGCGGGACTACCCGGTGATCCTGAGTCTCAACTTCATCTCCGCCATCCTGGTCGTCATCGGCACATTCATCTCGGACGTCCTGCTCGTCGTCGTCGACCCGAGGATCCGCCTATGAACGAAACGCTCGATATGCGCGAGATGATCGAGGAGATGGGGGAAGAACTCACCCCCGGCCAGCGCGTTTGGCGGCATCTGCAGAAAAACCGCATGGCGATGGTGGGCGGCGTCGTGCTGGTGCTGTTCTTCGCCCTGGCGGCGATCGGCTTCGTCAATTCCGCCCTCATGAGCGAGCCGATGTTCGACGCGAACGTCGTGCGCCTGCCGGACAAGCTCATGGCCCCCTTCTCCGCCCCGAACGAAAACCAGGTGCCCAGGGAAAACCTCCCGCGCCTGGGGATTTACGTGTTCGGCACCGACGATCTGGGCCGCGACGTTTTCGCCAGGATGCTGGAGGGCACCTTCATCTCGATGTCGGTGGGCTTCGTGGCCATCGGCATCGCCACCCTGCTGGGGGTCGCGATAGGCGGAATCGCAGGCTTTTATGGAGAAATCAAACCGAGCGGCGCGCCCCTGTTCGGCTTCATCGGAGCGGGCCTCACCGGCTACGCCGCCTGGAACGAGCTGGGATTCCTGGCTCTCCTGTTCGCCATGGCGGGCGCAGGCCTGGGGTTACTGGTGCGCCGCGACGGGCGCTCCCTGTTCCTGGAGGGCATGATCTTCGGCGCGCTTCTGGGCCTGGCGCTCGGCCCGTTCGAGCCGTTCGGGTTCAGCGGCTTCACCTCCGACTCAGGCCTCAGCGTGCGCACGCCCTACTGGCGCGAGGGGTTCCTGGGCGCGGCCTGCCTCGTAGCACTCGCCTCCTTCGGCGGGGCGCAGGGCGCGAACGCGGAGGAAAGCGCGGCGGACGGCGTCTCCCTGAGCGCGGTGTTCGGCGGAGGCCTCACCTATTTCCTCTTGTTCCTCGCAGGCCTCTACCTCGCCTATCCGGGCCAAACGGCGCACCTGTGGACGAGCGTCGCGGGGGCGGTGGCCTTTGTCTATCTCTACCAGAGATTCGAGGTCACAGAGCTTCTTCAAAGATTCCGGCTGCCCAAGGTGGACATCATCTACACCACTATCGTGGACGTGCAGCTTTCGTTCCCCTCGTTTTTCGTGCTCCTGACCATCCTCGCCCTCGTGACGCCCAACATCTGGATCATCATGGTGGTCATCGGCGTCCTGGGCTGGGTGGGGCCCGCGCGTTTCGTGCGCGCGGAGATCCTCTCGCTGAGGGAGCAGCCCTTCGTGGAGTCCGCGCGCGCCTCGGGCGGCTCGGACAGGCTCATCATCTTCCGCTACCTGATCCCCAATTCGCTGGCGCCCGTCCTTGTATCGGCCACCATCGGCATCGCGGGCGCGATCCTGACGGAAGCGAGCCTGAGCTTTCTGGGCTTCGGCGTTCCGCCGCCCCAGGCGAGCTGGGGGAACATCTTCTCGGACGGGAAGAAATACATCTTCGACGCCCCCTGGCTCACCTTCATACCGGGTTCGGCGATACTCGTCGTCATGCTCGCCTTCAACCTCTTCGGCGAGGGCCTGCGCGACGCCATGAACCCCAGGGCGAACAGCAGGTAGCGGTAACGGGAATTGTCTGGAACGGGAGGCGTTGACAGCGCGGCATACGCAACGCTATATAGCCTCTTGGCCTGAGCGTTGCCCCGGATGAAAATTCTCAGGCTTCATGCCCAAGTGGTGGAATTGGTAGACACGCTAGCTTGAGGGGCTAGTGGGGGCAACCCCGTGTCGGTTCGAGTCCGGCCTTGGGCACCAAACAATTTTCGCGGCATGCACGACCCGGACGAACCCGCCCGAGTCGCTTCTCCTTCTTCAAAACCCCAACAGAAAACAATCCGCGCCTTTTCTGTGGCGAAAACTTCGCCCTGAGACCTATATTGAGAATACAGGTGAGCGATAAATCTCTCGCGCGAGCCGGAGCCGCCGAAGGAGATCGGCATGAGCCGATACATCTGGATTTGCCCGAAATGCCTGCACCAGTTTCAGGGACACGTGTTCGATGAGGGCACCTACGGAAGCGGCCCCATCTGCAACGCCTGCTGCGTGGAACTGGAATTCGTGCCCGGAGAGGACGCGGCGGATGAACCCGCGTTCAAGGAACAACGGCGTGAGGCGGAGGTTCGCGCGTCTGACCCCGCCGCCTAGGGCCGCAGGGCGTGATGCCCCCGGCATTCCTCACCGAAGCAAAGCGCCGGGAAATCCCGCATTCTGTCGAAAATACGAATAATCCGTCATTCAGCCAGTTTTTTGTAAAGCGGCGCAAACCTCTCGTGGCTCGCCTGATAGGCCGCTATGACGCGGGCGCGCGGCCTGCTCCCCCTGCGCTTCTCGATCAAGTCGGCCAGCGGCGCGGCAGGCTTGATGAATCCGGCGCGGCCTCGATGGGTGGCGGGGAAAGGGAACCGACTACGCGGCGGGGAGAAAATTTTTTTCCGCTCCCCTTCATCGGGGGAAATCGGAAAAACAGGGCTTCATGCTCCATGCCGAAAGCGGAAAGGGATTTTTTTATGCGCGCCGTCAATTTCATTTCATGGCCGGGCGGGCATGATATGATCTCGCCCGGATGATAACGGCGCATGGGCCGCTGATGGCACCGCCGCCGCTTGCCGATAGGGCACACTTCGGAGGGGTGATCGACGAACTACGCAGACAAATTGGAGGCACAAAAAATGTCGCAACATCTAATAGTTGATGTGGATAGTTGGCCAACCCATAAAGGAAACGAGAAACCGTATCTGGATGTTGCAATTCCTTCTGTCTTGGAGTCTGTCTTCTGCGCGATGGTAGGTGCTTTCGGTAAGTTACCTGACGAACGAATTGAAGTCTCTTGGTGGAAAGATTTATCCAGAGTCCTTTCAGATTCCTGTTCTTATCAAATCCGTATTAATGCTCAAAATAGGAATTGGTGCGAATACGTCTATCAGTTCTCGCACAAACTGTGCCATGTAATGACGAACTACAATCCCAACAAAGTAAATCGCCATACTTGGTTTGAGGAAAGTCTTTGCGAAATGGCGTCATTGTTCGTTTTGTCTAGATTATCGGAGACCTGGAAAACCAACCCGCCTGTGAATGTCCGTGGAGCTGCCGAATTTGCACCTAGCCACGCAAAATACTGTGAGGATTTCGCAGACAAACACCTGACACCAGAACGCAAAAACTTACCAGGATGGTTATCATTAAATCTTGAGGATATGCAAAACAATCCTTATCTTCGCTGCCGCAATGCAGTTGTAGCCCTTGCCCTCCTGGATCATTTTCGGAGTGACCCTTCTCTTTGGGCGGACTGCGGATTTATAAATTACTGGAATGTTGAAAACGACAAAACTTTTGAAGACTATTTGAATTCATGGGAAAAGTGTTTGAAATGCAATGACTCTGATTCGGTTCGAGTACCTGCCCTCGTTAGAAAAATGTTTTACGAGTAGCAAGTCGTGAAGATAAACCAGTTGATCGCAAGTCTTGAATCCGCGCCCGTGGGCGACGGCGATCTTATGGACGAGCCGTTCCTGTGATAGCCATATTAGCGTCGCCCCCTTCATGCTGCTCTTGCACCCTGGTATTGTGTACGGGCCTTTCCCTTGATGTGATGGCGTGAAGTCCGGGTTTGGACAAGCCCTGTGCCTAGACATCGTGTGAGCCCGAGCGTGGACCGGGTGCTCTACTCGGCCTCTTCTTTGGGCCGCGGCGCGTGATGCCTGCGGTATTCCTCCCCGAAGCAAAGAGAAGCGAAATCCCCCATCCCATCCAAGCCGCTCGGCCCGCCTGAGTAATCGTAATCATTCCGGAGCATCAAGCCGGACGTTCATTCTGAGCCAATCTCTCAATCGCTCGAAGATGAATGAATCGGTTTCATACAGGCCGATGATGAAGTTATAGGTATTTTCGGCGTCCGCCGTAATCCACACCCCGTTGATCGCGAGAAACGTATAGGTGACGGCGAAAGCCGTGCGCTTGTTCCCGTCGACGAACGGGTGATTACTCTCCATACTCTCCCAGAGCGCGGCGGCCTCCTCAATCAGATCGGCGTAGTAGCCCGTCTGTGGACGAAACAGTGCGGCTTCAAGCAGACCCGCATCACGCACGCCTTCGTCCCCGCCGTATCGCTCAATCTGGTCTTGGTGGATTGCAAGAACTTCAACGAGGGTCGGATAGTCCGTCATTCAGCGAGTTTTTTGTAAAGCGGCGCAAACCTTTCATGGCTCGCCTGATAGACCGCCATGATGTGGGCGCGCGGCCTGCTCCCCTTGCGCTTCTCGATCAGGTCGGCCAGAGCCTCATCCACCAGGGTCTGAAGCTGCCGCCCCTCGCTCCGCGCAAGGCTGCGGACGGCGGCCAGAATTTCCGAATTCACCTGGGTTGCGAATTTCTCTCGCTCTAGGGTCGCCATAGGGCACCTCCATTCTTAGGCGAAATTTATCATGAAATATCATGAATTGTCAAGAAAACAGACGAATGGCCTCTTTGACTTTCGTCTCAACCACTCAGGGTCGGGCTTTCTTGATGCGCCACTGCTTGAGCTTCGCCTCGGTGGACGCGCACGCCGCGAGCGCGAGATCGCGCGACATGAACGGCCCGGCCGACCTGCTTGCGGCGCCCGCGACGAGGCAAAGCGTCGGGTCTCCGCCGGGGCGGAACTCCATCGCCGCAGAGTCGTAATCGAAGTCTTGGCCTGTGGCGTTCTTCGCGCAATCCAACAGCCCAATCGTTACCCCGGCTGCGGCCGGCGCCAGAAGCGCCGCGCATTTCCCGGAAAATGTGGCCGAAGCGATCCGCCGCGCCGCCTCCTCGTAGCGGAACTGAACGTCGCCGCCCCTCGGCTTGCACGAGTGCGTATGCAGCCTATCGCTGAATCCTCGTCCTCGGGTATCGATGCACCAGCCAAGCTTGTCCTGTTCGTCCAGATTGTCCGCCAGGTAGATGACCGGGGCGGGCGTCCTAAGGTCGGGCGGCGCCGCATACGCTGCTTTCGGGAGAACCAACAGCAGGAGAAGAACCAGGTGCGCGAGCGTCTTGACGGCCGAGTGGGCGCCTGTAGCTGCGGTCATCGTCATTTCCGGATTCCTCCTGCATTCCATGACTCACCGTATCGGCCATGCCGATGCGGGAGAAAACCAAGCTGACCTGCTTCGCCTGCCCCCCTCAATCCTCTTTCGGCCTCGGGGCGTGGTATCTGCGATATTCCTCGCCGAAGCAGAGCGTCGAGAAATCGCGCATCCTGTCGATGAATATCAATCCATCGAGATGGTCGTATTCATGCTGGCACACGCGCGCGGCGAAGCCCTCGAGCTCCTCCGCATAGACGTTCCCCTCATGGTCCTGCGCTTCCAGCCGCACGCGGTCGTTGCGCGGCACGCGGCCGTGGATATCGGGGACGCTGAGACAACCCTCCCATTCCTCCCAACCCTCGTTCCCCAAGGGCGTGAGCTTCGGGTTCACGGCAAAACGCAGCGTTTCCTCATCGTCGGGGTCGAACTGCATGACGAACAGCCTGATCCCCAAGTGCACCTGGGGAGCGGCGAGGCCAACGCCCGCATATTCCACCATCGTCTCGAACATGTCCTCGATGATTTCCGCAAGTTCGGGACCCCCAAGATACTCGGGCTCGACCTCGCTCGCCTTCCGGCGCAGGACGGGGTGGCCCATGCGGGCGACCTTTAATATGGGCATCTCCCTCTCCTATCCGCTTGGAGACGTCATTGGCGGCAGGGCGGCGAACCAGGCGGCCAGACCGCCCGGATCGACGGTCTCCTCGAGCGAGTCCACGACGCGGTCGGCCTCGGTGAGTTTTTCGGCGGGGTAGCTCGTCGTCACCGCGAGCGTCCTCATGCCTGCGGCGCCTCCCGAGCGTACGCCCGCCACGGAATCCTCCACCACGAGACACGACGCCCCCGGAATCGGCTCGGCCCGGCTCTCGTTTATCCGCGCAAGCGCCGTCAGGAAACTCTCGGGGTCTGGCTTTCCCCGGCTCACCATCTCCGCCGTTACGATGATCGGGAAACAATCGATCAGGCCCACCCTTTCGAGCACGGGCCGCACCTCGTGGCCCAGCGCCCCGCTCGCAATGGCGAGGGGCCAGTGCGCGGCCGCCGCGCGAATCATCTCCGCGGCGCCGGGCAGAATCTGCGGCGCCAGCGCGATTTCCTGGTAGCGCGCCTCTTTCATCTCCAGAAGCTGCTCGAAGCGGTCGGGTTCTACGCCCACGCCGCGATCGTTCAGAACGTGGGTGAACAGGAGCCTGTCGTCGAAGGCGAGGTAGCGCTCGGCGTATTCCTCCTCCGTCAAGTCCAGGTCCAGTTCTTCCGAGAGCACCGCCTGGAACGCCGCCAGATGGAGCGGCTCGCTATCCGCAATGGTGCCGTCGAAATCAAAAATGATCGCTTGTAATTCCGGCATTCCCTCTCTCCATATCCATGGCCGCCACGCCCCGATGGAAGCCTCCGCCTCGCCGCCGAACGCTATCCGCCATCGTTTTTCTCGGGCCTTACAGCCACCCGCCCCCGTCTTCGAATATACTCTCGCCCGTGATGTAGGCCGATGCGTCGGACGCGAGAAAAACCGCGAGACCCACGATGTCTTCCGGCTCGCCCACGCGGCCGAGTATCGTCCTCTCGTTCAAACCCTCTTCCACTTCGGGGTCTGCGAGCGCGGGCGCCAGCATGGGCGTTCTGTGCACGCCCGGGCAGATGCAGTTCACGCGAACGCCCCGCCCGCCCCACTCCATCGCGAGCGATTTCGTCAGGCCCACCACGCCGTATTTGCTCGCGTTATACGCCGCGCGCGCGGGCCTGTGCCCCCGTTCGCCCAGGAACGTGCCGATGTTCACGATGCTGCCGGAGCCTCGCGCGAGCATCCCGCGGCCTGCGGCCTGCGCGCAGAGAAAAGCGCCCGTCAGGTTCACGTCGAGGACGAAGCGGAAATCCTCAGGCTTTACCTCCACGCTCGGGTCGGCGTTTATCACGCCCGCTCCGTTTATCAGGATGTCGACCCCGCCCAGGGCCTCTTCGGTACGCTCCACGGCGCGGGCCACCTCGTCCGCTTTCGTCACGTCCGCTCCGATGGCCAGCGCGCGGCGGCCCGTTTCCTCGATTCGGCGGGCCGTCTCGGCCACCAGGTTCTCTCTCCTGCCCAGAACGGCCACGTCCGCACCCGCCTCGGCCAGACCCAGCGCCATCGCCGCGCCCAGGCCCGTGCCCGCGCCCGTCACCAGGGCCGCCTTTCCGTCCAGACGAAATTTATCGAGTATCAAGACCGTATTCCTTGCAGATGATGAGACATATATCGGCGATGCGCGCCGCTCCCGTAAAAGCGCCCCAAGCTAGGGGATGGCGCATGGGGGTGTCAATACGAGGGGCCGTATTTTGAGCCAACGCGAGAGCATGGTGGAACGCATCTCGTCGTGGGTTAGTAAAGCCCCCTGCCGGGGGTTGTTGAAAAAGCCCCGTGGAGTGATTTTGGTTGAGCGCACGCTTTTGAAGTTCACTCCCCCCTTGAGGGGGAGTCGAAGAGCTGAGGGCGTAAGCCCGAAAGCGATTCGGTGGGGGGTATAATTCGGACTGGCGATAAAACGCACTTTACCCCCCACCGATTCAGCCTTCGCACAAACCGCTCGGCTTCATCGACTCCCCCTCAAGGGGGGAGTGGTTGGCTGGCGCTTAGCAAAGGAGGAGTAAAGTTTCATCCCTCCATGGTCGACTCCATATCTGGAATCACGAAATCAGGATTTTTTCAACAACACCGGATAAGGGGGGCTTTTCCATCAACCACGTTGTTGAGGGCATACATAAAGATTACACTTTTCCCGATGTGTCTGATCCCTGCAAAACGCCCCCACCCCAGGATGGGCTATCCACATGGCCGGTACCCGACCGGAACACTCGCTGGACGAGAAACATGAAACCTGCCCCCTGTGCGGGGCGGACGAGGCCGCGCTTTATCTTCATGCCGACGGGAGGGACTATTTTCAGTGTCCCCTCTGCCGCCTCATTTTCGTGCCGCCGGAGTTCTGGCCCGCACCCCAAATCGAGAAAGAGAGATACGAGCAACACCAGAATTCAGGCTCCGATGCGGGCTACGTCGCCTTTCTCAAGCAATTGAGCGAGCCTCTGGCTACAATGCTGCCAGAAGGCGCGCGGGGTCTTGATTTCGGCGCGGGGCCTGCGTCGGACGGGCGCCCCGTTCTGTGCGAGTTGTTCCGGGGCGAGGGCTTCGAGTGCCTGCCCTACGATCCGTTTTTCTTCCCGGAAATGCCGGACGGCCCTTTTGATTTCATCGCCGCCAGCGAGACGTTCGAGCATCTGAGGCATCCTGTGGAGGAGATCGAGAAAATTCATGAAAACCTCAGAACGGGCGGTCTTCTCGGCGTGATGACGGCGTTCTGGAAGGAGGCGCTATTCATGAACAACTGGCACTACAGGCGCGACTTCACCCATCTTTGCTTCTACCGGATGGAGAGTTTCGCGTGGATTCAGGAGCATTTCGGCTTCGCCTGCCGCTGGACGGATGAGCGCCGCGTCATCATTCTGGAGAAACTTTAATAGGGCTCGGCTCTCATTGTTCTCTCGTAATCTGGGGCGGGACGAACGGGGTTGTTGAAAAACCGGAACTCTGGATTTGTCGTATGTAACCGACCGACGAGAGAGTCAAATCACTCCCCCCTTGAGGGGGAGTCGAAGAGCTAAGGGCGTAAGCCCGAGAGCGATTCGGTGGGGGGTATAATTCGGACTGGCGATAAAACGCATTTTACCCCCCACCGATTCAGCCTTCGCACAAACCGCTCGGCTTCATCGACTCCCCCTCAAGGGGGGAGTGATTCCTCTCTCCTCGGGCCTTTTTCAACAACACCGAATCCGCCGCCTGTGATAAAAATTTTAATGCGCATAGCTCACGCACCCTGTTTTCAAGATTGCTTGTTCACGCTCATCCGCTGTGGCATTCTTGGCGCGTGAAATAAACGCTTGATTCATGTGGGGAAACGCTCTCTTGCGCACGATGAAAACGGACATTCTCATCCTGGGTTCGGGCGGCGCGGGCCTGCTGGCCGCGCTCGCCGCGCACACGAAAAACCCGGCCCTCGACATCACCGTGGCGGTCAAGGGTTTATTTGGGAAAAGCGGCTGCACGCGCATGGTGCAGGGCGGCTACAACGTCGCGCTCGCCGAGACCGACTCGGTGGAGAACCACTTTCTCGACACCTTACAGGGCGGGGCGTGGATTAACGATCAGGAACTCGCCTGGACGCTCGTGAGCCGCGCGCCCGGCTGCGTGGAGCGGCTCGAAACCGTGTGCGGGTGCTTTTTCGACCGAAACGAGGACGGCACGATCCACCAGAAAGCCTTCGCGGGCCAGAGCTTCGACCGCACGGTGCACAAGGGCGACTTGACGGGCATCGAGATCACCAACCGCGTGGCGGAACAACTCGTCAGGCGCGGGGTGGACGTTCTGGAGGAAACGCGCGCCGTGGCCCTCCTGCCGGCAAGAAGGGAGCCGGAGCGGGTGGCGGGCGCGCTACTCCTCGACATCCAAAGCGGGGAATTCATCGCCGTGAACGCGAAGTGCACCCTCCTCGCCACGGGCGGCGGCCCCACGCTCTATAAAATCTCCGCCTGTGCGCAGGAACTCGCCACCGACGGCATGGCAATCGCCTGGGAGGCGGGCGCATCGTTCTGCGACATGGAGATGGTGCAGTTCCACCCCACGGGCATCCTGACGGGAGACGGCCTCCAGATAACCGGCACGCTGCTCGAAGAAGGCCTGCGCGGCGCGGGCGGGCATCTGAAAAACGCGGCGGGCGAGCGCTACATGGAGCGCTACGACCCCGAGCGCATGGAGCGCGCCACACGCGACGTGGTATCGCGCGCGGGCTACACCGAGATCATCGAGGGCCGGGGCACCGAGCGCGGCGGCGTGTTCATCGACGTGAGCCACCTGGGAAAGTCCTTCGTGCGCAAGAACTTCAAGGGCATGGTCGAGCGCTGCGCCGATCTGGGCTACGACCTGGTCGGCGGCCCCGTGGAGGTGACCCCCACCGCGCACTACATGATGGGCGGCGTGAAGATAGACACCGCGTGCCGCACGAATTTATCGGGTCTTTACGCCGCGGGCGAGGACGCGGGCGGCACGCACGGCGCGAACCGCCTGGGCGGGAACGGGGTGGCGAACGCCACGGTGTTCGGCGAGATTGCGGGGGAAGCCATGGCCGAAGAGGCGGCGGACTCCCCCCTCCTCCCCTATGACGCGGAGGCGCTATCGAGTGCTGAGGAGAAAACGCTGGACGCGCTGGGCGAAGGCGAACCGCCCTACCCGATCCGGGCGGAACTGAAAGACACCATGTGGAACAAGGTGGGGCTGAGAAGAAACGGCGCGGACATCCAGAGCGGGGTCCGCCTCCTGCACGATCTGAAGAGACGCGCGGCCGAGGCCCGCGCGGGAGGCGGGCGCGCCTACAACCTCGCCTGGCAGCACGCGCTCGACGTGAGAAACCAGGTTGCGGTCGCGGAACTCATCGCCTTCTCCGCGCTCGAGCGCGACGAGAGCCGGGGGAGCCACTACCGAGACGATTGCCCCGATACGGGGGATGAGGACCTCTACAACGTCTATATCAAAAAAGAGGGCGATGCGGCGGTCATCGAGCGGAAACCCGTCGCGTTTCCCCGCCTGAGCCCGAAAGCGGAGCCGGCCGCACTGGCGGAGCCCGACCCCAATTTCATCGACTGACGACAATGCGGAGCGAGACCCGAGAATGACGAGCACAAAAGAGCCTCCGGCCACCAACAAACCACCCGTCTGGAAGGTCAGCGCCTGGCGCTCGATGTATCCCGGCATGTGGTCCTGGGTACTGCAGAGGCTCTCCGCCCTCGCGCTCATCGTCCTGTTCCCGATCCACGTGATGAACCCCTACATCGATTCGGTGCGGATCACGATGCTGCTGCTCGTCGTATGGCACGCCATGCACGGCATAAAAGTGATTCTGACCGATTTCGGCTTTCCGGACCGCCACCAGCGGAAACTCTTCTGGGTGCTGTGCGTAGTGGGCGTCGCCGCGTTTTTCTGGCTGGCCTACATGCATACCGAATACTGGAGGTTCATGGCGTGAACGAAGACGCGCGAATCACCGAAGGAGCGCCGGATAAGGCGACGCCGGAAGAGCCTGCTCCTGAGAAAGAGGCGAAAGAAGATAAGGAGCAAGAGCGCCCGAGCGTACGCGTCAGAATCCGCCGGGGCGGCGCTGCGGACGATCCCGAAGCGCGCTTCGATACATACGAAATCGAGACCGGCCCGCGCATGACGGTGCTCGACGCCCTGGTCGCCGTCCAGAGCGCGCAGGAGCCCGCGCTTTCGTTCCGCTACTCCTGCCGGGTGGGCATGTGCGGCACCTGTGCGCTGCGCGTCAACGGGCGCCCCGCATGGGCCTGCAGAACAAGGCTCGAAGGCTTGGGGGAAGAAATCACGCTCGAGCCGCTCACCAATTTCCCGGTTCTCCGCGACCTGGCGGTCGACATGTCGCCGTTCTTCGCGAAGATGAAACGCGCGCGCGGCTGGCTCGAACCCACCAGCGCGGCGGAGAAGGCCCCTGCGCTCATCGCGCCGAATTCACGCGAGCGCAAGCGCATCGAGCCGCACATCGAGTGCATCACGTGCGGAATCTGCTATGCTTCCTGCTCCATTGTAGGGCATGATAGTGACTACCTGGGGCCTGCGGCGCTGAACCGCGCCTACACGCTCGTGAACGACAGCCGCGACGCCCTGGGACTGGAGAGATTGTTGGAAGTTTGCAACGAGGACGGCGCCTGGCGCTGCCACTCGCAATACAACTGCACGGAGAGCTGCCCCAAGGGCATCAGCCCCACGGGCGCCATCAAGGGACTCAAGCGACGCGCCGCAGCGGGCGGCGTCAAACGATTCGCCGCATCCATCTTCCGGGGCCGCGCGCCCGGCGGGTGAGAGCGGGGAGGACATCAAAATGCCGACTGTCGATACACAAGCCATCAGCAGCGAACTGATCAGAGAGGTTGCTTTCGAGCTCAACCGCCGCGCCGCCATCGGAATACCGAAGGACGTGGGCGATTCCATCGCCGACATGGCCGAGCGCGAGACCCAGAAGCTCTCGAAGTTCGTCTTGCTGGAAATCGTCAACAACTACAAGGTCGCCGTGGACGAGCAGCGCCCCATGTGCGCCGACACGGGGCTTCCGCGCTTCTACGCTAAAATCGGGAACGACGCGGCGATCGAGGGCGGCTTCGTGGCGCTCGAGCGCTCGGTCCGCCAGGGCACGGCGGACGCCACCGAGCGCGTGCCCCTGCGTCCGAACCGCGTGCATCCCATCACCCGGCACGACTACAACAACAACGTCGGCATCCACGCCCCCACGGTGGACTACTCCTGGGAGCCGGACGTCGACTGGATAGAGCTCACCAGCTTCCACAAGGGGGGCCTGTTCGGCGGGGACTACCGGATGCTCTTCCCCACCGACGGCATCGACGGCATCAAGCGCTTCTTCCTCGACGTGATCAGCGAGTTCTTCAAGCGCGGCCTCTCGTGCCAGCCCGCCATCGTGGGAATCGGCATCGGCGGCACGAAGGACACCTGCGTGCGCCTCGCCAAGGAGGCGGCCTGTCTCCGCGTGGTGGGGGACAGGAACCCGGACCCCCAGATCGCGGAATTAGAAGAGGATTTGAACGACCTGGGCAAAAGGACGAGCCTCGGCCCCATGGGCTTCAAGGGCGAGGGCGCGGTGATGGACACCCACATCGAGGTGGCCTACACCCACACCGGCGGCATGCCCATCTCGATCCACCACCAGTGCTTCGCGCTCCGGCGCGCCACCGCGCGAATCCACCCCGACGGACAGGTGGAATACCGCGAAAACCCCCTCTGGTTCACCGACTACTACCGCCGCGACAGCGTCGCCTGAGCGGCTTGGGAGACTTTTGGACATGAGCGGCACCGCAGACCTGGAAATGAAGGAGCATCACCTCACCACACCCGCCACGCCCGAGGATCTGGCGAAGCTCGAACTCGGCGACGTCGTCTATTTCGACGGCCTGGTATTCACCGGCAGAATCGGCCTCTACAAGAAATTATTTGATGAAAAAGCGCCGCCGCCGGTGGACATCGCCTCGCTCACGAACGTGACGTTCCACTGCTCGCCCGCCGTGGGGAAGAACGAATCGGGCGAGTGGGAGGTGGCCGCGGTCACGGCCACGGCGAGTTTTCGCTTCGAGAAGCACCTCCCCCTGCTCATGGACGGGCACGGGATACGCTGCGTCATCGGCAAGGGCGGCATGGCGCAGGAATTTTACGAGAAACACTTCAAGCGGCTGGGCGCGGTGTTCCTGAACACGGTGGGCTACGGCATCGGCGCGCAGTACGGGCGCGGCATCACCGGCGTCAAAGACGTCTACTGGCTCGACGAACTCGGCATCGCGCAGGCGATGTGGGTGTTCGAGGTGAAGAACTTCGGGCCGTTTCTCGTCGAATGCGACGCCCGCGGCAACAGCCTCTACCAGATGGCGCTCGCCGAGACGAACGTGGAGCTGAGCAAGCTCTACGAGGGGCTGCCGCTTCCAACGCTCAAGCGCAT
Organism: bacterium; assembly: GCA_965219955.1. GTDB lineage: Bacteria > UBA8248 > UBA8248 > UBA8248 > UBA8248 > Bin107. The sequence continues at coordinate 2,008,194 of OZ244799.1, forward strand.
GGGCGAGGTGCACAACCCCGAGGACGAGGTTTTCTAGCAATATCCCCTGAAATACGAACCGGACCACCGACGAGAGGATAAGAAATTGTCGAAAGGAATCGCCTGGGTCACCACCAGTTGGCTGAGCGGCCTCGAAGACCCGATGCGCCACTTCAAACGGCTTGAAACCGAGGCGGGTCTCGAAGTCAGAATCGAATCGAACGGGGTGGACAAGACCGAAGAAGAACTCATCGCCTCGCTTCCCGGCGTGGTCGTCACCTTCCCGAGCAACGACCCCTACAACGAGCGCACCCTGGCGGCGGGGACGCATCTCAAGCACATCGCCAGGACGGGCGTGGGCTTCAACTCCGTCGATCTGGACGCCGCCACGCGCCACGGGGTGGTCGTCACCAACGCGCCGGGCCAGAACTCGGATTCCGTGGCCGAGCACGCCATCGGCCTCATGCTGTGCATCGCGCGGAATATCGCCTTATCCGACAAGAAGATGCGCGCGGGCGAGTGGGCGGACCTTAGAGTCCCCATATCCCCGCTCCGGGGCAAGACGCTGGGGATCATCGGGCTCGGCAACATCGGCAAGCGCGTGGCGAGGCGCGCCGCCGCCTTCGGCATGGAGGTCATCGCGCATGACATCGTGCGCGACGAGCGCTTCGCCGCCGAGGTGGGCGTATTCTTCGAGACGCGCGAGGAGGTGACGCGCAGGGCGGATTTCATCACCTGCCACGTGCCTCTCAACGATTCGACGCGCGGCATGGTGGACGAGAAGTTCCTCTCCTCGATGAAGCCGGGCGCCTATCTCATCAACACCTCGCGCGGTCCCGTGGTGGACCTGGACGCCGCCGCTAAGGCCCTGGAGCGCGGGATCATCCAGGGTGCTGCGCTGGACGTTTTCCCGAACGAGCCGGCCGACCACCGCCACCGCATCTTCTCGCTCGACAACGTCGTCCTCACCCCGCACATCGCGGGCCTGGGCGAGGATGCGTGTGAGCAGTCGCTCGAATTCGCCGTCACCGCAGCACTCGACGTCATCGCCGGGAGGCGTCCCGCCGGCCTGCTGAACCCCGGGGTGCTGGAAAAAGCGGGCATCGAGGACTAGAGTGAATCGCCGCCTTATCTCCGAGCCGCCGTTTCGGGATCATTAAATTCGCCGCCGCCACGAGGAAGAATTCATGCGGAAAACCAACAAGCTGCGCGCGCTGCTGATCGGCGCCGGCCTCCTCCTTTTCTTCGCCGGAGGAGCCATCGCCGCAGACACCAGGGGGGATACCGCCCTGCGCGTTCCCTGGAACGTGACGGAGCACAGGATGAAGAACGGCATGCGCGCCCTCCTGCTGCCCGATAACAGCGCGCCCATGGTGGTCATGAAGGTCTGGTACGCCGTCGGCAGCCGCGACGAGCAGCCCGGCCTCACGGGGGTCGCGCATTATCTCGAGCACATGATGTTCCGCGGCACGAAGAAATACGGCCCCAGGAAATTCAGCGAGATCATCAAGAAAAACGGCGGCTCCCACAACGCGTTCACGAGCTTCGACTACACCGCGTACTACGAGCGCATCGCCGCGGACAGGCTCGAACTCATCATCGAACTCGAAGCCGACCGCATGGTGAACATGGTTCTCGAGAAGAAGGCCTTCGACGCGGAGAAGAACGTGGTGCACGAGGAAAGGCGCACCCGATACGACAGGCCGGTGGGCAAGTTCTGGGAGCAGCTTCGCGCCGTCGCCTACACGAACCACCCCTACAAGAACCCGATCATCGGCTGGCCCGAAGATATAGAAGCCATCACCATCAAGGACATGCAGGCGTTCTACAGGCGCTACTACAGCCCCGAGAACGCCGTCGCCGTCCTGGTGGGCGATTTCAAGGCCGAAGAGGCCATCGCGCTTCTCGAAAAGCACTTCGGGAAAATCCCCAAATCCCCCACCTTCCGGAAAAGGCCCGATCTCGCCGAGTTCCCCCAGAAGTCGGAGCGCAGGGTGTACGTTCGCGCGGACGCCCAGCTCCCCTACGTGGCGATCGGCTATCACGCCCCCAACTGGAAGAGCGAGGACGCGCCCGCTCTCGTGATGCTCGAGGCCATCCTGGGCGGCGGGGAAACCTCGCGCCTCCACCAGAGGCTCGTGCGCAAGGACACTCTCGCCTTAGGCGCGGGTTCTGATTACACCTACATCTCGGTGGACCCGATGATCTTCTATCTCTACGCGCGGGTGGCGCCCGGCAAAAAGGCCGCCGACGCCGAGAAAGCCCTGCTCGAGGAGGTGGAAAAACTCATCGAAAAAGGCGTGACGGACGAGGAGTTCCGCCGCGCGATCAGGAACATCGAGGCGAAGATGGTTTTCGCCATGGACTCGCACTACTACCGGGCGAGGCTCCTCGGCTCGGCGGCCATAGCGGGCGACTGGCGGCTGCTCGAAGGCTACCTGCCCGCCCTGAGGAAGGTGACGCCCGCCGACGTGGTCCGCGTCGCCAGGAAATACCTGCGCCACAAGAACAAGACCACCGCCGAACTCATACCGACAAAGAAGAGCCGCCGCGCGAACGCCGCCAAAAGCCGGGGAGGATACTAGCATGAGGCTCCACCGCATCCTCTGGACACTGGCCGCCGCACTCCTGCTGCCCGCCCTGGCATGGGCGGACGTCATCACCTACGAGCGTGAGGAATTGCCCGGCGGCGGCGTATTGCTCGTCAAGCAGAGCAGGCAACTGCCCATGGTGCGGGTCGCCGTCTCGATTCCGGCGGGCGCGCGCCATGAAGCGCCCGAACAGGCGGGACTCGCGAACCTGACCGCCGCACTCCTCACCCGGGGAACAAAAACGAGAAGCGCTTCGGAGGTCGAGAAGCTGAACGACGCCCTGGGCGGCGGCGTGGGCATGGAGGCAGGCCGCGCGCGCGCAGGAGCCTCCATGCGCGTGCTCACGCGGGATCTGGAAGAGGGCCTATCACTTCTGAGCGACGTTCTCAGAAACCCCGTCTTTCCGGCGGAGGAGGTCGGCAAGACGAAGCGGCGCATCGCGGGCGGCATGCGCAGGCAGCGCGAGCGTCCCGGCCATCTGGCGAACAAGGCGCTCCGGAAAAGCCTCTTTGGGGAAACGCCCTACGGCCGCCTGGTCGAGGGCACGGAGGCGTCGATCAGGAAACTGGGCAGGGAGGACATCGTCCGCTTCCACCGGAAATGGTACGGCATGAAGGGGACGATCTTCGTCTTCGTGGGCGACGTTTCACTCAAGCGCGCGAGAGAACTCGTTCTGGCCCGCTTCAAGGGCTGGCGGGCGGAGGGAGGAAAAATCCCGGAAACCGCCCCGCCCGAGACGCCCACGAAGATGCAGGTGCTCAAGATCGACCGCCCCCTCACCCAGACCACGGTGATGCTGGGCAACCGCTCGCTCAAGCGCACGCATCCTGATTTCTACGCCGCGCGCGTGATGAACTACATTCTGGGCGGCGGCGGGTTTTCGAGCAGAATCATGGACAACCTGAGAGAAGAAAAGGGTCTCGTTTACAGCGCCTACAGCTATTTCGCCTCGGGCCGTCATGCGGGCCACTGGCGGCTCATGCTCCAGACGAAGAACAAGACAGCGAACGAGGCCATCAAAGAGGCAATCGCGGAGGTGAAGCGCATCAAGGAAAAAGGGGTGAGCGACAAGGAGCTTCAAGACGCCAGGGATTTCATTACCGGGAACTTCGCCACGCGCTTCGGCTCATCGAGCCGCATCGCGAATTACATTCTCGCCGTGGAGATTCTGGGCTTCTCCCCCGGCTACGCGGATGTATACCTGAAAAAAATCCGCGCCGTCACGAAGAAGCAAATTCAGGACGCCGCGAGAAAACACATCAAGCTCGACGAATCCATTCTCGCGGTGGTGGGAAACCTGAACGAGGCGAAACTGGCCTATTGAGGCCCGGGGGCGGATGAGGAGGAATAAAGATGAAGCGCGAAACAGTAACGCCCGATGCGCTGGCCGCGCCCGCGGGGCATTTCTCGCACGGGGTCATCGCCGAGGGCGGGCGCACGCTCTACGTGGCGGGCCAGACGCCGCTCGATGAGGACGGCAACATCGTCTGCCCAGGCGACCCGGAGGGACAGGCGCGCCAGTGCTACCGGAACATCCAGAAGGTGGTGGAGGCGGCCGGCGGACGCATGGCGGATACGGCCAAGATCCAGGTCTTCGTGACGAGTCTCGACTACAGGGCCGCCGTCGGCAAGGTGCGGGCCGAGTTCTTTCCGGATGACCCGCCGGTGAGCACGTTCCTGGTGATCTCGAGTCTGGCCGAGCCCGGTTTTCTGGTCGAAGTCGAGGCGATCGTCCCCCTGCCCGGATAAAAGAGACAGCGGTGAGCGGAAAAACAACCCTGCGATGGGCGTTCGCGCTCGCATATATGGCGGGGATTCACCTCTGGACGGCGACGGGCGGGCGGAATCCCTCCACACCCATGCCGTTCGGGGTGGACAAAATCGTGCACCTCTGCGAGTTTGGGCTTCTCGCCCGGCTGCTCTGGCGGCCCTGGCGGGAAACGCTCCCCCACTGGGCCGAGGGGAAAACAGCCGCCTTCGTCTTGGTTCTCACGGCCTTGAACGGCCTGGGCGACGAGTTGCACCAGCTTTTCCTCCCCCACAGGACCGCCACGTGGGGAGACCTGGCGGCGGACATCGCGGGCGGCGGGGCCGCCGTCATGTGGTGTCTGCACCGCGAGAAGGGGAGGCCCTCTGCAGTGAGACCGCAATAGGAGAACTCGATGGCCGGCATCCGGGAGGCGCTCACCGAAGACATGAAGGCCGCCATGCGCGCCAGGGAGACGCTCCGGCTCTCCACCATCCGGATGGTGCGCGCCGAGATTTTGAACAAGGACAAGGAAGGCGGTGAAGAAACATCGGAAGAAGATATTCTCAAACTACTCCAAAGTATGGTAAAGAAACGGGAGGAAGCCGCCGAGCAGTACGCAGCCGCAGGCCGCGAGGATATGGCCCGGCAGGAACGAGATGAAATCCGGATCATCGAGGGCTATCTACCAGCGCAGATGGGGGATGCGGAAATCGAATCCGCCGCCCGGGCGATCATCGAGGAAACCGGAGCCTCCTCGATGAAAGACATGGGCAAGGTAATGGGAATTCTCACTCGTGAACTGGCCGGGCGCGCTACGGGCGCCCGGGTTTCCCAGGCGGTCCGGAAACTCCTGGGCACTTAGGTAAGAAGGAGGTCTCCAAATGAAGAAGCCGACCTACCGCTTAGAAGACGTCGCCACAGCGTACCAATGCGAACCCGAGCAGGAGGAGATCATCTCTGCTCTGGCCGAGCGCGACTACCGTGTATTCGAGGTCGAGCAGCCCGCCGGAGCCTTCGTGCCCTACCACACGCACGATGAGGAAGAAGCCGTGATCGTCATCGAGGGCCAGATGCAGTTCAACGTCGAGGAAGAACTCGTCCTCGTCCAGCAAGGCGAAGTGATCACCATCCGCGAGGAGGCGATACACAGCGCCGCCCAGATTGGAGAGGAGAAGGCAAAGCTCCTGCTCGCATTTCCGAATGACGGGAGCGACCCGCCGGTCATCGACCTCGACTGGGAGGGCGATGAGGAGGACGACAACCTCGGCTACGCCTGAGTCCAACTACTTCGCCTACGGGGCAAACCTGCACGTCGCGCAAATGAAGTCCCTCTGCCCCGGGAGCGAACCCGTATGTCCCGCGCGCCTTTTGGACTACCGCCTCACCATCGCCCTGCCCGCGGCGTCACCCGGAAACCAGCCCGGCTGGGCGACCGTGACGCCCCATGAGGGCGCGCTGGTGCCGGGCGCGCTGTTCCGTCTCCACGAAGACGACCTGCCCGCGCTGGATCACTTCGAGGACTACCCGTCGCTGTACGGTCGTGAAGAAGTAGGAATCGTCACGGACGAAGGCCCGCTCCGGGCCATGATCTACATCATGCGGCATCCGCTGAAAGCGGCACGCCCCGCGGCCCACTACGTCGAAACGCTCCGGCAGGGTTACAGTGATTTCGACCTGCCGATGGAGGTGCTCGAAAGCGTTCTGGGGGAGACCTTCTCTTGATGGGGTTGCTGCCCCTCCCCTGACAAAGGGGGACAGGGGGGTGGTCTCAACAAGTGAGGGGGCAATCGAACCGACCGGGGAGGCGCCACCCCGTAGGGACAGGCCTCCGTGCCTGTCCTGATTCGAACCATCCTGCAAAAGGACAACCACGGAGGGCAGGACAATCCCAAAGGGTTGTCCCTACTACAACCGCAACATCGATCGACGGGGGCTTTTTCAACAACTCCATCCGGAACCGACTTCGAAACGGACGTTCGAATGGTTGGACGTCAGTCGGCGGTTCTCTCGAGCAGACGGCGCAAGGCCAGCATCGTCGTCTCGCTTTGCCTCATCGTCGTCTCACTTTGCCTCATCGTCATCTCGCTCTGCTTCATCGTGATTTCGCTCTGCCTGAGCAGCGCGTCCGTTCGTTTCGTGGACTCTTCAAGCTGCTTGCTCATGGTATCCGCCATGATCTCCGTCCGCTTCATGGATTCTTCCTGCAACCTCGTCAGCGCGTCCGTCCGCTTCATGGACTCCTCATGCTGCTTGGCAAAGGCGTCCGCCATGAGTTCGATCTGCCTCATCATGGCGTCGATCTGCCTGTCCGTCTGCCGGGCGCGCCTCTCGGAGGCATCGCTCATCCGTTTGATGCCGTAAAAGAACAAACCCGATTGCACCATGCCCACGAACAGGGCCACACCGGCCTGAACCCATCCCACGAGCAAGGTCGCCTGCTGGAATTCCGTCATTTCCCACTCTCCCACGCCTGAGAATAAATCAACATACGAGACGTCATCAACTCGTCCCGTCCCGGGTGGGTCCTCTGTTGTCGGTTAGATCGTTAAGAAGTATAACATGAATCGAAACAATAACGAAAATACCGGGGTCAATCCGTTTTCCTAGAAATCGCCCTTTTCCTGCAGATACGGAATGAGACCGCCCGCCTCGATCATCGCCCAGAGGCCGTCCGGAAAAGGCGCGAAGGTGACGGTCTCATCGCCAACGCGGGCCTCGCCCGCCATGGGGTCGACCTCTATCTCATCGCCCGCCTCTATCGCGTCGGTATCGCACGCGATGACGGGGAGCCCCGAGTTGATGGCGTTCCGGTAGAACATGTGCCCAAAACTCCTGGCGAGCACACAGCTCACGCCGAGTTCCCTGAGCACGACGGCGGAATCCTGACGGCTGCTGACGAGGCCGAAGTTCTCCCCCGCCACCACCACGTCGCCTTGCTGTACTCTCCCCGAGAAATCGGGGTCCAGTTCCCTGAAGGCGTCGCGCTTCAATTCTTCCAACGAGGTGCCCGGCGAGCGGTATTTGACCGACAGATGCACGTCGGTGCTGATGTCGTCGCCGAAGCGGTGGACGCGTCCCCTCATCGCCACGATTTCATTCTCCTCATACGCCTAGAGAAACTCTCTGGGATCCGTGATACGGCCCGCCACCGCGCTCGCCGCCACCGTGGCGGGCGAGCCCAGATAAATCTCGGCCTCCTTGCTGCCGAGCCTCCCCGGGAAATTGCGGTTCGCGGAGGATATGGCGCGCTCCCCGTCGGCGAGGCAGCCGTTTCCCGTCATCGAGGCACAAGGCCCGCACGCGGCGGTGAGCACGGCGGCCCCCGCTTCGGCCAAAGCCCCGATGGCCCCGCTCGCGGCGGCGGCCTCGTAGATCTTCTTGCTCGTGGGCGCGACGTAGAAGCGAACACCCGGCGCAATCTTCCTGCCGCGCACGATCTTTGCGGCGATTTCGATATCCTCGAGCCTCCCGTTCGTGCACGTGCCCACGAACGCCTGCTGGACGGGCAGGCCCGCGTAGTCCTCGATGGGGTGCGCGTTCCCGGTGGCGGGCGGCGCGGCCACGACGGGCGTGAGCGAGGAGACGTCGAGAGCGATTCTCCTCGCGTATTCTGCGTCCTCATCCGGCGAGACGGGCGTGTTGAACCGCGCCCCGTGCGCCCGCGCCCAGTCGAGCGCCTTTTCGTCCACCTCCATGATCCCCGTCTTCGCCCCCATGTCGACCGACATGTTCGCGATAGTGAAGCGCGCGTCCATCGAGAGGTCCGCAAGTGCTGTGCCGCCGTATTCCACCGCCATGTAGTTCGCGCCGTTCGCGCCCATCTCGCGCGCGAGGACGAGTTCCATGTCTTTCGAGAAAACGCCGTGGGCGAGCGCGCCGGTGAACTCCACGCGGACGCTCTCGGGCGTCTTGAACCACAGCTTGCCGGTGGCGTAGGCCGAAGCGATCTCCACGCTCTCGACCGCCACGCCCATCGCGCCCAGCGCCCCGTAGGTGCACACGTGGCTGTCGCCGCCTACCGCCAGCGCGCCCGGCCCCACGCGGCCCTCCTCCGTCACCACGGTGTGGCAAACGCCGGAGCCTGGTTCAAAGACCTCGACGCCGTGCTCCTCGCCGAAGATTCTCAGCTTCTTGTGGTGGTTCGCCCAGAGGACGTCCTGGGCGGGCACGAAATGATCGATGACGAAATCCGTTTTTTTCGGGTCCATCCGGAACTCGAAGCCCGCCTCGCGGAAGATGTCGACCGCTTTCGGCCCCTTGGCGTCGCCGGCCATGACGTAGTCGAGCTCGGCGATCACCAGATCGCCCGCCCTGGCCTCGCTGCCTGAGTGCGCGGAGAGGATTTTCTCCGCCATCGTCTGACCCACGACTTTCTCCTTGTTGAATCTTTCATATCGGGAACGCAAAGCCTTTGTATACACCAAAAACCGGGCGCGCGGAATTGTGAGGAGGCATGCGCCTCGCGGTGGATTTAAAGGAACAAGGCGACGAGGAGCCGAACGCGCCTTCGCTTTGACTTATCCCGCGCCCTGGGCGAGACTGGATGGGCTACTCCACGAGATAAACTGGAGAAAAGCGAATGACGGAATACGAAGCCGCAAGCCTCGCCGTGCAACAAGACACGCTCGCACTGCAACAGGCCACTCTAGCCCTTCAACAAGCATCGCTTGCAGTGCAACGAGCTTCCGTGTGGGTCGCCGCCATCGTCGGGGCCGCGCAGTGCAGCCTCATCGGAGTCGGGCTCTACATCATGCGCCGGGCCGCGATTCAGCGCGACGCCCAGCACCGGGAAAACATGGCGCAGCATCGGGAGACCATGAAGGAGCTGGACAGCCGACATCAAGCAGCCATGGCGCAACATCAAGAAACCATGGCGGTGCTTAATCGTCAGCAAGAAGCGCAAAAAGAACAACACCAGGAAACCATGAAGGTGCTGGAAGGCCAGAACAAGGCCCTGGACAATCAACAAACGGCGATGATGGAACTCATCCGCCGAACCTCGGGGACACCCGCTCAAGGGGACGGCTGAGCGGGCGGGCTTCACCACCTCTAGTTCCTCTTCATATACGCTCCGGCAAGCGAGACGCTACCGGGCGGCTCTGGCCGCCGCCTGCTCGAAGTGACGGACAGCGGCCTCGAACCGGTCCCTGCAACCGGGATTGCGGAACCCGACGACCTTGCCGTCGTACCCGGTCAGCGAGTCCGCCTGCACCGGCTCCCCGGACCAGGGGCGCCTCTCGTTGATGCAATCGGCGATATCGGGGTCCGTCATGGAAATCCTTGCCCGGCTCATACAGGGGGCGTTCGAGAACGCCCCACGTTCGCGAGCGCAGGCCGCTCACGAGCGGCCCCTACGGACGTTTGGCGCGGCGTTTCCGGGGTTTCGGCGCCGGGCGTTCGGCCAGGAACCAGTCGAGTATCTGCTCGCCGTCCCAGCACACCACCCCCGGTTTGGACAGGATATGCTCGAAAGTTTCGCGCACGTATTTGATCCGGTGCGGCGAGCCCGAGAGATATGGGTGCATGGCGATCGACATCACCTTGGTGGATTCGTGGCTTTCGGCGTAAACGGTCTCGAAGTAATCAATCGCGCGGTCGCGGAAGACCCGGGACTCATGGTACTGGATCGCCATGCTCACGATGTCGTGGAGCTCGTAGTTGTAGGGCAGCGCCACGACCGATTTGCCGACCGTCGTCTTCACGTGCACCGGCTGGTCGTCGAGCACCCAGTCGCCGATGTATTCGACCCCGGCTTCGGCGAGAAGATCCAGCGTCTGGTAGGTCTGCGTCAGCCCCGGACCGAACCAGCCGCGCGGCCTCTTGCCGCAGAATTCCGTGATGATGTCCATGCACTTGTCGATCGTCTCGCGTTCGTCGTCGAGCTTGTGCATGGGTATCTGCTCGTAGGAGTGGGCGTTGAACTCCCAACCCGCTTCCAGGCAGGCCCCGGCGACTTGCGGGTATTCCAGGCAGGTGCGGGCGTTCAGGGTCACCGTCGGGCGGACGCCCAGATCGTCGAGCATGCGCTTGATGCGCCACACGCCGACCCGCATCCCGTATTCATGCCAGCTCCAGTTGGGATGGTCGGGGAGCATCGGCACCCCCTGGGGCGGGGGTATCACCATGCGCGCCATGGGCCGGACGATGTCCCACACCTCCAGCGCCAGTACCGGCCAGAGCACCAGGCGTGCGCCTTCGGGAAGTTTGAGCGGCTTGCGATCGATGATGGCCGAATAGGGCAGGCGGTCTCCGGGCCTCATGCCTTCTTTCATGTCTTGTCTCCGAATAGGTTGCGACCGGCCATGCAGGGCCGCGCGCGGTTTTTGTTTGCGTGACTATACCATAGTCAATAAGACGCGGCAGAGAGCCCTGCGCGTCAGTCGGCGGGGCGGTGGCGCGCCAGGGCATTGGCCAGGATATCGCGCGCCGGAGCCGATCCGTCGAGCGGGCGCAGCTTCCGGCTCTTGATCTTCCAGCCGCCGGGCGTGCGCGTGAGTTCCCAGCGGTTGGCGAGGACCCGGTGGATGCGGTAGCCGGTCGAGACGCCGTGATTGGGCAGCTCGCGCTCGTCGCCCTCGGCATCGGGATGGATGAGCTGCAGGTAGGAAGTGACCCAGGCAGAATCGCCGTCGAGTTCGACGTGCGGCAGCCCGGCGAAGTGGGCGAGGCCGCCGTGGATCGCCTCTTGATGTTCGGGCCTCAGGGTGATGGCGGCGATGGCCTCGGCCCCGAGCGTGTAGTCGAGACTCTCCCCGCGGTCAAAGACGCCGTCTTCGGTGAAGATGGCGCGGGTGTAATAGTCCGCGCCGGTGTCGGCGCTCGGCGGGTGCGAAGCGATGAGGTTGTAGATTTCGAGCCTGTCCTCGATATCGCGCAGCCGCGCTTCGAGCGGCTCAGGCCCCGGCGTTCTTTCGGTTTCAGTCATATCGTTTCCTCCCTCCGGACAATCGAATGAAAATATCGCACGTTCCGGGGCGCGGTCGCTCTCTCAATTTTGCGATGAAGAACTTCGCCGGGATGGTTCGTTTCACACGTGCAGAACGACGAGGTCATCCTCCACCGTCACCCGAAAGGTTTCCACGGAAGGGTCTTCCTCCACGCTCTCCGGCCGTTCGACCGTCACTTTATACGCTCTTACGCGGGTGCGGTGCGGGTTGAAGACGGAGCGCCCCGTGAGGATGTCGAATTCCCAGCAATGCCAGGGACAGACGATGATCTCGCCGTCTTTCACGTATTGGATCTCACGGGGGGCGTTCGCGTCCATGGTCCCGCGCACGGGCCCGATGCATAACGGCGCTCCCTGGTGGGGGCAAATGTTTCTCAAGGCGAAATACGCCCCCTTGACGTTGAACACCCCGATGGAGCGATTGTCGAATTCGACGATTTTCCTTTCGCCGGGAGGCAAGTCCGACACCTTGCATACGATATGCTTTCCCATCAGGCTTCCCCGTTTTCTCCCATCACGATTTTCTTGAGCTTCGGGTAGGTACCAAGCGCATTCTCATAGAAGATGCTCTTGCGCAGCTGCGGGTCGACGTTGGGGAAAACATACCGCGGATCGTCGAAGTCCCAATGCGGGTAGTCCGATGAAAACTGAAGCGTGTCTTCCGCATAAATCATTCTCAGCATTTGCTCGTTGAATTCGGGCCTGGGCGGCTCCTCCACGGGCTGGCTCGTGAACCGAACGTGTTTTCGGATGACTTCGCTGGGCGGCTCCTTCACCCAGGGGACTTCCAGCCGCAGGGACCTCCACTCCTTGTCCAGGCGCCACATGAGGCCCGCGACCCATGCGTAACCCATCTCCTGGACGATGAACTTGAGGTTCGGGAAGCGTGAGAACACCCCCTCGCATACCATGCTCGTCACGTGCATCCACCCCACCTGGGGCAAGCCGCTGTGCAGTTCGATGAAGTAAGACGGCATCCCCACGGCCAGCATCGGCGGGTTGACGCCGGCGGTTTCAGAGCCGCCGTGAATCGCGACGGGCAGATCGTGACGGGAGGCCGCTTCGTATATCGGCCACATGTACCGCTGTCCCAGGGGAATATCCATCGGACAGACCTGGACCGAGACGATATCGGGATGACCCGCCAGCCGATCGATTTCCTCCGCCGCGAGATTCGGATCGCGCGGACTCACCCAGATGCACGCCTTGAAGCGGTGATCGGTGGAAGCCCACTCGGCGAGAACGAAATCGTTGTAGGCGGAAGCGTAGGCGGCGCTCAGGTCCGCATCCGGAATTCCGGAGACCCCCGTGGCGTCCTGCCCGACGATGATGGCGTAGTTGATGTCGTGCTCGTCGAGAAGCTGCTTCGCCAGGAAGCCGATGTCCGATCCGATGGGTCCGCCTTCGGGCGGCCTGGCGTCCACTCGCCCGGACCCCCCGGGATGAGGATGGAAGAAAGCGCGCCTGGGAACGGAAAACGTATTTCGGGGATTGGCTTCGTCTTTCACCAGGGCGCCCTTCATCCCGAGCCGGGCCTGCCACTTCTCGGGGAGATAGGGTTTTAAGGACTGCACCCCTTTCGGCATTCGGGGATGAATATCGCAATCGATGATGTTCAACTTTTTTCCGGTTGAGACGTCAATCATGTCCGTGGTTTCCGCTTGATTCACCGGGTTCATGGGGAGGCCTCCAACTCAGATGTGAGATTGGCGTTTCACGAAATGTCCCTAATATGGTGTCTGGAGTGAAGCGAAGTCAAACAACACGCTGTGAAGACACTTCTGCAAAGAGATACGGAGCCATTGCATCCAGTTGACGTGGAGTTGTTGAACAAGCCCTTCCCAGGCAGGTTCGACTGCCGGAACAATGGAGCAATGTCTCGTTCCCCGTAGGGGCCGTTCGCGAACGACCCCCTGGAGAAACGGGTGCTTCACGAAGCGCCCCTACGGGAACGTCCCTTTGAGAGATCACAATGCCCGTCATTCCGGCGAAAGCCGGAATCCATTTTCGCCTTCGTCTTTTCGCCTCCTCGTTCGGACGTATTCACTTCAGGGCGGGAAGGATCGGAATCGAACACGAAAAGCGAATTCTCTGGATTCCGCATCCGGACGCCGCGCAACAACGAGGTCGTGGTCACCCTGCCCGGTGAAAAGTCAAAATGGATTCCGGCTTTCGCCGGAATGACGGCTTCGTGGTGAACCGCATCAGCCGCCTCCGTAACGACGCCCGAATCCAAGCGGACGCGAAACGCATCGTCAATTCCGACCGGGGAGGGCTTTTCAACAGCCCCGTATGGTTCTCAAGTTCATGGCAAGCAGAGGATGAATTCCGGGTAGTTGACATGACCTGATGAGCGGGGGATATTTGATGGATCATCTGAATTTATGGAAACCGACAGCGCCATTCCCCGGTACGAAGGGGTTGGGAGGGAATACGTATAGATACGGTTGTGTTCGCTCGCAGTGCCCGCCGGAAAACGGAGGAGATCCATATTGGAACCCCGTGACCACGTCGCAAAGGCGCAAAGAATCGAAGCCTCTCTTCGGAAGCTGGATCCCGCCGACGACCCCGAGATGATCATCGAGACGTGCATGCTCGCCGCCACGCACTATTTCAACGCGGCTCTCCACGCGGAAGGGATAACGAACCAGCTGATGGATCATGCCCACACCTTCCGCCCCACTCTGGACGGATACGTCAAGAAGCCCAGCGCGGCGCTTCAGGCGGCGATGGAGCCTCTGAAATTCATCGAGCAACTCCGCCCCGGGCATTGCCGGGGCACGGAACCGATCAGCCGGGCGATCATGGACGAATGCCTCCAAAGTCTGGAGGAGGCGAAAGCCGGTTTTCTGGGAATCGTCGGGGGCGCGGCCCGGTCCGCAGTCTGGAAAGTGATATGACCGGAAAATCTGGAGATACGCCGTGAAAATCGAAGAACATATGGCCAAGGCTGAGCGGTTTGCGCGATCCGTGGAAAAACTGGACCCCGCAGAAGATTTCGAGGCGGTGATGTGGGGCCGCATGCACATCTGCTCGAACTGGATAAATGCCGCGCTCCATGCGAAAGGGGTCATTCCGGAAACGGATGACGTCGCCCATACCTGGTATCTGTTCGATTACGGGGACCATGATTTCCTGGAGGCCAGCATAGACCAAGAGACCCGGCGCGCCCTGACCGAATTGGCCGTATTCGAGAGCCTCAGAACAACGCACGTGCGGGGACCCGGCACCTACGGCTCCGAGGTGTGCAACCTTTCCGAAAGAGCCTACAACCACCTCAAGGAATTTACGGAGAAAGCGATTGCCGCAATAAGTCCGAGCGCTTAGATAGTCGAGGCGTTGGTTAAATCATCCCGTTCAAGGATGCAAATCGTCCTGCTCTGATGAGGGAGGGTAAATTGATGCTCAAAAAGACTTGTCGCCAGCACTCAGCACGGATTGTGGTCTGTATCACCTTGTTTGCCTTTGTGTTCGTGGCTCCACCCCAAGTCGAAGCCGCCAAGAAAGCGGTCAAACTGGGGGCCGCCACCGTCGCCAGCACGCTCTATGTCATGGCGGGCGCCCTGGCGGACGTCTTCAACCGCAAGAACAAGGACTACTCCCTGAACGTCACCCTGGGCGGGGGAAAGTCCAACCCGCAACTGGTGGGGGTGGGCAAGTCCGACATCGCGTACAGCTACACGTATTACGTGGGAAACGCCATTGCGGGCAAAAAACCATACAAGAAAAAGTACCCGAACTTGAGGGCCATGGTATGGCTCTACACGTCCGCCGTTCATTTCATGGCGGCGCCGGAACTGGTCGATAAAGGGATTCAATCGTTCGAGGATTTCGTGCAGAAGAAACCCAAGGCCGGGATAACCATCGGGAAGAAAGGGACGGGGACCTACAACATTGCGACCTACCTTTTGAAGGAGTACGGAACCTCGACCGCTGCGCTGAAAAAAGCGGGCGTGTCGGTCCGCCTCGGCGGAGGCCGCGCCATGATGCGCTTTTATCAGGACAAGCACGTGGATTTCGTCCTGTTCCACACGGGCCCCGGTAACGGGTTGATCAAGCAAGCGGCCCTGCGCCGCCCCATCAATTTCACCGGGGTTACGCCGGGCATGCGGCAGAGGCTGGAAAAGTTCGGCCTGGTGGAATCCATTGTGGACGCGAATACCTATCCGGGCCAGAAGAAACCCCTCGATACCTACGGACTCCGAACGATCATTTTCACGAGAGGGGACCAATCACCCGACCTGATCTACAAGGTGACGAAAACCGTTTTCGAGAACAAGGATTATCTGAAGGGCGCCCACAGACTTTACGGTTTCCTGGAACCCAAACGTTCCGTGAAGAACATGAAAGGCGTTCCCATGCACCCCGGCGCAGCCCGTTATTACAAGGAAGTGGGAGCGATGTAACCTGAGAAGGCGCAGTTATACCACGCTAGAGGAATGAGCGGGCGCCGGGGATTCCCGCGATTATCCCGGCGCCCGTTTCCGCATAATTCCGGAAGGCGTTCTTCATGGCCAGTCAAGGCGTAAATTTTCCTCCCAGGGGATTCGTCGGCTATCTCATCGCGCTGGTTGCGATCGGCATGTCCCTCACCGAGGTCTATCTCGCCGTTACGGGCGGGATGGATGCGATTTTCGAGCGGCCGATGTTTTATCTGGCCGCCGCCGCCATCATCTTTCTCACTCCTCCATCTGAAAAAGCCGGTGTCTTGCCGCCGGGGTGGCGCAAGGCGTTTGTCGCCTTTCTGGGCGTCCTGGCGGTGGTGTCCGTCATGTGGCTGCTCTGGGAGTTCGACCGGCTGCTCGAACGCACCCGGTATATAGACGATGTCCTGCTCCCGGATATCGTTTTTGGGGTCGTCTGCATCGTTTTGGTTCTCGAGGCCACGCGCAGGGCGATCAATCTGACCCTGCCTTTGATTGCGCTTTTCTTCCTTGTCTACACCTACTTCGGCCCCTGGATGCCGTGGGAGTTCAAGCACGGCGGCATCGGGTTCCTGGACATCATCGATCATTTCTACATGACCGACGGGGGCCTTTGGTCCGCCCCGATGTACGTTTTCGTCAATTACATGTTCCTGTTCATCCTGTTCGGGGCCGTGCTCGATGCTTCGGGCGCCGGGAAGATATACATCGACTTCGCGTTCCTGCTGACCGGCAGAATGCGGGGCGGGCCCGCCAAGGCGGCCGTGGTGGCCAGCGCCCTCTCGGGAACCATATCGGGAAGCGCCACCGCCAACATCGTCACCACGGGAACCTTCACCATCCCCTTGATGAAAAAAATGGGGTACCGCCCCCACGTGGCGGGAGCGGTCGAGACGGCGGCTTCCACCGGAGGCCAGATCATGCCTCCCATCATGGGAACGGCGGCGTTTCTGCTGGCCGAATTCACCGGGACTTCCTATTTCACTATCATCAAGATTTCGGTGATTCCGGCGCTGCTCTATTTCATGTCCGTTTTCGTGTTCGTGCATCTCGAGGCGGCCAAGAACGACATCCGGGGCCTGAGTTGGGAGGATCTTCCCAACATCCTGAATACGATAGGTCGCGCATTCGTTTTTCTCATCCCGCCGGCCGTCCTGATTTATTTCATGGTGGTCGGGAGATCGGTCCAATATGCGGGCGTATCCGGAATCATCGCCACGATTGTTTCAATGACATTGCTGGGAATGGTCGACTATCTCTACCAGGGATGGCGGGAACGAAGTTTTTCCGCGAGGCGCGCCCTCGATTATCTGACAAGCGGAGCGGGCAAACTCGTCCGGGCGCTGGTTCGAGGAGCGCAGCAGTGCGCCCCGATAGCCGCCGCATGCGCGACTGCGGGCATCATCATCGGAGCGACGACGATTACGGGGCTGGGGCTCAAGTTCTCCTCCATCGTCGTTTCAGCCTCGGGGGGAAGTCTCTTTCTCGGAATCATTCTGGTCGGCGTGGCCTCCTTCGTTCTGGGGATGGGGCTTCCGAGCAGTTCCGCCTACATCGTTCTGGCGACGATGGCCGCGCCCGCTCTCATCGAGCTGGGCGGCATGAGCGCCGTCACGGCTCACATGATCATCTTCTGGTTCAGCCTGGATAGCTGTTACACGCCTCCCGTTTGCATTCCTGCCTACACCGCCGCCGCCATCGCCGAGGCGGACCCGATGAAGACCGGCTGGACTTCCTTCAGGGCGGCGAAAGGCCTCTATGTGATCCCGTTTCTTTTCGCCTATTCCCCCGCCATTCTGTTGAACGGCAGTGTGGTTGAAATCATCCTGGTTACCTTGACGACCGGCATCGCGCTCGTCGCCGGAACGGCCGGCCTGAGTGGCTATCTGATCGGGAGGACAACCTGGGCCGAGAGAGGCGGCCTTCTCCTGGGGGGATTCATGATGCTATGGCCCACGCTTGCTTCTCAAGGGGCAGGATTCGTCTTGTTGACGATTCTCGTGATTTTCCAGGTCACGCGCCACGGAGGCTGGTTTTTTCGAAAAGAACTCATCGAGGAAAGCCTCCCGAAAAGCGGATAAATCTCGAGGGCCCAAAAGGCCCCGAGCGTCTCGAAAGCTTCCGGGCCGCTGATTTCCGCTTCAAGCGGAATGCGTCGATTGCGGGCTCATCCCCTCGGTGATTTCACGCACCCTGGCCTTAAGCCAGGATTCATCGATCGGCTCCGCTCCCGACCGGTTCCCCTCCACGGCTCTCATCGCCTCGAAGCGTACGTGCTGCCGTATGGCGGGGGGGATGCCCTCCGTGGCCCGGTTGACGGCCAGTTGCAACTCATCCGGCCAGAGCCGCTCGAACGCCTCCCGGGCGGCCCCGAACGTAAACGGAGCAGGCGGCGATGCGCCGTCATGCCCATCGGCAAGCAGCCGCCTGCGCTCGGCGGTTTCTCTTTCCAGGATTCGGCCGTCCCGGATGATCACGCCGTAGACCTCGCCGGCGCTCTCAGGCGTCACCAGCCCGTCCTCGACGTCGCGCAGCACCAGCGCGGGGTCGCGCTCCCGGGGCGGGCCGAACCCGCCTCCGCCGGCCGAGTGGGCGTGCACGACGCCGCCCGCCGGAACATCGAGCACGTTTATCTTCGCAATCGGCTCGGGCTCCTCGCCCGGGGCTTGCAGGAACGCGCGTCCCGCCTCGCCCGGCCGGCCGTCTTCCCTGCCCCAGGGCTGAAAATGAAACCGCTCCATCCCCCGGGCCGTCACCACCCCGCCGGGCACGAGAAGCCTGAGAGAATAGTTCAGGCCGCACCCGCCGCGCAGGCGGCCCGCACCCCCGGAATCGGGGATGAGCGCGTAGCTCTCGACCAGGACGGGCATCTCCGATTCCAGCACCTCGTTGGGGATGTTCCGGTAGAAGCCCGTGGTGAAATCGACGCCTTCGGTGCCGTCGTCGAAGGGCCGCGCTCCCGACCCGCCCACGAGAGGCTGGACGGTGCTCACCAGGTTCGTCCCGGTGGTGAAGTCCGGCGCCGACACCAGCATGATGGAGCCCTGGCCGCAGCCCGCGGCCGGCATCCGCTCCCTCCAGGCGTGCGCCAGGGCGCCGAGAACGATATCGGCCACCTTGAAAAACGTGGCCTGCCGGGCTCCGCAGGGCGCCCCGGGTTCGGGATTGAGGAGGGACCCCCGTGGCGCGTTCACTCGTACGGCCCGGACAAGACCCGAGTTGTACACCGTGTCCGGCTTGACGCTCCGCATGAAGTTGACCACGCCCATGACCAGGAGGTAGTGGCCGTCCGTGCTGTAGGAGGGGATGTTGAACGCCGCCGCCACCTGCGGGTCCGTGCCCTCGAAGTCGAGGAGCATCTCATCCCCCTGGATCCTCAGCGTGAGGCGGATCCGGACGTGGCGGCCCTCGGGCATCAGATCCCCCTCGAGGTAGTCCCAGAACGCGTAGTCTCCGTCGGGAACCTCCCGTATCAGGGAGCGGGCCTGGGCTTCGGCGTAATCCAGAACGTCGTCGAGCGCCGTCCTCAAGAGGTCCCCGCCGAACTTCGCGGCCAGGCCCGTCACGCGCAATTCCGCGCGCTTGAGCGCTCCGAGCATCGCCAGCACGTCGCCCCGGTTCTTGTCCGGAACGCGGCAGTTCCGCAGGAAGATCCGCAAAACGTCTTCCCGCATCTCGTCTTCGGCGACGAGCCGGGTTACCGGAATGACCACGCCTTCCTGATGCTGGTCGACGGCGGAGGGCGCGATGGACCCGGGCGCGAGCCCGCCCACGTCCGTGCAATGGATGAAGGCGGCCGCGAAGCAGACGAGTTCACCATCGTGGTAGATGGGACGCCAGCAGAAGACATCGAGCAGGTGGGTGACCAGGCCCCTGCTTTGCTCGGGATCGTTGGTGAACCAGACGTCGCCGGGCCGGTATGGCCCGCCGGCGTCGAATACGGCCTGAAAGTTCTGGCCGACCCCTATCCAGAGCCCGATATCCACGGAGCAGGCCGCCACTTCACCCCTGGGCGTCACCAGGGCGACGATGAAATCCTGCGTTTCCTTGACGAAGACGGTATGCCCGCAGTGGGTCAGCAGTTCACCCATCTCCTCCACGACCCCCTGAAA
Organism: bacterium; assembly: GCA_965219955.1. GTDB lineage: Bacteria > UBA8248 > UBA8248 > UBA8248 > UBA8248 > Bin107. The sequence goes on from OZ244799.1 coordinate 2,027,996, forward strand.
CTGGCACCGGAGTATTTCGAAGAGAACCGGGTCGGACCTGGTTTTGGGCGTAAAAGTTTCGCTCATCCGGCCGCCTCCGCGTGAAGATTACCCGCCGCGTCGGCCCGGAAAACGAACCCGGGCGTGACGAAAACGGTCGTGTCGTACTGAAGAAGCACGGCAGGCCCGGAGAGCCGAAGGCCGACGGGAATTTGCGCTCTTTGGTAGACGGGAACCGCGAGCCGCCTCCCCTGATGCGTCACCTCGCGCGTCTCCACGGGTTCGGGCCGGTCCGACTCCCCGGGCATTGGGGAAGAGGCAGCGTCGACCATCCGGTTCGGCACCCTGGCGAGCATCCGGATTTGGAGCACCTCGATCCCGCTCTCGGGGTCGAGGTATCCGAAGGTCTCTTCATATCTGCGGTGGAAGGTTTCCTGGTAATCCCCGTTCCCGGTCAACCCCACCATGATCTCGAAGGATTGCCCCTTGTAGCGCATATCCGCACTCCGCTCGAACTCCGCCGACCCGGGTTCCAATCCCTGTTCGGCGAGCCACCTCCGGGCGGTTTCCTCCATCTCCGAGAACATCCCTTCCATCCCCTTCTCATCCAGCAAGTCGGTGCGGACGCTGCGCACAAAATCCATCTGGACGTCCGCCACGGCCGCTCCCACCGCGCACATCGCGCCCGGCGCAGGGGGGATGACGATCTTCCGGATGCCGGCTTCCGCCGCCAGCAGGAAGGCATGGGTGGGCCCGGCGCCCCCGAAGGCCTGAAGGCTGAATTCGCGGTGGTCGACCCCGTAGCGCGCGATCATCGGCAGAAACGAGGCGACCATGTTCGCCGTCGCGACCCGCAGGACGGCTTCGGCCGCCTGGATCGTCTCCATCCCCAGGGCTTCGCCCAGGGAGCCTATGGCATCTTCCGCTCGCGCGCGGGAAAGCGTCATCCGGCCGCCGAGCAGGTCGTTCTCGCCCAGTATGCCCGTTACGAGGTAGGCGTCCGTGACGGTCGGCTCCCGGCCGCCGCGGCCGTAGCACGCAGGTCCGGGAACGGCCCCCGCCGAGCGCGGGCCCACCTTCAGCACTCCGTGCGGGTCGACCCACGCGATCGATCCGCCCCCAGCACCAATGGTCTCGATGGCGACGGCGGGAAGGAAAAGCGGAAAATCCCCGATCGTGCTCTCCACGCTGACGCGGGGCCGGCCGTCGATGAGGGACATGTCCGCGCTGGTCCCTCCCATATCCAGGGTGAAGAGTTTCGCCTCGCCGTATTCACGCGCGGACTTGGCCGCCGCCATCACTCCCGAAGCAGGCCCCGAGAACATCGTGCGCACGGGTATCCGCGCCGCCTCATGGATGGAGACCGTCCCGCCGTTGGACTGGGTGATCTGAACCGGACAGCCGACGCCCATCGCCCGCAGGCCCTCCTCCAGCTTCCCGTAATAGGAGCGCATGGTGGCCCCGACGTAGGCGTTCATCACGCAGACGAGCGTCCGCTCGTATTCGCGCTGCTGGGGCCACGTCTCCCACGACGCGCAGACGAAGAGATCGGGCCATCGCCCGGCGATGACCGCCTGCGCCGCTTGCTCATGAACCGGATTGATATAGGTATGCAGAAAGCTGACCGCCACGGCCGTGACGCCGGCGCCAAGGAGTTCCTCGACCCCCTGCAGGACGGAATCCGTATCCAACGGGCGCAGGACGGTCCCGTCCGCGCCGACGCGCTCCCTCACCTCCCGGACGTGGGCCCGGCGGACGAGCGGCACGGGTCTTGCCGCCTCGAAGCTGGGCGCATCGGGAAGCCGGGTCCGGCGGATCTCCAGGACGTCGCGGAATCCCTGCGTGACCAGGAGGCCTGTCGGCTCTCCTGAGCGCTGAATGATGGTGTTGACCGCAAGCGTGGAGCCCGCGCCGAAGTAGACGACGTCCCTGGGATCGAGGCCTTCGCCCCGCAGTCCTTCCCGCACCCCTTCCAGCACGCCGGAAACCGGCTCGCCGACAGACGTGGGCACCTTGTAGACGCCCGTCCGGCCCGTGGATTCCTCCACCAGGGCCACGTCCGTAAAGGTGCCTCCGACGTCCACGCCGATTCGCCAGCCGCTCAATGGCGCCTCCTGCTTTCACTATTGCCTAGAACTTGCCAGATGAAAAAGCAGTATATTCCATGCACGAGGCGGGAGAAACCGTGGTCCTAGGGCGAGCGCCTGATGTTTATGCGAGAGGTTCTGTCCGGGTAAGAGCAACATGGCATTGGGATAGCTGAAAGATAAGAGAATGAAGCCGGCCCGATTGCGCCACGATTTTAAGCTGCAAGAATTTATCCCCCACAAACACATTCTTGCAACGTAATGCAATCCAGCTTTTTCAGTGTTTCAACATATTTCAGCATTTCCTGAAAATACCCATTAGAGTGAAATACGCGGTTGAATCCGGGGTGATCACGCCACGATTTCTTAGCCGCAGGAAACACTCCCCCATCGGTCGGCAATCTCTCCCTGATCGGGATTGTTGAAAAAGCCCCGCATGCGTCCCCTGGAAACCGCCAACGCTTCTTTCCTCACCCTGAGTAGCCGCCGAAGGTAAAACGCGACTGAGAAAGGAGCGTTTGTATCGAAGGGCGAGGGGCTCGCATCGGAACGAGAGCAACCGCTCATTCATCAATCGCGTTTGACCTTCGATACGCGGCTCCGCCGCTACTCAGGATGAGGCGGTGCGGTTTTGTTTCGTCATTCCGGCGAAAGCCGGAATCCATTTTGACTTTTCACCGGGCGGGGCGGCCACGGCCTTGTTGATACGCGGCGTCCGGATGCGGAATTGAGAAAATACGCTTTCTTTTATGTGTTCGATTCCGATCTTCGCCGCCCGGGAGTAAAGACGTCCGAGCGAGTAGGTGAAAAAACGAAGGCGAAAATGGATTCCGGCTTTCGCCGGAATGACGGCGGTGGCCAATTCTGCACGGGAGAGCTTTTTCAACAGTCCCTGATCGGTCGAGATTGACCTCAAATCGCCTTCAGCCTCCCCCCGTCGACGGCGAACACGCCGCCGGAGATGTAGCTCGCCTCGGACGAGGCGAGAAACGCGAACATCGCACCGAATTCCGCTGAATGATGCGGCAGTAAATTTCATGCCCAGCCCGTGAGAAACATGAGGCGCTCTCGTTTCAGGAGGCGGTATCGAAGAGCGTGTGGGTGGGCGAAATATTTTGCTGATTCATTTCTTCATGACAACTCTATGAACGATAAGGACGATGAACGAAGCGATTACCTCTCAAATTGCCAGCTCATTCATACTCTGTTAGTTTTCTACTACCCAACTCACCCAGATTATTTTCATCGAAATTTGTCTTCGCCTGCGGACTATGTTGATAACTGCAATCTTGAGGTTTTCATGGAATCTCCAGCGAGCACCAATTACCTGAAAACCGCCGAAAAGAATATGCTTGACGGCAATTATGGAACTGCGATTGAAAACCTGACCAAGGAAATCGCGCGCGACCCCGAGTCGCTGATAGCCTACCGAAACCGGGGCGTGGCGAAAGGCATTCTGGGAGAATACGAGGCGGCCATGGAAGACCTCGATAAGGCGCTGCGGATAGATGCGAAAGACGTATACGCCTACTTCAACAGAGGCAACGTCAAAAAGGATATGGGACGCTACGAAGAAGCGATGGCCGACTACAACAAAGCGCGGCAAATAGATGAGAAATTTGCGCAGCCGCATTTTGGATTGGGGGAGGTAAAATTAAAAACAGGCAAAGCCGATGAAGCCTTTGAGCATTTCATCGAAGCCGTGCATCTGGCGAAGAATTCCAACAACCGGAAATTCGTAGACCTCGCGCAGGAAAGAATAAAAGAGGTGATCCAATACAAAAAAGCTTCATGACGTCCGGATGAAGCTGCTTACTCCCTTCCGCCGCGCGATTCTCGACGCAATGGCCAAGGAAAAGTTCCCCTTGTGAATGAAAAATGATGCTCAAATACGCGATCATTCTCTACTGGAGAGCGCGGACGACGCTTTCGTGGCCGAAGTTCCGGAGCTTCCCGGCTGCGCCGCGCACGGCCACTCACAGGAAAACGCTCTCAAGAACATCAACCAGGCGATTGCTATCTGGATTGATACGGCGAAAGAAGCCGGCGACCGGATACCCGAACCCGAGGGCGAGCGCCTGATGCTGGCGTAAGGGGTTCCGGCACGATAAAAGAACGCGTCAATCGGAGAACAGAAACAGGCTCGCCGCACCGTCATTCCGGCGCACGCCGGAATCCAGGGCCGAGCGGAATGGCAATACTCCGGTTTTTCATCATCTCGTCATTGGCGGGAATCAATCAGAAAATAAAACAAAGCAAAACAAATGGATTCCGTCGAATCCTCCCGCATTGGTCGGCTCCGACGCCGGAATGACGAACAAAGCCGCACCGCCTCGCAGTGACACGGTTCCTCCCTCTTCGGTCGGAATCGACCCCTTGGGGCTGCCCCGCAGGTTGCGACTTCTGACAGGCACGGGGCCTGTCTTTACGCAAGGATTGTGTCTTTGCAGGGGAGAACCTGCGTGTTCTCCCGTTTTTTTGTGCCCGCGTCCGGTTGACCGGGCGGACACACCGGTTCGCCCCTACGGGAAACGAGGTATTCACATTCACCCCTTGAGGACTTTTTCAACAGCCCCTTCCTCAAGGTGGGAGTGTTAATGCCACATATGCCGTCCCGCGAGGTGCGGCGGCTACATCATACCCTCGGCCTTCAAGGCATTTCTCAGCGGAGCCAAGTCGAAGCCGTCCCCGTCCCGGTAGGTGCGCGTGCGCGGGAGCTTCTTCTCCTTCTTCAGGACCTTCGCCACGCCGACCAGCCACTTGCGGGCGGGGGCGTTTTCGGGAGAGCATCGAGAGCGGACCAAGGGGACGGACGATGAGGCGAAGCGGCGATGATTTGAGGATTTCGAACAGGGCATCCCGAGCGAAGTTCGCAGTCGCAAAGATGCCGCCCGGAATTTCTGAAAAATTAGATAAAATCAGATAAATTCACGGGGTTTTTCGATAATTTGACGATGAATTTTTCCTGGGAAATGGCGCCGCGGAATCCGGGCGCAGGGGAATTCTGCCATGGCCCGCGCCTTTCGCGATGACAGCAAATGCGGGGAGTTGCGGGGGGGGGTGGATGCACTTGTAGTGAAACATACGATAATCAGCATAACTATCTGAAAAGGAGAGCGTTTTGGACTGGATAGGGGCGGGACTTCTGGTATTGGGCGCTATCGTGGGCACCTTGAACGCAGCCACCGGCGTGGGCTGGGGCATCATCGTGGTGCCGACGCTGTTCCTCATCCCCTCGCTCACGCCCCAGCAGGCGGTGGCGGTCTCGATTCTCGCCTACCTGTTCAACTCGCTGGTCGCCTCGTTCGAGAACGTGCGAGGCGGGCTAATTGTCTGGAATTACGCGGTTTACCTGAGCATCGGCGCGGTCGTGGGCGGCGTAGTGGGTGCGCATCTGCTCCAGACCTTCTCGGCCCTCACGCTCAAGAGAATCGTGGGCGTGGCGGTGATAGCAGCGGGCGCGCAACTGCTCATCAACCGCTGAAACAAAACCCCCCGCTCCGGCGAGGGGTTTGATACCGCTTGCGCCTCATGAACTCACGACTGCCCTGATAGAACAGATAAAATACGCGAAATCAAAGGATTACGGGATTTACCTCATATGATTCATCGATCGGCTATCCCAGCAGCTTCCTCTTCATCCACATGAAAACCCGCGCCACGGCGGAGAACAACCCGACGGCTCAGGTGGGGCAGGCGTGTTGCTCGGGCGGCATTTCGTGCTTTTCATCCACCGGCTTCGGCGTGCGGGTCTCCAAGGTTCAGCCCTCTCTTTCTTCTGAGCTTCCGGCGCGCTCGGGAGCGATTTCGTAAAGATAATCAAACGAATAGATGCCAGCCCCGCACCCGCCCCGCCAGATGAAGTTGATGGCGTAGCGCCCCACCATCTCGACGTTCTCAAGCTCAGTCGGCCCACTCGGCCCCGAGAGAACGGTGAGGGGGTTTTTCTCGCGCGCCTTGCGCTCCTCCTTGCAATTCGCGCACGGGCAAAGGGCTGCGAGATAATCGAATCCGTAGGCGCTCTTCTCTCCGCTCGCCCACTCGACGCGAAACTCGCGGGCGGGCTTGTCCACCGTGAGATCGACGGGATGGGCCTTGTCGTCCAGTCCGCTCATAAGCCGGTAACCTTTTGTTGTATTGGCGATTATCTCGCCTTCATCCCGTATTTCTCGTACTTCTTGGACGAGGCGGTACCGAGCTTGGCGGATTGGGGCGTCTTGAGTTCGAGCAGCCAGGGCCGCTCGGCCGAGGTGGCCCGCACGGCGTCGAGGAGCCCCTGCTCATCGCCTTCGCTCTCCCAATCGCCCTCTTCGAGCTTCACGAAAACGGGTTTGCCCTCGCCGAAATCGAGCGTGGGAACGCCGAAAATGCCCTGCTCGGCCGCGTCCTCATGCTCTTGCGCGATGAGGGGGATGGTGGCGCCGCTTTTCATGTCCTCCTCCCAGCGTTCGACGTCCAAGCCCACTTCCACGGCGATATCGCGCAGAACCAGTTCACTGGTGATGTCCTTGCCGTCCTGGTGTCTCGCCCGGTGGAGCGCCACGTGGTATTTATCGAACTGCGTCTCGCCCTGCAAGGCAGCGCACTTGGCAGCCTGATGCGGGGGGAGATCCCTGCTCGGGAAGGTCTTGTCCTCCCAGGCCTTCCAGTCTTCGCCCCGCGAGGGGCCGAAATTCGCCTGCTCGAGCACGAAGGCCTTGTAATCCACTTTCAGATCGCTTCTTTTCTCCTGAAGACGAACGAGCCACTCCATGGCTCTGTAGGCGTAGGGTCAGACGTAGCAGTTCCACATGGTGACGTTCATGATTTTCTCCTCAAGATGAGCCGTAAAGAGACATTGCGCGCCAATCATACACCACAAGAACACAGATGAAAAAGCAGCGCAAAATCTTTTGAAAACAGCCGAATTCCGCTAATTTTCCGGCGCGAGCGCCCTGTTCAACAGCGCCTCCGCACCCGCATCGAGAGAAAGCTCCCTGGCGGCCTCCTGCCCGCGCGCGGACATTTTTACCCAGGTTTTCCGCAAGATGCCGATGATTTTCTCCTCATCATGAAGCCGTGAAAAATCCCAGAAATAGCTTTCCAGAAACACCAGACAGGCGACGTCCTCGAGCATCTGGGTTTCCGGGCTTGATTTCAATCTCTGTTTTTTCAACATCTTCCGCACCCGGGCTATCGTTTCCTCATCGTAACCCACCTCCTCAAGAATCCCGGCGGCTTTCTCCCCATGATAGTCGTAGAGGCGGGTCCGCCATTGGTGATACCCCTTTCGACCCAGAGGGTAATCCGAGCGAGGAATCTCCCATCTGCATATATGCTGGCTCCGAACAGCCAGACGAAGGGCCTCCGAGGCTTGCGGCTCGATGGTTTCGAGCCATCTCGTCATTCTCATCGAATACAAAAGCTCTTTGGGGTAATCCTCGCCCTCGAAACTCTCGGTATTCGGATCCTCGGAATTCGCTTCATCGATGAGACGCAGAGCATCTTCAAGACGTTTGGGATCTTCACTCATGATTTACACCTTCTCGGTTGCGATAAGCATCAACAGAATCATTCCAGACAAGATAACTCCAGAATAAACGCTTGCTTGGGTTGACAAAAGCAGGAGAGTAAAATATTTTTCTGAAAATGTTAAGTGTTTTACTTAACAATAAAAAGAAAAATTGATTTTTATACGGGAATCTCTACATGTATCAAGGAAAAGTTCAGATTGTGGGAGCAGGCCCTGGAGATCCGGACTTGCTTACACTCAAGGCGGCAAAAGCTCTCTCAAATGCAGACTTGGTGGTTTATGATCGTCTTGTGAACCCCGAAGTTCTTGAACTTTGCCCGGAAAACTGCCAACTCATCAATGCGGGAAAATCCAGCGGTCGACACACCATGAGCCAAGATGACATCAACGCAGCTCTAATCCATTTCGCTCAGCGCGGTTATCAAGTGGTGCGTCTAAAAGGCGGGGACCCTTTCGTGTTCGGTCGTGGCGGCGAGGAAGCGCAGGCACTGGCAGATGCCGGTATTGATTTTGAAATCATACCAGGCATCAGTTCCGCTTTAGCTGTGCCCGCCTATGCCGGAATACCCGTCACACACCGAAAGCTCGCCTCGTCGTTCACGGTCGTAACTGCACATGAAGACCCCGGAAAACCAGAAACGCAAGTGGATTACGCGTACTTGGCGAAGAACAGGGGGACGCTTGTTTTCCTCATGGGCGCGCGCTCCATCGGACGCATATCATCCGCTTTGATGGAAAACGGCATGTCGAAAGACACGCCCGCCGCCATCATTGAAAATGGAACCACAAACAGGCAGTTGGCCTACCGATGTTCTTTGGAAGAAGCATCCAGCCTCGCGCAACGCGAAGAAATATCCCCCCCCGCTGTTTTTCTCGTCGGACCCGTCGCCGGTCTTGAAGACCTCGTTTGGTTCGAGGCCGACGAGAGTCAAGAAATCTCCTGGCGCTGTTCCACGGAAGACCCCCTGAGCAAAGTCATTTCGTAAATGCCGGGCTTTAGCCCGGACCATCATTCATTATCCAACATGTACGTAGCCGTTCACGTAAGGAGTAAGTGATGCACGAAGAATCACGAAAACCATTGTCTCGGGAAACAGGCGTCATTCCGGTGATTCCCGAAGAATTCGATGATTTTGAAACACAAGCCACCAGATTCCGAAACGGGGAACTCGATAACAGCGAGTTTCTCCCCTATCGCTTAAGGCGCGGCGTATATGGCCAGCGCCAGGCGGACGCACAGATGGTGCGCGTGAAAATTCCTTTCGGCGGCCTGAGCGCTTCCCAACTCGAAGCCCTGGGGCGTGTATCGCGTGATTACGTGCCGTTGGGAAAAGGTCACGTGACGACACGGGAAAACGTGCAGTTTCATTTCGTTCCTCTCGACCAGTCCGCCGATGTCCTGAGGCTTCTGGGCGAAGTAGGACTGACCACGCGGGAAGCATGTGGAAATTGCGTGAGAAACGTCACCGGTTGTCCCTATGCGGGCGTTTGCAAGGATCAGGTTTTCGACGCTACTCCCTATGCAGGCGCATTTGCGCGTTACTTCGTCCGCAGAGATTTCACACAGGACCTGCCGCGCAAATTCAAGGTGGCGTTCTCGAGTTGCGCTTCGGACTGCGTGGTCGGCGGAATTCATGACATCGGGTTCATCCCGGTTATCAAGGAGATGGAAGGAACTCCCGTGCATGGCTTCAAGATGCTTGTCGGAGGCGGACTCGCTACTTTCGCGCGTACCGCCGAGGTGCTTTACGAGTTCGTTCCGGTGTCCGATTTCCTGAGGGTGAGTGAAGCCCTCATCCGGGTTTTCGACCAGGCTGCTGAACTTCGCAAATCCCGCTTCAAGGCGCGCATCAAGTTCCTCGTAAGCTGGATAGGGATAGACGGGCTGCGAGAACGCGTCGAGGAAGAACTCAAAAAGGACTGGGCGAAAGATCCCGTCAGTCCCGAACCTTATCTTTGGAAAGATGATGAAGAAACCGACGCTCCACCCGTCTTGAATACCCTGAACGGGGCGGGAGCCAGCCCGAATGGCGACGCTGCGGATTATCACGCCTGGAGAAAAACGAACGTCACCGCACAGAGGCAAGAAGGCTACTTCGCCGTCGATGTAAAACTCCCGTTGGGGAACATCCATACGGATCAGTTCTTCGCCCTGGCCGACCTCACCCGGCGTTTCGCGAGAGGGCGCGCAAGAACGAGTTTCGAGCAAAACCTCGTGCTCAGGTGGGTGCGCGAAGGCGAACTTTACCCCCTCTGGAAAGAGCTTCAGAGAATCGGGCTCGCCGAAAAAGGGGCCAGAGAGATATCCGACGTGGTTTCCTGCCCGGGAACGGATTCATGCAAACTCGGCATCACCTCTTCCATGGGCCTGGCAAACGCCATTCGTGAAACACTTCATGAGATTGATCAGGATCCTCTTACGCGGGAGATGCACATCAAGATGAGCGGTTGCCCGAATTCCTGCGGGCAACACCACATCGCCAACATCGGGTTTCACGGGGGGACGCTCAAGGCGAACGGCGCGATGCTGCCCGCTTATGAAATTTTCCTCGGCGGTCAATACGATGGCACCGACGGAGAAATCCGCATCGGAAAACGCATCCAGGTTCGGATTCCGGCAAAACGCGTTCCTGCTGCACTCAAGAAAATGTTGTCCCACTACCAGGAAAACAGAAACGAGAGCGAGCGATTCAGCGAGTTTTTGGATCGTGTGGGGAGTGCGTCCTTTGAAGACTTGCTGCAGGAGTTTCACCTGGCCGGTCAGTTCAACGACGAGCCCGATTCCGATTTGTTCATCGACTGGAGTCAGGACAGGCAATACGTTCTGGAAAGAGGAGAAGGCGAATGCCTGGCCTAGAAAAACAATTGGAATTTCTGGACGATACGCCCGAGGACCAGATAAAAACTGCTGTCTTGCTCATCGGTCACGGCAGTCGCGCGCAAAACGCCAACGAAGCGCTGTTCCTCGTCGTGGAGCATTTTCAAAAAGCATGGCCGCATCGCATATTGAAAGCCGCTTTCCTGGAGATCAGTTACCCCTCCATTCCAGAGGGAATCGACTTGTGCGTAGCGAAAGGGGCTGAGAGAATCATCGTCATCCCTTACTTTCTTTTCAGGGGCAATCACGTGAAAGTGGACTTGCCCGTCTTCATCAATGAAGGCCGGAGGAAATATCCGGATATCGACGTCATTTTGGGCCCGCATCTCGGCTTTCATCCCAAGATGATCGAGATCGTCGATGAACGAATCCAACAGGTGTTGGACACGCTAAAATTCGAGGAGAATGTGCTCTCATGAGTGGCCAAAACGGATCCGCCCGCCCCATCGCCATTTATTATGAACACCCCGAGTGGTTCAAAAAGCTCTTTGATGAACTCGACAGGCGAGATGTGGCATATGAAAAAATAGAAGCCCACAACCATCGCTTCGATCCGACCGAAACCGAATCGCCTTATTCTGTGATTGTGAACCGCATGAGTCCATCCGCATGGGCGCGCGGGCATACACATGCGATTCCCTACACGCTGGAATATTGCGCGCACCTCAAAGCGATTGGCGCCAACGTGATCAACGGTTATGAGGCCTATCTCCATGAATTCTCAAAAGTGCGGCAAACCCGTTTGCTCAAGAGTTTGGGCGTTAATCATCCGAGGTCACGGGTGATCAATCATCCCTCACAAGCTCCTGCAGCAGCCCAGGGATTGAGTTTCCCTGTTATTACGAAGGCGAACATTGGCGGAAGCGGTGCCGGTATACAAAAGTACGATACGCCTGAAGAACTCCAGAGAGCGGCGGATGAAGCGAGTATTGACTTCGGTATCGACAATGTAGTGCTCGTGCAAGAATACATCCCGCCCCGTGGAGAACAAATTGTCCGCATCGAGGTTTTGAACAGCAAGTTTCTATATGCGATCCAATTGGCCTTGGTGGACCCGAATTCATTTAACCTATGCCCGGGCAGTTACTGCCGCCGCAACGAGGAGGTCGCGTGCGGGGTAAACGGCAGAAACGCCTTGATTGAGAAGGTCACGCCACCACGAGAGGTAATAGACACGGTCGAGAAAATCATGCAAACAGCGGGCATAGAGGTCGGCGGCATCGAATATCTGGTGAGCGATAAAGATGGGGAAATCTATTATTACGACATCAATGCGCTCTCGAATTTCGTGGACGATGCGCAAAATATGATCGGCTTCGACCCCTGGCCGCTGATGGCCGACTTCATCCTCGAACGCGCGCAGCACCCTTCTCCTGCGCTGAGCATTTAGCGCTCAGGTCAAAGCGCCTTGATGGGCTCGTATACTTCTCTATAATCGAAGTGTGTTAGAGACAGCCGCCGTATACGCCCTCATATCAGCAGTTCTGCTTGCGCTAAGGGATATCTTCGGACGCTTCGCGATCCGGGGCATAGACCCCATCACCGGAACGGCCTTCACCGCCATCATCGGCCTGCCCGTTCTTTGGATTGTATCCGCTGTGCGAGGAGATTTTTCGGACCCCTGGCCGGGCTTCGGCTGGCCTCTTCTTTTCATAGCCGTCGCAGGGATTTTCAGGGTCTGCGTTGCGCGCACCATGCTCTTCGCCGCCACGCAGCACATCGGGTCTGCTCGCACAAGCACCATCGTCGCGACGAATATGATATTCGCCGTATTCTTCGGCGTCGCCTTGCTGGGAGAGGCGCTCACTATCACCATCGGGCTGGGCGCCCTGCTCGTGTTTAGCGGTTACATCTTCATCGCCAGGAGTCATCCCAATCATCAGGGGGGTGAATCTCCCAAAAGCCAGTATATCGGAATGGGATTGGCTCTTGGCTGCGCGCTGGCCTTCGGAGCGGCCGCGGTGCTTGTGCGACCCGCGGTCGGGTTCTTCACCTCAGCCAATGAAGCGAACTTTTATTCCAACATTTTCGCGGTAGCGGCTTTTTTGCCTTTGCTCTGCCGCAAAGGCAAAATAAGTGCAATCAAAAGCTGGACCCCGAGCAATTGGGGGTTTCTCGTTCTGGCCGGCCTATCCGCAAGCCTTGGCGTCACGTTTTTGTATCTTGCGCTGGCGAACGCGCCCGTCGTCTATTCCTTCCCTATCTCTCAGTCAAGGCCTTTGTTCGCCATCGCGATTTCATGGGCTTTTCTTCAGTCGGAAGAGAGAATGAACTGGCGCGTCGTGGCCGGCGCGATCGCAATTTTTACTGGCACGGTTACTCTGATTTTCAACGGATAAGGCAGCTTGGCAATTCCATGAAACACCTATGGAGTCAACTTTTCATTTCCATGTTTTAAAATCGTGCGCTGGTCTGGAAGAGGAAAAAACCAGTTGCGGAAGGTCAAACCTTGGGATACATTTGAATGAAATTACTAAGTTGCCCCTCCATCAAGGAGAACTCCACGACATGATGAACATCGGGGAAGAAAAAGCGGATTCTGTTGTCATCGTTGCGATTGAAGGGCGCGTCGACGGTCTCACTGCACCGGAACTGGAAAACCGGATTTCGGAAATCGTCGACCGTGGTGATGCCCAGGTTCTACTTGATTGCGCAGGAATGACATATGTCAGTAGCGCCGGTCTGCGCATATTTCTCACAGGCGCGAGAAAATGCCAGCAAAGCGGAGGCAATTTGATGATCTGCTCGTTACAGCCCGATTGCAAGTCAGTAATAGAAACCAGCGGTTTCCATACCGTAATCGATTGCCACGACACTCGAGAGGCAGCCCTCGCGGCTGCTTCATAAAGGAGCGCTCCATGCTGACATTTGTCGATGAAATCCTGTTGCTGATGCTGGATGACGAAAAAGGCTCGTTCCTCCCCATCCGCGAAAGCACGATGGGATATGTGCTCGCGGGCGCCGTTCTCATGGATCTGGCCTTTGCAAACCGCATCGACACCGACCCCAACCAGTTGATGGTTCTGGACAAAACGCCGATTGGCCACTCGCCGCATGACCGGATTCTCGAAAATATCGCGTCTTCCAGCGAAACCAGGGATACGAAGGCCTGGATTGAAACGATCTCCCGTGAGGCCGGTGAAATCCGCGAGCAGTCACTCGCCAGCTTGGTAGATACCGGCATTTTAGAATCCCAGGAGGAAAAGTTTCTTTGGGTCTTCCGGGCGCGGAGATACCCGACGATCGACGGTCGCGCCGAGCGCGAAGTGAAGTTGCGCATCACCGGCGTCCTGCTATCGGATGAAACTCCGGATCCCAAAGATGTCGCTCTGATCTGCCTTGCCGATGCATGCAATATTCTGCGCGACGTGTTTTCCGACAGGGAGATCAATCGCATCCGCCCTCGTATCGATCAGATTCGGAAGCTGGATCTCATCGGACGTGAAGTCAGTGGAGCGATTCAGGAAATCGAACAAGCGATCATGGCGGCGATGACGCATGCTCACCACTAGAAATCGCGGATTTTGAGCACCTCTGAGGTGAAGAGCATCAACAGCTTCCATTCATAGACGGTCGATTCGGAAAGGTTTTCCCATTTCCTTAGTCGCTAGCGTCATTTTCGAAAGCGCCATATGCCTTTTGCCTAAATATTTCCGCTATCCCGCCTGCGCACCAAATTCACGGACCGCATCGAGAGCACCAGTTCGTTTTCCTGGTTGTATGTCCTGAATTCCATGAGGACAATTCCTCGTCCAGCTTCCGAGCGGGACGCTCTCGTCTCGATGACTTCCGCTTCGACCCGCAATGTGTCTCCGGGACGAACGGGCTTTATCCAGCGGATGGAATCCATGCCGGGCGATCCCATCCCCGTGGTCCCGATAACGCCCGTATCAAGAAACAGACGAAACGAAGTCCCTATCGTATGGAACCCACTGGCGATGATGCCGCCATATGGAGACTCGGCCGCTGCGCTCTCATCGATATGGAACGGCTGCGGGTCGTACAACTCGGCAAATTCTATGATTTCTTCGGTCGAGAGCGTTTTCTCTTTCGTATGAAACTTCTCCCCAACCCTGAAATCCTCAAAATATTTTTCTCTCATCAAATTCAACCTTGAAATTCCATGTTATGCCGAGTCCCCGGGATATTTTTTCTCTGCTTCCTCGGCTCCTTGCGCCAAATTGTAATCCTCATCCAGCTCTCCCGTTCCAGCCGGAAACTTCACGGTGAAGAAAGTGGCTTCCCCATCGACAGCCCGGCTCCTGTGGTTCGTAAACCTGGGAATGTGGATCAAATCGCCACGCTCAACAATCTTGTCTTCTTCCCCAAGTATATAGTGCAGCTTGCCATCCAGAATCAGCGTAAACTGCTCTTCGTTCGGGTGCATGTGCAGCGGAGGACCCTCTCCCTCCGGCTTCGTGACTATGCCAACCTTCATGAATTCGCCCGCAACGCTTTTCGCCCTGACTTTGGGATTCGTCTTGCTGTTGCTTTCTTTCATTCCTTCGATTTCATAAAAAGGCATGCGTATTCCTTTCTGTTTCTTTGAAAGACCTATAATTCCCCGTACTCACTGATAGACATGGGTAATGAGACCGGCTCTTTTCGTTGCGCGGAAACGTCCATCGCCATTGTGAGCAGGAGGTTTCTGTGACCATCCTGCACGGTGGCGTGCGGCGTCTCCAATCCTGTGTAGATGCGTCCGAACCAGGCGTTGGTTTCTTCGCGCATCGGGCCCCAGAGCTGTTCGAATACAACGTCGCCAGGCGGATAACTCGTCAGGAAATCCACGTTTCGCTTCACATCGGGCGTATAGCCTGCCGGCTGCGCATTTTCACTGGCAAGAACCAAGTCTCTATGGGTGTCGTCTATGGTGAGAACGCCCTCTGTGCCCACGATGCCGATTTCCAGACTATAGACGGATCCGGGCCAGACCGTCGGCAGGGCCCATGAGATGTTCATGCTCCATATCGTGCCGTCATCAAAGGTGAAGATCCCCAGGGTCGCGTCCTTGGTTCCATAGGACGCGCCAAGCGCCTTATCCATCGAGCGCGCATAAATCTCTACGGGCGTCTTGCCTTCCATCAGCCACATGCAGACATCCAAGCTGTGCGTCCCCGAGACGACCATCGGCGTGAGGATGCCGCGGTATTCCGTTTTCTCCACCGTGGCGATGGGCACCAGCCGGTTCATAAAGGCTCTCGTGACGACAGTGGTGACATCTCCCAGTTGCCCTGTGCGAATCTTTTCCTTGGCGACCAGAAACCGCCTCCTGAAACGCTGGGTATAGCCAATAACCGCATCCAGACCTGCGTCTTCGATGGCATTGAGAACCCGGGCCGAATCGGCCGCATTCGTCGCCAGCGGCTTTTCGATGAACATATCGTGGCCCCCATCCACAGAAGCCAATATGGGGCCTACATGTTCGTTTTCCTCTGTGGCGATGATGGATGCCGTCACCTCCGGTCGGGCCAACAGCTCTTTGTAGTCCGTGGTGAAAAAATCGGCATTCGTTTCTTCGGCGAGTTTTCTGCCTACTTTCTCGTTGATGTCACAAAGGCCCAGCCATTCGACGCCCGGATAATCACGGGCGAATTCAGCACGTATTTTGCCGATCGTTCCGCAACCTATGATGGCCAAGCCGATGGGTGCTCTTTTTCCATTTTCGGTGTTCATTCATGACTCCCTGATAAGTACGATGAAATGCTCATAAGAAACGCGTCGGGCTAACTTCCCTCTACGACGAGGTATTATGCCTGGCGCGTAAAATCGCCAAGTACTCAAAACTAGTCTTTGATCTCGACGCGAATTGCTTTGAGGGGTTTGTCTCCGTGATTCTCCACAGCATGCAGGCCCTCCCTCCCCAGCCAGAAAGGAACGCCTTCTTTGCGGTCTTCGCTGATGGCGCAAGCCTCGCCCTTCTCGTTGTAATAGGTGAGTTTCGGGAAACTCATGATGGTGAACACGCTCTCCCATTTATGCGTGTGCTCTTTTTCCAGTTCACCCGGCTGAATCGTCACCCGCAAAACGCGGACCCTTTCATTTTCGAAAATAATTTCGTGATTGTCGGGAGCCGCGATTACGGCATCCAACTCATCAGGCGTTCCGGGAATATATGGAGGCCTGCTTCCTGTAGCATTTTCGCTCATTTTCTAACACTCCTATGAGATAAAAACACGTAAATCACGAAAATAAGGATTTCGGCAACATGGCGTGAACCCCTTTTACCCCATTTACGATTTGAGTCACTCGCAGATCCACGGCAAGGCTGCAAAGCGTATATGCGTCATCCCTGCTCATGCCGCGCAACTCTCCCAGAAATTTTATCGTCTCACGCAGCGCCATCTTGGCCGCGTTATCGAGAATGGGATCAAAACCCATCAGGATATAATGCGTGTCGGTTTCCGCCCGGGGATTTTCGAGGCGCATATCCTTTCTGACGATGATTTCCATCGTCCCCGAGAGACCCGTTTCGATGGCCGTCAAACAGGCCTCCCCGTCGCCCTGGCAACCATGCCCATCGCCTACGGAGAACAACGCGCCCTCGTTGAAAATCGGGAAGTAGGCGACAGAACCTGATATGAGTTCCTTGTTGTCCAGATTCCCGCCCCAGGCGCTTGGGGGATAGCTCCCCACACGGCCCATGGCAGGCGGGGGCGCCACGCCGAAGTTTCCGAAATAAGGCCTGAGAGGCACCCTGACGCCCGCGCCCCAGTCCCCCGTTTGCGCTTCCAGGTCGAGGTCCACGATGACGGCGCGCGTATACGGGAAATCCTCCGGCAATCCCCCCATCATCGGCCTGATGGCGTTATATCCCCAGTCATAGCGCGTCTTGACCTCGTGGATGCGGACTTCCAGCACATCTCCGGGTTGTGCGTCTTCTACAGCCACAGGGCCCGTCATGATGTGGGGGCCAAGTTCCTGGGGAACTTGCGCGATGATGTCCCTTAAATTCCGGGACGCCCGGTCTCCGAGTTCCGCCAGATATTCCTCCCGGCCCGATTCCGTATGAACTTCTAGCGTGTCGCCCGAGCGAATCCTCATTACAGGCTCCAGGGAGGCGTCATAAAAACCCCAATGGACGGTATCCGGATTCGCAATCAATTCATGAGTCGCCATCAACACTCTCCTCCATCAAAAATTTCTTTTGGCAGCATCGCATGAACCCCTTTGACCCCGTTCACAATCTGCGTGATGCGCAAATCCACCGCCAGGCTGCACAGCGTATAGGCGTCATCTTTGCTCATGCCGCGCAATTCCCCCAAAAACCGGATCGTCTCCCTGAGCGCCATTTTGGCCGCATTGTCGAGAATCGGGTCGAACCCCATGAGGATATGATGAGTCGGTGTCTCGGCGCGGGGCATTTTCAAACCCAAATCCTTTCGGACGATGAGTTCGATTTTCGCGGACATGCCGCATTCCAGGGCCGAGAGACAGCTTTCCCCGTCTCCCTGACATCCGTGCCCGTCACCTATGGCGAACATAGCCCCATCCTGGAATACGGAAAGGTAGACGCGAGAACCTGCGATAAATTCCTTGTTGTCCATGTTTCCGCCCCAGATTCCCGGCGGAGTGGATGGAACACGACCAAAATCGCTGGGCGGAGCTACGCCGAAGTTGCCGAAATAAGGCCTGAGCGGCACTTTCACGCCCGCGTTCCAATCCCCCGTATTCGCTTCTTTGTCTATTTCCACGATTACCGTTCTCGAATACGGAAAATCCTCGGGCAAGCCACCCGCCAGGGGCCGGATGACGTTAAAACCCCAATCGTAGCGCGGCCGGATATCCAGAAATCTCACTTCCAAAACATCTCCCGCCACGGCTCCTTCGACAGCGATGGGTCCGGTGAGGATATGGCCGCCCAGGTCCCTCTTGCCGCGCTCGGCGATGTCCCGCAGATTGTCAGAAGCTCTTTCCCGTATCGGAGATTCAAGAGTCCGGATCCCCGGTTCGGTGTGAATTTCGAGCACATCGCCTGAAGCGACGGTGAGAACCGGGGAAAGCCCGGCGTCATAATAGCCCCACTGGATGTTGTCGGGGTTTTGCGCAATCACATGTTCGGCCAAGGATGACACCTTATAAATATGAAACTTATTCGAATAAAGATTTGGGCACCATGGCGTGAACGCCCTTGGTGCCGTTCACGATTTGGGTCACGCGCAGGTCGACCGCCAGGCTGCACAACCTGTACGCGTCATCACGGCTCATGCCCCGAAGCTCACCCAGGAACTGAATCGTCTCCCGCAAAGCCATCTTCGCCGCATTGTCGAGAATCGGGTCAAAACCCATCAATATATAGTGCGATTCCGTCTCCGCGCGCGGGGTCTTGATATCCATGTCCTTTCGGACGGTCATCTCGAAAGTGCCGATGAGGCCCATCTCGATTCCGTTGATGTTCGCCTCCCCATCCCCCTGGCAACCGTGCCCGTCACCCACGGAGAACAAGGCGCCTTCGCTGAAAACAGGCAGATAAATCGTCGAGCCGGCCGTGAATTCCTTACAATCCGTATTGCCGCCCCACTCTCCCGGAGGAGACGACGGCACGCGCCCAAGCGCCGGAGCGGGCGCTACCCCGAAATTTCCGAAAAAAGGCCCGAGCGGCACCTTGACTCCCGCGCCCCAGTCGCCCGTTCCACTCTCCTCGTCCACCTCGACAATCACAACCCTCGTATAAGGGAAATCCTCCGGCAGCCCACCCATCAGGGGTCTGAAGCCGTTGTAGCCCCAATCATACCGGGGTCTGATATCACGAATCTTGATCTCCAGAACATCGCCGGGTTCGGCGCCTTCGACCGCCACCGGACCCGTCATGATGTGCGCACCGGGCCCCTGTTCCATCGTCTCCAGGATTCGCCTCAGATTATCCGAGACTCTCTCGGGATGTTTTTGCAGAAAATCCTTGCGCCCAGACTCGGTTTTCACGACAAGCGTATCGCCGGAAGCGATCGTCATAACGGGAGCAAGAGCTGAGTCATAAAAGCCCCAATGGCTGGTATCGACGGTGGTATCCAGTTCATGCGTGGCCAAAGCCCTTCCTCCTCTTGACTGTTACAGCCACAGAATATCCATAGGGACATCGTCGGCATCTATGGAACCTTTGGAAGATAAAACCTGATTATCGATTGCGGATTCGCAATGGACTTTATCACCCGCAGGTTCGAAGATCAAAAATACGCCTGTTGAATATGTTCAAGCAAGAACCACATCGACGAGCGCGGGCAATACATCGCCCGTTTTTCCTTGAATGCGTATGTCCGCTCTGGCGTCAAAACGGGTGGGGCCTTCGTTCACGATGATGAGGCGCGCCCCCGCTCTTCGGGCGCGCTCGGGCAAGCCGCCTGCAGGCCTGACCGCCAATGAGGAGCCGGCGACCAGGAAAACACCGGCCTCTTTTGATGCCTCAACGGCCCGGGACAATTTTTCCGGGGATAACCCTTCCCCGAAGAAAACGGCATCCGGCTTCAGCAGGCATCCGCAATCCTCACATTTTGGAATCACTTCACCTCCCTGAACCCGCGCGTGCACCTCGGAGCGAGGCAATTTGCTCCCACAACCCACACAAACGCATACATGACTCGTTCCGTGCAACTCCACGATCTTGTCCGGGTCATGGCCCGCTTTCTGGTGAAGTCCATCCGTATTTTGCGTCACCAGCAATTTCAGGTGACCGTGAAGGGACAACTGCGCCAAAGCGAAATGTCCTTTTGAAGGAGTGGCGTTTCGCACCAGATCGTACCCGTCTTGAGCCACTTCCCAGTAACGCCTTCGTATGTCCTCCGAAGCGAGCCACCGACGAATTTCAAAATCCTTCGGGTCGAACCGATCCCAGATTCCGCCTTTGGACCTGAAATCGGGAATACCGCTCTCGGTACTTATGCCGGCTCCGGTAAGGCATACGGTAGAGCGAGATTCCAAAACCCATGCCGCCGCTTGCTCGATGAGTTTTCGCTGGGAATCACTCAATCTTCATCCCCGGGTTAAAATATATAATGGCAATAACAACAATGAGATGTGAAAATCAGTCGTCAGTTGATGTATGGTACGTAAGAATGGAGCGCGTGCAAACAATAAGTGATGACTCGTGAGGGTATGACAATTGTCTGACACGAAAACGCACTTGTTCAAATTCATATCGCTCTCCATCCTGTTCGCCTTCGGGATAAG
The DNA here is from genome assembly GCA_965219955.1 of bacterium. Classification (GTDB taxonomy): domain Bacteria; phylum UBA8248; class UBA8248; order UBA8248; family UBA8248; genus Bin107. The sequence goes on from OZ244799.1 coordinate 2,048,616, forward strand.
CCTTTCCGGCTGCGCTGATTCCCTGCTCCCGAAGGTGAAAGAAAGCTCCGTCAAAATCCTGAAAAACGCCATTGAAGTGGAATTCACCCAACTGACCCGTGGATTCGACCAACTCGACCAAACAGGCGACCTGGGACTTTGCGCTCCTGTGCTCTTCGGGGTGGCGCGTTATGCCGTTTATCAGGCGGTGGAGGAGAAAAGATCCGCCACCATGGCGCAACTGACCCGGTTCATCATGAGGGCGCGGGCGGCCATCAAGCGCGCGGAAGAGAAGATGCAACAAAAAAAATGTGTCGATACGGATGGCGATGGTCTCACAGACATAGCGGAATTCCGCAAGTACAAAACAAAACCAGACAATCCTGATACAGATGGGGATAAAGTATCCGACTCTTTGGAAATCCGCCGGTACCGGACCAATCCGCTCAAAGCGGATACGGACGGCGACCTGCTCGACGATGGGGATGAAATATCACGCGGCCTGAATCCCCTCCTCGCCGACAGCGATGGAGACGGATTCATCGACGGCATAGAAATCGCCCACCGCTCGAACGCGCGCGATCCGTGTTCTCAGCCCCTGGATGCGCAAAATCTCGACCGTATGCGCGAATGCGGGCCGAACCAGATTCACGCCAAACCGGTTCAAGTTCAATCACCGCAACAACGAACTCCGGCGCCCGAGCCAAAAATAAAACGATTCGCGAGGGAAAAAAGAAGACCCAAGGCCGTAAAGCCAAAAACGAGGCCTTCTCCCAAACCGCCGGCCGCAAGAATCCGAAACATAGAAAAAGCCAATTTCGAAAAGAAAAAACCGAAATCGGCACTTGACCGCAACGGCTCGCATCCTGCCAAAAAAAACCAGGCGATTCGAACGCGCCAGGCAAATGCGGCTATTCCTGCAGCAAAAGAACCTCTAAAAGAAATCACCCATACGAAAAGAAATCATCTCCCCGCGAAGCCGCAGGATACGAATCAACACATCGCGAAGAAAATGAATACCGAGGGAGTAAAAATAAAATCGAACCCCGGAGAATCACCGAGCCGCGCATCTGTTACGGCTTCTCTCGTGGATAATTCTGAAAAAACGGAAAACCCCACTACAGTTCCTTCGAAACCCGTATCTCCAAAGCCAGCGAAGAAAAAAGTGTTTCCTTCTAGACCTGAGAACTTCCCTTCCGCGATTTTCATGAGGTTGTGGTAGAGTCGCTCATGATGCCCTTGGTATACAGATATGCCAGAAACTGTGCGACTATCTGGTAAGGGTGCTTCCGCCTCAAACGCAAAATCATCGCGACGCGATTTGAATCGTTTTTCACAGCAGGAAAAGAAGAGAACAGGAGAAAATAATGATAGAGCAGAAAACAGCCCTGAACCGATTTAGCCGGCGCATCACCCAACCGCCCTCACAGGCCGCCTCACAGGCCATGCTCTACGGCGCGGGGCTGGATGAAATCGACATGAAAAACCCCCAGGTCGGCATCGCCAGCATGTGGTGGGAGGGAAATTCCTGCAATTTTCACCTCAACCGGCTGGCCGAATACATCAAACAAAGCGTGAACGCCGAAAAGAAAATGGTCGGCCTCATTTTCAACACCATCGGCGTGAGCGACGGCATCTCCATGGGAACGGAGGGCATGAAATACTCCTTACAATCCCGGGACCTCATCGCCGATTCGATCGAGACCGTCGTCGGCGCGCAATGGTATGACGCCCTGGTCACGCTCCCCGGATGCGACAAGAACATGCCCGGCTCCATCATGGCTATGGCACGGCTCAACCGGCCCAGCCTGATGGTTTACGGCGGCACCATAAGCCCGGGATTCCTCAATGGAGACAAGCTGGACGTGGTTTCCGCCTTCCAGGCCTACGGCGAATATTTCTCGGATAAAATTGACGAAGAGCGCTTTCAGTCGGTCATCCGGCATGCCTGCCCGAGCGGCGGCGCCTGCGGGGGGATGTATACGGCGAACACGATGTCCTCATCCATCGAAACGCTGGGCATGAGCCTGCCTTACAGTTCATCGAATCCCGCCATGAGCGAGGATAAGAAAAACGAGTGTCTCGATGTGGGAAAAGCCATTTATCATCTTCTCGAAAACGACATCAAACCCAGCGACATCATGACGAGAGAAGCATTCGAGAACGCGATCACCATCATCATGGCACTCGGCGGCTCGACAAACGCCGTCCTCCACTACATCGCCATCGCCAAGGCTGTCGGGATTGAATTCACAATCGACGATTTTCAGGAAATCAGCGACAATACGCCTTACATCGCGGATCTGAAGCCCAGCGGCAAATTCGTCATGGAAGACCTCCACGACGTGGGCGGCGTGCCAGCCGTTCAAAAACTTCTCTTGAAAGAAGGTCTGCTCCATGGCGATTGCCTCACCGTCACGGGCAAGACGCTCGGAGAGAACATCGAGGCCTTGCCTGACCTCCATGCCAGCCAGAAAGTTATCGTACCGCTCTCGTCTCCCATCAAGAAAACGGGACACCTCCAGATCCTCTACGGAAACCTCGCGAGCGAGGGTGCCGTCGCCAAGATCACGGGAAAAGAAGGAGAACGTTTCGAAGGCCCTGCGCGATGCTTCGATTCCGAGGAAGACGCCCTAAAAGGACTGGAAGAAAACAGGGTTCAAAAGGGAGACGTCGTCATCATCCGCTATGAAGGCCCCAAAGGAGGCCCCGGGATGCGGGAGATGCTGACGGTTACTTCCGCAATCATGGGGGCCGGCCTCGGGAATGACCTGGCCCTCATCACGGACGGCAGATTCTCGGGTGGCACGCATGGGTTCGTCGTCGGACACGTTACGCCTGAAGCCCAAAGCGGCGGCCTCCTCGCGCTCATCGAAGACGATGACACCGTTTTGATCGATGCCCAAAAACGCGTCATGGAACTCAAAGTACCCGAGGAAGAGATAGAGCGGCGGCGGCAAAACTGGAGCGCACCACCGCTTAAGTTCACCAAGGGCACGCTCTACAAGTACGCCAAGTGCGTATCTTCGGCATCGGAGGGCTGCGTGACGGACGAATAGAGGTTGACCACGAAAAAAAGAGGGGAGTCGTTTGCTCCCCTCTTTTTTGTGGCTGCGGCGCCAGTCTACGATGCGCCGGTTTTCTTTTTACGGTCGGTGTATTCCTTGAAATATCCCGCGATAGAGGAAGCCTCCCAGTCAAAATCAATGTCGCGCGCTTTTTGAAGCACTTCGTCTCCGCTCAGGCCTTCTTCTTCGGCCAGATGAACAAGCGAGCAAATCCCGGCTCGCCTCACGCCTTTTCAGTGAACGTAAACCAGTCCGTCTTTCCTGGCTTCACTGAGTTTTTGGTGGATTTCCGCCGATAACTCATCGCTTATGTTGTCGGCAGTCGCAGGTACATGCAAGAAGTTCATACCCAGTTCATGCGCCGCCTCTCTCTCCGCATCGGGCGGAAGTTCCGGTTCTTCCTCATCTGCGGAACGAACATTCACCAGGGTTTTTATCCCTTTATTCGCCAGACTCTCCATATCCTTCCGCCCCGGCTGGCTACCGAACACGAGATTATCCGCCAATTCGATGTAGTCCATACCCTTTTTCCTCGACGATAGTTTCAGACTCGTTGCACCAGCTCCCGACAGCGAAGCAGGCAGGTTACTTTTTCATCTTCTCCATCACGCTTATAAATTCCAAGCAAATTGTTGAGCATTCTCTCCAAGATACGGCGAGGAGGGGTTTCCTGTAAGAACCGCATATCGAAATGATACCCGAGTCCACGCAGAATCGCCGCGCAATCCCCCACGCTCAGGCGTTTCCCCCTATCGAAGGGGTCCAGAAAAATGGGCTCCTCATCACCTTGGTACTTCACGATAAAATGTCCCGGCATTCCGACTCCGTGAAACGGAAGTCCCAACCGTGCGCCAAGAATCAAATACAAAGCGGAAAGTGATATTGGAATGCCCCGTCTGCGCTCCAGCACACGATCCATAAAGCTGTTCTGCGCATCATAGTAATTGTCCCGTTCGCCATCGAAGCGAAGCTCCCCGTGTAGATATTCGACGACTTCGGTGACAATGGCGTCGGCTTTATTTATACCCACCAAACGTCCACGCAAATGATTCTCCATCTTCAGCAAATCGTCTTTTTTCGTCTCCATGTTTTCGAGAGGATGGCCGAAAGACGCCAGCAAGAAGCAAGCATCCTCCAGATCCACATCTTCAACCGAGGAAAGAGACCAGTCCGAAAAAGCGATTTCGATCTGTCTGTAATGGAACTCCATAAGCGATGACGGCAGCATGACATCGCTTACCTCACGATTTTTCAGCATGTGCAGGAGTCTTTTCTGCTCTTTGGTCGAGAATTCCGAAACCTGTCGGTCCAAGGCCGACACCACCCGCGGTGAACCATCATCCAACAAGCGGCAAACGGCCTCTAATTGCGAGTCACTCAACGACAAAATGCCACTCCCCGGTTAGTGAGCGTCTTCCCCTATCTCAGCCATTGAAATATGGTATTATCATTCGAACTAATCCACAATCCGCGCTCGCCAGGAGGAATTGCATGTCTACGTATGCCGACGTTGTGGCGGAAGTCCTTCAAGACGCGGGCATCGAACTCATTTTCGGGGTTCCTGGAAGTTTAAGTTCCGTCGAACTCATCGAAGCAGCGAGAAAGCGCGGCATTCGCTACATCCTCTGCAGCAACGAGAGCAGCGCGGCCGTGAAGGCGGGAACGTATGGCATCATGACGGGACGACCGGGGGTCGTGAGTACGGGCGTCGGTCCGGGGGCGGCTGCCGTTCTCCATGGCGTAGCGAACAATTTTCTCGAGCGAGCGCCGTGCCTCATTTTGACCGATCGCTTCTCCGACGAGCAGTTTCGCCGTCAAGGACGGCAAAAACTCGATCAGGATCGTTTATTTCTTCCAATCACGAAAGGTACGATCAAGCTCGCGAAAGACAACGCTTCGGTAGCCATCAGGCGGGCACTGGCTCTGGCCGTAGAAGGGAGGCCGGGCCCCGTGCATGTAGACCTCCCCTACGACGTCATGCTGGCAAACGCCGAAGAAAGCGATTTTCCACCCAAGTCAAACCCCAAAAAGTATGTTGGCCGCACCGGTTCCGCCCACCCGGGCATTACGGCAACTCTCAACGCAGTCTCGGAGTCGAAAAACCCGATAGTCATAGCGGGACTCCAGGTAAACCGCTCAGGGCGAGAGGCGGAAAAGGAGTTCGTATCTTTCGCCGAGAAACTCGGAGCGCCTGTTCTCGCCGCACCATCAGCGAAGGGCGTCTTGCCGGAACAGCATCCCCTCGCCATGGGAACCTTCAGAGGCGCGCCTTCCGAGCGGGAATTGATAGACAAGTCGGACTTATTTCTTTTGGTAGGCTTCGATACGGTGGAAGTATTCGCTCCCGGATTTTGGGACTACCCCCAAAAGGTGATCAATCTGGATGAAGTGCCGCATCTCGATGATTTGATTCGGCCGGAAATTGAAGTCGTCGGCCACCTTGCCGACATCCTCAGAGAGTTGAGCGCCTCCGTCTCTTCCAGCCATGCCTGGAACACCGAGGAGATGGATTCTTACAAAAAAATGAGGCAATCCGCGTTGTTCCCTACCGGGGAAGGCTTGATGCCCGGCGCCGTTATCCGAATCGCACGGGAATACCTCCCCGATAACGGCATCATGACCGCGGATGCAGGAAGCCACAAAGTCCTGGCCAACGACATCTGGGAGACGCGACGCCCTCTGGGTTACCTGACCTCCAGCGGACTGGGTTCGATGGCCGTTGCCACGCCGGCCGCCATGGCCGCCAAATTAACTGAACCAGACACTCCTGTCGTTTGCCTCACCGGGGACGGGGGGTTTCTCATGCGGATTGGCGATATGGAAGTCGCCGTTCGCGAAAACATCCCCTTCGTCACCGTCGTATTCAACGACCGCTACCTGAACCTGATCAAAATCAAACAGGACAACCGCTCTTTCCCGCGTCTTGGCACCGAGTTCTGTGATTCCGACTATGCATCCGTGGCGAAAGGACTGGGTTGTGAGGGCGAGAGAGTTTCTACAGAAGAGGAATTGAAAGACGTACTCAAGCGCGCATTCTTGTCTGCAAAACCCTGGGTCATCGACGCCGTCATCAATCCCGATGGCTATGTAGGCTCAAAAGATGTTCGTGCGGAATAATGAAAATTTTTTGCTTGACACAAACCTCTCAACAACGCATGTTATACTCTATCTCGTTCGTATAGCTTAGGGGGATTGTTCATTTCCCTGTGAATCAGAGCCCAGGCAGGGGCTGGGCATGATATCCTCGACCTCATGAGGGGTCTCCGCGCGGGAGGATTGTAGGTGCCAGAGGGAACAGTCAAGTGGTTTAGCGACAAAAAGGGGTATGGCTTCATTTCTCGGGAAGATGGTGACGACATCTTCGTTCACTTCTCAGCCATCGTTGCGGATGGATTCAAATCACTGAAAGAAGGTGAAAAGGTCACATTCGAGATCACCCAAGGTCCCAAAGGGCTTCAGGCGGCGAATGTAACCAAACTGGAAGAATAACGTTCCTCTCTATCATCGTACCTCTCGACTGGGAAAAGCTACGCGCTTTCTCGAACATACTCTAAAACCGTCTCTGCGGCTTTATCCCCGCTTCGCACCGCTCCTTCTACGGTGGCCGGCAAACCTGTGCGAGTCCAATCTCCAGCAAGAAAAAAACCCTCAATCGGTGTTCTGGTATCTAACCGGTAATTTTGCTCCGCCACCCCGTTCGCCCAGGTAGCGGCGCGCTCCCGCACCACCAAAATATCTCGAATACGGTTACGGGGAATCATGCGATTCAAGCAATCCCTCGCAGACGACTCGATGATCGACCGCTTCTCAGATGCGATGGAATCCTCCGCCCCGGCCAATAGACATACCAGGTTTTCCGCACATTTCCCGCCAGTTTCAAGTCGAAACAACCAGTCCCACTCCTCACCCACTATTGCCTCAAAAGGAGGCCCCTCATCCGGTTCTTCAAGCCAGAAATATGCGCTGGCGATAGGCCCGGGGCGTAGTTTTCCCAGATTCGAAAAAAGTGATTGCTGACCGAGTTCGCTGCCTAGCAATCTGCCCAAAACGTCGGGTGGCACGGCGGAAATGACTGCGGCTGCGGGTAAAGTCTCTCGCTCCCTTACCATCACACCGTTCATTTTTGAATCATTGACCTCAAAACCGACTGCGGGTTGCTGAAGCCTCACCTCTCCACCAAGGTGCCGGATGCGTTGGGCCGCTCTGTTCGCCCACAGCGTACCCAATGCCTTCATCGGCACCCCCAAGGCGGCTCCCTTCGGCCCATCGGCAAAGGCTTCCCGAATCACCGCCTTGAACAATTCCGCACTCCCCAGTTCCAAAGGCAAGTTCAACACCGCGCGTGCAAACGGCTCCCAAAACCAGCGCACCGCCTCATTCTTCTGGCCAAGGTCCTCCAGCATGTCACTCATGGATTCATCCGGGTTCTCATCGCCCGATTTGGAAACAATCTTCGAAAGACCTCTCAAAAGATTTATTTTTTCCAAAAAGCGGGGTCCACGCCATTTGAGCAAGCCTTGAAGTTGCGCAAAAACCCCTCCTCCCTCTGGAAATGACAACTGCGTCCGTCGGGTCGACCCCGCTTTCCGAATACGGTAGCCCACTTCCAGGGAAGGGGAGAAAAAAATATCATCGGCGGCGCCCACTCTTTCCAACAATGAGCGCAATGCCGGATTGGCCGCCATGAACAAATGCGGGCCCCAGTCCAACTCCATGTCCGTGGATGAATGCTTGAAACTGCGCGCCCGGCCACCGAGAAACTTCCCGGCCTCGAGCACCACAACCTTGACGCCAGATTCGGCGAGGCGCAAAGCGGCGGACAGGCCCGCTGCGCCGGCTCCGATAATGATGACCGGCCTCTCGGATCCGCCCAGCTCAGACATCTACGCTTCCAGAAAACAGCGAAGCGCTTCTAGTAGTTTTTCCCTGGACTTCAAAGAGGGGCGATAATCCATGTGCCGAAAATCATTCTTCTCCATCTCACTCAGAAGTCTCCGATAAATTCGGCCCATGATTCTCGCGGGAAGAAGGTTCCCTGTCTTCTCGTGACTCAAGGCTTCGTTCGCTCCCTCGTAGTATTCACGCGCTCGATGCGCCAAGGACCGAAGAAGGCTTAAAACCTCGGAAGTATCGTTTTTATATCTCAAATCGGAGACCGTTACGCCATATTTCTCCATTTCGCTTCCGGGAATATAAATGCGCCCTTCCTCGGCATCTTCCCAAACGTCTCTCAAAATGTTCGTCATCTGCAGCGCCCTGCCCAAACAAACGGCGTAGTCGTTGGCGAATTCCGATTTCGCCTCGAAGATGCCCAGGCACGCCAGCCCTACTGCGGAAGCCACCTTGTCACAATAATTTTCAAGGTCTGACAAATTTTCAAATCGACTATCCTCCAGATCCATCGCCACCCCGTCACAAATCGCCCGGAAATGTTCCGGCGGCAAGTCGTATTTTCTCGACGCCCATGCGAGTTCCCCGATTATCGGGTGGGATGGACTCTCCTCGCCCAACTGATCCAGCGCCTCTTTCCATTCGCGCAACGTGGTTTTCTTGCCGGATATCTCACCCGGCTCATCGGCGATGTCGTCGGCCATGCGGCAATACGCGTAAACCGCCGTGATGGCGCGCCTTTTCTCCGCCGGCAGGCTGAAAAAAGACAGATAAAAATTCGACCGGCTCGCGCGAATGAACCAGCGGCAGTATGCGCGGTTCAACCCTTCTTCGGCATGCCGATCCACATTGGATTCGAGTCGATAGACCGGGCGAAACACCGCGAGCAACGATTTGGCCTTATCCCGGCCATTCAAAAGCGGAGATCCCGCGCAGACGTTCCATTCCGCACGGGAAATGGCGTCAAGCGCCGCAATGCCGCCGCGCCAAATCGCGCGAAGCTCACGGCCCAATGCGCCGCGGGTGCGGTACAAAAGAGGCAGGCCCTGCCTGAAGAGGCGCTTCGTCCTTTTTATCTGAAAAACCAGGAACGCTCGAAGCTGAGGCGTCGCCGCGTCGGCAAGCAAATCATCCTCGGAGACGGAGAATCTTTTCATCTCATCCTGAGGCATATAGATAATGCCTCGCTCGGCGTCTTCTTTCACATCTTGCAAGTGATTCGCAATCTGCAAGGCCGTGCAGATGGCATCTGACGCGCGAAGGGCCTCTTCATCACGTATCCCGTGCAGCATGAGAACGATTCGCCCGACGGGATCCGCCGATCGGCGACAATAATCGAGCAAGGCTTCATAGTTCGGATACCGGAGGACTGTGACGTCCTGTTTGAATGCCGACAGCAAATCCCGAAAAGGCTGCAAGGGCAAATCGAATTGCTGAATCGTGTCGGAGAGCGCAATGAAAACGGCTGTTTCCGCAACTCCTTGCTGGGCCAATACGAGTTTTTCTTCCCACTCATCAAGGCGCGCAAGTCGCTCCCGGGCGGGCTCTGTCGAATCCGCGATATCATCCGCACCCCTGGCGAACGCATATACCGCGGCAACGTGCGGTCTTATCTTCGCCGGAAGCAACTTCGAGGCGACGGGAAAATTCTCGTAGTGGCCGACTACGATTTTCATGCACTCATCATAAGCGGCGCTTAAATCAGCCTCTGAAACATTTTTTGCCTCTTTGTCTGAATCCCGTGTCTCCTCGCCATTCATGAGAGATTCTATCAACTGCGCATCCGCGGGCAGGAAATCAAACTCCCCCAATGAGGCAGGATGCACCCACTCGTGTTCCGCTACCCCCAAATTCTCCGCCACTCCGCTTTCCCACTCACAATCATAAAAGCGAAGGTGGACGTCCCTGTCTGGATAACGGTGTCGTGTCTCCCAATGAAGACGGCCAACGCGCACATCGATCCCTAATTCTTCGCAAATTTCCCTTTGCAATGCTTCCCGGGGATTCTCGCCGTACTCAATTTTGCCGCCGGGAAACTCCCAGAAGCCCGGCATATGTCCGCCCTCCGGGCGCTGGCAGATGAGAATGCGTCCCTCGCTCCGGACAATCCCGGCAACGACGCTTAGCTCTAAAACGGCAACTTCGTCCTTCATCCCATCTCCATGAGCTTAACCCTGCGCAGCCTCAGGCTCCATATCATCCGGCAACCGTCTCAAGACACTGGAAAACACGATGGGTTCCGCCATGGGTACCGCCTTGGACAGTTCTTTTTCATCTGCAAAATACTCGCCCGGCAGGACCAATCCCGGCATCCGCAACTCGACCGAATCCTTTGAGAACGGCCATGGGGATATTTCCAGATCATCGGTGTTTGCGGTTTTCACTTTCAACCCACCCTGAATCAAGGGGTGGACTGCGGCATCGGGCGGGGTAATTTCCGGCGCCCGGCACGCCAACAGGGATAATGTATCGCAAACCCCGAGCAAAGACACGGAATTTTCGATCGCATCTACGTGCTTCGGCTCAATCAGGGCGTCCAACTCTTTCTGCCGTTTCGATTCAGCGTGAATGAACCCGTTCAGCACCTTGGAAACTTCCAGCGGGGCGCCTCTTCTCCCACCTGCTGCGAGCGAAGAGAAGTGGAGGCTGACCAAATATCCGGAAAACGGATGGAAGGAAGCGCAAGAATCGATACCCTTCGACCATATTTCCACCGCTTTGTCCGCCGTGATGCCGAAAAAACTGTAAGGCAGTTTCGTCAGCGCATCCCACCTCGGGGTGGCGTCCGAGCGGCACCACCCGACGTCATGATTGTCGATGGCGAACAAGACTTTCTCTGTGAGTTCATCCGGCGGTGAGGGTAGCGATTCAATGCCTATCCAATTTCGCGCAATCGTACCCGCGGCCCGGGCGTGGTCATGTTGAGAGATGAGACGAACATGGTTATCTCGCGGACAAACAATCATTTGAAACACCAAAAAACGGCGGAGAATACTTTCCAAAACCGAAGAATCTCCAGGTCCAAGCCTGAAAGTATTTTATTTCGCCGATGAAAAATGTAACAACCGCCATTGCGGCAAACAAGAAAATTCAACATCCACTTGAACAAACGTGTGCAAAACACATAATTTTGCTACAAGTCAGTATATATTCTTGTCCTGGAAATAAGGAAATCGCGCCAAATCATGAATCGAAAAAATTTCCCTCAGGATCCCGGTTCAGTCGGCCTCACGAAAACACGGACCATCAAGCTTCCGGAGCCGTTTCGGACCGATTCCGGCGAAACATTGCCTGAAATCCAGGTGGCATATGAGACATACGGCGAACTCTCCCCAAATGCCGATAATGCCGTTTTGGTCATCCATGCGCTTACGGGCGACGCGCACGCAGCCGGCTTCCACAGCCCCGACGATCCGCGTCCGGGCTGGTGGGACCCGATGATCGGCCCCGGCAAGGCCATCGATACCCGAAAATACTTCGTCGTCTCCTCAAACAACCTGGGGGGATGCTCGGGCACCACGGGGCCCGCTTCGATCAACCCCGCTACGGGCAGAGCGTACAACACCGGCTTTCCCGTCACCACGGTGGAGGACACCGTTCGCGTCCACAAGCTGCTTCTCGATCATCTGGGCGTAAAACGCCTCAAAACGGTCATCGGCGGCTCGCTCGCCGGGATGCAGACCCTGGAATGGGGCCTGCGCTACAGCGATATCTGCGACTCCGTCATTCCGGTCGCGGGCGCCGCCCGCCTGGATCCGATGGGCATCGCATGGGACAAAATCGCCCGCAGGGCCATCACGGCGGACGGCGACTGGAATGACGGCGACTACGCCGCCGGCCAGGGACCACGCAAGGGCCTCAGCGCGGCGCGCATGCTGGCCCACATCACCTACCTGAGCCGGGGAATCATGTGGGAGAAATTCGGCCGCGAGATCAGGGACAAGGACAAAATGCTGGAGGATATCGCCTCGCGCTTCGAGGTGGAGAGTTACCTCGATCACCAGGGGGACAAATTCGTCGATCGCTTCGACGCGAACTCGTATCTGTATATCTCCCGCATGATGGACTTATACGACGCCTCCCTGGGCTTCGAGAGCCTCGAGGCCTCGCTGTCCCGGCTGAAAACCAAATGCCTGCTCGTATGCTTCATATCCGATTGGCTCTTCCCGCCGGAGAGAAGCATGGAGATCGCCCAGATTCTCCAGAAACTCAGGCATGAAGTGGAGTTGCACACGGTGGAGTCCACCTACGGGCACGACGCGTTTCTGGTCCAATACGACAAGCTCACCGAGATCGTCGGCGGCTTTCTCGAAAGACTCGAAAACGGCGGCCCGATCGGCATCAACGCGGCTCCCATACCCCGGGGCTGCAAGCGGCTGGTTCTTTCCGTGCCGGGTCATCTCGTTGAGAAACCCGTTTTGTGGGAACTCGGCCGTAAATACTCGTTTTCCATCAACATCATGAGGAGCGAGCTGGACGCCCAATCGGGGTGGCAGGTTTGCGAATTCGACGGAAGCGAGGAGGAGATCGCACAGGCCGTGACGGAACTCCGGGATATGGGCGTGTGGGTCGACCCCGGAGGGCATGACGCCATCGACCACGACCGCGCCGAAGTGGTATAAACCAGAAAATTGCCGCGCACGTATATTCACAGGTACATTCAAGAGATTCGATACAAACCAGACGGAGGCACGCCATGAGTGAGTTGAAAGAACCGATCGTTGTGGTGAAATACTCGGACTACACCTGACCATTTTGCTATGTCGCCACCGTGGGTGGCACGCCCGTGATCGAAGAAGACCCCGACGTCGTCGTCGAGTGGGTCAGTTGGGAGGGGAGACCCCCCGGCCAGGAGTTCGCCGGCTACTCGCCGGAGCAGAAACAGGAAAGTTACGAGAACAACCACAAACCTCTCGCCGAGAAGTACGACGTGCCCATCCGGGTGGCGGGTGGCGACTACCGCACCACGAACCTCCACATGGCCACCTATTACGCCCGCGACAAGGGGAAGTTCAAGGAATTCCGGAATCGCTGCTACAAGGCCCGCTGGGAGGACGACCTGAATCTCGAGGATTTGGACGTCATCGCCGGTCTCGGTCAGGATGTCGGCCTGGACGGTGAGGAAATCAAGGCCGTCATCGCCGAGGGACGCTACATCGGCGCGCTCCACAGCCAGCGCGCCCAGGGAAAAGGGTTGGGCATCTTCGGCATCCCCACGTTCGTGGTGGAGGGGAAGCTCTTCTGGGGCAAAGACGTCATCGACGACGTCAAGGACGAGGTCGCGCGCGTGAAGCAGGAGCGCATCGAGAAGGAAAAAGAAGAGAGCTAGCCTTCGCCTCATCCGCATGAACCGGGCGTCCGCTCCCGCGGGGTCGCCGGACCACCCCGTTCCGGGGCCGGGCGGCCCGGGCGGATGGGTTCGCCTCGCGGGGAAACGCGGGCAATTGCGCGCAAATGCGGGGCTGCGAAAAAACTTTTTCATTCGATGAATTTCGATAAATCATTCACTACCTGCTTTATGTTATCCCGGTAACTGTTTGAATAAATATAAAATATCATTTTTCGTCCTGTTCGATAAATTTGCAGGAATTTATCGAAAAATACCTTGAATTTATCCAATTTTACGGGAAATATCATTATTTCCATTTCCCCGCCCGCCCCGGCGTCCATGAGCGCCGTGGCCCGGGCCGGGTGAAGAACGCGGACAGACGCCCCTATCCTCTCTCGAATGCCCGGTGCCATGAGAAAACCTCCTCTCGCCTCCGCGTCGGCCCGCAAGCGGGAGAGCTTTCCCCCGCGCGGCGCGCACGATACACCGCTTCGGGGTCCGGGGGAGAACGGCAAATGCGCGCAAATGCGCAGACGCCCGGCCCCCTCGCCGAACCTCCCTTGTCAGAAGGGCTTTTTTGTCCCCCGTCGGGAGTGTCGCCTTTTCCCCCTGACAAGGAGTTGTTGAAAAATTCCTAATTTCGTGATTCCACATATAGAGCCGACCATGGAGGGATGAAACTTTACTCCTCCCTTGTGGAGCGCCAATCAATCACTCCCCCCTTGAGGGGGCTGTTGAAAAACCCCGATGAGGGAGGGTTTGTTGTAGGGGCCGCATACATGCGGCCCATTGTTGGAACGGGAAAAACCAGGGTCGCATATATGCGACCCCTACAATCTCCGCACAAGGTGTTGGTGCAGGGGTACCATACACGCGGCCCTACGGGTTCATCTTGCGTCGGGTGAAGGGCATCCTTCGATACGCGGTTTCACCGCTACTCAGGATGAAGGAGATGTGAGGACTTTTTCAACAGCCCCTTGAGGGGGGGGAGTCGAAGAGGTCGAGCCTTGGCGAAGGCCGATTCGGTGGGGGGTGAATCGCGTTTTACCCGCTCCGAATTATACCCCCCACCAGTTCGCTTTCGGGCTTACGCCCTCAGCTCACTGACTCCCCCTCAAGGGGGGAGTGGTTCCTTTCTTCTCGGTTGCCGATGACACTCAAGGGGGGAGGGAATCCCGATCATCGAATTGTTCGCCGTAGGGACAACCCTCCGTGGTTGTCCTTCGTCGGGGCGTCAGGACGACAGGCGCGGAGGCCTGCCCCTGCAAAACCAACCCCCTACAACCCTCCGTCAGGGGCGCTTTCAGCCCTCCCCTGCGCCAAGGTGTTTCTCGTTCGCCTTTTTGCCCTTTCATCCCCGATTCGATAAGCTGTTTCATCTGCATCCACTATCTTGAGGAGAGAACCCGATGGCGCAGTTCGATGGTGTTGTGATCGGCGCGGGACATAACGGCCTGGTGTGCGCGGCGTATCTCGCCCGGGCGGGGCTGAAAATCGCCGTTCTGGACAGCGAACCCGAAATCGGCGGCGGCTCGAGCACCAGGGAATTCCTGCTGCCCGGCTACCAGTCCAACATGCACGCGAATTTCTTCATCGGTCTGGACGATTTTCCAATCGTCAAGGACCTGGAACTGAATAAATACGGGTTCAAGTGGCTCACCCCCGACGTGCAGCACGCCGCGCTGTACCGCGACGGCACGGCGGTTCTGCTTCACCGGGATGCTGAGAAAAGCGCAGCTTCCATCTCGCGATTTTCGAAAAAAGACGCAGAATCATACGCCTACCTTCACCGGCGATTCGCCGTGGAACTCGCCCCTCTCATGCGCAGTTTCCTGTTTCATCCACCGCTGCCTCCGGAGGAAATCGTCTCCCGGATGGAGGGCGACGCAGGCCGGGAGATCCTGAGCTTTGCGAAAATGTCGATTTTCGAGGCCATCGAATCGCATTTCGAGCATCCCAAAATGCGGGCCTTGTTCTTCCTGTTCTCCCACGCCATCACGGTGGAGAACGCGCCGGGCACGGGTATCTTTCTCCCGAGCCTGTTCTCCACCCACACGACGCTCGGCCTCCCGGTGGGGGGCGCCATCCAACTGCCCCTGGCGCTCGAGCGCATCGTCACCCAGAACGGAGGCGTCGTCCTGAGAAGCACCCACGTGCGCGAGGTGATTCGGGAAAACGGCCGCGCGACGGGCGTGATGCTCGATGGCGGAGAGAAGATGATGGCGACGCAATTCGTCGCTTCGAGTCTCAACGCGCCGGCATCCATCAAAATGGCGGGAGAAGACGCGTTCCCCGATGAGGTCAACGAGAAGGTGCGAAACTGGGACTGGGGCTTCCATTCCCTGAGCACGCTGCATCTCGCCCTGGCTGAAATCCCGCGATATGCCGCGGAGGATTTCGACCCCGACGTAGGCGAGGCCTACAACATCATCTTCGGGGCGGACTCCGGCGAGGAGATGGCCGAGAACACCGAAGAGCGCAGAAACGGCCTCATCCCGTCGAACCCGATGGGCAACGGTTCATGCAACAGCCAGCACGACCCCTCCTATGCGCCCCCGGGCGGCCACGTCGCTTTCTGGTGGCCGGGCGCGCCCTATGAGCTCAAGGACGGCGGCCCCCGGAAGTGGGATGAGATAAAAGAGGAATACACCGAACGCCTCGTGGACGTATGGCGGGGCTACGCTCCGAACCTCACGCCGGACAACGTCCGCGCGGCGAAGCTCTACACGCCGCTCGACGTGGAACGCGGGAACAAGAACATGATCCGCGGCGGCGTGCGCATGGGGGCGTACATTCCCGAACAGTTGGGGATCAACAGGCCCCATCCCCTGCTCTCCGGCATGCGGACGCCTCTGGAGGGGTTCTATCTGTGCAGTTCGAGCTGCCAGGGGGGTGGTCTGAACGGGGCGCCCGGCTACAACGCCGCCGGCGTGATCGCGGATGATTTGGGCGTCGAGAAATGGTGGGAGCCGCTTCCTGCGCCTGCGGCGCCCGCAGGCTAGGTCTCCGCGCCGGGGATCATCACCACCGCTTCGATTTCCACGATGTCGTCCTGGTTCAGCCTGCTCACTTCCACGATGGTGCGCGTGGGCAGGTTCGGCCCGAAGTATTCCTCATACAGCCGGTTGATTGTCGGGCGGTGGGCATCCATGTCCCGCACGTAGACGACGGTGGAAACGAACGTGGCGAGCGACCCGCCCGCCGCCTCCGCAATGGCTTTCAGGTTCTCGAAAGTTCTTCTGGTACGCGCCTCGATGGTTCGCTCGACGAGTTCCCCGGAATCCGGGTCGATGCCGCGCTGGCCGGCGATGAACAACAGGTTCCCCACGCGGCGCGCCTGGACGAAGGGTCCGGTGGGCGAAGGGGCCTGCTCTGTCTGGATGGTTTGAGGCGACTCCAAGGCGTCTCCCCGGTTTGCAAGCAGGGAATAAGCTGCGCGATTGGTTTTCCTGCCGCGTGGCGCCGCTATTATTTCTTGCCTTTCGGCAACTCCGCCGGAAAAGCGATTTTGAGCCATTGCTGCGTCAGTATGGTCGCGGCGTTCTCGTCTCTTCCGGGAATGAACGCGATGGGTTCTTTGGGCTGAGCGCCCTCCTGATCGAGCATATAGACGTCGACGCCGAACCCGTACAGGTCATGATCGCGGGTTTCGAGATTGTACTTCACCCCATTGTTCGTCAGTTGATTCATCTGGGATCATCCTTTCAAGCTCACTGGCGAAAAACTCGACGATGAGAGTTCCAACTCCCGCTATCATAGCCGATGGCTTGAGCCCCCGTAAAGTTTGGAGGCAGTCTCAAACGCATCCGTTCTTGGGGTTGTTGGAAAAGCCTGGATAAACGAGGGTTTGACTCGTCCGATAAATGAGCAAGATTCACTCCCCCTTGAGGGTCTGGCTTCCCGAGGGGAAAGCCAGACGGTGAGGTAAGGGCGCAAGCCCGCAAGCGAACCGGTGGGGGGTATAATTCGGAATGGCGATAAAACGCATTTTACCCCCCACCGCATCAGCCTTCGCAAAAAACGCTCGGCTTCTTCGTCTGGCTTTCCCCTCGGGAAGCCAGACCCTCAAGGGGGGAGTGATTCTTCTCTCTCGTTGGTTGGCAATGTTGTTCAAGGGCAATGTCCGCAGCCGCGCAGATGAGCTGAATTCCGAGCGAGAAGCCTTTTTCAACAGCCCCGACAAGGGGGGTAGGGGAGTTGGTTTTCGGGGTGAGCGGGCGGGAGACGCAAAAGAACCTCATCCCGAGTAGGCCCGAAGGGCCGTATCGAGGGAGCGCCCCTTCGACAGGCTCAGGACAGGCCCTTCGATACGCCCTTCGACAAGCTCAGGACTACTCAGGGTGAGGGGTATCGGGCGGCGCGGCGGTGCGGCGGATGAGTTCCTTGAGCGCCTCCATGTTCTCGCGGTGCTGATCTTTGTGCTCCTCGCGCTGGGTGGCGAGCGCGTTCATGGTCGCGACGTGCTGAGCTTTTTGATCCTCGCGTTGCGCGGCGAGCGCGTTCATGGTCGCGATGTGCTGATCTTTTTGGTCCTCGCGCTGGGCGGCGAGCGAACTCATAGTGGCGCGGTGTTGATCTTTGTGCTCCTCGCGCTGTGTGGCGAGCGCGTTCATGTTCTCGCGGTGCGCGCGTTCCATCGCTTCCATGGTTGCGCGGTGCTGGTCTTTTTGCGCCTCGCGCTCGGCGGCGAGTGCCTCCATGTTCTCACGGTGCGTGCGCTCCATCGCCTCCATGGTTTCGCGGTGGCGGCTGTCGAGCGCCTTCATGGTTTCGCGGTGCTGGGCGTCGCGGTGGCGCGCGGCCTGGCGCATGAAGTAGAGGCCGTAGGCGATCAGGGAGCACTGCGCGGCCCCCACGAGCGCGGCGACCCACACCGAGGCCTGCTGCGCTACGAGGGAGGCTTTCTGGATGGCCAGGGATGATTCCTGGATGGCGAGACTTGCGGCTTCGTATTCCGTCATTTGGTTTTCCCCCACGTTAGTGGGTCCTCATACGCGTAACTCTAATGCGCCGCCGCGCGCTTCGTCAAGGCGGATTCCGGGTGGCGGGGGAGGGTATTTGATCATCATTCCGGCAATCAATGCCGACCGGGGAGGGAGGGATTGCCGGAATGACGGCGGGCGGTTTGCGGTTTTCGAGGCGAGCGGGGAGAAGGGCGTTTCACTCGGGGGTTGTTGAAAAAAGCTCCGATAAAGGAGAGGTTTGTTCCGTAGGGGCCGTTCTCGTGAACGGCCCACGTTCGTGAACGGCCCTTGCCGGAGAAACGGGCGCTTCACGAAGCGCCCCTACGACACTCTTCCGGAGAGATCACAACACCCGTCATTCCGGCGAAAGCCGGAATCCATTTTGACTTTTCACCAGGCGGGGTGGCCACGACCTTGTTCTTACGCGGCGTCCGGATGCGGAATCCAAAGAATTCGCCTTTCGTTTTTGTATTCGATTCCGCTCCTCCCCGCTCGGGAGCAAAGACGTCCGAGCGAGGGGGCGAAAAGGCAAAGGCGAAAATGGATTCCGGCTTTCGCCGGAATGACGGCCAAAACCAAAAACCGGGCGGAGGCGCAGGCATCACTTTCTCCTCCAGGACTTTTTCAACAACCCCGTTCTTGACCCTGTTTGGGGCCTATGATAAACGCAAAACCCTGGGCCGTTAGCTCAGTGGCAGAGCGCTGCCTTCACACGGCAGAAGTCACTGGTTCAAATCCAGTACGGCCCACCAGCCAAATCTTCTTCGGGCGCTTGAAGAAACCCGGCAGTCCTAGACGTCGATCCCTTCCAGAAGCTCCGTCATCCGTATCTTTCTTCCCGCTTCCGCCGAGCGGCACGAACCCTCCACCTGCGCGAGGGCATGGACGGCCTCCCGGGGGCCGGTTTCGGGCGCATCGCCCGTGCGGGCGCAATCGGCGAACTCCTCCACCTCGTCGATTATCATGTCCGCCATTTCGGGCACGGGCACGTCCGTCCAGCCGGCTTCGCCCGCCTTTTGAATCTTTAAGCTAGTTTCATCGTTCGTCCGGTGCGCCAGGGTGATGTTTTCGCGGACCATCTCGAGAGAGACCACCGCCTGGGTGCCGTGCAGCCTGAGCGTGAAAATGCCCGGCGTCACGAAACTCGTCATCAGGGTGGAGACGGGGCCGCCTTCGTGCTCGGTGATCGTCATCGTCACGTCGTCTATCTCCGCCGGCGTGGCCAGCTTTTTGTGCACCCCGGTGACGCTCACGGGCTCGCCCAGCAGGTAGTTCAGCGTGTCGCAGTGGTGGATCCCCATCTGCATGAGGGGGCCGCCCGGACACTCATCCCGGAAATAACGCCACCGATTGGGAGTGAAGAACTGACCCATGTGGTTTGAAAAAACAGCCTCCGCCCAAAGCGGCCTGCCGATGGTGCCGTCTCCTATCAGCGCGCGGATTTTCCGGTGCCCCGCCGCGCGCCGGTAGCAGTGCCCCACCGCCAGCGTCTTGCAGGACGCCCGCCAGGCTCTGAGCACCTCGGGCGCTTCGGCCAGGACGTTCGTTATCGGCTTTTCCACCCAGACGTGCTTGCCCGCCTCGAGCGCGGCGATGATCTGGGCCGCATGCACCTTGTTCGGCGTGGTGAGCAGAACCCCCTCCACGTCCGGATTCCCTAATATCGCCTCATAGCTCACCGCCGCCTCGCATCCATGCTCCTCAGCGAAGGAGGCGCGCTTTTCTTCGTTGCGCGTGTAGCAGGTGATGAGGTCTATCTTCCCGCTTCTGCGGAGGGCGTCTCCTATCGGCGTCGCCCACCACCCGAGGCCCACGAGGGCCGTTCTGAATTTTTCCTGAGACATATGAACTCCCCGTTCTGAAGTATCTGGTTTCTGTGAAATATGGCTCCTTCGAGGATGGGTATCCTCACATCAAACTCAACGGGTCTACGTCCACCGCCAGGCGAACGGAAGAGAAAGCCGCCTGCCCGCCGAATTCCGCCGTCAGCGAATCGAGCGCCTCGCCCAGGCGCTTCGACCCCCTGGCCTTCAGGATCATGTGATACCGCCATACGCCGCGAATCCTCACGAGCGGCGCCGGCGCGGGGCCCAGATATTCGACCCCGCCGGGATCGGCGGCGCGCCCGGCGGCGGCAGCGCCATGTTTGCGCAGATACGAGGCCATCCATTCTGCGGCTTTCGCGGCGAGGTGCTTCTCCTTCGACTCGAAACGCAGCCTGGCCAGGCGTCGATAGGGCGGGTAGCCCATCCGCTCCCGCGCCAGAGCTTCTCTCTTGTAGAAACCGGCGTAATCATGCGTCTGCGCGCACTGAACCGCGAAATGGTCCGGCCTGAACGTCTGGATGATGACTTCACCGGGCAAATCGGCGCGGCCCGCCCGGCCCGCCACCTGCGTCAACAGCTGGAAAGTGCGCTCGCTCGCCCTGAAATCGGGCAGATGAAGCCCGACGTCGGCCACCACGACGCCCACGAGCGTCAGTTTCGGGAAATCATGGCCTTTCGCCACCATCTGCGTCCCGATGAGGATGTCGATTTCCCCGCTTCGCATGGCGCCGAATATGCTCTCGTACGCGCCTGCCCGGCGGGCCGTGTCGCGATCCAGACGCTGGACGCGCGCCTCCGGGAATCGCGCCTTGACGGCCTGCTCGACGCGCTCGGTTCCAACGCCGAAGTACCCCACCCTGTCGCCCCTGCAGGAGGAGCACCTGTTGGGCGGATGCGCGCTGTAATCGCACCAGTGGCACTGCACCCTGCCCCCGCCTTCGCGGTGAAACGTGAGCGGGATGGAGCAGTGAGGACACTGGAGCGCCTCGCCGCAATCGCGGCACAGGATCACCGAAGAGAACCCGCGCCGGTTCAGGAACAACAGCGTCTGCTCGCCTCGCTCCAGACGCTCGCCGACGGCCTTCGCCAAATCGCGCGTGAGAAGCTCGGGCGTCCTGGGGTCGGAGCCGGCCTCTTTTCTCAAATCCACCAGGCGCACCTGAGGCAAGGCCCCTCCGGTGGGCCGACCCGACAGCGAGCGCAGGCGGTAGCGGCCGCTTCTCGCGCTCGTATAGCTTTCAATCGACGGCGTCGCCGAACCCAGCACGACGGGAACCCCCAGATTCCTGGCGCGCACGATGCCCGTATCCCGCGCGTGGTAGCGAGGGGATTCCTCTTGCTTGTAGGAGCCGTCGTGCTCCTCATCCACCGCAATCATCCCGAGATTCGGGACCGGGGCGAAGACGGCGGACCTCGTCCCCACGACGATGGGCGCCTCCCCGTTCTTGATGCGCCGCCATTCCGAGATGCGCTTTTTGTCCGAATAGGCGCTGTGCAGACAGGCCACCGAACCCCCGAAGCGCTCCTGAAAGCGCCCCAGGAGCTGGGGGGTCAGCCCGATTTCCGGCACCAGAATCAACGCGCCCAACCCGTTTTCGAGGGCTTCTTGCGCAAGCCGGATGTAGACTTCCGTCTTCCCGCTTCCGGTGACGCCGTGAAGAAGCGTGACCGAAAAATTCTTTTTCTCGATATCCTCCTTCACCAGTTCGAACGATTCTTTCTGCTCATCCGTAAGATCCATAGCGGGTGCACCGACCCCTGGACTCGGCTCGCTCACATCCTCCGCATCCGGGAGGAGATATTCTACTACTTCGACCCACCCTTTTCTCTCCAAAGCGGCGCAGGCGGCGCGCGCGCCTTTCGAGAGGATTTCCAGTTCCCCCAGCCGCATCCGCCCGTCAGCCGCCTGATCCAACAGGCCCAGGATTTCCGCCTGCCGCTTCGCGCGTTTCGCCAGAGACTCCAGTTCACCTTCCGGGGGCATCTTGAGAAGGCGCGCGTACTTGGCCTTCCGCTGTTTCGAGCCACCCACCTCGTCGACGAATTTCTCCACGAAGCCCGCATCGAGAAGACGTTCGATCTCCGGGCGCGTCCCTCGCCCGAACGACGCCGCAAGAGAACCGATGGTTCTCGGACTCTTTCGCAGCGCGACCAGGATGCGCGCCTTGTGGCTTCCCTTCGCCTCCGAGGGCTTGAGGCCGGGCAGGCCCAGGCCGCCTTCCTCGAATGCAGCCTCCACCCGCCCTTTCTCACTGAGGCGGTAACGCTCTACCGTTTTCTTCTCCCTGTGGGACGGCAGCGCGAATTTGAGCGCCTCCCCCCAGCCGCAACAATAGTAATCCGCCACCCATCTGGTGAGTTCCAGAAGTTCCGGCGTGAGCAGCGGCTCATCGTCAAGCATCTCCAGAACGGGTTTGATGGAACCGGGCTCGACCCCGGGGGGCGGGCTCATGCCCGGCGGGTGGACGACGTATCCCGTCACTTTCCGCCTGCCCAGCGGCACCAGCACGCGCAGTCCGGGCGACAGCCTCTCCGCTAGCTCATGGCTTGCCCGGTAGGTAAGAGGCTTTAGCTGCGGGACGCTGAGCGCGACCTCGACATACGCGCTTCCCGCTTCATGCGCTCGCGCGGCCTCTTTCTTGATGGTGTATTTCACGGACGAGGCGTCCCGCCGCCGAGGATGATATCGAGGTGTTCGCTGGTGAGGTTGCGCCCGCTCAGGATTCCGGCGACCCGCTTGCCCTTCAGGTCCATCTTCATGGCGGCCGCCGTCGGGGCGGCGCCCGCGCCCTCGGCGATGACGTGCACGTCCGAAACAAGCAGGCGGATGGCGTCGCACATCTCCTCCTCGCTCACGGTCACGATTTCATCCACGTATCGCCTGATCATCGAAAACGTCAGTTCAAAGGGCACCCGGGTGGCGAGTCCGTCCGCGAAGGTGTCCGCCGAAGGCTGGGGCTGCAATTCCCCGGCGTAGAAGCTCTTGTAGAAGGCGGGAGCCTTTTCCGCCTGGACTCCCACCACGTGGACCTTGGGGTTGACTTGTTTGGCGGCGAGGCCCGCGCCGCATACCCCGCTTCCCCCGCCGAGGGGCACGATGACGACTTCGATATCCGGCTCGGACTCCATGATCTCGAGCGTCTGGGTCGCCACGCCCGCGATGAGGTGCGGCTCGTTGGCCGAGTGAACGTAGCGCATGCCGCGCGCTTCGCATTGCTCCTCGCACCACACCCTGGCGTCGTCGAAATCCTTTCCCACGAACGCGACTTCCGCACCGAGTCTCTCGATGGCCGAGATTTTATCCGCGTTCGCCCCGTTCGGGGCCGCTATCAGCGCTTTGACCCCGAAGATCCGCGCGGCGTAGGCGATGGACTGGCCGTGGTTGCCGGTCGAGGCCGTGATGAGGCCCGCCTGCTTCTCCTCCGGCCCGAGCCTGGAGACGAGATTCACGCCGCCGCGCACCTTGAACGCGCCGACGGGCTGCATGGACTCGAACTTCATGAAATACCGGCACCCGATGCGTTCCGAGAGCACCGGCACCTCGTGAAAAGGCGTGGGCTGCAGGTAGTCGGCGACCCGTTTTTGCGCCTCGAGAACATCATCAAACGTAGGCTCGCGCATGGTTCCTCCAGAGGTGGGCGTATCAAGACTTCTTATATCAAAATTTCCGTTTCAGAGAGTCCCCGCAAGATAAGCAGCCCGTGGTTTTCGCTATCCGCCTGAAAACCTGCACATTACGGGGCTGTTGGAAAAGCCCCCGGGAAGCGATTTCGGGAATTGAGGCAACCGACGAGAGAGGAAAATCACTCCCCCTTGAGGGTCATCGCTAGGGAAGCAGGAAGTGGATTCACTCCCCCCTTGAGGGGGAGTCGAAGAGGCCGAGCGTTTTTTGCGAAGGCCGATTCGGTGGGGGGGAATGCGTTTTATCGCCACCCGAATTATCCCCCCACCGATTCGCTTGCGGGCTTACGCCCTTAGCTCATCGACTCCCCCTCAAGGGGGGAGTGGTTGATTAGCACTCTGCAAGGGAGGAGTAAAGTTTCATCCCTTCATGGTCGGCTACATACGCCGAATCACGGAATCAGGGCTTTTTCAACAATCCCCTCAAGGGGGGAGTGATTCCTCTCTCCTCGGGCTTTTTCAGCAGGCGCATTAGGCCCTCATTACGCGTCGCGGAAGAATGCGGCGCCCGCCTGAATCTCGCTCAAAGACGCGGATGTTGACCCCCTTCTTCGCGCAACCTAGAATGCCTTCGAGCATAAAACTTTACACTGCCGTGGAGGGTCATGATGAAGAGCGCCCTGGAAATTGCGATGGAGAAAACTTCCGCCATCGGCGAGCAAGCGCGCCAGGAACTGGAAAAACTCACTCCTGAGCAAAGGGACAAGATTGAGGGAATCAAAAAGGTATACGAGGGGAAAATCGCCGAAAAAGACGTCCTTCACCAGCAGGAATTGATGAAAATGACGGGCGGCGCTCCCATTGAAGCCGTCGAGGCGCAACTCGAACCCGAGGCCAGAGACGCGCTGAACGCGTTCCGCCAGAAATTCAGGAGCGAGCGCGAGGCGCTCGAAGCGGAGCGCGACGAGAAAATAGAAGCCATCAAAAATGAGAGTTAAAAATCCATGAGCCGCGTAGCGATTGTCCGTTGCGAAGACTATGAGCGGGAGCGCGTGAGCGACGCCGTCGCCGAGGCTCTGGAAGCCCTGGGCGGCGCGGCGCAATTCGCCTCTGAAACCGACGAGATACTGCTCAAACCCAACATCCTTAAAGGCGCACCGCCTGAGAGCGCGCTCACGACCCACCCCGAAATACTCCGGGCGGTGGCGGAGCAACTCCAGAATTCGGCTACGCCGCCCGGAACGCTTTCCATGGGCGACAGCCCCGCCTGGGGGAGTCTCGCCTCTTGCGCCGAGCAAGCCGGCCTGTCGAGCGTATGCGAGGAACTCGGGCTCCCCCTCGTCTCCTTCCGGAAAGGGGTGAAGGTTCCCAATCCCGAAGGCGTCGTTTATGCGCACCTCACCATGGCGAAAGAGGCGATGGACGCGGACGGGATCATCAACCTGCCGAAGCTCAAGACCCATTGCCAGCTCTACATGACGGGCGCGGTCAAGAACCTCTTCGGCTGCGTGGCGGGCAAAAGAAAGGCGTGGTGGCATTTCAAGGCCGGGACATTCGAGGATTATTTCCCGCTCATGCTCGTCGAAACGGCGCGATTGCTCAAGACGAGGCTCTCCGTTCTGGACGCCGTCTACGCGATGGAGGGCCAGGGGCCGGCCCAGGGGACTCCCCGGCAGGTGGGCCTCATCATCGCCAGCGCCGACCCGGTGGCGCTCGACCGCGTGGCTTGTGAGGTCACGGGACTCTCGCCCGGGAAACTGAGAACCCTGGAAGCCGCCCGCGTGACGGGCTTCGGCGAGACGGATTTGGACAAGATCGACGTGGTGGGACTGCCCATCGAGGAGGCTGGATTATCCAAGCCCCTCGTCGAGCCGAGGATGATACCGATTGGCTTCAGCATCCCGCGCGTCGTCAAGAGCACGCTGAAACAGCAGTGGCTCACGCGCGTGCGCGAACCCCTCCGGAAAGTGTCGTGAATCTCGGCAGGATTTAGATATTCGAGCGGCTCTGCGAGCCGTCCACGTTCCAGCAGGCCCCGTGCACGAGGCTCGCCCTCGGGCTCACCATGAAGACGGCCACGGCGGAGAGTTCCTCGGGGCGGCCGAACCGGCCCAGCGGCATCTCCGCGTCGACGAAGCCCTTCAGGCCGTCGGGCGCCTCGTTCACCCGCCGCTCCCAGACCCCGCCGGGGAAAATGATGCTGCCCGGCGCAATCGAGTTCACGCGAATGTTGTCTTGCGCCGTCTGCTGGGCGAGCCCCTTGGAGAAGCTGATGAGCGCCGCCTTGGAGGCGTTGTAGGTCATCGCGCCCCTCGACTCGCGTCCGTAGATGGAGGCGACGTTTAGAATAGAGCCGCCGCCCCTTTTTTTCATCTCCGGTATCACGAGGCGCGAGAGCGTCACCGCGTGATAGAGGTTGAAGCCGAACCCTTCGCGCCATTCCTCGTCCGTGATGTCCAAAAACGCCTTGGGATTGCTGCCGCCCACGTTGTTCACGAGGATGTCGACGCCGCCGAACGCATCGAGCGTCTGATTGAGAAAAGCATCGGGTACGCCATCCCGGGTCACGTCGCCCGCCAAACCCGCCGCGCGTCCGCAGCCCAGCGCGTTCAACTCATCGACGGCCTGGTTCAGGCGCTCCTCGCCCCGCGCGCTGATCGCCACGTGGCAGCCCTCGCCCACCAGGTCCTTCGCGATATGGAAGCCGAGCCCCCGGCTGCCGCCGGAGATCATCGCTACTTTGTCGGTGAGCATCAAATCCATCGTTTCCCTCCCCAAATTCGGAGAATGAGGGCCTCGCGACGCCCTTATGCGGGCTCGTCCAGCGTCTGGGCGGCGCGCAGCAGCGTCATCGAGTCCGTCCCGTCGCCGTGCAGGAAGGTGAGGAGGTCGCGCATCATCTTCTCCGTCGGCGTCTCCTTCATGATGCCGATGCCGCCGAGAATGTCCGTGGCGAAGGCTATCGTCTTGAGCGCCACCTGATCGCTGAACACCTTGCCGTACCGCGTGAAGCGCGTGTTGTAGCTCTCGTCGTTCTCCACGCCCCAGCAGATGCGCCACATGAACTGCTCGGCCACCTCGATGTTCATCAGCATCTCGGCGAGCATGTGCTGTATCGTCTGGTGCTCGATGATGGGCTTGCCGCCCTGGATGCGCTCTTTCGCGTGCTGGAGGCAGAAGTTGTAGATGCCGCGCGCGATGCCCGTGTTGCACGCCGGGAGCTCGGCGCTGCCCCGGAACACCGTGGCGAACGTCTGAAAGCCCTTGTCGACCTCGCCCAGGATGTCGTCCTTGTGGACGCGCACGTTGTCGTAGTAACTCTCGGCGTTGGGATACAGCCTGTAGCCGAGCTTGTCGTGCACGTTGCCGTAGGTGACGCCCTCCTGGTCGCCGTGCACGAGAAAGCAGGTGGTTCCCTGATGAAGCGGAACGTCGGGGTTCGTTCTCGCGAAGACCAGCAGAATCTTCGCCCAACTCGTGAGCGACGTGAAGCGTTTCGCCCCGTTGAGCACGAAATAATCACCGTCCCGGACGGCCGAGGTTTTGAGGCCCAGCGCGGGGTCGCTCTGCCGGTAGATGTTGTCCGAGCCATAATCCGGTTCGGTGATCACGAACGAGCCGACGCAATCGTCGTCTTCCACGAACATCTTGCCCCACTTCTCGAGCACCGCCTCCGAACCGCATTTGAAGATCGCGTTCGACACCTTCCAGCACTGGCTCAGGCACTTGATGACGCCGATCTCGATTTGCGCCCCCGTCCAGAGGCAGAGGGCCTTGGTCGTCGTGTCGGCCCCGATGCCGCCATGCTCCTCGGGAACCGCCATGGTGCGGAGACCGACCTGCGACGCCTTGTTCAGGAGCTCGCCCGGGTAGCAATCCTTGGGGTCGGGCCGCCTGTCCATCTCCGCGGCGACGGGCGCGACCTCACGCTCCATGAAATCCCGGGTGAGATCGGCCAGCGCCAGTTGTTCATCGGTGAATGGGTATTGCATAACTCCTCCAGAGCCTTGAGAAGAATTCTCTTCGAAAGTGATTGTGTATCCCTTGGTTATCCTCCAGCGCCTGTTATGGTGTCAACTTCAAACCGGAATTGCGCTCACATCTCTCAGGCGCCCGCATGGCGCGCCGCCGCCTCGCGCAATTCACCGGATATGGGAACCTTCTCGTGCACCGGCGCTCCGTCAGACCCCAGCGACACGTGGATATTCGCCAGCCAGTTCTCATCGTCCCGCTCGGGGAAATCCGATCTCGCATGCGCCCCCCGGCTTTCGGCGCGCATGGACATCGCGCCCAGCATCGCCTCCGCCGTCAGGCACATGAGCCTCGCCTGCGCGTGGCGCGAGACGAGCGAAGCGGCGGGCGTCATCGCCTCTATCCTCTCTTTTTGAGCGGCGATTCTCTGGGCTCCATCCTGCAACGCATCTGAAGCCCGCTCGATGCCGCCTGCGGAGAACATGACGTCTCGAATCCCTTTCTCGATTTTATCGAGCTGCGCTTCACCCGCCTCATCAACACCCCGCGCGCCCCCTTCATTCTCTTCGGGCGGCCCGCCCTCTCCTTCCACATGAGCCGCGGCCCGGCCCGCCCGGTCGCCCATGACGGCGCACACGGTGAGGCCCCCGCTCGCCAGGCGATTCGCCCCGTGCAGGCCGCCGCCGTTCTCACCGGCGGCGAAGAGGCCTTCCACGTCCGTCCGCCCGTACGCGTCGATGAGCGCGCCGCCCATGCACGAGTGCGCGGCGGGAGCGATTTCTATCGGTTCCTTTCGCACGTCGAGACCCGCCGCCTCGAAATCATCGAGGATCTCGCCCATCACGTCTCTCAGCCCGCCATAGGACACCTTGGTCAAATCGAGATACAGGCCGCCGTTTTCCGTTCCGCGTCCCTCGACGATCTCGCGGTGCATCGCGCGGGAGAGAACGTCGCGCTTGGCGTGTTCCATATCATCCGGCGCATAGCGGGCCATGAACCGTTCGTCCAGGCTGTTCCGCAACCGCACTTCAGGAAAGGAAAGCGCCATGCCGCCCGAGTTCCTGCCCCGGAGCTGCGGCGGATGGGCCATCGCCGTCGGCGTGAACTGCACGAACTCCATGTCCCGCAACCGCGCCCCGGCGTCGAGCGCCGCCCCGTAGCCGACGCCGGCGACGCCCGGCGCGTTCGTGGTGATGGGGAACATCCCCCCCAAGCCGCCCATCGCGAGAACCGTGGCGCGCGCATGCGCCCGAAGAAGGGCTCCACTCCCCTCTTCCTGAAAATCCGCGCCCACGACCCTGCCGCCGCCGTCGCGCAGCACCCCGATGAAGGACAAATCCTCCAGCACCCGCGCGCCGCACTGCGCGAGCCGCGCGCCCAGCACCATCATCATCCGGGGGCCTCCGCCCGGCACGCGCGCTCCCCGGGGGTAGGTGTGGCCGGGGAGTTTCGTGGGCGTCATCCGCCCGTTTTTCTCTAAAAAGGGAACCACGTAATCACGCAGACGCTCTATCGCCGCGCCCGACTCGGCCGCGACCGCCCGCACCAGCGCGGGGTCGGACATGAACCACCCGCTGCGGAAATTATCCGCCACCATGGTTTCCACGGAATCTTCCGGCAGGGAGAAACCCTCCAGAATCGTTGCGAAAACGCCGCCCGCGCGCGCGGAATTGCCCGTCAGGCCGGCCTCGCCCTTCATGGCGATGCAGACGTCCGCCCCCTCCTCTCGCGCGGCCAGAGCGGCCAGCGTTCCGGCCAGCCCTCCGCCGACGACCAGCACGTCCGTTCGTATCTCTTCCACGATTCCTCCGAACATCAGGCAGCGGGATAAGGGAGCGGGTCGCGCTCCCCGATTTCCTCGAACCCCTTGCGCCTCAGGATGCAGGCGTCGCACGTACCGCAGGGCCGCCCGTCATCCAGCGGGTCGTAACAGGTGTGGGTGAGGGAAAAATCCACCCCCAGTTCCAGACCCTTGCGCGCGATGTCGGACTTCCGCATCGCGCTGAGCGGCGTATGAATCTCGAGCGGCGCGCCGCCCACGCCGGATTTCGTCGCCAGGCGCGCCATGTGCGCGTAGGCGTCTATGTATTCGGGGCGGCAGTCGGGATAACCCGAATAATCGAGCGCGTTCACCCCGATGAAGATGTCGTCAGCACCCTTCACCTCGGCCAGGGCAAGCGCATAGCTCAGGAAAATCGTGTTCCGCGCAGGAACGTAGGTTACCGGTATGCCTTCCCCGATGTCGTCGCGCTCCTTGGGCACTTCGATGTCGTCCGTGAGCGCGCTCCCGCCGATGGGGCGCATGTCGATGGACAAGACGGTGTGGCCGGACGCGCCGATTTGCTTCGCCACTTTCCGGGCGGCCTCCAGTTCGCAGCGATGCCTCTGCCCATAGTCGAAACTGAGCGCCTCGCAGGCGAATCCCTCCCCTTTCGCGATGGCCAGAACGACGGCGGAGTCCATGCCGCCGCTCAGGAGGACGACCGCCACTTTTTTCCCGTCCATGCGCTGATTCCCGTCAATGAGCCGAGCGGATGAGCCGTTCTGCGAAAAACCGCATAATAGGGTATTCTAGCGGTTCGGCAAAGGCGAAAGGCGTATTTCTCATGTGCAGAAATGAAACTGACACGAAACACCAAGTCCGGTATTTTCTCTATCTCTAAACCTCTAAATGTTGAGAAATCCATTGTGGGGTCCTTATTGGCCGAAGAATTCCTTTGACACCCGGTATTATCGCCATATAAATTTAGTTAAGAAATCTTGAGGCAGGAAAAAGGGAGTTGCATAAACAAATTTTTATCTTGGAAAATTTATCTGCCAAAGGAAATTCATCATGTCTGTTTTGTCTATTTTGTTACTTGTGGCATTCGTAATCATGATTTTCTCAGCACTACACAAAATTGACCGTAAGAATTTCGAAGTGGCCGAATGCAAGGTGTCGGATAGTGCTCAAGAAGCCAATTGTTCCGCATTTCAAGGTAATCACCCTCAAAAATCTGAGCCAAATGAGTCCGAGAAAGCCGAAAAGAAAAAAAAGAAAGACTCGGACTTCAGTTACTATCATGCCATGCACGACACGAGTTCGAGCGCGCACCATGATTATGGCTCAAGCACCGTAGATTTGATCAATAGTTCCGACTGGTAGTGCCGTACATTCACGCCGCAAACTGGTATGCTCTGATCAAGTAGTCTTGATGAAGATGCGCCTCATTTAAGTGAGTAAATGCGCTAATTCAACTCATCACTTTTTCCCGTCCATGCGCGAATTCCCGTCAATGAGCCGAGCGGATGAGCCGTTCTGCGAAAAACCGCATAATAGGGTATTCTAGCGGTTCGGCAAAGGCGAAAGGCGTATTTCTCTCAACCGGAGGAGCGGACAATGCCGGTGGCGACGGTGAACGGCGTGAACCTCACATATACCGTGAATGGAGGCGGCGCGCCCCTGGTCGCGATGCACGGATTCGCCAACTCCATCTATACCTGGGAGCCGGTGATGGATGCGCTCGCCGGGCGCTTTCAGACTTTCGCGTACGATCACCGCGGCCACGGGGGGTCGAGCAAGCGCCAGGGGCCCTTCGGGGTCGAGACTCTGGCCGGGGACCTGCTCGCGCTCTTGAACTTCTGGGGACTCGACAGGGTCCACCTCATGGGGCACAGCATGGGCGGACGGACCGCCCTGTTATTCGCCCTCGAGCACCCCGAGAGGGTCGACAGCCTGATGCTCGTCGCCTCATCCGCCGCCGCGCCCGAAGGAGAAATGAGGAGACGATTCGAACTCCTCCGGCAACTCTCGCTCGATGAGGGAATCGAGGCGGCCCTTGCGAGCGAGGGGATGCGGGCGACGCTGCCCCGGGACTACATCGACGGAGCGAGCGCGGAAGAATTCAGAAAGCGCTTTCTCAAGAACACCCCTGAGGATTACGCCGCGGCGGTGGACGCCATCCTCGACACGCCGGATATGAGGGATCGCCTGGGTGAAATCCACGTCCCCACCTGGGTCTGCGTGGGCGAGGGAGACGCCGGGGCGATGGCATACGGGGAGATGTTCGAAGAGCGAATCCCGGATTGCGTGAAAACGGTTATCCCCGCCTGCGGGCATTTTCCGATGCAGGATGCGCCCGAGGCTTTTTGCGCCGCGTTCGACGACTTCGTCGAGGCGGCGATAGATGCGGACTCATAAGGAGAACCCCCATGACGCACGACGAGGCGCTGGCCTTCCTGAACGAACAGCACTACGGCGTCCTGAGCACCCTGCTCGAGGACGGCAGATCGCACCCCACGCCCATCGTGTTCGATTACGCAGACGGCGTCGTCGAGATTTCGATGACGTGGAACCGCATAAAGGCCAGAAACCTCAAGCGCGACCCCAGGGCCACGCTTTGCGTGATGCCGCAGGACAGCTTTTATCCTTACCTCTGCGCGGAAGGAGAGACCGAACTCGTCGAAGACCCCGACGGCACGAAAAACCTCGACCTCTACCGCCGCATCACCGGAAAGGACCCCGACGACCTCGACGAATACCTGCAAGCGATGAAAAACGAGAAGCGCCTCGTGGCGAGGCTGCACGTCACGCGGATGTATCCGATTGGGTGAGTGAAGCGAAAAGGAGGGAAGACAATCAATCACTCACGCCGATACTCGACCACTTCTTTCCGAGAATATATGCAATCAGCAATTTTTGTTGTCGTATTGTCCATCCTTGTGTTGTCAGGTTGTCAGGTCCGTGAGGCTCCTACAAAGCCTCGCGAAGAACGCAATTTCGTGGTCAATAAAACACCGGGCCGGGTCCTCCCCTCCATCTCCCTTTGGAATCTCGGGGTGCGCTACGGGAAGCTGGCTGTTTCAATCGATGGCGAAAGGCACGAACTCGAAACGCTTACCGTCACACCTCCCGGTAAAGGACCGTTTCCACTCGCGGTAATCTCACACGGGAACTCGCGCAACCAGAGGCGAGTCAAACTCATCAGGTACCAGACAATCGCGGAGGATTTCGCGGTGCGTGGTTACAAGGCGGTCGTCTTTGCTCGACGTGGGGCGGCATCCTCCACTGGAGACTACGTGGACAACATGTGGGGCTGTCGGCATTTCTATGCTGGGACAACCTCGGCGAAGGACTACGCCGCAGTCATTAAGGTACTAAGAAGCCAACAGGATATCGATGGTTCGACCATAATCGCCGCCGGCCAATCAGGAGGTGGGTTCGCGGTACTGGCTCTCGCGTCGCGGCCACCCGCCGGACTCATCGGTGTCGTCAATTTCGCGGGCGGACGTGGTGGGAACCGGCATCCTGATGAATACAATTGCGATGAATTCGGTTTCGTCAACGCTTTCGCCGAGTTCGGCAAGACGGCGCGTATCCCTGCGCTTTGGCTCTATTCCACGACCGACCATTTCTTCTGGCCCGATCTGGTCAAACGAGCTTTTGCCGCCTATGCCAAAGGCGGTGCGCCGGTGCGTCTGGAGTGGTTCGGGCCGCTTTTGTACGCCGAGGACGGACACAGGCTGTACAGGGGTGAGGGGCAGTCTCTTTGGAGCCCGCGCATTGGCGCTTTTCTGAAAGACATTGGCGCGCTGAGCTGGAAGATTGGTCCTGGCGGTTAAACCCAACAAAATTTGATCGTCACGACTTTCGGCAAGGAGAGGCGCTGCAATTATATCTCGAACATCCGGCGCGAAGACGTGAAACGGCTGCTGCGCGAGCAACTGAAGCGATTCGAAGCCCACGGAAACCAGGAGAAAGAAACTGCGGAATCTACGGCTGAAGGCATTCGCATCCATGCTCGTTTTTGCATTCGCATTCTGGGGCTGCGGCGGGGATACGGCGAGCATCCCACCCGCCGGCACCCCGATGGTGACGCCAGACCAGGCGGCCCCCGGCGACGGCAGGCTGACCGCTGTAATACGCGGAATCAGGCTGGCCGTCTTCACGCATCGGCCCGAAGGCTGCAAGCCCCGGGGCTTGTTGTTCATCTTTCACGGGGCAAATCGAAATGCCGCTGACTATCGCAGTTGGGCGCGCCCCTTTGCCGGGCGCGTCTGCCTGATCGTTTTCGCGCCTCGCTTTGAGCGCGATCGTTTCAGGAACTGGCAATATCAGAGGGGCGGCATTGCCCTCCGTCAGATTCCGCAGTCGCCCGATGACTGGACGGTTTCCCTTGTGGCTGGCTTGGTGAGATGGGCGCTTGCGCGGGAAGACGGCGAAGCGATGCCCGTCTTTTTGTTCGGCCATTCCGCAGGCGCGCAATTCCTATCGCGCGTCGCCGCCTATGCGCCCCCGCCTGGCGTCCGCAGATTCGTCATCGCCAATCCATCAAGCCACGTCTGGCCCTCGCTCAAAGAGGCCATCCCTTACGGCTTCGGCGGATTCCCCGCGTGGTTTCCGGAAGCGCGCCCATCGCTCAAGCGATATCTGCGCCTGCCCGTGACCATCTACATCGGATCGGAAGATACAGGATCGCGCCTCCTCAGCCGTGCCCCGGCGGCAGCCCGGCAGGGCGTGAACCGCTTCCATCGGGGCGAGAATGTCTTCTACGCCGCGCGGGCGCTGGCGCGGAAAAATGGCTGGGCTTTTAACTGGAAGCTGGTCATCGCCCTTGAGGTAGGCCATTCGACGCGGCGCATGCTGGGGGCCTTCGAAGTCATGGACGCCTTCGGGCTGGAAGAATGATGAAGATGCTGGAGTCATAAATTTTTTCTTGAGCCTGACGGATGATTCCAGCGCAAGACGACAATCGAGATTTCCGCTCGAGTGTCCATCAACCTCGATAGTCGTTCCCACTGAAAATGCGACTGACAAACCCATCCACGCCAACTTGCTTCCCGTTCGTGCTATAATTCCAAGTGAATCCACCACTCAAGGAGGACCTTTCATGGCCGTTACCGCAGTTGTCAATTTCGCGCTTCCCGAAGGAAAGACCGAGGAGGAGCTGGTTGCCGGTTTCGAGAGTTCGACGACTCTCTACCGCGACGTGCCCGGCCTATTGCGCAAATACTACCTGCTGTCCGAGGACCGTCGGACGGGTGGCGGGGTCTATATCTTCGAGACGCGCGCCGACGCCGAGCGGGTCCACGACGAGGTGTGGCGCGCCCGGCTGCGCGAGCGCATGGGCGTCGAGCCCGACGTCCGGTACTTCGACTCGCCCGTCATCGTCGACAACGAAGCCAGGGCCGCTTCGACCGCATAGGGAGGACGCTTCATGGCCGTCACCGCAATCGTTCGCTTCGCGCTTCCCGAGGGAAAAACGCAAGAAGATATGGCCGCGGCCTTCGAGCACTCGGCCCCTCTCTACCGCGACGTGCCGGGCCTGGTGCGCAAATACTATCTGGTCTCGGACGACGTGCGCACCGGGGGCGGGGTCTATCTGTTCGAGTCGCGCGAAGACGCCGAGCGGCTCTACGACGACGCCTGGCGCGCCGGGCTGCGCGAGCGTTTGGGCGTCGAGCCCACGGTCGAGTACTTCACCTCGCCCGTCATCGTGGATAACGAGATAGGGGCCATCTCCACGGCATCCTAGCAGCCATCAGGACAGGCACGGAGGCCTCGGACAGGCACAGGGGCCTGTCCGCTACGGGCTCCTCACGCCGCCGCCGGACGCATAGCGGGCCTCTTCAAAAGCCCCCCTTCGGGCGTGTCGATGAGGCGGAAAGAAGGCGTTCGCTCGCTCATGTTCCACCTGGTGGAATGACCGCAAAAAACCGGGAGCCTGTATGATCGGCGTCAACGCGCTGACGCTCTATCTCGCCTTCGTGGTGTTCGCCGTGGGCGGTAAAATCGCTCTTCACTACCTGGCCACCGGCGATCTCGGCATACGGACGCTGAAGCGAAACTCTCCGAGAATCGCCAAGTATACGAGCATCCTTATCCTCGCGTCATTCGCAGCTACGTTCCTCATCTCCCTGCTCGACGCCGCCGGAGAGCTTCGTCCGCAAATCGATCCCGGCGAGCCGGGGAGATCGCTCGGCGCGACTATTTCGCTTGCCGGAATCACGGTCATGGTGATTGCGCAATACCAGATGGGAACCGCGTGGAGGTTCGGCGTCGACCAGGCCGAGAAAACCGATTTGGTGACGGGTGGCCTCTACGCCCTCGTCAGGAACCCGATCTACAGCGGCGTGTTCCTGTTCTGCGCCGGCATGCTGGTGTTGTTCCCGCACATATACATGCTGATTTACCTCGCCACGGCCTGGATGGGCATCGAGTTGCAGGTGCGCCACGTCGAGGAGCCGCATCTTCGGAACCTTCACGGCGCCGTTTACGAGAAATACAGCGAGCAGACCGGTCGATACCTCCCGAGTCTTACACGCAAATCCGGGCGATAGGGGGTTGTTGACAAAGCCCTTGTAGAGCGACTTTGGTTGAGCGCACGTTTTTGCAGTTCACTCCCCCCTTGAGGGTCTGGCTTCCCGAGGGGAAAGCCAGACGATGAAGCCGAGCGGTTTTTGCGAAGGCTGAATCGGTGGGGGGTAAAATGCGTTTTATCGCCATTCCGAATTATCCCCCCACCGAATCGCTTTCGGGCTTACGCCCTCAGCTCTTCGACTCCCCCTCAAGGGGGAGTGATTCTCTTCTCTCTCGTCGGGTTGGCAATGTGTTCAAGGGAGAAATCCGCAGCCGCGCCAGCGGTAATCGATGCCGAGAGAGAAGGAACTTTTTCAACAACCCCGATAGATATCGATTCAACCCACGAGCGCTTCGAGGCGCGCGCGGATTTCAGGGGGAAGCGCACCGCTGCCCGACGCCGCCGCGTTCTCGCTCATGCGGCCCGCCCTGCCTGTGGCGGGAATGACGCTGGAGACTCTTTCGTCCGCCAGCAGGTATTTCAGGAGCGCCTGCCCCGGCGTCCCCGAATGATGGGCTTTCAGTTCCGGCATGCGGGCGATACTGCCCCTGGAACCAAGCAGGCCGGATTCTAAGTGACTGAAAGGCCGCATGACGATCACGCCCAGGCCCATCTCCCGCGCCAGGGGCAGAACCTCCTCGCGGCACGTCACCTCGCCCAGATAGTAGGGGATCTGGATAGCGTCGTACGCCCCCGTCTTCATGGCTTCGATGAGTTCGGGGTAATTCTCCGGTCGCCTGTCGGTGATTCCCAGATGGCGGATTCTCCCCTCTTCTTGAAATTCCTGCATCACGGGCGTCACCTCGCGCCAGCCCGCCATGTTGTGAATCTGCAGGAGGTCTATCACGTCCGTCCGCAGGCGTCTGAAGGAACGCTCGATGCTCGCGCGGGCCGCCGATGCGCTCGACTCCCACACCTTGGTCGCCAGGACGATCTCATCCCGGCTCCCGGCCAGCGCATCTCCGATCACCCGCTCGGATTCCCCGTAGATGGGTGCTGTGTCGAAGAAATTGATCCCGCAATCCAGGCATTCCCGGACGATCCCGACGCACCGGGCGGGCTCGCTCTTCGCCATGTGCATGAAATTGTGCGAAGTGCCGAGGCCGATCTCGCTCACCTCAAGCCCCGTCCTGCCCAGAATACGGTAGTTCATATCGCTCCTCATCGATGGTGGTTTCGAGTCTTTCACGGGACGAAGCCTTCTGCGCCCCAAGTA
This sequence comes from bacterium, assembly GCA_965219955.1. Taxonomy (GTDB): domain Bacteria; phylum UBA8248; class UBA8248; order UBA8248; family UBA8248; genus Bin107. The sequence continues at coordinate 2,085,820 of OZ244799.1, forward strand.
ATCCGAGGTGCTCCCTTCACCAATCATGAACCGCACTCACGATAGTGGGGAAACCATCACCAGAGATGCGGTGAAAGTGATATTACAAACGCGGTGAAAGTGTTAATAGACGCCTGGGCAAAGTAGTCATTCGGCGCGCTCCCCCCTCACCCCGCCGCTCTCGCCAGAATCTCGCGGTAACCCTCGTAGACCGCCTCCCCGTAGGCGGGCGGGGCGTGGACTTCGGTGAGCTTGCCGTCCTCTATCGTCTTGTCCGACGCGTAGGGGTTGAAGACGGCCTCTCCGCTCGGGAAGATGAGGGTGGGGCTCGTCATCGGCATGCCCTCTTCGTCCCTCAGGCGCATGGCTTCTCGATAGTCGACCATCACGCCCTCCGCGTATGCGCCCGATTCCAGGTCCGCGCCCACTTTCGAGCCGTCGAGGCCCGCTTCTTCGGCCATCCCGCAAAGCACCTCGTCCTCATCCACGCGGCGTCCATCGTAGAAAAACCCTCGCCTGATATCGAGGTCGTAGACGCGCGCTTTCTCCGGGTCTTGCGCATAGGCGCTCGCGTAGGCCTGAAAGGCGCGTATGGTGGTGCGCAGGTATTCCTCGTGCGGCCAGCTTCTGCACGGGGAGAGCGGCTCCTGAACGGCTATCAGGGGCCATTCCTGGTCCACGATGTAGCGCGGCGCCGGGCGGTCGTTGATGACCTCCAGCGGGAACGCGCGCCATTTGAGATGCAGCCTGCCTTCGAACTCGGGCATCACCTTGTCCAGCCGCGCCGCGGCCATGTACGCCCAGGGTCAGTGGTATTCGTGAAATATCTCGACAACCGCCGCATCCGCCATCTCATGCCCTCACAGATAAGAGAAAATATCTCAAGATGAAATCAGGGAGAGGCGCGTCCTCTTCCCTCCCCGATGATTTACACCCTCGTCTTCATAAAGGGCAAGCCGCCCCTTCCCCGCGGGCGCCTCATGCGCTCGCAATAAGCTGTGGTATCATGCCGAAAAACCAGGGAGACGCACGGAATGAATCCCGAGGATCAGACAATTGCCTGCTTGCTCGCTGAGGCCGAGACCATCGCCGTGGTCGGCCTCTCGGACGACCCTTCGCGAACGAGCCACCGGATCGCCGCCTATATGCAGGAGGCGGGCTACCGGGTCATCCCGATAAATCCCAGAATCGAATCCGCCCTCGGGGAGAAGGCCTACCCGAGCCTGAGCGAGGTCGCCGGGCGCGTCGACATCGTGAACGTCTTCAGGCGTTCGGAGGAGATACCCGCCCTGGTGGATGAGGCGATAGAGAAGCGCCCGCGCGCGTTCTGGATGCAAAAGGGCATCTCAAATCCCGCCTCCGCGCGCCGTCTGGAAGATGCGGGCGTCACGACGATCCAGAACCTCTGCATCAAGACCGCCCACCGGGAACTCGCCCAAACCCCTCGATGAGAATGGTCCGCTGCGAATCTCGCAAAAACTCCACCGCTACCTGCTCCTCGGCGCAGGCGCTTTGCTGGTCGTGGGAATGTTCGGGCTATTAGAGAATTTCCTGCTCTACCACCCCTTCCGGGAAATCGAGGTGACGCCCCGAAACTACGGCGTCGCTTACGAGAACGTCTCCTTCAGCGCCGCAGACGGCGTGCGCCTGCACGGCTGGTACGTCGCGCCGAAAGACCCGGACGGCCCGGTTCTCCTGTGGGCGCACGGCAACGCGGGCAACCTCTCCCACCGCGCGGAGAACATCGCGCTCATCCAAAAAGAACTCGGCGCCGGGGTCTTCATCTTCGACTACCGGGGTTACGGCAAGAGCGAGGGCAGGCCGGGCGAAGAGGGCCTCTACGCCGACGGCAGGGCCGCGTACGCCTGGCTCGCCGAGCGCGTGCCGCACGAGCGCATTTTTCTCTTCGGCCGCTCGCTGGGCGGGGCCGTGGTGGTGAAGCTCGCCGCGGAAGGAAAGAAAGCGCGCGGCCTGATTCTCGAAAGCCCCTTCGAGAGCACCCTCGCCATGGGGAAGAAGATGTTCCCCTTCCTGCCGGTGGGCTGGCTCATCTCTTCCAAATTCGACAGCGCGGCCATGATCCCGAAAGTGGAGACCCCCCTGTTCGTCCTGCACGGCGATAAGGACGGTATCGTCCCCTTCGATCAAGGGAGACGGCTCTACGAATTGGCCGGCTCGCCGCACAAGCGGTTTTTCACCATCAAGGGGGCGGGCCACAACGACACGTATTACACGGGGGGTGCGCCCTACTGGGCGGCGTGGCGGGATTTTCTAACCAATCCCGAGTCAGGGTGAATCCGGAGTCGGCTCCGTCTTTCCGGCTTTGCGCCTCGCCCGGAACTCCCGCAGCAGTCTTTCATGGTGCACGCTCGTGAAGAAACTCTCAACGAAAGCGTCCACCGGATGGTTGATGAGGTTCTCCGGCGTGTCGACCTGGACGATCACGCCGTCGCGCATCACGGCGATCCTGTCGGCGATCTGAAACGCATCCGTTAAATCGTGCGTCACGAGCAGGCTGATCGCCCCGATCTCGTCGTGCACCCTCCTCAGTTCTTTCCGGACCTCGAGCCTCGCGACCGGATCGATGTTCGCCAGGGGTTCATCCAGGAGAAAAACCCGGGGGGGTATGGCGATGGCGCGGCCGATGGCGACTTTTTGCTGCTGGCCCGCGCTCAGGCTGTCCGGTCGGCGGCGGGACCATTTTTTGCTGATCCCCAGACGCCGCATCACGTCCTGGGCGCGCTCGTTCAGGATGCCCGGCAGCCAGCGGCGGATTTTGAGCGCGAAGCCCAGGTTCGAGTATTTCTTCTCGTCGAAAACCTTCATGTGCGGCCAGAGGGCGTAGCTCTGGAACACGAGCTGCACCCCGCGCCGCCCGGGCGGAATGCCGTTCAGCCGCACGCCGTCGAGATAAATGTGGCCGCCGTCTTCATCCTCCACGCCGGCGACGAGGCGCAAGAGCGTCGATTTGCCGCAACCCGTGGGGCCGACGAGCACCATGAACTCCCGGTCTTCGAGCGCCAGGGAGAGGTTGTCGATCGCGCAAACGTCGTCAAAGCTTTTCCTGAGTCCTGAAATCGTCAGACGGCTCATGCTTCTCTCCGGCTCTTTCAGTCTTTAGGCGCGAGTTCGTTCAGCTTCTCGACGCCGGGGGTGAAGATCTCCTCCAGAACGAGCGGCCCGTCGCCCGCGTTGCGCGTGGAGTGCTCCTGGTTCGGCGGAAAAACCACGACGCCGCCCGGCCCGAGGACCACCTCTTTCCCGCCGCACGCGAACCTCGCCGTGCCTTCGAGCACGATCGTCATCTGCTCGTTGGGGTGCGAATGGGGATTGTACATATCCACGCCGGCGTGAATCGTCTGGCGAAGCACGGTCAGCTTCTCGCCCGCCACCACGCGCTGAATCCTCTCGCCGGTATCGTGCGCTTCCATCTCCTCGAAATTGTAATATTTCACGTTCTTCTCCACCCGAATGGATAAAACTTTACGGAAACCTGGACTGCAGGGCGGCATAGGCACCCGACTCATCGTATAGAAGTATTTGCATCCGCTCAAACCTTCTCCTAAAGTGTTCACACGCCGTCTTTTGCCTAGGAGACCCCCATGAAGCGAACACTCATCTGCATCATCGCCATCGCCGCTCTCGCCGTGTTCTGGACGTTCTACCAGGCGGGCGCATCGGGACTCGGGCCCGGCGCGCAAGCGCCCGAACTCAAGGGCGGGCCCTGGATTGGCGGAGAGCCCGTGAAGCTCGCCGATCTGCGCGGCAAGGTCGTTCTCCTCGACATGTGGACGTTCGCCTGAATCAATTGCGTGCGGGAGATCCCCACGCTGCGTTCGTGGCACGAGCGCTATGAAGACAAGGGGCTGGTCATCATCGGAAACCACGCGCCCGAGTTCAACTTCGACAGGAAAAAAGAAAACGTGAAAGAAGCCATGGCCAAGCTCGGCATCAAATACCGCGTCGTGCTGGACAACGACTTCACCAACTGGGACGCCTTTCAGAATCGCTTCTGGCCGACGAAATACCTGATCGACAAGAAAGGGATCGTGCGCTTCAAGACGATCGGCGAGGGCAACCACCAGCGCACCGAGGCGATGATCATGAAGCTGCTCGCCGAAAAATGATGGAAACAGAAGAAACGTCGCAACCGGAGAACGCTCCCGTATATCCATATTCGTCATTGCTTAGAATCACCCACTGGCTGAACGTGCCCCTCCTGCTCCTGATGATGGCGAGCGGGTTTCAGATATGGTGGGCGTACCCCGCCTTCGGGCCGGACAGGCCCAACCCCGAAGCCGTCTACGAAGCGCTGCGGGGATCGGAAACCCAAGCCGACCCGCGCGCCATCAACCTGGGCGCAGACTACAGGGTTTTCGTCCAGGGCCTCACGAAAACCTTCGGCATCGGCGAGTGGCTCGCGGGCGCGCTGCGCTGGCACTTCGCCCTCATGTGGCCCTACACCATCAACGGGCTGATCTTCCTGCTCCTGCTCCTGTTGACGGAAGAAGGGAGGCACTACCGCATCACGCGGGCGGATTTCTCCGGCGCGAAAGAGATGCTGCTTCATCCGATAAAAACCTTCCATCATCCCCCCGGAGAGGGGAAATTCAACCCCATTCAAAAACTTGCGTACAACGTCGTCATACTGGCCGGTGTGCTCACCGTCCTGACGGGCCTCGCCATTTTGAAGCCCGTCCAGCTCGGTTGGCTGACCCGGCTTTTGGGGGGCTACCAGTCGAGCCGGTTCCTGCATTTTCTGGTGATGCTGTTCCTGGTCGTCTTCATGATCGGCCATTTCCTGATGGTGATATCCCACGGATGGCGGCGAGGACTCGCGCCCATGATCGTCGGGATCAAGGCGGAGCGCGACGCCTTTCGGGCCAGGCAACGGCAATTCGCCCGAAAACTCGGGCGCGCCGCCGAGGAGGCGGCGATCCTCGTGCTCGCCTTCTGGCTCGGAAACCTCGTTGCGGATATGATGAATGCGGTCTTGGGCGGTGAGGCTCAGGGCCTTTGGTTCGGCGCGCCGGGTTATCTCCTGGTCCGGTTTGGTTTCATGCGCGGACGGCGCGTCGGGGATTTTTGGCGCAAGGCGAGAACAGGAAGCTGAGGGATGGGCACCGAAGAACGAACCGAATTCGTATTGCCGACCAGGCTGGCCAGGCGCAGGCTTTTCGCCGGCAGGCTGGTATTGGGCGTCGTCTGCATCAACGCCGCTCTGGCCTTGATCGCCGCTTATCTCCTGAGCGGGCCGATGGCCTGGATAACGCGCTTCCAGTTCGGGTTTCTGACGTGGGCCTGCATCTTGTATCCGACCTCTCTCGTCCTGGCCGTCCCGATCATCGCGCCCATCGTCATCAGGGTGCTGAAGCCGCCGCCTGAGGAGAACACCGGAGAGCGCAAATGAAAAAAGGCGAAAAGCGAAACGTCTCCGGCGGGAACAAACCCACAGCTTCCCGGCGCGGATTCATGAAGATGCTTCTTGCCGCCGCCTCCGCCTTCATGGCCGGTTGCTCGCGCCTGAATGAAGAGCCCGGCGTGCAGGCCGTGCTGAGCTGGTTCGACCGCCTGAACCACAAGGTGGGTCTCATGACGGACAGCAACCACCGCCTGGCGCGCACCTACCCCCGAAGCGCCGTCCAGCCCGAACAGATGCGGCCCAACGGCTCGGTAGTCACGCCGAACTCCCGGATCATCGAGACCCCTCCCGAGGAGTGGAGCCTCGTCGTTGGGGAGGCCCATCTCAGAAACGGTCAGATGATGAAGCGCCACTGGGTGCGGGAATACACGCTTGCGCAGCTTCGCGGGATGCCCGTCCTCGAGCAGACCGTGGAGCACATCTGCGTCGAGGGCTGGAGCGCGATATGCCACTGGCGGGGGGTGCACCTCGCGCGCTTCATCGAAATGCACAAGTTAAAACCCGAGAGCCGCTACGTGTTCTTCCTGTGCGACGACATGCTCGCCACGGCGAACGGGCACGAGCGCTACAGCGTGACGTTCGATCTCAAGCAGGCGATGCACCCGCAGAACGTCCTCGCGTATGAATACAACGGCGAGACGCTGCCCCCGGAACACGGCGCGCCGCTGCGCCTCGCCTCGCCCACGAACGTGGGCTGGAAGAGCGCGAAGTTCCTGCGCTACGTCTTCTTCACGAACGAGGACCTGGGCGGATTCTGGGAGAAGCAGGGCTACCCGCGCTACTACGGCTTCTGACGTTTCAGGGAGCCTCGACGAATTGCGCGGCCGCCAATCCGGCCCGATCTTCAAAGTAAATCTCACCTTCCGGGGTGTTGCCCCCCCTCCAAACAGGGAATGGATTTCTCAATCGACATTCCCTTGTGAATTGATTCCCGCCTTGAGAGTCACAGGCGACTGACTAAAGAGGAAGGACCACTCCCCCTTGAGGGGGCTGTTGAAAAAGCCCTCCTCAAAGGAGCAACCCCCCCTACCCCCCCTTGTCAGGGGGGTAAAAAAAGCAAACCTTCCACCGGTGGAGCGGGGTTTTGGTTCTTCTGGCCGCCGACAAGGGGTTTGGTTCTTCATACCCCCCTGACAAGGGCCTGTTGAAAAAGTCTTCCGCGAGGAGGGAGGGAATCCCGATCATCGAATTGTTTGCCGTAGGGACAGGCCTCCGTGCCTGTCCTGACGAAGGACAACCACGGAGGGTTGTCCCTACAACCGCCAACCCTCCTTTATCGGACTTTTTCAACAACCCCGACAAGGGGGGGTAGGGGGGGTTGGTTTTCAAGAAGCGAGCCTGCGCCGCCCGGGCTCGGGTTTTGGCCGTCATTCCGGCGAAAGCCGGAATCCATTTTCGCCTTTGTCTTTGGCCTTTCGCCCGGCCGTACTCTCTCCCGCCCTAGGAAGATACGGGCACCGCCATATATATCCGCCTCATCCGTTCCGAATTCGGGCGCGCAGCTCCCTCCCGCGAGGCGGAGCTAAATGCGAAAACGAAAGCAAAAATCATAAAATGGATTCCGGCTTTCGCCGGAATGACGGTGGTTATCCCACATCGAGGGACTTTCCCGACAGCCCCTCACCCGGAAAATTGACGCTTCGCCGGGGACTTCGAAAGCCGGCTTGCCCCCGATTTTAACCCCTTGACACCGGTCTGACGTAAGATAGAATGAATCAGGGAAAACAAATCTTATCCAGAGAAATCACAGCGCAGGAGGTTACGGGGGCTCCTTATCAGCGAGGGAGAAGGATGCCCAAATTTGAGATTCGTCCAACTCGAAAGGAGGGAACTGCTGATGACGATCAAGAAACTTACGACGATCGGGTTTATGATCTTTGCGCTGAGCGTCGCCCTGGTGGCGTCGGGTGTCGGCGAAGCGGACGCCGCGAAGCGCATACGCTGGAAAATGGCGAGTTGGTTCCCGAGCAAACTGACCCAGCTCGGCTCGATGGGCAAAGAAATGGTCGACCGTCTGGACAAGGTTTCGGGCGGCAACATCAAAATCAGGTTCTTCGAGCCCAACGCGCTGATCCCGGCCAAGGAGTGCTTCGACGCCGTTGCGAAGGGTTCGGTGGATGCGTGCTGGTCGACGCCCGGCTACTGGTACGGCAAGGAGCCGGCGCTCGCCATGTTCGCCGCCGTTCCCTTCGGACCCAGGGCAGGCGAATATATGGGCTGGATTTTCTACGGCGGCGGCATAGAGCTCTGGGATGCAATCTACAAGAAGCATGGCCTGAAATCGCTGCCCTGCGGCGTCATCGCGCCCGAAGCGTCGGGCTGGTTCCGCAAGGAGATCAAGAGCATCGATGACCTGAAGGGCCTCAAGATGCGCTTCTTCGGCCTGGGCGCCAAGGTGATGGAGAAGGTGGGCGTATCGACCCAGCTCATCGCGGGCGGCGACATCTTCCCGGCGCTCGAGCGCGGCTCGATCGACGCGACGGAATACTCGATGCCGGCGATCGACCTGAACCTCGGCTTCTACCAGGTGGCGAAGCACTACTACTTCCCCGGCTGGCACCAGCAGTCGACGGTCTTCGAACTGTTGCTGAACAGAAAGAAGTGGGATGCGCTCAACGATACCCAGCGGGCGCAGATTGAGGTGTCGTGCGGCGACGCGTTCCGCCAGGGGCTCGCCGAGGGTGAGGCCATTCAGGGCAAGGCTCTGGTCGAACTCAAGAAGAAGGGCGTGACGATTCATCGCTGGCCCCAGTCCATCCTGGACACGCTGGAGAAGAAATGGGCCGAAGTCGCCGCTGCCGACGCCGCGCGCGACGCGAACTTCAAGAAGGTATGGGAATCCTACAGCGCGTTCCGCAAGGAATACGCGGTATGGAAGGACCTCGGATACTTAAGGTAATACCCATGTGACGGCGCTCAGCCGTCTCGCTTGAAAAACCCACGGGCGCCGGAACCGTAACGGTCACGGTTCCGGCGCCTTTTTCGCGTATGCTGCGCCGGGAAACCCATTGATGCGGCAACTTTTTCGAATCCAAGAGTTTCTGGCCCGAATCGTGACTGGCGTCGGAAAGATCAGCGCTTGGCTCTCGATTCCGCTGATGGTCGTCATCATCTTCGACGTCGTGACCCGGCGCTTCCTGGTGCTGGGATCGACCAAGCTGCAGGAAGCCGAGTGGCACCTCCACGCGGTCCTGTTTCTGCTTTGCATCGGCTTCACCTATATCGAGGACGCCCACGTGCGTATCGATCTGCTCCGTGAGCGGTTGAGCACGCGCGCCAGGGACTGGGTCGAGCTCATCGGCTGCATCATCTTCGTGATCCCCTACTGCCTGATCGTCACCTATTTCGCCGAGGATTTCGTCGAAAGGTCCTGGGCCGTCGGCGAGGCCTCAGACTCCGCGACCGGCCTCCCCTACCGCTGGGCGATCAAGGCGGGTCTGCCGATAGGGCTCTTCGTCCTTCTTCTCTCTGGAATCACCGTTCTGCTGCGCAAGATCATCGAGTTGTTCGGCCCGGCGGACCTCCGCGAACTCCTCCCCCGGAAGGAAGAACGCGCGAGCGAACCGATCGACCGGATCGGGCAGAACTAGGGACGCCTGCGCATGTTCTATATCGAGGACTACCTGCCGGCCTGCATGTTCATCACGCTGGCGATTCTCCTGTTCTCCGGCTTCCCGGTCGGGTTCGTTCTCGGCGGCGTGGGCCTCGCCTTCGGCTTCATCGGCATGTATTTCGAGGTCTTCTCCCAGGTCGAGTTCTTCAACCTCGTCCTCCGCATCTGGGGTTTCGCCGACAACCTCGTTCTCGTGGCGATCCCGATGTTCATCTTCATGGGGACGATGCTGGAACGCTCAGGCGTCGCCGCCAATCTGCTCTACTGCCTCCAGGTGGTGCTGCGGCGCACGCCGGGCGGGCTCGCGCTCGCCGTTACGGTCATGGGGACCATCCTCGCGGCGACGACCGGCATCATCGGCGCTTCGGTGGTGATGATCAGCCTGATGGCGCTGCCGGTCATGGTCGAGCGCGAGTACAACCTGGAGCTCGCAACCGGCACCATCGCCGCCTCGGGCACGCTCGGGATCCTGATACCGCCCAGCATCATGCTGGTCATCATGGCCGACCTCCTCGGGCGCTCGGTGGGCACCCTGTTCGTCGCGGCCATCTTCCCCGGCCTGATACTGTCGGGGCTTTACTTCCTCTACATCTTCACGAGATGCGCCCTCAGACCCGAACTGGCGCCGCGCCTGCCCAAGGAGATGGGCCCGCAGACATCGGGTGAACTGGCCCTGCTGCTGCTCAAGGGCCTGGTGCCGGCGGTGTTCCTGATCGTCCTTGTCCTGGGGTCGATAGTCGCCGGCTGGGCGACGCCCACCGAGGCGGCCGGCGTCGGCGCGGCCGGAGCGACTTTTCTCGCCATCGTCAACCGGCAGTTGACCTGGTCGGTTCTCAAAGACGTGGTCGAGCGCACCTCGCTCACCAACGCGATGCTGTTCTTCATTTTCGTCGGGGCGACCGCCTTCTCCTACGTCTTCCGCTCGCTCGGCGGCGACGACTTCATCCAGGACGTGATTTACTCCGTGGGGACCAACCCCTGGTGGATCCTGATGATCCTGATGGCGGTGGTGTTCTTCCTCGGGTTCTTCTTCGACTGGATCGAGATCACGCTCATCGTGCTGCCCGTGTTCGCGCCGATCCTCGCCGAGCTGGATTTCGGCGACCACCTGCCCAAGAGCGAGGTCATCTACTGGTTCTCGATCCTGATGGCGGTCAACCTGCAGACGTCGTTCCTCACGCCGCCGTTCGGCTTCGCGTTGTTCTATATGAAGGGCGTCGCGCCGCCACAGGTGCGCCTCCAGCAGATATACCGAGGGATCATCCCCTTCGTGATTCTCCAGCTCATCGGGCTGGGGCTGGTCATCGTCTTCCCCGAAATCGCCATGTGGCTGCCGAGGGTGCTGCTCGACTAGCGTATGGCCGCCTCCTCTGCTCCACACCCTGAACGCCTCACGAATCCAACGATTCACTGGAGATCCTGGCGTCTCGCCGCATGAACCGCGACGGATCATTTTTCTTCCCCCGGGCGGGCAATTTCTTTAGACTTGGGCTCTGACTCCCCGTCCCCACGGGGTTTCGGAGTCGCACCGCTACAGACAGGGGAGTTTCCCATGTTCGATGACCCTGTAACCTCTCCAGATACCGAAACGAAGCGGCTCCTTCGCTTCCCGCTGAAGTTCGTCGACCTCTCCGGCGCAACTTCTCCAATGCCACTCTCTCCGAAGCCCTCGGGCTTCCGCTCATCCCGCGTGGATACCGCCGCGACCTGCCGCCGTTTCGAAAAAACCAGACGGGGGGTCTACCGTTGACCGACAACCACAATAAAATCCTGTTGACCGGCGCGACCGGATACATCGGGGGTCGGTTACGCCGCCGGCTCGAAGCCGAGTCTTGCGAGCTTCGATGCCTCGCGCGCCGCCCGGAAGCCCTCGAACCACAGGTCGCGCCGGGGACCGAGGTGGTGCGCGGCGACCTCTTGAGGCCGGAAACGCTCAACGCGGCCATGCGCGGCATATCCACCGCCTACTACCTGGTCCATTCGATGGCGTCCGGCGGAGACTTCACCCGGGAAGACCGCGAGGCGGCCAAGGGGTTCGCATCCGCGGCCCGGGCCGCAGGGGTCGAGCGCATCGTCTATCTGGGCGGGCTCGGAAACGAGGATGCGTTGTCCGACCACCTTGCGAGCAGGCAGGAGGTGGGCCGGATTCTCCGCGAATCCGGCGTACAGACGATTGAACTGAGGGCCTCGATCATCATCGGCTCGGGAAGTCTCTCGTTCGAGATGATCCGGGCGCTGGTGGAGAGGCTGCCCGTCATGGTGACGCCTCGCTGGGTTCGCACGCTTGCCCAGCCGATCGCCGTCGAAGACGTCATCGACTACCTCATCGCCGCTCTCGACACTCCCCCGGGGCGAAGCCTCATCCTGGAAATCGGGGGAGCCGACCGCGCCTCCTACGGGGACATCATGGCGGAATACGCCCGTCAGCGGGGACTGCATCGAGTGATGATCGCCGTTCCGGTGCTCACCCCCCGCCTGTCGAGCCTGTGGCTCGCGCTGGTTACCCCCTTATACGCCAGGGTCGGGCGCAAACTCGTCGAAAGCCTCCGCAACGAGACGACCGTGAGCGATACGTCGGCTTTCGGGATGTTCGGCATCCGCCCGCGCGGTCTGGCCGAAGCGATCCGGCGTGCGCTGGCCGACGAAGAGCACGAGTTTGCGGAAAGGCGCTGACCCGAGGCGTCTTGACAAGCCCGCGCCCGCTTCCCTATAAACCCCTTACGCTTGGGAGCCGGCGCCGATTCCGCTAGAATGCCGACTCAAGCGAAACGCCTCTCACTCCGGCGTAGCTCAACGGCAGAGCAATCGGCTGTTAACCGATGGGTTGTAGGTTCGAATCCTACCGCCGGAGCCAGGTTTTTTGCGGTATATCCCGCCCTTACGCTCCATCCGCTTTCGAGACGAAATCCGAGAGCGCCTCTTTCACGAGGGCGTTCATGCTGCGGCCCCTCAAGGACGCCATGCGGGCGAGTTTCTCATGAAGGTCCGCACCCGGCCGCACGTTGAACGAACCGCTGTAAGGCTTGTTCGGCTCGATTCCTTCCGCCTCGCACGTTTCGAGATAATCGCTCACCGAATCCTGAAATGCCTTCTTCAACCCTTTGGCGGTTTCGGCTTCGTATGTAATCAAATCCCGCACGTGCAGCACCTTGCCGTGCAAGGTCTCGCTTTCCTCGTCGTATTCAACGGATCCGAGATAATTTTTGAATTTCAATACCGCTCCGATCATCTTTGGCCCCTTTCCATCCCCGTGATCAAATCTAATGTCCCGTATTTCAGCATTCGGATGAACCTCACAACAAACCGCCTTCGTCCAACTTCTTTCTTACCTCGCGTATGATATATGGCTTCAACTTGTCTTCGGCATGGGGCTGGTGAAGGAAAATCCGGGGAGCCAACGCATGAATGAATCTTCGCCGGGAGCCACCCGTTCTTCCTCCCGTTGACTGCCGATAGCCCAGCCCCTCCAATAACTGAACCAATTCGTTCCATGTAAAATTCTTTGGATTCTTCCTGAATTTATCCAGCAGCTTCTCGTGTTTACTCATCGTTCTCTTGTCTGAATATCATAGGTTCAAAGACAAATAGCAACCAATATTCAGTTGCATTATAAAGTGAACTCAAGGAAATGCAACTGTTTTTTCGTTGCAAATGACAAGCCGAACCATAAGGTATGAATGGAACACAAACTCGGGAGGAAAAAGACTTCACGAGGGGTGATCAGCCCCAGAAAAGGGCACCTACCCCCTTCCAGCGAATCTCCTCAAGCGCCGCTCTTCGCCTTCTCGAGCGTAGCGACGTTCACCGGGTGCGCGTTGCGGCGGCGCTTGTCGACGCGGATGCGCAGGCGCGCGGCCCCGGCGAGGCTCAGGCCCGCTTCACGCAGCTCGCTCCGGCTGAACCCCTTGCCGGGCCGCCAGTTCCCGCGCGAGTCTCTCACGAGAGGGAGGAACCCGTTTTCCACGGGGGAAGTTTCCGGGGGTTCGTCCGTCTGCTCCGGGGGCGATTCAGTGAAGACCTCGCTGTGTGATGCAGCCTCATCTTCTCGAGACGGATCAGGCCGGGGCGGTTCAGACTCATCCGGCGACGCTTCCGGGGCTGATGCCGCCAGGGGTTCCCCCACCTCCTGAACGATATTGTCAGCAGGTTCTGATTCGCTCTCCAGAGGTATTTCCGGCTCGGGCGCCGTCGCCTCTGCGGCGCTCTCCTCGACAACCGGGACAGCTTCGTCTTGCCCTTCATCCGAATCAGGCTCACCCGGCGCATCACCTGATCCCGGCTCCGTCAGCAACTCCAGGTCGAGACCATATTCCTCGAAAGGGGCGGCTTCACGAGACGGCTCGGGCGCATCCGGCGACTCGTTTGCGCTCGCCGCGGCCAGGGGCTCCTCATCTTCCGGGACGGCATCTCCGATTGCCTGCGCCTCGCTCTCCTGCGGAATTTGCGGCTCAGATGCAGTCGCCTCCACGGGGCTATCCGCCGCGTCCGTGGCGGCTTCCTCATGTTCCGAAACGATATCGGCGACAGCTTCCGGCTCGCTCTCCCGGGGGATTTCCGGCTCGGCGGCAATCGCCTCCGTTACGCTTTCCGCTACGACCGGGAATGCTTCGACATCCTGCCCGGACGTCTCAGCCTCATCCGGCGATTCGCCTGCTTCCAGCTCCCCCAGCGGCTCCAGGTCGAGGCCATATTCCTCAAAAGGCGCGGCTTCGCGAGGCGTTTCAGCCGCATCCGGCGGCTCACCCGAGGCCGGCGCCGTCAATGATTCCACGGCGGGGGCAGGATCGTTTTCCCGGGCATCCACACCGTTCGTCAAATCCGTGCGCGGCGGCTCATCGGCAGCCAGCAGTTCGAGCTCCATATGAGAGCCGTAGCTTTTGCCCTCCGTATCTTCCGTCGAATACGGAACGCCCGGTTCGATGGCCGTGGGAGGCGGAATTTCGTGCCCCTCACCCGGTTTGGCAGGTGCGGAATCCTTGCGCCGCGCGATACGGCTCAAAAATTTTTTCTTCATGATGATACCGCCCTCTTTCGGAAAAACTCACGAGTCCATAAACCATCGTCGAGTAAATACAGGGGGCGGTAAGGGAGGTCAGAAAACTTACGGGTTAAGACTAACGATAACAAAGACTTGGTGTCAAGCCGCGAATCACGGAGCGCGCTGACGGGTTTTTTCAATCAGCCAAAACACGCGAAACCGGGAAGGCCGTGGGGGAATCAATCGTTCAAACCGGATACGGATCACCCATCCTTTTGATGGATGGTTTGCAAGTCTCGCCCGAGATCTTCGAGGTCATATTGGACAGGCGTTTTTCGAGTACGCGCGTAGTCCATCATCTCCCACAAAGAAACTCCCGCATCGCGCGCCGCCCGCGCAAGAGTGACCTTGCCGTCCCCGTAGAGCCGGGAATAATGCTCCAGCTTCCACTGCCGGACCGCGTTCGACAGCAACCTTCGCAGGGTGGTCGAACGGTCGGTCTGCTCCACATTCTCGATGAGTTCCAGTTCGCGGACCAGTTCCAGAGGGAGCCTCGCGCCCACCATGCGCTCTTTTTTCATCTCTTCGCCTCTCTTGCGATTCTCAACACTTCCGCCACGACGGCCGGGGAGAGCCACAGGACCCGGGTGATGTCTTGAATAGTAACTTCCAAATCTTCCAAATCAATATGTTCTCGCAAGTATGCTTCCAACAATACGCCGATGGTGCCCAAGTGTTCTATTCCCGCGGCGGTGGCCACGCTTCGGGCCTCTTTGTCGTCAACGATCAGTTGCAAGCCCCGCGCACCCGCAAGCGCGATAGATTCAGACTCCCCTAGATCGAGCCGGGATCGGCCACTTAGTCGTCGCATCAAGCTTTGTTCTTCGGTGGTCAAGCGAACAACCCGCAGCCAGCCGTCTTCCGCAGCGGATTCGAGTTGCTCTATACCCAAGGCGCGAACAACTCTACCAGTGTCGATTGTCTCCTCCTTCACGACAGGCCCTGTTATCACCTCACCATAAAGTTCGTTCAAGAGCCTCAGGCGGCCAAGTTTGGCAAGGACGATCAAAGGGGAGGCGTCGGCTACGATCATTCAACCTCCTGATGGATTCACACCAAGACTCATGAAATGATAACAAATGTTGCATTTGTTTGCAATAAGGCTGCACGCTTGCCATCTCATCTGCTGATTCGCAAATCGACTGTTGTCTTCACGTCCCCCCTACCCGCCCGCCAGTTCCTCGGCGGTGCGGATGATGAGTTCGATGTCCGCATCCCGCGAGAGCCGGTGGCCGCCGTCCTTGACGAGGGTCAGCCGTACGTCGTCGCTTTTGAGGACCTCGGACAGCTTCAAAGATACCTCCCAGGAGATCGTCTCATCGGCCATTCCGTGGATGAGGCGCACGGGGCAGGTCACATCGATCTCACCGCGCAGGAGCAGATGGTTCTCCGCCTCATCGAGCAGTTTTCTTGTGATGGGATACGGCTCCCCCCAGATGTTGGGCGCGTGCAAGACGTATCCCCGCTCGTCGAGTTCACGCTCCATCTCTTCGGTGAGCCTGTGTTTTTTGAAACCATCCGTGAAATCGGGACCCGACGCCACGCCCACGAGACCCTTCACGCGTTCGGGCCGGGCGAGAGCAACGAGCAGCATCATCCACGCGCCCATGCTCGATCCAACGAGCACCTGGGGCCCGCGGGCGACTTCATCGAGTATGGCGAGGGCGTCCTCCGCCCATTCCCCGATGGTCCCCTCCTCGAATTTTCCGGAAGATTCCCCGTGTCCGCCGTAATCGAAGCGAACGTAGGCGCGCCCGATTTTCCGGCAATGGGCTTCGAGTGCGCTCGCCTTCGTCCCGCTCATGTCCGAGCGGAAACCGCCCAGGAACATCAGGCCGGGCGATTCGCCCTCAAGCCGGAACCAGGCGAGCGAAGTCCCGTTTTCTCTATGCAGAAAACTCGAATTTGAGTCGGACATCTTGGTTTCAGGAGGAATTTTCGAGATGGTCGAGCAGCCGGGCGGGGACGCCCCGGATGGCGGCCTCCGCCGCCTCGTCGACGCAGTTCCCATCCTCGTCGAACACCTTGTGGACGCTCCCGACCGAAGCCTGACCGGGCAGAACCTCCCCGCCGACGTGGGTGAGAATGTGCCTCAGGTGCGCGAGGGCGTTGTCCGCGCTCGGCCCCATCGCCACGCCCAGGATGGCGATGGTCTTGCCCTCGAACGTGGAGGGATAGCCCAGGTTGTCTATCGCCAGCTTGAGCGTGCTGCTGATACTGCCGTGATACTCGGGCGTCGCGATGAGTATGCCCGCCGCTCCCGTCACGAGACTTTTCAGCATTTCGGGGTCTTTCGACTCGCTCGGCTCACCGGGCAGGGGCAAATCCAGTTCGCCCAGATGAACGCGGTTGATCTCGAAATCGCCCTTCCCCAACTCATCGAGCGCGAGCGCGAGGGCCTTATCGGTATTGTTCTGCGGCCTGCGGCTGCCGCCGAAGACAAGGATGTAGGGGGTCATGTCCGGTTTTTTCGATTACGCGGCGACGCCGGCCGGTTCGGTCAGTACGACGGGTTCGGTATCCTTGAGAAGCGGCAGAACTTCTCTGCCGAAAATCTCCGCCTCTTCTTTGTGGGGCCATCCGTTCATGATGAAATGCCGCACGCCCGCGTCGTAATACTCGCGAATCACGCCAGCGACCATATCCGGCGTGCCGACGAACATCGTTCCCGCACCGCCGCGCACCCTGTTCACGCCCATCCAGATCGTATCGGTGATCCAGAGGCTGTCACGCGAGCCCATCTCGTTGATGCGCATCTGGCCGGTGGACTCGGTGACGTTCTTCATGTCGCTCCACGTGCCCGTGTTCGAGATGTCGCTCTTATCAATCAGCGCCTCGGCGGCGCGCACCGCCTCTTTCCTCGTCTCGCGCACGCAGACCAGATGGCGGATGCCGTAGCTGAGCGGACGCTCGCGCTCATACGCCCGGGACTCGCGCCTGCCCTCCTCGATGTCCTTCCCGACGACTTCGGGTTCGGCGGCGTACATGACGTGCACGTCCCCGTGCTCCCACGCCACCCGCTTGCCGGGGTCCGAGCTTCCCGCCAGGAAAATCGGGGGATTGGGCTTCGTCACCCGCTCGGGGAAGATTCCCGCGTTTTCGATCTCGAAGAATTTTCCCTTGTAGTCCAGGGGACCCTCCGCGTTCCAGAGCTTGCGCACCACGTCCAGGAACTCGCCCGTACGCGCGTAGCGGTCGTCGTGCGGCATGAAATCCCCGTACCTTTTCTGATCCACGGGCGTGCTGCCCGTCACCACGTTCAGGGTGCAGCGTCCGCCGGTGAGATAATCGAGGCTGTTCGCCTGCTGCGCCGCGTAGACCGGGCCGGTGATCCCGGGCCGGAACGCCACCAGGAACTTGATCTTCTTCGTCCGGCTCGAAATCGCGCCCGCCGTCGTCCAGGCGTCGATGCAGTGCGTGCCGCACGGCACGAGGATGTTGGCGAAGCCCGCCTCCTCGGCCGCCGCCGTGACTTCCGCGAGGTAATCCAGGGTGGCGGGGCGATCGGGCGTCTTCTGGTTTACCTGCGACCCGTCCCCCGCCCTGTGGGAGCAAAGCGCCCATATGTATTCGGTGGACATCTTTCGTCTCCTCGGCGCCTCCCGGACGTGCGGAGCGCGCGCGTTGGAAGAAGCGTTGAAACTTCATGCGGGTCACGTCCCCCAAGATTAAAGCCATCGCCCTCACGGATCAAGTCCGCGAATCGGCGCCGATGCGGGGCCGTTGAAAAAGCCCTCGTCAAAGGAGCATCCCCCCTGAAAGAGAAACCCCATAAAGGCTCCCCCCCTACCCCCCCTTGTCAGGGCTGTTGAAAAAGCCTGATTCGAGAGCAGGCGGTATCGGGGGTTACGCGGCGGCCCTCCTTCCTACCGCGCAGGCGGCCACAAAACCTCATCCTGAGTAGGCGCGAAAGCGCCGTATCGAAGGATGGAGGCGTCTCCCGTCTTGCGAGAGGGCATCCTTCGATACGCCGCCTTCGGCGGCTACTCAGGATGAGGAAAGTGGGGGCGGAGCCTGTCCCGAGCGAAGTCGAGGGGCCACTACTCAGGATGAGGCGGAGAGGGGTTTTGGTTTTTTTTGCCCCCCCCCTGGCAAGGGCTTGTTGAAAAACCCCCTGAGAGGATGATGGCAACACCCTTGAAAGGGAAACCCCATAAAACCAACCCCCCCTACCCCCCCTTGTCAGGAGGTATGAAAAGGTGACGCCCGCCGCCGGTTGAAGGGCTTTTTTTTTTCTTGCCCCCCTGACAAGGGGGGGTAGGGGGGGTTGCCTTTATCCTCTGAGAAGGTGGGCTTTTTCAACAACCCCCGAGGCGCGGGTAACAGGCGCGAACCAGATTCGCAACTCATCAAGGTGGATGATTTTTCCTCAGGCCGGCCGATCTGCGCCTGGAAGAGTTCAGGGCGCTTTTTCCAGAACGATCATGTAGCGGCGCTCGCGCCTGCGCTCGACGATGACGTTGCGGCGCTCCATCCCGTGCCCCGGCAGGCGCAGCCAGATCGAATACTCGCCCGGAGCGAGATCCGTCACCTCGATCGCCGGGTCCGTTTTGCCGTAATACCGGCTCCCGATGAAGACTTCCGCGCCCGGAGGGTCCGAGCGGACGACGAGGCGGCCGGCGCCGTCTTTCGTGAGCCTCATCTCGATGGGCGTCTTCTTCGCCCGAACGTCGACTTCGAGAACCTGGCCGACGTAGCCCGGGAACTCCGCCCGGATCGAATGACGCCCGTAGTCCACGCCCTTGATCTCGACGGGCCTGAGTTTATAGGCCTCCCCGCGCGGATTGCCGTTGAAGATGACGACGGCGCCCTCGGGCCTGCTCGTCACGACGATCTCGCCCTTGCCGCTGCGCAGGGCTTCGGCGGCTTTTTTCCCCCGGGCGCACCCCGCACCCGTCGCCAGTGCGAAAACTGCGAACAAAATGAGAATCGTATGGATGGAGCGCTTCGGCGGCGAAATTGAAGCAAAGAGTTTGTTCTTCATGCTCACCCCTCCTGTCTTGCGAGACCTGAGCCTTCCTCCATTCAATGTACCCTGTTTCGGGCGAGAGCAAAAGCCGGGGGAAAGACGATTCCCGGATACGCTTGCCCATTCCCCGCCCATGAGGAATGATGCGGGTAAATTCCAGGAAACAATCACCAGGGGAGAAGATTCCAAGATGCGGGGACACCTGAGAGGACTGACGAACTATGGCGATCCGGGCTTCAGCGTTTTCGCGAGAGGCGCTTACGCGAGGGGGTTCGGCCTGACGAAAGAGGACCTGGAAAAACCCATCGTCGGCATCGCCCAGACCTGGAGCGAACTCAACCCCTGCCACCGTCACCTGCGCGAGATCGCCGAGGCCGTCAAGCGCGGCGTCTGGCAGACGGGCGGCCTGCCGCTGGAGTTTCCCACCATCTCACTGGGCGAGATGTACCTGAACCCCACGGCCATGTTCTTCAGAAACCTCCTCTCGATGGACACCGAGGAGATGATCAAGGGCCAGCCCATGGACGGCGTGGTGCTGCTCGGCGGCTGCGACAAGACGCTCCCCGCGCAGCTCATGGGCGCGGCCAGCGCGGGCATTCCCGCCATCTGCGTGACGGCGGGGCCGATGATCGGCGGTCGCTTCGAGGACAAGGTGCTGGGCGCGTGTTCGGACTGCCGCGGCACGTGGGCGGAATACCGGGCGGGCAACTACGACGATGAGCGGCTGGAGGAAGTCCAGGGGTCGCTCTTCCCTTCGACGGGAACCTGCATGGTGATGGGAACGGCCAGCACGATGGCGTCCCTCACCGAGGCGATGGGCATGATGCTCCCCGGTCTCGCGGCGGTTCCGGCGGTGAACTCGAACCGCATGCGCCTGGCGGAGCAAAGCGGTCGGCGCATCACCGGGTTGATCGAAAAAGACATCACGCCCGAGAAAATCATGACGCGCGAGGCGTTCGAGAACGCCATCCGCGTGCTGATGGCCGTGGGCGGCTCGACGAACGCCGTCGTCCACCTGCCGGCCATCGCCGGACGCCTGGGGGTCGACCTCCCGCTATCGCTTTTCGATGACATCTCGCGCACCACGCCCATGATCGGCAACATCCGCCCATCGGGGAAGAAATACCTGATGGAGGACCTGGCGGCGGCGGGCGGCATCCCCGTGGTGATGAAGGAACTCGAACCCCTCCTCCACGGGGAGTGCCTGACGGTGACGGGAAAGACCGTGACGGAAAACCTCGCAACAGTCCAAGGGGCGCAGCCGTGGCAGGACGTCATCTACACGCGCGAGGAGCCCATATCCGAAGAAGGCGGCCTCGTGATCGTCAAAGGCTCGCTCGCGCCGGACGGAGCGGTCATCAAGATATCGGCGGCCGACTCCGATCTGCTGACGCATACGGGGCCTGCGGTCGTATTCTCATCCCAGCAGGATTTGATCGAGCGGATCGACGACCCCGACCTCCCCGCCACGGCGGAAAGCGTCTTCGTGCTCCAGAACACGGGCCCCATCGGCGCGCCCGGCTTCCCGGAGGCGGGCTCCCTGCCGCTTCCCAGGAAGCTGCTCGAGGCGGGCGTGCGCGACGTTGTGCGCGTATCGGACGCGCGCATGAGCGGGACGGCGTCGGGGACCATCGTGCTCCACGTAGCGCCCGAAGCGGCTGCGGGCGGCCCCCTCGCCCTGGTCCGGGAGGGGGACATGATCACCCTGGACGTCCCGAACCGGAGGCTGGATCTCAACGTCTCCGAAGAAGAACTCGCGCGCCGACGCGAAACCCTGGAGTCGAGACCGCCTCACTACGACAGGGGCTACGGCAGGCTGTTCATCGAAAACGTGCTCCAGGCGCCCGATGGCTGTGATTTCGGCTTCCTGAGAAAGGCGGAATAAGCGAATGCGCCGGGTCCGCGTCGTCGCACGCATGCTGCCCTGCATCCGCGCCCTGCGCGGCAGGCCTTACTCGCGCGAGATCGAAGAGCGCCTCGCCCGCGCGCTGGATGAAGAGAAGATAGAACTCATCATCGAGCCTGATGCCGGGAAGCGGATGGAGGCGCTCGAGGAGGCGGATTTCTATCTGTGCGAGAACGACCCGCTGCCCGATGATTTTTATGCGCGCGCGAAAAAGCTGAAGCTCATCCAGGCGGGCGGGTATTTCTTCGAAAAACTGCAAATCGAGCGCGCCACGAAGGCGGGCGTGCCCGTGATGACCTTCCCGATGCCGATCACCGATTCGGTGGCGGACCACACCATGATGATGCTGCTGGCGCTCGCGAGAAACTTTGAAGTCACCATGCGCGCCTCCCGCGAGGGTTCGGACAATCCCTTATCCCCCCAAAGGCCGGACGGCAGCGCGTTCAACTGGACGCAGACGCAGGGCATCGCCCCGCTGCGCGGCGCGCGCCTGGGCGTTCTGGGGATGGGCGACATCGGACGCGGCGTGGCCCTGCGCGCCCGCGCGTTCGGCATGGAGACTCTCTATTGGAACCGAACGCCGCTGCCCGAATCCGTGGACGATGCGCTGGGCGCGCGGCCCGTTGCGCGGGAGGAGCTGTTCCAAAACGCGGACGCGCTCCTGGTCGGCGTCGCCTTGAACGAGGAGACGCGGGGCATCATCAGCGAAAGAGTGATTCGAACGCTCCCCAAAGGAGCCTATCTGCTGAACATCGGGCGCGGGCCATTGATCGATCAGGAAGCCATGTATCGCGCGCTCGCAGACGGCCACCTGGGCGGCGCCGGGCTGGACGTTTTCGACCCCGAGCCGTTTCCGCCCGAACACCCGCTGCTTCGCCTGCCGAACGTCATCCCCTCCCCGCACTGCGCGGGCGGGGACGATGAGAACATTATCCGGGAAATCGAGATTTACTTCGAGAACATCCACCGCGCCCTGGCTGGCGAAGCGCCCTTAGGGGTAGTGAACGACGCCCCCTGGCGGGGGTTGTAACCCATGTGCGGACGCTTCACGCTCATCGAACCCATCCCCTGGCTCGCGGAAATCCTGGGGCTGGAAAACCCGGAAAGCGTGGGCAAGGTTCCGCCCCGCTACAACGTCTCGCCGGGGACGGATGTCGTAATCGTCCGCGCGAAAGAATCGAAAGAAAAGAACGAGAGAGAACTCGCCCTCGCCCGCTGGGGCCTGGTGCCCTTCTGGGCGAAAGACCCTGATTTCGGGGCCAGAACGATCAACGCGCGCTCGGAGACCGCCGCAGAGAAACCCGCCTTCCGCGCCGCATTCCGCTACAAGCGATGCCTCATCCCCGCGGACGGTTTCTACGAGTGGGCCGGGAGCGGGCGAAAAAAACAGCCCTGGTTCATTCATCTGGAGAACGGAAAACCCTTCGCCTTCGCGGGCCTTTGGGAGAGCTGGACGGGTGCAGACGGGAGCGTTCTCGAAACCTGCACGATCCTCACGACGGAGGCGAACGAGAAGCTCGCCGAACTGCACCACCGGATGCCCGTCATCCTGCCCGAGGCGTCCTACCCGGACTGGCTGAACCCGCGCGAGAACCGCGCGAAGGTTCTGAAGCCGTTTCTCAAGCCATATCCATCCGAGGCCTTTTCGTATTATCCGGTAACCGAGCGGGTCAACAGCCCCAGAAACGACGACGCGGCCTGCCTCGAAAGACGCGAGGAAGAGAAGGAACCGCCACAGCTTCAGGGATCGCTATTTGGGGATTGAGGCTTCAGGAACCCGTAAGGGTGGACCTGCTGCAAGGAGCTGTTGCCCCCCTTGCCAGGGGATAAAGGCAACCCCCCTACCCCCCTTGTCAGGGGGTCTTTTTGTTGTTCCCCCCTGTCGGGGGGTTGTTGAAAAACCCTGTTTCGGGGTCGGCGGCATGGAGGTTCACGCGGCGCAGGCGCGATGGTTTTGTAGGGACAGGCCTCCGTGCCTGTCCTCACGAAGGACAACCACGAAAGGCAGGACAGGCACGGAGGCCTGTCCCTACGAGCGAATGTGGTTTTGATCGTCATTCCGGCGAAAGCCGGAATCCATTTGCTTTACCTTTGTTTTTCTTTTTTGATTGATTCGCGCTAACGACGGGGAGATGAAAAACCGGTGTATCGTCATTCTGCTTGAAAATGGATTCCGGCTTTCGCCGGAATGACGGCTGTGGTCAATTCCGACCGAGGATGACTTTTCAACAAGCCTTTGTCAGGCGGGGTTTTTCAACAAGCCCGTCGGGGGGAGGCCTTCTTTTTTATATTACCCCACCTCGCTGGGGTATTGCCTTTTTTTACCCCCCTGACAAGGGGGGGTAGGGGGGTTCCGCAGGGGCGGATCTATGTGTTCACCCGCTTGTGCTTTTTCGGAACCTTCCTCTTACCCGTAGGGGCGGTTCGCGAATCGCGGGACGATCTCGAGAAGGGCTTTGCCCTACCCGCTCAAAAAACCATTCATTTCCTCACCAGGTGGAATTGAGTGTAGGGGCCGCATATATGCGGCCCGTCGTTGGAAGGCGAAAAGGCAGGGTCGCATATATGCGACCCCTACATTGCCGTTACAAGAGAACACCCGCATGGGCGGACACACAGGTCCGCCCCTACAGAAAACATCACATTATCAATTACTTACAAGACAATACTCACGAAATAGACGAACCCTCGGGCTGTTCTTCTATCGGCGCGTCCGTGGTGAGGCGCTTTTTCGCCGTGGGCGCGTAGCCGCCGCCCGCCATGGTGGCGGCGATCTGAATCACCTCGCTCATGGATTCGGGGATGCCCGAGGGATACGCCTCGTCGGGGCACTTGCTGTTCGCCATGAAGGCGCACGGCTTGCACTCGATGCAGCGGATGACCTCCCCGTCGCGCCCGTCGAGCGCCTTGTTCGCATAGTCCGGGTCGGTGAGCAGGGCGCGCCCCACGCCCACGAAATCCGCACCCCCGTCGAGATACGCCTGTATCCGCGCGGGCTCGAAGGCGGCCCCGTTCGCTACGAGGGGGACCTCCACCGCCTTGCGCAGCCTGTCGAAGGCGGGGTCGTACAAATCGGGCATGACGGGCAGGCCGACGCGCGCGTTTCGCGAGCAATGGAGGATGTCCACCCCCGCCTCCACGAGC
The DNA here is from genome assembly GCA_965219955.1 of bacterium. Classification (GTDB taxonomy): domain Bacteria; phylum UBA8248; class UBA8248; order UBA8248; family UBA8248; genus Bin107. The sequence continues at coordinate 2,109,891 of OZ244799.1, forward strand.
GCGGGCGCGAGCGCCAGCGTGTCCTCCACCGTGAAGCCGTTCTCGAAGGGTTCCAGAAGCCCCAGGCGGTAGCTCACCACCATCTCGTCTCCCCCGCCCTCGCGCACGGCCTGCGCCACCTCGAGCGGAAAGCGCATGCGGTTCCCGAGCGCGCCGCCGTAGCCGTCCGTCCGCTGGTTCGAGGCCGGGGAGAAGAACTGCTGGCACAGGTACCAGGTGGCCCCGTGAATCTCGAGTATCTTTCCGCCCGCCTCGCGCACCCGCCGCGCGGCGTCGCCGTAAGCCTGGACGGCGGTCTTGATGTCCGCCCCGCTCATCTCGCGCGGCACCTCGTCCTCGGTGGGATGCGGGATGGGAGATGGCCCCACGGGCTCCATGCCCGTGATGGCGCTGAGCGCCGTCCTGCCCGCGTGATAAATCTGCACCGCGAGCGGCGCGCCGGCGTCTTCCACCGCCTGAATCAACTCGCGAAGCGCGGGGACGTGCGCGTCATCGTGCGTGCTCAACTGGTTGGGGAAACCCTTCCCCTCCTGGTTGACGTAGGTCGCCTCGGTGAAGCAAATCGCGGCGCCGCCTCTGGCGCGGGCCTTGTAGTGCGCGTGCGACCAGGCGGATGGCGCGCCGTCTTCTTCTGCGCGCGAGGTCGTCATCGCGGACATGAGGATGCGGTGTTTTATGCGCTGCCCGCGCACTTCGATGGGATCCGTGAATTTAGCCATGTAGAGAAATCTCCCGAAAATCACCCCAACGATCACCATCGCGGCGAGCCCGCCGGACCCGCCGCGATGCGATCTGAAAATCAGGAGGGCGGAAACTGCGCCCGCTCCCCGCTCGTCTTAGTTTTTCGCCAGGAAATCCTCGATGTCCTTCAAGGATTCCTCAAAGCACTGGATGAGGAAGAAGTGGCTCGCCTCCTCGTAAATCTTGATCTCACAACCCGGCACGCGGTCGGCTATCTCCTGGGAAGCGCTCGCCGCGCACAGCACGTCCTGCCCGCCCGCGAGGACGAGCGTCGGGCACTTCACCTCGTGGAGCCTGTCGAGCGCGTCGTGCGTGAGGCAGGCGTGGGTGGAATTCACATAGCCGGGAATGGGGCGGTCCGTATTGCCGAGCCCCGCCTCGAACGCGTCGAGCTGTTCCTGGTTCTCGTTGAAATACTTGGGCGGGAAGAAGAAGAGCGACTGGTGCATCGCGGCCGGGGCGTAGCCCTGGGCCTTGACCACCTCGTTGATGTTGTAGAGGATTTGATAGCCGTATCTGTCCAGCTTGCCGAAAGAGGCGGTGATGAGGAGGCTGCGCACGCGGTCGGGGTAGTCGAGCGCCATCATCTGGGCGATGGCTCCCCCCATCGAGCGGCCGATGACGTGCGCGGGCTCGGTGATGCCCACCGCGTCCATCAGGCCGATGGTGTCGGCCGCGAAATGGCTCGACGTGTAGGGATAATCGGGCGCGGAACTCCTGCCCGCTCCCCGGTTGTCGAAGGCCAGCACGCGGTAGTTCTTCTCCAGGCTATCGATCTGCGCCTTCCACGCGCTGCAATCGCCGGCGAGACCGTGGATGAGGACGACGGGAACGCCTTCCCCGTAATCCTCATAGTAAAGCTCTACGTCACCCACCTGAACTTTCGGCATCTTGGTAATCCTCTTCTGTTAGTAAGTCAAAAAGCCGCTCTTCGGCCGCTTGCGGCCGCTACAGCCTGCTTGTGAGACATTGGAGACGCTCTTATCGAGCGCGGGGAATCAGCTCTTCTTGCCTTCGGCGCCCTCGGCGACTTTATCCATGAACTCCTCGTTGTCGAACACCCAGCCGAGGCAGCGCATGACGTTCTGCATCCCGAAGACGTGGAGGTCCGGCCCGTACATGCTCTTCACGCAGTCGGAGAGCATCACCACCCGGTAGTCGTAGTTGAAGGCGGTGAAGGCCGTGTTCAGAACGCAGGTGTTCGTGTTGATGCCCATGAGGCAGACGTTCTTCGTGCCCAGCGAGTCCAGGAGCATCTGGAGGTCCGTTCCCATGAAGCAGTCGAGGCGCTTCTTGTTGTCGATGACGTAGTCGCCCTCTTCCACCAGGGAGGGGATCATCTCGGTCGTCACCTCGCCCATGATGTTGTGGTCGTTCACCGTGCTCTTGCGGCCCAGGGTCAGGCGGTTCTTCTCGTCCTGAATGTCGTGGAGCGCCTTCCAGAAGTGGACCCGCATGCCCTCGCTTCCGAGGCCGGGGATTTTCCGGAAGATGAGCTTCACGTGGACGACGGGAATCCCGTGGCTTCTGGCGAAACCGAGGACTTCCTCCGCTGCGCTGATGACGCTCTCGCAATCCTCGTCACTCGCCGGCATGGTGGCGACTTCGGGGTCCAGGTGCCCCCGGTGCATGTCGATGGTTACGATGGTGGTTTCCTTCGGATCGAGCGATATCATTTCCTTCAGCTGATCCGTCATTTCCGAGCGATCGAGAATCTCTACTTGTTGCGCGCACATGGCTTCACCCCTCTTTGAGAAAAGATGGACAGGTTCCTGTTGAATGCTCATAGCATAGTACATATCGCCGGGATTGAAAACGGGGGATTGGGGCGGACTTTCGGGGCAAGAACGCGCTCAGCTTGGTATCCCTTACGTTCGGTAGTATCATCCTGAATCGGATGAGGAGCGTCACTCCACCCAAGATGGCACTGACTCGATTGGCTACGCAAGGATGAGCGAAATGCTGAAGTTCACCAAATTGCGCCTGAAGAACTGGAAGAACTTCAAGAACGTGGAAATCGACCTCCAAAACCGCATGTTCCTCGTCGGCCCCAACGCCTCGGGGAAATCCAATCTCCTGGACGCTTTCCGCTTCCTGCGCGATCTCGCCTCATCAGGCGGCGGCTTCGAAGAGGCCGTAAATCGGCGAGGTGGAATGAACGCCATTCGCTGCCTGGCGGCGCGAAAAAAACCGGACGTCGAGATCGGCGTCGAGCTTCAAGAAGTCGAAGGACATCGCTGGAAGTATGAACTCGCCTTCCACCAGGACAACCGACGCCGACCGCTGGTGCGCAAAGAACGTATTTGGCAAGACGACGAAGCGATCATTGACCGGCCAAACAAAGAAGATTGCAAAGATACTCAACGCCTGACGCAGACCTACCTCGAACAAGTGAATATGAATCAGCCGTTTCGAGATTTGGTTACTTTCTTTGCATCCATCCGCTACTTGCACATCGTGCCGCAAATCCTGCGCGAACCGGATCGGGCGCAAGGACACTCGAACGATCCTTTCGGCGGCGATTTCCTGGAGCAGATTGCGAATACGAGAAAACAGACCCAAAACGCACGAATGAAAAGGATTCAGACTGCGCTTCGCGTGGCGGTGCCGCAACTCGAGGAGATTGAATTGACGCGCGATGAGCGCGGGACGCCCCATTTGCGCGGGAAATACCGGCATTGGCGTCCTCACGGCGCATGGCAAAACGAGGAACAATTCTCGGACGGCACGCTGCGCCTGATCGGACTGCTCTGGGCGGCCCTGGAGACGGGCGGTCCGCTGCTGCTCGAGGAGCCGGAGTTGTCACTCCATCCGGAAATCGTGCGCATGCTTCCGCAAATGCTGGCGCGCGTTCAACGCCGCACCGGAAGGCAGATATTCATGAGCACGCATTCGCCGGAGTTGTTGCACGATGAGGGGATCGGTCTCGACGAGACGCTCCTGTTCCTTCCCAGGAAAGAAGGCACCGAGGTGGAACCCGCATCATGTGATGCCGATATCCCACACCTGTTGGAAAGCGGACTCCAACTCAATGATATCGTGCTCCCCAAGACGCGCCCTGCAAACGCTACAGAGTTGTTCATGATCGCGGATGCGTGAAGCGTTGGCGGTTCCGGTAATCAAAGCCGCGGTTGAAGGAATCGTGGACGAAGCGGTCGTGAAAAAGCTCGTTGCGCACATCGGCGGTGCGACGAGCGGTATATACGGACGAAAAGGCAAACCTTTCCTGCGCACAAAGATCGGCGGCTACAACAACGATTCCCGGACACGTCATACGCCATGGCTCGTGCTGGTCGATCTCGATAATGAAGCAGACTGCGCGCCTTCTATGCGCGACGGGTGGCTGCCCGACCCCGCAGATAATTTTTGCTTCCGAATCGCCGTCCGTGAGGTCGAGGCCTGGTTGATGGCGGACGCCGAAACTCTCTCTGGCTATCTAAGCGTGTCCATGAACCGGATACCCCGGATACCCGAAAGCCTCGCTCAACCGAAGAACGAGATGGTCAATCTGGGACGCCGCTCACGCCGGAGGACTATTCGCGAGGATATGGCTCCTCGTCAGGAAAGCGGTCGCCGCGTGGGACCCGCCTATGCGTCGCGGCTCATCGAGTACGTCAATAACGAATGGCGCCCCGAAGTCGCCGCCAATCACTCGGACAGCCTGCGCCGGGCGATCATTTGCCTGAAGCGACTCGTGCAGACTACATCCTGATTCGGTTTTCCAAGCGGAATAAACCCGGTTTTTCACGAAAAAAGGCTCCCCGCGCGGGGGAGCCTTATCACAACTGACTGACAAGTAAGGCTTATTCGCCTCTCACCGTCGCGCGGATGAACTCGCGGTTCATCTTGGCGATGTGGCTGATGCTGATGTCCTTGGGGCACATGGCCTCGCACTCGGCGTGGTTGGTGCAGTTGCCGAAACCCTCTTCATCCATCCTGGCGACCATGCTGAGCACCCGCTGCCCCCGCTCGGGCACCCCTTGCGGCAGGTGCGCCAGATGGGAGACCTTCGCCGCGACGAAGAGCATGGCCGAGCCGTTCGGGCACGACGCCGCGCAGGCGCCGCAGCCGATGCAGGCGGCCGCGTCCATGGCCGCATCCGCGTCGGGCTTGGGAATGGGGACCGCGTTGCCGTCCGGCGCGCCGCCCGTGTTCGCGGAGATGAACCCGCCCGCCTGGATGATGCGGTCGAACGAGGTGCGATCCACCACCAAGTCCTTCAAGACCGGGAAGGCGCTCGCCCGCCAGGGCTCGACCGTGATGGTGTCGCCGTCGTTGAATTTTCTCATGTGGAGCTGGCAGGTGGTCGTTCCGGAGAAACCCCCGTGCGCTCTTCCGTTGATGACGAGCGAGCACGCGCCGCAGATTCCCTCGCGGCAATCGTGATCGAAGGCGATGGGTTCCTTGCCCTCCTCGATGAGACGCTCGTTCGTCACGTCGAGCATTTCCAGGAAAGACATGTCCGGGATGATGCCGCTCACCTGATAGGTCTCCAGCGTTCCCGTAGACTGCCCGTCTTTTTGCCGCCATACCCTGAGGGTGAGGTCCATTACTTGTAACTCCTCACGCTGAATTCAACTTCCTCGAATTCGAGATTTTCCTTGTGCAGTATCGGTCGTCCGCCGTTGCGCGGCGCCTCCCACGCGCTCACGTGGCTGAAATGCTCATCGTCACGAAGGGCTTCTCCCTCTTCGGTCTGATATTCCTCCCGGAAGTGTCCGCCGCAGGATTCCTCGCGCACGAGCGCGTCGTAGCACATGAGTTCCGCGAATTCGAGGAAATCGGCCACGCGCAGCGCCTTCTCCAGTTCGGGGTTCAGTTCGTCGCCGCCTCCGGGCACGGAGACGTTCTCCCAGAACTCCTCCTTCAGCGCGGGAATCAGGTCGAGCGCTTTCTTCAGGCTCTGGTCGGTGCGGGCCATTCCGCAGTAGTCCCAGCAAATCATGCCCAGTTCGCGGTGGAACGAGGTCACCGTGCGCTTGCCGTCGATGGAGAGAACCCTGTGGATTCTGTCCTTCACGTCGTCGGCGGCTTGCGTGAATTCCGAAGAATCAGCGGAATAATCGCCGGGCGTCAGGCTCGCGAGGTAGTTCCCCACCGTGTAGGGCGCGACGAAGTAGCCGTCGGCCAGCCCCTGCATGAGGGCGCTCGCACCCAGGCGGTTAGCACCATGGTCCGAGAAATTCGACTCCCCCAGCACGAACAGGCCGGGGATGTTGCTCATGAGGTTGTAGTCGACCCACAGCCCGCCCATGGTGTAGTGGATGGCCGGGTAGATGCGCATGGGCACTTCGTAGGCGTTCTCGCCCGTTATCTTCTCGTACATGTCGAAGAGATTGCCGTAGCGCTGCTGCACCACGGGCAGGCTGAGGCGCTTGATGGCGTCCGTGAAATCGAGATAGACGCCCAGGCCCGTATCGCCCACGCCGCGCCCCTCGTCGCACGCCCTTTTCGCCGCGCGCGAGGCGATGTCGCGAGGCGCGAGGTTCCCGAAGCTCGGGTACATGCGCTCTAAATAATAATCGCGCTCGTCCTCGGGAATCTGGGCGGGACCGCGCGGGTCGCCCTCTTTCGTCGGCACCCAGATGCGCCCGTCGTTTCTGAGCGATTCGGACATGAGCGTGAGCTTCGACTGGTGATCCCCCGAAACCGGGATGCAGGTGGGGTGGATCTGCGTGTAGCAGGGGTTCGCGAAATAAGCGCCCTTCATGTACGCGCGTATCGAGGCGGTGACGTTGTTCCCCATGGCGTTCGTCGAGAGGTAGAACACGGGGCCGTAACCGCCCGTCGCCATGATGACCACGTCCGCCGCGTGTTTCTCGATCTCCCCGGTCACGAGGTTTCTCGTGACGATGCCCTTCGCCTGCCCGTCGACCAGGACGACTTCGAGCATCTCGGTGCGCGAGTGCATCTTCACCGTGCCCGCCGCGACTTGGCGGCTCAGGGCCGCGTATACGCCCAGAAGAAGCTGCTGGCCCGTCTGGCCCCGGGCGTAGAAGGTTCTCGACACCTGCGCGCCGCCGAAGGAGCGGTTCGCGAGCTGCCCGCCGTATTCGCGCGCGAAGGGCACGCCCATGGCGACGCACTGGTCGATGATGTTGGCGCTCACCTGCGCCAGGCGGTACACGTTCGACTCGCGGGAGCGGAAATCGCCCCCCTTGATGGTGTCGTAGAAGAGCCTGTAGGTGCTGTCGCCGTCGTTCTGGTAGTTCTTGGCGGCGTTGATCCCGCCCTGGGCCGCGATGGAGTGCGCCCGGCGGGGACTGTCCTGATAGCAGAAGCAATCCACGTTGTAGCCCAACTCGCCCAGCGTGGCCGCGGCGCCCCCTCCCGCCAGCCCCGAACCCACCACGATAATCTTGTAGCGGCGTCTGTTGGCCGGATTCACGAGCTTCATGTTGAAGCGGTGATTGTCCCACTTCTCCGCCAGGGGACCTGCGGGGACGTTTCCGTTCAGGCTGCCGTTCGTATCCATACCCTTCTCCTCACCAAGGGAGAACTATTTCAACACACCCGCCAAGACGGCCAGCGGAATCGCCATGAAGCCGGCCGCGACGATCACGCCGCTCCAGGGGCCCAGCCGCTTGATCAAAGGGTTGTAAGAGGGATTGTTGATCCCCAGCGACTGGAACAGGCTCGTTACGCCGTGGCTCAGGTGAAGCCCCAGGAGAATCATCGAAACCAGATAAACGCCCGACACCGCGGTGTTCCCGAAGCCCAGAACCACCATCTTGTATACGTCGTGGCGGCCCTGCGCATCGTGCAACTGGGCGAACTCGGGATTCGTGGCGAACAGCGTGAAATGAAGCAGGTGGTAGGCGGCGAAAGCCAGCACCAGGAGGCCCGTCAACACGATGGAGCGGCCCGCATAGGTGACCATCGTGGATTCGGAGACGGCGTAGGTCTGAGGCCGGGCCGCCTGATTCATGCGCCAGAGGCGCAGGGCCGAGCCGATGTGCACCAGGAACACGACAAGAAGCCCTATGCGCGCCACCCACAGCAGTGCGCCCAGATCCTTGAGCCCCTTCGCGTAGGCGTTCGTCGCCTCGGGGCCTGCGAACATCAACAGGTTGCCGAGCATGTGGGCGATGATGAACAGGACCAGAAGAATGCCGGTGACGGCCATGGCGACTTTCGCGCCGATGGATGATTGCAGGACTTTCGCGAACCTGCCCATCAAATTGCTCCCCCAAAAGCAAAAAATCTCGAAATCGAGAGGGTTGATTCGTCTAATCGGGTGGCAATGTATAGTTTCGGGCGCAGGCGGTCAACCGCATTTCGGAAATTCCTCTTTTTTCATCAGACCCCGTTTCACCCCGTGGCTTATCGGCGTTTTTTGCGATATTTTAGGCTTGGAATTACTCCAAATATCCTGCAACCCACCCGATGAGGGACCCTCAAATGCTGAACGGCGACGTCTTCGTTTTCGACAACGTGGTGCACATGTACGACCTCTCGGACGAGAACCTCGCCCGCCCGGACAGCGGACTCGATCGCCTCTGGCACCTGCGTATCGGCAAGGGAAGACGCCCCGCGGGCCAGGAGGACGTCTACGCGGGCGGAGACGCAATCGGCGGGTTCGCCAGGAAATGGACCTGCGATGAGCTCGGCAGGCTGGTCTTCGAGGATTCCGGGACCGACATGGCGATGGCGCAGGCGGTCGTGCTCTACGACGTCTACAAGGAGGGCTTCTCCCCCGTTCAGGCGCAATACGAATTCGCATGCGCGAACCCCGAGCGCGTCTTGTTCTGCGGCGGGGTGGACCCCAAGTATCCGAGCGTCGAGGGCGCGCTCGAAGAACTCGAACGCCAGGTGACGGAGATGGGCGCGCGCTCGATGAAGTTCTACAACGCCCACATCGACGGGAACTCCTGGCGGTGCGACGACCCCGAACTCGCCTATCCGATATACGAGAAAGGGCGCGAGCTGGGGCTCAACGTGTTCCAGTACCACAAGGGCTTTCCCATCACCCGAGCGCGGCTGGAGGATTTGACGCCGCTCGACATCCAGCAGGCGGCCATGGATTTCCCCGACCTCACCTTCGCCATCCACCACCTGGCGCTCCCCTACTTCGAGGAGTGCGTCTACATCGCGGCGCGTTTCGAGAACGTCGTGCTCGTCCTCTCGGGCACGATGCACCTGCCTCTCGTCGCGCCCTGGCAGTTCAAGGAATACATGGGCAGGCTGCTCCGGGACGTGGGCTCGGAGCGAATCCTCTGGGGTTCGGAAGCGCCCCTTCTGGGCAATCCCCAGCCCATGATCGAGTGGTTCTGGGAGATGGAGATCGACGAGGAACTCCAGGAGCGCTACGGCTATCCCCCCATCACGGAGCAGGACAAGCGCAACATCCTGGGCGAGAACCAGGCGAGGCTCTTCGGGATCGACATGGAGACGAAGAAAAAAGAACTCGGCAGGGCCGGGGGTTGTTGAAAAAGTCCTGCTTCGCTTGAGATTGACCTTCGCTTTTGTTCGTCATTCCGGCGAAAGCCGGAATCCATTTTCGCCTTTGTCTTTGGCTTTTCGCCCAGCCGTCCTCTCTCCCGACCGGGGAAGATATGAACGCCGCCATATATATCCGCCTCATCCGTTCCGGATTCGGGAGCGGCGTTCCCTTCCGCGAGTCGGAGTCAAATGCGAAAACGAAAATCAAAAAAATGGATTCCGGCTTTCGCCGGAATGACGGTGGTTTTCCCGCATCGAGGAGACTTTTCAACGACCCCGACAAGGGGGGTAGGGGGGGTTGCTTTTATGGGATTTCCCTTTCAAGGGGGTTGCCATCACCCTCTCAGGGAGTTTTTCAACAGGCCCCCAAAAGGCGGTCAGTCCAATCCTCCGGACCACCTCAGGGCGCCGTGTGCTCATCGCCGGAGGACGCCACATCGATACTGGCCAGGACCTGGCCGTTCTCGCCGTTGCCCGTTGCAAACCTTGCGCTCCAACCGAACCGGCGAGCTCAACCGCAATGGACCTGAACCACCCGCCCATCGGTGCCAACTTCGATGTTGAGCCGTTCAGTCCGGATATCCTTCGTAAGCGCGCGACGCATCCAAACCTGCCCGTCATCGCCGACAACGACGTAAGTGATCCGGTTACCGACGATCCCGTATATCCGAAACGGCATCGGCACCACGCCGACCTTTTCGACAGGCTGCCCCATCATCGCCTTGAACTCCGCCACTGCGCAAATGCGTCTTGTTGCAACCGCGGGCATGTCAGCCACAGATATCCCGTTCGTGCCGCTAGACGGGAAGGCGCTGCTCGTCGCTTCCGCCCAAGAGATCGAAATACACACGACCAAGGTCGCAAAACCGAGGACACATACGGCCAGGAGGAAAGTCCTTGAAAGAAGCTTCATCATGTTACCCCCTGTTTCAGAAATACAGCCTTGCCTGCCCCAAGGGCCACGGTGGACGACGGCCCTATGGCGACACGTCCGCTGAACCACCGACTCCTGCCTTCTTCAGTCTCACCGAAAGCGTAGCGCAAGCGCCCCGGATGCACCACAGAGTCCATAATGGCGTACGTCAATGGGACAAACGAGTCTCCGGCATCCGGGGAACACGGCAGTACTCCGAACAAGTAACGAGTAACCTCGATGCAACCTTGCCGCCAGGACCGACATCGCCAAAGTTGAGGCCGGCATGGAAGCCCTGCGACAGGAAACCAGAGCCGGTATCAAGGCGGTGTAGGCGGATATTCTGAAATGACTGTTCGGAGCGCTGATCACCCAAGGCGGCCTGATCGCAACCCTGGTCAAGCTGCCGCAGCGCCGCCCGTGCCAACGTGCCGTACATGGTGCGGTTTCCCCGGTGATTTTAGCTGAACAATTCCTCCCTCATCAGGGCTGTTGAAAAAGCTGGCGTACGTTATCTCTGGCGCTCTCTCCTTCAAAGAGAGTTTCAAATCACTCCCCCCTTGAGGGGGAGTCGAAGAGCTAAGGGCGTAAGCCCGCAAGCGATTCGGTGGGGGGTATAATTTGGAATGGCGATAAAACGAGATTCACCCCCCACCGATTCAGCCTTCGCACAAACCGCTCGGCTTCATCGACTCCCCCTCAAGGGGGGAGTGGTTCTTCCTCTCTGGTAGGTTGTGCCCGACCCTCAAGGGGGGAGCAATTTTTTCTCTCATCCATTGGCAATGCTGTTCAAGAGCGATGTAAGCAGCCCTGCCCGTAGGGAGTGAGTTCCGAGCGGTAATGGCCTTTTTCAACAGCCCCGAGCCGGGCGGCGCGGCGGTCGATTTCACGGGGTTTCGGATTGACCCTCATCGTTTTCTGAGCGAGGATGAGCCGGACGAAAAAACTATTTTCAGATGCCTCCGGGCGAACAGGAAATGGAGGATTTTCCATGCAACCACCCTATGACGGTGAAAAACTCGACCGCCTCATGCAGGACGCAGGGGTCGATCTCGTTCTGGCGAATACGCGGGAGAACGTGCGTTATCTGTGCGGCGGCTACTACTTCCACTTTCACGAGAGGTTCACGGCCTTGGGGCGCGGCCAGTACATGGCGCTGGCGGGCATTCCTCGCGGCGACGCCGGAAAATCGTTCCTGATCGGCGGCGGCGGGGAGATCGGCCAGGCGCAGGACCAGAACCTCTGGGTTCCCGAACTCATCCCCTCGGGCAGATATCCGGCGGAAGCCGCGGCGAACGCCGCGAACGCCATCTCGGCGCGCGGGCTGGGGAGCGGAACCATCGCCGTTGAGGGCAACTTCCTGCCCGCCGTCGCCAAGGATACGCTCTTGAGCGAACTGCCGAACGCGACCTTCGTCGAAGCGCTGCCGATTCTGGAGGAGCTTCGCGCCATCAAGACGCCCGAGGAGATCGATATCTACCGGCGCATCTCCCAGGCGGACGCGGAAGCCATTCGCGACGCTTTCGAGACCGCCAAGCCCGGCGCCACCACGCGCGATGTCGCCCACGCCGTGGAGCGGGGCATGACGGACAGGGGCCTCCACTTCCTGTGGGTCTTCGCCGCGGCGGGGCCGGGCATGCTGCGCGCCCCATCCGGGAAGGTGTGGGAAAAGGGCGAGGTGCTGCATCTGGACGCGGGCGGCTCCCAGTCCGACTACCTGACCGACATCTGCCGCATGGGCGTGCGCGGCGAGCCCACGCCGCTTGCGGACGAGCTCTACAAGGCCTGTCTCGGCACGCAGGATCACGTGCGCGCCGAGATTCGCGCAGGCGCGGTGTGCGGCGACATCTACGAGAAGGGCACGGCGTATCTCAAGAACACCGAGCACGGGGAATACGGCAACTTCATCATCCACGGCATCGGCATGGTCTCGCACGAGCAGCCCTATTTCGGCCCCGGCGTCGAGAGAGCGCTCGAAGAGGGCATGGTGGTGTCGATTGAGACCGACATCCGCCACCCCGAGGTGGGCTACGTGAAGGTGGAAGACGCCGTGGCGGTGACGGCGGACGGCTACGAGCCTCTGGGCGACCTGGGGCGTGAGGACTGGGTGGTCGTCGACTGATGAAACCCACGTACGATGAGGAAAAACTCGCCCGCCTGATGGGAGAGGCGGGCGTCGACCTCATACTCGCGCACACGCCCCACAACATCCGCTACCTGACGGGCGGCTACTACTTCCATTTCCGCGAACGAGTACCGGCCATCGGGCCGAGCCAGTACCTCCCCTTCGTGGGGATTCCCCGCGATAACTCCGAAAAAGCCTTCCAGGTGGCCTGGCGCGTCGAGGCGTCGCCCCGAAACGAGGTGGACACCTGGATACCCGAGGTCATCTACACCAGGGCGCGGGGAACCGTAGGCGCCGCGGAAACGGCCGCCGAGGCGATCAGGAAACGCGGTCTCGCCGAGGGAACCATCGCCGTCGAACACGCCTTCATGCCGGTGGACGCGATGGAAGCGCTCCAAGGAGAACTCCATGGTGCTCGGTTCGTCGAGTCCCTCGGGGTTCTTGAGGAACTACGCGCCGTGAAGAGAGAGGATGAGCTTGCGATATTCCGGCGCGCCGCGAACGCGGATTCAGAAGCCATACAGGCGGGTTTTCAGGAGGGAGCGCGCGACGTAACGACCCGGCGGGTGGAGCAAAAAGTGGAGGAGGAAATGGTGCGGCGCGGCCTTCATTTCCACTACGCCTTCACGGCGGCGGGACCCGGCATGAGACGCGAGCCGTCCGATAAAATCTGGGAGAAAGGGGAAATCCTCCACATCGACGCGGGAGGCTCCGAGGCGGGCTACATGTCCGACATCTGCAGGATGGGGGTGCGGGGCGAACCCTCCGCTCTGGCCGAAGAGTTGCACAAGGCGTGCCTCCACGCGGTAGACGTTTGCCGAGGCGTCATCCGCGCCGGTGCGAGTTGCGCTTCGGTGCACGAGCGGGGACACCGGGCGTTCGCGGACACCGGCTTCGCCGACATGGGGATTTTCGAGGTGCACGGCATCGGCATGGTGCAGCAGGAGTTGCCGCGCTTCGGCCCCGGGGTGGAGCGTAAGCTCGAGGCGGGCATGGTGGTATCCGTCGAATGCGACATCCGCCACGCGGAGGTCGGCCACGTGAAGATTGAAGACGCCGTCGCCGTCACCGAAGACGGCTGCGAGGGCCTGGGGGATCTGGGCAGGGATACCTGGGCCTGCATCGACTCATAAGAATGGATTCATAACAGCGGAGGAGATTTTTTCATGCCGAGACCATCGGGGGGCTTCACGCGGCTTCAACACGCCGCCGTCAAGGTGCACGACATCGAGGCGGCGAAGGATTTTTACGTGAACACGCTGGGCTTCACCATTTCCGAGATATTCGAGCCGGGCACGGTGGGCGATTTCCCCTTCGGGCTTTGCTTCATGCGGTGCACGGAGCTTCACCACGACATGAACCTCATCTTCTGGCCCGAGGGCGAAGGCCCCGCCCCGCCCGAGGAGCGCTCCTTCTTCTCCTTGCAGACGGGCCTGCACCACATCGCGTTCGAGGTGGAAGACCGCACGCAACTCGCGGAATGGGCGTCTTATCTGGAAGAGAAAGACATCGAAATTTTCTGGGGGCCCTCCATCCACAGCCCCACGCACCCCGAAGGGGACGGCTTCTGGGGCGAGAACCACGCGCTCTATATCGCGGACCCGTCGGGCAACTGCATCGAGATATTTTGCGACATGGCTGTGATGGACCCCTACACGAACCGGGTGAACGAGGACTGGTTCCGGGACCGCCTCTCCCGGGACGGCCACCCGCGCGACGCGGCGGCGCCGCCGGAAGCCTGGAAGGCGTGAGCAGCCGCCGAAGGTCAAACGCGACCGGGAAAGGAGCGTTCGTATCGAAGGGCGCTCATGGGTACGCGAACCGTCCCTGCGAACTCATTCTTCCATTCGTCAAGGGACGCATATATCGGGTTGTTGAAAAAGCCCCCTGACAAGAGGGGTCGTGGGGTTCTGACGAGGGGGCGGCAATATCTCCTCCTCACCCTGAGTAGCGGCGAAGCCGCGTATCGAAGGGCAAACGCGATTGATGAATGAGCGTTTGCTCTCGCCACGGCGTGAGTTCCTCGCCCCTCGATACAAACGCTCCTTTCTCAGTCGCGTTTTACCTTCGGAGCCTACTCGGGATGAGGTATTTTGGCGTCCCTCGCCCTTCCCCGGCTCGAACCAAACCGCATACCCCCCGACGAAGGGATGCCCCCCCGACAAGGGGGGTTGGGGGTTCCCACCCCGACGAGGGGACTTTCCAACAAGCCCTTATCGGTTGCGCCTGACCCGGCAATTGCCCGCATTTGCCGTCATGGGACTCGTGGAGAACTCATGTAGAATGGCCAAGCGGCCAGGCGCGTTCGCCGAATCCGAATTTCCATAAAATTCGATAAAATTGGATAAATTCACGATGTTTTTCGATAAATAAACGGTAAATTGTTTTATCGGGAAATGGCGCAGCCGGGTCGCGGCGCACGGGAATACTGCCACGGTCCGCGAGCGGTTCGATGACGGCAAATGCGGGCAGATGCGCGCGCGAAAACCGGTCCTGACGGCCGGATTCCGCCGCGACCCGCGCTGCGCTCGATGACGGCGAATGCGCGGACCAGCGGAGATGAAATTCCCTCGGGCGCGCTTTGCATGGACGCGAGGGCCTGATGGAACGAGGGTTTTCCCGGGAGGATCGGATATCGCGCGTTGCTTTAATAACAGGGTATAAGTAATTGATATTTAATTCATTTTTCTCACGCGAGGCGCATTGATGGAGCTCAGCAGGGCGTGCACCGCGGCGTTAAGCGGCGTGGGGATTCCGCGCCTGCCGCCGATGCGAACGACCGCCCCCGTCATGACGTCCGCCTCGATGGGGCGTCCGGCGCGCCTGTCGACGAGCATGGAAGTCGTTGCCTCGGGGTCGGCATCCCGCAAGCGCTCGATGGTGCGCTCGGCGACGTCATCCGCCAATTCCGCGCCCTCCGCTCTCCCCACGGCGGCGCATTCGCGCACGAGCCCGCGGCAGAGTTCGGCGACGTCGGGCTCGTGCAGCACCCCCCTGCCCTTGTCGGTCAGCGCGGTGGCGGGGCCCGCGCCGATGTTGTTGCACAACTTCGCCCAAGAGGCTGTTTTGAAATCGGTTGTCGGCTTCACCGGAACATCCGTGCCCTCATAAAGGGACGCAAGGAACCGCGCACCCCGGCCTTCTTCGGGCACGAGCTGGGCGCCCCCCTGCTGCGCCACGTGACCGGGAGCCAGCCTGTCCGCCGGACAATTCACCACGACGGGAACGACCTCCGCCCCCCGGGCGTACGGCTCCACCCGCTCCCTGTGCTCCACGCCGTTCTGCAACACGGCGACGATGGTATCCTCACCAACGAGAGCCTCCAGCCAAGATGCGACATCGGGCACCTGATGCCCCTTCACCGCCAGGAGAACGCAGTCCACGGGCCCTGCCTCGGAGGGGGAGGCGGCGCACTTCACCGGTGATTCGATGACGGCGTCGGGCGTTTCCACCACGAGTCTGTCGATGGGCTTTCGCACGCACAGCGTCACGTCGTGCCTGCCCGATCGGCATAACCGCACCCCGAACACGCCCCCGATGGCGCCAGCCCCCAACACAGCTACATTGCTCATCAACCACGCTCCCGGAAATTCATGCCGGAATCCGGCGGCCCCTCCATGACGCCACGGATTCCAGGACGCAAACGACACCGGCCAGAGAATCCCAGCCCGAGCTATGTCCTATCTTGTCCAACTCACGCAAAGCGGAACGCAAGCGCGCCTCATCCGCTATCCCCAGCGCCGAAATCGTCTCATGCAGGGCTTCAGTTCCCTGGCCTCCGGCCGCGCACTCCATATGCGCGCGACTGATTTTATTCGTCCGCTCTTCAGCCCGTTTCAAGACATCACCGGACACTTTTTCCAAAATGCCCATAAAACCCTGCGCGCGCAACGCTATCATCACACCGCACCAAAAATCATCTCCCGACGGCGTGAGCCCCGGGCCGAGGCCAACGAGCCTGCGGGCAATGGCAGGAAATTCGAGGTTTTCCCCTTGATCCAGAGAGTGCGACAACCAAAGCCGGAAGTCCGAGATTCCCTTCCAGGAGACTGTTTGAAACGCGTCCTCATTCGAGATTTCCTCGCCGCCCACAACCTGCGCGATGAGCGGGGCCAGACCCTCCCGGGGCCCCGTTTCGGCTATCCACTGAACGAGAACCGGGAGATTTTCCAGAAAAAACTCCAAATCCCAGCCGTCAGGCAGCGGCTCCGGTTCCCACGCCACCGGGCGGGATATATCGATTTTCATCCGGGGGCCAAGTTGCATCCAGCCATCCCGGATTTTGGCGGGGCTTCCCGGTTCTACGATTTGCGTGAAATCCACGTCGTCCGAGAATTCACAAAGCGCATTCAAGGGTCCCGGCCCGATACCCTTATCGCCTATGCACGCGACCCGCCCGAATGTATTTTCCACATACAAACTTCTACGAAACACACCGATGATTGTCGCCTCACCCGGTGAGGTGAAGAATTTTTTAGCGAACGCGCCTGCAAGAACCACTCGGAGTGTATTTGGCATAAAAAAGACCTGCATTATGAAGCGATTGTTTCAGCCTGGAAAGAAAATCCCCCCACCCACACAAGGGTGAGGGGTTTGTTCGCATATGCAATTTTCATCCACACCCAGGACCCCTGGTCTCACTCGCCGCAACCCCGGATGGCACAAGCGTACCTGCAAAGTTCGGGTCCGCCTGTTGTTTTTCAACCAGTTCGCCTAATTGCGACAGCAGCATCTCGCGTTTCATCAATCCCAAACGGTATATGCCCATCGGATTTATAAGCTTCATATAGTAATGGTTTCCAGCGTCATATTCCGTAGAGCACGCAGAAGGTTTTTGGGCGATGGAAAGAGGCCCCCCAAATACATCTGCAAATCGGGACAGGATTTCCTCATGATGTAAATCCGCCGGTATTTCGGGAAATCTGACCAAGAGTTCCTGGATAGTCATCGTCACAACTCCTTTATCAGTTGATCATTCAAACGCAACAACCCACTCATTTTAGCAGATATCGAACAGCCCGGCTCCCTGCATTCTGATGCTGCGACACTAAAACGAGCAAATCTCAAGAACAGCACAAGGATTACATTTCCCGGATAAAGCGCGCAGCATAACTTCTTACATCTTTCCCGTTCAGAACATGGAATCGACGTATGCGGGCGATCGTTTCCCCAGAAAATCGACCAATAGGTATGTGAATCAGATGCTTCTTATACAACCGCGCAATCTGCCGCCAGCGTGTATTTGGAGGGTGCGGACTCACCAGGGCGATGAATCGCTCTTTCGAATGAAAACATGCCCCTGCAATCAATCGCTCCTCCAGTGTCTGTGTGTAGTGAAAGTGCGAATCCCGCCAGACATCCTCGATGTACCTGGGAGGAAAAACAAAAAATGCCCCGCCATACTGAGATTCCGCGACCCCCGGCCCCACCAGGTTGTTCTCAAACGGAGTCGCATACATGCAAAGAGTTGATTCTTCATCATGTTCCGCATACCACATCGTTCGCCAGGAGTACTTTCCGGCATCGGCGGGCGTGTCGAACAAAAAAACGACGACCTCCAGGTTCCCTCGCGCAGGGGGAATTTCTTTTACATAAAGGTCGCCCGTATGCCAGTTGCGAAGCGTTTCCCTGATGTCCAGCCCATCTTTTATCGACGTCGTGAATTTCTCGGTACGCGCCAAATCCTCTCCCAACAACGCCTTGGCTTGCTCGCGCACATGGGTATGAAAACTCTCTATCGCATCATCTTCCGGCGGCCAGGAACACATGCCGAAAGGATTCCACCTCTGGGCCCAATTCTTACTTTCAAACGGGGTGGGCTTGGGCTTGAGGGAAATACTCCTCCAGGTGACGGCTGAACCGCCCAACCGAGACTTCATCGTTCCGACATCTCCACCGGGGAATGCCGCACGGCCCACACCCATATGGACAAGAGCATCTTCATTCGATGAAGTTTTTTCTGGCTGATACGGATATTTCCTTGCAGTCTCAAGCAAAGAGAGGGCAAAAGCATCTCCTGCGGTTTGCTTTGCCGCCAGGGCGAGGGTGAACAAATCCGGCGTCAATCTCCTTCCCTGAAGCGTCAGGTTCCGGACATATTGCAAGAAAATCTGGAGTCTTTGAGGCGTTACCCAGTTTTGCACGGGCCGATGTTCCTGGAGCCATGCCGTTCTCGCCTCCACGAGGAGTTCCTTGACGCCGTCGATAGAAAGATTGGAGTCCCCCAGGAATTCTTCACGTTTTTTTTCGTATAAATACGTCAGATAGGGAAACTCCCCCAAGAGGAAAGCCAGAGTATCCTCCGATACTCCATACTTTCGGGGCGGGTTAAGAGACGCGCCTTCATGCGACTCGAATAATTCCTTATCACCGGACGGCCCTTCTCGGCACGCCGAGCGAACCCAGGGCCAATCCATCGCGGAACATACGAAAACGATGCGCTTATACCTGGCCTCGAGTTCCAGTAAGGCGTCGGCCATCCAGCGGATTCTCGCAGCACGCTGTGTCGAGGGAGAAGGCTTTGGAGCTACCGTCAAAAGAGTGGCTGCAAAAGCCTCCATCGGTACTTTTTTCAGCGCGTACGGATCCGGCAGCGCATGAACATCCTGATGGAAACGCTCCACTTCCATATCCACAAAAACCCTGGGAATACGCTCTCCCATCGCGACTCTCAAAGCGGAAATCACGGGTTGGCAAGGGTCGATGGGCACATAATTACAAGAAGACAAATTGGATTCATCCGCCAACGAATCTTCTTGAGCTCCAAAATCATCTTCCGCCTCGGGGTAAGCATCCCATGGCTCATCAAACCCTGCTTCATCACTTCCGGGATATGATGGCGTATCCTCATTCATCGATACGATGGAGACATATGGGAGGTCATCCACGCCTGCTTCTACTTCGTGCTGAAATGACGGAGGCAGGGGAATCGCAATACAATCGGGCTCAAGTCGCAAAATCCTGTCGCGCACTTCGACGGCAAAGTCCCCCGATCCGTGGATGACAGGAAGTACGCTGGTGCGATCGGTGATATTCAGGAAACCTCGCGCCACCATGAATCAATCGTCTCGGCCGGGGTGCAAGGGGCTATCGCCTCCAAAGAAAATATCGCCGAAATCAAGTGGAGGAGGCTCATCGCCGAGAGCCTGTCGTCTTCTGTGCGCAAGACTTTTCAAGTCCAAGGCATCATCTCCCAACACCTTGGTGAGCGACTCTCTCCATGCTTCGTCTTGAGAGAGTGGGTGCTCCGGGTCCTGCGCGAGACGTTTCAGGGCGAATTGAAGGATGTGGATTCCATCCCGAGGGGAATATTCAAGGTCCAGAGCATGGGCTTCCTGCAAAAACTGCACCGTCAAGGCCAACATCTCATTGGGGGCAAACGGCAAGTGATATTTCAGAATGGCCAGTTCATCTTTCTTGTTCGGGAATTCAAGCGCGAGGGTCGGCTGGAGTCTCGACAGGATGTAATCGGGCACCTCGTATGTCGAGGCATCTTCATTCATCGTCACACAACAGCGAAAATCCGGGTGCGCCTTTACCGTAATCCCCGCAACGATAGACTCCACATAACGGCGGTGATCGAGCAACGGAGCCAGCGAGGCCCAACTCTTCTCGCTCATCCGGTTGCCCTCATCGAGCACACAGACGCCTCCCCGTATCATGGCCGTAACGAGAGGGGATGCGTGATAGGCGATTTTCCCTGATTCCGCCAAAACGGGCGTGATCAAGAGATCTTCCGGGCGGGTATCGGAGGTGCACTGATAAATAAACAGTTCCTGGCCTCGTTCCCGCGCCGCCGCCATCGCCAGCGTGGTTTTCCCGATCCCCGGGGAACCAACAATTCTCGGAGAAAGAGAAAAGTCTTCTTCCGCAACCACCATCCAGCAGGCCTGAAGCTGGCGAAGCACTTCTATCTGGCCGATCCACTCCTGGTCGGAAACGGTGTGCCTGCCCAGATGCAGGGATACGCCTTCGATTTCCACTACTCTCACTTCTGACTCTTCATTGCCTGATGTTTTATCGTGCAAAATCAACTCCTCATTTCAAAATTCGCATCAAACGGTCTTGGCATCCCACCCTTGCATCCGGGGCATGCTACTAATCCGTAAAATATCCCCCGTTTACATCCAGGGCTTCTCCGGTGATATGCGCAGCTTCCTCACTTGCAAGAAACAAAGTGGGCGGCACCAATTCCGCAGCCGTCGCGAACCTCCCCATCGGGTGTTTCTCCAGCGCTCTTTTGTACAATTCCGGCCCAAACTCTCGCATCAATGGCCCGTCAATCGGCCCGGGGACCAAACAGTTTACTGTCACTCTGGTTTTCGCCAGTTCGCGGGCAAGGTTGAACGTCATGGCCAAAATACCACCTTTTGAAGCGCCATAAGTGAGATTATGGCCCAGTCCCCCCGATTTTCCGGCCCCCGAACCAAACAGGATGATTCGCCCCGCCGGAGAATCCTTGAGTGCGGGCATCGCGCCTTTGATGCAAAAATAAGGCGCCAGGAGATTCACGTTCAGAGCGCGCCTCCAATCAGATTCACCAAGCGAGAGCGGGTCTTTCACCAACATGTTCGCCGCCGTGTGAACGAAGATGTCACATCCACCAAGCCATGCAATCGCTTCTTTGCTCATGGCATTTAATTCATCAAAATTTTCCATATTGCAATGTATCTTCTTCAGCATCTCCTCGGAACCTTTGATGTGACGCAGTTTTTCTGAACTTCGACCCGTTGCGACAAGCTTTGCGCCTGTACCCAGAAATCCTTGAACGAGCGCTTTTCCCACATCTCCCGTGGCGCCGGTCAGGAGCACTTTTTTGCCATGAAAATCAAAACGAAGCGTCATCCTGTTTCTCCCAAAACAAGCGCATAACTTTCAACCAGCCCCTTCCCCTGATATATATCGAATAAGATACAATATCGACTAAAGGATAGCATTTTTGATAAAGGATTATCTTTTCGTCGCTTAGCATGCGAAACGACACCGTGGAGAACACCCATGAATTTGCTTGACGAACTAAAACTCCGCGGTTTGGTCCATGATCACACAGACCAGACGCAAATGATGAGCGCATTACGAAAAGACGCGATAAGCCTTTATTGCGGTTTTGACCCCACAGCCGACAGTTTGCACGTTGGAAATTTGATTCCCATAACGGGACTCATGCGCTTTCAACGCGCAGGACACCGGCCGATTGCCCTCATGGGCGGCGGAACCGGGATGATAGGAGACCCTTCGGGAAAATCAGAAGAAAGAAACCTCCTAAGCGCAGAAATTCTAGATCACAACCTCAAGGGAATCAGGACTCAATTCGAAAGGTTCCTGGATTTTGATGCGGGCTCAAACTCTGCGCGTATGATGAACAACGCGGAATGGCTGAACGAGATCCGTCTCATCGATTTTTTCCGCGACGTAGGCAAACATTTTCCTATTGGTTATATGATGGCGAAAGAATCTGTGAAGTCACGTATCGCCGATGCAGGAATATCGTACACCGAGTTCAGCTACATGGCGCTTCAGGCCTATGATTTTCTCCACCTGTTCGAAAAAGAGAATTGCACCTTGCAGATTGGCGGTTCCGATCAGTGGGGCAACATCACAGCAGGAATCGAGCTTATTCGGCGCGTCCATGGAAAACCCGCTTTGGGCATGACTTTTCCCCTCATTACGACTTCCGACGGCAGGAAATTCGGGAAAACTGAAGAGGGAAACATCTGGCTGGACCCGAAGCGAACCACTCCATACCGATTCTCGCAATACTGGATTCAGACGGACGACAGGGATGTCGGCAGGTTTTTAAGATACTTCACCTTCTTACCCGTTGATGAGATTGACGAAATTGAGAAAGAGCATCTCAAGTCCCCGGAGAAACGAGCAGGACAACGTTTCCTCGCTAAGGAATTGACGACATTCGTACATGGTTCTGCCGCAGCGCGCAGCGCGGAGCGCGCCGCCAAAATTCTTTTTGGGGCTCGACTCGATGACATCGAGGAAAATGATTTGCTCTCGCTGGTGGAGGAAATACCGATAACCCGAAAATCGGGAGCGCCGCCGTATCCGCTGATCGATCTTCTGGTGGAAACCGGACTTTGTAAATCGAAATCCCTGGCTCGAAAAGACCTGAAGGGCGGCGGCATCTATGCAAACAATCATCCCGTCAGCGCCGAGACGAGCACGCTGTCGGACGATGATATTTTGTTCGGTCAATACATCCTGCTTCGGAAGGGAAAAAAGAACTATCATCTGTTAGAATTTGAAAGATAAGCGAATATGGAAACCATCATTGGTCGCATTCTGGTGCAGGGGTTGAGCAAATCCTCCTGGAAATTCCGAGACATCTACAGATGGCGAAAATGAACTTGCGAATCAGACGACGCTTCAGCGAAGCCGAAGCAACCATTCAAACATGAACGAACGAAGAAGCGCTGCCCAGGTCGATTATCATGACCTGCCTCCCGAGTTTCACCAGTGGAAATGGCGTATTCTCATCGCTTTCTGCGTTTTCTACGCCTTCAACTATCTGGGCAGATTCAACTTCAGTCTGGTGCAATACGCGGTCATCCAGGATCTGGGCATCACGCGAGTCGATACCGGGTGGATCAATTCATGGATGTTTTGGGGCTTCGCTTTCGGTGATTTGGTTTTCGGGCGAATCGCCGAAAAAATAGGCTACAAAAACACCATACTCTTCGCCGCCATTGCTACATCTCTGTTCAACTTCATCGCGAGTTTCGGGAATTCGATTACCACGCTCGCCATCCCCTGGGCGATGGTCGGTTTTGTGAACGCGGCCACATGGGGGCCCGGACTCGGCCTGGTCGCGCAATGGTGGCCCAGACGCGAGCGGGGGCAGGCGATTGGGCTCGTGGGAACGGCCGCCGGTATAGCGCTCCTCATCGTCTGGGCAGTCGTCCCCTGGACGGCTGCGCAATATGGCTGGCGAGTTGCGATTCGCTACCCTCCTTTGATCATCGCCGTTTTGGGAATCATTTTTTATTTCATCGCCAAAGACAAACCCTCTGAACTAGACCTCCCTGAGTATATAGAGTCAGACCACGTATCCCGAGAAGCAGAAACGGCAGGCAGCGAGAGTGAACATGGACTGAAGGCGTATCTTCACTTGATGACCAATCTGCGCTTCTTTTTGGCGTGCCACGTAAAAGGACTGGACAACGTGGTTCGTTATGGTGTCGTCTCATGGGCGCCTTTGTATTACGCTCAGGTGGGTGGATTCAACCTGAAAGAGATGGGATTGCTGACCTTCGCTTATCCGTTAGGGTATTTGTTCGGACCCATCTTCGGCGGAATCATTTCCGACCGATTCTTCAAGAGCAATCGGTCTATCGTCATCATACTCGCCGCCGTTCTAAGCGCCGCCGCGATGATGGGAATCGCCTATGCGCCCGCCGATAACATTCCCCTCGCCGTTATTTTGCTCATTGTCGGTGGGTTTTGCGTCAACATGTCCACTGTGCAGGCGCTGGGGGTAGACCTGGCCGGCAGGCGGCTGGCGGGAACAGCGGCGGGCGTGCTGGATGCCCATGGGTATATTTACGGCGCGTTGCAAGCCATATTCTTTGGATGGCTGTCTCTGGCGATTTCTAATGGATGGTTCTGGGTGTTCGCAACCATGGCGGCCAGCAGACTCATTGCGGTACTGCTCGTCTGGAGGGTGCGGGCGTAAAACAGGTTATTTTCCTCACAAAAGTTGAGAGGTTTGCTTTTTCAAGCTTAACCATCATTTCTCAATAGCCCGTCTCAAGCCTTTCAATATTTCCAACCGAATCCCGTTTTCATCATTTGTAAATTTTTGCTCGAGAAATGAAAGCAGGTGTTGAACCCAAATTGCCCGGTCCTCTTGTGACATCACCAAATACAAGGACGTCCCGAAACGCCATTCCTTGTCCGAGCCACGAACGATGACATCGAGTCGAAAGTCGTCCTGCCTCGCAAGAAACATCGCCGTTAAAAGATCCCGCCCATTCTCCAAATCAAAGGGAAATGATTTTTTCGTTCCAACTCCGAATCGAAGATTCAAACCCAACTTCGTCGAATCGGCCCATTCCGGGGAATCAAAAACGACCGAAAGCAATTCAGGGGAGGCGGAAGCATCAACGCCAACCACGATATAAGTTTCACCACCTACCGTGAACCTCGCCGATGAGAGAAGGCTGCCCTCTTGATGTTTTTCGCTTAAAAATTCTATTAACCAATCGGGCAATCTCTCCCGTCCGGGATAAGCCGTGGGCGTTTGGCCTTCATTCAACAATTGGAGTTTGTTTGCCCAAGCGAGCAAAGAAACCAGCAATGGCGGCGTGGGACGCAGGATTTCCGACTCCCAAGGCGTCATACCGGCCATGACCCCATCAAGACTCCCTATCAATCCAGCCTGCAAATTCCGCCACGTCGTTTTTTGTTCAATGTCCCCTCCAGATTCAATCGAAATTCTCAGCCCCTCTATCGCCACCAACCGACTAACCAATCCGGACAAATGGTGATTTTCCTCCATCACTCCATACATTTTCCGGGCTTCGGCAACATTTTCAGCCAAAACATTATCATCAAGCCGTGAGTCCAGATTCACCGGCAGAGGAAGCAAACCGGTATTCGGGTCGCTGGAGCGTCTCCAAAGGCCGCGAGCGCCTTCTAAAGCAGCTCTCGCGGCCTGCTCCGTACGAATCTCCCAGACACCGGAAAGTTCTTCTCGTATGGCGCCTTCACCGACCCCCTCGTCGAACATGTGCGCCAACCGCCGGAGCAACAAACTGAAAAACGCCGATTGCGCCTTCGCCATGGAGGACAATTTTCCGCGCCTCGACGTGAGGGCCGTCAACGCCAGATACAGGGTGCCGACCTCCGGCTTCATGCCCTGAGCGCCATACAGCGCCGTCAGCTTCTCCATGCGCTGAAGGACAAACCCCAACTCCTCACCGGCCAACAGCTTCAAATGGATAAAAGAGATCGGAAGGACCTGCTCAGGCAGGATGGGTTCCGCCTGGGGAGAAAAAAGCGTTTGGGTGAAATTTTGCCTGATTTGCTCGCCTACATCCCCGAAATTCTCACGCAGGTAACGCTCACAAGACGACTCCCACCAATCGCAAAACAAGCTTAGCGGCGCGGTTGGAGACACCCTCATTCGCTCTCGGACATGGGTGATTGATTGTGCTCACCTATTGAGGCCGCAGTCGCACGTGCCTTCTTCTGGAGCAAACGTCCGAGAGAAAACAAAATGACCGCGGAACCCAATATGACGAGTTGGATGGCATAGGCCGAAGGATTCGAAATGCCTATGAGCAAGGCGACCCCGCAATCCACCATCGCGAGAATCTGAAGAGCGCGCCCCAGGCCAAACATCAGCCAAGTTGTCCCACGGCCGCTCTGATTCGTTCGATTCCTTCTTTTACGTTCTCCAGGGAGGTCGCGTAGGAGAAACGCACGTAATTATCATTGCCGAAACCGGCGCCGGGCACGCCGGCGCAGTGGGCGTGTTCGAGGAGGTACAACCCCACATCCATTGAATTTTTCAATACTCCATCCGGCCCCTGACGCCCGAAAATATCACTCACCCGGGGAAAGGCGTAAAACGCGCCCTTGGGGTTCACGACGCTCAGCCCGTCGATCGAGTTCAGTCCCTCGACGATCGCCTTCCTTCTCGCGTCGTATTGCGCCAGCCATTCGCCCAGGAACTCATGAGAGCCCCTGAGAGCCGCAACGCCTCCGTATTGGGCGAAGGAGGTGGCGTTGCTCGTGCTCTGGCCCTGCAGCGTGTCCATGGCTTCGATGATTTCAGAGCTCCCGAGCGTATAGCCCAGGCGCCAGCCCGTCATCGCGTACGTTTTCGAGAACCCGTCCAGAACGAGGGTGCGCGCCTTCATTTCGGGGGAGAAGCCGGCGATCGAAAAATGTTCCTCGCCGTCATAGGTGATTTTCCCGTAAATCTCATCGGACATGACCATCGCGCCGGTGGACAACACCACTTCGGCAATCGCTTCCAGCTCCTCGCGGCTGTACACGCAGCCCGAAGGGTTGCACGGGCTGTTGATCACCACGATTTTCGTTCGCTCATTCACGGCTTCGCGCAACTGCTCGGCCGTCATCTTGTGGCCGTTTTCCTCGCTCGTCTGAACCAGTACCGGTTTCGCCCCGGTCAGGGTGGCGACGGGCTCATAGGCCACCCAGATGGGTGCGGGGATGACGACCTCATCGCCCTCCTCGACGAGGACGTGCAAGGCGTTGAAGACCGATTGCTTCCCGCCCACGGTAACTATCGCTTCCGTTTTCGGGTCATACCGGAGACCTTTGTGCTCCTCGGCCCAATCGCAAATCGCCTCCCGCAGGGAGGGTATGCCCCGAACCGCCGTGTATTTCGTGGCGCCGTCCCGCAGACCCTGAATGGCTCCTTCCTTGATGTGTTCGGGGGTATCGAAATCGGGCTCTCCCGCAGCGAACGAGATGACGTCGACACCCTGCGCCTTCATTTCCGACGCTTTCGTATTCATCGCCAGCGTGGGAATGGGAGGCAACTTGCTCATTCGGGATGCAAAACGCATGAGAAACTCCAGGGTTAGAAAATGGAATCAGCTGCGGAGGCGCTCGCCGAGCGCCTCTCGCACGGAGGCGGAAACGTGATCGCTCACGTCTCCGCCGAGTGAGGCGACTTCCTTCACGAGGCTGGAACTGAGGAAACTGTACTGTTCGCTGGGCATGAGGAAAATCGTTTCGATCTCCTCGTTCAGCCTTCTGTTCATGAGCGTCATCTGCATTTCATAATCAAAATCGCTCACGGCGCGAAGGCCGCGAATGATGGCCTGGGCATTCACATTCACGGCGAATTCCACGAGCAGTTCACGCTCGAAGCTCGTGACTTCGAGCTGGTTCGACTCCCTGAATTCTTCCAGAAAGAAACTCTTGCGCTCCTCGAAGCTGAACAAGGGCGCTTTCGAGGGGTGAGCGGAAATGGCCACGGTAACCTTTGAGAAAAGCCTCTGGCTCCTGCGAACGACGTCGAAATGCCCTTTCGTCGGCGGATCGAAAGTACCCGGATATACCGCATGACTTTCCATGAAAACAAACCTCATCTGGAGCGAAAGGGGCTTATCCCCGTGCGAAATCCGCGTTAAAACTAGTCCTTTGGATATCTCGTGTCAACTTGAAGGTCGTGAAACCGCTGCGAGGAGAACCAGGCGGGGCCTGCGCTCCATTTCGCCCGGCAGATCCCCGAATTCCGGCCCCGTTGACAAGACCCGAGGAGAGAGGAATCACTCCCCCCTTGAGGAGGCTGTTGAAAAAGCCCGTTTTAGTGCGTGCGGTATTGGGGATTACGCGTCGGTCATCCTTCCTGCCGTGCAAGCGGCCACAAAACTTCATCCTGAGTAGGCGCGTAAGCGCCGTATCGAAGGATGGGAGGCGGCTCCTAACGTGCGAGAGGGCATCCTTCGATACGCCGCCTTCGGCGGCTACTCAGGATGAGGCGGGGAGAGGCTTTTTCAACAATCCCATTCCGCAGGAAATTGCGAATTTTTTCATCCAGCCGGGAGCCGGCTTCCCGCATCCGATACGGAACGCCTTACGGCTTCAGGACTTCCCGCACCATGTGGCTGATTTCGGGGAGGATGATCTTTTCCATTCCCGTGCGGCAGGCGTTCCCCGAGCCGGGCAGCGTCATGATGATGGTGTCCCGGCAAGTTCCAGCCGTTGCGCGGGTGAGCATGGCGGCCGTGCCGATGTCCTCGAAACTCACGTGCCGGAACAACTCGCCGAAGCCGGGCATTTCCTTCTCCAGGATGGAGACGACGACGTCGTACGTCGTATCCCGCTTGGTGATGCCCGTTCCCCCGTTCGAAATCACCACCTGGATGTCGGGATTCGCGCACGCCTCGAGCAGGGCTTCGCGAATCTGGGCAGGTTCATCCTTCACGATGCGGTAAAACGACACCTTGTGGCCCATGTCGCTCAGCATGTTCATGAGCAGTTTCCCGCTCGTGTCGCTCTCTTCCGTCCGCGTGTCGCTCACCGTGAGCACGCCGCACGTGACGGCGTCCGGTCCCTCGGCGCGGTGGTCTTCAAAAGTTTTCAGATCGGCCGCCTGCTCGACTTCCCGGCGGGATGGACCCTCGCCCTGGTTCATTCTTCTCTCCTGCTTTTCGGATTTCAGCGATATTCGTTTTTCTGCGCTCACGCCCGAGAACAAAAGAACCGGAGAACGAATTCTCCGGCTCTTCGAGGCTTGCGAAACGATACATCAAGAAGGCACGCCGGGAGTTCGCTTCCATCCTCCGGCAGGCTCGCCGCGCGCCCTCGGAATTTATTTCATCATTTTCTTCTTGAAGCCCTTGGCCATCATGCACGAATCGAAATTGCTCTGCGCATAAGACGATGCGGAACTGGTCGCTTCGGGACCGCCCTTGGCTTTCGCATCGAATATGAACTCTTCCTTCATCGCGCAATTTTTAAGGTCTTTCACCGCCTGGTCCATCTTCACGCCCACGCCGCGCTTAAACCAGACGTTGTGCTCGGGCGTCGAGCACCCAGCAACCACGAAAACCACTCCAGCCGCAAGAAAGATACCAGCCATTTTTCGCATGAGTCGGATTCTCCCCCTAAAATCAATGCCTCGCTCGTCTTCTGAACACCGCGAGATCAAAAACACTCTTCAATCAAGACAAATCGAAATTTACCATTCTATTTCTTCATCGTCCAATGCAAAATACTCTAGCACTTCACCCGGTCAATATCGAGTGCTTCCGGCGGCGGTCCGGAGCCGCGAAATACGGCTGTTTCCATTAAAAATTTCAATAGATAACGGATATTTTTGCCCCGTCAATTTATCGAAAAACCCCCTGAATTTATCTGATTTTATCGAAATTCCTTTTCTCCGGGCGCAACGACGCGCCTCGCCATCATACACGCCCGCGCCCTGAGCGGCGCAATCGCAAATGCGGGGAAATGCGGGGCGAACCCGACTGCGAGAAAGGGTTGTCGACAAAGTCCCCTTTTCAAGGGGCAGGGGGACACCCCTCTCGACCGGAAAACCACCCTCCCTACCCCCCTTGACGGGGGATAAAAACAAAAAAGGCCCCCTGAAGCACTGGGGGTACAATGGTTTTGTAGGGACAGGCCTCCGTGCCTGTCCTGACAAAGGACAACCACGGAGGGCAGGACAGGCACGGAGGCCTGTCCCTACGATGAACAATTCGATGATCGGGATTCCCCGCCTCGTCGGGGAGCATCGCCTTTACCTTCCTGACAAGGGGGTAGGGGGGGTTGCCTTTATCTCGTCAGGAGGGGGCTTTTCCAACAACCCCTGCAGGGACCGTTCGCGAACGGCCCTTTAACTCGAGCAGCCCCTCCTTCCTCGGTCGGGGCTGACCCCCAATCCCGCGCGAATATGCTATAAACAATGAAAACGCGACAAATCGCAGCCTGAAAAGGAGAAGAAAGACGTGTCGAACTCGGATCTGGCGGGAAGCTGGGCGCTCATCCTGGGAGCGAGCAGCGGCTTTGGAGAGGCGAACGCGCTCAAGCTCTCGAGCCTGGGCGTGAACATTCTGGGCGTCCACCTCGACAGAAAGGCCACGCTGCCCAACGTCGAGCGCATTCGGGAGCAGATCAGGACGAACGGCGCGGAATCGCTTTATTTCAACGTGAACGCGGCGGGCCACGAGGAGCGCGAGGGCGTTCTGGATCAGATAGGGGAGCACCTGGGCGGGAACGCGGAGGGCGCGGTGCGCATCCTGCTGCACAGCCTGGCCTTCGGCACGCTCAAGCCCTATATCGCCGAGGAGGAGAAAGACGCCATCAGCCCCAGGCAGCTCGAGATGACGCTCGACGTCATGGCGAACAGCCTCGTCTACTGGAGCCAGGCGCTCGTGCGGCGCGGCCTCATGGGCTTCGGGGGCCGCATCTACGCCATGACGAGCGCGGGCGGGCACCGCATCTGGAAGACCTACGGCGCCGTGTCGGCGGCCAAGGCCGCGCTGGAGAGCCACATCCGCCAGCTCGCCGTCGAACTCGCGCCCTTGGGCATCACGGCGAACAGCATCCAGGCCGGCGTCACGGACACGCCCGCCCTTCGCAAGATCCCCGGAAACGCCGAGATGATCGAGGGTACGAAGAAAATCAACCCGCACGGGGAACTGACGACGCCGCAGAAAGTGGCCGACGCCATCGCGACGCTCGCCGCCTCCGGCACGCAGTGGATGACGGGAGACCTGATCCGCGTCGACGGAGGCGAAGACATCGCGGGTTGAGGCGGGGGTTTTTCAGAGACGGAGAACGATCCGGGAAAACCCGCTATGGCGCGTGACGGAAAGAATTCGTGCGTTCGTCCAAGCACTCGCCTGTTCCCGGCCGGACACGCCTTACGCCGCGCATCGGGATAGACTCCCCTCTTTTTCCCTGAGATCCGCATGAGCGACACAGAAATCGCCATCGTCGTCTGCGTCCTCTTTTTCGGGGGATTCGTGAAGGGGTCCATCGGCTTCGGCACGCCGCTGGTGGCCGCCCCGCTCCTCGCGCTCTTCATCGCCCCCAAAGAAATCGTCACCCTGCTCGCGCTCCCGCTCCTCATCTCCAATTTCACCGACACCTACCGCCTCCGCTCCGAATGGCGCGCCATCCGGGAGATCTGGTTCTATCTCCTGTGCGCCATGGCGTTCATGCCGGTCGGGGTGTGGTTCCTGGGGTTCGGAGACCCCGATTTCATCCGTCTGATGATGGGCGTCATGGCCTATATCTACCTGCTCGTGGAGAGCCGCCTGGGTTTCTTCAAGGAACTGGGCGCGGGCTTTCAGAGAGTCGTGGGCGCCCTCATGGGGGCGACGCTGGGATTCGTCTACGGGACGACAACCATCAGCGGCGCCATCAACATCATCTACTTCAGCATGCTCAGGCTGGCGAAAAACCCGTTCATCTTCCTGATGAACGCATTCAACTCGACGGGCATGTGCGTCATCATCCTGAGTCTCTACCTGCAGGGCTTTTATACGAAACCGCGATTCACGAACGCGCTTCTGGCAATCATCCCCGTCTACGTCGGGTACTGGGCGGGCATCCGCGTTCGTGAGCGCATCGACCAGGCGCTTTTCTTCAAGCTCATCCGTATCGCCCTGTTCCTCATCGCCACGAGCCTCGTGATCAAGTTCATCATGGGGAAGATGTGAGGGGCTGTTGAAGAAGCCCGATGCGGCTCAATCCTCTGCCTTGTCCTGCGCAGCCCGCCGCTCCGCCTCACCCTGAGTAGCGGCGAAGCCGCGTATCGAAGGGCGCTCCCCTTCGACAGGCTTTTGATGCGCCCGGGTCCTCCCTCGATACGGCGCGCAAGCGCGCCTACTCGGGATGAGGGTTTGGGGCGCTTTCTCGGGATGAGGGCGTCAAGCGTTCTACAAAGCCCGATGCCGCGCGGTGGGTCAATCCCGACCGGCGGCCCCTACCCATCCCCCTCGAATGGCGACCGTAGGGACAGGTCGCGACCTGTCCCTACGAGACGGTGCGGTTTTGTTCGTCATTCCGGCCTTGAGCCGGAATCCATTTGGTTTTGCCTTTGTTTTTTATTTTCTGATCGATTCGCGCCAATGACGAGGAGATGAAAAGCCGTAGTATTATCATTCTGCTTGAAAATGGATTCCGGCTTTCGCCGGAATGACGGCAATCCCGTCATGGCAGGGGTTTTTCAACAACCCCGACAAGGGGGGAAATGCAATGTCCCCTGCGGTCGAGTCATGTATGCGATTTCTCCCAAAATCCATTTCCCGAACAGTTGCCGCCCGATTTTCTCAACAAACAAAACCCCGCCCGGGCGGACCCGGACGGGGTTAGATGCTATCGGCGAGAGGCCGGGCTACCGGCTAGCTGCCGTTCTTCGCCATGATGGCGCGGGTGATGTCGCCCTCGGGCGTCTTCCCCTCCGGCGCGCCGTTCATGCCGGGGAATTTCAGGTGGTTCTTCACCGGGTCGATGCCCGCCAGCCTCGCGAGCGTGCCGCCCAGGAAGTCCGCCTTGTCCTGTTTCGTGATGGCGGGGTATCCCCACTTCTCCTGCAGTTCCTCGTCGATTTCGAGCTTCAGGACCGCCTCGACCGACTGATACGGATCCGAAGCGGGCCAGTCGCTGCCCCAGACGAAACGGCCGGGGCCGACGATCTGCAGCGTCGTGCCGACCATGTGGGCGAACCGGTGCGGGGCGCGCATGAGCCAGGGCAGCAGAATCGAGTAGCTCACGTATACGTTCGGGTGCTTCCACATCAGCATGACGAGGTCTTCCCAATAGGGATAGCCGCCGTGATAGGCGACGATCTTGAGGTCCGGGAAGTCGGACGCCACCTCGTCCAGCAGAATCGGCAGGGTGTAGCGCGTGGGACCCAGCCGGATGGTGATGCCGGTGTGGAAGAAGGCGACGATGCCCTTGTCCTGGCACATCTCGTAGGCGGGCCAGAGCCTGCGGTCGTTGATGGGGCAGTCTTCGGGCTGATAGAACTTGGTGAACTTGAAGTTGTAGTTGTCGTGGAGGTATTCCATCTCCCAGAGGAAATCCTTGGTCTTGCGCTTCGAGAACGGCCCCACGTTCGAGACGCCGATGACGCGGTCGGGGTATTTCTCGATGGCGTCGATGACGTGCTGGTTCGTGGAGAACGGCGCGCTGTCGCCCGCCGTGTCGATGAACGACTCGCGCATCAGGGCTATCTGGTCCACGCCCGAGCGGTCCATGTCGGCGATGATCTTGTCGATGTGCCAGTCCATGCCCGGGTGCATGGCCGACTGCCTGTTGTTCCTGTGGTCGATCCACTGCCACTGGTTGCACATCTTGTGCGCGTACTCGAAGGTTTTGGTCCCTTCGAAATACTTGATGTAGCGCCGGTAATCCTCGGGCATCACGTGGACTTCGCAGTCGATGGTGTAATAGTCGTTCGCGTCCTCGCCCGTCTCGGGATTGGACGGCAAGGGCATCTTGGTGTCCCACGAGGGGGGCACGAATTCGGCCTGCGCGGTTCCGTCTGTGCTCATACTCTCATACCTCCAGAAGGTTCGGATTATGGAAGCGACGGCGTCGCTTTCCGCTCTATGATGACAAACGCCATTTGCCCAGAAACAAAAGAAGCCCTATGTTAGTTTGCACGAGAAATCATGTAAAGCAGCCCCCGTTCGAAAACCAGGAAGAGGCGGCGATGTCCGAAGCTACGAGAAAATCCTATACGATCTGCTCCCCCCACTGCGGGAACAACCCCTGCAGTTTCGAGGTGGAATCGAGCGGCGATAATATCTCCTCGTTCCGGGCGAACCCCAGAATGCGCATCAAGCCCTGCATCAAGGGGTTCCAGCTGCCGGACAGGTACCATCATCCCGACAGGCTTCTCTACCCGATGAAGCGCGTGGGTGCTAAGGGCTCCGGGCCGGGCGGCGCGAACCGCTTCGAGCGCATAAGCTGGGACGAGGCGCTCGAACTCGTCGCCGGTGGGCTCGAGGCCGCCAAGGCGAAGGGCGGGAACGAGTCCGTGATGATGTACCACTACTCCGCCCAGCACACCCTGCCCGGCGGACGCGACGCCGAACCCGCCACCATCATGCGGCTTTTGAACATGTGGGGCGGCGCGGTGCAGCCCTACATGCGCGGCAGCCTCTGCTGGAAGGCCTTCCTCGGCGCGAGCGAAGACGTGTTCGGCCACTGGCAGGTGAGCAACAAGCCGACCGATGACTGCGAGTGGATCGTCCTGTGGGGCAACAACCCGGTGGAGACGGGATACCGCGGCCTGCTCCAATCCTTACAGAGCGCCAGGAGAAACGGGACGCGCTTCATCGTGGTGGACCCTTTCCGCACGCGGACGGCGGAGCGATTCGGCGAGGTCCACGTGCCGATCCGCCCCTCGACGGACACGGCGCTCGCGCTAGCCGTGCTCCGCCTCACCCTCGCAGAGGGCGCGCTCGATGAAGCCTTCATGCGCGAGAGGACCAACGCCGCGTTCCTCGTGGACGCGGACACCGCCAGGTTCGTTACGGACCCGGGCGGCGCGCCGCTCGTCTGGGATGAAGACTCCGCCTCGGCCAGGCCGTTCGCCGCATGCGCGAAACCGGCCCTGACCGGGACGTATCAGGTGAACGGCGTCGGGTGCAGGCCCGCGCTCGATTATCTGAGAGACGCCGCCGAACCCTGGACGCCCGAGCGCGCGGCGCGCGAATGCGGCGTCTCGGCAGAGCACGTGCGCGCCATCGCGCGAGCGATGCGGAACGGGAAAGTCATCGTCTATTACGGGTCCTACCAGCGCACCGTGCACGGGGAGCAGGCCGTCCGCGCGCTGCACATCCTGAACCTCATGGCGGGCGCCTCGAAAGGCGTTTTGCGCCACGGGGCGCAAGGAGCGGGTTTTGACTCCAAGACGGCGCACGGAACCGGCCTCGCCGAAGTGATGGCCGACCGCTGGGCCGTCCCCAATCCGGTCAAGCGCACCATCCCGACCGGCCGGATCGGCGAAGCCATCCTGAACCCCGACTCCTACGGCGGCCCCGTGCACGCCGCGCTCGTGATGTGGGGCAACCCGGTCGGGCAGGCGGGCAACGCGCACAAGACCGAGCGCGCCCTGCGTTCTCTCGATTTCTGCGCGGTGGCGGACATCTTCATGACGCCGACGGCGAAATGCGCGGACGTCGTTCTCCCCGCCTCCACCTGGCTCGAGCGCTGCGCGGTCACCGGGGGAATGGAGGTGGGCAGCACCTTCTATCACCTCGCCCGCGAACTCAAGCCCAGGCACACCCTGCTCTATTCGACGGGCGCCATGCCGCCGCGCGGGGAGTCGCTCGACGATTTCGAGATCGTCTGCCGCCTGGCCGGGAAGATGGGCTACGGCGCGCACTTCCCGTGGAAATCATCGAGGGAATGGATCGAAGAACTCCTTGCGGCCGCGCAGGCGGACGCGCGCTTCCCCTGGTTTCAGGACGTGACGATCGAGAAACTCGAAGCCGAAGGCCAGGTCACCCTCGAAATCCCCGACGCCGCGCCGCACTGGGATCTCGCCACCCCGCACGGGCGCGCGCAGGTCTATTTCGAGGATATCGAAAAACCGGTTCCCACGCATTTTCCGCCGGAAGAGTATGCGGCCGACAACGGGGCGGACTACCCGCTTCAACTCTTGACGCCGAAGACCTATTTCCGCGCGAGTTCGACCTTCAACAACGCGAGAAAGCTCTTGCGCCACGGCTGGAACGTCGCCACCCTGAACCCGGCGGACGCCGCCGCGAGGGGCATCGAGAACGGCGACAGCGTGCGTCTTAAAAACGACTATGGAGAATCCGCCTTCGAGGCCAGGGTGAGCGAGAGCATCCGGCCCGGCGTCGTGCACGTTCCTGCGGGCGGATTGCCCGAGGACGGCGCGGCCAACCAGCTCACCGGCGACGCCTTGTCCGAATACGAGAACGCCACGTTCAACAGCTACCGCGTGGAGGTGGAGAAAAGCTGAACGGACGGGCGCGTTTCAATTCGTCTCGCAAGCACCATGTCTTTCCGCGATGGTTCCTGAAAAATCACGTTTCCCGTAGGGGCGGACCTAAGTGTCCGCCCCAATGTATTCGACGCTCAAATTTGCGCGTTGCAATGGTCGACATCTATGAAAATCGGGCGGACACTTAGGTCCGCCCCTACGAATGAGCAATCGCTCCCTCATCAGCCCGTAGGGACAGGTCGCGACCTGTCCCTACCAACCGCCTTGTGTCGTCATTCCGGCAATCAATGCCGACCGAGGAGGGAGGGATTGCCGGAATCCAGAGCCGATGAGAGTGCATAACAGGCGGCGGTTCATTGCCTCTCGCACGGGTCAGGCATAACGGCAAAAAATGAAGGGCGAAAGACAAATTCCCTGGATTCCGGCATTCGCCGGAATGACGGGCAAGAAGATACCCAAGATATCCCTACCTCCACTCCCACCCCTTGTGCTTGAGGAGCACCACCTCGGTGGGGCGCGGCAGCGTCCGGCGGCTGAAGACGTAGGTGTCGCTTTCGAGTCTCTTGACGCGCCTGAAAGCGCCGAGAAATACGTTCAGCTCCTCGAGCGAGCGGACGTCCATCGGAACCGCGACGTTGGGGCCCAATCTGTGGACGAAATCCGCCATGACTCTCGGGTTCATGGCGCCCGGGTCCGAGATGATCGCCAGGGCCACGTGAATCTTCCCCAGCCTTCTCAGCTGCTCGGGGTTCATGGGCGATCCCAGATCCCCCAGGTGGGCGATGCAGAGTCCGCCCGTCTCGAACAGAAAAGAAGAAGCCTTCGATTCGCCCGCGTCGAAATCATCACTACCCGTGCCCTGCACGATGGGCACGTTGCGGATGCGCACGTCCCCTACCCGGTAATCCACCTCGTTCCATCGCTCCCCGTAGCCGAGCACGCCCCGCAAGACGACGGGGTTTCCACCCAGCACCTCGACGGAACTGTGGTTCATCGCCGCCTCGCTCGTGGTGGCGACGTGGGGGCTGGTCCTGGGGATGGGATAGCCCCGGTGCGGCGAGAACGGATCGGTCACGACCCGGATTCCCTCAGGGGAAATGATGCGGAAAAAAGCGTGGCCGAACCACTGGATGCTGATCCGGCGCGGGGCTTTCGCTACATGGACGTAAGATACGGGAACTGCCTTCCTGAAGGGCATGTGGCGCACCAGGCCGGGCGAGCACTTGGCGAACGCGACGGCCGGCGCAGCCAGATGGCAAACGAGAAAAGCGAGGCAAAGCGCTTTTTTCATCCCTCCTCCCTCCAATCGGCGTTAAATGGATGAGAGAAATACTATCCTTTAATCAAGAGCGTGAGAAGCGATGCGCCCTCGCCGGGGCGACGGTTCGATAAAGCATAGGCGGCGGACAGGGGGGAGCGCCACAATCCGGGGGTTTCGCTTTGCACGTCATTCCGGCGGTGAGCAATCGCAACCGGGGATGGCTTTTTCAGCAACTCCACAGGGCTTCCCCCACAAGTTTTTCAAACAGCCCCCTTTATGACAGGATGAGGCAATTCTCGAACATCCGGTTGCCGGCATTCGCTCATACGGAAAGGAATCCCCATGCCCATCATCGATCTGAGTCTCGCCCACTACGACGAAATGGACCCCGTGGCGGCCGCCGTGGGCAAGATGATGAACGCCGAAACCTCCGTGCGGCGCAAGTTCTTCCCGCCCAAAAAAGAACCCGACGTCGTGTTCGTCGACAGCTGGCTCTCCATATTCGCCCACGCGGGCACGCACCTCGATTGCCCGCGCCACATTTACCGCTGGGGCAAGACGACGGACGAGGTGCCGCTCGACCGCTTCATGGGGCCGGCGTGTCTGCTCGATTTCTCATCCAAGGGGGCGGATGAGGCCATCTCCGCCGAGGATTTGGAAGCGCACGCAGGCCTCGTCCAGGAAAACGACATCGTGCTTCTGCGCACCGATTTCACGGACAAGTTCTGGGGTTCGGACGCTTATTTGAGAAACTCGCCCTTCTTGACCGGCGACGGTGCGCGGTGGCTCGTGGACAAGGAGGTGAAGGCCGCCGGCTTCGATTTTCTCCAGGAAGAGGAGGTGAAGAAGATTCCCGAGAACGTGCCCGAGAACTACGCCGTCCACCGGACGCTGCTGGGGAACGGGATCATCCAGATCGAGCACATGACGAACCTCTCGGCCATACCGCAGGAGCGCTTCCAGGTTATCGCGCTGCCGCTCAAGATGCCGGGGATCGAAGGCTCCCCCTGCCGGGCCGTCGCCGTCGTGGACTAGGTACTCGATTTTTCGGGACCTGGAAACGAAACTCTCGATCAAGTTTGCATCTTTTGTCCAGCGAGAAAGCCTTCGATAATACCCTCGAGGCGCGATATTCTGGAACCCAGAGATGCTTCGAGGGATGATATACGCCCATCAAGTCTGTATATGTAGGCAAGTATTGCGATTCCGAAAAAGGCGATTTCGATCATTTCAACGGTCATTTTCCACGCACTCCTTATGGACTCAGTTTTAGGTTTGGGTCCTCTGGAACGCTCGTACAACATAACTTTATTATATTGGAGTTAGAATTTCAAACAGAAGGCTAAACGAAGCCCAGGGAAATCCTCACGCCCACGCTTTTCACCCGATGGAGAAACCGATGGAAGACGCTCTCGAATTCTTCTCCCGCGCGCCGACGACGGCTATCGCGGACGCCTCGATATTTCTGGGCCTCGACCTCATCATGAAAGACGTCGGCCCGCTCACGCCCTTCACGGAGGAGCGCGTCGCCGCACCCGCGGCCACCATGCGCTTCGAGCCCGTCCAAGGCGAGGTGAACCCCGCCCGCGTGAGCCTCTACGGGACGCACGAGGAGATGGAGCCGGGCAGGTTCGTCGTGCTCGCGACCGAAGCGAGCGACATGGCCGTTCTGGGGGCCAACGGGGCGCGCGTCATCCACCGGCGGGGCGCGGCGGGCGTCGTCACGGACGGGCGCGCGCGCGACGTTCTGGAAATCAGGGAACTGGGGCTTCCCGTGTGGTGCCGCGGACCAAGGCCCCTGCCCTACTCGAAGCGCCTCGTCGCGGCGGAGCGCGACGTTCCCGTCACCTGCTGCGGGGTGCGGGTGGCGCCCGGAGACATCGTCGTGGCCGATGCGGACGGCGTGGCCGTGGTGCCGAAGGATGAAACCGAAAGGGTGCGCGAGCGAACCCGAATCGTCATGGAAATCGAGGAGGAATTCACCCGACGGTTCGACGCGGGCGAATCGGGAACAGAACTCGTGAAGATGATGCGCAGAAAATGGGAGTGAAGATTACCGTGTTCAAACCATTACATTTATTTTGTTCCATCGCGCCCCTGGCCTTGTTATATTCTCACGACACGCGAGCGCATATTGCGGGCGAACCGCAGGCGCCGAATCGAGCGGAAACCGCACGGTCCCGCCGCAACCATCACGAGGACTCGAACAGAAAATGAACGACCACAAGCCTTTGGAAGAAGATTTGAAGCTGGTAAGATACAGAAGCAGCTACTGGATCGTGCTCGAACCCGAAGGAATTCCGCTCGTCGAATTCGCCGCCAGACACCACGATACGCTCGGAGAACCGCTCTACCAGTGGATGAAAATTCATTTATCACGCGAAGCCATCATGCGCTTCCATGAATCCGGCAAATTCGACTGGGGAAGATTCAAGGACTTCATGGAATCCAAGGGGTGGGACATCAGCCGGAACGAACCCGGCATCATCAACGCCTGAGCAGAAGCCGCCGAAAGAGAAAATCCATTGCCATACCAGCGCCGCCAGAATTAAGTCCAGGGAGAAATTCGCATGATTAAAGTTTTGTTGACTCTCGCCTTGTTGTTGCCCGCCCTCACCGCGGAGGCGAGTGAGAACGCATCGTCGCACCACTCCAAATACGCCGGCCAGCAGAGCCGGGAGATCAAGAGCCTCTCGGCGGAAGACATCGCCGAGCTCAAGCGCGGCGGCGGCTGGGGGCTGGCCAAGGCGGCGGAGTTGAACGGCGTGCCCGGGCCAATCCATCTTATGGAGATGAAGGACGAAATCGGTCTCAACGAGAGCCAGCGCTCGGCCATCACCGCCATATACGAGCGAATGAAGAGCCGGGCCATCCATCACGGCGAACGCCTGATCGATCTGGAGCGGCGACTCGAGAGCGATTTCCGCAACCGCACCATCACCGACGCGCTGCTGCGCGCTTCCTTGAGCGCCATCGCCGAAACGAAAAAGGAACTGCGCTACGTCCATCTGGCGGCGCACATCGAAACACTCAAAATTCTCGCGGAGAAACAGATCAGAACCTACAATGCGCTCAGGGGCTATACCAGTAATGACCCCTGCGCCAACGTCCCCAAGGGCCACAACGCGGAAATGTGGCGCAAGCACAACAACTGCGAATGATGACGAACCAGAGCGAGAGGCTCATCACGCTCAAGAGCAGGCTGGACGAGCGTGAACTCCACATCCTGAACATCGAACTCGACCGCCGCCGGAAATCGACGGGCGTCACGTTCGCGCTCTGGTTTTTTCTGAGTTGGCTGGGGCTGCACAAGTTCTATCTCGGCAGAATCGCGACGGGCGTCGTCTACGTCGTCGCCCCGTGGGTCCTGATCCTCGTCTTCATCTTCGGCTTCGTCATGGCGGAATCGAACCCCGAGGCGGGCGGCGCGACCGCCGTAGTGAGCGGACTCGCCTTGATCGCTTATGGCCTATGGTGGGTCGTGGATCTGTTCACGATCCCGAGGCAGGTGAACGCCTACAACGAGAACCTGGAACTGGAGATCATCGCCTCTTTGAACGCGAGAAAACAGCGGCCGGGCCTGTCGCCGAACCCCACGCGGCCGGAATAAGGCCCCCTCGATATTCGTTTTTCGTCGTCATTCCGGCGAAAGCCGGAATCCATTTGCGGGTGCGGGTGAATGAACCGCGGCGTTTCATCCCCCGCTGATAGGGACTGTTGAAAAAGTCTTGTCAGGGGACACTGTCTTTAACTGGAAGGCCGCTTTCGCGCGAACCCCAGACCTCCCTCTTTGAAAGCAACCCCCCCTACCCCCCCTTGTCAGGGGTCAAAACCGACCGAAGAGGGAGGTTTTGCAAGACGATGTGTTTCTCGTCAATGGCTTATGCAAACGCTCGTTCATCACTCGCGTTTGACCCCTGACAAGGGGGGTAGGGGGGGTTGCTTTTATTCCCTGAGGAGGGAGACATTTTCAACAGCTCCCAAGGGGAGGGAGTGATTTAGAAACCCGACCGAAAAGCGAGGGGACACTCCCCGCCCTCCTTAAAGGAGTTTTTCAACAACCTCTCATCGGTCGGGATTGACACCGGGACGCCAGGAATGGGAGATACATGCGTCCGGACGGCGCGCACCGAGTATCACATGATCGTCATCAAACCCCGGTGGTCACTTCCGCGCGTATTTCTTCCCGAGATTCTCCTCCCAGGTGAGGTAGCCCTCCATCGCGCTGCGCCCGATGTCATAAGGCTTGAGCTGCACGTCTTTGGGCAGTTCATCCAGCCCCTCACGCCCGGTTTCGAGAGGAAACCCGGCCTCCCGCCAGGCCGCCTTTCCACCTTCGAGATAGCCCGCCCTGCGGTAGCCGAGTCTTTGGAGAGCGAGCGCGCTCAGGGCGGATTTGCGCCCGTCCTCACAAACGCACATCACCCGCGCTCTCTTGTTCACCGCCCGCTCGGGCGCCTCCTCTTCCAGCCGGCCCCTGGACACCCAGACGGACCCCGGCAGATGGCCCCTCTCATAGGAGGAACTCAA
The DNA here is from genome assembly GCA_965219955.1 of bacterium. GTDB lineage: Bacteria > UBA8248 > UBA8248 > UBA8248 > UBA8248 > Bin107. The sequence goes on from OZ244799.1 coordinate 2,151,328, forward strand.
ATCCACGTCCAGAACCGCGCCGAACCTCTGCCTCCTGGCGCTTGCCTCCCCCGCCGAATAGGCGCGCGCCTGCGCCCGCGCTTTTTCCAGGAGGAGCACATCGCCCGCCCCCGCCGGACTCTCTCCCGAAGCGGCCTCGCTGGGCTTCTCAAGCGCTCCGCCGGCCTCACACCACGCCGCGAGTCCGCCGCGTAGCACGCTCACGTCGAGCCCCATCTGGCGAAGCCAGTAGGCCGCCATGACGCCGCGCGCGTTCTTGTCGCAATAGGCGACGATTTTCCCCGTGCGCACCGCGATCACCTCGTCGGTGCGCTGCGCCGCCTGTCCGCCGGGGATGGAAATGGCCCCCGGTATGTGGCCTTCCGAGAACTCGGGCGCGAGGCGCACGTCGAGCACGTAGAGCGTGCTGGCGCCTGCTTGCGCCTGAAGGGCTCGAAGTTCCTCGACCGAGACGAAGGGAATCCCCTCTTCTTCGGCCACCTGCGCGCCGAGCACCTCCCCGTGGGCGCGGCTTTGTTCTGAGGGAGCGGGAATCTCGCTCGGTTTCCCCTCATCGAGCTGCAAGCCTTCGAGCATGATGCCCATGCCGCCGTTTTTGAGAGCGCGCGCGTGCGTGACGCCCAGCCGGTGAAGCGCCTGCGTGCCGATGATGCTGCGGGTGCGGCCGGCGCAGTTGATGATGAGAGGCGTTTCCCTGTCCTGGTCCAGATCCCACGCGTGGAGGATGAGTTCGCCTCCCGGCAGGCTCCGCCCGGTGGGGACGCAGAAACGCTCGAACTCCACCTCCGTCCTCGTGTCGAAGATGCGCGGCGGCGTGTCGCTCTCGATCAGGTCGAAAAGTTCCCGGGCCGTGATCTCGGGCACCTCGTTTTCCACGTGAATCCGCTCGCCGAAGTCCTTGCTCGGCACGTTCGTACCCGAAGCCGTGGGGAAGCCCTCGGCCTCCCATCCGCCCAGGCCGCCCTCGAGCACCGAGACGTCCGTATAGCCGCACTCTTCGAGAAGCGCCGCGACGAGCTCCGCCCTCGACCCGCCCTCATCCATGCACACAACGGGCGTCGCCTTCACGGGCACGAGACGCTCGGCCAGGAATTCCACCGCGCCGCGCGGGGCGTTCGTCGTCATGAAGATCTGCTTTTCGTGAAATTCCATCGGGTCGCGCACGTCGAGCACCGCGTGTGCGCTGGAACTTTCCATCAATTCCTTGAGTTCAACCGGCGATATTCTTTTCACCATGTCTGCGAGTCCTTCCAATGTGTATGAGCCATACGCCTAGCGGGAGGGAATGCCCGCCATGCGCCTGAATACCTCGATGATGGCCGACGTGTCCGCGTCGGCGAGGCCGCCATGCTCGGCGGCCTGCAGCACCTGCTGGTGCACGGAGCTGAGCAGCATGGGGGAGCCGAGCTTCTGGCCCTGCTCCAGCATGAGCCGCACGTCCTTGTGGTGCTGCTTGATGCGCGAGAGGGGATTACCGTAATCCGCGTGAATCATCCGGGGGCCGCGCTGGTCCATGGCCTTGCTGTAGGCCGCGCTGTCCTTGAGCACTTCGAGCAGGCGCTCCATCTCCAGGTCCGACTTCATGCCCAGAACGAGGCCTTCGGAGAGCGCCAGGCGCGTCAGGCCCAGCACGAGGTTGATGACGAGCTTCGTCCGCGCGCCCGCCCCGTTCGGCCCCATGTGGTGGATGGAGCGGGCGAACGTCGCCAGAATCGGCTCCCCCTTCTCGAAATCGCTCTCCTCGCCCCCGACGACGGAGACGATCTGCCCGTCGAGCACCTGGTTGCGCGAACCGCTCAGGCTCGCATCGAGAAAGCCGATGTTCCTGGCGCGGAGGTCTGCCCCGAGTTTTTGGGAATCATCGGGGCTCGCCGTCGAGGTGTCGATGACGATGAGGCCGTCCCGCGCCACGCTTGCGATGCCGCCCTCACCCAGGCAGCTTTCGCGGACGACGTGGCTGTAGAGCAGCGAGATGATGACGAACTGCGCGTCCTCCGCCGCTTCCGCCGCCGAGCTTGTCGGAGTACCTCCGTTTTCGGCGAGCGCATCGAGCCTGCTCCCGTCGATGTCGAACCCGCGCACGCGGTGGCCCGCTTCCATCAATTTTTGGCTCATGGCCGTTCCCATGAGGCCGAGTCCTACGATTCCGATGTTCACGCTATCCGTCATTTCACGTCTCCAAACATACGAAGCCATCCCCCCGAGGGCCGTTGAAAAACCCCATCAAGAAGGTCCATCAAAAACCCCCTCAAGGGGAGGGAATCCCTATCATCGAATTGTTCACCGTAGGGACAGGCCTCCGTGCCTGTCCTAACGCAGGACAACCACGGAGGGTTGTCCCTACAAAACCATCACGAAGGTTTTTCAACATCCCCCCGAGAAAAGTATGAAAATCAGAATTTGGGTCGTCCCTCGGGAGCGTACCCCGTCATCTCGACAAAGCCCACCCCCGTGAGCTTTTTTTCGCCCGAAACGCCTTCGGCGAATACGCCTCCTTCCCAATAGGTGATGCCCGTACTTCCCTTCGATTCAATCTCCTGCGCGCGGGCGTATGGCTCAACCCGCAACCGAAGGCCGTGCGCCGGAACCTCGACCTCCCACCCCATGGGATAGACGGCGCCGCTCCGCTCGCTCTTCCAGCTACCCGTGCCCTGGAAGCGGAAATCACCGAGGCGCAGATGCGCCGCGCGGCCATCCGCCTCCACCAGCGTGCCGCTGCTCGTGGGCTCCACGCCCCCGTCTTTTCGTCTCATGAGATATAACATCAAATCGCGTCCGTCGGACAACTGGAGGCTCAGCCAGTCCCACCCCACCTGATCCTTCGTCAACTGGTTCGAGCCGAACTCATGGTCCATCCACGCCGTTCCCCGAACATCGAGCCGCCTCCCTTCGATTTCGAGAGCACCCGACGCGAGAAGCCGCGTGTAGGAATAATAGTGAGAGGCGCGCCCCGGACCCGGCGCCTTCCGGCTCACCCCGTCCTCGCCGTGAATCACGAGGGGCTTCCCGGGCTTAAGTTCCAGGCCCAGTTTCATCTCGGGCGTCGCCGCGCTGATGCGAATCGAGAATAAACCTTCCCCGCCCTCGCTCTCGGCGCTCCAGTCGCGCAGCCAGACCTTGAAATTCTCCTCCGAGGCGCCCGCCTGCTCGAGTTCTCCCCGGCTGATTCGCTCGGAAAACCAGTGCTTTCCGCGCTTCGCGTCCAGGACCGAGAAATGCCCGAAATAAAGGTTCCTGAGCGCCCAGCGGCTCTTCGATTTTGGCGGCGCTCCCGGTCGAAGCCCCGCCCTGAAAAACGTGAGCATGAACGGGTATCTTTCGCCTTCTGAATCCCGCAGGTTGCCCGAGAAATACCACCACTCCGTACGGAACGCCTCGTGCGCGCCGTGATCGCGGGGGAACTCGTAGCGATAGCCGGGAAGCGCCTGCCGCCAACTCGCAGGATGCGCGGGCGCAGCGCCCAGGATGAAGAGGGCGGCCAGAAGGGATGGAAAAAGTTTCTTCATTCCCCGCTCAATGCCTCCCGAATGGGAATTCTCGCGGCGGCTCTCGCGGGGAGCCAGCCTGCCGCCAGCGAGGCGAGCACCACGACGAGAAGATAGACCGCCATCGCCTTCCAGGTGAAGATATACTGGATCGTCCAGCCGAAACTGAGCTTGTTGACGACGAAGATCAGGATGGCCGCCAGACACACGCCCGCCGCAAGGCCGACCAAAACCGAGAGCGCGCCCAGAATGACCGCCTCCCCCATGATGGCGCTGATGATTCCCTTGCGGTTCAGGCCCATGGCGCGCAGCGCGCCGATTTCGTGCACGCGCTCCAGGATGTTCGAACTCAGGCCCGTGGCCACGCTGAGCAGAGCCACCGCGACGGCGATGAACTCCAGCGCATACGTGATGGCGAACGTCTGGTCGAAGATGTTCGATACGCGCTTTTTGAGGCCCGCGTTCGAGATCAGCACCATGGTGGGGTCGAGAACTCCTTCGAGCGATTTGCGAACCTCTTCCGGGCGCGCGTTTTCCGTGAGATAAATCGCCAGGGCGCTCAAGCGATCGTCCCCCCAGTGTTTTTTCAGGAATTCGCGATCCACCACGACGAACCCGCCGTCGGTGGTGTAGTCGTAATACACGCCCGCGACGCGCACCGCGACCTCGCCCCCCGGAGCCGGGAGGCGCAGGAGGTCCCCTTTCTTCACGCCGTAGAGGTTCGAGAACGTCTCGGTGATTATCGCCTCGCCGCGCTCCCTCGCCCGCGTGATCGTTTCTTTCGAGTCGCCCTCCAGGAACAGCCGCCTGCCCCTCTCGGCCTCGATGAGAAAATCACCGCCCGCCAGCGTGATGCGCTCTCCGCGCCAGGGCAGGCGAACGGCCCTGAAGCCACCGACCGCCGCGACGCCCGAAACGCCGCCGATAGCCTGAATCGCGTCTTCTGAAACGCTCGCCTTCGACCCCTTGATGAAGCGCGACGCGGGCGCGGCGTAGAAGTCGGCTCTCAGCGTCTGCCGCGTCCAGATTTCCACCGTGGCGCGGAAGCTCTCGATCATGATGATGAGGCTCACCAGCATGGCCACGGCGATGGCCAGCGAAGACAGCGTGACCGCGTTTCGATGCGGGTGCCTGCCCAGGCCGTGCGCGGCGAGCCAGGCGTTCACGGCGCCGCCCGGAAGCCGCCGGATGATGATCGAACCCAGCAAGACGACCGGCAGACTCGCGAGCGCGGTGGCCAGAATGACCGCCGCAGCCGATAGATAGCCGGGCCAGGGCGTCCCCTGCGCCAGGGCTCGCAAGTTCAGCCCGTAGGCGATGAGGGCGGCTACCGAAGCGCTTGCGGCGTAAGCGGCGATGGCCGCAGGCCGCACCTCCACTTTTCCGCGCGCCTCCACGGCGCCCTGGCGGGGACTCTGACGCGAGGCGACGATTGCAGGATAAATCCCCGAAACGAGGGAAACGCCCAGCCCCATGCCGAATCCCCAAAACAGCTCTCGTGGTCCAAAGAGAACGTGGCGCACCTCCAGAAACGCGTAGAGATTGCGTATCGTCTGGGAGATGAACGAGAGAGCGCCCTGGGCCATGAACACCCCCATCGCAACGCCAAGGCACGAACCGGCCAGGCCGATGCAAAGCGCCTCCGCGCCGTAAAGGCAGACGATTCCTCTCGACGTCATGCCCAGTGAGCGCAGGGTGGCGATTTCACCCCTGCGCCGCAAGACCGAAGCCGACATCGTGTTGTAGATCAGAAAACAGCCCACCAGGAGTGAGATGACGCTCAGCACCGTGAGATTGAGCTGGAACGACGCAAGCATTTTCTCCACGTCGCGTCCGCGCCGCGCGGGCCGCTCGACAATCGCGCCGGACGGGAGGATGCGCTGGATTTTTTCGCGGATCGATTCGATTTCGCCATCATCCTCCAGAATCAGATCGATCCTGTCCAGACGGCCGAAACGCTCGAACACCTCTTGCGCCACGCCGATGTCCATGATGATCAGGCGGCCGTCCATCGACTTCGCCATGCCTTCGGGCTTCAGGACGCCACGGACGCGAAAGCGCATCCGACGCGCGGCCTCGATCTCGACGAAATCGCCAACGCCCGCGCCCAGCGCATCCGCCACCCCTCGGGCGATGAACAGACCCTGCGGGTCGGCGATGCGCGAAAGAATTTCCTCGCGCGAGTATTTGTTCTCAAACGAATAGCCCCTGAAATCGTTATCCCCCAGCAGGTCGAGTCCCAGCGCCAGCGCGGCGCGTCCTTGAGCCGGGGCGCCGCGCCGCCACCTGTCTCCTGTGCCGTCCGCCTTCCGCACCCAGACGTGCCGCTGCATGACGGGCGCCGCTCTTCTCACTTCCTTCATGTCGCGGAGTCTCAAGATGAGATTTTCATCCACGCCCAGACCGCCCGCGGAGACTTCGAGTTGCGTCTTGCCGGAAATGGCAACCAAACTGTTTTCAAACGCCCGGGTGGACGTCTCGTTCGCCATCTTGACGGCGATGAACACGGCGACGCCCAGGGCCACGCCCACGAGCGTGAGAGCCAGGCGAAACGGCTCTTCCTTGAGGCGCCGCCAGGCGAGAAGGCGCAAGAGGGAAAAGGTGAGGCTCATCAGCCCGCCGCCTCCGTGGTTGTTGAAAAACCCTTTCTCGCCCGGAATTGGCCCCCACCGCCGCGGCTGCGGACTTCACTCTTGAACAGCATGGCCGACAAACGAGAGAGGAAAGAATCACTCCCCCCTTGAAGGGGGTTGTTGAAAAAGTCCGATAAAGGAGGGTTGGCGGTTGTAGGGACAACCCTCCGTGGTTGTCCTTCGTCAGGACAGGCACGGAGGCCTGTCCCTACGGCAAACAATTCGATGATCGGGATTCCCTCCCCTCGATGGGGTTTCCGATGAACCTTCTTGAGGGGCTTTTTCAACAACCCCTGAAGGGGGTGTTGAAAAATTCCCGATTGAATGGTTTGGCGTAGGGGAGCACCTGTGTGTGCTCCCGTTTTCCGTGTTCTCGTCCGGGCGAGTTGGCGGACACGCAGGTCCGCCCCTACGTCACTCATCCCGAGCAACCCGCCACTCCGCCTCACCCTGAGTAGCGGCCCCTCGACTTCGCCCGGGGCAGGCTCCGCCGTTCCCCGACATCCCTCACCCTGGGTAGCGGTCCCTCGACTCCGCTCGGGGCAAGCTCCGCCTCCCCCACCTTCCTCATCCTGAGTAACCGCCGAAGGCGGTGTATCGAAGGATGCCTTCTCGCTCGCCGGGAGGCGCCTCCCATCCTTCGATACGGCGCTCGCGCGCCTACTCAGGATGAGGGTTTGGGGTCGTCCGGTGAGAGATTGCAAAAACCACGTTTTCCCGCAGGCGGACACGACACATGAGAGAGGACGTGGTCCAGCGCAGGGAGCGCTTATGGTCTTTTTCAACAACCATCCTCCAGGCGGCCATCAACCATTCCGACCCTCCGGGTGGCGTAGCGCAAGGGCATCCGGTCGTGCGTGGCCATGATGATCGTGAAACCGTCTTCCCGGTGGAGTTCGGAAACGAGTTCCAGGACGTTTTGCGAGTTCTCGGTATCGAGGTTGCCCGTCGGTTCATCGGCCAGGATGAGGCGGGGCTTGTGGATGACGGCGCGCGCGACGGCCACGCGCTGCATCTCGCCGCCCGAGAGCTGCCTCGGGAAACTGCGCATCCGGTTCGCCAGCCCGACGCGCGCCAGGGCGTTCTCGGCCATCTCCTTGATTTCGGACCGCTTCCGGCCCTGAAGCAGGAGCGGCAGGGCGACGTTCTCATACGCGGTCATCGTCGGCATGAGATGAAAGAACTGATGGATGAAGCCCACCTCTTTCCGGCGGATTTCGCTCAAGCCCTCATCGCTCAGGCGCGATATTTCGCGCCCGTCCAGAAAAACCTCGCCGCTCGATGGGGCGTCGACCGCGCCCATCAGGTGCAGAAACGTGCTCTTGCCCGAACCGCTGGGGCCCGAAACCGTGATAAACTCACCCTGCTCCGCCCGGAAGCTGACGTCCCTGAGCGCGTGGATGATCGCGTCGCCCGCGACGTAGGTTCTGGACACTTCTTTCAATTCGACCAGGGGGTGGGGCATACCGTTTCTCCAAACGAACACATGGGAACATCAAGGAGTCTTCACTTGTTCGAATCGCTGCCCGCCGTTTTCCTCATCACCAAAGACTATGAGGCGTCGTGTCGTTTTTATACCGAAACGCTGGGTCTGAAAGAAGCGAGCCGGGCGAAAGACCACGTGCGCTATGACCTGGGAGGAACCTCGCTCGTCATCCACGCGCCGATTCCCGATGAGGAGATGCGGAAGTGGAATCTCGAACCCCTCCGGGAGCCCCGCGGCTCTGGCGTCGTCGTCACGCTCACGCCCGAGGACGTGGATCGCGCCCATGACGCGCTCATCGAAAAGGGCGCGGAGGTCATATTCCCTCCCCGCGACGCCCCCTGGGGCGTGCGCATGTTCATGCTGAAAGACCCGAACGGGTTTCTGATCGAGGTCAGCAAACCCCTTCCAGGCGGGGATTGTTGAAGAAGCCCTCGTCAAGGGAGTACCCCCCCACCCCCCTTTTCGGGACTGGTGAAAAAGCCCTTTATGCGTCCCCTGGAAACCGCCGACGCCCCTTTCCTCACCCTGAGTAGCCGCCGAAGGCGGCGTATCGAAGGGCGCGGTGAGTCGAACGCCTCGCGCCGGGCGAGAGGGCATCCTTCGATACGGCGCTTGCGCGCCTACTCAGGATGAGGCGGTGTGGTTTTGTTCGTCATTCCGGCGAAAGCCGGAATCCATTTTCGCCTTTGCCTTTTCGCCTCCTCGTTCGGCCGTCTTTACTTCCGGGCGAGGCGGATCGGAATCGAACACAAAAACGAAAGGCGAATTCTCTGGATTCCCGCATCCGGATACCGGCCAACAACGAGGTCGTGGCACCCTGCCCGGTGAAAAGTCAAAATGGATTCCGGCTTTCGCCGGAATGACGGCGGGGCGTGACCGTAGGGACAGGTCGCGACCTGTCCCTACAGAACCACCGCGCCAGTCCGTAATCACTCCCCCCTTGAGGGTCTGGCTTCCCGAGGGGAAAGCCAGACGAAGAGCTAAGGGCGTAAGCCCGAAAGCGATTCGGTGGGGGGGATAATCCGGAATGGCGATAAAACGCGATTCACCCCCCACCGATTCAGCCTTCGCACAAACCGCTCGGCTTCATCGACTCCCCCTCAAGGGGGGAGTGATTTTTCTCTCTCGTCGGTCGGTTGCATACGACAAATCCAGAGTTCCGGGCTTTTCCAACAACCCCCAACCGGCTCAGGACAGGCCTTCGAACACCGACCTCTCCTCGCCTCGCACTTCCGTCTGCGATTGGGCGCAAACGAAGGTTTCCTCGTTGTAGAGCCACCGCCCCGTCATGCGGACGAACCACCAGAAGAAATTCCCGTTGATCTGGCTCTTGTGCGCGGTGAGCGCGCGCCATTTGCGGCGAAGGTATCTGCGGATGTTCACGCGGGTGGTGATGAGTTCATCCGGCGTCCCGTACTTGTCCTCCCGGAAATCGGGATCGTCGAGCGGCGTTTTCTGTCCGAAAAGCTTCATCCAGCGCCAGGCGCGCAGCATCTTCGTGCGCGACCAGGCGGTGTGGTAGAACTTGGGAACGCGCCAGGCCTCTCGTCCGCTTTCAGGAAATCGGGAGGAGTCCGCGGCCGCCTCCAGCGCCTCGGTGGTGACCTTGTTGGCCATTAGATGATCGGGGTGGCCGTACCCGCCCTGCTCGTTGTAGGTGACGACCACGTCGGGGCGATAACGGCGTATGTAGCCCACTATCCTGCCGACGACTTCCTCCTCATCGGCGTTCTTGAATGCTTTAACATGTCCGTTCCCCTCCCATCCGTCCATGCCCGAATCGCGATAGCCCAGGGCGTGAACCTCGGAAACCTGCAGAATCCGCGCCGCGCGTTCGAGTTCTTCGATTCTGATCTCCCCGAGCCTGTTCTGGTCCGCCTCGGAGTCGGGGTCGAGTTTTTCGCCGAGATGCTCCATCTTGCCCATCTCGCCGTTGGTGCAGGTGATGAGTATGACGCGGTGGCCTTCGCGCGCGCTCCTGAGGATCAGGCCGCCCGTGCTGCTGCACTCATCGTCGGGGTGCGCATGGACAAGCATTAACGTGAAGGTTTTGGACATGGGTTCCGGACGCCCGGAGGCGCGAGAAAGGCCGCCGGAACGAAGCCCGGCGGCCCTTGGAGGCGACAAAACTAGTGGTGTTCCCAGGTGTCTCCCGAATTCAAGAGCGCGTCGATATCGCCCTCGCCTTTCGCCTGGGCCTCGGCGACTTGATCCACCATCAAGCCCTCGAACGGCGGACGCTCCACCTTCCTCAGAACGCCCAGGGGCACGGGGCCGCCCTCGAGTTCGACCCGGCTCAGGATATGGGCGTAGCCGCCCGCCTCGTCGTCCACGCGGTGGACGGTCACGTCGGGGGAATCGGCCTCGACGATGCGGACCTTGTAATCATCGAGGGAAATGCCCTTTCGATCATCCTCAGGGCCGTAGACGAGGGGCCGGCCGTCTTCGAGATAAACCACGTTCTGCTCTTTCATGCCTTTCTCGGTGAATTCGTGCCACGCGCCGTCGTTGAACACGATGCAGTTCTGCAGCACCTCGAGCAGGGACGTTCCCTCGTGGTTCGCCATCTCCTCGAACATCGAGGCCATGTGCTTCTGATCCCTGTCCGTCGTGCGGGCGACGAAGCTGCACTCCGCCCCCAGGGCCAGCGTCAGCGGGTGGAGCGGGTAGTCCACCGAGCCGATGGGCGTGGACTTCGTGCGCGAGCCCAGGAGCGAGGTCGGTGAATACTGGCCCTTGGTCAATCCGTACACGCGGTTGTTGAAGAGGATGATCTTGACGCCCACGTTGCGGCGCATGGAGTGGATCAGGTGGTTTCCGCCGATGCTCAGCGCGTCGCCGTCACCGCTGATGACCCAGACGGAGAGGTCCGGGTTGCTCACCTTGACGCCGGTGGCGAACGCAGGCGCCCGCCCGTGAATGGTGTGGAAACCGAACGTGTCCATGTAGTAGGGGAAGCGCGCAGCGCAGCCGATGCCGGATACGAAAACGAACTTCTCGCGCGGAATCTCGAGCGTCGGCAAGACTTTTTGCATCTGCGCCAGAATCGCGTAGTCTCCGCAACCCGGGCACCAGCGCACGACCTGGTCGGACTGAAAATCCTTGCGGGTGAGGCCCAAACCCCCGCCGTTCTTGGTTGTCGTCGTAGACATTTAGAGTAACTCCTCAATCTTGGTAATCAGTTCGCCGACCTTGAAGGGCTTGCCCTGAATTTTGTTGAAGCTGATCGTGTCGATCAGATACTGGTAGCGGAGCATCTTGGAGAGCTGCCCGAGGTTCAACTCGGGGACGAGGATTTTTTCGAAATTGCCGAGTACTTCTTCGAGGTTCGCCGGGAAGGGGTTGAGATGCCTCAGGTGAACCTGCGATACGGAGGCGCCGCGGGCCTGCAAGGCCTCGATCGCCGCCGTGATGGCGCCGAAGGTTCCACCCCAGCCGATGACGAGGACCTTGCCGCTCTCCTCGCCGATGACCTTCGCGGGCGGGATGTCCTTCGCGATGCCTGCGATCTTCGCGTCGCGCGTACGCACCATGAACTCGTGGTTCTCGGGTTCGTAGTTGACGTTGCCGGTCTGGTCTTCCTTCTCGATTCCGCCGATCCTGTGCTCGAGCCCGGGCGTTCCGGGGATCGCCCACGGGCGGGCCATCGTTTCCGGGTCGCGAAGATAGGGCAGGAACCCTTCCGGGTCCGTGCGGAAGGTCACCGGCATCTCGGGAATATCCGCCGCCTTGGGCAGCAGCCAGGGTTCGGACCCGTTGGCCAGGTAGCCGTCGCTCAGGATCACGACGGGCGTCATGTATTTCACCGCCAGGCGGCTCGCCTCTATCGCCGTCCAGAAGCAGTCCCCCGGCGTGGCCGCCGCCACGACCGGCAGCGGGCTTTCGCTGTTGCGCCCGAACATCACCTGAAGCAGGTCGGCCTGCTCGGTCTTCGTGGGAAGGCCCGTGCTGGGGCCGCCGCGCTGGATGTTGGCGATGACCATGGGAAGCTCCGTCATCACGCCCAGGCCCATGGCTTCGGCCTTGAGGGCGATGCCGGGGCCGCTCGAACACGTCACGCCTAGCGAGCCGGTGAACGAAGCGCCGAGGGCCGCGGAGACGGCGGCGATCTCGTCTTCCGCCTGGAAGGTTTGCACGCCGAAATTCTTGTGGCGGGAGAGTTCGTGGAGAACGTCGCTGGCCGGCGTAATCGGATAGGCGCCCCAGAAGAGGTTGATCCCCATCTTCTTCGTCGCCGCGATGAAGCCGTAGGCCAGGGCGACGTTGCCCGAGATGTTCCTGTACTTGCCGGCCGGATAGGTGGCCTCGCGCACGATGTAGTTGCTGGTGAATACCTCGGTGTTCTCGCCGAAGAAATAACCCGCCTCGAGCGCGCGCGTGTTGGCCTGCACGAACTCGGGTCGTTTTCCGAATTTCTCCTCGATCCACTCCCTGGTCGGCTCCAGCGGGCGCGAGTACATCCAGTACATGAGCCCCAGCGCGAAGAAGTTCTTGCACCGATCCGCCAGGTTGGACTGAAGCTCCATGTCTTCGAGGGCCTGGCGCGTCATGGAGGTGATCTTCACCTCGTGGACGTCATAGTTGCCCTTGAACTCCTCATCCTCGAGCGGGTTGGACTCATAGCCGGCCTTGGCCAGGTTCTTCGGGCCGAAGTTGTCCACGTTGGCGATGATGATGCCGCCGCTCTTCAAATCGCCGATGCTCGTCTTGAGCGCGGCGGGGTTCATCGCCACCAGCACGTCCACGGCGTCGCCCGGGGTATGGATGTCCCTGCTCGAGAAATTGATCTGGAACCCGCTCACTCCGGCCAGCGTCCCGACCGGGGCGCGAATCTCGGCGGGAAAGTCGGGGAACGTGCTCAGATCGTTCCCGGCGACGGCCGCCGCGTTCGTGAACCTGTCCCCGGTGAGCTGCATCCCGTCGCCGGAGTCGCCGGCGAAGCGAATCGCCACCGTTTCGAGTTCAACAAGCTGCTTCTCAGCCCCGTTTTTACCTGAAGACTCAGCCATTGGTTTGAATGTCCTTTAATTGGATGTATCTGGTTAAGGGTAATACGTGGAGGGTTTTATTCACTGAGAAATACCATATGTCATGCATGTCTTTTTTTGGCATGTCCATTTGAGTCCGAGTGGCGATTCATACATCAACCAGCCGAGCGCGAATTATGCGGAAATCCATTAAAGCCGTCAACGCAAAGTCAACCTTTTTTTCAAAAAAATCAAATACATCAGCCCGCACGAGAGCCGTCGAGGCCCAGGTCCTCGGCCGCCCCCTGCATGGCCTCCAGCGTGAAGGCGACGTGCTCCTCCAGGGGCACCCCGAGCTCGGAGGCTCCAAGCTCCACGTCCGCCCGGTTCACGCCCTTGGCGAAATTCCTGTCCTTCCACTTTTTCCGTATGCTTCGCGGCTTCACCTGCCGGATGTCCTTCGCCGGATTCACCAGGGCGACGGCGGTGATGAGGCCCACCAGCTCATCCACGGCGAAGAGCGCCTGGGCGAGGCGCGTCTCCCGGGGGACGTTCAGGTACTGCGCGTGTCCCAGAATGGCCTGAATCATCTCCTCGGGGTAGCCCGCCTCGCGCAGCACCGCGCAGCCGGTCTCGGGGTGTTCCTCGGGCGAGGGATGCTTTTCGTAATCCATGTCGTGCAGAAGCCCTGTAACGCCCCAAAGCGCCTCGTCCTCTCCGTATTTTTTCGCATAGGCGCAAAGGGCGGCCTCCACCGCCCGGGCGTGCGCTCTGAGACCCGGGCTTTTGGTCCACTCGAATAAAAGCGCCTCGGCGCTTGCGCGACTCAGGTCCACGCTCAACTTTTTCTCCTCAAAATAACGAGCCGGATGACAAATCAAACTTCAGTGGTGTCCTTCAACCTTGCGCTTCGGCCCGCATCTGTCAAGGCGCGCAGCCTCGCTTGATGCGCTTGGGTTGTGATACATATTCCCCCCGAGATATTTTCCAACAAAATTCCGTGCAGCGAAAGAAATTTTTTCAGGGAGAAAAACATGCTCTACAACAGGGAACGCGCGCTGGAACTGATGCGGGAACACGACGTGGCGGCCATGATCGGCACGACGCTCGAGAACGTCACCTACCTGACGGGCCACATCGGCTGGGCGCAGCGGGTCTACCGCGCGCGCAAAAGCTACGGCGTCATCACCAGCGACCCGGCCGCCGGCACCGACCTCATCATGAACCGCGCGGACAACACCTACTACGCCGCCTACGGCGGACACGCGGAGAACGTCTACGTCTGGGGCGGGCAGGCGAACCACATCGAACCGGAGGGCTACGAGCCGCATGACGACGAGATGAGGCGCTACCGCGAACTCCACGCCAGCGGAGCCAGGCACGCCACCCTCCTGGACGGCCTCCTCGCCGCGCTTAAGGACCGGGGCATCACCTCCGGCAGAATCGCCCTGGACGAGGAGGGCTGCCCGGACAGCCTGTTCGAGACTCTGAAAGAAAAACTCCCCGATTGTGAATTCATCCCCGGCTCGGGCCTGTTTCTGATGACGCGGCTCGTCAAGACGGCGGACGAGCTCGACCGCCTGCGCGAGGCGGCCCAGGTGAACGAAGACGCCATCGGAAAAGTCTTTGACTTCCTGCACGAAGGCGTGAGCGAGCGCGAGGTGGCCGAGGTCTGGCGCCAGGAGGTGGCCCGGCCCGGCGGCATGTGGCACTGGTTCCACTTCAACTCGGGCCCGAGGGGCGTCTTCATCTTCCCGCCCACGGACAGAAAGCTCGAAAAGGGCGACGGCTTCATGTTCGACGCGGGGCTTTTTCACAAGAACTACAACGCCGACACGGGAAGCTGCGGCTCCATCGGCGAGCCGAGCGCGCGCGTGCAGCGCGAGTGGAAGGGAATCGACGAGGGGTTCCACGAGTGCCTGGAGGTCATCAAGGCGGGCTGCACGGGCAACCAGATATACCAGGCGCTCGTGAAGGGGATACAGTCGCGGTTTCCTGAGTTCGACGCCCCGTTCGCCGGGCACACCATCGGCCTGGAAGCCAGGGAGTTCCCCTTCATCCTGGGGCCGGAATCCAAGCACAATCAGCCGTTCTATCCGACGACTTCGGAGATTCCCCTGCCCGTCGATTCGGTGATCAACATCGAGGCGCCCATCGGCACGTTCGGCCTGGGCGGCTACCAGATCGAATACTCGGTCGTCGTGAAGGAAAACGGCTGGGAGATGCTCATCCCGCAGGACAGGAGCTTCCGCGTCATCGACAAGTGATTTAAGTGGTACAGGTTTCGTAGCCTATCGGGCGGACACATGGGTCCCCGGACAGGCCACTGTTCCTGTCCGGCTACACCTTTCCGCGTATCGAAGTGAACCTGTAGGGGTTATTCAAAAACCTCTCTCCGCCTCATCCTGAGTAGCGGCGAAGCCGCGTATCGAAGGATGCCCTCTCGCCCGGCGCGAGGCGTTCGACTCCCCGCGCCCTTCGATACGCCGCCTTCGGCGGCTACTCAGGGTGAGGAAATAGGCGTTGGCGGTTTGCGGGGGTCACAAGCGGGACTTTTTCAACGGCCCCGGTAGGGGCGGTTCGCGAACCGCCCCTACGATCGAGGTCAGAATTGCCGGAATGACGACCACAGGCATAACCGCCCGTTTTGGAACAACGTAATTCATTCCTGAATGACTGGGTGTTGTGTAAGGACAGGCCCCCATGCCTGTCCTGAATGTATCCATCCTGAAAAGGACAACCACGGGGGGTTATCCCTACCCTACTCAAGAAGTTGTGTAGGGTCAGACATATATGTCTGACATATCATGCGGCCCTGCCTTTTCGCCTTCACAACGCGGGTCGCATGATATGTGTGGGGCAGCCCCAAGGAGGGGCTGCCACCTACACCCCTTTACTTCCGTGGTTGAGTGATCACGAAATGAGAAGGGGAGCAGACAAAGAACGATTAACGGCCTTTTGTAGGGACAGGTCGCGACCTGTCCCTACGGAACCCCCTCCCCTGTTGGATCCACTCGCCACATCACGGAACCAGGATTTTTTCTACAACTCCGATAAGCCAACTATTCCTGCTCGTTGACCCAAAGAGAAAAATAAGGTGAGATAGGCAAGTCGCCACAATTCTCTATTCTGGAGAACGCCGATGCCCCATCATACCGACTTCATTCCGAGACGCGATTTTATCCGCAAAAGCGCCTTCGCCGGCCTGGGCGCGGGACTCCTGCCCTTCGCGCGCGCCGCGGAATCAGCGCAGAACCGGGTGCGCCGCTACGTCCCCCTGGGCAAGACGGACATCAAAATGTCGGACATCTCGTTCGGCAGCAGCCGGCTCGGCTCCGATGAAGAGGACCTCGTCCTCCACGCCCTCGACTTAGGCGTCAACTATTTCGACACCGCCGAGAGCTACTCCTGGGGGGAATCGGAGACCACGATAGGCCGCGCGCTCAAGGGCAAGCGCGACAAGGTCTACATCGCCTCCAAAACGCACGCGGGACCGAGCGACAAAAAAGAGTCGATGATGCGTTCTTTAGAGCAGAGCCTCCAGAAACTCCAGACCGACTACGTGGACGTCTACTTCAACCACGCGGTGAACGACGTGGAAAGGATGAGCAACCCCGAGTGGAGCGAGTTCGTCGCGCTCGCGAAAAAACAGGGGAAAATCCGCTACTCCGGCATGTCGGGTCATGCGGGCAACCTGATCCAGTGCCTCGATTACTGCACCGAGAACAGCGTCGTGGACGTGTATCTCATCGCCTACAACTTCGGGCAGGACCCGGCGTTTTACCAGCGCTTCACGCGCGGGTTCGACTTCATCGCCAGATTCCCGAAGCTGCCCCTGGCGCTTGCGCGGGCGAAGGCCAAGGGCATCGGCGTCATCGCCATGAAGACGCTCATGGGCGCGCGGCTGAACGACATGCGGCCATATGAAAAAGGAGGCGCCACGTTCTCCCAAGCCGCCTTCCGCTGGGTGCTCTCGAACCCGAACGTGGACTCCCTCATCATCTCTATGACGAGCCAGGACAACATCACCGAGTTCGTGGGCGCTTCGGGCTGGAAGAAGATATCGCGCCGCGAGGTGCCGATTCTCAAGAAATACGCGCGGCTGAACGGAACCTCCTACTGCCGCCATGCGTGCAACGACTGCGCGGGTGCGTGCCCGGAGAACGTACCCATCGCGGACGTGCTTCGCACCCGCATGTACGCGACGGATTACGAGGACGTGCGATTCGCCAAGGCCGAGTACTCGATGCTGGGCGCGGGCGCATCGGCGTGCCTCACCTGCAGCCACCAGAGCTGCGCGGGCGCGTGCACGCACGGGCTGCCCATCGAGAAGATGACCGCGCCGACCCACGAACTGCTCACGGTATAGGCCGGAGACCTCAGTCGGATCGCGTTAGACGACCAAGACCCCTCTGCGCATGGCTGCCTTATCAGTTCACGGGAGACGCCCCATCGACATCGCCATCACGGGCGCGAACGGCGCCGTCGGCAAAGCGCTCATCGAACGCCTGGGCGGGAATCCGGTCAACGGATCTCCCCGCCTGCGCGCGCTCGTCCGCGACCTGGGCCGGAGCGCGAACCTGCGCGGTCTCCCCGCCGAACTGGTGGAAGTGGACTACGACGACGCGGAAAGCCTCTCTCGCGCCGTGGAGGGCGCGGACTGCGTGGCGCATCTGGCGGGTTCGCTGGTCCCGAGAGCGGGCGATTCCCTGCTCGGGGCGAACCTGCTCACCACGAAGAACGTCGCCGAGGCGAGCCGCGCGCAAGGGGTGAAGTCCTTCGTTTATTTGAGTTTTCCGGGCGCGGACGCACGCTCTGAAAACGAATACCTGCGGACGAAAGGCCGGGCCGAGGATGTGATCGATGAGAATTTCGCCTCGGGCGCGATATTCCGCGTGCCGATGATCCTGGGGGCCGACACCCCCGCGATGAACCAGATAAAACGCCTGCTCAATTCCTCGGTGGTCCCCCTCGTGGCGGGCGGGTCTGTGCGGATACAGCCGGTATACCTGGGCGACGTCATCGGCGCGATAGAATGGGCGATTCTTCATCCCGAAGCGCCGCTTGCGCGAATGAACCTCGTGGGGCCGGACACTCTCTTCTACCGTGATCTGCTCATGCGCGCAGGTCTTAGGCTCGGGAAACAGCCGAGAATCCTGACGATCCCGAGGGGACTGGGCAGGGCCGCGTCGAGCATCATCGGCAGGCTCTCCCCCTCCTCCCCCATGAGCCGGACGGTATTCGATATTATATTCTACGAGCATCTGTGCAGCGATGAGGAAGCCGGAAGCGCCGCGCCCATCGCCCGTACCGGCATAGATGAGATTCTGAACCTCTCGCTGCCGCACCAGGAATAGCCGCTTCGTCTTCAAGGAGTTTCGTTTTGGAGCAAAACCAGGATACGCATCAATCGAGCAAAGCCGGTCGACTCATCCCCATCGCCCTCACGGTCGTGATCTTCGCCGTCATCTTCTGGCGGATTCCGTTCGGCGAGTTCGTCCTCGCCGTATCGAAGGCGAGGCTGGCACCCTTTCTCGTGCTGATGGGGTGCTTTTCGATCTGCTTTTTCCTGATGGACACCTTCGTCCTGAGCCGGATGATCCGCTGGTTCCACGGCCCCCTGACGTTCCCGACGCTGCTGCCCGTGCGCGCCGTCACCTACGTCGTCTCCATCATCAACACGCAACTCGCCCAGGTGGCGCTGGCGCTCTATTTTCACCGCAGGTTCCAGACCCCGCTCGCCGAGATCACGAGCACGGTCGCCATGCTCATCCTGCTCGAAGTCACGAACCTGATCTCCTTCGCCACGGTCGGCCTCATCGCCTTCCCGGGCGGCGCGCCGCTCTTTCTGTTCGCCCTGCCCGCCGGGCTGGCCTGCTTCTGGCTGCTCATCACCCGGGTGGCGCGGGGGGGACTGGGCGTGGTCGGCGCGAAAATCGGCGGCCACACCCTCCTCAACACCTTCCGGGCCGTTAAATTCAAACAGGGCGTCACCGTCCTCGCGCTCAAGGGCTCCGTATTCCTGCTCTCCCTGTTCGTCCACAAATACGCCCTGACGCTCTTCGGGATGGACATACCGCTGCTGCAGCTTCTCACGTTCCTCCCGCTCGTCTTCATGATCGGGGCGCTCCCGGTGACGGTCGCGCACCTGGGCACTTCGCAGGCCGCATGGATATTCTTCTTCAGCGACTACGCGGCGGAAGCGGATCTCCTCGCCTACAGCCTCGTCTCCCACCTCACCTTCATGCTGGCGAACGGGACCATCGGCTTGCTGTTCATGCCGAAGGCGTATTCGGACCTGTTCGGGAAGAAGCGCGCCGCCTGAAGGGGGGTTGTTGGGAAAGCCGATTTCGGGAGCGAGCGCACAAGCACCCCAACCTCCTCATCCTGAGTAGGCGCTTCAGCGCCGTATCGAAGGAGGGGAAAGAACATCCCTCGGCGGATGCGGGGTCTCGCCCTTCGATACGCGGCTTCGCCGCTACTCAGGGTGAGGTCGATATGGTAGTTGCGGGTTTCGGCCTTTAACAGCATTGTCAACCGACGAGAGAGGAAACACCACTCCCCCTTTGAGGGCCATTTGCAACCGATTAGAGGAAGAATCACTCCCCCCTTGAGGGGGAGTCGATGAGCTAAGGGCGCAAGCCCGCAAGCGAATCGGTGGGGGGACATGCCACAGAAAAAGCTCCCCCCACCGAATCGGCCTTCGCAAAAAACGCTCGGCCTCTTCGACTCCCCCTCAAGGGGGGAGTGATTCCTCTCTCCTCGGACTTTTTCAACAGCCCCCCTAAAGGCTTCTTTGAGGCGAGCGCGCGTTCCGGATGAGCAGGTACAGGGCGTAGAGAAATACCAGGCGGCCGAGCCAGGGCAGGACGGGCGCAAGCCATTCCCACGATAAACCCGCCTCGCAGACGATGACGCCCACCAGGGCGTAGAACAAGACCCCCGCCCATTTTCCCGCCGCATCCTCGGGCAGGGACTCATCCGTACTCCCGGCCCCACTCCGGCAGCGCCACAGGAACTGCGCACCCAGCGCCAGGACGCCCAGGGCGGCCCAGGGGCCGACGCGCCCCGCCCAGGCGGCGGCTGAGAGCGCCGCCGCGTTGAAGGCGACGTCCGAGATGGCGTCCACCTGCCCCCAGAAATAACTCCTGGCATTTGCGCGCCTCGCCAGCGGGCCGTCCACCAGGTCGCTCAGGACCGCGTAGACGTAGACGGCGACGAGCAAGACCCGCCACCCCGGGTCGGGCGTGGAACCGATGCGCAGCAACGCCCAGACGAAGGGGGGAATCGCCAGAATCCGCGCGAGCGTGAGGCCCCTCGCCAGATACGCGAGCTTGTGGTTGATCGATCCCTCCCCACCCACCTGTCTTCCTCCCCGGCGGCCAAGCGCGCCGAAAACGTGAAAAATTCCGATCACTCTGCCTCAATCGGAGCCGCGGAAAAAGCCTCCTCGCCGGGGCGTCGCCTTTGTCCTCTGATGAGGGGTTGTTGAAAAAGCCTGTTTCGGGATCGGCGGCAAGGAGGTTCACGCGGCGCAGACGTGATGGTTTTGTAGCAGGACAACCCAAAAGGGTTGTCCTGGCCTCCGTGCCTGTCCTGCTCTTCATGGTTCTCCTTCGTCAGGACAGGCACGGAGGCCTGTCCCTACAGCGAACAATCTCGAAGGTCGGACAGGGCTTTTTCAACAAGCCCCTCAAGGGGGAGTGATTCCCAAGTGACAAGGATTCCGTAGGGGCGGTCCCCTCCGGCCGCCCGCATCGGGCACGCGATCCCCGTGGTTGCGCTTTATGAGGACAGGCACGGGGGCCTGTCCCTACGGGACATCCTTCGCCGTCATGCCGGCGAGTCCTCCCGCCTTGGTCGGCGCAGAACCGCCCTCCATCGAGATTCACCTCGACGAATCATTGAAACGCCACCTGTAGGGACAGGTCGCGACCTGTCCCTACCACGGAATACGGCAAACCCGACAGGAGGAGGCTTATTACCCCCCAAGGCCTTTTCCTCCATCCTCAATTGACACGCCCGCCGCAAAGTTCTAGCTTTGGACTACCAAAACCACGTTATGAGAAACGCGCATCATCTCAAGTGAGGAATCTTCATGCCCAAGTACGCTATGGCGATCGACCTGGAATCCTGCATCGGATGCCACGCCTGCACGATCGCCTGTAAATCCGAACACGACATTCCCATCGGCGTCTGGCGATGCTGGGTGAAGGAAGTCGAAAAAGGCAGCTTCCCGAGCACGAGGCGGGAATTCCTGCCCGTCCTGTGCAACCAGTGCGACGACGCGCCGTGCCAGAACATCTGCCCGACGAAGGCGCTCTTCCGGCGCAAGGACGGCATCGTGGACCTGGACCCGGACTGGTGCATCGGGTGCAAGTCCTGCATCGCGGCGTGTCCCTACGATCAGCTCTTCATCGATCCCAACACGATGACGGCGGAGAAATGCAACTTCTGCGCGAACCGCCTGGAAGCGAACTTGGAGCCCGCCTGCGTGGTGGTCTGCCCCACGCAGTGCCGCGTGTTCGGCGACGTGGAGGACGCGGATTCGAAGATATCGAAACTCACCACGCAGCGCCCCTACCACGTGAGAAAGCCCGAGTACAACACGGCGCCCAACATCTACTATCTCGAGGGCAGCCGCCAGCTCCTGGACCCCACCGAGGCGGGACAGTCGGGCATCTACAAGCAGGGCGAGATGGACATGGAGCGGGAAGACGTCGTGCCCGAGTGGGAGAACAAGCCCGGCGAGAGCCGCACCGTCTACGACACCTTCCACGAGGTTCCCTGGGAAACGAAGATCATCACTTATCTCTTGACCAAGGGCGCGAGCACGGGCCTTCTGGTCATCAGCCTGTTTCTGTGGATGTTCGGCTTCAAAAGCTCGCTGTTCTCATTCTGGATGCCCGCGCTGAGCGGGATTCTCCTGGCCGCCACAGGGTTCGTGCTCATCACCGACCTCAAGCGGCCCGAGCGGTTCTACTACATCATGCTGCGCTCGAACTGGGGAAGCTGGATGGCGTGGGGCACGTGGTTCATCGCGCTGGACGGCGTATTCACCCTCCTCTGGGTGCTCGGCGCCATGTTCGGCGCGGAAGGCTTCATGAACCTCATCCTGTGGCCCACCATCGTCATGGGCGCCCTCGCCTCGATATACACGGGCTTTTTCTTCGCTCAGGCCTCGGCGCGCGATTTGTGGAAAGGAAGCGAGAACACCCTCGACATCGGCGTGCAATCGGGTATCAAGGGCGCGGCGGTCCTGCTGCTCTTCGCCACGCTGTTCCCGATAGCGGATCAGGCGTCTGCCCTGAACGTCCTGGGCGGGCTGCTCGCCGTTCTCGTCCTCCTGCACCTGAGCATCCTGGTGTTCTCGATCCTCGTGCACCGCTTCGGCTCCGTGGCGCATGAGCGGGCGATCCACCTGCTGACGAAAGGCCCGTTCAAGAACGATTTCTGGGGTGGGGCCGTCATCGTGGGATGCGTACTGCCCCTGCTTCTTCTCTGGGCGGGTGGTTTCGGCGGTTTCGGCGCGGTGCTGGCCGGCATCATGGCCATGGCGGGCGCGTATCTTTGGGACAAAATCTGGGTGAAGGCCGGACAGGCCGTTCCCCTTTCGTAATCCGGGAGTTTCAAGAACATGAGCACAAGTCATCTTCAAGTCGGCAAGGGCGCGCGCGACGTCGCCTCGCTGGGCCGCCCCGACCTGCTGGCCAAGGCGCCGCCGGCGGCGCCTGCGGGCCAACTCAACTACACGAACACGAACGGCGCCCTCACCTCCTACCCCAGCCCGGACCAATGGGACAACTGGACGGAATACGAGAGCACCAAATGGCCGCAGAAGGTGGCGAGAAACTACGCCCTGGTCCCGACACTCTGCTTCAACTGCGAGGCGGGGTGCGGCCTTCTGGCCTACGTCGACAAGGACGACATGAAGATCAGGAAAATCGAGGGGAACCCCCTCCACCCCGCATCGCGCGGGCGCAACTGCGCGAAGGGCTGGGTGACGCTGAACCAGGTCTACGACCCCGACCGCATCTTCTATCCGCTCAAGCGGGTGGGCGAGCGCGGCGAGGGCAAGTGGGAGCGCGTAAGCTGGGACGAGGCG
Source organism: bacterium (assembly GCA_965219955.1). GTDB lineage: Bacteria > UBA8248 > UBA8248 > UBA8248 > UBA8248 > Bin107. The sequence goes on from OZ244799.1 coordinate 2,174,004, forward strand.
TTAGACGACATTGCCGGGCGCATTAGAGAGGCGATTCTGGCGGAGCGGCGAAACGGCGTCATCTACCACGTGGGACGCCCCGGCGAGGACGGCTACATGTTCAAGACGCTCGCCGGCTGGGGCGTGGACGGCCACAACAGCCACACGAACGTGTGCAGCTCCTCCGCCCGCATCGGCCAGTTCCTCTGGAACGGGTCGGACAGGCCCTCGCCCGACTTCACCAACGCCGACGCGATTTTGCTGATCAGCAGCCATCTGGATACGGGCCACTACTACAACCCCTCGGCCCAGCGCATCATCGAGGCGCAGACGAGCGGGGCGAAACTCATCGTGATCGACCCCAGGCTCTCCAACACGGCGGCGAAGGCCGACTACTGGCTGCCCGCCTACAGCGGCACCGAGTCTGCGATCCTGCTCGCCATCGCGCGCTACCTGCTCGATACCGGGCAGTTCGACGCGCAGTTCGTCGAGGAGTGGATGAACTGGACCGAATACATGCGGACCGTCCACCCCGATGAGGAGGCGAGCTTCGGGAACTTCGTCGAGAAGCTGAAAGAGGAATACGCGGAGTTCACCTTCGAGTACGCGGCGGAGGAGACGGGCGTTTCCGCCGACTTGATCGCCGAGGTCGCACAGGTCGTCGCCCGCGCCGGAAGCCGCCTCTGCGTCCACGTCTGGCGCGCCGCCGCCACCGGCAACCTGCACGGCTGGCAGGTTTCGCGCTGCCTGCACTTCCTGCCCTCGCTGACGGGCGCGGTGGGCACGGTGGGCGGAACCCACCTGGCGAGCACGCACAAGTTCGTGCCCAAACACCCCAACCCCGCGCCGGGACCGAAAGACTGGAACGAGCTTCTCTTCCCCCGGGAATACCCCCTCGCGTTTTTCGAGATGAGCTTCCTGATGCCCCATCTCATGAAGGACAAGGGCCACAGCGTCGACGTCTACTTCACGCGGGTCTACAACCCGGTGTGGACGAACCCCGACGGCTTCATGTGGGTGGACATGCTCAAGGACCACGACAAGATAGGCTGCCACGTGGCGCTCACCCCCACCTGGAGCGAGACGGCGTGGTTCGCGGACTACATCCTGCCGATGGGGAACGCGACGGAGCGCCACGACAACCAGAGCCAGGAGACGCACCCCACGAAATGGGTGGGCTTCCGCCAGCCCGTCCTCAGGGCGCTGCGCGAGAAGATGGGCGAGACCTTCGAGAGCTCGCGCGAGACGAACCCCGGCGAGGTGTGGGAGGAAGACGAGCTCCACATCGAGCTCTCCTGGCGCATCGACCCGGACGGCTCGCTCGGCATCCGGCAGTACTTCGAAAGCCCCTACAGGCCGGGCGAGAAGATCACGGTGAACGAATACTACCAGTGGATGTTCGAGAACGGCGTTCCGGGCCTGCCCGAGGCCGCCGAGAAGGAAGGCCTGACGCCGCTGGAATACATGCGCAAATACGGCGTCTTCGCCGTGCAGGAAAACGTGTACGAACCCCACATGCACGAACTCCCGGACGAAGCCATGCACGACGCCCACGTGGACGAGGCGACGGGCTCGGTCTGGAAAGACGGCGCGCTCATCGGCAACATGAGCAAGGGCAGGCCGAGAGAGGGCTTCCACACGCCGTCCAAGAAACTCGAGTTCTACAGCCCGACCATGGCCGCCTGGGACTGGGGCGATGAGGCCATCCCAAAATACATGAAGACCCACGTCTACTGGCGCGATATGGAACGAGAGAACAACGAGTTCGACCTGCTGCCGAACTATCGCCTCGCCACCCTCATCCACACGCGCTCGGCCGTGAAGTGGCTTTATGAGATCACCCACAACAACCCGCTCTGGCTCCACACCGACGACGCCAAGCGCCTGGGGCTTGCCACGGGCGACCTGGCGAAAGTCGAGACTGCGATAGGCCATTTCGTGACGAGATGCTGGGTGACGGAGGGCCTGAGGCCGGGCATCGTCGCCATGGCGCACCACCTGGGCCGCTGGCGGCTGAGCGAGGAGCAGGGCGCGCCCAAGATCGCCTCCGCCGTCGTTCGCCTCGATGAGAAGGGGGACGGGGAATACACCATGCGCCAAGTGCACGGCGTCCAGCCCTTCAAGAGCGACGACCCGGATACCGAGCGCATCTGGTGGCGCGAGGTGGGCGTGAACCAGAACCTCACCTTCCCGGTCAACCCCGACCCGGTGAGCGGGATGCACTGCTGGCACCAGAAGGTGCGGGTGACGAAGGCGGGGGCGGCGGATCGCTACGGCGACATCAGCGTCGACACGAAGAAGAGCTTCGAGCACTACAAGCAATGGCTCGAGATGACGAAGCCGGCCCCCGGCCCCGACAACCTCAGGCGTCCGCTGTGGTTCGCCCGGCCCAACAAGCCCCAGGCCGAGGCCTACACCATCTCCGAATGAGCCTCCGCTGGAAGCGCCGCGCCTCAGGCGCTGAATACGCCGAACAGGCGAGGCTCCGCGCCCAACTCTACCGGGTGCAGGCCCGTGCGATGCTCGACCCGCTCGACGCGCAACTCGCCGGGTTTTTGCGCGAGAACTACCCGTTCCTCCTCCCTGAAGGATTCGAAGCCACCGAAGCGGCCCTTCAGGAACTCCGGGTCGACTTCACGAACCTCTTCGTGCTCTCCTCCCCTCCCTACGAAGCCGCCCTGATGGATGAGAGCGGGCATCTGAACTCGAAGAGGACGGATGCGGTCGCCGATTTCTACCGCGCGTGCGGCTACAACCCCGGACGGGGCAGCGAGGGCCTCGCCCATCCCAGCGTACTGGCGATGGACCACCTGAGCGTGGAACTCGAATTCATGGCCCGGCTCGCCACGGAAGAGGCGGACGCCTGGGAGGATGGAGACGCCGACATCGCGCGGGAAAAACTCTCCTTGAGCGCGCGGTTCATGGACGAGCACCTCATGCGCTGGATGCCCGTCTACACGTCGAGCATGGAAGAAGACGCGGAAACGCACCTCTACCGCGCACTCGCCGGATGGATACGCGAATTCGCCTTTTCGGACAGAAAATACATCGCCGGGATACTGTGATTAGGGTAATTATAAACTTTACTTAACAAAACGCATCGTCATTTCGTTGGTGAGTATGTTCGGGAGATGGCACATATCCAAGGGATCGAATCATTCTGGTCGATGTTGAAGCGGGCGCACAAGGGCACGTTCCACAAGATCAGCCCCAAACATTTGCAGCGTTATGTGTCGGAATTTACCGGAAAGCATAACATTCGCGACCTAGACACTATCGTTCAAATGCGGGACACCGTCGCCCGACTCGTCGGTCGCAATCTCCTCTATCGCGACTTGATCGCGGACAACGGACTTAACAACGCGGCGCGGACATAGATTCTCGTTTCGCAACAAGGCGCGGGCAAGCGTTTCGGGGGTTGCGCCTTTCAGATCGCGTTCCGGGACTAGTACGGGGCTTCCTCTGGTCATCGGTCCGTCTCACATACGGCAGCCCCAGGGCCAATCAGCACCACCGGCACCTGCGCCGGGTTGTTAAGCGCCGCGAGTGCCGTAGGGCATTGACATAACTTCCCCTTCGACGCAACGCAAAGCTTCTTGGGGGTGGGGGATGCAACGTACCACAGGACGCCGATCTTGAGATTGGGAATAGCGGTAGCTCGTTTCTTCCACCACCAAGCCGCATCCGGGGCCATGATCTCGCCGAAACTTCCTATCAGCGTCCCGAGGTAGACCGCCTCACCCACTTCGCAGGATGGCGCACTGATATCCGGCAGGTGGAAAGTTCCTGATTGCGCATTGCACCAATCGAGCACTGCCGCATTCAGCGACGACAACAAGTCCGTAGCCCTCGTTGCGCTCATCGGCAACGCCAGAGCCGCAGCCAGAACCCCTGCCGCAATCGTTCGTCTTAAATTCGGTTTAGCCATCATCATCCTCGAAACAGTCTGGCAAGACGATGACAGGCTTGCCGCCATTCTGTCTTGTTCGTAACATTTAACGTCGCGGGATGCGTTTTTACCACTCAATAACACTTGTCTGCGATGTTTCGGCCAAAGCAACTCGACAACCCCGATCAAAGCAACACCTAGCCAATATCCATCCCGACGGAACAGTCCACCTAGCGTCTACCATGCCGCCAACACCGACATCGACGAGGATAAAATACAGGTCGCGCGTTATAAACATTCAGGCATGACACTATGCCTCATCGGTTTGTCAGGTAAAGCTTATAAATCCCTTAAAGAGGCAGAGCGTCGGTTCGAGCCACGTGGGTTTCGCGCGTGAGCCGCCGGACTTATGAAACTTCCTCTTGCATGGCGCGCGCCCATTTCCGGGCCTGTTTGAGGTGACGCCTGAGTTCTCGCGTCTTCTTGCTCCAGTCGCGCCACGCGGCCCTGGACGGCGGGCACGCCTTCGACCATGCGCGGTATTTGACTAAGTTTTCCCCCGCGACCTCATCAATGCGTGTAAGTAGTTCCTGCACCCGGCCGTCCGAACCCGCCTCGCGAAAGAGATTCTCCAACATCCTGGCGCGGTTCTGAACGCCCGCGCGCAGGCCCATCTCCCCCGCCAGGGCGCGGATGCGGCTTCTGGTGAGAAAAATGCCGGAGCGGGCGGGCGTCACGAGAAATTCGGCCAACTCGTGAAGGTTCCCGCGTTCGAATGTGCGTGTGATGTCGGTGCTCATGGCGCGCCATATTACGCCAAAACGCGGCGGATGACACCGCCCGATGGAATCAGGCGCGAACCCGGCGGCCAGAGGGGTTGTTGGAAAAGTCCTGATTTCGTGATTCAGAATATGTAGCCGACCAGGGAGGGATGAAACTATACCCCTCCCTGGCAGAGCGCCAACCAATCACTCCCCCCTGGAGGGTCTGGCTTCCCGAGGGGAAAGCCAGACGATGAGCTAAGGGCGTAAGCCCGCAAGCGAATCGGTGGGGGGGATAATTCGGCTGGCGATAAAACGCATTTTACCCCCCACCGAGTCAGCCTTCGCACAAACCGCTCGGCTTCCTCGACTCCCCCTCAAGGGGGGAGTGATTCCTTTCTTCTCAGTTGCCGATGACACTCAAGGGGGAGTGGTTGTTGGCTCTCAGCAAGGAAGGAGTAGTTCGGCCGAATCCACAAGGGGTTTTTAACAGCCTCGCCAGGGTCCGATTTGCCGGTTCCCGGGAAATCCGGCGCTCACACCCGATTCGTTTATGACAGGTCGGGCCGCTTCGTGCTATGAGGAGGAAAGGGCATGGCCCGCGCCGGGCGGCATGGACGAAAGCTGAACTTGTGGCGGGCGGCCGCCGGATTCCCGTTTCACAAGATGGTGATTTCACCTCATGGACGAACCCGTTTCGCTGGAAGAAAACGCCGATTTCGCCGTCATCCTCGTGCGCCCGAGGGGGGCCGGCAACGTGGGCGCCATCGCGCGCGTGATGTCGCACTTCGGCCTGTCGGACCTGCGCCTCGTATCGCCCGGATGCGACGTGAAAAGCGTGGAGGCGCGCTCGATGGCGATGAGCGCGCAGCCCCTGCTGGCGCGCACGAAGCATTTCGCCAGCCTTCGCGAGGCCTCGCACGATTGCGGCTGGCTGGTGGGCACGTCGAGACGCCTCGGCAGGAAACGGCAGCCCACCATGCGCCCGAGAGAGGATGCAGGCGCTTTGCTCGCGCGCGCTTCGGGGGTGAAGGTCGGCCTGGTGTTCGGACAGGAGGACAAGGGCCTGTTCACCGAGGAGTTGAGCCTTTGCCAGGAGAGACTCCTCATCCCCGCGCTGCCGGGCGGCGAGTCGTTCAACCTCTCCCAGGCCGTGCTGATCGTCTTGTGGGAGTTGTTCAGCCGGAACCAGCCGAACGCCCGGCCCGGAGATTCCGAAGCGAAAAGAGCAGGCGCGAACGAGCACGAACCCGCATCGCGCGAGGAGATCGAGGGCCTGGTGGATCACCTGCTCGAATCCATGGAACAGATAGGCTTCGTCCCCCACAACGACCCGGATCGCGTGGCCCGCACGTTCCGGAAGATGCTCGACAGGCTCGGGCCGGACGAGAGGGAGGTCCGGGTGATGCGGGGCGTGCTGCGCCAGGCGATCTGGAAACTCTTGCATCCGGGAGAAAAAGACGGGCCGGAAGAGGCAGCCGTCTCGTCTCGCCTCGACCAAGAGGATGAAGAAGGCTGACCTCGGGCATCGCCCCGAAGGGAATCCGTAGAGCGTGAAACGCATGAAACTAGACGACTTCGACTACCACCTGCCCCGGAATCTCATCGCCCGCTACCCGCCGCCGAAACGAGAAGACGCGAGGCTGCTCCACCTGTCCAGGGAGGGCGAAGCGCTCGCGCATCTCCGGGTCACCGACCTGCCGCGTTTTTTAAGTCCGGGGGATCTGGTCGTCATCAACGACACGAAGGTCAACCCGTGGCGGATTCACGGCAGGCGGGAGAGCGGCGGCCGTGTGGAGGTCTTGCTGCTCAAGCAGCTCTCCCCGGGAAAATTCCGCGCCATGGCGCACGCCAACCGCCCGCTGCCCGAGGGGGAAAAGATCGTTTTCGACGAGGCGCACCGCGCCACGCTCGGGGACCAGGGGCTGGAAAGAGAACTCGAATTCTCCGCTTCAGACGGTCTCGACGAGTGGCTGGAAACTTTTGGAGAAATGCCGATCCCGCCCTATCTGGGGCGATGCGCCGAGGCCGTCGACAGGGAGCGCTACCAGACCGTTTTCGCCCGGAACCCCGGCGCCGTCGCCGCGCCCACGGCGGGCCTTCACCTGAGCGAAACGCTGATCGAAGAGGTTTCGGCCACAGGCGCGCGCATCGCGAGGCTCACCCTTCACGTGGGCGCCGGGACGTTCCGGCCCGTTCGGGCGGAAAACATCGAAGAACACGAGATGGACGCGGAAAGCTATATTCTCACCGAAGAGGCGATCGCCTCGATCCATGAGGCCAGGGCGGGCGGCGGCCGCATCCTGGCCGTGGGCACGACGGTGGTCCGGGCGCTGGAATCCGCACACATCGAGGCGGCCGCCCGAGGCCACACCCTTCAGCCGGGAGAATTCAGCACCCGACTGTTCATCCGGCCGGGCTTTCGGTTTCACCTGGTGGACATGATGCTCACGAATTTCCACCTGCCGCGCTCGACCCTGCTCATGCTCGTGGCGGCGTTCGCGGGCAGGGAGAAAATCCTGGGCGCATACGCGCAGGCGATAGAGGAGGGATACCGGTTCTACAGCTACGGGGACGCCATGCTGATAGACTAGGCGAACGAGAGACTCACCGGATCAATGAAACCTCACGTCGGCGCCGTTCACCGCATCCTTGAAGTGCTTGCCCGCCTTGAAGCGCACGACGCGGCGCGCGCTGATGGGCGCTTCCTGGCCCGTCTTCGGGTTGCGGCCCACGCGAGCGTTCTTCTCCCTGACCTGAAAAGAACCGAAGCGCCTCAAAATGACGGACTCGCCATTCTGGAGGGATTCCTTGATGGTCTGGATGATCGTCTCTACCGCTTCTTCCGCCTTCACTTTGCTGAGGCCCGTATCGTCCGACACGAGGTTGATGATATCGATTTTCGTCAAAGGACTCCCCCTTCTTACCCGGAGACCCGCCCTCATTCGGGATTAAACCGTGGCAGAAAACTGAAATTTCCGACTTTAATGTTTCGCCAAAGTCCCTGTAACGTCTTGAGTTCAATCAAGTTTACCACTAGCCTTGCTGGTGAGCAACCATTGAAAAAACAACCGGAAACCTGAAAGGTCAAAAAAATATGAAGCAACTCTCCGTACCGCCGCGTATCTCGGGTATCAAGCCCTTCCTGGTGATGGACATCATGGAGCGCGCCCATCAACTGGAGGCGCAGGGCCGCGAGGTGATCCACCTGGAGGTGGGGGAGCCCGATTTCGATACGCCCGGGGTCATCACCCGCGCCGCCGAAGCCGCCCTGCGCGCCGGCCACACCCACTACACGGCCGCCCTGGGGGTTCCCGAGCTGCGCGAGGCGATCGCGGATTTCTACAACAAAAAATACGGCGTATCCGTATCGCCCGAACGCGTGATGGTGACGAACGGCACGAGCCCGGGCCTGTTGATGCTCTTCTCGGTTCTCGTGGATGCGGGCGACGAGATCATCATTTCAGACCCCCACTACGCCTGCTACCCGGCCTTCATCCTCTCCGCCTGCGGGAGGCCCGTGCGCGTCCCCACCCATGCGGAGCACGGCTTCGCGCTCGAGGCCGAGGCCGTCCGCGGTTTCATCACTCCGAACACCAGGGCCATCCTCATCAACTCGCCGTCCAATCCCACGGGCGCATCGCTCTCGCGCGAGGACATGGCGGCGCTCGCCGAACTGGGAAAGCCCATCATTTCGGACGAGATATACCACGGACTCAGCTACGAGGATGAGGAATACACGGCGCTCCACTTCACGGAGGATTGCTTCGTCATCAACGGTTTCTCGAAGTATTTCGCCATGACGGGCTGGCGGGTCGGCTATCTCATCGTCCCCCCCGAGTACGTCCGCCCGCTGGAGATACTGCAGCAAAACTATTTCGTCTCGCCCAATTCCTTCGTCCAGTACGCGGCAATCGCCGCTCTCGAGGACGGCGTGCCCGAGGCGGAGCGCATGCGCGGGATTTATGACGAAAGACGCAAAATCATGCTCGCGCGCTTAGAGGACATCGGCCTCAAAATGCGCCATGAGCCGACGGGCGCGTTCTACGCCTTCGCCGATGCGCGCGCGTACGGGGCGGACAGCCTGGAACTGGCCAGGGAAATACTCGAGGCCACCGGCGTGGCCGTGGCGCCGGGGGCGGATTTCGGACCGGGGGGGGAAGGGTTCCTCCGGTTCTCCTACTGCAACTCGGTCGAAAACATCGAAGCCGGCCTCGAAAGAGTGGGGGCGTTCCTCAAGAAGCGATAAGAAAGGGAATGATGGAATGCACTCCCCCTTGAGGGGGTTGTTGAGAAAGTGATGATGAACGAGGATTTGACGCGACCGGGGAGGGGGGTGTAGGGGCCGCATATATGCGGCCCTTGTGGTGGGTGAAAAAACAGGGTCGCATATATGCGACCCCTACGAAAACCGCAAACCCTCCCGCCGTCATTCCGGCAATCAATGCCGACCGAGGAGGGAGGGATTGCCCGGAATCCATTTTGACTTTTTACCGGGCGGGGCGGCCACGACCTTGTTGTCGCGCGGCGTCGGGATGCGGAATGCAGGGAATTCGCCATTCGTTTTTGTGTTCTGTTCCGAACCTCCCTGCCCGGGATTCAAGACGTCCGAACGAAGAGGCGGAAGGCAAAGGCGAAAATGGATTCCGGCTTTCGCCGGAATGACGAACAAAGCCGCAAGGGCTGTAGGGGCGGGCCTCCGTGCCCGCCCGTTGTTGGTATACGACCCGGAGACGCAGGACAGGCACAGAGGCCTGTCCCTACGGCGAACAATCTCGAAGATCGGGTAGGGGTTTTCAACAATCCCCTCAAGGGGTTTTGAAAAACCTGGGGAGAGAAAATTTTGTGTGTAGGGGTCGCATACATGCGACCCTGATTTTTTTCACCCACTACAAGGGCCGCATGTATGCGGCCCCTACAAAAACCGCAAATCCTTTCGCCGGAATGACGAACAAAGTCGCAAGGGCTGTAGGGGCGGGCCTCCGTGCCCGCCCGTTGTTGGCATACGACCCGGAGACACAGGACAGGCACGGAGGCCTGTCCCTACGGCGAACAATCTCGAAGGTCGGAGAGGGGTTTTTCAACAACCCCCTCAAGGGAAGAATGAAAAAACCCGGGCAGGAAGAATCGGTTTTGAAGAAAGCGTGGTGAATTGACAGGAAAAAAGGAGTTATCAACCGAAAGATTTCATCACCAACAAAAACCGCCGCCCGGCGGACCGGGCAGCGGCCGGCTTGCGCTCTCAGGCGAAACTACGCCTCGTCGTCGAACCCGACATCCATGAAGCCCTGGTCAACATCGGTCATATCAAGGGCCGACGCGGTCTTTCGCCACTCCAGTTTTTCCTCGATGATCTCGCGAAACACGATCTCCTCGGGCGTCTCGTGGGACTGTGAGGGAACCAGAGGCTCCGCACCCCGCCTGAGCTGGGCCACCCGCTTGGCGAGCAGCACCGAAAGCAGAAAACGATTCTTCACGACACCGAGCGCTTCTTCGAACATCTCGTCATAAGACGTAGCCACGGCCATATATTCCCCCGCATGAGGTAAACAAAAAGAATGATCGGGGACGGCGCGCATCAAACCGGCGCCTCGCCGATCCTTCGGACCTACCCGAACCCGACTTCCCGAACGTATATCATCTGCAAATCGGAGTGAACCTGATTCAGAAGATGTTCCTCTTCCTCAGACAGATTGCCTTCCGTCTTCTCCTTGAGGGCTGCGAACAAATCGACGAAAATTTTCGAACTTCGCGGGTCCGCCGCCCCGATGCGCTCACCCGTCTGCGGATGAATGCCCATCGCCGCCAGAGCGTTTTGCTGGACGATGGCGATGAGCATCTCGAAACTCTTGTCTTCCTCCTCGTCCTCGTCCACCTCATCGTCCGGAGGCTGCGCTCTTTCCCCGGCTTGCGGTTGCGGAACCTCCGCGGGCGGAGCCGGTTCCGGTTCCATCACCTCGGGCTCGGACGAAACCGCGCCGGTTTGCGGACCCGTCTCTTCATCCGCCGCATCCGGGGAGAACAACTGCCCTTCACCTCCTGAGGCAGGCGATTCTTCATCCTCGTATCCCCTCACGGAGAATCTCCGGTCGGAAATCTTGAATCCCTTGTTTTCTACGTTTTCCTCTTCCATCGCTTACCCTCCGGCGCCGGGTGCCGGGGCTATCGGACCCCGCCTCTCCTCGTTCCGCCCGAATAGACGCTTATCCCCAAAGAGAACTCAACTTGCCCAGAATGCCCTTTTTTCCGGCTCCGTTTCCCGCGACTCCTCCAGTCCCGTTTTTCTCCGCCTTCTCACGTTCGATCTCCGACAATTCGCCGAACAGCCTCTCCTCGTCCGACGTCAATCTCGTCGGCGTCCGGACGTGCACCAGGAACATGTGATCGCCGCGCCCTCTCCTGCCGAGGCGCTGGAATCCCTCGCCCTTGAGTCTCAACACGTCCGAGGACTGCACCCCCTTGGGTATATCGAGTTCGGATTCCCCGTAAAGCGTCCGCACCCTCACCGTGTCGCCCAGCGCCGCCTGGGAGAACGAGACGTACACCTCACTCGCCACGTCCGCCCCGTTGCGCTCGAATTCCTCGTGCGCGAGCAAGGAGACGATGACGAACAAATCGCCCGCCGGCCCGCCCTTGGCGCCCCCCTCTCCCTCTTCGCGAAGACGCAGCCTGGCGTCCTCGTCCACGCCGGGGGGAATCTTCACCTTCACCTTCCGCTGCTCCAGGCGTCGACCGGCCCCATCGCACTCCACGCAGTGTTCGGTGATTTGCCTGCCCGCGCCGCCGCAATCCGAGCAAGTGGTGGAATAGGTCATGAAGCCCTGGCGGTAGGACATCTGGCCGCTGCCGCCGCAGGATGGGCACTCTCGAATCGCATCGGGCGACTTGGCCCCGCTGCCGCCGCAATAGACGCATTCCACGGGGCGCTCGAACTCGATTTCACGCTCGACGCCCGCTGCCGCCTCCTCGAAAGTCATCTCCATCTGATAGGCGAGGTCACGGCCCTGTCGCGGCCCGTCGCGGCGGGAGCGTCCGCCTGCGAACACGCCGCCGAACAAATCCCCGAAAATATCCCCGAACGAGGAGAAGATGTCGTCGAAACTCGAAAACCCCTGATGCCCCATCCCCCGAAGCCCGTCGTGGCCGAAGCGGTCATACGCGCCCCTCTTCTCGGGCTCGCTCAACACCTGATAGGCCTCGGAGGCTTCCTTGAACGATTCCTCGGCCTTCGCATCGCCGGGGTTGCGATCCGGATGATGCTTCATCGCCAGCGTACGATACGCCTTCTTGATCTCGGCGTCGCTCGCGCTGCGGTCTACACCCAGCACTTCGTAGTAATCACGCTTGCTCATGTTTTCCCTTCGTACCTAAAATCGAAAACACGCGACGATACTATGAGGGCGCATCCGGTTCAAGGGCGCGAGTCCGGCCGAGGGCCGGCGTACTTGCCCACCGAGACGCGCGCAGGCCTCAACACCGCGTCGCCCAGCTTGTAGCCGCAAGCCAGTTCTTCCACCACAAGGCCGTCTAGCGCCTCGTCGTCCACCTCGACCATGCGCACCGCCTCGTGTTCTTCGGGGTTGAAGGCGGCGCCCATCGCCGGGAGAGGCTCCACCCCGAGATTCGAGAGTTCCTGAAAGAACCGGCCCTGGATCATCCGCACCCCCTGCACCAGGGTTTCCAGCGCGCCGCCTTTTTCCCCCTGGGAGGTTCCGCTATCGACGGCCGCCGTGGCGCGCGCCAGATCGTCGGCGATGCCCAGAAAGCCCGAAACCGCCTGTTTTTTCACCTCCTGGGTCCTGCGCTCCATCTCGCGCTCCTGGCGCGCCCTGAAGTCGGCCGTATCCTTGTCGATTCTCTCGACGTATTCCTTGAACTTCTCCTCGGCGGCGGCGACCTTCGCCTGGAGCTGTTCCACGTAGGCGGGAACGCGCGGGGTTTCCTCGGCCTCCACGACGCCCTCCTCGCTCACCTCGCCGTCTTCGCGGACGCGCCGCCTGTCCACGACGCGCGGCTTCTCCTTGGCTTCGGCTTCCGCGTCCACCGGCTCCGAGGCTTCGGCTTCCGCCTTCGCGCCACCGCCGTTATCCGTCTCGACTTTCACATCCCTGGCTTTCATGAAACGACTACCTCCCGGATCCTAGTATCTCATTTCCATCAGCCGCCGAATCCGCTCCTCCATCGGCGGGTGCGTGCTGAACAGATTCGCCAGTCCCCCGCCCGAGAGCGGGTTGACGATATACATGTGGGCCGTCGCCTCGCTCGCGCAGTGGAGCTCCTCGCGGTGGGCGGCCTCGTCCAGTCGATGCAGGGCGTTCGCCAGCCCGACAGGCGTACCCGCGATCTGCGCGCCCGTGGCGTCGGCGAGATACTCGCGCGAGCGGCTCACCGCCATCTGGAGCAGCGTCGCCGCAATGGGCGCCACGATGGCGGCGACGATGATGCCCAGCAGGCCGCCGCCACCGCCCTCCTCGTCGTCGTCCCTGCCGTATGCGCCGAAGAACGCGGCGAACTGCGCCATCTGCGCGAGATACATGATGGCGCCCGCCAGGGAGGCGGCGATGGTGCTCAGAAGAATGTCGCGGTTCTTGATGTGGGCGAGTTCGTGCGCGGCGACGCCTTCGAGTTCCTCGCGGTTCAAATCGTGCAAAATTCCCTCGGTGAAGGCGACGGCGGCGTTCTCGGGGTTCCTGCCCGTGGCGAAGGCGTTCGGCGCATCCTCGGGAATGACGTAGACGCGCGGCATGGGCAGGTTCGCGCGGCGGGCGAGGTCCGCCACCATGCCGTAGAGCTCCGGCGCATGTTCGGGAAGCACCTCGCTCGCGCCCGTGCTGGCGAGAACGATCTTGTCCGAATACCAGTAGCTGTACCCGTTGATGCCCACCGCGAGCACCAGGGCGATGACCAGCCCGGTCGTGCCGCCGAGCAGATTGCCGATCAGCAGGATCAGCCCCGTCAGCAGACCGAGCAGCAAAAAGGATTTTATGGAATTCGTGCTCACAGCCGCCTCCTCCTGACACGCACGAGTTTGGCGGCGACCGAAGGTATCATGGCCTGCATATCGGGCGTCGCGTTGCTCATCCGCTCGCGCAGGTCCTCGAACGCCCGGCTCTCGATCAACTCCTCGAGTTCGCCCAGACGCTCGAGCGCGCGCATCAGCTTCTCGCGAAGATCGATGATGACCTGCACGCCCGCCAGGTTCACGCCCATGTCCCTCGTGAGCGCCATGATGACTTCGAGTTGATCGATATCTTCTTCGGAGTAATAGCGCGTCCCGCCCTCGCTGCGGCCCGGTTCGATGAGACCCTGGCGCTCATACATCCTGAGCGTCTGCTGGTGAATCTCGAACATCTCGGCCACCGCGCTGATGGTGTAGCGCCCGTCTCTCACACCTCTACGCGCCATTATCCTCTCCTGAGCCTCTCGTCATATGTCCGCTCACGCCCACACCCGCCCATCACTACATGCTCACGCCCGTCATGTTCGCACGCGGCGACGTGGGGTTGCGCCGTTCGAGTTCGCGGACGATCTCCCTGCTCTCCTCATCCATCTGATCGGGCAACAAGACCTGGACCCTGACGAACAAATCGCCCTTGCCGGAGGCCTTGAGTTTCGGAGCGCCCTTTCCCGAAAGCCTGAAAACCTGGCCGTTCTGGGTCGAGGGGGGAATCGTCATCTTCGTCACCCCCTCGAAGGTGTTGATCTCCACGCGCGCGCCGAGCAGCGCCTCGCCGAGGCTGACGGGAAGCTCCAGATACAGATTATCCCCCTTGCGCTCGAAGAAGGGGTGTTCGCGCACCTTTGTGACGATGAAGAGGTCCCCCTGCGGCCCTCCGTTCAGCGAGGTTTCCCCCTTGCCCGCCAGGCGGATGCGCGAGCCGTTCGAGACGCCGGGCGGTATCTTCACCTGAATGCGCTCGGTGGTGTGCTGGATTTTCCCGTTCTCGTTCGTGGTCTTGGGCACGGTGATGGTGGTGTTGAGCCCCTTCAGGGAATCGTCGAAACCGATCTCCATCGAGTAGTTCACGTCCTGGCCCTTCCGGGGGGCCTGGGGCTGCGCGTGAAAGCCGCCGCGCGCCGCACCGCCGCGCGCGCCGCCGAAAATCCCGCCGAAAATATCACCCAGGCCGAATTCGCGCAGGATGTCTTCCATGCCGGGGGGCGCGCCTTCGCCCCAGGGGCTGCCCCCGCCGAAGGCGGCATGCCCCATCGCGTCGTATTTCCTGCGCTTCTCCGTGTCCGAGAGGACGGCGTAGGCCTCGCTGATCTCCTTGAAGCGCTCCTCCGCTTTCGCATCCCCCGGGTTGACGTCGGGGTGATACTGGCGCGCCAGCTTCTTGAAAACGCGCTTCAGTTCCGCTTCCGAAGCGCTACGGTCGATTCCCAGCACCTCGTAATAATCACGCTTGGCCATACCATCCTCATCCGGGCAGGACGCTCAGGGCTTGTCCTTGTCCACTTCCTCGAACTCTGCATCCACGACGTCGCCCGCGGGCGCGCCGTTCTCACCGCCGCCGGATTCCGGGGCGTCGGCGGCGCCGTCCGCCTGGCTCGCCTGCTCGTACATCGCCTGCGCGAGCTTGTGCGAGGCCGCCTCGAGTTTTTCCTGCGCTTCTTTTATCTCATCCACCGTCGCGTCCTCTTTCTCCAGAACCGCCCGGAGCGCGGCGATGGCGTCTTCTATCTCTTTCTTGTCCTCGGCGGAAACCTTCTCTTCGTTCTCCTTGAGCATCTTCTCCGTGCTGTAGGCCATGCTGTCGGCCATGTTTCTCGCCTCGACGGCCTCGCGCCGCTTCTTGTCCTCCTCGGCGTGTTCATCCGCCTCGGACACCATGTTGTTGATCTCCTCCTCGGAGAGGCCGCTCGAACTCGTGATGGTGATCGCCTGCTCCTTGCCGGTGCCCAGGTCCTTGGCGGAGACGTTCACGATGCCGTTGGCGTCGATGTCGAACGTCACCTCGATCTGGGGAACGCCCCGGGGCGCTGCGGGAATGCCGACGAGATGGAACTTGCCCAGCGAGCGGTTGCCCGAGGCCATCTCGCGCTCGCCTTGTAAGACGTGCACTTCGACGGAGGGCTGGTTGTCCGCCGCGGTGGAGAAGGTCTCGCTCTTCTTGACGGGTATCGTCGTGTTGCGCTCGATAAGCTTGGTGGACACGCCGCCCAGCGTCTCGATACCCAGGGAAAGCGGGGTGACGTCCAGCAGCAGCACGTCCTTGACGTCTCCGGCGAGCACGCCGCCCTGCACGCCCGCGCCGACCGCCACGACCTCGTCGGGGTTCACGCCCTTGTGGGGCTCTTTTCCGAAAAATTTCTCCACCGTCTCCTGCACGAGCGGCATCCGCGTGGAGCCGCCCACCAGCACGACTTCGTCGATGTCGCCGGGCTGGACCTTGGCGTCATCGAGCGCGCGGCGGCAGGGAGCCAGCGTCTTTTCGACAAGATCGCCGGTCAGCTGCTCGAGCTTCGCGCGCGTGAGCTTCAGGTTCAGGTGCTTGGGGCCCGAGGCGTCCGCCGTGATGAAGGGCAGGTTGATGGTCGTCTCCATCGAACTCGACAGCTCGATCTTCGCCTTTTCGGATTCCTCGCGCAGGCGCTGAAGCGCCATCGGGTCGCCCGAGATGTCGATGCCCTGATCCTTCTTGAACTCCTCGGCCATCCACTCGATGATCCGGTGGTCGATGTTGTCGCCGCCCAGGTGCGTATCGCCGTTCGTGGCCTTCACCTCGACCACGTTGTCCCCCACCTCGAGGATGGAGATGTCGAACGTGCCGCCGCCGAAGTCGTAGACCGCGATGGTCTGATCCGCCTTCTTGTCGAGCCCGTAGGCGAGGGCGGCGGCCGTCGGCTCGTTGATGATGCGCTGGACGTTGAGACCTGCGATTTTTCCGGCGTCCTTCGTCGCCTGGCGCTGGCTGTCGTTGAAATACGCGGGCACCGTGACGACCGCCTCGGTCACCTGCTCGCCCAGGTAGTCCTCCGCGGCCTGCTTGAGCTTTTGCAGCACGCTCGCCGAAATCTCGGGCGGGGCGTGTTCCTTGCCGTCGATTTTGATGCGCGCGTCGCCGCTGTCCGACTTCACGACCTCATACGGCACGATGGTGACTTCCTCAGGCACCTCGGCGAATCGCCGGCCCATGAAGCGTTTTGCGGAATAAATGGTCTTGGTGGGGTTGGTCACCGCCTGGCGTTTGGCCACGAGGCCGACGAGCTTCTCGCCGTCGTCGGTGAACGCCACGACGCTGGGCGTCGTGCGGTTGCCTTCCTGGTTGGCGATGACCGTAGGCTGCCCACCTTCCATGACCGAGACGACCGAGTTGGTGGTGCCCAAATCAATTCCGATTACCTTCGACATCAATCTTTCTCCTTATCCAAACGAGAATTATATATTAGAGTTGATGACTTCCCTGCCGATCAATTCATATTTCCCTCTACCAAACGACTCTCCCGTGCCTGGTTTTTTTCACTCCCCCCTTGAGGGGGTTGTTGAAAAAGTCCCCCTGGGGAGGGAGAGAACCCCGATCATCGAATTGTTCATCGTAGGGACAGGCCTCCGTGGTTGTCCTTCGTCAGGACAGGCACGGAGGCCTGTCCCTACAAAACCATCGCGCCTGCGCCGCGGGAACCTCCACGCCGCCTGCCCCGAAACAGGGCTTCTTCAACAACCCCAAATGCGGCCCCTACAAAACCGAACCCTCCTTCCGCGGGTTTTTCTACAACCCCGCATCCAAAAGGGTTCAAGTCCTCACCGCTTCGGCTTCCATGAGTACGGCGAAGGTGAGCGCATCCGCTCCCTCCGGGTGGTCCGCCTCCACGGTTTCTCCGGTTTCGAATTCTCCGGCGAGGAGCTTCCTGCTGAGCGGGTTCATCACATAAGTCTGGATCGCCCGCTTGAGCGGCCGCGCCCCGTAGACGGGGTCGTAGCCGCGCCCGGCCAGGAAGCTCCTGGCGGCGTCCGTGAGACGCAGCCTGATCTTCTGCGCTTCCAGGCGTTTTTCGAGTTCTCGCAACTGGATCTCCACGATCTCCGCGATCTGCTCCTTCGTGAGCGCGCGGAAAACGATGATCTCATCCACCCGGTTCAGGAACTCGGGCCGGAACACCCGGCCAAGCGACGCGAGCAATCCGTTGGACTTGTCGATTTCCTGTATACCGCCTCCGCCGAAGCCGATCTCGTTTCGCGAAAGCTCCTCGGTGCCCACGTTGCTCGTCATGATGATGACGGCGTTCCGGAAATCGACCGTGCGGCCGTGCCCGTCCGTGAGCCTCCCGTCATCGAGCAGTTGCAGGAGCAGGTTGAAGGTCTCGGGGTACGCCTTTTCGATCTCGTCCAGCAGCACCACGGAGTAAGGCTTCCTGCGGACGGCCTCGGTGAGTTGCCCCCCCTCCTCGTAGCCGACGTATCCGGGAGGCGCGCCGATGAGCCTGGCGACGGCGTGTTTTTCCATGTATTCGCTCATGTCCACGCGAACTATCGCCGACTCGTCGTCGAACAGGAACTCCGCGAGGGCGCGGGCGAGTTCGGTCTTGCCCACGCCGGTGGGGCCCAGGAAGATGAAGGAGCCGATGGGCCGGTTCTCGTCCATGATGCCCGCGCGGGCGCGGCGCACGGCTTCGGAGAGGGCTTCCACCGCCCTGTCCTGGCCCACGACGCGCCTGTGGATGTTCTCCTCCATGCGCAGGAGCTTCTCCCGCTCCGTCTCCAGGAGCCTGCTCACGTTGATGCCCGTCCAGCGGCTCACGACGGCGGCCACGTCGTCCTCGGTGATCTCTTCTTTCAACATGCGGCTGTTGGTTCTCTTTTCGAGTTCTTCTTCCGCCTGGGCCATTTCCTTCTCGGCCGCGATAATCCCGCCGTAGCGGAGCTCCGCCGCCCGGCCCAGATCGCCCTCGCGCTCGGCGCGCTGGGCTTCGGCCTTCATCGCCTCGACGCGCTCCTTGAGTTCGCGCACCCGCGATATGTCCTCTTTCTCTTCCGCCCATTTGCTTCTCTGCGCCCTGCTCTGCTCATCGAGAGAGGGTATCTGTTCGCGTATCTGTGAAAGACGCTCCCGGCTCCCCTCGTCCTGCTCGCCTTCGAGGGCGCGCTCCTCGATCCGCAGGCGGAGGAGTTCGCGCTCCTGCCGGTCGATGTCCTTGGGCAGGCTGTCCAGTTCGAGCCGCAGGCCGCTCGCGGCCTCGTCTATCAGGTCGATGGCCTTGTCCGGCAGATGGCGGTCGCTGATGTAGCGATGCGAGAGCGCGACGGCGGCGACCAGGGCGTTGTCCAGAATGCGGACGCCGTGGTGAATCTCGTATTTCTCCTTGAGACCCCGCAGGATGGAGACGGCGTCCTCCATGTTCGGCTCGTCCACCATCACCGGCTGAAAGCGCCGCTCGAGCGCCGCGTCCTTCTCGATGTGTTTCCGGTATTCATCGAGCGTGGTGGCGCCCACGCAGTGGAGTTCCCCCCGGGCGAGGGCCGGCTTCAGGAGGTTCGAGGCGTCCACCGCCCCCTCCGCGGCGCCCGCGCCCACGACGGTGTGAAGCTCGTCGATGAACAGAACGATCTCGCCCGCCGATTCGCTCACTTCCTTCAGCACGGCCTTGAGCCTGTCCTCGAACTCGCCCCGGAACTTCGAGCCCGCGATGAGCGAGCCGATGTCGAGACTGAGCAGGCGCTTACGTTTAAGGCCTTCCGGCACGTCGCCGTTCACGATGCGCTGGGCGAGCCCCTCGACGATGGCGGTCTTGCCCACGCCGGGGTCGCCGATGAGCACCGGGTTGTTCTTCGTGCGCCGGGAGAGCACCTGCATGACGCGCCTGATCTCCTCCTCGCGGCCCACGACGGGATCGAGCTTGCCGGAGCGGGCCTGCCCGGTGAGGTCGATCGCAAACCGCTCGAGCGCCTGGTAGCGGCTCTCCGCGTTCTGATCGGTGATGCGCTGACTCCCGCGGACCTCCTTGAGCGCTGCGAGGGCGGTCTCCCGGTCGAGACCGGCCGCGCGCAGGATTTTCCTGACCTCCGCGTCGCCGTTCTCAAGCGCGGCCAGGAGCAGATGCTCGCCGCTCACGTATTCATCGGCCATGGCCTTCGCTTCGCGCTGCGCCGCCTGGAAGAGCGTCGCCAGCTCCTGGGTGACATACATGGGGCCGTCGTTTGCGGCGACTTTCGGGAGCTTCTCGAGCGAAGCTTCGAGTTCGCGGCTCAGGACGTGGACTTTCAGCCCCGCCTTCTCGATCAGGGGCGCAAGCACGCCTTCGGGCTGACTCAGAAGCGCGAGGATGACGTGCGCGGGCATGACGCCCTGGTGGCCTCTCGTCTGGGCCGACTCCTGGGCATGCTGGAGGGCCTCTTGCGTCTTGTGGGTGAATTGCTCAAAATTCATGGAAGTGTGCTCCGAATTTCCCGGTGGAATTGATGAAAATTTCGATAAATATCGGTAAAATTCGATAAATTTCCACCGTATTTCGATAAATTTCCCGGCGCCTGAAACCTTGTCAATACCGGAAACCGGAGGCAGCCAAGGCTCATGACGCAAGAAAAATATAATATCTTAGTCATTTATTGTCAAGTTTTATGAAATATATCATATATAATTTTAAGATATGCGCCAGAGGGTTTTCTTGCCCGCTCGGGAGGGAAAAAGCGGCTTCATTCATGAACAAGCCTGTATTTCAAAGATATATGGGTCTCAAGCCTTTGCAAAAAAGGTGAAAAGGTGTAATATTCCAAGTGTGTTCAGCAGGATAAATCTTAACAGCCCTTATCAAGGTCAAGGAGACACAGCCGATGTCGGATGGAACGGTCACGCTGTTCGATCAATCCCAAAAGAAACCCCAAGCCCTTGAAGGCATTACGGTTACGCCGCTCGCCAACCAGAAGGTGAGCGAGATTCTCAAGGCGGAAGGCAAGACCGGCCACGGGCTGCGACTGGCCGTCACCGCCGGCGGCTGCTCGGGTTACAACTACGGCCTCTATTTCGAGGAATCCGCCAACCCTGAGGATAAAGTGTTCTCCGCCGATAGCTTCGACGTGTTCGTGGACCCCCAGAGCTATCCCGTCATCGCCGGAACGGAAATCGACTTCGTGGACAGCCTCCAGGGCTCGGGCTTCAAGATCAACAACCCCAACGCCATGAACATGTGCGGTTGCGGAAAATCGTTCACTACGTGATAAAACAATGCCTTACGAGCCCCGGGCATCACGCGCCCGGGGCTTTTTTTGTGACCAACGAGAGACTTCGCCGTGAACCGAAACGATAAGACTTCGGCGTGGCGAGCGCCCGGGGCCGTCGTCCTCGTCTCCTGCTACGAGTTGGGGCACCAGCCCCTGGCCGTCGCCTCGCCCATGGCCTTTTTGCGCGAGGCGGGCTTCCGGCCCTGGGCGATGGACATCGCGGCGGAGGATTTCTCGCCCGAAAAAATCGCAAAGGCGAAATTCGTCGGCATCAGCGTACCGATGCACACGGCGCTCAGGCTCGGCGTGGAGGTGGCGGCGAAAATACGCGAGACGAACCCGGGGTGCCATATCTGCTTCTATGGCCTCTACGGCCTGCTCAACAAGGACTATCTTCTTGAAAACGGGGGAGATTCGGCGGTCGGCGGCGAGTTCGAACTGCCGCTCGTGAAGCTCGTTCAAGGGCTGTCGCAATCCTCGGAGAAGCTCGACGTTCCCGGCGCGGCCACGAGAGAGCACACATCCGGCCCGTATCTCGAAAAAATCCCCCTGCTCAAACCTGACCGGGAAGGATTGCCCGCGCTTCAGGCATACGCCCATCTCGTGAAGGAGGGGCAGCATTATCCTGCGGGAGCCGTCGAGGCGAGCCGCGGCTGCAAGCACTTGTGCCTCCATTGCCCCATTCCGCCGGTTTACGAGGGCCGCTTCTTCGTCGTGCCCCAGGAGAAGGTTCTGGAAGACATCGAAGACCTGGCGGCGCAAGGCGCGCGCCACATCACCTTTGCGGACCCGGATTTCCTGAACGGGCCATCGCATGCGCAAAGGGTCACCCGCGCCATGCACGAGAGGTTTCCCTCGCTCACATTCGACTTTACGGCCAAGGTCGAGCACCTCATCAAGCACGAGGCGCTTCTGGCGGAGTTCGCAGAATACGGATGCGCGTTTTTCGTCACAGCGGTTGAATCTTTGAGCGACATCGTCCTTGGCCATCTGGTGAAAGGACACAACCGGGAAGACGTCTTCCGCCTGGTGAAAGCCGCCCGGGAGGCGCGCGTTTCCATCCGGCCGTCTCTGGTCGCATTCACGCCGTGGACTACTGCACAGGATTATTTCGATCTGCTTGATTTTATTGAAGAATACGCACTAATCGACGAGGTCGACCCGATTCAGATGGCCATCCGGCTGCTGGTGCCGCCGGGCTCCCATTTGCTCGAATCACCCCACATGACGAGATACATCACCGGACTCGACGCCGAGAATTTCATCTACCGCTGGGAGCATCCGGACGCGAGAATGGACAAGCTGCACGAGGAGGCGCTCTTCCTCGCCGAAGATGCGGCAGCGCGCCAGGAGGACGCCGCCGTGACTTTTTCCAGGATTCGCGAATTGGCGGCCGATATTCTCGAACGCCCCGATCAGGCGCAGCCAAAGGCCGCCTTCGCGCCCGACCGAATCCGCCCGCCTCGCCTGACCGAATCGTGGTTCTGCTGAGCGGAGCCCACCCAGGGCCAGTTGGCCCTCTGAGCCACCGGATACGACTTACGTTAAAACCTGTGAATACGTTTCCGCGTCGAAACCGACGATGAGGGCGTTTCGATGTTTGATGACCGGCGCCCTGAGCGTGCCCGAGCGGCCCATTAATAAAGCCAGCACGTCTTCGCGCGCAGGGTTTTCCTTTTTGATATTCAGGTGAATCACCTTTCTGCTCCTGGTCGAATAGACGTCCGTAACGCCGTCCAGAACCGAGTCGACGTTGCTCTCATCCACCACGTCTTTTCTGGAACTGGCCTGCTCGGATACCTCGATACCATTTTCCGCAAGAAACGCTTGCGTTTTGACGCAGGTCTTTCAGCCGGAGCGATGGTAATACCAATCCACTGTCTTGGACATGTCTCAGAATCTCCTCACGAAACGAGAAACCCTCCCGCTCAAAAACCTTGACGGCGGCTGAGCGATTCGGGGGATGCCCGCCTTCAACTCACCCGTGATGAAGGCGCAATTGCTTCAAAGATTCATCACGGCGACGGCCCGGATCGGAGAGCCGGTGCCCGCGCGAATCCTGAGCGGGAGTCCCACATAGAGAAATTCCTTCCCCGCCACCGCTTCGATATTCGCGAGATTCTCCGTGTTGTGGCGCTGAAGTTCCCGGCAAAGCACGTGGCAGGGAAACGTCAGCTCTATGGTGTTCACGCCGGCGTCGATGCTGGGCGCATCCTGGCCGATATTCACCACGCCGCATTCGCGATAGAGGAAGTTCGCGGCGTCGTAGCCCAGGCCCGGGTAGGTGTTGAGGTAATCGTCCGTCGGATAGGTGCGCTTGAAATGGCCGCCCGTGAAGAGGAACGTGCCGTCTTTGGGAGGCGTAAGTCCCGCCGCCGAAAGCTCGTCCTGCAAGAGTTGTAAGGATATCTCCTCCATCGGCTCCACCTTGCCCGTGAAATCCAGCGCGACCGCCCGGGTGATGAACCATTCGAGCGGCGCCTGATCGATGTTCGGCGCCGTTTCCCGCTCATCGATATGGCTGACCGAATCGGTATGCGTCGGCCCGTGATCGCACATGTGGAGCATCATGGCCGCATACGTGATGTCCTTGGGTTTGATCGGCGCGTTGGCCGCGTCTTCGTGCCGGGCGACGTACTCGATTTCCGTCGCCGGGTGCCCGGGAAACCTGGGCGCGCCGGTGTAGATATCCTGGCTCAGATCGATGATTTCGTACATGCGCATCTCCTCAAAAATCAATCCGAAAAACCCCCGCACGCGAATGCGGGGGCTTCCTCGTCAACAAAAATCAGGCGACGCCGCCGACCGTGACGCCGTTCGATACCGGACATTCCAGATCGGGCCATATCTTCGTCATGAACGTCTCGAGTTCATAAATGACTTCTTCCTTTGGGCATTGCGCGTAGTGCCAGATCAGGGTGATGAACTCAGAAGGCACTTTTTCGTACGTCTCCTCCCACTCGCGCTTGAGCCTGTCCACCGGACCACCCAGGAAGATGCCGCTTTCCTTGATGTTCTGGATCCAGTCGATGCTCTCCGTGTCGTCCGGGAACTGCGGGAAGAAGGGCACGTAGAAGTTCTGGTAGATGTCCTGATCGTAGTTCTTGAGCTTCTCGTCGTATTCTTCTTCGGTGTCCGTCACATGGATCCACCGGCAGACGCACTGCCGCTCGCCATGCGCGAAGTTGTGGCCCGCCTTGGCGGCTTCTTCCACGTAGAGATGGGAGAATTCCTCCATCTTTTCCAGTTTGGTGAAATACACGGGCCGGAACCCGTGTCTCGCCGCGAATTTGATGGAATCCGGGCTCGCGCTCACCGCCTGGAACACGGGCGGATAAGGATCCTGATAGGGCTTGGGAACGACGCTTACCTTTCGCACCCGATTGTCGTCGCCGATCTCGCCGATTCCGCCGGCGTCCCGGGCGCTCTTCCAGGCCGGGTAATCGATGCCATCCTCATACGGGTAGGGAATCTCGTAGTAATTCCCCTTCACGTCCACCGAGTCTTCCTGCCAGAATTTCAGGAGCATCTCGACGCGTTCTTCAAAAATGTCGCGGTTCTTCACGTCGTCGGCCCCGCCGAGGGCGTCGGAGACGGTGGCCCGGGTGTCGCTGAACTGCCCCAGGACGTTCGACCATCTGGACTGGTACCCTCTTGCCAAACCACAGAAGAACTTCCCCTTGGTGATGTGGTCGAGAATCGCCGTCTCCTCGGCCACGCGAATCGGATCCTGCGTAGCCATGACGTAACCCAGCGCGCCCACCCGCGCATTCTTGACGTGATTAGCCCACCAGGCGTTGAGAACGCCCGGATTGGGACCTACCTCGTAACCCTCCGAATGCAGGTGGTGCTCGATGGTGCTGATGCCCCAGACACCCATCTCATCCGCGGCCTTTACGATGTCGACCCATTCATGAAGCACGTGATGGTACAAATCCTTGTCCCTGGCCAGGGGCCTTTTCTGCTCGCGCTCCTCCCGGTTTTCCGTCGGCAGCATGGGGTATAGCTGGATGATCACTTTGGGTTTTGCCATCGCCTTATTCTCCTTTCTCGACAGAGATTTTCTTCACCCTCGGGCGCCGGAGGCCAGCGCTTGTTTAGATAAATTCATTTTATTTTTCACTTTATGGAGAAGCCTGGATAGCCTCTCCCTTTCATCGTCCTCCAAATCATTCATGAGGTCCGCTATGCGTGAGTAGTAGTCCGGGAAAATGGCGTGCAGGCTCTCTTTTCCCTTGGGCGTCAGGCGCACGATGACTTTCCTCCTGTCACCATCGTGGCTGAAACGCTCGATGAGTCCGTCGCGCTGAAGTCCCTTCATCAACCCGGTCATCGTCGCGCGCGTCACGCCTGCCTGCCCGGCCAGCTCCGACGGGCTGAGGCCCGAACCGTTGTTTCTCATTTGCGAACGCAGCAGCAGCAATAAAACGATAAACCTGCCCTGCGATACGCCGTGATTGGCCAGATACGTTTCAAAGGCGGTAAGCATATCACTGCCTACCTGCAAGAAAAGATAAAACAACATGACGGAGGATGTATCCAGAGAGGAATACTCCGGCACGAGTGGCCTGAAATCTTCCTCGTTGGGCAGTTCTTTCATATAGAACATGGATTTGCTCCGAGAACAAAATGCTATGGTGCCTAATTATATGGGGCCTTACAATTCAAGTCAACCGGCGCTTCCTCACGGATGTTTCTTGAACATTCAACATGGCGCCGCCGCAAGAAACCACAATTTCGGGTCTTGAAACATTCATAAAATGGGATATATTAGCGGTTGTACGGTGATATCCTCGAGTTTGGAGGATATGAATTCACCGATTCGTGAACAAACTTTGGCCGCATCGCCTAAGATACCAAATGATTGGATAATCCAGGAGGATTTCTGAAATGCGCTCTCAAGACTTCACTCGCTCGACCGGGCAACGCGTCATCGCACAAGACGCCGCCGCATTCATGCAGCGCGTCTACGGTTGGATGACGCTGGGGCTCTTCGTCACGGGCTTCAGCGCGTTCTACGTCGCATCCAGCCCCGCCGCCATCCAGTTCATATTCGGAAGCTCCATCTCGGTATTTCTGGTCATCGGCGTCCAGCTCGCCCTGGTTTTCTCCATCAGGCCGGTGATGCGCAGCAAGGGCTGGCAGGCGGGCGCGGTGCTGTTCCTGCTCTACAGCGCGACGCTGGGCGTCACCGTTTCCACCCTGCTCCTGCGCTACACGCTCACCTCTGTGGCCCAGGCGTTTTTCGTCACCGGCGGCGCGTTCGGCGGATTGACCCTCTTCGCCTTCGTGACGAAAAAAGACCTCTCGGGCGTGTGCAATTTCTGCATGGTGGGACTCATCGGTATCATTCTCGCCAGCGTCGTCAACATCTTCGTGGGTAGTTCCGCCGTTCATTTCGCCATCAGCGTTCTGGGCGTTCTCATCTTTGCGGGTCTGACGGCCTATGACACCCAGAAGATGAAGGAATACGCCTACAGCCAGGACACGGACAACGAAACGGGCAGGCGCGCCTCCATCATGGCGGCGCTCGAACTCTACCTCGATTTCATCATGATGTTCATTTACCTCACGCAGCTTCTGGGCGCATCGCGCGAATGAGCAAGGCAACCATACCCATCCACAAAGCCGGGGCTTCGGCCCCGGCTTTGCCTTAATAAATAGCACCGCAACTATGGTTTGTCTCTTCCAATTTCCCGACAATGAGTGATATAATCAGAATTATGAAAGACGTAACACCTACCATCGCCCTGGCAGGAGAATAACCGTGGGGCTTCGCATCTCCATAGGGGCGATTATCGCCGTTCTGCTCGGCGGAACAGGATATTTCGCCCAGCAATCCCAAACGACAAAAGATCTGCTCCAACAGCGTGAGGTTGAACTCAAAACAGAAAAAGAGAGTTCCGCCAAGCTTAAAAGCGAAATTCAGGGCCTCAAAGACATAGACCAGAAGATGAAGAGTTTGGAGTCCCAGCTCGCAAAAGAGGTCGCCTCCGCCAAGACGCAGATGGAAGAGCTGGACAAGCGCGTCACCGAGAAAAGCGCCGCTATCGAGCAAGACCAAGCGAAAATTCAAAGCCTCGAGGCCGCGCTCCAGGAAAACCAGACCGCCCTCGATAACGAGCGCAAGGCCCGAGCCGAGACGGAAAAATCAAACCAGCAAAATCTCGAGCTCGCCGCCAAGAGGGCTGGCGACATAGAGCGCCTCGAAACCCAGGCTGAGCAGATGCGTAAACGCATCGCGGAGAAAAACACCGGCATCAAGCGGGAAAAAGCCGAAATCCGAAACCTCAAAGCCGTAGCGGACATCATCGAAGCCTCCCTCAATTACCAGAGCAGATTACGCGCCAAGGCCGAAAAGGCGAATCAACAAAACCTCGCGCTGGCGGCCAACCGGGCCGAAGACATAAAGCGACTCGAAGCCGCTCTCAAAGAAAATCAAACGACTCTTGCGAGCGAACGCAAATCGAGATCCGAAGAAATAAAGCGTCTCGAAGCACAGGCCAAAGTGTCGAGCCGACTCATCGCCGAAAAAAATACCGCCATCGAGCAGGAAAAAGAGAAAGCCCGAAAATTCGAAATCGCCCTCAAACGAATTCAGGCGAACCTCAAGAACGACCGCAAAACACAGGCGCTCGTCGACAAATTGAGCAAACAAAGCCTCGAGTTCGCAGCCGATCGGGCCAAAGAGATTAAACACCTCGAAAGTGTCCGGGGCATTCTCGAAGCCCAGGTTCAGAGAATGGACAAGCTCATTGCGTCCGAGCAGAAAGAAGCGAAAAAAAAGGACATCGCAGCCAAACCCAAAACGCAAGCTACGACAGCAACGGTGAAAGCGTTAAATGGCGAACTCGCGAGAAAGCGATCCGAGGAAATAGCCCGGCTCGAAAAAACCAGAATGCTCCTCAACACCCAGGTGCAGGAAATGGGCCGGATGATTACGGAGAAAAACGCCGGGATCGCTCGTGAAAAAACGAAAGCGCAAAGCCTGGAACTCGCACTCAACCAAATCCGCACAAGCCTGGATAATGAGCGCCAGACGCGAGCGAAGGCGGAAAAAGCGAATGCCCGAAATGCAGAACTCGCGAGAATCAGAGCCGAAGAGATAGGGCGCCTCGCGAAAACCAGAGAGCTTCTTCGAGCCCAGGTTCAGGAGATGAGCCAACTCATCGCGGAGAAAACATCCGTGGCCGAACTCATCAAGAACAAGCTGGATCAGACGAACCTGAGTCTGGCGGAAACCATCAAGAAACACACGCTGGCGTTCGCCCGCTCGAAAGTCCTGGAGAAAAGAGCGCGCGAAGAGGCCGAAAGGGCCAAAAGGCTGGAATCGGACCTGAGCGAAATGAGCGGCAAGCTCAAGAAGCAACACGTCAGTCTGCAGCGGACCAAAGATCTGCTCCGCCTCACCATCGTAAACAGCCTCTTGTTCGATTCCGGCAGCGCCACGCTCAGGGAGAAAGGCTTCGAAACGCTTTCGAAAATCGCGGAGTTTCTCCAGAAGCAAACGGACAAGATGATCCGCATAGAAGGGCATACGGACAACCGGCCCATCAAAGGCAACCTGCTCGATCGCTACCCATCGAATTGGGAACTTTCGTTCGCGCGCGCTATCGCCATCGTCAAATTCCTGGAATCGAAAAACATATCGCCCGCGCGCATGTCGGCGACCGGGCATTCGTTCTACCGTCCCGTGGCGGACAACGGCAGCGAAGAGGGCCGCGCCAGGAACAGACGAACCGTCATTCTTCTTGGCAGCCCCCGTCCTGCTGTGGAAGGGGCGACTCGCTAGCGTTTCGCAGGTTTGATTTGGAAGGCTAAATTTTAAGCACAGCTTCGAGCTCGGTGCCGAGTTCTCGCTCCGCGATCACGGCGCCCGTCAATCGGTCTTCCTGAAACACTTCATTGGCCACGCGCTGGATATCCTGCTCACCCACGGCGTCGATATCCGCCAACTCTTCCTCCACGGGATAAATTCTGCCTTTGAGCATGAGGTTCGAGCCGTTTCGGCCCGCATGGTATTGCGAACTCTCGTGTATCTGGAGGTTGCCCTTGATGTATCGCTTCGCTTCGGCCAATTCCTGACTCGTTACGGGTTCGGCTTTGAACTTGCCTGTTTCGGAGAGTATCACCTCGGTCGCCTCCACCGCCTTTTCAAGCGCCACGCCCGCTTTCAGTTCAATCATGCCCGTATCGGTGTAGCGGTGCGGCGCGGCGCCCACGCTGTAGGCAAGACCCCGCTTTTCGCGCACTTCGGTGAACAATCTGCTGCTCATCTTGCCGCCCAGTATGTTGCACATCACGCGAAGCGGGCCGGCGTCCTCGTGATTCAGACCGAAGGCGCGAAACCCGAGCGCGAGATTCACCTGATCCGTCTGGCGGGCCTGATCCACCATTTTGGCTTTGCTCTCCCCGGGCAAGCCGGGAGAGAGAGGCTTCTCCTCGCTGCCGGTCCGAGCCCCGAAATGCTGCTCGGAGAGCGCCATCACTTCTTCATGCTTCACGCCGCCCGCCACGGAGATCACCGTGTTGCCGGGGGTGTACCATTTCTCTATCAGTTCGCGCATATGCTCGGGTTCTATCGCGTTGATGGTCTCCCGGTCCCCGATAACGCCCATTTGCAGGTTGTAGACGGTGGTCTCCAGCATATCCGACACCCAGATGCGCGGCATGTCCTCATACATCTTCAACTCTTCGAGGATGACCATCCGCTCCCGGTCCCACTCGTCCTTGTCCAGCAGGCAGTTGTTCACCGCATCCGCATAGACTTCCAGCACGGTGGCGAACGCTTCGGCCGGCGCCGTGAAGTGATAGCAGGTGCGTTCGGGCGCGGTGTTGGCGTTGATGGACGCGCCGTTTCCTTCCATCTCGCGCGCGATGTCGAGCGTCGTCCTCGAAGGCGTGCCCTTGAAGACCATGTGCTCCAGCGCATGGGAAACGCCCACTACCTCATCGCGCTCATGCCTGCCGCCGCAGCCGAAATAAATATGAAACGCTACGGCCGCTGATTCCGCGCGTTCCGCCGTCACCACGCGAACCCCGTTGGATAGTTTATCCTCGACGATCTTCATGAAGCCTCCCGGACAGGAAAAAAGGCGAGCTTTACCCAAGCGATTTTATTTTTTATTGGTGCCGGAGAGAGGACTTGAACCTCCACGGGCCGAAGCCCACTAGAACCTGAATCTAGCGCGTCTACCAGTTCCGCCACTCCGGCGAGAAGATTGGTAGTCATTCCCTATATCGGGGGGCGAATGCGTTGTCAAGGATTCGAGCCGATGAATCAAACTATCTCGTCATTTGCTATAGTCCGAGGAAGGGGAGACAACTTCGAACCTGAACCCGGCAAACCAGGGGAAGAGATGCCCAAAATCACGCTCTATACGCGAAGCGAGTGTCATCTATGCGATGAGGCGAAAGCGGCGATGAGGCGGCACTTCCCGAATCTCGCGATCGATGAGGTCGACGTGGATACCGACCCCGATCTCATCCGCCTGTTCGGCGAGGAGGTGCCGGTCGGCTATCTTGGCGAAACGAAGGTTTTCAAATATCACCTGGACGTCAAGCGGTTGCGCCGCCTGCTCGATGAGACAGACCCGAAGGCATGAACCTGCTCGCGTTTTACGGATTCATCACCGTCATCTCGCTCAGCGGCGTCATGTCGCCGGGACCTCTCACGGCATTCCTCATCGCGCGCGGCAGGCAAAGCCCGTGGGCCGGAATCCAGGTCACTCTCGGACACGCTCTGGCCGAAGTCCCGCTCATCATCGCCTTATATGCCGGGCTACAGCCTTTCTTTGAAATTCAGGGGATACGCGAGGGCGTCTCCCTTCTGGGCGGCGGCGTCCTCCTCTATCTGGGGAGCGGCGTATTCAAGAATTTCCGGGCATCCGCCCCCGAGGGAAATAGCGTTCTTGAGTGCAACTCCCTCACCGGCGGCATTCTGCTCACCCTCTTGAACCCGTATTGGATTCTGTGGTGGCTCACCATCGGCGCGAGCCTCATCTCGCGAACGAGCGAATTCGGATGGTTTGCCGGTTTGGCGGGAATGATTTTCGTTCACCTGCTGGCCGACGGCGTGTGGGCCGTCTTCATCACATGGTCGTCGAACCAGGGGAGTCGCACGATCAGTGAAACCGGCTGGATGAGAATCGAACAAGGCTGCGCGTGGGTGATGCTGGGCTTCGGGGTCTTCTTCATCTACGACGGTCTGGTGGGACTTATGGCCTAGAGACTCAATTTTTTCCGCCCGTTTTCGATATCCAGGCGAATCTGCCGCACGAGTTCTTCGGGGCCCGAGAACTTTTTCTCTTCGCGCAAGCGGGAGACGAATTCCACTCGAATGGATTTCCCATACAGATCCCCTTCCCAATCCAATAGGTGGGTTTCGAGAGTTACTTGCTTTTTATCGAACGTGGGACGATTCCCGATGTTCGTCACGGCGGGATATCGGCGGCCCTCCCGCCCATCAATCTGCACCCGAGAGGCGTACACCCCGTTCTCGGGAATCAGGATGGGGGGATAATCCACGTTGGCCGTCGGGATACCGATTTGCCGGCCCCGCCCGTCGCCGCGAACCACCCGTCCCTCTATCATATGGTGCTGCCCCAACCGGCGCGCGGCCTCCTCCACCGCACCACTCAGCAACAGCTTTCGTATTTCCGTGCTGCTGACCCGCCTCTCCTCGAACATATAAGGGTCCAGCACGTGCGTTTCGAACCCGGCGCTCGCCCCCTCTTCCTGCAGGAGTTCGACGTTTCCCGCACGTCCTCTCCCGAAACGGAAGTTGAAACCGATCACCACGAGCGAAGCTCTCAGGCCCTCGCCGATAATCTGCCGCGCGAAATCCCTCGCCACGGTTTGCGCCAGAGCGGGCGTGAATTTCTCAATCACCACGGCGTCGACGTTCCGGGCTTCCAGGCGGGCCAGTTTTTCCTCCAGGGTCGTCATCAGGGGGGGGCGTCTTTCAGGAGCAACCACGGAGAGCGGGTGCGGCTCGAACGTCAATATGACGCTCCGGCCTCCGCGCCGGGCGGCCTCTTCCTTGATGAACCGGCAAATCTCTCTATGAGCGAGATGGACGCCGTCAAAATTCCCGATACTCAATACCGAGGGAGAATCCTCAGGATCATAGGCGTCTACTCCCTCGAAAACTTCCACCGTTCGATCACCTCAAAAGAACCGCGCCTTATGAAAAGCAACTACGAACCAAAGGTTTCTTTCGAAAATCTTTCTAGCAGAGCGTCGCGCACTTGCGCAAGAAAAGAAAGGGCAACGCTCTATCTCCCACATTTACAAAGAGTAACCGATGAAAAAACAAAAACTCATTTCCCTTTTCACCCCGATGCGAGTAGTATATTCTCAAGAAGCCGAAAAACTGGACCGGGAGTATGGAGTGTAGATTCACGGTACAAGCGACCTACGATCAACGCCGCCAGTAACGTGGAGCAAGGTTTTTCATGAGACCGCCCAAATTATTTTCTTTCCGCATTATTGCGCCTTTCATTCTCGTTTCTTTATTCTCACCCCTTCTCCCGGACGCAGCCTCAGCCCCGAAACCCACCATGTCTGCGGAAACGTCCTTCGAGCGTCCGCGCAGCAGCGTGACGCCGCCAAGCATAAGAGGCCCTCGCCTCGCGCTGTCCATGCGAGAAGCCGTGAGCATCGCCCTTGCGCGCAATTTCGACATCACCATCGCCGGGTTCGACCCCGACATCGCGGAAAGCAACGTCACCAGAGAACGCTCCGCCTTCGACCCCCAGGCCTTCGTGGACACGAGCGTCAGCAAATCCAAGCTCGGCTCTGCGAACAGCGCATTCAACAGGACCGGGGGAATACGGGAAGCCGATTCCCTGGGTATCGCGGCCGGCATCCGCCAACGAATCATCACGGGAGCGGAGTATTCACTCATCCTGCGAAATCTCAGGGAATCGACGAATTCCCCGCAAAACGTATTCGACCCGAGTTACCAAACCAGCCTTACTTTCACCATCGAACAGCCTTTGTTCAAAAATTTCGGCATCGATATCAACCGGGCCAGGATCAAGGTGGCCATGGCCACGAAAGAACAAACGCTTCATGCGTATCGAAGCAGGGTTATCCAGACGGTGGACGCCGTTCAACAGGCTTACTGGAACCTCGTCTTCTCCATCGAAAATCTCCAGTTCAGGCGAAAGTCGCTCGATCTCGCAAAGGACCTCTTGCGCCGGAACAAGATTCAAGTCGAGGTCGGCACGCTCGCCCCGATAGAGATAACGGAGGCGGAAGCCACCGTCGCCTCCCGGGAAGAAGCCCTTCTCGTAGCGGAGCGCGAAGTCAAGGACAGGGAAGACACCCTCAAGATGCTGCTCAACGTAGCGGAGGAGCCCTCTGCCTGGGGCATCAGCATCCTGCCGAGAGACAAACCGAGGTTCAGAAACGTACGAGTGGATGAGATGCAACTCACACTCGACGCCTTGCGCAAGCATGCGGAACTGGAGAATGCGCGCCTGGAAATCGACAAAAGAAAAATCGATATGAAAGTAGCGAAACAAAACCTGCTGCCCGAAGTCAATTTGAACGCGTCGGCATCCAACAACTCTCTTGCGGAAAGCGAAGGGAGAGCCTTCGAGGAGCAATTCAAGAACGAAAGATACTCATTCTCCGGCGGCGTCTCGTTCCGTATACCCATCGGAAACAGGGGGGCGAAGGCGGACTACCGCCAGGCGCAACTCAGGCACGCCAAAACGGTGACCTCCTACCATAAAACGCAGCAGGCCATCATGGAGGAAGTTCGCCGCAACGCGCGCAGAGTTCGCGTAAACGTAAAACGGATCGAGGCGACGCGCGTCGCCAGAAGGCTGGCGGAAGAGCGCCTCGATGCCCAGGAGAAAAAATTCAAGGTCGGGCTCTCGACGAGCAGAGACATTCTCGAAGACCAGGAAAGGCTGGCCAACTCCCTGACGCAGGAAACCCGGGCGCTCATCGACTATCACAAGTCTCTCGCCTCATTGGATAGGGCGACACATTCCACACTCGAGCGGTTCCAGATCGAAATGTTCTATCCCGGCGAGGTCAAGGCGAAACCAGCCACAAAATGAGTCATCCCCGAATCCTGGGAATGGACTTCGGCGAAAAGCGGGTCGGGCTCGCCATCAGCGACTCGCTGGGTCTGACGTCCCAACCACTCGGCCTCATCGAAAGACAAAGCGATGAGCAACTGCTCGACGAGACAAGGAACATCATCCATGAGCGTCATGTTCATCTTCTGGTCGTGGGGCACCCCGTCGGACTGTCGAACCGTGATACGTCCATGGCGAAGCGCACCAGGAGGTTCGTGAAATTTTTACGCAACAACCTCGAAATTCCCGTCGAAAAATGGGATGAGCGGCTCAGCACGACGCAGGCGGACCGCGTTTTGAATGAAATGGAAACCAAGCCGAGCCGGAAGATGAAAAAGCGCGACGTCATCGCGGCGCAACTCATTCTACAGGCCTACCTGGATCACCAAAACGCGAAACGCCCGACTTCCGATGAGTGAAAACGAAAATCCCGTCCAGGAAAACGAGGCGCCGGAGCCAGAGCCTCCCGCCAAAAAGAGGCGGCTCGGGAAAATCCTCGTCGTACTTTTCTCCTCCATCATCCTGGTCGCTTTCATCGGCTATCAATATCTCGACGGTGAATTCCATCGGCCCGCGAACCCCAAAGCGGATGAAACGAAACACATCCACATCCGCTCCGGCATGTCCTTCACCCGGATACTCGAATTGCTGGAGAAAAACCGCCTGATTCAAAACCCCGGATTGTTCCACCTCCAGGCCAGACTCAGGGGCGGCGCCAAGAGCATTCAAGCCGGCGTCTATGCGCTCAAAGCATCCATGTCGCCGCGAGAGATATATCGGCACTTGTCAGAGGGCAGAGTCGCCCGGCGCACATTCACCATTCCCGAGGGTTACAACGTCCGGGAAATCGCACGAACGATTCAGCGCGCGAAACTCGCCGGTGAAGAAGAAATTCTCAGGCTCTCCCGCGATCCTTCCTTTCTGGAAAAACTCGATATTTCCGCGGCCTCCATCGAGGGATATCTGTTCCCCGACACGTATCATTTCCCGGTGGGCACGGAAGCGAAAAAAATCCTGACGCTCATGGTTCGAACGATGCGGAAAAAATTCTCGCCCGCTCTCAGAGAACAGGCGAAAACGATGGGATTCACCATCCATCAGGCGCTCACCCTCGCCTCGATTATCGAAAAAGAGACATCTCTCGGCAGCGAACGTCCACTCATCGCGGCCGTTTTCATCAACCGGCTCAAACGAAGAATGCGCCTCCAGAGCGACCCCACCGTCATATACGGGCTCCCCCATTTCGACGGAAACATCACCAAAAAAGACTTGCGATACGATTCACCCTACAACACCTACCTCCACCGGGGACTTCCCCCGGGCCCCATCGCCAGTCCGGGGCTGGAATCCATCAAATCGGCCCTGAATCCCGCTAAGGTGAAATATCTGTATTTCGTGGCCACCAAGGCCGGCGGCCATCGATTTTCCCGCACGTACCGCGAACACCGCCGCGCCGTGAACCGGTACCAGCGCCGATAGATGTCGGTTGACCCCGGAATTGCGGTGGTGGCATGATTGTCAACCAGTTGCCCCGGCACAGGAAGACGCAAGAGTTCTAAAGAGATTTGAGCGTAGACTCCTTGTTCTTATCCCCCATTCGGCTCATCCAGCGAACGCCCGGACGAGGACCGAACATATGACGACCAGATTACTTCTCCTCGACGAAAGCCTTCTCGTGCAGCGAGTCGTGGAATTGGCCTACAGGGACAGGGGAGTCGACGTCCAGATAGCGGAGAATGCAGACGAAGCGCTTGAAATGGCGGAGAATGCGGCGCCGGACATCGTCGTCGCCAGCCTGGACATGGAGGGTTCCGACGGCCTGGGATTTTGCCGTCGCCTGCGCGAAAAACCGGAACTCTCCCAGGTCCCTCTCCTCGTTTTAACGAGCACGCGCAAAAGCGTCAGCGATGAGGAAATCCAGGAAGTGGGCGCGGTGGCGAACATCGAAAAACCGTTCAAACCGGTGGTATTCACGGACGAAGTGGAGCGCATCATCGGCCCTGGACATAGCGTATCGACACAACAGCCCGAAGCGCAGGCGGAGCCAGGTTCCCCGACGGCAACGGTGGTCGAGAAAACTGCAGAGGAAGCGCCCTCCCCTTCTGAGGACACGACAGGAGAATCCGAAGAATCGCAAGAGGCTTCCGCCGCTGAAGAGGAGCAACGGCCCACATTCGACGCCCCGCCCGCTCTCGATAGTGAAACACTCGCTCCCATCATCCAGAAACATCTCGAAGAAGCCGCTGAAAGGATCGCCCCCACGTTGCTCAGCCACATCGAAGACGCCGTGGTAAAACAGCTCCCCTATATCGTAGAGAAAATCGTCATTCGAGAAATCGAAAAAATCAAACGCGGAGAATAAATTTTGCTGGAACCCCGCTACGACCCGAAAGGGGCCGAAGATCGCTGGTATGCCGAATGGCTGAAGCGCGGATATTTTCACGGCGCGCCCAGCGAGAACCATGAGCCTTACTCCATCGTCATCCCGCCCCCGAACGTGACGGGCTCGCTCCATATGGGCCACGCCCTGAACAACACCCTGCAGGACATCCTCATCCGCTGGAAGCGCATGAGCGGACTGCGCGTCTGCTGGATGCCGGGCACCGACCACGCGGGCATCGCCACCCAGAACGTTGTGGAGCGCCAACTCGCCGAGGAAAACCTATCGCGGGAAGCCCTGGGGCGTGAGAAATTCATCGAGCGCGTCTGGAAGTGGAAAGCCGAGAGCGGCGGAACCATCATCCGCCAGCTTCACCGCCTGGGCGCTTCGTGCGACTGGGAGCGCGAGCGGTTCACGATGGACGAGGGGCTCTCCCGCGCCGTGCGCGAGGCCTTCGTGAGGCTTTACGAAGAGGGGTTGATTTACCGCGACAACTACCTGGTGAACTGGTGTCCGAGGTGCGAGACGGCCGTATCCGACCTGGAAGTCGAACACGAAGAACACGACGGCCACCTGTGGAATTTTCACTACCCGCTCTGGAGCGGCGGGGACGGCGTCACCATCGCGACGACGCGCCCCGAGACCATGCTCGGCGATACGGCCGTGGCCGTCCATCCCGACGACGAGAGATACAGGAGCCTCGTGGGCGAGCATCTGCGCCTGCCGCTGCTGGACAGGAAAATCCCCGTCATCGCGGATTCTTTCGTGGACGCCGAGTTCGGCTCCGGCGCCGTGAAGGTCACGCCCGCGCACGACCCGAACGATTTCGAGGCGGGACTCAGAAACGACCTGCCGCAAGTCAACATCCTCACCCCGGATGCCAAGATCAACGAAAACGGGGGCCCCTACGAGGGGCTGGACCGCTTCGAGGCTAGAAAGCGCATCGTCGCCGACCTGGAAGCGCAGGGGCTGATGCGCGGGGTGGAGGCCCATCGCCACGCCATAGGCGGGTGCTACCGCTGCGGCACGGTGGTGGAGCCTTATCTCTCGAAACAATGGTTCGTGCGCGCGAAGCCGCTGGCGGAGGAATCGATACGCGCCGTCGAGGACGGGCGGATCAGGATCGTCCCCAAACAGTGGGAGTCCACCTATTTCGAGTGGATGCACAACATCCGGGACTGGTGCATCAGCCGCCAGATCTGGTGGGGCCACCAGATACCCGCCTGGTACAACGACGATACCGGAGAGGTCATCGTCTCACGCGAAGATCCGGGCGACCCGAACTTAAGACGCGAAACCGACGTGCTCGACACCTGGTTCAGTTCGGCTCTGTGGCCCTTCTCGACGTTCGGGTGGCCGGATGAAAATGAAGATCTGAAATACTTCTACCCCACGTCCGTTCTCGTTACCGGCTTCGACATCATCTTCTTCTGGGTGGCGCGAATGATCATGACGGGGCTCAAGTTCATGGGCGACGTCCCCTTCCGCGACGTCTACATCCACGCGCTGGTGCGCGACGAGCAGGGCCACAAGATGAGCAAGACGCGCGGGAACATCATCGACCCGCTCGAGATCATCGAGGAATTCGGAACGGATTCTCTGCGCTTCACCCTAACCGCCATGGCCGCTCAGGGGCGCGACATACGCCTGTCCACTGAGCGAATCGCCGGGTACCGGAATTTCTGCAACAAAATCTGGAACGCGGCCCGCTTCACGCTCATGAACCTGGGCGAGAGCGTTCCCCCCATGCCTCCCAGAGAAGAACTCTCACTCGGGGACAGGTGGATACTGAGCCGCCTGAACGGTGTGACGCGCCAGGTGGACGAGGCGCTCGAGGAATACCGCTTCAACGACGCAGCCCTGGCGCTCTACCACTTCACATGGCACGAACTGTGCGACTGGTATCTGGAAGTCATCAAACCCGCCCTCATCTCCGGCGAGGGCGGCGACGCCAGCCGAGCCGTGCTCGCCGAAGCGCTCGAACGCACGCTCAGGCTGCTGCACCCGGTCATCCCCTTCATC
This sequence comes from bacterium, assembly GCA_965219955.1. GTDB lineage: Bacteria > UBA8248 > UBA8248 > UBA8248 > UBA8248 > Bin107. Next base: position 2,212,291 of record OZ244799.1, read on the forward strand.
ACCGAGGAGATCTGGCAGAAACTCCCGAACCGCACGGGCGAGAGCATCATGATGGCCGAGTGGCCGGAGCCGCAGGACGGATGGGACGACGCGCAAGCGGAATCGGAATTCGAGGCCCTGATGGACATGATCGGCGGCATCAGAAACATCCGCGGCGAGCTCAACATTTCCCCCAACAAGGAGATGCCCGCGCATATTCAGGTACAAGACCCCGGGAAACTCGAGGTTATCCTGCGAGAATCCGAATGGATACGGAGACTGGCGAGAATCGCGCCCGACTGGAAGGTCGGCCCCGACGTGGAGCGGCCCAAGGCGTCGGCCCACACCGTTTTCGGCTACGGGCAGGCATTTGTTCCCATCGGCGGACTCATCGACGTCGAAGAGGAACTGAAGCGTCTCCACAAACAAATCGCCGACGCGAGCGATACGATTTCCGGCCTCGAGAAAAAACTCGCCAATCCCGCTTTCATCGAACGCGCGCCCGCCGAAATCGTGGAAAAGGACAAAACCCGCCTGCGTGAAACCCTGGATCGCGCGGCAAAACTCCGCGAGAGCGCGGAGCGGATCGCAGAGTTCCAAAACTAGATGAACCCCATCGGCGCCGAGGAAAAAACACTCGATTGGCGGATCGAAACTGTCGAGGTGACAAGTTCCACCAACGATCTGGTTTCGGCCCGTGCGCGGGAAGGCGAGCCGGGCGGCCTCGTGATACGCGCGATTTCCCAAACCAAAGGACGCGGCAGAAGAGGGCGCTCCTGGTTTTCACCGCCTGCGAGCGGACTGTATTTCTCCGCCCTGCTTCGCCCGAGCGGCGAATCCGGTATTTCATCCCTCCTGACGCTTCTCCTCGGCGTCGCCGCCGCGGAAGGACTGGCAGAGGCGACGGGCCTTCGGGTCGGACTCAAATGGCCGAACGACCTGCGGGTGAACGGCAAAAAAATCGGCGGAATCCTGTGTGAATACATGAATTTTCCGAACCAGCCCCCCGCCGTCGTCGCAGGCGTAGGGCTGAACCTCACGACGCGGGAAGCCGACTTCCCCCCTGAACTGCTTGAGTCGGCATCCTCGGTCCTTCTCTCGGGAGGGCGGGTTCCCGATGCGGAGGGTCTTCTCCATCTCCTTCTGGGGCGCATCGCTTTCTGGTACAAGGAATATGAATCGAGCGGTTTCGAGGGCGCCCGGGATCAGTGGCTCAGGTTGTGCGACAATCTGGGCGAAACGGTGTCCGTCCGCGCCGCGGGTGAGACTTTGATTGGAAAAAACAACGGGATTGACGAGGCGGGCCGCCTGCTGCTCGAAAAACAAGACGGCTCCATCGAGAGAATAACCTCCGGCGAGGTGGAACTCACATGAACAAAGGCTCCTATCTGCTGGCCATCGACGTGGGCAACACGCAGACCGTCGTGGGGCTTTTCGACGGCGAAGAACTCGTCTCGAGCTGGCGGCTCGGCTCCGTGGCCCGCCGCACGACGGATGAACTGGCCATTCTCATGGAAGGCTCGTTCCGGCTGGGAGAACACCAGATGTCGGACGTGGGCCGTGTCGTGATTGCTAGCGTCGTTCCTCCCCTGGGACCGAATCTGGAGGACATGGCGAAACGCTATTTCGGCGTAAAGCCGCTGGTCGTCGGCCCGGGAATACGGACGGGAATTTCCATCAAGTACGACAATCCCCGCGAAGTGGGGGCGGACAGAATCGTCAACGCCGTCGCGGGGTACCACCTCTACGGGGGGCCTTTGATCATCGTCGATTTCGGAACGGCCATCACTTTCGACGCGTTATCCGCCTCGGGAGAATACCTGGGCGGCGCCATTTCGCCGGGCCTGGGAATCGCCCTGGAGGCGCTCATCGATAAAACGGCCCGGCTTCCCCGGGTCGAAACCGCCGTGCCGCCGTCGGTCATCGGGAAAAACACGGTCCACAGCATTCAGGCAGGCATCGCCTACGGGTACCGGGGCCTTGTCCGGGAAATCGTCGACCGCATGAAAACTGAACTCGGGAGCGACACCAAAGTCGTCGCAACGGGCGGGCAGAGCCTGGCTCTGGGTGAAGAAGAAGGGGGTTTCGACACGACCAATCCCGATTTGACGTTGCTGGGTCTGCGCCTTATCGCCGAGCGAAATCCGTAAATGAGGCGACCCGGCTACTTCCCCGTCAAAAAGACACAACAAGTGAACCGGCGCTACTGAAACGCATCTCGAATCAGTTCTTTCGCCTTCGGTTTTCTCCCCGCCTCCGCTTCGAGCAGCACCACGTCGAAGCGGCAGATGGATGATTGCTCTTCGGGGTGCGTCATCAGATAGTGCTGCGCTGCCTGCGCGATTCTGCGCTGTTTCTCGCGACCCACGGACTCCGCCCCGCTCAAGGACTTGCCCGGCGCGCGGGTCTTCACCTCGATGAACGACAACACCCCGCCTTCGCGCGCGACGATGTCCACCTCATAGCGCGAGCCACGGTAATTTCGCTCGATGATCTCAAAGCCGTGTCTGCGCAGGAATTTCACGGCGGCGTCTTCTCCGATTTTCCCGCTCTCGCGGCTCATGGCGTCCTCATGCGCAGGCCGCCGCCGGCACGCCCCGGAATGTGCGTCGATGAATGCGGCAGGGGCCATACCGCGCGAGAGCGGCCAGATGATCCCGCGTGGGATACCCCTTGTGCCTGCCGAAGCCATAGCCCGGAAAACGCCCGTCCATCCGGGCCATTACCCGGTCGCGGTACACCTTGGCGATCACGCTCGCCGCGGCGATGCAGGCGCACCGCGAATCCCCCTTTACGAGGGGAGTCTGCGGAAGTGCGGTGGGAATCTTCCTGTTCCCGTCGACGAGCACGTGGGCGGGCGCGAGCCCAAGGCCGTTCGCGGCGGTCGCCATGGCGCGAAGGGAGGCTTGCAGGATGTTGATCCGCTCGATCTCGCGCGGACCCGCCGCCGCAATGGCGACGGCGCGCGCTTTGGCGAGAATCTCGGGCAAGAGCGCCTCCCTTTGGCGCGGGGACAGTTTTTTGCTGTCGTCGAGGCCGGCGACCCGATTCTCGGGGTCCAGCACCACGGCGGCGGCCACCACCGGACCCGCCAGGGGGCCGCGCCCGGCCTCGTCCACGCCTGCGACGGGCGAGGCGCCTACCAGCGCGAGTTCGCATTCGATGGAATACATGAAAGACCAAAAGGGCGGTGGATTTCCCCAATATATCGATGATTCAGGACGTCCTCAAGAGGCGAGTCCGCTTACGGGGCAGGGATCGGCCATCCGGGTTGGGAGCGGCCTGAAAATCTGAGAAGATGGGGATATCCTTGAACCAATAAAACTGACTGGAGAATTTACGTTGGCCAAGCCCAAGCTGTTCCGAAAAGACCATCTCATCGATTCGCACGACGAAGGCATCAAGCTGCACCTGAGAGAGAAAAAACCGCGCGGGATGCACAAATCCGAAGCGGCGGGTACGCTGCTCATGGTGCACGGGCAGAGCACCCCCGCCCCCGTCGCCTTCGATCTCCCCTTGCCCGGCTACTCCTGGATGGACTTCGCCGCCGCGCGCGGCTTTCACTCCTACGCGCTGTGCATCCGGGGCTACGGGCCTTCCACGCGGCCGCCGGAAATGCTGAGAAGCCCCGCCGGCCAGCCACCGGCCGTGCGGGGAATCACCGCCGTGCGTGACATTGATGCCGCCGTGCGGTTCATCTGCGGGCAAAACGGCATCAATAAGCTGAACCTGCTCGGCTGGTCGTGGGGCACGACCACCACGGCCGCCTTCACCGCCGGAAAGCAAGCTCGCGTCCGCCGCCTCGCGCTCTATGCGCCCTTTTATGCATACGACAACCCCCAGGCTGCGGCCCTCTGGGAAGACCCGGCGCGCCCAGGCCGCTGGGACCCCCGCAAGGGGGCATGGCGCTGGGTCACGGAGAGCTATCAGCGCGAGCGCTGGGACGGGAGCATCCCCAGGGGGCAGCACGCGAAATGGCGAACCGAAAAAGCCATCAAACGCTTCTGGAGCGAGCAGCAGAAATTCGACCCCGAAGGGGCGAAGCGAAGAGTCCCCGCAGTCCGCGTGCCCAACGGCGCGATGGCGGACAGCTACGACCGCGCGCGCAACAAGCCGCTCTACGACGCCGGCAGAATCACCTGCCCGGTCCTCACCATCCGGGGAGACCACGACAGAAGCTCGACCGACCCCGTCTTCGCCGCCGTCTACCGCGCGCTGGTGAACAGCCGCGGGAAGCGCTCCGTCACGCTGGGAGACGCCACGCACTTCGCCCAGTACGAATGGTGCCGCGAGGCTCTGTATAACGAAGTTCAGAATTTCCTGGAGGGTTGAGACAAGAGAACGAAGCAAAGTTGATAATCATAAGTTCAATACCGAACCCTTAAAAACCTAACACCGACTTTTTCACAAGCCTTCATGATTCTGTATTCATATTTTCCCAATTTTCCATCTCTATCATAGATAACCACAACAGGTTCTTTTCCAGTCAGAACGGAAAAGAAAACAGCCTGTTGCAAACTATCGAGACTGCTTCTTTTATCTAAACCGCCCTCGTAAACAGAATCCGAGGTCTCACAATCTACTTTCACATAACCCTTGGGATATTGATGACGAGTCTCGGTAACACCACCAACGCTGGCGCAAAAGATTCTATTGTATTCGTCTTCACTCATTTTCTTTGTTTTTGATTTTACAGGTCGTTCAGGGCTTCTTTCACGGGGAGATAAAGCAGGGGGAGAAAAACCAGGGCTTCGATGGCAATGTCTTATTCCTGTTCTCCGATTATAATGACAACCGTCTGCGGCTAAGCCACCACCATGCGCAAATGAAAAATCGGGGATTGCAATTAGGGCTAGAACCATAATTCCGAAAAAGAGTACCGCCAGGAGCCATCTCACCTCTACCCTCCTCGTATGGGTAAAGTTGGAAACACCATGCGCCGTCTTGAATTGGGTCGTGTTGCGGCACAAACATGGCGTTGGGAGAAATTCTAGTGGATTCAACGATGGGAAATAAAAAAAGTGTCGAAACCCGAGAATCTAGAAACTCAGTTTCTCTCCACCTCCTTCATCTGGGCGGCCTTTCCTTTGTGTTCTCACAAGTGTAACTTTTGAAAAACCTGACATGCGACCCCTGCGAAGATCGATCCCCACAGAAGAGAATCCCGAATCCAGACCCTCAAGGGGGGAGTGATTCTTCCTCTTTCATCAGTTGCCTATGACCCTCAAGAGGGAGTCATTTCATAAACTCACGTCGATTGAGAAATTCCCTCTCTGTTATTGGGGAGTATTTTCAAAGGCCCCGAAAGCGCCGGCGACATTGTCCTTATTGAAGGTCCCGCCCACTTCTTCGTGATTCGACCCGTAGAAAAGTCCGTGGATATTCCCCGTGTCGAAAGTACCGTCGGCGCGAACGGCAATATCGTCCCATGTGATGTCGGAAAGCGCGCCACCCGTTTCTCGATTCGAGATGTTCGTGAAGGAAACGTCCATCTGGGCGCCTCCGGGATTCGCCGCCCTGAACTCGAGCGTCGCGTCTCCTTCCACGCCGTTCCCCCGGGCACCTCCTTCCGCCGTGATTACGCCGAGCATGACGCCGCTGTAGGTGGCGTCCGCGGCGGGATGCGTTCCGGTGGCGTTGCCGACCGAAAGCCCCGTGCCGAAACCGGCCGAGGGGATGTTTGGACCGGAATAATTTCCCCAGGCCGCGAGGAAAAAGTTATGGACCATCCAGCCGCCATAGGCCGTGGCGCTGACGTTGCTGTCCTCCCCCAATGCGAAGGTGACGGAGCCGCCATAGACGGGGACGCCGTTCCTCGTGAGGATGAGCTTCGCCGCCTGTCTCAGATCTTCTATGTCAGACGTATCGGTATCCTGGATATCCTGCAGGGATACGGGCTCACTGATACCCGTATTCGGTTCCGTTAACGTGCAGGTTGGCCCCTCACAATCCGTTTCGAGCGTCGATTCCACGGGCGGCAGCCCCGGGACGGCTTGAACGAGAAGGTAACTGTTGCTGATGGAGAGCGCCGCATTCTCACTCAGCACGACGCCTTCGGTGGAGCCGGTCTCCGGCATGGTGGCGGGGGGTTCTGATTTTTTATCATCGCCGCCACATCCGAAAAGAAGAATCGTCGTTAAGAGAATCGTAAGGGTTCGTCCCATTTCACATCCCCTTTCAGTAAGGGTTCATGCCGAAGCAGAGCGCGCTTCAGCCACGTCCCTTCCAGTGCGGTATGTGATGGGCGGAAATGTTGCAGAATCAACGGCGAAGAATATAAAGAGTACGTCGAGGCCCGAAAACGGAGGTTCCGCTTCTACCTACCTCCAGCGACGCTCTTTCACCTGGGCGGCCTTGCCCATGCGATCTCTCAGGTAGTAGAGCTTCGCGCGGCGCACGCGGCCTCTTCGGGTAACTTCTATCTTGTCGACTCTCGGGGAATGCACCGGGAAGATGCGCTCCACCCCGATTCCGTATGAGAGTTTTCTGACGCAGAATCGCTCGCGAAGCCCGCCGCCCTGCCTGCCGATGACGGTGCCCTCGAACACCTGGATGCGCTCCTTGTCACCCTCGACGATTTTCACGTGAACGCGCACCGTATCTCCCGGCTCGAAATCGGGAACGTCCTTGCGCATGCCCTCGCGCTCAATTTTGTCAATAATGTTCACCTGCCTGCTCCTTGTCCTGAAAAACCGGCACTATACCTCTCTTTTGCCGAAAATGCGATCCACCACAATTGCCGCAGCACCACGAACCGAGAGATGGTTGAATCCCGTATCGGCCTGCGCCTCCACGGGAAGCAAAACCACGTCGGACATCTCCAGAACCTCATCCGCGAAACCCCAGCTCGTGCCGAACAAAATGACGTGCGGGACGTCTATTTCCTTCATCTCGCCGCGCAGCGCTTCATACCCCACGGCACCGGGCGCCCGCCTGGCCGTCGTGGCAACGCATCGCGGCCTTTTCGATTCCTTGCGTTCCACCTCCTCGATGAGCGCATCCAGGGACGGCAGAACTTCGAGGAATTCAAGCGTCTCGCCCCTTTGCGGGTGCAGCGTGCGGCCCGGTCCCTCCGTAAAATGACCTATCACCCGCTCGACGAACGCCCGCTGCGGAGCAGAAGGATGTACCACAAATACGCCCGAGACGCCATAGGTGCGGCCCACGCGGGCGAGATCGTGCAAATCGAGGCTTGTAACGGAAGAAGTCACCACGCCGCCCGCGCGATTGAGCACCGGATGGTGAATCAGCGCGAGATAGACGTTGCCCAATACCCCGCAGCCCTTCTAGGTCCGTGAAGATTCCAGAAGGCGCAAATCTTCATCGCTCAAATCGGCCCGCTCGAACAAATCCTTGCGCCTCTCCCGCGTTCTTTGGAGCGCCTGGCGCCTTCTCCAGAGGCGAACCGCCTCGTGATCGCCGGATAAAAGCACGTCCGGCGCGCGAACCCCCTCGAACTCCGCCGGCCGCGTGTAGTGGGGGTGATCGAGAAGGCCGTCGGTGAAGCTGTCCTGAGCGGCGGAAGCATCGTTGCCCAGGACGCCGGGGATGAGCCTGCCGACGGCGTCGACCACGGCCATGGCCGGAATCTCTCCTCCCGAGAGTACGTAATCGCCGACCGATATCTCTTCATCCACGCACAACTCGCTCACCCGCTCGTCCACGCCCTCATACCTTCCGCAGATGAGCAGCAGCCGCGGCGCCTCCGAGAACCTGCGGGCCGTCGCCTGATCGAACAGCCGCCCCTGCGGCGTGAGCAGGACCTTGAGCGGTTCTGCATCCGCGTCTTCGCGAATCGCCCGGACGCCCTTTACGATGGGTTCGGGCTTCATCACCATGCCCGCCCCCCCGCCGAAGGGCGCGTCGTCGGTCTGCTGGTATTTCCCCTCGGCGAAATCGCGCAGGTTCCAGACCTTGAATTCGAGAACGCCCCCCTCGACCGCACGTCCCACGACACCCTCCCGGAACGCCTCTTCCACCATGCGGGGCAGCACGGAAAGAACGTCGATGCGCATGAGACCTCCTCAATCCTCGTCATCGAATTTTGGCAACCGGAAAATCCAGCGATCCCCCTCGCGCCTCAACACGACCTCGCGCGTTGCGGGCGCGAGCAACTCCCCGCCTCCCGGCGTGCGGATGACGATGACGTCGTTTCCACCGGCTCCGAACATGTCCACCACGCGCCCGAGAGAGCTTCCCTCCTCGTCGATGATTTCGCAGCCTTCGAAGTCCTCGAAATAGAGAACCCCCTCATCGGGGCCGTCGAGGAATTTCCTGTCCGCCAAAAAAATCGTCCCCCGCAGCGCCTCGGCGTCTTCGGGGGTATCGATTCCCGTGAATTTCCAGACGACGGCTCCCTTGCCGCCCTGGTGGCAGGCCGCCACTTCGAACCTCTTCACGGGCTCATCTTGAGCGAACACTTCTTCGATTCGCCCGTAGACGCCCGCGTCGTCGAGCCAGGGTTCCACCCGAACGGCTCCCTTGATGCCGTGCGGCCTGAGCGCGACGCCCACGGCCACCTTGCCGCTCACGGGGTTTCCCTAATCGTTGATGCCCGCCCTGTCGAGAAGGTTCCTGACCGTCCGGGTCGGGATGGCGCCCTTCTCCATCCAGGCCTTCGCCTTCTCGAGATCGATATGAACGAATGCGGGGTCCTGCGACGGGTCGTAGCGGCCGATGCTCTCGATGAAACGACCATCGCGCGGCATGCGCTCATCCTGGACGACGACGCGGTAGCGCGGCGCTTTTTTCATACCCCCGCGGGCAAGTCTGATTTTTACGGCCAAAGTCTCTCTCCCTAGAAATTAAGCATCTGACGCATTCTCTGCATCTGTTTTTTCTTGCCGCCCTTTGAAAATTGCTTCATCAGTTTCTGTGTCTGCGCGAATTGCTTGAGCAGCCGGTTCACGTCCTGCACCCGGGTTCCGCTCCCGGCGGCGATGCGCTTTCTTCGGCTGCCCTTGATGATCTCGGGCTTCGTGCGCTCGGCCGGCGTCATCGAATCGATGATGGCCACCGTGCGCGTGAGTTCTGTCTCGTCGATATCCACGTCGGGCATCCTGTTTCCCAGCCCCGGTATCATGGACAGGACATCGCCCATCGAGCCCATTTTCCGCATCTGGAGGATCTGCTCCTTCATCGTCACCAGGGTGAAATTTCCCTTGCCCAGGGATTCCACCATGGATTGCGCGTCATCGGGGGAGATGGCGGCTTCGGCCTTCTCGATGAGGGACATGACGTCCCCCATGCCCAGGATGCGCGAGGCCATTCTCTCGGGGTGAAACTCCTCGAGCGCGTCGAGCTTCTCGCCCACCCCGGCCATCTTGACGGGCACACCCGTCACCGAACGGAGCGAAAGCGCGCCGCCGCCCCTGGCGTCGCCGTCGAGCTTCGTCAGCACGACGCCCGTAATGCCGATTCGCTCGGAAAACGCGGCGCCCAAGTTCACCGCTTCCTGGCCCGTCATGGCGTCCGCGACCAGGAGCACCTCATCGGGGCGCGCCGCTTCTTTCATCCGCTTCAACTCGTCCATCAAGGTGTCGTCTACGTGCAGCCTGCCCGCGCTGTCCACGATGCAGTAATCGAAATGCTCGAACCGGGCTCTTTCACCTGCCCGCCGGACGATTTCCACAGGGTCCGGCACCCCTTCCGAATCGAACGCTTCGGCGCCCGTCTGCTCGGCCAGCCTCTTGAGCTGGGTGATGGCGGCGGGCCGCGCGACGTCCGCAGGGACAAGAAGAACGCGCAATCCCTTGCCTTTGAGCTTCAGGGCGATCTTGCCGGCCGTCGTCGTTTTTCCCGAACCCTGCAGACCGACGAGCATCACGGTGGTGACGCCGCTCGCGGCGCGCTCGAGCGGAGCGCTCTTCGCCCCCATGAGTTCCGTGAGACGCGCCTGGACCGCCTTGATGACCTGCTGGGAAGGGTCCAGGTGCGCGACGCGCTCGGCGCCGACCAGATCCTCGCGGATTTTCGCCACCAGATCCTTGGCGACCCGGAAGTTCACGTCGGCTTCGAGAAGCGCCAGGCGAATCTCGCGAAGCGCGGAATCGACCTCTTTTTCTCCCAAAACGCCCCGGCTTCTCAAATCCTTGAAGATCCCGCCCAGACGCTCTTTCAAGCCGTCAAACATCGAACACCCCAACTGATTGATATTCAATATGTTTTCGATTTTCCGCCCGCAAGGCCGGGTGAGGAAACCCAACTTATAAGGATTTTATGCGGCGAGTGTCAACCACGTGTGGATGGGGCGGCCACTCGGGGCTGTTGAAAAAGTGCGATGCGGCGCAATCCTCCTCCCCGTCCTGCGCAGCCCACCGCTGCGCCTCACTCTGAGTAGCGGCCCCTCGACCTCGCTCGGGGCAGGCTCCGCCGTTCCCCGACACCCCTCACCCTGAGTAGCGGCGAAGCCGCGTATCGAAGGGCGAAATTCGCGCCCAATGCGAAAGCGATTGCGCCGTACGCCGGGAGACGCCTTTTGCCCCTCCCTCTTCGGTCGGGCCAAACCTTCGATACGAAGCTTTCGCGTCTACTCAGGATGAGGGTTTATGGCACCCGCGCGGCAGAAAGAAGGATCGCCGCGTAATCCCCAATACCGCCCCGCTCCCGACGAAGGCTTTTTCAACAATCTCACACATGCGTACCTTTGCTTTTGATCGTCATTCCGGCGCAAGCCGGAATCCATTTTCGCCTTCGCCTTTTCGCTTCCTCGCTCGGACGTCTTTACTCCCGGGCGGGGAAGATTGGAATCGAACACAAAAACGAAAGACGCATTCTCTGAATTCCGCATCCGGCCGCCGTGCAACAACAAGGCCGTGGCTGCCCCACCCGGTGAAAAATCAAAATGGATTCCGGGCAATCCCTCCCTCCTCGGTCGGCATTGATTGCCGGAATGACGGGCATTGTGATCTCTCAAAGGGATGTTCCCGTAGGGGCGCTTCGTGAAGCGCCCGTTTCTCCAGGTGGGGCGCTCATGAACGCCCCACGTTCGCGAACGGCCCCTACAAGTTCGTTTCGACACGCGAGAGGTGCGTAGCAGGGCGACCCCCTGTGGTCGCCCTGCCCCCGTGGTTGTCCTTTGCCGGACAAAAAGGCGGGACAGGCACAGGGGCCTGTCCCTACAGTTGCAGGGGTCGTACGCCGGCTTTTTCACCCGCCCCGGATGCCGCGTATGGCCTCGGCATAGTCTTCCGCTCCGAACACGGCGGAACCCGCCACCAGTACTTCCGCGCCCGCCGCGCGTATTTCCGCCGCATTCTCCGGCGTCACGCCGCCGTCGACCTCTATCAGAACCGACAGCCCTCCCGCCTCGATCATCTCTCTCAGGCGGCGAATCCGCTCAAGGGAGGCCGGAATGAATTTCTGGCCGCCGAATCCCGGATTGACGCTCATGACGAGGACCATGTCCACCTCCGGGAGCAAGCCCTCCACCGCCGAAAGCGGCGTTCCGGGGTTCAGCGTCAGCCCGACGCCCAGGCCGCGCGCGCGTATGCGCTGCAAGGTGCGGTGGATGTGCCTCGGCGCCTCCACGTGAACCGTCAGGATGTCCGCGCCCGCATCGGCGAACGCATCGATGTAGCGATCCGGATCCGCGATCATCAAGTGCACGTCGAGCACCATATCGGGCGCGGCTCGCCTGGCCGCCTCGACGCCCAATGGCCCAACGGAAATGTTCGGCACGAAACGGCCGTCCATCACGTCGAAATGCAGCCAGTCCGCCCCGGCTTCGCGCACCGCCGCTATCTCCTCGCCCATCCTCTCGAAAGCGCACGAGAGCAGAGAGGGCGCGACCCGGATTTCGCCGGGCGCCATATCGGGCTTGGGCATCTTGATTCCTTCCCTAATGCGTTTGCTCTTCGACCAGACGGCCATCGAGGAATATACGCGCTCTCGCAGCTCCCTTCACCCGCACGAGCAGGTGAATCTCTTCGCCCGCGCTCACTTCGCGGGAGAGCGCCTCGCGCGTCTCGCCGTTTGATTCGAGTTCCACGCGCAGCGCGCGCCTGGGTTTTCCGTGCGGCACGCGGTAGCGCAGGACGATGAAATTTCCCGCCATCTGGTCCGCGCCGCGCGCCACGTCCACGTGCACCCGATGGCCCGCCAGAACGCGCCGCCCGTGCGGCGGAATCTGCGAAACGATGGAGGCCCTGAGCGACCCCGGGCGGTCCACGTAGCGCACGCGCCCGACCGTCAGGCCAAGCGCGCGAACCTTGTCGAGGGCGCTGTTGACGGGCTCTCCAATGAGCGAAGGCATGACGTAGGCCCGTTCACGGGGGCCCTGGCTGACGAAGAGAATCACGCCCTCTCCCCGCCTGATGTTTTCCCCCTCATTCGGCCAAACGCTCAAAACCTGATCGATGGGACGTTCGGGATCATACAATCGCTCCACCAGCCGGACGCGAAGACCCTCCAGGCGGATGAGGCTCTCCGCCCGGATCAGGTTCTTGCCCACCACCGCAGGCACGGCCACGTCCCGCCGGCCCTTGCTGAGAACGAGCGATACGCTTCTTCCCTTGCGTATGCGGCGTCCACCGGGAGGATTCTGGCTGACGACGTGGTTCATGGACACGGCATCGCTGAAGGCGCGCCCGGTGACCTGCATGGGTATTCCCTTCTCCCCCAGCATCTCAAGCGCGCGAACCACGTCGAGGCCCACGACCCGGGGCAGAAAGACACCCTCTCCTCCCCTGAAGACGTAAAGGCCCGCAGCGCCCCCGGCGCCGCCCAAGGCGACCAGGAACACGAACCAGAATATGCCCTTCAGTATCCCTGTCAGCAATTTCCGCCCTCTTTGCGCCAACTCATGGCGAAAAAGCCGTCAAGCCCGCTCCCCGGCGTAATCCTCAAGCTCCCGTCCGGCTCAAGATACCTCTTCGCGTCTTCGGGAAGAGCGCCCCCATCGCGTATGGGGACGAAGCCGGGCTCTCGAAACGAAGCCACCACTTCCCCGGTTTCCTCGGGCTCATTCGTACAAACCGAATACACCAGTCTGCCGCCCCGGCGCACCGCACGGGCAGCACCCCGTAAAATCGCCGTCTGCCGACGCGCCTGCGCCTTCAGGTCCTCTTCCTGAAGCCGCCATCTCGCATCGGGATGCCGCCTGAAAACCCCCAGTCCACTGCACGGCGCATCCACGAGAACGAGGTCGAACGCTTCATGAAACGGCGGCCTCGCCGCATCCATCTTCGAGAGCCGAACGTCCGCCCGAATCCTAGCACAATTACGCCCGAGAAGAGCGAGGCGCCGAAGCGACCTATCCCCCGCTACGACGCGCCCTTCCTCCCCCACCGCCCAGACGAGACAAGCCGTTTTCCCGCCGGGGGCGGCGCAGGCATCGAGAACCCTCTCTCCAGGGGCGGCGCCTGCGAAACGCGACACCAGGCTCGAACTCTCATCCATGACGATGAATTTGCCCTCTCGCCAGGCCGCCGTATCGCTGAAGCGCGTACCCGGCGCGCTCTCATCCGGCAGAAATACCAGACAGTCAGGGTCGGCGCATCCGGGCCGCGTCGCGACGCCTTCGCTCTCAAGTTCAGCCGCCAGACTCCGGGCGTTCGACGCCAGCGTATTTACGCGAAAGACGACGGGAGCCTCCTCGTTGTTCGCCCGGCAACGCCTGAGCGCCTCCTCTTCTCCGAGACTGCGCATCCAGCGTCTCACCAGCCACCTCGGGTGGGACTCCCAAAGCGTCAGGTAATCTTCGCTGCTTTCGGGCGGAGATACCTCATGCTCCCCCACCTTGCGCAAAACCGCGTTCACCAACCCTTTCGCCCAGCCCAGGTTCCGGCGGCCCAGCAGGGAAACCGCGCCGTCCACCGCGCTGTGCGCGGGCACGCGGTCCATGAGCAAAAGCTGATAGGTCCCCAGCCGCAACGCTTCGCGCACGGGAGGGGCCACGTTCGGTTTTTCGAGAAAATGGCCGAAAACGAAATCCAGACGCCCCCGCCACCTCAGGACGCCATAGACCAACTCGCGCAGAAACGCGCGGTCGCGCGCGTCGAAGTCCACTGATGAGAACCGCTCGACCAGTAGATCCGCAGCGACGGGCGTTTTTTCGAAAGAAAGGAGAGCTGCGTGCGCCGCCCGGCGAACGAGGTCGGCGGAACGCGCGCTTTTCCCGCTGAGCGCGAGGTTCCTACTCACGCGCCCTCTCCGAGCACGAGGCCGGGCCGGCAGGGGTATCCCCTCGCGAATGCGCCCCCATCCATCTTCTTCTTGCCCGGCGGCTGGATTTCGAGGATCACCAGATCACCCTCGCCCGCCGCCACTCGGATTCCCGCGCCCTCGGGCGATTCACCGAGTCCCAGAACCTCACCGGGGGCTCCGCCGGACCCTTCCACAACCGGCCAGGCCCGCCATATCCGCACCGGACCGCTCTCTATCTCCGGCCACGTGGTCTCGGCCACCGGCCAGGGGTTGAGCCCCCGGATCAGTCTGTCGAGACGGCTCGCAGGCAGGCGCCAATCGAGTTTCGCTTCATCTTTCTGGAGTTTTTCCGCATAGGTGACCAGGGATTCATCCTGCGGCTCCTCCGTGGCCTCGCCTTTTTCGAGCGCGAGAAGCGTCGCCACCATCTGCTCCGCACCCAGAGCGGCCAGCTTGTCGTGCAGGGAGCCTGAGGTGTCCCTCAGCCCGATGGGCAGTGAGCGGCGCGCGAGCACCGCGCCGGCGTCGAGTTCGGGCGCGACCCGCATCACGCAGACCCCGGTCTCGGAATCGCCTTCGAGAAGGGCGCGCTGGATCGGCGCGGCGCCCCGCCAGCGCGGAAGAAGGGATGGGTGCAGGTTCAACAGCCCCGAGCGGGGAACGTCCAGCAGTTTCCTGCTCAGAATCTGCCCGTAAGCCGCCACTATCCCTAAGTCGGGGCGAAACTCCGCGACGTCGGTCGAGCGGACCTTCTCGGGCTGCAGCACGGGAAGACCGGCCTCGAGCGCGCACGTCTTGACGGGCGGCGGCGTCAGTCGGCGGCCTCTGCCGGCGGGCCTGTCCGGCTGCGTGAAGACGGCCGCCACCTCGACGGGCGAGGCCGTCAGCGCGCGAAGCGTGGGCACGGCGAATTCGGATGTGCCGAAAAAGACAGCCCGCATGGATTCCTCCCGATAAAAACCGCAATGCCCGCCAAAACGCGCGCGGATCGACGCAAAAATATAGCACGAGCGAAACGGGGATTCCTAAGAGGCGGCCCTGGCCTGTTTCTTGAGGCGGCGCTTCACGAGGTCGCGCTTCGTCTTGTTGAGGTGATCGAGGATGAGTTTGCCGTCCAGATGATCGATTTCATGCTGTAAGACGAAGGCGAGAACCCCGCGCGCGTCGAGAACGACTTCCTCGCCCTCCAGGTTCAGCGCGCGCACGCGCACCGCCTCGCGGCGGCGGATTTTCTCGGTGACGCCCGGAATCGAGAGGCAGCCCTCCTCTACGACACGCTCGCCGGAGGCGCTTTCGATCTCGGGGTTGACGAGAAAATGGACCTGCTTGGGGTCTTTCCCGAGCGAGACGTCGACCACGATGAGCCGGATGTTCTCCCCCACTTGGGGGGCGGCAAGGCCGACGCCGGGCGCATCGTTCATGGTGGCGAGCATCGCGCGCGCGAGTTCCGCCGTCCGCTCCGTGACGCGCTCGACAGGGAGGCATCTCCGGCGAAGGGCGGGCGCCGGGTATTTGAGAATTTTCAGAACGGCCATGAGAGGTTCCCCGGTGAAACGGACGCGCAACCGGCACTACCGCCGTGCCGGTTTTCCATCATGTAACCCATCCTAAACGCGGAATCAAATTCTTGGGCTTAATTCGAGCGATGAGGGAGGGATTCTCCCCATCAAGGGGGCGAAATCCTGGCAGAAAAAAAAATGAAGGAGGCTTGCGCCCCAATGAGGTCGAGTCGGGCCGGGAGCGGAACGGCGGTCGGACCTCCGGAAGGGCATCGCAGGTGCGTGGGGCGTGACATCCAGGCCGCCCCGACGGACCGGGACGACCAGTTTACTTCAGACACCATCATCGGGCGGAACAGCCGCCGCGAGGATAACGCGGCGGCTGCCGGTCGCGGTATCGGGTCCGGCGGGCCCGACCAGAGAAAAAGGCCGCGCCGCCGGTACGACATGGCTCTTGATGTACTCTGCCGGCGCGCAGCGCAGCGGTCAACTCAAGCATGCCGGGATTCACTCAACGGGCACGGATCACAAAGAACTCGTAGCCATAGAACTCCGAGTAGGCATGCCAGATGTCTAATTCCCTCTGGCACTGATCCGCCAACTCCTGTGCGTCCGGCGCGTCGTGGTGACGCTTGCGGAACCTGGTCACGTTGTCCTGCAGCGGCCGATAGTAGTCGTCCCACCATGCGGACGCGGGGAGTGGAAAGTGCCCGACCGTCTCGTAGCCGCACCCCTCGATGGCTTCCTGGAGTGCGGAAGTGTCGCGGATATCCGGGTACTCCCGGCTCCAGAACGCCGCGCAAGCGGCGGGCGGTCCGGTCTTCCGCCAGCACACCTCCGTCAGCGCGACGTGCCCGCTTCGCCGCAGCAACCGGCGCCAGCCGCGCAGGCCCGCTTCGAGGCCCATGTTGTAGATGGCGCCTTCGCACCAGATCAGGTCGAAGGAACCGTCGTCGAAGTCGAGTCGGCGCATGTCCGCCACGCGGGCTTCCAGTCGATCCGCGACCCCCAGTTCATGCGCCTTGCGGTTCAGCGCGTCGATGAACGGGGGGTGGATGTCGACGGCGACGATGCGCGCCGGCGAGCTGTCCGCCAGAACCAATGTCTGGGCGCCGGTCCCGCAACCGACGTCGAGCACGCGGGTCCGCGGCCCGACATCCGGGACGAGCCCGAGGGCCCGGCGCGTGCTTGCTGCCGTTCCCGGTCCCTGCCGGGGCAGCCCGCTGAACAGTTCGTAGAACAGCGATGTGGCCCGGTCGGGCGGCATGAACACTCCTTTAGATAGTCTTCGAGACGGGCCGGACGCAGGCAGACGAAAACCGATGAAGGCCAACAGGCCGGCCCTGCGGATCCCAATAGAATGTATGAGGCGTTCTGAATCGGCGCAAGAGCGTGCCCAGCCAGCGGTCGTCCATTCATCCGAAGGGGCGCCAGCGACCGGGGATGTATGTGGTGTTGTTGACCTCCTTTGTGGCCATATCCATAATGACCGCGTCACAGAAGCAAGGGGAATTCGGTCATGACCCAATGGCTCGGCATCGGCCACCTTTTCGAGCTTTCCCGGACGGAAGCGATTTTGGGGTTTTTCACCCCGCTGGCGGTTTTCGCCGCCTTTTTCGTGGCGCAGTTCGTCTTGCCGGGAAGGTGGGTACCCGGCTACGTCATCGACCCGCAGACCGGCGAGCCCCGCAAATACCGGCTGAACGGCATTCTGGTGTTTCTGGTCGCCGAGATCGTCTGGGCTCTCGAACTCACCGGGATGCCGCGCGACTGGTTCTACCGCTCCACCATCTACGCCGTGGCAGGCGGAACGGTCTTCACCGCCATCTTCGCCGTCATCGCGGTGTTCAGCCAGCCGGAAGGCAGGATAAAGAACCCGTTCCTGGCATTGTGGGACGGGCGGGCCCGGGAGTTTTCGTTCTTTGGCAACCGCTTCGACGTAAAGATGTATTTATACGTCGTCGGCGGGACGATGCTCTCACTCAACGCCCTCTCCGGGATGGCTTACCACATAGAGCGCTTCGGAGCAGACTCGAACCCGGGCGTTATCCTCTATGCGGGGTTCTTCACGTTCTACGTGCTGGACTATTTCATCTTCGAGCGCGTCCAACTGTATACCTACGATCTGATCCATGAAAACCTCAGCTTCAAGCTGCTCTGGGGCGGCCTCGTGGTCTACGGGTGGATGTTCATCCTCCCGCTCTGGGGGATGGCCGCTTATCCGAACCCGGGGTTCCCGCCGGGGTGGACGTATTTCTGGCTCATCGGGACGACCGCGCTGTTCCTGTTCGGCTGGGGCATCTCGCGCGGCGCGAACCTGCAGAAATACACGTTCAAGCGCTGGCCCGAGCGCAAGTTTCTCGGCATCGAGCCCGTCTACATCAAGGCCGGCGAGCGCAAGATCCTCTGCAGCGGCCTGTGGGGCGTCGCCCGGCACTTCAACTACATGGGCGAAGGGTTTCTTTCCTTTTCCATCGCCCTGGCGTTCGGCCACTTCACGAATCCCTGGGCCTGGACCTACTTCGTATTCATCGTCTCGCTGTTCACCTGCCGGCAAAGGTATGACGATGCGTACTGCGCCGAGAAATACGGACCCGAAAAATGGGCGGAGTACCAGAAAAGGGTGAAGTACCGGATTGTTCCCGGCGTGTATTGAGACCGCCCGCCGCGGAGTCCATGCAGGGCGGCTGTGACGAATTGACCGGACTTGCATGAAGTCGGCAAATGCCGCGAGCCATGACGAGGCGCTTCTACCCGGTACCGGGTCAGCGGGGAGGATAGAAGGTGCCGCCGCAGATTGGCTTACGCATCGAGGGCGATCGCGCCCTTACCGTGAAGGACGAAACTGGTCGACGGCCTGGCCGCCAACCTTGGCGAGCGCCGGTTTGGCGCAGGTTTTCGACCCCGATAATTCAAGAGACGCCAACAGGTCCAGACGGTTACCGGAGCCCGAACCGCGGACGGGCAGACGAGAGTTCCGCGAAAGCGCTGAGGGAGCGTTATGATTAACCAGCCGCAGACCAATTTCCGCCGGATCCTCGTCGCCAACCGGAGCGAGATCGCCATCCGCGTGTTCCGCGCCTCGGTCGAACTCGGCATCGAGACTATCGCGATCTATTCACAAGAAGACCGCTTCGCGCTGCACCGCTTCAAGGCGGACGAGGCCTACCTGGTGGGCCGGGGGATGGGGCCGATCGAGGCCTATCTCAACATCGAGGAGGTCATACGCGTCGCGCGAGAGAACGCCGCCGATGCGATCCACCCCGGCTACGGCTTCATGGCCGAAAACCCCGACTTCGCCGATGCGTGCGCGGACGCGGGCGTCGCCTTCGTCGGCCCGAGTCCCGATATCCTGCGCGCGCTCGGCAACAAGGTGGCGGCGCGCGAACTTGCGGTGTCGGCGGGCGTTCCGGTGGTTCCGGCGACCGGCCCGCTCCCCCGGGACCCGGATGAGGCCGCGCGACTCGCCCGCGAAGTCGGTTTCCCCGTCATGCTCAAGGCGAGCTGGGGCGGCGGCGGGCGCGGCATGCGCACGATCGAGAGCGAGGCCGAGTTCGCCGATGCAGTCGAGGCCGCGCGGCGCGAGTGCCTGGCGGCGTTCGGCAACGACGAGGTCTATCTCGAAAAGCTGATTCGCCGCGCGCGCCACGTCGAGGTACAGATCCTCGGCGACAACCACGGCAACCTGGTGCACCTCCACGAGCGGGACTGCTCGGTGCAGCGGCGCAACCAGAAGATCGTCGAGCAGGCGCCGGCGCACTATCTCGATGCGGCGACCCGCGCGGCGATCCACGAGAGCGCGCTCAAGATCGGCCGCGCGGTGGGCTACAACAACGCCGGCACCGTCGAGTTCCTGGTCGACGACGACACCGGCGCGTTCCACTTCATCGAGGTCAATCCGCGCATCCAGGTCGAGCACACGGTCACCGAGGTGGTGACCGGCGTCGACCTCGTGCAGGCGCAGATCCGCATCGCAGGCGGGGCCGCTATCGGTAAGCCTGAGAGCGGCATCCCGGGCCAGGACGAGATTCGTGTGAACGGACACGCCATGCAATGCCGGGTGACCACCGAGGACCCGGAGAACAATTTCATTCCGGATTACGGCGTGCTCACCAACTATCGCGGCGCCACGGGGTTCGGCATACGCCTGGACGGCGGCACCGCCTATTCGGGCGCGCGGATCACGCCGTATTACGACTCGCTGCTCGAGAAGGTGACGGCCTGGGCGCCGACGTTCGAAGAGGCGATCCGGCGGATGAGGCGGGCGATCGTCGAATTCCGCATCCGCGGCGTCGCCACCAACCTCGCCTTTCTCGATAACGTCATCAGCCATCCGCGGTTCCTCGAAGGCGCCTGCACGACGCGCTTCGTCGACGAGACGCCGGAACTGTTCCACTTCGAATACAGGCGGGACCGCGCAACCCGGCTGCTACGCTACCTGGGAGAAGTCGTCGTCAACGGCAACGGCGCCGTCGAAGGCCGGGCCAAACCGCCGACGCACCGGACGCCGAGCGCGCCCGAGGCTCCCGGCGTCGAGGTCCCGGACGGCACGCGCCAACTGCTCGATGAACTCGGGCCCGAGGCTTTCGCACAGTGGATGCTCGACCAGGAGCGGGTGCTGATGACCGACACCACGTTCCGGGACGCGCACCAGTCGCTTCTGGCGACGCGGGTGCGGAGCTACGACCTGGTCGCCGTCGCGCCGTTCTACGCGCGGCTTTTGCCCCAGCTTTTCTCGGTCGAGTGCTGGGGCGGGGCTACCTTCGACGTGGCGATGCGCTTCTTGAACGAATGTCCCTGGACAACGCTCGAACGGCTGCGCGCCGCGATGCCCAACCTCCTGACCCAGATGCTGCTGCGCGCCTCGAACGGCGTCGGCTACACCACCTACCCCGACAACGTGGTGCGCTATTTCGTTCGCCAATCGGCAGAGAACGGCATCGACATCTTCCGCATCTTCGATTCGCTCAACTGGGTCGAGAACATGCGGCCGTCGATGGACGCGGTGCTGGAGACCGGCAAGCTCTGCGAGGCGGCGATCTGCTACACCGGCGACATCACCGACCCGGGCCTCACGAAGTACGACCTCAAATACTATGTCGCGCTCGCCCGCGAACTCGAGGCCGCGGGCGCCCACATCCTGGGCCTCAAGGACATGGCGGGCCTGTGCAAGCCTGCGGCGGCCCGGCTCCTCGTCGAGACCCTGAAACAGGAGATCGGCATTCCCATCCACTTCCACACCCACGACACCAGCGGGATTTCCGCGGCAAGCGTGCTCGCCGCGGCCGAGGCCGGGGTCGACGCCGTGGATGCGGCGATGGATTCGATGAGCGGACTCACCTCGCAGCCGAGCTTCGGCTCGATCACCGCGGCTTTGCGCCACTCCCCGCGCGACCCCGGAATCGACCCCGATACGGTGATGACGCTCTCCACCTACTGGGAGCAGGTGCGCAACCAGTACCGCGCCTTCGAGAGCGAATTCCGCGCCGGCACGTCGGACGTCTACAACCACGGAATCCCGGGCGGCCAGTACACCAACCTGCGCGAGCAGGCGCGCGCGCTGGGCATCGACAACCAGCGCTGGCCGGAGGTCTCGCGGGCCTTCGCCGAGGTCAACCGCATGTTCGGCGACATCGTGAAGGTGACGCCCTCCTCCAAGGTGGTCGGCGACATGGCGCTGATGATGGTGACGGGCGGGCTGACGCCCGAAGACGTGGCCGACCCCGAGCGCGAGATCGCCTTTCCCGAATCGGTGGTCTCGCTGTTCGCGGGCGAGCTGGGGCAGCCGCATGGCGGCTTCCCGCGCGCCCTGCAGGAGAAGATCCTCAAAGACAGGGAGCCGATCACCGTGCGGCCCGGCTCGGTGCTGCCCGACGCCGACCTCGAAGCCTGCCGCGAGGAAGCCGAAAAAGACGCCCAGCGCCCGATCAGCGACGCCGAGTTCGCCTCCTGGCTGATGTATCCGCAGGTTTTCACCGACTACGCGGCGGCGCGGCGCGATTACAGCGACGTGAGCGTACTGCCGACGCCGGTTTATTTCTACGGCATGGAGCCGGACGAGGAGATCGCCGTCGACATTGAGCGCGGGCGCACCCTGTTCATCCACTATGTCGCGCGCAGCGAGACCGACCAGAAGGGCGAATGCACGGTCTTCTTCGAGTTGAACGGGCAGCCTCGGACGGTGCGCGTCGCCGACCGCAGCGCCGCCGCGGCAGTCACGGAACTGCCCAAGGCCGAGGAAGGCGACCCCGGCCACGCCGGCGCGCCGATGCCGGGGATGGTGACCAAGGTGTTCTTTGGTGAGGGCGAGGCAGTCGATGAGGGCGACGTGCTGGTGGCGATCGAGGCGATGAAGATGGAAACCGTTATCCGCGCCGAACGCGGCGGCGTCGTTTCGAGGGTCGTCGCGCCGGTCGGCACCACCGTCGACACCAAGGATCTGCTCGTCGTCGTCGGCGACGCCTGACGCGCCGGGCCGGAGGACCGCAAACCGGGGGAGGAGAAACCTGCCTCGCGAGCTCAGGGCAAAGAGGTTCCGCTCGCATCGGCACCCGGCCTTCCCCACGCAGCGCCTCGTCTCGCGCAGCTACACGAACCCCGAGAAATCGCTCGCCGCGAACCATGGAGCGTCGGACGCCGGCGATGGAGAAGACCCGATCGGATCGGGGGATGGAGTTACAGGAAAACCGCATTCATGATCGACCGGATTCCGCTCCACCCTCTCTCCCTGAACATTCTCAAACGGACCCTCAGAACCGCATGTTGAGGGTGAGGAAGAAGGTGCGGCCCCAACCGGCCGCTCTGGGCCCGTCCGTATCGGAGGGGTTGGCTGTATGCGTCGAGAGTCTGGTATCGGTGACGTTGTACACGCCCGTGGTCACCCGAACGTTTTCCAGACCCAGCGGCCGCTTCCAGTCGAGCGTCACATCGTGGCCGGTCCAGGACCTGAACCTCCCTTCGCCAGACTGACTCTCGATTTCCGAGCGGTAGTTCGCGGCCCAGAAAGCGGTGAGATTGCCACGCCCGGCCGAGACTACGACGCGCACGGCATCCTGGGGGAGGGGATATCGCCGCTTTTCGCCCGCGATTTGCTGCTTGGTGCTGAGGACGTGCCGCCAGAACCCGCGCATTCCGATAACGCCCCAATCCATTTTCATGCGCGCGCCGTAACGGAAATTCACGCCCGAAATCTCGGTATCGACAATGTTCGCAAAGCTGTCGTGAATGGTGATGTCGCTGCCGATGCGCTCGATGCAGTCGTTTCGGTTACCGCCCTGGCATTCTTGCAGGTTCAACATGGCCCAGGTGGCGCTGTTCTGCCCCGGCAGGTCGGATGTTGCGAGCCGATACCAGTCCGCGACGAGATAGAACGGCCCTTTGCGGGCCTCGGCGCCGAAAGAGAACATCTCGGAGCCTGAGGGGTCGAGACCCGGGTTGCCGCTCGTCTCGCGCGTCACCTGTCGGTAGTTCGGACTATCGCATGTGCGGGGCGGCGGTCCGCTCCCGGGGTCGCAAACGATATAAGGATGGTCCTGCGACGCGTCGCTGTAGATATGCCGCATAGAGGGCGCCGTCTCGCCTGCGCTCCACGAGCCGCGCAGCGTGACGATGCCGGTCAGACGGTATTCGGCCCCGAAACGCCACGATTCCAATCCGCCGATATCGTCGTATTCGTCGCCGCGTCCCCCGACCCTGATTTTCAGATTGTCGGTCAGCGACAGGGACATCTCCGCAAAAGCCGCGGCGATGTCGCGCTTGCCGGCATAGCTGGTTCCGCCGGAACCGAGCACCTCGGTCACATTATGGGTATGGCCGTCCCTGTCCCGAAAGACCAGGAGACGCTGCACGTCCGCGCTTCCCAGTTCGACCCCTGCGGTCCATGCCGTCAGGCGCCCGCCGATAGCGAAGCCGGAGCCCTCCAGCGCCAGCCGGGCGCCAAGATACTCGGCACTTGTAGTATCCTCCTCCTGCAAGCTGCTGTTCTCGATCGCTGCAGAATTACGCGGGTCCAACGGGTTCACGAGGTTGTAATTCCCACTCGCGATCTCTTCCCTGATCCTGCCGGCATGCACGAAAGTGTCGCCGGTCACGGAATAGTCCAGCCGGTAGGCACTGACGCGCACATCATAGCCGAGACCTTCAGCCAGACGACCCTCAACGCTTGCGGAAATGTCGTATTCCTCGGAATCCGTCACCCAGTCCCGGTTGCCGTGGCCGATAAAGCGGTGCCCCACGACGAACTCGTCGTTTTCTCCCAACTGGAAGTCTGAGCCTGCTGCTCTCTTGAGCTCATCCAGCAACGTCTCGTTCGGCGTAAAGGAAAACACGTCGATCGACGGCGCGTAGCGGAACGCCCCGCGGCCCTGAGTGATGTTCGCGTCCAGATGGAATTCGGTGTCCTCTCCGAGCGGATACTCCAGGTTCAGGACAGCGCTCTTCTGCTCATAGCTGGGTGTGCTCCACCAGATGTTTCCATAGGCGTAACCACAGCCCTCGTCGCCCGTGCGGATACCGGGCGGATTGCTGAGCGGACCGACATAGCCCAGCGACGGGTCGCAGTCCCCCAGTGGCACTGACCTTAAACCGACAAATTCTCCCTGGTCGTCTTTCTGGGAGACATAGACGGTGTTGCCGCCGACGCTGATATTCTTGGCTTGGCTGAAACTGCCACCCTCCACCCACTCGGAGCGGCTGTGTTCCCGGTCCTTTCCGAGGATTTCCTGACGGTCCAGTATGTCCACGCCGAGCGTCATGCGTCCTCCCTTGCCGACAGCGCCGCCCCAGAAGAGGCTGCCCTGCCAGCCGTCACCACCGTCCTTGCTCGGCATCCGCGTAACCGTTCGCACCTCGAAGCCGTCCAGGTCCTTTCTGAGCACGATATTGAACGCGCCGTTTATGGCGGCGTGGCCGCCCAGCGTGCTCAGACTCTCGCCTCTCAGAACCTCGATGCGCTCCACGGCCGAGAGCGGCAGGGAATCCAGATTCTGGCCGGTGGTGGCGTAGGGTCTGCCGTTCACCAGGACGAGCAGATCTCGTCCCCCGGTGAAAAAGTAGCGGATGATGCCGGTGTCCAACAGCTCCTCGATCGTCTGGGCACCCGACCGCTCGATGAACTTGCGGTCATATTCGGCGATGACCTGCGGGGCCGGCGCGAGAGGTCCGGCATGGGATATCATTACCGCCAGCACTGCATAAGCGGCGGCTGCCGCCAAAGCATACCTCATCAAAATTCCCCTTCTCTGTAAACGCAAACGAACCGGCCAAGGCCAGAGTTGATGATTGCCGATGTTATCTGCATTCTGCGATTTGTCGCAACAGCCGGGATGTTCACAGGAACGCGCGATGCTGCAAAGCTCGACTCCCGCGGCTGACAGAACTCCTGATTACACTCGAATCCAAACTGCATAGAGTAGAGTTGAACCATGAAAGACCATGCCCAAGACCGGCGCTTACCCGGAGAATCGGACACACTCCAGGGGACCGGTGATCGGCAGGCGGCTCTCGTTCGGCTCCGTGAACGAGGCCGGCGCCAGATTCACGGCGATGAGGAGGAAACCGGATATCGCGTCCCGCGCCGCGGAGCAGGACTCGCTTCGAAGGCCGAGACGGAGCGCGCGGTGAATGCGCTCTTAGAAGCCATACGGGGCGCTCTCGCAAGCGGGGAGACTGTCTCTCCAGCGGGGTTCGGCACGTTCCCGGCGAGGAGCCGGGCGGCGCGTCAGGGACGAAACCCCGGCACGGGGGAGGGCCGCAGACGGGCGGAATACAGAAGACGGCAGGAGGAAAACAGGCACCGCTAAGAGGAGGCGAAAAAGTTACCGCTTTTAATACAACAGTTTATCGTGCTTGAGGGTATCCAGTCGTACGATTGTCCGTGGGACGGAACCATGAACATGTCTTTGATAAATCAATGACAATTTATTTTCCTGAGAATGACGCCGCGGGATCTGGCGCAGGGAAATTCCGTCATAACCCGCGACACATGCGATAACGTCAAACGCGCGGAGTTTCGGGGTGAAAATCCCCCGGGCGGACGCCGGGGCATGATCTGGCTGATCCTTGCTTCATCTAGTAGCTGTAAATACTACGAATATAAGCTAGATTCGATGAACTACCGGCTATTTCGGCGCCAGGGTCGATTACATCCTGTGCGGGTGGCGGATTTTATTCTGCCGTCTCCTGGTGGATCGTCACTTTTCCCGGTCTCGCCATAACGATTACGGTGATGGCTACGAATCTCGTCGGAGACTGGCTGCGGAATTACCTGGACCCGCGATTCAAGGCTCGCTGATCATACCGCTTCAGCTTCTTATTTCGGCGTCGCCGCCTGCGCCTGGGGCGCCTCTTTTTCTTCTGCAGCCGCTTTCGGTGCGCCGATTCCGACGGCGGCGCGTACCTGACCGTCGATATCCGAGAAAATATCCGCATTCTCGCTCAAGAACCGCTTCACGTTCTCGCGCCCCTGGCCGATGCGCTCCTCGCCATAGGAGTACCATGCTCCCGTCTTGGCGACGATGCCCTTTTCGACGGCCAGATCGAGCACGTCGCCTTCTCTCGAGACGCCGCGCCCGAACATGATGTCGAATTCCGCCGTGCGGAACGGGGGAGCGAGCTTGTTCTTCACCACGCGCACCCGCGTCCTGTTGCCCACGTTGTTCTCGCCTTCCTTGATCGCGGCGATGCGCCGGATGTCCAGGCGCACGGAGGAGTAGAATTTGAGCGCGTTTCCGCCCGAAGTGGTTTCCGGGTTGCCGAACATCACGCCGATCTTCATGCGGATCTGGTTGATAAAGATGAAACACGTGTTGCTGCGATGCACCACGCCCGTGAGCTTGCGAAGCGCCTGGCTCATGAGCCGCGCCTGGAGGCCGACGTGGTGGTCCCCCATGTCTCCTTCGAGTTCCGCCTTGGGCACCAAAGCGGCCACGGAGTCGATGACGACCACGTCGAGCGAGCCGCTGCTCGTCAGAATCTCGGCGATCTCCAGGGCCTGCTCGCCCGTATCGGGCTGGGAGACGATGAGGTTGTCCGTCTGCACACCGAGCGCCTTGGCGTAAATCGGATCCAGCGCGTGCTCCGCATCCACGAAGGCGGCCATTCCGCCGCCCCGCTGCACTTCCGCGATAATTTGCAGCGCGATGGTCGTCTTGCCCGAGGACTCGGGGCCGAATATCTCCACGATGCGCCCGCGCGGCACGCCTCCGCAGCCCAGGGCGGCGTCGAGCGATACCGAACCGGTGGAAATGGCCGGAATCGCCTCCACGCCCGGCCCTTCGCCCAGGCGCATGATGGAGCCTTTGCCGAATTGGCGGTTGATCTGGTTGAATGCCATGTCCAGCGCCTTCTCGCGGCGCTCACGCCCTTGCGGGTTCTCGGAGGGGGACCCGTTTTTGAGGTTCATCGGAAAACTCCCTTGGATGGAGGAATGCGCACCGGTTCGGGCGATGGCGGACATAGAGTGAATGTAGGGGATCGATCCGTTTTCTGCAATACGGCAAACACCACTGCTTCCAAACGCGCTTTTGTGGAGAAAGCCCCATTCCCTCGTCTATCCATGGTTCCCAACTACGGCGGTGGTTGACTTTCGCTAAACATACGTGAAACGGCCCTGCAGATCAAGTATAAAAAGCGAAAATTCTCGCAGGAAAACTGTTTTCACCTCTCATTGCGGGTGTGAACGGGGTGTTCATGAGGAAAATACCATTCTTTGCGGGTTCCGCAGATCGTTGAGGTGAACCCCTGTCCTCATCAGGCGTGTATCAATACAAGCCGGCGGATTTTCAGCGCTTGCCGTTCCGGGTGGTATCAGACGCCACGAAACGGGTGAACCGCCCGCCGCGCCTAGTGAAAAGTCACCTTTTCCAGCACGGTGTGAATGGCGCCGGAGGGGTTGAGTTCGCTCCTGAACAAGACCGCCTCGCGCGCGCGGCAGACGAGAGGGGGCGTCAACCATCGCTGTTCGGCGATTTCAAGCTCTCCCTCGAGTCCCGCCGGCGGGCGGTCGCGGGACCGGCGGCGGGCGATCGTCAGATGCGGGCGGAATTGCCCTTCGCCGAGGGGGAACCCCGCTTCGGCCAGATGACGAGAAAGACAGGACTCGAGTTTCGCCAGTGGTTCCGGCAATTCCGAGGGCCCCGCCCAGAGCACGCCCGGACGCTTGAGATGCGGGAAAACGCCGAAACGATCGACCGAAATATCGAAAGCAGAGACGCCCTCGCCCGCACGGCGCAGCGCCTCAGAGGCTGCCCCGGCCTGCGCATCCTCGATGTCGCCCAAAAAGCGCAGCGTGAGATGGATGTTCTTCGGCCTCATCCAGCGGAAATCATCAAGAGCCGGCATGGTGGCAAGCGATTCTTGAAGCGATTCCAGCTTTTCGTGTTCATCCGGGCTGAACGGAATCGCCAGGAATGCGCGCATGGAGAACCTCCTTCACGAGGGCGAACCGACGAGGGGTGCGAAAACCATGCCGCCGGATACCGGACCGGACGCAGGGAATTCCATTGCCAAAGTCAGCCGAGGCCGCAAGAACGCCCCCTCTCCCCTCTTGTCCGGAAGTACGCTGCACTCACGCCGCATCAAAGGCTTCGGGGACATCGCACACCGTCGTTCCGCCCCAAAAACAACGATAATCCGCATCTTCACGCCTCATCAAACCCTTCCAGGGCGTCACGCGTCATCTCGAGCGCGGCTTCCGCCGTCTGGGCCTTCACTTCCAGACGGGAGCCTTCAAACAGGTGGTGTCGACAATCGGTGCCGGAAAGTGTGGCGACGGCCATATACACCGTTCCCACCGGCTTCTCGGGAGTTCCCCCCGTGGGACCGGCAATGCCCGTGACGGAGAGTCCGACTTCGCTCCCCGCCGCCGCACGAGCACCCTCCGCCATGGCGCGCGCGCAGGCTTCGCTCACCGCTCCCGGCCCGCCCTCGGTCGCCACGATATCTTTCGATACGCCCAGAAGCCTCATTTTCGCTTCGTTGCTGTAGGTGACGAAGCCCTGCTCGAAATAAGCGGAACTGCCGGAAACATCCGTGATGCGGCTGGCTATGAGGCCGCCCGTGCAACTCTCCGCCGTGGCGATGCGCCAGCCTTTATTACTGAGATACGCCCCGAGCCACTCTTCCAGGGATTCCGTCATTTTCCTGCATCCCCCAAATCAGACAGCCCCAAAGTACGACAAAGCGAATAAAACCACCCAAGCGATAATTCCCGCGGCGACGTCGTCCGCCACGATGCCCACACCGCCCGGCAGCCCTTCGAGGCGTCGAACCGGCGGCAACTTGATAATGTCAAAAATACGAAAAAGGAAAAAGCCCGCCACCAGAGCACCCGGGCCCGGCTCGACTCCGATGAAGCAGATGAACTGGCCCACCCATTCATCCACGACGATCTCGGGGGGGTCTTGCCGGCTTGTACTCGCCTCATATTTACCGGCGCCCCATACGGCGACGGGAATCAGGAAGATCAGAAACAGGAGGGGAACATAGGGGTTGACCTGATAAAACAGAAAATACGCCAGAACGGCGACGAGAGAAGCGACCGTACCCGGGGCCACAGGAACCAGCCCGAGGCCGCCCAACGTGGCGACGAGCCGGGGCAAGGCCTCGCTCTCGTCTTGACGGCTCATTGATTCTACTGGCTTGTGCGGGTTCCGTTCAGCCGGGAGGAGGCGTATTCTCTGGCCCAGCGATCCACCTCCAGAATCGTCCCCAGATCATTCGCCTCCATCTTCTCGTGGGCCTGCAATGCGGCCCCCACCACGTCCGGTATATCCATGAATTTCGATGCGCCCGACAGGAACGAAGCGACGGCCACCTCGTTCGCCGCATTGAGGACGGCGGGGGCCGTCCCCCCTTCGCGCATCGCGTCTTTCGCATGAGTGAGGCAGGGAAACCGCTCGGGATCCGGCTCTTCGAACGTCAGGGAACCAATCTGCCCCAAATCGAGTCTCGGCGCCTCGATGGGCAACCTTTCCGGAGAAAAGATAGCCTGTGCGATGGGAATCCGCATGTCGGGCATGCTCATTTGCGCCACGCAGCTGCCGTCGACGAATTCCACCATGGCGTGCACGATGCTTTGCGGGTGAACCAGCACGTCCACTTGTTCCGGCTTCAGACCGAACAGCCAGCGCGCCTCGATGATTTCAAAACCTTTGTTCATCATGGATGCGGAATCTATCGTAATCTTGGGGCCCATTTTCCAGTTCGGATGATTCAACGCCTCTTCAAGGCTCACTTTCTTCATCGCCACGATCGAATGGTTCCGAAAAGGTCCGCCCGACGCCGTAAGCACGATCCGCTCCACCTGGGATTGCGGCCTGTCTGCGAGCGCCTGCGCCACGCCCGCATGCTCGCTGTCGACCGGGAGCAATTCGACTTCAAGAGCCGAAGCGCGCGACATCACAAGCTCCCCCGCCATGACCAGCACTTCTTTGTTCGCAAGCGCGATCGAGGCGCCCGCGTCGATGGCGGCCAGCGTCGGCGGGAGTCCCGCCGCGCCCACCAAGGCGGATACAACGAGGCCCGCGCCCGCGCCCGCGGCCACTTCCCTCAAACCCTCCTCCCCCGAAAGCACCTTGATTTCGGGGGAGAGCGCACCCTCAACGCGCTTCGCGTCCATATCATCGGCCACGGATACAATATCAGGCCGGAACCGCCTGGCCTGCTCAACAAGCCGCTCCCAGTTTCTTCCGGCGGCAAGCGCCACAACGTCGATTCCGTCGGGAAACTGCGCCACGACATCCAGAGCGTTTTCCCCGATGCTGCCGGTAGAACCCAATATGGAGATTTTTCGCCGCTCCATTACACGCTCACCCCCGATGCGCGGTGACTCAAAACCGTACCCAGTACAAGTAACCATAAAACGCAGGGCCCGCCATGAGCAAACCATCAATTCTATCGAGCAGGCCCCCATGACCCGGGATGATGTCGGACGCGTCCTTTTGCCCGGCCGCGCGCTTCAGGATCGATTCACCCAAATCCCCTGCCAGCGCGAACAGCCCGATACCACCCGAAACAGGAATCGCGAGCCACGGGTCGACCCCGGGAACATCCATATAGAACGCCGTGAGGATGCCCGCGAGGACCCCGGCGAGGATTCCTCCGATTGCGCCTTCCAGGGTTTTCCCGGGACTGATCCTCGGGGCGATTTTTCTTTTCCCCAGCGTCTTGCCCGTGAACATCGCCGCGATATCGTTCGCCCAGACGATGACGAACAAAAAGAAGACGGCCTCCATACCTCCCGGAAAGGTTCTGGTAAGCGCAATCAAACCGCCTGCTCCGCCCACCCAAATCACGCCGAGAAGTGACACCCCCGTCAAGGAAAGGCTTTCCCGAAAGGCCTGGTACGAAAACGCCTTGAGGAAGACACGAAGCAGAATGACCGCCAGGACCAACGGCGGCAAAAAGCCGCCCACCCATACGGCGAGCACGAATGCGCAGGCATCCACGGCTCCTTCCCAGGCTCTCACGCGCCAGCCGCAAAGGTTGATGAGGCTCTGGAACTCCCAGCCTGCGCGGAAAACGAGCAGAAGCACCACACAGAGAAAAATGGTCGAGGAGGAAAAAAACAAGACGGCGAGAATGGGCGCCGCAAGCACCAGGGCGCTTATGAGGCGGGTCAAAACCTAGTTTCTCCGGGTCGTGAACTGCTCCTCGGTGAGACCGAATTTCCGCACCCGGGACTGATAGGCGAGGATGGCGTCTTCGAGCTCGCGTTCTGCGAATTCCGGCCACTTGATATCCGTAAAATACAATTCCGCATACGCCGCCTGCCAAAGAAGATAGTTGGAAAGCCTCAGTTCGCCGCTGGTTCGAATCAAGAGGTCGAGTTTGGGCAAATCCGCCGTGTACAGATGGCGCTCGATGTCATTCTCATCGATTTCCTCGGGCTGAAGAATGCCTTTTTGCACTTCCCGGGATATGGCTCTCGCCGCGTCGGTAATTTCCCGGCGCGCGCCGTAGCTCAACGCCAAGGTCAAAACCATTCCGTCCTGATCCGCCGTCTGCTCCTTCACGCGCTGGACAATTTCCTGCGCGAACAAGGGCAAATCCTCTTCGTGCCCAATCGTGTTGAAACGGATGCCCTCCCTGAGCATCCTTTGAAGTTCGCGCTCGAGATAATCCGCCAGAATGTCCATGAGCGCGTCTACTTCGTCCTTGGGTCTGTTCCAGTTCTCCAGGGAAAAACTGTACAGGGTGAGGGCCTTGACGCCGATGCGGCGCGCATGCGCCACCACCCTGTCGACGGACTTCACGCCCTCCCGGTGGCCGGCGACCCTGGGGAGGAACCGCTTCTGGGCCCAGCGGCCGTTACCGTCCATGATAACGCCGATATGGCGCGGGAGCCGCTCGAGATCGATGCGTGGGTCGATGCGAGATTCCATACGCGCTCCGGTGATAAACTAGACCTCAAGAATCTCTTTCTCTTTTGCCGAAAGCAAGTCGTCCAATTCGGAGACGAACTGATCGGTCAGCTTCTGGACATCGCCCTGTCCTTTTCTGAGGTCATCCTCGGTAATATCTTTGCTCTTCTCGAGGTTTTTCATGTCATCGTTGCCATCGCGCCGAATGTTGCGAAGCGCCACCTTGTGATCCTCGGTCATCTTCTTGAGCAGTTTCACCATCTCCTTGCGGCGTTCTTCGGTGAGCGCCGGCACCGGCACGCGGATGATCTTGCCGTCGTTCGAAGGGTTCAGGCCCAGTTCCGCCGATTGAATCGCCTTTTCGATGTCGCCCAACGAGTTCATGTCGAAAGGCTGAACGATGATGAGTTGGGGTTCGGGCACGTTCAGGGTGGCAAGCTGATTCAGCGGCGTGGACATGCCATAGTAGTCGACCATCACGCCACTGATGAGATTCGTGGAAGCGCGACCAGTTCGCACGCGGGCGATTTCAGACTTGTACGACTCCAGCGTGGACTGCATTCTATTCTTTAACGCGGCGAGAACCTCATCCATGTACCATCTCCCCCTGTGTTACAAACACAAGATCATCACCTCACACCCTCGGCCAAATCCTCTCGCGCGCGCTGAATCCGGGCAGACACGACCCGCAACGCATCAGACCTCGGCGGCCTTCACCAAAGTCCCCACCTGCTTGCCCTCCACTACGCGGCGGATGTTGCCGGGCTTCAGCAGGTTAAAGACAATAATGGGCAAATTGTTATCCATGCACAAGCTCACGGCGGTGGTGTCCATGACGGCGAGTTGGCGGTTGAGCACCTCGATATACGTCAACTGATCGATGAACTCGGCCGTATCGTCCTGATGGGGATCGGCGGAGAAAACACCATCCACGTTCGTGGCTTTGAGAATGCACTCCGCACCCACTTCTATGGCTCTCAGGCTCGCGGTGGTATCCGTCGTGAAGTAGGGATTCCCGGTGCCTCCCGCGAAAATGACGACCCGGCCTTTTTCCATGTGGCGTATCGCACGCCTTCTGATGTAGGGCTCGCACAATTCGGCCATGTGAATGGCGCTCTGGACGCGCGTGGCGAGGTCCGCCTTTTCGAGAGCATGCTGAAGAGCCAAAGCGTTGATGACCGTGCCGAGCATGCCCATATAGTCGGCGTTGGTACGCTCCATCCCGGCAGCGGCGGCGGCGGCGCCCCGGAAGATGTTCCCTCCACCCACGACGATGGTGACTTCTACTCCCATCGTATGGATTTCATGAATTTCCTGCGCTATGTCGTCAACGACGTTATGGTCGATCCCGTACTTGAGTTCTCCTCCCAGGGCTTCGCCTGAGAGTTTGAGCAGGATCCTCTTGAATCGCAGGTCGCCGCGCATGGACATCCCCAATTATTTCAAGCCAATGACAACCGACGGTGCGAATCATGCGTCAGAAGGGCCTACCCATCGTCCGACGCGGAAAGTTCGCCGAGTTGAAAGCGAGCCCAGGAAGAAACCCGAATTTCTTCTCCCGACTCCGCGCTTCTATCCTTGAGATACGCCTGAACCGTCTTGTCGGGATCCTTGACGAACGGCTGATCGAGCAGGCAAATCTCTTTCTTGTACTTCTTGATGCGCCCTTCGACGATTTTCTCCAGAATGTTCTCGGGCTTTCCTGAATCCTTCTGCTGGGCCAGAAGAATCTCGCGCTCACTCTGGAGAACCACTTCCGGCACCTGATCCTCGGAGAGGTACCGGGGGCTGCTCGCCGCAATGTGCATCGCCAAATCGCGCGCCGTCTCGACAAATGCGGCATCACCCGCATTCCCGGGCGTTTCACATTTCACCTCGAGCAAAACGCCTATCCGGCCGCCCGGATGAATATAGGAAACCACCCTGCCCGAGTCGCCGTTTCCCAGGGCGAGACGCTCCCCGCGGGCGACGACGATGTTCTCGCCCAGCTTGGCGATGGCCTCCGTGGTCACCTCTTTGAGCGCCCCGGCGAGGTTTTCTCCTCCATTGTCCTTCGCGTGGTTCGCGACGGTTTCGAGAAGCGCCTGAAAGTCCTCCGTACGGGCCACGAAATCGGTCTCGCAATTCACCTCGACGATGACGCCCATGCGCCCGTCTTCACCAAGGGAAGCGTATACCTGTCCCTCGCTCGCCGTACGCCCCGCCTTTTTGGCGGCGCTGGAAAGTCCTTTTTCCCTTAAATAGCGCACCGCCTCTTCGAAATCCCCCTCATTCTCCTTGAGGGCTTCCTTGCAATCCATGATGCCCGCACCGGTGCGGGTTCTCAACTCCTTGACCATCTGAGCGGTAACTTCCATGCCCTGAACCTCTCCTCATGAAATCCGGCTGTTGCTGAAAATATAATGGTTATTTTTCCGCCTTCGTTTCTCCGCCGCCCGCCGCGGCCGCCATCATCTCCGCCGCTACCGTGTCGCCCGAGGCGACGACGGCTTCGACGTCCTCGGCCCCCGTCTCCTT
Organism: bacterium; assembly: GCA_965219955.1. Lineage (GTDB taxonomy): Bacteria > UBA8248 > UBA8248 > UBA8248 > UBA8248 > Bin107. The sequence continues at coordinate 2,246,792 of OZ244799.1, forward strand.
GCGCAGGGTGACACCCTCGGCGATGGCCTCCGCAACCCGCGACACGAAGAAGCGAATCGAGCGCAAGGCGTCGTCATTTCCAGGCAATACGTGATCCACCCCGTCGGGGTCGCAATTCGTGTCTACGACCGCGATAACGGGAATCCCCAGTTTCCTGGCCTCGCGAATGGCGTTGTACTCATGGCCCGTATCAATGACGAACATGGCTTGCGGCAACTTGTCCATATGCTTGATGCCGCCCAGAAATTTTTCGAGGCGAGCCATGTCCTTCTCGCGCCTGACGGCCTCTTTTTTCGCCAGAAGCTCGAAGGTGCCGTCATTCTTCATGGACTCCAGATCGAGCAGGCGAGCAATCGAGTTTTTGATCGTCGAGAAGTTCGTGAGCGTCCCGCCGAGCCAGCGCTGGGTGACGAAGGGCATCCCCACGCTCCGGGCCTCTTCCATGACGATTTCCTGGGCCTGTTGTTTCGTCCCCACAAAAAGCACTTTGCCGCCCTTCGCGGCGACATCGCGAATCACCTCCCGGGCCGCGTTGAACAACTTGAGGGTTTTTTGGAGGTCGATGATGTAAATCCCGTTTCGAGCGCCGAAGATATAAGGGCGCATCTTGGGGTTCCATCGGATGGTCTGGTGCCCGAAGTGGGCGCCGGCTTCCAGCAGTTCTCTCAATGTAATCGGGGTCACGGGAACACTCCTTTTGCCCCGCCTTTCATCGAGGGGGGCCCTGCCGGCCTCACGGCGGATGAGGCCGAATTTTCAAGCATTTGATTTTATTAGAGTAATTCGCCAATCAGCTACGCCGCCACGGCGTCCGCCAGCGTTCGGCGCATGGAATGTCTCATAAGAACCCGGACGATTCAAGTCACCGGAACAAATGCGTTCAAGTCTTGTAGTCCGCGTTGAACCGGACGTATTCCGCGCTCAAATCCGTCGTCCAGAACACGGCCTCCGCATCACCGACCCCCAGGCCCAGTTCGAGGCCGTATTCGGGCTGCTTGAGCAAGGGAGCCAGCGCCTCGGTCCAACCCGGTACGGGCGCGCCGTCACTCATCACCTGCACGTTCTCGATTCGGAGAGACATCTTCTCGGGCGCCACGTCCGCGCCGCTGTAGCCGGCCGCCGCGAACATCCGTCCCCAATTGGGCATCTCGCCATGAATGGCCGTCTTCACCAGCAGGCTCTCCGAAACCGACTTCGCGGCCAGATGCGCCTGCTCCTCGCTGGCTGCGCCCGAGATTTTCACCTCCACCACCTTGTTGACGCCCTCGCCGTCGCGAACGATGGCCAGAGCCAGTTCCTTGCATACCCGGTAAAGCGCTTCCTCGAACCGCGCCAGGGCTTCCGTCGATTCGAGCGCCACGCCGGATGCGCCCGTGGCGGCCAGAATCACCGTGTCGTTCGTGGAGGTGTCGCCGTCTATCGTCACGCAGTTGAACGTTTTCCGCACCACGGCCCGAAGAACGGCCTGGAGGTCGGCTTGCGCAACCACGGCGTCGGTGGCGACGTAGGCGAGCATGGTCGCCATGTCGGGGGCGATCATGCCGGCTCCCTTGGTGATGCCGCCGATGCGGTAGACGCCCTCTGGTTCTTTCACCTGAACGGCGTACTCCTTGGGCTTCGTATCGGTCGTCATGATGCCCACGGCAGCCTCGTGGCCGTTATCCGCGGAAAGACCGGAAACCAGATTCGCGATTTGGGCCTTCATGAGTTCAACCGGGAGTGGAGCGCCGATGAGTCCGGTGGAGGACATGGCGACCTGCGCTTCCGGGCAGTCGAGCGCATCCGCCACCTCGCCGCAAAGGCTCACGGCGTCTCGGTAGCCCTGCTCGCCCGTACAGGCGTTCGCGTTGCCGCTGTTGACGAGAAACGCCCTAAGAGGCGATTTTCCGACCCGCTCCCTGCACAGGGTGACGGGAGCGGCGCACATCTTGTTCCGGGTGTAGACGCCCGCGGCGGCGGCCGGGGGGTCGAAAGCGAGCAGCACCATATCCGGATTGCCGGACGGTTTGATGCCCGCCGTCACCGAGGCGGCGCGGACTCCCGCGGCCGCGCAAACACCGCCCTCAATCGGCTGAATGTATTCTTTTTCACTCACAACCAAGACCCCTTCTTTTCGCTTACATCCAAAATCCCGGATGCAGGAGACCTTGCGTCTCGGGAAGCCCCAGCATCAGGTTCATGTTCTGCACCGCCGCCCCCGACGCGCCCTTCACCAGGTTGTCTATCGCCGCGACAATGATGAAGCGCGAGGTGCGCTCATCATACGTCAGGCCGATATCCACATAGTTCGAACCGGCCACCTGCGTCACGTTGGGAAACGCGCCCTCGGGCATCAGGCGGATGAACGGCTCATCCGCATAGGCGTCGCGCAGCGCCCCCCGAACCGCCGAGGCGTCCGCGCCACCCTCGCCCTCCGTGTAGATGGTCGAGAGAATGCCCCGGGTCATGGGCGCCAGATGCGGGGTGAAGGAAACCTGCACGGCTTCGCCCAAGGCGACGGACAACTCCTGCTCGATTTCGGGCGTATGGCGATGGGTCCCCACGCCGTAGGCCTTGAAGCCCTCGTTCACCTCGCTGAACTGAATGCTCAGGTCCGCTTTTCTGCCCGCTCCCGAAACGCCAGATTTCGCATCCACGATGATGGAGCCGGGCTTGATGAGCCTCGCCCTCAAAAGCGGGGCCAGCGCCAGAATCGCTCCCGTGGGGTAGCAACCCGGGTTCGCGACGAGGCGCGCTTTTCTGACCTCCTCCCGGTAGAGTTCGGGCACCCCGTAGACGGCGTCCGCTATTCTTTCCGGCGAGGTATGCTCCGTCTTGTACCAGGCCTCATAAACGCCGAAATCCCGCAGGCGGTAATCGGCGGAGAAATCCACCACCCGGTGACCGGCATCCAGCAGGGAGGGCACGGTGTTCATCGCCACCCGGTGGGGCAGACAGCAGAACACGATGTCGGCTCCCTCGCAGACGGCGAGTTCGAACTTCACGAGCGTACCGCCATGCACGGAGACGAGAGCGGGAAACACCTCATCCACGCCCTTGCCGGCATAGGTCTCGGACGTGAGGGCGATCACCTCCACCCCCCCGTGGGACCCGAGAAGCCTCAACAATTCAAAACCCGTATATCCCGTGGCGCCCACCACGGCGATTTTCGGCATCTCCCTATCCTCCGGAATCTCAGGCGATTCGCATCATATCTTCATCAGGAGAAACATCCACCGCAATCCATTATTTCGCACAAAAAAAGGGGCCGGCAAAGCCAGCCCCCGAATCGACCACCGATGTGGTTAGCGCTTGGAGAACTGGAAGCTCTTGCGCGCGCCTTTCAAGCCGTATTTTTTACGCTCTTTGACGCGGGAATCGCGCGTGATGAGACCCGCTTTCTTGAGAATCGTCCGAAACGCGGGGTCCACGTCCAGCAGGGCTTTCGAAATGCCGTGGCGAACGGCGCCCGCCTGGCCGGTGAGTCCACCGCCCTTCACGGTGGCGCGAACGTCGTAGCTGCCCCACGTCTCGGTCAACTCGAAGGGCTGCTTGATCACCATGAGCGAGGTGTCGCGGAGGAAATACTCGTCCGCAGGCGTGTTGTTGACCAGAATCCTGCCGTCGCCGGGCTCTATCCATACGCGCGCGACGGCCGTCTTGCGCTTTCCCGTGGCGTAGTGCTTCGGTATCGTAGCCATGTCGATTTCAAAAACCTCTCGGAGTTCAGTCCAACTGAATCGGTTCGGGGCGTTGCGCCTCGTGGGGATGCTTGTCGCCCGCGTATACCTTGAGTTTTTGCAGCAGGGAGCGCCCCAGCTTGTTTTTCGGCAACATGCCCCGCACGGCGTGTTCTATCACACGCTCGGGATGCGTTTCCAGCATGCGCCCCGCGCTCACCTCCTTGAGATGCCCCGGGTAGCCGGAGTGGCGGTAATACTTTTTGTCCGAAAGCTTGCGGCCCGTGAGGACAATGCGCTCCGCGTTGATGACGACCACATATTCGCCGTTGTCGACATGGGGCGTCCAGTCGGGCTTGTGTTTCCCGCGCAGCAGCGTCGCCACGCGCGTGCTAAGACGCCCCAGCGTCTGATCCTTCGCATCCACCAGCACCCAGCCGCGCTGGGCATTGGCCTTCTCTTTCGTGAGGCTGACAGTCTTCTGGTACATTCTCATCGATTCTCTTCTCTCTTTCAGCTGACAAAGAATCTTCCCTGGAGAAGACGAAGGTGTATATAAACCCCAGATGGCCGGGGGATGTCAACCACCTCGCGCGGAATTTTCAAAGAATGCGGCGCATCACATATCTTGTTGTTTTTATTGATTTCATGGATCAAATCGACTCAAGGCGAAATCTTCACTTGCAGGGGAGCCCGTCAAAGTCTGAACAAACGGCCGTTTTGACGGAAATCCCTGAAAGCGTTGCGCGTATCCACGATGCAGTTCGCATGGGCGTGGATGAGCTTTGTATCCAGTGATTCGTGGTTCACAAGCACGATGACGCAGTCGTATTCACGCAGTGAGCCGGGACTGATGGGCTGAGAATGCGCCCTGATCGGGAGAGCGTCGATTTCCGTAACATGGGGGTCCGAATAGCAAACGACCGCTCCGAGGCGCACCAGACGGAGCCAGACGTCGAGGGCGGGGCTCTCTCTGATGTCGGACACGTCCGCCTTGTAGGTCACTCCCGCCAGCAGGATTCTCGCTCCTTCAAGCGCTCTGCCGGTCGCGTTCAGAGCCCTGGCCGTGAGTTCCACAACGAACTGCGGCATCGAGTTGTTCACCTCACCGGCCCGTTCGATGAGCCTCGCCTCGAACCCCGCCTGCCGCGCCTTCCAGGACAAGTAGACGGAGTCCACGGGAATGCAATGCCCGCCGAGGCCCGGCCCCGGATAGAAGGGCATGAAGCCAAAAGGCTTCGTTTTCGCCGCCTCGATCACCTCCCAGACATCCAGGCCGAGGGCATGGCACATTTTCGCCACCTCGTTCACCAGGGCGATGTTGACGCTTCGAAAGGTGTTTTCCAGCAACTTCACCATCTCGGCAACCCGGGGCGAGGTGACCCGCACGATCCGCTCGACGGCGCCTTCATACAGGGCGCAGGCGCACTCGGCGCACCCTGGCGTCACGCCGCCCACGACTTTCGGTATGTTTCTCGTGCCAAATCGCTCGTTTCCGGGGTCCACGCGCTCGGGCGAGAAAGCGAGATAGAAATCCTCGCCCACATCCCAGCCTTCTTTCGACAAAACGGGCAGAACGATTTCCTCCGTAGTCCCTGGATAGGAGGTGCTCTCGAGCACGTAGAGCTGCCCCCTTCGTCGATTCCGCCCGATGCTCTCCACTGCGGATTGTATGAAGGACAAATCCGGGTCCCGGGTCTTCCCCAACGGCGTGGGGACGCAAATGCTGACTGCATCGACCTCCGCAATCGCCCGGTCATCACAAGTGAACTCGAGCCGATCTGTGCTCAACCCCGCAGATAAGCTTTTGGGAGAAACATCCCCGATGTGGCTCTTCGCCGCTCGTAGATCGCGAACACGGCGGCAGTCCGTGTCCAGCCCCACCACCCGGTAGCCCGCGCGCACAAACTCCAGCGCGAGCGGGAGCCCGGCGTATCCCAGGCCCATCACGCATACGCGGACTTGTTTTTTGCGGATTTTTTCGATGAGTTGCACGGGACCCTCCAGAACAGAAAAAATGAGGGTCCTCTGAGAACGATTCTAGTATAGAATAAGAACAAGTATTTCCGCATATCGTTTGATTCATTCAATGGCCATCACGGCGCTTACACAACGGGAGATTCGAGCATGAAATGGTTGACCGGACTGGCTGCGGGCCTGCTCCTTTGGGCGGGCACAGCCCATGCGGCGGAAAAATGGAACATGCCGACGGCGTACGGGAACGCCATCTACCACACGCAAAACGCAAAACTCTTCGCCGAGGCGGTTGGCGTATGCACCGGCGGGAAACTCGATATCGTGGTGCATGGAGGCGGTTCCCTCATCAAGGGCGGCGAGATAAAGCGCGCCGTACAAACCGGGAAGGTGCCCATCGGCGAGCGGCTGCTGAGCGCCCACCAGAACGAAAACGCCGTCTTCGGATTCGACTCCGTGCCGCTACTGGCCACGTCCTTCGAGGCGTCCGAGAAGCTCTGGCAGGCAGCTAAAGGCCGGCTGACGAAGATTCTCGCCGCGCAGAACCTCGTATTGCTCTACTCCGTCCCCTGGCCGCCTCAGGGAATGTATTTGAAGCGCGCGATCGGCGGCGTCGCCGACATGCGCGGGATCAAGTTTCGCGCCTACAACGACGCGACGGCCCGTTTCGCCGCTCTCGCCGGAATGCCCTCGGTGCATATCGAACTCGTGGAACTCGACCGGGCGCTTGCGAGCGGCAGGGTGGAGGCCTTCATCACTTCGAGCGCGACCGGTTATTACCACAAGCTCTGGAAGCGCATGAGCCATTTCTACGATTTGCGAGCCTGGGTGCCGCGCAACTACGTGTTCGCGGGCAAGCGCGCCTTCGAGGCGCTCGACGCACACGCCCAAAACTGCCTGCGCTCCTCTGCGCTATTGGCCGAAGCGGCGGGAACGGCGCGGGCGCGCGAGTTGACCGGCTTTTACCTCGAACAACTCGCCGCAGGCGGCATGAGCGTGCAGAAGCCGGGTGAGCGGCTCGCCGCCGATCTCAAGAAAATCGGCGAAACCATGTCCGCCGAATGGAGCAAGGCCGCAGGCGCCGAGGGTGCCGCGATCATCAAAGCCTTCAGGGGGAAGTAAAACTTCAGGATGCGGTCTTTTACAGCTTTATCGAGGATGAAGTAATGCAACTCAACATCAAAGATGCCGACACCCACGCGCTGGCGAAGAGGCTCGCGAGTCTCACCGGCGAATCCATGGCCAAGGCCGTCAAGCGCGCCATACAGGAGAAGCTGGCGCAGGTGGAGAAGATGCGGGGCGGGCCCCCGCTCGCCGATGAACTGGATCGCATCGCCCTGTATTGCGCCAGTCTGCCAAGGCGTGACGGGCGAAGCAGCGATGAGATCATCGGGTATGACGAAAGCGGCTTGCCCGCTTAATCATCACCGCATTTCGGCGCTTTCAAGGGTAGAAGATGTTCAGAAACGCCTTTGATGTTTCCCACACCCAAGGCGCGCGGCGCGTTAGACGTTCATGACGCGGACGAGGGGCGCGCTTTCGTGCAGATCAATCACGTTCAGGGCCGCAAAATCCTGCTCCAGCCGGAAAAAGCTATTGAGCGGAGCGCCCAGCGCATCGCAGAGAATCACCCGGTTCACCGCCGCATGGGCGCAAATGATGACGTTTTTTTCTTTCTCCCGGGCGCAGATACCGCGAAACGCGGGCAAGACGCGCGCGGCGAGTTCCGCCACGCACTCCCCGCCGCCCGGCGGCTTGGAATGGACAAAATTCTCGTAATGCTCGTCCAGGCGCTCGGGTTCTTTTTCCGTGAGGCTTGCGTGCGTCTCCCCCTCCCAATCGCCCAGGTGAAGCTCGGCGATATCGGGAACGACCACGGGCTCGAGCCCCAACCCCATCGCTTCGGATAGAATCTCCGCCGTCCTCACGGAGCGGGTGAGCGAACTGGAATAAAGGGCCGTCTCACTATCCAACAGCCAACCCCGGACGCGCGCCGCCGCGTCCCGAACCTGCGCCTCGCCATCAGGAAGGAGCGGCGCGTCGGTGCTGCCGTAGAAAAACCCCTCTTTCGAGCCCTCCGCCGCGCCGTGCCTGAGCAGTAGAACGCGCGTGGTGGTTTCGGCCTTGCGCGGCATGGAAACCGTTGTATCGGCCCGCCTTTGGTTCACGCTTTTTCTCCAACATGAAAACGGGCGCGGAAGCCGCCTCTCGCGCCCAGTACCCGCTACGAAGTTATTTCGTGGCCAGCGAGATGTCCCGAACGCCCGCCTCGGAGATGAGGCCCATCACCTTGATCACGTAGCCGTAATCGAGGCGCTTGTCCGCCTTGATCGTGAGGGAGGGCTTGAACTTCCCGCTCTCGACGCCCGCTTTCAACCGGCTTTCGAGGTCATCGAGCAGCACCGTTTTCCCGTTCAGGGTGATTCGCTTCTCCACGCCGACTTCGATGAGAAACGCTTTTTTCTCCACCACCTCGGCGCTCGATTTCGCTTCGGGCAGTTCGATGTCGAGCCTGCGGGTGAAATCCACGAAAGAGGTGGAAACCATGAAAAAGATGAGGAGCAAAAAGACGACGTCGATGAGCGAGGTAAGCTGGAGGCTGTAGTCTTCCTCCGAATCGCCCTGAAAGCGCATCACGAATCCTCGCGCTGCGGACCCAGGCTCTCGAAGCCCTGCGCCTCGTCGTGGGGCGCATTGTCCGTGTTCTCGCCGGGTTCACCGGCTTGCGTCGCCAGATTCTGCAAAAGCGCCAGAGCGACCGATTCCATCTCGAACAGGAGACGGCCGCTGCGGGAACGGAAAAAGTGATACGCCGCAAGGGCGGGAATGCCGATCAAAAGGCCCGCCGCCGTCGTCAGAAGCGCTTCGGATATCCCCTCCGCCACGAGGTTCGGGTTCCCCGTCCCGGCGCGGCTGATGACGTCGAAGGCGCGAATCATCCCGACGACCGTGCCGAACAGGCCCAGCATCGGCGCGAGGTTCGCGATGACGCCCAGGCCGCGGAGGTTGCGCGACAAGACGGTCGATTCATGCTGGCCCGCGCCGACCATGGCGCGCTCCATCTCGCCGATCCCAAGCCTCCGCCTCGCCAGACCCGCCTTGAGAACGCGCGCGAGCGGAGAGTCGAACCGCTCACAGAGGCTGGAGGCTCCCTCGAAATCACCGCTCCGCCAGTATCTTTCCGAAGCGCTCACCAGGGCGCCCGGCAGGACTTTCTTTCGCCTGAGGGAAATGAGCCGCTCGAGCGTCACCATGAGCGCGACGACCGAGCACAGCCCCAGGGGGATCATCGTATACCCCCCCTTCTTCAGAAGATCCCAGGCCCTGGTCGTAAAGCCCCAGTCGGCGAAGCTCGTGGCCGCGAACGCCTGCGCAGAGGCGAGCAGCACGAAAACGACCGCCAGACTCGCGGCGAGGGCCCACTTCTCGCTTCTTGAATTTTTCGGGTCATGAAACACCGGGAAGAACTCCTGTAACCCGCGCCGGGTCGGTTTCCATCGTGATATGCGCATCGAACACGTCCGCGCAAACGGGGATCAAATCCTGCGCGAGTTCCGGCAGCGGCGGTGAACCCCCCAGCAGTTTTTCGAGGGAAGTCGTGCGCCCGCCCACCTCGCCGCAGGGGTGCATCATCTCGAAATATCTGAGATCCGGCGATGCGTTGAACGAAACCCCGTGCATCGTCACCCAGCGCCTCGCGCCCACGCCCAGGGCGAGAATTTTCTCGTCATTCACCCAAAGGCCCGGATTTCCCGGTCTTCTCTCGGCATGAAACCCCTTCTTCTCCAGATAGCGCCGAAATACCTCCTCAAGCCGCCTGCAGTGGAGGTGCACGTCGCGCTCCCATTCGCGGAGGTCGCAGATGGCGTAGAGCATCAACTGGCCCGGACCGTGAAAGGTCACCTCGCCGCCCCGGTTGATCCGGATGAGTGGAACATCCTCGCCGTCGACGGGCGAGCGCCTGAGAAGCACGTTCGCCTCGCTGCCCCCCTTGCCCAGCGTCATGACCGGATCGTGCTCGAGAAAGAGAAAAACATCCTCCCCGAGGCGGCCCTCGGCGCGCTCGGTCCAAAGCCGCTTTTGCAGGTCCCAGGCTTCGCCGAACCCCATCCGCCCCAGATAGACGGCCCTGATGGACGGTTTATTCAAAACGAACAGCTCCCGCGCCCACCAGATCACCGAGTTCATCGCTCAGTTCCGCCGTCGGCGCCACCACGAACTCCCCGCCCGCCTCGATGCGCACCTCCCGGCCGGGGAACCTGAGCGTGAAGTGAACGGCGCAGTTGCCCGGATGCCTCGCCAGCACCTCGCGGATGGACTGCAGGCGATTCGGCGAGCGGCACTCGGGTTCGAGATCGACCAGGACCCTGCTCGCGCGGTTCACCTCCACCTCGGAGAGAGGCTCGATGGCGCGCACCACCACCTGAACCCCGTCGTCCGAAACCTCGGCGACGCCTTCGACGAGAACGGGTTCCTCGCTCTCCAGGATTTCGTGGCAACTTTCGAACACGTCGGGGAAAAGCGTCATCTCCGCCGTGCCGACCTGATCCTCGAGCACGAAATTCGCCATGCGCCGGCCCGCGCGCGTGGTGCGCAGCCGCGAGGAGCGGATAAGCCCTGCCATCTTGAGCTTGCGCGCGCTCGTCACCTCGGCGAGGCGAACGGTGTCGATGTTGGCGAATCGCTCGATGACCTCCTTGTGATCATCGAGCGGGTGTCCGGAAACGTAAAAACCCAGCACCTCGCGCTCGCTGGCAAGGCGTTCGCCGTCCTCCCACTCGGCCACCTCGGGCAGGTGAAGCGCGCTCCTGGCGGCATCCTCCCCCCCGAACAGGGAACCCTGCCCCACGGCGACGCTTTTTTGCTCGCGAATCGCGGCTTCGAGCACGATATCGAGCGATGCCGTCGCCTGCGCGCGTCCCACATTCAGAGAATCGAAGGCGGCCGCCTTGATGAGGCTTTCGAGCGCCCGCCGGTTCAGGTGCCGATGCTCCACGCGCCTGCAGAAATCGCCCAGGTCCCTGAACGGCCCCTCCTCGTTCCGGCTCGCCAGAACGGCGTCCACCAGCCCCTCGCCCACGTTCTTCACGGCGGCCAGACCGAAGCGGATGGCCTCCCGCTCGACCGTGAAATCCTTCTGGCTCGCGTTCACGTCCGGCGGGAGCACGGGGATCTTCATGCTCCGGCACTCGGCGATGTCGTTGATGACCTTGTCGGCGTTCTCCCTGTCGCACGTGAGAAGCGCCGACATGAACTCGCGCGGATGATGCGTTTTCATATACGCCGTGCGGTAGGCGATGAGGGCGTAGGCCGCGCTGTGGCTCTTGTTGAAGCCATAGCCCGCGAACTTGTCGATCTGATCCCACAGGGACTGGACTTTTTTCCTGTCGTGGCCGCGCGCGGCGGCCCCGTCCACGAAGTCGGCCTGCTGCTCGGCCATGAGTTTCTGGCTCTTCTTTCCCATCGCCTTGCGCAGCACGTCCGCTCGTCCCAGGGAGAACCCTGCGAGCGCGTTCGAGATCTGCATGACCTGTTCCTGATAGACCATGACGCCGTAGGTGCCCTCGAGGATGGTCTGCAGCTCGTCGAAGAAATAATCGATCTGCTCGCGCCCGTGCTTTCTGTTGATGAACGCATCCACCATGCCGCTCTCCAGCGGGCCGGGCCGGTAGAGCGCGACCATGGCGATCAGATCCTCGAACGTCGTGGGGATGAGCTTCCTGAGATATTCCCGGATGCCCCGGCTCTCGAGCTGGAAGATGCCGGTCGTCTTGCCCTCCGCGAGCAGGCGGTACGTCGCCGCATCGTCGAGAGCGAGCGTCTCGAGATCCAGTTCTCCGCCTCCGTCGCGCACGAGGTTCACGGCGCGCTCGAGCACCGTGAGCGTCTTGAGACCCAGGAAATCCATCTTGAGAAGGCCGATTTCCTCGATGTCCTTCATGTCGAACTGGGTCATCATCTCGCCGCCCGAGGCCTTATAGAGCGGCACGAAGTCGGTGAGCTTCGACGGCGCGATGACCACGCCCGCCGCGTGCGTTCCCGCGTGGCGGATGTTGCCTTCGAGCTTTCGGGCCGTGCCCATCAAGCCGCTCACCTTCGGGTCGCGCTCCACGGTGTCGCGCAGGCGCGGCTCTTTCTTCATCGCGTCGTCGAGGGTGATCTTGAGTTCATTGGGAACCAGCTTCGCGATGCGGTCCACCTCGCCGTAGGGCATGTCCATCACGCGGCCCACGTCGCGCAGGACACCCTTCGCCAGCATGCTTCCGAAGGTGATGATCTGGCACACGTTCTCGCGCCCGTATTTCTCCTGCACGTAGCGGATGACCTCGTCGCGCCGGTCCATGCAGAAGTCGATGTCCACGTCGGGCGGGCTGATGCGCTCGGGGTTCAGGAACCGCTCGAAGAGAAGGGAATACCTGAGCGGGTCGATGCCCGTGATGCCCAGCGCGTAGGCGGCCAGGCTGCCCGCCGCCGAGCCCCGGCCCGGGCCAACGGGGATGCCCTGCTCCTTGGCGTAGCGGATGAAGTCGGACACGATGAGGAAGTAACCCTCGTAATTCTGGCTGTTGATGACTTCGAGTTCCATCCTGAGCCGCTCGCGGTAGCGCTCCGCCTCGGCGCCCTCGATCCCGAACTGCGCGAGCCTGCCCGCGAGCCCCTCCTCCGCGGAGCGCCTCAGGTATTCTTTCTTGTCGGCCCCGTCGGGGGTCTGGAAATCCGGGTAGTGGGCCGCGCCGAAGGTGAACTCGAAATCGCACTGTTCGGCGATGTCGAGCGTACTGGCGAGGGCTTCGGGTACTTCGCCGAAGAGCGCCTCCATCTCCTCTGCGGTTTTGAGATAAAACTCCTCGCTCTTGATCGTCATGCGGTTGGGATCGTTCAGGGTCTTGCCCGTCTGGATGCAGATGAGCACCTCCTGGGCGCTGTGGTCTCCCTTGTCCAGATAATGCACGTCGTTGGTGGCGACGAGGGGCAGCCCCATCTCCTTCGAGAGGGCGATGACCCTCGGGATGACCTGCTTGTCCTCCTCCATGCCGTGGTCCTGGAGTTCCAGGTAGTAGCGGCCCGGGAAGAGGTCCTTATAGAACCCGGCCGCCTCGCGCGCCGCTTCCTCGCGGCCGTGCAGGAGGTGGTCGTTCACCTCCCCGCGCAGGCAGGCGGACGTGCAGATGAGGCCCTCGGCGTGTTGGCTGATAAGTTCACGGTCGATCCTCGGGAAATAGTACATCCCCTCGGTGAAGCCGCGCGTGACCAGTTCGCACAGGTTGTTGTAGCCCGTCTGGTTCTGGGCCAGCAGCAGCATGTGGTAGGCGCGCCCGCCGCCGTTCGTGGACCCCTTGTCGAACCGGCTGCCGGGGGCGACGTACACCTCGCAGCCGATGATGGGCTTTACGCCCGCCCTTTTCGCCGCCTCGTAGAACTTCACGGCGCCGAACATGTTCCCGTGGTCGGTAAGCGCCACGGCCGGTTGGCCGAGTTCGGCGGCGCGCTGCACCAGATCGCCGATTCGCGTGGTGCCGTCCAGGAGACTGTACTGGGAGTGAAGATGCAGATGAACGAATTCAGACGGCATGTCGATTCCCCGGGGGCGGATTTTAACAGGGGCGTGATTTTAATACTGGCCTGCTCTTGTTGGCTTACTGCTTATGGTGAAGCCCTTTCAGTTTACTTCTTTCTGCCTCTCGCCTGAAACCCGCCGCCGCCATCTCTCTTGCTGCTTGCCGAGAGAAGGCGCAATCCCGCCAGCGGCGGATCACCCGCCGTATCCGAACAGCCGGCTGATGAACCTGCCGGGTATCATGGCGAACCCGCCCGCGATGAAGGCGCCTATCATCGTGCCCGTCATGAACGCCGCGTGCCTCCGCACGTTTCCCCGCCGTATCGAAACGACCGCTACTATCATGCAGAAAATCGTCCAGACCGTCAGCAGGTGAATCCAGCTGAACGCGCCGTCGTTCAGTTCGCGTATCCAGAATGAGGAGACCGTGACGTAGCTCATCACAACGAGCCAGCACCAGCCGATAATACGGTGCCTGCGCGTTCCCTTCGCAGACGCAAGGTTGACGAGGCCGAGCCCGATCGCCAGTACCGCGAGAATGAAATGCGTCCATATCAGCAAGGTTTCGGTTTCCTGAGCCTAGTTGTTGAAATCCTTGAGCACCACAACGTCCTGCACGAGTTTCCCCATGTAGCTCAGGTCTTCGTGCATGTTCGTGTTCAGCGTGACCCTTATCTCCAGAACGCCCTTCGGCAGTTTATCCATGAAATAAGAAGCCGCATACAGCCTCGTCAGCTTCCTGCCGTTCAAATACAGATGCGCGTGGCCCTCGTTGATCTTCGAAGTCTTGTTCACTTCTTCGGGGGCGAAGCGGAAATTCCTGAGTTCCAGGAACAGGTTGAGCGCCCCCCTGGAGTGGGCGTCTTTTTCCAGGCGTATCTTCACGCCCGGGGGGTTCTTGTGGCCGGCGGGGATCACCTTTACGGAATGCTTCATCCCGTGCGCATGACCCTTCTTCATGCCGGCCTCGCGGGGCTTGTGCATGTGATGCCCATGGCCTTTCTCCCCGTGGCCGCTTTGAGCGATGTGCAGGTGGGGATAATTCGCCTCATGGGCATGGGCGTTCGCTGTCGGAAGAAGCGAAGCCAGGAAAAACAGCGAAACCATAACGAGCGAGGTCTTCAATGCGGGATACATTTTATTTTGACTCCCAAAGAGGATTTCATAGCGGCGACGGACATTAAAAAGGAAAGAACGGGCTGATTTATTGTAACCTGCTGAATCTAAAGACATTAAAACTGGAACTGCCCTATAGCTCTTACTTGCTTTTTCATCCAGAATATCCAAGATTCCGAATAGCGTCCATATTCCAAAAACTCGAAGAAAACCGGAGAAAAAATGCGCAAATTCCTTCTCCTGATTATTATCGTTTTTCTGGCGGGATGTAAAACTGCATCCGACGGGCTTTCATCCGCCTGGTATTTCGACACGGCCGGCAGGACGACCTACCGGGACAAAGACTGGAACGTCGAGTTTTACGACAACTGCGGGTTCCCGGAATCCTCTTCGGTACGATGGATAACGGAAGGAAAAGAGACCTTCCTGCGCTTTACACTGAAAAACAATCAGGTGGGAGGATGCGGCACCGATGCCGGGGCCAGGCACGGCGCGCCATACTGGGAGCGGGCGGAAATAAAGCAGACTGCCTCTTTGAAAAAAGATGTGGACTATACGCTCACCTTCAGGGTCCGGTTCGTGAAGGGATTCATCTACGAAAGAGAAGACTTTTTTCAAATGCACCAGGGTGTTCAGGGTTGCAGGGTCGGCCCTCCCATGATGTTCAAATTCTCGAACGGCCGCTTGATAAGCAAAATCTGGAACGAGCGTTTTACGAGGAAGGTACACATCGATGAATTCATCGGGAAATGGATAGACGTAAAGCTGGAGATTCACTTAACGGAATCGTATTACAGCCTGTATTTCAATGAAGAAAAGCTCGTGGACGAGGGAGATTTTGCTGTCGAGTCATGCGGAGAGCCGCATTTCAAATTCGGAATATACCGGCCCGGCGACGAAGCGGCGAGCGGCGAGAGAATCTCCATCCTGGATATCGACAAAATCAGGTTGGTCGAGATGAAGAAAAAGTGATTCTTGCCTAACCCGTTGACTTTTGGAGCCTTCCACTCACTCCCACTCGATCGTGCCCGGCGGCTTGGAGGAGACGTCGTAGACCACGCGGTTCACGCCGCGCACCTCGTTGATGATGCGCGATGAGGCTTCGGCCAGCAGATCCGCAGGCAGCCTGGCCCAGTCCGCCGTCATCCCATCCTGGCTGGTGACGGCGCGGAGCGCGAGAGCGTTCTCATACGTCCTCGCGTCGCCCATCACGCCCACGGTGTTGACGGGCAGCAGCACGGCGAACGCCTGCCAGACCTTGTAGTAGTGATCGTGCTTGCGGAGCGTTTCGATGAAGATGGCGTCCGCCTCCTGCAAGGTTCTCACGCGCTTCTCCGTCACTTCGCCCAGAACGCGCACGGCCAGCCCCGGCCCCGGGAACGGATGCCGCCAGAGCATCTCGCGGGGCAGTCCCAACTCCTCGCCCGCCTCGCGCACCTCGTCCTTGAACAGTTCGCGAAGGGGCTCGATGAGCGCAAGCCTCATCCATTTGGGCAGTCCACCCACGTTGTGGTGGCTTTTTATGGTCGCCGAAGGCCCCTTGAACGAGACGCTCTCGATGACGTCGGGGTAGAGCGTACCCTGGGCCAGGAACTTCACGTCGCCCAGCCTCCCCGCCTCGCGCTCGAACACGCGGATGAATATCTCGCCGATCTTCTTTCTCTTGGCTTCGGGGTGCGTGACGCCGCGAAGGGCGCTCAGGAATTCCCCGCTCGCGTCCACGTGCACGAGGTTGAGCCTTTCGCCGAAGGTCGCGACCACTTGCTCGGCCTCGTTCTTCCGGAGCAGGCCGTTGTCCACGAAGATGCAGGTGAGCCGCTCGCCTATCGCCTCTTTGACGAGCATCGCCGTGACGGAGGAATCCACGCCGCCCGAGAGACCGCAAACCACGCGCCTTGGCCCCACCTGCACCCTGATGCGGTCGACCGCCTCCTCGATGAAGGAGCGCATCGTCCAATCGCCCGCGCATCCGCAAATCCTGCGCACGAAATTGTGGAGAAACTCCTTGCCGCGCGGGGTGTGCGCCACCTCCGGGTGGAACTGTATGCCGTAGCGCCGCCCGTCTTCGGACATCATCGCCGCTACGGGGGACCCGTCCGAACGCGCGAGCGACCTGTAGCCGGGCGGCGGCTCCTCTATCGTGTCCCCATGACTCATCCAGACGGTCTCGTCGCCGGAGGAGCCGAGAAAGATGCCGACGGGGTCATCAATCTCCACCTGCGCGCGTCCGAATTCCCTTTTGGGATAGGGGCCGACTTTCCCGCCGAGCAGATGGGTCATGAGTTGCATGCCGTAGCAGATTCCCAGAATGGGGAGGTCGCTCTCGAAAAGCGCGGGGTCGACCGAGGGGGAGCCGTTCTCGTACACGCTGCTCGGCCCGCCCGAGAGGATGACGCCCTTCGTGTGCGGACCCGTAATCTCGCGCCAATCCCGGGTGCACGGGTGAATCTCGCAATACACGTTCAACTCCCGCACGCGCCGGGCGATGAGCTGCGTATACTGCGAGCCGAAATCAAGTATGAGTATCTGCTCCCGCATCTTTATTTCGGGATGCAGCGGTCGAACCGCCTCTCCCCCCCTCTATTCTGTGGCCCGCTCAGGAGCCGGGCGAAGCACTTACACGGGGCGGGCGCTCATCTGCACACACGCCCGCCGCGGCGCCGACGGGCACCGCACCGGATTACGCTTTATCAATCAATCGCGCTGGTAGTTGGGCGACTCGCGCGTGATGAAGACATCGTGCACATGGCTTTCCGTGAGGCCCGCCGACGTGATGCGCACGAACTTCGCCTTCTCCCTCAACTCCTTCAGATTGCAGCAGCCGGTATACCCCATGCCCGCGGCCACGCCCCCCATGAGCTGGTAGACGGTGGAGGAAAGCGGCCCCTTGTAGGGGACCCGGCCTTCCACGCCCTCGGGCACGAGCTTCGAATCGCTGAAGGCGTGTTCCTCCTCGTCCGGATAGCCGTTTTGCACGTCCTGGAAATAGCGGTCCCGGCTCTTGCCGTTGCTCATCGCGCCGACCGAACCCATGCCGCGATACACCTTGTAGCTTCTTCCCTGGTAGAGGACCCGCTCGCCGGGGCTCTCCTCGACACCCGCAAGCAGGCTGCCGACCATCACGCCGTGCGCACCCGCGGCGAGCGCCTTGACGATATCGCCCGAATACTTGATGCCGCCGTCGGAGATGATTTTCACGCCGTGGGGCTCCGCCGCCGCCGCGCAGTTCGCCACCGCGCTCAACTGGGGCACGCCCACGCCCGCCACCACGCGCGTCGTGCAGATGGAACCCGGCCCGATGCCCACCTTTATCATGTCCGCGCCACGGGAGATGAGCTCGCGCGTGCCCTCGGCGGTGGCCACGTTGCCGACGAGCACCTTCACGTCCGGCCAGCCGCTTTTGATCTCCTCCACCGCCCGCAGCACCCGCTCGGAGTGCGCATGGGCGCTGTCGAGGACGAGGAGGTCCGCCCCCACCTCATCGAGCGCGGAGACGCGCTCGCGCATATCCGCGGCCACGCCCACCGCCGCCCCCACGCGCAGGCGGCCGAACTTGTCCTTGGCCGATTTGGGATAGCGGCGAACCTTTTCGATGTCCTTGAGCGTGATGAGGCCCTTGAGGTTGAAATCCTCGTCAACGACGAGGAGCTTCTCGATGCGGTGGCGGTGCAGGATTCCCTTGCTGTCGTCGAGCGTCGTTCCCACCGGCACCGTGACCAGCTTCTCCCGGGTCATCAACTCGGAGACCGGCTTGTCCAGGTTCGTCTCGAAGCGCACGTCGCGGTTCGTGAGAATGCCGACGAGGCGTCCTTCCTCGGTGATGGGCACGCCCGAGATGTGGTAGGTCTGCATGACTTCCAGGGCTTCGCGTATCTGCTGCCTGGGCCGCATCGTGATGGGCTGGGTGACCATGCCGCTTTCGGAGCGCTTGACGCGGTCCACCTCGGCCGCCTGGCGCTCGACGGTCATGCTGCGGTGCACCACGCCCAGACCGCCTTGCTGGGCGAGCGCGATCGCCAGGCCCGACTCCGTCACCGTATCCATGGCCGCGCTCAGGAGCGGAATCCCGAGTTCGATTTCCTCGCACAAGGATGTGGAGAGGTCCACGTCCCTGGGCAATACTTCCGAGTGCGCCGGCAGCAGCATCACGTCGTCGAAGGTATAGGCTTCTTCTATCGGGGTGTTGAGCATCTTTATGCGCCACTCCCTTGAGTGAGAGAAAACAGGGAATACCCCTGCTGTTTTGCGGTGCAGATAAGGAAAACGCCCGCCACCATTGCGCCGTAAAGGCCAAAAGTGAGCGGGCGTAAAGAAGACCTCCTCAGCCATCGGCGGACGATGGCCTTTGCAAGAAATCGGGACCGAAAGGCTGGTTCAAAAGGACGCGGCATCAAGGCCCTCCCCGATAGCCCTCCTTTTTCTTGCCTCGCCATTGTGTTGCGCGCGGGCGCGGGTGTCAAGGGCTTCCGCCTTTTCGTGCGAAAAACCGGCTCAGCTCCGCAGGAAGCGCCTCCTCACGGGGCCGTCGCCCATCACAAGCATGACGGGCCGCCCATGCGGACAGGTCCACCTGCCCGGTGTTTTCTCGAGTTCCTCGACGAGGGAGGCCACCTCCTCGGGACGCATGGGCCGCGCCGCCTTCACCGCACCCTTGCAACTCATCCCCGCGATGATGCCGTCGATGAGATCCGCGAAACTCACGGGCTGCTCCATATCCGCCAGACCCTCCACAATCTTGCGCACGGCGCCTGCGGGGTCGCGGTCCGCCAGCAGCGCCGGCACGGCCCGAATCCGGTATTCCCCGGGACCCGCGCACTCGAGTTCGAAGCCTGAGCGCAGCAGATCCTCATGATGCGCCTCGATGCTCAGCGCCTCCTCGGGGCGGAGGCGAACCTCTTCGGGCACCAGGCACGCCTGGCTGTCCACGCGGCCCTCCCGGAACTGGTCGCGGAAGCGGTTGTAGAGCACCCGCTCGTGCGCGGCGTGCTGATCGACGAAAACGAGACCTTGCGGCGCGCCGAACAGCAGGAAGCACTCCTCCCATTGCCCCAGATAGCGGCACTGGGAAAGAACCACCGGGTCCGCTGGATGGGGCGGCTGGAGGGTGCGCTCGAGCGGCGAGGAGGCCGTCGATTCGGGCGGAGAACCCTCGGGCGCAGGCGGAGCGGGGTTTCCCGCCTCGGCGCCGGACGCAGGTTGCGAAGCTTCGTGCGTTCCTCCCTCCGCCGGGACTCCGAAATCCCCGGCGGCGACGCTCTCACCAAAATATCCCCCGCCGCCCAGCAGGGCCGGCGCGGAAGGACGGGCTGGAGGCGACCCGGTGGGCGCGGCGCCTTCCTCTGCGGCAACACTCGGAGCCGCGCGGTCTGCGCCCTGGTGGGCGAAATCGCGCCGCACGCTATGGGGCCGCGCGCCCAGCACGGCGGCGACGCTCTCGCGTACGAGATCGTAGACGCCCGACGCGAAGCGGAAGCGCACCTCCTGCTTGGCGGGGTGGACGTTCACGTCCACGTCCTCGGGCGGCATGTCCAGAAAGAGGATGAAGACGGGGTGGCGCTTCACCGGCATGAAGCTGCGGTAGGCCGCGTACGCCGCGTGGACGAAAAGACGGTCGCGGATGGGGCGTCCGTTCACGAACAGATACTGCGCGCCGCGCGTGGAGCGGTTCAGCCCGGGTGCGCCCGCCCAGCCGCTGAACGTCATGCTCTCGGATGAGGCGCGCGGAATTTTCAGAAGGTGAGAAGCCGCCGCCTCACCCACGAGTTGCGCGGCGCGGGTCAAAACCCCTCCCGAGGCGTCCAGGTCGAGCAGCGTTCTCCTCCCGTGGCGCAGGATGAACGAAACGTTCGGGTTCGCCATGGCCGCCTGATTCGCCGCCTCCAGGCAGCGGGCGAGTTCGGTCTCTCTTCTTTTGAGGAATTTGCGCCTCGCCGGCACGTTATAGAACAACGAGCGCACGTCGACCCTCGTGCCGGGCGCGGTTCCCATCTCGGTGACGCGCTGGAGCTTGCCGCCCTGCACGCGCACCTCGGTCCCCAGGGGATCCCCCGGCCTCCTGGTCGTGATGGTCATCTTCGAGACCGCGGCGATGCTCGGCAGCGCCTCTCCCCGGAAGCCCAGGGTGGCGACGCGGCCCAGATCCCAATCCGTGGCTATCTTGCTCGTCGCGTGGCGCTCCAGGCACAGCAGCGCGTCGTCCTCGCTCATGCCGTGCCCGTCGTCGACCACCTGCACGCGCGCGGCGCCGCCTGATACCAAATCGATTTCCACCCGCCCGGCGCCCGCATCGATGCTGTTCTCCACCAGCTCCTTGAGGAGGGATGCAGGCCGCTGCACCACCTCGCCCGCGGCAATCTGGTTCGCGAGCGATTCGGGCAATATGCGAATGCGGGATTCTTTGCTCATGGGGGTCCTCGTGTTGTCGTCCGTCGCCGCCTAATGTCCCGCATTCAGGGAGGGTTGTCAAGCGATAACCACAACATATTGCGCCTACAATCGCATAATTACGCCATATGATGGGATATTTTCTTTTAATGAGGCTTTTCGGGTCTGCGTTCGGCGGTTTCCGCGGCGGGTCCGGACGCGAGCGCGCGGGAGGCGAATTCTCTCAGGGTCTCGCCCTGCCGGGCCCGTGCGAGGGCAGCGGAGAAAAAGGCTCACAGGAACCGCATGCGAGGCTGTTGAAAAAGCCCCCCCGACAAGGGGGGGCAATGCTCGCTGAACGGCGACCGTAGGGACAGGCCTCTGTGCCTGTCCGAAACCCTGGCAAAGGACAACCACGGAGGGTTGTCCCTACGGGGCCGTTAAAACCCCCTCAAGAGGCTGTTGTAAAAGTCCTCCAGGGGGGATGATGGCGGTGCGTTCGCCGTCCTTGCGTGCCATATTTCACTCATCCCGAGTAGGCGCACTTGCGCGCCGTATCGAGGGACGGACGCGCGCCCTTCGATACGCGGCTTCGCCGCTACTCAGGGTGAAAGAGATGTGAGAGCTTTTTCAACAACCCCCTAAAGACACATGCACGTTCATAGAAAAAACACGGGCGTTCGCCGGTATCCGCGCCTACACAGGCATATCCCCGCCTCATTCCCCACCGGAGCGTCATTGCCTGCGTTCAACCGTTGCGCGTATACTGCGGGCGTCGGAATCCCCCAATCGTGAGGCCAAGCCTTGAGCGAGAACAAAAGCGGTTTCGAGCGCGCGGTGGAGGTCATGGCCCGCCTCAGAGCGCCGGACGGCTGCCCCTGGGACAAGGAGCAGGACCACCAGAGCCTCAAGCCCTACCTCATAGAGGAAGCCTACGAGGTGATGGAGGCCATCGAGGCGGGCAACCCGGCCATGCTCAAGGAAGAGTTGGGCGACCTCCTGCTCCAGGTGCTCTTCCACTGCCGGCTCGCCGAGGAGAAAGGCCTCTTCGACGCCGACGGGGCCGCCCGCGCCCTCGCTCAGAAGATGATCGACCGCCACCCCCACGTGTTCGAGGACGCCCTGGCCGAAACCAGCGGCGAGGTGCTCAGGAACTGGGAGATCAGCAAGAGAAAGGCGCGCGCGGTGGGAGACAACGGCGCGGCCTCCATTCTCGACGGCGTGCCCGCCGCCATGCCCGCGCTCCAGCGCGCCCAGAGACTGCAGGGAAAAGCCTCGCGCGTGGGCTTCGACTGGCCGGACGCGGCCGGAGCGGCGGATAAGGTGGAAGAGGAATGGGCGGAGCTCAAGGCGGCGATGCGAAAAGGAGACCGCGAAGCGCTCGAGCAGGAGGTGGGCGATCTTCTCTTCGCCGCCGTGAACCTCTCCCGGAAACTCGGGGTGAGCGCCGAGGGAGCGGCCCGCGCCTGCATCGCGCGCTTCACCGAGCGGTTTCATCATATGGAACAGGCGCTGCGCGCCCGGGGACTCTCGCCCGAGGACGTGCCGCTAGAAGAGCTCGAAGCGCTTTGGAATGAAGCGAAAAAAGCCGGGAGGAGCGGAGGCTGACCCGGCTCTCGCTCTGACCCCGGCCATACGCACCCGGTGACGCACCACCCCGCCCGCCCGGACGAAACCAGGATCGACCCATGACGCGCAAACCGAGAACGAATCGTCCCGGAAGAAGGACCCCTCCTCCTCAGGCGGGCCTCTTCCCGCAAGACGGCACTGAGCTGACCGGCGCGGTGGAGCGTATCCGCTTCCGCGCGGAGGACACCGGCTACACTGTCTTGCTCGTCCAGCCGGACAACGAGGATTTCCCGCGCGTGGCCGTGGTGGGCTATCTCTCCTCCATCCGCGAGGGCGAGCGCGTGCGCTTCGAGGGCGCCTGGAAGGACCATCCCAGGTTCGGCCGCCAGTTTCATGCAGAACTCGCCCGCCCGCTGGCGCCCACGACGGTCGAGGGAATCGAAAAGTATCTGGCCTCGGGCATCGTGAAGAACATCGGCCCCGCTCTCGCCAGGAGAATCGTGGCGCGCTTCGGGGAGAAATCCCTCGATATTCTCGACAACCAGCCCGAGCGCTTGACGGAAATCGCCGGGCTGGGCGCGAAGAAGCTCGAAGCCATCGTCGAGAGCTGGAAGAGCCAGAGCGAAGTCAAGGAGATCATGCTCTTTCTCCGTCAATACGACGTCCCGCTCCATCTGTCCGAGAAAATTCTCAGAACCTACGGCGAGGCGTCCATCCGGATCCTGCGCGAAGACCCCTATCGTCTGGCGTCAGAGATTCACGGCGTGGGGTTCAAGAGCGCGGACCGAATCGCGCAGAAACTGGGCATCCCGGCGGACTCGCCCAAACGCCTGGCGGCGGGGGCCGTCTACGTGCTGGACCAGCTCGCCGAGCGCGAGGGTCACTGCTTTCTGCCCTATGGCGACCTCCTCGAAACCGCCGCCGAAATGCTCGAAACGGATGCCGACGCCCTCGCCCCCATCCTGGAGAACCTGGGCCGGGGCGGCTCGCTGGTGATCGAATCGGCGAACATGGTCGAGAACCTCGCCTCCTACGAGGGCAAGCGCGTCTACGGGCGGCCGCTCTATGCCGCGGAATGCGAGGTCGCCCGCCGTCTCGCGGCGCTCATCCGCACGCCGCGCGACGATGCGCGTCTCGAAGCCGCCATGCGGGGACAGGGCGCGCCCGGAGCCACGACGGAAGAGCGCCTCGGCCATCTCGCCCGGCGCGCGCTCGAGGGCGGCAAGGCGACGAAGGACCAGGGTGCGGCCATCGAGGGCGCGCTCACCCAGAAGGTGCTCATCGTCACGGGCGGTCCCGGCACCGGCAAGACGACCATCGTGAGTGCCGTCACGAACCTCTATACGAAACTGGGCCTCCAGGTCATCCTCGGCGCGCCCACGGGCCGGGCGGCCAAGCGCCTCTCGGAAGTCACCGGCCACGAGGCGGCCACCATTCACAGGCTGCTCGAATACAGCTGGCACTCGGGCGGCTTCACCCGCGACGCGGAAAACCCGCTTACGGGCGACATCGTGATCATCGATGAGGCCTCGATGCTCGACGTGCACCTGACGGCCCACCTGCTGCGCGCGGTGCCCGATCAGGCGACGCTCGTCCTGGTGGGCGACGTGGATCAGCTTCCCTCCGTGGGGCCGGGCAACGTCCTGAGCGACGCCATCACCTCCGAGACCCTGCCCGTGGCGCGGCTTACGGAAGTCTTCCGCCAGGCGCAGGAGAGCCTGATCGTCGAGAACGCCCACCGCGTGAACAGCGGCGAAATGCCCCGAAACGGCAAGGGGGAAAAAGAAGACGCGCCGCTCGATTACTACTTCATCGAGGAGAGCGAGGCGGAGCGCTGCGCCGACCTCATCATCGAACTGTGCCGCGAGCGCATTCCCGAGCGGTTCGGGATCGACGCCATCGCCGATCTCCAGGTCATCTCCCCCATGCAGCGCGGCGTGCTCGGCGTGCAGAGCCTGAACGCGCGCTTACAAGAAGCGCTCAACCCTGCCGGAAGCGCGCCCGCGCTCCAGAGCGGAGGCCGGACGTTCCGCACCGGGGACAAGCTCATCCAGGTTCGCAACAACTACGACAAGGACGTGTTCAACGGGGACATCGGCGTCGTCAAGAGCGTCGCGCCCGAGGAGGGGAGCATTCGCGCCGCTTTCGACTCGAACGTCGTCGAATACACGCGCGGCGCGCTCGATGAGGTGATGCACGCCTACGCCATCACCGTTCACAAGAGCCAGGGGAGCGAATACCCCGCCGTCGTCATCCCGCTCCACACCCAGCACTTCCCGATGCTGCAGAGAAACCTCGTCTACACCGCCCTCACGCGGGCGAAGCGCCTGGCGGTGTTCGTCGGATCGAAGAAAGCCCTTGGAATGGCGATAGGAAACGCGCGCGTGAGGAGGCGCTGGAGCGGTTTGCCGGAAAGAATCCGCCGCGAGGCGAAACTCGCCCCGCTTCTCAAGGAGCCTGCCCCCGCCCCGCAGAATGCGGACGCGGATGATACGCAATTCACAGATGACGCACCGCCGGATGCACTCTACGAGGATGAAGCTACCGAAGGCGATTCCCCGCCCGAGAGTGAACTGACCTACCATCCCTTAGACGAGTAGCGGACAATCGGCGACGCAAAAGAAAAGCCCTCGTCCCGAAGGACGAGGGCGGGATAGCCGGCGGGAAGTAGAGGTTACTTCGCCGTCCGCTCGATGAGCGTCTTGAGCGCGGTCATCGACTCCTCATGTTTTTTCATGTTTTCTTCATGATTTTTCATGGTCTCGGCGTGATTCTTCATGACCTCCTCATGCCGCCTCTCGCTCTGTCTTTCCCTCAGCTCGGAGGCGCGGCTCATCTGCTTCAGGCCCATCAGGATGAGGACGCATTGCGCGAGGCCGATGAGGGACTGCACCGCGTAGAACCCGAGCGTTGCGATTTGAAACGTCGTCACTTTTCTCTCCTCTCGGGTCTTTGATTTTCACCCTGCGAACGCCACGGCCTCGCGTTCCATGGCCCGCAACCCTGGAAAAACATTAACGGCTTTTGCGCTCGACCGCAAGATTCGGCTTCCCGCGCATATTAAGGCTTCAGCACGACTTTCAGGATTCTCCGGCCAGATGCGGGGCAGAGAACAACCGAACAACAGAAAACCCCCGGCCCGGAGGACGGGGGCCGAATAGCTGCCGGAAAGCGGGAGTTACTTCGCCGTCCGCTCGATGAGCGTCTTAAGCGCGGTCATCGACTCCTCGTGTTTTTTCATGTTTTCCTCATGATTTTTCATGACCTCCTCATGCCGTATCGAGCTCTCCCTCATGATCTCCTCATGCCGCCTCTCGCTCTGTCTTTCCCTCAATTCGGAGGCACGGCTCATCTGCTTCAGGCCCATCAGGATGAGGACGCATTGCGCGAGGCCGATGAGGGACTGCACCGCGTAGAACCCGAGCGTCGCAATTTGAAACGTCGTCACTTTTCTCTCCTCTCGGGTCTTTGATTTTCACCCTGCGAACGCCACGGCCTCGCGTTCCATGGCCCGCAATCCTGGAAAAACATTAACGGCTTTTGCGCCCGACCGCAAGATTCGGATTCCCGCGACTCAAGACCTGAGCACCACCTTGAGATTCCCAAAACAGATGATGGGGAGAGAACAACCGAACAACAGAAAACCCCCGGCCCGGAGGACGGGGGTGGAGTAGCCGGCGGGAAGTAGAAGTTACTTCCCTGTCCGCTCGATAATCGCCTTGAGCGCGGTCATCGACTCCTCATGTTTTTTCATGTTTTCCTCATGATTTTTCATAGTCTCTTCGTGCCGCCTCGCACCCTCCCTCATGACTTCCTCGTGCCGTCTCGCGCCCTCTCTTTCTCGAAACTCCGAGGCGCGCTCCATCTGCTTCAAGCCTTTCCATATCAGGAAACATTGAACGCTCCCGACCGAGAGAGCGATTGCGCTCTGAATGCCCAATGCCACCAGCGTCGCGATTTGAAAAGTCGTCACTTCTTTCTCCTTGCGAGTCCACTATTGACGAATCGAACAACCTCGTGGACCCAGAGCGCCCTGCCCTGCGTTGTCCGCTATTTCAGGCAATATACTAGTGCCTTTCGCACTCACTCGCAAGATTCGGGCTTGCGCTCAGGGCTTGAGCACCACCTTGAGGGACTCCCCCGCTTCGGCGGCGAGGCGGAAGCCCTCCTGCGCCTGCGCGAGCGGAAGCCTGTGGGTGATCATCTCCTCGACACCGATGCGGCCGGCGCGGATGAGCGCGAGCGCTTCTTCCAGATCGAGCGGGGCCGCGCCGTAGGTGGTGGTGATGGCGATCTGCTCGCTCCAGATGCGGTTCAGGTCGATTTCAGGGCGGTAGCCGGGCGGCGTGGGGGCGAAAAGCTGCAGGACGCCGCAGGTAGCTGTGCACGCGAGGGCCGTCTTAAGAGCCTCGGGCGCGCCCGCGCACAGGACGACGCGGTCCGCCAGGCGGCCCTCGTTCGCCTCCCGCAAGGCCTCCGCCATATTTTCGCATGGGGAAAGCACGCGCGCCCCGAAGCGCTCGGCGGCTTTGAGGCGATAAGGATGGACGTCTGCCGCGAAAACGGCGCCCGCTCCCAGGAGGCGCGCCGCCTGCACGTGCAGCAGTCCCGACATACCGCTTCCCACCACGAAGACGGAGAGACCCGGCGTCATACGAAAGCGCCGCCAGCCGCGCAGGACGCAGCCTAAAGGCTCGACGAACACGCCCGCATCGTCGGACACCGCATCGGGCAGATGGAACGTCCCCCGCTCCACGTTGACGGCGGGCAGACGGATGAACTCGGCGAAGCCGCCCGGGTCGAAATTCGTAGCTTTCAGCATCTCACACGCCGTGTGTTCGCCACGCAGACACAGCGCGCAGCGGTTGCACGGAACGTGATGGGTGACGCAGACGCGGTCGCCTACTCGAAAACCCTCCACGCCCTCGCCTACTTCCGCGACGACGCCCGTCACCTCATGGCCCAGCACGCGCGGCGCGCTCTTCACCCGGTACCACTCCATGACGTCGCTTCCGCAGATGCCGCTCGCACGCGTCTCGACCAAAAGCTCGCCCGCTCCCGCGCGGGGCTTCTCCATCGCCTCGATCCGCACGTCGTCGTTTCGGTAATACACCGCCGCCCGTATGGTTTCCGCCATTTTCATACTTCCTGCGTCGCGAGCCGAAACTCCATCATACGCGGGCTTCCGCGCTCAAATCGGTGAACATCTCATAGGCCGCATCGGGGCTTAAATCCTCATGCACGACGGCGCGCACCGCCCGGATCATGGCGGCCGGATGCGCGCTCTGGAAGATGTTCCGGCCCATGTCCACGCCCGCTGCGCCCTCGTCCATGGCCCGGCGGCAGAACGCGAGCGCCTCGCGCTCGGGCACCTTCTTGCCGCCCGCGATGACGATGGGCGCGAAACAACCGCGCACCACCCGCTCGAAGCCCTCGCAGTAATACGTCTTCACCACGTCCGCCCCGTGTTCGGCCGCGATGCGCGTCGCAAGCCCCAGATAGCGCGCGTCGCGCGTCATCTCCTTGCCCACCGCGGTGATGCCCAAAACGATCAGGCCCTCCCGGCGCCCCTCATCGCTCATTCTCGCCAGGTTCAGGATGGATTCTTTCTGGTAGCGCGCGCCCACGTAGACCGAAACCGATACGCCCGCCACGCCCAGGCGCGCCGCCTCCGCCGCCGAGACGGTGATGGACTCGTTCGAGAGTTCTCGGTTCACGATTTCATCGGCGATTCGCTCTCTCAGCGCCTCGTGCGCCGCTTCATCTTCCATCCCCGCCGAGCGGATGCCGAGTTCACGCTCGAGTTCCACCGGATCGGAATAGACGATGGCGTTTCCGCCAGACGCCCGGAGGATTACGGGCGTCTTGCTTTCGGGCGGCATGCAGCGCAGGAAGACGCCCTTCGTGGGACTCACCGCGTCGCACCAGGGCAAAAGGGGTTCGATGGTCTTCGCGGGCTCTTCCAACCCCGAGGTCGGCCCCTGGAAATAGCCGTGGTCCACCGCCAGCATGACGATGCGCCCCGTCTTCTCGTTCATGATTTTCATATGGCTAGACATTTTCCTCATTCTCCGGCAGTAGCCCGGGACGAGCCGCGTTTGGGAGTACGCAGGAGACGAGAATGGCCTCACGAGCAAACATTCTATGAATTCTCCGGCGGGAGCGGCGGGCCGCCCTTGTAGAAGGCGCGCGCCATGATTTGGTTTCTCGCCGTAAACTCCTCATCCCCGGTGTCTTCGGCCACCGCGCGCTTCAGGATGTTGAACTTCGCGTCCATGTCGTCCGCATAGTGCAGCAGGAGCGCCTCCGCCGACATGGGAACCTTCACCGTGCCCCAGTCGGGCTGGCCCTGGTGCGAGAGGATGAGGTGCTCCAGATGCAGCAGAAAATCCCCGGGCAGCGCGTCTCCTTCCTGGAACACACCCTCGCGCTCCGCCCAATCGCGGGCGATGTCGCGCCCCAGCACGATGTGGCCGAGGAGGCGGCCGGCGGGCGTGTAGTGCGTGGCACCCTCGGTGGAGAGTTCCTCCAGCTTGCCGATGTCGTGCAGGAGCGCGCCCGCGACGAGCAGGTCTTTCGAGACGTCGTATTTATCCGCGAGATACAGGCACGTTTTCGTGACCGACAGGGTGTGCTCCAGCAGGCCGCCCAGATAGGGATGGTGGATGCGCTGGGCGGCGGGCCACTCGCGGAATTTTTCTTCATAGGCGTCGAGGATGGCGGTGAGGTACGCCGCTACGAGCGGGTGGCAGCCGCCCGCGATGCGCTTCGCCTCCTCCCACATGACGTCGATGTCATAGGGCGTGCGCTGCACGCAGTCCTCGGGTCTGAAGCCGCTCTCATAGTCCTGCTCGTTCACCCGGCGGACGCGCTCCACCCGAAGCTGCATTCGGCCCTGGTAGTTCTCCGCCATGGCCCGCACCTTGATGAAATCGCCCGCCTCGATCGCGCCCTGCACCTGCGTCGCGGGCTCCCAGACCTTGGCGGGAACCTCGCCCGTGGCGTCTTCCAGCGTCAGATCGAGATACGCCCGGCCCGCGCGGCTCTGGCGCGCCTCGTATTCCCTGATTTTGAAGAAAGCATCGAACCGCTCGCCCTCTTTCAGCGTCGCTATATCGGTCACGAACCTGCGCTCCCAAACGAGAAATACGACCTCACCAGGTAATATGGATCACGATTCGTCATTGTAGGGGCAAGGGGGGGTCAGTCGCAATGAAAGGCTTTCATAAGGGCGGGAGGCGGAGGAAACAGGTTTCCCGCAGCCTTTTCATGGGTCAAATCAGGCAGCGTGGGGATTGTTGAAAAAGCCCCCCTGACAAGGGGGGGGTAAGAGCGATGCCCTCCACGAGGTTTTTTTCACCGGCCTCATGTAGGGGCGGTTCGCGATAGCTGAACGAGAAGCTCAGGCGGAAGTCTGTTCGTCACCACCCGGCTTTCGGGCGAGCATGAAATACAGAGTCGTCGAGATGCCCTTCCTTCCCCCCTCGACAGTGGCATCGGCGCCGACGTTGAAGATATCGCTCACGCGGCGACTGCCCCGGGCGGAGAGGCGGAGGAACTCCAGGATGCCGAGCACCTGGTTCGTCACACGACGTCCGAGCGGGGAACGCGCCATCGCTCGAATCGAGAACCCTTTTGATTCGAGCGGTGAGTACCAGGGCGTTTCCGGGTCCCCCTCCAGCGCGCGGTCGTTCGTCTCCAGGAGTTCGAAGCCGGCTGCCACCATGCTCGCGCAGCACTCTTCCGCCGTGATCAGATCTGGAATACCGTAGCCGAGCTGGATGCCGTGCTTGATTCGCCGATGTTCTTCGTTACCGGGATCGTAGCGATCGGTCATCACGCATTCATCGGCCACCAAAAGACCGCCGGGCTTCAGGACCCGAAACAACTCCGTGAAGACACGCGTCCGGTCGGGAGCATGGCAGGTCGACCCGATAGCGTAGATCCGATCATAGGTGGCATCGCCTGCCGGCAGGTCCATGAAGTCGGCCACCATCACCTCGCACTGCTTCGAGAGACCCGCTGCCTCGTTGTAACGCCGGGCCTTTTCGACCTGTTCGGGGACGACGTTGGCCCCGACGATCCGCGCTCCGGAGTAGCGCGCGATTTCGCGCATGGGCCCCCCGACCCCGCAACCGACATCGAAGACCAGCATCCCCGGCTTCAGCCCCAAGCGGTCGGAGACGTACCGTTCGTGCCGCCGGATCGCGTCGGCGAACGCCTCGCCCTTCTCGAAGGGACACATGTGGTGCGACCGTCCCCAGGCGATCTCGTACAGGCCGGCGCCCAGGGCATAGTGGCACCTGGCCAGAGTAACGTAGTTCTGCTTTCGGGCGGACACGGCCTCATCGTCGTTCTTCATGAAGAGGTCGATGTACAATTCGATCTTTTCGGATTTACTGACGTTGTCCGGCAGGTGTGACGATCGCGTCATGGCATTCATTACACTCGATAGAATATGCCTGTTTACTGTGTTTGGTGAGGTCTTGAACTTCGGGAGCGACCCGATTATCGGGTCAACCCGCAGACTATGTCGCAACGAATATGTTGGCTGTGACAATGAAATTTGTCAAGGAAAATGGATTCCGTCGAACCCTCCCGCCTTGGTCGGCTCCGACACCGGAATGACGGCGGGGCAGTTCGTCTCAACCGATGAGGAAGGGTTTGCTGCAAACGAGGAAAACATCGGCGCGCAAGCGCGCCTACTCGGGATGAGGAAGGTATTACGGGCATGGGCGGCGAATGCGCCACAGGCCATACCCCCTTGAGGACAGCTTTTTCAACAACCCCTCCCCGGTCGGAATTCATCCCCATAAGCCGCGTCGCCCCGCTCCCTGTGCTATAAGGAAGCATCGGCGAAATTTTTGTCCTGATACTCATGGAGAAGACGCATGGCAATCCTAAAAGCGCGGCCGCAGGAGGTGGAGATCGACCTGTCCCGCACCGCTTTCATCGTGGTCGACATGCAGAACGCTTATGCGAAGAAGGGCGGAATGCTCGATTTGGGAACGGGCATCGACGAGGCCCGCACGAACCCCGTCATCGATGCCAACGGGCGCCTGCTTGATGCGGCGCGCGCGGCGGGCGTGAAGGTCATCTATCTCCAGTTCGGCTACAAGCCCGACTTGAGCGACGCCGGCGGACCGCAGTCGCCCAACGTCCGCAAGCAGATGGCCATCCGGATGATCAAGGAACGCCCCGCGGACCGCGACAAGCTCATCATCGAGGGAACGTGGGGGTGGGAGATCATCGACGAGCTCAAGCCCGGGCCGGACGACCTGGTGGTGAAGAAGGCCCGCTACAGCGGTTTTGCGGGAACGACGCTGGAAAACCAGTTGAACGGCCTCGACATCCGGCACATCCTCTTCACCGGCGTGGCCACGAACGTCTGCGTGGAGAGCACGGCGCGCGAGGCCTATTTCCGCGAGTTCTGGCCGATTCTCGTCGAGGACGCGATGGATCACACGGGACCCGACTTCACCCGCGAGGCGACGCTCTACAACTTCGAATCGAAATTCGGCTGGGTGACGCAAACCGACGACGTTCTGGACATGCTGGAGCGCAACCAGGCCTCGTAGGGGTTGTTGAAAGAGTCATCCTCGGTCGGAATTCAACCCTACCTGCGCAACTGCAGACTTAACTCCTGAACAGCATTATCCACAGACGAGAGAGAAGAGAATCACTCCCCCCTTGAGGGTCTGGCTTCCCGAGGGGAAAGCCAGACGAAGAAGCCGACCGTTTTTTGCGAAGGCTGATGCGGTGGGGGGTGAATCGCGTTTTATCGCCATCCGAATTATCCCCCCACCGAATCGCTTTCGGGCTTGCGCCCTTAGCTCTTCGACTCCCCCTCAAGGGGGGAGTTGATCCCTTCTCTACTCGGTTGGCTTTGACCCTCAGGGGGGTAAGGGGGGTTGCCTTTATCCTCCGGCAAGGGTCTGCTGAAAAAGCCCACTATGCGTCCGGTCGGCGGCGCGATGACCTGTAGGGACAGGCCTCTGTGCCTGTCCTGCCTTTCGTGGTTGTCCTTCGTGAGGACAGGCACGGAGGCCTGTCCCTACGGCGAACAATCTCGAAGGTCGGATAGGACTTTTTCAACAGCCCCCACAGCACGAGAAATTTCGAGTGGACCGGGCGCGGCGCGGATTCAGTTTTGCTTGGGGATGCCCTTGAAGGCGTGCTCACCCCAGAGGTTCTTGAGCCTCTTGTCGCGGCCGCACGAGAAGCGGTAGTAGCGGTAGCGGAACGAGTTGTTCTGGTAATAGTTCTGGTGATAATACTCGGCGGGGTAGAACGTGGCGGCGGTGAGGATCGGGGTGACGATCGGTTTGCCCAGAGCCTTTTGCGCCGCCTTCTTGGAGGCCTCTGCCGCCTTGCGCTGCTTTTCGTTCAGGGCGAAGACGGCGGTGCGGTAGGAATCGCCCCGGTCGCAGAACTGGCCGCCGTCATCGGTCGGGTCGACCGAATGCCAGAAAACGCTGAGCAGCGCCTCGTAGCTGACCTTCGCCGGGTCGTAGGTGATCTCCACCGCCTCGTAATGCCCCGTGTCGCCGTACGTGACTTCCTTGTAGGTCGGGTTCTTCGTCTTGCCGCCGGTATAGCCCGAAGTCGTCGAGACCACGCCCGGCACCTTGTCGAAATCAGACTCCACGCACCAGAAGCAGCCGCCGGCGAAGATCGCCTTTTCGAGCTTCTGCGCGCTCGCGGCGTGTGCGAAGAGTATAAGCGACGCGGCGAGCGTCAAAATGATCCATTTCATGATTCGTCTCCAATGTTACGGGTCGGCGGCCTGTACTTTCGCGGTCGGTGTACGTGACGAACTGACGGGCGCGCCTGCGCTGATCCGCTCGCCCACCGTCAACCCGATGATGCCCACAGGTTGACCGGATTCGCAAGCGTTTTTTTTGATGACGGAATCCGGGCCTGGATGAAAGTCCGCATTAGTGTCCGGCGAGAGCAAGCGCAGCAACGATTCGCGGCAATTTCGCTGTCTGCATCACTCCTTCTTTCGGGGGCCTCGCTCGCGCGGGTCGCGCTCGGTGCGCATTCCATGAATTGCGCCCGATCCGGCGCTGCCTTTGTTCGCTGCGGCAGCTTCGGCTGTTTCTTTCGCCCGCCTGCGCGCGCGTTTGGCCGCACGGCGCATCGCGATCTCTGCACCAGCAAAATCAGGGTCTCGGGGCTTTTGCGTCGAATTCCGCTTCCTTGATTTCATCCCCTCTCCTCTTCCTTCAACAACTCCGGTTCAACACCTGCATTATCATACAAAGCCCACCCGTCGACCAAGCCCCGATAGATTCGCTCGAAGTTGCGCCGGCCGGCGTCGAATCGCCTGCGAATCACTTCCTCGGGCACGTCGTGGCCTCCTTCGAGAACGCGCTGCGCGACGCGCGTGATCGCCACCTCGGGCGTCGGCAGTTGCAGGAAGAACAGCTTCACCCGGTAGTTCTGCTCCCGCCAGCGTGGAATATGGCGCGCATAATTCCGCCCGCTCAACGTCGTCTCGAAGGCGAAACTTTCTCCCCTAAGAACGTGTTCACAGATTTGCTCCAACATCCGCCTGCCGGACTGAAAACCGACCAGATGAGGATCGGAAGGGTCCAAGCCCGCCGCGATGTCGTCGGCGTTGATGAAAAGCGGGCAGTCCGCCTCGTTCGGCAGAAATTCCGTGGCGAACGTCGTCTTGCCCGCGCCGTTCGGCCCGGCGATGATGAATATCCGCTTCTCGCTCGCATCGGCCAATGCCGGCCTGCTCCTTTGCAAGTATCTCCATACTCCGCGTCAATTTCCTAAACTCATTGTCCCCGCGCCCCGCCCTGCACGCAAGGCCGGGCCGAAGCGCACCGCATCGCCCTGTGATATAAACAAGTTCCTGTGACGCGGATATTTCCATTGGAACGCGAGGGATTCCTAGGCTGTCCCCGATAAGACACGAACGAGGCGACGATGAAAAAAACGACTCTCTTTCTGTGCGCGCTCGTCCTGATGACGCTCCCGTACGCGCCCGCGCCGGCCCGGGGGGCCGATCCTCCAAGACGCCTCAAGGCGCGCGTCACCAAGGTCTACGACGGGGCGAGCTTTCAACTCGGCGGCGGGCTGCGCTCTGCCCTGATCGGCGTGTCCGCGCCCGCTGCCGGCGCGCCGGGCGCGGAACAGGCGCATGCGTACCTGAAACGCCTCATCGAGAACCGGACGGTGACTCTCGAAATCGACGAAAAACCCGTGGACGCTTCGGGACAGACGCTTTATTACGTCTTCCTCGAAGAAGGCGGCCTCGTGAACGCCCTCGTGGTGCTGCGGGGCCTGGGCCGCGCCCTCGTGAAACACCCCAACGTGCGCTACCGCAAGGAGCTGATAGAAGCCGAAAACCTCGCCAGGCGATACCGCCGCGGCGTGTGGGGCGACGAGCGCGACCCGATAGACAGGTAATTTCATACTGGCAGACCCGGTAGTGATGTTGGAGCCCTCGCAGCCCGCTTCATGCGGGCGGAGGCGGTTGAGCAATCGAATCCGCAGGGGGTTGTTGAAAAAGTCCCTTATGCGTCTCCCAGCAACCGCCAACTCCTCATTCCTCACCCTGAGTAGCCGCCGAAGAGCCTGTCCTGAGCTTGTCGAAGGGCGGCGTATCGAAGGGCGAGGGAAGTCGAATGCCTCGCGCCGGGCGAGAACAAACGCTCATTCATCAATCGCGTTTGACCTTCGATATGCGGCTCCGCCGCTACTCAGGATGAGGAAGATGGGGGCGGAGCCTGTCCCGAGCGAAGTCGAGGGGCCGCTACTCAGGATGAGGCGGTGTGGTTTTGGTTCGTCATTCCGGCGAAAGCCGGAATCCATTTGCGGATGCGGGTGAGTACACAGCGGTGTTTCATTCCCCCCGATGCGCGGGAACCCTGACGAAAGGCAAAAGGCGTAAAAATGGATTCCGGCTTCCGCCGGAATGACGGCGGTGGTCAATTCCGAGCGATGAGGATTTTCAGCAGCCCCGCATCAGTCGCGATTGGCCCCCATCATCCCCTGTGGATTATCCCGGTTTGCGCGCCTTGTGGTAGTACATCGGCGTAAATATCCCCAGACGCCCCGCCGCCACGAGGCTGTCGGCCGCAATGTTCAAAACTTCCTGTACCGCAAGCGACCCGGTGGGCACCGCGCGCACGCCTTCGAGGACGCGCAGCGCCGCCGTGGTGATTTTCCGGCCAAGCCGCGTTCTCGGCAGACCCCTCAGCGTCAGGCCGCCCCCCTCCAGCGACCGGTACCACGGCGTCCGCGGGTCGGCGTCCGGGGCGCGGTCGCGCGCCTCGATGTGTTCGAAACCAGCCGCCCGCAAGCCCTCGTTGACGTCTGAGAAGGAGGCGATTCCCGGCAGCGCATTGCCGAATTCGATACGCTGCATGACTTCTCGATGCGCCGGGTTTTCGCCGTCATACGCAGGAGTCACGCACCAGTCGTAGCCCGCGAAGACAGCCCCCGGCCGCAATACCCGGAATATCTCGGCATAGGCGTCCGTCTTGTCCGGCGCATGAGCCAGGGCCTCGACATGGTAGGCCGCGTCGAAGCTCCCCTCTTCCGCCGGAATGTTCATGAAATCGCCGTGCAAAACGCTGCACAGATTCTCCAGGCCGGCTTCTTTGTTGTACGCGGCGCACTTCTCGACCTGGTACGCGCTGATGTTGAGGCCGACGATCGACGCGCCGAACTTCCTGGCGAGCGAGCGTTGGGGGCCGCCTACGCCGCAGCCGACGTCCAGCACCTTCATGCCCGGCCCCAGGCCGATTCCCTCGCCCAGAAAATACTGATGCGCGGCGAGGGCTTCCTCGAAGGACGCGCCGCGCACCCCGGGCGCGAAGTGAAACGACTGGCCCCATCCGTACTCGTAAAAGTCGGTGATCAGATCGTAGAACGTATTGATCATGGCGGCGTATTCTTCCTTGCCGCGCTCCTGGCTGCTGCGGAACTTCGAGAGCGTTTCGGCCATCTCCTCCGGCGGAATCGCCCTGGAAATGGGATTATGAAAGTCAGCCGCCATTGCCGGTCTCCCTGTCCGGGTCATCCGCGGGGCCTTCAGGGTAGAACTGCCGGTACCACTCGCGCATCCTGCCCAGGGGGCCCTCGCCCGCAACCCCCGAAGGGCGTTGCCGGTAAATTTTATTTTTCCAGATATCCACGTCCTGCCGCCATTGCGAGATCCAGTTCCCGACCACGTAGGAAATCAGAATCCGCGGAATTTTCCGGGCGGCGAACCACCGGAAGGATACCCGTTGCCTGAGCGCCTCGAGGGGGGTGTGCGTCTGGAACATCGTGATTTCGCCGATTTTCGGTATTTCGAATTCGAACTTCACGATACTGCCGGGACCGAGAAAGGTGATCAGCGCCCGCGCTCTCGTCTTCTCGTACACCCGGCCCCTTATCTCGAGCGCCGGGTCGTCCTGGAAATAGGCGACGTGCTCAAGCGTGTCATCGAGAAACCACGAAGGCTCGTGGATAATTCTTATCCAGGGCAATTGTATGTTGGTCCAGGGGATGCGCATTGTGCCGTGGAGCTCTGAAAAATGATGAAAGTCGACGCTGTTCTCGGCGAATTCGATGATGTGCATGTCCACTTCGCCCGCGTCGTAGCGGCCGCGGTAGACGAGCTCGCGCTCGTCGATCTTCGGCTCCTGCGGCAGCCGGTACGGCGCCTGAGCACCCTGGCGCGCCGAGTGGTAAATCATCACCATGCCGTAGTAGTCGATCGCCTCCCAATGCCGGTGGACGAGAGGCCGGTCTTTGGCGTGGGGCGGGTCGCATACTCTGCCGTCGCCGTCCAGCTGCCAGCCGTGAAACGGACATTGCAGCCGGTCCCCCTTTACCTCGCCGTGGGCCAGGTTGGCGCCCAGGTGCGGGCAGAATGCGTCCACGGCCGCAATCCGGCCGCTCGTCTTGCTGCGAAAAAGGGCGATCTGCTCCCCCACGCACTGAACGTGCTTCGCTTCTCCCGCCTTGATTTCCCCCGACGCCGCCACCCTGTACCAGCCGTCCGGATAAGGCGGCGGGTAGGTGCGTTCCCGGTAGCGCGTGAGAGCATCGGACATGAAAGGGCACCCATTTCGCCAAAAAATCGAAAAAAAATCGCCAATTCAACGGATTTCCGGCGCATATTATAGGCCAGCAGCGGTTTGCGCCAGAGAAAAATCGTCGGGGAAGATGTGGATCGGCTTCTGGCGCCAATGAAAACACCGCTATCCGACCAAATGCGTTTCCGGATCCCGCAATCCCTCCCTCGTCGGGGGTGTTGAGAAAGTCCCTCGAAGAGGAAGTGACGCCTGCGCCTCCGCCCGGTTTCGGGTTTTGGCCGTCATTCCGGCGAAAGCCGGAATCCATTTTCGCCTTTGCCTTTTCGCCTCTTCGCCCGGACGTTTTTACGCCTGGGCGGGGAGGATCGGAATCGAACACAAAAGCAAAAGGCGAATTCTCTGGATTCTGCATCCGGACGCCGCGCAACAACAAGGTCGTGGCCACCCCGCCCGGTAAAAAGTCAAAATGGATTCCGGCTTTCGCCGGAATGACGGCTTCGTGGTGAACCGCATCAGCAGTCTCCGTAACAACGCCCGAATCCGGGCGCACA
This sequence comes from bacterium, assembly GCA_965219955.1. Classification (GTDB taxonomy): domain Bacteria; phylum UBA8248; class UBA8248; order UBA8248; family UBA8248; genus Bin107. The sequence continues at coordinate 2,284,629 of OZ244799.1, forward strand.
CGAAACGCATCGTCAATTCCAACCGAGAAGATTTTTCAACACCCCCCTTCGGTCGGGATTGACATCAGATTGACATTCAAAACCCCTAAACCCCCACTCTCCGAATGGGCCACATCCGTCTCTCACCAGGCTGCTCCTTGCTCAATCGATCCCGAAGTGTCAGGGTGAGAGGCGATACGGCCCCATCGTTCAGCGCGGGGCGAGACCGGCAGGGAACGTCCGAAAAACACCGGTTTCTGCGAGGGCGTACACGGGCGCTGTCCCGCTATGCCTGGCCGCGCGGGCGAGCGGCGCGGGGATGCGGGACCGGAGGGGTATTCAGGGAGGCGGCCATGGCGGGCTTCGAGGAGGTTTCGATCGACAAACTGTTCCGCATCGACGGCGACAGCGCGCTGGTCACCGGGGCGGGCGGCGGGCTGGGACGAATCGCCGCGCTCGCGCTTGCCGGCGCGGGGGCGCATGTCGCGGTCACCGATATCGATGCGGCGGCGGCCGAGCGGGTGACGGCGGAGATCAGGGACGCCGGCGGGGTCGCCGAGTCCTGGCGGCTCGATGTCGCCGACCGCAAGCGCATCGACGCCGTGATCGACCAGGCGGCCGAGCGGTTCGGCGGGCTTCACATCCTGATCAACAACGCCGGCATCATCCGGCCCGGGCCGGCCGAGTCGCTTCCCGACGAGGACTGGGACGAGGTGGTCGAGGTCAACATGACCGCCCCGTTCGTCTGCGCGCGCCGGGCGGCGAAGCACATGCTGGCCCGGGGGGAGGGGCGAATCGTCTCGATCGCCTCGATCATGGGGTTCCGGGCGAACGCGATGGTTCCCCACATCCCCTACCAGGCGACCAAGGGGGCGCTCGTCAACATGACCCGCTCGCTCGCCGTCGAATGGGCGGGCCGGGGGGTCCGGGTGAACGCCATCGCGCCGACCTTCTTCTACACCGAACTCGGCGCCGACCTGCGCCGGCGCCGGCCCGAGCTCGTGGACGAGATCGAGGCGCGCACGCCGCTCGGCCGGCTCGGCGAGCCCGGGGAAATCGCCGGCGGCATCCTCTACCTCGCGAGCCCCGCCTCCTCGATGGTGACCGGCCACACGCTCGCGATCGACGGCGGCTGGCTCTCGACCTAGCCTCCTGATTCAGGAGTTTTCATTCAACTCTCTCCCGGACGCCGAGTGTCATTCGGCGGAAGCGTTCGATGGCGGCCTCAAGCTCCGCGCTGAAGCGACGGTGGCCAGGGCCGAATCCCGGTGGATTCCGGGTATAGAGGGGTGACGGGGGTGTAGGGTTTTGCAGCGGCGTCGAGCTTCCTGAGGAAGAGAAGCTCGAAAGTGTCCGCCCGCGCCGGGCATTACGGCGATGGGGAATCGTCGGGTATGGCGGCGACGCGGCGCGAGGGACGGCGGACGTATTCGGAACCGGATGCGTCCTGCATGGTCCGAATGTCCCGGAAAATCTCCGCCACGTCGTAACCGAAGCGCGCCGCGCGCGCATCCCGCACAGCCCGCACCTCGGCGATTATGGAGTCATCCATTCGCCCGCTTCTTGGGTGGAGGAGCCGGAGGCGGTTTGGGTTTGGCGAAATTCCTGGGCTTGGACGATACGCCGTCCCCAACCCGAACCAGGCGTTTCGAGGGCGGTGGTATCGGTTCTTTGGCCATCGTTTACTCCTCCGTTTCTTCATCGGGCGAAGCATTCACAAACTCCCCTATTTCGAGTGCGCCTACTATTTCACCGGATGCCCAGTTCATACGCTATATATCCTCATAACTCGACCAATGCGGCCTGGTGATCCTCGCCTGACGACCGAAAATGTATGAACCCCAAGCCCACCAGGGCGCAATAGTCTGGAAACCATATGCTTCCATGCCGGTCAGCGAACATCGGATCGCAACATACCCGAAGAGAAGCAGGACTCCCGTTGATACGCAAAGGAGGAATCCCGGCGCGAGTCTCTCGATGCTTTGCATCGTCGGTTTTCTTTGTGGGGTCTGGAGTGGAGCCTCGTGGAGTAGGTAATCCTATCATTTTCCTGGCGCGGCTCCAATCCGCCGCGTCGCATCGGGAGAGATACAACCCGCAGGGGCGTCGGACTTCCCGAGGAAGAGAAATTCAACCGTGGCCGCCCGCGCCTGTGCGACAAGGGACAACCACGGGGCCTATCTGCGAAACCGCTCCCTGCTCAGGGCGGTGATTTTCGCCTTTGTTCGTCATTCCGGCGAATGCCGGAATCCAGAACGGATGAGAAGGGAAAGGCGGCGGCGTGATGATCCCGTAGGGGCGGCTCGCGAGCCGCCCTGTAATCCGAAGCGCATTCTCATCCGCAGGGAATGGCCTCCGCGCCGTCCCGCCCCTCCCCCGGCGTCGTCTCAGATGTAGGGGACGCATACATGCGTCCCTCTCGATCCCAAAACGCCCAAACAATCCCACTTCTTGATCGTGAATGTTCTTACCGGACACGACGAGACGGATTTGAGACGGGAGGAGGCGTTTCTGGGGGTGAGGGGGTTTGTGTGATTGGGGTATGGGGTTGGTATTCTCCATTTTTTGGCGTAATCTTTCCGGAAATCTCGTACCGAGAGGACTCATATGTTCAGATGGTTTAAAGGTGGAGGCGGAAGGCCTGAGCCACCGCCGCCTGGTCAAGTTTTCCCGGAAATAGATGTGGATCGCATCGCCGCCGTTCTCCGCCTCGAAAGGGAGGGGAACAAGCGGGGAGAGAAAAACCAGCCAGCATCCGACGAAGTGAATTTAGACCTGATCGAGCAGGAAATCGTCGATCACGTTGCTGAATTTCGTCACATGGGCATCAACAACTTCCAGGAACATTCCCAAGTGTATTCCGACCGCATCGCGCGGGCCGCCGGAATATCAACGAACATTCAAACCGCCGTGGGCGACGCGGAAACCAATTTCATGGCGGAGATCAACACATGGAACGGCATCCTCGCGAACGAACGAAGCGATCGCCAACTCGTCGGCGAAGAGTTCGAAGACTTCCGCAATGAAAATCGGCTCAGGCGGACGGCGCACGAGGGTGGAGGACTTCTTCAATGGTTCGTCGTGTCGTTGCTCATCCTTGTTGTAGAGTCGGTGCTGAACGGCGTATTTTTCGCCAATGCTCATACACTTGGTTTGCTTGGCGGCGTTTCCACCGCCATCGTAATTTCGATCTCCAATATCATCGTTGCGGCTATCGTGGCCTGGACAAGCCGAAATTTCAATCATCGCCGCTTTGGCCGGAAACTCATCGGCGCGCTCGCATTTCTGTGCGGCGTGGCCTTCGTGCCAGTCTTTAACCTTTTCGTGGCGCATTTCCGAAATGCCGCAGAAGCCGGAAAACCTTGGGGCGAAGCCGCAGGTCACGCGATTCAAAGAATCCAGTCGAATCCACTCGGGTTGGAGAGTATTGATGCGTGGATCCTCGGTATGGTCGGGATATTGGCGGCGATAGTCGCTGGCTGGAAGACTTACTACTCGGGTGATCCCTATCCCGGCTACGGGCGTGTATGGAGAAAAATGCGCAATGCGCGGGATGCCTATGCCCAGAGGAACGAAGACGCGATCAGCACTGTAATAGAGAAGAGAGACGAAGCGGTGGACGCTCTTCAATTGGCGAGTGAGAACGCCAAGGCGCAGATTGCGGAAGCCGTAAGCGCGTCTAATGAAATGGCCTCGCTTCGCGGTCAACTCCGTTCATTTCTGGAGCAATGTAATCAAAAGGTGAACCTGTTGTTGACCATTTATCGGAATGCCAACCAAGAAAAACGAACAACGCCGACTCCAGTACATTTTCCCGAGGACTTTTATTTCGAGCCGCACAAAACCGAGCAACCGCCAGCGAGTCAAAACCCGGCGGATGCTACGGCGATACAGCAACTCGACAAAGTCATCGCCGAGGCGATTGACCGCATCTATGTGGCTTGCAAGAAAGCTATTGAATCTTTCAAGTTGCCTGATGACATTGAATCCAGCACGCTTGCGGTCAAGCCCGAGAGTATCCCATCCGGCGGAGGGACCGAGACGGACGACGGCGCGGCACCGCATCACATTGCGCCTTCGCCCGGCGGCAGGACTTCGGTTTGATGGCCCGCCGTGGCGCTTCGCGCCGAAGGCGTACTCGCAGGAGGACTGGGGGCACAATCCGTTCATTGATAGGATATTTGTTCATCGGATTATTGGTTGTCTTAGGTCTTGGCGTCTTGATAGCAGTCTCGTGGCTGAAACCGCCCGAATACAACGAAACGACGCTGTGTCCGAAAACGGGTCCAGGAGCGGGGCTCGTCATCCTGCTCGACCTGACGGATCGCATCGGTTCTACTCAGCATACACGGTTGCGTAGCATCCTCGAAAAAGAAGTTGCTGAGGCGCGCCGGAACACGCTTATCGCCGTAGGCGCCGTCAATCCTGATCCCGGCAAGTGGGGCGTAGACTTCGCGCTCTGCAAGCCACAGGAAGGGAGTGCGGCAAACAAACTGTATGAGAACCCTCGTCTTGTCGCCGAAAAATATGAAAAGGATTTCCGGCAGCCGTTCGCAGTCAATCTCGAAAAAATGCTGAAAGCCGAGCTTGCCGACCGTTCTCCGATCATGGAGTCACTCCAAGCTGTGCTCGCCGCAACGCCCGGTTTCTTGGATGCTGAATATCCCCGTCGCGTGATTATCGTCTCGGATCTTTTGCAGCATAGTGCGGTTTTTAGCTTCTATAGAAGGGACACGTGGCGGAAATTTCAGCGCTCGCGCGACTTCGCGCGCCTTGCGCGCACTCTTCGAGGGGTAGATGTGCAAATTTTGCGGTTGCCGCGCCCCAAAGCGAAGATAGATCCCGCAGAAGTGGGAGATTTCTGGGCGAACTATTTCGATCAGGCGGGCGCGCGCAGTGTTCGCAGCCGGATGCTCGGCGACTTGTGAGTTCTTGATGGCGGCCAAGACAAACCACATATACGACGTGACGCGTTCCGAAATGATGGACAAATGGACACTTGCCTTCGCCTTCCTTCTGGGTACAGGCGGGACCTTTATTCTGAAGTATTACGAGACGGATCCTTTTCTGGTTGTGCTTTGGTCGGCGTTCATTCTCCTAGCCTACGCGGCCGCCGCACGGTGGGTCGGACGGTATCGAATCGAAATGGAGACCATCGGAGACAATTGTTATTACCTTGGTTTCGTACTCACGCTCGTAAGCCTAGCGAGTACGCTTTATCTGCTTGTACGTGCCGAGGCGCAAACTGAAGTCATCCGCGATGTGATATCCGGTTTTGGGGTTGCGCTTACTTCAACCATCCTCGGGATCATCCTACGGGTTCTCCATATACGCATGAGTCCCGACATGGCTTCCTTAGACCGTCAAACCCGGGTAGAGCTTCACGCCGCAGTACGGAACTTCAGGACGAATCTTTCGGCGAGCCTTCGTGAACTGAAACATTTCTCCGTAGAGACCGCACAAATGCTTTCCGAACAGCGTGATGCAATCCGTGGGGCGTCTAAGGAGGCCATAGAAGCACAGAAACAAATACTGACGGTAAGTGTTGAGGAGCAGATGAGAATCATGAGCAACACGATAGCCGCAGCGACCGATGAAGCCACGCAAGCTATTTCGGGTGCAGTTTCCAACTCGGCAGCCGCTTCACAGGAGAAACTCCTCGCTCGCGTCTCCGAAATGCGCGAGGCCGTCTATGACCTTGCCCACAAGGAGTCCGAAGCTCTCAAGACGCTCGTGGAGGATTCAACGGGAATCTCTAGTGAGAGCGGGAAAATACAAACTGCACTCATAGAACTCGTAGATCGCCTTGAAGCAGTGTCGGCAAGCCTCGACGCGGCGGCCAAGCATGTTTCGCATGAACTTGAACCGGCTGCGATTAACATCGCAAATACGGTTGTCGATGCGGCTAATTCAACCCGCGAATTGGCAGTGGAATTGAAGAACGCACGAAGGGGAAACGGCTTCTGGGGCCGGTGGCGTTCCCGTTGACGAAGGAATCACGATTTGGTGCAAAATCCGTACTCTGGTTTTACGTCGGCCCACTATCGTCGCGGGACGGTCATGGGCTTGACAGTCGCCGAAGCCTTCATGCTCGTGGCTTTCGTGTTGCTGATGCTGCTCGTGTTCTGGCGTCAGGAGATTGATGATGAGTACAAAGAGGCGCGTGAATTGACCGAGCGTCTTTCGCCCGAAGAACAAATGGCCATAGCAGATGCAAAAGATAAGGGTGAGTTGCGGGTACTGCTAATCGATCTCCGCAAGAAAGACATCGATATATCGAAGACAACCAAGGCGCTTCTCTCGGGTGCGGTTCCGGTTCAGCCTGCCCAACTTAATCAATTGAAATCCCGCGCCCGTCTTGTTGACGAAACGGAAATCCGCCGCCTCGCCGAGGCAGCGGCGGTTCTGCCACCGGAGCACAAAAGAACGCTCTCCAACTTGGTCTCGCTCTCCGAAGCCGGGGAATTGGTCGAAAAAGTAGCGGCACTTCAAGACGTGCTTCAAAAACGAAGTGTTGATGAGATCGCAGACGCGCTCGCATTAAAGGACGCCGCCAAGCCGAACGATGAAGATATCTTAGAGTCACGGAAGAAGCGAGATTCGCAACTTCGCCGTATCGTCGAAGCCTCGGTGCGTTTGCCACTGGAGCAGAGGAAGAAGATCGCCGATATGGTCGAACGTGCTGAAGCCGGAGAGTTGGTTGAGAAGGTCGCAGCACTTCAAGATGTGCTTCGAGATAAGAGCGCTGATGAGATATCGAAAGCGCTCGATTTGAGGGAGCATCTGGACCCCAAGGGTACGACAAGCAACGAAGGATTAAAAAAAATGATTCGAAACCTGCGCGCACAAGCTGCGCGGGTCCGGGATCGACTCGTCAAAGAAGAACGTGCGCGAGAACAGCTTGTCACCGATCTGAAAACCAAACTCGGCGCTCAAATTGCCGAAGTTGGCGGGCGTATCGAAACCACGGGTAAAATCGTAGTGCCCGATAAGGTGCTCTTCACCAAGGGCGAGGCCGAAATCCGTTCTCAGTTGGCGAGCTTTCTAAGAGATTTTTGCCCGCACTGGCTTGCTACGCTGAGGAAGTCTGAAACGAAAGCCGATATCGGCGAAATTCGGATTGAAGGCCATTCCTCTTCGGAGTGGATCAGCGCGGATACGCCGCAGAAGGCTTGGGTATTGAATCTCGACTTATCGCAGCGCCGTGCGCAGGCTGTGCTTGAACGGTGCCTGAGCCTCGTCGCCGGTAGCGCACTTGGAGACTGGGCTCGCAAGAAACTCACGGCGGTCGGTTACTCCTCCTCGCGGCCTGTAATCGCAAATGGTGGTGAAGACCTGCGGCTGTCGCGGCGCGTTGTTTTCGGCGCGGAACCCAGCCGTGAAAAGTTACTCAGGGAGATTGGCGGCGACGTCAAAGCCTCGCCAGCGCGAGTTCCTAACGCAGCACGCCCATAAGGGCGGCTCGCGAGCCGCCCCTACAAAATCACACCCCTCATCCCACGATTTTGCCTCGCATTTGCCCGCATTTGCCGTTCTGCCTGACATCACGAAACCCGCTATCGTGCGCTCGGCGCGGGGAAGTGGTTTGTTCCTCGGCGAATTGACGCGCAGGGAGAGAAGGCTTTCTGATGGAATTAGGTCAAGGGGTGGGAATGAAGGCTTTGAACACACCCTCTCCTGCCGCGTTCGACACTCCCTCATCGCTCGAGTCAACCACCGCGAAGAAAAGAGTTGCGCTCATAGATGCAAGGATAGCGATGGAAATGAAAATAATGATATTTTCGATAAAATTGGATAAATTCACGATGTTTTTCGATAAATTCCTGAAAATTGTTTCTTATGTAACTGGTTGTAATACAAAGAATTGCCTTCAAACCCGGCGCAATACACCCGGATTCGGCGGCAAAAAAGTTTTTCAGGCTTCCACGCATTTCCCCGCAACAGCCCGCATTTGCGCGCTATGCGCCGCCGGCCTCTATCTCTCCTTTGGGCGCGTCACCCCCGTCCGGCTGCCTGTCCACGAAGGGCTTGAGCAGGTCGAGCGGCAAGGGGAAGACGATGGTCGAGTTGTTCTCGGTGGCGACTTCCGAGAGCGTCTGCAGGAAGCGGAGCTGGAGCGCGCCCGGGGCCGTGGCGATGGTGGCGGCGGCCTCTGCCAGCCGCTCGCTCGCCTGGTATTCGCCCTCCGCGTGGATGACCTTGGCGCGGCGCTCGCGCTCGGCCTCGGCCTGGCGGGCGATGGCGCGCTGCATCTCGCCGGGAAGGTCCACGTGCTTGAGCTCCACGTTGGTGACCTTGATGCCCCAAGGGTCGGTGGCGTGATCGAGAAGCTCCTGGAGCTGGGTGTTGATCTTCTCGCGCTCGGAGAGCAGATCGTCCAAATCCATCTGGCCGAGCACGCTCCGGAGCGTCGTCTGGCTCAACTGGCCCGTGGCGTAGAGGAAATCCTCCACCTCGATGATCGCGCGCTCGGGCGTCAGTACGCGGAAGTAGACCACGGCGTTCACCTTCACCGACACGTTGTCCTTCGTGACGATGTCCTGCGGGGGCACGTCCATCGTCACCAGCCGCAGGCCCACGCGGGTCATGCGGTCGATCACCGGAAGCACGATAATGAGGCCGGGCCCTTTCGTGGAGTGGAACCGGCCCAGCCGGAAGATGACGCCGCGCTCGTATTCGTTCAGCACGCGGATGGCGCTCGCCAGGAACAGCAAGATGATGATGGCGGCGATGATCAAGCTCCAATTCATTTATCCACCCTCCTTCTCGACGCGGAGTCTGAGGCCCTCCACAGAGACCACGCGGACTTTGTCCCCGACTTCCAGGGGTTCGCCCGAGTCCGCCATCCATATCTCGCCGTGCACCCGAACCTGGGCCGGCGACCCTTCCCCGGATAATGCGCTCACGACGCCGGACTGGTCGAGCATTCCCTCCGAACCCGAGACCGGCCGCACCCGCTGGGCGCGAAAGCCCATTCCCACGAGCCAGACGAAGAAAAAGGCCGTTCCGGCGACCGCGGGCAGGATCACCTTCAGGCTGATTTGCAGGTAGGGGTCCGGCGAATCGATGAGCATGACCGAGCCGAGCGTCATGGCGATGATTCCGCCGATGGTCAGACCCCCGTAGCTGACCACCTGGATCTCCAGGAGAAACATGATGACGGCAAGTCCCATCAAGAGAAGCCCCACGTAGTTCACCGGCAGGACCTTGAGCGCATACAGCGCCAGGAGCAGGCTGATGGCCCCCACCACGCCGGGCAGGATGGAGCCTGGATTCGAAAGCTCGAAGAACAGCCCGTACATCCCCAGAAGCATCAGGATGTAGGCGATGTTGGGGTCGCTCAAGAGGGTGAGCACTTTCTGGCGCCAGCTTCGCTCGAGCACGATTTGCGCGGCGCCCCTGGTCGAGAGGGTGACGGTGTCGCCGCTCGCGAGTTTTATCTTTTTCCCGTCGACCGCCAGCAGAAGGGAGCGCACGTCCGCCGCCACCAGGTCGATGACCTTTTGCTTCAGGGCTTCGGCCTCATCCACGGATATCGCCTCGCGGACCGCGCTCTCCGCCCATTCGATGTTGCGCCCGGTGCGCGAGGCCACCGCCCGCGCGAAGGCAGCCACGTCGTTCATCGCCTTTTTGCGCATATCGCCCTGAATCTGCTTCCCCCCGCCCGATACGGGCGAAGCGGCGCCGATGTTCGTGCCCGGCGCCATGGCGGCGATGTGGGCCGACATGGTGATGAACGTGCCGGCGGAGGCGGCCCGCGCCCCTCCCGGAGCGACGTATACCGCCACGGGAACGCCCGCGCCGAAAATCGCCTTCACGATGTCGCGCGTGCTGGTAACCAGACCGCCGGGGGTATCGAGGCGAACAACGAGAAGCTGCGCCCCCCTCCTGGAAGCTTCTTCGATGCCGAACGTGATGTACTCCGAAGTGCCGGGCGATATGGCGTCCGCCACGTCCAGCACGACGACGGGAGGCGTCTTCTGCGCGGCGGTGGCATGGTAGATGGTCAGCATCGCACCGACCGTCACCAGAGCGAGCAGAACCGCCAAATGGATTCGTTTGTAAAGCTTCCTTCGCATCCCATACCTCAAAAGCGGCTGGAACATTGGGCGCATCTTAACACAAAGTGGTACGTTGGTATCGCCCCATGCACCAGGCCGTTATTCATCCAATTCGAGCAACACCTCATCCAGGATGCCGACGGCCGTATCGACCTGGGCCTCGTCGATAATTAGGGGAGGCAAAAACGCGAGGACGTTCCCGTGGTGTCCACCCGGATAGATGAGAAGGCCCTTTTTCAAGGCCATGTCACTCGCCTTCTTGGCGACGCTCAAGGGTTCGCGCGTCGCCCGGTCGGAAACCAACTCGGCCGCTATCATCAACCCGCGCCCGCGAACCTCGCCGACGATGGAATGGCGCTCCGACAGCTCCTCCAGCCTTCTCAGGAAATAAGAACCCATCTCCAGGGAGCGTTCGGAGAGGTTCTCCTCTTCATACACCTCGATGGAAGCCAGGCCGGCGGCGCACGCCATGACGTTTCCGGCGTAGGTGCTGCTCTCGGTTCCGGGATTCGAAGCATCCGCGATTTCTTTTTTCGCAACGCAGGCGGCAAGAGGCAATCCGCCCGAAATCGATTTTCCCATCACGACCAGATCGGGTTCGACCTCTTCATACTGGTAGGCGAACATCTTTCCCGTGCGGCAAAACCCGCTCATCACCTCATCGATGATGAGCAATACTCCGTGACGGTCACATACCTCGCGAAGCTCCTTCAAAAACCCGATGGGCGCCGGAATCATGCCGCCGTTTCCCTGAACCGGCTCGATGATGACGGCCGCCACATCGCCCCAGCCGCTCACGGGATTCTCGAGAAATTCATTGATGTAGCGAATCGTCCCCTCGGCGCATTTCTCCGGGCCATCACCGAAGGGGTTACGATAGGGGTATGGATAGGGAACGTGATGAACCCCCGGAACGAGCGTCCCGAGTCCTTCGCGCTGGTTTTTCCTGCCCATCAGGGCCACGGCCCCCAGGGTTCTGCCGTGGAACGCGCCCGTGAAGGCGACGATCTCATCGCGCCCCGTCGCCCGGCGGGCCATCTTGAGAGCGATCTCGGCCGCTTCGCTGCCCGAGGTGCCGAGGATCATGCTCTTAGGAGTTGCACCCGAATGCAGGGAGAGGACTTTATCCAGAAATTCGTTCCGCACCTTCGAGCCCAGCGACATGGCCTGATGGACCTGCTCCGCTTGTCTCTGCATCGCCGAGACGACTTTGGGATGGCAATGACCCGCGTTCAGGGATCCGAAACCGGCGACGAAATCCAGAAACAAATTGCCGTCGACGTCTTCGATCACCGCCCCTCGCGCGCGCTCGACCACGACGGTTTCGGGGCTCATCCCGAAGCTGAGGGCGGCGCGGCTCTCCGCTTTCCTGAGACGTTCAAGTTCCTTGCGGGTTTCGGGTCCTGGATGGGGAACAACAAATTTCGGCGCTTCCAAAGCAAACCCTCCTCGTTATTCACCAATATCTCTACCATATTCTGAAAGGCATTAGGAACGGTTCAAAAAATGCACTCGTAACGCGTGTCTTTCAACTGTGATTGTTATAAGATGCAGCCCAAATGAAAGCCACCCACACCGAAGAAATATAGAGGCGCCCGTGAGCACAAACGCTTCCCCGAAGAAAATATATTACGGCTGGTACATTCTGGCCGGTTGTTTCTCCATGATGTTTTTGGGTCTGGCGACCAGAAATTCATTCGGTCTTTTCTTGAAACCGATGATTGCGGATTTCAACATCAGCCGCGCTTCCTTGTCTCTCCCCTTTTCTCTTTGCCTGATTCTCTACGGCGCGTCACAACCATTGGGCGGGCTCATGATGCGCCGCTGGGACCCCAAAACGGTCATCATCTGGGGCTCGGCGTTGACGACCATCGCCATGCTGGGAATCTACTATGTCGACTCCCTGTGGGGCGTCTATCTGTTTTTCGGCATTTTGCTGGGAATAGGAGGAATCGGCAACAGCGTGACCGCCTTCACCCCCCTGGTGTCGAACTGGTTCCCGGACAGGCGGGGGCTGGGCATGTCCATCATCAGCGCAGGCTCGAGCATGGGCCAGCTCATTTTGCTTCCCGTCTTCGCGTATATGATCGGCTATCTGGACTGGAGAATGACCTCGTTCGTCATCGGCGTCATTTTCGTGTTCACCCTGATGCCCATATCGATCCTCCTCATCAAAAACGCGCCCACGTCCAGGGACGTCCCCCCGAGCGCGCCCACGTCCGGCAACGGCGTCAAGATGGTCGTCCCCTACGATGTACACTGGGTGCAGTGCCTTCCAAAGATGCCGTTCGTCCTCCTGCTCACGAGCTTTTTCACCTGCGGCTTCACCGTAACGGTCGTCTCCGTCCACTGGGTGCCGTTTGCGACGGACGTAGGCTTTTCCGCGGCCGTCGCGGCCACGTCCTTCGCCCTGGGCGGCGGACTCAACACCGTGGGCGTTCTGGCCGTCGGTCCGCTTTCGGACAAAATCGGACGGAAAATCCCCTTGAGCCTGATCTACGCCTTCCGGGGGCTCGGGTTCATCCTTTTTATCTTCTTCAAGAACGATTTCACCGTATGGGCCACGCCGATGATGATCGGCCTCTCCTGGATCGCGACCGTCCCGCTCACCTCGGCGTTGACGGGGGATTTCTTCGGCTCCAGGAACGTGGCGATTCTCTTCGGGCTCATCACGTTCAGCCACCAGCTCGGCTCGGGCCTGAGCGCCTGGCTGAGCGGATACATCTATGACGTGACGGGCAGCTACAACCTCGCATTCGCACTGGCGGCCTACCTTTGTCTCCAGGCGGCCGTGCTCGTCTCTTTCATCAACGAAAGAGAAGTCCGCGTCCCGCAAGTGGCCACGACGTAGCACGGAATGAATGGAGTCCGAAAACCCCACACCGTGAAATGAACGTGCGAATTTGCCACCAGGAGAAGCCTTTGCAATAATTCTTGCTCTTTCGGGCGAGGCCGGGCTTCGCCGTTTACTTTTGGTGAAGAGATGGACTGCAACTGCTGGTTCCAATGCATAAACCCTGAATGCGAGGCGACATACTCCATTTTCGACTCCATTTATCGGTGCCGTGAATGTGAGAGCCTCCTCGACGTCACCCACGATCTGGAAACCCTGCGCATGCGAAGCGCGTCGGAGTGGCGTCATCTGTTCGACGATCGCTACCAGCGCAATATTTGGCCGTACGGCAGCGGCGTTTGGGGCAAGAAAGAGTGGGTCTGCCCGCTGATAGACGATGAGAACATCATCTCGTTCTACGAAGGGGGGACGAACCTTTTCTGGGCGAACCGTCTGGGTCGAGAACTCGGAATCGGTGAATTGTGGATCAAGCAATGCGGAAACAGCCACACCGGCTCTTTCAAGGACCTCGGCATGACGGTTCTCGTCTCCGCCGCGCAGCAGATGATAGCCGACGGGAAAAAACTTCGCGCCGTCGCCTGCGCATCGACGGGCGATACCTCCGCCGCATTGGCCGCGTACGCCGCGGCGGCCGATATCCCCGCCATCGTTTTTCTGCCGCGAGAAAAGGTTTCGATGGCGCAGCTCATTCAACCCATCACGAACGGCGCCGTGGTGCTCGCCATCGACACGGATTTCGACGGTTGCATGCGGATCGTGAAACAAGTGTGCGAGGAGCAGGGAATATACCTCGCCAACAGTATGAATTCGCTTCGGATCGAGGGGCAGAAAACCATCAGCATAGAACTCGTTCAGCAGTTCGACTGGGAGGTTCCCGACCTCATCATCATTCCAGGCGGAAACCTGGGAAACGTGAGCGCGCTGGGCAAGGGTTTCATGCAGATGCGAGATTTGGGTCTTATCGACAAACTGCCCCGCATCGTCTGCGCCCAGACGGAAAAGGCCAATCCCCTGTACAGAAGTTTCATGACCGGGTTCCGGGAATTCCAACCCATAGAGGCCGAACCGACGCTGGCGACGGCCATCCAAATCGGGAATCCGGTGAGTATCGAAAGGGCCATCAGTACCCTGAAAGCATTCGAGGGTTCCGTGGAGCAGGCGAGCGAGGAAGAATTAGCGAACGCCGCCGCCCGCGCGGACAGAACCGGAATGTACAACTGCCCACAGACCGGCGTGGCATTGGCTGCTCTCGAAAAAATCATCGCGCGCGGAGAAATCAACCCTCAAGACCGGGTGGTCGTCATCTCTACGGCTCATGGGCTGAAGTTCACCGAATTCAAGGTCAATTATCACCAAAAAGCGATTCCGGGCATCGACAGCCGATTCGCCAACACTCCCATCGAACTTCCTGAAGACATCAACATGGTTCAAGATGCCATTGAGAAGAAACTCGGCGCATTGTCCGTAGGGTAGCGTCCGTTCGGTTTTCATTGTTTCGCTCTACTCATGAAACAGGAGATGAGTTCATTGTCGAAAAACATGAGAAGAGACGAGCGAAAACAGGCGAAAAAGTCGCTCGCGCCGCCTATCTTCCAGACTGCGACGTTCACCTTCGACAACCCGGACGAGCTGGAAGCCTTCCACAGCGGCGAGGCGGACGCGTTTTTCTATACGCGATACGGAAACCCGACGAACGAAGCCGCCGAACGCAGGCTGGCCCTCATGGAGGGCGCGGAAGCCTCTCTACTCTACGCCAGCGGCATGGCGGCCGTCTCCTCGGTATTTCTCTCGCTCCTGGCTCCGAAGGCGCGAATCGTCATCCCCCAGGAGAGCTATAGACATACGAGGGACATCGCAGAGGGTCTCCTCAACCGCTACGGTGTATGCGTCGATATTCTGGCGGAAAATACGGCGGAATCCCTGGAAGCCCTGACGGACGGGACGGTACGCGTGCTGTTCGCGGAAATTCCCTCCAACCCCACGCTCCGCATACCGGATATCGAGAGAATGGCCGAATGGGCCAGGCAAAGAAGAGCCAGGTTTATCGTTGATTCGACCATCGCAACTCCCGCTCTGTTTCGTCCGCTGGAGCACGGGGCCGATTTGGCAATTCAAAGCGCAACGAAATACATCGGCGGGCACAACGATGTCGTGGCGGGCGTGGTTTCAGGGAGCTTGAACATCATCGACGCCCTGCGCGAACAACAAGCACTACTGGGTTCGATTCTCGGGCCTCAAGATGCGTTCCTCGTGGAGCGGGGACTCAAAACGCTCGAATTGCGCGTTCAGCGCATCAGCGCCACGGCTCTCCAACTGGCCGAATTTCTCGAGGGCCACCCCAGGGTCTCCCGCGTTCACTACCCCGGCCTCGAGTCCCACCCGGATCATCAGCGAGCCGTCCAGTATATGTCCGCGTTCGGCGGGATAGTCAGCTTTGAGCTTAATGGCAACGACGGAAGAGCCGACGAGTTGGTGAACGCCCTTCAAATTCCTGTGCTCGCCCCGGGCTTCGGCGGCACGGAGAGCCAAGTGGAGCATCACGTAAAAATGGCGTATGCGGACATCGGGATAGAAGGCGCCGAGAACCGGGGCATTTCCGCAGGGTTGATTCGATATTCCGTGGGACTCGAAGATTTTGAGGTTTTACGAGATGACCTCAGCGAGGGACTCAAGAAACTATAGCATCAACTTTTGCCGCCTTTGTGGTTCGGAGCCTGTTCCGTGAGCCAGCGTGTGCGCACCCACATTCTCTTTCCTTCCCAGCGACCGGATTTCACCTCCACCCGGGTGAAACCACGCTGATCGCCGGAAATAACGGATACACGCGTTCCGGGCTTGAGTTGGAAGGGATATCGAGAGCCGCGCGGCTTGTCATAGCCTCCCGCATAACTCAGAAACAGCCCCCGGTATGTACGGCGGATATATCTGGTGCCCGCGCGCATTTCGCTTTGATTGGCAGCCTTTGCCGTGGATTCTTTCTTGTGTTCCGGCTTTGGAGAAACCATCGCCTGAGCGGGCTTCGCCTTTAATCCCTTCACCGCTTTCTCGACATTCGATACCGTATCACGAAGCTGCAGTTTGAACTCGTTCAACGACTTGCCATGATTCGCCAAAATTTGCGTGTGCGCAAGAAGCTGGCTGCGGATCGCACTGACTTCCTTTTGGCTTTGCTCCTTGTCCTCCTGGTAATCAGTTTGCATCACCACGAAGCTGCAACCAGATAACACAGCCATCAGACCGCAAATAAACACCATGCGTAATTTGAGATGCCTCTCGCCCAGTGATTTGATCGTTCGACCAAGCCTCCGATTCATACCGGATACCATCCCTCGATAGGTGGCATCACGACCAGTTCGCTGTTCAGCTCGACAACTCCAGTATATCCTCTGGCAATTGATTCAGCCAATTCTTTTTCTTCATCGCTATTGACACGCCCATGCAAGAATAGCTGCCCTGGTTCGAGACACTCTACGACAATGCCACTCGCATCGATTCGCTCATCCGTCATGATCATCGCTTTGATTTTCTGCGCAAAAGCCAGATTCTGGAGCTTTTGAGATTCTGATGGCTCAGATTGTGAAAATTTTCCGCTTTGCAATATGTTCACCAGTAAACTTACAGACATGTCTTCATTGAACAACCCGGTATTCAATGTGATATCAAAGTGACTCGGTTCTCCCCATCGGACATCAAAGAAATGCCGCGTATACGCCATTCTTTCATCATCGTTATGGCGTATGAACTGCTCCGCCATTGATGGCGTAATCCCCTCGTTCTTCACCAGTGTTCGTTGGCGATAATCCCGGGGCGCCACGATGCGCGCCCGAAATATTCCCTCGATTCCCTCCAGGAGTATATGAGAGCCACGGCCCAATATGACGAAATTATTTTTCAAAGCCGATTCATATACGATGGCGCGCATGATATCGAGATATACGAGTTGCCTGTCCCGGAAAAAACGATCTATCAAACCGGGCTTCCTCTCATCCACCTGCTCGAGTTCGTCTCGAACATAACCATACGATTGTGCGGCATCCGCAAATCCATCATTATCCAAAAGGGTCCATCCCAATTCTGCAGCAACTTTCTTCCCAATAGCATCACCACCGCTACCAAGCTCTCTTGAGATTGTCAGAATACCCATTGTTCAGTCCTCCAAACTAAGAGTGGCGACACTAACGGGGCGGGATGAATCACGCTTCCCCTTCCCTTCCTGTCATTTACTTGCGCTCATGGCATACAACACTTTCATTCACGCCGAAGAAGTGCTCAATTGCTCAAAACCATCAAGGCATGGCAGATACAAACATCCATCCGAACGTTTCCGGCAATCATTTGCGGCTCGCTCTCTTGAATTTTTCCAATTGTAGACGAAAATAGCGATTTCCAGGCTCTAATTCAATCGCCCTTTGAATGAGCGGGAGCGCCTTCACCGATTCTCCGTTGCGATAATACAACTCCGCCAAGGTATCGAGATACGCCGGCGTATCGGGCTGAATTTCCAGCGAGCGCTTTGAAAGTTTAATGCCGTGCTCCAAACTGTCTTTATCCCTCCTGTGAAACCATGCCAAACGATTCAATGCCGGTGCTGAATTCTTGTCGATTTCGAGCACCTGCATGAACATCTTCTTCGACTCTTTCGGTTGCTTGTTTTCCCAAAGAAAAACACCAAGTTCCACCAAAACGCGGGACGAGCGGGGGTGCTTCTCCAACAAGTCCAGAAGTATTTTGTGAGCGATCTTTTTCCGTTTCCTCGACTTATGAAGATTTGCGATGCGAATTTTCATCTCGATGTCGTTCAAGTCCAGTCGGCCCGCCTTTTCATAGAGTGCGATCGCATCTTTGTCCCGGTTTTGAGATTCCAAAAGAGCGCCCAAGCGTATATAACCATCCAGCCAGTCGGGCGACAACGAAACGACTTTTTCATAAGCACGAATTGCTTCGTTCCTTCGGTTCATTTGAACCAGAGCGGCGCCCAGCCAGAAATGGAACCTCGCATTGTCCGGTGTTTTTTCGATGGCGCCTCTCAGCAGGTTGACAGCCCTCGCCGGATCCTTGCCGGATATGAAACGCTCCGCATTAATTAAAACCTGGATCGGGTCCAATGTCTCTTTCGCAGGCGCGGCCAATTCAGGCTGAACCGCTCTGACACGCGATTCAACAATTTGGAGACGTCTTTTCAAGACGATGTCCTCGGGTTCACGCAGATAAGCTTCTCTGAACATTTCCACCGCTTTGGGAAACTGCCCGTTTTGAACATACAAATCGCCAAGTAAAATCATGCCTTCTATATGCCCCGGAGTGCGTTGGAGCAAAGATTGTATTTCACGTATGGCCTCCCGGGAATGATTTTGCTGCGCCAGAATTTTCGCCAAGCGGTACCTGGCCACACTCTGGCGGCTCCCCTTTAATTTCAACGCTTTTCTCAGACTGGTTACGGCTTTATCGAACTCACCTTTACTTTCATAGCGAGCCGCCTCTGCCATATATCTTCTTTGTTGTTCTTCGAGCCTGAGTTTCGGGTTTTTCGGCTCGCCGGACTGCAGCCACTCACCAACCCTCGCTTCCCAAACGGCATCGAGGCGCTTCCAGATAGTGCGAAAATAATCCGGAGATTCACGAGAAATCGCCGTGGAGGCAAAACCAGCAGCCAAAAACAGCACCAACACAGCTGCAATCTGAAGGCGCCTTTTCGAAATCCACGGTTTAGTCGCAGGAGTCGGAACGGCGCCGGGCATCATCATTCTGCCCTCGAACTTTGCTTCCGGATCAATATGTATTTTGGGGGCCTTCACATTGCCTTGGTGATAGCATCCGGCATTTAATTCAACGCGATTTTCCACACATATACAGCCTGTCGTATGGCCGTGATTCACCAGTTCTTTCGTGTGGATATCACCCTCGGCCCTTCCCGTCTCGGCAATCTCCAGGTGCCCATCACCACGGATCTCTCCTTTGAACTCGCCTTGCACGAGAACATTGCCCGCGAAATGCAGCGAGCCTTCCAAGCGCACATTCACACCTATGAAAGAGAGATTCGACCGAGGACCCGAATAGAGGCGTTGTTGTTGCATGGATCCTTCTCATGAAATTGTGAATGACAAATTTTCAATCACACAACAACGAAGCAATATATTACCAAAATGTCGAAAAGTTGCACCAACTGATTTTTGCCGACAAACCCGGGGTCCGCCACCACAGGAAATCTGAAATATCCCGGCTTCATCGATCATTGGAAATGCCGTGGGCTGAGCCCGCCGCCGCAGGCGCGACATGGAGCGAAAAGAAGAGGAGTGAAACCGATGATGTAGTGATGAAAAGACTTCCCGAAAAACTATTGTGCGCTGAGACGTCCAGAATCTATCGCCTGCAGGGAGATGAGAAGAGGATGAAGCTCTTCGATGTCCATCATGTTGGGCCCATCGGATAATGCCTCATCCGGCATGGGGTGGCATTCAAGAAAAAAAGCATCGACACCCACGCCCGCCGCGGCGCGGGCGAGGTGAGGAACCATGCTTCTATCCCCTCCCGAGCAATCCCCGAGTCCGCCCGGCGACTGAACGCTGTGCGTCGCATCGAAAACGACGGGATATCCCGATTCGCGCATCTTCACGAGCGAACGCATGTCGGATACCAGATTATGGTAGCCGAAACTGGTCCCTCTTTCGGTAAGAAGTATCTGCCGGCAACCCGCTTCCTCGAGCTTTGCTACGACGTTTTTCATGTCCTCGGGCGCCATGAACTGCCCTTTTTTCACGTTTACGGGCTTTCCCGTTCTCCCCGCGGCATCGAGGAGGTCCGTCTGGCGGCACAAGAAGGCGGGAATCTGAACCGCATCCAGCACCTGCGCCGCGCGTTTGGCCTCCTCGGGACTATGGACGTCCGACATCACGGGAAGACCGGTTTCGCGTCTTACCATATCGAGTATGCGCAAGCCCTTATCGATGCCGGGGCCACGCGGAGACTTGCCCGAGCTGCGATTCGCCTTGTCATACGAGGCCTTGAATACACCTCCGATACCGCATTTTTCAGTCGCTTCCCTTACTTTTTCAGCACATTTTCTGGTCAATTCTTCGCTTTCGATCACACAAGGTCCTGCGATGACGCATATCGCCCCCTGCTCTCCGAAGGCCACATCACCGATTCTTACTATTTTTTCCGCCATTGTTATCTTTTCCAGATTTCATGCCGTATGAACGGCATGAGAGGACGCATCAGGGGAACAACTCTCCGCTCGCCTTTTTAGCGGCGGCGATGAACCCGTGAAACAGGGGATGCGGGGCGTAGGGCGCGCTCTTGAATTCGGGGTGGAACTGGCATCCGATGAAATAGGGATGCCCCGGCAGCTCTATCATCTCCACCAGATTCTCATCCGGAGAAAGACCGCTGAAGCGAAGCCCGCTTTCTTCCAGAGCCTCGCGGTAAGAATTGTTCACCTCGTATCGATGCCGGTGCCGCTCCTCGAATTGCGCCGCCCCGCCATATATTTCCGACGCCAGGGAACCGGGCATTAATATCCCGGGGTAGGCGCCAAGCCTCATTGTGCCCCCCATCTTCACGCCCTCCTGATCCGGCATGAGGGCCACCACTGGATGAGGCGTCTCGTTCGAGAACTCCGAACTGTTCGCCGCTTCCAGACCGCAGATGTTTCTCGAATACTCAACGATCGCGCACTGCATCCCCAAACAAATGCCGAAAAAAGGAACCAGTCGCTCGCGCGCATACTGCACGGCGGCGATTTTGCCCTCTATTCCCCGCTCGCCGAATCCTCCCGGAATCAGGATTCCGTGCGCCTGCGAGAGCAGCGGCGCGCTGTCGCGCTTTTCTATCTCCTCGCTGTCCACATACTGCAGGTTCACCTGAACGTCGTTTCCGAAGCCCGCGTGACTCAAGGCTTCGGACAAGGACTTGTAAGACTCCTTGAGGTCCACGTATTTCCCGACGATGGCGATATTACAGCTGATTTTGGGTTCTCTCTCCTTGCGGGAGATCTCCTCCCAGACGCTCAGTTCGGGCATTTGCCGCGCTTTGTCGAGTTTGAGCAAATCCACCACAATCCGGTCGAGTCCCTCTTCGTTGAACTTCAAGGGAACCTCATAGATGCAGTCCACGTCAATCGCCGTGATCACGGCGCTGGGAGGCACGTTGCAGAACAAGGAAATCTTCCGCTTCACGTCCTCTTCGAGAGGCATTTCCGTTCTGCACAACAGGATATCCGGCTGAATACCGATTTCGCGCAGCTTCATGACGGAGTGCTGCGTCGGCTTGGTCTTCAATTCCTCGGAAGTCTTGATGTAGGGCACCAGCGTCACGTGGATGTGAATGACGTGCCCGGGTTCGTGGTCGAATCGAAACTGGCGGATCGCCTCTAAAAAGGGGAGGCTCTCGATGTCGCCCACCGTTCCTCCGATCTCGCAAATCACGACGTCCTCACCATTATCCACGTGGCGGATGCAGCGTTTGATTTCATCGGTAATATGGGGGATCACCTGGACGGTCCCGCCCAGATAATCGCCTACGCGCTCTTTCGTGATGACGTTGTAGTAGATGCGGCCGGCTGTGTAGTTGTTCTCTTTTCTCATCCGCGCATGAGTGAAGCGTTCATAATGGCCCAAATCGAGGTCCGTCTCGGCTCCGTCGTCGGTCACGAACACTTCTCCGTGCTGGAAAGGACTCATCGTTCCCGGATCGATGTTCAGGTAGGGGTCCAGCTTCTGAATGTTCACCCGCAGGCCACGGGCTTCCAGGAGGGCGCCGATGGATGCGGAAGCGAGACCCTTGCCCAGAGAGCTCAAAACACCTCCCGTTACGAAGATATACTTGGCCACCTGCCCTTTTCCTCCTCGAGCGCACTGCGCATAGCTTCATCTCCCAGTAGACGCTCCCGATCCTCGGGTCGGTCCACTCCTACCGCATCTCTACTGATCTCCACAACACGAATCGCCAACCCATCCTCAAGCGCGCGAAGCTGCTCCAATCGCTCCAATTCCTCCAGCGGGGATGGCCCCAGCCCGGTAAATCGCAACAGACTTTCCTTTCTGAAAGCGTAAAATCCAAGATGTTTCAACGGTTTTGGAGATATCTTCTCCCAGTTTTCCAGGATTTTCTCATACGCCTTGTCCTCTCCGGAAAGAACATCCCTCGAATATGGTATGGGAGCCCGGGAAAAATAAAGCGCATTCCCGTTCTCACTTCTCGCCACCTTCACGGCGTTCGGGTCCAGAAATTCCTCGGGCGAAACGAAGGCCACCGCCAGGGTCGACATTTCCAATCCGCATTCATCGATCAAAGGCCGGATGCCGGCGTCGATGTCATCAGGATGAATCAGGGGTTCGTCCCCCTGTATATTGACGACCACGTCCGCATCTTCTCCGGCGGCGACCTCGGCCACCCTGTCCGTTCCGCTGGCGTGGTCATCGCGCGTCATCCGCACGTTTCCGCCGAACCCGCGCACCGCATCGGCGACTCGCTCATCATCGGTGGCGATGCAGACGTAGTCGACCAGCGCCGACCTCGACGCGCGTCTGTACACATATTCAATCATGGGATGCCCGCACAATAAAGTCAGCGGCTTTCCCGGAAAACGCGTGGAGTCCCAACGGGCAGGTATGACGGCGATGATCCGGATGCCGCTCATTCTCTCCACCCATGACGCCGTCTAATACGCATTTTTGTTTATCAGTCCCTTCCAGAGGGTGAGCCATAAGATCTTGATGTCAAAACCCAAGGACCAGTTCTCGATATAGTGTAAATCGAATTCGATTCTTTTTTCTATCGACGTGTTTCCGCGCCATCCATTCACCTGCGCCCAGCCCGTTATTCCGGATTTCATCTTGTGACGCAGCATGTAATCGGGAACGGACGCGCGGAATTTCTCCACGAAAACCGGACGCTCGGGCCTTGGACCCACGAGGCTCATTTCACCGCGCAACACGTTGAACAACTGCGGCAACTCATCGAGACTCGTCTTTCTGAGGAAAGCGCCGAAACGGGTGCGCCGCTCATCCTTGTCCATCGTCCAGACCGCGCCTGATTCCGCTTCCGCATCCACCTTCATGGAGCGAAACTTGTACATGCGAAACCGCACGCCGTCCAGGCCCATTCTCTCCTGGTGATACAAAACGGGACCCCGGCTCGTCCATTTCACGACGAGCGAGATAGCTATCATGAGCGGTCCAAGAACGAGCAACGCCAGGGCTCCCAGAGAATAATCCACCACCACCTTCATCCACCGATTCCAGCCCAGAAGAGGCGTTTGCGACAACAGGATCACAGGCAAACCATCGAGATCCTCAATCCCGGCGTTCAGCCGCATGTGATCGATAATATCGGGCACCAGGCGGACGTCAACGCTCGAGTCCGCCAGAGCGCTCAGCAATTCCTCCTGCGCGGCGTACGAATTCGGGGGAAGCGCCACGTAGACTTCATGGATTCTCTCTCGCGCCACGACTTCGCGCACCTCGCCCAGTTTCCCGAGCACGGGCGTGCCCTCTTCGCCATCTGCTTCGCAGAGGTGTCCCACAACCTGAAAACCAAGATTTCGATACGTCTCCAGATGAGCGGCGATTCTTCGGGCGAGAGGCGTTGTTCCCGCGATGAGAATGCGTCGCATATCCATGCCACGCCGTCTCAACCGCCGAATGATGGACCAAACCAAACGCCGAGCCGAGAAAAGAAAAACAGGCGCCAGACACATGAAAACAACGATCAATAAACGGCTGTAGCTTTGTCTGCGATAGAAAAACGTGAAGAAAGTGAACAACAGAATTGTCCAGGCCAACGTGCTCGTGAGGCGAATGACTTCTCGGGTGCTATTGAGTCCGGCCCGGTAATGATACAAACGCGACATACCAGATGCGATAAGCCAAATGAGCAGTATCACGAAAAGTGAAACGAAATAAACACTGAAATCGGGATACCCGAAAGAAACGGGAATTATCTCCACGACGAAACGCAGCCAATACGCTGCGAACCAGGCTGAAATCAGCGCTATTGCATCACCACAAAAGAGAAATAACGCATTCAATTGGCCGTATTTGCGCAACACGACATGATGTTCCTTGTCGGGTCCGGCCTGAAATCCCTCGTGGAAGGCTCTTTCGGATAGCCTTCTTCTAGCGGTATTGCTCCTTATTTTTCATCCAGATTTTCAAGACGCTCGCGGTGATTCAGCCAACTTTGCCAAAATCGCTCCCTCGCCGCTTCCTTGAAATTCTCGCGAGCGAATCGCTCCGCCTGTCTGCGCGAGGCCTCAGGGGAGAACCGTTTTTCCATTTTCTCGAAAGCCACGACGGCATCTTCGATATGCGTCGGCTCAGAACGGGAGAAAAACATTCCCGTAGGCTCCGCTTCCCCATCCCCCGCACCATCCCAGGGGATGAAGCCCTGCGGCGCTTCATATTCATCCGCATTCACGCTCACGACAGTCTCGAGTGCGCCGCCCGCGCCCAGGGCGATAACCGGCCGACCGCATGCCTGCGCCTCGAGCGGGGTGATGCCGAAGTCCTCCTCTCCCGGCAGGATGAAGGCGCGGCAACCGGCGTAAAGCTCGCGGATGGTTTCATCATCCTGATGGCCCAGGAACTCCACGTTCGGTTTTCCCAACGCCCGGACGCGCTCGAAATCCTGACCCTCTCCAACCACCTTGAGCGGACGGCCCAGCCGCCCGAACGCCTCGACCGCCGCATCGACGCGCTTGTATGGCGCGAACGCCGTGACCATGAGGTAATAATCCGAGACGCGCTCGTTTCGGGAGCGGTAGAACCCGGTATCCACCGGCGGGTAGAGCACCTCCGCCTGCCTGCCGTAATAGCGGCGTATGCGGTCCGCCACCGTATGGCTGTTGGCGATAAAATCATGCACTCCCTTGTTGGCCTCGTTGTCCCACCTTCTCAGGTACTCGACGAGGCGGGGAAAGAACCATCTGGCCGCGCCACCCAAGCACGAGAGATAATCCTCATACCCGCTCCAGGCGTAGCGCATCGGCGTATGGCAATAGCTGAGATGATACGTCTCATAACTTCCCCTCGCTCCTTTAGCGACGCAATGCGAACTGGAGAGGATGAAATCGTACTCTCCGAGCGAGAACATCCGCACGGCCGTCGGCATGAGGGGCAGCATGTAGCGATAGCGGCGCCCGGCGCCGGGAATCCGCTGCAAGGGGCTGGCATGGATGCGATGACGCTCGATGGTGTCCGATACCGAACCCGGAATGTGAAACAGCGTGAAGATATCCGCCTCCGGGTATATCTCGCAAAACACCTCGAGGCATTTCTCCCCGCCTCTCATGCCCGTGAGCCAGTCGTGCACGATCGCTACCCGCATGTCTGCTCCTGAGGTCTCACCGTCTGGAGACGGATGGTGTAGCGGAAATCCGGCCGGGCGAACACGAAAGGGCGTCACGGTAGGCGCGCAGCGTTTCGGCGGCGAGTTTTTCCCAATGAAAAAAGCGCGCCCGCTCTTTCGACTTTTCAGCAAGGGCGTCTCTGAGCTCCGGCTCCCTCAAGATGCGCAGCATGGCGTTTCGCAAGGCATCCTTATCTCCCCGGGGAACGATGAGGCCGGCATCGCCGACCACCTCGGGCAGGGCCGCCGCGTCCGAAACAATCGGCGGCACACCGCACGCCATGGCCTCCAGGGGAGGATAGCCGAAACCCTCGTAATGGGAGGGGAATACCAGCGCCCGCGCGGGCCGATAGATGCCGGGGAGCGCTTCCTGAGGCATCTGCCCCAGAAACACCACCTCCTCACCCAGCTTCAAAAAGCGCAAAACGCCATCAAGACTCTCCCGCTCACCCGTCATGACGAGGCGAACTCCATTCGCCTCCTTCCTCAAATCCGCAAAGGCATCGAGCAAAAGCTGAATGTTCTTGTGGCGTTTGTGGTTTCCCACGTACAGGAAATAAGGCGCATCGCCGATCTTTTCCAGAGCTTCGGGCCTGGGCGCGCGCCCCTCCTCCCAGCCGGGCGGCAGGGCGTTGTGCGTGACGCGTATCTTTTCCTCCGCGACGCCCACGTGCTCCACGATATCTTTTTTCGTGTGTTCGGAAACGGCGAGAACAACACGCGCCCGACGCGCCGTTCTCGCAATCATCCATTTGGAGACGCGCCAATGCAGTGGCGAGGGACAAAGCGCCGGAAATAACTGATGGATCAAATCATGAACAGTCGCCACCATGGGCGTCTTGCCGAAAAAAGGCGTGAAATAATGCGGATGGTGGATCAGGTCCAGGCGCGCGCGCCCCAAGAGCCGGGGCAGCCTCACCTGCTCGGTGAGCGAATACGGAGGCGCCGCACAAACCACTCGACTGAAGTTACTACCCAGACCTGTGCAGTAATCCATATCCTTTTCATGCAGGAACACGACGTATTCCACATCGTCATCGCGCCTGTCCAGCCCGGCGAGCAAGCTTCTTAAATAGGTGCCGATGCCGCCCATCGATATCATCCGGGCGTCAACGCCTATACGCATCTCTTCACCGCCTCGTAGACGCGCTCGAGTTCCTGGTTCTCTTTGTCCTTGTGAGTATCGCCTATGGATGAGGGACTTTTTCGCAACACCAACACATTCGGGCCACGCGGCCCCCATACGCTCGGCTCGGCCGGGCCCTGGAAGATGCAAATCACGGGAAGGCCGAGCGCCGCGGCGATATGGGTGGGACCCGAGTCGTTGCCGATGAACAAGCGGCAGGCCTTCATCACCCCCATGAGCGAACGGAGATGCTGAACCTTCTCGCACATGTCAATAATCGTGCCCCGGACGCGGACACCCTTCATGGATTTGAGCGTCTCATCGACGACCTGCCGATCATCCGGCCCGCCCAGCAACAGGACCCGAGCGGGAAGAGTCGAGACGACCCGGCTGATCAACTCCCCATAGAGTTTCGGGCTCCATATCCTTTCCCTTCCTCCGGCGCCCGGGTGAATTCCGATGAATGAGCCTGAGGTGTCCTCCGTCAGGGAGGCGATGCACGCTCGCCCCTCGGCAAGCTCTTCTTCCGAAAGCGTCAGAGCGGGATTTTTCGTCTCGAACGGACCCAGCCCCGCATGTTCGAGCATATCCAGATTAAATTCCACCTGATGGCGTTTTGGGAATTCCTCGGCCTCCACGTCCAGCCCGAAGCCGAACCCCCTGATTCCGCGCCCCACCAGATAGCGCACTCCCGCAAGCCTGGCTGCGATAATCGATTGAAAATCGCCCGCAAAATCCACCGCCAGATCGTAGGATCCGCCGATTTCCTCGGCTCTCAACCTAAGCAACCGCCTCAGGCGATTCATCGAGAGAAAACCGAATTTCTTCCTCTTCGACCTGTCGCGCCAGGACGCGTTGAATACGAGGAAATCCACTCCGCCCAATTCTTCGTCCATATTCCAGAACAAGGAGCGGGCAGATGAGCGAATGAGGAGGTCGATTTGCGCCTCCGGCAGGCTCGCGCGAAGGGCATGGATGGCGGGCAGCGTGCAGACGACGTCGCCGATATGGTCGGGGCGCATCAAGAGAACGCGGCGAATGGCCTGGGGCTGTTCCCTCGTCTTGCGAAAAAAGGTCTCCCCCAGCAGGTCGACCGCGCGAAACGCCCATCGCGCCGGAAATCTCTTATAGTGATAGCCGCGCTCGAATACGGAAAGTTTGCGGCCCCGCTCCGGCCCGAGCGCCTCTCTCAACGAGGGCGTAGCGGATTTGGGAGGCACACGCAGGCGAGCCTCATCGAAAAAACTCGCCGCATCATCGGGTGATTCGCGCATTCCTACTTTTTCCCACCTGTTCATGTTGCGCTCTCAAAATGTTCGACTTCGCAGCTAATACAGAATATAGCGCGCTTCGCCCTTTGGCGGAAATTCCCCTCTCCAATTACAGGAAATATACAACGCCATCCGCTCCACCACGTCCATGCGCTATCCGCTCAAGACCGCAAGATATCCTCATAAAGACGATGCGCCTTATCCGCCAGCACATCCCAGGTGAATTCCTCTAACACTCTTTTGCGGCCCGCATCCGCCAGCCGCTTGCACTCACCGGGTTCGTTTTTCAGCTTCTGGAGGATATTTCGGAGAGTCTCCACGCTATCTTCCGGGAATACGAATCCCTCCGTTCCAATGACGTGCGTGATTTCACCCGTGGCCGCTCCAACGGGAACCACGCCGCAGGCCAGCGCCTCGATCAGCACCCGGCCGAACTGCTCCCTCCAGTGCGCGGTCGTTCTTGACGGCAGCGCCAGCGCATGCCAGCCACGCAAACAGCCGGGCACGTCGGCGTTATCGACCCGGCCCAGGAATTCCACCCGTTCCCCGATCCCGAGGGACCGCGCCTGCCGCTCGAGCGTTGCGCGCTCGGCTCCATCCCCCACGATCTGCGCTCTCCACTCCCCCGAAAGGCCGGCAAGCGCTCTCAGGAGAACGTCTACTCCTTTCGAATAAACGAGCCTCCCGAGGTACCCGACGCAGAAAACATCGCCGCGCTCACCCGGTCTTGGGGGACGGAAAAGCTGGGGGTCCAGCCCGAACTGGGGCAGCGTTCGCACTTTTTCGGGGGGCGCGCCGAGACGCAACAGCCTCTCCCGGGCGGTACGGGCAAAGACCAAAAGCGCATCCGCGCGGCGAAAAGCTTGTTTTTCGATAACGCGGGAACGCCAGGGGAGAGCGATATCGAAATTCTCCGAGTTGTTGACCATGAGCTTCGGTCGCGTCTTCAACACGGACAAGTAAAGCATCACCTGCGCCGCGACGAAGCTGTAGGATTCCTCCTCCATGTGGACGATATCGGGCCGCGCTTCCTTCAGCGCCTTCCATAGTCCACTGCCGTAGACGTGTCCGCCCACCCTGCCGTTGAAAACGAGAAAGCCGGTGAAAATCCGGTAGCCGTCCTCTATGCCCTCACGGCAGGTGAGCAACCGCGCGCCTTCTTTCCACGCCGCAGGCGCGAGCAGAGAAACTTCCAGGCCGGGCCGCCGGGCGAGCGCGGCGAGTTTCTCCCGATAAACCGGCGACGCGCAGAAACGGGAAATGACCAAAACGCGCATGATGACCCACTCGTGTCTATAGCGCATGCCTCGCGTCATGCCCGTTTTCCAACTGCTATATTTCGGAAACCCTGGAATTTCCGTTCGCTCTCATTCCAGAAAACTGGTGGGTCCTGTGAGCGCAGATATTCCAGTAAAGCGGCCTCTCAGGAAAAGCGCAAGACGCATGCGGCATCTTTCAGGCAGTCAAGACTCCCACCCACGATGGTTGAAGCGTTCCATAGGCCGAGCCCGCCTTTCCATCTATCCTCGCTACACGCGCACAAAAACGCCTTCAACGACCCCGCTGAACCAACAGACGGGAGGAATCTTGGAGAGCCAGGCCTCGGCCCCAAGCCATATATGCGGATGCGCTCCCAGCAATTGCCTGAATCTATCCGGCAAAGGGGTGAAATTCCTGGGCAGAATATTCGAGTACCAAGTCTCGACCGCTTCGAACCCGAACGTGGAGAGGAGTCGACACATTTTTTCCATGGAATAGAGCCGCTCGTGATCGCTCGCGCGGAAGACGTTTCTCGCCATGAACTCCGCATAGCTCCATTCGTTGGGAAGCATCATCACGATGAGCAACCCCTCGGGGCGCAAGATGCGCCGAATTTCCGTGAGCGAGCCGCTTTCGTCTTCCACGTGCTCCAGAACGCCGCAGGACAAAACGACGTCGAACGACTCGTCCTCGAAGGGAAGCCGTACGGGGTCTTCGCCGTAAACGACATTCAGGTTCTGCTCGCGCAGAAAGGAGTTCCAGGGAGAGGGTTCTTCCGCCTCGATGGTATAGGAAATGACTTCGAAACCCCGGTTTCTCAAAAGATAAGACATTTGCCCGTAGCCGCATCCCCAATCCAGCAGCCTGCCGCCACCAGGATTCAGGTGTTTCACGGTATCCGCTTTGCGCAGGTAATTGGCGCGACCCAGCGGCGTGCTGAGGTGATAGAGACCGGCGCAGCCTTCGGCCAGCGAACGCTCGACGGCGCGGGCGAGGGCCGCCATCTCTTCGGACTCGGCTCGAGGAGAGCGTTTTATCGGCATGGAATATGAACCTTGTGTTTCTCGTGGAGGCAAGACCTACTCTAACCCCGGGATCACGCGGAACACAAGGCTCGCTTGACACGGGGCCGGTGGTGGGAGAACTTCCGAATAACTTGCTCTCCACTTACTCGAGGGATAACGCCATGAACGATCGTGGTGCGCGCCTCCGGGCGCTTCTGGAAGAGAACCGGCCCGTGCTCGCTCCCGCCTGCATCGACGCCTTCAGCGCGCGCATGGTGGAGCAGGCGGGGTTCGAGGTGAACTATCTGACGGGCAACGGCGCATCGGCGGCGCTCCTCGGCAAGCCCGACGTGGGCTTCATGACGCTGCGCGAGGTGGCCGACGTTTGCCGGAACGTCGTTCAGGCGACTTCGATTCCCCTCATCGCGGACGCCGACACCGGCTACGGCAACGCCGTGAACATGATCCGCACCGTCCGCGAACTCGAATCGGCGGGCGTCGCCTGCATCCAGATCGAGGATCAGGTGACCCCCAAAAAGTGCGGCTTCCTGCCCGGCTCGATCCCCGTCATCTCGCTGGAAGAACAGCTCGGCAAGCTGAAAGCGGCTCTCGATGCTCGGGAGAGCGAGGATTTCCTCATCCTCGCCCGCACGGACGCCGCCGCCGACCATGGGCTGGACGAGGCGATCCGCCGGGCGGTCGCCTATAAGGAGGCGGGAGCCGACCTCACCTTTATCGAGGTGGAAGGCACCGAGGAGGAACTGAGACAAATCGGAGCCGAGGTTCCCCCGCCCCACGTCACCACGCTGGATGAATCGAGGCGCGAGGCGGCCCTCAGCGTGGATGAACTCGGCGAACTCGGTTTCGGCGTCATCATCTACCCGGGCATCGTGCGCTGCACGTACCTGAAAGCGGTGAACGACGTGCTGCGCATCTTGAAGGAAGAAGGCTCCACGCGCTCGGCGCGCGAGATGATGGCCACTTTTCAGGAATACAACGACGCCCTGGGCATCTCGGAAATCCAGACGTGGGAGCGCGAATACCTCTAGTACCCCACCGGCGTCTTGCAAGGAGCGGAACATGATCACCGTAGGGATGTATTACGAAGTGCTGCCGGGCAAGGAGAAAGAGTTCGAGGAGAAATTCGAGGCCGTGGCCGGCGCCCTCGAAGGACAGGCCGGCCACGTGCAGAGCCTTCTGTATCAGCAGGTGAAAAATCCCAATTCCTACACCATCCTCTCGGAGTGGGAGGCGCAGGAAGACTTCATGGCCTTCATCAGGAGCGATGCCTTTCGCGCCGTCACGGACTGGGGAAAGGCGGAGATCCTGGCGGGCCGGCCTCGCCACAAGCTCTATGGCCGCGAGGGCGACCTCCACTAGAGGGAAACTGAATGCCGGATATGCTCCCCTGCCCGCCGCCCGATCCCCAGCCCAGAGCGCCCTGCTTCGAGCTACCCTCCGGCGCCTGGGATACCCACGGACACATCTTCGGTCCCGAGAGCAAGTACGCCTACTCCCCCCGAAGGGGCTACACGCCTCCCGACGCCTCACTCGATGCGTACGAAACCCTCCACCGCACGCTCGGCGTGGCGCGCGGCGTCCTCACCCAGCCGAGCGTCTACGGGATCGACAACACCGCCATGCTCGACGCCATGGCCCGCTCCGGCGGGCGGCTTATGGGCGTGGCCTCCGTGGGCAGGGAGGTGAGCGAGGCGGAGTTGACGCGCCTTCACGAGGCGGGCGTTCGCGGCCTGCGCATCAACCTGGCGGACAAGGGCGGGAATCCCTTCGATTCGTTCGCGGACGTTCAGGCGATGGGCGAGCGCATCGTGGACATGGGCTGGCACCTGGAGTTTCTGATCCACGTGCATGAGTTCCAAGCTCTCAGGAAAACCTTCTCCGCCCTGCCCGTCCACAGCGTTTTCGGGCACATGGGCTACGTCCCGGCGGGCGAGGGTTTAGGCCCACTCCAGGAATTCATGGGCTTGCTCAAAGAGGGCAGAACCTGGGTGAAGCTCACTGGCACATACCGCATCACGGGCCTGAAGCAGACCCCCTACTCGGACGTCGACCCCATCGCCCGCGCTCTCATCGAAGCGGCGCCCGAGCGCGTCATCTGGGGCACGGACTGGCCGCATCCCGTCTGCAAGATTCCGATGCCCAACGACGGCGACTTGCTGGATCAACTGCTCGACTGGGCGCCGGATGAGAGCGTCCGGGAAAAAATACTCGTGGAAAATCCCCTGAAACTGCTCGGGATCGAAAGATAGGAGAGAAACATGGCGCGCAAGGCAACGAAAAAAATCGCATTCCTGGGTCTGGGCCGCATGGGCGGATTGATGACGAAGCACCAGGTCGACGCCGGCTTCCCGGTCACGGGCTACGATCCCTCGGCGAAAGCCATCGCTACTGCGAAGAAAAACGGCGCCAAAACCGCCAGAACCGTCGCGGCGGCGGTGAAGGGCGCCGACGTGGTTTGCAGTTCGCTTCCCTCGCCCGCCGTTGTGAGGGACGTCTACCTCGGCCCCAGGGGCGTGCTCGAGACGGCGCGGCGCGGCGCCGTCTGCTTTGAGCTTTCGACCAGCACCGTCAGCCTGGCGAAGGAGATCGGGGAGGCGGCGAAGAAAAAGGGAATCGCCTTTCTGGACGCTCCCGTCAGCGGGAGCATTCCGCACCTGGAGCGCAAGGAAGTGGCCGCCATCGTGGGCGGAGACCAGACCGCGCTCAAGGAACACCGCGACGTGCTCGACGCCTTCAGCAAGTCGGTCACCTATATGGGGAAATCCGGCAACGGCCTGATCATGAAACTGGTGACGAACCACATCCTGAACATCCACCACTCCGGCATGGCCGAGGGTCTCGCCTTCGGGATGAAGGCGGGGCTGACGGCTCCCAAGATGATGAAATTCTTACAAGGCAGCGTGATCCCCCTGTTGATACATTACAAGGGCACCACGATGGCGGCGCGTGATTATTCCGACGTCATCGCGAACCTGGGGATCAGCTTCAAGGATTTGGGACTCAGCATCAACGAGGCGAACGACTTGGGCGCCCCCGTACCCCTGGGCGCCGCCGCGCGGCAGCAATACACCTCCGCCATGGCGCTCGGCCTCGAAGATGCGGACTTCAACGCGGTTTTCGAGTCGTTCCTGAACGCCATGGGAACGAGGCCGAAGAGAAAATAATTTTACAGGGGCAAACGGATGTACATGCTTGCATCGGAGACGCCTGTCCTGATTTTGGAGGGATGCCTCAAGTCGGTTTCATGGTGTGGGCATTAAGCATGGCAGATGAAATTTCAGGATTTTGAAGATATGGCGCGCAAGGCAACGAAAAAAATCGCGTTCCTGGGCCTTGGCCGAATGGGCGGGTTGATGGCGAAACACCTGGTTGATGCGGGCTTCGACGTCACCGGCTACGACCCCGTGCCAAGGGCTGCCTCCGCCGCGAAGAAAAACGGCGCCAAAACCGCGAAAACCGTCGCGGCGGCCGTCAAGGGCGCTGACGTGGTTTGCAGTTCGCTCCCCAAGACCGACATCGTGAGAGACGTCTACCTGGGCAAAGGCGGCGCGCTCAAGACCATGCGGCGCGGCGCGGTATGCTTCGAGCTTTCGACGAGCAGCGTCGTCCTCGCAAAAGAGATCGCCGCAGAAGCCAGGAAGAAGAGAATCGCGTTTCTGGACGCTCCCGTGCTCGGAAGCGTTCCGCACCTGGAGCAAAAGGGAGTCTCCGCCATCGTGGGCGGAGACGAGGCTGCGCTCAAGGAACACCGTGACGTGCTCGACGCCTTCAGCAAGTCGGTCACATACATGGGGAAATCCGGAAACGGCCTGCTCATGAAGCTGGTATCGAACCACATCGTCTTCATCCAGCACGCCGGCATGGCCGAGGGACTCGCATTCGGGGTGAAGGCGGGACTCACGGCCCGGAAAATGATGAAATTCCTGCAAGGGAGCGTGATTCCGGACCTGATCCACTACAAAGGCCCGGAGATGGCGGCGCGCGATTATTCCAATGTCATAGGGAACCTGGGACTCAGCTACAAGGACATGGGAATCAGCATGAACGAAGCGAACGATCTGGGCGTTCCCGTTCCCATTGGCGCCGCCGCGCGGCAGCAGCATACCTCCGCCATGGCGCTCGGGTTCGAACACGCGGACTTGAACGCCGTTTTCGAGGCTTTCCTGAACGCCGCGGGAATGAAGCCGCAGAAAAAATCATTTTCATAGGGGCAGGCAAATACCCCACACGAGACGGGGGGCGCCTCTCCTGATTTCATGAGGGATGGGCCTGTCCCCTCCCAGTCCATTGGCTCGCAAGCATGGACACTCAGCAATGGCGCATTACATTTAGGAGTGATTAGAAATGGCGAAAGTGGTTGCTTTTCTGGGCCTCGGCAACATGGGCTCGGGCATGTCGGAAAATCTGGTGAAGGCGGGCTTCGAGGTTCGTGGCTTCGACCCCGTCCCCGCCGCACGCGAGCGGGCGGCATCGGCCGGCCTTACCGTCTTCGAGACGGCGGCGGAAGCCGCCACGGGGGCCGAGGTCATCTGCAGTTCGGTGCCCGAAGTCGAGCACGCGAGAGAAGCATATCTGGGAGAGACCGGCGCGCTCACGACGGCTACGGAAGGCGCGGTCTGTTTCGACCTGTCCACCCTCACGGTCGAGGGGAGCCAGGAGTTGGCGGCGGAAGCGGAAAAACAAGGCGTCCGGTTTCTGGATACCCCCGTGAGCGGGAGCGTGCCCCACGCGAGGGCGGGCACCCTCGCCATCATGGCGGGGGGCGATGAGGCCTCGCTCGAAGCCCACCGCGACGTTCTGGAGGCCTTCAGCGCCTCGATCCACTACTTCGGCGCGAACGGCGCGGGCCTCCAGATGAAGCTGGTGACGAACCACATCTTCTCGATTCACATCTCCGCCATCGCCGAGGCGCTCACCATGGGGACGAAGGGAGGCCTCGACCCCGAACTGATGGTCGAGTTCCTGAAAGCGAGCGTCATCCCCAAAATCCTCGAATACAAGGCCTCGCCCATGATCGCCAAGGACTACACGCCCACCTTCACGGTGAACCTGATGCTCAAGGATCTGCGCATCATCGCGGCGATGGCCGACGGCGTCGGGACGCCGATTCCGCTGGGCACGATGGCGCGGCAGGTCTACATGGGCGCAGCGGCCCTGGGCCACGGCGACGCGGACCAGAACGCCATTCTGGAGTTTTTCGAAAAAGGCGCGGGGATGGATTAGCGCGAAGAGGGGTTGTTGAAAAAGCCCGATGCGGCGCAACCCCCCTCCTCGTCCTGCGTGGCCCGCCGCTCCGCCTCACCCTGAGTAGCGGCGAAGCCGCTTATCGAAGGGCGAAATTCGCGCCCGCTGCAGAGATGCGCCCCTCCATCCTTCGATACGGCGCTTGCGCGCCTACTCAGGATGAGGTTTTGTGGCCGCCCGCATCGGATATGTTCATCCCCGTGACTACGCTTCGCAGGGACAGACACGGGGACCTCGGACAGGCACGGGGCCTGTCCGCTACAAACCCTCTACTTGCAGGAGCTTGGGCGGACTTTTTCAACAACGAAGAGTGAGCGTTTGTCGTGCTGTTGATTCCACAAGCTGTCGTGGGCGCGTCTCTTGCGGCATGGCGCTTGGCGCTTTTTTCCGGATAATGACTCGATTTCGATGTTTCAAGAATCAGGCTTGCTATTCTTGAGTAAATTAGTTTAGTATTCGAAAGAATTGCGGGGCGGGCACTGCGCGCTCTGAAGTGCCGATAACTTACGATTATCTATCCCATATCCCTTTTCAGCGAACGCTGGGAGCAAAGGAGATCAAGAAATGTCGAAAACAGGACGGGACCTGCTCGAGGACGCGCGGGGCGATGTTCCTGAGATCACGGCGGAGGAAGTGAAGTACGCCGTCGATACCGGCGCCGAGGTGGCGCTCATTGACGTGCGCGAACCGGATGAGTTCCGGGGCGGCTACCTGCCGGGTGCGGAGCACGTGAGCCGCGGATTCCTGGAACTCAAGATCGAGCAGGTCGTCCCCGACAGAAAGACGCCCATCGTCGCCTATTGCGCGGGCGGCGTGCGCTCGCTGCTCGCGGGCCAGGTGCTCCAGTCCATGGGTTATCAGAACGTGAAATCCATGGCGGGCGGTTACGGCAAGTGGAAGGATCTCGGTTTTCCCGTCCAGGTGGACAAGCAAATGAGCGCCGAGCAGCTGAACCGCTACAGCCGCCACTTCTTGCTCTCCCAGATCGGGGAAAAAGGCCAGGCCAAACTCCTGGACGCCAAGGTCGTCCTGATAGGCGCGGGCGGGCTGGGTTCTCCCACCGGGCTGTATCTGACGGCCATGGGCGTGGGCAACATCGGCATCGTGGATATGGACGTCGTGGACATGAGCAACCTGCAGCGCCAGATCGTCCACACGAACGATCGCGTGGGCACCTCCAAGGTCGAGAGCGCGGCCGCCACCTTCACCGCGCTGAACCCCGACGTGAACGTCATCGCGCACGAAGATAGAATCAACCGCGACAACGCGCTCGATATCCTGAAAGACTACGACGTCATCGTGAACGGGGCGGACAATTTCCCGACCCGCTACCTCGTGAACGACGCGGCTGTCTTTCTCGGAAAGCCCATCGTCGACGCCTCTATCTTCAAGTTCGAGGGCCAGGCCACCGTCTACCATCCCGCCAAGGGCGGCCCCTGCTACCGCTGCCTCTATCCCGAACCGCCGCCGCCCGGCATGGTGCCCTCCTGCCAGGACGCGGGCGTGCTCGGCGCGCTTTGCGGCACGATGGGCTCCATCCAGGCGACGGAGACGGCCAAGCTCATCGTGGGCTTCGGCGAACCGCTTATCGGCAAACTCCTGATGTACGACGCGCTCAAATCGCAGTTCAGGACGCTCAAGATCAGGCGCGACCCCGCCTGCCCGGTGTGCGGAGACAGCCCCTCCATCACCGAGCTCATCGACTACGAGTTCTTCTGCGGCCTCACCGAAGCCCCCGCTACGGCCTCCGTCAACGGGGGCTGATGGGAGAGAAGCGGGCAAGGAAGCGGACGTGGTGAACTAACAAAACCCAGCAAAAAGACACCCCCGGGGCATGAGCCTCGGGGGTTTTTCGCTTTTCACATAAATTCAAAATATTTTGCTTGACAATAATAATTATTTGACTCATAGTTAGAAATATTGCAGCAGGGTGATTCGCCCTGTATGTTCTTTGACAATCCATCTTCGAGTTTGGTGTTTAGACTTCTATCCGACACCTCTCCAAGCATTCGGCTTTTCTGGATGCTTGTGCTTGAAATTTAGGCTATGCCTAAAATCCAGTGTGAAAATTCCGGCACTGTGATTTCCCATCTATGCAGCGAATCCAAGACCTTAGGTTTCCTATTTACAGAAGCATCGGGCATTGGGTTATCGGTCACTCACAAAATGAAAAATGTATGGAGAGGGCGTTCGCACTATTAATGAACATTATAGGCGAACTAGCGAATGAGGGGGTCTTACGGTAGATCCCGCCAGTTTCTAATCAGAAACAAACAAAGGACAAAGGAGGTGATTAGATGAAGAAAATTTAAACACCAAAATCTCCGCCCGACAACTTTATCCATAGGAGAAAAAATAAATGGATAAAATCGGTAACTCGAAGGTGGGCCTTGAGAGGGCCGTAAAAGATGTTATCAAAGTCGCTTATAAGCTACTTCGGCAACAAAACGACCCTCTTATGGCGGGGACTTCAAAGGTAGTTCGTTGTCGTCTCAAGCAGCTTGAGCGTCAGTTGCAAAAAAAGCGAACGAATCCATTTCCCAAAAAAGAACTGGATAAAATCGCTAGAGAAGCAACTGACACGATAAGCTATCTTATGAAGTCCCTCATTCGTTACTTATTTTCCGCAATTTACAATTGCGAGTTATTGAAAGCATGGAAAACAAATTAGGCAACACACTAAAAGTAATTAGAGTAGCTGCAGGTATAAACCAGTCCGCTATGGCAAAAAAGCTGGAGATTACCCAAAACTATTTGTCTTTGGTCGAAAACAATCACAAAGAACCGAGCTTATCATTCTTGAAAAAGTTTGCCTCTAGTTTCGATATTCCTCTTGGGTATTTTTTATGGCTAGCCTTAGACAAGCAAGAAAATATGGAGGAAAAAGAATTGCGTGACAAGATGGAAATACTTCTCAAAGAAATACTAATAGGCAGAAGAAGTGAAAATGTTACAGGATAAACAGCCTAATCTAAAATCATCCTGGAATTTACGGACTTTGAAAGATTTGTCACGCCTTCTAGGTGTAAAAGAAGAAATCATAAACGAGATTTCGAACTCAGCACACTTGATGTACCGGTCGCGAGAAGAACCAAAGAAATCTGGAGGAGCAAGACCAATAGATGTCCCTGGCAATAGATTAAAATGGATACAATCGACGATTAACAAGCGTTTATTGCAAAGGACCCTCGTCCATAAATCTGCAATGGGTGGTATTCGAGGCAAACGATTAAAAGACAATGCTCAAAAACACGTTGGGAAAAATTTAGTTGCCAAATTCGATTTAGAAAATTACTTTTCGAATATTTCTCATCAGCAAGTCTACGATCGATTTTGCTCCATTGGATGCTCCCCTGATGTGGCTAGGGTTCTCACCAAACTAACAACATATAAAGGAAGAGTTCCACAAGGAGCACCCACAAGTACTATGCTTGCGAATTTAGTAGCTGCATTTGCAAGAGACTGCAATAGTTTCAATGCAAGAATTGTTTCACTGGCTAAAAAGCGTCGTGCAACCGCTACTACTTGGGTTGACGATGTAACAATGTCAGGCCCGCGTAATATTCAAAAAGAAGCCAATACTTTCGAGAAAATTGCTAGGCAAAGTGGCTTCATACCAAACACTGATAAAAATGAATTCATAGGTAACAACCAACAACAATTCGTCACTGGAGCAGTTGTCAATCAAAAAGTAAGCGCCTCAAAAAAATACAGGAAAGCAATACGCGCGGAACTCCATCAACTCAAAGTTCATGGCCCAAGAAATATTTGTAAAGAGCCGATCAAAAAAATAAAGGAGCAGCTTCGGGGCAAAATTGCACACATAGACAACTTAAACCCCGAGCATGGTGAAAAACTTCTAAAAGAATTCAGCGCTATCGACTGGGACTCTTAAAAGTCACCAACCATAAGACTGAACTACCCAATCTCCTCAAGCTCCGCCGCATCCATCACGGGCCGAATGGGGTAGCCGCCCCGCAGGAATTCGGCGAGAAAACCCAGGTGTTCGGCGAGGGCTGACATGTGCGCGGCGGCGTAGCGCGAGGAGAGCGCGTCGGCTTTCCGCGCCAGGGCTTCGCGGGCGTCCGCGGCGGGGTCATCCTGTGCGGCGAGGGCGTTATAGGCGTCGAGCAGGGCGCGCACGTCTTCGTGCTCCCCTGCATAGCCTGTATTCAGCGCATAGGGGCTTCGTAAGATCAAATGGACGGGGTTTTGCGTGTTCGAGGACTGATCGAGCATGCAGCGGCTGCGCCTTTGGTCGTAGTTTTCGGGCATGGCGTCCTCTTCAACCTCCCCTTGCGTCGTGGAGCGATATCCCCTGCTCGCCCCTCCCCTTGAACTCGTTGTAGAGCTTCATCACGGCCTGTTCGACGCGGTCGGGCTTCATCCACTCGGCATAAATCCCTAAGGGAATCTCGCGCGCGGCGCGTCTGGCGGGGATTCCCTCCTTGAAACGCTTTCGCGCCTCCCGGCGCACGAGCCGAAGGTAGCCCAGGGTTTTCTCGAGTGCACTCTTGTCCCCCGGCGGCCCGTGGCCCGGAACGACCGTCTCGACGGGGAAGGTTTTGAGTATCTTCTCCGCGACCCGTATCCACCCGCCGACGTGGGCGTCGAAGGTGGCGGGCGTGACGTAGTGAAAGCAGATGTCACCGGTGAAGAGAACACGCTCTTCGGGCAGATAGACGACCGTGTCGCCTTTCGAATGCGCGTGGCCCAGGTGGTGGAGTTCCACGACGCGCTTGCCCAGGCGGAGCGTCATGCCCCCCTCGTAGATGACGTCGGGAAAGCGCTGTTTGAGCCTTTTGAGTTCCGAGGCATATTCGGGGTTCACGCCCCGGTAGTGCGCGAGGTCGAGGCCCGTTTCCACCATCCGCTCGCGCATGTAGCGGTGTGCGATGACGGGGATATCGTTATCGAACCAGATGAGGCCCAAGGTGTGATCCGCATGGTGGTGGGTGCAGACGACCTTGCGCACCGGCTTTCTGGTCGCTTTGAGGATGGCCTCCTGAAAGGCCTGCGTCATGGGGCGCACGTAGAGCGCGTCGACGACGAGCGCCTCATCGTCCCCCACGATGAGGCCTGCGTTCGAGACGTTCAGCCCGCCCGCCTGGATGTAGGCGTAGACGCCCGGGGCCATGCGCTGAAGCCCCGTCTTCCAGCTTGTGGGCACTTTCCGGGTTCCAGCCATGCGCACCTCCTTTTCAGGCGCATCATTCTACACGATGGGAGCGATTGACCGCACGCCGCCTTACGGGCGACATTGGCCCCGAATTCAAAGCCGGGGTTTCAGCCGTTCACGCAAAGGGGGAGCAAATGCAATTATCATTCGATCACGTGCACATTATTTGCAAGGACTTGGAGGGGATGGCCGCCTTTTTCGAGAAGATATTCGGCGGCGAGGTCATCTACCGCGAGGAGAATTTCCACGGCGCGCCCAACGCCGT
The DNA here is from genome assembly GCA_965219955.1 of bacterium. Lineage (GTDB taxonomy): Bacteria > UBA8248 > UBA8248 > UBA8248 > UBA8248 > Bin107. The sequence goes on from OZ244799.1 coordinate 2,325,238, forward strand.
CGTGCGGGTCGGTGAAGCGAGGCTTTTCTTGAGAGGCGTGCGCCCGGGCGAGCGCATCGGGGAGAACCACGAGGACGCCGTGATGGGCCTCGACCACTTCTCCTTCGCCGTGGACGATATCCACGGACTCGCGGCGCAAATGAAGGCGGCGGGCGCGGACTTCATCCGCGACCCCTCCCCCTCGGGCATGGGCGGCAGGACGACAGCCTATATCAGAGGCCCCGAGGACGTGCGGATCGAGCTTTCCGAGCGCGCGGGAGAGACCTACGGCGGCGGTTGAAGCGCAGCTCAAGTCAAACAAAAATAAACCCCCGGGCGTCAAACCCGGGGGTTTCATGTTCCGATGCGCAGGAGTTATTTGTGGTCGTAGCGGGCGGGCAGGCCGTTTCCGTTGAACTCGACCTGATCGCTCGCGCGCAGGTCGCCCGCGATGAATTCCTCGATCATCAGGCTCGCGACGGAATCGGGCACCTGAACCGGGGGGTGCTTCATCAGATAGGCGCTCACCGGGTAGAGCGGCCCCGCCTCGCCCCGGTCGCGCGCGATGCGCGCCAGGCGAATCGCGTCGATGACGACGCCGCCCGAGTTGGGGGAATCCTCCACCGAGAGGCGCGCCTCGATCTCGAGCGGCACGCCTCCGAAGCCCTCCGCCTCGATCCGCAGGAAGCAGATCTTGTTGTCGTCCTGCCAGGGCACGTAATCGGACGGACCGATGTGGATGTCGTCCGAGTCCAGGGGTTCGGGCAACTGGCTCTGTACGGCGTCCGTTTTCGAGATTTTCTTGGACTTCAGGCGCGAGCGCTCCAGCATGTTCAGGAAATCGGTGTTTCCGCCCGTGTTCAACTGGTAGGTGCGCTTGAGCTTCACGCCCCTGTCCACGCACAGCCTGGCGAGCGTGCGGTGCAGGATGGTGGCGCCGAGCTGGGCCTTCACGTCGTCACCCACCACGGGTATTCCCGCATCGGTAAAGCGGCCCGCCCATTCGGGGTCCGAGACGATGAAGACCGGCATGCAGTTGATGAAGGAAACGCCCGCCGCGAGTGCGGCTTCCGCGTAGTGGCGCGCCGCCTGCTCGGAGCCCACGGGCATGAAGTTCAACAGAATTTCAGCACCACTCTCGCGAAGCTCCGCCGCCACGTCGCAGGGTTCGGCCTCGGCGGGCAGAAAAGAGCGATCCGAAGCGTATTCCGCCATGTGGGACGCCACGCCGTCGAGGATGGGGCCCATCCGCACGTTCACGCCGTAATCGGGCAGGTTCTCCCAGATGGTCTTCGTGCAGTTGGGCCTGGCGAAGGCCGCGGCGTGGAGCGGCTGGCCCACCTTGCGGACGTCGATGTCGAAAGCCGCTACGACCTCGATATCCTCCGGACCGTAGCCGCCCAGATCCCGGTGCATGAGGCCAAGCTCTTCCTCGGGATGGTGGCGGTAGTACTCGATGCCCTGTAGCAGGGAACTCGCGCAGTTCCCCACACCGGCGATGGCGATGCGAATCGGCGACATGTATGTGTTTCCTTTCCTGCCTTTGCAGTCGCTGGGGCCTCAGATGACGGATCCCAAATCGAGCCCATGCGTCAGGATTCCCGCCGTCGGCCACGCGCGTGCGGATTCAAATTCAGGTCAATCGATGCGAACGCTTACGTCCACAGAAAGGCGACTATATCCCAAAAATCACATTTTCTCCAAGAGGAGGAGAGAAAATGATTCCAGAGGGCCTCGGGCGGGATACGCGGCTAATACAGCAGACAGCGGACGAAGTGTCCGGGGGATACCTCTTTGAGTTCGGGTTCGTGCTCCAGGCACATCGCCTTCACTTCCGGGCACCTCGGGTTGAAGCTGCAGCCCGTCGGCAGGCGGTTCAGGCTGGGCACGATGCCCTTGATCTCCTCCAGGCGAATGCGCTGGCCCGGGTCGGTCGTGTTGAGCTTGGGAATCGAGTTGAGCAGCCCCCGCGTGTAGGGATGGAGCGGGTTGCCGAATATCTCCTCCGTCGGCGCTTCCTCGACCACCTTGCCGGCGTACATGACGACGACGCGCTTGCACGTCTCGGCCACGAGGCCCAAATCGTGCGTGATGAGGATGACCGCCGTGCCGAGCTCTTCCTGCAGCTTGACCATGAGGTCCAGGATCTGCGCCTGGATGGTCACGTCGAGCGCCGTGGTCGGCTCGTCGGCGAGCAGGATCTTCGGATTGCACGAGAGCGCCATGGCGATCATCGCGCGCTGCCGCATGCCGCCGGACAGCTGGTGGGGGTATTCGCGCACCCGCTGGCGCGGCAGGGGGATGCCGACCAGGTCGAGCATCTCGGCGGCCTTGTCCATCGCGTCTTTTTTCGACATGCCCTGGTGGAGCATGACGGCTTCGGCGATCTGGAAGCCGACGGTGAACACGGGGTTCAGGCTCGTCATCGGCTCCTGGAAGATCATCGAGATGTGGTTGCCGCGAATCTCGCGCAACTCCTTCGTGTCGAGCTTCGTCAGATCGCGGCCCTCGAAGAAGATGCCGTCGCCGAATATCTCGCCCGGCGGCTCGGGGACGAGGCGAAGCACCGAAAGCGCCGTCACCGTCTTGCCGCACCCGGACTCACCCACGACGCCGAGCGTTTCGCCCGCCTTCAGGCTGTAGGTCACGCCGTCCACGGCACGCACCGTGCCCTCGGGGGTATGGAAGTATGTGTGCAGGTCTCTCAGTTCCAGGATCGTGTCGGTGCCGACGGCTGCGCCATTGGCCATGGATAACCTCCGGATTGCGGACTAAGCCGAGCAGAACAGGTTAAAAGATAGGCGATTATAAGGACTCCGGATTCGGGTTGTCCAGTCGAATGCGCAGATTCCCGCAAATCATCCGCCGGAAAGCGCCTCCTGACCATGCGGACAGCCTTTCAGGATCGGACAATCCGCGCACAGGGGCTTTCTCGCCGAGCAGCAGTTTCTCCCGTGATGGATCAGGAGCAACGTGACGCGGCCCCACCATTTTTTTGGCACGGCCTCCAGAAGCTGAAATTCGGCCTTCACCGGGTCGCGCGTCGATATCCAGCCCAGCCGGTTCCCGGTGCGCAGAACGTGCGTGTCGACGGCGATGGCGGGTTGGCCGAAGACCTCGTTCAGGACGACGTTGGCCGTCTTGCGCCCCACGCCGGGAAGGGTCACCAGATGCTCCATCTCGCCCGGCACCTCACCGCCGAACTCCTCCACGAGGCGCCGGCAGCACGCGCGGATGGATTTCGCCTTCTGGCGGTAGAAGCCGCATGAGTGAATCAGATCTTCCAGCTCAGCCGGCTCGGCCTTCGCATACGAGGCGGCGTCGGGATAGCGGGCGAAAAGAGCGGGGGTCACCATGTTCACCCGCTCGTCGGTGCACTGGGCGGAGAGCATCGTCGCCACGAGGAGTTCGAGCGGGTTCCGGTAGTCGAGCGCGCAGCGCGCGTCGGGATAGGTCTGCTCCAGAATGCGCAGAAGACGCGCTGGCGTGGATGCGGGCATCGGGCTTCCTTTTCATGAGCGGTGATTCGGACTAGAATAGCGAACCTGATTCATATCGCCTAACAGCGTCAAGACAAAGGAGAGCGAACCGATGGCCGACCCCAAAGTGGCCCAGAAAGCACCCTATATCTATAAACCGGAAAAAGACGAGAAAGTCGCCTGGTGCGCGTGCGGCCTGAGCCAAACGCAGCCATTTTGCGACGGCTCGCACAAGGGTTCGGAGTTCCGCCCCATCGTCCTCGACGTTCAGGCGGGCAAGACGTGCGCCTTTTGCGGCTGCAAGCAGACGGGCAAGGCGCCCATGTGCGACGGCACGCACTCCATGATATAGGGGTGAGGTTCTAAAGCAGACGATGAACACGCGCGTGTAGCTCAGAGGATAGAGCGCCTGCCTCCGGAGCAGGAAGTCGCAGGTTCGACTCCTGCCACGCGCACCAGGAATCGTGAACCCACAAGTGCCGGAGACCAGCCTCTCCGGCGTTTGTTTTACGGGAGTGCTCCCCGGCCCGCCGCTCCCTGTAATCAATCTCCCCCTTGACCCCCGTTGCCCATGCGGATAGGTTGACTTCCAAGCATCCAACGAGCGGAGAGGTTCCGGTGTTCGGCGAATACATCGACAGCCACAATCACATGCACGCCCTGAACTGGGACGAATGGGAACTGCTCGGCACGACGGGCATGCGCGCGGCGGTGCTCTCCTGCGGCAACCCCCATCTCTACCGCGAGGTGTGGGAGGAAGCGCCGGGTTACGACGACATCATGCGCTTCTGGGAGGGCCCCATCGACATGGCCCGGGCTCTCGAGGCGCAGCACTTCATCCAGATCAGCTGCGCGGTCGGGATCAGCTCGATGACGCGGGTGACCGACTGGGAGAAGCTACTCGAGGAGATGCCCGGCTTTCTCGAAGACGAAAGCGTCGTCGCCCTGGGCGAGATCGGCCTCGACCCCACGCAGTATTTCTCCCTCACCTGGCCGATGGAAGAGCAGGCCGCGTGCCTCGAAGCGCAGGCGGAACTTGCGAAAAAGTACGACAAGCCCATCATCCTCCATACGCCGACGCCCAAGAAGAGCAAGGATTTTCTCGGCAACGTCGCCGTGCAGGCGGACGTGCCGCCCGAGCAGATCCGGCTCCACTACATGCAAAAAGACCTGGAAATCATCCGCAAGACCGGCTTCGATGAAGCCCGGGTCGCCGTCGATCACACCGACGCCACGACGGTCGAGCACATCCACGAACACACGCGCGCCATGTGCGCCATCAGCATCGGCAGCGCGCTCAGGCCGCTCCAGCCCGCGCAGGTCATCGAGTGGGTGGAGAGGTTCGGGCCGGACCGGATCATGCTGAACTCCGACCACCTGGGCTACCGGCCCATCGACATCCTCTCGGTTCCCAAGACGCTGCGCGCCATGCGAAACGCAGGGCTGTCGGATGAGGCGATCCGCAAGGTGTCTTTCGAGAACGCGAGAAAGTTCTACAACCTCACCCTGTAAGGACACACGATGAACGAAACGCAGGACCCCTTCGAGTATTTCTTCGAGATGCCCTGGTCGGACGGGCTGCCCGTGGTGACGCCCACGCCCGAGCGCCTCGCCCGGATGCTGGCCGGCACGAGCCGGGACGCCGGCGAAGTTCTGGGAGACATCCCCCCCTCGCTGAACACGGCGACGGTGGAGAGCGTCGCTCTCCACGCGCTGATGGCGGGCTGCAAACCCGAATACCTGCCCGTGGTGCTGGGAGCTATCGAGGCCATGCTTATCGAGCGCTTCAACCTCGTGGGCATTCAGGCCACCATGTTCACCGGCGGTCCCCTGCTGATACTGAACGGCCCCTATGCCAAGGAGATCGGCGTCCACGGCGGTTCGGGGTGCTTCGGCCCCGGCTTTCGCGCGAACGCCGCCATCGGCCGGGCGATAAGACTCATCATGATGAACCTGGGCGGCGGCATCCCGGGCGTATCGGACATGAGCACCTTCGGCAGTCCTTCCAAATTCACCTACTGCGTCCGCGAGAACGAGGAGCAAAGCCCCTGGGCGCCGATGCCGGGCGATTTCGGTTTCGGGAAGGATGAGAACGTACTCACCGTCTGCAACGCCGAGGCGCCGCGCATGGCGATGGACGACGTGAGCGCCAAACCGGAAGGCGTCCTCACCACGCTCTCGAACACCATGTGCGCGATGGGCGCCACGACGGCCTACACGCAGACGAACTGGGTGATCGTCGTCGCTCCCGATCACGCCGACATCCTGGCGAGAGGGGGCCTCAGCCGCGCGGACGTGAAGCGAGAACTCTTCGAGCGTGCGAGAATGCCCGTGGGCATCCTGAAAAAAGGCGGGCGCTACCGGGGTCCCGAGCTCTCGCGCTGGCCGGACTGGGTGGACCACGACGACGATGATTCCCTCGCCCCCATGGTGCACGAGCCCGAAGACATCCTGCTCATCGTCGCGGGCGGCATCCCCGGCCCGTCCTGCCTCGTCATACCCGGCTGGAACACTTCGAGCCAGGCCATCACGCAGGCCTACCGCACGGATTGAGGGGGGCATTCTTTCATCGAACGAGAATGGCCCGTAGGGGCGGACCTGCGTGTCCGCCCGCTTTTTCTCCGTAAGGGCCGTTCACGAACGGCCCCTATTTTTCGCGGACTTGATATCCGTCATTCCTCTGTCAATTCCGATTTATGGGAGATTGCCCGGAGGTGGATAAAAATACCGGGCGGACACGCAGGTCCGCCCCTACAAAACAAGCGCTCATCCAGGCCGAACACAGAGGTTCGCCCTTGCCCAAATACCCTTCTCGATTCCCTCCTCCATCTGGATCACGGAGCGCAAGGCGGCTATAATCGCCGCGTTCACCGATAAGACAATCAAATTTCGATGGCGGCTGCCTGCGCCGCCTGCACTCAAACATCTTCGATGAGCCGAGGAGAAAGACCGAATGAGCGATTACAAGACCGAAGACAGAGACGGAATGCGCATCGACTGGGACGTCCCCATCCCCATGGAAGACGGGGTCGTCCTGCGCTGCGACGTCTACCGCCCCCAGGACGATGCGGGAAAATACCCCGTTATCCTGACGTATGGACCGTATGGAAAATACCTCCACTTCGAGGACCTGTACGAGACCTGCTGGACGCGCATGGTCGAGCAACACCCCGACGTGCCGGCAGGCTCCACCAACAAGTACCAGAACTGGGAGGTCGTGGACCCCGAGAAATGGGTACCGGACGGCTACGTCTGCATACGGGTGGACTCGCGCGGCGCGGGCCGCTCGCCGGGCGTCATCGACATCTGGTCGGCGCGCGAGGCGCAGGACTTGTACGAGTGCATCGAGTGGGCGGCGTTGCAGTCCTGGAGCACGGGCAAGATCGGGCTGAACGGCATCTCGTATTACGGCATGAACCAGTGGCAGGTGGGCGGAATGCAGCCGCCCCACCTCGCCGCCATGTGCGTCTGGGAGGGCGCGGCCGATTTCTACCGGGAGATGGCCCACCACGGCGGCATCTTCTGCAACGGCTTCGCACGCAACTGGTCCGAGATGCAGGTCTACACCGTCCAGCACGGCCTCGGCACGCGCGGCTTCAAGAGCCGCTTCACGGGCGACTGGGTCTCCGGCCCCATCACGCTCACCGAGGAGGAACTCGGCGCCAACCGCCGGGACTTCGGCGAGGATTGCTTCTCCCACAAGCTCGACACCGACGAATACTGGCAGTCGCGGATGCCCGATTTCAGCAAGATTCAGGCGCCGCTCCTCTCTACCGCCAACTGGGGCGGGCAGGGTCTCCACCCGCGCGGGAACTTCGAGGGCTACCTGGAAGCCGGCTGCGAGGAGAAATGGCTCGAAGTCCACGGCATCGAACACTGGACGGAGTTCTACACCGACTACGGCGTCAACATGCAGAAGAAATTTTTCGGCCATTACCTGAAAGGCGAGGACACCGGCTGGCTCGACCAGCCCAAGGTGCTGCTCCAGGTGCGCCACCCCGGCGAGCGCTTCGTCGAGCGGCACGAGAACGAATGGCCGCTGGCGCGGACGCAATGGACGAAATACTACCTGAACGCGAACACTCACTCGCTAGAAAATGCCCCCGTAGCCGATGCGGCGACGGCGACCTACGCGGGCTTCAGCGAGGGCGTCACCTTCACCACGCCGCCCATTTCGGAAGAAACCGAAGTCACAGGCCCCATCGCGGCCAAGCTCTTCGTGTCGTCGGAGACGAAGGATGCGGACTTATTTCTAGTCGTGCGCGTCTTCACGCCGGACCTGGAAGAAGTCGTCTTCCAGGGCGCGCTCGATCCGCACACCCCCATCGCGCAGGGCTGGCTGAGAGCCTCGCACCGAAAACTGGACCCCGAGAAGTCCCTGCCCTACAGGCCGTATCACACGCATGATGAGGAACAGCCCCTGACACCGGGCGAGGTCTACGAGCTGGACATCGAGGTCTGGCCGACCTGCATCGTCATCCCCGAGGGCTACCGGGTCGCCTTCACGGTGCGCGGCAAGGACTACGTCTACCCCGGCGGGTCGGGCGGCGGCCTCTCCAACATGAAGAACGAGTTCACCGGTTGCGGGTGCTTCATACACAACGACCCGAAGGACAGGCCGCCCGAGGTGTTCGGTAAGAACGTGACGCTCCATTGCGGCGGCGAGCACGAGTCCTACGTGATGCTGCCGGTGATTCCCGATAAATAGGCGCGGAAGATGAAACTTCCCACTGACGAGATGAGGTGAACATGAGCGACATCGACCTGAGCACGGACCCTCAATACCGAACCGAGAAGCGTGACGGCTTCCTCATCGAATGGGACGTCCCCATCCGGATGGAAGACGGCCTGGTGCTGCGGGCGAACGTCTACCGGCCCGATGACGACGGCGAATACCCGGTCATCCTGAGCTACGGCCCCTACGCGAAGGACCTGGCCTGGCAGGATGGCTACGAGACGGCGTGGGAGCTTTTCGCCACCGGACATCCCGACGCCATCGCCGGCTCCTCGAACATCCACCAGAGCTGGGAGGTCGTGGACCCCGAGAAATGGGTGCCCGACGGCTACATCTGCGTGCGCGTGGACTCGCGCGGCGCGGGCCGCTCACCGGGCTATATCGACCACTTCTCTCCGCGCGAGACGAAGGATTTCGCCATCTGCATCGAATGGGCGGGCGAACAGCCCTGGTGCAACGGCAAGGTGGGCCTCACGGGCATATCGTATTACGCCATCAACCAGTGGCACGTGGCGGGCCTCCAACCCAAGTATCTCGAAGCCATGTGCGTCTGGGAGGGCGCGGCCGATTTCTACCGCGACATGAGCCACCAGGGCGGCATCCTCACCACGTTCCTCGCCAACTGGTACGACATGCAGGTGAAGTCCGTGCAGCACGGCCTGGGCGAGAACGGCCCCAAGAGCCGCGTCCACGGCGGACTCGTCTGTGGCCCCGACACCCTGAGCGAGGAGGAAATGGAGAAAAACCGCTCGGACTACGGGGGCGACATCCTGGAGCGTCCGCTGGACGGCGAGTGGTATCAGGATCGCTCCGCCCACTGGGACAAGATAAAAACACCCTTCATCTCGGCGGCGAGCTGGGGCGGACAGGGTCTCCACCCCAGGGGGAACTACGAGGGCTTCATGCGGGCGGCGTCCACGGAGAAATGGCTCGAAGTCCACGGCTTCGAACACTGGACGGAGTTCTACACCCCCTACGGGGAGAAGCTCCAGAAGCAGTTCTTCGGCCATTATCTCAAGGGCGAGGACACCGGCTGGATGGAGAAGCCGCCCGTCATGCTCAAGGTGCGCCACGTCGGCGAGAAATTCGTCGAGCGCGGCGAGAACGAATGGCCCCTCGCGCGGACGAAGTGGACGAAGTTCTATCTGAACCCCGAATACATGAGCCTCGACGCCGCGCCCATCGTTCGGGATCAGACCATCACCTACGGGGGATTCAGCGACGGCGTGACGTTCATGCTGCCACCGTTTGACAAGGAGACGGAGATCACCGGCCCCATGGCTTCGAAACTCTTCGTCTCATCCGAAACCCAGGATGCAGACTTATTCCTGGTCCTGCGCCTGTTCACGCCCGACATGAAGGAGATCACCTTCCAGGGAACGCTCGACCCGAACACGCCCATCGCGCAGGGCTGGCTGAGAGCCTCGCAGCGAAAGCTCGTGCCCGAACTCTCGACGGAGTGGAAGCCCTACCAGGCGCATGACGAGAAGCAATACCTGAACCCCGGCGAGATTTACGAACTCGACATCGAGGTCTGGCCCACCTGCATCGTGGTGCCCCCCGGCTACCGGCTGGCACTCAGCGTGCGCGGGAAGGACTATGAATACAGCTGCGCCACCACGCACAAGCTCTCGAACATGAAGAACGTGTTCAGGGGCTGCGGGCCGTTCCTGCACGACGACCCCACGGACAGGCCCGAGGAGATTTTCGGCAAGAACGTGACGCTCCACTGCGGACCCGAGCAGGCCTCCTACATCATGCTGCCCGTGGTGCCGGAGAAGTAGGAGCCGTTCGCGAACGGCCTCTACGGATTTTGACGAAGGGGCAGAAGGGGGCAAGTCCGCAAGGTTTCATTTTGATGCAATGCCGTTCTTGTAGGGACAGGCCCCCGTGCCTGTCCGACGGGGGACAACCACAGGAGGGTTGTCCCTACGCTGCGCTCGTTTCGGCAATCGGTAGGGTTTGCGGGTTTTGTAGGGGCGGTTCGCGAACCGCCCCTACGGGAGGTTAACCCGGATATTTCACCGACAAATGGCATGGGGCCTCTGAATGTCGGATAATGTGAGTTGTCTCAATAACTTACACCCGTCCGACAGAGAGGCCCCATGGATACGCATTGTACACCGGAACAACTTCACTTTCACCCCCACGGAAGACGCGAGGTCATCGCCCGATTCGACGGCGGACGGATCACGTCGGACGCCGGCGGGGTGCTGCTTCGCGAGACGGATCTCCGCCTGGGTCTGATGGCTCGTCTGGCGCGGTGTTTTCGTGATTGCCGCAAGCCCGGCAGCGTGGAGCACCCGGTGCGCTCGCTGGCGGCGCAGCGGGTGTACGCGCTGGCGCTGGGCTACGAGGACCTGAACGACCACGAGGATTTGCGCCGCGACAGGTTGCTGGCGCTGCTGGTGGGCAAGCGGGACCTGACGGGAGCCGGGCGGGTTCGCCTTCGGGACCGCGGCTCTCCGCTGGCCGCATCGAGTACGCTGAACCGCCTGGAGTTGGGCGGCGCCGAGGCGGCGACGGATCGCTACAAGCGCATCGCTGCGGACTTCGAGGCGATGGACCGCCTGCTGGTGGACGTGTTCATGGAGTCTTACGCCGAACCGCCCGAAGAGATATGGCTGGACCTCGACGCCACGGACGACCCCCTGCACGGTCGCCAGGAGGGGCGCTTCTTCCACGGCTATTACGGCCGCTACTGTTATCTGCCGCTCTACGTCTTCTGCGGCGCGCATCTGCTGTGCGCGCGGCTGCGCCGCTCGAACGTCGACGCCTCGGCCGGCAGCGAGGAGGAGTTGGCGCGGATCGTGGCGCAGGTCCGCAGGCGCTGGCCGCGTACGCGGGTCGTGGTTCGCGGCGACTCGGGTTTTTGCCGCGAGCCGTTGATGCGCTGGTGCGAGGAGAACGGCGTCGGCTACGTGTTCGGCATGGCGCGCAACGCGCGGCTGGTGCGGGCGATTGGCCGGGACCTCTACCGGGCCGAGGTCGTCTGTCGCCGCACGGGTGAGCCGGCGCGCCGGTATCGCGACTTCCGCTATCGAACGCGCAAGAGCTGGTCCAGAACCCGCCGGGTGGTGGGCAAGGCGCAATACCTGCCCAGGGGGGCGAACCCGCGGTTCGTGGTCACCAATCTCCGCCCCCGGCGGGCCGGCGCCAGACGCCTCTACGAAGAACTCTACTGCGCCCGGGGAGAGATGGAGAACCGCATCAAGGAACAGCAACTCGGCCTGTTCGCCGACCGCACCAGCAGCGCCACCATGAGGGCCAATCAGTTGCGGCTCTACTTCGCCTCCTTCGCCTACGTCCTGATGCACGGACTCCGGCGCCTGGGGCTGGCGGGCACGACATGCGCCAGGGCCCAGTGCGCAACGATCCGGCTGAAACTGCTCAAGATCGGCGCCCGCGTGAGGGTCAGCGTGCGCAAGGTCCGGCTGTCTATCTCCGAGGCCTGGCCCCATGCGGCGCTCTTCGAAAAGGTAGTGAACAACCTGCGTACGCACCCGCCCTGGCCGACGGCGGGGGAGAGTGACTGAGCGTAGAATCGGAGCGACATAGGTTGCCGCAGCGGGAAACCTGCGCCTGCGCGTCGGCCGGCACTCCCCGAAAGCCTTCGAAATCGACGAAAAAGCGCCGCTCGGGCGCCGTGCGTCATCGTATCGCGCCGACGAAGAAGGCCGCCTCCCGAATCAAGCCGTCCACGACTTCAAATCAGGCCGTTCCAAAGCCTCGGTGAAATATCCGGGTTAAACACGAGCGCGGGGGAAGGGGTTTTTCAACAACCCCGCATCAATCGCAATTGACTTGCCAGAAAACCGCGTTTCTCCTAAAATTCCGCGTCGTTGTCATCAAATTCATACGCCATCTTTCGTAAGGATACGCCCGAACCCATGTCCACCATCATCGGCGTCGTTCATGCGACGCGCGTCGCGGTATCGCCCATCGAAGCCGCGTTCGAAAGCCATTGGCCCGAAGCCGAGGTCGTCCAGCTCATCGACGAATCCCTCTCCCGCGATCTGGAAGCTATCGGCCGTCTCACGCCCGAGATCAACGAGCGCGTGGAGCGGCTGGCGGCGTTCGCGCACAGAGGGGGCGCTCAGGCGATTCTCTACTCCTGCTCGGCCTTCGGCCCGGCGATTGAGGCAGCAGGGGCGGGGCTCCCGGTTCCCGTCCTGAAACCCGACCAGGCGATGCTCGATGAAGCGCTGGCGCATGGAGGCCGCATCCGCGTTCTCTCGACGTTCAGACCCTCGGGCCCCTCGATAAGGCGTGAACTCGAATTGCTGGCGGCGCAGAAAAACGTCGGTGTCGAAATCGATGATTCCTACGTACCGGGCGCACTCGACGCACTCCAGGCGGGTGACGGAGGAGCGCACGACGCGCTCATCGCGGAAACCGCCGCCGGCTCAAGAGCCGACGTCGTCCTCCTCGCCCAGTTCTCCATGGCGCGGGCGCGGAATGAGGTCTCCCGCCGCGTGGATGCGAGGGTGCTCAGCAGCCCCGTGAGCGCCGTCCTCGCGCTCAAGCGGATGATGCGCACACCCGCGAACGGGCACGCTCCGGCGACGAACGGGACGGCGGCCACTTCCACGCAACATCTATCCGCGTAGTTTCACGACCTTATCCTGGATGGTCTTCCCCCGCAGGGGCCGTTCGCGAACGCCCCCTACGCCGCCTCGACCCGTAGATCGTCGTCATTCCGGCATCATTCCCGACTGAGAAAGGAGGGATTGACCGGAATCCATTTGCGGATGTGGGTGAATACACAACGGTGTTTCATTCCCCACCGATGCGCGGGGACCCGGACGAGAGGCGAAAGGCGTAAAAAATGGATTCCGGCTTTCGCCGGAATGACGGTGAACACTCTCGATTGGGGGGGAGTCTACAACCCCTTCCAGGCGGACACATCGGCCCGCCCCTGCGAAGACGCTATCCCTCCCCGCTCAAAACCGCTCCCGCCTTGCCCCTCGCCATCCACCGGTGGATAATGGCGTTTTCTCTTGCCCTGAGTTAACCACTTGCTCGACTCCCTTCATCCCAACCTGATGGCGCTTCTCTCGGCGTTTTTCATCTCCGTCGCCAGGACGCTCTACCGGGGCGCGCTCATGAGCCTGAGCCCGCTCGTGACCACGGTGATCGCGACCATCATCACCACCCTCTTCGCCCTCGGCCTCTACGCGACGGGCGAGGGACTCGACCACTGGCCGCTCTACGGGATCCTGTGGTTCGTTCTCGTGGGCACGGTCGGCGGGCTGGGCGGGCGCTACATGGGGATGATATCCATCAAGCTGGTGGGGCTGGCCCGCACGCCCATCCTGACGCAGACAGGCCTCGTCTGGTCCTCGGGGCTGGCCGTGCTCCTTCTGGGCGAGAGGCTCACCCCCCTCGTGACGCTGGGAACGCTGGGCATCATGGCCGGCGGCGTCCTGCTCCTCTACGACAAGAAAGCCGCCCAGAGGCGCATCCCGCTCACCTACTACCTCATCCCGGTGGCAGGCGCTGCGTTCGCGAGCGTCTCCCACATCGTGCGCAAATACGGCTTCGTCCACATCCCCTCGGTCACGCTGGGGATGGGCGTCTCGAACATGACGACGCTCACGCTATTGCTCGCGAGCGCCTTCTTCTTCCCGGCGCTCCAGATGAAAAGCAGTCCCTTTACCCGCCATTCGCTCCTCATCACCGCCCTGGGTGCTACGTGCAACTTCCTCGCCGCGTTCTTCTTCTGGTGGGCGATCAAGGACGGCGAGGTCATCCAGGTGGTTCCCATCAACCGGCTCTCGATCCTGATCGTCATCCTCTTCTCCTGGCTTTTTTTCAGGAAACAGGAGCGCGTGAGCGCGCAGGTCATCATCGGCGGGGCGTGCTCGGTGCTGGGCGCATGGGCCGTCGTGTGGGGGAAGTGATGTCTGGGGCGGGCGATGCGCTTACGCGCTGCTTTATCTTCTTAAGGAGTTTCCACGCGCGCCCATCCCCCCGCTTTAGATGACTCCAGCATGGCCGAGAGCAGCGCGACGAGGGCGGCTCCTTCGCGCCCGTCGGTGAACGGGGGCGCATCGCCGCGGACGCTCTGCGCGAAAGACGCCATGTGGCGGGCGATCATGTCGGTTTGCTCGACCGCGAGGATCTCCGGCTCCGCTTCGTCCCGCCTGTGGATGACGAGGCCGGGCGCTGCGGGCGTCCCGCCCCCCGGGTCCGCGTTCACGTAGAGGTTCGCCTCGGTTCCGAACAGGGATAGCTGGTAGCGGCGCTGCGTGATGAAGCTCGAACTCACCTGGGCGGTTACGCCTGAGGCGAACCGGAGCGCGCCCGAGGCGGTGTCCGGTATCCGCCCCGACGCCATCTTCCGCTCCAGCACGGCGAAGGCTTCTTCCACCGGCCCCAGGAGGTACTTCAGGATGTCCAGGAGGTGAAAACCCGGCCCCGTGAACGGCCCGAGTGGCGATTCTGCGGGGTCGTCGCGCCAGATTTCCCTTCCGTAGTTGCGGGCGCGCGGGTTGCCGAAATGCCCCGCCGCCTGCGTCACCTCGCCGAGCGCGCCCTCGTCCAGCAGCGCCTTCGCCTGCTGGACCGACGCCACCCAGCGCCAGCAATGCCCGACCATCAAGACGACGCCCGCACGCTCGCAGGCCTCCACGCAGGCGCGCGCGTCACTTAATGTGACGGAGATCGGCTTCTCCACGAACACGTGCTTCCCGGCCCGGGCCGCCGCGCAGACCTGCTCCTGATGCGCGCTGTGGGGCGTGGTGAGGAGGACGGCGTCGATATCCGGGTCTTCAAGTACGGCCGCATAGTCGGGACAGGGCCTGCAATCGTATTTTCGCGCGAACGCTTCTTTCCGCTCGTCCGACCTCGTATGGCAGGCGGTGATCTCGAGTCCCGTGGTTTTCCGGACTCCCTCCGCCAGCACCCCGGCCCAGCGGCCCAGTCCGACACAAGCCAGTCGAATGCTTTCTCCGCTCATGGCGCTCAATATACCACCCCGGCCCCGAAACGATAAAATTCCCCCCTGTGACTGCCCTTCTCGCGGCGGATGAATTAGGATGGGGCTTTCACACTCCCGGGAGGTGCGGCGTTGTCGCCAGACCCTATTCAAGGAAAAACCTGCATCGTCACCGGCGCGAGCCGGGGCATCGGGCGCGGATGCGCGCTGGCATTGGGGAGCGCGGGCTGCCGCGTGGCGGTGAACTACCGAGAGCGCGCGGAGGAAGCGGAGGAGACCCGCCGCGAGATAGAAGAGGCGGGCGGGGAGGCTTTCATCTTCCGAGCGGACGTATCGGACTCTAGCGATGTACACCGCCTGGTGGAGGAAACGAGAGAGCGATTCGGCCCCGTCTCGATTCTCGTGAACAACGCGGGTATCGCCATCCAGAAGCCCTTTGACGAACTCACCGAGGCCGATTGGGACGCCACGATCGACGTGAATCTCAAATCCGCGTTCCTGCTCACCCGGGCCGTGCTGCCCGACATGCGAGAGGCGCGGTGGGGGAGAATCGTGAACGTCTCATCGAACGCCGCCTTCACGGGCGGGCGCGTCGGGCCGCACTACGCGGCTTCGAAGGCGGGCATGCACGGCCTCACCCACGGCTATGCCGCCGCCCTCGTGAAAGAAGGCGTCACGGTGAACAGCGTGGCGCCCGCCCTCATCGACACCGACATGACGACGCAGGACCTGCGCACCTCCACGCCGAACACGCCGATGGAGCGGTTCGGCACGGTGGAGGAGACGGTCGACGCCGTCATGATGATGATCCGGAACGCCTTCGTCACGGGCCAGACCCTCCTGGTGAACGGCGGCAATTACTTCCACTAATCCATATCATTTCCACCAACACCCAGAGGCGAGACAGATGAGAAACGCAAACGGCGCAGGCTTGCTGCTCGAAACCCTGCTCGACGAAGGAGTGACGCACCTGTTCGGAAACCCGGGCACGACGGAGCTTCCCCTCATGGACGCGCTCGTGAACGAGGAGCGGCTCGAGTTCATCCTCACGCTGCACGAGGGCGTGGCGATCTCCGCAGCAGAGGGATACGGCCTGAGCACCGGGAGGCCCGCCGCCATCAACCTCCACGTCGCCCCCGGCCTCGGCAACGCGATGGGGCTTCTCTACAACGCCAAGCGCTCGCGCGCGCCCATGCTCGTCACCGCCGGGAACCAGCCCCAGAGCGGGCATTTTCAGGAAATCATCCTCTATGACGATCTCGCGCGCATGGCGGAGCCGCTCGTGAAGTGGTCGTATGAGGTGCGCCGCGTCGAGGATTTGGAGCAAGCCGTGCGGCGCGCCGTCAAGGTGTCCATGACGCCGCCGACGGGTCCCGTGTTCCTCTCCCTGCCGGGTGACGTCATGCTGGCCACAGCCTCCGGCCTCCAGGAAAAACCCACGCGCATCCATACGCGCTTCGCCGCATCGGCGGAATCGGTCGAGGCGGCGGCCGCGCTCATCGCGAAAGCGGAGCGGCCCTGCATCGTCGCAGGTTCCGGCGCCGCGCACTCGGGCGCGCTGGACGAGGCGGCGCGCTTCGCCGAGCAGATCGGCGCAACGGCGTATGAGGAGAACTTCGCCAACGTGATCACATATCCCATGGCCCACCCGCTCTACGCCGGGAAACTCCCCATTCTCGCCAAGCCCCTGAGGGAGCGCCTCGCGGAGCACGACCTGGTGTTCCTCGTCGGCACGGAGGTATTCCTGTTCTCATACCCCGCCGACGTGCGCCCGCTGCCCGAGAGCTGCCGGGTCGTTCACCTGGATCTCAACGCATGGGAGATGGGCAAGAACTTCGGCCTGGACGCCGCACTCTACGGCGACCCGAAAACCACCCTCCCCGTCCTGACGGAAGCCGTGGCGAGGGCGCAGACGGCGGATGAGGCGGCAGGGGCGAAAGCGCGCGCGGAGCGGATCGCGGCGGAAAACCAGAGCGCGCGCGAGGCCACCCCGCCCCCGGCAGCGCAAAGCGATTATACCGAAGGCATGTCCCTTCCCGCCTTTCACCGCGCTCTCGGCGCGGGCGCGCCCGATGGCGCCGTCTGGGTGGACGAGGCGCTCACCTCCGCAGGCCCCGGCTTCCGCCGAGCGGTGGGGCGCAACGCCTCCCAGATTTTCGGCAGAAAAGGCGGCGGCATCGGGAACGGCCTGCCCATGGCGCTGGGGGCGAAGATAGCGACGCCCGACCGCCCCGTCATCTGCCTCTCGGGCGACGGCTCGGCCATGTACTCCAACCAGACGCTGTGGACGGCGGCAAAATACGGCATCGGCGCCGTCTTCGTCATCGCGAACAACGGGGCTTATCACATCCTGAAAGGGCGCGTGCTGGCGCTGGACGGCAAGGCGAAGGAGTTTCACCGCTTCGTCGGCATGGACCTGACGGAACCAAGCCTCGACTTCATCAAGCTGGCGGAGTCGATGGGGGTGGAGGCCGCGCGCGTCCATGCGCCGGATGAGTTGGAAGCGTGTCTTGCAGAAGCCGCAAGTGGCGACAAACCCTATCTCATCGACGCGGTCGTCAAGCCCAACCCTCTGGGCGGCGCGCCCCAGGAGCTTTGAGGGGAAAAGACCCTCAGGCCGGTTTTTGGCCCAGGATGGTCAGACGTTTTCTGATGATGGAGAATTCCGCGCCGTAGCCTTTTTCCTCATACCAGCTTCCGCCCTGATCGCGCAGGCGCTCGAAGGCGGCCCTCAGTTTCGGGAACACATCGGGCGAGGTCTTGGCGAGGTCCATCCAATCATCGAAGGGCGTGTCCGTCCTGTCGACAACGGTCTCCTCGACCCGGATTCCCTCCGCGTGAAACAAGCCTTCCATCTCCTTTCCGGACAGATGTCGCGTGATGGTCGGCTCGCGCACCCGGTCGAGTTCTTCTATCTTCCCGCGCTCTTCTTCCTCGTCCGGATAATGGTAGTCGATCAGGAAGACGTGGCCGCCCGGACGCACCGCGCGCGCCATCTCACTGAAAACTGTATTCGGGTCTTCCAGATGATGAAACGTATGGCGGCAGATGGCGGCGTCGGCGGCTCCCGCCGCCAGGGGCGCTTCGTGCGCGTTCGCCATAACGTAGCGGGCGTTCGCTTCCAGACCCCACTCGCGCAGGCGCTCGCGCCCTCTCCTGGTCATCGCGGGGGTGAGATCGAGACCCACGACATTCCCGCCCGCCGCCAGAAAAGGTTTTGCGGATGTGCCCGTGCCCATCCCGAAATCGACCAGCCAGGAACCTTCGCCAAAACCGACCCGCTCGGCCATCGCGCCCAGGCGCGCCTGTTCCGCGTCGCTGTAATAGCCGCCGTAGGTCTCCGCCATCCGCGTGAAGGTGTCGATGTTCCGCTGTTTCGCCGTATCCATCCAAAAGCCCCCTTATGGGAGTTCGCCTTGTCCTGCCTTGAGGGTATTCGCGCATCATACACCGAAACCGGGAAAAGCACGCTCTCCGCTCTCACTCGTTTTACAAAAGGCGCGGGCTGCCGTTAGAATGATTGAAAATCAACCTCTCAAACACAAGGAGAGCGAACGATGGGTGAAATTCTCGACAAATTCGCAACCGAATGCCACGACATCCTGAAAGCCGATTCGAGCAAGGCGGGCCTCCAGAAGGTAAGCGACGCCCTGGAGAAAGTGCTGGTGCAAGAGGAGTTCGTTCAGGAGCACCTCGGGCCCGACAACGACTCCCCCCGCAAGATCCTCTACAAGGACCCCGAACTCGGCTTTTGCATCTTCGCCCACGTGCACAAGGGCGTGACCGGCAGTTCCCCGCACGATCACGGGGAATCCTGGGCCATCTACGGCCAGGCGGTGGGCACCACCACGATGACGGACTACGAGCTCGTCGAGCGGCCCAACGGCGCAGCGCCCGGCAAGGTGCGCGCCGTGCGCAGCTACGACCTCACGCCGGGCCTCTCCAAGGCCTACGACGTGGGGGAATTCCACTCGCCCAAGCGCGAGGGGGAGACGCGCCTCGTGCGCATCGAAGGCATCGATCTCGACACCATCACGCGCGACAAGTACGAGGCGGTCTAATCACGCCTCGACAGCGGCGAAGTGATTCGTCGAGTTGAAAAGGTTTTGTTCTTACGTGTCGCAGGTGGGCTTTCTCAGTGAAAGCCCGGGAAGCCGGTGAGAATCCGGCGCGGACCCGCCACTGTGACCGGGGACGAAAGCGGCTGAAACCACTGGCGCACCCCGCCGGGAAGGGGCCGTGAGTAGGATGATCCGGAAGCCAGGAGACCGACCTGCGGCAACCTTATGACCCGTCACGTCCTCGCGGAACGGGAGGTGGGTGGTATCTTGCGCATCTTCACACCCCGAATCGAAAACATCACCGTACGCGCGTGGGTTGCGCACGCGCGACGCTAGAGTTTCGCCATTAGCCGGGATTGTTGAAAAAGGCCCGATTCAGGAGCGGGCGGTATTGGGGGGTTATGCGGCGGTCATCCTTCCTACCGCGCAAGCGGCCACAAAACCTCATCCTGAGTAGGCGCGCAAGCGCCGTATCGAAGGATGAGAGGCGGCTCCCGGCGTGCGAGAGGGCATCCTTCGATACGGCGCTTGCGCGCCTACTCAGGATGAGGAAGGTGTGGGCCGAGCTTGTCCCGAGCGGAGTCGAGGGGCGGTTACTCAGGATGAGGTGGTGCGGTTTGGTTCGTCATTCCGGCGAAAGCCGGAATCCATTTGCGGATGCGGGTGAACATAGGCGGCGTTTCACTCCCCGCCGATGCGCAGGTATCCGGACAAAAGGCATCAAAATGGATTCCGGGCAATCCCTCCCTCCTCGGTCGGCATTGATTGCCGGAATGACGGTGAACACTCTTGATTCGGGGGCAACAACCCCGTTTGGGAGGCCTTTTCAACAGCATAAGCGCGGTGGATCCATCCGCCGCTGAAACAGCCGGCAGGTGTACGGGAATCCGGTGCGAAACCGGAGCTGCCCGGCAGCTGTGAGCGACGCGCCTTTCATACGATCCACTGGGACAAAGCCCGGGAAGGAATGAAAGGCGGCCATCGGCGCGAGCCAGAAGACCGGCCTGTCGGCATCATCTCCACACGACCCCGCCAGGGGTCCGTTCCGAGCGCTAGGGCCGCTCAAGGAGGCGCACCATCATGCAAGGCATTTCAAGAAGACCCGGGAAATTCTCCATCCGACTCAAACGAAGCCTGTTCGTTTTATCGCTTGCAACACTCTTCCTGATGGGCGGGACTTGCCTTGTCGTCGCGCAAAGCGCAACGTCGCCGGAGGAAGAGCTTTATCTCGACCCCATCACCGTCACGGCTACGCGCACACCCGAGCGGCTCAGCGACGTGGCCGATTCGGTCGAAGTGTTCGGCCCGGAGCGGATCGAGAGCCTCTTGCCCGGCGACGCGCTCGATTTCCTGAGCGAAGGGGCCGGCGTCATCCTCCCGCAGGCGAGCGGCAGGGGCGGGCAGGCGAGCCTCTTCCTGAGGGGGAGCGAGAGCAACTTCACCAGCGTGATGATCGACGGCTTCAAGCTCACCTTCCCGGACGGGAGCGCGTATGACTTCGGGCACCTCTCACCCGAGTGGGTGGGCACAGCCGAAATCCTCAAGGGTCCCCAAAGCCCGCTTTACGGCTCGGACGCGGCTTCGGGCGTCATGAATTTTATTCCGGACATCGGCAAGCCGGGCGAATCGCCGAGCTTCACGGTCGGCGCGAGAGGCGGCAGCGACGAGACGTTCGAGGAAGCCTTCAAGCTCAAGGGCGGGACGGCCAGAAGCGGGTACGCCGCCAGTTTGAGCCGCCTCGACACGGAGGGACATCTTCCCAACGACGGCTACTACCGCACTGTCGGGACGGTGGCGCTTGATCATTTCTTCTCGGAGGAGGCGAAGCTGCGCTTTCTCTACCACGCCAACCAGAACCGCTACGACATCCCCGGACCGGCCCATGCGGGCTTCAGAGAACCCAACAAGTACGGGCGAAACACCGAACAGCTCATCGGCGCGCGCGCCCATCTGAAACCTTTCCCGTGGCTCGAATACATACCGCGCGTCTCCTTGTACCTGAGAGACACGCTGTTCGAGAACAAGGCGGACGCGATCAGCCCCGGCTCCGATAAAACGGATACGAGCGGAACGAGGCTTCACCTCGACAACCAGGTCAACGTGAGGTTATCGGGGAAACAACTCGGCCTGAGCGCCCTTCGCCGCTCCATATCCACGCTCGGCGTCGAATGGGAGACGGAGGACATCTCCATCAAGAGCGCCTATGAGAACGACTTCGGCTCCGGCGAAAACGAGTACGACAGCGACAGGCGGGCGACTTCTGTTTACGCGCAGCAGCAGTTTCAGCTCCGAGGAGGCCTCACTCTTGCGGGCGGGGTGCGGGCCGATAATTTCGACGTCGGCGAAGACGAGACGACCGGCAAACTCTCCGCTTCCTATAAAATTCCCGGAACAGGCGCCCGGATTCGCGGCGCCGTGGGCGAGGGAATCAAGCGGCCCTCCTTCGCCGAACTGCTCGACGTCTACGGCCCCGGCAACCCGAATCTGAAAAGCGAACGTCAGAAAAGCTGGGAGGCGGGCATCGATCAGTTTTTCGCGAACAACAAGCTCAAGTTCAGCGCCACGTATTACGTGAACGAAATCGACGACCTGATCGCCTATTCCTTCGAGCCCTTCGCCAACGGAACGAACTACGAGAACATCCAGAAGGCGCGGGTCAAGGGTGCGGAACTCTCCTTGTCCTTGCTCGATTTTCACGACTTCTCGGCCCATGCGAGTTTCAACACCATGGACACCGTCGCGCTCGAAACCGAAGGCCTCGGCGCGCCGAACTACGTGGAGGGAAAAGCGCTCCTGAGGCGCCCGGACTGGTGGTGGAGCGCCTCGGTCAGCTATCACCCGGACCGCCTGAGGGCGAGTTTAAGAATCAACTCGGTGAGCGATCGTTGGGACATCGACGACTCCCGGCCCTGGCCATATCCCAGGGTGGTGAACCCCGGCTTCACGCGGGTGGACTTAGGCCTTTCTCTAGACGTCGTGAAGGATCGCATCTCGATGTTCGACAAGACGAGGAAATCGAAGGTGAAAGATTTGACGGTGGAGTTGAAAGTCAACAACGCCTTGGATAAGGAATACGACGCCGTATATGGCTACACCGCGCCCGGAGTACAGTGGTTCGCGGGCGTTAGGGCGGTCTTCTAGGGGTTGTTGGAAAAGGCCTTGTGGGTCTTGCTCGACCAAGGAGAAGAAAAACACTCCCCTCTTGAGGGGGTTGATGAAAAATCTGGAACACTGGATTTGTCGTATGTAACCGACCGAGGAGAGAGAAAAATCACTCCCCCCTTGAGGGGGAGTCGAAGAGCTAAGGGCGTAAGCCCGCAAGCGATTCGGTGGGGGGTATAATCCGGAATGGCGATAAAATGCATTTTACCCCCCACCGCATCAGCCTTCGCAAAAAACGCTCGGCTTCTGCGACTCCCCCTCAAGGGGGGAGTGATTTTGGTGTTCTCATCTGTGTAAAGCGACTTCGTAGGGATCGTGTGCAGGGTTTTTCAACAAACCCTTGACAGGGGGCTAGAAGCGATGCCCCTGACGAGGATTATTCAACAGCCCCCCGAAACGGGGCTTTGCGCAAAGGACGCGGGATGCTCGGCAAGCTCAAAATCTACTTCCTGGCGGCGGCTCTTTTATGGGCTGCGGTCTCCTCTATGCCGGAGGGGCCCGCACCCGCCCGCGCCGCCAGGAAGCCCGAGCGCCTGATCGCCATGACGCTCGCCACCGCCGAGATGCTCCTCGCCCTCGCGCCCAGGGAAAGAATCGTCGGTCTGCACAAGCTGGCCGGACACCCGGGCTATTCGAACGTCGCCGATCAGGTGGGGAGCATCCCGCTCATCGACAGCACGCCCGAGCGCATCATCAGCTCAAGGCCCGACCTGGTGTTCGTCGCCTCGTATTCGAGCGCCGCGTTCCTGAACCACCTGCGCGCCGCCAAGGTGCCCGTCTCCAGATTCTCCGCCTTCAGCGGTGTTGCGGACGTTTTCGCGAGCATCGAGAAGATGGGCCGCCTGATCGGAGCAGAAGACAAGGCGCAGAAACTCATTAAAGATGCACGAGAAAGAATCCGCGCCATACGTGCGCGCATTCCGCCCGATGCGAAGCCCCCGCGCATCCTCACTCTCGTGCGGGGCGGCTGGGTGACGGGCGGCGGCACCTCGCACGACGCGCTCATACGCCTGGCGGGCGGCGTGAACGTAGCCACCGAACACGGAATCCGGGGAGCGCGGAGGGTGTCGGCTGAGCGGATCATCGCCTGGAACCCGGACGTCATCATGGTGGGGGCGCACCCCGAATCGGGCGCGAGCATGAAAGACTTCATCCGCGCAAACGGGGTCTACGCCCCCTTGCGGGTCAAGAAAATCGTCGAGATCCCCTACCCCCGCTTCTCGAGCGTATCCCAATACATCGCAGGTGCACTCGATGACCTGGTGAGGGGGCTGTACCGGTGAGGAATTACGCCCTCACGGCCGTGCTCATAGCCCTCGCCGTGCTCCTCGCCGCTCTCAGCGTCCGGCTGGGCGTGGCGGACATCGGCGCAGAGAAAATTCTCCATGTCATCCTGAGCGAACTGGGGCTCATCGCAGGCGAGGCGGGCGTCTCCGCGCACGAGCGCGCCATCGTCTGGCACATCCGCCTCCCACGGACATTGACGGGCGCTTTCGTCGGGGCGTCGCTCGCGCTTTCCGGCGTGATGTTGCAGGGCCTTTTCAGAAACCCGATGGCGAGCCCCGTCGTCGTAGGTGCCAGCACGGGAGGCGCGCTGGGCGCGACGAGCGCCATCGCCTTTGGCCTGGGCGCCGCCTCGATCTGGGCCGTTCCCCTGAGCGCCTTCGGCGGGGCGCTGCTGACGGTGTTCCTCGTCTCCCTGGTGGCGTCGCATAAGGGGCACACGCCGCTGGGCGCGCTCATCCTCTGCGGTATGGCGGTGAACGCCATTGCGGGCGCGCTGACGACGCTCGTGCTCAGCTACAGCGTGAGCGATTTCGAGATCGCGCGCCAGATTCTCTTCTGGCTCATGGGGAGCCTCACGAACCGCACCTGGGAGCACGTGATCCTCGTGGCACCCTTTTTCGTAGCCTCCGCAATCGCCGCCGCTTTTTTCGGGCGTGAGCTGAACCTCATGATGTCAGGAGAAGAATCCGCCATGGCGCTCGGCGTGAACACGGCGCGGACGAAGGCGTGGATACTCGTCATCGCCGCCGCGGCGGCAGGGGCGTCGGTCGCCGTGGCGGGCGTGGTCGGCTTCGTGGGCCTGCTCGTCCCCCACATCGTGCGGATGCTGGCCGGGCCGGACCACCGGAGGCTTCTCCCCATGAGCATGATCGCGGGCGCGGTCTTCGTGATGGGGATGGACCTGCTCGCGCGGACGCTCTCGCCAGCCGGCGAGATACGCCTGGGCGTTCTGTCCGCGGGCATCGGCGGGCCGTTCTTCCTGTATCTCATCGTCAGGAATCGCGCGCGCGCGGAGATGTTCTGATGCGGCTCAAAATGGAGAACGCACGGGTCGAACTCGGCGAGCGGGACGTCCTCAAGGGCGTCTCGGCTTCCTTTCAGTCGGGCGCGCTCACGGGCGTCATCGGCCCCAACGGAGCGGGCAAGACGACGCTCCTGCGCGCGCTCGCGGGCCTGCTGCCCGCAAAGACGGGGAACATCTCGCTGGACGGCGAACCCATCGAATCGTTCGACAGGAAAGAGACCGCCCGCCGCGTGGGCTATCTCGCCCAGAAACAGGAAATCGCGTTTCCCTTCCGCGTCGACGAGACGGTGATGATGGGCAGATACCCCCATCAGGGCAGGCTCTCGCCCGAGACCGAGGCCGACCGCGAAGCGGTGGACGCGTCCCTTCGCGACGTGGACGCGGCAGACCTTAGCCGTCGCGCGATCAACGAACTCTCGGGCGGAGAGCTTCAGCGCGTCCTGATCGCCAGAACGCTCGCCGCGCAAACGCCCGTCCTGCTGCTCGATGAGCCTTTTGCGAATCTGGACGTCAGGCATTGCCTCGACATTCTGGCGATACTGCGCGCACAGGCCCGGGAGGGGCGCACCGTGGTCGTCTCGGTGCATGATCTGAACCTCGCGCACCGCTTCTGCGACCACCTGCTCCTGCTCCACCAGGGAGAAATCCTCATCTCCGGGAACCCGCGAAGCGTCCTCAAGCCCGAATTCATCGAACAGGCGTTCGAGGTGCGCGCGCAGATACTGTCGGTGAACGGCGGGGAGGAGCGGCATTTCATCATGCGCGTCCTGGAGGAGGGAGAATGAGAACAGCCTTTGCCCTCATCGCGCTCGCGTTCTTCTTTCTCTTCATGCCGAAGCCGCTACCCGCGCAGGAGATCAAGACGTCCGTGAGTGAGCCTACCGAGGCGCCCTCTTTCACCTTTTTCACCTTCCGGAAACGCCGCGTGCGGATGGATGCGGACGCGCGGCTCCAGGCGATTCTCAATCGCATCAGGCGCCACCAGCATTATCCTGCGCTCGCGCGCGAATCAGGCGCCGAAGGCGCGGCCACCGTGAGTTTCCGGGTTCTGCCCGACGGGCGGCTTCGGAATTTAAGGATCAAGAAGACATCCGGCAATGCATTTCTCGATGACGCCTCCCTGGAGGCGGTTCGAAAAGCGGCTCCCCTCCCCTGGCTGGATAAGACACTCGTGCTCACCATACGCTATACTCTGTTGCGAACGACCGATTCGCCTTGAACCTATTGGCTCGGGTTCCACTGAGGCGGGCGGCGAGGTTCCCAACGGGGTAGCGGCATGAAAACGGATGTGCTGTACCGGGAAGAAACAGGCGCGGACGGGAGTACGCAGTGCGTCTGGGAGTTCCGGCCCGGTCGCGAATTCCTGGAAACCCTGCTGCGCGACCTGTTCGAGAACCATTACGAATCACTCACTTTCGGCCCCAGCATCCAGGGGGCCGTGTTCGAATGCCGCGTGAAATCCCCGCCCCGCCGGATCAGCTTCCTGGACGGCTACCTCACCGTCGATCTCGGCGACTGGCACTTCCACCTGTGCATCGGCAAGCACAGGGGCGACGCGCAGCACCCCTGTCCGCCCGAACTGGCGCGGTGGCGCAGGTGCGCGCGGGTGATGCTCCTTCGCATCTACCAGAATCCCCCCATCGCGGGCCACGCGCCGGTGAGCTATTCGATGGCGCTGCTGAACGGGCGCAACGAGCAGATGGTGACCTTCTACCTCCCCAACCCCTATTTCGACGAGCACTACCGGGTCCTCGAAACCGCCGACTGGGGAAAACTCGCCCTGTGGAACCACATACGGACAAGCTATCTCGGGCTGGAGGCGGACCCGGGGCCTTTCGCGGACTTAAGGTAAAAGACAACAGACAGCAAGGAGAACGCGGTGAAAGCGGTTCTGATGCACGGCTACGGCGGTCCCGAAGTGCTCGAATACGCGGATGCGCCGGACCCAAAGGCTGCGCCGGGAGAAATCGTGGTCGAGGTGCACGCGGCAAGCCTGAACCCGGCCGACTGGAAGGTGCGGGAAGGACTACGGAAAAACGACGTGAAGGCGCGGTTCCCGCACATTCCGGGGAGGGATTTCTCGGGCGTCGTGCGCGAGACGGGAGACGGCGCTTCGGACTTTCAGGCCGGAGACCCGGTATTCGCCGTTAACGAACAAGGCCGCGAGGGAGCCTACGCGGAGGCCATCGCCATACCGGAGGCGCTTGCGGCGCGAAAGCCGGATTTCCTCTCCCACGCTGAAGCCTCCGCCCTCGCCATGACGGGCCTGACGACCTTGAGGGCCCTCAAGGACGAAGCGAAGCTCAAAACCGGTGAAACCATCCTGATCCACGCGGGCGCGGGAGGCGTGGGCGGCTTTGCGGTGCAATATGCGAGGCACGTGGGCGCTACGGTCCACGCCACGGCGAGCGAGACGAACCATGAATACGTGAAAAGCCTCGGGGCTGATTTCGCCATCGATTACAAGAAGGTGGACTTCGCCGAAGCCGCCCCTCCCTGCGACGTGGTGTTCGACACCATCGGCGGCGAGGTGCACGCGCGCAGTTTCGCCCTCCTCAAGCCGGGAGGGCGGCTCGTGCACATCGCCGCGGGGCCGCCGGGGTTCAGCCCCCCGAGGGGGGACGTGCGCGTCATCCGCCCGGACGTGCGAAGAGACCGCGCACATCTCACGAGAATCCTCGAACTCGCCGAATCGGGCGCGGTGCGTCCCCCTCATATCCAGGAGATGCCGCTGGCAGACGCGGCGGCGGCGCAAGAGATCAGCAAGACCGGCCACGTGCGCGGGAAGATCATCCTGAGGGTGCGGTAGCCTACAAAGCCTCCGCGACGGCGCTGGCCGCGTCGAGTCCGGCGACCACGCGGTTCTTCTCGCGCACCACCCGCGTGTAGATGACCCTGCCCGCGTCGCTCCCGGGCCCCCGCCCGGCGTAGTGGGCGATGCACTGAAGCCCCGGCATCCGGAACGCGCCGCTCGCCGGGTCGTGGTCGAACGGCCCCGCCAGCGTGTAGAGCACAGGGTTGACGGCGTGGCTCATCTCGAGGAGAGCGCGGTTGGCGCGGGCGGCGTCGACGCTTTCCAGCTTCGCGTTCAGCGACTCGCACGCCCTGGCGAAGCGCGCCCCCGCTTCTCTAAGATCGCCCAGGTCCACGGCTTCGCCTCCCGATTCCGAGAGTCTGTCGATTTCTTCATTCACGACGGCGGCCGTTGCGGCCGGGTTGAGCGGCACCCGCTCGAGCGCGCAAAGCTCGTGCAGCGCCGCCGCGTAGAGGCGGCAGTGCTCGGCGAGGAGGTCCTTGTCCATCTTGTCGAGCGTGTCGGCGGGGTGGTGCCAGTATTCGGGAAAACCGTCGCCGGGGTGATCCTTTCTCAAATCGGGGTGGCCGGGCGGGAGGACGGGCAGGAAGGAGAACGAGGGGACGCCCACCCCCCACAGCGACTGGTCGGCCATCTTGCGGGGGTGATCGGGCTCGGTGCGCTGCCCGCCGATGCGCGCGACGGCGTCCCGCACCCAGTCGCGCACGTCCGCCGTGCAGAAGGGCCGGTAGAGCGTGGCGCCGATGCAGCCGGGCTGGTCGATGTTGAGATAGGCGACGCAGTTCCGGCGCAGCTCGCCGAACATGTGGTCCGCATACCAGGTGGAGCCCGAGAAGCGCCCGTGCGAGTGCCCGTTCCACCACGCGACCTTGAGACCGCGCGTGAGCTCACCCCGCCTCCCGTGGGCGACGCGCGCGAGCTCCATGAGCGTCGCGTCGCCCGCCGCGTTGTCGTTCGCCCCGATGTGCCAGGAGTCGATGTGCCCGCCGACGAGGACGTAATCATCGGCCCCGCTCCCGGGCGCGATGGTGGCGACCGGCATGAGCGTCTCCCGCCAGGCGGTGTCCATCTTCACGTGAACGAGGAGCTCGACCTCCTCTTTCCTGTTCAACCGCTCGATGAGGCCCGCCCCCTGCTCTCGCGAGAGCGTGACGACGGGCGTCCCCGGCAGCCGCGCGATGCTCTCGGGCGTCGGCGCGCCCCAGATGGTGGAGACGGTAAGTTCGTGCGCGTTGCCCTTGTTGACGTAGACCTGCGCAATGGCGCCTCTTTGCTCGAAATAATAAAACCGCGCGGGGCTCACCATCCCCTCGGCCACGACCACGCGCCCCGCGACGGGCGGCTCCCCGGTTGCGCCCGCATAGAGAGGATCGGTAAACGGCGTCGCGGGCGGGCCGGCCTCTCCGACATGGACCGCCTGCCCGCGCACGCCCGCAGCACCCGTCGAGGCGCCGAACACCGCGCTGATGGCGCGAATCGTCCCGCCGCCTTCTCCAGGCACCCCGAGCGTCGTCTCGCCCGGTATGCTGATGAGCGATTCGAACGCATGGACCTCGACGTCTATCCCCAGCGCCGACAGCTCCGCCTCGACGTAGCGCACCGCCGCGTTCTCGCCCTCGGTGCCGGTGTAGCGCTCCCAGCGGCAGAGGTCCCCTAAATTTTTCCACAGAGAATCGGCGTCTACGGATTCGCGAACGGACATGTCGTCTCCTTCGTGAGGTATATAAAGAGGTGGTGGCCGCCCATTCTAGTACACCGCCCGCGGAATGCCGAGCGCGCCCGCGCGTTGCGGGCAACGCCGCTTCGGGAGAGAATCCCCGAAACGGATTCCCGCCCATCCGGGGTTGTTGAAGAAGCTGGTTGCGGCAGTGGGCTTCGCAGAAGCCCTGACACCCTCATCCTGAGTAGGCGCGTGAGCGCCGTATCGAAGGATGGGCGGCGTCTCCCGGCGTGCGAGAGCAATCGCTTCCGCATTGGGCGCGATTGACCTTCGATACGCCGCCTTCGGCGGCTACTCAGGATGAGGAAGGTGTGGGCGGAGCTTGTCCCGAGCGAAGTCGAGGGGCGGCTACTCAGGATGAGGAAGGTGTGGGCGCGATGGTTTTTGTAGGGACAGGCCTCCGTGCCTGTCCTGACGAAGGACAACCACAGAGGGCAGGACAGGCACGGAGGCCTGTCCCTACGGTGAACAATTCGATGCTCGGGATTCCCTACATCCCCAGGGACGGCTTTCCCGACAAACCCCCATCCAGGGGAGCGACCACTCATGTGGCGGAAGATATCCAGGCCGTTTTTCCTGACGCTGGGCTGCGTCTGCCTGGGCCTGGGCTTCATCGGCCTGCTGCTGCCCGTCCTGCCGACGACGCCCTTCATCCTCCTGGCGGCGTTCGCCTTCTCGAAGAGTTCGGAGCGCCTCCACGCGTGGCTGCTCGGCCACAGGCTCTACGGGCCGCTCATCACGAACTGGCAGCGCCACGGCGTCATCCGCCCCCGGGCCAAGTGGACGTCCGTCTCGCTCATCGTCCTCCTCGCGGGGCCTTCGATCTACCTCCTGGGCGCGCCGGGGTACGCGAAGGCCGCCCTCGCCGCCGTCTGCGCGTGCGTGGTCTGCTTCATCGTGACGCGGCCGGGGGAGATACCGGGGGACGGGGAGTGATCCCAAAAATCGAACATAGGTACCGTAGGGACAGGCCTCTGTGCCTGTCCGAAAAAGGACAACCACGGAGGGTTGTCCCTACGGCCATCATCATCAGGCGTCCATGTATATCATCATCCACCACCACCTTATATAAAGGAGAAACCCATGAACGAGGAGCGCTACGAGCGGGGGCTCGCCGTCCGGAAATCACTCGGCATCTACGGGGAGGACGGCCTCGCGGGCACGTTCACCGAGATGAACGAGCTCGCGCCGACGCACACCCGCGCCATCGTGGAGTACGTCTTCGGCACCTGCTGGAGCCAGCCCCTGCTCGACAACAGGACGCGCGAGATGATGATCGTCGCGGCGGCGGCGGGGCAGGACCTCTCCGGCGAGGTGGAGATTCACTCGCGCGGCCTGCTGAACCAGGGCCTGAGCCCCGAGGAACTCATCGAGGGCATCGTCTCGCTCTGCCCCTACATCGGTTTTCCGAAAACGAACCACGCCCTCGCCGCGGCGAAGAGCGCGATTGAGAAAAACGCGGCGGGGGAGTAGGGACAGGCCTCCGTGCCTGTCCCATGTCGTGGTGAATATGATCGATATAATCGACGGGGGGCGTGACGTAGGGGCGGTTCGCGAACCGCCCCTACAAAACCATCGCGAAACGAAACGTAGGGACAACCCTCCGTGGTTGTCCTTTGTCAGGGTTTCGGACAGGCACGGAGGCCTGTCCCTACGGCCACACGACGCCCGAACGACGATCCAAAACAACCCCCGCCGTGGTAGGCTGAACCCATCGGCGGCCAAGAAAAATCAAACCACCCACCCGGAGACCCCCCATGAACGAGATGGACGAATTCGAATTCTTTCTGGAGAAACCCTGGTCGGACGGCCTGCCCGTGGTGACGCCGACGGAAGAGCGCGTCGAGCGCATGCTGGCGGGCACGTCGCGCTCGCCCGATGAGGTCGTGACCCCCGTCCCGCCGCTGGACGAGACGGCCACGGTGCGCGACGTCGCCGCCCACGCCGTCATGGCGGGGTGCAGGCCCGAGTACCTCCCCGTGGTGATCGCCGCGCTCGAACTCATCGTCGAGGAACCCTTGAACCTGCGCGGCGTGCAGGCGACGATGCACAGCGTGGCGCCCCTCCTCATCCTGAACGGCCCCTACGCCAGGCGAATCGGCGTCACTGGCGGGCAGGGCTGCTTCGGCCCCGGCTTCCGGGCGAACGCCACCATCGGCCGCGCGGTGAGGCTCCTGCTGCTCAACCTGGGCGGCGGAATCGCGCGCGTGGCGTGCATGAGCATCTACAGCCAGCCGTCGCGCTTCACCTTCTGCGTCGCCGAGAACGAGGACGAAAGCCCCTGGGAGTCGCTCGCCGTATCGCGCGGCTACGGCGCGGATGAAGACGTGATCACCGCCGTCATGGTGGAGAACCCCCACATCATCTTCAACGACGTGGACAGGGAGCCTGAGCGCCTGCTCGTCTCCCACATGGACAACATGGCGGCGATGGGCTCGTGGCCCATCTGGGTGCGGTCCGACACCGTGCTCGTCCTCTCCCCCGAACACGCCCGCCTGTGCGCGCGGGCGGGCTTTACGCGCGCGGACGTGCACGCCTACGTCTCCGAAAACGCCGGCCGCACGGTGGGCGAGCTCAAGCGCGGCGGCCCCTGGCGGGCGGATAGGCCGAACGGGCGGTGGGAATACCCGGTGGAAAGAGATAACGACGATTTCTTCATCCGCGTCGTGAACGAGCCCGAGGATTTGCACCTCATCGTCGCGGGCGGGGAGGGCCCCCTCGGCGCCGTGATGCCCGGCTGGAACGGCGCCAGCCGCGCCGTGCACCGGGCGTATGACGCGGTGTGATTGGGGGGGAGTGGAGGGTTGTCGGAATCCAAAAAGTTATTCTTGGGTGATTTGCCACCAGGTAGAAGAACAATCAACTCCCCCCTTGAGGGGGAGTCGAAGAGGCAAGGGCGAAGCCCGCAGGCGATTCGGTGGGGGGACACGCCACAGAGTAAACCTCCCCCCACCGCATCAGCCTTCGCACAAACCGCTCGGCTTCTGTCGGGCTTCCCGAGGGGAAAGCCCGACCCCCTCAAGGGGGGAGTTGATTGCTTCTCTACTCAGTCGGGTTTGACCCTCAAGGGGGGAGTGATTCCCTTTTCTCGCTGGTTGGCAAGAAACCTCAAGGGGGGAATGAATCCCTTCCCTCGTCGGTTGGCGAAAAACCTCAAGGGGGAGTAAAAACCTTCCCCAGAGGAATACGCAATAAACCGAGGAAGAAACAATGAAACCCCGCCGCTCCAGTCAATCCACCCGCCGATACGCGGGAAAAACCCTGGAAAACGCCCGCACCCTCCGCCGTGAACGCACCGACGCGGAAGGCCTCCTCTGGGCGCGCCTGCGCGGCAACGCGCTCGGCGGCCGAAAATTCCGCCGCCAGCAGCCGATAGGCCCCTACATCGCGGATTTCGCCTGCATGCCCGAGAAGCTGCTCGTCGAACTCGACGGGGGCGGCCACGCGGAGCGCGAAACCCTCGATCGCAAGCGCGATGAATTCCTGAAGCGCAAAGGCTACCGCGTGCTGCGTTTCTGGAACACGGAGGTCTTTGAGAATCTCCAGGGAGTGCTGGAGAAGATACACGAGGCGTTGGAGAAGAAGCCTGATTGAGGGGGGGGTCCGCGCATCAGCGGGGAATAAAACGCCGCCGTGTATTCACCCGCACCCGCAAATGGATTCCGGCTTTCGCCGGAATGACGAACCAAAACCGCTTTCCTCCCTTGTAGAGCGCCCAACAATCACTCCCCCCTTGAGGGTCGGCCTTTCCTCCTCGGGAAGGCCGACGAAGAGCTAAGGGCGTAAGCCCGCAAGCGATTCGGTGGGGGGACATGCCACAGAAAAGCTCCCCCCACCGGTTCAGCCTTCGCACAAACCGCTCGGCTTCACCGACTCCCCCTCAAGGGGGGAGTTGATTGTCAAACCCTTATCGGTTGGCAAGAACCCTCAAGGCGGGATGGATTGACGGAATGACGAACAAAACCATACTGCCTCATCCTGAGTAGCGGCGAAGCCGCGTATCGAAGGATGCCCCCTCCCCAACCGCTTTTCCCCCCCAAACACCACCCCAAAAACATTCCTTGACAAAAACTTTGCAATTCCCGCAAGATGCCTTCGTGCGACACAATCCGCGGGGTGAAGAGGCTTCGGCTGCTTGCCTTCCACGAGGCGGCCCTCTCACAGAGGGTCGATTTGGCAAGAATTCACCTTGACAAAACGGAAATAGCTGTAGCAAGATGGATGTTGCGACACATTCCATGAGGTGCAGTCGTCTCCGGGCTGCCTGCTGAATACAACACGGCCTTCTCCTTTGAGGGCCGGAACAAGCGGGAACCCACCTCAAGAACCTATACCTCGTGGATTGTGTCGCAACCAGCCCGGACTGCGACGCCGCCCTGTCGCTCCGCTCCGGCGCTGCTGATGCGGATCACGACGGGCCGGATGCCGGCCTTCATATACACGCGATAGAGGAGGCTCATCGGACGAAGCCGAGAATGCGCTGAGAGACCCTTTTGAACGAGAAAGTTTGCGACACGATTCACGAGGAGCAGTCATCTTCCGGGTGACGGCTGGAATGAGAAAAAGACCCTCCCCCCCGAAAGGCGGGGAACCCACCTGCAAGATCAATCCTCCTGAATGGTGTTCCAGGCAGGCCGGACGGCGAGCCCTGGAAGCCGCCGATCTCCGGTTGCCAAAGAAAACAGAACCCAAAGCTTATGGCCCGATTTAAACGCGAGGAAAGGAGGTTAATCGGAGAAAGCCGGAAATTTACGGAAAATCCCTTTTTCTATGTATCCAGGAGGACTCACTAAATGACGTTCAGAGAGAAACCGATAACCAAGCTTTACGCTTTCGCGATGGCGGCGGTTTTCGCCCTCGTGCTGGCCGGCTGCGGCGGCGGCGGCGGCAGCGCTGCTGTTGAAGAAGAGCCGCCCGTGGTGGTGGAGCCGGAACCGACCCCGCAGGAAATGTGCGAGGCGGACAACGGCCGGTATAACGACGACGGTACCTGCACCTCCGCTGAAGAACTCGCGGCCGAAATGGCCGAAGCGGAAGCCCTGAGTGGCGCGCAGGACGCCGCGATGGCGGCCTACATGGCGGCGATGGCGGCCGTGAGCGGCGCGAAGGACCCCGTGGCGATGGGCAACGCGCAGCCGTACGCGGGCATGGCCAAGGAGGCCTCCGACATGGCGGCTGCGGCCACGACTTCCGAGATGGCCATGGAATACCAGATGAAGGCCGAGATGTACCGCGACATGGCCATGAAAGCGGGGATGACGCGCGGCCTGGGTCTGACCACCCTGGCGAACAAGATCACGAACCAAGCCGATATCGACAACGCCATACTCGAGGGCACGGAGCCCGACGATCCCGTCTCCAACGCGACGAGAGTGGGTGCGGCGCTGGCGCTTTCAGCCGCTGCCGATGCCGACCCTACAACGACTGCTGGAAGCGTCCATCAAGGCGGAACTGCTAGCGCAACAGCGACTTACGGCGCGAGCGGACCCAGCATGACAGTGGATCTGACCGCTGTTACTGGGGCTAATCCGGTAACCAGAGGCGAAAACCCGCAGGGGCTGACGACGCGCGGCGGCTGGATGGGCGCCGAACTGGTAGGGGGCGCAACCGGCGCGACAAACAGCATGACGTACGCCAACGCCTACACGGACGTTCAACCGGATAAGGTGACGCCGAATTATGAAGCCGATGTCACTTTGACGCCCGGCACCGGGGTACTCACTGGCGATATTCCGGGTGACGGGTCAAGCTTCGAAGGAACATACAATGCGTCTACTACAGACAATACCCCGGCGGTGCCGGGGCGATACCATTGTCCTACCGGCGCTGCCGGGGTCTGCTCCATCAGCGCCGACGACAAGGGCAATATCGTATCGGTTGTGGGCTACGTGTTCCAGCCCTTGGATAGCTCAACGGGCACCAAAACACCCGACACCGACTATCTGGCCTGGGGCGTCTGGCTGCACGTTCCGAACGCTACGGAAGCGACGAACCTTGCCGTCGCCGGCGCATTCGCGAGCGGCAACGACGTGTTCGAGGTCAGGGCTGAACTCAAAGGCACGGCGACTTATAACGGCGTCGCGACAGGCATGTATTCGGCGGCCGGCATGGTCGAATACTTCGACGCGGACGTCAGCCTGATGGCCAACTTCGGCGGAACCGTTGGGGCTGATTCAGATACTACTACAGATGTAACAAATGACGGGTTCCTCCTGGGCGCCGTCACCGGCTCCGTCTCCAACATCAGGGCCGGCGGCATGGACGTGGCTGGTTCGCTGACACTCAAGAGGGCACCCATCGTTACGACTACCGCAAACGGCGACAGCTCGAACGGCTTCACCGGCGACACTTCGGGTACCTTGGCGAGCAGAGCCATGGCCGGCGAATGGGGCGGCCAGTTCTACGGCCCCAACAAGGCGACGGCGGATACAGCCGCCGCTCAAACTGAATTCCCCACGACCGCCGCGGGCACGTTCGGTGCGGATTCCGATGGTGTCGGTACCGACAAGGTAAGAATCCTCGGCTCTTTCGGCACGTGGAAGGCCGAGTAGTAAGCAACAGCGCATGACTCCCTTCGAGCCCCGGGCTGCATCAAGCCCGGGGCCGGGGGATGGAAAAGCAGGGCGCTCCGGCGCGCGCAAGCGGTAGATGGAACCCGAGTTTTATCCGTCCGCCCCCTTCCGCTTCAGGAGGGGGGGCAGCCTTAGGGGGCAAATGATGAAAATGCTCAAGTTTTCGAGATTGGCGGTACTTGTCGCGTGCATTGCGGCATTTGCCTCCGGTTGCGGCGGCGGTGGCGGCGGCTCAGCGACGACGCCGGAAGAACCACCGGTGATGGAATGCCCGCAGGGCCAGGTCGGGACGTACCCGGACTGCATGGATCCGCCACCGGCCGAGCCGACCGATGCGGAAAAGATAGCGGCGGCGAGACAGGAACTTTCAACTATCCTTTCAAATGCCCAGGCGCGGGCGGGGGCGGCGAGTTCGGCCGCGGCCGCGATACAAACCAACCCCGACGCCACGGCCGATCAGATCACGAGCGCCATCAGCCACAGCAGCACCGCGCAAAGCGCCCTGGCGAGTATCGTGAGCGCGAATACCGCGGCGACCCTGGCCACTACGCCGGCGGAGGCGAATACGGCGCTGGGGAACGCCAGAGCGGCTCAAGGCACTCTCAACACAGCCGCATCGTCAATAGCGGGCATTCAGGGCGCCGTGCAGGCGGCAACGAACCAACGCCAACAGCGGGAAGCGGACGAGGCCGCCTTGACGGGCGGGTCCTCGCTCATCAGGCATTTGAGGGACAACAAGAAAGTATATGATGCTCTCCTGCCACTGAGCGCTACTTCTATTCCTGACGGCAACCTGGGTTCGACGGACGACGCCAACCAGGCAACTTTTCCTGTTTACTATCAAGCAACAGACGGAACAACACCCGGGACGGAATATCCGAGACCCCGGGATACGAACCAAGGAGTTTTGGCCGTTACGATAACACCGACAGGAGGGGTAGTTTCGTCGCACAGCAAAACGGGCAGAATCAAGGACCCGGGCCGTCTCCATCAGGGTTTCGACCTGAAAAACACTGCCGGCACCATCTTCGCCAATGCCTACACGGATATTTCGGTGTCGCAATTGGTAAGGACCCTTGATGGTTCCAGGAATCTAATACCAAACGCTTCAGATACACCAGCTGATGAGAGCCGGGTGTATCAGCCAGATCCCGATTATTTGCTCGCTGGAATCTGGCTTGATGACTCGGGCGACACCCCTTCGCTTCAAGCCTTTGCGTACGGCAGCCAGCCCATCACCTCTACCGCTACGCATGATTTTTGCAGCGTCACAGATTTAACCGATACCCCTGCGCTCGCCAAGACCTGCGACACGACAGGAGGGTTTAATTCGATCGCCTCGGTGCTCGACAACAATACGGACAAGAGCTACACGTATCGAGGAAACGCGAACGGCGCGTATATGGCGGACGGAAAGGCCAGTTATTTCAAGGCGGACGTTTCGCTCACGGCTGAATTCCAGGATGTAGGCGGAACAGGCTCGGGTAGTATCGGGGGCGCAGTCACGAACATCATGGCCGGCGGAAATCGCATTGACGGAAGCATTGAATTGCAGGAACAGACTCTAACCCGGATATTTCACCGAGGCTTTGGAACGGCCTGATTTGAAGTCGTGGACGGCTTGATTCGGGAGGCGGCCTTCTTCGTCGGCGCGATACGATGACGCACGGCGCCCGAGCGGCGCTTTTTCGTCGATTTCGAAGGCTTTCGGGGAGTGCCGGCCGACGCGCAGGCGCAGGTTTCCCGCTGCGGCAACCTATGTCGCTCCGATTCTACGCTCAGTCACTCTCCCCCGCCGTCGGCCAGGGCGGGTGCGTACGCAGGTTGTTCACTACCTTTTCGAAGAGCGCCGCATGGGGCCAGGCCTCGGAGATAGACAGCCGGACCTTGCGCACGCTGACCCTCACGCGGGCGCCGATCTTGAGCAGTTTCAGCCGGATCGTTGCGCACTGGGCCCTGGCGCATGTCGTGCCCGCCAGCCCCAGGCGCCGGAGTCCGTGCATCAGGACGTAGGCGAAGGAGGCGAAGTAGAGCCGCAACTGATTGGCCCTCATGGTGGCGCTGCTGGTGCGGTCGGCGAACAGGCCGAGTTGCTGTTCCTTGATGCGGTTCTCCATCTCTCCCCGGGCGCAGTAGAGTTCTTCGTAGAGGCGTCTGGCGCCGGCCCGCCGGGGGCGGAGATTGGTGACCACGAACCGCGGGTTCGCCCCCCTGGGCAGGTATTGCGCCTTGCCCACCACCCGGCGGGTTCTGGACCAGCTCTTGCGCGTTCGATAGCGGAAGTCGCGATACCGGCGCGCCGGCTCACCCGTGCGGCGACAGACGACCTCGGCCCGGTAGAGGTCCCGGCCAATCGCCCGCACCAGCCGCGCGTTGCGCGCCATGCCGAACACGTAGCCGACGCCGTTCTCCTCGCACCAGCGCATCAACGGCTCGCGGCAAAAACCCGAGTCGCCGCGAACCACGACCCGCGTACGCGGCCAGCGCCTGCGGACCTGCGCCACGATCCGCGCCAACTCCTCCTCGCTGCCGGCCGAGGCGTCGACGTTCGAGCGGCGCAGCCGCGCGCACAGCAGATGCGCGCCGCAGAAGACGTAGAGCGGCAGATAACAGTAGCGGCCGTAATAGCCGTGGAAGAAGCGCCCCTCCTGGCGACCGTGCAGGGGGTCGTCCGTGGCGTCGAGGTCCAGCCATATCTCTTCGGGCGGTTCGGCGTAAGACTCCATGAACACGTCCACCAGCAGGCGGTCCATCGCCTCGAAGTCCGCAGCGATGCGCTTGTAGCGATCCGTCGCCGCCTCGGCGCCGCCCAACTCCAGGCGGTTCAGCGTACTCGATGCGGCCAGCGGAGAGCCGCGGTCCCGAAGGCGAACCCGCCCGGCTCCCGTCAGGTCCCGCTTGCCCACCAGCAGCGCCAGCAACCTGTCGCGGCGCAAATCCTCGTGGTCGTTCAGGTCCTCGTAGCCCAGCGCCAGCGCGTACACCCGCTGCGCCGCCAGCGAGCGCACCGGGTGCTCCACGCTGCCGGGCTTGCGGCAATCACGAAAACACCGCGCCAGACGAGCCATCAGACCCAGGCGGAGATCCGTCTCGCGAAGCAGCACCCCGCCGGCGTCCGACGTGATCCGTCCGCCGTCGAATCGGGCGATGACCTCGCGTCTTCCGTGGGGGTGAAAGTGAAGTTGTTCCGGTGTACAATGCGTATCCATGGGGCCTCTCTGTCGGACGGGTGTAAGTTATTGAGACAACTCACATTATCCGACATTCAGAGGCCCCATGCCATTTGTCGGTGAAATATCCGGGCTAACCGATGATCTGAGTGTAGCTTTTACGGGCACCGCCGCTGGCGTGGTTGGAGGAAATGCCTACAACGGCGCCTGGAAG
The DNA here is from genome assembly GCA_965219955.1 of bacterium. GTDB lineage: Bacteria > UBA8248 > UBA8248 > UBA8248 > UBA8248 > Bin107. The sequence continues at coordinate 2,364,396 of OZ244799.1, forward strand.
GGCCGGTTTTTCGGATTGAGACATGACAAAAAAGTTACAGCCCCAAGGGTTGCGGTAGAAAACAATCCAGACACACAAACCATTTCATATACGCCCGGACTCCCGGGCTCTGTTGCCGGGACGTTTTACCTCAACAAGCTGACCGGGCCCGGAGGAGACGCCGCCTTCATCGGGGCGTTCGGGGCGCACAGGTAGGAGAGCAGGACGCCTTCGGCCCCGGGGATTCATGCCCGGAGCCTGAGGCTGAAAAAGGAGAGCGAAAAGGGGGTTGCCCGTTGGTTGCTTCCCTCGTGATAGAGCAAATTGTACCGCTCCTGGTTATGAGTTTGAGTCCTCGAGCCGGGAACGGGAGCAATGGGCAACCCCTGCTCTTCTTATACGCCATTTCCGGCGTGGATGGCAAACGAGAAAAAGGGACTGCCCCCTCTCTCAGGGCCGAACGAATCGAGAGGGCGGGCGGTCCCTTTTTTTGTCTCGAACCCGACCGGGGAGGGAGGGTTCGCCGACCGATGAGGGAGGGTTTGCCGTAGGGGCGGTTCGCGAACCGCCCTTGCCGGAGAAACGGGCGCTTCACGAAGCGCCCCTACGCTTCCTTTGTCCAGGAAACCAACCCCCCCTACCCCCCCTTGTCAGGCTTGTTGAAAAAGCCCTGTCCGACCTTCGAGATTGTTCGCTGTAGGGACAGGCCTCCGTGCCTGTCCTGACGAAGGACAACCATGAAGAGCAGGACAGGCACGGAGGCCAGGACAACCCTTTTGGGTTGTCCTGCTACAAAACCATCACGTCTGCGCCGCGTGAACCTCCTTGCCGCCGATCCCGAAACAGGCTTTTTCAACAACTCCTCGTCAGGGGGGTATGAAAAACAAAAACCCCGGCGAGGGGCCTTTTCTGTACAACCCCGATGAGAGTGGAATCACTCCCCCTCGAGGTTTCCCGCCAACCAGCGAGAAAAGGGGAATCACTCCCCCCTTGAGGGGCCTGTTGAAAAAGCCTGGTCTGCCCCTCCTCAAACCGCCAACACCTCTTTCCTCACCCTGAGTAGCCGCCGAAGGCGGCGTATCGAAGGGCGCGGAGAGTCGAACGCCTCGCGCCGGGTGAGGGGGCATCCTTCGATACGCGGCTCCGCCGCTACTCAGGATGAGGCGGAAGGGGGTTTTTCAACAGCCCCTTGAGGGTCTGGCTTCCCGAGGGGAAAGCCAGACGGCAAGACGAGGGCGAAGCCCGAAGTCGCGCCGGTGGGGGGACATGCCACAGAGTAAACCTCCCCCCACCGAATCAGCCTTCGCAAAAAACGCTCGGCCTCTTCGTCGGGCTTTCCCCTCGGGAAGCCCGACCCTCAAGGGGAGTGATTGTATATCTCGCGCGTGATGGGCCGACCCTCAAGGGGGGAGTGATTTTCAAACCCTTATCGGTTGGCAAAACCCTCAAGGGGGGAGTTGAAAAAGTCCTCACATCTCCCTCATCCTGAGTAGCGGCGGAGCCGCGTATCGAAGGTCAAACGCGATTGATGAATGAGCGTTTGCTCTCGCCACGGCGCGAGTTCCTCGCCCTTCGATACGGCGCTTTCGCGCCTACTCAGGATGAGGTTTTGTGGCCACCGGCGCGGCAGGAAGGAGGACCACCGCGTAACTCCCAATTCCGCCCGCCGTCAAAACCTCATTCACCAATCGGTCTCCCTCCCCCACCACCCGGAAATCGCCTTGACGAAGCGCGCGGCGCGCAGTAGAGTTCCGTGTTGGAGGACCCACTTTCGTGGGAGAACGCCAAATGACGGAATACGAAGCCGCAAGCCTCGCCATACAAGAATCTTCCCTCAAATTGCAGGAAGCAGCCCTCGCGGCGCAGCAGGCCTCCGTGTGGGTCGCCGGCATCGTCGGGGCCGCGCAGTGCTCCCTGATCGCCTACGGCCTCTATTTCATGCGCCAGGCCGCGCGTCACCGCGACGCCCAGCACCGCGAAACCATGAAGGCGCTCGAGGGCCGCCACCGCGAACACATGGAGGCGCTCGCCGCCGAGCGCGAGGCGCAAAAAGACCAGCACCGCGCAACCATGGAAGCGTTCGCCGCACAGCGCGAGGATCAAAAAGCGCAGCACCACGAGAACATGGAGGCGCTCAAGGAACTCATCCGGCGCACCGCCGCGCCGCCCGGCACGCCTCACCCCGAGTAGCCGTCCCCTCGACTCGGAAACCACCCCCCCCCTCTTAACAGGGGTTGTTGAAAAACCTCTCTCCACCTCATCCTGAGTAGGCGCGTAGGTCAAACGCAACCGATGAGGGAGCGTTTGTATCGAAGGATGGGGGGTGTATCTCTCCGGCAGGCGCGAACCTGCGCCCTTCGATACGCGGCTTCGCCGCTACTCAGGGTGAGGCGGTGGGGTTTTGGTTCGTCATTCCGGCCTTGAGCCGGAATCCATTTTCGCCTTTGCCTTCGGCCTTTCGCCCGGACGTACTCTCTCCCGACCGGGGAAGATACGGACGCCGCCATATATATCCGCCTCAGCCGTTCCGGATTCGGGCGCGGCGCTCCCTCCCGCGAGTCAGGATCAAACGAAAAAACAAAAGCAAAAATCATAAAATGGATTCCGGCTCAAGGCCGGAATGACGGTGGTTTTCCCGCATCGAGGGACTTTTTCAACAACCCCTTGAGGGGGAGTGAATTGCTTTTTCGTCGGACGGCAAAACCCTCAAGGGGGGAGTGAAACGCCCTTCTCCCCGCTAGCCCCCTGCATGAAAACCAACCCCCCGCAAAAATGGATCAACTCCCCCCTTGAGGGGGCTGTTGAAAAACCCCCGAGGAGAGAGGAATCACTCCCCCCATGTCGGGCCTGTTGAAAAAGCCTGGTCTGCCCCTCCGCAAACCGCCAACACCTCTTTCCTCACCCTGAGTAGCCGCCGAAGAGCCTGTCCTGAGCTTGTCGAAGGGCGGCGTATCGAAGGGCGCGGAGAGTCGAACGCCTCGCGCCGGGTGAGGGGGCATCCTTCGATACGGCGCTTTCGCGCCTACTCAGGATGAGGAGTGTCGGGGAACGGCGGAGCCTGTCCCGAGCGAAGTCGAGGGGCCGCTACTCAGGATGAGGCGAGAAGGGGTTTTTCAACAGCCCCTTGTCAGGGGGGTATAAAAAACCAGACCCCGGCGAGGGAGCGGGTTTCCGCAGGGCCGGTTCGCGAACCACCCCTACACAATAATTACGAAACGAAACGTAGGGACAACCCTCCGTGGTTGTCCTTTGTCAGGGCTTCGGACAGGCACAGAGGCCTGTCCCTACGGCATCCTTCCGGAGAGATCACAACACCCGTCATTCCGGCCTTGAGCCGGAATCCAGAGCCGATGAGGATCAAGACGACCCGGCATTTCATATTCCCACCTCTCGGGTAGAAAAAGGCGAAGAGCAAAGTCGAAAAAGCAAAGTCCCTGGATTCCGGCTCAAGGCCGGAATGACGGTCAAAGGCAAAAGGCAAAGCCCCTGGATTCCGCCAAACCTTCATTCCCCAATCGCGTTCGACCCCACGCACCCGCCCTGCTCGTCCCTCGCCGCACCGGCCGGCTCCGAAAAACCACCCCCGCATTTGCCCGCAGTTGGCGTCATGGCGGGGGCGGGGGCGCGTGGCAGGATCCTACTGCGATAACGTGGGCCGCCCTTTTTCCGGAAAAGGCGTGAATTCCCGTGAATTTCCGTAAAATTGGATAAATTCAGGTAAATAACGATAAATTCATGAGCGGTCAAGTAGCTGATATACAAGGGGTTCTAGCGGTTTCGCCACGAAATCGAGCCGACGGGAAGGGGGGCGGCCGAAAAGCCGTCATCGGTTTTTTTCACGAAAACGTTCACCCGCCAGCGCGCGTCATCCGCGTCGGGATAATCCGTCCGGTAGTGCGCGCCGCGGCTCTCCGTTCGCATGAGGGCGCTCTCCACCACCGCCCGGGCGCTCAGGCACATGTTCTCGGCCTCGACGGCCTCCACGAGACGCGCGGGTTCGCTCCCCCCGCAGTTGGTGAGGCCGCGCTCGGCATCCGCGAGTTCCGCCCGCGCCTCCTCCAGCAGGCCGCCCTCGCGCACGATGCCGGCGTTCTCCCAGCAGACGCGCTTGATCTCGCGGGCGATCTCCACCCCGCGGCCCGTCCTCCCCGCCCGCGCCGCCAGGGCGTCGGCGCCGCGCCGCGCGAGCGTCTGGTCCGCCGCGCCCTCCGCGCCGCGCGCATAATGGGCGGCCGCCTTCGCCGCGCGCCAGCCGAGCGCGTGGGCCTCGGTGAAGGCGTTGTTCGAGAGGCGGTTCGCCCCGTGCGCGCCGGCGCTCGCCTCCCCCGCCGCGTAGAGGCCCGGCATGGCCGTGGCGCCCGCCCCGTCTATCGGCACCCCGCCCATGAAGAAGTGCGCCTTGGGCGTGACGAAAATCTCGCTGCTGTGGGGCGAGACGCCCCTCCTCGCGAAGAGCTTCAAGTTGTCGGGGGCGAAATGCTCGAGGTCCTCCATCGGGATGCCCGACAAGTCCATCTGCACGGCGCCGTCCACCCCGCCGCCCCCCATGAGTTCGAGATAGACCGCCCGCGCCATCAGGTCGCGCGTGGCCCCGCCGCCGCCGGGCACGTCGCGCAGGACGTCGGCGCCGTCGCGGTTCAAAAAGCGCGCGCCGAGCGGGAACAGCGTGGGCGCCACGACCATGTTGCTCTCGGGCCGCTTGATGACGGCCGGGTAGAACTGGACGAACTCCATGTCCGAGAGCGCCAGGCCGGCCCGGAGCGCCATGCCGAAGGCGTCTCCCGTGATGCCGCCCGCGTTCGTGTTCTCCGAAAAAATCTGCCCCGCCCCGCCCGTGGCTAGGATGGTGGAGGGGGCGTGGACCGCGTAAATCTGGCCGCTCCTTGTGTGAAAGCCGACAACCCCCCGGCAGACGCCCCTGTCCACGAGCAGGTCGACCGCCATGACGTGTTCGAGGATGCGCGCCCCGTCCGCGTCGAGCTTTTTGCGCAGCGGCCGCGCCACCTCCACGCCCCAGTTCCTGACCGGGTAGAGGCCGCGGTCGCGCCTGTGGCCGCCCTGGGGGTGTAAGTCGAACGAGCCGTCCCCGCGCGTGAGGAAGGGGACGCCCCAGTCGTAGAGGTCGCGAATCCGCGCGGCGGAATCGGCGCACATGGCGTCGGCGACGCCGGGGTGGTTCAAGTAATCGCCGCCTGCGAGGGTGTCTTCGAGGAACAGGGCCGCGCTGTCGTCGGGCGCGAAATTCGCCGAATGCCCCGCCCGCGCCATGACGATGTTGCCCGAATTTCCCGGGGACTGCTTGCAGACCAGGAGCGCGTCGGCGCCGCTCTCCATGGCGGCGATAGTGGCCGTCATCGCGGCGGGGCCGCCGCCCAGGATCGCTACGTCGCAGGAGAGGGTTTCCATGGGTCCGCCCGGGATTTCAGGGGGAATTACCGATAATTCCCGCGGCAATTCATATCCTTGCTTCTTCGATAGCCTCAAGCACGCGCTCGGGGCTGACGGGCAGGGTGCGTATCCGCGCGCCGCCCGTCGCGTGGTAGACGGCGTTGCAGATCGCCGCCGTAATGGGGTTGATCGCCACCTCGGCCAGCCCCTTGGCGCCGTAGGGGCCGTAGGGGTCCATGGACTCGAAGAAATCGTGCTCTATCGGCGGGGCGTCCATCGAGGTGGCGATGAGGTAGTCGTGGAAGTTCCTGCCGCGCAGATGCCCTTCCAGCGGCGCGAGGCCCTCCATCATCGCGAAGCTCATGCCCTGCACCACGCCCCCCTCGACCTGGCCCTCAGCCCCCAGCCTGTTGATCACCCGGCCCGGGTCGTGCCCGCAGCAAACCTGCAGGACGGTGACGACGCCCGTCTCCATGTCCACTTCCACCTCGGCGCCGTGCGTGCTGAAGGAATACGTGGTCGAGGGATTCCCGTATTTCTCCTTATCCAGCACGTCTCCCCCGGCCAGCCACTTGCCCTCGCCCTCGATGACGCTGCCCGCCCGCCCCACGACCTCGCCCACCGCCATCTTCCGCTCGGGGAGGGCCTTCGCGCGGACTTCCCCCTCGACGATTTCGAGCTCATCCGCCGGGATTTCCATGAACTCCGCCGCCGCATCCAGGAGGTTCCTGCGCGCGTCCTCGGCGGCGAGTTTCACGGCGTTTCCGCCGATCAGCGTGATGCGGCTCGCGAACGCCCCCATGCCGAAGGGCATGTAGCCCGTATCCGTGGGCGGCACCTTGAACCGCTCGACCGGAATGCCCATGACTTCCGAGGCGATGTAGGCCATCACGCTCGTGGCCCCCTGGCCCAGGTCCGACTCGCCCGACCATATCTCGACCTTGCCCTCCTCATCCACGCGAACCACGCCGCTCGAGGGGTCGGTGTCATCCGGGCCCAGTTCGACGGAAAACCCCTTGTTGCCCGAAACATGGATGCAGCTGGCGAGGCCTATTCCGCGGCCCTTCCCGCCTCTGGCGCGCTTGGCCTTCCAGTCCATCTCCCGGACAACGTACCTGGTGGCGTCGGCCACGGCGCAACTCGCGATTTTCCAGCCGTGGAGCGAGACGTCGCCTTTTTCGGTGTAGTTTTTCAGGCGAAGGTCTGCCGGGTCCAGGCCCAGGCCGTCGGCCACGTTGTCGAGGTGGCTCTCCCAGGCGTAGGTCGCCTGCACGTTGCCGAACCCGCGCATCTGGCCCGAGGGGATGACGTTCGTGTAGACGAGTTTCCCCTGAATCTCGGCGGCGGGCGTTTTGTAGAGATTGTCCGTCCGGAGCGCGATGGAACTCATGATGGCGGGCGAGAGCGAGCTGTAGGCGCCATTTTCCGCCACGATCCGGACGCGCTTGCCCGCGAGCGCCCCGTCATTCTTCCAGGCGGACTCCAGCGAGATGTGCACCGGCATCCTCGGGCGCATGGCGATGAGGTCTTCTTCCAGGCTCATCATGAATTTGACGGGCTTCTCCGCCGCCCGGCTCAGCATCGCCGCCATGAGGGCCGCCTTCACGTCCAGCTTGCCGCCGAAGGCGCCGCCCGGCTTGGTCTGCGTGACGCGGAAATCATCGGCGGACATGCCCATCGCCGGCGCCAGCATGAAGGTGCGGATCAGGAACACCGACTGCAGGCAGCCCCAGACGGAGATTTTTCCGCCGGGATGCCACTGCGCCGCGCAGCCGGTGGGCTCGATATAGGCCTGGTGGGCGAGATGGGTGTGGAAATCATCGGCGAACGTAGCATCCGCCTCATCGAACGCCTCGTCTATCGCGCCGCGCCTGATGTGAAACTCGTTCGCGACGTTGCCGGCGACGGAATCATGAACGAGGGGCGCGTCGGGCTCCAGCGCGGCGAACGGGTCCGCCACCGTGGGCAGAACCTCGTATTCCACGCGGATGAGCGAGAGCGCCTCGCGGGCCGTCTCCTCGTCCACGGCGGCCACGGCTGCGACTTCGTCCCCCACGTAGCGGACCTTCTCGCGGCAGAACGCGGCCTCATCCTTGTGGTTGATGCCGAACGGGGCGTCCGGCGTGTTGTTCCTCGACAAAACGACGGCGACGCCCGGCAGGCGCTCCGCGGCCGATGTGTCGACGTGCAATATCCTCGCATGGGGATGCGGGCTGCGCAGCGCCACCCCCGTGAGCGCGTCCGGAAGCTCCAGATCGTCGATGAAAATCGTGGCGCCCGAGACTTTCTCGGCCGCGTCGATGATGGGGTGGGGCCGGCCGACGACGCGCTCGCTCATGAGCCGCCTCCCTCTCTCATCTGGCGGGCGGCGGCCGATACCGCCTCGAAAATCTTCTTGTAGCCCGTGCAGCGGCAAAGATTCCCGGCGAGGCCGCGCTGGATGTCCTCGCGCGAGGGCGCAGCGTTCTCATCCAGGAGCGCCTTCGCCGACACGACGACTCCCGGCGTGCAGAACCCGCACTGCACGCCCCCTTTTTCGATGAGCTGCTCCTGGACCGGGTGGAGGTCGTCTTCCGTTCCGACCCCGCGAACGGTGGTGATTTCGGAGCCGTCCGCCTGCGCGGCGAACACGAGGCAGGCGTTCACCGCCACGCCGTCGAGCAAAACGGCGCACGCGCCGCAATCGCCCCCCTCGCAGCTGAGTTTCACCTCGACGTAGCCGACCCGCCTGAGCGCGCGCAGGAGCGTCTCGTCCCCCCGCACGGCGAGGGATTCGTCATTTCCGTTCACGCTAAATTTTATTTCGTATGTACTCATTTTTTCTCAATTAAAAATGCCGAATTTTCATTACACAGCCGCGATTTGCGGCATTCCCAGCGCTTTTTTCAGCAGGCGCCGGACCAGCACGCCGCACATTTTCCTGCGGTACGCCGCACTCGCCCGCACGTCGTCAATGGGCCGGGCGCCATCCGCTGCGGCGGCTGCCGCCGCCTCGATTTCCGCCTCACCGATCTCCTTACCCCGCAGATGCGCCTCCGCCGCGTGCGCGCGATACGGCACCGCGGCCACCGCGCCCATGCCGATGGCGGCCTCCGCGCAAACGCTTTCTTCCATCCGGAGAACAACCGCCACGCCCACGACGGCGATGGCCATCGCGCGCCTGAGCTGGAGCTTGTAGTACGCGCAGCGATCCTCTGTCCCCAGCGGATCGATGACGACGGTCGTCATGAGTTCTTCCGGCCGCGCGGCCGTTTTCCGGTAGTCGAGAAAAAATTCCGAGAGCGGAAGAGTTCGTTCCCCCTCCGCCGAGGCCAGTTCGACGACGGCGTCCTGCGCCAGCAGGGGCGGGGCCAGATCGGCGGCGGGCGAGGCGTCCATGAGGTTGCCCGCCACGCTCGCGCGGTTTCTCACCAGGGGGCCCGCGAATTCCAGGGCGCTCTCATGCAGGGGCGAGGCGGCATGGCGTATCAACCCGGAATCCAGCAAATCCGTGACCGTCGCAAGTGCGCCGATTCGGATTTTTCCGTCCACTTGCTTGATGAAGCGAAGCTCGTCCAGGCGGCTGATGTCCACCGCGCGCGCTATTTTCTTGCGCCCGAAGAGCACGTCCGGCACGAGGTTCGTGCCGCCCGCCACAAAAGCGGCGCCATCCCCCGCAGCCGCCAGTGCCTCATCCACCGATGTCGCGCGTAAAAATTCCATGTCCTGCCCTACTCTGAAAATTCCGCTTCGTCAGAACCCGCGCCCACCCGGCGCTCTCCACAAGATTTCATGAATCATGGCCTGATGTCGGATTCGATCTGCATCCCCGTCGCCAGGGCGTTGAAACTGTTGTAGTGGTCCACCACGCCGAGAATCTCGAGGATTCGCCCCGGCTCCCAGCCCAGATTCACCAGATACGAATGAAAATACCGTATGAAATACCCCGACCCGTTCGTGGCGCTGACGCCGAAACCCACGGCCGCCTTGGCCCCTTTTTCGAGGACACCTCCATCGAGCATGAGCTTGTGCTTGTTCCACGTCGATTCGAAATAATGCCGGTTCCGCGCCAGGCAGCGCCAATAGCGCGGAACGCCGTCTCTACCCAGGCGCGCCGATTCCACCTCCGCCACTTCGCCCATCAGTTCCCGGACGACCGGGTCGACTTCCTCTTCTTCCGCATCGGGCAGAAGAGGCGGCTTATCCTCATCCTCCAGCAAAAGCCCGAAAGCGACCTTGTTCATCCCCGAGACGTGATCCGTCAGCCCGATCAATTCCGTGATGCCCACCTCATCGACCCCCATCCGCATGACCGCGGCGATATGGGAGTCGATTCAGTAGTCGCACGCGTTGACGATGGAAACCGCCGAGGCGACCATCTCCTTGACCAGAGGCGGCACGTCTCCGCGCTGCATCGTGGCACGCGAGCGCTCCCAACTCGCCTTCATGTATTCGGGATGACGGGTCATGGAGCGCCAGATGTTCGAGAGCGAGTCGACCCCGAATACACGCTTCTCGCGCGTCTTGACGCGTTCGACGAGTTCGCGCGCCGCCTCAGGCACCTCGTCATCGGCCAACTGGCGAATCGTCGCCATGAAACCCTCATACCACCAGGCTCAGGAACACCGCCTCACCCTCGGCGGCGTCCCCGAACCCGGCCGGAAGACTATCTCGGATACCTGAACTTCGCGTTCGCCACGCTCTTCGGACCCACCGTCTTGCGCTTTCCGTCCTGCACCTGGAACAAAACGATGGCGCTGGCCGCGTTCATGTTGCGCTTGTCGAACTTCACGGGGCCGAAGAAAGTTTTCAAGTCGGTGTTCGCAATCGCGTCGCGAACCTTTTTCTTGTCCAGCGTGCCTGCCGCCTCGATTGCCTTCTGGGCGACGATACCCGCAGTCGTCGACGCCGCGGCGACGTAGTCCGGCTCCTGATTGAACTTGGCGCGCCAGATTTTCCCGAAGTCCCGCGCCGAGCCGATGAAGCTGCCCTTGTAATCGAGCGCCTCACCCCACCAGGCGGCGGTCAGGATGTTGTTGGCCGTGCCTTTGAGCGATTCCGTGAACTGCGCGTATACCGGACCCACCATGGTGAACAGGATTTTGGGCTTCACTCCCAACTCGTTCGCCTGCTTGGTGGCGAGGAGGGTGTCGGGAAGATAGCCGGCCACCATGAGCACGTCGGGATTCTTACCCTTCACGATCGTGAGCCAGGTGGACATGTCCTTCGAATCCTTGGGGAACTCGGCGTAGTAGACGTCCGTGAAGCCTTGTTTTTTCGCCGCCGACCTGATCGTCTTCGTAATGGCGCGCGGGAAAAAGTCGTTGCGCGTCACGAACGCGATGGTCTTCGGCATCGGCTCTTGCTCTTTCAAGAGCGTCAGGAAGTTGTTCGGCAAATACGAATTCGGCGCCAGAAGTCCGAAGAGGTATTTGTAGCCCTGGTCGAAAATCGGCTCGGAACTCGCCACGGGCGCGATGAGGGGAACCTGATAGCGCTCCGTGATCGCGGCGACGGATTTCGTCGCACCGCTTCCGAACGGGCCAAGCAGGAGGTCCACCTTTTCCTTGGTGATGAGCCGCTCGGCGAGCTTGGTGGCCGTCGGCGTCTTGCTCTCGTAGTCGTAGTAGACGATCTTCACTTTCATCTTCTTGCCGCCTACGTTGATGCCGCCCGCCTTGTTCACGCGCTCGCGCCAGATTTCATAGCCCGCCTGCTGCTTTTTCCCCTCGGTGGCGAGCGGACCCGTGAGCGGCAAGGCGGCGCCGAATTTAATCTCCGCCGCCTGGGCGCCGTCCAGGCCCTGCAGGCCCGTCACGCCGAACGTGACAAACAAGACTGCTGCGATGAGAAACAACAGATTCCGCCTTCTCATGATTCGTCTCCTCATTAAGTGAGTGCTGCCTCTTCCGTTTACGGTTCTCACACGATATTCGCACAAGTTGATTACAGACAGATTATATGAAAACCGGCTAGATGCCCAGATACGCCTTTTTCACCTCCGGATTCGCCAGCAGTTCATCCGACGTGCCGGAAATCGTCACGCGCCCGGTTTCAAAAACATACGCCCGGCTCGCGAGTTCGAACGCGGTGAGCACGTCCTGCTCCACCAGGATGATGGCGACGCCCTCCTCGTTTATCTGCCGGACGAATCCGCACAACTCCTCCACCAGCCTGGGCGCAAGGCCCAGGGAAAGTTCATCGATCAGGAGCAGCCTCGGACGCGCCATCAGCCCCCGGGCAATCGCGCACATCTGCTGCTCGCCGCCGGACATGCTCCCCGCAAGCTGGGATTTACGTTCCGCCAGCCGCGGGAAGAATCCGTACACCCTCTCCAAATCCGCCGCCAGTTCATAATCGGCCAGCCCCCGGGCATAAGCGCCCATCAGGAGATTCTCCTCCACGCTCATCGCGGCGAAGAGCCTGCGGCCCTCGGGCACGTGGGAAATCCCCTTGGCGACGATGCCCTCCGGCGCCATCCCCCCGATGGACTCACCACCAAGCGTTATCGCGCCCGCCCGATGAGGGAGAACGCCCGACAGCATACGCAGGAACGTGGACTTGCCGACGCCGTTGCTGCCGACGATGGCGACGATCTCACCTTCGTTCACGCGCAGATCGATACCCCACAGAACCTGAACGTCGTCATACCCACCCGCCAGGCCGCTTACCTCCAGGAGGCTCGCTCCGTCTTGAGATGCGCCCGTCGCCACCTCTAGGACTCCTCGTCCAGTTTTTTCATCATCGCCACGTATTTCTCACCCAGATAGGCCTTGATGACCTGCTCGTCACTCGTCACCTCGCGCGGCAAACCTTCCGCTATCTTCTCCCCGTGGTGCAGGACGATGACGCGATCCGAGAGGTCCGTGATCACCTTCATCAAGTGCTCGATCACCAGGATGGTCACGCCCTGCTCCCTCACCTTGTGGATGAGGGAGATGGCGTTCTCGATTTCCATCGTGTTGAGACCCGCATTCACCTCGTCCAGCAGCAACACTTCCGGCTCCGTGGCGAGGGACTTGGCGAATTCCAGGCGTTTTCTCTCGGCGAGCGTGAGCTGGGAGGCGAGTTGCGCCGACTTATCGCTCAAGCCCACGAACGCCAGCATCTCATCGGCGAGTTCCTGGGCGCGCTTCACCTCCTTTTTCGACTTCTGGGAGCCGAACAGCGCGCCCATCACCACGTTCTCGCGTACCGCGAGGCCTGCGAAAGGCTGGACGATCTGAAACGTCCGTGCGACTCCCTTACGTGTGATGGCGTGGGGTTTCATGGTTTCTATGCGCTCGCCGCGAAACAGAATCTCCCCCTCGTTCGCCGGGTCGAGACCCGTGATGCAATTGAGGAGTGTCGTTTTCCCCGCGCCGTTGGGGCCGATGACGCCCAGGATTTCTCCCTTGCGCACGGTGAAATCGACCGCCGAGACGGCGGTGAGTCCGCCGAAGCGCTTCGTGACGCCCCTGCCTTCTAAAAGTGTTTCGCTCACACCTTGAACCTCTGTATGTTGCTCTTGAGAATCATCCCCAACGACCCCCACCCGCGGCTCTTCACTTCCTGGGAGACGGCCATCAGGCCGCGCGGGAGGAACAAGACGACCAGCACGATGATGATTCCCAGGAACGCGCTATGGAATTCCGTGAACGCTCCCCAGAGGTAGTCCGAGAGGTATTCCATCATCAGCGCGCCCACGAGCGGACCCATCACCGTCCCCACTCCGCCGAGCATCGACATCACGATCGCCTTGATGGAGAACAAGACGTCGAAAACGTCGATGGGCTCCAGAAACGCGGCGCGGTAGGCGTATACGCCGCCGCCCATCGCGGGAAAGATGGATGAGAGCACGAAGGCGATGATCTTGTATTTCGTCGTATCCACGCCCGTCATGGCCGCCGCGTCTTCGTTCTCGCGGATGGCGACGAGGCCGTAGCCCAGGCGGTGCCGCGTGACGAAGTACTGCGTCAGGACGGCGAGCACGGCTACCCCGAGCATCGAGAAATAGAAAAAGCGCGTGAAGTAATCCGGCCCGCCCGTAATCTGGGGCAGGTTGATGCCGTCTCCCCCGCCGGTGATGCGCAGGTTATCCGCCAGCTCGCGGAAGAATTCCGCCACGCCGAACGTGGCGATGGCGAAGTAGTGCCCCCTCAGCCTCAATATGGGAACGCCCAGGGCGAGCGCCACGAGCGCGCCCAGACAGGCGCCGATACCCAGCGTGATGAAAAAATTGAACCCGGCGTTCATGAGGATGGCCGTCGTGTACGCCCCCAGCCCGAAAAAGGCGGCCGGCGCGAAGGAGGGATAGCCCGTCAGCCCGCCGATGAAGTTCCAGCTCGTCGCCAGGATGGCCACCATCAGGATGTCCATCCACTTCCTGATCTCGTCGTTTTCCACGAAAGAGGGCAAGAGGATGAGGGCGAGCAAGCCCGCTCCCATGCCCAGCCATTGAATGTGGGACCAGGGTCTGAACATGCTATTCGAAACCCTTTCTGCCCAGCAGGCCCGATGGCTTGATGAAGAGCACGAGAATCAAAAGCACGTAGCCGATGGCGTTTTGCAGTCCGGGCCCCAGGTACAGAGCGCCGAAGTTCTCGGCGAGGCCCAGGATCAGCCCTCCCGCCAGCGCCCCCGTGATGTTCCCCAATCCCCCGATGGTGCAGATGATGAAGGATTTCGAGAGGAACTCCACGTCGCTCACCGGCGAGATGGCGAAACCCACGCTCACGAGAGAACCCGACGTGGCGGCGGCCGCTGCGCCGATTCCATACGTGATGGCGTAGATTCTGCCGATGTCGACGCCCATCAACTGGGCGGAATCCAAATCCATCCGCGTCGCCCGTATGGCTCGCCCGGTGCGGGTGCGCCCCATGAACCAGAAAAGAATGCTCGTGAGAGCGACACCCAGCACGAATATGGAAATCCGGACGAAGGGGATGGAAAGCCCCATGAACGGGATGGAAAAACCCGCATAGGAGGGCTGAACCGACCTGAAATCACCGGTGAAGAAATATATCGCGAGTCTCACGATGAGCAACTGAAGGCCGAAGGTGAGAATCAGGGACATGAACATGGGCGCGCGTACGATCTTGTTGATCAGTCCGCGCTGCACCGCGTAGCCGGCGCAGAACATGGCGACGGCCGAAACGGGAAGGGACAAGAACGGATCCACGCCGTAGAGCTTGAACATCCAGAACGTGACGTAGCCGCCCAGCATCAGGAACGTGCCGTGCAGGATGTTGAGGATGTTCATCACGCCCCAGACGAGCGAGAAGCCGACCGCGATGCAGGCGTAGATGCCTCCCAGGAGAATGCTGTTAATCAGAATCTGGCCATAAACCATATATCTCACTCACGGGTTTTATCGCTCGGCGTCAGGTGATGAGCTCCCATTCGCTCGAATACCGATCGAGTTGCGCCGCGCTGTATGGGTCCACATGATGCTCGCGTTCGGGAATCTCGACGTGTTTCTCCTCACCGCACAAGGCGGTGGTGAAATAACGCTGTCCGGTGTCGTTGATGTTCGTGACGATGTTGGCCAGTTCGGGGTGCCTGCGGGCCAGCTTGACGGCGGCCGCCACGTTGCACCCCGAGGAGATGCCGCAGAAAATCCCCTCCTCGCGCGCGAGGCGCTGCGCCATCTCGACCGACTCATCCGTCGTCGTCGTCACGATGCCGGTGAGCAGCGACAAGTCGAGCGCCCTGGGCACGAAGCCGTCCCCGATGCCCTCGATGCCGTGCGGCCCCCAGCCTCGCTCGCTCAGGAGCGGACACTCCTGAGGCTCCACGGCGTAGAGCTTCACGTCGGGGTTGTCCTCGCGCAGGAATTTCCCCACGCCGCTCACCCAGCCGCCCGTTCCCTGCGACGCTACGACGGCGTCGACGCGCCCGTCCAGCTGCTCGAAAATCTCGGGTCCCGTCGTGAGATAATGCGCTTCGTTGTTGTCGAGGTTGTCGAACTGGGCGGGAACCCAGAATTTCCCGGGGGATGCTGCGCGGATTTCATCGAGTTTATCGAGCGCCAGGTCGACGTCGCTCTCCCCACCCGGCGTGAACACCAAATCGGCCCCGTAGGCGCGCATGAGCTTTTTTCGCTCATCGCTCATGCCCTCGGGCATGACGACGATGCAGGAATAACCCTTCACCGCGGATACGAACGCGCAGGCGATGCCTGCGTTGCCGGTAGAGCATTCGAGCACCGTCATGCCGGCCCTCAGGCTGCCGCGCTCCTCCGCTTTCAGAATCATGTTGTAGTAGATGCGATCCTTGAGGCTCCCCGATGGCGAATACCACTCCAGCTTCGCGTAGACCTCGGGGCTTAAGTCCGCCGCCACCTTGTTCAGGCGAACCAGGGGCGTGCCCCCGATGGCGTCGAAAATGTTTTCCGAATAACGTCTGTAGGAATCCCAGGCTCTTCTTTGAATGCCCATTTCTTACACCCTAAAAAGGAGGGAAACACCTCACTCGATGATCTCCCATGAAGTTCTGAATTTCTGGAGCATCATCTCCCTGTCCCCTTCGACGACGTCCTGCAGCGCCTCCTCCATACCCGTCTCGTCAAGACAAAGCGGTGTGGAGAAATAGCGCTGTCCCGAGTCCCCGAAAATGGTGACGATCCGGCCGACTTCGGGATAGGAGCGAGCGAACTTAATCGCCGCCGCCAGGTTGCAGCCCGAGGAGATGCCGCAGAAAAGCCCCTCTTCGCGTGAGGCGCGCCTCGCCATGCGCAGCGATTCTTCGGTCGAGGCGGTGATGATGCCGTCGATGATGGACAAATCCAGAATGTTGGGAATCAGGCCGTCGCCGATTCCCGCGATGCCGTGTCCGCAGCATACCCCCTCGCTGATCAGGGGCGATTCCGTTGGCTCCACGCCGTAGATTTTGAGCCCGGGGTTTTTCTCCCTCAAAAACCGCCCCACGCCCGTGAGCCAGCCACCCGTGCCCACCGCGGCGATGAGCGCATCCACGCGGCCGTCCAGTTGCTCCCAGATTTCAGGGCCGGAAGTGGTGTAGTGCGTGTCCACGTTGTCCATGTTCTCGAATTCGGCGGGCACCCAGTATTTTTCAGGATCGCTCGCGGCAATCTCCTTCATTCGCGCGAGGGCGACGTCCACGTCGCTCTCCCCGCCCGGCGTCGTGACGAGTTCGGCGCCGAATGCGCGAATCATCTTCTTGCGCTCGGGGCTCATCAGTTCGGGCATGACGATGATGCACGCATATCCCTTGACCGCGGCGGCGGCCGCGCAGGCGATGCCCGCATTGCCGGATGAACATTCCAGAATCACCTTGCCGGGCGTCAGCTCCTCCCGCGCCTCGGCGCGTGAGATCATCTGCTCATAGATGCGGTCCTTGAGGCTCCCC
Organism: bacterium; assembly: GCA_965219955.1. GTDB lineage: Bacteria > UBA8248 > UBA8248 > UBA8248 > UBA8248 > Bin107. The sequence goes on from OZ244799.1 coordinate 2,381,091, forward strand.
GTGGGGGAATACCATTCGATCTTGGCGAAAATCTCGGGCCCCAGCCCTTGTGAGATTCGTCCCAGCTTCACCAGCGGGGTATGGCCCACGACATCGAAAATCGTCTCCGAAGCCGATGCCAGGCTGTCCCACGTTCTCGATGCTACTTGCATTGTGCTGCTCCCGTGAGGCGGCGCGTTATTTCTTGCCCTACCCCGCTCTCAGGCGAGGGATGATTTCCTTCGCCACGATTTCCACCTGTTCCATCTCGTATTTGTAGGGAACGAATATGAGCCGGTCCACACCCGTGTCGACGTGTGCTTGTAGTTGCGCCACGCACTCATCGACGTTTCCCATGACGGCGCTTTCGGCCGTGGACTCGCTCCAGGAAGCGTAGTCCCATTCGGTGTGGAGCCATTCGTTCATCGGCTCTTCAATCTGCTCACGCGAGTCACCCACCATGATGGGAAGCTGGTTCGTGCTCTCGAGCGCGGCGGGGTCGCGACCGGCTTCTTCCGCGAAGCGAAGTACCTTCTCCCAGGATTTCGTAAAACTCTCGGGCGTATAGAAATAGGTGAGCCAGCCGTCGCCCTTCTCTCCGGCGCGCTTGAGCACACGGTCGACGTAGCCGCCGATCAAGATGCTCGGCCTCGGGCTTTGCACCGGCTTGGGGAACATGACGGAGTTTCTCAAGTTATATTGCCCGTATTCGGCGCGCACCATGTCCTCGGTCCACAGCCTCGTGATGATCTCGATGTTCTGGTCCATGATGTTGCCGCGTTTTTCGAAAGGAACGCCCACCGCGTCGAACTCGCGCTTGTACCAGCCAGAAGCCATGCCGACGATGAGGCGGCCGTTCGATATCTGGTCGATGCTCGAAAGCTGCTTCGCCACGACGAGCGGGTTCCTGAGCGGCAAGACGAGCACGCCCGTACCGAGTTTGATTCTGCTCGTCCGCGCGGCCACCGCCGTCAGGAGCGTCAGCGACTCGATGATGGGAAAATGCGGCTCCACGCCCAGCAGAATATGATCCCACACCCAAAGGGACTCGAAGCCCAACTCCTCCATGGCGACGCCGTATTCGATGAGCGCCTCCGGGTCGGGGAGTTCGGGGTACGCGGTGAAATTCCGCATGGCGATTCCGTACTTCACGTCTTTTCCTGACATGTCGTTTTCCTCGGTCTTATTCCGCTCCGCACCAGTCCAGGATGGAGAGCGCCAGCGTTTTCGTCGCGTCGATCACGTCTTCCACCGCCACCCATTCGTTGTTCGCGTGCATCTGGGTGGTGGGGCCGGGGCCGAAGATCACCGTCGGGATGCCGGCAAAACCGTTCAGAAAGCGCGTGTCGGCCGCTCCCTGGCGCCCGGATATCTCAGGGGTATTGCCCGACACTTCCTGGTAGGCGTTCGCCACCGTCTTGACAATCGGGTGTTCGGCGTCGACCGCGGCCGATTCGGCGTAATACCCCACGAAACGCACCTCAGGCGGATGATCCTTCATCCAGGGGTCATCCTTTGCCGCCTGCGCCACCTGATCGACCAGGCTCTGTTTCGCCGCATCGTGGTCCTCGCCGGGCACGGTGGCGAGGCTCCCCTTTAACACGCAGGTGTCCGGGAAGGCGCTCGGGAAGCTGCCCGCCTCCATCGAGCCGACCATGCAGGGAATCGCGTCGATGATCTTGGGATACAGCGGATGGGAGACCGTCTCCAGGCGTTTTTTCTCGAGATCGGCCACCGCCTGGACGATCTTGTAGCCCAGGTCGATGGCGTTCACGCCCTGATACCTTCGCTGGATGCCCGCCGCCTTTCCGCGCACGAGTATCTCGAACCAGATTCTTCCGATGCAGCCGGGCTGGATGGCGTTGCCGCTCGTCTCGCAGCAAATCCCTGCATCCGCCGTATAGCCGCGCAAAATGGTGTCGAGCGTGCCGTGGCCGCTCAACTCCTCATCCACGACGAAATCGAGAATCACGTCTCCTTTGGGCTTAAGCCCCGCCGCCATGAAGCATTTCGCCGCCATGACGATGGCCGCCACCCCGCTTTTCATGTCCGAGGCGCCGCGCCCGTAGAGGCGGCCGTCCTCGATGTCCGCGGAGAGCGGCCCGTGCTCCCAGGCGTCGGGCGGGCCGTTGGGGACGGTGTCTGTGTGGCCGTTCATCAGGAGCGACCTGCCGCCGCCCGAACCCTTGAGCACGGCCACCACGTTCGGCCTGCCCTCATACCCCCTCGTGACGGGCACGTATTCGGGGTGTTTCTTGAGCTCCTCCCAGTCCGATTCCCAGACGTCCACTTCCAGATTCATCTCGCGGAGATAGTCCGCGATATAGCCCTGAATCTCCCCCTCATCGCCCGTCACGCTCGGTATCTGCACGAGTCTGGTGAGCAGGGCGATGGTCTCGTCGCGATGGGCATCGACCTGGGCCAGAATTTTTTCTCTTTGCTCGGTGCTCATGACGGCTCCATGTGGTTATGCGGTGTAGACCTTGTCCGGATCCAGATGGCGAAGCGCGGCCAGTTCCTCTTCCGTGGGCGGCTCCGTGGTCGAGACGGAGGCGTCGATGATGAGTTCGAAGCCCGTGTTCTCCTGCGCCTGCTCGGGCGTGACGCCCGGATGCAGCGCCTCGACGCGCATCCGGCCCGTCTCCTCGTCGAACCCCAGAATCGCGAGATCCGTGACCACGCGGTACATGCCGCCTGCTATCAGGCCCGAATCGCGCCTCGATGTTCCGCCCCTGACGTAGCCGGGGCTGGTGATGAAATCCACGTTCTCCACGAAGCGGCGCTTTTCCTGCGGCATCGCGACGATCATCCTGGTGAGGCTCGAGATGTCGTTCCCCCCGCCCGTGCCGGGCAGCCGGACGGAAGGATCGTCCGCGCTCCCGATGAAGGAACTGTTCAGGTTGCCGTACTGATCGATCTGGGCGCCCCCCATGAAGCCCACGTCCACGTAGCCCCGCTGCAGCAGGAGCAGCACCTCGGTGATGCTCACCAGCATGTTCGCCTTGCGCGTGCAGCGCTGCTCGTTCGTGGTGGGCGGGAGCTGGCCGGGCACGACGTGCGGGCCGATGGTGCCGCCCTCGAAGAGAATCGTCACGCCGGGAGCATGGAGGCGCTGGGCCAGCGTGGCGGCCAGAAGCGGAATCCCCACGCCGGCGAAAACCACCTGGCCGTCCTCGAGCGCACGGGCGCTCATGACGCACAAAAGCTCCGACGCCGTGAAGTCTTTCATCTCAATCGTCATAAATGCTCCTCCCCCTGCGGGCCGCATCCAGCAGCTTATCCAGGCCGATGAGATTCAGATACTCCGTCCAGTTCTCCGGCGCGTAGAAGTATTCATCCAGATACGCCTTCACGCCCTCCATCGGCTCTTTTCTCGTGAGTTCGGCGTAATAGTCCATGTGCGAGAACAAAGGCTCATAGACGCCGAAGCACTCATGCGGCGCGCAGCCGTAGGGCGCCTCCACCACCGCGTCGACGGTGAAAAAGGGAATTTTCGTGTGATCGGGCCTTCTGCGAATCTGATCGTTCGAGATGATGCGCTCGGTCGTGATGATGACCCGGTTCGCCGCCATCGCCATGTCGATGTCCATGAACGTCAGGCCGTCGAGCTGGGCGTTGCCGTAGGGGTCGCACCTCTGCACGTGGATCAGGGCGACGTCGGGGTTCAGGGCCGGGACGAGGAGTATCTTCTCGCCCGTGAAGGGGCAGGTCATCTCTTCGAGGTTGTCGAGCTGCGCCGCCACGTCCGAGCCCATCATCGAGCGCATCGGCATGAACGGGACGCCCATGGCGCCCGCCCGGTAGCGCAGGCCGATGGACATGTGGCTCCACTCCTCGAAACGCGCCAGCCTGTTCTCGGTGAAATGGCGCATGACGCGCGAGACGCCCCAGACGATCCCCTGGCTGAACCAGCTCGTGAGAATGTGGTTCCCGAGCCCCGATGCGAAGATGAGGTCGCCCTCGGTGGAGACGATGCTGCGCGAGAAGGAGAGGTTCTTCTTCCTCGCGCGAATGAGCGCCCACACCATGGCGAAGGGGGTTCTCGAAGCCGTGGAGCCGCCCAGGCTGACGTGCTCGCTGTCGTTCACGAAATCGCACGCCTCCTCGAGCGTCATCACCTTGTCTCTCAGGCTGCGATCCCGAGACTGGGTCTGTTCCCGGAGCGAAAGATAGTCTTGCGTCACGTTTTTCTCCATCAGGCCGCAGGCAAGGATCCCCCTTGCCCGCAACACGCTGAAACTCTCGTATCGGCAGTCGAAAAAATAGAAGTCCCCGCCAGTAGATTAAACCCAAGACACCGGATTCGCAACGGGGAAAAGAAAAATCGAATCTATTGAATTATTTAATGGATATTCCATATAATTCCGTCACGCATCGGGAGATCGTTTATCTGTTTTTTATCCGGTTTCCAGAAGATATCCAGCGAAACGAGTCCGCCCGGCGTAACGGGGCAGCATAAAAATCCATAATGAAACGACCGGCGCCTCGGCGAATGGTCTCATGAGGTTTCCATGTTGAACTTACGGCAGCTCGAATACTTCTACTACGTGGCGAAACACGGCGGATTCACCCGCGCGGCGAGGCAACTGCCTTTCTCCATCCAGCAGCCCGCCCTCAGCATCCGGGTGAAGGCGCTCGAAGCGGACCTCCGGGTGAAGCTCTACCGGATCGTCGGCCGCAAGTTCCAGTTGACGCCGAGCGGCGAATACCTCTTCGACGCCGTCAAACCTTTTTTCGAGTCCCTCGATACGGTCGAGCGGCACCTGCGCGGGGAGACGCACGGGCGGCTCGTCGTGGCCGAAGCCGCCCCCATGCTGATACTGAAGGGCCACCGGGCCGCACTGCTCAGGTTTCGCGAACGCTACCCGAACGTGCAGATTTCCGTGCTGGAGCGGAACTGGACGAATCTGCTCGAACACGTCTCCGAAGGCGCGGTCGATTTCGCCTTCGGCTCGGCGCCCGAGGCGCGGGGGAATTTCTCCTTCGAGGAGTGGACGGAAACCGACTATCTCCTCTTCTGTCCCGAGGGGCACGCCGCCCTGAAGGAGAAGAAAATCGCTCTCGAGAGCATCGCGGCGCATCCGCTCATCCTGCTCGAACGCGGCACGGCGGACCGCCAGCACATCGGGCACACCTTCGAGAAGCAGGGCGTATCCATCAACGTCGTCTTCGAGACGTCCTCCTACACCCTAATCAACGAAGCCGTGCTGAACGGTGCGGGCATCGCGGTCGTCAACGCGCTCTGGCCCCGGCCCGAGACCGGAAAAGGGTGGCAAACCATCAACATATCCCACCTGTTCGGGAAAAAGCGCATCGGCCTGTTCCGGCGAAACGACGTCTACCTCCCCCCCTACGCGGGCGATTACCTCGCCATGCTGCGGGAAACCCTGATGACGTAACAAAAACGACCGCGCTTCCTGTGCTTTTGACGCCCCCCGCCCCATTTGCCATCATACGCGCATGAACGCTCACGACCTGAAAAGCTGGCTCGCACGCCTCGATGAGAGAGGATCGCTCAAGCGCGTATCGCGCAGCGTATCGCTCCGCCATGAACTCGCCGCGCTCTCCCAGAAAGAGGACGGGCGAAACGCCCTCCTTTTCGAGCGGACCGACGGCGCGCCGATGCCCGTCGCCGCCAACGTCGCCTGTAAGAGAGAATGGTACGCGGACGCCATGGGGGTCGCGCCCGGGGAGTTGCTCCGCGAGGTGCAGCGCAGACAGGAAATCAAAATCAAGCCGAACGCGGTCGCCGATGCGCCGTTTTTACGCAACGTCATCACGAAAGATATCGACGTCCGGAAAATCCTCCCCCTGCCCACCTACCATGAACTCGACGGCGGCCCCTACATTTCCGCCGGCGTCTTCATCGCGCAGGACCCCGATTCCGGGGCGGGCAACGTGTCGATCCACCGGATGCACGCCCTGGAGCCCGACCTGTTCGGCCTGCTCGTCCTGCCGCGCCACCTGAAGGGGATGATACGGCGCGCCGCCGAGCGCGGGGAACCCTTAAAGGCGGCCGTCTGCGTGGGACTCGACCCCCTGCTCCTGATGGCGAGCCAGCTCGTCCTCGCGCCCGGTGAGGATGAACTCGAAGCGGCGGGCGGGCTCAAGGGCCGCGCCGTGGACGTCGCCCCCGCCCCCTGGTCGGGGATTCCCGTGCCCGCGGGTGCGGAAATCGTGATCGAGGGGGAAATTCCGCCGGATGTGCGCAGGCGCGAAGGGCCCTTCGGCGAGTTCCCGCGCTACTACAGCCCGGCGGCGGAGCGCGAGGTATTCCGGGTGAAATCCATCGCCATGCGCGAGGAGCCCGTCTTCTATTCCATCGTGGCGGCGGGCTACGACCACCTGCTGATGGGCGCTATCCCCAGGGAGGCGGGGCTCCTGCGAGACCTCCAGAAGGCCGTCCCCGCCGTCACGGACGTCGTGCTCCCCCTCTCGGGCTCAGGCCGTTTTCACTGCGCCGTCCAGATACGAAAGACCAACGAGGGCGAAGCGAAAAGCGCCCTCATGGCGGCGCTCGCCGCGCACTACGACGTCAAGCACGCCGTCTGCGTGGATCACGACATCGACATCCACAGGCCCTCTCAGGTCGATTGGGCGCTGGCGACGCGCTTTCAGGCGGATAAGGATCTGTTCGTCGTTCCCGGCGCGTGGGGCAGCCGTCTCGACCCATCGGCTGTGAATGGCGTCACGGCGAAGATGGGCCTGGACGCCACGGCTCCGCTAGGCGAATTGGACGGCCATTTCCGCTCTCTCAGAATTCCGGGCGCCGAGGACGCAGAATTCTAGGCGACTCTACGAAATTTCTCTGAAGGGTCCGACTTATTCCAGATTCAGGTGCGGAAGCACTTCCTCTGTAAATCGTTCCAACTGGCCCATCTGATCCCGGTGGGTGAAGCGAAGAGAGATGTGCTCCGCCCCCGCATCAATGAAGGCGTTGATGCGCTCTACCAGGTCTTTCGCGGGGCCGTAGGTGCCCCATTTCTCGATGGAATCGCCCCAGAAAGGAGTGTAGTAGTAATCGAGCAGGAACGCCTCGCCGTTTTTCATGGCCGATTCCTTGTCGTCGTCGATGCAGGTGGTCATGTACCACGCGGGCGTGCCCGGGTCGCGTCCGTTCTCACAGGCTAAGCGGACGATTTTCCCCCAGGTATCGCGAAACTCCTCGGGCGTCACGCGGTTGGGGAACCATCCGTCTCCAAACTTCGCCACCCTCTGCCAAGCGGTATCCACTATGGCTGAGGCGATCCACATGGGCACGGTTTTCTGGATGGGCCTGTGCGCCAAGGTGACGTTTTCCACCTGGTAATATCTGCCCTCAAAAGTCACGTTCTCTTCCGTCCAGAGCCTGCGCATGAGCGTCATGTGCTCCTGCATGTAGTACATGCGCTTTCTGAACGGAACACCCAGGGTCTCGAACTCATGCACGCACTCCTGGGGCTTCGGCGGGCCGATGCCGACGCCGAGAATCACGCGTCCTCCCGATATGACGTCGAGCGTCGCCACCTGGTAGGCGAGAAATACGGGGTCTCTCAGACAAGGCAGAAAAACGGCGGTCCCCAGCTTTACGCGCTTGGTCCTCACCGCCACGGCGGAGAGCACGCTGAGCGCCTCGAGTCTCGGCTTGGCGAGCACCGAATCGCCCACGAACACCGAATCGTAGCCGAGTTCCTCCGCACGTACGGCCAGGTCGATGATGGGGCCTACTTCCGGTACGCCCTTGTTCCAGAGCAACACCCCGCGCGTGGGGAGAAGCACGCCGAGTTTTACTTTTCTATCCGCCACTTCAAGGCCTAAAGGTGAATACCCGCGCTCGCGAGAATCCCGCGCACGCGCTCTCGCTGCTCGTCTGGAATATGCAGCCGTTCCGCAAAGTCGCGCCCGGCGGGCTTGGTGGCGTCGATGCCCACTTTCGTGAGGGTATGATCCTCAGGGTCCGAAGTCGGGTCCAGGATGGCGCCCATCGCACCGTGGATGAAGTTGATGTCCTTATCCGCCCGCGTCCTCGTGATGACCGCCCAGGCGACATCGGAGAGATTGAAGATGTCCACGTCCTCATCAACGACCACGACACATTTGCAATAAAACTCGGTTCCGAGCGCCGCCATGATGGCCTGCTGCGGCTGGCCCTCGGCCGTCTTGTTCATCCGGACGATCGCCAGAAGCGCTCCCGCCGTATTCGAGGGAACGTGCACGGCGGAGACGCCCGGCAGGTTGCGCCTGAGCGTGTTGAGAATCTCCGCCTCGCGGCTCACGCAGGAGATGAGGATGTGATCCGCCGACATGCCCGAGGCCACGCTGTGGAGCATGGCGTCGCCGCGCATCTGCACGCGCTTGACGACGAACACGTTCTGTGTGCTGCGGTAGGACGCATAGCCGGTGAACTCGCCGAAGGGCCCCTCCTCCTCGCGCACCTCGTTCAGAATCTCTCCTTCAAGCACTATCTCCGCCCCTTCCGGGGCTTCCAGGTCCGCCGTCCCGCACCTGGCGACGCGATACGGCTCACCGAACAAGGCGCCGATGATCTCGTATTTCCGCACTCCCGGCGGGTAGTGATAGGCCATCGAACCCATGTAGTGGACGGGGTGGACCCCGATGACGACCGCCGCGGGCAGGGGCTCGCCGGCGTCTTCGGCCTTTTTGTGAAAGTGGTACATGCGCCGGCGCGAATGCAGGGAGACGCCCAACCTGTTCTTTCCCTTGAGCTGCAAGCGGTGGAAGCCCGTCGTGTCCACGCCTGTTTCGGGATCTCGCGCCACGATCTGGCCCGCCGTGATGTAGGGAGCCGCATCCACGGGAAAATGAAAGGGAATGGGGAGTTTATGGAGATCCACCTCGTCTTCTTCGATGACGACTTCGCGCCAGGGAGCGTCCTCCACCACCTCCACGGGGAGGTAATTCTGGCAGCGGTCCTTGTAGGCGGTCGGCAGATCGCCCGGCGCCACGTCGAGGCACGCCGCCAGGAGGTTGCGGTTGCCCGCGATGTTGGTGACGACCGAACCCTCGAAACCCTCCACGCGCTCGAAGATGATGACGGGGTATCTGCCCGCGCGTTCGAACTCGAACACCGTGGGCGTGATGTCCTCCCTGCCGACGGGTTCTGCGATGCGCACGAGTTCTTCGGGGTGGTCTTTCTCCACCATCTCCAGGAAGCCGCGCAGGCTTTGGTCTACCATCTCGCGTGCCTTTACCTGGCCCAGGAGCCGCGATCCGTATAGGGATTCTCGAGGGGCGGCAGGGGGGGAGCGCCGTCGCGGGGCGGCTCCTCATCCCAGAACTCGACCGCGATGACGCGCGCGGGCGCGCCCTCGGTGTCCTTGAGCTTCACCGCGCCCGTCACGAGCAGGACGCGCTCTTTCTGGATGGCGCCCATGTTCGTGCACCACTCGATGAGGCATATCCCGCGCTCGAGGAACTTGATGTGGTTGGGACTCCAGTTCGGGGCGGGCCACTTGCGCTCCTCGGGGGGATAGAGCGGCGAATCACACGTCATGAAATCCTGGACGAGCGCCTTGATCCCCTTCTCGATGAGCCAGTCGGCCGCGTCGGTAGATAAATAGACCATGTGCTCCCAGAAATCGCGTGAGCCCCACATGCGATCGGTCCATTCCGCGCTGACGATGGCGATGTCTCCGGGGCGCACCTCCACGCCCGTGGCTTCCAAATCCTCGGCCGTCACGGACTCGGAATTGCCCTTGCCCGGCACCTTGAGCACGCAGGCGTCGCCGCATACGTGATCGAGCGGCAACTCGTCGTTCTTCAGCCCGTCGTGAAAGAAGTGATAGGGCGCGTCGTAGTGCGTGTAGCTCTGCGTGGTGGTGGTGAAGCCGAAGTTGCAGATGTGGTCCACGTCCAGCGTAGCGATGGGGGTGATGGTCGTGCCCGGAGCCGGCTTGTCGTAAATCTCATCGCGCGGAAACTGAACGTAGGTGTCCTCCGGGTCGACGGTGAGCGTGAGATCGACGAAGCGGTACGGCATGGCATTCCCCCTGTTGGAGCAAACGGATTTTGAAATAGAAGGCTCCCGCCGCCCATAAAATACGGACGGCGGGAGTCAAACCTCAATTCATGAACCGACAGCGGTTCTCGTTCCTGCTTTTTCTGGCGGCGGACCACCTACCGCCGCTTGAGTCATAAACTAATTCCAGCCCTTCTCCTTGCAGTAGCGGGCCGCGCCGTCGTGGAACGGAATACCCATCTGCGCTTCCTTGCAGCCCGTCTTGGCCGGGTCGAAGTTCCTGAGGCCCTTGTGTCCCGCCCGCAGGTCCTTCACGTTGTCGAGCAGGGCTTTCACAATATTGTACGCATCCTTGTTGCTGAGCGCCGTGGAGCCGAGGACTGCGGTAGTGAAGCCGAACGTGTTCTTGGGCTTGTCCTGCCCCGGGAACGTCTTGGCCGGCATGGTGGCTTTCAGGAAGCCTATCCCTAAGAGCTTGTTGCGGAACTCATCGGCGATGCCCAAGAATTTCAGCTTTTTCTGGATCGCGATCGAGGTGAGCGCCGGGTGGCCCGCGTTCACGGTGTGGCTCAGCATATCGGCCTGGCCGTCCTTCATGCGGCTCTTGATGGCGCCGAAGCCGGTGTGCGTCACCGAACCGCCCATCTTCTTGATGCCCTCATAGGTGATGCCGTGCGCTCCGAGCATGGCGCGCGTGGCCCACTGGCCCAGCCCGCCGCGCGGAACCGTCACGTAGTTCACGGGCACTTTCTTCAAGTCCAGGATGCCGTTCACCTTGGGGTTCGTGGTGACGATGCCCAGGAAGTACTGATCCAGGCCGCCTACAAGCCCGCGCAGGTTCTTGTAGGGCTTCTTGTAGGCCACCTTGCCCTGATAAGCCCAGGCCGCCGCAACGCTGAAGGTGAGCCCCATGCTGAACTTGCCGGTACCGACGAGCTTGGGGTTCCCTACGCCGCCGCCTTTGGAGAGGGCGTCGATCTGAACGCCCACTTTCGCGTTGTTCACGATGTTCGCCATGGTGGCCGAATACACGTGCCAGCCGCTGCCTTTTTTCCAGCTTCCCATCGTGAGGCGAGCCGCTTCGGCCTGAACGGCCACGAATGCGCCGATGGCCACCGCAAGAACAAAAACCATTTTCCAGGATGTGCGCTTCATGTCGAAAACTCCTCTGTTGGAAATACCACGAATATACTTCCGCCTATCATGCGTTTTTCGCTAAGCCATCGGACCCGCCGAATCCACGGCGAGGGCGCTTTTCTTCGCTCGTGCCAGATGGCGCCAGAAAACAATGACCAGCAAAACGGAGCCGATGACGTCCGTCAACTTCTCGGGAACGATCAGCCCCAGGCAACAAATAAAGAATATCCCCCTCTCCCAACCTGCCAGGGGGAGCGATACGTGCCCGGTAATCGCCGCCGCCAGAGCCGCCACACCGATAATGCAGGTGATCGTTACCCAGAGCGTCTCACCGAGCGGACCGATGAACAGCATGGAGGGATTATATACGAACGCGAAGGGAATAAGAAATCCCGCCAAAGAAAGCTGAAACGCCTTCCAGCCCGTGGCGGTCAAATCCGATTCGGCTACGCCCGATGCGACGTAGGCCGAGAGCGCCACCGGCGGCGTCAGCATCGAGAGAATGGCGAAATAGTAGATGAACATGTGCGCCGCCAGAACGGGGAGGCCGAGCTTGAAAAGCGCCGGACCCAGAAGCGTGCCCGCCATGATGTAGGCGGCGGCGGTCGGCATGCCCATGCCCATGATGACGCAGCCGATAAGCGTCAGACCAAGCGCGGGCAGGATCATTCCGCCCGAGATGTTGACGATGAGGCCCGAGAACTTGAGGCCGATTCCCGTATCGTCCACCACACCGACCACGACGCCGGCGATGGCGCAGGGAACCGCGACGGGGACCGTCATGCGCCCGGCCTTCTCGAGCGCTTCGATTATCTTCTCGAACCCCATGCGGGTCCCCCTGCGCACCCAGCTGAGCACCACCACGCCGATGGCCGCCGAGGTGGCCGACCACATCAAAGTGAAACCGGCGATCATGTAGCCCAGGAGCAGGATGATCGGAAAGAGCAGAAGACCGCGTTCCAGGAGGATGCTCTTGAGTTCCGGCATCTCCTCTTTGCTCAGACCCTTCAAGTTCAGCTTCTTCGCCTCCAAATCCACCATGCAGAACAGCGAGACGTAGTAGATGATGGCCGGAATGGCCGCCGCGCCCGCCACCCTCAGGTAAGGGGTGCCCGTCATGTCAGCCAGGATGAAGGCCCCCGCCCCCATGATGGGCGGCATGAGCTGCCCGCCCGTGGAAGCCACCGCCTCCACCGCGCCCGCGTAATGGGGGGCGAAGCCAAGGCGCTTCATCAGCGGGATGGTGAAGATGCCGGTTCCTACGACGTTCGCCGTAGCGCTCCCGCTGATGGTTCCCATGAGGCTGCTGCTCACGATCGCCGCCTTGGCCGGACCGCCCCGGAACGAGCCGGTGAGCCGGATAGCCAGGTCGATGAACATGCGCCCGCCGCCCGAGACTTCGAGCGCCGCCGAGAAGAGCACGAAATAAAACACCACCTCCACGCTCACGCCCAGCGGAACGCCCAGCAGGCCCTCGACGCCCAGAATCTGGAACTCGATGAACTCGGTCAACAGGATGAAGCGATGCCCGAGTGCGCCCGGGATCAGGTGGCCGAGAAAATTATAGGCCAGCGCCACGACGGCCACCGAGGTAACGCCCCAGCCGAGATAACGGCGCGAGGCCTCGACGGTCAGGAGGATATAGGCCAAGCCTAAGTAGATATAGCGCGTGGGCACCTCATCCACGTCGCGGATGCGCTCGTTCAGGAAGTTCCATTCCCACAGATAAAGCAGCGCGATGACCATGGCGATAACGGTCAGAACGTAATCGACGGGGCCTACGCGGCCTTCCTTGCGAAACGGTTTGGTGAGAAAGACGATGCCCAGCGCGAAGCTCAGGTGAAGAGGTCTGGAGGTGAAGACGTGAAGCATCCCGAAAAAGGCCCAGTAAAGCTGGATGACGGACCAGACGATAGCCAGAAGCGCAATCGGGTTCAAGAATCGCTTCATGGAAATTCCGTCCCCTTGGTGATGCGTTTTCACGAATAAACGCCAGACGCGAGCAATAGCGTCTCACATGAAAATTACGAGCGCATTACGCGCATGAATTTCCAGTCTCACTTCACAGGCGACTTCACCTGCCTGCCATTCGGCGCCCGATTCACTCCGCCCACGGGCGCGTGGTGGTCATCGTGAGGAGTTCGCATCCATCATCCGTCACGAGCACCATTTGCTCGATGTTCGTACCACCCACGTCGGGCAGCACGAACTGCGGCTCCACGCATAGCACCATGTTGCGCTCGAGGATCATCTCGTTATCGGGCCTGATGATGGGCGCCTCCACGGTTTCGAGACCAATGCCGTGCCCCGCCATGGGGAAGAGATGCCGCCCCGCCCCGTTCGCGTTGTCGTCCAGGAACCGGCTCGCCGCCGCGTGAACGTCCGAAGCCCTGGCGCCCGCGCGAACCGCATCCATCGAAGCTTCCGAAGTCGCGACGGTCAACTCCAGCATCTCCTCCACGTTGTTCTCGAGTTTCTTTCCCGGAACCACTGCGGTGCGATTGACGTCGAACCCGTAGCCTTCCACCGCGCCCACGTAGTCGAAGCGAATCAGATCGCCCGCCTCCAACTTTCTCTGGGTAGCCTGCGGCCAGCGCGAACCCCAACTCGCCCACGGGCCGCTGTGGACGCGGACGTAGCGCACGAAATCCGCCCCCGCGCGCATCCCGGCCGCGTGGCCCTCAGCGCACAAGTCGCTCTCGCTCACGCCGGGGCGGATTGCCTCGAAAATGGCGGTGTAGCCCGCCTCGACGATCTCCGCCGCGCGTTTCAAGTAGGCGACCTCAGTCTCGCTCTTCCTCGCGCGGAGCTGTTCCACCAGGGCGTTCGCGTTCGAGAATTGCGCCTCGGGGAGTGCTGTGGTCAAGTCGATATACATCGTGGCCGGCATGATGTCCTCACCGGCGATTCCCACCCGCGCGCTCCCGGCTCCCAGGCGCCCCAGTTGATTCACCAGCCCTGCGGAAATGTTCGCCTCCACCTGGACTTTTTCGACGTGCACCATCTCGCGGCGGTAATTCCTGTGATCCACGAAGAGCAGCGGCTCTTCTTCGAGCGGCAGGACGAGCACCCCATGGCCCATGCCCCGAACAGTTTCGCTGAAGGCTCCCGGCGGAAACGGCGGAAAATGGTTGGTGAGGTAGGTCAGGCTTCCCATGCGGTCATAAAAAGAGCGCCCGATGACGAGCAGAACATCCAGCTTCGCCTCGCGCATGAGGCCGCGCGCATTCGCAATCCTCTCCCTGATCTCTTCTTTGGAAGCGCCCGTTCCGTTCTCAAGGACCATCTACTTGAACCTCGGCAAGAGTTCGGAGACGAAATTCTCCAGTTGCTCTTCCTGGCTGCCGCCCGCAAAGCGAACGACGAAGACGCGCGCTCCCTCGGCCGCGTATTCTCTTAACTGCTCCTCCACGCTATCGCCATCTCCTGCGATGACGAGCAGTTGCTTTCGCACCTCATCGAAGGTCTTGTGGTAGTACTTGGAGAGAAATTCTCCGCACTGGGCCTCGGCCTTCGCTCCATCGGGGTTGATGTTCATCGTGACGTAGAGGCACTGGGGAATGCTCCGTATCTCCTCCGTCCTGCCGAACTCATCGGCATAGCCGAGAATCTTCTCCCAGCACTGCCGGTAGAGGTCCGCCGTTATGGAGTTCGTTATCCAGCCGTCGGCGAAGCGCGCCACGCGCTTAAGGCCTGAATCCACCAGATTGCTCGATAGCCAGACCGGGGGGCCGCCGGGGGTTTTGGGCCTCGGTTCGAGCGCCACGCCCTCGAAGGAGAAATACTTCCCCGCGTAACTCGCATTGGACTCGTGCATGAGGAGCTTGAGTATCTCCACGGTCTCAGAAAACCGGCGCGCGCGCTCGTTGATGGGAACGCCGATGGTCTCGAATTCGAACTTGAGGTCGGTGCGCCCCACGCCCAGGCCTGGCAGGACGCGCCCGGGGAACATGCAGTCGAGCGTGCTCATCGACTGGGCGAGCATCACCGGATGCCTGAGCGCCGCGAGCATCACCGCCGTGCCGACCTGAACGCGTTTGGTCGAGGCGAGAACCGCCGCCCAGGTCGTGAAGCTCTCCATGCGCGGTTTCGCCAGCACACTGTCGCCAAGCCACACGGAGTCGAGGCCCAGGTTCTCGGCCTTTTTCGCTAAAGAAAAAATAGGGCCCGTATCCGGCGCCTCGCCCGCCGCCGCTACGACAACGCCGCGCGTGGGCAGCAGGTAGCCGAAATGAAAATTTCCCGTTTCATTCATGTATTCGAATCCCTACTCTTCATAAGAAAAATAATGCCCTCATAAATCAGGACGAACAATATGTCAGATTGGATACATTAGTAACACTTTTGGTGTTCCCTCGCAAAAACGCGGACCTACGGGACGCAAATCGCCGGGGCTTCTCCTCACCCGGCGAGGGTCGCGCGGACACCCTCATATGACACATCGGCGACCGAACCCCAGAACTCATGGCCGCCATCTCCACCAGAATGCGAATTTGGCCAGAGGCGGATTGGGGGACGGGAGAAGAACACTGAACCAGCACATTGCGCAGGATAACCCGGTTCCTCATCAAGGGAATTTTGATTTGGAACGGCCAGATGCTAATATGCTTCCATTCAAGTTGCAAAATGAAATAGTCAAGCGGCGTGTAATGGTACGACGTGTTCCTGTAATACCCATTCGATTCCGGTGCGCTTCACCCAAGGAGTGCGCCCGGATTCCTCAATAGAACCGCTGGTTAAAACAGGCGGATCGGAAAGGAGGCAATACCATGCAACGCTTCCTCATGTCTCATCTTTTGGTCGGCTTACTGACGGTGCTTCTCATAAGCCCGGCTTTCGCCCAGCAAAGGATCACCTGGTGGGAACACAGCAACCCGCCGCACAACAACTACTCGAAAGATCTGGTGGCGGAGTGGAACAAAAAGAACCCCAAAACTCCCGTACAGTATGATTTTTTCGCGATGACCCCCTACTTCCAGAAACTCACGGCCGCACTCTCCACGCGCTCGGCGGCCGACATGTTCACGCTCATCGACTTCCTGCTGCCCGGCTTCACCACAAAGAACGTCCTCGCGCCCATTCGTCCCGAATGGCTGGGCTACAAGGACTTAGAGGACATGAAGAAGGCTTACATACCGGGGGCGCTCGACGGCTACATCCATAAGGGGAAACTCTACGCCATCCCTCCCATCGCTTCGGGCTTCAGCCTCTTCATCAACAGGAAGCACTTCAAGGAGGCGGGACTGGACCCGGACAAGGATTACCCGCGCACCTGGGAAGACGTAGGCCGCATCGGCAAAAAACTGGTGAAAATGAGGGGCAGCAGGATGGTGCGCGAGGGCTTCGATTTCGCCATGCACTCCTCCACTTGGACGATGTGGTACTTCAACACGACGATTCGGCAATACGGGGGAGAAGTCCTCGACGCCTCCGGGAAAAAGTGCACGGCCAACAGTGAAGCGGGCGTCAAGGCCATGAACGTCCGGGCCAGGATTGCGCACCACTACAAGGCTTCGGACCCCACCGTTAGTTTCGGCACCAACGCCCTTCCGGCCGACGATATACCCAAGGGGCGCGTCTCCATGTTCATCACCCACGCGGGAAGCGTGGCGCAATTCGGCCCCAAGATGATGAAGGACTTGAAAGTGGTGCCCTTCCCGCAGGTAGACCCCAAAAATCCCGTGACGCCGATTTACGGCTTCGCCCTCGCGGTGAATCCCCATATTTCCGAGGCGAAACAGAAGATAGTACACAGCGTGTTAAAACACGTCGTCAATGACTCCAAAACGTGGTACGAGAGAACGTCCTATCCCCATCCCGACAAAAATTTCCTGAACCTTCCAGGGATGGAGGAGGCGCGCACGAAACGCTACCTGGGCGTGTTCGTGAAGGACATCTCGAACGGGCGCTTTCTTCAGCGCTCCGACAAGATACTCGAACTCAACCAGGCGATTCACCGGGCGATGGAGCGCGTGGTCTTGAAGAAGGAAGACTCCAAGAAGTCGCTCGACAGGGCGTGTAAGGAAATAGACGCGGCGCTGGCCAAGAAGTAGGCGGAGAATCAATGGGTCGCGAGATCGGAGCCGGCCGGGCTTTACCTTCGGTTATGCGGCGGATGGTGGCCGGCGGGGGGAAATCCTCCCTCCACAGCCACCTCCGCTGGGCGGGGTTCTTCTTCGTTCTGCCTGCGCTCATTCATCTCGTGATCTTCAAGTTCTACCCCATGCTCCAGGCCTTCCGGCTGAGTTTTTTCCGCTACGACCTCATGAGCCCGCCCGTATTCACGGGGCTTGAGAACTACAACCTCCTCTGGGAAAACCCGCTGTTCCACCAATCCTTCTGGGTTTCGGTCAAGTACATGTTCGGCGTCTCCATACCGGAGTGGTTCTTCGCACTGGCCCTGGCCCTCCTCCTGAACCGGCGGATGCCGGGGCGGTCGGTTATTCGCCTGGCGTACTTCTTCCCCATCGCCATGTCGCAGATCGTCGTGGCCATGGTGTGGAAGTTCATGTACCACCCCTTCGGCCTGGTGAACACGATTCTGGAGACTTTCGGGATCGGCCGCATCAATTGGCTCTCGATGGAGGAGTCGGCGCTGCCCGCCCTCATCGCCATCGGCATCTGGCGGGGCATCCCGCTGTTCGGCGTGATTTACCTGGCGGGCCTCCAGGCCATCCCGAAGGAATACCACGAGGCGGCCATCATAGACGGCGCGGGCGTGTTCCAGCGCTTCTTTTACGTGACGATCCCCCTGCTTCTCCCCACGATAATGTTCGTGATGGTGTTGTCTCTTCTGTCGGCCGTAAAGGTGTTCCTGAATCCTCTGGTCATGACCGAAGGCGGCCCCAACGGGACGACCCGGGTGCTCCCATACTTCATCTACGAGACGGGTTTCGCCTTCTTCCGGATGGGGGAGGCCGCCGCGGCTTCGATGGTGCTGTTCGTCTTTCTTTTCGGCCTGACCCTGATTCAGTTGCGGCTATTGCGTAGGGGAGGTGTGGAATGAGCCGGAAGACGATGCTCCGCTGTGGGGGTGCGCTCATATCCGTGCTCACGGTCGGAGGAGTCATAGTCATGCTCCTTCCCTACTTCTGGATGGTCTCCTCCTCCATCAAGACGGGAATCGAAGTCTTCGATCTCCCCATCAAATGGATACCGGATGAGATCCAGTGGGTGAACTACCCCAACGCCCTGACCAAAGGGGCTTTCGGGGTCTATTTCTACAACAGCTTCGTCGTGGCTTTCGCGGTGATGGCGGGGAACCTCGTTTTCTGCACACTCGCGGGCTACGGCCTGGCCAAGTTCCGCTTTCCCCACCGGGAGTTGTGCTTCAAGTTGATTCTGAGCACTTTGATGCTCCCGCTCGAGATCGTGCTGGTGCCCACTTTCCTCGTGGTGCGGGAGTTGGGCCTCGTCAATACATATGGCGGGCTGATTGCCCCACTGGCGGTGGACGCTTTCGGCGTTTTTCTCATGCGCCAGTCCATCAGGGACATTCCCGACTCCCTCATCGAGGCGGCGCGGATGGACGGATGCAGCGAGTTCGGTATTTTCTGGCGCATTATCCTTCCCAACTGCAAACCTGCACTGGGCGCACTTGCGCTGCTCGCCTTCCGTGACAACTGGGATCAGTTCCTCTGGCCGTTCATCGTGGCGACGACCGACGACTTGAAGACCTTCCCGCTCGGCCTCGCCCAGATGGAGGGCATCGATTCGGCCGCCTACCATGAAATCATGGCGCTCGCGGTTCTGGGGATGATCCCGGCGGCGTTCATATTCCTGTTCTTCCAGCGCGCCTTCGTCCGCGGCATCACGCTCACGGGGCTGAAGGAGTGAGAAGCATGAAAGCGCCCATGCCAAGCTTGCCGGCAGCCGTCAAGCCCACGGAGAAGCGCCTTCCGGCCCCTTGTTCCATGAGGGCGCCCGCCGCCTTTCTCGCCGAGAGGAGAATCTGAGATGGGGGAAGTTTTACTCGAAGACCTCACCAAGGATTTCGGCGAGGTGATAGCAGTTAAGGAGGTGAACCTCACGATCCACGACGGGGAGTTCGTAGTGCTCCTAGGGCCATCGGGGTGCGGCAAGACCACTACGCTCCGGATGATCGCGGGTCTCGAGGAGATCACGAGCGGGCGCATCCTCCTGGATGAGCGCGTGCTGAACGACGTGCACCCGCGCGACCGCGACATCGCCATGGTGTTCCAGAACTACGCGCTCTACCCCCACATGAGCGTCTACAAGAACATGGCCTTCGGCCTCAAGATGCGCAAGGTCGCCAAGGACGAGATCGACCGCAAGGTGAAGAGCGCCGCCGGCATCCTGGGCATCGAAACCCTGCTCGGGCGCTACCCGGGCAAACTCTCCGGGGGCCAGCGCCAGCGGGTCGCCCTCGGGCGCGCCATCGTCCGGGACCCGCGCGTCTTCCTCTTCGACGAGCCGCTCTCGAACCTTGACGCCAAGCTGCGGGTCCAGACCCGGGTGGAACTCCTCAAGCTCCATCAACACCTCGCCGCCACCTCGATCTACGTCACCCACGATCAGGTCGAGGCCATGACCATGGGGGACAGGATCGTGGTCATGCACGAGGGGGTCATCCAGCAGGTCGGCCCCCCGATGGAGGTCTACCAGAACCCGGCGAACCAGTTCGTGGCGGGCTTCATCGGGAGCCCTTCGATGAACTTCCTGCCCGCCACGGTGCGCTTTGAGGCGGGGCGGACGTTCCTCGAAGGCGCCGGCTTCCGGATTCCCCTGCCGACGGAGCGCGCGGGCGGACTCCAAGGGCGCGAGGGCGGGGAGGTCATATTCGGCATTCGGCCCGAAGACATGCGCCTTGGTACAGAGGGCGAGCTAGAGGGGGCGGTCGAGATCATCGAGCCGGTGGGATCGGACATCTTCCTCGACCTGAACGTGGGGGGCGCCTCCCTCACCGCGCGGGTGGAATCCAGCGTCCGGATGAGCCAGGGCGAGCGCGTCCGCCTCCGCGCCGACCCGGCGCGCGTCCACGCCTTCGACCCAGAATCCGGCGTCACGCTCGTCTGAGGTCAGCGCACCGACATACCGTAATCGTTCATACCGCCAGGAAGCCCTGGCGGTAATCACCAAATCGTCATTTCTGGTTAAGGTGCAACAGGCATAAAAGAGACATAGAGAAATCCGCCTGACGGCGAAATCCCCTATGTTTTTGATTTAGTTGGTGGAGCTGAGGGGGATCGAACCCCTGACCTCATGACTGCCAGTCATGCGCTCTCCCAGCTGAGCTACAGCCCCATACAGGTGGAATTTCCTGACCCCCGAGGGGTGCGAAGGAATGTAGCGGAAACCGCGCTTCCGCGTCAACGCGGGAAGGAGCGGGACAAAACTTCCTTAACTTCCCGGATCCGGCTCCCCTGAGAACGCGCGCACCTGATCGGAAAGCTCCGTGAAATCGGCGCCGCCCGTCGTGTCCTCGGTCAGGATTTCGACTTCTCCGGGTCCGCTCGCGCCGAGGCCGAGTTCGACCGCGCGCCTGATCTGGCGGTGCGACCAGACGGGATAATCCTGCAGGAGTTCGGAGCCCATGGCGCGCACCACCGAGGCCCCTACAACGTCCACGGCAATACGATCGTCGCCCGCGATGATCACGTTCGGCTCTCGCTCCTCCCCGGTGTAGGGGCCGCCCGAAATCCAGCACTTCGTCCCGTCGAGCACGATCAGGGAAGGTGAGTAGAGCAGGTTCGTCTCCATGATCATCTCCGCCATCTGGGAGACGAAATGCGCGCGGACGCGGTCCCTCGGGTGCACGAACCCGTATACGTTCTTGAGCGAGAGGCTGAAGCGCGGCCCCCCGCCGTGGCTCTTCATGGTGGGCAGGTTGACGACGTGCTGGCCGGGCGTCATCAGGCGCTCGATGCAGTGCACCCACCCGCCCCAGCGAATCGCTTTTGGGATTCGGGCCTTCACCCAGGGTTCCTCGTCGAAGCGCAGGAGGCCCACGCCCGTTCGCTCCTGGAAATCGTTCATCCCCCAGCGCTCGAAATTCCCGCGCGCAGGCAGGGAGAGGAGCCCGCCCATCTCGCCCACGGCCAGGTCGCCGCAACCCGCCTCCTTCAGGAGGGCGACGACGGTATCGAGCGTGTCGGGATGCGTCGAGGCCGGGAACGGGTCGGCGGAGTTGAAGTTGGGTTTTAAGAGCGCGGGCTTAGGCGAATCGATGATTTGCCGGATGCCGCCCAGTTTCTCGACTGCGAGGCGTATGGCCTCATCGCGCGTCTCCCCGCGCACCATGGCCACGAGGCTTTTGCCCTCCTTCTTGAGCTTTGGACTGCGAAGGGGCGGTGGTTCCGCTTCGGGGTATTCCTGCTTGGTTTCTTGAAGCGCGCGGTAGGCCGCCGATTCATCGAAATCGAGGACTTTCCTGAAATTCTCGGCCCGCGTCGCAACCGGCGTATCGAGTGGAACGATCATTCTCACATCCTCCCGAAGAAGGTGATTCTTCTTATCCCGTAAAAACCCATTCTACCGCGAAGGCCGGTTTTGCGAAACTACCAGGGTCTCTCTCACTCCCCCCTTGAGGGGATTGTTGAAAAAGCCTGATTTCGTGATTCGAAGTATGGAGCCGAGCAGGGAGGGGGCCGTAGGGACAGGCCCCTATGCCTGTCCTCATGAAGCGCAACCACGCGGATGGACATCCGATGCGGGCGGCCACGGGGGGCCGCCCCTACAGCGGTCCTCTTTCATACCGCGCAGGCGGCCACAAAACCTCATCCTGAGTAGGCGCGTGAGCGCCGTATCGAAGGATGGGGGGCGCATTTCTGCGGTGAGCACGAATTTCGGCCCTTCGATACGCCGCCTTCGGCGGCTACTCAGGGTGAGGAAAGAGGCGTTGGCGGTTTGCGGGGATCGCAGACGAGGTTTTTTCAACAACCCCTGAAGGGGTTTATGGCGAAACCATTCTCTATGATTGTGATTTCACTCCCCCGGCGAAGCCGGAACAAATACAGAGAGACAGGAGATATTCGCCGCATGAAATTGTCTTTCGCCCGTATCCTGTAATAGACTCTGGCCCCATCAGCGCAAGGCAGGACAAGCGAGTCCCAAAGACGCATCGCCTCCCGAAGCCTCCCGAAGCGCCTCGACGACGATCTTGCACCTGAAGAAAGGTTTTTCATGCTGTTTTTCATTCAGTTCCTGGCGATGGGCTTAGGGGTCGGCGTGCTCGGCACGCTGGTCGGCGCGGGCGGCGGCTTCATCCTCACGCCCCTGCTCCTGCTGATCTTCACCGACCAGCCCTCGGAAGTCATCGCTGCCACCTCGCTCAGCGTGGTCTGCCTGAACGCCCTTTCGGGCTCGGTCGCCTATTACCGCCAAAGGCGGATCGACATCAAGACGAGCGTCTCTTTCGCGCTGGCCGGTTCGGTCGGAGCGGTAATCGGCGTCTTCGCCACGAGCGAGGTCGCGCGGGGGCCATTCGACTTCCTGCTGGGCCTGGCCCTGCTGATCCTGTGCATCTCCATCATCAACCCGCCGCCTCCCTTCGAGGCGACGCGCGAGAGCCCCGGCGGCATCGGTGCGCTCGCGCACCGGCGCATCGTGGACAGCCAAGGCAAAGTCTATGAATACGCCTTCCGCTTCCGGCTCGGCGCAGCCTTAAGCTCCATCGTGGGTTTTCTGGCGACATTTCTGGGCATCGGGGGCGGCCCCATGCACGTGCCGCTGATGATACGGATCCTGCGCATCCCGCCCCACATCGCCACCGCCACCTCGCAGTGCGAACTTCTCTTCACCACCGCCCTCGCCGTGGCGTTTCATTTCATCCTCGGCAACCTCCACGCGATGAAGAGCGTGATTCTTCCCCTCGCGATGGGGATCATCGTGGGCGCGCAGGCGGGCGCCGCGATCTCGCACAGGGTGAAATCCCTCACGCTCACGCGCATCCTGGCGGTGCTGATGACGCTGGTTTCGCTGCAGCTTCTCTACAAAGGGGCGAGCGAATGGCTTCGGTAGATGGCGCGGCGGTCTGGCAAAACGACGCGGCATGTGTGAAAATGCGAACTCTGGTTATCAACCATCGGGACAATTCCATTCAACAAGGCGTCCGCACGTAGCGGCGGACGAGAAGGAGAGTCTGAACATGTCGGATAGAGTAACCGTCGTAGAGGTGAAAGACAGAACCCTTTGGGTGGGGCTTAACCGCCCCAAAACGCTGAACGCGATGAATTTCCAGATGATCAACGAAGTCATCGAGGCCTTCACCCGGCTCGATGAGGACCCCGACATCGGCGTGGGCGTCCTCTACGGCTTGGACGGGAACTTCTCCTCGGGCGGCGACATGGACATGATGCTGGGGCTCAACTACCAGACCGGCCACATCTGGAACAACAAGATGCGGCGGCTGTGCATGACCCTCAGAAACTCGGGCAAGCCCACCATCGCCATGGTGCGCGGCTGGTGCATCGGCGGCGGCAACGAGTGGCAGCTTTACTGCGACCTTTGCATCGCGAGCGAGAACGCGACGTTCGGGCAATCGGGCGCGCGCGTAGGCGCGCTGCCCGTGGTGGGCGCCACGCAGTACCTCCCGCTTCTGATGGGCGACCGCAGGGCGCGCGAGATGCTGTTCCTGGCGAAGCGCTACCCCGCGCAGGAGGCGAAGGAAGTCGGCCTCATCAACGAAGTCGTGCCGGATGATGAACTGGAGAAGACGACCGAGGAGTGGTGCGCCACCATCAACTCCCACGCCCCGGCCACGCTGCGCTACATGAAGACGAACCTGAACTTCCTGGGCGACCTCCACTACCCCTCCTGGATGCACGGTAGCGAACTATTGAACGCCGTGTGGAACAACGAGCAATCCGTCGAGGGCATGAACGCGTTCAAGGAGAAAAGGCCGCCCGACTTCAGCCGCTTCCCGCGTTAGGGGAAACGATTCACCATCCCGGCCGCCGCACCCGTAGGGGGTTGTTGAATAGCCCACATTTCAGGGGTAGAGGAGAAGCCCCTCTCGGATAGAAAAGCAACCCCCCCTACCCCCCCCCTTGTCAGGGGGGCAAGAAAAAACAAAAGCCCCTCAGCAGGCGGCGGGCGTCGCCTTTTTTACCCCCCTGACAAGGGGGGGGGTAGGGGGGGTTGCTTTTATGGGGTCTCCCTTTCTAGGGGTTACCACTCCCCTCTCAGAGACTTTTCAACACTCCCCGTAGGGGCGGTTCGCGAACCGCCCCTACAAAACCGCCATCTCGCCCGCCGTTGGCAGACACGCTGGTCCGCCCCCACGGAAACGACATTCTCTCCCCCGGCAGTCGGAACGTCCCTCTCCGACCGGGCTTGACCCTCATAGAGGGAGAGTACCGGCGTAATGAAAAAGAAAAGGCGGTTGTGCGGAAAGAACAGAGACGCGAATCGCCCCTAGCGCGCGTAGCCCCTGCGTTTGTAGACGCCGGGAGAGCCGGGCTCCTGTTGGTAATAGCTCCTCACGCGCGCCGTCCATTCGGAAGCGTTCATGTGCTTCCACTCGGGCGTCTCGCGCACGGATTCGCCTTCCATCTCGTAGAGGACGATCATGAGCCTCGGCCCCTCCACGGTGTTGTAGCGGCGCATGCGCCTCACGCCCGGGACTTTTTCGCAAAGGGGTCCGCGATCACAGGAATACCAGCCGTTGAAATCGCCGAGATTCTCTTCGGGCACGTTGATTCTACCGAACTGAATAACGGGGCCGAGACCCGCCGCGTCCACCGAGGGAAAATCGGGCTGCCGGGCCGGCAAGCCGGGATAAACCTGCGCGCATACGAGACGAATGTGGGTTGTCGGTGCGACGGGGAAGCGCATGTCGTCGGAGTCCATGAGCGAGGCGAATTCCTCGCCATAGAACACGTGAACGTTCTCCGCCTCCAGGAGGTTCAGGTAGCGCGGCGCGCCGTCGATGACCTCATAGCTCGCGCCTCCGTTCACGCCCGAGGCTTCGAGCATTCGCGTCAGGCGAACCTCATCGAGCCATGCACGCGCCTCAACTTCCTCGCCCTCTGCGAAGTCGAACATCTCGACGAGCAAACCCATGCCATGTGTACGTACCAAAACAGTCTTGCCTCTTTGGCGACGGGAAATAGAATAGGGAGAGTCTACACTATTTCTTCTGGAGAGCCACTCGTATCGTCCCCCCGTACTGCGCGGCCACCAGATGATGGGGGCGATACCCTTCCTTGATGATTTCAACCGTGAACGTATCCGCGTAATGATCCTTGATCTTCTTCCAGGGGATGATGACCGGCGATTTGCCTATCTTCTCCTTGCCGAGCTTCACCGTGGCGCCCGGAGGATCGGTGATCACCTCAACGCCGCGCGGCACCATGTCGCCGCATCCGCTCAAAACGAGAAAGGCGGCGATGAGCGCCAATCCCATGCCGAGGGTCTTGCGCATTCTTTGTTTCTCCTTCATTGCTGTGTCCATCAAATATCGTATATGCGAAGCGGGCGAACTGGAAGGCCCCCACCCTGACTCTCAGGAGATTATGAACCCATCTCTTGACAAAATCCACCACCAAACACACTCTCGGCGAGAAATTTGAAAGAGGAGGAGTTCCGCTTGCGCCGGCACCGATACTATTTCGACCTCATACTCGAGGGTATGGACAAATACAACCTCGCCGACTGCATCGTGGACGAATACCTGCCCCTCACCGCGCAAATGCCCATCTGGGATATCGCGGAAAAAATCCGCGAGGGACATTTCCATTTCGAGCACGAAAGCCCGGAGCCTCTCGAGGAATTCCCGAAAAACCTGGAGGCCTTCAGCGCCTATCTCCACCAGGTGGTCAAGGGTTTTCACGCTATAGAGGAGGCGGAAGACGCCCGGGTCCGCCTCGTCGAGGCCCGGAAAATCCTCGCGCTCAGAGGCGAGATCGTCACGCTTCCGCTACGGCTTCCGCCCACGCTTCTGCTCAACGACCTGGACCCCGACGCGGAGGACCTCGACCACATCGAGGCGCACTGGAGGGGCTACCCGCGCTGGTTCCAGGACGGCATGCGGAGAAAGCATCCCTACCTGAGACGCCTTTAGAGGGCGCAGGCAGAACGAATCAGGGACTGATTTTCAGGAAGTTCGGATCGCTCTCATCCCCATAGGCTTCGAGCGGCTCGCTCACCTCGTCCGCTTCGTCCTCAGCGCGCGAGATACCCTCTATTGCAGGCGTGTGCTCGCTTTCTTCACGCTCGCTCACCTCACCCGCTTCGAGTTCCTCCGGGGGGTTCTCTGCGGAGGAGAGTTGCGCACCGTCTTCTTCCTCGCCCGCCTCACGCGCCTGAAGCGCGCGCGGGGTTCTCTCCAGGGGCGATATCTGTTCGAGCTCGCCTTCGCTTTCCGATGCTCCCGAGACGGCGCCCAGGTCCTTGAACTTTCTCGCCGACACCAGCACGCGCGTCTCATACGAGCCCACCGCCTTGTTGTACGCCTCGACCGCCCTGTCCAGCCCCCGGCCCATGGCGTCGAAATGCTTCGCCAGCGTCTTGAGGCGCCCGTAGAGCGTCTGGCCGAGTCCACTCACGGCCTGGGCGCTCTCGGCCACCTTCTCCTGCCGCCAGCCGTAGGCCACCGCGCGCAAAAGGGCGATGAGCGTCGTGGGCGTCGCCAGTATCACCTGTCGGCTCACGCCCTCTTCTATCAGGCCGGGCTCCTGTTCGAGCGCCGCGCTGAAGAAACTCTCTCCGGGCAGGAACATCGCCACGAACTCGGGCGTGGACTCGCACTGATCCCAATACGTCTTCGAACTCAGGCGGTTCATGTGATCGCGAATCTGGCGCGCGTGTTCTCCCAAAAAGGCGCGGCGCGCTTCCTCATCCTCCGCTTCGAGCGAGTTGAGGTAGGCGTCGAGCGGTGCCTTGGCGTCGACCACCACGTTCTTCCCGCCGGGCAGCTTCACGATGAGGTCGGGGCGCAGGCGCGCCTCCTCACCCTCGATCGTCTGCTGCTCCATGAAGTCGCAGTGCGCCACCATGCCGGCCATCTCCACCACGCGCCTGAGCTGCATCTCCCCCCAGCGGCCGCGCACGTTCGGCGCGCGCAAGGCCTTCACGAGATTCCCCGTCTCCGATTGAAGCTCTTTCTGGCTGCTCGCGAGGGACTTGACTTGCTCGGTGAGCGAGCCGTAGGCCTCCCGTCTGGCCCGTTCGAGGTCTTCCACCTGCGTGCCCACCTTCTCGAGCGACTCCCGGATGGGGGCGACGAGGGTCTCCACCGCCTTCCGGCGCGCTTCGAGGTCGCCCTTGGCCTCGCTCTGGAATTTCTCGAGCGTCGACTTGGCCAGATCGAGAAAGGAAGCGTTGTTGCTCTTTAAGGCGTCTGCACTCAGCGCGCCGAAGCTCTCGCGCATCTCCTCCGTCGCGCGGCGAAGCAGGTCGATTTTCTCCTGCGCCGATTTTCGCTCGTGCGCCAGATCGGACTCGAGGCGCGCCACGTCCGACCTCAAGCCCATGTTCTTTTCCAGCTCCGCGGCGTGCGCCGCCTGCGCGTCCGCCTTTTCCATCTCGGCGTTGCGCAGCATCGTGGACAAGGCGGAAATCCGCGTCCTCACGACGAACCAGAAGCACAAGGCGAGAACGGCGGCTCCCAAGGCGGCGTGCCAGATTTCCATGCGGGGATTCTCCCGGGGCGATAATTTCTTGTGGCGGGCGATGTTCGGCAAGTTCGGTGGTTATTGTATCAGGGTTCGCGCAAAAATGCGCGACGGGCGGAAGCGCGGCGCATCCAGGCTGCAAGGGGGTGGTGAAAAAGCCCCCTCCTCAGGGGATGAAGACAATCCCTCGGCGAAGCGCGCGGCTTTTCCGGACTACATGGAGCCAGGGTTCCATTGCTCCCCGCCTCCGGGAAATCATTCTTTCTCGAGGCGCACGGCGGCGTCGATCAGGATGCGGTAGATCTGCTTGAGGACATCGGGCGGGCACGGACCCTCGTTGCCGTCCAGCACCCGGGCGATCACCTCGCTCTCGCGCGCTTCGTCCTTGACGGCGATGCCGCGCGCGCTCTTGTATTCACCGACTTCGAGGCAGATTTTGAGCCGATCGTTGATGAAGCGGACGATCTCCGCATCGCACGCATCAATCCGCTCCCTGAAACCGGACAAACCATCCGCCATGCCGCGCTCCATTTGTAAGGACGTAATCGAAGAGGAAACGGCATTATACCACGATTCGCGGCAGTTTCATTCCCGCGGACCCGAATCCCGAGAAACGCCCCCAAAGAGCGTTTCCCGATGCGTAAAACCCTTGTGAGCGGCGCGTTTTTCATTGCCGTTTGCGCCGTGAATTTGGTATCTTGCCCCCATGCGACACGCGAATCTTTTCGCTGCATCGACGTAAACTCTCTCCCGGAAAAGGAGTCCTTCACATGCTTCGTCATTTTCGTCTGCTCGTCGTCATCATTTTCGTTCTCACTCTGGGATTCGCCGGGAGCGCCTCGGCGCAGAGTTTCTCCGACGTCGTCGTGTTCGGCGACAGTCTGAGCGATTCGGGCAACGCGGCCCAGGCGAACGGGCTGCCCGCGGGCAACAGCTTCACCACGAACCCCGACCCCGTCTGGGCCGAGATCGTCGCGGAGGCCTTCGGCGCATCGGGGAGCAACTCGCTCGCGGGCGGGCCGAACTACGCCTTCGCAGGCGCCTGCGTGAACCCGGCCACGCCCTGTACGCAAGACATCGTGCCGACGGTGACGGAGCAGATCGACTCGCACCTCTCCGCACGAGGCGGAAGCGCCGACCCGAACACGCTCTACGCCATCTGGGGCGGCGCGAACGACGTCGCCGACTCCGCGGTGAACGACACCCCCAATGCGCTGGGCCACGTTCTGGCGGCCGCGGACGCCACCGTCGCGCAGGTCAGACGCCTGCGCGAAGCCGGCGCCCGTCATGTCGTCGTGGCAAACGTGCCCGACGTCTCTCTGACGCCCTATGCCGTCAACCTGGGTCCCCTCGTCCAGGGAGCTCTGGGCGCGCTGGCCGACGAATACAACAAGAAACTCCACGCCGGCATTCGTGAGGGAGAAGACGGCGTCGTCCCCGTCAACCTTCACGCCCTCGTTCGTGAAATCGCCGCAAACCCCGGGACGTACGGCTTCACCAGCGTCACCGGAACGGCCTGTGGAGCGCCGAACGCGGACAGCGCGGTCTCCATCCTGTGCGGGCCCGAAGGTTCCCCCTCTCCCGTGACCTATCCGGCCGGCGCCAATCAAACGCACCTGTTCGCGGACCGCAGCCACCCGAGCGGCGCGGGGCACGCGATGATGGCGGCCCTGGTCACCTCCGCGCTCGCGGCCCCGCTCCAGGTTTCGCTCGCGGGCGAAGCGGGCGCAGAGGCGGCGGAGGCTCACCACGGCGTCATCTCGGCGGAGCGGGCTTCGGATTTCGCGCTGCCCGTCGGGAGCTGGCGCGGCTATGCGCGGGGCGGGTTCGGCGCGGGCGAGCCGGGCGCCTTCGCGCGTCTCGGGGAAATCGATTCCGGCATGACCGTCATTACCCTGGGCGCGGGCCACCGCGCAGGGCCGGACCTCTCATGGGGCGCTGCGCTGAGCGTCGCCAGCCACGAGAACGAACTCACGGGCGCGAACCTGGACAGCGACGTGGCGCTCGGCTCGCTGCACGGCGCATGGCGCAGCGGCGGGCTCCAGGTGAGCATCGCCCTGAGCCTCGGCCAGACGTCGGTGGACGTAGAGCGTACGGTCACCCTCGGAGCGTTGACGCGCGTCGAGCGCGGCTCCACCGAAGCCGCCCAGTTCGGGGGCGAATTCGAGCTGGCGTGTACACTGGGAGCTTCCGAGACTCTCCGGCATGGGCCGTTTTTCGGTCTCTCGCTGCTCAATCAGGAGGTCAAGGGCTACCGGGAGAGCGGGAATTCCTCGACCGCGATGAATTTTTCGGACTTCTCGCGCAACTCGCTCATCGCGCGCGGCGGCTACCGCTTCGGCTGGAGCGTCGGCGGATTTCTCCCCTATGCCCGCATCGCCTATGAACGCGAACTCGAGGATGAGCCCATCCGCGTCTCGGCGGGTTCGAACACCATGCCCGGGCGCTTCACGCTTCCGGGCTTCGAGCCTGCGGCCAGCGCCGTGAGCGCAGACTTAGGGCTGAGCACGAAACTCGGCGAGCGCATGAGCGGCCACCTGGGCTACTCCGGACGCTTCGGCGAAGACTCGCGCCGCAGCCACCGTCTCTCGCTGGCTTTGCGCATGGTGTTTTGAGGCCGGGGAAAATCAGGGAGCGCCGCCGAGGCAGGGAGAGACTTCGCGGATGAAGCGCTCGGCCACGGCGCGCCAGGTGTAAGCGGCTGCGCGCCCGATTCCGCGCCGGCCCAGTTCATCGCGCAAATCCTTGTTCTTCAGCAGGTGGATGAGCGCATCGGCGAGGGCGGCTTCATCCCCCGGCGGCAGCAGGACGCCCGCGTCAGCCACGATCTCGGGCGCCGCCGCCACTTCGATCGCCACCACGGGCAGGCCCGCCGCCATGGCTTCCAAGAAGGCGATGCCGAAACCCTCCTGGAGCGACGGCAGGCAGAAAACGTCCGCCCCAGCGTATTCCCGGCGCACGGCCTCATCGCCGGGCACCTCGCCCAGGAGCGTCACGGCGTTCTCGAGGCCCAATCTACCCACCTGTTTTTCAAGGCGCTTCAAAGACGGCCCCCCGCCCACGACGCGCAACTTCGCATCGGGCACATCCTCAAGCACCCTCGTCATGGCCCCGATGAGGCTTTTGGTGTTCTTTCGGGGGTATTGCCGCGCCACGGAGAGGATGGTGCGGCCAGTGGGACGCCTCATCTCCCTTACAG
This sequence comes from bacterium, assembly GCA_965219955.1. Lineage (GTDB taxonomy): Bacteria > UBA8248 > UBA8248 > UBA8248 > UBA8248 > Bin107. The sequence goes on from OZ244799.1 coordinate 2,411,938, forward strand.
ACTCCCAATGGGCCGGATGGATTCCGTTGCCCACGACGCCGACTTTCTCCGCCGGCAGCCCATACGCCTCGCAAGCCACGCCCCGGCTGTATTCGCTGGTGACGATGACCCTGTCGGCGCGATGCGCGTTGGCGCGCTCCAGATGGGATAGCGCGCGCAGGTACTGGCGCGGCGCGCCGCGTTCGAACCGCATCTCATCGGCCGAGATTCCGTGCAGATAGACGATGAAGGGGGTTTCCATGCCCAGATCGAAGCCGTCGATGTCGAAGCCCACGATGAGGTCGAAACCGTCGGGCGATACCCGGTCCTTGAGTTCCAGGTTATACAGCAGCCTCTGGAGCAGGAGGCTCGACGCGCGCTCGTTCGGGCCGATGATCTCCACCGCGTGCCCGTTCGCTTCCAGCCCGCCCGCCAGGCCCGTGATGGCCGCCGCCGTGCCCGATCCCTTCGCGACCTCGAGGGTCCAGGAGTTCAAAAAAGCGATCCGCAAGCCGTTCCTCTCCCGATAAACAAAAGAGGGCGCAACCTCACGCCCTCTTTATGCGTCCTGACAATATGGAACCGCTCCTTACAACGCCTGGTCCGACTTGGCCGCGAAGACGAAATCGCTCTCCGTCAGGCCGTCTATCTTGTGCGTCCACACGGTGACCTTCACCTTCCCCCACGCCAGATAGATGTCGGGGTGATGGCCCTGCTCCTCGGCCATCTCGCCCACCCGGTTCGTGAAATCAAGCGCCGAGCGGAAATCGGGAAAGCCGTATTCTTTTTCCAGATGGTGCCCGTCCACCACGCGCCAATCGCCGCCCAGCTGCTCCTGCAGGGCGGAGAGGGCCTCTCCCTCAAGCGGGGGCACGCCGCCTTTGCACGGCACGCATTCCTTGGCCGCAAGCTCGCTGCTCATGGGTTTCCTGCTCCTCTATAGGGATGAAGATACAACCTGTCGATACGCCTCGAAAGGACGGCTCATCATCGCGTCTTTCCCAAAAAGCCGCAAGGCCGCGCCATGCGCTCCTGAGCGCGGGCTGCGCCCCGCAGGGGTTTCGCCGGCAATCCGGGAGCGCCGGGAACGGAAGCGGCCTCCCGCGCCCCTCGCGCGCAAATGCGGGCAGTTGCGGGCAAATGCGCGGGAGCCGGAAAACTTTTTTTCCGCTGAATCTGAGTGAAAGACGCTCAGATTTTTATGATAACTCTTTTGATAACAACACCTTATAGAAGCGTAAATTTTCAGGAATTTATCGGAAAACCCCGTGAATTTATCGAATTTTATCGAAAATATCATTATTTTTATTACCATCATCCATCCCCGCTCCATGAGCGCACTCCCCGGCGGGAAAAAGCCCCCCGAGGAGAGAGGGAATCCCGATCATCGAATTGTTCATCGTAGGGACAGGCCTCCGTGCCTGTCCTGGCGAAGGACAACCACGGAGGGCGGGACAGGCACGGAGGCCTGTCCCTACAAAACCATCGCGCCCGCGCCGCGTGAACCTCCATGCCGCCGACCCCGAAACAGGCTTTTTCAACAGCCCCGGGGAGCGAGTGTCGAACGCGACTGATGAAGGAGCGATCGAAAACTCTTCGGGAGGGTTCGCCGCCCCCATTCTCGCTCCGTCACCGCGTCCCATGAAAAACCTCCGCGCCTTCGCGTTCCGGCCCATGCGGGAGATACCGCTCCCCCGCGCCGCGCGCACGATAGCGGATTCCGGGATTGCGGGGAGTACGGCAATTGCGGGGAAATGCGGGGTCGAGCCCGATTGATGAATGAGGGCTCGCCGGGTGAGGAGAGAGGAACCACTCCCCCCTTGAGGGTCTTGTTGAAAAAGCCCTGCAATTCCGGAATGACGGCTGTAGGGGCGGCTCGCGAGCCGCCCCTGCAATTTCGCCCCAATAGGTCGAAAGAGAATCGTGAACCGGTGCGGGCGGACACTTTCGAGCTTCTCCTCCTCAGGAAGCTCGACGCCCCTACAAAACCCTACACTCCCCATCACCCCTCAGTAGCCGGAGTCCACCGGGATCCGGCGTCTTGTCGGTGTCGCCGTCTACCGGCGCCGCAACCGCTCAGCCGGCTGGACAGGCCGACACAGGGTCATCAGGTTCAGATCCAAGCATCGGCGAACGCCTCGCGGTAAATCGTTTCGATTCGCGCCGCCTCGTCATCGGTCAGCGCGGCGAATTCCTTCTCCCGGCCCCGGCGGGAAAGGCTGCCGCCGTTGCGGTGCAGGAACCGGAACAGAAGGTCGGACAGCCTCTCCGGCATGTCGACGATTAAGTTCAGTTCCCTGCGAAATTCGTCGTAGCGTTTCAGGAAGGAGACTTCTCCCGGCAGGTCGTGCTCGACGGTCCGTTGCACGCATCCATACAGGAACTCGGTTTGCGGCGTCGCGTCGAAGAACCGGTAGAAATCGTCCGTATCGTTCAATACCCGGACGTTGCCGCCCTCCGTCGGCTCCCAGTCCACCGCCGGCAGCAGACGCTGCGAATAGTCTTCGAGCGCGAGGCGGTAGTCCTCGACCCGCTCCAGGATGGCCGCCGACACGGGAAAGACAACGCCGGGCGGGTTGAAGCCGCGCCGGGCCAGGACGTGGTGGACCAGATAGCGGTGCAGCCGGCCGTTTCCGTCCTCGAAAGGGTGGATGTAGACGAAGCCGAACGCGAGAACCGACGCCGCCACGACCGGGTCGAGCTGTTGGGCGGCCCCACGGCTGAAATCGGTCATGCCCTCCACGAGCCGGACCAGACGATCCGGCCGGGCGCTGATGTGGACGGGTATCGGCGCTCCCGATTCGCGGTCCCGTTCGCCGACGAAACCGCCCTCGCCCCGCAGACCGAGGCGGACGAACCGGGCGTCGCCGATCACGATGCTTTGCAAGCGCAGCAGTTCGTCGAGGTCGAGCGCCTGCCGGCCGGCTTGGCCGATGGCGCGGCCCCACCGCTGGATGCGGTCGTGAGGCGGATGCTCGCCCTCGATGGCGAAGCTGGACCGGGAGTCTTTCAGCAGCAGGAAGGCCGCCGTGCGCGCCAGCAGATCGCGCGGGACCGCCGCGACGGCATCCGCCGCGCGCGCGCCCAGGTCCATGGCGATGAAGCGCTCCAGCGCCTCGGTGCGGAACACCAGCGGACAGAATTCCGGCGTGCCGGGCAGGTTGTTCTTTACCCGGTGCCGTGAAGAGGTTTCCGCCTGGACGGCATATTGAAGGTCCGGATCGACGACTTGCGCGTAGGCGCCGCGATCGGCGTTCGGCAGATCGAGCCGCGTCCCGCTCAGCCATTCATAGAGGAACCAGATGCGCCTGGCGTAGGCGCCCGTCGGCCTGGCCTTGACGATGTTTTCGATGGGCGCGGGGCCGCACGCGGCGAACAGGCGCTTGAGGACAGAGAGATGAAGCCCCTCGCGCTTCAGCGCGAAGGTGAGATGGCCTTCGAGGCTCGCATCCGGTACATAGCGAGACGAGTAGATGCGCCAGCCGCCATCCTCGATACGCCTGTGCCGCTCGCCCGTGGCGCTCAGTACGCGCGGGAGCGGCACGCGCAGCCCGTAGGCCTCGATGAGCGCGGCGTACCCGGCCGGCGTGGCCCTCTCCGGGAGCCGTCGTTCCTGAAAAACGGTAACCGGGCCTGAAAAACGATTCTTTTCGGTGGCGTTCATCTCAAAATTGTTCCCTATCCGTGAAAAACGATACTCATTCATGAATATTGATAACACAGATGGATTAAAATGAAAAACGATTATTTTTGTCGCTGGAATCATACGAATATGTTCTGCTCGTATCGCCGCACCCCGGAAGGCCCTGTCGCTCCTCGGCGACGGAATGGCGATGCTCCGCTGATCTCCCTTTGGGTCCCCCGCATCCGAAACGCTTCGTTCAGGCGGATGGAACCCGGCGAGTCAAAAGGGTAGTCATGTGAAAATGAAGACGCCATACCGCTTGTTCATCGAAACGGTATTGGTTCGGGAGGCATCCCGCGCGGCCCCGCGGAATCGCCGGGGAGTCCCGGTTCCCTCCCGCCCGGCGGGTCGAACCGGCCGCCGGAGAACGCATCCGGTCGGTCGGCGTCGGCGGCGGACGGATATGCCGATTGAAAAAATGAGGCGCTCGATTATAATTGAACGCCTTGGAATCATCTTGAATGCGACACAGCCACGTGGAATGCGGCACAGCCACGCCTTCCATCACTCGTTCTGAACACGGCGGCCGCCGCGCCGACCGCCGGGAGGGACACGCCATGAAAAAAGCCATCCTGTTTTGCGCGCTCACCGCTCTTTTCCTGACGGTAAACACCGCGCGGGCCGAGACGTGCTTCGTGAAATTGAACGATGGTTGGGGCGAGTGGAAAGGTCCTTGCAAGGACGGGAAGGCGTATGGAACCGGAGTCGCATACTTTCCGAATTTGACCTACGAAGGTCCGGCGCAGGACGGCCTCGTGCAAGGGCAAGGGGAACTGCGCTTCAAAAAAGGCGGGGTTGTCCGGGGCAATTTCCACCGTGGCGCTGCCCAGGGCCAATTTGAGGGGACAGACGCCGAGGGAGACCGCATCGTGGGCGAATTCCGCCTGGGCGAGGACGGCAAGCGGCACCTTTCATATTCAGGAGCTGACCGGCATGTCGACCAGAAGTTGAATGCGCAGGACGCCGCCCGCGCGGCGCCCGCCGCCCGCGAGTGCAGGCTGGAAGCCGACGGCAAGTTCTTCGACTGGTCGGGGCCATGCAGGGACGGCAAGGCGCACGGAAACGGACGGGCGACGCTCTCCGGCGGAATGACCTACGCGGGTTCGGCGAAAGACGGAATACTGGAAGGCTACGGAACCGTTACGTCCGCGAGCGGACAAATGCTGTACCAGGGCGGCTACAGGGACGGGGCTCCGCACGGCAGGGGGACCTTCCTGGGCGATGACGACAGGTATTACGTGTCGGATTTCGACGATGGCCATGAGGTCGGCGAGAGGATACCCGCGCAAGACTTCGCCTCCGGCGAGTCTCCGCCCGAAAACGCGGACGATACGGACACCCTGGACGAACAAGCCGCCCTTCCGGGTCTGGATGAGGACGGCGACCAGGAGGGCGATGACGGTTACGAGGCGGCCCTGGGCACCCTGGACGGCGGCGACGGCGTGGTTCGCGCGGCGACAACGGACGATGATTACGACGCAAAGCTGACGGAACTGGACAGGCGCGAGGCGCTCGAAATCGAAGCCCGTTTCCGCGAGAAACAACTGGAGGCCGAGCGCCGATCGGAAGCCATCAAGGCCGGAATCCGCGAGGAGGAGGCGGCGAAAGACGCGAAAAAGAAACGGAGTCGCGCGGCGCTCGAGCGAAAAGCAAAAAAATACTGGGAACGGGAACTCGGATCGAGCGGAACGAAAAGATCGCGGGGGCGTACGCCGAGCGACAACTTCGGCGGCTTCGGAAAAGCGCTGGAGAGGTTGCACAAAACGATAAAGGAAAGGGAGAAGCTCGACAGACAGCTCGAGCGCGAACGGAAAGCATCCAGGAAGAAAAAGAAGGCTCGTAAGAGGGAACGGGAACTCAAGCGGAAACGCAGGCTCGAACAACTAAGGCGCAAGGAGCTTGAGTGGCAGCGCACGGTCGAACGGCTGAGGCAGGAAGAATTTGCGCGTCAGCGCAGGGCCGAACAGCAAAGGCGCGAGCAGCTCGAGCGGCAGCGAAGGGAACAACAAAAGGAAAGTGAACGACGGGAAAAGCTGGCGCGCCTGGCGCGCAAGCGCGACCGGAGTATCGCCAATTTACGGAAAGGGCTCAAGCGGGCGTTGGCCAGGTGCAACAGGGTGAAACACGGAAGGATCGGGTGCAGAAACGGCCAAATACGTTTCTTTAATGGAGAGATCAGGCATGTAAGACAGCACTACGAATATTTGATGAGGTGAATCGCCTCCCGGATACGGAAAACCACGATGGGGATTTCTTTTTGAGAAGGAATAACCGGAAATGAATCGTTCTTTGGCATGTCGGGCCCTTCTTTGCGCGCTGCTTATGCTCTCGTGCGCCACGGCGGCCTGGGCGGATTACGGCGCGGGGCAGACGGCGTGGAAAGCGGGGCGCTACGCCGAGGCGATGAAGGAGTGGCGGGGGGCGGCGAGAAAGGGCGACAGGCGGTCGATGGCGGCGCTGGGCCGGGCGCTCGCGAAGGGGCTGGGCGTCCCGCAGGACTTCATCGAGGCGCACAAGTGGCTGAACCTCGCGGCGGCGCGGGGAGACGCAAAGGCCCTGGCGGAGCGCGACGCGCTGGAGAAGCGGATGACGGTGGAAGAACAGGCCGAAGCGCGCAAGCTGCTCCGGGCGTGGCGGACCGCCGGCAGCCGGAGGAGCACGGCGATAGTCCCGCGCCGGAGGGTGCCCAGGACGCCGCGGCCGCCGCGCCGGGTGGCGCGAAAAGCATCCCCCGGGAACACGGCCCTGCGGGCGGTTGCTGCAGGGAATATTTCCGCTCTCGAGAAGGCGCTGGCGTCGGGGGCCGACCCGAACGCGAGAGGCGGCAAGCGCGGCTGGACGCCGCTCATGTACGCGGCGGACAAGGGCTATACGCTGCTGGTTCCCCCGCTCCTGAAAGCGGGCGCCAAACCGAACCTGCGGGCGGCGGACGGCGCGACGGCGCTGTTCATCGCCGCCCTGCGCGGGCATTCGGAGATCATCGCAGCGTTGATGAAGGCTGGTGCCGACCCCGCCATCAAGGGGCCGAAGGGCAGGACGGCGTTGGGCGTGGCTTTGGCAAAGGGCAATCCCGCCATCCTCTCATTGCTGGCGTTTCGTGATTGCCCGGAATGCCCGGAGATGGTGCCGATTTCACCGGGTTCGTTCATCATGGGCTCCCCGACGCATGAGGCACAGAGAGGTGACGATGAAGGCCCCCGCCGTCGCGTGACGATCCCGAAACCTTTCGCCGTTGGCAAGTACGAGGTGACGTTCGCCGAGTGGGACGCCTGCGCCGCGGCCGGCGGCTGCGGCGGCCGCCGCCCGGGAGATGAGGGTTGGGGACGCGGACGCCAACCCGTCATCAACGTGAGTTGGGATGACGCGAAGGCGTACGTGGCGTGGCTCTCCAAGAAGACGGGCAAGATTTATCGACTTCTGAGCGAGGCGGAGTGGGAATACGCGGCGCGGGCGGGCACGACGACGCCCTTTCATTTCGGTTCGACGATATCGGCCTCCCAGGCGAACTACGATGGGAACCACACGTATGGCGGTGGCTCGAAAGGAGTGTCTCGTGAGAAGACGATGCCCGTCGGGTCTTTTCCGGCGAACCCGTTCGGCTTGCACGACGCGCACGGCAACGTGTTGGAGTGGGTGGAGGATTGCTGGAACGCGAATTATCAAGGCGCGCCAACGGATGCGAGCGCGTGGATAAACAGAAATTGCACGAAGCGCGTTCTGCGCGGCGGTGCCTGGTTTAACAGTCCAGAGAACCTCCGCTCCGCGAATCGCAACAGGAACAGGAGCGATGTCCGGTACCATTACATCGGGTTTCGCGTAGCCCGGACGCTCGCCCCCTGAATTTTTCTTCTTCTCATTGGAGCGAAACCGGAAATGAATCGTAGCGCAAAGTGGCTATTGTTAATTTTTACGGTACTTACCCTCTCGTGCGCCCCGGCGGCTTGGGCGGATTACGGCGCGGGGTGGGCCGCGTGGAAAGCGGGGCGCTACACCGAGGCGATGACGGAGTGGCGGGGGGCGGCGAGGAAGGGCGACGGGCGCGCGATGGCGGCGCTGGGCCGCGCTTTCGTGAAGGGGGTGGGCGTCCCGCAGGACTTCATCGAGGCGCACAAGTGGCTGAACCTCGCGGCGGCGCAGGGAGACGAAAAAGCGGCGGCGGAGCGCGACGCGCTGGCGAAGGAGATGACGGTCGAGGAACGCGCCGAGGCGCGCAAGCTGCTCCGGGCATGGCGGACCGCCGGCAAGCGGAGGAGCACGGCGATAGTCCCGCGCCGTAGGACGCCGAGCACGCCGCGGCCACCGCGACAGGTGGCGCGCAAAGGATCCCCCGGGAACGCGGCCCTGCGGGCGGTGGCTGCGGGGAATATCTCCGCCCTTGAGAAAGCGCTGGCGGCGGGGGCCGACCCGAACGCGAGAGGCGGCAAGCGCGGCTGGACGCCGCTCATGTTCGCGGCGGACAAGGGCTACACGCTGCTGGTTCCCCCGCTCCTGAAAGCGGGCGCGAAACCCAACCTTCGCGCTGCTGACGGCGCGACGGCGCTGTTCATCGCCGCGTTGCACGGGCGTTCGGAGATCATCGAGGCGTTGATGAAGGCCGGCGCCGACACCGCCATCAAGGGGCCGAAGGGCAGGACGGCGCTGGACCTGATGGCGAGAGCCGCCAGGAAAAAATACGGCGGCGCCGGCGGGCTGCACAGGGCCCTGCGCGAGAACGAAGGTCCCTTCGTCATCAAGGCGCTTCTTGACCGGGGCGCCGACCTCGGCGCGAGAGGCGTGGTTCTAGACGAACGAGACCCGAATTCCAGATACTTTTACACGCCCTTGCACACCGCCGCGAGATACAACAAGCACCCCGAAGTGATCGCCTTGCTGCTCAAGCGAGGCGTGGATCCAAAGGAAAAGGTCGAATCCCGGCGAAAGGGAGCATCCAGACAGAGAGAGAATATAACCGCGCAGGCATTGGCGATGCAGTGGAACGAAAACCCCGAGGTCGCCATGACATTAATCGAACGCGGAGACGGCGTGAACGGCCACGACGCAAACGGCGACACGCCGTTGCACTTTGCGGCGTCCAGGAAAAACCCCGAACTCGCCAAACTGTTATTGAAACGCGGCGCCGATGTGAATGCCAAGGGCAAAGATGGCGGCACACCTCTGCACCGGGCGGTGTCCAAGAAAAACCCCGAACTCGCCAAACTGCTGCTGGACCATGGCGCCGACGTGAACGCCAGAGATAAATTTGGTGAAACACTTCTGCACTATGCGGCGGGGAATAAAAACCCCGAATTCGCTAAACTACTGCTGGAGCGCGGCGCCAACGTGAACGCCAGAGACAAATTTGGTGAAACTCCTCTGCACGAAGCGGTGAAATGGAATAAAAACCCCCAATTCGCCAAACTGCTGCTGGACCACGGCGCCGACGTGAACGCCAAGGGCAAAGATGGCGAAGTGCCTTTGCTCCGGGCATTGCAAAACAGAAATCCCAAATTCGTCCTCGTCAAACTGCTGCTGGAACGCGGCGCCGACGTGAACGCAAGGAGCAAAGGAGGCTTGACACTCCTGCACTGGGCGGTGGGCAAGAAGAACTCCGAACTCGCCAAACTGCTGCTGGACCACGGCGCCGACGTGAACGCCAGAGACAAATATGGTGAAACACCTCTGTACGATGCGGTGAAGTGGAATAAAAATCCCGAACTCGTCAAGCTGCTGTTGGAACGCGGCGCCGACGTAAACGCCAGAGACAAATTTGGTGACACACCTCTGCACGATGCGGTGAAATGGAATAAAAATCCCGAACTCGCCAAACTGCTGCTGAAGCGCGGCGCCAAGATGGACGCCGTGAACGAAAAGGGCGAAACCCCAGAAATGATAGCCAGTCCGGCAATAAAAAGCTGGATGCGGCGGCACAATATGATTACCACGACACCAAGGCAGAGTACTCAGCCGACGCCAAAGAAGAGAACCCAGTCGGTTAGCCCGCAGGTTGACGACAACATCGGCAATGAAGATTGACCCTGCCGGTTCATGGGACGGTTGGTATGCGAAAAGTAACGGCAGGTTTTCCGGTTTCTGAAATGAATCAACGCTTCAATCTCTCCAGAGGAGCATCGGCAATGTATCGTCATTTGGCATGGCTCATCCCTCTTTGCGCGCTGCTCATGCTCTCGTGCGCCACGGTTGCGCAGGCGGATTACGGCGCGGGGCAGGCCGCGTGGAAGGCGGGGCGCTACGCCGAGGCGATGAAGGAGTGGCGGGGGGCGGCGCGGAAGGGCGACAGGCGCGCGATGGCGGCGCTGGGCCGCGCGTTCGCGAAGGGGCTGGGCGTCCCGCAGGATTTCATCGAGGCGCACAAGTGGCTGAACCTCGCGGCGGCGCGGGGAGACGCGAAGGCCCTGGCGGAGCGCGACGCGCTGGCGAAGGAGATGACGGTCGAAGAACGCGCCGAGGCGCGCAAGCTCCTCCGGGCGTGGCGGACCACCGGCAAGCGGAGAAGCACGGCGATAGTCCCGCGCCGGAGGACGCCCAGGACGCCACGGCCGCCGCGCCGGGCGGCTCGAAAAGTATCCCCCGGGAACGCGGCTCTGCGCGCCGTGGCTGCGGGGAATATTTCCGCCCTCGAGAAGGCGCTGGCGTCGGGAGCCGACCCGAACGCGCGAGGCGGCAAGCGCGGCTGGACGCCGCTCATGTACGCGGCGGACAAGGGCTACACGCTGCTGGTTCCCCCGCTCCTGAAAGCGGGCGCGAAACCGAACCTGCGCGCGGCGGACGGGGCGACGGCGCTGTTCATCGCCGCCCTGCGCGGGCATTCGGAACTCGTGGAGATTCTCATGAAGGCCGGCGCCGACCCCGCCATCAAGGGGCCCAAGGGCAAGACGGCGGAGGAAGTTGGCTACATCGGCAAGAACCCGCGCGTTATCGAGGCTCTCGGGTTGATCAAGATCATCCCCGAACCGAACGGCATGGTCTGGAAAGGCGCCGTATTGGGAGGCGAGAGGCATGGCCGTTGGGCGAAGACCAAGGCCGACGGCGCTGTCGTAGAAGAAGGTTCGTACGTCAAGGGCAAGAAGCATGGCCAGTGGAAGGAAAGGCATAGGGACGAAATTGAGCTAGGCCTTTGGTTTAGTCAAGGTGGTGAACCCCCTGTGCAGACGGAGAATGATGAACGGCTTGAGACAGGCCCATACGTGGAGGGCGAGAGACATGGCGGATGGACGCTGAGCGCTAAAGGCGACGACGGCAAGCTCAGGTTCAGACTGGAAGGCCCGTACGTAAAGGGCAAGAAGCACGGTCGATGGAAGGTGCGGCAAAGTCATGGTCGTTGGGAAGGTTCGTATGTGCGGGGCAAAAGGCATGGCCCTTGGAAACATACTTGGGGCGCCTGGACTGTGAGTTACTACTACAAGGGTGGCAAGAAGCACGGCCCGTATACGGCGGATTTTCGAACCGACCATCTTAGGATAACGCTGCAAACCGCGTATGTCGACGATTTGCTCCACGGCCCGTATGTGTATGAGTCCAACAGCCCTGATCCATCTACACCAAAATACAGCTATACAAAAGGAATGTACGTGATGGGCAAGAAGCATGGCAAGTGGCGAGATAAGGCAAGGGGCAGGAACTATAGGGGAGGAACATACGAGAATTATAATTGGGACAATATTATACACTACGATAATGGCCGCCGAATTCGGAAATCGCCGCAGAATCAACAAGCCGCAACCGGGGATGACGACAACACCGGCAATGAAGACTGACCCTGCCCGGTTCATGGGGCGGCGGGCCGCGAGGCGATCATCCCCGCGCTGGTCGACCGCGTCCGCACCGATGCAACGCGGCGGATTGGGGCCGCGCCGGGGAAATGATAGAATAAGATCCTCCGCGAGGCTCCACCCCAGACCCCACAAGGCAAACGGACGATGCAAAGCATCGAGAGACTCGCGCGCGAATGGTGCGCTGTCGGATTGGCAGGATGTCGTTCCGGAATCGGTGGAGGAACTGGGGCAAGAACTAACAAGAGAGGCAACTCAGCAGTCGGGAGGACGGGCAAATGGATGATCCGATTCGAGGGAAAGTCGCCAAGGTTCTCAACGCGCGCGAAGTCGCCATCAACCTGGGCAGCGCGCAAGGGGTGCGCCCCGGCATGTATTTCGACGTCGTCGCCCGGCATGAGGACATCGTGGACCCCGATACGAGGGAATCCCTGGGCGCCATCGAGCGTCCGAAAACCAGAGTGAAAATCACCTGGGTGCAGGAAAAGCTGTCCCTGGCTTCCACCTGTAAAAGCCGGGAAGTCAACGTCGGGGGAGATATTCATGTACGGGATTTCTCCAAAGCTCTACCGGATTTTTCCAGAGCTCTGATGCCGGCCAAATGGGTGAAAAAATACGAGACGTTCAAGACAAAAGAAGAACCTGCCGAGCCTCTCGATGAGAAGGAAAGCCTCGTGAAGGTGGGCGACGCCGTCGTCCAGGTCGTCCCGGTCGCCGCAGAAGAGCGCGTATAACCGAGGCGAACGAGGTGTCGGGCCGGGCGTGCGGCCCCTCCGGGTCAAACCCTCCCGAAAAAGAGTCGTTGCAAAAGTCCTGCAACGCCGGTGAGTAACCTCGAAGGTCCGTAACCATTCTCCCTTGAGGTTTTTCCCAATTCAAGAGAGAGGATTCACTCCCCCCTTGAGGGGGTTGTTGAAAAAGCCCCCTATGTGTCCACCAGCCCCTGGAAACCGCCAACGCCTCTTTCCTCACCCTGAGTAGCCGCCGAAGGCGGCGTATCGAAGGGCGAGGGGATCGCGCCGTGGTGAGAGGGCATCCTTCGATACGCGGCTCCGCCGCTACTCAGGATGAGGAAGATGTGAGGACTTTTTCAACAACCTCTTGCAGGCTAGTCCACCGCGTCCTCGCCGCGGGCGTGGGCCAGTTCGCGCGCGCTCGGGTTGACCGACGGGCGGAAGGGGACCTCGCAGACCTCCGCGCGGTCGGGCCGGCCCGGCTCGCCGGCATACTCGTCCGGCAGCCAGACCAGCAGCTCGGTCCCGACCGCCGACTTGCCGATAGGCACGTAGCCCAGCGCGATGTTGCACCCAAGCTCCGGGGCGTGCCAGGGCGAAGTCAGGTAGCCGATGGGGTCGCCTCCATCGGGGCCTGAGACCAGCCAGAAGTCGGGCGCGTAGTCGTCGATCGGCTTGCCGCCCAGCTTCACCCCCACCATGACCATCGAGAACGGCGGACGCCCCGCTTCGATCTCGGCGCGCATCCGCTCGAGCGCCGCCCGGCCGACGTAGTCGCCCTGCTTTTTGCGCGGCACCTGGTAGGCCAGGTTGCACTGGAAGGGAACCGTCTCGTGGTCGATGTCCTGCCCCCAGGAGAGGATGCCGGCCTGGATGCGGCGCTGGTGGCCGGGGGCGGTGACCATGAGCCGGTGCGGCTCGCCCGCCTCAATCACCGCGCGCCAGAGCTTCTCGGCGTGCAGGGTGGCGTCGCGCAGGTAGACCTCATAACCCTTCTCCCCCGAGAAGCCGGACTGGGTGACGACCACCGGGCAGCCCGCGACCTCGGCTTCGAGGATCCCGTAGTAGGGGATGTCCCGGACGCCCTCGCCGACCAGATCGACCATCAGCGCGAGCGACTTCGGCCCCTGGATCTGCAGCGGGCAGACGTCGATCTCGTTGATCTCCACGTCCATCCGCTTCCCGACGTTGACGCCCTGGAGCCAGTAGAGCAGGTCGGAGTCCGCCAGCGAGAACCAGAACTCCTCCCCGGCCAGGCGCAGCAGGACCGGGTCGTTCAGAATCCCGCCCTTCTCGTTGCAGAGGATGACGTACTTCGCCTGCATCGGCCGGATGCGGGTCGCGTCGCGCGTGATGACGTAGTCGACGAACCGCTCCGCGTCCGGCCCCTTCACCTGAATCTGCCGCTCGACCGCGACGTTCCAGACCGTCACGTGGTTCGTCAGCGCCTCGTGCTCGACGGCCGCGCCGCCCTCTTCGGGCCTGACGTAGCCGCGCGGGTGGTAGACGCGGTTGTAGACCGTGGCCCGCCAGCAGCCCGCGTCGTGGGACAGGTGCCAGTAGGGCGACTTCCGCACCCGCGTGGAGATGAGCATCTCCACGGGCGTCCGGCCGCTCTGGCGCAGGTTGACGGGGACGATCCGGTCGGACTGGTCGACGCTTTGCGGCTGGCCGTTCATGGCTCCTCCTGCTCCGCCGCGCCTCAGGGCTTTCCGGCGCGGCAAACGCCCGCTCCCCGGGGTTGTTGAAAAAGCTGCCGAGGAGAGAGGGAATCCCGATCATCGAATTGTCTACCGTAGGGACAGGCCTCCGTGCCTGTCCTGACGAAGGACAACCACGGAGGGTTGTCCCTACAAAACCATCGTACACCCAGCGCTTGAGGGGACTTTTTCAACAGCCCCCAACTCCGGCGACGTCGCCAAACGCGGCGCGGCTAGCCCCGGAAGCCGGCGGCGTTCCGGTACCGGCGGCCCCCCGCGGTACGGGCTTGCCACCCTTGCCAAGGCGCCCCCGGCTCTCGCGAAACTTGTAAACAGGGCGAATTATATGCCATATATGCCATGTTTCAAGGCTCGTCTTCCGGTCGGGGCGTGATGTGGACGCCGACCCCATTCATGGGGGCGAGACCGGAAACCGGCGCGACCGGGGCCTGTCGCCTCGCCAGCCGTGACCGTCATGCGCACCTGGGGGATCCATCCTGAAAGACGCCGTCACCAACCCAGCCGAAAACGCTTCGCCGACGCCCGCGCGGGCGACGATCGCCGTGATCGGCGCCGGCATCGTCGGGAATTGCCTGGTGGGACACCTGGCGGAGATGGGCTGGGAAGACCTGGTGCTGATCGAAAAGGGCCCCCTGCCCAACCCCGGCGGTTCGACCGGCCACGCGTCGAACTTCATCTTCCCGACCGACCACGACCGCGAAATCACGCTGCTGACGCTGGAGAGCCAGCGCCAGTACGCCGCGCTCGGCGTCAACACCACGTGCGGCGGCATCGAAGTGGCGCGCACGGAGGAGCGCATGGAAGAGCTGCGCCGGCGGATGACCTCGGCGCTGTGCCGGGGCATCGAGGCCGAACTGCTCGATCCCGCCGGCGTGGTCGCCAGGGTGCCGTTCGTGAACGGCGACGTGATCCTGGGCGGCTTCTACACGCCGAGCGTATCGGTGGTCGACCCGGTCCGGGCGGGCGCCATCATGCGCGAGCGGGCGCAGGCCAGGGGCGCGCTAACCGTGCTGGATAACACCGAGGTCACCGGGATCGAAGTGTCGCGCCCGCCGTATGGCCGTCCGCGGGTCCGGGCCGTGGCGACGACACGCGGGGAGATAGAAGTGGAGCAGGTGGTGATCGCGTGCGGCGTCTGGAGCCCGCGAGTCGCCGCGCTTGCCGGAGCGAGCATCCCCCTCACCCCGGCGGTGCACCAGATGGCCGACATGGGCTCTATCGACCTGCTGCGTAGGACGGGAAACGAGATCGACTATCCCATCGTCCGCGACATGGACACCTTCATGTACGAGCGGCAGAGCCACGAGGCGATGGAGATAGGCTCGTACGCCCACCGCCCCATCCTGGTGCGGCCCGACGACATCCCCTCCAACGCGGAGGCGGAGCGGACGCCCACCGAGCTGCCTTTCACCGGCGATGACTTCGCTCCGCAGCTCGAACACGCCCGGGCGATCATGGGCGAATTGCTCGCCGGTTCCGAAATGCAGTATTCGGTGAACGGACTGCTCTCCCTGACGCCTGATGCGCGGCAGGTGCTGGGCGAGACCGCCGAGGTGGAGAAGCTCTGGTCGGCGGCCGCCGTCTGGATCAAGGAGGGTCCCGGCACGGCGCGCCTGATCGCCGAGTGGATCACCCACGGCTATCCGCGCCTGTGCGATCCGCACGGCTCGGACATCACGCGGTTCTACCCGCACGAGCGGACCGAGCGGCACATCCGGCAGCGCTGCCGCGAACACTTCAACAAGACGTACGGCATCGTGCACCCGCGCGAGCAGTGGGAGTCGGAGCGCGGCATGCACCGGGCGCCGTTCCACGACCGCACCGCGGACCTGGGCGCCGAATTCTTCGAGGCGCACGGCTGGGAGCGGCCCCAGTGGTACGCGTCGAACGAGGATCTCGTCGAGCGCTACGGCGTTCCGGACCGCCCGCACGAATGGGACCGCCGCTGGTGGTCGCCGATCATCAACGCGGAGCACCTCCACATGCGGGAGAAAGCCGGGATCGTGGATTTGAGCGCCTTCCAGATCTTCGACGTCTCAGGGCCCGGCGTCGTGCCCTACCTGGAGCGGCTGACGGTCAACCCCTGCGACCGCCCGGTGGGTTCTTCGATCTACACCCCGCTGCTGACGCCGGAGGGCGGGATCCGCGCCGACCTCACCATACAGAGGCTGGCGGACGACCGCTTCCGGGTCGTGACCGGCGTCTTCGACGGCGCGCGCGACGAGGTCTGGTTCCGCCGCCACCTGCCCGGGGACGGCTCGGTCCAGTTCGAGAACCTCTCCTCGGCGCTCTGCACCATCGGGGTATGGGGGCCGGACGCCCGCGCGCTGCTCGCAGGGATCACCGACGCCCCGCTGACGCAGGAAGCGTTTCCCTACGGGACGGCCCGGGAGGTGATCATCGACGGCGTTCCGGCGACGATGCTGCGCATTTCCTACGTGGGCGAGAGCGGGTGGGAGATCTACGCGCCTACGCCGCACGGCGCGCGCCTTTGGGACGCAATTTGGGAGGCGGGCCGCGCCTTCGACGCCCGGCCCGTCGGCATCGGCGTCTACGGCACCACGGGACGCCTCGAGAAGGGATACGCGCTCATGGGCGCAGACCTCACGTCGGAATACTCGCCGGTGGAGGCGGGCCTGGCGCGGCCCCGCGTGAAGTCCGCGGATTTCATCGGGAAAGAAGCCTACCTGCAGGCGCGCGACGAAGGTCCGGCGGCGAAGCTGTGTACGCTGACGGTTGACGACCACGCCGGCGAATCAGGTACGCCGCGGTTCCCCGCCGGCAGCAGCGAACCGATCCTGACGCTCGGGGGGGAGCGCCTCGTCGACGCCAAAGGAAGAGAGTCCTTCGTCACCTCGGCCGGCTCGGGACCCTCACTCGGCCAATACCTCCTGCTGGCCTATCTGCCGGTCGAACACGCGGCGCCCGGCGCCAGGCTGCAGGTGCAATACATGAACGAGCGCCTCCCGGTGAGCGTGGCTCCGCGCTCGGCGATGTTCGACCCCGAGAACGCCCGCATGAAAGCATAACCCGACGAGGCGCCGTACGGCCCGGCCAACCGACGGGAGAGAAGAGAAATCACTCCCCCCTTGTCGGGGGACAAAAGCAACCCCCCTACCCCCCCTTGTCAGGGGGGCAAGAAAAAGCAAAGCCCCCTCAACCCGGCGGAGGAGCGTCGCCTTTTTATACCCCCCTGACAAGGGGGGGTAGGGGGGGTTGCTTTTCGTACGAACCTCCCTGCCCGTTTGGTTCCATACGCCGCATCACGAAATCAGGCCTGCTTCAACGTCCCCTACGAAGCCACCCCTCCCATCGCCTGCTCGAACACCACCACCGGATCGAAGTCCGCGATATCCACCGGTGGCGGTGAAACGCCCGCGTATTCTCCCGCCGCGTGGAATTTCTCGAGCAACTCCTCATCGCTCAGCGGTCTCTCCGGCATCCCGCGGGCCATGCCGCAAAAGCCGGTGGCGGAGCGGCCGTCGCTGAGCGTCAGCGTGAGGCGGATGCTTTCGGGGTATTTCGCGCGCATGGCATCGGTGGAGAGATCCGGCGCGCGCTTCACGCTCACCCGCGCCATGAGGGAGGATTTCTCGGGGCTGACGGCGCCGGGCGCCAGGTCCTCGAAGCGCACCCGCCCGTGGATCGCGGCGCAGGCCAGGGCGTAAGGCAGGCTGAACTGCATCTCCTGCGGCGTGGCCGGATTCGGGAAGACGAGGCTCTCATGGACGAGCTTCGGCACTTCGGCGTGAACCCCTGCGATCTCGTTCACGCTCGCGCCGAGTTCCGCCATGAGTTCGTTCATCTGCTCGATGGCCGCGAGCGCCGCCGAGCAGACAGGGCTTGTCTTGAACAGAAGGCCCGGCTCGCACAGGCGCCAGCGCCTGCCGATGGTTTCGAGTTCGGCTTGGACGGCCTCACCCCGATTCAGCAGCTTCAGGAAACCCCGACTATCCTCGAACGCGTCTTCAGGCCCCGTAAGCCCGGCCCCGGCCGCCCGGGCGAGCGTAACGGCCCGGCGCGCGGTCTCCCCGACGAGCAGCGGCTTGGCGTCCGTTCCGAGCACGGCCTTCCCGCCGCCTGAGGCGGCTGCCGCCAGGCCGATAGCGCTCGTCATCGCGTCCTCGTCCAGTTCCAGCAGGCACCCTGCGGCGGCGGTCGCGCCCGTGAGGCCGAGAGTCACCGTGCTCCACCAGCCGTCGAAATAGTGCGCGTGCGTGCAAACCTCGGCGAGGGTGTACGCGACCTCCGAGCCCGCGACGAAGGCGCGGCGAAGCGCGTCGGCGCCGGAGCCTGTTTCCTGCGCGAGGGCCATGGCGGCGGGCAGCACCACCGCCGAGCCGTGCATGATGCCCGTGTAGGACGTATCGTCGAAATCCCAGACGTGCGCCGCCGTTCCGTTCACGAGCGCGGCGGCTTCGGCGTCCGCGCGCCCGCCCGTCGCCAGCGTCGCCCGCCCCTCCCCGCGCGCCGTAGCCTGAGCCAGGGCCCGCACCGATGGATGGGCGCCCCCCGCGAGCATGACGCCCAGGGTGTCGAGCATGGCCCTGTCCGCAGCCGTCCTGACCTCGGAATCGACCCGCTCCAGGCCGCAGGCGAACCTCGCGAAACGCCGGGCGATTGATGGTGTTTTCATGCGACGATGCCGTTCCGGGGCGGGGGAAGCGAGGCCGTAACGGAGATGAACGCTACGGATTCCGGGAAGGATAAACCATTCGGGAAATTTCGGGAACCAGATAATGACAAGCGTTATGAGAAAATGCTCGTTTGCCGGCGGGCGTCCATGCAGGACACGCACGTTCGTCTCCAAGGGGCGTTACTCGACCGGGAGGGCAATCCCCCGTCACCTCCTCCAGAGGGTTGTTGAAAAAGTCCTTGCCCGACTTTCGGGATCGTTCGCCGCAGGGACAGGTCGCGACCTCGGACAGGCGCAGGAGCCTGTCCGCTACAAAACCACCCCCCCTACCCCCCCTTGACGGGGTTGTTGAAAAACCCCGTTTCGGGAGCGGGCGGTATCGGGGGTTACGCGGCGGCCCTCCTTCCTACCGCGCAGGCGGCCACAAAACCTCATCCTGAGTAGGCGCGCAAGCGCCATATCGAAGGATGGAGGCGCCTCCCGTCGTGCGATAGGGCATCCTTCGATACGCCGCCTTCGGCGGCTACTCAGGATGAGGAAAGTGGGGGCGGAGCCTGTCCCGAGCGAAGTCGAGGGAGCCTGTCCTGAGCCTGTCGAAGGGCGGCTACTCAGGATGAGGCGGAGAGGCCCTTTTCAACAGCCCCTCCTCAGTCGAGCCCTCTCCTCCCCTTCACCCACAGCGCCGCGCGGCGCAATCTTTGAAACCACGGGTAGAACGCGCGGGCGCGGGCGGGATTCGAGGCGAACCATTTCGATAGCCCACGGAACCAGCCGGTCCCGCTCGTCATCGAATCCAGCGCCGTCATCGCCTCGGCCCCCTGGTAGCGCCGGCCTCCTGTGACGAGAACCATCCCCTCATCGACCTCACAGCCCTTTGCGCGCATCTCGGCGAGGAGTTCGGGCGCACGGTTCGCGTCGATGAGCGTCAGAGGCCGTCCGTCCGGCGTCTCGAACCCGGATTTCCGCGCATAGAAGCTGCAGAACGGACACGCGCCGTCATAGAGCAGAAAGTCGTCCTGCGAAGATGCTTCGGCGGGTTCGGTGCGCTCGGATTCGGGTGAAGTCATCATGCTCCTCCGTTTCCAAGTCCGCATTCTCCGCCAAAACAGGATGGAAGCTCAATCACATGTTTTGGATATGCCTGAAGTTCACCGCCGTATCCAGGTCTTTCGTCAAAGCAGCAAGGTAAAGATCGAGGTCCACGGTAAGCAAAGGCGTCTCTACGGTTGCGACTTCCAGAAGCGCGGCATCGGTAAGCCCGAGTCGCCTGAACTCCCTGTTTTGCGAGGCGACCTCGCTGACGACTTGTATTTCCCTGCTTTCTTCAATGGTGAACCGTAGTTGATCGAAGAAGCGGGAACGCTCGGGCTCTCCGTGTTGAGCAAGCAGGTTGGACGTTTCGGTAAGCGTATTCGGGGTGACGAACACTTGCTCGACTTGGTCCAGCAGGTTGCGCAGAATCCGGTAATCCTCGACTACGAATTGTTGCAGGCGACTATGCCTGGCGATGAACTCCTCCCCCACACGCCCCACAATAAGCAGAATGAGAAGATTCGCGTCGATGAAGTACCCAACAGGGGGCATCGATTTATTCAAAAACAGCAGGCAGGACGCGGTCCGTTACTGATGTCACGTGACCGCTTTGCTTGTTGATGCTTACGACTTTATAGGAGCGCGCTTCGTGCTCTTTGCCGAACACGGTGGTCAATGTGCCCCGCTGAGACAGCGGGCGATAAAAACCGATGGTTATCTTCCATTCGCTTGACCCCAAGTCGAGATCAACTTCTTCAAGGCCGACACCCGTGATCGCCTCATCACCGAAGAGATCGATAATGTATTCTTTCGCCGTTTGCACAGCTTCCTTCACTTCCATTGGAGTCTCCTTTTCGTTATCGGGTCCTCCAAGGATAGACATAACACGGCTAGAAGGCATGGACAAGGAAACCGCCCTGTGCGACAGGCTCGCCCCCTACCACCCCACCGCGTAGGACTCGCGCCTCGGGTCGGCTCCTGCGAGCAGGAAGCCCGTCTCGGGGTCCTTCACGATCGCGCAGACGCTGCCGGGCGGCCAGCTGAAATCGGGCCACGAACCCATCTTGTAGCCCATCCCGGTGAGCGCGCCGCCTGCGTCGCTCAAAAGACGCGCCTCCGCCCGCGCGCTCGCGGGTTCGTAAGCATGGGGCCAGAAGGAGTTGGGGAAATTGGCGGTGGCCGCCCTCGGCGCTTCGATCGCCATCTGCGGCAGCATTTCGAACAGGACGTGGTTCAGGAACACCTGCAGCATGGCCTGGGGCTGGACGTCGCCGCCCGGTGTGCCCAGCGTCATGTAGAACGCGCCGTCTTTTAGCGTCAGGGCGGGGTTCGGCGTGAGCCGGGGCCGCTTCCAGGGCGCCAGGCAGCTCGGATGGGCCGGGTCGAGCCAGCTTTGGGAGCCGCGCCCCGAGACGGTCGCTCCCACGCCCGGAACGAAGGGCATGGAGTTCGCGGGGTCCGAAGGCGTGCAGGAGAAGGCGTTTCCCTCCGAATCCACCGCCGTGCAGTAGGAGGTGTCGTGCTGGTATTCGGGCGCAGCCTCTTCGGGAACACGGTGCGCGCCGTCATACCTCCACGGATGGGCGCCCCCCTGTTGCGCCCAGGGGTCTCCGGGTTCGGGCATGTCGGCGAAAGCCTTATCCATATCTACGCGCTCCGCCTGCTTTGCGGCGTATTCTTTGGAGAGAAGGCCGTCTATGGGCACGTCCACGAACTCGGGATCCCCGATGAAGGCCTCCCTGTCCGCAAACGCGAGGTTGAGCGCACTCATGAGGGCGTGGAGGTAGCCCGGAGAATTATGGCCGAGAGCCAACAGGTCGAAGTTGGAGAGGATGTTCATCGCCTCCAGCAGCGTCGGGCCCTGGCACCACGGGCCGCAGGCGTAGACCTCGTGCCCTAGGTATTCCGTAACCACAGGCTCTTCTTCGAGCACGTGGAAATCGGCGAGATCGTTCAGGGTCATCAGGCCACCCTCTCGCTGGATGAAATCGACCATCAACCGCGCCGTCTCCCCGGTGTAGACCTCATCGCGCGCCGCGCGCACGCCCCCGGCGCGACCGCCGCCCGCTCTTTGCTCCGCGCGCACCATGCGCCGCATCGTCCCGGCCAGATCGGGAATCCGCACCCGCCCGCCCACGGGGATGAGGTCGCCGGCGGGAAAATAGACGGGCCGCGTCGATTCCCAGCGGTAGTAGTCTTGTTCGGCCGATTTGATGTGCTCGTACATGAAATGGTGCATGGGAAAACCATCTTCGGCCAGGGAGATGGCGTCTCCGGCGACTTCGGCGAAAGTCATCGTGCCGTAGCGCGCAAGCGCCGTGAGCCATGCGTCTATCGCAGCGGGGGTGACGGCGCGGCGCACGCCTGCGGGAATCTCGCCGCCGCAGTTTTTCTCGAACCACTCGATAGAGGCCGCCTTGGGCCAGCGGCCGAGCCCGCTGATGGTGAGGACGCGGCGCTCTTTCGCCAGATAGATAATCGTGGGCGCGACGCCCAGGAACGACACCATGTCGGAGTGGAGGACGCTCAGGCAGATACCGGCGGCGACGCCGGCGTCTATCGCGTTGCCTCCCTTCTCCAGGATCCTCAGGCCCGCCTGGCTCGCGTAGTGATGGCCGGAGGCGACCATCGCCTCGCGCGCGCTCACCTGCGGCCTGTGGGAGATGTATTCACGTCCTTCGGGGGTGGTGTGGCGAAACGCCATGGGGGTCCTCCTCATCCAAGGAGTTCAGAGTAGCCGCCATCTTGCCAGATGTGTTCCGGGGAGCGCAAAGAGCCGGTTCCGATTGAGGAAGGAGGGACTGCAGACTGAGGAGGGAATCAATTCTCAGCGAAGAGGGGTTGTTGAAATAGCTTCGACAAACGAGGGTTTGACTCGGCCGGGGAGGGGGTTGTAGGGGCCGCATATATGCGGCCCTTGCAGTGGGTGCGAAAAACCCAGGGTCGCATATATGTCGGACATATATGTCCGTATATGGACGCCCACGAGAATGCAAGCGGTTTTTGGGGAGGGTTCGGCGCAAAGCGGTTCGGCTCAGTCGTATATCCGGCCTCTTCGTTGCGGCGCTTTACTCTGGCCGCGGGCCCGTATGGAGATAGGTGGACCGGGTCCAAATCGACCTGGTGAGCTCGGTGGCTCTGGACATATATCTGGTTTTCCCGGTCCCGTCTCGATGACCGTTTGCCCTTACCCTTCCTCCGGCCTGCTCACATTCCTCCCGGCTCTATCCGTGCGCCCGCCGCTCAGGCGAGGGGCGCCGGCTCCCTGTAGACATCCTTGTTCCGCATCAGCGCCCACGCGATGCGCGCCATCCGGTTCGCCAGCGCCACCGCCACCACCTTCCTCGGCTTGCGCGCCAGCATCCGCGCCAGCCACGGACACGGCGGCTTCCGGCGACGCCCCGCCCAGCGTATCTCCGACATCGCGCCCGATATCAACAGACGCCTCACGTCGCGCTGGCCCATCTTCGACATGCCCCCCAGACGGGGCTTGCCCCCCGTGGAGTGCTGCCGGGGAACCAGACCCAGCCAGGCCGAGAAGTCACGGCCCCGACGGAAGTTCTCCACCGGCGGCGCGAACGCCCGGATCGCCGACGCCGTAATCGGACCAACACCCGGGATGCTCATCAGACGCCGCGCCTCCTCGTCCGCGTATGCGCTCGCCCGGAGCCGTCCGGTCAACTCCCGGACCTTCGCATCGAGGCCGCCAATCTGGGCGAGCAGAATCCCGCCCAACTCGCGGACCTCCTCGGGCAGGCCCGATTCCGCTCCCCGAACCGCCGCCGCCAGCCGTGTGAGGCCCACGGGCCCTTGCCGCTCGACGACCCCGAACTCCGCCAGGTGGCTGCGCAGCGCGTTGCGCGCCTGCGTGCGCTGACCCACCAGCAAATCCCGCGTGCGGTACTCCATCCCACACCCCTGCTGCGCTTCGCTCTTCACCGCCACGAAGCGCATCGTCGCCCGGGTGGCCGCCTCGCAAATGGCCTCCGCATCCGCCGCGTCGTTCTTGTGGCGCTTCACGTAGGGCTTCACGTAGACCGGCGGCATGAGCCGAACCTCATGGCCGAGCTTGCCGACCTCGCGCCCCCAGTAGTGCGCGCTCGCGCACGCCTCCATCGCCACCACGCATCGAGGCTGCGACGACAGAAACTCCAGCACCTTCGCCCGCGTCAGCTTCTTGCGGAACGCGACCCGCCCGTCCGCCCACGCGCCGTGGAGTTGAAAACTGTGTTTCGCCAAGTCGACCCCGATGATGTAGACTCCTCCCATGGTCGTCTCCTTCCGGGCGGTGTGTGACGTCGTCTCGCCACATTCTAATCCGCCGGAAGGAGGCGTCCACCCCATCGACCTACACACGAACAAATTTTCCCTCTCTGATTTTTTCAACAGCCCCTTGTCAGGGGGGGTAGGGGGGGGTGGTTTTCAAGGCGAGGGAGGCGTCCCCTCTACCCCTGAAAAAGTCAATCTCGGTCGGCTCCGACACCGGAATGACGAGCAAAGCCGCAAGGGCTGTAGGGACAGGCCTCCGTGCCTGTCCGAAACCCTGAAAAGGACAACCACGGAGGGTTGTCCCTACAACCGCAACACCGACCAACGGGGGGTTTTTCAACAACCCCGACAAGGGGGGGTTGCCTCTCAAAGCGAGAGCTTACGCCGTGGCTTGCTCCACGAACCGCATATCCACGGCCTGCTCGTAGGAAACGCCCGTCTCTATCAGCCCGCCGCTCAGGCACGCGTCCCGCAGCCATTCGAAACTCTCCTGCGCGAGATATGGGTTCCGGTTCCAGAGGCCCAGGCTCTTGTAGCGCGCGATGGCCTGAGTCAGAAGGTCTGGGTCCATCTCCTCGAACCAGGACTTCACGAGGGAGGCGACGGCTTCCGCGTCGTTCTCCGCGATCCAGCGCTCGGCCCTCGCCATGGCGCGTGTCATGCCGAGGGCGGATTCGGGCTGCTCCCGCAGGAACGATCCCGGCGCATAGAACGCCGTATAGGTCGTAAGCCCCCGCTCCGCCGCCTGATACCAGATATGGCCCGCGCCTTCACGGATCAACTCCTCGGCGAATGGCTGAAACACCTGGATGACGTCGGCATCGCCCGCGCGCAGGGCGTCCGCGTTCTCGCCCATCGTCCGGTCCGGGATTCTGTTCAGGGCATCCGGGTCCAGCCCCGCCAGGCGCAGGTCGTGCTGCAAACACATCCAGGGGGTGGGCACCTCGCTCACCGTGGCGACCTTGGGACCCGCCAGATCGCTCATCCGAAATCCTGCGTTCGGCTCGCGACCGATCAGGAAAAACGGGTCGCGGCAGACGACCTCGCAGAACACCTTGAGGTCGCAGTCCGGGTCCTTGTCGTACGCCACCAGGACGCGCATGGGGCCGCCCCAGCTCACCTGCGCCTCGCCGGACATGAGCAGTTCCGCGTTCCGGGCGGGGTCGGGCGACGTCTCGATGCGAACGTCGGCGCCCGCCTCCTCATAGGCTCCCAGGGAGAAGGCGGCGTAGAACGGCGTGTAGAAAACGGCCCTGAAATTCTCGAGCAGCGTGATACTCACTTGAACCTCCTCAAAGAATCGGCGCGAGAGTTTTTGACATCAGTTCGCGCTCGTCGATTTCGAACACCTCCGCCAGCCAGTCGGCGGGTATCTCCTGGCCGATGGTGGGGTTGTCGTGCTGGCAGTGGTCGGCGCCCGTCTCCTCCTCGTCGACGAGCCTGAGCGTTACGTTTACTCCGGCGTCTTTCGCAGCGTCATACACCCTGCGCGCCTGGGCCACGCCGAGCACGTCGTAGCCCCCGTGAACGATGAGGTAGGGGCACTTCATGCGCTCGATGTGTCCCTCCAGCGTGAAGGGCGCGAGCTTCTCGACGGCTTCTTTCATGCTCGCTGCGCCGAACACCCACTTGATGGAATCGGCGAGGCGGTGATCCTCGTCCGCATCGCGCCAAGTGTCATAAAGGCTCCACCCGGCGGTGTGGGAGACGGCGGCGGCGAGCCTGTGCTCGTAACAGGCCGCCCGCGCGGCGAAATGGCCCCCGATACCCCCGCCCAGAACGGCGACCCGCGAGGCGTCCACGTCCCCTCTGGCTTCCAGATAGTCGATGCAGCGGCCCACGGGAACCTCGTAGTCGTGGCGGCTGGTGATGCCCCCTCTTCTCAGCGTGCCGCCCTGGCCGGGGCCGTCCACCATGAGGGTCGATATGCCGCGCTGCAGGAACCCCCGCCCCGCCATGAACCACATCTCGTCCTTGTAGGCGTCCAGGCCGCCGAAGCAGATGAGAGCGGGCTGTCTTTCCACGCGAAAGGGCGCGGGCACAAAATAGGCGTCCAGATGCGCGCCGTCCTCGTAGGGAACCCGCACGACCTCGCCGGGAGGGGTCAAGTGGCTCAAAAACGCCTTCGAGCACGCCTCCACCTTCTCGAAAGTCTCCAGCCTGCGCGGATCATCCGACGCGAGCCAGAACTCCGCGCTCCGGTAGTAATCGGCCGCGCGCAGCCAGCAGTTTCGCGCCGTCTGGATGCGCCCCGCCGATGCGGCC
This sequence comes from bacterium, assembly GCA_965219955.1. Lineage (GTDB taxonomy): Bacteria > UBA8248 > UBA8248 > UBA8248 > UBA8248 > Bin107. The sequence continues at coordinate 2,438,028 of OZ244799.1, forward strand.
TCATCGCCGCGCGCGCGGTTGCGATCCCCCACGCGGGTCCATTCGACGTGCCAGCTCTCGTTGTCGCCGGGCGTCATGCGGCTCGCGGCCTGAAAGCACTCGCTGATGGAGCCGCCGCCCTCCTGGGTCTCGCCGAGGGCGCGCCGGAACTGGTAGGACATCCACGGATGCTCGGGCCAGTGGTGCCAGCCGTAGGGTTCGTAGTGCGGCCCCCGGGATTCGTCGATCCGGTCGATCGCTTTTTCTTCCATCAGAAAACCCTCCCCTGCGGTATGCCTGGAATGGTGGAGCGTCCGCCCGGTCGGCGGATGAGAGACGACCCCCGCGCGAGCGGAAGTGAAATCAGCTGGTGAGCAATACTCCAAACGACCTTGCATGAATCAAGCAGCCCCTGAAGCTGCCCAATCCCCTATGCGGAAGCGGCGCCTCCGGCCACGGGGGCGGGCGTGGGCTCTCCCTCCTCGGCGAGGCGTCTTCTCTGCAGGATGAAAACCGCGCCCAGCATGATCGCGCCCGCCAGGTGGTTCAGGTAGCCCGGCCAGAACAAAAGCCCCGCCGCCAGGAACAAAAACCCGCGCATCGGGGCCGAGAAGGGGAAATACATGAACCCGACCATGGCGGCGGCGAGCGCCTGGAAGCCGAGAAGCCCCGCGGCGAAAGTCTCCAGCGAGAGCCAGGGCTGCCGGATCAGCAGGATCGGTGTGAAGGCGAACATCAGGGGCACGATATACATGCCCTTCGCCGTGCGGAAAGACGCCCAGGCGGCCTTCGCCGGGTTGGCGTCCGCTATGCCCGCCGCCGTATAGGCGGGCACGCATACAGGGGGCGTGAAACAACTGTCCAGGCTGTACCAGAACACGATGAGATGCGCGCCGAGGAGCGAGAGCTTGAACGGCTCGCCGAGTTCCAAGAGCGCGGGCACGGCCATGACGGACAGGACGATGTAGGCCGCGCTCGTCGGAAGCCCCATGCCGAGAACGAACGAGGCTACGCCCACCAGGAGGATGCCCAGGAACAGGCTGTCGTTCGCCATGTTCGTGACCAGGGAGGAGAACTTGAGGCCGAGACCCGTCTGGAAGAGCGCCCCCATGATGATGCCCACCGCCCCCACCGCCGCGCAGATGGGCAGCGACTGAATGGCGCCCTTCTCGAGCGCGAGGACGATGTTCCAAAGGCCGCGGCCTATTTCACCTGCGACTTCCGGGAGGCTCGTCCCCTCCCTTCTGGCCTTTTCCAGCAAGACGAGGGCGCCCTTGAGCCCCGCCAGGAGCACGACGGAGAGGATGCCGGCGAGACCCGCCAGGGGGACGGTTCTGCCCGTCATGAGAATCCCGAGTATTACGAGCGGAGGCAGGAGGTAGAACCATCCGTCCTTCATGATGGGTCCCAGAGGGGGTATCAAATCCCTGGGCATGCCGACCAGGCCCCCTTTTCTCGCTTCCAGATGCACGGTTGCGTACACGGAGAAGAAATACAAAACAGCGGGGAGAACCGATACCTTCACGATCTCCCAATACGATATGCCGGTAAACTCCACGATCAGGAACGCCGACGCCCCCATGACGGGCGGCATGATCTGCCCGCCCGTGGAGGCCGCCGTCTCGATGGCCGCCGCCGTCTCGGGCTTGAAGCCGGTACGCTTCATCATCGGGATGGTGAACGAACCCGTGGTGACCACGTTCGCGTTCGCGCTGCCCATGATGGTGCCCGTCATGGCGCTGGCGAAAACCGCCGCCTTCGCCGGCCCGCCGCGCAGCCTGCCGGCGATCGACACGGAGAGCTTCACGTAGAAATCGGCCGCCCCCATGCGGTCGAGGAACGCGCCGAAGAGGATGAACAAGAAGATGTAGACCGAAAAAACGCTTAAAGGAGCCGTCCACAGACCGTCGTAGGTAAAATACTGGTGATCGACGATGTGCATATAGGGGGCCCCTTTGTGCGCCAGATACCCGGGGAAATAGGGCCCGAAATACGAGTAGACGATAAACATGAACGATATAAACGGCAACGCCAGGTTGATGGTCCTTCGCGCGGCCTCCCAGGTGAGCACCAGTACCGCCGTGCCCAGGAACATATCCATGGGTTCGAGCGGATCGACGTAATACAGGCGATCCAGAAAATAATCGGTATAGAGTATCGGATAGGCGATGGAGGTGACCGCCAGGAGGCAGATGGCGGCCGTCACGACGGCGCGCCACCAGCCTCCCGCGGGTTTTCGGTAGACGATGAATATCAGGGTCATCCCGAACAGAAACGAGAGCGCCCTCTGGTACAGCGGCTCATACCCTCCCGTGTAGGCTATCTGAATATGATAGACGGACATCCCGACCGCTATCGCCAGGACGAGCCAATCCAGAGGAGTTCTTTGCTTGTTATCGTTCACGCTCTCGCCTCTTTTCCGGGATAATTACATCGAACCCCCGACTTCCTTGTAGAAACGCTTGGCGCCCTCATGCAGGGGTATCCCGACGTTCTTGCCCGCTTTTTTGGGGTCCCACCTCTTGTAGATCTTGTGGACGCCGCCGAGGAACTTCTGCTCGTCTTTCGCTATCTTGAGGATCGAATAGACCACGTCGGCGCTCATCTTGGTCGTGGTGAACAGGACGCCCGAAAGCCCCATCGAGTCCTTGGGATTGGGGTTGCCCTTATAGATGCCGCCGGGGATCTGGCAGGGCGTGAAGCCGTGGCCCGCCAGCAGCTTCTTCACGTCATCCGCCATGTCCAGGAACACGAGGTTCCGGCCCAGGGCCGCCTGGATGCCCGCGCCGTTGGGGTCGCCCGAATTGTGGAAGTAGAAATCGATCTGGCGCGCCCGGATCGCGCGCGACATGCCGCCCGCTCCCGGGAAGGTGAGTTTGTAGCCGCGCTTGGTGAGCTCCTTGTAGCTCGTCCCGTAATGCTTGACGATCATGCTCGCGATGTACTCCGTGCTGGTTCCCTTCTTGGCCGGGGCCAGCTTCATCGGCTTCTTCGACTTGATGATGTCGCCCCAGGTCTTGATGCCGGCGTCATAGAGCTCCTTGGCGGCGTACTGGTGGTAGCACGAATCCCAGAAAGCGGCGATGCCACGGAGGTCCTTGTACGCTTTCTTGTAGGGCGTCTTTCCGGCCATCGCGGCGCCGGCGAAGTTCGAGAACGAGTAGCCGAAATCAGCGCCTCCACCTCCCACGCGCGCCGGGTTCGCGCGCCCGCCGCCGGGCGCCACGTTGAGGATGATCTTTTTCTGTTTCCTGTTGACGATTTCGCTGAGGCCCGCGCCCAGCCTGCCCATCGTGCCGCCCAGGCTGCCGACCGCGAGGTCGTATTTCGCGGGCGCGGCGTAGGCGTCGCCCACCGCCAGGAACGGCAGGGTGAGGGCGAGAATTCCGAACATCATGACGATTCTCTTCATTTTTCCTCTCCTTGAAGAAGTGACGTAAAACTCCGATGAAGCGGTTCGAAGACTCCTGCTCATCAAGAAGCGCCCCGGCGAGAACGAACCCTCTCGCCGCGTTCTCAACGAGCGCTCTTTTCTGTATGCTTGGGCGTGAATCTTACAGACGGGAGCGTTTCGCTGTCAATGAAACTCGGGCGTCGAGCGAGCGTTTGAATCTGGCAATCCGGAGCGACCCGAAAAAACCGTTTTCTTCGACAAGGAGCAGAAACATGCCGTTTTACCGTTGGGACGAAATGAAGCGAAAAAACCTGGCGAGGCCGTCCGATTCAGAGGGCAGCATCATCATCGGCGAGCACGTCACGCTCAACCGCTCGGTGAGCCAGCCCGGCAAGCTGGCCCGCCCGCACACGCACGACTGCGAGCAACTCATCAACGTCGTCGAGGGAACCGCCTGGTTCCGCGTGGGGGACGAGGCAAAGACCGTCACGGCGGGCGACATCATCCACATCCCCGAGGGGACCGAGCACGAGTTCAAGAACGATGGCGACGGCGAATTCATCTACCTCTCGTTCAAGAACAAATCGGAAGGCTGGCCCCCGCCGACCGCGACGATGGACTAGTTTTTCGCGTTCAACCCTGCGTGCAGTTCTCCAGGGTCAAACCCGACCGAGAAGCGATGAGACTTCACGCCCCCTTGAGGGGGTGGTTGAAAAAGCTATCCTCAAGGGGATACTGCCTGCGGCGCATTCGCCGCCCTTGCCCGTAATACCCTCCTCACCCCGAGTAGGCGCGCTTGCGCGCCGTATCGAGGGATCGCCCCTTCGATACGCGGCTCCGCCGCTACTCATGATGAGGGGTGTCGGGGAACGGCGGAGCCTGCCCCGCGCGAAGTCGAGGGGGCGGCTACTCAGGGTGAGGCAGATATGGGGGCATGCAAGACGAGGGTTTGACGCGACCGGTGAAGTCAGTTCCGGCTGAGAAAGGAGGAACTGCTTCAAACGCGCTCGCTCCCAGGGCCGACTTTTTCAACATCGGGATGGACTAGTTTTTCGCTTTAAGGCCCGCTTCGAGCTCTTCGGCGTCGATGGGGAGCTTCACCACCTGCTTTCTCTTGGCGGATAAGTCGCACGCCATGCAGAGCATGAGGTTCCGGTGCCCCTCGGCCCCCGTGGCGTGGGGCATGTCCACGCCGGTGTAGAGGTGCGATAGCCAGGCGATGGACTCATCGCGCATCGGCCCCCAGAACTGCCCCTTTGACATATCTCCCGCCGGATAGCTCTCGAGCAGGTGGACGTGGCGCTCCTCCCCCCGGTGGGAGGCCAGCGGGTTCTCGGACGCCATGATGAAATCCGCATGGGTGTCGTCGATGGTGAGCGCGCCCTCGGTGCCCACCACGCTGATGGTGACGCCGTAGGTCGAGGCGGGCCAGATGGTGGGCATCCCCCAGTTGCACTCCATGCTCCAGATGGTCCCGTCGTCGAAGGTGAAGATGCTGAAGGTGGCGTCCTGCGTGCCGATGCCCGTCATCACCCGCGATATCGAGCGCGAGACGACCTCGACGGGCTTCTTCTCCGGCCCCATCACGAACAGCATGACGTCCAGCGCGTGGGTGCCGGATATCACCATCGGCGTCAGCATCGAGCGGTCCTCGTTCTTCGACAGCCGCGTGATGCCGACCTGGCGGTTCAGCAGCGCGCGCGTCGTGGCGGAGGTGACCTCGCCGAGTACGCCTGACTGCACGTGTTCGCGCGCCGTGAGCCAGCGCCTCCTGAAGCGCTGGGTGTAGCCCACGAGAAGCTCGGCGCCCGCCGCCTCGGCGGCCTCCACGATTCTGGCCGATTCCGCCACGCTCGTCGCCAGCGGCTTTTCCACGAGTATTTTGTGGCCCTGCGCTATCGACTCCCAGAGCGGCTTCGCGTGCCACTCCTCGTCCGTGGCGATGATGACGGCGTTGACCTCGGGGCGCTTGATGAGTTCGGCGAAATCGGTCGTGAAGAAATCGGCCCCGAACTCCCCGGCCATCGCCCTGCCCTTTTTCTCGTCGATGTCGCAGCAGCCGAGCCACTCCGTGCCCGGGTACTCCCTGGCGCAGCGCGCGCGTATGCGCCCCACACGGCCGCAGCCGACCACCGCCAGACCAATCGGATTCTTTCCGCCCCCCGAAACCGCCATCATCCTCTCCCGTGAAGTAATCAAGACACATAAAAAAACGCCGGAGCCTCATCCGACGCCGTTTGCAGCAGGCGCAACGCCAAGTAGCGAAGATTCACCTATCCAAAATCCTCAGGCGTTACCGGAAGCGGCACCGCCCGCCCGGTCCTGGCCGAATGATCCATCGCGAGGCACAGCATGAGGTTCTCGTGCGCCTCGCGCGCGGTGGTGTGCGGCGTGGGGACGCCGAGAAATATCCTGTCAAACCACGAGCGCGTCTCCTCGCGCATGGGGCCCCAGAGCTGATCGAACACCAGATCACCCGGCGGGTAGCTGGTGAGAAAACTCACGTTGCGCTCCTGCTTCAGGCGCGCGGATTCGTGCGGCTCCGCCGTGGCGAAGACGATGTCGCGGTGCGTGTCGTCTATCGTGAGCACGCCTCCGGTGCCCACGATCCCCAGTTCCAGCGAATAGACCTCCGCCGGCCAGACGCGCGGCAGCGCCCAACTCACGTTCATGCTCCATATCGTCCCGTCCTCATAGGTGACGATGGCGAAGGTGGAATCTTTCGTCAGATAGGGCGCCATCGCCTTGTCCACCGAGCGCGCGTACACCTCGACCGGGCGGTGACCCTCCAGGAGCCAGGAGCACAGATCGACGCTGTGCGTGCCGGAGATGACCATGGGGGTGAATTTCGTGGGGAATTCGGTTTTGGTGGAATTCGCCACCGGGTTCATGCGGTTCAGGAAAGCGCGGCCCGTTACGGAGGAGACGTCGCCCAGCTCGCCCGAGCGAATCTTCTCCTTCGCCACCAGAAAGCGGCGGCGGAACCGCTGCGTATAGCCCAGGACGGCGTCTATGCCCGCCTCGTCGACGGCGCGCACCAGCTTTTCGGATTCTTCAGCATCCACCGCCAGGGGCTTTTCGATCAGCATCCGGTGGCCGCGTTCGACGCCGATGAGGATGGGCTCGAGCCGCTCGTTGGCGTAGGTGGCCAGAACCGTGGCGTTCACCTCATCGCGCTTCAGGAGTTCGCGGTAATCGGTCGTGAAAAAATCGGCGGACACGTCTTCGGCCAGTTTCCGGCCCACGTTCTCGTCGATGTCGCACAGGCCGATCCACTCGACCGCCGCGTTCTGTCGGGCGAACTCCGCGCGGATGCGCCCGATCTTCCCGCATCCCACCACGGCCAGGCCGATGGGCTTTCTCGTCTCGTTCGTTGCGTTCACGAAACTCACCTTTCTCGGGGTGTCCGATTCAAAACGGGCGCATCTTCCCACCCGAGCCCGGCCAGGTGCAAGCGGGGGCTCGCTTCAGGCCGGAACGCAGTGGATGCTCTTTTGCAGGTCTTCAGATAGGACGGCGAGCACCTCAGGGACGAGGGGTTGGGCTGTTGAAGAAGCCTGCAATGCCGGGATTGCCGTCATTCGGGCATTATTTCCGACCAAGGCGGGAGGAGACATCGCTCCCTTCCCTTATCGTGTGCTTTACAATCACTCCCCCCTTGAGGGGGAGTCGGTGAGGTAAGGGCGCAAGCCCGCAAGCGAACCGGTGGGGGGAGCTTTTGTTTTTAGAATCGTCCCCCCACCACATCGGCCTTCGCACAAACCGCTCGGCCTCTGTGACTCCCCCTCAAGGGGGGAGTGGTTGGTTGTTGCTCTGCAAGGGAGAAGTAAAGTTCCATCCCTCCATGGTCGGCTCCATATGTGGAATCACCATATCAGGACTTTTTCAACAACCCCTTGTCAGGGGGGGTAGTAGCGATGCCCCCCGACGGGGGTTTTTCAACAGCCCCGTATGCATCCCCTAGAAACCGCCAACGCCTCTTTCCTCACCCTGAGTAGCCGCCGAAGGCGGCGTATCGAAGGGCGGGGGGAGTCGAACGCCTCGCGCCAGACCGAGAGGGCCATCCTTCGATACGCGGCTCCGCCGCTACTCAGGATGAGGCGGAGAGAGGATTTTCACCAGCCCCGGTCGCAACTCCTGCAACCGGTTCCTGCAGGCGATCATGATGATGACGGGAAGCGCCAGCCCGACGAGGTTCTGCTGGTATTCGATGCCCTGATCGACCGTGAGGAAAGCGCCGGATTAGCGTTCGAGCGCTTCGAGCGCCTGCTCGCGCGACACCGTCGGGAAGTCTTCCAGAAAATCGTCGAGCCTGTCGCCCGCTTCGAGGTGCTCCATCAGGGTGCGCACGGGAACCCTGGTGCCTGCGAAAACCGGAATCCCGCCCAAGATATCCGGGTTTCTCTCGATTAGCGTATCGGACATCGCACACTCCTCGGAGGTGGGGCGTCAGAAAGCATCAACAACCGCTTCAGAGTTTCTATTCTTCACCAAACTTCCTCCCTGCACAACTGGCGCCGAAGTACGGGATCGTGGCGCAAGCTGCGGCTTGAAGGCCCCCGCGGTTCCAAAAATCCGCGTTTCATCGGAGAATGGGCCATTCTCAAGAAACCCGAATCCCGAAAGGAGCGAAACCGTGTCCCGCGTACCCATGCTCGAATCAGGCGCCGACGACCCCGTCGTGAACCACCTCTTCGACCACGCGAGCGTCCTGCTGAACCGCATCCCCAACGCCTGGCGCGTGATGGCGAACCAGCCCTACATCACGAAGTTCATGCTGCCGCTCACCTCCTCGCTCCTGCGCCAGGGGCTGGGCTCGGCCCTCGACACGAGGACGAAGGAGATCGCCATCATCAACACCAGCCGGCTCAACAACTGCGCCTACTGACTGGCGCACAATACGCCGGTTGGTCAATCGGTGGGCATCACGGAGACGGATATCGCCGCCATCAGCGAGGGCGACTACAGCGCTTTCTCCGAAAAAGAGCGCGCCGTCCTGCTCTGGGCGGAGCACGTGACTCTCAACACGGCCAGAGAGCGGGACGACGTTTTCGAGGCAGTGAAAAAACATTTCACGGACTCTGAAATCGTGGAACTCACCATGGTCATCACCTACTTCAACATGAGGAACAAGTTCAACGACGCGCTGGGGATTCCCATCGAGGCGCAAGATGAGATCGACAGGAACAAGATTCGCCAAAAAAATCCAGACGACCTGAAGGCGTATCTCGAAGCCCTGCTCGCCGACTGGCCGGATGAATTCCCCGAGGCGGGAAGCTGAGGCCGATCTTCGCAAATGGTGATAGAGATCGTAATCTGTTACAACATGAAGAATTACATGGGGCGGTTATGAGGACAGGCCATGAAACTTCATTATTATCCCGAAACCGATAGCCTCTATATCGAGTTCAGAACCGAACCAGGTGCGGAAACGCGCGAAGTTTCCGACGGACTCAATGTGGACATCGCCGCCGATGGCGGCGTGGTCGGCTTCGACATTGACCACGCGTCGCGGCGGATCGACTTATCCACACTGGAAACTGAAGCACTGCCCCTTCACTCCATAAAAGCCATTTGATATACGGCGCGGAAATCGAACACCCTCAAAATTACTGGTCCATGAAAAAGCCCTGCGAATCCGATGAATTCCCCGAGGCGGGAAGCGGCGCATGACGAAAACGCTCATCCGAAACGCTGCGATTCTCTCGATGGACCCCGAGGTCGGGGAGATCGAAAGCGGCGACGTCCTGATCGAGAACGGGCTGATTTCCGCAGTGGGTGAAAACCTCCCGGAAGCGGACGCGGAGACCATCGACGCCGGCGGCATGATCCTCCTGCCCGGCCTCATCAACGCCCACATGCACACCTGGCAGACCGCGCTTCGCGGCCTGGGCGGAGACTGGGGCGGGCGCAGCTATTTCGAGATAGCGCACGAAACCCTCGCCCCGCGCTACCGCCCCGAGGACGTCTACATCGCGACGCTGGTGGGCGCGTGGGCGCAGATCGAATCGGGCGCCACGACGCTGTTCGACTGGTGCCACAACAACCCCACCCCCGAACACACCGACGCAGGCATCGACGCGTTGTTCGACGCCGGCATCCGCGCCCTATTCGGGCACGGAACGCCCAAGCCGAAGCCCAAAGAGGGCGAGCCCCACTATTCGCTAATCCCGCATCCGGTAAGCGAGATCAAGCGGCTGCGGACGGGACGCCTGGCCAGTGACGATGGGCTCATCACGCTGGCGATGGCCATTCTGGGCGCCGACTACTCCCCACTGGAAGTGGCGCTCCACGACATGCGTCTGGCGCGCGAATACGGGCTTTTATCGAGCGCGCACATCTGGGGCGACGCGAGCAGGAAGGTGAAGGGCGGCTACCACACGCTGGCCGAAGAGGGGGTGCTCGGCCCCGATCACAACCTCGTGCACTGCAACTACGTGGACGATGCGGAGCTGAAAATCATCATCGACTCGGGCGCCTCCATCACGGCCACGCCTTCGGCCGAGATGCAGACGAACCGGGGCGAGGCCGTCTGCGGGCGCGTGAGCGCGCTGGGCGGCAGGCCGTCGCTCGGCGTGGATTTGGAGACCTACGTGAGCGGGAACATGCTCCACGCCATGCGCCACGCTTTACAAGTGCAGCGGATTTTCGACAACCGCCGCCTGGATGAGAACACCTACCGCGCGCCCGCGCTTTCTTTCTCGGCGCGCGACGCGCTCGCCTGGGCCACCATCAACAACGCGCACGCGATGGGCATGGCGGAGAGAATCGGCTCGGTCACGCCCGGCAAGCAGGCCGACCTCGTCCTCATCCGAAAGGACGGCCTCGCCATGACGCCCGCAGGAGACGCAGCCCGCGCCGTCGTCTTCTATGCGGAGCGCTCGGACGTGGATACCGTCTTCATCGCCGGAAAGAAGGTGAAAGCGGGCGGTGAGCTGCTCGTCGACTCAGGAAAAATCGCAAAAGCGAAGGAGCGGCTCGCCGAATCCGCGCGGTGGATTACGGGAGCTACTTGAATGGAAGAATGCGAAATTTTGACGGACGAGAAATTCATCGTCAACTCTGCCGAAGAACGAAAAATGGCATGAGGGATCAACTTTGCTTCATTGAGACGCTCTTGAAAAAGTGAAATATTAGGCGGTGGGTGTTTCTTCTTGCGCTGGACGGCTGGAAGAGCGAAAAGAAAAACGGTATGGTCAGTCTTCATTGGAGTGGCGATTTTGTTGCTCAGATAGAAAGATACAATCACCATGAATTCCTTCACGATTCCAACGAATTGCAGCATACTCGTTAACCTAATACTGGGCCCAAGATGAATAATTCGGGCTAAACCTGTCGGGAAGTTACACTTAAAAACCCGACTCACAAGCAAAAGAAAGATTGGTGGCCATGAAAATCGTATCAGTAATAAATTATAAAGGCGGTGTCGGAAAGACTTCATTGACAGCTAATCTTGCTGCTGAGTTGGCATGGCGAGATCATAATGTTCTTATGATTGATTTGGATGCTCAAGCGAGTTTGACATTCTCGTTCATAGCTCCAGATGATTGGCAGAATAATTATTCAGAAAGCAGAACTATCAAGAGTTGGTTCGACTCGTTCGAATCTGGGACGCCTTTGCCGCTTTCAGATATTATCTTTACGCCGAATCGAATCGCAGAAGCATTAAATCCACGAAATGGGCAGGTTGATTTGATCCCATCTCACCTAGGTCTAATCAACGTCGATCTCGAATTGGCTACAAAACTAGGAGGAGCGAACCTTACGCAAGCAAAGCGCAACTTTCTCTCTGTGCACAGTATGCTTTCTAGGGGATTGGACGAAGTCGATGCGGACAAGTACGACGTGGCACTCATTGATTGCCCGCCGAATTTCAATATTGTAACCAAGACTGCAATTATTGCCAGCAACTACATTTTAGTTCCTGCGCGTCCTGATTATCTATCGACACTGGGGATAGATTATTTGATTCGGAGTACAAACACACTTATTGATGAGTATAATGAGTACGCTGAGTTGGATGCGGGCGGAGAAACGGATTCAATCGATCCTAGAATTCTGTATGTGGTGTTCACTATGATCCAGGAATACGGAGGTCAACCTATATCGACACAAAGGCCATTTATAGCTCAGGCCCGCCGTTTGTCCGGTGTTGACGTAATGGAACCTTATATCAAACGGAACGACACAATATTTGGGGATTCTCCGCAATTTGGTATTCCTCCTGTTCTCAAGGGATACAATTCTGGTAGCCACCAGAGCGTCGTTGCGGGTCTTGAGGCCGTTACAGATACCTTTATTAAGGGGATAGGCCTATGACAAGAAAAAGTAACAAGAGGTCGCCCGGCAACTCCGGAGACATTGGCATACTTCTGAGGAAATTAGCGGATTTAGTCGAAAGATCGTCGGCAGATGAGATCGATGCTCTATTGCGGGGCAATGGTAAGCTCCGGATTTACGAAGTGAGAACAGCATCAAGAGTGTTAGGTACAAAGTGTCGCCATTCGTATTCTGATACGGCGTTTTCGGAAGTCTCGGAAAAACTACATGCTTCCCAAACGCGGGAGGCGGGTAGGGAATTGTTGGGCAATGAATTTCCAACCAAAGTAGCAATTGAAAAGTTTGCTCGTTTTCTAGATCTACCTGTTCACCGAACTGATACAATTGATACCCTTCGCGATAAAATTGTCGAATCTGAGATTGGTTCCAAGTTGCGCTCTGATGCGGTGCAAGGAAGAAAAGTTAAATAATTTGTCAATGCCAATTCAACTCGTCTACACCGCGTTGAGGGCGTAATCAAGACCAACCGCCGCCTGGATGAGAGCACCTACCGCGCGCCTGCACTTTCTTTTTCGGCGGGCGGCGAGCTGCTCGTCGACTCGGGAAAAATCGCCCGGGAGAAGGAGCAACTCGCCGAATCCGCACGGTGGATTACGGGAGGGGGTTAAAGCGGAAATAGTCGTCGTTCCCGACCGCGGAAGAAGGATTGCGCAGGGACGGTCCTCCGCGTGGTCCTGAACACGAAGGTGCGGTCCGTGAACAGGCCGAACGTCGGGAGACAGACGCGGAGGCCGACCCTACGCAATGTGTTTCTGATGGTCATTCCTCTCGCTTGGCAAGGGCGAGGATGATTACTCATTGAAATACTTGATTGCGCCTGGCCCTCTTAACGGAATATGCAGACGACGGCGCAATGGAAACAAACGGTACCGCTTGACCAGAGCACTCAACTTCGAAATCAAAGACGAATTGAATCCTCACTTTGTGACAGCACCTGTTTTACCAGCATCTCCGCCTTGGCCGTCTCCTTTTCCCTGTTCTGCTATTGGAGGAAACCCTTTTGATTTCAGGCACGTTTTAACGACTTCTTTTGTAGTGCGCAATTTCAGCGGATCTGCAAATGTCGTTTGATTAAGAGTTGCTGTCGTCAGCTTTGATGCCAAATCCCCCCAAAGAAATTCTCCGGATAGAATCGAAATAATATCCGCCAGCATTACCGCGAACGATGTGTGCGCCTTTACCAAACATTCAGCATGGGCCTTCTCACTTCCCTGCTTAGCCTCCTTTTGAACTTCGCTATCAGGAATTGACTCACTTTTCGCTAGAGCGTGGAATTGTTTTGGGGTAATTCGCCCTTCAGATAATATCTTAGCTTGCTCAGCAACTACTATACCCCGTTTTTTGGAAGCCTGTTTAATTTCCGTTTTTTTCTGCTTCAGCGAGAACTGATCTACTTTCGGAACGCAACCTGACGCCATAAGGACGATACAAATCAAAAACAGCAATCTTTTCATTATCTTCTCCTTTTTAGAGTCTTTTTTCCGGGTGACCCTTTATTTCTAATGAATTGTCAGATTTTCCGCCGGACGAAATCACAAATCTCCGATCACGTTTTTTTACCTGTTTACGGTGAATCTTCACTCAGTTTCAGAGAAGCCCATCGCCAGCAACTGGCGATATTAATCATAAAATATTGAATATAATTCATATTACTTTACATTGAATTATTATAATGTCAAACAGAAGCTAGTTTTGAAATTCCAAAATCCCCACATACTCATCACTTCACACTCCGCGCACCCTCCCTTCCACAAATATTGCGGCGCGGTGTTTCAACATTCAAACTGGAGGGAATAACACTGCAAGACAGGTTTTTCGGAGAAAGAAAAACAGCGATTCACGGGAACCGGCCCACCCGCAAACGGGCGCATCGCACCGCCGGCCATCGATATGCCAGAAAATTGTTCTAAGGGTTTTGGGGGAGGTTACGGATCAGAAGAGGTGAAACCCCTTATCGTCTATGCTCAAGATTCACCCCCCGTTGTTCCGCGCGCCGCGTCTGCGTCCATCGCTACTGCGTCCGCTGCGCCAGCGGGTGACGTGAATGACCAGAACGACGAGGGCGTCTTCCTGCACTTCATAAATCACACGGAATTCGCCGACGATGAGCCGCCTGAGTCCCCGCTCCTCTCCCTTGAGCGCGCGACCCAGTAGCGGTTGCTCCGCCAGTCGGTCGATGGCCTCGACAATTCGCGTGCGATCCGCCTGTTCGAGGCGTTCCAACTCCCTGGCAGCGCTTTGTTTAATTTGTATCGAGAAATTCACGCCTTACCTGATCCCAGTCGAGCACCGGATCGTTCGGATCGCGCAGCCGCTCCACGGCTACCGAAAGATCGTCGAATTCTTCCAGATAACGCTCGATCGCCTGACGGATGATTTCTGCCCGGCTCCGTTTGAGCCGGTTCGCCGCCTCATCCAGCGCATCGACCACCTCATTGGGCAAACGTGCCGTAATTTGAGTCATAATACCTCCACCTCAATGTGATGTCAAAGACATTACATCCTGGCGGCTTTCGAGTCAACAATAAAATATGATCACGCTATCATCCTACCAGCCCACCACTTCAATATCCATCATCCCCGTAATCGCCAGGCGTGGGGGTGGCGCCTGTCTGGGCGTTTTCGATGACGTGGTCGCGTCCGCCGAGGCGCTCGATGAGCGCCGCCTGATCGCGCTTGGCGCGCGCATCCACCTCTTCGGGGTCGAGAATATCGCGCAGGTCGCTTTCGAGTTCACGGATTGCCGCCTCACTCCCCGGCTTTCCGGCGAGGTCGTCCTGCTCCTCGGGATCCGCTTCCAGATCGTAGAGCTCGGGCGGATAGTCCACGTAGTGGATGTATTTCTTCCTGCCCTTGCGGATGAGGTAGGCCGCCGTCTCCGCACCCGAGGCGTGGTATTCGCTGAAGACGACCCGTTCCGCGTCATAGGGCGCGCGGGCGATCCCGTAGAGCGAGCGGCCCTCGCGGCTCTTGTCCTCATCATCGGGCGCAACGCCCACCGATTCGAGGATGGTGGGATAGAAATCGAGCAGCGATACGGGCGTATCCACCACCGCGCCCGCCTCTATACCCGGCCCGGCCATCATGAGCGGCACGGCGGCCGATTCCTCGTACATCGTGCCCTTGCCCCAGGTGCCCCGCGCGCCCAGGTTCTCGCCGTGATCGCTCGCGAAGACGACGCGGGTGGAATCCGAGAGGCCCGCGCGCGCAAGGCTCTCCAGCACGCGCCCCACCAGATCGTCCAGGAACGTGCAGAGTCCGAAGTAAGAGGCGATGGCGACGCGCCTTCGCTCATCGTCGAAAAAGCTGTCGGACGGCACGTATCTGCGGTACGCCTCTATCCACGGATGCGGCGGGCGGCCGTCGAGCGCGTGGGCTTTGGGCATGGGCACGGCGTCTGTCGGGTACATGTCGAAATACTTCTTCGGCGCCATCAGGGGGAAATGGGGCGATACGAAGGAGACGAAGGTCATCCAGGGTTTTTCGGGGCCGCCATGTTTTTCCGCCTCGTTCTCGAGCCACGCGCAGGCGTTCTCGGCGATGTCCAGGTCGTAGTTCGTATAGCTCGTCTCGCCCGGGCCTATCTCGCGCGCGAGCTTGTCCGCCTTCTGGACGATCAATTCATCGCGGATGGAGCCCAGCACGCTGCCCACGCCGCCGTCGCGCGCGTGCATGGGCACGAGCTGCTCATCGAATCCGGTGGGGTCCGTTGTGTTCCTGTAGTGGAGCTTGCCGATGGAGGTGACGCGGTGTCCCTCGGCCTGCAGACGATGCCCCCAGCCCGCCGGTTCGCCCGTATAGGGGCTCGCGTTGTCCCAACAGCCGATCTCGTGCACGTAGCGGCCCGTGGCGAAGCTCGCCCGCGCGGCGGTGCAGATGGGCGAATTCGTATAGGCGCCCGTAAAGCGGACACCCGAGGCCGCCAGGCGGTCGATGTTCGGCGTCTTCACCACCTGGTGGCCATAGCAGCCGAGCGTCTTGACGCTCAACTCATCCGCCATGATGACGAGCAGGTTCATCGGTTTCATCATAAAATCTCTCTCATCCTCTGGTGAATCAGTCAGGTTTACGCGGCGTCCGCCTCACATGTGCGGCCACACCGGGTCCGTCCGGTTGCTCAAGGGCCCCGAGGGGTGTTCGTCGAGATAATCAAAAATGTTGCCGAGGCCGCCCTTTCTGAGCATGGTGAGGCGCTCGCCCAGGTGATCCATGCTGCTGAGTTCGGTCTCATACACCTCGAACACCTTGTCCTGCACCTCCTCGCGGCTGAGGCCATCGTTCTTGAGGACCCTCACCTTATCTATAAGCTCATGGAGCTTCTCGCGCTGGCGGGGAATCTCGTCCTTTTGACAAGGCCTGCCGTGCCCGGGCACGTACCAGTCCACGTCCAGGGCTTCGAGCACGCCCAGCGACTGGAACCAGCCCCACACGTCGGCGGAATGACACGCCACGTTGAAGGCGGGCGTGAGGTTGTCCGCCGTGAAGGCGACGCGGTCCTCCACGGCGTGGACGACCGTCTGCCCGCGCGTGTGGCCGGGGGATTCGATGAGGATGAACGTCTTGCCGCCCAGGCGAATCGTCATCCGCCCCTTGTAGGTGATCTCCGGCGGCCTGAGTTCGAAGCCCTCGAGCAGCGCCTCGTTCTCGGGGTCGTACTTGAGCATGCGCTCCTTGCCCTCCTCCGGGGTGGCGATGGAGGTGTAGAAATCCGCATACGTGATCTCGCTCGAAACGATCCGCTCGGGCTCGAGGAACCAGTTCGCCGCGATGTGATCCTGGTGGTGCTCGGTGTTGACGAGATAGCGAAGCGGGCCCCTTTCACGGATGAAATCGCGCCATGCGATGGCTTCGGAGGGCCGCATGGGGCCGTCTATCGCGATGACGCCGTCATCCGTCACCACCATGCCCACCGTGGGATAGCAATCATAAAAAAAGACGTTCTCGCTTACCTGCTCCAATAGCTCATCCTCCAGAATCACATTCGACAAGATATTCCCGCTTAATCGCTCAAGCCCGCCTCGCGCTCGAACCACTCGCGAATGACGCCCTGATCCAGATCGCCAAGCCCCATCTCCATCGCTCCCTGATACGCCTTCCCGACCGCGTCGATCACCGGTGCGGGAGCGCCGTTCGTGCGGGCGAACTCGCGGATCAGCCCCAGATCCTTGTGCATGAGGGCGAGCGCGAACTTGACGGGTTCGTATTCCTTTTTCCTCAGGCCCCGGCCGCGCGTGTTCATCACGCGAAAGACGGTGCTCGAATAGAGGTATTCCATCATCTGGTCCGGGTCCAGGCCCGACTTCAACCCAAGGGTGAAGCCCTCCGCCAGGGCGCACAGCTGGGCCGAGACAAGATGGTTCGTGATGAGCTTCATCCGCAAGCCCGACCCGTTGGGGCCGAAATAATCGAGCAACTCACACGCGCAATCGAGCACCGCGCGGTGCGCGTCCAGAACCTCCTTATCGCCCCCCACCATGAAGCCGATTTTCGCATCGCGCGCGATGACGGCGTTCCCGCTGATGGGGGCGTCCAGAAAATGGAACCCGCGGGCTGAGGCCTCTTCGGCGACGGCGATGCTCTCCTCGGGCAGGATGGTGGAGAAATCGAAACACACCGCGCCTTCCTTCGCGGTGAGCAGCGCGCCCTTCTCGCCCAGATAGGCGTCGCGCACGTGCTCTCCTTTCGGGACCGAACTGCACACGTAGTCCGCACCTCGCGCCGCCTCGGCGGGAGAATCGAAAACGGGGATGCCGGCCTCTCGCGCCGCACCCTGCGCCGCCGGGCTCGGGTCGTAGCCCACGACCTCGAAGCCCGCTCTTTTCATATTGGCGGCAACGGCCCCGCCCATGTTGCCCAGTCCCAGGAACGCTATTTTTTTCGCCAAGCTACCTCCTCCTTCAGGGGCTGCCTAAAAAGTTCCGTATGCGTCCCCTGGAAACCGCCAACCCCTCTTTCCTCACCCTGAGTAGCCGCCGAAGGCGGCGTATCGAAGGGCGAGGGGCTCGCGCCGGGACGAGAGGGCATCCTTCGATACGCGGCTCCGCCGCTACTCAGGATGAGGCGGTGCGGTTTTGCTCGTCATTCCAGCAGTGGTCAGTTCCGACCGAGGCTGGCTTTTTCAACAATCCCCTAAGCGCCGTATTTTCGTATCGCCTCTTGCGTGAATTCCACCCCGTGCCCGGGGACGTCCGGAACCTCCATGCAGCCGCTCACAACGGCGAATTCCCGCGTGAGCGTCTCGGGAGGCAGCATCTCCACGTATTCCACCATGTAGCCGCTCGGCGTCGCGGCGAGGAGGCTTAGCGATACCTCCTGGAGCAGATGCGCGCACAGCGAGAGATTGCAGGCTTCGGCCAGGTGGGCGATTTTACGAAACTCCGTCACGCCGCCGCAGCGGCCCACGTCGGGCTGGAGATACGCCGCCGCCCTCCTCTCGCAGATTTCGCGAAAGCCCCAGCGCATATATGCGTTTTCGCCCGCGGCGACGGGCACGGGACTCCTCTCGGCCACGTCCGCCAGATCGTCCACCGAATCGGCGAGCACGGGCTCCTCGAACCAGCGCACGTCGTATTCGGCGAGCATCGCGGCCACCTCGAGCGCCTCGCGGGGGTTGTACTTCTGGTTGGCGTCCGCGAACAGGACGACCGAATCGCCCGCCTCACTTCTCAAAAGACGGATTCGCTCCTCATCCCGGTTCGTGCCCAGCTTGAGCTTGTATGCGCCGATTCCCTTCTCCATGAAGCCCGTGCACTCATCCACCATCTCCTCATCCGTGAACGTGAGCCAGCCCCCGCTGCCGTACACGGGAACATTATTCCTGAAGCCGCCCAGAATGCGGGAGAGAGGCATATCCGCCGCCCTGGCGAGGGCGTCCCAGCAGGCGGTGTCTATCGCCGAGAGCGCCTGCACGCCCAGCCCGCCGCGCATCCTCGGCTTGTTCGGCCCCCACAGACGCGCCCAGAGCGCCTCGGGCGCCAGGGCATCCTGCCCAACCGCCAGGGGCGCCAGTTCCTTTTCGATGTAGGGAACGAGCGTCGTCGAGGTCTCCCCGCCCAGGCCCATCACGAAGCCGCAGCCTGTCGGGCCGCTCTCGGTGTGGAGGAAGACCACCAGATAATCGAGTTCCGACTTCGTGCTGTTCGCGCTCCCTATCGCCCGGGCCAGGGGCACCTTGAGCGATTTCGCCTCTACGCCTGATATCCTGAGTTCAGCCACCCGTCACACTCCGAAAAATCCCGCGCTTCGATACGGCAAAACAAAGGCTGCGGAGGCCCGATACACGCCCCCGCAGCCTTTAGGCAACGAACCGGAAAAACCTAGTTCATCTTCATGCTGGCCAGCGCCTTCTCGAGCGGGCCTCTCTCGATGCCCTCGCCACCGGCGAAATCGGGCAGGCGGCGAATCTTGCCCCGGCCCTTCTGCACCTTGGCGGTCGCGTTCAGCGCGTTGATGATGCGCGGCGTGATCTTATAGAGCGGCCGCACCACGTTGATGGAGCGCCTGGCGATGGAGTAGTCCACCTTGCGGCCCTTCGAGATCAGCCACTTGTGATAGACCTTGGCGAACTTGTCGGGGTCTTTCTTCCAGAGGTTCGCGGACTTGAGATAGGCGCGCAGGTACTTCACCACGCCGCCGGGGTTGCTCTTGAGCGTCCTGGGGTTCGCGAGTTCGATGAAGATCATCGCCGGCGGATTGTCGTACTTGCAGTAATCCACGATGGGCCGGCCCCACTTCTTGTCCTCGAGACGGAACGAGGTGGGCGCGCCGATGACCATCGCGGAAACCACCTTGGCCCGGAAAGCCGAGAGGCGCTCCGCCGTGGTCGTGTTCATGATCTTGACGTCTTTGGGCTTCATGCCGAAGGCCGGCAGAATGCCGTTGTCAAAGACGAAGTGGGTGGACGTACCCTTCTTCTCGGCGATGGTCTTGCCCTTCAGGTCGGCCACCGTCTTGATGGGAGAGTCGGGCGGCACCCAGATCGAGATGGACTTGCACCAGGAAGAACTGGCGGAGACCATCACCAGGCCCGCCTTTTTCGCCACGCCGTCCACATAGGGCCGCGTCGCGCCGTGGCCCACGTCGAGACTGCGCGAGAGCAGCGCCTCGATGACGAGCTTGCCCTGCGGGAAAACCTTCACGCTCCAATTGCCTTTTCCGAACTCCTCATCGAAATAGCCCATCCCCATGGCGACCGCCGTGAAGGAGCCGAACGTCTGGCGGTGCATGCCGATGCGGAACTTGGCCGCCTCGGCGTCGGTCGCCTGGAAGCCGACGGGCACGAGGCTCAACGCGAGGATCAGACTGAAAAACCCGAACCACTTTCTCATCTTGTTTCTCCTCTCGGAAAATGAAAATGGACTGTTTACCTCATGAAAGAGTAAACGCTTTTCTTGAACTGGATGCGCAGAGTATGCCACAAGCGCGATTTCGTTGCATCCGGCAAACGCGCCCTGCACGGGGTTGTTGAAAGAGTCCGCACAGGCCCGGAATTGTCCACCGCCGGAATGACGAACCAGGGCGAGAACCGCAAGTTTCCGTAGGGGTCGTTCGCGAACGACCCCTACAATCGGATTGGCGAATACCGGAATCAGGCGGCCACAGGGGGTCAGGGCGGTCATTGGAGACCGCCCTGCTACGGCGGTCCTCCTTTCATACCGCGCAGGCGGCCACAAAACCTCATCCTGAGTAGGCGCGCAAGCGCCGTATCGAAGGATGGGGGCGCATCTCTGCAGCGGGCGCGAATTTCACCCTTCGACAGGCTCAGGACAGGCCCCTTCGATACGCCGCCTTCGGCGGCTACTCAGGATGAAGAAGGTGGGGGCGGAGCTTGTCCCGAGCGAAGTCGAGGGAGCCTGTCCTGAGCCTGTCGAAGGGCCGCTACTCAGGGTGAGGGTGATAGGGTGGCTCTATACAATACGAGAGTTTGACCCAACCGATGAAAGAGCAAGATTCACTCCCCCCTTGAGGGGTTGTTGAAAAACCCCGAGGAGAGAGGAATCACTCCCCCCTTGAGGGGCCTGTTGAAAAAGCCTGGTCTGCCCCTCCTCAAACCGCCAACACCTCTTTCCTCACCCTGAGTAGCCGCCGAAGGCGGCGTATCGAAGGGCGCGGAGAGTCGAACGCCTCGCGCCGGGTGAGGGCAAACACTCATTCATCAATCGCATTTGACCTTCGATACGGCGCTTTCGCGCCTACTCAGGATGAGGAGTGTCGGGGAACGGCGGAGCCTGTCCCGAGTGAAGTCGAGGGGCCGCTACTCAGGATGAGGCGGAAGGGGGTTTTTCAACAGCCCCTTGAGGGGGAGTCGAAGAGGCCGAGCGTTTTTTGCGAAGGCCGATTCGGTGGGGGGGGAAATGCGTTTTATCGTCACCCGAATTATCCCCCCACCGATTCGCTTGCGGGCTTACGCCCTTAGCTCATCGTCTGGCTTTCCCCTCGGGAAGCCAGACCCTCAAGGGGAGTGATTCCATTTCTCTACCTAGTCGGCAAAATACCTTAAGAGGGGAGTGAAATTTAGCGCGCTCCTTCGGAGGGCTTTTTCAAAAACCCCTGCCCCCAGCGTTCGAACCGTCCACGCCCCGGAGAGAACCCCCGCCTCACAGCCGCATCAGATCCTCGCCTGCGACGATTTCGCCGTCGAAATGAGGGGCTATCGCCTCGCGCACCTTGTCGTTCGGCGCCAATGGGGGAACGACGTGCGAGAAAACGAGTTTGCCGACGCCGGCCTGCGCGGCCGTTCTTCCGACTTCCTCCGCCGTGGCGTGGTGGGCCGCCACAATCTTCGCCGTGGCCCGGAAACTCCCGTAATTCTCGTTGATGAGTTCCGGCAGGCATGGGTGCATGACCAGCACGTCCGCCCCCCGCGCGAGAGGAACCAGCTTCTCCGTCGGGCTTCCGTCGCTCGCGATGACGATCTTTCTCCCCTCCGCCTCGAACGCGTAGGAGATGATGTCGTCCACGTTGCCGTGATGCGTGCCCTTGTCCACGCGGACGGCGATGCCGTCCACCTTGAGCGCATCGCCGGGCTCGAGGACGGACACCTCGATATCGCTTCCCGCCCTGGGCTTTCCCTCCTCCGCCCTCAAATCGATGTCGTACTCGTAATAGCGAAGCATTCGCTCGACGATCTCCTCGACGGGTGAAGGCCCGTAGACCTTGAGCGGCGTCGATGCGCCCATGATCCACCGCGAGATGAAGAACTCGCCGAAACCCGTGTAGTGATCGGAGTGAAAATGCGTGAAGAACAGGTGGTCCACCTTGCTGACGTGAAAGCCCGACTTTATGATCTGGGTCGCAGCATGGCGGGCGGCGTCCACCAGATAGAGCTTACCGCCCTTGACGAGCGCGTTGCACGGGCCGCTTTTCTGAGGGGTCGGCGGCGGTGCGCCCACGCCCAGGAGTATGAGTTCCAAAACGGGTTTCCTCCCCTTCACCAGAGTGTATGAGCATCTTGCCCGAACGGATTCCTGGGGGTATTCTTGCGCGAACATCCTCATTCACGTCAACCGGAAAGAGAGACAACCATGAAGCGCCTGTCCGAACACCTGTACGCAGAGACCGACTACGACTGGGCGAACGTGGGCGCCGCCGTTACCGATAACGGCGTCGTCCTCCTCGACTGCCCGGTGCGGCCGAGCGATTCGCGCAAATGGCAGGAAGAGGTCTCGGCTCTAAGCCCGCAGGGCGTGCGCTACCTGATCGCCACCGACTACCACGGCGACCACACCACGGGCTCCTCGTTCATCGAGGGAGACGTGGCGCTCATCGCCCCCCAATACGTGTATGACGAAATATCGAAGGGCGACAACGCATTTTCGAAGGAAATCTTCGTGAATACGTTGAGAGACCTGGGCTTCACCGAGGAGGCGGACGAGATCACGAACGCCGCCGTGCCGCTGCCCCAGTTCTGCTTCGAGGACAGCCTCACGCTGCACCTGCCGCCGCTCACGTTCGAGATTCACCGCAAGGGCGGCCATTCGCCTGCGTGCACCTCCGTCCTCGTGCCCGAGGAGGGCGTGCTCTTCTCAGGCGACGTCGTCATCAACGGCCCCTCGGCCGGGATGCGCGACGCCTTCGTGCAGGAATGGATAGACGCGCTCGCCTGGGTGGAGGGTCTGGACATCGAGACCATCGTCCCCGGCCACGGGGAGATATGCGGGAAGGAAGTGGCCACAAAACTCAAAAATACCCTGAGCGGGATGATGGAGATTATGGTCGAGGTCGTCGCCGCGGGCAAAGAGAAAGCGGAGGCCGCGGAGGACCCGAAATTCCTCGCCTATTTCCACGCCGACGAAACGCGCGGCGAATACTGGCTCCAGCAGAGAAAAGACACCTTCCGCGACGGTCTCGAACGGCTTTATGACGAGGTCGTCGCGGAGTCCTAGAGCAGACAAGAGCTTTATCACCGGATAAGGAGATTTGGATGAGAGTAGAAGAGAAGAGAATCGGCCGCATCTTCCGGGTCACGCTCGAGGCCGGAGACAATTTCTATACGAACCTGTGCGACCTCGTGAAGGAGAAGAACATCCGCGCGGGTTCTGTTTTCCTCATCGGCGCCCTCGCCGAGACGGACATGATATCGGGATTCAAGAGCATGGACGGCTACGACGTCGACCGCCTGCACTTCGAGGGCTGGCGCGAACTCGTGGCGCTCGGCAACATCACCTGGCCGGACGAGCCGCCCCTCGCGCTCGGCGACGTGACCTGGGACGAGCCCCAGCCCTACGTCCACGTGCACATGGCCATCAGCGGCGGGCCGGGCGAGCCCGAGAAAGTCCTGGCGGGCCACCTGAGCGACGGCGTCATCAAGGGCGGGATGGTCGTCGAAATCTACGAACACCTCGACGCCTAGATGCGTCCCTGATCCGCCACAGCCCGGGGCTGTTGAAAAAGCCTCCCTGACAAGGGGGGGGTCGGCAGGGAGACGTGTTTTCCCGTAGGGGCGGGCCTCTGTGCCCGCCCGCTGTTGATATACAACCCGGAGACGCAGGACAGGCACGGAGGCCTGTCCCTACAAACCTTCTGCCGGCAGGATTCCCATACCGGGGTTTTCAACAGTCCCGGTCCATCGGCGTTTGAGACAGTTTTGCAAGGAAAAAGACGATGAACGAATCCTCCCTCGACAACCTCCCCTTCGCGCCCAGCGAAGACCCCTTCGTCGTGGAGCACGGCGGCTTCTACCGCCGGTGGTTCTCCATGATCGAGGACATCGAGGAGTTGAAAGGCGCCGTCGCCTCCCTAAAGGGCACGACAGACGATCTTTGGGTTCCCGTATGGCGCGGACTCGGCGCCCGCTATGAAGATCAGGCGGAGGAGTCCGCCGCAAGCGGCGATACGAGCGCCGCGCGGGAGAAGTTTCTCCTCGCCAAGACCTACTACAGCCTCGCGCGCTTCCCCCGGCCCCTCACACCGCTCAAGGAACAAGCCGACCGCGACTGCATACGCGCGTATTTAAGAGCGTGCGAGTATCTCGACCCGCCGCTCGAAGTCGTCGGCGTGGCGTGTGCGGGCGAGCGCATCACCTCCCATTTCCGCGCGCCGAAAGAAGCGGACGCCGAAAACCCCGCCCCCGCCGTCCTCGTCATGTGCGGCGGGGACATGTTCAAGGAAGACCGCGGCTGGGCGGGCGAGATGGCCCTGGAACACGGCTTGGCCACCCTGGTGATGGACGGCCCCGGCACGGGGGAGAACCCCTTTCCCTACGAACCCGAATCCGTCACGGCGTGGAAGGCGGCTATCGACTACCTCGCATCCCGTCCCGAGGTGGACGCGGAGCGCATCGGCGCGTTCGGCATCAGCCGGGGCGGGCATTCGGTGATGCTGCTCGCGGGCTCCTATCCCGAAAAGGTGCGCGCCGCCGTGGCGAGCGCGGGCCACCACTTCGGCTACCGCATGACGGAGGCGGAGATGGCGAACTACGTCGCCAACAGCAAAAGGCGCGCGGCCTACATATTCGGCGCCCCCGGAGACGGCCCCTCGTTCCCCCCCACCACGGCCGAGAAAGAAGAGGCGCTCTTCAAGCGCTGGTCGCTGAGCGAACTCGGACTCGTGGAGAAAATCGTCTGCCCCGTCCTGATGATCAACGGAAAACACGACCACCTCGCCCCCGTCGGGAACATCTACTACATGCTCGAACACGGCCCCGTGACCGGCAAGGAGGCGCGCGTCTACCCCGACGACGGCCACTGCGCCTTCAAGCACTTCGCCGAGTGGGCGCCCGAGTCGTTCCGGTGGCTGAGGGAGAGGCTGGGGTGAGGGGCGGCCGTAGAGATCTAGCGCTGCCTGAGCTTTGTTACGAGCGCAGATTCAATGTCTATCGAGCCTTGCAGAAATCACTCTCCTCTTACGAGCGTGATATACTCGTGATAGAATTGCAGTAGCAATTCCAAGCCGTCTTTTTCACCGCTGAGAGACAAGGAGTGGGTTCATGTCCAAGGTGGCTGATTCCATTGAAGTTTTTCAGGACTTGTTCTTGACTTGTTCCACCGAGGGTCGTCCGCATCTTCGCGAAGCGCTCCTCCAGCATACGCAGGCGCCCTGGCGTCATGCTGAAGAACTTGAAAAGAAAATCCAGCATGACGGTCATGATGTTATGGCGTTCGAACGTGAGTCCGGGGACAGTCTTCCCCCTTCTCGTTTGGTGCTCTGGGAAGAAGCAGGTGGGTATAAAGTAACGAATATTGTGCCGCTGGAGAGCGGTGAACTCGGGGTAACTGGTTATAATGATGCCCTCAACGACTTCAAAGACCGAATCGTAACTCCCGCTTCAATGGATTCTGGGTTCAGTGTAATAATTACTCCTCGCGAACAATCCATTGCCGATTGGACATCAAAAGAAGCAACTGATGCCCTTCACCGCTTTTCCGGGGGGGCGAACAAATTCACCGGGTCGGGCCATCCATCGGACAGAAAACGGTGGCTTGAGTTCCTGATGTCCGCCTACAAGTCCAAAACCAAGCTCGACCCGGAATTGCTGGAACGATGGCTGGTGGAAGTGGAGGAATGGCCGCCAGACGTCGCCTCCAGACTCGTCATTCAATATGAATTCGGACTGGACCTATTGAACGAATATGATTGTTCCTGCTGACGATGCCGGTTCCACCGCCAAAAGATACTCCTGTCCTTTGTCTGGACACATGCGCGATTTTGGACATCATGCGCGATCCTACACGGGAAACGATTCGCGTACATGAACACGAAGCATCCCTGGCTCTGCTCCGAGCGGCTGAATCGGATAAGAAGCTGGTCGTCCTTATCGCCGAGCAGGTACGAGAAGAATTTGAAGATAATGTGGATAAGGTTCAAGAAGGCGCCGAAAAAGCGATGATGAAACTTCGCGATCAGATTAACAAAGTCAACGGCCTGGTGACTTTGCATGGCGCGTCGGGCTCGATCAATCTAAATCATTGGAAAGATCATGAAGTCCGATGCCACGAAGTGGCAAACCGCTGGCTGCAAATCGGCCACTTAGTCCCTCGAACCGAGCAAATCATTTCACGCGCTTATTTTCGGTCCACTAAGGCAATACCACCGGCTCGAAGCGGGAAAGATTCCATAAAAGACTGTGTAATCCTGGAAACCTACCTCGCTCGAGTTCGCGAACTCAGACAAGACTGTCTAACGGCCCCGATTGTGTTCATATCATCCAATACCAGAGACTATGCGGAACTTTCCGAGGAAGAGGCTGAAGTCCGGAACGATATCAAGGACGAATTCGAGTCTCTGGAGTTAGAATACGCCCCCAACATGGCGGCCGCCAAACACTTCCTGAAACTTTAGTCCGTTATTTTCGGAATATATCGAAAACGGACGTGAATGTTCAGGAATTTAAGTGAAACTCCCGTAGACCCGCGTCGTGCTATCGGACGACCTCCTTCAAAGTCGAACTCTCCCGTAACAATCTCGTTTCACCCGTCAGGACAGGCACGGGGGCCCATCCCTGCAAACCGCGATCCTACCCTCCCGAAATCCGCCCGCAATTCCCCGCAATTGCCGTACGTCCCGGAATCCGGCTGTGCGCTATCGTGCGCGCGGCGCGGGAAAGGGATTTTCCTCGCACCGGATGGAGTCGATACGAAAGGACGGGAGGTTTCCCATGAAGCCGAATGAGGGGTCGGGAGCAGAGGCGGCGAGTTCTTCTCCCCGCGCGGAATCGAAACGCGCCGGGACAAGGAGGCGCTCCCACAGAAACAAGGACAACGGAAAATGGAAATAATGATATTTTCGATAAAATTGGATAAATTCACGGGGTTTTTCGATAAATTCCTGAAAATTATTTCTCTTGTAACTGTTTGTAATACAATGATTTGCCATCGAATATCAGCGTTCCGCACCCCGATTCGGCGGCAAAAAAAGTTATTGGAACCCGCGCATTTGCCCGCAACCCCCCGCATTTGCGCACGAGGGCGAGATGCCGGGAGAGGCTCCCAGAAACCACTCGTATGGTTCATGGAGACGCGGACGTCTCCTCCGAGCCGCCCAAATTCACCGCATGGCCTCATCCGCCACAAACGATGTATAATCCCGCCACCGCACCGGCCGCCTGGTGCCGATCGTTTTTTCATTCCATTTTTCAAAACCAGGAGACCGTCATGGAGCGCAGACAAGCGAGTGATTTCGACCAGGAACTGCTGGATCTCTTCGACGAGTACGTGCACGGCGTCATCGAGCGCAGGGAGTTTCTCGACAAGGCGGCCAAGTTCGCCGTGGGCGGCCTCACCGCCGCCGCCCTGCTCGACATGCTCTCGCCGGACTACGCGCTGGCGAAACAGGTCGACGAGAACGACGCGCGCATCAAGGGGAAAACGATTGAGTATTCCTCGCCCAGGGGGCACGGCAAGATCAAGGGCTATCTCGTGCGGCCCGCGGGCGGGGGCAGGCGCGGCGGCGTGGTCGTCGTGCACGAGAACAGGGGGCTCAACCCCTATATCGCCGACGTGGCCCGGCGCGTGGCCGTCGCCGGCTTCACCGCGCTCGCGCCCGACGGCCTCACCCCGCTTGGCGGATACCCCGGCAACGACCCCGACGGCAAGGTCATGCAGCGAAAGCTGGACAAGGCGAAGCTGCTTCAGGATTTCTTCGCCGCCTTCGATCACCTGAAAGCCGACGCGAGCGCGAACGGAAAAGTGGGCGTGGTGGGCTTTTGCTACGGGGGCGGCGTCTCGAACGCCATGGCCGTCCACAAGCCGGACCTGGCCGCCTCGGTTCCCTTCTACGGCCGCCAGCCAAAGACCGAAGCCGAGGTCGCCGGAATCAAGGCGCCCCTGCTGCTCCACTTCGGCGAATTCGATAAGCGCATCAACAAGGGCTGGCCCGCCTATGAGGCCGCGCTCAAGAAACACGGCAAGGAATACACCGCGCACTTCTATCCCAAGGCCAACCACGGCTTTCACAACGACACCACGCCGCGCTACGACAAGGCCGCGGCCGAACTCGCCTGGAAGCGCACGATAGACTTTTTCCGGGCGAAGCTGGGGTAGACCGATTGGATTGAGGAAGACAGCCTCCCCCGAGAAGGGGGAGGCGCCTTCTTAATTTTCCCGCAATACAGTTTCCCCCCACCCCACCCATCTGACATAATGGATGGCCATGAGGACCCTGTTCGGGCGGACACCGTCTCCGCCCGCCGTTTTCAACGAGACAGGGATTCCAAACCTCATGCGCGGCCTGCCGGGAAAATTCATCGACTTCAACAAATACATTTCCAGACGTTTTGATGAGATGTTGCCCGAGGAATTCAGGGTGGACGGGCAGGCGCATTTCAGAGAAGAATTCGTGCCACCCCACATCCCCGAGGGAGCGCTCGTTTACGATGTCGGCGGGGGGCGACGTCCCCTCCTCTCTGCACAGGAGAAAGAGCGGCGGGGCCTCCGGGTCGTCGGCCTCGACATCGACGGGGGAGAACTCATGCGCGCGCCGCGCGGAGCATACGATGCGACCATCCAGGCCGACATCACCCAATACCAAGGTTGCGAAACCGCCGGCGTGGTGATCTGCCAGGCGCTGCTCGAGCACGTCGCAGACACGAAATCCGCTTTCGCAGGCCTGGCGAGCATATTGAAAAAGGACGGCGTCGCCCTTTTGTTTACGCCATCGAAAACTTCACTCTACGCGCGGGTGAACCTCCTCCTCCCGGAGAGCCTCAAGCAGAAGCTGCTGAGGCTTCTCTATCCCGAACTCGCGGAGAGGTCCGGTTTTCCGGGCCGCTATCATCGCTGCACGTTGTCCGAATTCGAAGAAATGGCGCGCGGACAAGGCTTAGACGTGGTTCAGAAAAGAGCCTATTACTACAGTGCGTATTTCAGCTTCTTTGCGCCCCTGCACGTTCTCTGGCGGTTGTGGCTTTGGGTTTTCTATCTCATCTCGCGCGAGCGGGCGGCCGAGACCTTCAGCCTCGCGCTGCGCAAAATGTGAGGATGGAAACCAGGGCGCGCGAGGTTCATTCATTTCACCTGAGCGGACATCATGTGCGGCGTTGCGGGTTTTCTCTTTACGCATCGGGAGACGGACGACCCCCGGGGCGTCGTCTCGAGGATGGCGGAGAGCCTGCGCCACCGGGGGCCCGACGACGGGGGAAGCTGGGTCGACGAAGCGGCAGGCGTCGCTCTGGGACACAGGAGGCTCGCCATCATCGATCTGAGCGCAGACGGCCGCCAGCCGATGATCTCACGCGGTGAAAGATACGTCCTCTCCTACAACGGGGAAATCTATAATTTCATCGAGCTGCGCGATGAATTGGCGCGCGAGGGGGTACGCTTCAAGGGCCGCTCGGACACCGAGGTCCTTCTCTCCGCGGTGGAGACCTGGGGACTGGAGGAAACCGTGCGGCGGTTCGTCGGCATGTTCGCCTTCGCCCTTTGGGATCGTACGGAGAAAACGCTGCACCTCGCGCGTGATCGCATGGGTGAAAAACCCATCTACTACGGCTGGTGCGGAAAATCCTTTCTGTTCGGTTCGGAACTCAAATCCCTCCGCGCGCATCCTGATTGGGAAGGTGAAATCTCCGCCGACGCGCTGGCCGCGTACATGAAACTGCGCTGCGTACCCGCTCCACACTCCATCTACCGGGGAATCCATAAACTGCCGCCCGCCACCATTTTGAGCCTGCGCGCCTCGGACAAGCCAGAACTTCTGGCCGAACCGCGCGTTTACTGGTCCGCACAAGATGCCGTGAGGCGCGCATCCACAGAGAGAGAAGCACTCACCGACGATGAGGCGCTTGACCAACTGGAAGAAGTGCTGAAGCGCTCAATACGCCAGATGCTGAGGGCGGATACGCCGCTCGGCGCATTTCTCTCGGGCGGGGTCGACTCCTCGACCGTGGCGGCACTGATGAAGGAGGAGAGCGGAGCTCCCGTTCGGACGTTTTCCATCGGCTTTCACGAGAAAGGCTATGACGAGGCCCTCCATGCGCGCGAGATGGCCCGCTATCTCGAAACCGAGCATACCCAATTTTACGCCGGTCCGAGAGAAGCGCTCGAAGTCATTCCGCGCCTGCCCCGGCTCTATGACGAGCCGTTTGCGGATCCGTCCCAGATTCCCACGCACCTGTTGTGCGCCCTGACGCGCGACCACGTAACGGTCGCCCTCTCGGGCGATGGGGGTGATGAGCTTTTCGGCGGCTACAACCGTTATTTCTGGGCGCCCGGTGTCTCGAGGTGGAGCAGCCGCTTGCCGGAGCGACTGAGAGCGCGAATCACAAAGACCCTGACGTCGCGGTACCCCACACTGGCGCGATTTTATGAAAAAATATCTCCTCTGCTGCCCAGGCGCTACAGAGTCGAGATGGCTGGAGAGAAACTCCTCAAGCTGGCGGATCTCTTCGGCGCAGCGAGTCTTGATGAGGTGTACGAGCGCCTGAGAGCGCACGGCGATGCTTCGGTTTGCCTACCGGGGAATCAAAACGTGGAGAAGAGCTTCGCTACGGAATCCGCTCCAAGATATCTTCATCCCGCCGAAAGGATGATGTTCCGCGACATGGTGGAATATCTGCCCGATGATATCCTTGTGAAGGTGGACAGGGCGGGCATGGGAGCGAGTCTCGAGGTGAGAGCACCCTACCTGGACCACCGGGTCGTGGAGTTCGTCTGGAGTCTCCCGTTGCGGCACAAGCTGCGCGATGGCGGGGGAAAATGGATTTTAAAGCGCTTATTGTCCCGCTACGCTCCCGATTCGTTGATTCAAAGGCCCAAAATGGGATTCGCCGTCCCTATCGGCGAGTGGCTGAGAGGGCCTCTCAAGGATTGGGCGGAAGATTTGTTGAGTGAATCGCGCCTTAGGGGAGAGGGTTATTTTCACACAAAACCCATCCGCCGGATGTGGGAACAGCATGCCTCCGGCGCCAGGGACTGGCAATACTGTCTTTGGGGCATATTGATGTTTCAATCCTGGCTGGATGAACAAGAGCGATGAGATGAGTAAAACTTTGCTTTTACTGGATTTAGAGGACAGATACTTCCTGAGCCACAGGCGCGCGCTGGCGCTGGCGGCCAAGGACGCAGGATATCGCGTCGTCGTATGCGTGAGAATCGGCGGAGAATACATGGAGAGGATTCGCGCGGAAGGAATCGAATGTCTCGCATTGGGGAGTGAGAACCGGGGAGGGATCAGTTTTTGGAGAGAATGTCTCGTCCTGCTCAAGCTCATTCGCGTTTACCTGAAGTATCGCCCCCGAATCGCCCACCATTTCGGTGTGAGAAACCTGCTTCACGGCTCGATTGCCGCGCGTCTCGCCAAAACGCCCTTCGTCGTGAACTCGTTCCTGGGGCTGGGCTCGCTCTTTTCCGAAAACTCGCTGAAGCTGAAAATTCTGAGAAAAATCGTCTTGTGCTCGCTGCGGCGTTTGCACCGGGCGAAAAACACCCGCGTTATCGTGCAGAACGACGCCGATAAAGAGATGATTCTCCAAAACGTGCATCCCGATGAATCGCGCCTGAACGTCGTTCGCGGCTCCGGCGTCGACGTCCGCTCCTATTATCCAGCGCCGGAGCCCCCGGGCACACTCCTGGCGGTGCTCGCCTCCCGGATGCTCGCGGAAAAAGGGGTGCATGAATTCGTAGAAGCGGCAGCCCTGCTGAAAAATGAGGGCACGGATATTCGCATGGTGCTGGTGGGAAGCCCGGACCCCAAGAATCCATCTACGATCCCCGAAGGTACGCTATCCCAATGGGACCGCGAGGGCCAAGTCGAATGGTGGGGCTACAGGGAAGATATGGCCGAAGTTTGGCGAGGCTGCCACATCGCCGTTTTACCGACGTATTACAAAGAGGGACTCCCGAGAAGTCTGCTGGAAGCGGCGGCATGCGCCCGCCCGCTTGTGGCAACCGAGGTTCCCGGCTGCCGGGAGGTCCTCAAAGACGGAGTGAACGGACTTAGCGTCCCGCCTCGTGACGCCAGGAACCTGGCCGACGCCATCGGGAAGCTGGCCCGGGATTCTGGCTTGAGGCGAAGAATGGGCGAGGCGGGGCGAAGCATAGTGGAAAAGGAGTTTTCCGATGAAATCGTTACTGGAAAAATCCTGGAACTCTATGAGCACCTGAGCGCGACCGGGAAAAATCGTCTGGAAGAAGAAAACTGATCCCCGGGTAGTCTATCGGATGGTAGATGAGGCCTTTCGCCCAATGCGATAACGGACTAGGCCCCATGACCCCGCAGGCGTAATAAAATGAGCATCGTCAGGAATAGCACCTGCAAGTCCATCCAGAACGAGTAATTCAGAATGTAGTATAAATCGTGCTCCAGCTTTATTCTGTAGTCTTCAATCTGGTCGACGTGGCCCTGCCGGATTTGCGCCCACCCCGTGATTCCCGCCGGAACGAGTTCGCGATATTCGAATTCGGGGTAGCGCTTCTTCGCTATCTCCAGAGTCTTGATGTACTCCGCCCTCGGACCGACGATGCTCATATCCCCCTTGATGACGTTCCAGAGCTGGGGAAATTCATCGAGATGATATCGGCGCAGGAAACGCCC
Organism: bacterium; assembly: GCA_965219955.1. Classification (GTDB taxonomy): domain Bacteria; phylum UBA8248; class UBA8248; order UBA8248; family UBA8248; genus Bin107. The sequence goes on from OZ244799.1 coordinate 2,470,708, forward strand.
GAACGGATAGATTCTTGGATCGTTCTCTTTCGTGGACATGGTTCCCTCCGGCTGATCGGCATTCACGCGCATGGTCCTGAATTTATAGAGAGTGAACAATCTCCCGCCTTGAGTGACACGGGCCTGGGAATAAAATATCGGCCCCTCGCTCACGAGCTTGACCAGGATGGCGATAAGGAGGCCAAACGGGGCAAACAGGATCAGAGCCGAAATGCCGAATCCCAAATCAAACACGCGCTTGCATAGATGCTGACGATGGCTCAATACCCGCCCGCTCTTCAGGATGGGTAATTTCCCGCTACCAGAAATGGACTCCAAAGGAACGCGGCCTTCCATGAGAGAACTCAAGCTATTTCATGAGCGCATGAAGCATGATGCGACGAATGCGAACTCAAATATCTAGCGATTGCTCTTTTTCGCTTTACATCCAAACTGGATTCCCATATATTCGAATAAATAGCGAAAATAAAACGAAAACACTGCCGCACGACCGAAACAATATTCATAAGCCACCGCACAGGCGAAAAATACGGCATGGCCTCACACAAGATGATAAAGCGGATGGAAACGAGAAAAGAATCTGGCTGTAAGACGAATAGCCGACTCTTTCCGAAGGATTTTGGGGGAAGTTGATGAAATGCGGATTTTCCTTCTATCGCTGAGGGCACTAGCCCACAGTCCTGGTTGTTGGATGAGAGGGGTGATGACGAAAACACATGAGCATCGAACCTTCACCAATTTTGGCGCAAAAAGCGAGTCTGAGTCCTCGAGCCTTTGACGGGCTGGTCGGCGTGCAGACCACCACCCACAGGAAGCGGCTTCACACTTGCTCCGACTTAAAGACAGGCGTCTTGAATTCAGCGAGCAGCCCGTGAATCTACGCGCATGAATTGTATGCCAAAAAGCATAGTGTGATGAAAAATTAGAGTTGTCAACTTTAAGCGAAGCAAAAGAATTTTGAGGCATATGCGTTTTTATCGATCATGAAGGTGCGAGATTTTCAGTTCTTTTCAAGAAAGTCTCCGCTTCCTGGAGGCCACTTTCCCTTGATGAATCCTTCCTTCCTGGCTTATGGCGCCATGGCTATCGGCGCTGCCGCGGTCTTCTGGACGAGCCTGTACAACCTCGGTGGCGCAGGTGCTCTGTTTTTGTTCCTGAACCCGCTCGTGAACATCGAGGTCGCCTTCGGCGATACGAAAAGGAGCATCTCGTACGACAAAACAGCGCTCCTGGCCCTGGCTTCGGGATTCGCGTGGCATGTCCTAAGAAACAGAAAACACGTTCATCTCAAGAACAAACCGATTTTCTGCTATATCTGGCTCATCTACATCGTCTGGAGTCTCATTGCGGCATGGCTGAGCGGCGCTCCGTTGAAACAACAATTCTGGGGCCTCGCCGAAACGATAGCCTATCTCGTCACTTTTCTGGTTTTTCTTGATATATGCGCGGATGAAACCTCGCGTAACGGGATACTGAAAGCCGTCTTATACGGCGGCGTCATCATGCTGGCAGCCGTCTTCTTCCAGAATCTGGCCTACCAGATCACCTGGAAAATCTGGGGGCCGAACCACAGCTTCGGCGCCGAATTATTGTACTCGCCATTTCCCCGGACGTTCTTCCATTCCCGGCCCGGCCCGATTGGGCATCCGAATTTTCTCGCCGCGTATCTGGTTCTATGGACGACGCTCTACCCGCTGGTTTACCGCACGTTATCAAGCCCGGCGGCGTCTGCCATTCTCGCCGCGCATCTCGTCGTTTTGGCTTCGACGGGCAGCTATGGAGGAGTATTGGGCTTCGCCATTTGTTTTTCGCTGGTTTTATATCTAACAAAACCATGCCCCGAGGACATGATTTCCAGCCGCATCTCCCGCTCCGGGACACGTTTCCTCAAACACGTTCTTCCCGCTTTTTTGATTCTGTCCATAGGCGCTATCGCCGCCAATGACGAAGACTTCAAAAACCTATCGCTGCTCCCCAGAATCTATATCTATCGCGTCGGCGGAAAAATGCTCGCAGACCGCCCCCTGGCGGGCCATGGAAACGGCCTTTTCCCCCAGGCGTTTCAGAAAAGCGAGAGAGAGTACATGGATAACGAGGGGTTGAAAGCGCCGCCCTGGAGGATAAGGAATTCCAGTCTGGGGAAACCCGACAAGTCCGGGGGCCGTGGAAAAAGTCATTCCAGCAGGAGAGATGAAAATCTTTCGCCGCTTTCCGCCCATTCCTCTTATCTCAAAGCATTCGTCGAAACAGGCTTTCCGGGGGGCTTTTTGTTCCTGTGCCTGATTGCCGGAGGACTCATCGAGGTATTTGTTCATCTGAGGAAAACGGGGCGGCTTTCGATACGCTCACCCGAAGCCTGGGGATGGGCCGCATGCATCGGCGTATGTTTCCAGGCCGGAGCCGAGAACATTTTTTCGTCGCCCAAAATCTCCGTTCTCTACTGGGCCGTCACGGCGTACTGCCTGACGGCGAAATCCACACGCTCAGAAAATCCTTAGCCGCCTCTGCATGGCTTCGTGATAAAGATAACGGAGAAAACAAAACAGGATGGCGAAAAGCCAGTAGGGATAAAAATGCGCCGTCGTGGAAACGCCGACGAACAGGGCGACGACAGTGGAGAAGATGACGGCGAAAGGCATCATGAGGCGGCGTGAATCTTCATGTATCGGCAAGCGCATGATTCTGAAAAAATACATCCCCCCTGTTGCGAGCATGACTATCAGCATAACGAGACCCAGCAATCCCAAATCCGCGATAAAATTCATCGGCAGGCTGTGCAGGGAAACCGGCGCGCTCTTTCTCGGGTTTTCCTGAAACAAATCCGAAGTCGACCATCCCCGGATACCCGATTCATACCGGGTGATGTCGCCATAAAAATACCCGGAAAACGTGGCCGGCGTATCTTTGGAGTATCCATACAAGAATCCCTGCCGCGGCCCGCCCCCCAGGAAAGGCCGCGCAACAAGCACGTCAACCGCCCGCGCGCACTGAAAGAGCCGCTCCTTGGCGCTCATCGAGAGATTCGATGCCTCAAGGAATTCTCCCCGCACCTTCGTACCCACCATCACCGAGACGCCGATGCACGCGAAGAAAACCGATGCCGTGAGACAGGAAACGAAAAAAGACTTCAGCTTCTCCTTTGCGCCGGGGCATCTTCTGAACTTCATGAAGAAGAGAATCAAGAGGCATGCGCCCAGGAAGAGCGCGAAAATCGGAACCCTGCGCCATGTGGAAAACACCAGGAGAATTCCGGCAAGCGACGCGAACAGATAAAACCAGCCGCCTCTTCTCCATGAGAAGTAAAAGGCGATTCCCGCCAGTATCAGCCCGAGTCTGCTGGCGACGATGTGGTGCCGGGTGAACATGCCAAGAAAAAACCGCCCCTCGTGATTGAGCGAATACGGATTGGGAATGCGCAAATAATAGAACAGAATGCTCTCGATACCGATCGCAAAGGCGACCCAGAACACACCCCCGAGCGCACCTTCGAACTCTTCTCTCCCCCACCGGTTGTGATGAACCAGATACCATACGAGCATGCCGTCGGCGTAGGGCACGGCGTCGGCCAGGAGCCAATAGAAGGGAACCGACGTCTTGATGGGGTCATCCTGAACATAGCCGTTGACCATCCCCGCCCAGAATATCACCCAGAACCAAAGGGCGGCGACGGCAAACCCCGGCGTCGGTTTTCTCGCCCCGAACTGAATGACTTCTACCGCCCACGCGACGCACAGCAAAACGAAAAGGAACACGTAGACCTTATACGGGCCCGCGAATTGGCCCGGGAAATACGAAACGCGCTCCCACGGGATGAGAAAATATACCGCATGCAGACGAATGACCGCGTTGGTGAGTCGATGAGTAGAGGCACCCTTTTCTACTGGAGGAGGAGGGGCATTCGACGCTGCGCGATCCACGCTCACGGAAAACCTATTCCCGCGTGCCCGTGCGTCTGGAAAAGTAGCCTCTCTTCATCCACATGCGCACCTTGTGCGGCAACATGCGATATGAAAACCAAAGCGGCAACAGAACTCGATACGCAATTCCGCCCCCCAGGATGCGAATCGCCCTGTTTTGCAACACAACCCCATCGAGAACATAGCGAAGCCTGGCGCCCCGCTCGAAGAACTGTCTCGCGTGGATTCTTTTTGCCGCCACAGGCACCTTCAAGGACCCGAGCTTCAACCCGTTTTCATACAATCGAACGTACAGGTCCCAATCGAGTTGGCCAGAGCGTCTCTCGTCGTAGCCTCGGATCAGCTGCATCGCCTTGACTCTCACGAACAAAGAAGTGTGAACGACAGGATTGAACAACATGAGTTTCTTTCTCACGTCGCTCAGCGGATTCCTTGTTTTTTCCAATCCGAATGCGGGCCAATGTGGAACGTCTTCGGCATGAAAGGCGAACAGCGGAGAAACGACAGCGGAATAATCAGGAAAACGCCGCATTACCACTTTTTGAATTTCAAATCTTCTGGGGTGAGATAAATCGTCGGCGTCATGGCGGGCGATAAATTCGCCCCTGCTCTCGCTCACCCCGAGGTTGAGTGCTTTCGCGAGTCCGATTCTTCCCGCCTCGATCAGACGAATTCTGGGGTCGCGAAACTGCTTGACGATGTGAACAGTATCATCCGTGGAGCCATCGTCGATGATGATGCACTCAAAATCGGATTCCGTCTGTGCGAGTATGCTCTTAACGGCATCGGCGATGTATTTCTCGGCGTTGTAAGACGTCATCAAAACGCTTATCACGTCGAATTCCTTTGCCTGGGACGAATTCCATCAAAACATCAAAAGCTCACCGAACGATGAGCGTCCAGCATCTCGCGAAACCAAAGCTCCAAAATCGCCAGATACCAAATCAGGGGGTAGGAGGATTTCCCTTTCCTGAAACGGGTGTATAACTTGCGCACCTCCTTGGGTGAGAAAATACCTCTTCTGCGAAGCGACTCCTCACTCAGCGTGTCCTCTAGAATTTCTCGCAAATCCTCTTTCATCCACTTCGCCATCGGAAGGGCGAAACCCTGTTTTCTCCTGGCTGAAATCTCAGGTGGGATGACGTCGCGAAGCGACGCCTCAAGCAATCTTTTCGGATATCCCCACTTCTTCTCCCACCCGGGCGGCAGACCACAGACGAATTCCACGACGCGATGATCGACGTACGGCACCCGCACTTCCAGGGAATGGGCCATGCTCATCACGTCGGTATCCCGCAAACATCTCCATCCCATGTACACCTGCATTTCGAGTTCGCTCAGAATCCTCCAAGGCCTCTCGCCGACACGGACCAACGAGTCGAGCATCGCCAAAACACCTTCATCCGCTTTGCGATCGCGAAAGTGGGCCTGAAGTAGCGGGGAATACAAGGCTCTTTTCTCCTCGGGCCACAACAAAAGGCGCGCCATGGCATATAAACCAACCGGCGATTCCAACCATTGCAGCCGATGAAGCTTTTGGATGCGTTCTGAAGACATGCCCGGGTTGAGGCGGAGCATCAACGAGACGAGCGCTACGAGGATTTTTCTCGCCGCCAAAGGCAACTTTCCCCATACGGTCGACAACCGCCACCAAAGTGGAATCAGGCGAAACGAGCCGTAGCCGCCGAAAAGCTCATCCGCCCCGAGACCGGACAAGGCGACGGTAACACCATCTTGCTTGGCTATCTGGGATACGAGATAGGTGTTGACTCCATCGAAGCTGGGCTGATCCAGGTGCCGCATGATCCGGGGAAGTTCCTCCACTAGTTTCGAGCCTTTGGGCACGAACTCGGTGTGGCGCGTTGAGAAGAATTGCGCGGCCGCTCTCGCATACCGCCTCTCATCGTATCCTGCAGGAGAGTCATCGAAACCGATAGAATAGGTCCTCACGGGTTTATCAGCCCGCCGCGACATCAGCCCGACAATTGCTGAAGAATCCACACCGCCGCTCAAAAAAACCCCGATGGGAACATCGCTTATCTGGTGGAGTTCTACGCTTTCCTCCAGCAAGCATCGCAGCCGGGGGACAATTTCCTCATCGGCGCAGCGCGTCGTTCCGGCCGCTGGCATTTTCCACCACTGCTCGATGGATGCACCCTTTTCCGTAATTCGCATCCGGTGCCCCGGAGGCAAGGCCTTCACGCCTTTCAGTAGTGTGCGCAGGCCGGGAACAAAGCCCAGGGAAAGGCTGAGATCGAGAGAATCCAGATCGAGCTCGGGGCGAATCGCGCCGCTTCTCACCAGCGCCCCCAGTTCCGAGGCGAACGCCCATCCCCCCGCGATACGTGCGTAGTACAGGGGTTTGACGCCGAGACGATCACGCGTCAAAAGCAGGACTCGACGGTTGGCGTCCACAATCGCAAATGCGAACATGCCCCTTAAAAAACGGCTGCACTCTTCCCCTTCCTCCTCGTAGAGGCGCAGAAGAACCTCCGTATCGGAGCGCGATCTGAAGGCGTGGCCGCGACCCGCCAGATACCCTCTCAATCGTCTGAAATTGTAGATTTCTCCGTTCAATGCAACACTGGTTCTTCCATCATCGCTGGTCATGGGTTGTTTCGCCGCCAAACCCGGATCGATGACGCTCAGACGCCTCACTCCGATACAGGCCGCACCGAAACGCAGAAGTCCCACATCGTCCGGGCCGCGATGCTTCATCGCATCACACATGCGAGCGACGCCTTCCTTTATCGAGGACGGCGAGAGTTCAAAAGAGATGATTCCACAAATTCCACACATACGAGCACCGGTTGTCTTTCACCCGCAAAGAAACTCATATCGCGTCCAATGGCGACGGACTCCGAACCCGGGTCGATAACTCCGGAACTTTGCCTCGTGTTGGGTCTTTTCTATCTCGTGGAGTGGTGTTCATGGATTTTGAACGAAAGTGAGTTTAGCAGAAGGAGTCGTCTGAATCCACTCGGCCGCTATTTTCTCCGCCAGCCAGAACTCATACGCGGAACTGATTCTCACGCTTTCCTCCGGAAGCATGGTGATGTGCCCTATTCTTTCTCCCAGAAATTTTCCGGCCTGAACCGTGCCCACTCGGCTCAGGTAAATCGCGCCGTTTTCCTTGAACAACGCCTTGTTTTCCAAGCGGAGCATTCTTTGCAGAGAGCCGTTGACGGGGGTGAGTCCGTTTTTCCCGTGATGGTAGAAAAATGAAATATCCTTTGTGATGGATATTACGGAATCGACGCGGAAGATCGTCATGGTGTCCACGGCCTTGTCGATGTGCCTGCCCCTGCGAAAAGGGGTGTTGACGCAGCATACGCAAACGGCGTCAGGGACATATCCCCGCTCCTCCAACGTCCTCAAAACATGAAGCGTCTTATCAGCCATCCTGGAGGTCCGTCTCGCCAGTGCTTTGGGTCTGAGGATTGCCTCCACTCCCTCGAAACGCTGCGCATAAACCAATACATCTTCATCGTCCGAGGATACGACTATCCTGTCGACGGAGCGCGCTTCCTGGATTTGTTCCAGGGCTCGTTCCAACAGCGGTTTTCCCATCAACCGGGTAAAGGGATTCCCCAACTCGAATCCCGCACCCACGACGACGGGAACGAGCGCCAGCACTTTTGGTTTGCAGGGGAGGTTCATCTCCTCCACTATCCTGTTTTTGATTTTGCGTCGCGTCTCCAGAATCAGTCGTTGGGACTTCGACAAGCTCTCTCCGTGGCGGCGATAATAGAACAAGGGCAAATTCACGTTATATGGATGGTGCCGCTCGATAAATTTCAGCCACATCCCATAGCCGTCCTGGCGATCGAACTCCTCGAAATAACCGCCTATTTCCAGCAGAACTTCCCTGCGAATCATGGTGCATGCGCCATGCGCCGGAAGATCGAGCAAATCGACTTCTTCTCCAATCTTCTGGCGACGAACGATTTCGACGATCTCTCCATCCTCGTCCACGTGATAATAGTCCGGATACACCAGACCCACGCCGCGCTTCGTGTCCAGGACATGGGAGAGAACCAAAAGAATGTTCTCGTCCAGGAAATCATCCGCATCCAGCCGCATGAGGTATTCGCCCCTGGCGATGTGCAGGGCGACGTTGTTCGTAAAACTCAAGCCCTTGTTTTCCTGCTCAAGAATGCGAATCTTGGGATGCGTTCCGTAAGGCGCGAGTATTTCTGAAGTGTCGTCCGTCGAGCCGTCGTCGATGACGATCAACTCCCAGTCGTCCATGGTCTGCTTCAGCACGCTCTGGATCGCGGCGTCGAGAAAACGACCGTAATTGTGGGCGGGAATGTATACCGTGACCTTAGGCATGACGAATCAACCCTATTGGCATGAATTCTGCCCCCACGCTCACTCCACCATGTCCATCGAGACAGCCTGATCCGCCTGGATGTTCGTTTTCGCCCGTTGGCCGATCAACGCATCCATCATCCAGCCCGGAAGTCCCTCTGCGGGCCGCTTCATGCCCAACATCGAGGATTCAATGGTCTCTCCGCACCGAATGTCCCGTTCGGCGACGATGCTGCGCCGCGCGCTGTTTCGCGCAGCTATCTCTGTCTGGCCGACTCCGAGCGCGCCGTCGCCCAAAACACCCTCCGCAAGACGAACGTTTTGCACCATTTTCTTCAAATCTTCCGGATTCATCGAAAAGAAATGCCCTGAACCGCTCAACTTCCGATCCAGGGTGTAGTGTTTCTCGATGACCTTCGCACCCAGGGCCGCGCCCAGCGCAGGGATGACCATGTGCGCATCCGGCTCCGTATGATCGGACAAACCGACGATGATGCCGGGATATCGCTCCCTCAAAGCGCGGATGCGCAGAAGGTTCGCGTCCTCGTTCGCCGCCGGATAACTCAAGGTACAGGCCATGAGGATGAGTTGGTGGTTGCCCGTTGTGAAAATGGTGGCGACCGCACGCTCGATCTCCTCCACCGTCGAACCGCCGGTCGAAAGAATAACGGGCTTGCCGAAACCGGCCACGCACCTGAGCAACCGGCTGTCGGGAAGATCGCACGAGGCTATTTTGAAGATCGGCGCGCCCAAATCGTTCAGCATCTCGGCGCTTTCTACGTCGAACGGCGTGGAGAACGTAATGATGCCCTTCTCGCGGCCATGTTTGATAAGCGCCTCATATTCGGGCGCGCCGAAGCGATCGAGTTTCCGGTAATACTCGATTTGCGGAATCCGCTTTCCCCGCCAGTAGGTCATCGCCCCTTTGCGCGTCAGTCGCACCGCCTTGTAGGTCTGGAATTTGATCGCATCCGCCCCGGCATCGGCGGCAAGGTCGATCATCTCCTTGGCCGCTTCTAAGTCACACATGTGGTTGCAGGCGGCCTCGGCGATTAGAAAGACGGGATGTCCCGCGCCAATCATCTTGCCGTCGACGGCGATTTCCTTCGAATGCGGACTCATCTCATGCGCCGCCATGACGAAATCGAATGCCGTGTGGATGTTGATGCAATCATCCTGAACGATGGAAGTGCGCAGAGGCGGGTCCGCCGTAAAGGCTTTCATACTCATGATGCGAAGCGCCCCGTTGCGCTTGCCGTGGCGATCCACCGTGCACAAATCGTCGATCCGGTTATCTTTGACGTACTTCAACAGAGTATCCAGATCGCTTTTTCTGTTCGGATGATCAGGCTGAATCCCGACGAGAAAGGAAATGTTCTCAAGACCCAATTTCTCTGCGACATCCCCGTAGACTTCGATGAGCGGCACCTCACCGCCCAACTCCGGGCCACGGAAATGAACCATCGCGCCGTTTCGCCTGGCGATTTCGGCAACTTCTTCTGAATCAGTAGATACGACAATTTTATCCACGCTCTTGAATCTGCCTGCGTACCGAATCGCGTGCGCCACCAAAGATAGTCCGTCGATTTCCAGCAAATTCTTGTCCGCCAGGCGACTCGAATGCCGCTTGGCTGGTATCACGACGAAGATCACCGCCCATCTCCTCTCGTTTTCATGCTTGAAATCACGGGCATGATTTGCCCCGCCTGCCGAAGCACGATGACTTTCGAATGAGGACCTCTCATCTCCAAGGCTCTCTCCACCGCCGCCCCTATCGACCCGGCCCAACTGAATCCCATCCTCTCAGCCTCCTCGCGGCCGATATGAGGAGAAACCAATATCCCCTTCACGCGCCTGGAGATGATTCTGCCGACGGCGACGAGCGTGTAGGCGAGGAGCTTTTCGCGAAATTCACCTGCCTCGACCTTTTGGTAAAGGGCATCGGGATCCCGGAAACCGTAACGCTGAAAATTCGGGAATTGCGGGGAAACGCCCTCCCTGCAATCCGCGGCGAGGATGATCACCCCGCCGTCGCGGCAGACGACGTCCGCCGCACACACGGCTTTGATGGCCTGGCGCAGATCGATATCGGAGGGATAGGCTTCCGCGATAACGACTTCCGCTTTCGCGGCGACCGGCACGCCGTATAGCTCCAGGCATCGCCCGCAGCCCGCCTCGTGGGCCGCCTCCACGTCTCCGGCAACGGCGTCATAAATTCTTTCCTCATCCATCATGATCGTGTTGACGATGAAACGCAGCCCGGCCCGGCGCGCGATGCGAATGAACGCTCCCCTCACCTTGTTGTCGAAGTTGCCGAGAATTTCGCTCATCTCGTAATCCAGAGCGGCCCAATGGGTCGCCTCTATCGTCGACTCACCGCAAATGCCGGGCATCACGCTCTTCGCTCCACCGGAAAACCCCGCCGTCGCATGGGGGATGATGCTGCCGACGGATATGAGGAGACCACTCTCCAGGATTTCCCTGTTCATCAGCACTTCGAAGCCCAGTTCACTCTGTCCCAAAGAAGTGAGCTTTGCAGGGTTTTTCCATTCGTGGTTGGTAATCTGGAATCGCGACGTCAGTTCATCACCGAACTTGCGCCGTATCTCCTCATCCGTCATGGCGCGGTGTGTGCCCAATCCGATCAGGATGCGGATCGCGGAATCGGAAATGCCCGCCTCGGCGAGTTCATCCAGAATAATGGGAACCACACGATGAAGCGGGGTATGGCGCGTATTGTCGTCGGTGACGATCAACACCCTCCCGGCACCTTTGGAAATCTCCCGAAGAGGGGGAGAGCCGATCGGGTTTCGAATCCGCTCCCTGAGGGCTTCATCGTCAAGGCCTGCGCCTTGATGCAGGGAGGGGCCATAGACGCCCATCAGCCGCCCATCCCCGATTTCGAAGTCTCCGAACAAATCGGTCGTCAAGGATACTCGGGTCATCAGCCCGTCTCCGCCTCATCGTTTCGCCACAATCCGGAATCGGGGGATGAGAAAATATCCACCCATTCCGCACGCCAGTTCCTGCTGCTCCTGTAGTAGCGATGCGTAAACTCGGCGACGGCTTTCCGCGTTTGGCCGTCCTCCCACCATGAATCGACGTCGGGCCAGATGGCGTTCAGGTGTCTCGCCGCGCTCTCGCCGGATGAATGATGAACGCTCACGCTTGAGAGTTTATTGAAGTAGGGCTTCGAATAATGTGAAATCCGCCAGGCGTTTTGATGGCCAAAGAAGAGGGTCGGGATGCCCGCCGCCATCGTGAAGGCTGCGGTCGTCGCCGGGCGATCGAGAACACAAACGCCGCATTCTGCCAAGGCGGCCGAGAGGCGACTCGGCATGTATCGCGCCAGTTTCCCGCGAAGGATTCTTACGTCAGGATATCGCCTTTCGATGTATTCCTGATCATAAAGATTGTTTCTCCTGCGCATATACGGCCTGTACCACAAGGAGGAGCGGGGTGTGCCATCCAAGTTTTCGATGAAACTCGTCTTATCCCGCATGTAGTGCGCGATGTCTTCGGGAATGCAGTCCGCCGCCAACCATTTGAGATAGGGCGTGAGTTCGGAACTGACCAGAATGATGGATGAACCCCGCTTCTTGCTCCGCCTCATTTTTGAAAGAAAAGGAGAGGATGCCGGCGTGGCGCTTACCCGATAGCCAGATTGGCGCTTCCATCCCCACGATATGAACCGATCGGCCGTCTCATACTCCGCAAGGTGATGCCAGGGTGCCGATTCGACGATGCCGTAGTTTCCTCCGTGTTGATTGATGACCAGTCTGACGGGGCGTTTTTCGAGGAGAGCAGCCACATAAAAATTCGACTGATCGTCGTTGCCCAGATGTCCATAAGCGACGGTGTCCGTCCAGGGCGCCGTCGCCTTCACCTTGAGCAGGGCCTTTTTCTCGTTCGCCGGATAATGATCCGTGAATAACTTCGGCATCGTCTCAGAAACGAGTTCATCCAAGACTTTGAGAAAAATCCCGGCCTCGCAAGCGGTAATGTTCCTGACCGATTGGAGTTCTCCAACCACGTCTTCCCTGGTGTGGTGTACAGTTCCCGCTTCAGGCGTCTTCCGGAACGATCTCGCAGCCTCCTTCCACCGTTTTCTGTTTCGAAACCACATGCGCATGGAAATATAGACGGCATCCAGTGGGCTAAAGCCATGAACCTTATGAAACTGTACGCATCCCAAGTTTGAGGAGAGGATGCTCGCCCAGCGATACACCTCCATTTTTCTTTCCACTTTTTTGAAAACGTCATGGTTTTCCGCTGGTTGCTTACCCGGGGGGTGGTTTGAGGAGAAATACAAATCTTCCGGGGCCGGCGCATCCTCTCGGAGTACCCAGCCCCGGGGCTGGAATATGCGGATAAACCTGCTGAAGATCAGCCGGTTCAGTGGATCATCGATCATCATCTGGTTGAAATGAGGCGTCGTGATGGATGAGAGTGTCTCTTCGCTCGGTGCGAGATAAACCAGATACGGAACGCCGCTCCTGACCCGATTCCTTACGCGCAAAAACCGCTCGAATGCGCACATGACCAGATTGACGAGCCAGGGCATCAGCAAGATACGCCAGTAGCGATTCGAATAAGAACACCCGTGGTATTCGTTTAGCCTCGAGGCCAATCGAAAAATATAAAATTCACAAACCTTCTCCAGTCTCCTGGAGGCGAAGTGGACTTCCTCGCTTCGGAGTGGGGGTTCGATTCCGCATTTACCCCACTTCCACCTGAAAAACTGGGATTCGGGGAGTGACCAGGGACCCAGATGCTCGGCCTTTCGTTCATCCGGGACGGGATCGATTTTCGTCAGTATAAGTTGTTTCATGCGTCGGGCACTTTTTCCCACACCTCATCGCATACGCATGAGGCGTGACCGGAGTAACGGCGCTGATGGCCGTCCCCCCAAGGCGCGCGTTGTTACACCCTCGCGCCGCCCGACTTGACGGGAAAGAAATCTCGATATTCAGGCTTGGCGTCCCCAAGGGGATTCGAACCCCTGTTGCCGGCGTGAAAGGCCGGTGTCCTGGGCCAGGCTAGACGATGGGGACAAGCAAAATCCTTGATGGCTGACAGGAAGATCCCGAACCATCAAGCGGAGGATTTATACTGGTTTTCGCGCCGGAAGTCCATCCTGTTCCACTGTTTCAAACGCGCAAGACGACGAGTATCACCCCGCTCACGGTGAGGACCGCTCCCGCGGGCACGCGCCATGTGATGAATTCTGCTTTCCTTAGAAAGATCACGCTGAATAGCACGGTGAACAAAGGGCTGATCTGCACGAGCGGCACAACCCTGAAAACCTCGCTCAACTGCAAAGAGGAAGTGAAGAGAAAAATTCCCATTCCCGCCGCGACCCCACCCAGCAGATACGGCCAGAACGCTTGTTTCACGTCACCTGCCTCCTCTTCGCGCAAGGCGTAACAGGTGTATGCGCCCACCAGGACGAGAGCGGCGGAGGCGCCAACCATCGAGGCGGGAAGGGCGCTCGGGAAAGCAGCCAGGCCTTTTTTCCAGGACATGGCTCCAAACCCCGATATGACCGCCGCAATCAGGGGCCACCGGGCGTCCCAGCGGCTCCAGCGTCCTCCCGTCTTTCCCGATACGAGCAACACGATGCCGCCCACCACGAACATAACACCCATCAGATGATACCAGGCCGGGTCCTCACCCAGAAAAATGAGCGCGAAAAGAGCAGCGAATATGGGGGACATCCCCTTTATCGGCGCCGCGCGCGCCACGCCGATCCGGTGGATGCCGATCAGGAAAAAGATAAGGAAAAGTCCCGGGTTGCACAGGCCGCCTATCATCACCCACAGATAGTGCGCGCCCATTTCCGGGAACGCGGGACCCAGGAGGAAAACCAACGGAACGAAGAAGAGCAACTCCCCCACCAGCGTGATGGTGGCGCCCACGAAATGGTTGGCGAATTGCAAACCCTTGCGCGCGAAGATATCCGCACAGGTGAAAGACAGCGCCGCGCTCAGGGCGAGCAGAACAAACGGCTCGATCAGCAAGGCGGAATTCTCTGAGCTACGAGCGAAGACCTCAAAGATATACACCTCCGGAGCAATCCGGAAAATCTAGGTGAGATATTTCTCGGAATTTCCCAGGAACTCGACCACAGCCTGCGCGAAGACGCTCACGCCGACCGGCAGTGCGTCCTCATCCAGGTCGAACAGATCGGAATGGAGTCCGTGCACAAAACCTTTTCCGGGGTTCGATATACCCACGCGGAACATCGCGGCGGGCCGTTTCTCCGCCATGTAGGAGAAATCCTCGGCTCCCATTGAAAGCGGCATCTCCTCCACTTTCTCTGCGCCGAGAACCTGAGCCCCCGCACTTTCAACGAGTGCGGTGGCCGCCTCGTGGTTCACCAGAGCAGGATATCCAGGCGTGATTTCCAGGTCGATTTCCACGTCGAAGGCTTCTGCCACTCCGCGCGCCACTGCCCGCACGCGGTCGGCCACCTTCTCTCTGACCTTCGGATCGTGCGTGCGGATAGTGCCTTTTATTCTCGCATCGCGCGGCACGATGTTGAAAGCAACGCCGGACTCGAATGTCGTGATGGAGAGAACGGCGGACTCGAAAGGACCAACATTTCTGCTCACGATGCCTTGAAGCGAAGTCACCAGATGGCAGGCGGCCAGCAGGGCGTCTTTGGATTTATGAGGATACGCCGCGTGTGAACTTTCGCCTCTCACGTAAATCTGGAGTCTGTCCCCCGCCGCCAGCGAAGGCCCCGAGCGCGTGCCGATATAACCTGCCGGCATGTCGGGCCATACGTGCGCCGCGATGAGGAGATCCACACGCGGTTCCTCCAGAACGCCTTCTTCCACCATTCGCTTGCCGCCGGCCTTGCCCTCTTCCGCCGGCTGGAAGATGAATTTGACGTTGCCGCCCAGTCCATCGAGCAAGTTATTATTCTCGGAAAGCAGGCGCGCCGCGCCCAGCAGCATACTCACGTGAGCGTCATGGCCGCAGGCGTGCATCTTCCCCGCACGGCGGCTCTTGTAGGGCACGTCGTTGGACTCGTCGATGGATAGCGCATCCATATCGGCGCGAATACCGATGGTGGGGCCGGGGCGCCCGGTCTCGAGTAGGCCGACAACTCCTGTTTCCGCGATACCGGCATGCGCCTCGAGCCCGAATCTCTCGAGGTTCTCCACGATGAGGCGGGAGGTTTCATGCTCCTCGTAACCGAGTTCAGGATTCATGTGAATGGTGCGCCTGGTCTCGGAAAGCCATGGCAGCAGCGCCAAAGAGGCGTCTCTGATCGATTGCGAACTGTCACTGGAATTCATGGACACTATTCCTCATCCCGCCCAGTCGTCTTAAACGAATCCTCAGGGAAAAGCTTTGAAGGTATAGAAAATGTGTTCAATGAAGGGTAGATATCACAAACAAGAGCGATAAACCAATCCATCGCCCGAACCTGCGCTTATGGGCTTGGGCGGCTATTCCGTTCAGGCATGAATGCTTTGTTCCGCCGCGGGTTTGATAAGGGAGTAACACCACAAATCAAAAAACGCACACGAATCTATCACCCACATCAGGCAATCAAAAATCATCCGCGGAGAATTCTGGCCGCTCACACAATATCGCCTTGATGTCCTCTCGCTTGTGTTTGCGCGTGGTGGTCCTGGGCAACTCCTCCTCGGGCCAGAGGAAAAACCCGGCCACCCTCTTGTAATCCGCAAGGTGTGCGCTGAAACGCTTGAGTTCGGAATCGGCCAAAGCAGCTCGCTTCTCGTCTTCTTGCGGCAGGTCGGCTTCGGGGTCGAGCACTACGACGGCGAAAACCTCCTCGCCACCTCGGGATGTTTTGCGCCCGATGACGCATACGTCCTGAAACCATTCGCTCTCGAGAAGCTGCTCTTCCACCTCTTCGGGATAGATGTTTTTCCCCGCTTCGGAGACGATGACGTTCTTGGATCGGCCGCATATCGTGAGGTAGCCGTCCGCATCCAGGCGACCGATGTCTCCCGTATGAAACCACCCATCCCGCAAGACCTCCGCCGTCAGTTCCGGGTTTTCGAAGTAGCCCTGCATCACGTTCGGCCCGCGTATGAGGATCTCCCCTTCTCCCTCATCCGCACCCTCCACGGGTACGATCCGCGCCTCTACCCCCGGAATCGGCGGGCCGACGGTTCCGATTCTGTTCGGTGCACCCGGCGGAGTCGCATGGGCGACTGGAGAGGTTTCCGTCAAGCCATACCCCTGGAGTACCTCGATCCCAAAAATGAGCAAATCGCGTGCGATCTTGGGATCGAGCGCGGCTCCTCCACTCGCGAAATAGCGCAGATTCGGGCCGAGATTTTTCTTCACCTTGGAAAACAACAATCCCCCGACGCGAAGACCCATGGAGAGACAAATACCGGAAATCCCGAAAAGCATCTTGAAGATGAGTTTCTTCGCACCGCTCAGCGATTCCACGTTTGACATGATTCGCTTGTGGATGAGCCGCGCCAGCGCAGGCACCATCAGGCAGATGGTGATGCCCTCGTTTTGCATGGCCTCCACGAGAAGGCGAGGATTCAACGATGAGAGGTAATGCACACGGGCGCCGGCCGCCAGCGGAATCAGGAAACCGCCCGTGCTCTCGAACATATGATGAAGCGGCAGAATCGAGAGAAAAACGTCGTCTTGCCCGACAAGAAATGGTTCGAGGGCGGCGCGCACGTTGGAAGTGATGTTCCCGTGAGAGAGCATCACGCCCTTGGGCGTTCCAGTCGTTCCCGATGAAAACGACACCAGCGCAAGATCGTCCGGGCCACGTTCCGCGCCCGGTAGCGCATCGAGCGAAACGCCAGCTTCAGGCTCTCTCTCCTCATCGATTCGCAACACCGCGCAATTCGATGCGAGGCCATCCACCAGAACACTGGCTCGTTCTTGTTCGCTCGCGTCCGTAACCAGGCATACGGGCCTGGCTTTCTCCAGGATGTTCGCGAGCTCTCCTTCTTTCAAATTCACATCCAGGGGCACGAGAACGCCGCCGGCAAGTAGCGCCCCGTAATACCCCACCCCCCATTCGGGTTGATTCGGCGCCAGCAGAGCGACGAAATCGCCCGGCAACACGCCCGCATCGATCAACTCGCGCGCCAGAGCGGCTGCTTTTCCGCACAACTGCCTTCTCGTGAGTGTCACCCGGCCGCGTCCTTCCACATCGCCTTCCAGAGCGACCGAGTCGGGAAATTTCGTAGTTGTCTCTTTCAGGAGATCAATCAGCGTATCCATACCTGTTCCTCCTGCTTCGGCCCGGCCGAAAGCTCCGCGGGCAGAGCGGGGTTTACCATCACTCGACTCCAGCTAACGTCCCGGCTAAATCAATCGTTTCCTGACCTGCCATGCGGCGAATTCTCCTGCGAAAACCAGGGCGATAATGGCCAGCACCAGCACGCCTGATTTTTGCCACTGAAACTGCTTCACATACAAGAACACGTAAAACCCCAGCCCCCCCGCGCCGACGAGACCCAGAATCGTGGAATCGCGAAGGTTCATCTCGAAACGTATGGCCAGATGCGCGACCATCTGCGGCAAAACCTGGGGAATGAGGCCGTGTTGAATGATCTGAAGGGAAGATGCGCCCGTGCCCTGCAACGCAAGCAGGGGTTTCGGGTCGGTCGCCTCGATCTCCTCCGCCACGAACCGGCCAAGCACTCCGACGGAGTGCACCGCCAGCGCCAACACGCCGGGAAAAGGGCCGAGCCCCACAGCGGAGACGAACAACAATGCGAGGAGCAGCAAGGGGATGGATCGGACGAACGCCATGAACGCCTTGATGGGCAGATGCACCCAGACAGGCGTCCAGTTCGATGCGGCGAGCACGCCCAAAGGATAGGCGAACAACGCGCCCAGAAAAGTACCCGCAATGGTGGTTTGCAGCGTTTCGACAGCCGAGGTCAGCAGAACGTCCCAGACCGACCAATCCGGCGGCGTCATCCGGCCAAAGAAGTGAAAGAGTTGGGGAATCCCGCGCCAGAATTGCCCGGGTGAAAACTCAGAACCCTGAAAAGACCAGAATAAGAGTGCGCTAACCGCCAGGAAGAGGCTGGCCTTGCCAGCCATACGGCCAGGTGAAAGCGCTTCTGCTTGCTCTCGTTCCGTTGCCATTCACGACTCCGTTCGTTCCCATGAACTCGTAGATTTCACATATCCTATCATTCGAGAGGGAATCCGAAGAACCATCCCACATGATTTTTCCGTTTTTCATCGCGAGGATTCTATCCGCATACTTCCGCGCAAGCTCGGGAAGGTGAAGACTCATGATGAGCGTGAGTTCATAGGCGTCGCATACCGACACGAGAAGATCCATGATGTCCTCGGCCAATGCCGGGTCCAGGCTCGAAACGGGCTCGTCGGCCAGCAGAATCGTCGGCTCCTGCGCCAACGCCCGGGCAATGGCCACGCGCTGCTGCTCCCCGCCGGAGAGTGTGCGGGCGAAACGGCGTTGCTTGTCCTCTAGGTGCACCTCGTGAATGGCCTGTGCGCAGATTTGCAAATCTCGCTCCGAGCAGATTCCCAACGCGCTTTTGAGCAATGACACGTAACCGAGCCTTCCGTGATAGACGTTTTGCCAGACGGTTTCCCGGCCTATCAGATCGAAATGCTGATGAATCATGCCGATATGGCGATGGTGGGTTTTCATCTTTTGCGTATCCTTGATGGGGAAAACATCTCCCATCACGACCACCTTGCCCTCTTGGCAAGGCACATAGCCTTTCAGCATTCTCATGAGAGTCGTCTTGCCGGAACCGCTGTTGCCGATGATGGCCACCCTCTCTCCACGAGAGACCTCGAGATGATCAAGGGAAAGAATCGCCCGCCCGCCCATCTCAACGCGTGCATCTTCGATTTGGATGACCACCTCTTTCGGCATTTTCTACTCCTTTAGAAAACCATACTTGCGAGCCATGTCGGCAACCGATTTATAACGGCTGTGTCCGACTCTGACGTAACCATCCGTTCCGTAAAGAGCCCGCAGCAAACCGCGATTCCGGGGCTGGTTCATCTTCATCATCGCCGCGATGAATTTTTGCCTGATTTCAGGGGCCAGCCCTTTGCGCACCACTACGTTGTGGCTGGGAATTCTGGCCGACTGCGCAATGGCGACGACTTGATCGCGCTGCTCGGGTCGGAGGAGATTGAGGGCGTATTGGCTGACGCCGGCGGCGTCGACGAAGCCGCCGACCATCGAGTTGATCGCCTGCTGATCCCCGCCTGCGAAATAAACTCTTCGGAAAAATTCGCCTTCGGGCTTTTCCAGTCCCCCTTTCACCAGTCCAGCGCGAACGAAAATGTCGTGGGGGTACATGAACCCCGAACTCGAAATCGGGTCGACATAAGCAATGGTCTTCCCCTTGAGATCGGACAGTCTCTTGATGCCGCTTCCCTTGCGGACGAATATCCTGGAATAGTAGTAGGGTTTTCCGTCGTATATCTCCCCGAGAACCGCCTCGACTCCCGAATACTTGTTCGCCAGCACATAGGGCAGCGGAGACATGAAGCTAACGTCCGCCTTTTTCGAGATCATGGCCTCCACGGCGGCTGAATAATTCAATGTGATGAAATAGCGAACCTTGCGCCCCATCTCTTTTTCCAGGAAATTCATCGCCGGCTTCACATTGCTGATGAGTTTCTCGGGATTTTCCAACGGAATGAACGCGACCCGAAGCTCCTTACCGCCCGCGTGAACGGGAACCGGAGCGAACAAGAACATGGAGAAAACGAGGAGAGACGCCACTGGTAGAAACAACCCCGGCGCTTTCGGCGATAATACCCGGATGAAACGCATGACTCTGCTCATTTCAGTTTGTCCTGGTTTTCCTGATAAAGCGCGTGATATGCCGCGATTTTGCCGTCAGTCATCTTCACGTCGCCGGCGAGATGAGCTCTCAAGGCCTCATTCAGCTTCTTTTCCATTTCATTGAGAATCGGCAGATTCCCCTTGTCCTGAACATCCCACTTGTGGGCCTGCACTTCACGCACCACTGTTTTCAGCAAGACGGTGATCAATTCTTTTTTCTTTCTCTGTTTCAACCGCTCATACGTGGAGAGGAAAAACTTGAACTCCTCCAACTCCGACTCCAGCGTGTAAACCGTGTCCTCAATCCCCTGGACGCCATCCCCCACGGCTTCGAGATACGAAGTGAGATCGACAATATCTTCTCGGCTCAATCCCAGATTGAATTGCCTGTTGAACCATTCGCTCACCGCCCGCAGGGTGGGGAGGCTCCCGTCGTGGAAATAAGGAGCCGTGAATTTCGACGAGAGCAGGGTGGGCGTATCCAGACCGCCCACGTGGAAGGGCTGGTTCCCACCTCCCGTGGAGCCGATGTTGTGGCGTTTGTGATCCACGAAGTTCGCGTTGGGAATGTGGCAACTCGCGCAACTCATGCCGCCCATCATTTGCGGGAATTTCCGGTAAAATATCTTCTCGCCCCGAAGAGCTGTTTCTGGAACCTTACCGGCATTGAGCTTCCCGCTTTTTTTCAGCTTCGGGTTCGGCAAAAACTCGAATTCGTTCATGTAGGCAATCATCCCGTCCATGATCATCGGGTCGGGCTCGGGGCCGTTGAACTCGTTCACGATAACGTTTCGGACGAATTCCCTGAGCGAAGCGAAACGCCCGTTTCTGCCGTATGGAGCGGTGAAGCGAATGCCCCGCAAATCGGGTGTGTCCAATGGATCGTGCAGACCGTTGTTGGCGTGCCCTGCGAAGAAGCTGTTCGACACGTCCATCCCGCCCTTTTCCCTGGAAAGGCCGGGGATGAAGAGTTTGGGATTCGTCACCCCCTTGTTGTGGCAAGTATTGCAACTGACGCCTAAGCTGAGCGCGGGCTCGCCGAAAATCTCCGCGCTGTCGAAAGCCATATCACCCAGGGCGATGAGAAAGGTTTCCGCCTCGCTCGCCCCGCGCTCCGCCATTCCGAGAATTTGTCTGGGACGCGGGAGTTGCTTGTTGATGTCGGAGCCGGGCGGCAAACGCCACGGCACTTTTGCCGTTTCAACATACGTTTTGCTCACCACCGGACGGGGGAGGAGCCTGTGCTCCTTCCCGGTCTGGAACCCGGAAAAATTCAAATGGAAATACCGGCGGATGAACGCGGTGTTCTCGCGAATTTTTCCCAGATTCATCGGGCGGGCGCCGACGCCCATCACACCCGCCGCCCCGAGATGGGAACTCGCTTCGAGCCAATGGATTTGCATCCTCTTCCAGGCTTCAGGGTCCAGGTGCGGCAAGGTTTCGGCGAAAGCCTGGAAAACTCTCCGCGCTTCGTTCAGGCGGTTTTTCACCTCGGTTCTGTTCAAATCCGACTTGAACCCGTCCAGATGAGAGATCAATAGCGAAGCAACTCCCCGCGTGGCCAGCGAGAAAACCAGACGACTCCCGCTCTTGCGCGCGGCGACCATGTCCGGCTCTTCATCGCCTCTCGCCACGGGCTGGGCCACGCGCCTGGCAATGATCAGCTCTTCCGAGAGCTTTTGCGCGCCATGAGAGTTCACTACCCTGAGCGCTGCTTCGATACGCTTCAAATCGGACCACACCTGCGGCCATAGCACGGGATTCAGGTTCAGGATGAAACTGGTGCGACGATAACTTTCGGCAACGGGGTGTAATTCCTCGGGAGGGACGATGTGCGCCGAAGCCGGGCGGAAACTCATCACCAGCAAAGCAGCAGCCAGAAGCCATGCCGATATCGTCAAGGAATGTTTCAACCGCAGAGCAAGCCTCGCCCCGGGCGTTTTGAGGCCGCATTTCATGTTTTCGGTTCTCCCAAAAAACCATCACCACAACAATTTTATTTTGATTTCAAAAATAAAGTCAACCTATGTTTAATATATTTTTAGGTATGCCTAAATATAAAAATGGGCATGAAAATCAATATAAACAGACGTTTCTGAGGATATATTGAAAATTTCGTTTGAAATATTTTGAGTTCTTTCAGATTCGCGAGCGAAAAAAACCGGCCCTAACAACAAATAGAGCCGGTTCTTTGAAGGTCCGAGGGTTCATTTTTCTAAAAATCGACCTGAAGCCAGGTTTCAAAGACCGTAAAGTCTTTCCAACAATCGTCCCCGCTCCACGATTGAAACTATTCTCCTCAGGTGCAGAACTTAGATGGCACCATCGCCTCTATCACCGGTGCGTATACGCACGCAATCTTCCACGGCCTGGACAAATATTTTTCCGTCGCCTATCTGTCCCGAATTCGCCGCATCACAAATCGCAGTGACGATGGCATCGGCGTTGTCGTCCTGCGTCAATATTTCGACCTTGATCTTCGGCAGGAAATCGACCACGTACTCGCTGCCGCGATACAGTTCGGTGTGTCCCTTCTGACGGCCAAAGCCCTTCACTTCGGTGACCGTCATGCCCGTCACGCCGGCATCTCCCAGCGCTTCTTTCACACTTTCCAGCTTGAATGGCTTAATAATCGCCGTGACTAAACGCATCGTTCATTCCTCTCAAGATGACGGATGGACTCATCCAGTAAAAATCCCCTCGCGCTTGAATCAACCCAGCCTCTCGCCCGCGTAGGCCTCCATGCCGTGCTCGGAGATGTCGAGACCAGCCGATTCGTCTTCCGCGGAAACGCGAACACCCATTACTGCTTTCACAACCTGCCAAAGGATGAGGGACAAGACGAATGTAAACACACCGACCGCGACGACGCCTGCAAGCTGCTTGATGAAGAGCCCTGCGCCGCCGCCGTAGAACAATCCCACGACGCCGTCGTCAATGGAAGGCGCGGCGAATAAACCGAGCGCAAGCGTCCCGAATATGCCGCATACCAGGTGAACAGAAACGGCGCCGACAGGATCGTCAATCTTGATTTTGTCAAAGAACGGAACGGCGATACAGACGATGAAACCTGCGATTAGACCGATAATCACAGCCCCCAGCGGAGTGACGTTTGCGCATGGCGCCGTGATGGCAACCAGCCCTGCAAGCGCGCCGTTCACACTCATGGAAAGATCGGCTTTGCCGAACATGGTCCTCGACGTGATACTCGAAGCCACGACGCCTGCCGAGGCGGCGAGGTTCGTCGTCACGGCGATGCGCGCGATGGCGCCTGCGTCGGCGGCCATGGTGCTGCCCGGATTAAACCCGAACCACCCGAGCCACAATATGAACCCACCCAAGGTGACGAGCGGCATGTTGTGACCCGGCATCGCCTGCATCCGGCCGGCGGACGTATACTTGCCGAGCCGGGGGCCAAGAACGATGATTCCGGCGAGCCCAGCCCAGCCGCCTACGGAGTGAACCACGGTGGAGCCGGCGAAATCGAGAAACCCCATTCCACCCAGCCAGCCGCCACCCCAGATCCAGTGGCCCTGGACGGGATAGATGATGGCGACGAGCAGGAAACTGAAGATCATGAAAGAAGAGAACTTGATGCGCTCGGCCACACAACCCGAAACGATGGTCGCAGCCGTCGCCGCGAAAACGAGCTGGAAGAAAAACTTCGCGTATAGCGGCACGCCCGTCCAATTGAGGGATGAGAAAACACCTTTGTACGCATCGCCCGTGGCCGGGCTGTTGTCCGCCCCCGAAAGGAAGAAACCGTTCGTCCCGAATATCGAGCTGCCATCGCCAAACATGAGGGCGAAACCCAATATCCAAAATGCCAGGGACGAGACGGCGACGACACCGAAGTTCTTATAAAGAATGGCGACGGTGTTCTTGGCCCGGCAAAGCCCCGATTCGAGCATCGCAAAGCCTGCGTGCATGAAAAACACCAGAAAGCCGGCCACCATCACCCAAACAGTGTCCGCCGCGACTTGCAAATCCGCCAAGCTCTTTGCCATGGCCTTGACATCCTGCGCCCAGCCGTTGCCGGCGAAGGACAAAACCGCCGCGGCGAAGACCAACGCCGCCGCAATGCAGAGCCCCCTTCTTCTCATGCCCCTTCCTCCGATACGTTTTAGTGATTCCGAGAGTTTACGTTTGCGAAGTATCATCTACATCTTTTAGGTGAGAAGTATTTCAAAATCGTTTCGACCGTATTACCCGAACGTTAATTACACCTTCCCGGTACCTATCCGCTTCGGTTTGACAGGCGATTTCGCGCGTGCTAGCAATTCCGCCAATTCGATTCAATTTCTTTTGAACAAGCCCTTTTCCGGGATCAATCCACTGAAGGAGATACGATGCCTCCAAAACGAAAACCCAAAATTCCCGCGAGAGCCCTCAAGCGCGGCACACACCTGTGGACCAAGGAATTCACCGAGCGTATCGGTCATGACATGGCCGAATGGGCGGATGAGGAATTCATGGAGCTTTTCATGAACTTCTGCTACGGCGGGCTCTATGATCGAAACGTCCTGTCCCATAAAACCAGGGAACTTTGCGCCGTGGCCGCATGTGTGATGGCCAACGCGCATCCGCAACTGCGCACCCACATTCAGGCCTCGTGGAACTGCGGGGCGACGAAGCGTGAGATCATGGAAGTCATCATCCAGATGGCCACTTACTGCGGGATGCCGTATATGCTTCAGGCGGCTCGAATCGCCGCGAACGAGGTCTTCCCCCTGCTCAAGCGCGGAGAGAAGGCCGCCGCCCCGCCGCCGGGCCTGAAATTGGATGAGAAGTAACCCGAAACCGTCAGGCACCGGGCGGCCTACACCCGAAACCAAATACGTAAGGAGTATCTAAGAATGGCCCGCAGAATCGTAGATTTAAGCGTTCCCCTTCAAAACGCGCCCATGGAGAACAATCCGGCCGCCATCCAGTACGTGAACCACACCGAGCTTGCCCGCATGCGAGCCAAATCATACAAGTTTCCGGACACCAGTTATTTTCCCGACCACATGCACTGCGCGACTGAAAACATCACGGCCATCAGCACGCACAGCGGCACGCACCTCGATTCTCCGTACCACTACGGCCCCGAATGTGAGGGGAACCCCTCGAAAACGATTGACCTCGTACCCCTCGAATGGTGCGTGAGTGACGGGGTGGTGCTGGACTTTCATGACGCCGAGCGCGGCCACAACATCACGCTGGAGGAAACGCAGCAGAAAGTGGCGGGCCTGGAAGAGAAAGGCTATTCCCTCAAGCCGATGGATATCGTCCTCATCCGAACCGATCACACCACGAAGTATCTCTACACCCCCGATTTCGAACAAACCCACCCCGGCATGAGCGTCGACGCCACGGAATGGCTCGTCGATCAGGGGATCAAGGTGATGGGGATAGATGCATGGGGCTTTGACATACCCGTCTCCAGGATGACCGAACTCAGACGCCAGGGAAACACGAAAGATTTCTTCGGCAGTCATTTCCTGGGCCGCAAAAAAGAGTACATCCACGCGGAAAAACTTATGAATCTCGATAAGCTCCCCGAGTTCGGGTTCACCGTCTCGATGCTCCCCATCAAGATAGAGCGCGCAAGCGGCGCCTGGTGTCGGGCGGTGGCCATCATCGACGATTAGCCCGAATTTCTCCGGGGAGGCCGAGACCGGCGCGTGGAGTGACTTCTCGGAAAAATATGATAATATCTCCCGCATACTTGGGAGTGTGGCAATAACCTAGAGGAGTGGTTCGATGGCTTTACACGGGAGCGCGGTGAATCAACAAGTCATATCGGGTGGCCTCATCCAGCGCATGGCGGCCGTCAAGCCGGCCATCCTGGCGATCGTTCTCGGCATATTCATTCTCTACGGCGTGGGCTTCGCCCAACCGCAACTCGTTCATGACGCCGCTCACGACACCCGGCATGCATTCGCCTTCCCCTGCCACTAACAAGCCGGAGTAACGTTTCACCATACGATAGGCGGCGCCTCGTCCCGAGGCGCCGTTTTTTCTTTGAGGAACCGGATGCCCGAGGATAAAACAGAACTTAAGCCTTGGGGGTATTTCACCGTATTGGCCGATGAGGTGGACCATAAGGTCAAACGGGTCGTCGTTCATCCGGGCCATCGCCTCAGCCTGCAGCGCCACATGCGCAGATCGGAGCACTGGCACGCCATATCCGGACAAGCCGTCGTCATTCGCGAAGAAGAAGAAATCGCGTTTTCCGCCGGCGAGAGCATCGATATCCCACAAGGTACATGGCACAGGATTCAAAACGAAGAAGACTCGCCCTTCATTTTCATCGAGGTGCAAACCGGCGCCTACTTCGGCGAGGACGACGTCGAACGACGAGAAGATGATTACGGAAGAGTCTGATGAGGCATCATTTGGATAACCCGGGTAAATAAACACCCCCACCGCTTGAGGGGGTGTTTCTGAATCACATGGGGATGCAACCGTTTCAACCTAGCCTTTACGAAGCTGCTCCAACGCTACGGCCAGACGCTCCACGCCGCGCTCGCACTCTTCCGTCGAGCACGAATAGGCGATTCTGATGTATCCCTCGCCGCCGAAAACAGCGCCGTTCACCGTCGCGATGGCGTGCTCGTTCAGAAGGTAGTCCGCCACCTCGCCCGAGGTTTCCCCAAAAACCTTCACGTTCGGGAAAGCATAGAATGCGCCCGTAGGCTCCGCCAGCGTGACGCCCTCTATGGCGCGCAGCCCTTCTGATATCACGCGCCGCCGCTTGTCGAATTCACTCGTCATCGCCTCCATGGGCGCCTGATCCTCGAGCACGCCGCGCGCCGCGCCATGCTGAATGAACGTGTTGACGCACACGGTGGTGTATTGGCGGATCTTGAGCAGGTGGCGGGTAATCTCGGGGCTCGCCACCGTCCAGCCCAGGCGCCAGCCGTCCATGCTGTAGAATTTCGAAAACCCGTTGATAATTACCGTACGCTCCGCCATGCCGGGCTGTGAGAAAATACTCGGGGCGCATGGCGCATCGCCGTAATATATGCGCGCATATATCTCGTCACTCATCACCATGAAATTGCGCTGCACCGCCAGTTCGGCGATTTTTTTGAGTTCACTCTCGGGGATCGTACAACCCGTGGGGTTGCCGGGCGAAGTGAGACAAACGAGTTTCGTCTTGGGCGTCAGAACCGCCTCGATGTCCTCGGCGCGCAACGCGAAGTCGTTCTCTTCTTTCGTCATCACCTCGACGGGCACGCCACCCGCCAACGCCGTGCAGGACTTATAGTGATGCCAGTTCGGCTGCGCGATGATCACCTCGTCGCCCGGATCGACCAGCGCCAGCATGGAAACCATGATGCCCTCGTTCGCTCCCGCCATGACGATCACCTGCGTATCGGGGTTCACCTCCACGCCGGTGTCGATTTCCGTTCTGTATGCAATACCCTTTCTCAGGGCGGGAACCCCCGTGCTGGGAGCGTAGTGTACGTCACCACGCGCGAGGGACTCGGCGGCCCCTTGCTTGATGTGCCCGGGCGTATCGAAATCGGTGCGGCCGATCTGCCAGTGGATGACGTCACGCCCCTCGTTTTCGAGTTTCGCCACGGCGTCGAAGACCTTGCGAATGCCCGAGAAGGGAATCTCTTCCAAACGATCCGCGCCCACGGCCTGGGCGTCAAAAGCAATACTCATCTATCATCTCCTAGCAAATGAAAATGACCATAAGAACAATAATTTCAAATCACCGAACACGCGATTCAAGCCGCTCGTTATAGCTTTTGAGGCGCCGAGGCGCAAGAGAGTTGCCCGCCCCGGATTTCTCTCAGTTACAACCAGACGTTATCCTGTTTTTCGGCGAAGGAAAGTGTAAATGACTATCCGACTGCCGGACGACTAGAGCAAATCTCCCTGGAGGACGGTTACGGCCTTACCACTCAGGACGATGCGGTCTCCCAGAATTCTCATACGCACCACCCCGCCTCGCGCCGATGCCTGATAGGCCGTAAGTTCTTCTTTTCTAAGGTGTTTCGCCCAGAACGGCCCCAGGCAACAGTGGGCGGAACCCGTCACAGGGTCTTCGTTCACGCCGAGCCCGGGTGCGAAGAATCGAGACACGAAATCGTATCGGGGGTCATCGGATCGCGCCGTGACGATGCAGCCGCGCATGGAAACCGTCTGGAGAAGCTGGAAATCCGGCGCCAGGGCCCTGATCGCCTCCTCGGAGTCGGCTTCCACGAAATAATCAAACTCGTTTTTCCCTACATAGCGGGGCATAAGACCAAGACCCTCCACCAGGGCGTCAGGAGGCGCTGCGGGAGACTCTCGGCTGATGGGGAAATTCATCTCTATCCATTCATCTTTGTGTTCACAGGTCAAAACCCCGCTTTTCGTGTGGAAGATGACCGTCTCATCGGAACCCAGATGCCCCTTCTCCCAAAGAACATGGGCGCTCGCAAGCGTGGCGTGGCCGCAAAGGTCCACCTCGCTCGCGGGCGTGAACCATCGCAGGCCGTAGCCGTCTTCCTGTTTCACCACGAAAGCGGTTTCAGAGAGGTTCATCTCCGCCGCCACGCGCTGCATCCACCCCTCATCCACTTGCGTCGGCAGGATGCAGACGGCGGCCGGATTGCCCGAAAAAGGCGTATCTGTAAACGCATCCACCTGTACGATGGGAAATGACATAAGGCCTTCTCGTGGAAAAACAGTCAGATACGTTTGATGACGTCGCCTGCGCGAATCGAGCCTTCGCTCAACACTTGCGCGTTCAGCCCCGAGCGGTTGATGAGCGCATCGTGCAGGCCATCTATCCCCAGCAGATTCTCGAAATACCTGCAAGGCTCGTTCAGGCGAACGCCGCGCATCTTCACATCCCCCACCTGAAACTCCGCCCCCACCAGGTGATTGAGCGGTACGCCTCGCGTCAGGATGTTTCGCCTGCTCTGACCCGCGTCGAGATGGATATTGTGATCACGCGCAAGCGCCTCGATCGCCTCGATTTCGATGAGCGTGACCTCGCGATCGGGCCCCTGTTTCTTGGAATACGTGCCCACGCCCTCGGCGTAGCGATCCCCCGCAAGTCCTGATCCTGCAACTACTTGCGCCTGGGCGACCTCCATCATGGGTTCACCGCCCACCGAAGCGATATGTACCGAGACCACCTCGCCCTCGAAAGTCATGCTTTCACATGCTCCCCGATGAGATTGACGGCTTCTTCTTCCGTGGGAAAGTTGCCTGAATCGAGTTTCGACCACAAAAGTTCGCCGTCGAGCACCAGTTCGAAAGAGCCGACGCGAAAATTTCCGTCTTCGTTTCCGGCGATTTCCATATCCGGGAAATGTTTTTTCAATTCCTGAGCCAACTGCTCATATCGTGGCCCGTAGTTTCACTTTTCGCAGTATTCAACGTGAAGTTTCATTCATCCCCTCTCCAGTTGAGAACAAAAGTTGGCGGGCACCCGCATCATAGAAGAATTCCGCCGTGAGGAGAAGGCGCGCGAGAAGTAAAATCGAGAAATCAGGTACCGCACAACCGCAAAGCTCAGAAACCCTTACGCGGCTTGACTATTTCGCCGACACAAGAGAAAAAGTCCCCCGATTTCCGAAGAAAACTTCAAGGAGGCGAAATGGCTGGTATCACACGTGTGGGAGCATATATACCCTTTCATCGGCTGGGCGGAGACACCGTGCGGGCCGTATGGGGCAGCGGCAGCCCGAGGGCTTCACGCCCGCTGGCCGGTTTCGACGAAGACTCCATCACCATGGGAGTGGAGGCGCTCATCAACGCCGCAGGCTGGGGCGATTCCCAAGTCGATTCGCTGTATTTCGCTTCCACGTCTCACCCATATGCCGAGAAATCAAACGCTTCCGTCCTCGCGGCGGCGGCCGATCTGCCCGAAAAACTCTTCACCTTGGATGCGGGCGGCTCCGTGCGCGCGGGCACGTCCGCCCTCAAGGCCGCGTGTGACGCCATAGAAGCAGGCTCCTCCAAATCGGCGGCCGTTGTGGCGGCGGAGAAAAGGCCATCCCTGCCGGGAAGCCCCGATGAATTAAGCCTTTGCGACGGCGCGGCGGCGGTGTTGCTCGGCAAGGGAGACGACGTCGCCGCAGAGATCGAGGCGATTTACTCATGGTCCGAGGATTTCATCGACAGGTGGCGGCTGCCGGGGGAGGGGGCCGTCTCAGCCGGTGACGCCAAATTCATCCAGGACTACGGCTACGTTCGCCAGAGCGTCGCCACGGTCGAGGGATTGCTCAGCCAGACGGGCGCCACGAGGGAAGACATCGCGCGGGTGCTCGTCTACGCCCCCGACGCCCGCACCCACGCCGCCATCGCCCGAAAACTGGGCTTTCCAGACTCTGCTTATCCCGAAAACCCCCTCATCGCGCGGCTGGGGGACGCCGGGGCGGCGGCGCCCCTGCTCGCTCTCGTCGATGCGCTCCAGAACGCGGAACCGGGCGAGCACGTCATCGTCGCGGGCCATGGCAGCGGGGGCGAGGCCATCCTGCTCCGGGCGACGGACAAGGTCCATTCCTTGAGATCACAGCGGGGAGTCGGCTGGTCCGTCGAGCGCGCGCGGCCCATCCCGAATTACGGCCAATGGTTGAAATTCAACGGCTTGTCTCCCGAAGAGGAAATCAAGCCCTTCACCTCGCCCAGCATCCTCTGGAAGGAAAACAGGGCGACCATGCGCCTGATGGCCGGCGTTTGCCGCGTCTGCGGGGAGCTTCAGTATCCCCGCCAGCAGGTCTGCAACGCCTGCGGCGCGCGGGATGAGTGGGATGAGCGCAAACTGGGCCGCCGGGGCAAAATCTTCACCTTCATCCACGATTACCTGCCCCCCTCGCCCGAGGGCTTCATCACGATGGCGACGGTGGAACTCGATGGCGGCGGCCGGTTTTACGGCCAGATGACGAACCAGGTGAAGGACGACGTCCACATCGGAATGGAGTGCGAACTCACATTCAGGCTTCTCCATCAGGGCGATGGGTATTATAATTACTTCTGGAAACTACGCCCCGCCGAATAGGGATTTTATATTTCCCCGGGGAAAACCTCTTTTTTCAAGGAGTTGGCCATGAGCGGAAACATCGCCGGAAAAGTCGCCATCATCGGCGCGGGCATCACGAAATTCGGGGAACTCTTCGAGCAGAGCTACAACGACCTCGTGGTGGAGGCCGCCTTCGAGGCCTACGAGGACGCGGGCGTGAGCGGCGAGGATATCGAGGCCGCTTGGCTGGGCACGTATCTGCCGCTCGGCTGGGGCTTCGACGGCACGGGCGGACCCTCGCTCGCCGAGGCGCTCAACCTCTACCCGAAGCCCGTCTCGCGGGTCGCGAACTACTGCACGACGGGCATGGAGGCCGTCCGCATGGCGGCGATGGCCGTCGCTTCGGGCATGCACGACGTCGTCCTCGCCGTCGGCGCCGAGAAGATGCGCGAGGTCCCGCCCCGGGGCAGCCTGGTCGCGCAACACGTTGAAAAACTTCACCCTATGTACTCGAAGGGCCGCACGGCCCCGGGCAGTTTCGCCGTTCTGGCGAGGCGGTATTTCGAGGAGTTCGGCGCGGACAAGGAAGACCTCGCCGAGGTGGCGGTCAAGAACCACTACCACGGGAGCCTGAACAAGCGCGCGCACTTCCGGAAGGAGATCACCAAGGAGCAGGTCCTGAAGGCCCCGCCCGTCACGGAGCCCTTGGGGCTTTATGATTGCTGCCCCACGACGGACGGCGCCGCCGCGGTCGTTCTCTGCCGGGCGGAGCTGGCCGAGGCGCGCTTCGACAAGAAAGACTACGTCCTGATCGACGGCATGGGGCTCTCGTGTGCGACGGGCTACATCACCACGGCGTTCAACCCCAGGTTCAGCTTCATCGGCTTCGAGGCCACGCAGGAGGCCGCGCGCCAGGCCTATGAGCAGTCCGGCGTGACGAACCCGCTCGAGGAGATAGACGTCGCGGAAGTGCATGATTGTTTTACGATTACGGAGATCCTGAACTACGAGGACTTAGGTTTCGTCGAGAAGGGCGAGGGCCCCGAATTCGTGAAGAGCGGTGCGAGCAAACTCGGCGGCGAACTGCCCGTGAACACCTCGGGCGGCCTCAAAAGCTGCGGCCATCCCATCGGCGCGACGGGCGCGCGCGTGGTCGCCGACCTGACGCACCAGCTCCTTGGGCGCTGCGGCGACCGCCAGGTGAAGGGCGCGAAACGGGCGCTCGGCCACACCCTGGGCGGGCCGGGCGCGGTCTCGAGCGTCTTCGTCCTGAGCAAGAACTAGCCAGTCGCATCATGCCCCCGGGCGGGCGCCCGGGGGATTTTCATCTCGGTAATTCCCCGCAAATCCGCGCATTTGCCGTTATTGCGCGAGTTCCGCTTCATGGCAGAATTCCCCTGCGTCGCGACCCGGATGCGTCTCTTCCCAGGAAAATAATTCCCGGAAATACCCCTTCAATTTATCGAAAAACCCCGTGAATTTATCTGATTTTATCGTATTTTACGGAAATTCCATTTTCTCGAACGAAGCACCCGGCTTCGCCATCATACCGGAATCCTCCGAATCCGCGCGGACGGCAAATGCGGGCAAATGCGCCTTCCGCGACCAGCCGGAGCGGCAGTCCGATCCCCGCGATCTGCACCCTTCCGCCGCCTGAAAACCGCAGGCCGAAGGGCGGCCTCTCCAGCATACCGCATCGGCGCGAAATGCGGGCGACGGCAAATGCGGGGAAATGCGTGTGTGAAGGTGGTGGTGCGGCGAACGGTATCCGCCCGGCCCGCCTGCGGAATGTCTCACCGCAGACGGGCGCAAAGCGGTTTCTACCCTACTTGAACACCTTGAGCCACTCGCCGCGCACTGCCTTGAAGCTGCGCTGGGCGGCGACCCAGTCCTTGAGACCGATCAGCTTCACCTTGCTGAGATCCATCAGGAAAGGACGCACGTTCTCGGGCGGCGTGTAGTTCTCCCGGAAGGAATAGATGGCTTCGTTGCCGACGTAGATGTCGGTGCCTTCCTTGCTCATCAGGAACTCGAGCAGGAGCTTGCCCGCGTTGGGGTGCGGCGAGCCCTTGATCACGCCCGCCTGGTTGCCGAGCATGACCTGGCCTTCCTTGAAGTGGCTGGACTTGATGATCTTGGCGAGAGACGGCTTTTTGAGGACGTTCTGGTAGATGCGTCCCGTGAGGTTGAACATGTCCACCGGACTCTCGCAGTTGATCACCGCCTGGATGCGCGGCTCGGTGCGGAACATGACGACGGGCTTGGTGGCCTTCATCCGTTTCCAGAAATCGCTCATGTCCACGCCCGCCTCGGTCAGGCCGATGACGGTGTTGGTGGTCGTGAAGCTCTTGGTGATGTCGGTCACGATGGTCTTGCCCGTGAGCGAGGGGTGGACCACGTCGAACAGCGAGGTGACCTTGAAGTCCTTCATGCCCGGACACGAACTGTTCCACACGGGCTGGAAGCTGTAGGCGAGCGGCGTCACGATGTAGGGGTAGTTGTGGTACTGGCCGGCCCCCTCCACGACCTTGACGAGGTCTTTCCAGTTGCCGCTGTCGAGCTTCAGGAACGCGCCGCGCTTCACCGCCGCGTGGAAGAACCCGGGCGCGCTCACCAGGTGGATGTCCACGGTGAACTTGCCCGCCTTGATCTCCTGGCGCACCTGCGCGACCGTCGAGCCGGTTCCCTTGCGCACGTTACGGAACTTGAAGCCGTCCCCCAGGCCGTAGCGCTTGATGAAGGCGGGGCCCATCTTTTTGGAAGTCCGGTCGCTGAACAGCGGGTTGAGGATGACGACGCCGCCCTCTTTTTTCGCCGCCCGGATGAGCTTCTTCTCCTGCTCGGTGATCATGGCGGCTTGCGTGAGCGAAGCGCCCGCGACGCATATCGCCGCCAGGAGCGCGATGCCGAAGACAAAAAGTTTCTTTCTCATGTGCTTCCTCCTGTCTGGTGGTTGTTGGTCCATCAATCGGTCGGTGTGGGAGAGCCGAAATAGCCGCCCCCGCTCAGGACGGCCTCTCTCCCGCCGTATCGCGCCACCAGGGCCGCCTGATCGGCCCTGGCTTTTCTGTCTGCGGCCTCGGGGTCGACGACCCCCCGAAGCGCTGTTTCGAATTCTTCGATAAGGGAATTGTAGCCGGGTTCCCGCGCGAGGTCGAACGTTTCTTCAGGGTTGCTTTCGAGGTCGAAAAGCTCGGGCGCGAAGTCCACGTAGTGGATGTACTTGTACCGACCTCGACGCAGCATATATCCCCCGGTGGGCGCGCCCGCCGCGTGGTATTCGCTGAAGACGGCGCGCTCGGGATCATCCGCAGAGTCCGCCAGGCCAAACCACGATTCGCCGGGCAGTTCGCGCTTTTCTTCTTCGGTGGGCTCCTCGCCAACGGCGGCCAGGATGGTGGGATAGGCGTCGGCGAGCGAGACGGCCGTCCGGCGTACCTTTCCCCGGGGGACGTCCGGCCCCGCCAGCACGAGCGGTACGGCGGCCGATTCCTCATAGAGCGTGCTCTTGCCCCAGATGCCGCGCTTGCCCAGGCTCTCGCCGTGGTCGCTGGCGTAGACGACGCGGGTTCGCCCGGAGAGCCCCGCCGCCTCGATAGCGCCCAGCACCGCGCCTACGTTCGCGTCCATGAACGAGCACATCCCGAAATAAGACGCGACGGCCACGCGGCGTTTCTCCTCGTCCATGTAGTCGTCATACGGCCAGGCCTTTCGTATCGCGCGCACCCAGGGGTGGTGCGTCGGGTCGTTGGCGGATTTGGGCGGAGGCAGCGGCATCTCCTCCACCGGGTACATCGCATAGAACTCGGGCGGCGCCACGAGCGGGTAATGCGGCGCGAGAAAGGAGACGAACAGCACCCAGGGCGACTCGCCATCTTGCCCGCCCGCCTCTTCTATCCACTTACAGGCCCGCTCGGCGATCTGCCTGTCGTAGCGAAGGACACTCGAATCGCCCGGCCCCAGCTGCTCGGCGAGTCCCCTGGTGGCGGTCTTGGGCGGCATCTCGGCGCGAAGCGCGCCCGCGAGGTCGCCACGTCCGTCCTTGACGTGCATGGGGAGGATTTGCGCGTCCAGCCCGGTGGGGTCGGTCGTGTTCCGGTAGTGCAGCTTCCCGATCGAGACCACCCGGTGGCCGGTGGCCTGCAAACGGTGCCCCCAGCCTGGGATACGGCCGTCATAAGGATGCGCGTTGTCCCAGTAGCCGGTCTCGTGCGCGTAGCGGCCCGTGGCGAAGCTCGCCCGCGCGGGCACGCAGATGGGGCAGTTCGTGTAGGCGGCGGTGAAGCGCGTCCCTGACGCCGCGAGGGCGTCGATGTGCGGGGTCTTCACGATCTCGTGTCCGTAGCAGCCGAGGGTCCGCGCGTTGTGCTCGTCGGACATGATGAAGACGAAATTATGCGGTTCCATTCATGAGTCCCGAAAATGACGCCAATGTCATGATGAATGCTCCGTTGCATGTTACCACAGGGCGGGGATTTCCAACGTGGGACGGTACAGGTTACAGGGGCAATCCCGCCGATAAGTGGCTCCGAAGAAAACAACCAGCGGAATTGCTCCAGCTATTCTGCGCAAATCAAACGAGGGGGATGCTTCCAAGTGAAAACGTTTGACGGCGACACCTTCAAGGTCGAGGCCAGGCCCTGGCCGGGCATTCTCGCGCAGGCCAGCGTGCGCGTGCGGGGCGTCGACGCGCCCGGGATTCTCCGCGCTCCTGGGGCTTCACGCGCATCGTGGCGAACGGTCGGACAACCTGATATGATTCCTTCAGTCTAATCTTGCGGCCAATCCCGAGAGACAACGAGGAGACTGGAACCATGAAGCTACATCTGCGCAAGATCGTCCTGGCTCTAGCCGTAGCGTTACTCGGGATTTCAGGCGGCGCGCACGCAGCCGACGTCACGATCGGTTATCAGCTCCTTTACGGGCCGTGGAAGGCGAAGATGAAGGAGATCAAGGCGAAGGGCCTCGGCGGCAAGAGCATCGAATTCGTGAAATTCACCTCCGGAACCGAAGTGATCAACGCGATGGCGTCGGGTTCGGTGGACATCTCGCTCAGCGGTTCGTCGCCGACGGCGGCGGGCTACAGCCGTGGCGTCGACCTCCATGTCGTATACGTCTACGACAACATCAACGACGCCGAAGCGCTGGTGGTGGACAAATCGATCACGGCGCCCCAGGATCTCAAGGGCAAGACGATCGCGGTGCCCTTCGTTTCCA
Organism: bacterium; assembly: GCA_965219955.1. Lineage (GTDB taxonomy): Bacteria > UBA8248 > UBA8248 > UBA8248 > UBA8248 > Bin107. The sequence continues at coordinate 2,506,919 of OZ244799.1, forward strand.
CCACCCACTTCCACATGATGTTCGCCCTGGAGCAGTTCAACATTTCTCCCCGGTCGCTCAAGGTCATCGACATGTCGCCGCCGGATATGCTCGCGGCCTGGGAGCGCGGCGACATCAACGGCGGTTTCGTCTGGGATCCGGCTCTCGGGCGAATGAAGCAAAAGGGTCGTGTCTTGATCACCTCCGGCGATCTCAGCAACTGGGGCAAGGCGACCTTCGACGCAATGGTCGCGCACAAGAACTTCACCAGGAAAAATCCCGAATTCGCCTGCCAGTGGGTGAAGATGGTGGCGTCGGCCGATGCGGACTACCGCGCCAACCCGGGCAAATACGGGCCGGGCACGGCGAACGCGAAGGCCATCGCCGCTTCGGTCTCCGGCGATGAGGTCCGGGTCGGAGGCGTGCTCGCTCTCTACGGCTATCCTTCGCTGAAGGAGCAGATTTCGGCGACCTGGCTCGGAGGCGGCGTGCAGAAAGCGCTCAGAGCGACTTCGGAGTTCCTCAAGTCACAGGGCAAGCTCGACAGAGTGCCCAAGAGCTTCGCGGGTTCGGCGACGGCGAAATTCGCCAAAATGGCGCTGGAAGGCGGCTGCTAGACGCCGCGGGACGGCTGCAATCAGTCTCGGGATGGCGCGCGAAGTCGATATGACGAGCCAGCCTGTGCGCGAATCCCGCGGCCAATCACGCAACGGAGCAGGCCAATGACTCCGGTCGTCAGCCTCGATCACGTCGGCATGACCTTCCCCGCCCTGCAGGGGCTGGGCAGCGTCCAGGCGCTCGAAGACGTGAACTTCGAGTTCCGCGAGAACGAGTTCGTGGTAGCACTCGGCGCTTCGGGCTGCGGCAAGACGACGCTGCTCAACGTCATCGCCGGCTTTCTGCCGCCCACTTCCGGCGAAATCCTGCACAAGGGCGACCCGGTGAGCGGGCCGGGCCGGGACAGGGGCGTCGTATTTCAGAAACACGCCCTGCTGCCGTGGCTCAACGTCATCCAGAACACCGAGTTCGGGCTCAAACTCCAGGGCGTGGCGAGCGCCGAGCGAAGGGCGAAAGCGCGGGAGAATCTGGCCCTGGTGGGTCTGTCGGACTTCGAGAACTACCCCATCTACCAGCTGTCCGGAGGCATGCAGCAGCGGGTGGGTCTGGCCCGCGCCCTGACCTGCGATCCGGATATGCTGCTCATGGACGAACCGCTGGGCGCACTCGACGCCTTCACGCGGGAAAACATGCAGGAATTGATCCTCGACGTCTGGCGCAAGACCCGGAAGGTCGTCTTTTTCATCACGCACAGCGTCGAGGAAGCGCTGTTCATGGCCACCCGGCTGATAGTGATGTCGCCTCGTCCGGGCCGCATCACGCACGAATACGAACTGGATTTCTACAAACAGTATTTCGAAACGGATGATGCGCGCCAGGTCAAATCGTCGCCGGATTTCATCAGGATGCGCGAAGAGGTACTTTCCATCATTTACGGTGAAGAGGTCAGCGAGTCGCCGTTATGAAGACCGGAATTTTCTGGCGCCGTAAAACGGAGACCGTAGACCAGTACGGCGTGCCGGGACGCGGCAACAGCACGGCGATCAGCGTCGCAACCATCGTGCTGATCCTGGGCGGCTGGTGGGTCGCGACCCGGCTCGAACTGATCCGGCCGCTGTTCCTGCCCTCGCCCGAGATGGTCATCTCGAAATTCAACAAGATCGCGTGCACGAATTACTATTTCGAACAGTTGCTGGTTGCGGTCGGCGCCCGCGACGAGGCCACGGCCGTTTGCCACGGCTTCAGCGAACACGCCCTGCACGAGCACATTCTCTGGAGCCTCTACCGCGTTTTCGGCTCCTTCCTCCTTGCTGTAGTCACAGCGGTGCCCATCGGCATCTCCATGGGGATGAGCCGATACGCGCGCGGCGTATTCGACCCGCCGGTCGAGTTCTACCGTCCCATCCCGCCGCTCGCCTATCTGCCGCTGACCATCATCTGGTTCGGCATCGGGGAGTCCGGCAAGTTCTTCCTGATCTATCTGGCGTGCTTTGCGCCCATCGCCATCAACGCGCGCGCCGGCGTGCGCTCGGTGTCGGTCGAGCAGATACACGCGGCGTATTCGATGGGCGCGACGAGCCGGCAGGTGATCAGTCAGGTCGTGATCAAGGCGGCGCTGCCGGAGATCCTCACGGGAATGCGGGTCGCGATCGCCTTCGGCTGGACGACGCTGGTCGCCGCCGAGATGGTTGCGGCCAAGGCGGGGATAGGCGTCATGGTGCTGAACGCCGCCCGCTTCCTGGCGACCGATATCGTGTTCCTGGGTATTTTGGTGATCGGAGCGGTCGCATTTGTTTTCGACCTTCTCATGCGGCGCATCGAAGTGGCGCTCGTCCCGTGGAAAGGCAAGGCCTGACGGCGTTCCCGAATCGCAGGCGGCGGCCTTCGCCGCTGGGTGAACAGCAAGAAAAATTGGCCTGCCGGGGGTCGTGACGACGCTGCGGAAGGGATTGGCCGCCCCTGCGGAGAACCACCCTCCTCTCGAAAACCCCGTTCGCAAATCTTCTTTTCTCCTGTACTCTTTTTGAACGACCCGTCTGCTACGAAGAGAACCCGAAGCACCACACGAGGAACACGAGGAGACCCGAGATGCGCTTAAAGACCCGACTCATCACCTGCGGAATCATCACCCTGGCCCTTGCGTTCGCGGCCAATGCGGCGGCTTTCGATCAGCGCGTGCCGGCGCGCGTGACGAGAGTCATCGACGGCGACACCTTCAAGGTCGAGGCCAGGCCCTGGCCGGGCATCGTCGCGCAGGCCAGCGTGCGCGTGCGGGGCGTCGACACGCCCGAGACCGGCCGACGGGCGAGGTGCGGCGACTACGAACGCCGGCGGGGCCGCGCTGCGCGCGAGTTCGTGCGGGGCGTCATCGGCGAGCGCGTCTGGCTCATCAACGTCAGCTACGGCAAGTACGCCCGCCGCGTCATCGCAAGCGTGTGGCTCGCGGACGGGCGCGACCTCGCCACGCTGCTCCTCGCCACCGGCCACGCCCTGCCCTACCGGGGCGGACGCCGCCCGAGCTGGTGTTGAGGGGGTGGCAACGGAACTGATGAACCCGTAGGGGCGGCTCGCGAGCCGCCATTTTGAAAACAGCGGACTTATCCTGACGTGAGCGGGTGGGAAATTATTCGTTGAGGGGCTTTCCGCGCCAGACCAGTTGCTCGCCCGTTTCGGCATCATAAGTAGGCAGTGTCTCAGTTTGAAACTTTAGGAAGCATAAAAGGGGGCCCTCACATCGGAAGGCCCCCCTTGATTTATTTGCTCTTTTTCATCGAAGAACCTATAGAAGCCGTGCCAGATTGCATTTTTTGATAAGGATACACAAGCTTAGGAGGAGGGGTTTTAATATCTCTTTTCCTGTGATTGATGATTTGTTCATTCTTATCCGACATGATCCGTCTCCATAGGATTGAGAGATGCTGGATAGTAATGTTTCCTTTTGATCCACTTGAATCCCTCATGCTTCGTCACTGTCGCAATATCTGTTTCTCCTCCAACAATATTTGCTGAGGGCAGAAATGAAAAATACTTCTTTGTTAAGTCTACAAGAAAATCGGCTAGATTTATAGCGTCTTGTACCGGCATTGCCGCATGTATTAGAGGAGCCCTCGAAGCCAGATCAATGTCATTAATTATTTCCTCTATTTTAGTCGGGGGAAGATTTTGTTTTGATAGAGCTCCATACAATATTTCCACATTGGAACCAAATATTAGGCGATTTATCGCATCTTTTTGCCCACCCCAAATTACATCGGTTTGATCTTGAGACAAAATTATTAGCGGATCTTTTACGTCTCCATCCAGAATAGAAAGTTCCCATATTTCTCCCTGAGCATCGTTTGAACCATAGCCGCCAATCCAGAAAATAAAATTGGAATTTACCGGGGTAGGGTCTAATTCTTCATATTTTGACTTGAAGAATTTGTGTGATTTTTCAGCGACTTCCTCGATGCTATAATTATATATATCGAGTCCATAAGCACCATCTGTTGTTAGCAGCAACCTTAAATCTTTAGCTAAATTACTGATTGATGCAGGACCAAAATTTCCCATCCCAGAGGTCATCGCAACGATAGGAAGTTTTTTGTGTAGATTGAAAACCTTAATGCCATGCTCCCATATATTTGCAATCGTTCCAGGTTGTTCGCTTAACATAGTCGAAGCGCTATCTGCCGCGAATACAATACAGTTAAAGACTTTAACACCAACACATACAGTCATATTCGGACTCCTTTAAAATTTATGCGGCTTACTTCCGCTTTCGATACGTTTTCGTCCAAATCGGTTTCAGTTAGCACGCATACGGCGACCCACAGCGCAATCGGCGCTGCGAGGAACAAACCGAGATTGCGAATCGTCGTTGAGGGTGATTCAAAGCCATGTTGTATATTGCGCAACCAATCCCAAAGCCACCAGATCATACTAATTGCAAGGAACGCTACAATTAGACCCGTCGTATACCACCCTGCATTTCTTCGAACATGAGTCATGAAAGCATGATTCCTTGCCAACCCTTACAAAGAGATTTTCTTATTCACATAGATGGACGCAACTGGCTAATGGGAATCCACTCTTCATCCCCAGGTTGCCTGACTTGCCAGTATATCCAGCCGTTAAGCTGGGGACGCTTCCCATCCTTTGTGCGAGCGACGCCGCCGGCGGCCTTGGAAGGGCTCCCGAAGCGTTCGCCTTCCACCATCCATCTGCCATTATCGATGACGCCGGTATAGAAGCGTCCCCGGTATTCCATCCGTAACTCCGTTCCGTGAGGCAAGGTGACGCCCTTACCCCACCACGACTGTTCTGAATCATCAGTCGATAACGAGCGTCCACTCATGAATTCCAGGCTTTCACCAGACAAGATTTGTCCGTCGTCTACATGAGCAAGGTGCTGCGATGTTGGTGGATCATCGTCTATAATATCTAAAAGCCTACGCAAAACAGCGTTGGGCGAATCATCGAAGCTCCGCCTCGCCTCCTCAATTTTCTTATGGACATCAAAATCAATCTCTATCCGACGCAGTTTTTGCATTATGGGTCCTCCTTTTAGATGAAACGAAATTCAAGATTGGTTGAATTTTATGGTGGAAAATAGTGGCTGTCAACAGAATAGCAGATTAGTAGTATAGTATATTTCGAGATTGCGAACCAATCCGCAAATTGTGGGACGAACCTATAAAAAGTCCGCCTCTATGGATGATCTTCTTATCTCTTGAATTTCGTTGGAGGTTACGGCCTCACCCCACCACCTCCCGACACGCCGCTTCGATGTGCGCTTGTCCGATCTGGAGGGCGTCGTAGACCTCGTGGGGGAAGCCGCTCTGGCCGAACTGGCCGGCGCGCCGCCCACGATTCAATTTTGTCGAAACAAAGCCCTTGACAAAATCCGTTTAATTTTCCACCATGCTCTTGCCAAACAAATCCCAAGGCCCTGAAGTCGGGCCGCCTGCTGAATACAAGACCGCTTCCTTGCGGAAATAGGCAGGAACCCCTTCACAATTGGGATTTGTTTGGCGACCGACCCGGCCTCGCTGGGAGGTCGGCGAAATCCCTATACCTGAAAGGGGGAAAGTTATGAGAATCATCGTTGTCCTATCACTCGTCGCTGCATTCTGTTTCACGATGCTTTCACCGGCTCAAGCCGACGAATCCATGCGAGGCGCAAGGCTGTCCAAATGCATCGAGGCAGGAATAGGCGGGCGTATGCCGAAGGATGTCGCCAAGGATCCCGCCGCCTTCATCAAAAAGGAAATGAAGGCGAAGAGTGGTTTGGGAATGGCTTGTGGGTGGATCCTTCGCGCCGAAGGCGCGCTTCTCAAGTTCATGTCGGACCGCGACAAATGGGCCGGCCTGTGCGCCGGCCTTCGGGACGGCCTTTCAGGCGCGCATCCAGGCCTCGTCAACGAAAAGTTCTTTACTGCGATTGGATGCGCTCCTTCCCCGCTTTCGGGCGGCATGATAGGCGTTCACGGGCGATCATACCCGAACTAGAATACGCCGCGAGGCATCTTTCGCGCCCCTTTTGGTGAGGGTCGCGAATATGGGCGGAGCGGAGGTGTCCGCGGCCTAAAGCCCCTCTCTTTAGAGGGGCTTTTCGCTTTTCGAGGTAACTGAAATGACGTCTCTATTGCTTGGCGTCACGATGCTCCCGTTTCCTGCTGCTTGTTCGACCAATACGCTCAAAATCAATTCGCAAGGTGATGTGGAAGAAGCGACCTCGCCACGCTGCTCCTCGCCACCGGCCACGCCCTGCCCTACCGTGGCGGACGCCGCCCGAGCTGGTGTTGAGGAATCAAACGCGAGTGAAGAGGGGTTGTTGAAAAAGCCCGAGGAGAGAGGAATCACTCCCCCCTTGAGGGGGAGTCAACGAGGCAAGGGCGAAGCCCGCAGGCGAGTTGGTGGGGGGACATGCCACAGAAAAACTCCCCCCACCGATTCAGCCTTCGCATAAACCGCTCGGCTTCATCGTCTGGCTTTCCCCTCGGGAAGCCAGACCCTCAAGGGGGGAGTGGTTTCTTCTCTCTCGTCAGTTGCCTAAATTCCCAAAATCGCTCCACGGGGCTTTTTCAACAACCCCTCATCAATCGCGTTCGCCCTTCGATACGCGGCTTCGCCGCTACTCCAGCGCGCAGCCTTTGCGCTCCCGGCGCAGGCAGCCGAGGTTGCGGTGGAACACCGCCGCCTGCGCCCGCGCGAAGCCGGCCGGGCCCGCGCTGTTCTCCCGGCTGTTCCGGTACCGCGCCCAGTCGCCCTCGTTCCCCTCGCGCCAGTAGCCGCCCAGGATCTGCGCGGGCAGGGGCTTGAGTTCGGGCAGGGTGTTGTAGCGGGCCCCGGGCGGGCCGTCGCGGCCGGGCAACAGGCGGCGCTCGCCGAGGAAGCCGTGGAACGAGTAGAAGGCGTCGGAGCCGGGGAGGAAGGCGAGCTCGTAGTCGACGGTGCGGTCCGGGTCGGTGATGTCGTCCGCCGACATCATCGGCCGCGTGCCGAAACCCATCATGAAGGCCCTGGCGTCATGGTCCAGAAACCGCACCGCCCGGCGCGCCTTCCGTCCCGCAACGTGGGGGTAGAGCTCGTTCGAGCGGATGGCCACGTCGACCTCGAAGCGTCCGTCGGACCCGGGCTCCACCGACTCGCCGACCAGGTAGGTGCGCAGGTAGTTGTGCTGCTGCAGGGTCAAGGCGACGGGACGCCCATCCGCGGCCAGGACCACGAACGCGGCGGTGTAGTGGTCGAGCTGGTGCCAGTCGTCGAGGTCCGCCACCAGCCGGAGCGGGACCGCCGCGGCCAGGGGCAGCCCCGCCGGCAGGCCGCTCACCCGGAATACCAGATGGTAGGTGAGGACGGTGAATTCCCCGGCCGGCCGGTCCGCCTCCTCCGGCGCCCACAGGCCGGTGCGCTCCACCGTGGCGTAGACGAGGGGCCGGGGCTCGACTTCGCCCGGCACGTGCGTGAACTCGGCGCGGGCGTCGTCGCGGTAGCGGTTCAGGTCGCCGGCGGTGGGGCCGTCGATGCGAACGCCGTCGCCCGTTACCAGGTAGCCGTGGGCGATGTAGTCGCGGTAGAAGTCGATGGGGCCTTCGTGGCCGGCGGGCAGGTGGAAGCGCGGCGCGTGGCGGCGGGCCAGGGCCCGGTCGGCCGGACCGGCGGCGTCGGCTGGAGGGTTGGCCGCGAAATACGCGGCGAACCCGGGGCGCTGCGAGAAGTTGCCGTCCGCGGCGGCAGGGCCGGCCCATGCGCAGATCAGCACGAGCCCCGCGAGACAGCCGATTATCTGCACGTAACGCATCACATCACCGCGGAATGCCTGTGAACCCTGGTTTTCGGCCCTCTTGTGCGCGTTTCCAATCCCCCCTACCCCAAAACCTCCCGACACGCCGCTTCGATGTGCGCTTGTCCGATTTGTAAGGCGTCGTAGACCTCGTGCGGGAGGCCGCTCTGGCCGAACTGGTCGGTGCCCAGGCATCTCTGGTCGGCGCCCAGCGCGCCGCCTAAGAATGAGAGCGCGAGCGAGTGGCCATCCAGCACGGAGACGATCGGGTTGTCGCGGTGGTCATCGCCCACCATCATCTCGAGGCGCGAGGGGCGGCCCGCTTTTTTCGCCTTCTTGTGCTCCGCGTAAATCCTGTCCGCGCTCGTGAGGACGAAGACGTTCGCGTATACCCCCTCCGCCGCAAGCGTATGGGCGGCGGCGAGGGCCTCTGGCGTCATCACCCCGCTCACGAAGAGGTTCACCGCGTTCACACCCGCGCGGTAGCCGGGCGCTTCTTTCGCCGAGTGCAGCAGGTAGCCGCCGCCCAGGACGTTATTCCTCAATACCTCGCGCTTCAGTGGGTCCCCGAGCCACTCGGCAGGCAGGAGGTTCTGATCCACCTGCTTCGTGCTCAGGCGCAGGTAGAACGCCGGGCAATCGCCCTCCCCGAGAACGCGGCCGATAGCCGAGAGGAGCAGCCACTCGACCTCGACGGCGAAGGTCGGCTCATAAGCCTCCAGCCCCGGCATCTCCAGGGAGATGGCGGGCGTCAGGATGCTCTGGTGCGCGCCGCCCTCAGGCGAGAGGCTCGTGCCGCTCGGCGTCGCCACCACGATGAAGCGCCCGCCGTTATAGACCGCGTAGCGGAGCGCGTCCAGACAGCGGCTGATGAAGGTGTCGTACACCGTGCCGATGGGGCAGACGCGCACCCCGCAAAGCTCCTTCGATACGCCGAACGCGGCGAGCAGGAGCATGAGGTTGTTCTCGGAAATCCCCAGTTCGATGTGCCGGCCCGCAGGCGATTCCTCCCATTTGAGGAGCCGCTGCACCTGCTGGAGCGCGAAGAAATCCGCCTTGCCCTCGGGGTGATAGACGCCGCGCCGGTTGATCCAGCCGCCCAGGTTCGTGCTCACCGCCACGTCGGGCGATGTGGTGACGATGTGCCGCGCGAGCGCGTCCTCCCGCGCCAGGTTCGTCATGATGGCGCCGAACGCCTCCTGCGTGGAAGTCCTGGAGGCGAAGTTCGCCCCCACCTCCTCGGGTACGGGCTCGGGGGTTATCTCTTCTCTTGCGAGAGTGGCCCGCGCGTCGTAGCGCGCCACCGCTCGCTCGACCGCGCGGGCCTCGCTGCTATCCGCCGAGAGGGGCGCCAGTTCCTCGCCCTCGCCCAGGCCCGCGGAATCGCGCAGTTCGGCGATTTGCGCATCCGTCAGCAGTTGGGAGTGGTTCATCGGGTCGCCCGCGATGGGAAGCCCCCAGCCCTTGATGGTGTAGGCGAGGATCATCACGGGCTTGTCGCGAACGCCGTCCGCCTCCTCCAGCGCCTCCAGGATGCACTCGATGTCGTGGCCGCCCAGGTCAGACAGGAGCGCGGGCAGTTCCTCGTCCGGGTAGCGATCCAGAAGGCCCGCCAGACCCTCGTATTCGCCCGCCTCACCGCGCGTTAAGCCCTCTCTTATCTCGCGCCCGCTTCTGCCGATCAACATCTGGTATTCGCCGTTCGACATGTCGTCGATGCGCCGCCTCAGCGACTCGCCGTTTCTGAGCGCGAACGCGGCCTGGAGGCGCTTTCCGTACTTGAGCTCCACCACGTGCCAGCCGTGCAGGCGGAACTGGTCGCGAATCTGCTGCGCCTTGCCGTCAGGCACGACGCGGTCCAGGCTCTGTCGGTTCAGGTCCACCACCCAGATGACGTTGCCCAGGTGCGCCACGTATTCCTCGGCCAGCGCCTCCCAGATGTTCCCCTCGTCGAGCTCCGCGTCCCCCACCAGGGAGATGAAGCGCTGCGGCGGGCCCGCGCCGAAGTGATCGTCGATGTAGGACTGCATGAGCGCGGCGAACGAGGCGGCGACCGAGGGCAGCCCGAGCGAGCCGGTGGAGAAATCGACGGGGTATTCATCCTTGGAACGGCTGGGATACGCCTGCAGGCCGCCGAAGGCGCGGAGATCCCGCAGGCGCTCCATCGGCAAATCGCCCCGGAGCGCGTGGGCCGCGTGCAGCACGGGCGAGGCGTGGGGCTTTATCGCCAGCCTGTCGCCCGTCTTGAGCCAGCGGAAGAACATGGCCGTCATCAGGCTCACGACGGATGAGGAACTCGCCTGGTGTCCGCCTATCTTGATGTTCTCCGAACCCGCGCGCAGGTTGTTCGCGTAGTGGACGCTGTAGGTGGAGAGCCACAGGAGGCGCTTCTCGATAAGCCGCAGAATATCGGCCTCGTCCTGCTCGATGGCGTTCGTCTCTGGCGGAGGGTTCACGCCCGTCCCTCCCTCGGGAGTGCGGGGTGTCGGAACTACTCGCGCACCCCGGTGTGAAGCTCGGCGATGCCGCCCGTCATCGGGCGATGGCTCACCTCGCGAAAGCCCGCATCGCGCATCATCGCCGAGAGCCTATCGGCTTCGGGAAATTCATAAACCGTGTTTGGGAGGTAATTATACGCGCTTCGGTGCGCGGAGACGAGCCGCCCCACCACCGGGAGCAGCACCCGGAAGTAAAAGGCGTACAAGAGCCCGAAGAGGCCCTTAGGGTGGCCGAATTCCAGCACCACGAGCCTGCCGCCCTCTTTCAAGACGCGCCCCATCTCGGCCAGGCCCGCCTCGCGATCCTCGAAATTGCGCAGGCCGAACGCGATGATCACCCCGTCGAACGCGGTATCCGGAAAAGGGAGACTCAAGCCGTCTCCCTGTATCAGCGAAAGCGGAGCGCCCTGCTTCTCCGCCTTCGTCTTTCCGCGCGCGAGCATGGGATACGCGAAATCAACGCCGACGATGCGCGCGCTGCTATCGGCTTGGGCGTGCGCTTCCAGAGCCACGTCCGCCGTGCCCGTCGCCAGGTCGAGGAAGCGGGCTTTTCCTTTGAAATCGCCAAGAAGGCTCGCCACGGCGCGCTTGCGCCAGAGGCGGTCCACGCCGAAACTTAAGGTTCGGTTTAAGAGGTCGTAGGTGGGCGCGATGTCCGAGAACATCGCCTGTACATCTTTTTTCTCGACCCGGGTCGGCACGCGCGCGCTCAGCCCGCGCCGATGAGCACGTCGGCGACCGCGCCCGTTGCGATGACCACGGACACCCAGGCGTTCAAGTTGAAGAAGGATATATCCACGCGGCTCAGGTCGTCCGGCCGCACGATCCAGTGCTCCCAGAAGAGGAGACACCCCGCCGCCGCGAGCGCCAGCCAGTAAAGCGCGCCCAGGCCGAACGCATAGCCCGCGGCGAAGAAACAGGCCATCGTCCCCAGGTGGGCTACGCCTGAGACGATGAGCGCGCCCTTGACTCCTAAAAGACGCGGCAGGGAGTGGATGTCCTCCTCGCCGTCGAAATCCACGTCCAGACAGGCGTATATCAGGTCGAAGCCACCCACCCATAGGGTGACGCCCAAGAACAGCAATACGGGCACGAAGCCGAGGTCGCCGCGCACGGCCACCCAGGCGCCCGCGGGCGCGCAGCCCAGGACGAAGCCCAGGAACAGGTGCGTCCAGGAGGTGAAGCGCTTGGAATAGCTGTAGAGGACGATGCACGCCGCCACGGCGAAGGAAAGCGCGAACGCGAGCGGATTCAGCATCCAGGCCGAGAGGAGAAAGAGCGCCAGGAAGCCCGCCAGCATCGCGAGGATGGATTTGGAATGCAGCAGCGCCTGGAACTCGGCGCGGTCTTTCGTCCTCGGGTTCCTGGGGTCGATGTCCCTGTCGGCGAAGCGGTTGAGCGACATGGCGAAGTTCCGCGCGCCCACCGCCGCCATGACCATCCAGAACAGGACCCAGGCGGAAGGAACCCCGCCGGCCGCCATCACGCCGCCCATGAGAACGAAGGGGAGGCCGAAGACGGTGTGCTCGAACTTCACCATGCGCAGGAACTGTTTGAAGCTCGCGCTCATCGACGCCTCAGCCGCCAAGGCCGTACTCCTCCCAGCGCCTCGTGACGCGCTCCTTGATCTCGTCGGTCATCACGATCTCGGGCGGCCATTCGCGCTCGAAACCCTCGGACGCCCACTTGCGGGTGCCGTCCACGCCCACCTTGCTGCCCACGTGCAGGCGCGGGGCGGCGTGTTCGAGCGCGTCCACGGGGCCGTCGACGAACACCATGTCGCGCCTCGGGTCGATGCTGCCGAGCACCTTCCAGGAGACCTCGCTGATGTCGTGCACGTTCACGTCCTCATCCACGATGACGATGACCTTCGCCAGCGCCATCTGGCCCATCCCCCACAGGGCGTACATGACCTTCCGCGCGTGGTAGGGATAGGACTTGCGGATGGAGACGATCACCATGTTGTGGAACACGCCCTCGGCGGGCATGTGCACGTCCACGATCTCGGGGAGCTGCATTTTCATGAGCGGCAGGAAGATGCGCCCCGTCGCCCCGCCTAACCAGTAGTCCTCCATCGGGGGCCTGCCCACGATGGTGGTGGGGTAGATGGCCTCACGCTTCCTCGTGATGGCCGTGACGTGAAAGACGGGGTAATCGTCCGCCAGGGAATACCAGCCCGTGTGATCGCCGAAGGGCCCCTCCTCCCTCAACTCGCCCGGGTTCAGGTAGCCCTCCACCACGATGTCCGAATCCGCGGGCACCTCCACGTCCACCGTCTTGCACTTGACGAGCTCGGCGCTCTTCCGTCTTAAAAAACCGGCGAGGTTCAACTCGTCTATCGCGGGCGGGAGCGGCGCGCTCGCCGCGTAGACGTAGACGGGGTCGCCGCCCAGGGCGATGGCCATCTCCATGCGCGCGCCCATCTTGGTGCTGTCCTGAAAGTTCTGCGCCCCGTCGTGGTGTAAGTGCATGTGCATGCCGGCTGTCTTCTCGTCGAAGAACTGCACGCGGTAGAGGCCCACGTTCCTGCGGCCCGTCCGGGGGTTTCGCGAGTAGATGTGCCCGAAGGTGATGTAGCGTCCCGCGTCCTCGGGCCAGCACTTGATGGCGGGAATCGAGAAGAGGTTCGGGTTTTCGGTCTCGACGATCTCCTGGCACGGCGCCGAGCTCACCGACTTGGGCGAGAAAGACGCGAGCCGCGCGAGCTTGGGCAGCATCTTCACCTTCTCGATGATGCCCTCGGGCGGCTTGATCTCCAGAAGCTCGGCCACCTCGTCCGCCACCGCGTCCATGCTGTCGACGCCGAGGGCCAGCTTCATCCGAAGGTCCGAGGCGTAGGCGTTGATGAGGACGGGTATGTCGTATTCCTCGCCGCCTGGGGCGACAGGCTTTTCGAACAACAGGGCGGGGCCGCCGCTCTTCACCGAGCGGTCGGCGATCTCGGTGATTTCGAGCTCGATATCCACCGGGACCCTGACGCGGCGCAACTCACCCGCGCGCTCCAGGGAATCGACGAATTCTTTAAGGGAGGCGTACGCCATGATTTTCGGGGAAAACTATTCGATGACCTTGGGAACGCGGAAATGGCCCTTTGCGAAATCGGGCGCCATCTTTTCCATGTTCTCGATGGGGGAGTCGGTGACCGCATCCTCGCGGAACACGTTCACGATGTCGAGGACGTGCGAGGTGGGCGCCACGCCTTCGGTGTCCACCTCGTTCAGCTTGGCGATGTGCTCCAGAATCGCGCCGAGCTGCCCAGTGAATTTCTCGATCTCATCCTCGCTGAGGTTCAGCCGCGCCAGCCTGGAAACGTGAACCACGTCTTCGCGTGAAATGGACATCTCTTCCCCCTTTGCGCCCTTATACCGCCCGGTTCTCGCCCGCGTCAACGCCCTCATCCGCAGGCGAGAGCGGCGCGTACTTCAGGACCAGCTTCCTGGGGCCCGCGTTCTCGAACTCCACGCTCACCGTCGTGCGGTCTCCGGTTCCCTCGCGCTTGCGGATGACGCCCAGGCCGAATTTCTTGTGCCTGACGCGCGCGCCGGGCGCAAACGGGCCGAGCGCAGCGGCGGGTACGGCGGGCGGGCTCTTCTCTTTCCGGGGAGGAGTCGCTTTCGCCTCCGCCAGAATGTCGGCGTAGCGCGAGTCCCCGGAATCGCGCGGCGCCTTGAAACCGCGCGGGGCGCGCCTTTGCGCCTGCGTATGATCACCCACGCGCTTTATGAATTCAGGCCCCAATCCTTCCATGAAGCGGCTCGGGCGCGCCGCCCAGCTTTCCTTCGCCCCGTCGGGCCGCCGCTCCTTCGCCCAGGAGAGGCTTAAAAACTCCTTCGCCCGCGTGACGCCCACGTAGAGAAGCCTCCTCTCCTCATCCATCGCGGCGGGCTCGTCCCGTGAACGGCTGTGCGGGATCAACCCCTCCTGCACGCCGGCGATGCCAACGGCGGCGAACTCCAGGCCCTTGGCCGCATGAAGCGTCATCAGGGAGAGCGCCCCGCTCTCACCGGACATCTCATCCGCCTCGCCCATGAGCGCCAACTCCTCCAGGAACAGGCTCTTGGCCTCGTCCGATTCGGGCGAGAGGCCCTCCTCTTCGGCGATCCGCTCCTCGAACGCGCGGGCGGCGGCGACGAACTCTTGAGCACCCTCCAGCGCCCTGGCGGCGGCGCGGCGGCGCTCAGGCGACGTGCTCCTTTGCACTGCGCTCTCCAGCCAGGCGCGGTAGCGCGTCCGCTCGAGAATCTCTTCGATCAGGCGCGCGGGTCCCGCCTGCAGCGAAGCGAGGGACTCCAGCGTCTTCAGCAAGTCCGCAAGCATTTGCGCGGCGTTTCCCCGGAGGCGGCCCCGGGTCAGGGCGTCTTTCGCAGATGCGGTCGTGACGCCCTGCGCGTCTTCGCCCGCTATCGCCTTCAAGCGCTCCGGCCCCAGCCCCCGGGGCGGGCGGTTGACGACCCGCGAGAAGGCCTGCCCGTCCCCGGGCCGGATGAGCAGCCTCAAGTAGGCCGCCAGATCCTGGACTTCGGCGCGGTCGAAAAACCGCTGGCCCTTCACCACCTGGTAGGGAATCCCCCGCCTGCGGGCCGCCTCCTCCAGGGGGCGGGACTGCGTGTTGATACGGTAGAAGACGGCGACATCTTTCCAGGGTATCGCATCGCCCGCTCCCGCTTCGATTAAGCGCGTGATGACGGCTTCGGCCTCTTCTTCGGGGTTCGCCGCCGCCAGATAGCAGACGGCCTCTCCCGCCGCCTTGCGCGTGAACAGGCGCTTCTCGTGCCGCGCGCAGGCCCCGCCCATGATGCGCGAGGCGAGGCCTAAAATCGCGCCGCTCGATCGGTAGTTCTCCTCCAGGCGGAACACCCTGGCGCCTGCGAACCTGCGCTCGAAATCGAGAATGTTCTCCACCCGCGCGCCGCGCCAGCCGTAGATGCCCTGATCGTCATCCCCGACGGCGAACACGCGCCCGTGAGCGCGCGAGAGCAGGGCCACGAGTCCGTCCTGCACCGGGTTGGTGTCCTGGTATTCATCGACGAGTATTTCCTCGAAACGCTCCTGGTATTTCTGGAGAACATCTGGATGCCGCTTGAACATGCTCAGGGGGCGCGCCAGCAGGTCGTCGAAATCCACCGCGCCCGCCTCGCGCAGGGCGCGCTCATACGCCGGCGCTATTTTCCGGGCCGCCGCGTCGATGCTGAAGGGGGCCGGATCGGCATCCCCCGTCTCGCCGAGCGAGGTCTTCCGGCGGCCTATCTGCTCCAGAACCGCCCGGGGCGCGTAGCGCTCCTCGCTGATATTCGCCGCCGCCAGACACCGTTTTACGAGTGTCATGCACTCACTGCGCGAGAAGATAGAGAAATTGGACGATAAGCCCGCCGCCTCGGCTTCTGCTCTTAAGATTCTGGCGCAAACGGCGTGAAAGGTGCCCACCCAGATGCCCCGCGCGCCATCTTCCAGCGAGGCGAACAAGCGCTCTTTCATCTCGCCCGCCGCCTTGTTCGTGAACGTGATGGCGAGAATCCGGCCTGGGGCAAGACCCTCGTCGAGCAGGCGCAGGATGCGGTGGACGATCACCCGCGTCTTGCCCGAACCCGCGCCCGCCAGCACCAGGTTCGCGCCCGGCGGCGCGAGCACCGCCTCTTTCTGCTGGGGGTTCAAGTCTTTCAGATAGTCCACGGGAATTTATTCCGGATCAGAACCGGCGGCGGCCCACGCTCGATTTGGGAGCGCGGATGAGCGTCCGCTCGGGGTAGACTCCCTTGGAGACGGTCGCGTTGGGCGCGACCCAGGAGCCGGGGCCGAGCATCACGCCCGGAGACGTCACGACGTTGCACCCGATCTCTGCGTCATCGCCGACCACGGCGCCGAATTTCGTGAGGCCTGTGTCGATGCGCTCTCCCTCGGCGCGCAGGACGATGTTCTTCACCGCGTCCGCTTTTTTTTCTTCTTCCGTCCTGAGTTCCAGGTTCGCCAGCTTCGCGCCCGCCCCCAGGTTGGCATCCGCCCCGAGGATGCTGTCTCCCACGTAGGCGAAATGCCCCGCCTGCGCGCCGTTCAAAAAGACGCTGTTCTTGACTTCGGTCGCATGGCCCACGACGGCATCCGGCCCGATCAGGCAGCCGCCCCGCAGATACGCCCCGTGCCGCACTTCCGCGCCCGCGCAAAGCACCGTCGGCCCCTTGATGACGCATCCAGGCTCCACCCGCGCGCCCGCCTCGATGAGCAGGCCGACGGAGGCGATCTTGAGATTTTCTTCCAGTGCGAGCAGGCCCTCGCTCACGACTAGGCCCTCCTCCACCCGAAGCGCTGCGGCCTCGGCCAAAGGCGCATCCGCCTCGTCCACCAGTCTCCGGGTGAAATCATCCAGCAGGCCGACGGCCTCCCAGACGTGGGCCGCGCCTTCGAACAAAGCGGCGTGGGGAAACTCGCCGATCCCTCGGAAATAGGTTTGAGTCGCAGTCGCGCTCATTTTTTCTGCTCCAGACACCACGCACCGAGGGGCGTGATGCGTAAAGTTCCCGCTTCTTCCCGCGCCAGACCGCCGCGCAGGATATCTTTTCTGACGCCGGCCGCGCTGACGGGCGCGCCGAAGCGGGCTTCCGGGTCCGAGTCCAAATGCGCATCGACGGCCCGGTCGTCCATCTCACGATCGTTCAAGGCTTCGAGCAAGCTCGCCTCCGCCCGCGCTCCGGGGGCATCATGGTCCTTCATGCGCCCTAGAATCTCGCGCAGCACCTCATCCCCAACGGCGCTGAGTTTTTTTTCCCACTTCATGGGGCCTCTCAGAACCACGCCCGTCCGGCTCTCGGTGCCTGAGTTCCTCACGTAGATTGCGCCCAGCGGCCCGCCCGCCTCATCCTCCAGGGCGAGGTACATGACGCCCGCGTCGTCCTCCAGCGGCGCAAAGCGCGGGGTGGCCACGCCCGAGAAAACGCTCTCGGCGCACTCCACCAGTTTCGCAGCCATGGCCTCCCACGCCTCCGTACCCGGCGCGAAGCGGCTCCGCTCCACGTGGTAGGCATAATAAGACCTCTTGAACCCGCGGGGAAACGGCGCAGCGATAGCCGCATAGGCTTCTTCGGGGTTCGCCTCCTCGAAAAGGCTCCGCACCGCGGCGCAGGTGTTGAGAAAACTTTTCAAGCCGTCTCCCACCGCGATTCTGCGCCCCTCGCCCACCGCGTTCAAGAGCAGGCCTGGTGCTACCGTGTGGCCCGACTCCTCGCCCCCCAGGGCGAAGCGGTCCCCGAACCTGCGCGCCTCGTTCAATATCCACTTGTCCCCAACGGGGGTGAATACGACCTGAAGCCCCACCTCGGCCAGGGCCGCCGCCGCGCCCGAATCGCTCTCTATCGTGAGGGCGGCCACGCCATCTTCGGGCAGTTCGTCCTCGCGCTTCAAGAAACGGGCCTGCAGGACGAGCGCGTCGTCGCCGTCCAGGACGTGAATCGCATCCCGGAACGGATTGTAGACGAGGGCGTAGCCCCTGTCGCCGTCGGCGTCCAGGACGCAGGCCGCCGCCAGGCCGTCGCCCTTTTTCAGTTCTTCGCGCCGCGCGCGGCCCGCTTTGAAGAGAGAGCGCGCGCCCGCGTGGCTGTCGATGAAACCGGCGTCCGCGCCCTCGACGATGCGCCTGCCCTCGAGCGCGACCACGCCGCCGTTCTCGTTCACGCGGCCACCGCCCAGGGCGTTCACCTCGCGCACGCTCAGGGGGGTCAACTCCTCCAGCACCTGAGCGGCCAGCCCGCTCCACGCCCCCGCCGCCGGGTCCACGACCAGGCTCCACCGGGCGAGGTCGCCCTCGCGCAGCCAGCAGTTGGGAAGCCGGGTGGCGTAATCCACGTAAAACGCGCGCGCCTCGGCGGCCGCTTCCACGCCGCGGCCGCTCTCGGGCGTCTGCTCCACCGCGCTCCACTCGCTCGCCCGGACGCGGGCGCTCAGCGCCGCATCCTCATCCGGCAGGGGCTTGGCCGAGTCGGGGGCCAACAGGATTTTCACGCCGTTTTGCTCCGCGGGGTTGTGAGAGGCGGTGAGGACCACCGCGCCCGCTCCGCCCACGCCCGCCAGATAGGCCGCCGCCGCAGGCGTCGGCATCACGCCTAGCGAGAGCACATGCGCGCCCGCGCGCAGGAGGCCGTTCACGCACGCGGCGGTGAATTCCCCCGCAACGTCCCTCGGGTCCCAGGCCAGCACCACCGCGGTCGGGGAGATGAGTTGCTCGGAAGCCCGCTCCAGCAGCCAGGCGCCAGCCTCGAAGACGTAGTGCTCGACGAAGCGGGGCGTCAGGATTCCATGCTCCAGGAAGGCTGCGCGCGGGTCCACCCCCGCCGCCTGTGGGTGATCCTCATCGGCGGCGAGGCCGCGAACCCCGTCCGTTCCCTGAAACTTCGCGTTCGGCATTTCGGGGAGCGCCCTCAGGCGACGGTGACGGACTTCGCCAGGGCGCGCGGCCTGTCTACGTCGCGCTTGAGCGCCACCGCGAGGAAATAGGCCAGCAACTGACCCGAGACCATGTGCAGGAAGGGCGCGAGCAGGGGCGATACCCTGGGCAGCACGATCTCCTCGCTGAAGAGCCCTTCCACCACCTCGTCTCCCTCGAAGCGGTAGCCCAGGACGAAGCCGCCGCGCGCGCGGACTTCTTCCGCGCTGCTCCTCGTGAGCGCGTGCAGTTCGGCCTCTTCGGGCGTGGGCATGAGGACGATGGTGTGCATGTTCTCGTCGATCAGGGAGATGGTGCCGTGCTTCAGGAACCCCGCGCTCATCCCCTCCGCGTGGAGGTAGGTGACTTCCTTCATCTTGAGCGCGCATTCGAGCGCCGCCGGGTAATAGACGCCCCGGCCCAGGTAGAGCCAGTTCTTCATGTGCTGGTGCGAGTGCGCGGCCGTGTGGAAATAACCCGAGCGCTCGTTGAGCGTCTCGAGCACGAGGTCGGACAAGGTGGCGACCTCCTCCCTCAGCGCCGCGACTTCCGCCTCGCTCAGACGCCCCGCGAGCAGGCCCAGCTCCATCGAGGCGAGCAGCAAGACGACCGCCTGGCTCAGGGCCGTCTTGGTGCTGATGACGCATTTTTCGGGGCCCGCGCCCTGCAGAATCGGCACGTCCACCGAGCGGACCAGGGTGGAGCCCATCATGTTCACGATGCCCGCCGTCCTGGCGCCATTCGTTTTCGCGTGGCGCAGGGCGCTCAGGGTGTCGTAGGTCTCCCCCGACTGGCTGATGGCGCAAAAGCCGTCCCCGGGTCCAATCTCCGCGACGTGGGAGAACTCGTCGGTGCTGACGACGGGCAGATACCTCCCCCCCAGGCGGCTGAAGAAATACTGCCCCATCGACGCGATGTAGTAGGTCGTTCCGACGCCGCCCAGGAAGCATTGCCGCGATTCGTGGATCATCCCGGCCAGCGCCTGGACGTCTTCCCTCGGAATCTGGAGGGCGGCCTGGACGGTGGTGGGCTGATCGTAAATCTCCTTGAGCATGAAATGGGGGTAGCCGCCCCGGC
This sequence comes from bacterium, assembly GCA_965219955.1. GTDB lineage: Bacteria > UBA8248 > UBA8248 > UBA8248 > UBA8248 > Bin107. Next base: position 2,526,708 of record OZ244799.1, read on the forward strand.
GGGCCTTCTCCGCGTCCCACTCGATCTCGGTGACTTCCTTGTCGACGCGCTCCCGGGTGAGCAGGCTCTTGACGGCGTAGCTCTCCGGCGTGATGAGCGCGTATTCGCCGTCTTCCATGATGATCGCCCGGCGGGTGTACTCGAAGAACGCGCTGAAATCCGACCCCACGTAGTTCGCGTCGTCCCCCAGGCCGATGATGAGGGGCGATTCGCGCTTGACGCAGAAAATCCGGCCTGGCGCGTCGACCGAGATGACCGCCATGGCGAAGGTGCCCTCGAGCTCGTCGATCGCCTCGACGAAGCCCTCCTCCACGTCCTGTCCGTTTCGCGCGATTTTCTGCGCCACCAGGTGCGCGATGACTTCGGAATCCGTCTCGGATCGGAAAGCCGCGCCCTCGCGCGCGAGCCTCTCCTTGAGCTCCTTGTAGTTCGAGATGATGCCGTTGTGGACCACGGCCAGGCGGCTCTCGTTGTCCGCGTGGGGGTGCGCGTTCGCCTGCGTCACCCCGCCGTGCGTCGCCCAGCGCGTATGCGCGATGCCCACCAGCCCCTTCATGTCCGTGAAGCGCTCGAGGGAATTCACCGCCTCCACGGTGCCCACGTTCTTCCGGATGTCTATCGCGCCGTTTCTCTGGACGGCCATGCCGCAGGAGTCGTACCCCCGGTATTCGAGAGCCGCGATGGAGCGCAGGAGTTTTTGCGAGACGTTAGCGCTCGCCGCCATGCCCGCGATGCCGCACATGCTAGTTCTCTCCCCGCGGATAGGTGTAATGATGCGGGATGACTTCGCCGGGCGGTACGACGGTTCCCGAAGCCAGCGTATTAGAAGCGCCGACCAGCGCCCCGTCGCCCAGGAAGGAGCCCACCTTGTCGAGGCCGGAATCAACCTCACCCTCCGGCATGCGCACCACGATTTCGGACTGGTCGAGATTCTGAATCAGCGTGAGCGATCCTGAGCCCACCACGGCGTCCTCGCCGACGACGCTGTCGCCCACGAAGGAGAGGCGCCCCACCCGGACGCCGTTGAAGAGGATGCAGTTCTTGAGTTCCACGCCGAAGCCGATGGTCGCGTTCGCGCCGATGGCCGTGTAGGGCCGCACCAGGACCCCGTTGCCCAGAAACGTGTTCTCCCCGATGAAGCACGGCCCGAAGATGGAAGCGCCCGATTCGATCACCACGTTCTTCTCGATCACCACGGGCCCCCGGAACTGCACCGCGCCCCGCAGCCGCACGCTGCCGTCCACGCGGGCCTCGTTCCAGGTATCCATGACCATCCGGTTGCCCTTGAGCAGATCCCAGGGATGCTGGGCGTCCAGCCAGGGTTCCTCCCAGATCGAGGAGCGCAGGCCCTCGCCCGCGCACAATTCGTTGAGCGCCTCGTCCATCTCGAGGTTCTCCAGCAAATCGAAGAGCCGGTAGGGCATGACGAACACGCCGGCCAGCACGTAATTGCCCACCTCGCGCTCCACGGGCTTCTCCACGAGGCGCTCTATCTGCATGTCCTTGCCCAGATAGACCGTGCCGTAGTTCTGGGCATGGGGCGTGTGGCAAATCGCCGCCACGGGCTGGTGAAAGGTGCCGAACGCCTGAACGACCTGCCGGTACATGTTCTCCGACGCCAGCACGTCCGCATACACCAGCAGAAACGACTCATCCTCCTGAAAGTGCCCTTTCGCGAGGCTGATGGCGTCGCGGATTCCCGTGGGTTCTTCCTGGCGGATGTACTGAATCGTCATCCCGTAGCGCGAACCCTGGCCGAATTCGTTGATGATCCTGTCGGCGCGGTGACCGACGACGACGACGAGGTCGCTCACGCCGGCGGCGCGTATTTTCTTGAGCGCCGAATGCAGGAGCATCTCGCCCGCCATCGGCAGCATCGCCTTGGGCCGGGTATTCGTAAACGGATACAAACCGGCCCCGCGGCCGGCCGCCAGAATCAGTGCTCTCACGAGATACCCTTCTGCAATAGGCCCAAAACAGCCCCCGAACGGGCTTTTCTCCCGTTTTTTCTATCTTGCGCGGCAAATTATAGCAAATCGGGGTTGTTGAAAAACCCCCATTTCGTGATTCGGCGAACGAAACCGACCGGGGAGAGGGCCCGCAGGGACAGGCCGCGACCTCGGACAGGCGCAGGAGCCTGTCCGCTACAAAAGCAACCCCCTTGTCAGGGCTGTTGAAAAAGTCCGTTAAAGGAAGATTGGCGATTGTAGGGACAACCCTCCGTGGTTGTCCTGCCCTTCGTGGTTGTCCTTCGTCAGGACAGGCACGGAGGCCTGTCCCTACGGTGAACAATTCGATGATCGGGATTCCCTCCCTCCTCGCGGAGAACTTTTTCAACGGCCCCTCGATGCGGGAAAACCGCCGTCATTCCGGCAATCAATGCCGACCGAGGAGGGAGGGATTGCCCGGAATCCATTTTGACTTTTCACCGGGCAGGGCGGCCACGACCTTGTTGTCGCGCGGCGTCGAGATGCAGAACTCAGAAAATTCGCCTTTCGTTTTTGTCTTCGATTCCGCTCCCCTCCGCCCGGGATTAAATACGTCCAAACGAGGAGGCAAAAAGGCAAAGGCGAAAATGGATTCCGGCTTTCGCCGGAATGACGGCGCACTCACTGCCCTCGCACGCCATACTTCCCTCATCCCGAGTAGGCGCGCTTGCGCGCCGTATCGAGGGACGCGCCCCTTCGATACGCGGCTCCGCCGCTACTCAGGGTGAGGAAGGTGGGGCTTCGGCGCTGTTCGGGATGAAGTCGATACGGCGGCCAAAGCAGGACGAAGAAAACACACCCACTCCCGAAAAATGGCTCTTCAACAGCACCGAATCGGGCGGTCATGCGCGCCTCAGCCCGCGCGCTTGCGCTTCTCGTAAATCTTCTGCGCCCGTCGCAAGTCCTCCGGCGTGTTCACGCCCAGCGCCTCTTCGGGCGACGCCAGATCAAGGCCCTGGACAACGCGGCCCTCGGCGCGCGCGATGGGGAAAACGTCGGGCAGGTAGTACTCCCCCTGGTTGTTCCCGGCCCTGATCCTCGGCAGGGCGGCGCGCAGGAAAGCGGTCTCGAAGGCATAGGCGCCCGTGTTGATCTCGGTAATTGTCTTCTGTAAATCCGTCGCGTCCGCCTCCTCCACCACGCCGATGAGTTCCGCCTCCTCGCGCAGGGCGCGGCCATACCCGTGCGGCTCCCCCGCGACGGCCGTGAGCATGGTGGCCGCCGCATGCGCCTCCTCATGCAGGCGCGCCAAGCGCTTCAGAGTAGCCGTTCGTATCAGGGGCGCATCGCCGCACAGGAGATACAGATGCTTCGCCCCGGCGGGCAGGGCGGACAAGCCCACCTCGGCGGCATGGCCGGTGCCGAGTTGCTCTTCCTGAAGGGCGAAGACGACATCCCCGTCATCGCCCGAAAACGCCCGTTGAACGTCCCGGGCCCGGTGGCCCACGACGATGACGATGGGCCGGGCGCCTGATTCTCGCGCGGTGGTCACGACGTGGCGGATCATGGGCTCCCCGCCGACCGGATGGAGCACTTTCGCCAGAGCGGTTCCCATGCGCCTGCCCTGGCCGGCCGCAAGGATGACGGCGGCGAACCCATCGCCTCGATGCGCCAAAAAACTTATCTCCGGCGGGAGGGGGAAGGCTTGGTGAGGCCGAATTCCAGGAGTTTTCGTCTCAGCGTGTTGCGGTTCATGCCCAGCAGGCGCGACGCCTGCACCTGGTTCCCGCCCGCTTCGCGGAGCACCAGTTCGAGCAGGGGTTTCTCGACGCTGCGGATGGTGTGATCGTAGAAGTCGCTGCTCTCCCCGTCACCCAGGGCGGTGACCACCGAGGAGAGCCTGTCGCGGAAAAAGCCCTCGATGTCACCGCCTCCCTTGCCCCGGGGCGTGGGGCTCAAGTCATTGAGCGAAATCGAGTTGCCCTCGCTCACGAGGAATGCGCGGCATACGGCCATCTCAAGTTCGGACTCGTTTCCCCACCACTTCTGCCCGGAGAACCAGTCCATCGCCGCCGGCGTGATCCGCCTCCTCGGCTGCCCGATGCGGCTCGAGAATTCATCCAGAATCCCCTGGGCCACGAGCGAAATGTCCTTTTTTCGATCGCGCAGCGGGGGAATCTTGATGAAGCGGGTCGTCTCTTTGCGGTAAAGACGCTTGAGAATCGTGTCCTGTATCAGCCTTTCGGGGTCATGCGTGCAGCCGAATATCACGCGGAACTCCCGGGAGAGGCTTTTTCCCCTCAACACTTTTGCCAACGCCTTCTGGAGATCCCGGCTGATGAGCTGGGCGTCTTCGATGAAGAGCGTCCCCCCTTTTTCGACGATGTCCCCCTCTTCGCCGCGCCTCTCTTCCATGCGCCTGATGGCCTTCTCCAGCGTCGAGGCGCGCCGCATCTTCGGCCCCCAGTGCAGGAACGGGTGCCTCCCGCCGGGATACTGGGAATGCAGCGCGCGGGCGACGAGCCTGAAATTCAGCCCCTTCTCCCCTTCGAGGAGAATCGTGCGGTATTTCTGCCCCGCAAGCTGGATCGAACGTCTAAGCCTCTCGGCCGCCGCGCTCGTTCCCTCGAACCGCCATCCCCCGGACTCTTCCCTCGCCTCGGTGCGAAGCCACCTGAGCTCCCTGCGAAGATAGCCCTCCTCGCTCAAGGTGCGTGAAAACTGGAACACTTCCTCGGGATGCACCTCGTCGACGAAAACGGCGCGCGCGCCCGAGCGGATGCTCGAGGGCGTGAATCCCTTGTCCTCGGGACGCAGCACCGCGGCGAAGGGCTTTCCCGTCTCCGCGATTCTCTGCATCGGAGCCGCTTCGGCGGTTTCAGCCGCCCCGTAAAGAATGAAGTCGCACCAGTTCATGCGCGAGCGCGCTTTGTTCGGGGTTTCGAAGTAAAGCGTCTCCATGCCGATATTCCGCAAGCCGCCGAGCAAACCCTCTCTTCCGGGAGTCAGATGACCCACGAAGAGCGCCTTGGCGCGAGTCGCGTCCTTGTCGATCAAATTCACCGTCACATGCCCTCAAAACAGCCGAAACACAGGCCCGGTATCCGAAAGGCCGGAAAAAACCACCTTGTCGCCGATCGACGGCTCACTCTCATCATCATCCGCCAGGCGGGCGAGAATTCGCCCCCCCTCTTCCAGTTCCACCAACGCGAGCAAATAAGGCGTCGGCATCCCCCGGGCTCCCATGTGAACCGATGAAAAGCTGTAGACGATGCCCCGCCCGGAGGCCGGCCTCTCCTCCAGTTCGCCGCCGCAATGCCCGCATCGCTGCGAGTTTTCCAGGTAAATCCGCCCGCATCCGGCGCAAACGAAGGTCTCCATGCGTGAGCATCCACCCTTCCCCGCCTCAGGCGGTCGCACCCAGAATGTGCACGGCGCACGTGGCCCCGGAACCTCCGAGATTGTGGGCCAGCCCCACCCCGGCGCCCGGAACCTGGCGCGCGCCCGCTTCTCCGCGCAACTGGAGCGTGAGTTCATGAATCTGCGCCACGCCCGTCGCCCCCACCGGGTGGCCTTTCGATTTCAGGCCGCCGCTGGTGTTGACCGGCATCGCGCCGCCGAGCTTCGTCATCCCCTCGAGCGCGCCGCGGCCTCCCTCGCCTTTGGCGAAAAACCCCAAATCCTCGAGCGCGATGATCTCCGCCATCGTGAAACAATCGTGAATCTCGGCCAGGTCGACGTCCTCGCGGCTCAGCCCCGCCCGGGAGAAGGCCTCCTCCCCCGCTTTCTGCGTGGCGTAAAACGAGGTGATGTCGCGCTTGTCGGAAAGCGCGGGTGAATCCGAAGCCTGCGCCGATGCCAGAACCTCGACCGGTTTCTCGTGATGCACCAAAGCCGTTTCTGACGGGCACAGCACGACGGCCGCCGCCCCGTCGCTGATCAGCGAGCAATCGAAAAGCCCGAGCGGCTCGGCTACGGGCCTGGCGTCCAGCACCTGGGGGAGCGTCACCTCTTTTTGCATGTGCGCGTTCGGGTTGAGCCTGCCGTGGGCGTGGTTTTTCACCGCCACGTGGGCGATCTCCTCGCGCGTCGTCCCGTGCTCGTGCATGTGGCGCCGGGCGATGAGGCCGAAAAGGGCGGGAAACGTGGAGCCGACGCTCGCCTCCACCGCCACGTCCCCGGCGGCGGCGAGGATGGAGGCCGTCTCGTCCGTCTCGGCGGAGGTCATCTTCTCCACCCCCGCGATGAGGGCGAAATCCACCTGGCCCGAAGCCACGGCCAGCACCCCCTGGCGCAGGGCCAGCCCCCCCGAGGCGCAAGCGCCCTCGAGGCGGGTGCAGGGTATCGCGCCCAGCCCCGCCGCGTGGGCGACCATGGGCGCCACGTGGTTCTGCCCGGTGAAGGCATGGCCGGCGAAATTCCCCAGGAAGAACGCTTCGATTCGCCCGGGCGCGAGGCCGGCGTCCTCGAGCGCGTCCTTGCAGGCGATAGCGCCCAGGGCGACCAGGCTCTCCGACCGCACCCCAAAGGGCGTGATGCCCACTCCGATGATCGATACGCCGCGCACTTTTCACCCCCTCGCTGTATTCACACGTGCGATTCGCGCAAGTCCACGAACCTTTTCGCCTTGAACGTCGTCCGCTCGAAAGAGCCCGCGGGCAAAACCTCCACCTCGGGCGTCACCAGGAGCTCCGCCCCGAGCCTGTCGCGCAATTTATCGCCCAGGCCCGAGTTCGCCTCCCCCTCGGCGGCCTCGGCCACGACGACGCAGCGGTCCCGCCCCGTCGATTCATCCGGGTGCAGTTCCACGCGGAACTCGTTGCTGAGGCCTGCGAAACTGCGCACCACTTCTTCCACCTGGATGGGGTAGAACTTCGCCCCCTTGTAGATGACGAGATCGTCATGGCGTCCGAGAATGCCCCCCGGCGAGCGCAGGTGCGTCCTGCCGCAAGGGCTGGGGGAGCTGTCGACGCGCGCGAAATCATTCGTCCAGTAGCGCAGCATGGGCGTGGCCTCGCGCGTGAGATGCGTGATGACGAGAATGCCCACCTCGCCTTCGGGCGTGGGCTTTTTCGTCTCGGGGTCGACCACCTCGATGACGTGGTGATCCTCCGCCCAGATGAGGCCGGACTTCGCCACCGACTCGCTCGCGAAGGTCGGCCCGATCTCGCCCAGCCCGTAATAATCATAGGCGTCGACGCCGAGGGCGGCTTCGATACGAGCGCGCGTGGAGGGGTTCTGCGCGCCCGCCTCCCCGCCGAAAGAACCGATTTTAAGTGGAATCTCACCGGGGTCCACGCCGCTCTCGGTGAGTTTCTCGCCGATGTACAAGCCATAGCTGGGCGTGCTCAGGAGCACCGTGGAGCCGATGGTGGTGAGATAGAGTATCTGCCGCTCCGTCATGGCGGCGCCGATGGGGATCACGAAACAGCCGATCTTCTGGGTGGCGTAGTGCACGCTCATCCCGGCGACCCACAGGCCGTAGCTGAAGGCGTTCTGGACGATGTCGCCCGGCCGCACGCCGAAGCTCCACATCGTGCGCGCCGTGAAGTCCGCGATGTTCTCGACGTCCTGCTTGCTCCAGATCGTGCTCACGGGCACGCCGGTCGTCCCCGTGGAGGGATGGAGCTCTCCCCACGCCTCGGGCGGAGCGACGGTGTATCGTCCGAAGGGAGGATGCGCCTGCTGCTCGTCCCTGAGCTCCTGCTTGGTGACGAAGGGAATGTTCCGCAGGTCGTCGAGCGTGCGGATCGAATCGGGCCCCACGCCAGCGGCGTCCAGGCGTTCACGGTAGAATTCGGATTCCTGATGGCAGCGGCGGACCTGCCGCTTGAGGCGTTCGAGTTGCAGGGAGGCGAGTTCATCGCGCGCCATGCGTTCGATGCGCTGATCCCAAAAATCGCCGTTTCCCACCATGGCCGCGGAACCTTCTAGTAGAGGGAAAAGCGAACAAACCCGTCCCGCACCCCACAATCAATATTCAATTCGCTGTCGAAAATCCCGGAAAGAGACACCAGAAAAAATAGCACACCGAAGAGTGGCGTGCAAGAAAGTGTTTTTTCAAAAGAACTTCACCGCCGTCCCGCCGGGGGGTGCTGAGAGATCAAAGGGTGATCGTGGTTCCCGCCGCCTGCGGGTCGTCGAGCGCGCCGGTGAGCGCCTCCATCACGCGGGCCGAGGGGGCGCGGCCCTCGAGATTCAGCATGAACCCGTCCATCAGCTCCCGCCTCATCCAACTCGCGAACACCGCCGCCTCGTCCAGAGCTTCCGGAGCAGCCCTTGCGCCCTCGAAGCTCTCGTCCAGGAATATCTCGTTTATCTTTTCTTCCAGGGCGCGAAGGGGCGGCGCGCCTCTCTCGAAGGATATTTCATGAGCGAGGAGTCCCTCCCTGATGAAATAACAATACCTCTCCTCGCGCGTCTGCCCGGGCTCGACGATGATGAGTCTTCTCCTCTCGACGGACGGCCCCGACAGGCCGTACGTCCTCACCAGATGATGCAGACGGGCGATATGGCGCCTCAGCCTGCCCGGCGACGGGCCCTCCTCTCCCCAGGCCTTCTTGAGAAGGGCAAATACGCTCTCATCCTCTTTCCGGAGACGGCCCTCCAGGATATCCCTCAACATCCCGAAGAGTTCCGCATTTTCCGCATCCGGCAAGCGGGGCGGTCTCTTGCCGCCCGGGGACCCGCCGCGCTTCCTGGCGCCGCGATTCTCCTCCGGTGCTTCACGGGGGAGCGGAAAAGCGGCGCAAATGGCGTCCAGCAAATCGGCAAGCTGCGCTTTTTTCCGGAACGGGCCATAGTAGCGGGCGCCGTCGCGAGCGAGGCGGGAGACGAAGGATACTCCCGGCCGGGCGTCATCGGCGGAGAGCCTCAAAAAACCCCCGCCCGCCACGGCGAGGTTCCCGTTCATGAGGCTCGCTTTTCGCATCGCCCGGAAAGCCTCGACGTTCATGGCCAGTTCGCTCCGCAGGCTCGTCGCCTCCACACGGCGCACGCCCTTGAGCCTGAGGGCGAATCGACCGGCGGAGCGGTTCTTGGGATAGAACATGTCCCGCACCGCCCGGTGTATGTCGTTGGCCTTGCCCGCGAACACGAGTTTCTCGTCCTTGTCATACAGGCGGTAAACGCCGCGGTCTCGGGGCAGAGATTCGATTATCGACGGGTCGAGCCGGATTCCCTCCGCCATCGGCGGCGAAACGCCCTCGTCCGGTTGTTGAAACGCGAGCAGGGATTCGAGGCTCTCCAATCCCAGCAGCCGGCCCATCTGCATAAAGCGGATCAATATCTGCGCCGTCGCCTCGGCGTCGCTCAAGGCGCGATGCCTTCCCGCCTCCGTATCGGGAAGACCCAGCGACGCGCTCAACTCTCCCAGATTGAAGCGTTTTTGACGCGGCAGGAGCCGGTTCGCCAATTCAAACGTGCAAAGAACCGGAGGCGAAAAATCACGCTCCAGGAACTCTTGCGCGTAATACTGCAGGAAATGGAGGTCGAAATTCGCGCAATGGGCGACGAACACGCACCCGTCGATGAAGTCCAGAAACCCGGGCAGCACCTCCATCAGCCCCGGCTTGTCCGCCACCATGGCGTCGGTGATGCCCGTCAGGCGAACGACGTTCCAGGGGATCTCCCGGCCCGGGTTGACCAGAACATCGAGAGAGTCCACCACTTCCCCGGCGCGAACCTTGACCGCGGCCAATTCCGTAATCCGGTGCTGGGGGGGACGCCCGCCGGTGGTCTCGATGTCGACGACGGCGAAGGTGGTCTCGGGAAGATACGGCCGGGAGAGCAGACGGGCGGCCTCTTCCGCGCTCATGAAGCCGTTCCCTCCGTTCGCGGCGCTATTTTCAAGCAGGGGACCGAGGATAACGAGCGCCGCTGAATCATCTATCTCTTTAAGGTTCAAAGCTTTGCGGAGATATTCAAACGTGGGCGACTCTTGAATCGCCACACTTTCCTCCCGCATCGTTTCCTGAGCCATGGGCCTGCGCTTATGTGAAGACATGGGTTGTGAGTCGATGGACATCCTCTGAATGTAGCAGAAAGCGCATGAGGATCATAGTCTGTTACCCATACGCTCGTTCACCAGGCGCGCTTGTTTTGGTATAACCCAAGAACGTGGCCTTTTCCTGAGGAGAGCAGACTTGTTCGGCAGCATCGGAATGACGGAGTTGATCGTGATCATGGTGGTCGCCCTGGTCGTCATCGGACCCAAGCGCCTGCCGGACTTGGCCCGTACGCTCGGCAAGGCCCTGGGCGACTTCAAGCGCGCCACGTCCGATTTCCAGAACAGCTTCAGCATGGAAGACGACTACGATCTCGACGTGCTCGATGAGGAAACGAAGGAAAAGGACAAAAAAGCAGACGGAGAGGATTCAAGCGAAGAAGACGCCGACGACGAAGACCACGCCGGGGAAGGCGAGGCGGCGGAGCAGACCGCCGAACAGGATCAGACCGAAACGGACGAACCTGCGCCAGAGGCGGGCGAGGCCGCACCTGAGGTGGAGGGCGAGGCCGCGCCTGAGGTGGAGGCCGCCGCCACGGAGAGCGAAGCGGCCGAGGATGAGACCGGAACCTCACGAGAGGACGACAAGCAGACGTGAGCGGCGAAAGTTCCATGCCCCTCACCGGGCACCTGACAGAGTTGCGCAACAGAATCCTCTACATCCTCGGCACGATTCTCGTCGTGTTCGTGGGCGCCTATTATTTTTCGGGCGAACTGCTGACCTTCATGCAGCGACCCATCGCCGATCAGAAACTCGTTTTCCTCTCGCCGACGGAAGCCTTTTTCGCGCACATCAAGGTCTCGTTTTTCTGTTCGGTCTTCATCAGCCTTCCCATCATCCTGTTTCAGATCTGGCGCTTCTGCGCCCCCGGGCTGCTGGACCGGGAGAAACGCTACGTCGTGCCCTTCGTGTTCTTCTCGACGCTGAGCTTCATCGTAGGCGCCCTTTTCTGCTACTTCCTGATTCTGCCTTACGGCCTCGCATTTCTGCTGAGCTTCGCCACCGAGTCCCTGACGCCCCAGATCTCGATAGGCTTTTACATCTCCTTCGCCTTCAAGCTCATCTTCACGTTCGGCCTGGTGTTCGAGGTGCCGATCGTCACCATTCTGCTCGTGCAAATCGGCGTCATCACGCCTGAGTTCCTCTCGAAAAACCGCGGGTACGTCATCGTCGGCGCATTCGTCATGTCCGCTCTGCTCACGCCGCCCGACGTGGTGACGCAGGTGTTCCTCGCAGGCCCCGTCATCGTGCTGTTCGAGATCAGCATCATCGTCTCGAAAATCATCATGAAGCGAAAGAAAAAACGCCGGGAGGCGTGGGAAAAGGAATGGGAAGACGACGAGGACGATGATGCGGACTAGGCTCTTTCGAATACCCCACCTTTAGGGGCTGATAAAGCCCCTCTTGTCAGGGGACAAAGGCAACCCCCCCTACCCCCCCTTGTCAGGGGGGTATAAAAAGGCGATTCGCCCCCGCCGGGCTGAGGGGGTTTTGCTTTTTCTTGCCCCCCTGACAAGGGGGGGTAGGGGGGGTTGCCTTTCAACAAATGAGGGGGCAATCGAACCGACCGGGGAGGCACCGCCCCGTAGGGACAGGCCTCCGTGCCTGTCCTGACGAGGGATGACCACGAAGAGCAGGACAGGCACGGAGGCCTGTCCCTACGGCGAACAATCTCGATGGTCGGACAGGACTTTTTCAACAACCCCCTTTAGACGCGAAAGAAAAAGGAGGCCCTCTTGAATTCCCCGGACCCCCGCGCCGAGTTGTTCCCCGCCAACGGAATCATCCGCGCGAGGCCCGTTGCCCGCGCGCAAGCCGGGTGATCACAGATTCGCCATGAAAGAGGAGACGCGGCGGATTCGCCTCATCATCCGGGGCCGTGTTCAGGGCGTATGGTACCGGGGCAGCGCGCAGGAGGTCGCCCGCGAACTCGGTCTCACCGGATGGGCGAGAAACCTGGGCGACGGAAGCGTGGAACTGGTCGCCGAAGGCGAGGGTCCCGCGCTCGAAGCCCTCAAGGTTTGGTGCCGGGAGGGGCCGCCACTGGCGAGAGTCCATGAGGTTTTCGAGGAGCAGATGACGCCTTGCGGGGAGCCTGCATCGTTCGAGGTGCGCTAAACGCTAGATGCCCGCAAACCCCGTCCAGAAGATGAGATAGGAAGAAATGGCGTTCAGATAGTTCGAGATCAGCAGAACGCCCACGAGAAGAAGCATCGCGCTGCTCGCGATTTCGACTCCACGGAAATAGCGCCGGAACGATTGATAGAACCGGAAGAAATAACCCACGCCCAGGCCACTCAACAGGAACGGAATACCCAGCCCCGCAGAATAGCTCGCCAGCAGAACGACGCCCTCGCCCGCCGTTTGCTGCGTGCCTGCGAACAGCAGGATGCTGCCCAGAATCGGGCCGACGCAGGGCGTCCAGCCGGCGGCGAAGGTGATCCCGACCAGCATGCTGCCGAGCCAGCCGGCGGGCTTGCTTTTCAGCATGAAGCGGTTCTCCGAGGAGAGTACAGGCAGAAAAACGGCCAGGAACACATAAAGGGCTGCGGCCGTGAGCACGCCACCGAGCGTGGGGTAGCCTTTTTGCAGACCCACCAGCCCCGCCAGGAATACCAGGGCGGCGAAAGCGCCGCTCGCGCCGATCGGTTTTTCGGAGAAAAACATCTGGAGCCTGAAATCAATGGCCCTGTCGCCGACATAGAGCCCGAACATGGTGATCAGGATGCCGCCGAGCAGCCTGACGTGATCCTGGTACTGAAAGAGCAGATTTCCCGCATAGGACACGCTGGCGCCCAGGATGACGAAGACGAGAGAAAACCCCGCCACGAAGAACAGGGAATTTATCAGGATGACGCTTCTTACGCGGGCGGCCTCGCCGCTCTCTCTGATTTCCTCGTAGGACAAGCCCGTCAGATAGGAAAGATAGCTGGGAACCAGCGGCAGGATGCACGGGGAGGCGAAACTGAGCACCCCCGCCGCGAAAGCCAGGCTCAAGGAGACGTTTTCCGGGGCCATCATTTTCCCCTATCAAAATCCCGGCGGCTACGCGTGCGATTCGGTCGGTTACTCCGAATCCCGACAAATCATACTAGCACAGGAAAGCAGAACCCGGACCGAAGTTGTCGGGATTCAGACAATCCGGATCAGTTCCCACGCATCCCGTCTCCATCGAAGGGATTGTGGATACATATCGTATCGTCACGGCTCGGACCCGTGGAAACCAGCCATACCGGCCTGTCGGTCAACTCCTCGAGACCCCTGATATAGTCCTTCGCACGAGGGGGGAGGGCGTCATAATCCCTCACGCCCCCGGTGGATGACATCCAGCCGGGAAATTCCGTATACACGGGCTTGCACTGCTCCAGAATCGAGGTCTCCGCCGGGAAGATCGTGACCCGCTCGCCCTCGAATTCATAGCCGACGCAAACCCGAATCGTCTCCTGATTGTCGAGTACGTCGAGCTTCGTCACCGCTATCGCGTCCATTCCGGCCACCTGGATGCAGTGGCGAGCCGCCACGGCGTCGAACCACCCGCACCGCCTCGGCCTGCCCGTCGTGGCGCCGAACTCACCGCCCTCTTCCCGAAGAAGCCCGGCCTCCACCTCACCCATCTCGGAGGGAAACGGGCCCTGCCCCACCCGCGTGCAATACGCCTTCATGATTCCGAACACCGTGTTCAGCCGTCTGTAGGGCAGCCCCAGGCCGCTCATCGCCCCGCCCACGCCGGTGTTGCTCGAAGTAACAAAGGGATACGTGCCCATATCCAGATCGAGCAGGATCCCCTGCGCGCCCTCGAGCAGGATTTTCTTGTTCCCGTTCAAGGCGTCGTTGATTTCCGCGTCCGTGTTCCGCACGTGGGAGCTCAGCTTTTTCCGCACCTGGGAGCATACATCCAGAATATGCGCCTCATCGAGCGCCTTCGTTTCCTCTTCTTTCAGGTCGATACCGCCGAGAAGGCGTTTTTTGATGGCCAGACTGACGCGGATGCGATCCGTCAATATCTTCTCATCGAACAGATCCGAAATCCGCACCCCCAGCCTCGCCGCCTTGTCGGAGTAGGCCGGCCCGATGCCCCGGCCCGTCGTTCCGATGCGGTTGATCCCCAGAAGCTCCTCCATGTGGGAATCGAGAACCTTGTGGTAGGGCATGATGAGGTGCGCGCGCTTGCCGAGAACGAGGTTCTCGCCGATCTCGATGCCCACGGAGCGGAGGTATTCGATCTCCTCCACCAGCGCGAGTGGGTCCACCACCACGCCCGAGCCGATGATGCACTTGACGCCCGCGTGGAGTATACCGGTCGGTATCAGGTGGAGAATGTACTGGTTCCCGTCGACGACCACGGTATGCCCGGCGTTCGCACCGCCCTGATAGCGGGCCACCACGTCTGCCTGGCTCGCCAGCCAGTCGATGACTTTCCCTTTCCCCTCATCGCCCCACTGGCCGCCCAGAATCGCCAAAACGCTCATCGGTTGTCTTCCCTTCCGCCCACACGGGCGAGTATTTCCTCGATCGGATATGCGCCCAGATCTTCCCCGTCCGCTTCCAGGAGCCTGGCGCGGCCTCCCCGCTTTCCGCCGCGCTCGATGACGAGGCATTTCGACACGCCCGTCGCCCGCGCGTACTCCAGCGAGCCTGCAAGGTCGCGGCGTATGATGTCGCGCGCCACCCGCCAGCCCCGCGCCCTGAGTTTGCGGGAAAGAACGATGCCCGAGCGCTTCTCTCGCGTGAGATCGATGACGAGGAAATCCGTTCCGTTTATTTTCTCCGCCCCCTGCGTCACGAGGGGAAGCATCTGATTCAGATCGACGGCGAAGCCTGTTCCGAGCGCGTCGCCGCCGTACAGCCCCAGCAACTTGTCGTAGCGGCCGCCGCCGCATACGGGATATCCCGAACCTTCCACGAACCCCTCGAACATCACCCCCGTATAGTAGTCGAAATCCTTGAAATCGCAAAAATCGAATATGACCCGCTCGGCGAGGCCGTACAACTCCAGTATCCGGAATACTTTCAACAACTCGCGTACGGCTACCCTGGCCGCCGGCGTTCTCGCCTTTTCCTCCACGTCCCGGAGCACCTCGATCCCGCCGAAACACTCCGGGACCCGCTCCAGCAGCCCGGCGTCCGTCTTTTCGCGCGGTACTCCCTTGAGGAGGCCCGCCACGCCCGATGAATCGCGGCGTCCTATCGCTTCGAGCAACTCCGCCCTCTGCGCGCCCTCCAGACCCAGGGCGTTCAAAATACCGCGAAGGAATGCGCCATGGGTCAGGGACATGCGGAAACTATCCACCCCGTTCGCCTGAAGGCACTCCACGGCGATGGCTATCATCTCGGCGTCGGCCTCCAGGGAGACCAGGCCGATCAACTCCACGCCCGCCTGCCAGAACTCCCGCTGCAACTCCCCGGCCACATGGGCGTGGCGAAAGACGTTCGTCGCATAGGAGAGCCTCAGGGGCCGGGGATGAGCGGCCAGAATCGTGCCGGCAGCCCTCGCGATTTGAGGCGTCATGTCCGCCCGAAGGGCCAGCAGTCCGCCGCTTTCCAGATCGACCATCCGGTAGGTCTGCGCGTCCAGGACCTCCGAACTCGCCCTGGGGACGTAAAACTCGAACGCGGGCGTGAGGAGTTCCCGAAAACCCCACTGCTCGAACACGCCGAGGAGGCTCTCCTCTACTTCTCTCTTGCGTTTCGCTTCGCCCGGCAGGAAAACGCGCGAGCCGCCCGGAATGGCCCGCAGGGACGTTATCTGTCTCATGAAAAGCCCAACCTGACGAGGCAGGCGTCATAGACGTGGGGAATGGCGCGAACCTCTTCCATGACGGGCTCGGGCACCGGGTCGTCGAGTATCAGGACGGCGACGGCCATATCATGCTGCCACACTCTCCCCAACTGCATGCCGGCGATATTGATGTTGTGGTTCCCCAGCAGGGTGCCCATCTTGCCGATCATGCCGGGCCGGTCTTCATTCCGGAACACGAGGAGATAGCCCCTGAGCGCCACGTCGACCGAATAGTCGTCGATGCGAACGATTCTGGGATCGTTCTTGCGGAGAAAAGTCCCCGCCACGGAGCGCTCGCCCGAATCGGTCTTCACGCGAAGCTCGATCAGGTCCGTATAGAGGAGATTCTCCGTCTGAGTCGTCGTCCTCACATCGATTCCGCGCTCTTTCGCGAGCAGGAGGCCGTTCACCATGTTCACGCGGACGCTCGACAGGAACCGGCCCAGCATCCCCTTGATGGCGGCGGCGGCCAGCGCCTTCATGGGTATGTCGATCGAGCCGCCATAGACGACCTCGAGCGTCTGCAATCCCCCGCCGGCGAGCTGGGCCAGAAAATCACCGAGTCGATCGGCCAGATCCAGGTGGGGGCCGATTTGCTCGAGCATCTCGGGGCTCAGGGAGGGCAGGTTCACGGCGTGTCCCACCACGCCTTCGGTCAGATACGCCACGACCTGTTTCGCCACGCTGACAGCCACGTTCTCCTGCGCCTCTGCGGTCGAAGCGCCGAGGTGCGGCGTGCAGACGACGTCGTCGCGTCCGATGAGCGGATCGTTCGGGTCGGGAGGCTCCTGTTCGTATACGTCCACCGCCACGCCTCCGACCTTTCCGCTGTCGAGCGCCTCGGCCAGCGCCTCCCCGTTTATCAGCCCCCCCCGCGCGCAGTTGATGATGCGGACTCCATCGCGCATCATGGCGATTTCCTCAGGCCCGATGAGGTTCCCCGTCTCGGTGTTCTTCGGCACGTGCAGGGTGATGTAGTCGGACTTGGCCAACAGTTCCTCGAAATCCACCGGACTCACCCCGCGCTGGGAGAGCACCTCGGCGGAGATGTAGGGGTCGTAGGCGAGTACGTTCATGCCCAGGCTGCGGGCGAACGTCGCCGCCTGCGATCCCACGCGCCCCATCCCCACCACGCCCAGGGTCTTGGAGGAAAGCTCGCTGCCCACGAAGCGGCTGCGCTCCCATTTCCCGCCCTTGAGGGAGGAGACGGCCGATGGAATCTTGCGCGCCAGCGAGAACATCATGGCGATGGTGTGCTCCGCCGTGGTGATGACGTTGCCGTCGGGCGCGTTCACCACCAGGATGCCGCGCATGCTGGCGGCTTCCAGGTCCACGTTGTCCACCCCGATGCCTGCGCGCGCGACCACCTTGAGCGTCTCGCCTGTACCCAGAAGCTCTTCATCGACCCGCGTGCCGCTCCTCACGATGAGCGCGTCCGCGGTTTTTACGGCTTCTAGTATTTCTTCCCGCGAGGCGGAGGTTCGGTCGAGGACTTCGAAGCCCTGCTGGTCTTTTAGTATCTCGTGCGCCCTCGGCGAGAGCGGCTCAGAAATCAGTACGCGTAACGTCTGGCTCATTTGTCGAATACCTCCTGCGCCGCTGCGAGACCGCATCCTCTTTGGAGTGAATAGCCCAGATCGGCGAGGGTCGATTCCAGCGCGCCGACCGCCGCCAGCACGTCGGAGGAATCCACGTATCCCAAGTGCCCGATCCGGAAAATCCTGCCGCTCAAGGCGTCCTGGCCACCGGCGATGGTCACCCCGTGCGCGTCCTGCATCCTCAGGGGGATCGCCTTCCCGTCCACTCCCTCGGGCACGCAGACGGCGGTAACGGCCTCGCTCCTCGAGTCGCGGGGGAATATGTCAAGGCCCAGAGCCTCGACGGCCGCCCCCGTCGCACGCGCAAGCCTCGCATGCCGCGCGAAGACGTTCTCCAGCCCCTCCTCGCGCATCATGTCGAGCGCGACAGCCAATCCCGCCAACAGGGAAATCGCCGGTGTCCAGGCGGTGGTGTTCTTCATCTGGCTTTTCCGTTCGATCTCGAGGTCGAAGTAATATCGCGGCGAGGTCGATTCCGACGCGGCGCGCCAGGCCCGCTCGCTCAGCCAGACGAAAGCCAGCCCCGGCGGGAGCATGAGCGCCTTCTGGCTCCCCGTGATTACCACGTCGAGGTCCCATTCCTCGGTCTTGAGCTCGTACACGCCCAGGGCCGTGATGGCGTCCACCACCACGAGCGTATCGGGCGATCGCTCGCGGACGACCCTCGCGACGGCCCGCACGTCGTGCTTGGCGCCGGTGGAGGTTTCGCTCGCCTGCATCAGCAGGGCCTTGTGCCCTCCCCTTGCAAGGCGCGCTTCCAGGGCGCTCAAGTCGACCGAGCGGCCCCATTCCACCTCCAGGACGTCCGCCTCGACCCCGTATGCCGCGCAAAGCTCCGTCCAGCGTTCGCCGAACTTGCCGCCCTCGACGACGAGCGCGGTATCGCCCGGAGAGAGCAGGTTCGCCACCGCCGCCTCCATGCCGCCCGTACCCGAAGCGGCGAGGGTGATGACGTCTCCGCTCGTCCGGAAGAGCCATTCCAGATCGCGCCGCGCTCCTTCGAAGTGCGCTTCGAACTCCCGCGTACGGTGGTGGATCAGGGGCCGCGCCATGGCTTCGAGCACCCGGTGGGGAACCGGCGTGGGACCGGGGGCCATGAGGTGATGCTTGTTCATTTTTCGCTCTTTCCCTGAAGTGAGTCGTTGCGGACGAACACGTGCCCATACGCCTCAAAGGATATACCACTCCCCGCCGAACCCCTCAAGCGATATCGTCTGAAAAGCGGGCGGAGGTATGCAAATATGCGTCCCCGCACGGAGAGGGCGAACGCCGCCGTGCTTCCTTGCGCGCGCGGGGCGCCCCAGTCTATAATGACTCGCTCTATACCGGAGGAACGGCGGATGCCCGCATTCGACACGCTCAAGGCGACGAAACTGCTCAAGGCGTCGGGGTTCGAGGAGACCCAGGCGGAAGCCGTCGTGGCCACGGTGAGAGACGCCGTCTCGGACAACGTGGCCACAAAGGCCGACATGGGCGAACTGCGCGCTGAAATGGGCGCGTTGCGCGCCGAACTCAAGGCCGACATGGGCGAACTGCGCGCCGAATTCAAGGCCGACATGGGCGAACTGCGCGCCGAACTCAAGGCCGACATCGCCGAGTTGCGCGCGAGCATGTACCGCATGGTGTTGACCACCTCCCTGGCGGTCATCGGGGCGACCGTCTCCCTCGTCAAGCTGCTCCCATAAACAAACGGGGCGATACCTCCGTTATTGACGCTCCATACTTGCACATGTAGATTTTTCGTCGTTATCCGCTACGCCCGTAGGCGGGCATGTATTTCAAGGCCCTTCACGGATCACCCGTGGGGGGCCTTTTCATTCCGGGCATGAGCCCACAGGGACGACCCTTATGGGTCGTCCTGCCCTCCGTGGTTGTCCTTCGTCTTCATCGGAACGAAGGCCTCCAACAGGACAGGCACGGAGGCCTGTCCCTACGGGCCGGAGGACGGACAACGCGAGGAGGGCCTGTCCCCGCGTTTCGTTGCATTCTCTCCACGCACAAAAAAACCGGGGGGCCGAAGCCCCCCGGTCGTCGTCGCGTCAGTTGAGGACGCGAGCGTCCTTCATGTTGCTAGAAGATGTGGCGCAGCGTCCAGCCGACCGCCCAGCCGTCGTCGATCTCACCCTCGTCCACGCCTCTGCCGTAGTCGCCGCGCAGAATAACGGCGCCCACACCGCGAAGCTCGAGGTTCGAGTGGATCTTCCACTTGAAAGCGGCGTTGAGCTCAGTGCCGAATTCCTTCGCGTCCATCGTGTCCGCCGCGAGGGAAGGTTCGGCTGAATTGTAGAGGGATACGCCGCCAGCCAGCGTCAGGGTCTTGCTGACCTTGAAGTCGGCCAGTCCCTCGATCACCGTCGCGCCGTTCAAAGCGCCCAGGTGCACGCTTCTGATGCCGTTGCCCAGAGTCGTCCAGCGGCGCGAAGTCATGATGTGGCCGCCGAAGAACCAACCGGAACCGCCTTCCTGAGGCGTCCTGAAGCGGCCGTCTTCGCCTGCCTTCGTGCCGTCGTTGCCGGAGAGCATCGTGAGGTTGCCGCTGAGCTTCAGTTTGCCCAGGCTCGTGGAAGTCCTCACCAGAACGGCCCAACCCGAGAGCTCATCGCCGCTCGAGAGGTCACCTTCCTGGATGACGATGGAACCGTTCACGTTGAGGATGCCAACCTTGGTCTTGGCGTGGAGGCCCAAGAAGCTGTAGTCATAGCCGCCTTCCGCCGCGTCTCTCGAATTGGCCGCCCACGGCGTAACCGTGAGAGTCGGATTCACCTTGATGCCCACGCCGACGTAGTAGTCCGTCTTGTCATTGTTGTCGGGGCCGGTATCTTCGTTCGCCTTGGTCATGAACGCGCTGAGCGAGAGATTCTTGCTGAGCTTGCCGTAGATCGCAATGCCCGGCTCACGATGACGGCCGCCGCTGTCGTAGATTTCCTTGTCCGGCGAGAAGTAGTCCGTCCGACCCATGCGCATGCGAAGCGCGCTGCCCGGAACGGCGAAGTCGATCACCCAGCGGTTGACGCCGACCGTCTGCCGGCCGGGACCGATGGCGAAGCCGCCGTTCGCGCTTACGAACTCGGGTTCCCACACGGCCGTTACGGCGCCGCTTTTCGCCGTGAAGCGCGGGCGAATGAGCGCGTCCAGGTAATTTCTCTTGTCGTCTGCGTCATCGTCGCCGTCCGCATTGACGTTTTCGCTGGATCCACGCACCCGGAAGAAGCCGCTGAACTTGAGGTCGGCCGCGTACGAGGGCGCTACAAACGTCGCCAGGAGCGCCAGCGCAAATAGTGCTAACAGAAGTTTCCTCATGTGTATTTCTCCTCATCGAGGTTTCACAAAAAAATGTTGCCGTCTTCCTTCACATGTTCTATGTCGATGTTCTATGTCTTGGATTTGTCAATTGTTTCTGCATCCGTGCTTCGTCGTCTGCAACAGGGCTTCTCGCTCTCGCATCACCCCCTCTCCTCAATGCTGCCCCGCACGTCGACAAGGTCCTATCGAGCGAACCGATATTTGTCGCTTGAATACTTTCCCATTGAAGAAAACCGTCATTTCATTCCCCATTTCCCAAAGAATAGAAAAGATGATCCTCTTTGTCAACAAACAATCCCAAGGGAAATCCAAAAAAATCATTTCCTCAGAATTCGAATCTTCCCCTATCCTCCGGAGTGGGGCTAAAGGTTTAACAATCCTGAAATCAAGCCTTTACGAAAAATTTCGTGTCATAAAAAAACGACGTAAAATCTATCGCCCTGCCCAGGCCTTTGCATCCCGAGAAAAAATTTTTCGCTCACCGGGCGAAAAGGCGTCCAAAATAGGCCTTACGCCCCCTGAAAATCCGACCTGTATCCGTTCATCCGGCCTGCGATTCGGGCCGTCCGAGAAATCTTATTCCCTGATCGTAGAAAAAAGAAGTGGCTTTTCCCGGCGGAGAACGGGCCGGAATCCTGCAGCCGACTTTCTCAGAATATATCTTCCGCGATACTCCCCGCAACCCGCTCCGCCGCCTCGTGCGCGGAATTGCGCGCCAGGTGCGCGTAACGCGCCGTGGTCTGCACGTGGGCGTGGCCAAGGAGCTTCGCGATGACGGGGAGCCCTTCTCCCAGCGCGAGCGCTCTCGAAGCGTAGGAATGGCGAAGGTCGTGGAGCCGCACGTCATCGAGACCCGCCCGCGCGCGGACGGGCCGCCAGACGTGATCGAGGCTGCTCAGGCGCGCGCCCGGCTTCCTGCCGGAAATGACCCAGGGATTCCCCTCAACCCGGGGGAGGGCCGCCAGGAGCGCGACCGCCTGCGGCGGAAGCGGGACGACCCGCGCGCCCGTCTTGGAATCCGGCAGCCTCAGCTCACCCTCGTCCAGCGCCACGTCCTCCCAGCGGAGGGTGAGTATTTCGGACTTACGGCACCCGGTCAGCATCAGCAGGCGTATGGCGGCCAGGGCGGACGCAGGCGCCCCGCCCCGGTTCTCCATTTCTTCCAGAACGGATCCCAGGCGCGTAAACTCCTCATCCGTCAGGAACCGCTCCCTCTTGCGTTCGGGGTATTTCACGATCAGGCGGCAGGGGTTGCACCCCTCGGGCGCCAGGCCCCAGCTCTCGGCCAGCCTGTACATCGCATAGAGGATCCGGACGACCATGTTCGCAACAGCAGGCGTCTCGCAAAGGCCCTGGTGCAGTTCCGCCACCTGCGCCCGCTCCACCGCCATGATCGGCAGTTCGCCCAAAGCGGGCACGATGTGCTTCCGCACCACCGCCCTGGTCTTCGCGACGGTGCTCGGCTTACAGCGCACCGAGACGTATTCGGTGAGATACCGCTCGGCGAGCGCCGCCACCCTGGGCCCGCCCGCGGGCTTCAGCCGCTTCGGGATTGCCTCCTCGCCCGCCTTGATACGGGCGATGATGAGCGCCGCCCTTTGGCGCGCCTGCTCGGCGCCGATCACGCCGTGGCGGCCCACCGCCACCCGCCTGGGCCCTCCCGGCCCCCGCGCCTGGGCGACGTAGACTTTTGAGCCGGTGGGATAGACCCTGACGCCGAAGCCTGTGAGATCCCGGTCCCAGAACACCGTATCCTTTTGAACCACAAGCTTCCCGACCGCCCGGTTCGAGAGCGTTTTCATAACGGGCTTCGCCGTTTTCACTCGAGGTTCCCGTTCGTCAGGTGGGCGCCTATGCTCCCCCCCACCCGGGTGGCCGCCTCCTTCTCGGCCTTGAGCATCAGGTGCGTGTAGCGCGCCGTCGTCGTTACCGTCGCGTGTCCCAGGAGCTTGCCAATCGTGTAGAGGCTCTCGCCGAGCGCCAGAGCCCTTGACGCATAGGAGTGTCTCAGGTCGTGGAGCCGCAGGTCGGAGAGTCCCGCCCGCTCCCGGACAGGCCGCCAGTAGTAGTGAAGATCCGTAAGGTTCTTTCCCGGCTTCTGGCCGATGACCACCCATGGGTTGTCCGGTTGCCGGGGCAGCTTGTCGAGAAGCCCCCGCACGGGATTCGTCAGCGGAACCATGCGGGGACCCGTCTTGGCGTCCCTGAGCCTGAGATCACCCGCCGTGCGGTCCACGTCGTCCCATTTGAGGCTCAGTATCTCGCTCCTCCGGCACCCGGTCAGCATGAGCAGCCTGATCGCCGTGATCGCAGGCGGCCAGATGGAGCCCGCCGCCTCGGCGTCTTTGAGCGACCGGCCCAGGCGACGGTATTCCTCGGATGTCAGGAACCGCTCGCGCGGGCGCGTCCTGTAGAGCGTTAGTCTTCTGCACGGGTTCCGCCCGGGCGGGACCAGGCCCCACGCCTCGGCCAGGTTGAACATCCTCGAGAGGAGATGGATCGACGTGTTGACCCGGCTCGGCGTATGGCGGAGGCGGTGCTGAAACGCGGTGAGTTCCGCCCGTCCGATCCGGGCCAGCGCCATCCCGCCCAGGACCGGCAGGACGTGTTTGTCCAGTATGGTGCGGTATTCCACGACGGTGCGCGGCTTCAGGTGCCTTTCCACGTAAACGCGCATGAAGCGCTCGGCAACCGCCGCCAGGGTGGGTTCCTCCACGGGCGGCTCAAGCCCGGGGTATTCGCCCCGCTTGATGCGGTCGATGACGAGGGCGGCCTGCTTTCTTGCCTCCCCGGTCGACAACGCCCCGTGCCGGCCTAAAGTAACGCGTTTTATCCCCCCGGGCCCGCGGGATTGCACCACGTAGGATTTCCTGCCCGCAGAGTGGACGCGCACCCCGAAGCCGGCCAGGTCCCGATCCCAGAAGAGGGTGTCCCGGTTCTTGGTTTTGAGCGCATCGACAGCGCGCTTGGTGAGCCTGAACTCACTCCTTCTGGGCATGGCCCCCCTCGCTGGGCATGGCCCCTTCGCTCGACATGTCATCAAAACGCATATCAGCGACATCAGTCGAGAGCGCGTTTACGCATGAACAGGCACGCTCTCTCACGCTCGACATGTCATCAAAACGCATATCAGCGGCATCGAATGTGAGCGTATTCAAGCACAAACACGGCAGGCGCGCAAGAGGCGACGATAAGGAAAATATCGAATTAAAGCAAATAATAACAAATCTTTACATTGCATGAGTACGCTCAGTCGCAACATCCCCGGAGTGATCAGTTCCTTTCAGTATTACATCTATTCTTTGAGAGATAAAGCACGGAACGGCTGTTTTTTTCAGATGGGGAATTGTCTGCATAAGCGGCAAATACCGGTTCGCAAGATGGAACCTTGTCGGCGTACGGGGCGGTATGGAGGAGAGGGGGTGATGCGGGAGCGGGAAGTCCTGTCGCAGACGACGAAGTACGGATGCAGCGACACCGATTAAACCAGACACAGAACACGAAGGAAGACGGCAACATTTTTTAGTGAAACCTCAATGAGGAGAAATACACATGAGGAAACTTCTGTTAGCACTATTCGCGATGGCGCTCGTCGTGGCGTTCACCGCGCCCTCGTACGCGGCCGACCTCAAGTACAGCGGCTTCTTCCGGGTGCGTGGATCCAGCGAAAACGTCGAAGGTGACGACGGAGACAAGAAAAATTATCTGGACGCGCTCATCCGACCGCGCTTCACCGCGAAGAGCGGCGCCGTCACGGCCACATATGAACTCGACTTCTCGTCGTCGTATACTGGAAAACTTGACGATGATAACGAATTAGCGACTAATACGCATGCTGGCGCGAACGGCGGATTCGGCACCGCTGGTCGGCACAATGTGGGTACGAACCGCTGGGTGATCGACTTCGCCGTTCCGGGCAGCGCGCTCCGCGTTCGCATGGGCCGGACGGACTACTTCTCGCCGGACAAGGAAATCTTCGACAGCGGCGGTAAGCACCGTTTGCCGGGCATTGCGCTTTACGGCAAGTTGAGCAAGAACATGTCGCTCAGCGCGTTCATGACCAAATCGAAAGAAGACGCGGGTGGCAGCAACGATGACAAGACGGATTACTACGTCGGCATGGGCATCAAGGTGAACCCGACGCTCACGCTCACGCCGTGGGCGGCCAACACCAGAGACGCTGCGGCCGGCGGCTATGACTACAGCTTCCTCGGTTTCCACGCCAAGACCAAGGTGGGCATCCTGAACGTAAACGGTTCTATCGTCATCCAAGAGGGTGACCTCTCAGTCAAGGACGGAGTCCAAAAGGAACTCTCGGGTTGGGCCGTACTGCTCAGGACTTCCACCAGCCTGGGCAAACTGAAGCTGAGCGGAAACCTCACCATGCTCTCCGGCGATGACGGCTCCAAGGCCGGCGAGGACGGCAGCTTCCAGACGCCTCGGGGAGGTAGTTCCGGCTGGTTCGTCGGCGGCCACATCATGAGTTCGCGCCGCTGGACGACTCTTGGCAACAGCATCAGAGACAGAGAACTGAAGAAAATGAACGGCGCGGTCGTGATCGAGGGACTGGCCGACTTCAAGGTCAGCAAAACTCTGACGCTGGCTGGCGGCGTATCCCTTTATAATTCCGCCGAACCTTCCCTCGCGCCGGACACGATGGACGCGAAGGAATTCGGCACCGAGCTCAACGCCGCTTTCAAGTGGAAGATCCACTCGAACCTCGAGCTTCGCGGTGTGGGCGCCGTTATTCTGCGCGGCGACTACGGCAGAAAAGTTGACGAGGGTGAGATCGACGACGGCTGGGCGGTCGGCTGGACGCTGCGCCACATCTTCTAGCAGCATGATGGACGCTCGCGTCCTCACCTGACGCGACGACGACCGGGGGGCTTCGGCCCCCCGGTTTTTTTGTGCGTGGATGTATGCGCGGCGTCCTCGCGACTTTTTTCTATTATCGCTCCCCCCTTAGGATCATTCTCTCTTCGACCGGAAATGAATGTTTGTGCAGGGGGCGCAATGGGGCTGTTGAAAAAGCCTGATGCGGGATCGGCGGCAAGGAGGTTCACGCGGCGCAGACGTGATGGTTTTGTAGGGACAGGCCTCCGTGCCTGTCCTGCTCTTCGTGGTTGTCCTTCGTCAGGACAGGCACGGAGGCCTGTCCCTACGGCGAACAATCTCGAAGGTCGGACAGGACTTTTTCAACAACCCCGCCCTCTCGAATCGACACGCATTTCCCCGCAATTGCCGTCATTCCCAAATCCGCGGACTGCGCTATCGTGCGCGCGACGCGGGGAAGGGGTTTTTCCCCGGCGGATTGAGACGCACGGAGAGGAAGCTTTCGCATGGGATGCAGTGATGGAACGGGGAAGAATTACGAAAATGGATTCGGGAACGGCGCGGAAATAAAAATAATGATATTTTCTGTAAAATTCGATAAATTCAGGGGGTTTTTCGATAAATTCCTGAAATTCACTTCCCGCTTAACGGTTTGTAATACAAAGGGTTATCATATAAATATGAGCGTCGTGCACTCAGATAAGGCGGTGAAAAAAGTTTTCGGCGCCCCCGCATTTGCCCGCGCCGGGAGCCGGCGGCGCAAAGAACGCTATTCCCTGATCTTGTAGAAGAAAAGCTGGCTCTTCGCGCCGACCAACGGTCTCGAACTCGTCGTCGCCACCACGAGATCGTCGTAGCCGTCGTTGTCCGCGTCGCCGAAGGTGAAATCCACGATCCCCCGGCCCAGTTTTCTCGAGCGCCAGGTCTCGGTCAAACCGCTGCCGTCCCAGAGCAGGCTCGCGATCTGCCCGCTCGAAACGCCCAGGCCCGGCGCAATGGAGGCAACGTATTCGTTGCGGATCACCAGAACCTCATCCACCCCGTCCCTGTCGACGTCTTCAACCAGCACGCGCGAGCGTATGGGGAGATCCGGTGTATGAACCCTGTCACCGGTGTTTTCCGTATTGGCCAGGGAGAAGAATCTATGGACGGGCGCGCCGTAGGTTTCAGAGCTCGAGTAGATATCCTGGCCGCTCCTCGAGAACACCCTCAGCCTGTCGTCCTTCCCGACCTCGATGACTTCCTGCGAGCCGTCCCTGTTGAGGTCCCACAAGCCGAAGCCCAGTATCGTCAAATCCGGCGGAAGCGCATAAGGGGCGGCGGGCGCGAGTTTCCCCCCCGACCAGCGATAGCTGCGGATGGGGCCGTCGAAAGCGCTCTCGATCCCTTCACTCTGCCCCAGAAGCAGATAGGCTTCCGAGCCAGGAATCTTCTTGCCCTTCTCGGGCCGCCGCACCCGTATCAGGCGATAAAAAGTCCTGTCGTTCCGGACGAGGGGCGTGAACTTCCCGCCCTTGAACTGCAGGATCATCGAGAACAACTCGTTCGAGCGATAAGAGGCGAGGTAGAACTCGGGCGCGCCGTCTCCGTTCATGTCGGCGACGTCGAGCCAGCGGAAGTCGTTCGCCGCCCCGCCGTCGAAGCGGGCGACCTCGCGCATCCGGTTCTCCTCGAAGCGGTTGACGATGACCTCGGTCGGCGTGATGAGAACGACTTCGTTTTTCCCGTCCCCGTCCACGTCCGCCACGGACAGCCCCCGGAATACGGCCTTGTCGAACGAGTAGCTTTTCTGGCCGCCTCCTCTGTTTGGTACGCCCTCGCGGGCGAGCACGAAATTCTCGTTCGCGGGTCCTGCGCGCGTCTCGCCGCCGCCTCGCTTGAGTTCCTGCACCGTGGGCGGGCCCTGTTCGAAGGGCAGTTCATCCGCAATGGCCACGGCCTTGAAGAGTTCTTCCTTCGTGGTGAGGGACAAAAGGCGGGTGGAGAGAATCTTCTTCCCCCGGATTTCGCGGAGCTCGTTCTCGAGCGCCATGTCGCTCCGCACCTGGTTTCGCAGGCGAATCGGATTCTCTTTTTCAAGAATTTCATCGGTGGCGACACCCGTCTCGAGGAGCCATACCTGGAGCCTGTCCACGTCGTATACGTCGAAGCGCCCGCTCCTCAGGAGCTGGCGTCCGAGTTCCCTCGTGAGCGTCTCCATGCTGACGGCTTCTTTCGTCTGATTGACGAAAGGCAGTATCGCCAGGCGAATTTTCGAGGCGGACATGCGCACCGTGTCCTTGACGCGCGGCGAGAGTTGGCCGCCCGGCGCAAGGCGGACAAGACGCGCGATGGAGAATTTCTCCCGCACCTCGACGACCTCGATCTCGCCTACCTCCTCTTCCAGCTTGCCGAGAACGACGCCCGTCGTCGGGTGGCGAAACGGCGCGCCCTCGCGGTAGACGCTCAACTTGACGCCCTTGACCACCTCATCCTTCTCGCCGAGGCTCAAGTAGAGATCCGCCCCTCTGACGGCGACCACCGCGCCGCGCAGATTCGGGAATCTCTGGTGCAGCTTTTCGCTGATGAGACCGAGGGCCTTGCGGTAGTCGTTCTCCTGGGCGTGGGTCGAGCCGCCGGATGCGCAGAGGACAATCATGAAGGCCAGCAGGAAGGCCGGCGCCTTCTTAAGGAGGTGAGAGAACATGAAAAACCCCATATCAGTAACGTGTTTTAGAGACTCCGGTCGAGCCGCCAGCGCTCTGAAGCAGAGCATGGCCCCGGATAATCAATCAGCCGTTGTATGATATCATGATTTCGAAGACAGAAAGCCCCAAACACCCTCAAATATACCGCGTAAGAAGCAGAAAGCAAATTTATTCAGGCCGTTCGGAAAGCCGGTCCGTCCAGGCGCAGGCTGCGTTTCGCCTCATGGCCGGGTGAGTCCCAGCTCTCTTTTGAGTTTCGGGTGAAGCGGCGAGCCGAACCTGCCGGCCTCTCTCGCGTGTCTTTGCGCACCGGCGCGGTCGCCTTCCAGGTACAGGGCCAGCGCCATATTGTGGTGGACGCCGCCATGGCCCGGCTCTAGCCTGAGCGCCGCCCTGAACTGCGCTATCGCCAGGCGCCTCAAGCCCGCCTTGAGATACAGGGTGCCCAGGTTGAAGCGCGCCTCCACCAGCGTGGGCTTGAGGCTTATCGCACGCTCGAAATGGGGTCTGGCCAGATCGCCGCGCTCAGCGCCCATATGCAGCGCCCCCAGGGCCAGGTGCGCCTCGGCGTTCTCATCGTTGAGCCGCAGGGCGCGCTTCAAGGAAGTTTCGGCGCCGGCCGCATCGCCGCTTTGCATCTGCGCTATCCCCAAATCCACCCAGGCGTAATCGTAGACGGGATAAATCTCGACGGATTTCCTGAGCGGCGCAACGGCTTCGCGGAACCTGTTCCGGTCGATCAGGGCCTGCCCGTACACCCTGAGCGCGCGCGCGCTGTTTGGGGACACCTCCGCCGTACGCCGCCAGAAACGAAGCGCATCGCCCCAGTCCTGGTTTCGTTTGAGCGTCAGCGCGCCGAAGGTCAGGCAGGCGATTACAAGCAGCGACGCGGCGATTCGCCAGTCCCTTTTCGTGAGCAAGACGCCCGCCGTAGGAACGAGGGCGATCAGAAAGCCGGCCGAGGGAAGATACAGCACCCGCTCCGCCATGATGGTGCCTATGGGGATCAACAGATTGCTCACGGGCAGATACGCGCCGATGAAAACGACCAGTCCGAAAGCGACCCACGGCATGTCTTTCCTCAGACGCCAGGCGGCGTAGCCCCACGCCAGAAAACCCAGTGCCCCGGCCAGCATCCAAAGTGTGGCTTCCACTCCTTCCACCGGAATCTGCGCGAAGGAATAATCCATGCTCAACGGCCACGGCCAGACCAGCAGCTTGAAATATCGGCCCAGGACGCCGACCGCGCCCAGGATTCGCTCGCCGGCCGGCATCAGCGCCAGGACGTTGTCGAGTTTCGACGGGGGATAAGGGCGCGCCAGTACGCCTAAGGCGGCATATCGCATCCACACGTAGACGACGAGGACGAGGACGAGCGCGCAGACGGCGATGAGCGTGTGCCTGAGAGGCGGTCGCTCGGTCTCTCCCGATACATAGCGGCCCCAGAGCCACCACAAAAGGGCGCTGAAAAGCAGGGCGACGCCGATCTCCTTGGACAGCAGCGCAAAGAGGCAAAGCGCGCACGTGAGGCCGACGGGCGCGAGCACCCCTCGACAAGAGAGGCCTTCTTCGCCCCCCCTCCTGCGGTTCCCCTCCGCAGCGCCCGGTTTCGCCCCGGGGAGCGCGACGCCCATCAGAAGGCCCAATCCCCCGAACACGCCGGCGGCGGCCATCAGGTCGGCGCGCGCGACGACGGCGTTCACCGCCTCGGTATGAACCGGATGAAGGGCGAACAGCAGGGCGACGGCTCCCGCCGCACCGCGCGAGAGCCCGAAACGTATGCACAGCCAGAACAGCGCGAGCGAGGCGAGGGCGTGAAGCAAGGCGTTGATGATTCTGTAGCCGAGCGGATCCAGGCCGCCCACCGCGTGGTTCAGCGCGAAAGAGGCTATGGTGAGGGGCCGGTAGAGGCGGTCTCTTCTCTCGTTCGTCTCTATCACGGCCCAGTAGTCGTGCTGAAAGGCTTCCAGCAGGCGGCCGCTCTCGCGGACGAGGGGATTCTCGCCGATGATGGCGATGTCGTCATGCAGAAACGGGTTCGAAAACGTGCCTGCGAAGATGAAAAACGCGGCGCCGGCGATGGCGCAGGCCCAACCCCATTTCACGACCGGCTGCATCGAACCCCCAACACGCAATTCAATCCCTCGTCACGCCCCAACCCGGGCAGTACCGATGATTCGCCAAACCCATCGCCTCAACTCGCACATCACTTACCGGAACAACCGGGCTTTCCGCCATGGCGACGGCAACCGCCCGAGATAGAACGGTATCCGCATGAAAAGGCTCCCGGTGCCGCGGCTTGGCGCAAGTAATTTCAGAGCCAGCCGAATCATCATGCCGCCATCATGACAACAAAACTTCCGTCCCGCCACCGAGATTTGTCGATAAAATCACCTTTATGGTTCGGTTTTCCTTTTGACTCCCGGTGAAACGACTGCTAACCTTCGTATTTGCAAGTTCGCTGGGGGTGCCTTGCAGGCTGAGAACAAACCCTTCGAACCTGAACCGGTTAGCGCCGGCGTAGGGAAGCGACAGGTCTTCCACATCCTCCGGTTTCCCTTCGCCGACATGTGAATACAGAAAGTTCATCGCACGGGGACAGCTTCACTTCTTCTCCAGTGCGAAGTTTATGAATTTCCATCTGAATACGACGCATCTCAGAGGAGTCGGGAGATGGCACACTCGAACGGAAAAACAAACGACGGAAACGAGGTCAAGCTCGACCTCATCGGGGCGAACGGACAATCCACGAACGGCGGCGCCTCATTCCCCGCCTCCAGGAAGGTCTATGTCGAAGGAAGTGACGAGGTGCGCGTGCCCATGAGGGAGATCTCCCTCTCGGGCGGTGAACCCCCGCTCCGGGTGTACGACACGAGCGGCCCCGAGGGCGAGGATGTCCACAAGGGGCTACCCAGGCTGCGCGACGCCTGGATACGCGCGCGCGGTGAATACGACGAGGCGGAGCCCTCCTACGTCCCGGTGCCCGGCCATTCGGACCCCGACATTCCGATGCCGCCCTCTCGAAAGGTGCTCAGGGGCCGCGGCAACGTGACCCAGATGCACTACGCGAAAAAAGGCGACATCACGCCCGAGATGGAGTTCATCGCCATCCGCGAGAACCTGGAGCCCGAATACGTGCGCGACGAGGTGGCCCGCGGCCGCGCCATCATCCCGGCCAACGTCAACCACCCCGAGAGCGAGCCCATGATCATCGGGCGCAACTTCCTGGTGAAGATCAACGCGAACATCGGGAATTCCGCCGTTTCGAGCTCCATCGAGGAAGAGGTCGAGAAAATGACCTGGGCCACCAAGTGGGGCGCCGACACCGTGATGGACCTCTCCACCGGGAAGAACATCCACGAGACGCGCGAGTGGATCATCAGAAACTCCCCCGTCCCCATCGGCACGGTGCCGATTTACCAGGCGCTGGAAAAAGTGAACGGTATTGCGGAGGACCTCACCTGGGATATCTACCGCGACACGCTCATCGAACAGGCCGAGCAGGGGGTGGACTACTTCACCATCCACGCGGGCGTACTCCTGCGCTACGTGCCGCTCACCGCCAAGCGGGTGACGGGCATCGTCTCGCGCGGCGGCTCCATCATGGCGAAATGGTGCCTCGCCCATCACCAGGAGAGCTTCCTCTACACGCGCTTCGACGAGATCTGCGAGATCATGAAGGCCTACGACGTCTCCTTCTCGCTGGGCGACGGCCTGAGGCCGGGCGCGCTCGCAGACGCGAACGACGAGGCGCAATTCGCCGAACTCGAAACCCTGGGCGAGTTGACGATCAAGGCCTGGGAGCACGACTGCCAGGTGATGATTGAGGGCCCCGGCCACGTGCCCATGCACCTGATCAAGGAGAACATGGACAAGCAGCTCGAAATCTGCCACGAGGCGCCCTTCTACACCCTGGGGCCGCTGACGACGGACATCGCGCCCGGATACGACCACATCACCAGCGGCATCGGCGCCGCGATGATAGGCTGGTTCGGAACCGCCATGCTCTGCTACGTCACGCCCAAGGAGCACCTGGGGCTGCCCAACAAAAAAGACGTCCGCGAGGGCGTCATCACCTACAAGATCGCCGCCCACGCGGCGGACTTGGCGAAAGGCCACCCCGGCGCGCAGGACCGCGACGACGCTCTCTCCAAGGCGCGCTTCGAGTTCCGCTGGGAGGACCAGTTCAACCTCGCGCTCGACCCCGAAACCGCGCGCGAATACCACGACGAGACCCTGCCCGCCGACGGCGCGAAAGTCGCCCACTTCTGCTCGATGTGCGGGCCCAAGTTCTGCTCGATGAAGATCACGCAGGAGGTCCGCGAATACGCGGCCAAACAGGGGCTGGAGGAGCAGGCCGCGCTGGAAGAAGGCCTGAAGGAGAAAGCGAGCGAATTCAAAGAGGGCGGCTCGGAGATTTACGTGAAGGAGGGCTAAGCCGAACGATAACCACCACTCTGCATCAAACCCCGCCTGGGCCGACGCCCGGGTGGGGTTTTTGTTGTCATTCGAAAATCACCACAAGACTTTGGCGCCGGATTGATGATAAATTCCTCCTATCGAAACCGCGCAGACAGGAGCCGTCATGACGCTGAGGATGGGGGTGTGGGCGCCCGTGTGGGGCACGTTTCTGGGGCGGATCGAAAAACCCGAGACGGTGAAAGAGGCCTCATTCGCCCACAATGCGCGCTACATTCAGCGCGCGGAAGAATTGGGCTTCGAGACCACCCTGCTGCTCGACAGGAGCCTCAACAGCATCAAGGGCCTGGGCGCGCCCGTTCTGGAGGCCTGGATCACGGCGGCGGCGCTGGCGCCCATCACGAAGAAAATCGAACTCATCATCGCCGCCAAGAGCGCCTACCGCCACCCCTCGCTCGTCGCCCAGATGGGGGCGAACATCGACTGCATCAGCGGGGGGCGCTTCGCCATCAACATCGTCTCGGGCTGGTGGGCGCTGGAAAACGAGATGGCGGGCATCCCCTTCCCCCCGCACGATGAGCGCTACGATCTCTCCGAAGAAGTGATGCACATCCTCAAATCCTACTGGACGAAGGAGCGCTTCAGCTTCAAGGGCAGGTATTTCGAAATCACCGACGGCGTCACCGCGCCCAAACCCGTCCGAAAGCCCTGGCCCACGTTCTATTTCGGGGGCGAATCGACCGCCGCCGTGAAGCTGGCGGGCAAGGCCGCGGACGTTTTCCTGTTCAACGGCCGTTCGCTCGCGGACGCGAGGGAGTTGATGGCCGCCGTGAACCATGAAGCGCAGGCTTGCGGGAGATCCATCCGCCACGGGATGAGCTCGTTCATCGTCTGCCGCGACACCGACGAGGAGGCCGGGGCGGAACTCGAGCGCCTGTTCTCGCTCATCACCGAGCCGCCCAGGCTCACGGGCGTCGACAGGGCCGCCCAGCACAGGAAAACGAGCGCGAAGGCCGGCGGCGTCGGTTCGAACGGCGGCACGGCGACGGGCCTCGTCGGCTCGCCCGAGACCATCGCCGAGCGCATCATGGCGTTTCACGAGGCGGGGGTGGAGTTGTTCCTGCTCCAGTTCCATCCCATGTTCGAGGAGATGGAGCGCTTCGCCTCGCAGGTCATGCCCCTCCTGCCCCTGGGCGGGAAAGCGCCCGGGGCGGCGAAAGCCTAGCTCCCGCTCACTCCAGGATTACGCGCGCGCCCAGCCCGAAGCCGTTTCTCAGGAACCAGCCCTGGTTCACCTCCAGCACCCGGCGGACCTTGTGGCGCGACGTGTAGGAGGGAATCGGCGTCCCCGGCCTGTGGGGCTGTAAGTGTATGATTTCCAGCACCTCTCCGCTCTTGTCGATGAAGGCGAGCGAGAGCGGAATCCGCGTGTTCTTCATCCAGAAGAACCGCCGCGCGTCATCCTCGTAGACGAAGAGCATCCCGGCGTTCTCGGCCAGCCGCTCCCGGCCCATCAAGCCCTGCGTGCGGGCTTTGGGGGTATTTGCGATCTCGACCGAAAGCGTCGCCTCGCGCCCCTCCTGGGCGATGCGCACCACGCCGCGCTCGAAAGTCTGCGCGGCGGACGCGCCCATGAGCAGCGCCCAGACGAGCGAGGCGGCGCAGGCAATCCTGATTCCCGAAATGGACCGCACGTATAACCTCATATAGAACAGCTGCTTAAAGAGGCCGGCGAAGGCCAACCACACCGGATATTTTCACCACGCATTTCCCCGCATTTGCCGTCATCGAGCCGCTCTCCGGTTATGGCAGGATTCCCCTGTACTGCGCCCCGGCGGCGTCTCCTCCCCCCGAAACAATTTGCGGTTATTTATCGAAAGACACGTTAAATATTTCACCCCACGGACAATCGTACGACTGGATACCCTGAAGCATGATAAATTGCTGTATTCAAAGCGGTAATTATCATGCTTTCTTTTTCGCCTCTCCTTGAATTTACGTCATATTTACGCTATAATGGACTCATATTTGATGCCGGACGTATGCGTTTTGATTACGGATCGTCCATATCCTCCGGCTTGTGACACAATTTCCGGGGAGCGCCCATGCCGAAAAGAAGCGAACGCAAGCTTACCAAACGCGTCGTCGACGCGCTATCCGTCGAGAAGGACGACGGCGTCTTCTGGGACCGGGAACTGGCGGGTTTCGGGGTGCGGGTCTACGCCACGGGCCGGAAGGTCTACGTGGTGCAATCGAGAGGGCCGTGGGGCCCCAGGCGCGTGACGCTGGGCCGGCACGGCGAGATGTCCACTGATGAGGCGAGGAAACAAGCCGCACTCGTCATCGACCGCATCAAGCGGGGCGAGGCACCCGAACCCAGGCCGCCCGAGGCGGAACCCACCGTGGCCGTCCTTTGCGATCGCTTCATGCGCGACCACGTCGAGACGCACTGCAAGCCCGATACCGCCGCGACCTACCGCTCCTATATCGGGAACCACATCCTTCCGGCGCTGGGCGGGAAGGCGCTCGCCGATGTCGGCCGGGCGGAGGTATCGGCGCTTCATCACGACCTGCGCGCGACGCCCGTCGCGGCCAACGTGATCCTGGGACTGCTCTCGAAGATGTTCAAGATGGCCGAGGCGTGGGGCCTGGTTCCGGCCGGGGAGAACCCCTGCCGGGGGCTTCGCCGCTACAGGACGCGCAAGCGGGAGCGGTTCCTGACGCCAGAAGAGTTCCGCCGCCTCGGAGGTGCGCTCCGTGACCTGGAGGTAGAGGGGAAGACGTGGCCCCCTGCCGTCGCAGCGATCAGGCTCCTGGCGCTGACCGGGTGCAGGCGGGGCGAGATACTGGACTTGCACTGGGACGACGTGGACCGCACGGCGGGGGAGTTGAGGCTCAGGGACGCCAAGACGGGTCCGCGCATGGTTCCCCTGACCAAACCCGTATTGAGGGTGCTGGAGGGGGTTCCCCGCTCGCCGGACGATTCCTGGGTGATCTCCAGAGGGAACGGGAAGGACCGCCCGTTGAGCCTCTCCTACTACTGGGAGGCCGTGAGGGAGCGGGCGGGGTTTCATGATGTCCGCATTCATGACCTCCGGCACTCGTACGCCAGCCGGGCGCTGGCGCTCGGCGAGAGTCTGTCTGCGATCGGCAGGCTGCTCGGCCACCGTCACGTGGTGAGCACGGCGCGCTACGCGCACCTGATGCGAGAGGCCGAGAAGGCGGCGGCCGCCCGCGTGGGCGAGAGCATCGGCGTCCATGTCACGAACGGGAGGGTCGAGTGATGACGAAGTCCATGATGAAAACGCTCTCGAACCGTTGGGTCGCGAAACTGAAAGTCAAGAAGGACACCGTGTATTGGGATCGCGATCTCACCGGCTTCGGGGTGCGGGTCTACCCCACGGGGAGCAAGGTCTATATCGCCCAGGCGCGCGGAACCGAAGGACCGAAACGGGTGGCGGTGGGCCGCCACGGCGTGATCCATGCCGATCAGGCGCGCAAGCGCGCGGCGCTCGTCATCGCGCGCATCAAGGCGGGCGAGGAACCTGTGCCTGAGCCGATGAAGCCCGCCTGCGGTCCCACGGTGGCCGAGCTCGCAAGGCGCTATCTCGCCGAATACGTATCCGTGCGGTGCAAGCCGCGCACCGTGAAGACGCTCCGCTCCGTGGTCGGCAGGAACATCGTGCCCGCGCTGGGCGCGATGCCGATATCCGCGGTCGAGCGCAAACACGTGGCGGAACTCCACCAGCGGCTGAGCGCCACGCCCGCGGCGGCGAACCATGCCGTCCGGGCGCTGTCCGCGATGTACCGCCTCGCAGGTGAATGGGGTCTCGTGCCCGAGGGCGTGAATCCGTGCCGCGCCATCGCCGAATACCCGGTCGGCCGCCGGGAGCGCTTCCTCACCGAGGCGGAATTCATGCGTCTGGGAAAAACGCTTGACGAGATAGAGGCCGGGGGCGGCGCGTCCGCGAGTGCTGTGGCGGCGATCAGGCTCCTGATCCTGACCGGGTGCCGGAAGTCGGAGGTCCTCACGCTGCGCTGGGAGGAGTTGGCGCTCGATCAAGCGGAACTGCGGCTCTCAGACTCCAAGACGGGCCCGCGGGTCGTTTCGCTCTCAGAGCCCGCGGTGAAACTCCTCGCGGGTCTGCCGCGCACCCCCGGCAATCCCTGGGTGCTCCCCGGCAGGAAGCCGGGTACGCACCTTCGGAAGCTCGATGACGCCTGGCAGTCCGTCCGCTCGCGCGCGGGGCTTCACGACGTGCGCCTCCATGACCTGCGCCATTCGTTCGCCTCGAGAGCTCTCGCGCTCGGCGAGGGGCTTTCCACGATAGGGAAATTGCTCGGCCACGCCCGGATCGAGACCACCTCGCGCTACGCGCATCTCGCGCGCGATTCGGTGCGCGAGTCCGCCGAGCGGGTCGCCGCGAGCATCGCCGAAGACCTGCTGTAGGGCGCCGGGCGCAACTACCGGGAATCCGGTCGATGATGATCTGACCGCCGCGCACGCAAGAACCAACCGTGAATGCGGTTTTCCTATATTTCCATCAGGCGATCGAAACGCGTCCTCTCCATCGCAGGCTGCCGCCCTTCACCCGGATGCAGCGCTTCGGTCTGCTTCTCTGTCCCGATGCTCCCGGCCTTGCTCCCTCCTATCGCCTCCAGAGCCGCGATCCGCTCCCCCGTCGCGGCTTCGAGCCGCTCGCACAGGACCCCCGCATCATCGGTCACGAGTTCCGCCCGGTCCCGGGCGCGGCTGATCTCGACGTACAGCGTCTTCTGGTTGGTGAGTTCGGGGTGGTTCGCCTCCATCGCGGCGATGACGGTATCGACCGTCCGTCCCTGAAAGGCATGGACGGTCGAGGCCCAGGCGCGGTCGACGTGGCGAAGCTGGGGATCGGCGGTCGTCATGTCGAGGACGCGCCCGTCCTCGATGCGGAAGGTGACGCGCCCGCCCCTGACATCCGTCACCTCGGCGGCCTGGCTGTTCATGAGACCGAGGTCCGGGTCGTTCCGGGTCCAGCGGATCTTGTCGCCCTGGCGCAGCTCCATATGCTCGACCTTGTAGACCTCGACACCTCCGCTGCGCGCCGCGAGACGGCGGGGCTCCCAGCGGATTTCCCGCCCGTGCCTGCCTTCTAGAATCACCGCGGCGCCCTTGTGATCGACACCCGCCACACGCAGCTCGTCTCCCTTCTCGACGCCGATGCGCTTGTAGGGGCGGTGGAAGGCGACGACGTCACCGGGGGCGTAGTTCGCGGCGAGCGATTTCTCGGGGTTCGTGTAGCCGCGCGAGACGAGGCGTTCCGTGAGGAAGGCCGGACCGTGGACGACGCCCTCCCGGACCAGGCGCTCACGGACGATTGCGTTGATCTTCTCGCGGATCGCATGGCTCGGCGCCATGAGCCCGGCGTTTGCACGCGCCTCGGGCGGGAGCGCCAGCCAGCGCGCGGCGGCGGCGCCCGCGAGGTTGTCGGGTTTCACCTCGGCCACGTTGGAGCCCAGCTTCTCGAAGGCGCTCTTCACGTCGCCTGAGAGAGTGGACTCGACGGCGGCCTTCAGGTCCTGGTCGCGCTGGCGCATGATCTCCTCCATCACCGCCGTCTTCATGCCTGCGGCCTGCAGCTGCGCGAAGGGTTTGCCGGCGTCGACGGCGTCCAGTTGTTTCGCGTCGCCCACCAGAACGACCCGGGGCAGGCGCAAGGTCTGCGCGATACGCAGGAGTTTGCGTACCTCGCGCGTGGAGGCGAGGGAGCCTTCGTCCACGACGAGGGCGGTCTTCGCGTAGCCCGCGCGCAACTGTTTTTGGGCTTTCCTCTTCAGGCGGCCCCCGGCGACATCCGCGTTTCGCGTGAGGAAGCGCTGCAGCGTCTCGCTCGCGATGCCGGCTTCTGCTTCAAGTGTCCGCGCGGCCGAGGCGGAAGGCGCCAAACCCTTCACGTTGTAGCCGCGCTTTTCGAGGAGCGCGCGGGCGCGTTTCAGCATCCTGGTCTTGCCGGTGCCGGCGTAGCCCTGCACGCCGACGACCCGGTCGGAGTCCGTGAGGATCAGTTTGACGGCCTCGCGCTGGCCATGGGTCAGCGGGCCGTTTCTCAAGGCCTTGTCCACGGCGCGGCCGCGCATGGCGGGCGCGCCCCGTCCCCTGCCGGCCTCCACGAGCGCGATGGTCTCGCGCTCTGCCGCCGCGGCCTTCTCCGTCGTGATCATGTCCTTCACTCCGGGCAGGTCCGCCGCGTGCAGGACGCCGGTCTTCTCCAGCCTCCTGACCTCGCGCTGTGCTCCCGCCATCGACACCGCGCCCGGCCGCCAGGCGAGTGCGCCAGCGAGCAGGGCGGCGCGGTCGAAGACGGCTTCTCTTTCCGCCAAGTGCGCTACGGCCCATTCCACGGCCTCGCGGGCGGGCTCGACGTCCGCCGCGCTCCGGGCGGAGTCGCGGGATACGGCGCTCCTCGCCATTGCCTGGACGGCGAGGACCCCGGCGTTGAAGCCGAGATCAGCAGCCTGTTTTTGCCATACGGCCGCGATCGCCGTCTTGTCGACGTCCCGCTTGCGCGCGCGGGTCATGAGCGCGGCCCTCTGGGCTGCGCGCTGGTTCTCCGCCGTCGCGCCAAGTCCACGCTCGGCCATCGCAGCCTCTATCTCCGCCCGCCGGGTCGAGAACGCCTCGATCACGTCCCTGGGCACGCCCGCGACCTCGAAGCGCCCGTCCGCGTGGGTCTTCTCGACCCGGTAGCCGAGTTCTCCCAGTTCCCTGGCGAGTTCGGTCCGGTACATCGCGCCGATCAGCATCTTGTTCGCATAGAGTTTTTCGTTGGACATCGTGCGCCACTTGCCGTCCGTCCCCTGCACCATGTTGGCGATGACGGCGTGCGTGTGGATCAGGGGGTCAAGGTTGCGCGACGTGTCGTGCCGGAATGTCGCGACCACGCTCTTCTGGTCTCCCGCCCGGACGATGCGCCTGGTCGCAGGGTCGCTCATCCTGGTCTCCGCGACGTTTCGCTCGACCCAGTCCAGGGTGCGCGCGACGGCAACGTCGTGGGCACTGATCGCGCGCGCGTCGCCGCCGACGTACGCGAGGAGGGAGACGGATTTCGGGGCCGAGAGGGTGAGGTCGCGGCCGGGGCGGTGGTGGAACGACCCGTCCTTTCCCGGGCGGCCGAGCCTGCGGCCGGAACCGTCGGGGACCACGCCTTCGAGAACCGCGCGGAAGGTATCGGGGTCCACCGGACCCGACAGTCCCAAATCCTTCGCGCCCCTGCCTTGCCAGGCGCTCGCTTCGCGGTGGGCCGGATCGTCCTTCGCATAGTAGCCGTCGCGTTCGTAGTAGGACGCCCCCTGCGCGGGGGCGGCGACGGCGCCGATGGACGCCACCATTTCAGAAATTCCTCAGGTTTTCCGGCTGCGGCTCCCCGGAGCCGGGCGTGTCGTTTCCACTCTTTTCCGGCAGGGGAGGAGCAGGTTCGTTTTCGTGATCATCGACCTGCGTCGTTTCCTCACCGGAGAGAACGTCCCCGGTCCCGGGCGCTTCGGTTCCCGCGATTTCATTCGCCTCGGGAAGCGTCGCGCCCTCGCGGGGTATGAAACTCTCGGCCGCCCCGGGCCTTTTCACGTAGTCGAGCTCGACCCGCGCCACCGGCCAGGGACCCGGGAACTTGAGGTAGCCGTGCAGGTTTTCCAGGCGCATGATCTCGGAGGGCAGCGCCAGGGGGCGCATCTCGCGGCGCTGCGTGAGCGATACGCCGTCGCGCATGGCGCTCGCGCCGTAGCTCAGCCCCTCCGCGTACTCGGTGACCTCGCCGCGCCCCAGGCTCTCGGCCGACCAGCGCGCCGTCTCCTGGTCGGGCGCGGCCAGCACCACCCGGGTGCCGCAGAGACCCGATACGGTCTCGGCGCCGTTTCGCCCGTAGAGGTCGCGCAGGGCGGAGATCACCTGGATGCCGAGCACGAAACACCCCCCGAACTGGCGGGACTCGGCGAGACCGGGCTGCAGGCTCGGCACCTGGTGCAGGGTGGGAAGCTCGTCGAGCACGATCCATATCCTGCGCGCGTCGTCCCCGCCGAGGGAGAGGAGCGCGTTCACGGCGATCTCTAGCCAGGTCGAGATGAGGCCCCGGAGGCTCGCGTGCTGGTCCCCGCGCGAGGTCAGGAACAGGAAGCCGGTCTCGTCCTCGCGCTCCACCCATTCCCTTATCGAGAAGGGCTTCCCTGAGTCGGGCAGGCATTCGAGCGCGCCCAGATGCGCCGTCAGCATGGCGCGCACCGAGAGCGCCGTCTTGGGGTTCTCGGGGTCCACGATGGACTGCGCCACCGTGCCCTCCATGGCCTCGGCCAGGGAGGTGAGTTCCGTCTTGAGCAGGTGCTCGACGAGTATCCGGTTCTCCGTCACGCCGCGCTTCCACAGGACGCCCGCGCCGTTCGCGAACAGCTGCCGGGCGGCCGTGACCCAGAAGGGGTCCACCGTGTCCTTCTGCTGAGGTATCAGGGCGGCCGCCATCGTGTCGAAGTCCCTGGGCGTCCTGGCTTCCAGGAAGGGGGACCACCGCGGTGCCCGGGCGTCCAGGGGATTCATCAGGACGTCGCGGGCGGGGTCGAAGAACGCCCGCGTGTAGCTTCCCATCTTGTCGTAGAGGATGCAGCGCTCGCCCCGTTCGCGTATCTGCGCGACCAGGTCCGATATCAGGACGGTCTTCCCCGAACCCGTGGTGCCCGAGACGATGGTGTGCTGGGTCTCGGCGCGCTTGGGCCAGGGGACCCCCGCGATGCGGGGTCTGGACTTGCGCGCCTTCTGGAAGAACTTCCCCGCCAGGTGCGAGAAAACGGACTGGACGCGCCTCCCGAGCGCCCCGGCCGATGTCATCTCCGCACCCCGCACCCTGTGCGCCCTCGCCATGCGCCGGCCCAGCAGCCAGAAGAAGAAGGCGAACAGGGCCACGCCGGCCAGGCCGAGCCAGAGGCCCAGCCACGCCTTCTTGTAGATGGTATCGAGAATGCGCCTCCTGATCCGCTCGATCCTGGGATCGCTTGCGATGAGGGATATGCGCTCCACGGTCCGCTCGCCCGCGCCCCACTCGTAGACCTGGCCCGAATCGGGGGAATACCCGATGCCGAGCTTGGCCTCGGCCAGCGTGCCCAGGCCGATGACGCGCCACTCGTGCGCGCTCGTCGTCCTGAAGACCGTGATCGCGGGCGTCAGGACGACAGTCAGGACGAGTCCCAGGACTGCCCAGCGTGCGAGCTGGCCCCACATCCTGGCGTCGTGGAGCAGGGTCTGGCCGCCGCGCAGTGTGGCGTTTCCGATGGTCATTCTCTTCTCCCTTTAATATCTGATGGATAGTCGAGCTACCAGCTTCGATGCCAGGCGATGCGCCGCGCGGAGGCCGAGGAGGGCGTGTCAGGGGCGAAAGAGCGGGGTCCCGGGAGAGTCCGTGGCCCCGTCAACCGATGAATGACAACTCATGAGGAGCCACCCGTGAAAAACCGGAAACCATCCAGGGCGGCGCGGGCATTCGTCCTCTCCGGACCCGCCATCGCGTTTCTATTCACCCTCTATGTCCTCGTGACCGGGAGCGGCGCAAGCCTGTTGTTCGCCGCCTGGTTCTGGGCCGCTGTCTGGATTTTCCTGGCGGCGCTCGCGGGCGCCCTGTGGCGGGGATTGCGCCGCCGCGACTGGTCCGCCTTAACCGGGTACGAGCTCCCCGAAGGGGACGCCGACAGCTTCGAGTGGGCCACCCGCACGGGGCGTTACGCCTGGCGCCGGGACTATGAGGAGGGGGGACTTTACGATGACGATCCCTTCGATCACGGTCCCATCACCTGATCGCCCGAAAACCCGCTCCCGCCTCCGCTTTCCTTCTTCCTCTCCGGTTCAGACACGTCTTTCTTCCCATCCCCTCCGGGCGCCGCGTTGCGCGCCGTGCCGTAGAGTTTCCCGCCCAGCCATTCGCCCACGACGGGCAGGTCCTTCACGACGTGCTCGGCGAGAGGTTTGTCGGTTTCGGCGGCGATTCCAGGGCGTCCCTCCCCGATTCGCTCCCCCGTCACGCCCCTGCGGGCCGCACGTCCGGCCTCCCTGATGTCGAGTTCGGTCTCGATCTCCGCACGGCCCCGTACCGCCCGTTCACTGGCGCCCCCCGACACCGGCGCCCCTGCGCCCCGCGCGCGTTCACGCACCGATCCCGACCAGTCCGACCAAGCCGCGTCCGTCCCGCCCGTTTCGCGCAGCCTCTCTCTCGCCTGCTCAAAATCCGTCCGGCCGGGAGCCGCCTCCGGCCCTCCGCCCGCCGGATAACGCTCGGCGATGAAGGCGGCGGCGTGGGCGCGCAGCACTTCCGCGTCTTCCGGAGTCTGTGGTGAGGCGATGCGCATCGCGCCCGCTACGCCTATCTCGCGCCCGTCCGCCCCCTCGCGCGCGGCGAGCCACGAGAAGAAGGGCTGGCCGAGCTCGCTCTCGATCGCACGGGAGTTTCCGCGCACCCGAGCCGCCTGGCTCGACCAGCTCTCGGCCTCCCTGCGGCTCACGGCCTCCTGCTCGGAGAAGCGGCGCATCCGCGTGAGGTTTGCCCCTAAACTCTCATCCAGGCTCTTCATTTCGCTCTCGCCGGTAGCCGTCGCGTAGCGTCTCGAGGCGTCCGAGACACGCGACCACAGGTCGAGCAACCCGTGCTGTCCCGCGTAGTCGGTCATCCGGTTCCACGCCTCGCGCGAGAAGGTCTGCCCGCGCCAGCTCGCCGACCCGTCCGCGCCTACCTTGACGATGAAGTCGAAGCCGCCGCCCATCCTGGCCTCGCCCGTCAAGACGGCGGCCTGCTCCTTCGTGATGCCGCCGGCCTGTGAGAGTTTTTCGAGGTGGGATTCGAGACGCTGCGCGCCCTGGTTCTCGCTCTCCGTCACCCCCCGCGCGTGGGTGAGGCCCGAGCGCACGTCGTGGGAAAATCGCTCGACCATGGCCGCGGAGTCGGTCGCGGCGGCCGTACGCGCGGCGGCGGCTTCCGCCGAGAAGTGACGGGCCTGCTCGACCGCTTCGCCGGCTCTAACCTCGTGGCTCACAGCCAAAGACTCCGACAATCTGACGCCCGCGGCAGGCACCCGGCTCGTGGCGGAGCCTGCGTCC
This sequence comes from bacterium, assembly GCA_965219955.1. Classification (GTDB taxonomy): domain Bacteria; phylum UBA8248; class UBA8248; order UBA8248; family UBA8248; genus Bin107. Next base: position 2,570,368 of record OZ244799.1, read on the forward strand.
ATCACGGCGCCGCCCTCTCCGGTCACGGTGTAGGCGGCGCCGCCCGGCGCGAAACCCGTGTAGCGGCCCGTATCGACGTGCGCCGAAGTCCTGAGCTGGTGTCCTTCCATCGTCGCGAAGCGGTGCGTGTCGGCTGTGGTGTTTCCGAGCGAGATGTTGCCCGTCGTACCCTCCTGCGCGGCGGCGGAGGCCGCCTCCTGTCCGACCGAGAGGACCGAAGTGGCGAGGCTCGTCGCCCGTCCCACACCGTAGGCGAGGGCGGCGGCGAGGAAGGGCACCGACATCGAGAGGTAGCCCGACATCACGGCCACGTCTGCCGCCACGGCCCGTATCCCCGCCTGGGCCACGAGCGAGACGCCAATGTCTCCTCCCGGCATGAGCGCCGCGGCGCTCATGCGCTCCGCGGCCTCGCCCATGGCGATGCGGTGAAGAATCGCGTAGAGCGGCCCCCAGCTCTGGAGCCAGACGAGGCCCGAGAAGTAGGAGCGGAATATGGCCCCGCCCGCAGGCGTCAGCATCAACAGGACCGCCATGGGGAACGCCCCCACGTAGAGGCACTCGAACACGACTCGAAGCATCGGGACCCAGGTTTCCGCCTGCCTGCCGATCGCCCGGTAGGCGGAGACGGTCTGAGCCTCCGCCCTGGCCTCGGTGTAGGACCTCAGCGCCGCGGCGTTCCCGGCCTCGGCGCTCCATTGTTCGCCCGCGTCGTGCATGGCGTTCAGCACCATCTGCTGGCGCAGGACCTCGGCCGCGCTCCGCGATACTCCAATCAGGAAGTCGTGTGCGGCGGGAAGCGCCGCCATGAGTTCCGTACGGGCAAGCGCCTCAGTCGCCGCCCCGGGGAAGAGCCTCTGGCCAAAGACGCCTGTGGCGCGGGTGACCTCCGCCCCCCATAGGACGTCGAGACGCGAGGCTGCCGTGGCGCACGTCACGATCTCCCGGTCCAGCGTCGTTGCGCCCGTGCCCGCGAGTGCCCCACGGGTCACGTATTCGACCATGCGCGCGGGCGAGGCGCCCGCAGACGGCGAACCCGAGGCGGTGACGAGCGCCCACAGGTCCGTGCTCTCGCGCAGGTCATCGGCGGAAATATGACCGAGCAGCAGGGCATGGAACACGCATTGCCGCGCGTAGGCTCTCAGGTTCCGGGAAAAAACGGCGTCGGTGACTTCCATCCGGGTCGCGGCGGCGGCGAGCCGCGCGCCGAAGATGAGCCCGTGCCTGCGGTAAACGAGGTCGTCCGGCAGGGCGAAGGCCTGCTCGCTCAGGCGCGTCAACCCTTCCCCCACCCGGCTCGTGAGCGAGGCGAAGAGCGCGAGTCCCAGCGGCACGTTCGCAACGACCGCGGGCGCGAGGGCGGGATCGAGGCGGTCCACCACCCGCACCGTCGCCCTGGGAACCACCAGCGCGCCCCAGACGCAGACGAAGAGAAGCAGCCACTTCGCGTTGTCCTTCCACGACCCGCCGAATGCGGTGCGGAACAGCGCCCAGGCGAGTCCCGTCACGCCCGCGATCTGGGCGAGCGTCACGAAGGCGCCCCCGCCCGTGATCGCGGCGACCGCGTTCAGGAGGTCGACCAGGTAGGTCCCGCCGCCAAGTGTGAAGATTTCATGCATGGATGTTTTTCCTAGCGCGAGCCGGCGGCGCCGCGCGAGAAGGCGAGCGCCGCGCGGAGGTCCGCCGAGAGCGCGCCCGCGAGTTCGGTCTCGATGAGACGCAGTTTCTCGACCACGGCCAGGGCGGTGTTGAAGCGCTTGAGGCCCTCGCCCCGATGCCTGGCGAGGGCGGCGCGGTTCCTGCGCAGTCCCTCGCGCCAGCGCGTGAGCCGTTCGCCGTCGGCGACGTCCATGGATCCCGCGCGCTCCTCGATGGTGCGATGCAAGTCCGATATCCAGACCTGCAATACGTCGAGCGCCACCGCTTCGGCGAGCGCGTCCACCTCCTGTTCCACCACCGCGCCGCGGTAGGCGGCCGCCGCGTTCACGAGCCGGTAGACGGGAAGCGTCGTGAGGTTCACGAGTCCCAGGGCGTCGGCCGGAGGCGCCGTGTCCGTCCGCACCGCGTCGACCAACTCGCGGAGCAGCTCCGCGACCCGGTTCCGGAAACCCCGCGCCGCGGGCACCGTGAGGCGTCCGAGCGTGGGGTTGAGACACTCGACGGGCGTGTCGCACCTGTAGACCGGCAGTTCGCCGCCGCCTTCCATCAGGACCTCGGTCACGCGGCGGTCGAGCGCCAGGGGCTCCAAGACGCGCACGCGGGGACCGGAAGAATCGGCGTCGGTGACCGGCGCGGTCACGATGATCGATCCTGAGACCGACATGGCGAACTCGCCCAGGTCCCGGTCCGAAGCCAGGAAGCCCGAAGCCCGCATTGCGCGCCAGGCGTAGTTCACGTTGACGGGCGCCTGTTCCTTGAGCGGCCCCGATGCCGCGGCCAGGGTCGAATTGCGCTTCCCGTCCGCCCCGCAACCGTGGCGCGCGGCGGCGTAGTCCGAAAATATCCCCTGCCGCGTCCCGACCGCGGCGCAGATGGCCGCACTCGCGCGATCGTTCTTGGACCAGACGGCGCCGACCAGGGCCTGGGCCGTCTCGCAGGAGTTCAGGTTCTGGTTGTTCACCCACTGGGCGAGCGCACGGAGTTTCGACATCGTCTCGGCGATCACGGGCGATATGGTCTCCAGCGCCAGTTCGAAGGCGAATCCCGCCGCGTTCTGCGCGACGGCGCGCGCGAAGGCGATCATCTGGTCAGAGTCGATGAAGGAAAACGCGCCCGCGAACGCGTCGATGCCGCCGCAGCCGGCGCGGTATGAGGGCAGGCTCACAGTTGCGATGGATTCGGACCTCACCGGCGCCCTGAGATACAGGTTGCCGAGCGTCCAGTGGCCCGAAGCCTGGCCGTCGAAGGCGGTGGGCCCGGTGGTGTTCACCGCCGCGCCCCGCCAGAAGTTTTCCATCTCGGAGAGAACGTCCGCGCGTGCGGGGGCGGCAAAAAGGAACGCGGCGCCCAGGATGAGCAATATGAAAATTCGGCTAGTAGTCACTTCCCACCTCCCTGGCGGTGAGGGCGAAGATGCGCTCCGCCAGTTGGTCCTCGGCCACGACGCCGTAGGAGACCGGGATCGCGCGTTTTATCTTCGTGTCGTAGAGCACGACGGCGGGCAGGACCGGGGCCTTTATTCCAAGACGAGCGGCGCGGCCGTTGTCCGGGACCGCCTCTGGCCAGCCCTCAATAGCACCGCCGGTCATCGAGACGGCGAGAACTTCCAGCCCGTGGCGAAGCGCGAAGGCGCGAAGGAGGGGCCCGAAGACGCGGCATCCCGGACATTTCTCAGAACCCAGGTAGATGAGGCCGTAGCGCTCGCCGAGCCCTTTCAGGACGCCCTCGCGCTCCGCTCTTCGCTCTTCTGTCCAGAGCCTCTTGGCCAGCGCGCCAACCGGGCGCCTCAGCGTGTAGTCGAGAGCGGGATTCGCCCAGACCGCGCGGCGGAAGGCGTCCGAGAACGCGGCGGCGGATTGTAAGGCCTCCTGCTGAAGGCGGAGGTAGGCCGTTACGTTCCCGGGCGTCGGCTCCAGGATCGCCTGCGCGCGGGCTTCTTCCAGCGCCCGGTGTGTCGCGAGGATCTGCTCTTTGGCGCTCGTGGCCGGCGGCGCCTTCGTCGCCTGCGCCTCATCTTCCGTTACCTCCTCGCTCCGGTCGCAATAGAAGTGCCAGCCGAGGGGAGCTTCCGCGCCGCACCAGGCGCGTAACTCCCGCGCCTGCGCAGTAAGCGCGCTGAGCGTCATGAGCATGAAGACCAGGATATAGATAACGGTCATGTTCGTTCCTCACTTCTTCCTGTCATAGAAATCGCGTATGCGCCCTCTCATCACGGAGCCGGTATCCCCGGAGTCGGGGAGCGTGACGGAAGGCTCGCTCGCGCCGTCCATGAGATCATCGGTGAACTCGGACAGGTCCACGGCCTCGAAGTCGATCCGCTCCATCTCCGAGACTGTAAAGCCCCGGCAGCTGCTCCAGCCGATCCCGAACTGCGCCCGCGCCGCCTCCTGCAGGATGCGGCCGAGCTTGGACCCGAAGACGCACCAGACCCGCTCCCTGCGGACGCAGACCCCGAATATGCGCTTCGCGCACCGCGTGCCCAGGTAATGCGTCTTCCCGGCGTGGCGCTCCTGCGCCAGGAGTCGCTCGCCCTCGGTGCAGTCGCCCAGGCCGATGAGGAGGCCCGAGTTCTTGCAACAGTTCGCCAGCCCGCCCCAGCGGATCCGGCACGATCTGCGCTCGCCCCGGAAGAAGAGCAGGTTTTCGCGGTCGAATTCTTCGCCGCCCAGTTCGAGAACCATGTTGAGTTTGGCCGCAGCGCCCACGAACCCGGTGTTAGCCTGAGAGGTCCTGGTCTCGCAGTCCGCTCCAACGCACCAGGTAACGGAGCCGCAGGCGCCGCCCGATTCGGCCTGATCGAGACCCAACGCGCAGTCGGATACCGACCCCGACGCCAGGCCTGCGGCACCGAAACGCGAAGCGCCCGGGTCGTCCTGTATCTCCTCGCCGCGCACGGGGATCGGGTCGTCCGTTCCGACCGGCGCTTCAGGGCGCTCGGTCGTCCCCTCGATCACGGCGCGCCCTGCGCGGCCGCCCGGGTCATCGGGATCGGCGAGCGCGCGGGCAGCGGCGTCTTCCAGATCGGCAGCACCCAGGTCCCGCTCGGGCCTGCTCGTTCCCGCATAGCCGGGCACATTGGATGCCGAAGCGGGATCCTTGGCGACGGCGGCCGCCGCCGACCGTCCCGCATTGCCCATCGCGCGGGCGGCCGCCTTGGGGTCCTCCGCGCGGGCACCGCCGCCAGCTGCGAGATGAATCAGGAAAAAAAGCAGGGCGGTCACCCCAATCGGTGCGTTTCGCTTCACCTGGAATCTCCTCTTAATTCTGCAAGATGACGCCGCGCCGTCTCGCGTCCCGGCCCGCCTTCCTGGGCGATCGCAGCGAGCGCCGCTTCGAGGCCGATGTTCCCCCCGATAACTTCGTGGGGAGGTGCTGTGTCCGCCGAACAACCGCGGGTCGCACAAGGCGGGACGCCGCCTGGAATGACGGCGACGGCGGGGACCGCCTCGATGCCAAACAGCCGGAAAAGGCGCGGGTCTATGGCGGCGCCGGCATTTGCAGGGAGATACGCACCCACGCGCTTCACCGTAGCCCTGAGTCCTCCCCGCACGACGCCGCGCAGAACCAGCGGCGCGCCGATCCTGGCCGCCTCCACGCTCCATTCACCCCAGGCCGCTGCGGGAACCGATAGACTCATGAAGACGATGACCTCAGAACCTTGTGGAGGTTCGGAGAACCTGCCCGCCAGGCGGCCGGCCTGATCCTCGGCCGGGAGGGGGGCGGGGGTCTCAGGGGCGTTTTTTCCGGCGCGTTCGAGGGCGCGCTCCAGCACGGAACGCGACCAGGCGCCCAAGTCGGCGGGTGGAGGTTTTTTCTTGTTCCGTAATGCCCTTTCCACCATATCCCGGGCGGTCTCTTCGGCTGTTTCCTGCGCGAGGGCCGGAGCAGACAACGCCGCGAGAAGGAGCGCATATGAGAGAACAACGCTTCGCAGAATCAGGAATCGTTTCATCCAATCCACCCAATCAGAGGAGGCAGCAGTTGCGCTTGCGCCAGAGGAGATAGCCAAAGTTTTCTCCCGCGACGGGAAGTTCGCGGAGCGCCTCCCAGAGCACGGTGGAGCGGCCCGTGGGGTTGCAGCCCGTGAGCGAGGAGGTGGCGGGCACCGGCTGGGTCATCTGCCAGCGGTACTGTGATTTCTTCATGATGGGCATGGGGTAGCGGCCGCACAGGGCGGCCGAGCCCGACGTGCCCCAGGCGAGAAGCATGCGGTGCAGGCGGAAGACGAGCCTTTGCGCTGCGAGGAGCGATGCCTGCACGCCGCCCACGTGGGCGCCCACGTTGCCCGTCAGGGGGTACATCGCGCCCTGACAGCCCGCGCACCAGTAGAGCGCGTCGAGCGGGAGACCCGCAGAGGCCGCCGCGCAGTCGGCGGCGCAGGCCGCCTGGGCGGGCAGGTCCGCGAAGAGGGCGGCTTCGGGGTTCAGCAGAAACGACAGCTCATCATCCCGCCAGGCGGGGTCGAGTTCCGAGACCCAGGCGATGTCGAGGCCGCCGCCTTCCAGGCAGCCGAGGTCCAGCAGCGCCCCGATCCACGAGAGCAGGGGATAGACGTAGTAGTGGGCGTGCCATGTGGAGCCCTGAGCGCCGTCCCCGCCCGATGCGCCCGTCCGACCGCGTCCCGCCGGCAAACCCCCGTCGATGGTCAATCCACCGAGATTCGGAAAACACCAGGGCGCGCGGCTCGCGTCGATCAGGCGCGCCGGCTCCCAGACACCGAGCGAGAGACCGATCCGGGGGATGGGACTCCCGCAGTAACAGATCGGGGACCCCGGGTTGGGCGTATCCGGCGCGCCGGCGGCCGCGCCTATCCGGATCGGTCCTATCGATATCGGAAAAAGGCACTCCCAGCACACGTCCGTCACGGGGTTCACGAAACGGCCCGTGCACGACTGCGCGGATGCCTTCCCGGCCCAGAGGGCGAAGGAGAGGAGAAGGATTGAAATGAATAAAATCCGGCGCTTCATGGGCGCTCCCCCGCGCTTTCGGGTTCGTCTTCGAGCGGCACTTCCGTGATCCGCAGGAAGACTCCATCCGCCGCGACCAACGAAGGCGTGGCGACGACGCCCAGGCGCCTCGCGAGCCTGCCGCCCTGGTCGAAGAAGAAAGCCCGCCCGTGGGCGCGGGTTAGATCTAGCGGACGGCCCGCGAGCAGTACGATGACCGAGGGTTTATCGCGGGCAAGCGCCCAGTCGACCTCAACCGGACGCGCCCCGTCGATGAAGAGCAGCTCTCGCGTGAGGGGACGTCTTTCGAGCGGATTGATCCGCGTCCCCCGGGCCGCGACCAGCGTCCCCTCGGCCGTCCTGATGTCCTGTTCGACCGTGACTGTGGGGTCGAACCGCCTGATCCTGAGAAACCGCGCGGGCGCGACGCCCGCGACGCGGGGAGGCGCCTCGACCCGCTCCCGGGCGCGTTCCACGGCTTCGCGCCTCATGCGGTCCGCCTCGCCCGTGTCCTCCATCGCCTTGAGCCTGGCCTCGATCTCGCGCAAAAGGTCGGGCTCCTCGATGGGCCATACTGCCCCGCGGACGCCAAGGTCCTTCGCCGCAGCGGTGCCCGCTGCGAGAGCGAGGACGCATGCCATCACGGCCCTCATGAGACGTGAATGAAGCAAGTGTCGCCTCATGGCCGCGCCTCCTCGGGCTTCGCGAGGGGGCCTTGGAGGCCCAGCCAGGGGAGGTCGGGGAGCGGAAGGGCGCGGCCCCGGATGCGTCCGCGCGGCACCAGGCCGATCTCCGCGTACCGGCTGTCGTGGCTGTCCGCGTGATCAGCGTGGACGAAGTAGCGGCCGGGCGGGATGACGCCGGGCGCTACGGCGTCCAATTCGCGGCCGTTCAGTGCGCGCCGCTTGGCGATTCCGATGAATTCTCCTCTCACGAAGACACGGCGCTCGGAATCCACCGCCACGCTGTCTCCCGGCAGGCCGATAACGCGCTTCATGTAGGGGATGGTGGAACCCGTGGCTTCGGGCGGGTCGAACAGCACGAGGTCGCCGCGCCCGGGCGCGCCCATCACCGGCAGCGAGAAATACCCCCATGCGCCGTCCGACCAACTCGCGTTCACGTGGACGCGCGAGGCCGCCACGAGCCACAGGCCCGAGAGCACGGCCATCAAGATCAGCAGCCTGAAGCCCCGGGGGTTTTTTCGGTTCGGCGTCTTGTCGTCTATCACCATCATTTGATTTTTTCCTCCTTCTTCGTGGAACCCTTGCGGGATGCGAGCGCCGCCATCGCCGCCTCGACCTCGCGCGTCAAATCCTGTGCGCCCGCGGCGACGGTACCCGCCGTGAGCAGGACGACGCCCCGGCGCGCGGCGGTTCGCGCGAGCGCCTCCTCCAGCCGTCTCGCCCAATCGCGCGCCTCGTCCAGGGCCTTCTTCGAGTCCCCACCATCGCGCAGCGACCTCGTCACGTAGTCCGCCGTGAGGCTCGACAGGCGCACGCTCGCGATACGGGGGATATTTTCGGTGACGAGGCGCACCGTCACGGCCGATACGGCGGCGGAGACGCCGGCGGCGAGGAGAAGAGCGGCCGCGAACGCGGAAACCCCGTTCATGGTCGTTCCCCCGCGGTGCAAAGCGCATCATTCATCTCGACCCATTCCGCGGCGTCCTGACGTCTGAACCAGGCCGTTCCCTCCTCGTCATGAAACATGTAGTGGAACCGGCCCGCGTAGAGGCGTTCATTGGCGTCGGCCGAGAGCACGCCCGAAGCGATAGCCGCGCGGAACACGGCGTCGGTGTCCTCATACACCCGGATGAAGCGCCCCCGTTCCGAGTGCCGCCTGCACTCAGGCCGCATCGCGCGAACCTCCCGCCTGAGGCGTCCCTGTTTCCTCTGTCGCCGCTTGCGCTTTCGTGGCATGTGGTTCCTCCTGTCGTGTCGAGTGGTCATCTTCGCCCGGCGCATTCGTTTCGGACGCGCCCGAGCCTGGCGTTTCCCTGAGCGCACTCAGGCGCTCGAGCCAGAGCCTCGCCGCGCGGGCGGGGTCGAGACTCCTGATGCGCCGGTCGAACGGCGGAAAGGCGACGTCAGGCGCCGGGTTTTCGCTCGCGCCGGGGACGTCGCGCACCTCCGCGGCTTCCGCCATCCGCGCCACGAAGCACACGAGTTCCGCATGGGCAGAAGTCGGTTTCGTGCCGAGTCCGGCCGCCTCGCGCACGGCCCGGTCTATTTTTTCACCGAGCCGTCTCAGCTTCGGTGTCGACCGCCTCGAGGGGGCGGCGTCGGGGCCGATCCAGGCGACACTCGCCTCGTACAGCAGGGCATGGAGCGCCGCCTCCCTCACGTCGCCGCCTGCAGTGGCGGTCAGGTCCTCAATCGCCTCGCTCATCGTCACCCCATGGGCGGCCAGGGAGTGGAAGCGCCTGAGTCGCCCGTCCCGGCGGCAGGTGTTGGCCAGAACGAAGGCCAGGGCTTCAAAGTCTACCGATTCGGCCGTCAGCGATTCGGGGTCGCCCGGCCAGTCGAGGGGTTTTTCCTCCGCGCCGTTTGCGGACGCTCTTCTTCTCGCGTTCATGTGATCTCTCTCCATTCGGGTTGTCGTTCGTTTTCAGGTGTCAGGGATGACGAAACGTCACGGCGCGTCCTCTTCCTCGGCGACCCGCTCGACGGCTTCCTCGGTGGTGAGACCCTCGTTTTTCAGTTTCTCGATGGCGGCGAAGGCGGGCCCGCGTGAGGAGTAGAGCGCCTGCGACCAGCGGTCGAGCGCGAGGCGCGCCACCCGCCAGCCGTCGGGGCCGTGGAGCACGATCTCCGCGTGGCGCCCGTCCACGGTGGCGAGGCTCTTGAGCGCGCGCTCCATCCCGGGGTCGCAGTGGATGCGCTTCTCCTGCTTGAGGAGTTCGACGGACTCGTCCTTCTGCGCGAGAAATATCACCCAGTCGGAGTTGTCCCAGGCCGCCCGGGCTGCTGCGTTCGCGTAGTAGTCGTTCACGCTCTGGGTACCCGTGACGAGCGCGCCCCGGTATTTTCTCGCGCGCCTTGCGGCGCCTTCCAGGAACGCCTTGCTGTCTTCGCCCGAGAGCAGGTCCCATGCCTCATCAATAACGATCGCCTTGGGCCGCGTCCTCGGGCCGTGGTACATGCGCTGGGTGGCCAGGAAGACGACGAGCATGAGCACGACGCCCTGGAGGTCGCCGCGGCCCTTGAGCTCGGCGAGTTCGAACACGGTGAGCGCGGCGTCGAGCGCGGGCGTCCCGCCCCCCTCGAACAACCGCCCCATCGCGCCGCCAGGACACCAGGGTCCCAGCGCCATGCCCAGGTCCGACGCGCGCCTGTCGCCCGCCGCTTCGAGACCTTTCTGCACAAGGCTCAAATCCGCGTCGTTGCCCGCTTCCTCCCAGGCGCGCGCGATGGCCTCATCGATCAGCGCCGCCTCGATGTCGTCGATCTGCCCGCGCCTCCGACACATGCGTCCGACCACCGAGGCCAGCATGGCGAAGCATTCTTCCCTGTAGTCGCCGTCCCTCGCCGCGGTCTCGGCGTCGATCATGGCGAAGGGGTTCAGCCGCGCGGGGTCCTTGCCGAAGGCGATGAAGGCGCCGCCCAGGGCTTCGGCCGTGTGCTGGAAGGAGCGCCCGTCGTCGATCACGACCGCCTCGCCGCCCGCGCCCGCGATGCCCGCGATCAGTTCCTGCATCAGCACCGACTTCCCGGAGCCGGACTTTCCCGTCACGGCCACGTTGTAGTTCCCCGCCTCGTTCGCGAAGGGGGACCAGGGGGCGGGCTGCCCGCGCCTTCCCAGCAACAACAATGCGGGCGGCGCATCCGGCCGCGCCCGCTGGCCGCGCCACTCACCGTGCACGGGCGCGAGGTTGACGGCCGATGAAGTCAAGAGCGTCTTCATCCGCCCCATCCGGGCGAGGTCGGCGTCGAGTCCGCCAGCGGGGACCATTGGCAGGCAGGAGAGCCAGCACGGCAGGTGCGCGTAGCGCTCCGCCCCCAGCCGCCAGCCCTGTCCGTGGTAGATGGCGCGCACCGCCTGTTCGGCCTCGTCTATCGCATCCAAAGGCGCGTAGACCGCCGTCATGTAGGAGGCCCGCACCAGGCGCTCGCCCTCTTTGAGCCGCTCGGTCACGAAGCGCCAGTCCCGGGCCTTCTCGGGAAGGCCGGGCAGGTAGCGCGCGATGCCCGTCCCCGCCTGCTGCGTCGCGCGAGCTGATTTGAGGAACGCGCGCTCCCCGTCGGCCGCCTCGCCCATCATCACGGTGAGCGCGGTCAGGACCGGCGCGCCGGGTTGCAGGAAGTCGCGGTAGAAGTCTCCTATCAGGGCATTGCCCCGCCAGCCGGGCCAGACTTCGGGGTATGCGCGCGCGGAGAGTACCCGCACGGCCACGTCCGTCCCGTCCGGGTGGTGGAATACGAGGCCTCCGGGCGCCACGCTCATCGCCCGTCCGGGCGCCGCGCACTGCAGGTGGATTGGATCCCTGGGCGACCAGCGCCTCCCGGGCCGCTCGAGCCCGCCGTCGTGGACGCCTTCGGTATCCGGCGAGGTGAGTTCCGCCGCGAGCGAGAGCAGCGCGTCCGGCTCCATCCGCCGCGCCCAGGCGCCGATCGAGGCGAGCGCGCCCTCGATCGCCCGGCGGAAGCCGCCCAGCGCGGTCTCTGAAACCGGTCCCGGCCGCCCCGGCAGACTCGCCGTGAGGAAAACGCGGCAGTCGTTCATCGTAAAGGGCGGTCCCCCCGCGTGGAGCGGACGCCAGCCCGCGCCGGTGAACAGCGCCGCGCGGCGTTTCGCCATCACCGCCTGCAGGCCGCCCGCAGCCTCCCTCGGTCCGGCCCACTCCGCGATCGCCGCGCCGTAGCGCGGGCTCGTCCAGTGGATCACCTGCACCACCGAGCGATCGGGCGCGGAGTCGGCCAGGGTTCCCGCCAGGGCGTCCAGGGTGCCCTCGTCCACGCCCGCGAAGGGCGGGAGTTCCAGGACGAAGCCCAGGCTCCCCGCGTTCACGTAGAATTCGCCCGCCTCGTCCCAGGCCCGCCAGGGGAGCAGGTCCACGAGCGGGGCGGGCGTGGCCGGAAGCGTCCAGGGCTGGAGCGCGTCGCCATCGCCGAAGATGTCCTTCAGGCGCTCGATCACGGCAGCCTCCAGCCCGCGGGCCTTATGACTGCGCGTACCCAATAACCCTCGTGATAGTTGTTCTGCGCGTCCACGTAGGGCGCTATCCATATCCGCGCGATCCGCTCCTTCGTGCGGAGGTTTTCATTCGGCTCTACCGGCGTCTCTTCCGAAGCCTGCGTAACGATCAGCGGCTCGGCCGTGGCCACCTCCTCGTCGTCTTCCTCATCAAGACGGAAGAGTTCTGCGAACCAGGCGAGGATGCCGCCCAGGAACGCCGTACCGGTGGTTTCAACGGAACGGCCCGGGGAGGGGAGGGTCGTTTCCCGTGCTTCCGCCGTTGCCGCAACGGCGGGGTCCGCCTCCGAAACGCTCGCGCACGCCGTCCCCTGCGCGATGGGGCATTGCCAGCTCTCGCCCACGTGGCTCCCTCCCGCGCAGCCCGTGATGAGCAGGACTCCAAGGAGCATGGCGAACGCTCGCAAGGGTATTCCGGTTCTTTGTCGGATATTCGTTTTCATCCGTTTCTCCTCCGTTTCCTGTCTGTTTTTTTCTTCTCGTGCTGCCCGTCGATCCGGGTCCCCTCGATGAACACGACCGTGACCCGCGTTCCCGTCTGCAGCTGAATCACCGGCTGGTACTGCTCGGCCCTCCGGATCAGGTAGTCCGCGACGCGCCTGCCGGCCGACCCGGCGCCCGCCCCCAGCCCCGCGCGTCCCAGGTCGCCCAGGCTCGCCGCGTTCTCGTCCCCCGACGCCCCGGCAGGCGCCTGGAGCACGTTGGCGGCGGTCTCGCCCGCACCCGATACCAGGCCCGCGAGGAAGGCCTTCTCCACGAGCGCTCCCTCGCGGCTCACCACCGGACCCCGCACGCCGGCCTTGCCCCCGCCCGCCACGAAGCCCGAGACGTTCGTCTCGATCACGGTCCCGGGGTCGGGACCAGCGCAAGTCATGGTCTGGAGCCGCACGTAGACCTTCTCGGACGACAGATCCCCGTAGGCGGCGCCCGTCAGCGTGCAGCCCTCGACGTCTGCTTCCATCGCCTTGCCTTCCGCCGCAGCGCTCCGCGCCATGCCCGTGAGGCGAAGCAATACGGGCCGCGGGTCGCCCTGGGACGACACGCCCGCCGAGGCGTCCACGCCCGCCAGCACCACCGCCTCAGCGTAGGCGCCCGCGGGCAGCCAGGAGGAAAGGGGGCGCGGGCCAGAAGCAGGGTTGTTTGTTCGCTCACCTCCCGTTTCAATATGAAATTCCTGGATCATGGGCGGGTTCGCCGATGAGGCTTTCCCGCCGGGAGGGGTGCGGTTCCCCTTCACGCGCGCCGCAGGCCGCTTCGCCCGGACGGGGGCGACGGGGCGGGTCTCCAGTTTCCTGCGCAGCTCGTCGATCGCCGCCGCCTGGCGGTCGATCACCATCCGTCCGTCCGCAGCACCCTTGGCGAGGCGCGCCCTGAGCCGCGCGTTCTCCTCCTCCGAGCGCCGGTTCTTCGTCTCCACCTCCCTGAGCCGCGCCTCCACCTGTCCAATCCGGCTCTCCGATCGCCTGACCCAGACGGCTTCCGCGGACCCTGCGCCCGCGAGTTCCGCATGGACCCCGCCGCGTGGCGGCGGCGCCTCGCCGCCTCCCGCCGAGAACCAGGCCGCGAAGGCGATCAATATCGCCGCGGCGATACCCGAGAACAGCAGCAGCTGCCGCCCCCGGACTTTCCGGCTCTCGGCGTCCATCGGGGTCTTCTCCTGCCCGCTCATCGCACCACCCCCGCGCGGGCGGTATCGAGCACCGCGACCGCGAGCCGTCCTCCCGAGGGAGCGCTCTCGGGCTTCCCCGTCCAGAGCGCGGCTGCCCCCGGCGCGAGGCCTTGCATGAGGGCCTGAGGGTCGTCGCCCGGGCCTGAGTCCGCCTCGTAGACGCGCGCGGTGAACCGGCGCCCGCGCCAGGTTTCCAGGAGAGAGATGCCCTCCGGGCGCGGCGTTCCGGATGCCGTGTGAATCACATAGCCGGGGAGAACTTCACGAAGCACGACCGCGCGGACCAGCGCCACGATCGCGCTCACTCTGCCCTCGCGGGGTCTGCCGGCCTCCGGTTCGTTCGACGCGGCGGAAGCATTTCGAATCAGAATCTGCGCCGAGCCGCGCGCGGCGGTCCTCAGCGTCAGCCGGTAGGTGAAGCCCTTCGCCGTCCCGATGAACAGCGTAAGCGGCGCGCTACTCCCGCTCGCGCGCTCCAGGGGCCGCAGGTATAGGTCGCCGCGCGCCTTGTCGTGTTCCACCATGAAACCGTCCGGGCCCCGGACCACGCGCGCCACCCGGTCACCGGCCAGCGTTATCCGGCTCACCGAACGGTCCGATATCTCGGCTGCGAGCTCCGCATGGTCTGCGGCGTCGAGTATCTGCATCGCGGACGCCGGCGCCGCCCACAGAAAGATCGCGGCCAGGAGGAGCGCCGCGGCCGGCAGGGAAGGGAAGATATTTCGGGTTCTCATCGTTCGCGTCATCTTATTTCTTCTCCTCCAGTTCCTCGAATCGAAGCAGGCCGATCCGGCCCGCGTCCACGCGGAAGGACAACCGGTAGCGCTTCCGCTCGCGCGAGACCGGCTCGCGCCCCACCCAGGTCGCGAGCTCCCCGCCCACGACGACCGTCAGCCTCTTGGGGTCCGCCTCGATCCGCCCGGGATAGAACGCCGTCGAGAGGTCGCGCCGCGCCATGCGCCCGGCCTCGGCCGCGACCCAGGCGCCGATCGCGCCCCGTGCCGAGGCGTGGGCGAGCCGCGCCGCCGCCTCGCGGGCGTGCTCCGCGTTCTCGGGCGTGAGCGTCAGAAGTGTCACCGCCACGGTCCGCCCCATGTCCTCCAGGTAGCGGAGCCCCGTCCGACCGCCACCGACCTTCCACGCCGGCCCCGCCACCGCGGGCACCAGCACCGTCATGCGCTCCACTGAGGCGAGCCCCACGCTCAGTCCCAGGTTGGCCAGCAGCGAGAGGCCGAGAAGTATCGCCAGCGCCGCTCGTCCGTCCCGAACGCGCCTGCGCTCGGCTTCCATCAGTTCGCGTTCCACGATGATAACCTCCTCATCCGATGAAGCGGCGCAGGTGGCTCGGCGGCGCGCCCCTGAAACCCAGCGCGAAGCCGGGAAGGAACCAGTAGAGCGCGCAGACGCATAAGTCCGCCCCGCCGCCCCGCTTCGCGCGGCGCAACAGCGCCCAGCCCGCGAGACCGGTCAGCAACCCGGTCAGGAAGGCGTTCGCCGCCAGCCCCAGCAGCGCCGGTCCCAGGAGCGCCGCCGCCTCGTCCAGGGTCCAGAACAGCCAGCGTTCCGGATCGTCGAGGCGAGAGGGGATAGCGTGTCTGGCCTGATCGTTCATCCGTCCCCCTCACACGATCGCCGTGCCGACGAGGCCCGTGACGATGCCGGTGCCCGCACCCGCAGCGATACCCACCCCGACCGCGCCCGCGAGCTGGGCCGCGTTGAAACGGAGCACCGAGCCCACCAGGGCGGCGCCCACGGCGAGCGCCGCCGCGAGCTGGCCGCCCGTGCCCCCCACGATCCCGGTCACCGTGTCTAGCGGACCTGAGAACGTCGTGTCCGTCGTCGCCCAGGCGGCATCCAGGCTGCACAACGCCCAGGCGAGCGCCGCGAGGGCGGCTTTCCCCCAACAATGCGTTCTCATCACGCAATCCTCCTTCCGTCATCCGAGGTGGAGGTCCTGCGCCCCGCTGCGGCCCAGGCCTCAATGTCGGTGAGCAGGTAGCGCACCCTCGAACCCAGACGGTGGAATACCGGTCCCTCGCCGGTCACCCGGTAACGCTCCAGCGTCCTCGGCGAGAGACCCAGCCAGGCGGCCGCCTCCCGCGTACTCAGGTAATGCTTATCGTTCTCGTTCATGTACATCTCTCCTTCTGTTTCGGTCCCGGCAATCGGGACCCTTCTGGTTTGCAAGCAGGACGTCGCCCCGGGTAGTGGTTTCATGTCGGCCGTATCCTCTACCCGGGCGCGGATGGTCCGTCGTTCTTCTTCACTTACATGAGAAGCCATCCAGGCGCGCACCCGATCGAGCGTCGCAAGCCGCGGCGAATACCCGCGGCGCAGTTTCCACACGAAGGAAGGGCTGCCCGTGGCCTCCTCGCCCAGCACCGGCGGCTTCGTCCCGGTCACGGCCAGAAAAGCCTCGACCTCGCTTTTGAAGGCCGGACCCAGCGGCGGCTTCCCCATGAAGGCGAGCACCCGGTCCGCCGTCTTCATCCCCACGGAGCGTCCCCGGCGCAGCGCGTCCATGAAGTCCGGATCTCCAAGCGCAGCCACCCCGAGATATCTCGCACTCACGCCGTGGCGCGCGCACCAAGCGGCAACGAAGCGTCTCAATCGGTCATCAAGAAGGATGTCTTTGTTGTGGTCGGACATAATCATGTGATGGTTTATATATAGTCATATTTACAAATACAATATATATTTATATCTAGTTACCTACGTTTTTCACACATTCCTGCTCGGGCTTGCGAACGGCTACGCAGGGATGCGGCAAAAAAATTTTTCAAAGCGATTGCATCTACGGGAGCAGGACGAAGTCCTGCGAATTCGCACGAGAGGGAAGCTTCCGGGTCAGTCCGGGGAGCTACGCGTCCCGAAAATACGAATATAATACGAAAATAAATCGATTGCAACGCGGGCCCGAATCGGGAAACCCGCGGTCGCTCGAAATGCATGGCTACGCCTGTGCGGCGCCTCCGTTGCGAATCACCCCGCCCCGAACGCATGCAAACCCGTAACGACGGTTCACCGCTTTGCTCTCTTGCGTCTCGCCTCTCTCCACCGGGAGGCGGAGCCGGGCGGGGCGTGGGCGAAGCCGGGAAGGTTCGAGAGCGTTCCCGGCACGTTCCCATCCCATCCACAGGAGGAAATTCGTATGGCTCAGGCTGAACCGCTTATCCGTTCCATCCCGCTCAGCCGGCTGGAACTCGCGCCGGAGAACGTCCGCAAGACCCCGCCCGACCCCGACTTTTTCGCGGAGCTCAAGGCCTCCATCGCGGCCCACGGTCTGATGAAGAACCTGGTCGTCAGGACAGAGGACACAGGCTATGACCCCGGATCGGGTCCGGCTCCGGCCGAGCGCTATGCCGTGGTCGCCGGCGGACGCCGCCTCGCCGCCATGAACGCCCTGGCCGAAGAGGGCGTCCTCGACGCGGACCACCCCGTGCCCTGCCGGGTGATCGGCGCGTCGGAGAACGCGGAAGAATTCTCGCTCGCCGAGAACGTGGTGCGCGTCGCCATGCACCCCGCCGACCAGGTGGTCGCGTTCGGTAAGCTCGCGAACGCGGGGATATCCGTATCCGCCATCGCGGCGCGCTTCGGCATGACGGATCGCATGGTCGAGCAGCGCCTGAGTCTCGGCGGCGCCGCCCCCGAACTGCTCGACGCCTACCGGGCCGAAAAGATGGACCTGGACACCCTGAAAGCCTTCACGGTCACGACCGACCGCGCCCGGCAGATGGCGGTCTGGGAGCAGGTGAAGGAATACGGCTACGGGCCGAGCGGCTGGCAGGTGAGGCGCATACTGACCGAGGAGAACGTCCCCGCCGTATCGGCCGTGGCGCGCTTCGTGGGCGAAGAAGCCTACGAGGCGGCGGGCGGTACGCTCACGCGGGATCTGTTCGCCGAAGAGGACGCCCGGGGCATATGGTTCGACGATCCCGTCCTCCTGAACGAACTCGCGACGGAGAAGCTCCGCGCGGCGGCGGAGGAACTGAAGAAGCGCTGGAAGTGGGCCGATGCGGTGGTCGAGGCCGACTGGAGCGTGATCTCGGGCTTCGGGCGAATCCACCCCGAACCGGGCGCTCCCACCGATGAGGAGAAGGCCGAGCGGGAGAGGCTGTGGGCCCGCCACGGCGAACTCGTCGAATTGTATGAGGACGACTGGACGGACGAACTCGGCCAGGAGGCCGAAGCGATCGAGGCGCGCCTGCGCGCGATCGACGAAGCAGTGAACGCGCGGGCCGCCTTCCAGCCGAGCGATTACGAGTTGGCGGGCTGCATCGCCACGGTCGGCCACGACGGCGAGCTCAAGATAGTCGAGGGCCTCGTGAGGCCCGAGGACATGCCCGAGCGCACGGACGCGGGCGACGCGAACGGCGCCGGTCCGGGCCGCGTGGACGCGCCGCTCGCGTCGCCGGCCGACCCGCGCGCGAAAGCCCGCAAGGAGACGGGGATCGGGATCGGACTCGCCGACGATTTGCGCGCCGTTCGCACGACGCTCGTCAAGGCGCACCTGTCGGGAGACTTCGAGGCGGCCTTCGACCTCACGCTCTTCCAGCTTGCCCGGGCCGCGTTCGCCGATGACCACATGGCGGGCGCCCTCGACATCGTCTTCAAGGAGACCGCCGACAGGCCGCCTTCGAGGGCGGGCGACGAGGATTTTTCCGCCTGGAGTCCTGGCGAGGTCATGCTGGCGGAACGTCCGGACCTCTCCCTGGCCTGGATGGAGAACGAGGACGAAGACGCCGCCTTCGCGGCGATGCGGGCGCTGCCCCAGGCGGAGAAAGAAGCCATCTACGCGGCGGCGGTCGCTCGCTCGCTCAAGGGACAGCTCGCCTTCGAGCCCGACGCCCGGCCCGTACTCGAAGCCACGATAGCCCGCCTCGACGTCGACTTCGCGAAGCACGTGCGTCCTTCCGCCGCGATGTTCTGGTCGCGCATCACGAAGGCCCGCATCCTCGCCATCGCGCGCGCGACGCTGGGGCCCGTCTGGACCTCCGCCCGCGCGAAGTACAAGAAGGCCGACCTGGCCCTGGCGATGGAAGAAGCCTTCACCGCCGACCCGCCCGAGAACCTGACCCCGAGGGTCCGTGCCGTTTTGGCCTGGACGCCGCCGGGGTTCGCGCCCTTCGACAAGGGACTGGTGGGGGAGGCCGTGGACGAAGACCCGCCGGCCGAAGATCCCGGAACGGAAGCCGTCGATGAAGAGGCCTCCGGCGCAGACGGCGGCGACGCTCTCGCCGACGCGGAATCAGGCCCCGGCACGGACGATACCGCCGGTGGCGACGCCCCCGCGGGCGGGGAACTCGCCCGGGCGGTCGACGCGATGAACGCGGTGCCCACCGCGGACGGCAGTCCGAGGGTGATCGTGCACGGAATCGATCTCGCAAACGGCCAGGGGGAGCAGGAGAACGACGTCCCCGAATTCCTGCGCTGAACCGCATCCCCGTTCAATCACGGCGCCCCGCGGCATTTGCTGCGGGGCGCTTTTTTGTTTTCACGTCTAAAGGAGTCCAGGACATGAACGACACACCGAATGTTTCACCGCGTCCCGAGCGGATCCGCGCCCGGATCCACGAGGGCGCCCTTCATCGCGTCACGAGGATGTACACGGCGCGGCTCGCCGACGTCTTCACCGAGGCGCTGCAGAACAGCCGCCGGGCGGGAGCGACGCGCGTCCGCGTCGCCATCGAGGAGGCCTCCGGCGCGCAGGCCGTCACCATCACCGACGACGGGGCCGGGATCGCCGACCCCGCCGTGTTGCTCTCCTTCGGCGAAAACGGCTGGAGCGAAGAACTGGTAAGGCGCGAGGACGCGGCGGGGATGGGGTTTTTGAGCCTGGCGCGCCGCGGCTGCACGGTCGCGTCGAGGACGCCCTCGGGCGCCGGCTGGCGCGTCGAACTCACGCCCGCGCACTTCCGGGGAGAGGCGGAGGCGGAAGTCCTCTCAGGCGCTGATGCGCCGGAGCCCCACGGGACGGCGGTCCGCTTCCGTACGGAAGAGAACCGCGAGGTGATCCGGCGCGCGCTCGAAAACGCGGCCCGGCACTACCCGCTCCCGGTCATGCTGAACGGCGGATCCCTCCCGCGCCGGGATTTTCTCGAAAACGCCGTCCACACGGAGTCCTGGCGCGGCCTCGCCTTCGGAGTCTTCGCGAACAGAAGCCGCTACCGCGACGAACCCGACCTGAACTTCCACGGCCTGGTCCTGCCCGTGCGCCTGCCCACGGTCCATCCCGTGGACGGCCCCGCCTGGTCGGTCAGGGCCGATGTCGCGAACTGCCCGGAACTCGAACTCGTCCTGCCGGCGCGAAAGGAGGCGGTCGAGACGCCCTTCCTGCAAGACATGCGCGAAGCGGCGCGGACCGCGATCTACCGGGCGATGGCCAAGGCCGAAACCGCACCCGTCATCGCATTCGAGGAGTGGCGGCGCGCGCGTGCGGCCGGGGTCGAACTGCCGGCGCCTTCGCCCGCGCTTCGCCCCTGGCGGCCTCCGATCGCCGATATCGACAACTGGCTCGCGGGACCCGCGCCCGCACCCCTGCCCGCAGACGCGCTCCTGATGGATACGGAACTCGGACCCCCCGAAGCGCAGGCGCTCTGGCGCGCGGCGAAACGCGGCGGGACGGCGCCGAGGCTCTTCGAGAGCGACCGCAGGTTCGAGGGCTACCCCTGGTACGACGCCCTCCCGCGCGTCAAGGACGTCCGGACCGATGTCGCGCTCGGCGGCGAGGCCCGTCCCCTCGAGGATTTTCAGGCCCCGTCCGACCGGTCGAGTCCCTCCGGTGAGCCGCCGCCGCGTCCGGATGCGATCCGCATGAGCCTCGACGTCGAGGGCCCGGAGGATGCGAGCGAGACCCTGGCGCTCGACGCCGACCTCGTCTTCGCCGGGGAGGCCTGGGCCTGGCTCGCGGACGTGGAGCCGCTCGTTACGGCGGACAGCGCCATCGAGCCGGCCGAACTCGCCGACGTCCTGCGCGACGCCTGGTTCTCGCCGTCGGACGAGGCGGACGCGGACAGCTGGGATACCCAGCGCGCCCGCTTCGAGGAGGAAGCCCTCCACCTGGCCATCGGCCTTTTGTGTTCGGAAGAGGAGGCGCTCAGGCGCACGATCGCCTGCGCGGTGCGGCGCGAGCTGTTCTGGCTCATTCCCAAAGACCGCGCCGTCACCATCACCGTGCGAGGCGGCGCCGTCGTCATCGACCTGGCCGAAGAGGAGGTATCTCCATGAAAAAGACCTGGACCGTCCGGTGCGGATACGCGGCCCGCTTCGCCGATTCGTTCACCGTGGAGGCGGAGACCCTGGAGGAGGCGCTGGAGAAGGCCGTCGAGAACGCCCATGCAGACCGGGGGGCGAGCGTTCGTTGCCGCAGGGTTTTCGTGGACGCCGCCTGGGAGGGCGCCGATACCCGGGACCCGGACGCGGAATGGCCGGTCCCCGACCGGTTCACCGAGCGGGGCGAGCCGCCCCTCATCACCCTGACCGATCCCGGCCGGGCGGGCGGCGGCGCCGTCGAGGTGTCCCGGGGGCGGGTCCTGCTCCGCTTCGAGACACCCGAGGCCACGCTCACGAACGAGCTATCCGATCCGCCCCATCCGCCCCGCAACAAGCCGCTCGTGACGATCCGCCGCCGCGCCGACGGCGCACCCGACGTCACCGTGACCGGGGGCCGGGCGCGGGTACGGTTTCTCGGCTACCCGGCCTGACTGTACCGGAATCCCTTCACTGTTTCCGTTTCCGTATTTCACCTAAAGGAGAACGCCGATGGAACTCGTCACACCGGAACAACGCGAGCAATTGCTCGCAAACGGCGCCAGGCGCGGCGCCGACCACGTGCCCGTGGTCAAGCTGTTCAACCCCTGCGGCGCAGGGACCTGGTTCGTCACCGAACTCGACCCCGAGGATGAGTCCATAGCCTTCGGGCTCGCCGACCTCGGCTTCCAAACACCGGAAGTCGGGAGCTTCAGTCTCAGTGAGCTGGAAGCCTTCCAGGGGCCGTTCGGCCTGGGAATAGAGCGCGACCTGTACTTCGAGGCGAAGTTCACCCTCTCCGCCTACGCCGAGGCCGCCCGCGCCGAGGGCCGGATCGTCGAATACGGCACCGAGCTCGAGGCCGCCGGTCGCGGAAAGGCCGTCGCCGGTGGCTGACCTGTCCGTTTCCCGTACACATTCTGGAGAAAGCCATGCCCGACACCGAATCCCGGACTGCGACCACACACCCCATGGACCCCCGGCGCGGTGAGAGCCTCTCGCCGATGTTCGCGGCCTTTCTCTGCTGGCTCCTCGCACTGCCGCCCGTGACGGAACCAGCCATCACGGGCGTCGCGGTCGCGGGGGACAGCGTCCTCGCGGCCACGGACGCCGATCCCTTCTTCAACGCCCATCTCGGCAGCCTCGGGGAATTCGAGCGCAACCTGAGAGGCTGGGGCGAGGCCTGCGGCGCAGACGCCGCCATGATCGAGAGCCTCGTCACGAAGCTCCGAAGCGCCGGACGGACCTGACCTCCATTCACACCGCGTAGAGGCCGAGTCCGGGCCTGCCGGGGCGTTCCGGGAGGTCCCGGGGGAGCGATCCCCCGGGGACGCCCTCCCTCATTCCCACGACAACCGAGGAGAGAGCCATGCCGCAAGCCCTGACGGCGGAGGTGCGTCCGCGCGCCCCCCGCTCCAGTACGCCCGCCGAAGCCGATGCGCTCTATGAAGCCGCCGGGACCCTGCTGCCCGTCCTGGCGGCGGGACGCCCGCTCGACGCGAACGCGCTGCGCGAAGCCATGACGAGCGCTTTCGGCGCGAATGACGCCGGGGGCGCCTGGGTCTGGAAGGACGCCTACGAGGCGGCGGAAGCCGCCGTCGTGCTCTTCCTGAAACGCTACGGGCGGGCCATGCGCCAGCGGGCGGGGGCCGGACCCGATGGTCCCGCCGCCATGCTGGCCATGCTGGAAAAACTGTCCGCGCTGGAACCCTCCCACACGAAGCGCTCCGAAGACCAGGTGCGCCTGCAGCAGTTCTCGACCCCGCTCGGCCTGGCATACGCCGCGGTGCGGGCGGCGGCGCTCCGGTCAGGCGACGTCGTTCTGGAGCCAAGCGCCGGGACCGGGATGCTCGCCGTGATGGCGCAGTGCGCGCTCGGGAGCGAAAACACGCTCCACCTGAACGAGATCGCGAACGTCCGGGCCGGCCTCCTCGCTCATCTCTTCCCGAATGCGGGCGTCACCCGCCACGACGCCGAGGCCGTCGCCGACCGCCTCCCCGGGGTCCGGCCGGACGTCGTCCTCATGAACCCGCCGTTCTCTGCCACGCCGGGCGTCGCCCGGGTCCGTCATGACGCGGACCTGCGCCACCTGCGCTCGGCCTTTTGCGCGCTGGTCCCTGGCGGGCGGCTGGTCGCCGTCACGTCGGCGGGCTGCGTCCCGGGCGATGTGGCCTGGAAGGCGGCCTTCTCATCCCTGGAGATACCCGCCCGCGTCGTCTTCACGATGGCGATCGACGGGCGCGCCTACGCGAGGCGCGGCACCACCTACGACACCCGGCTCACCGTGATCGAAAAGAGCCAGAAACCCGGTGTCACCGTCGACTCGGAAAACCGCGCCGCGGACGCAGCCGAACTGCTCGATGCGGTTACGGCGCATGTTCCGCCGCGCCTGCCTGCTTCTGCCGCCGAGACGCCCGCATCGGACGCCCCGCTCCGCGATCTTTTCGGCGAGCCGACGGCGTCCGAGACGAAAGCGCGCAAGACCAGGGTGAGGGACAACGGGCGGCCGGCGTCGGACTCCACCCATGACCGGGGAGCGGTCGCCGAGCTCGCATACGAGGCGGCCCCGCCTTGCGGCGAGGACGAGACGGCAGGCCCCTACGCGCCCTGGCGGCCGGGCGTCGTCCACGTACCGGGCGCCGTAGCGCATCCCACGCCGCTCGTCCAGTCGGCCGCCATGGCCGCCGTCGCGCATCCAAAACCCGCGCACCGCCCGCTGCTGCCCGAACGCGTCGTCACGGAGGGTTTGCTCTCCGACGCCCAGATCGAGAGCGTCGTCCTGGCCGGCGAGGCGCACGAGCGCCACCTCTCCGCACGCTACCGGGTCGGATCGGGCTGGGAGACGGTCCGCCGCTTCGATGAGGAAGGCGGGACCACGGCCGAGGAAGCCGTGACGGAAGACGGGGAAGTCCTCTCGGCGCCCGTGCGGTTCCGCAGGGGCTGGATGCTGGGCGACGGCACCGGGTGCGGCAAGGGCCGGCAGGTGGCCGCGGTCATCCTCGACAACATACTCCGCGGCAGGAGGCGCGCGCTCTGGCTATCGGCCTCCGCCAACCTGCTCGAAGACGCGCGCCGTGACTGGTGCGCCCTCGGGGGAAGCGCCGAGGACGTGATCCCGCTGGGGAACTTCCGCCAGGGGGCCGACATCCCGCACGAGAGCGGTATCCTGTTCGCGACTTACGCCACGCTGCGCGCGCCGGCCCGGGAGGGCAAGGCGTCGCGGCTCGAACAGGTGGTCGCCTGGCTCGCGGGCGGCTTGGACGAGGAAGACCTCCACGGCTTCGGCGGCGTGATCGTGTTCGACGAGTCCCACGCGATGGCGAACGCGGCGGGTTCCAGGGGCTCGCGCGGCGCCGTCAAGCCCTCCGCCCAGGGACGGGCGGGACTCAGGCTCCAGAACGCGCTTCCGGGCGCCCGGGTGCTCTACGTCTCGGCCACCGGAGCCACGACCGTGACCGGCCTCGCCTACGCTGGCCGCCTGGGCCTCTGGGGCGCGGGAGAGACCCCCTTCGAGAACCGCGAGGAATTCGTAACCGCGATGGAGGCGGGCGGCGTCGCCGCCATGGAAGTTGTGGCGCGCGATCTCAAGGCCCTGGGGCTGTACCAGGCGCGGGCCCTTTCGTATGAAGGGATCGAGGTCGACATACTCGAACACCCGCTGAGTCCCGAGCAGCGCCGCATCTACGACGCCTACGCCGGCGCCTTCAAGGTCATCCACGCCAATCTCCAGGACGCGCTCGAGGCCACGGGCATCATGCAGGGCGAGGAGACGCTGAACAGGAACGCGAAGTCAGCCGCGCTCTCCGCCTTCGAGGGCGCGAAGCAGCGCTTCTTCGGCCACCTTTTGACCTCGATGAAGTGTCCCTCGCTCATCCGGGCGGTGGAGACGGACCTCGACGCCGGCCGCTCGGCCGTTATCCAGTTGGTCTCCACCGGAGAGGCCCTGATGGAGCGGCGGATCGCGGAGATCCCGGCGTCTGAATGGGACGACCTGTCGATCGACCTCACGCCCCGGGAATACGTGCTCGACTTCCTCGCCCACGCCTTCCCGGTGCAGTTGCAGGAGCCCTTCACAGACGATGAGGGGAACCTCATGAGCCGGCCCGCCGTCGACGAGGACGGGAACCCCGTACTCTCCCAGGAGGCCCTCGCCAAACGCGAGGCGCTGATCGCGAAGCTGGCGTCGCTGCCGCCCGTTCCATCCGCGCTGGACCAGATCGTGCACCGCTTCGGCCACGACGCCGTGGCCGAGGTGACGGGCCGCTCCAGGAGGGTGCTCCGTATCGAGGACGCGGGGGGTACCAGGCACGCGCTCCGTCCCCGGCCGGCCTCGGCCTCTCTCGCCGAGACGGCGTCCTTCATGGACGGAGACAAGCGGATCCTGGTCTTCTCGATGGCGGGCGGCACGGGGCGCAGCTACCACGCCGACCTCTCCGCCGCCAATACGCAGCGGAGGGTCCACTACCTGCTCGAACCCGGCTGGCGGGCGGACCAGGCGATACAGGGCCTGGGACGCACCCACCGGACGCACCAGGCTTCGGCGCCGCTTTTCCGGCCCGTGACCACCGACGTGAAGGGCGAGAAACGCTTCATCGCCACCATCGCGCGTCGGCTCGATTCCCTGGGCGCCATCACGCGCGGACAGCGCAACTCCCAGACCGCCATGGCCGGGAGCGAGGCGACGCTCTTCCGCGCGGGCGACAACCTCGAGAGCCCCTACGCCCGGGCGGCGCTGCGCCAGTTCTACGGCGCCTTGTGGCGGGGCGGTCTCCCCGGCTGGTCTCTGGAGCGCTTCGAGGAGGCGACCGGTCTCAAGCTCACCTACGAGGGATCGCTGAAAGAAGACCTCCCGCCCATGCCGAGGTTCCTGAACCGCCTGCTCGCGCTCCCCATAGCGGAGCAGAACGCGCTGTTCGCGGAACTCGAATCCCGCGTCGAGTCCAACATCGAGGCGGCCGTCGAGGCGGGAACGTACGAGGTCGGCGTCGAGACCCTGAGCGCGGACTCTCTCACGGCGGCCGGCAGCGAGACCCTCTACGTTCATCCCGGCACAGGTGCGGAAACAGGCCTCGTCGAGATCCTCCGCCGCGACAGGCTCGTGCCCGTGACCGCCGCCGCCGCGCTCGAGACGGCGGGTAAGTCCGGCGCGCCTGCGCTGGTCGTGAACGACCGCTCGAAACGCGCGGCCGTCGTCCTGCCCGCCCCCTCGATGCTGTTCGACGACGGGGGCGTGCAGGAACGCGCAAGGCTTCTGAGACCCGCGGCGCGGGAGGGGGTGGTGAGAGCCGAACTCGATGCCTCGAACTGGCGCGAGGCGGATGAGGCCGAATGGCGCTCCCTCTGGGAGGAGGAGGTCGCCGCACTCCCCTCGCACCGGGAATCGCGCTTCTGGCTCGTGACGGGGCTCCTCCTGCCGGTCTGGGACCGGCTGGGTGCGGAGAACATGCGGGTGCACCGTCTCGCCACCGATGCGGGAGAGGCGATGATCGGGCGCGCATTGGACGCAACCGGCGTCCGGGCCGTGCGCGCCGCCTTCGGCCTCGACGGGGGGCCGTCTCTCGGTCCAGACGAGGCATTCGACGCCGTCATGGGACGCGGCGAGGTCCTGACCCTCGCGAACGGCTGGCGCCTCGCGCGCCGCCGCGTCATGGGAGCGCAGCGCCTGGAGATCGAAGGCCCCGACGACCGCCAGGTCACCGCCCTCAAGCGCGCGGGCTGTACGGTCGAGATCATCTCCTGGAGAGCGCGGGTCTTCGCGCCCGACGCAGCCGCTCTCGCCCGCGTCCTCGAAGACCGGCCCCTCGCCGACTGAACCCGCACGTGCGGCCGGCCCGCATGCGTATGGCCGGCCCATCAACGGCCGGCGGGGGCTGTTCCACCAATCTATCCGTATTGTCGACCGCCCGGCGTCGTTCGCCGGGGGGTCCGCCATCAACCAAGGGAGTCCGTTCCATGACCTCACAGACACTGCCGGAAGACCCCGACTTCGCCTTCTGTCCGGCCTACGGCCCGGCCGACGCGCCGCAGGAGATACGGCTCGTTATCGAAGGGATGACGGGGTGCATCTCCACCTCCCTCGTCGCCCTGAACCTGGAAGACGCGGAACGCTTTTGCGATCGGCTGAACGCCCGCCTCGGAAAAGACAGGGAGGCATGGTCCGCCCTGTCCGCGCGCTCGATGGGCCCGGCGCAGGACGACGAGACCGCAGGTTGAGCCGCCCTCCTTGTGCGCAGCCGCCCTGGCGGGGGCGGGAGCGTTCGCGGTCCGCGGGCGAACGCGTGCAGCTTCTCGACAAGATGAGCAGGAACGCAACGGAGCGCACCCCGAGACGGCGGCGACCGCCGCAGGCATGGGGGGGAGATATTCCGCTCTGCTCCTTTCACGGGCCGGCGTCCCGGCGTCGGCTTTTTTTTTGCTGGTTATCCAGAGGAGGTCCATCATGCCCCGAACACCATCTCCCGCGGCCGGGATCGCCGCAGCGCTCGCCTCGCGGGCAGAGGACGTCTGCCGCCAATACCTGCCCGGGGGCAAGAAGCAGGGCCGCTATTGGATAGCGGGCGACCTCAAAGGCTCGCCCGGACGCTCGCTCTTCGTCCGCCTGAAGCCTCCGGGCGCGCCGGGCAAGTGGACCGACGCGGCCACCGGCGAGCACGGCGACCTGCTCGACCTGATCCGCAGCCGTTGCGCCGCGCCGACGCTGCGCGCGGCCATGGACGAGGCACGCGCCTTCCTCGCCCTGCCCGCTCCGCCGCCCACCGGCGAGGGCCCGCCATACGACGCCAGGGAAGCGGCGCGGCGCATCTGGCGGGGTTGCCGTCCGCTCGACGGCGGCCCGGGAGAGGCCTACCTCCGCGCCCGGGGGATCACGCGGTTCCGCTTCCCCTCCCTGCGCTTCCACCCAGCGCTCTACCATCGCGAAGCCGACCGCCGTCTGCCCGCCCTGGTCGCCGCCGTGACCGACACCGAAGGCGCGCTCCACGGGGTGCACCGCACCTGGATCGATCCCGGTGCGTCCGCCAAGGCCGGCGTCCTCCCCACTCGTAAAGCGCTCGGCCGGGTCTTCGGATACGCCGTGCGTTTCGGCGCCCCCGGCGCCGCCCTCCTGGTCGGGGAGGGCATCGAGACGGTTCTCTCGGTAGTCACCGCGGCGCCCCGTGTCCCCGCCGCGGCCGCCCTCTCCGCAGGCAGCCTCGGCGCCTTCGTCCCCCCCGAGGGGGTCTCTTGCCTCATCGTCGCACGAGACAACGACCCGGAAGGCGAGAGGGCTACGGAACGCCTGGCCGCTCGCTGCACACGAATCGGGGTCGCCACCCGCGTCATCGTCTCCGAACGCGGAGACTTCAACGACGACCTCGCTGCGCTCGGCGCCGCCGTCCTCGCCGCACGGCTCGCTCCGCTCTTCCGCCTGGCAGGAGTCGGAGAGGAGCGGGGTTGAGTGGGGCGAAGCCCTGGTGAAAGGAGGGAGAGAATGGACACCATCACCTTCAAGCGAATCGCCCCGCACGAGTCCCGCATCTACGCCGGGGGCGAGTATGTCGGCGACGTCTACCGCCGCGACGATATCCTCGCCCCCGGCCATGTCTTCTACGTCGTGCACCTCGACGAGGACCCCCGAGGTCCCCGGCGCGTGCACGAACGCCGCCGCATCCGCGAGGTCGCGCAGCGCCTCGTCGATTCACACCCGTTGTGGTCGTAATCGGGAGTCAGTCGGCCGCGCCTGCACGTGCAGCCGGCCTATATACGTCTGGCGGGGGGGCGGCGGAAGGATAACGCCGTCCTGCTGCACAGCCGGCCCGCCGCCGGGGGGTCGCCTCCCGGCGGCGGCTCCGCCGTTCGTCGTATACGTATCGCCGTCTCGAAGCCGTCCAGGTTTCCTCTCGCCGGGGACCGCAGGCCGGTGCCTCAAAACGGGCTAGCTCACGGCGTCCCTGAGCGCCTTGCCCGCCCTGAAGACCGGCGTATTCGAAGCCGCAATGGCGACGCTCTCGCCCGTGCGCAGGTTGCGCCCGGTGCGGGCCGGACGGCTTCTCCTTGAGAACCTGCCGAACCCGACGATGGCGACGGCCTCATCGCGCGCAAGCGCCTCGCCGATGGCCGACAGCATCGCTTCGAGCGACCTTCCCGCGGCCGCGTGGCTCAGGCACGTCTCAGAGGCCAGGTGGAGCGACGACTTCAAGCTTCCTCATTCGTTCCCTCCCGGTATGGGCGGTGGATTGCACGCCACTATGCACCACCGGGATGCCGCTGAGAAGCGGACGGCGGCCCCTCACGTCCCACGAAAGTTCCGACACCGGTTGCGGACCCACCCTGGCAGAGGAAGAGCGAAGCGGGGAGCCGGGCAAATGCCCGGTAGGGAGAGGGAGACGGTCTCCAACTCCCGCTGCCGGGTGCGACAACTGATAGGAGGCTTAGCCATGTACGAGAACGACTTCGACGTCGATGTTCCCACCACGGACGAACTGCTCGCAGAACTCGGACTCGACGCGTACACGATCCGCAAGATTCGCGACGAGGCGGGGGGCGAGGAGGAGTTCAGGAGGGAATAGGGCAGATTGGGGGATCGGGGAGAGAGGCTTCCCGGCCCCTTCCACTTCATCATCTACACCACGAAGGAGAATCATCATGGCATTCGGACTCAACAGAGCGGAACTGATCGGGCGTCTCGGCGCCGACGCCGACATCAACCACCTCACGAGCGGCGGTCGCGTCGCCAACCTGTCCATCGCGACGGATGAGGGCTACGTCGACAAGCAGAGCGGCGAGCGGGTGGACAAGACCGAGTGGCACCGAGTCGTGACCTTCCAGCCCGGGCTGGTCGACATGTTCGAAAAGCACGCGAAGAAGGGCCGCCTGGTCTACATCGCGGGCAAGCTCCAGACCCGCCGCTGGAAGAAGGACGAGGAGGACTCTGATCGGTTCTCGACCGAGATCCTCATCGCGCCGGGCGGGCGCGTGCAGTTCCTCGACAAGGTGAACGGGAACGGAAATGGCAACGGTAACGGCAACGGCGCGCACGCCGAGGCGACGGTGCCCGCAGGCGTAGCCGGGGACGACATCCCGTTCTAGGTTCGCAAGGGGTCGGCGCTTCGGCGTCGGCCCCTTTTTCTTTGCTCCTTATCCAGAGAAGGTCCGCTCTGTCTGCCCTCTCATCTACCGGGAACACCCGGTAAATCCTCCGGTTCCGTGAACGTGTATGGACGCGCCCAGGATTGCAAGCATGGTCTTGAATAGTTCGGCGCAAAGTGGTCAGGCGCATTCGTGTATCCGGCCTCTCGATTGCGGCGTTTTTTTGCCGCGGGCCCGTATGGAGATGCGAGGATCGGGTCCATATCGATGAAGCGAGCTTGAAAGCTCTCCGTTCAGCGCCTGGTTTTCCCGATCCCGTCTCGATGACCGTTTGCCCCTACGTTATCCTCCGACCTGCTCACATTCCTCCCGGCTATACTTGCTCGCCCGCCGATCAGATGACCGGCGCAGGCTCCCTGTAGACCTGTTTGTTCGTCATCAGCGCCCAGGCGATGCGCGCCATCCTGTTCGCCAGCGCCACCGCGACCAGCATACGAGGCTTGCGCGCCAGCATCCGGGCCAGCCACGAGCCCGGTGGCGCGCCGCGCTGGTCCGCCCAGCGCACCACCACCATCGCGCCCATGATCAACAGCCGCCTGATGTCGCGCTGACCCATCTTCGATATCTTGCCCAGCCGCGCCTTGCCGCCCGTGGAGTGCTGCCGGGGTACGAGTCCGAGCCAGGCGGAGAAGTCCCGCCCGCACCGGAAGCTCTCCATCGGCGGCGCGAAGGCCAGTATCGCCGACGCGCAGATCGGCCCGACCCCCGGGATGCTCATCAGACGCCTCGCCTCTTCGTCCTCGTAAGCGCCGGCCCGGATACGGCTCTCCAGGTCCCCGATCTTCCTGTTGAGGCCGGCAATTTGCCCGAGCAGAAGCCCGCCCAGTTCGTGCACCGTCTCCGGCAGCCCCGAGTCCGGGTCCGCAACGGCCGACGCCAGCCGCGCGACGTGAGCGAGACCCTTGGGAGCGATGACGCCGAACTCCGCCAGGTGCCCGCGCAAGGCGTTGCTCGTCTGCGTACGCTGGCGAACCAGCAAGTCGCGTGTGCGGAACAGCATCCCCAGGGACTGCTGCTCTTCGGTCTTCACCGCCACGAACCGCATCGTCGGCCGGGAGGCCGCCTCGCAGATCGCTTCCGCATCCGAGGTGTCGTTCTTCTGCCGTTTGACGAAAGGCTTCACGTAGACCGGTGGCATGATCTTCACCTCATGGCCGAGTTCACCGATCTCGCGGCCCCAATAGTGCGCGCTCCCGCATGCCTCCATCGCAACCTCACACCGCGGCTGCGATTCCAGAAAACCCAATACCTTCCCCCGGGTCAGCTTCTTGCGGAACGCGACCGACCCGTCCGGGCGCGCACCGTGGAGTTGAAAACCGTGTTTCGCCAAGTCGATACCGATGATGTGGACCTGTTCCATCTCGCTCCTCCCGCAGGGCGGTAGACGATGTCGTCTCGCCCTAGTGTGATGGCGCCGGGAGGGCGCGTCCACCCCATCGATGAACCGTGTTCCCGGAAGATCGGCATGCTCCTGCCAATCATTCCATATTCAAGACAGTGGCTCGATCTACCCCCCGCTGCGGGAATTTCGGGCCGAAAAAACGGCCCGAAATGACCCTTTCCGCAGCATGAGAGACTGTTTCCCGATGAGCTTCGCCTTCATCGTGAAACACCAAAGGCTCTTGTGTCCCGGTGGCGGTACTACCCTCTCTCTCTTAGCGCTCCCATTTTAGCACGCACGGCGCGGGGTCAAGGGTGCTTTTGCAAAAAACGCAAAAGCATCTTTTTTCAGAAAAAATCGGTGAAGCGTGGATTTTTTCCGCTGCGCGCCCTCCGGGTGAAAAAAGACTGAAAACCGCCCCTGACGCCCACACCTAGCACGTGCTGAAAATGGGACGCTAAGAAGCGCATCCGTTAACTCTCTGGAAAGGAGAAAGGCATGGAAACCACCGTGGTGAACCTGAACGAATATGTAGCAGAAAAAGGCCGTGGCTTGCTGGTCAGGATCGACCGCACCACGAAATGGGGAAATCCCTACCATCTCGGCGTGGATGGGGTCCGCGACAGCGTGATTGAAAAATACCGGCGATGGCTCTGGGGAAAAATCCAGGGCCAGGAGATCGATCTTCACGAACTCGCCGACCTGCAGGGAATGGAGCTTGGCTGCCACTGCCATCCCCTTCCGTGCCACGGCGACGTCCTCGCACGCGCCATCGATTGGGCCGCCGGCTATCTCGACAAGATGCCGAAAGAAGTGGGGCGCAACGAGCGTGGCTACGCTCTTCCCGAATTCAACTATCCCCTCGCTTGAGGACAACGAAAGGAGTGAACGATGACTGCCACCGCGACACACAAGGAGATGATCATGCACGAGCATACGGAACACGAAGCGCAGAACGAATCCTTCACCGCCATGGTCTGCGAGCAGGCCGCACTCTTCGGCGCGACCCCCGGGCCGGACGAGTTCGACAACCGGCCCGTCTGGGGCGAGGCGGAGTCCACCGCCGCCGTCCTCAAGGCCTTCGTCGCACTCGCCGAAGCCGCACCCGACGGAACCCAGCTGGCGGACGAGCGGGCGAGCCTCCTGTGGGGCTTCGTCAACACCCTGGACGCCCAGACACAGCGGCTCGACCGCGCCGCCGACAAGCTCATCCCCGGCATCCGTGAAATGCAGCGCGAGCAGGACGGCTCCGAGATCAGGTCGCGTGAACTCGAACTCGCGACCGACCGGGCGCAAAACCTCACCGCCCGCCGCGACGCCTTCGAAGGACTGCGCGACGCCGCCGCAGAGGCCTACCGCGTCGAGACCGGCGAGGTATGGCGCCCGAGGCGAGGATCGCACGTCAGCCAGACCGGCAAGCTCACGTCGGCGGTGATCGAGGCGCGCGACTTCCAGCGCGCGAAAAAGGACCGCGAGAACACGGCCCACCTCCCCCAGGGAACGCTCGTCGCCGTCGCGGGAGGCAAGGAAGCCACCGACGCCGGTAAAATCATCGGCCAGCTCGACAAGCTGAAAGCCAAGTACGCCGACGTCGTCCTCGTCCACGGCGGCGGCCCCGGTGCGGAGAAGATAGCGGCTGGCTGGGCCGAGCGGAACGGCGTCCACCAGATCGTCTGCAAGCCCGACTGGGACGCCCACGGCAGGGCCGCTCCCTTCAGGCGCAACGACGAGCTGCTCTCCCTCCTCCCCAAGGGCGTGATCGCCTTCCCGGGTTCGGGCATCACGGACAACCTCGTCGACAAGGCCCGCACCCTCGGCATCCCCGTGCAACGCGTGGCCGCCTGATGTGAACACTCCTCGGGTCGCGTCGTCGTCGCCCGGCGGCGGCGCGGCCCGTCGCTTCTCCTGATTGCTCCGCTCGCCTCCTCTCGCTCACTCGCCGCGGCGGCTCCCGCTCGCCATCCTCTCCGGCGAAAATTCCCCTGTCGTTCGTTCCCAAGAATCCGCCGTTAGCCGCCCTTCGGCGCTTCGGATTTCACACCGGACGCATCGCCGATGCGGGTGTTGCGGAGGCTGCGAATAACTGCGACCCCCTGCGCTCCTCCTTGATTGTTCATCCCCCCGCGCATCCCCGTCGTGCCGAGATAAGTGCGTCGCATTTGCGACGAACCTCGATCCGGGCAACAATATCAACAGGTTAGGGGGAGGCCTGATGCGCTCTTACGGTATAGATTCTCCGCCAGATACCAATTGCGTCGCAGACCGGTGTTCGCACGAATATGACTCCTTACAGCTTGCGTCGCAAAAACGACGCAAGACACGGATGCGCAGGGACATGATCGATCGGCGCATCCAGGCGCGAGAATGCGGTGCGTAACTCTGTTTCGGCTTCCAAAAGGCGCCTACAAGAGTCAAAAACATCTCACATAAACGGCAATTCAGAGAACGAAACGGGGGAGCACGCCATGGGAAAAACGATCAACAAGCACATCCGAATCGATGAAGACCACTGGAAACGGATCGAAAAAGCCGCTCATGAGCGGGGGATTTCCCCGAGCCGGTTCATGACCTCGGCGGCGCTCGAGGCGATCGAGGGGCGGGATTGGCCGCGCACGGAGGCGGAAATTCACCTGCTTCGCTCCGCCATGTTCACTGCGCAGGCCATCATCCGCGACATGGAGAGGGCCGGACGCGAGGAAGAAATCGAGCAAATCAGCAAAAGCATTTCCCAAGTCGCACCTGAATTGCCGGGCAATTCGGCAGCCGAACCTTTGGATCAGGCGGATACAAGAACCAACGATTCGTGAATCGATATCCACCATCCAGGTGTCAATAGCGCAACGAAACGGTTGGAAAGTTCAGTCTCGCTGGGTCGCGATAACGGGCATCTTCCCGGACCCCTTCGGCATCGGGCTACGACGGGATACGCTCATTTGGCTGACAGCCACTTTGACGATCCAGCGGAGAGGCTCGGAAACGTGGTTATCGCAACTGTGACAAGACGCAAAACATCAGACCCGCCATGACACACCCCTCGCTCACTTCTCCGGCAAATCGGGCCTATTTCGTCGTACCGAATTGGTAAGATACCGTACTTCTTCCTGGTGTTACGGGCGACTGAGGGTTGAGGACACTCACGAAAGTAAAACCATTTGGTTTGGGAATCATATGGCCATTTCGCCGCCAGGAGGAGGTATTTTGAATCATCGTGATTTCAACTCTCTCACAGAACGGACGAAATCGACATGTTTCGCGCGAGATTCCGCAGTAACAGGGATTTCGGCCGCCCTTATCTCGGCACAGATCGTTTCCATCTCCTCGCGCGTCAAGTCCGGATACGATGAGCAATTAGAGGAGCTAACGATGTAGCGGTACAGATCCGCCAAACCCATGCAAATCACGCCTCGCATCCGCCATGTTTCATTCTGATTCGCTATCTTCTCGTGTTCATCAAACGGCAGGAATTCGTCCGCCGTTTTCAGGTGTGCATCCCCCACGAACGCCACGATTGGCCGAAGCAGCCAACGATCAACGATGTTGAGTTTAAGAAGAGCCTTTGCGTGCCCTTCGTTTTGCAATAGCGGATTGTAAAACTTGAACTTCTTCGACTTGATTCCTGCTTTACGAGACCGGCGGCCTGCCTTGAATAATTGCGTCCACTGCTTCTGGCCAGGCTTTCCGAAGACCCACCCGCTCATTTCTTTGGTCTCAATCAAAAATACAGCGCTTGGCGACACCAAGATATGGTCGATCTGCGTTGTCCCTTGTCCGGAAGGCAGCATGACGTCATTGATCAGCATCCAATCCCTGTAACGTCTCATCAACTCCCGACCCACCAAACGCTCGCCGTCGTTAATCGGAGTTGCTGTCAAATCTCGTGCATGGCCGTCCTGAATCCAGCGGCCTACCCTCCCGTTTCTTTTATGTCCAAACCATCGATGAACCTCACGTCGGCGATCATGTCTGTCAGATGACGGAAGCCGCGTAGCCAGCCCTGTCGCTTCTCGGCGCTCATGGCGAACTGATGCACGAGACGCAGCGCCGTCTTCTCGCTCAGGCAGTTCCTGGTCTTCGCCGTTCGCGGCCGGATGGTGGCGAAGGTCTACTTGATGGGGTTTATCGTCCGAAGGCTCTGCCAGTGCGTCGCCGGGAAGTCGTAGAGGACGAGCAGTTCCTCCCGACGGCGTTGGCTGAGGCGAAGCAACTTTTGTGGTGCCGAGTTTCCGGCCGAGCAGATACAGGAGAAGTGCTAAAACGATAGCGCCCCCGACCCAAACATCCAATAGGCCATCCACCAGGTCAGGAACTAATGCCGTCCAGGACACGGCACTCTCGGAAGCGGAAAATTCAGGCATATTTGCGTTGTAGACAACAATCTTTTGGCCAACCAGCACCAAATCAGGATTTTCGATATGATTCCATCTCTGCAATGCGTCCACGCTGACGCCGTAACGAGCCGCTATCTCGGAAAGCGTCTCTCCTGGCTCGACATGCGCAACTATGATTTTGTTCATTTCGGCTCCGCGCCAAGACGAGGTCAACTAAAGATTTTGCATTCTCTGAAATCTGCCGAACCAACCTCTCGTGTTCATTTCGGAAACGGCATCCAGCCGACAATGTCTCCTGGGCCAGTGGTGAGAATCCATGTCTTCCCGGTTTGACAGTCCATCAGGAATGTATGTCGAACTGCTAATCCTGAGGTGAATACAAAAAACCTCGCTTTACGCGTACCGGATGTATCCGGTAGACTCAGTACGAGCATTTTCTGCCAAGTTACTTCGCCAATTCGTGTCTTCACCAACTGATCTACATTCCCTGTGTATCGGTCCAATCGAAACGTCCACTTCGCTGCCAAGGGAGACTGCACAATCGCAAATCGACCCTCTCGCGGCTGTGGTGTGGATTGGTGGACTCTGGCAGCGATAGACTGCGACGATGCCGAACCAGCCATAATAAAGACTATGCAAATAACCACTCCAACGGGTATAGAACTGCGCATCACTCCTTCTCCGATTCTTTCGTCAAGTCATGACAGTATGCGTTATCAGAAAAAAATCTCGCTTCAATTTTTGTCTACGAAAATAGTGTGTTTTCTTGTCAATTCCAAGCAACGGTCTGTATTTATATGCACAAGAAGCTCTTTATCGTCTTCATACGGAGGTAGTGAAAGGCAACTTGGAATTGGTGGGTAGGCATCTCACCATGATGAGGAAAGCGACATTGATCGTGACCCGCCGTTGCCGTATGTGCGTTCATGATCTTTCCCGCCGTCGCGGTAGCCTTGCAGAGTTCTCAATTCTATTATGCCGGTAACTTCAAGAGAGTCATCTTCGCTTCTGACGAAACCTCGAGAACATGGTTGACAATAACGTCCATCGGGTTGCCGTACCCAGATAGAAAAACGATCGCATCACGCAACAGCGCCTCAGAACGTTCCCGGCCCACGCTCGGCAGGATGATTAGGCCGGGGTGCACTTCCTGAGTGGAAACGAGCGCGCGGAAATCGCGCGCGTTGGCCGTCACGAGTACGAGGTCTTGCTCGACGCATCTGGCCAGGACATGGTGATCCGACGCGCCAAGCCCACCGAAGTCGCGCGGATGCAGAGCAACATGAATCCCTTCGGAATTCAGAACTTGGGCAATTTTAGGGGACAGACACTCATCGAGAAACAACCGCATCGTCTTGCCGCAACCGCCGCCTAGGCCGCGTTTCGCCAGGGTCTGCCGGACGGGCGCCCCCGAAGAGGGTGGCATTTGGCATAGATCTCGGCGGCCTCGAACGCTTCGCGCGGAATCTCAGGGTAGTCCTCTGTGAGACCGTCGATGCCATCGCCGTCCTGCAGCCGCCCGAGAATCGCGTAAACGCTCAACCGCGTTCCGGCGATGACCGGCGTGCCGCCGAGGATGTCCTCATCCGATGTGATGTAACGATCACGGGCTTTTCGGTATCGCTCGGCGTTACGTAGAGAGTCCGCCGCAAGACGCTCGAGATCGAGCATCGCGCCGGGAGTGAATTCGATGGTCTCGAGCTGCATGGGCTCAAGACGAATCATATTCGTCCAGATCGCCCGTTTATGGCGTAAAGGGAGGTCCGTAAGATTGGCTGCTTTCAGGGTATGGAAATAGACCACGGCCCGGACCGGGAGATAGCGCATCGCGCCGCCGCGAAGACGGGCCGGGCCGGTGAGGGCCTGCAAGACGCGGGCTTCCAGGGCTTTTTC
This sequence comes from bacterium, assembly GCA_965219955.1. Taxonomy (GTDB): domain Bacteria; phylum UBA8248; class UBA8248; order UBA8248; family UBA8248; genus Bin107. Next base: position 2,607,808 of record OZ244799.1, read on the forward strand.
GATCGTTGTCCGGGACACCCCCGAGAGGGCAGCGGTTTCCCTGATTGTCAAATCGGCAGTGATAGGCATAATTCACCTCCTTTCGGGGATGAATATAAGGAAAGACCGTATGGTTTGCAAGTCTTGCCAGATTCGGTAATTCGCTTACCGGGCGGTAGCGATCCCACCACGCCCCGGTGTGATGTTTTCGGGAAGGCGCGTTTATCCCATTCTTTGGAGACACGGATTCGCAGAAGGAATGCGCAGGAGTTTGAATTCGTCCGCTTCCGTTTTGATTGCATATAGAGGCAGGAGAATCTTGGGCGAAATTCCAAAAAACAAATACCTTCAAGAAACTGCCAAAATTTCATGGCCATTGAAAACAACCGAATGTCTGAAAACGGCCGAAGTGCGTACCGAGGTGAGAGATTCTTCAGGAATTACCAGGAAGACTCGACAAACTCCAGACTTAATTTTTAGAGCGGAAAAAGATACTAATCAGCCGGATATTTCGTCACCCCCACTCCATCATTCTTGCCTTTTCTATCGCGTTCCACCGAATCCGGCAGACATATCGCTTCTCTCGACGACACCGCCCATGCCCTCATGCGCTGGTCCGAAGAACGCGCCCGTAACCTCGCCGGCATCGCCGCCGGTTTGGATGAAAGTATTCTTTCTGACGATGACGCTGTACCTGAGGTCGCCGTCATTCCACATCGTTCCTGAATCGATATATTCCAAGTCTGTGAAGTCAATCTGTCCCCTGAGCGTTCCGATGTTGATGTTCAATCGGGTATCTCCGCTCAATGGCTCGGAACCGGGAGTCATTCCCAGGAGGCGGCCAGACCAGCTTACGCTTCCCGATAGCGACTGGTTATCGGCCAGGTCGTTTTCCGGCTTGGGGCCTCTTGCCCAGGTCTGAACCAGGCCGTTTCTCGATGCCGCGCCGAATGCGATATCTCCAATATCTCCGCGAACGTGGAACGATATATCGCTCCATGCGCCAAGTCTGTGCACGTCCGTCTCGCCCGGCTCATAAGCGGCGTAAAGGGCCTGAATCGCGTCATGGTCAACCGGGCCGAGAATGCGGTCTGAATACGAACGTGGAACACGCGAACGCATAATCGAGTCATGGTAAGTGTCGTAATCCGGGTGTCCTGGTTGTAAACCAAGGGCGTGTAGAAGTTCGTGGGCCAGCAGCAGAATATTGGCCTCATCAGTAAACTGCCCGAGCCTGTCCTCGTTTATCCATATTCTGGCGCTGTGCATTTTAACGAATGTCACTAGCCCGCCTTCATATTCGGCGGTGGATAAAGGAACCGTACGCGTTACACCGCGATATACCAGTCTGCTCGGCGGGTTCCATCGTCTGTGCGGCGCGTAGTCGATAAATATCTCTCCTTCGTCAACTTCAAAGGTGCCGACGCCTGGCGGGGACGGAACGCTGCTGAATCGCAGCCTGTTCTCACGAGGAAGATATGCGTTGATTATCTGTACTGCCTGAACGGCATAATCCGTTTGCCTGGGGGTGGCTCCTTCCGCTACGCGGACTACCGGCGGACTTTCCCATGTATGAAGCGACGGTTCGTCTTCGTGGAGCTGGCTGAAGTTTTCGATGAATTGGCCCACGAATGCGATAACGGCCTCACGGCCCGCTCCATCCCGCACATGACCGGATGAGATAACCGTATCGCCATCCTGTCTCACTGCTCCAAGTTGGTTCGCCTCCGGCTTGACTCCGGCTCCCACATGCAAGGTATCGCTGTATTCGATTATCGGGGCCTGTCGCGCATGAACAGGAGCTTGCAACGGAATAACAGAAGATGGAATGACAGAAGGTGTTCTCGGGATAACCGCACTCCCGCCGCCGCCTCCACCGCAACCGGGCAATATCAACGCGAACGATAGAAGGACGGTGAATGCCTTTTGAGCGAAACGATTATTGTTTCTGATTTGATTTCTTCTTATGAAAGGGTGAATTTTGAAGCACCATACACATACATCCGCGAGCCGGATGCAAGGATTTCACCAGCCGCTGGAAGTACCCTGTGACCATAAACGAGCAAAGACATGAGGAGCCCCTTCGCAGAGCGCTTCTCAAACGCGTCTCATCACCCACGGTGCCTTGCCGATGATTCGGACATCCAAGACGTGAACCTCGCCGATCAGACGGTCCTGCTCGGCCGCTCCAGGATGGATCAGGAGGGTGTGAGCGTCGTGCGGTACCTGGGGGAGCCGACGGGCTCATGGAGGGGGCGCTCCTGAGACCTCTCCACAAGTCGGGTCGGCTGCGCGAGGGTCGCCTCACCGAGAGGAGCATACGGAGCATCATTATCCGCCGAGCGCGCGATGCGGGGGTTCAGGGCCGCATCAGAGGGAACAACCAGAGAGTGGCAGCGCGCAGAGCCTGGCGAATGCGGGCGCCACTCTGGCCGAGATGCAGTCCGCCGGGCGCTGGCGCTCCCCCGTCATGCCGGTGCGCTACGCGCAGGAAAAACGCCCGCGGCAGGGCGCCGTGGCGAGGCTTCGCTACGGGCGTTGACGAACAAGGCCGCGAGTGCTCGCCGCCCTCACTCGGGATCCCGGTATTTTTTCCATACAGGTTTGGCGCCATTCCTAGCTGATCTCCATCACCTCACGAGCGAGAGTGGTTACCTCAGAGAAAACCCCGCATCGAAGCGGAGATTCACCCGTTGGCCTCCGCCATGTTCACCGCACAGGCCATAATCCGTGATATGGAGAGGAGAGGAAATCGAGTAAATCAGCAGAACTATCTCTGAAGTCGCTCCCGAATTACCGTGTAAATTGGCGAATGGTTCAGGGAATCGGGCGGATTCTGTTACAGGGGACGAGTGAGTTTTCCTAAGACTTGATCCGCCGCGCTGAAGAGCATAAACCCGAGCACCATGCTCAACAATGCGATTACCGTCCGGTAAAGGATGCTCACAGCCATCTTCCGTTCTTGCTTTTCTTTTACGCGATGAACTGTAGTTGGATGAGGACTTAAAGGACGGTGCATTGTATATGTATACAGGAAAGCCGGTCGTTTCACCTGCGCTCCGAATTATGTGCCCGCCTTTCGGTGTTTTGTCGAACGTCTGTATCCTTTGATACAAAAGTCCGTCCTAGTGTGGCCCACCTCTGGCAAGGATTCCCGCGCTTCTCTCCGGGTTGAAGAACATATCCTGGAGGGTTTCGTTACGAGCGCGTCCGGTCGGGAGGAGAAAAGGCCGACACCCCTCAAAGGGTTGGGTTGGCGAAAGATGGGAATTGTTGCGACACAATCCACGAGGTAACGCCGCCAGCCGAGTCGGGGTGTCGGCCTACTTCCATGAAGCGTAAAACAGGGGCTGCCCGCTGCTCCCGTTCCCGACCCGGAGGACTCAAACTCTCAGGCCGGGAACGGTACGCTTTGCTCCATCACGAGGGAAGCACCAGCGGACAACCCCGATTTCGCTCTCTTTTCCTAGTTTCTCGCGCCGAACGCGCCGGCCGCGACGCCGTTCCCGAAGCCGGCGTTGAACTCGCCCACCACGGTGTGCGGCTTTTCATCATTGTCATCACCCGTCGGGCCGTGGAAGGTGGCGCTGAAGCTGCCGTCGTCACTCGGGTGACCGCCCTTCGCCGTGCCGGACGCGGTTGCATTGGACTCATCAATGTCACCGCTCAAAACCACTTCCCAGTTGTTCTCCTCACCGCCGGAGAGCTGGAAGTTGCTGATTGTCCCGGTCAGGGTGTTCAACTGACTCGGCGCGATGGTGCCCGTAGTGTCGGTGTCCGAAACAGGAACCTGACTGAAGGTCGCCGTCAAACTCACGGCCGCCGTGAAGTGGCCCGAAGTGGCCGCATCGACACTGCCGTCCGTCGTTTTGTAGGTTTCGTGCACGTATACGCCCACGGCGTCGCCGTTGTATTCCGCGGTGCCCAGCACACTGGTAAGGCTTGAGGCTGTGGCGGGAACAGAAGAACCCGTGAAGGTCTGGACCGCGTTGTAGGTGACCGCGCCCTCAGAGTCCGTCGTCTTCATGATCCACACGCCGAAGTGCTTGAAGTCGGCATCCGAAACGTCGGAGGTCGCGCCCTCGGCGGGAGTGAATGCCCAACCCGCGCTCATGGCTGTTATCGCGCCTTTATCACTGACCGTGACCGTGCAATCGGCGCTGGCGCTTGCACACCGGTACGTGCCCATCGCGCCGTTGTAGGTGCCCGCGGTTTCAAACGCCTTAATCGTCTGGTTTCCGTCGGTGCCCGCGTCGCTGTCCAGCTGGAACCTGGCGAAAGTGTGAACAGTGGACGAACCGCTGCCGGCGGCAAAGGCAGACGACCTGACCAGCTTTAGCGTGTCCCCCGTCGGAACCGTGGTGAGATCGTTGTCACTTGTACCACCGACCGAGAGAGCGGTCAGGTCGTTGTTAGCGGTGCCGTCGTTATCGGCGTCCTCGCTAAGCTCTAAGTCAACGTTCAGCGCCTGACCCGCCACCTTCGCGAACGCCGTCGCCTTCGGCGCCTCGATGTCGGTGCCGATGATCACGACTTCTTCTTCCACGTTGCCGTCGTCATCCGCTTCCATCGTGCGCGTGTGCATGCTGAAGGCGTTCTTGCCGCCGCCCAGATCCATGGCGTGCATGAACTCGGGGTCGTCGTCACCTGCGCCCGGGACGGTAATCTCGATTTCCGTACCGTCTCGGTCGCGTGAGATGCCGATACCATAGTTATTAGTAATCGTTGTAGCATCATCGAAGGGCGCTGCCGCGCTTGTAGCCTCCGCCGCGATGGCCGCTCTCTTCGAGGTGGCCGATTTCGTCACGGCCGCCGTCGCCGCCGCATCCGCCGCAGCTTGGGCCGCCATGCCCGACGCCGTCCGGGCATTCGCCAGCGCCGCTTCCGCATCGGCCTGCTGGCTTTCCGCTACGTCAGCGAGAGCCGACGCCGCATCCTGGCTCGACGCGTCTTGCGCCGCATTGCTCGCAGCCTCGGCTGCCGCGGCCGCCTCATTCGCCGCAGCTATCGCCGCAGCCGTTGCATCGTCATCCGCGTGGTCCAGCCCCGCAGCAGCCATAGCCGCCGCGCGCGCCGCGGTCGCCGCATCAGACGCTCTCTTTTTCGTCGCAGCCAGCTGTTCCGCCGCGAGATCAGCGGCCGACGTGCACGTTCCGTCTGCGTTATAGCGCCCACCGTCCGCCTCGCACATCTCTTGGGGTGTAGGAGTTGGTGCCGGCTCTTCTGCTGCAGTCCCACCACCGCCACCGCCGCAGCCCGCCAAACCAAGGGCAGCAACCAAGAGCGCCACCATGGTAAAGCTTCTCCATTTTTGCATTACAATTCCTTCAGATATATTCTTTTTGTGCTAGGAAATGTTATGCTTGTATTCCTTTAATAAACATGCAGTTACAAGCTGTTGCGATATATCGTATTTTTGGTCGGCGCGCCTCGTGTATCTGCCGAATCGCTCTCTTACTTGTACGGTTCCGCTAGCGTTGGAAACTTCCTTGCATCAATCCTCGCTTGGCACCCGCAACCAGCCTGCAATGTCGCGCGCCCCATGCAGGATACGCCAGACGTCAATCTCGGTTTCCCTCTCGACATAGAAGACAAGATACGGATACTTCTCTACGGTACGGAAGCGCAGGCCGGTGAGGTTGAGCTCATGCGCATAGCGGGGCGAACCCGCCTCCGGTCGTTCACTGATATGGCGGATGGCATCTTCGAGCGCGTCAATGAAGGTCAGCGCAACTGCTTCTCCCGACTCGGCCAGATAATGCTCGACTGCCTCTTCCACATCGCGCTGCGCACGCTCGCGAAGGACAACCTGTTTGCCGCTCACTGCGCAGGTGTTTGGCGAACCAGGCTGCGGAGCTGGTTGAAGTAGTCCTCATCGGCGGTATTTGCCGGTGGAGATGAAGCACCTTCGAGAAGCAGACCGCGCAGATATTGGCAATCCCGGTCCTTGCGGATCAATTCGCGTACATACTCGCTCGAAGTGCTGTAGCCGCGTGCGCTGACTTGATCGTCAACGAAGGATTTCAGTGTCTCCGGCAATGATATGTTCATCGTATTCATGGTTGAATTCTGCCAGTATTGGCAAATTTTGTCAAGAATCCATATTAAACGATTAAACGAACGAGAAACGAGTTCAAGATGCGCTCCTTGGTGATAAAGCAACTAAGTAAAGGGTATCCTACCTTCCTCGGCCCGCCGACGGATGACGCTTAACCGCCCATCGTGGCCAGCGCGTTCGGTGCGAGAAAGCAATGAAGTTCCACTGGAGCAAGGCGCCTTCGGCCCTAGGGCTTGACAGCGCCGTGGCGAAGTTTGTATGAGAAAAAAGTGGAGGTTCCCTGAAAATAGCTTCGGGGGTTGCTCATTGGTTGCTCCACATCGTCGGGAGCAAATCGTACCGACTCGCGTTACAGAGTTTGAGTCCTCTCGGCGCGGGAAGGGAGCAATGAGTGACCCCCACTTCAGGCTCACGGCCTGAGTCTTGTAGTCCCCCGGAAGTATGGCTCGAGAGGGCGGCCCCCGAAACGCCGTCTGCGCACCCGTGGCTGTACAACTCCGTGAAAGCCTCCTGCTCCTGAGTCTGAAGGCAGGTATCTCCCAACCCCGCTTCTTGAGCAGCCCCCCATCGGTCGATGAGCGATTCTGGATTGTATGCGTGCGCCGCCAATGAGCGGAGAATTTATCGGCTTCGGCCTTGCGTGAAAACGGTGCGCCGGATCCGCCGCGCTTCTCCGGGGGCCGTAGTCACGACGTGAAGGAAACGACTCCCCGGGTCGTGATGCCGTTCGTTCAAGACTCGTTAAAGAGGTTCGCGTGAGAGGCTGGCGACTATATGAGGCGGCTCCCCTTCGAGCGCGCTGGAACAGCGTCATCGAATCACAAGCGAATCGACTGAAACCCCCGCGCCGACTCCGGGGTCTTGTCCGCACATCCTGATTGGCTGCCCGCCGCTAGTCGGCTCTGCGGGCAACGAGGTCCAGGGTTCTCGGCTGGTCGCAGCGGACGATACCGGTTGTTCGGGTGCCCGCGAGAGAAACCGCGAAGCCCGCCCTGCGCGCAATGTCGCCGTCCGGTGCGACCGGCAAGACCACGGGCGTCCCGGTGAGCCTGTTGAACGCGTCGGGGGATACGATCAGTACCGGACGGGCACCCTGTCGTTCATGGCCTGCGGCGGGGTCGAGACCGACGAGCCAGATTTTCTCCCGCTTCACTACAACAACTCGCTGCCGACCGGACCGGCCTCAACCCAGGCGCGGTCCCCGGCGAGCTGCGCAGCGGTCCCGACGCATTGCGCCAGAAGCTCATCGAGTGAATAGGCGGGACGTGTCTTGGGCGCAACGATCAGGCGACCGTCCTCCACGGCGACGTCCACCTTCGCTCCGGCCCGGAGTTTCAGTAGGTCCAGAAGGTCGGGGGGAGCGGCGAGCATGATGGAACCACCGACCTTGCGGAGATTCGTCGTATGCATGGCACCCTCCGGATGATACATAAATACAACATACCGAGGCCGGCAATGCAATTTGGAGACATTCCTGAACCGGGTTTCGGGATGGTGCGCGTCCCGGTTCTACGAAACCGAAGAAAAGAAGAGCCGGTGGAACCGATGAGCTACAATCCTGCGCAATGCGCGAGACAGCGACAGCACTCCTCGGGCAGCAGCGTGGCGCTATACTTCCCAGTGGTGTTGTGATCGGCGAAAGTTCTTTTAGAATATGATCCTGCCTCCTTTTGTGAGAGGAGACACGATCACGAGGAGCGTTCACGCCGCCCCGGGCTGCTGAAAAATCCCTGTCCGGAGAGCCTGTATATGAATCTATATCGCCGTGTCGACGAAGTGATGACGGAAGGCGTGGCGCCAGAGAACGATCGAGGGACGGCGACGCCGCCCGGGGGTTTTGTCCCGGCTCTTGTTTCCCGGCGGTTGCACCCAGCGGGAAGGGCGGGTAGAATCACCGAACATACGGCTTGACTTTGATGCCTCGTTATGCAAGATTTTGTCGTAATATCTATTGACTCGTAGAGTCGGATGCCGTAATAAAGACTTTAATCATCTGGACTTCGCCCGAACCTTTACGATAAAGTAAACAATAATGAACTATCAGGGTATACAACGGGAGGAGGACATAACGAAAGATTCAGCAAAATGAAGCGGAACAGAAAACGAAGGAATACGGGAAGAATCTCAAGATAGAAAAAAGGAATAATCTACATCGCCCGCTGTGGGCAATCCAACAAGTAATTTTAGGGAGGAATTGTAATGCAAAAATGGAGAAGCTTTACCATGGTGGCGCTCTTGGTTGCTGCCCTTGGTTTGGCGGGCTGCGGCGGTGGCGGTGGTGGGACTGCAGCAGAAGAGCCGGCACCAACTCCTACACCCCAAGAGATGTGCGAGGCGGACGGTGGGCGCTATAACGCAGACGGAACGTGCACGTCGGCCGCTGATCTCGCGGCGGAACAGCTGGCTGCGACGAAAAAGAGAGCGTCTGATGCGGCGACCGCGGCGCGCGCGGCGGCTATGGCTGCTGCGGGGCTGGACCACGCGGATGACGATGCAACGGCTGCGGCGATAGCTGCGGCGAATGAGGCGGCCGCGGCAGCCGAGGCTGCGAGCAATGCGGCGCAAGACGCGTCGAGCCAGGATGCGGCGTCGGCTCTCGCTGACGTAGCGGAAAGCCAGCAGGCCGATGCGGAAGCGGCGCTGGCGAATGCCCGGACGGCGTCGGGCATGGCGGCCCAAGCTGCGGCGGATGCGGCGGCGACGGCGGCCGTGACGAAATCGGCCACCTCGAAGAGAGCGGCCATCGCGGCGGAGGCTACAAGCGCGGCAGCGCCCTTCGATGATGCTACAACGATTACTAATAACTATGGTATCGGCATCTCACGCGACCGAGACGGTACGGAAATCGAGATTACCGTCCCGGGCGCAGGTGACGACGACCCCGAGTTCATGCACGCCATGGATCTGGGCGGCGGCAAGAACGCCTTCAGCATGCACACGCGCACGATGGAAGCGGATGACGACGGCAACGTGGAAGAAGAAGTCGTGATCATCGGCACCGACATCGAGGCGCCGAAGGCGACGGCGTTCGCGAAGGTGGCGGGTCAGGCGCTGAACGTTGACTTAGAGCTTAGCGAGGACGCCGATAACGACGGCACCGCTAACAACGACCTGACCGCTCTCTCGGTCGGTGGTACAAGTGACAACGATCTCACCACGGTTCCGACGGGGGACACGCTAAAGCTGGTCAGGTCGTCTGCCTTTGCCGCCGGCAGCGGTTCGTCCACTGTTCACACTTTCGCCAGGTTCCAGCTGGACAGCGACGCGGGCACCGACGGAAACCAGACGATTAAGGCGTTTGAAACCGCGGGCACCTACAACGGCGCGATGGGCACGTACCGGTGTGCAAGCGCCAGCGCCGATTGCACGGTCACGGTCAGTGATAAAGGCGCGATAACAGCCATGAGCGCGGGTTGGGCATTCACTCCCGCCGAGGGCGCGACCTCCGACGTTTCGGATGCCGACTTCAAGCACTTCGGCGTGTGGATCATGAAGACGACGGACTCTGAGGGCGCGGTCACCTACAACGCGGTCCAGACCTTCACGGGTTCTTCTGTTCCCGCCACAGCCTCAAGCCTTACCAGTGTGCTGGGCACCGCGGAATACAACGGCGACGCCGTGGGCGTATACGTGCACGAAACCTACAAAACGACGGACGGCAGTGTCGATGCGGCCACTTCGGGCCACTTCACGGCGGCCGTGAGTTTGACGGCGACCTTCAGTCAGGTTCCTGTTTCGGACACCGACACTACGGGCACCATCGCGCCGAGTCAGTTGAACACCCTGACCGGGACAATCAGCAACTTCCAGCTCTCCGGCGGTGAGGAGAACAACTGGGAAGTGGTTTTGAGCGGTGACATTGATGAGTCCAATGCAACCGCGTCCGGCACGGCGAAGGGCGGTCACCCGAGTGACGACGGCAGCTTCAGCGCCACCTTCCACGGCCCGACGGGTGATGACAATGATGAAAAGCCGCACACCGTGGTGGGCGAGTTCAACGCCGGCTTCGGGAACGGCGTCGCGGCCGGCGCGTTCGGCGCGAGAAACTAGGAAAAGAGAGCGAAATCGGGGTTGTCCGCTGGTGCTTCCCTCGTGATGGAGCAAAGCGTACCGTTCCCGGCCTGAGAGTTTGAGTCCTCCGGGTCGGGAACGGGAGCAGCGGGCAGCCCCGTTTCCTTGACATGAGACATTGTCCGTCCTCAACAACCCCTCTTCAATGATGAATCCTCTCGACAAACCCTGCCCGGGTATCGCTTGCTCTTCGCGCCGCGCCCCTGGCGTCGCCATAGCGGTACTTCTCTTTATCGCCACCCTCTCTTGCCTGATGCCGCAAACGGCGTCGGCGCAGGATAGCGCCACCTACACCTTCACCTTCGAGGGCAACTGGAACCTGCGGAGCGCGCCCAAGGGGGTTCCGTCCAACGCGTATTTCACGGCGATCATCTGGCGCACTCACGACAGCGGGATCACCTACTGGAAGCCGGGCGGCATGGCGAGCAGGGGCGTGGAGGTGGTCGCGGAAGACGGCGCCACTCATATTTTCGCCGATGAAACCATCGCCGAAGGGGCAAGGGACCACCTGGGAACTGGCGATGTGTTCGGTGTGCCGAGAGGCGGTAATACGAGGGGGAGCACGAAAATCCGTTTCCGGAGCAAGAAATACCCCCGTCTCACCTTCCTGTCGATGCTCGGCCCCACACCGGACTGGTTCGTGGGCGTCTCGGGCATCTCGCTGCTGGATTCGAAAGGCAACTGGGTCCGTTCGAAAACCATGAGTCTGTATGCTTACGACGCCGGCACCGAGGAGGGGAGCGAGTATACGCAGAACAACCCCGCTTCGAACCCTCACGTGCCGATATTCAGCCTCAAGGGCAAAGGCAAGTTTTCGGGTTCGAGCGTTCCGGTGGCGAGGATCAGACTCGAACTAGACGTTCCGCCGAACCCGGTAAACCTCAAGGTGGGCGGGAAAACCGCCGCCGTCATCGGCGAAGGCGGCGCACTCGATATCACGGCGGCGCTGAACAGCGTCAACGACTCGGGTGGTGCTCTCGCCATTCCCATCCGGGTACGAAGCAATGGCTCCACCGCCGGGAGCAATGACTACACGCTGGGCGCGGCTTCTGTCGCCATCGCCGACAACGCACGCACCGGTACGGTGAAGTTTACGGCGAACGATGACGGCGCCGATGAACCGCCGGAGAAGGTGATTGTGGAACTGGGCAGTTCCTTGCCGAAAGGCGTCACGGCCGGGTCCGGCAATACGGTGACGATCACCATCGCCGACGACGACGCCACGGTGGTGAGTCTCGCGCGAACCGATTCGGGCGCTATCGCCGAGGGAGGGACGGGCGCGAGGGAAAACGCCGAATTCACGGTAAGCCTGGGCCGTGCGCTGGCCGCCGGAGAGCGCATAGACGTTCCGCTGGTATTCTCCGGCGCGGGCATCACCTCGGCCGACCTCGAGGCACTGGCATTGAAGTCCGGCAGCCACCTCAACACGGGCGTTACGCTTTCCGGGGCCGGGACGCTCACGCCCGTGATCCGCTTTCAGGGCGCGAACGCCCGGACCGCCACACTGGAACTGACGCCAGCCGACGATGACGAGGTGGAGGGCAACGAGAGCCTGCGTGTCGCCCTCGGCCCGGACGGGAGCGGGACGAACGGGTTTGACCGCAGCGCCCTCGGCACGAACGTCGGCGGCGGATCGGACCCTCACAAAACCAGCAATTCCTTCAATCTGATACTTGAATCGGATGACGATCCACCACCTTCGACGCCTGTTGTGAGCATAGCGGGCGGCAGCGCCGTCACCGAGGGCGGCACGGCGACCTTCACACTGAGTGCGTCTCCCAAGCCCCCGGCTGGTATTACCGTGAGGGTGACGGTCACCGACAGCGGCGCGTTCGCCGGGAGCGGTCAGTCGGGTACGAGGACGCTCGCCATGGGAACGGGCGGCACGGCCGTCCTCACGGTCACGACGCTCAACGACGAAATCGACGAGGAGAACGGCTCGATCACGGCGACGGTCGCTGCGGGCGATGGGTATTCACCATCAAATACCAAAGGCACGGCGACGGTCGCGGTGAGCGACGACGACTTGCCGCTGCCTGTGGCGTCGTTCTCCTCCTCCTCGCAAAGCGCTGGGGAGAACGCGGGAACGCGCAACGTGAGGGTGAACCTGTCCCGGACCCCGGCTTCGGGCTTCACGCTGAACTATTCGGTAAAGGGTACGGCAGTCTCGGGCGTGGACTACACGGCGCTTCCGGGCAGCGTTTCGGTGTCATCGGGTGCGGCGAGTGTGGATATTCCGGTGAAAATCACCGACGACGGAGCGGACGAGGGTAGCGAGACGGTTTTGCTGACACTCACCGCGGGCGAGGGCTACGAGGTGGGGAGCACGAACGTCCACACACTGACCATCGAAGACAATGACGATCCACCACCTTCGACGCCTGTTGTGAGCATAGCGGGCGGCAGCGCCGTCACCGAGGGCGGCACGGCGACCTTCACACTGAGTGCGTCTCCCAAGCCCCCGGCTGGTATTACCGTGAGGGTGACGGTCACCGACAGCGGCGCGTTCGCCGGGAGCGGTCAGTCGGGTACGAGGACGCTCGCCATGGGAACGGGCGGCACGGCCGTCCTCACGGTCACGACGCTCAACGACGAAATCGACGAGGAGAACGGCTCGATCACGGCGACGGTCGCTGCGGGCGATGGGTATTCACCATCAAATACCAAAGGCACGGCGACGGTCGCGGTGAGCGACGACGACTTGCCGCTGCCTGTGGCGTCGTTCTCCTCCTCCTCGCAAAGCGCTGGGGAGAACGCGGGAACGCGCAACGTGAGGGTGAACCTGTCCCGGACCCCGGCTTCGGGCTTCACGCTGAACTATTCGGTAAAGGGTACGGCAGTCTCGGGCGTGGACTACACGGCGCTTCCGGGCAGCGTTTCGGTGTCATCGGGTGCGGCGAGTGTGGATATTCCGGTGAAAATCACCGACGACGGAACGGACGAGGGTAGCGAGACGGTTTTGCTGACACTCACCGCGGGCGAGGGCTACGAGGTGGGGAGCACGAACGTCCACACACTGACCATCGAAGACAATGACGATCCACCACCTTCGACGCCTGTTGTGAGCATAGCGGGCGGCAGCGCCGTCACCGAGGGCGGCACGGCGACCTTCACACTGAGTGCGTCTCCCAAGCCCCCGGCTGGTATTACCGTGAGGGTGACGGTCACCGACAGCGGCGCGTTCGCCGGGAGCGGTCAGTCGGGTACGAGGACGCTCGCCATGGGAACGGGCGGCACGGCCGTCCTCACGGTCACGACGCTCAACGACGAAATCGACGAGGAGAACGGCTCGATCACGGCGACGGTCGCTGCGGGCGATGGGTATTCACCATCAAATACCAAAGGCACGGCGACGGTCGCGGTGAGCGACGACGACTTGCCGCTGCCTGTGGCGTCGTTCTCCTCCTCCTCGCAAAGCGCTGGGGAGAACGCGGGAACGCGCAACGTGAGGGTGAACCTGTCCCGGACCCCGGCTTCGGGCTTCACGCTGAACTATTCGGTAAAGGGTACGGCAGTCTCGGGCGTGGACTACACGGCGCTTCCGGGCAGCGTTTCGGTGTCATCGGGTGCGGCGAGTGTGGATATTCCGGTGAAAATCACCGACGACGGAGCGGACGAGGGTAGCGAGACGGTTTTGCTGACACTCACCGCGGGCGAGGGCTACGAGGTGGGGAGCACGAACGTCCACACACTGACCATCGAAGACAATGACGATCCACCACCTTCGACGCCTGTTGTGAGCATAGCGGGCGGCAGCGCCGTCACCGAGGGCGGCACGGCGACCTTCACACTGAGTGCGTCTCCCAAGCCCCCGGCTGGTATTACCGTGAGGGTGACGGTCACCGACAGCGGCGCGTTCGCCGGGAGCGGTCAGTCGGGTACGAGGACGCTCGCCATGGGAACGGGCGGCACGGCCGTCCTCACGGTCACGACGCTCAACGACGAAATCGACGAGGAGAACGGCTCGATCACGGCGACGGTCGCTGCGGGCGATGGGTATTCACCATCAAATACCAAAGGCACGGCGACGGTCGCGGTGAGCGACGACGACTTGCCGCTGCCTGTGGCGTCGTTCTCCTCCTCCTCGGTGGCTCTCCAGATAGGGACGCTGCCGGAGGGAGGCCTGTCACTCGATGAGGGGGATTCGGCAAGCTACACATTGGTGCTGACGGCGCAGCCCACGGACCCGGTGAGAGTGACACCCGAAAGTGCGCACCCGGAGGCGGTGTCGGTGCGTCCGGCGTGGCTGGAATTCACTCCGGACAACTGGGACGCGCCGCAAAATGTGACCCTGACTGCTGTGGTCGATGGAGACGCCCAAGACGAGAGCGTGGTTGTCTCTCACGCAGTATCGAGCGCAGACGCGCGCTACGGGGGGCTCGACGGCGGGACGGTGCGGGTGAGTGTCTCGGACGCTAGTGGACCGCAGTTCGTGTCGACGCATTTCGCGTTCACGATAGCGGAGAACACGGTGGGTCCGACGCCCGTACGCGGTGCCGGGGGTAGCCCCGGAGCGGTGCGCGCGACTGGGAACGGCGTCAGGTACACCATGGCCGGCGGCGGCGAACTTTTTCTGGTCGATGCGGAGACGGGTGCAGTGACCTATACGGGCTCGGGCGAACCGACGGGGCGCCATGAACTGACCATTCTTGCCAGCGACGCGCTGGGGCGCGTCGCCAGGACACGGGTAAGCGTACGGGTTATAGAGGATCCGTCGTCTGTGGCCGCAGGACTGCTGCGTATTGCGCGCACCGGGGCGGACCACGTGCTGGAGGGCATCGCCTCGCGACTTGAAGCAGTGCGAAGACTGGGTATCGAGGTTCGCCTGGCAGGACAAGACATTCTGGCCCTTGAGGGGAATGATGGAACGTCAAGCCTTGCGTCTGCGATCAACTCTGCGCACGGGCGTCGAGGTGAAAGGATGGAGGCACGATCGGTCGGACGTGCCCTGTCGGAAGAGGAATTGCTGAGGGGGGTGGCGTTCGCGCTGAGCGGAGATATGACGCCGGGCGGCGCGTCCTGGTCGGCCTGGGGCAGGGGGACCGGTTCCCGATTCGACGAACAGGAGGGAGAGCGCTCCATGCAGGGCGAGGTGCTGACGGGCATCGTCGGCCTCGACAGGAGAGAGGGACGGTGGCTGACGGGCCTGGTGGTTTCACGCAGCGCAGGTGAGGGTGAGTGGAGCGGACCAGGCAACGAGCGATGGCAGATGGAGACCGACCTCACGATCCTCGCGCCCTATACGGCGTTCAGTCTCTCGGACCCGGTCACGCTCTGGGGGACGGTGGGCTACGGGCGGGGTTCGCTCGGGGTGAAGCGCCCCGGAGGCGGTTCGAGCGAGACCGACGTAGATACGACCTTGTTGGCGGCGGGCGTCCGGGGGGAGTTGATCGAGGCGCCGCCCGGGGGCGGGTTCGGCCTCGCCGTTAAATCGGACGTGCTGTGGCTGCGGGCGAATTCGGACGAGGAGAACGGTCTCTCCGCCACGTCGCAGGACGCGACCAGGTCCCGGCTCGCTCTGGTAGCCTCGTGGCGTGGTAGATTCGAGGGTTATGGTGAACTGGGAATGAAGCTGGAGTTGGGTGGGCGTCATGAAGGAGACGACGCGGAGAGCGGTTTCGGGGTGGAAGCGGGCGTTGCCGTAAACTGGAGCGACCAGAGGCGCGGAATCGGTATTCAGGTCGAAGGACGGGTTCTGACGCTTCACGACGCCTTCGATACGAGTGAGGAAGGCCTCTCGGTTTCTCTTTCCTGGATGCCGGGCGGGACGTCGCCGCTGGGTCCCTCGATCGCGTTCCGTCTCGACAGGGGAGCGCCTTCTCCGGGTGGGCTCGATCGCCTGGCGGCGTCCGGTACCGGAACGGCCTCGGACGAAGCGACTGGCCGGGCTTACTCTTTCGAGGCGGCCTGGGGTTTCCCTGCCTTCGGTGGGCGGTTCGTGGGTAGCCCCTATATCCGTCACGGTTTCTCCTCTGCGGCGAACGACTATACCTTCGGCTGGCGCCTTGCCCCGGCCGCGCCCGAGGCTTTCGACCTCACCCTCGGGGTTCAAGCCACGATGAGCGAGAACGGAGACGAGAATCCCGATCACGGCGTCGGGCTCGAGTTGAGGAAGACGTGGTGAGGCGTGGAGGCCGTTTGAAAGTGCTTTCGGGTTTCCGGGAGAGTTGTTCGAATCTCTCCTGCGGCGGCCTGTGCGCAGACGCAGGAGACCGGATATGACCCTGAAACGTTTTCTTTTACCGGCGGTAACACTGGCGTTGCTCTCCGCATGTGGGGGAGGAGGGGGCGGCGGGGCCGCCCCGTCGGCCGTTCCGACGCCGCCTCCCGGCCCCGCCGCCGTGATCGCCACCCATCTGGAAATGACGGACCAGGTTTTCACGGTTCGCGAGCCGGGGCTTCTGGTCGCGAGGGATGGCGAGTCCGAGGGTTCGCCTTCCTATGAACGCACACGGCGCGACGAGGTGGTTTGCGGGGAAGGCGTGTCGTGCGTTTTCCCGGCCGGAGAAGATGGTGGACGGAACATTCTCGACGGTGAATCGCACGTGCGGGCCAGGGCGCGTGACGCCTCGATCGGGTTTCACAAGAGCATCCTCGCTCGGGCAAACGTCCTCCCTGGTCGTATCGGCGGCATCCGGGCCTTCCGTGTGGATGTCCGGGAGCCCTCGGCGGAGGTCTACGGCGCCTGGGGCGAATGGAGCGCCTTTTATGCCGTGTGGGAACGCGACGAGCGCGGCGCACTCGACCTGACGTGGAGCGCTGCCTTCGGGGAGAGTACCGGCGTGCGGCCGACGGCGCCCGGGGGCTCGGCCAGGTGGCGGGGCGGAATGGTCGCGCGCACCCGCGCAGGCGGGGTCGAACTCGAGGGAAGCTCCTTGCTCGTCTACGACTTTGCGGATAACTCTCTCGACCTGGCGCTGCTGGGCGTCGCGCCAACAGCCCGGGCGACCGCCGGGGGCCGTGTCTACGGCGGCCCCGGAAGCTTCACGTGGCGGGACCTGCCGGTCTCTCCCGATGGAACGTTCGGCTTGCTTTCGGGAGGCAACGCCCGCGCCAGCACCGACCTTCACCCGATACTGGGCCAGGTGGAGGGCGCGTTCTACGGACCGGATGCCGTGGAGGCCGCCGGCGTGTTCGAGCGCGACGGCGTCGTCGGCGCGTTCGGCGCCGATCGCGAATAGAGCGGCCCGTTCAGGACGCCCGATGCCGCATCCTCCTCATCGGTGACCGGACGGCTGCTTCATGCACGCTCAGTAAATGCGTCCTGCATGCCTTCGAACGCCCTGGGGGTTGCCCAAATGACTAGGGGATTGTGGCAAGTTACGTTTCAAGCCAGGATGCCAATCCAAGAGGCTGGAATCCATACCCTTTGTTCCCGATACCGCCGAAATAGCCTGCCCGCGCAAAATCCGGATAGACAGGAAGGGACTCGATTTGCTTATGATGCGAGACTAGAGCGGTGAGCATCCTCACTCTGGTCGGATAAGACTGCCACGGATTCAGGGAAGGACTTTCTCCACCAGCGCCGGAACGCTCTTCCGGTTCGGGCTCGTTTAGTTGTTGCAGTATTGCACCTAGCCCGGGACAAGCGGTTCGGGCTTCACGAAGCTGCAGAGGGTCTGTCCGAAAATACGTGTAATCAACGGTCGTGAGCCTTCGGCTTATCCGGCTCAGCCGGATAAGCGGTCCTCAAACACAACGGACCACCTGCCCGATCAAGGCCACTTATTCAACAATGCAACGCTAAATACTCCCAGTCGCCTCGATCTCCGGGCCGAGAACCTGTCACCCTCATCGTTTTCCGCCGAAGGCGGCGGAAAGGTCGTGTCTTTCCAAAACGCCGCCCATCCCCTCGTGACGGGGGCCGAAGAACGCGCCCGTCACCGTACCGAGGTCCTTCCCGCTCCAAGGGTAGCCGGTTCTGTTTCCACTCAATTCGACAATCCTGTATTCCGTATCCGCCCGGTGAAACGTATTGCCCAGGTCGTCCGCGCGGATCGCGTAGCGCAGGTCGCCGTCTCCCCAAGTCGCGCCGCTCTCGAAGCGCATACCGGTGAAGTCGAGTTCACCCAGAAAATCTCCCATGTCGAGAGTGAGCGAGGCGTCGCCGACGACCCCGCCTCCAGAGGGTGTGACCCCCACCAGCGCCCCCCGCCAGGTCACGCTCCCCGAGAGCACCGGGTTATCGTAGAGAATGGTCGCGGGTTTGGGACCCATGGCCCAAGGCTGCGGCAGGCCGTTCCTGAAGGCGACGCCGAAGGAAACCTCCCCGGACCCGATTCCCAGGTCCCCGCGCAGGTGAAACGATGTATCGCTCCACGGCCTGAGGGTTTCCGCGGAAATCTCCTGGGGCTTCACACCGGGCGGAAAGCGGCTGTAAGCCGCGAGAAGCCCATCGCGGTCGATTGGATGGATCAGGGACCTCGGCTGCGTCCCGGGATAAAACCCCGCATCGCTGAGCGTCGATTCGTACCGCTCCGGGTCGGTGTGGCTCACGAAACCCACCGCGTGGAGCAGTTCATGGACCAGCACGTGGGTGATTTCCGCATCGCTCAAGGAACCGACTGCTTCGGTGTCGATCAGTACTTCGGAATAGGCCGCGCCTTGTCTCGATACTTCGAGGGTTTGCGCGTCCTCGTCCTCGACGTGGTAACTTACCCTTGAGCGCCCCAGTTCCGAGGGGTCGGCGCCTTCGGGGTAGAATGGATCCGTCTTGGTGATGAAACGCACCCGTATTTCGTTAAAGATTTTCGGATAATCCGGATACGCGAACACGTCGTGGAGGCGTGGATGCAACCTGATCTGGCGCCCGAAAGGAAGGGAGTTACTGTCAAAAGTTGTGTATGAGTTGAATTGAAAGAGGCGGCGCATCCTGCTGAAATGGGTTTGTTAGAAGCCCGGTCATTCAGCACAAGGAGATGCGCCACCATGAGCAAAGATACGACGATTCCATTTGTAAATCCAGCATTCCGCGACGAGTTGAGCGACTTGGTACGCGAGGGCGCGCGACGAATCATCCGCCAGGCGGTGGAAGCGGAGTTGGGAGCCTTTCTGGAAGAACACGCGGACGAGCACGATGCGCAAGGCCGCCGCGCGGTGGTCCGCAACGGTTATCTGCCCTCGCGGGAGGTATTGACGGGTGTGGGCCCGGTCCGGGTCCAGGTGCCTCGGACGCGTGACCGGTCGGGTTCGGGCCGGCGCTTCCGCTCGGAGTTGTTGCCGCCGTACCTGAAGAAGACGAATCGTGTGGAGGCGGTGATCCCGTGGCTGTACCTGAAGGGGGTATCGACGAACGACTTCGGGGAGGCGCTGCGTGCGCTGTTTGGCGAGTCGGTGGGGGGCTTGTCGCCTGCGAGCGTCGCGCGTCTCAAGGAGGGCTGGGACCGCGAGTACGCGCAGTGGCGCAAGCGGGCGTGGCGCGGCGAGGAGTTCGTATACCTGTGGGCGGACGGCATCTACGTGAACGTCCGCGGGGAGGAGCGTCGCTGTCTTTTAGTGGTTGTGGGCTGCGATGCGCGCGGCCGCAAGCGCTTCCTGGCCCTGGAGCCAGGCTATCGTGAGTCGAAGGAGAGCTGGAAGGCGGTTCTGCTGAGCCTGCGGGAGCGCGGCGTGAAGCCGGCAAAGTTGGCGGTGGGCGACGGGAGTCTGGGATTCTGGTCGGCGCTGGCGGAGGTATATCCCGAGACCCGGGCGCAGCGCTGCTGGGTGCACAAGACGGCGAACGTACTCGACAAGATGCCCAGGAGCGTTCAGAGGGAAGCGAAGTCGATGCTGCACGAGATGTGACCCGCGCGCATGCGAAGAACACGTTCGGACGCTTCTGCGCCACCTGGGAGGAGAAGTACCCAAAGCGGTCGAGTGCCTGGCGAAGGACGAGGAGGAGCTGTTCGCCTTCTACGACTTCCCGGGGGCGCACTGGCGGAGTATCCGGACGACGAACCCCATCGAGTCGACGTTCGCCACGATCCGCCTGCGAACGGCGAAGACGAGGAACTGCCTGAGCGAGAAGTCGGCGCTGAGCCTGGTGCATCAACTCGCCATGAGCGCCGAGAAGCGATGGGGCCGGCTACGCGGCCTGCGTCATCTGGCAGACGTGATTACCGACGTGAGGTTCATCAACGGGGTGAACGAAAAGGAAACCGGCAGGGAGGCCGCCGAACTCAGGACGGCCATACACAACATTTGACAGTAACTCAAAGGAAGGGCCGTGTTGATGACCTCGACCGCGTCCTGCGCAAGAAGCGCAAAGCGCGAGAACCTCGTGCGTGTCTGCGGTCCGCGCGTCACAACCAAGGTGACTACTTTCGCTTCGGGGTAGGTCGCGAGCCCCGTCACGCTTCTCTCTGAGATGTTGTGGCTCGCCGCTATCTGAAGGTACTCGACGACGTCGGCGGCGCTCACCCCGTCCCTCACGTTTCCCCTCGATAGGGCGGCCCCGCCACGCGCGCCCGCAGCGTCGAGAGCACCGGCAGGAGGCGCAACATCGGCGCCCACGTGCAGGGATTCGCCGAATTCCAGCACCGGTGCGCCCGGCCTGAAAGTGTCCTTTCATATATAGTCCGATCTTATATGGTCTTCTAACGAGACGCTCGGGAACTCTTCTGCCTGGGCAACCGGTGGAGGAGGGGGAGGAGTGCCTCCTCCTCCGCAGTCGGCCAAGGTGATGAAGGCAAGAAATGAAGTAACCAAGTACAGTATGAAGGTCCGCATCGAAAAACTCCGCGCTCACTTCTGTTCTGTATATCATAAACCGCTGCATCAGGTAAAATTCGCCCCGAAACCAGAAGGCGCGCCTGGGGAATTGCTTGCTTTCGTTGCGAGCCGCCACCGCGGGTACATGCGCCGCCTTCTTCAATTCAGCTCATACACAACTTCTGACAGAAACTCCCCCGTTGAGCGCGTGAAGCTGTGGCCATTGTTCGTCTTACGCGCCACGCTGGAGCGTCTAGATAGTGACTTTGGGGGTCTCCCATCTTGTGGTACGGCTATCGAGTTGAACGGCTACTCGATGAGGACGCGGTTGAATACTGCCCGCGCTTCACCATTTGTGGCCATGCGAATCACACGGAAACCGATCACCTGCGCTCGGCGAGCAAGGATATCTCGTCCACAACCGACATGCCGGTTCACTGGGACGGCCTCACCGGCCGCCGCATCCCGGACTGCGTGGCGGGCAGATTCGATCAGGAGGGTCTTCTCAGAGTATGTCCTTCGCGATGCTGGCGGCGACCCGCTCTGCGGACTCGCGCAACGATTCGCGCGCCAGATGCGCGTAGCGCGCCGTCGTCTCGATCCGGGCGTGGCCCAGCAGGCGCCCTATCATGGGGAGGCTCTCGCCCAGCGCGAGCGCGCGCGAGGCGAACGAGTGGCGCAGGTCGTGGATCCGGACGTCCTTGAGACCCGCGCGGGCGCGGAGGACCTTCCAGGCATAATCGATCCGGCCCGTGTGGGTGCCCGGCCTCATTCCCGGAAAGACCCACGGACTGCCGGGCTTTCGTGGCAGGGCGGCGAGGAGCTTGATCGCAGGCGGGGATAGCGGCACGACGCGCGCGCCTGTTTTCGCGTCGGGCAGCCGGAATGCCCCCTCGGCAAGCGACACGTTCTCCCAGCGCAGCGAGAGTATCTCGGACTTCCTGCACCCGGTCAGCATCAGGAGGCGGATAACCGCCACGCCGGAAGCTGCCCCCCCGCCCCGGCGCTCCGCCTCTGCCAGTACGCGTCCCAGGCGGGTGAACTCTTTATCCGTCAGAAACCGCTCCCGGCTGCGCTCGGGGTACCTCATGATCGAGCGGCACGGGTTGCATCCTTTGGGCACCATGCCCCAGTTCTCGCCCAGCTTGTACATCAGCTTCAGGGTCCGGACTACGTAGTTGGCCATGAAAGGCGTCTTGTGCAGCCGCTGGTGTAGTTCAACGACCTGCGCGCGATCGAGCGCCGCCAGCGGCAGGCGGCCCAAGGCCGGCACGATGTGCCCGTACACCACCGAGCGGATCAGGCTCTCAGAACTCGGTTTGCAGCGTACCGCCACGTGTTCCTCCATGTAGCGCCACGCCAGATCGGCCACGCTCGGTCCGCCCACGGGCTTCCCCGGCCTTGAAACCCCCTCCTCGCCCGCCTTCACCCGCATGATGAGCGAGGCCGCGCGCTTTCTCGCCTCATCGGCGCTGATCACCCCGTGGCGGCCCACCGTCACGCGCCTGGGGCCTCGAGGCCCCCGCGCCTGGGCGATGTAGACTTTGGAACCTGTGGGATAGACCCTGACCCCGAAGCCGGCGAGTTCTCCGTCCCAGTAGACGGTGTCCTTTGCGGGCTTGAGCCGGGCCACCATCCGGTTCGAGAGCCTCACCCGCTCGAGCTTCGCCACCTCCTCATTCCCCCCGGGCGGCTTGCGTCTCGAGGTGGGACCCGATGCTCTCGCCCACCCGTTTCGCCGCCACCTTCTCCGCCCCGCGCATCAGGTGCGCGTAGCGCGCCGTCGTCGATACCTTCGCGTGTCCGAGCAGCTTCCCTATGGCGGGCAGGCCCTCGCCCAGCGCGAGCGCCCGGCTGGCGTAGGAGTGGCGCAAGTCGTGGAGCCTGACGTCGGGGAGTCCCGCCCGGGACCGGATGCGCCGCCAGAAGCTCTCGAAACCAGGCCCGAAGCTTCCCCCTCCAGGACCCGGGAACAGGAGGGCCTCCCCCGGCGTGCGGGCAAGGCTATCTAGCACTTCGGCCACCGGCGCCGTCAGGTGGACCATGCGAGGTCCCGACTTGGCGTCCCTCAGGCGCAACTCCCCCGCCGTCGCGTCCACGTCGTCCCAGCGAAGCGAGAGTATCTCGCTCTTTCTGCACCCGGTCAGCATCAACAGACGGAGCGCCCCGATCATGGAACTCTGCTCCGTGCCCTCCGCCTCGCATTCTTTGAGCACACAGCCCAGGCGCCGGAACTCATCGAGCGCCAGGAACCGCTCGCGGGGCGGCCTCCGGTAGCGCCGCAACCCCCGGCACGGGTTCTCGCCGGGTGGTGCGAGTCCCCATGCCTCGGCCAGCGTGAACATCCTCGACAGAACGTCCACCGCCATGTCCGCCGTCCGCGGCGTCTTCCGGAGACGGTGGTGCAGCCCCGAGACCTCGGCGCCGCCCACGTCCCCGATTCCCGACTCCCCCAGGACCGGCAGCACGTGCTTCTCGAGTATGCGGCGGTACCACTCGATCGTGAGCGGCTTGCAGTGCTCCACGACGTGCACCCGCATGAAGCGCTCCGCCAGGGCGGCGACGGTGAGCTCTTCCGCGGGCGCTGTCTCCTCGCCCCGCCTGATGCGGTCGATGAGGGCGGAGGCGAGCTTGCGCGCCTCCTCGCACGAGAGCTCTCCGTAGCGGCCGAGCGCCCGGCGCTTCGGCCCCCTAGGGCCTCTCGACTGCACCACGTAGATCTTGCGGCCCGTGGGGTAGACGCGCACCCCGAAACCCGCCAGGTCACGGTCCCAGAATACGGCGTCTCTTCCGTCAACACGCAACGCGTTGACGGTTCGCTGCGTAAGCCTCCGTTCACTTCTTCTGGGCATTGCTCTTCACGGGATAGACGTAATCAAATCGTTGTCGAGCGGCATCAAACCGGTGCGGATTGGAACACAGGCCTGACCGGGTTGCAAACAGGGGAAGGCGATTTGTCAGGTGATGAAAATGGTAAATGAATATAAATCTGGGGTTTTTCGTACCTGCTCTCGGTCTTTGCCCGTCTCCATCAGGGGTTGAGAAGTCAAGTACTTCCTCACGTGTCAGGGAAAACCCCGGGTTCCGGTCGAGTGTCACCTTTGCGAAGAACGACAAGTTACCGGGGGAGCAGAATTCAGACGTTCGACAAGAGCACCGGAAGACAGACATATGATTCGGAACGCAGGCGAAACGACCGGTTTTCGTGTATGCGACGCACCGTCCTTTAAATCCTCATCCAACTACAGTTCATCGAGTACGAGAAAGACAAGAGCGGAAGATGACTGTGGGCATCCTTTACCGGACGGTAATCGCGTTGTTGAGCATGGTGCTCGGCTTTATGTTATTCGGAGTGGCGAATCAATTCTCACGAAAACCCACGCGTCCCCTGTACACGAACCCGCCTGATTCGCCAAACCATTCGCCGATTTACACGGCAATTCGGGAGCGACTTCAGAGACAGTTCTGCTGATTTGCTCGATTTCCTCTTCTCGCCCTCTCCTCTCCATATCGAGGATGATGGCCTTTGCGGTGAACATGGCGGAGGGCAACGGGTGAATCTCCGCTTCGATGCCGGGCTTTCTGAGGTAACCACATTAGCTCGTGAGGTGATGGAGACCGTCGCAGACTTAACTGATACCACTTCGCTGGATAGGAGCAGTTCGGGGATCACAGTGTTAAATTCGATCACCGGAGTTCTCACCGACAATACGGACAAGAGCTACACGTATCAAGGAAACGCGAACGGCGCATATATGGCGGACGGAAAGGCCAGTTATTTCAAGGTGTACGTTTCGCTAACGGCCGAGTTCTAGGATCTAGGCAAAACGGGTTCGGGGACCATCGGGGGCAACGTCACGAAAATAACGGCTGGCGGGAAGCCCATTGACGGAAGCATTGAATTGCAGGAACAGGTTCTAACTGATAACCTGAGTGTCCTTTTTACAAACGTAGCCGCGGGCGTAGTTGAAGGAAACGCCGACAACGACGCCTAGAAGGGCTAGTTTTTCGGAATGAGATATGACAAAAGAGAGTGTCCGAAGTCTTGTGTAAGTAAGGGTCGAGGGTTCACACTTCACCAGGAGGAGGACCTTTGATGACGAGACTGAGACCTGAGCTATTGGACGAGTTGCTGTCCGGCTACGAGAAGCCGGAAGACCTGTTGGGCGAGGACGGGCTGTTCAAGCAGCTCAAGGAGGCTCTTGTGGAGCGCGCGCTGGGCGCGGAGTTGAGCGAGCACCTCGGCTACGAGAAGGGAGACCCAGCCGGACGAGGTAGTGGCAACAGCCGCAACGGGCATTCCGGCAAGACGGTTCTGAGCGATGATGGCGAGTTGGACCTGGCGGTTCCCCGGGACCGCAACGGGACGTTCGAGCCGGCGATCGTGCCCAAGGGGGAGCGGCGCCTCGAGGGTTTCGACGAGCGCATCGTGTCGCTGTACGCGCGCGGGATGAGCGTGCGCGAGATCCGGGGCCACCTCGAGGAGTTGTACGGGGTATCGGTATCGCCGGACCTGATCAGCCGGGTGACCGACGCCGTGCTAGAGGAGGTGCGGGAGTGGCAGAACCGGCCCCTGGACCCTGTTTATCCGGTCGTGTTCTTCGACGCGCTGCGGGTGAAGATCCGCGACGAGGGCCTGGTTCGGAACAAGGCGGTCTACCTCGCCCTGGCGATTACCTCCGAGGGCGACAAGGAGGTGCTGGGGCTTTGGATCGAGCAGACCGAGGGGGCGAAGTTCTGGCTCAAGGTGATGAACGAGCTCCAGGCCCGGGGCCTGCAGGACATTCTGGTCGCGGTGGTGGACGGGCTCGCAGGCTTTCCCGACGCCATCGGCACGGTATTCCCGCGCACCGCGGTCCAGACCTGCATCGTCCATCTGATACGCAATTCGATGTCGTTCGTCGCCTGGAAGGACCGCCGGAAGGTCATGCCCGATCTCAAGGCGGTCTACCGGGCCGAGACGCTCGAAGCCGCGGCGGCCAGGCTCGATGAGTTCGAAGCCCGCTGGGGGGAGCGCTACCCGGCGGTGGCTCCCGCCTGGCGTCGCGCCTGGGAGCATGTGGCGCCGATGTTCGCCTTCCCGCCGGCCATCCGGAAGATGATCTATACGACCAACGCCCTGGAGAGCCTGCATCGGTCGTTGCGCAAGATCATCAAGACCCGGGGAAGCTTTCCCAGCGACGAGGCGGCGACGAAGTTGCTGTTCCTGGCGATACGCAACGCCGGAGTCCGTTGGCGCCGCCCAGTTGACTGGACCGCCGCGAAGGGGCAATTTGCCATTCTGTTCGAGGATCGCTTTCCTGGCTCAGCTAGCTGAGCCAGGAAAGCCCAAAGACCCGAGACCGTGGCTTACACAGATAATCGGACATACCCTGACAAAAAAGTTGAGGCCCCATGGATTACGGTACAAGGCTTTGTAGATGGATACACAAGCTATTTAATTGTACGCACTTCCCGGTTCGGTTGCGGGGTCGTTTTACGTCAACAAGCTGACCGCGTCCGGAGGAGGCGTTGTCTTCATCGGGGCGTTCGGGGCGCACAGATAACAGGGCAGTACACCTATAAGGAGAGCAAATTAATAAAGGGGATTGCCCGTTGGTTGCTTCCCTCGTGCTAGAGCAAACTGTATCGTTCCTTGCTATGAGTTTGAGTCCTCGATCAGGTAGCGGGAACAATGGGCAGCCCCTGCTTGCGTTTCAGGCAAGCTGGCCGACACCCTGCCGCAGCTGGCACTTTACCTTGTGGATTGTGTCGCAGCAATTCCCGTCTTTCGCCAGCCCTGTAAGGGGTGTCGGCCTTTTTTTTTGCCCGACCCAGACGCGCTCGCAACGAAAAATGTTCTTCAACCCGGACAGCCCTTCAGAAGCGGCATTGATAACCCCCATCAGACCACGACCGAATATATATTGCGTCAGGCGAAGCCCTGGAGAGGAAATGGTATGGACGCCTTCCCGGCAACCGAGTGCCGCGGTTCGAGAGGGTCGACATGGATCCTCGATGATCTGTGGCACCCTGAGAAGCTCAAGGGGAAGACATAGTGTCTTCCCAGGCCAACCGGAGGGTCCAATGATGAAGAATGGCAGAACGGTCGTCGGTGTGGATACGGCGAAAAGCGTGTTCCAGTTGTACTGGGTCGAGGTGGAGACGGGAAAAAGGATGTCCCTGAAGCTGACGCGGGCGAGGTTCCTCGAGCACTTCGCCAATCGCGCTCCGTGCCTGATCGCGATGGAGGCGTACGGCGGCTCGCAGCACTGGGCGCGTCGTCTGCGGAAACTGGGCCACGAGGCGAGGTTGCTTCCGGCGAAGATGGTGAGGCCCTTCGTTGCCGGCAACAAGAATGATTCGCACGACGCGCGCGTGATCTGGACGGCGGTGCAACAGCCTGGGGTAAAGGCGGTTGCGATCAAGAGCGAGGAACAGCAGGCCGTCCTGGCGCTGCACCGCATGCGCCAGCAGCTGGTGAAGTTCCGCACGGCCCAGATCAACGGCTTGCGCGGCCTGTTGACCGAATACGGAGAGGTCATGCCACAAGGCCGGGCGGGCATGCGGCGAGACATGGTCGCAGCCCTCGGCCGGATATCGGAGCGACTGCCGACGATGGTCGTGGACGCCCTGCGAGAGCAATGGGCGCGCGTGGCCCGGCTCGACGAGGAGGTTCGCGGTATCGAGCGCCGCCTGAAGCTGTGGCATCAAGACAACGCCGAGAGCCGCAGGGTGGCGGAGATCCCCGGTGTCGGTTTGCCGGGCGCGACCGCTTTGGTGGCCGCGATGGGTGATCCCGCCGCGTTCAGTTCCGGTCGGGAGTTCGCCGCCTAGCTGGGGCTGACGCCCCGCCATGTCGGGACCGGCGGAAAGGTGCGCGTGCTCGGAATCTCCAAGCGGGGCGACAGGTACCTGCGCACCTTGCTGATACACGGCGCCCGCGCCGCAATCGTCCACGGCAAGGCGCCGCGTGAATGGGTGTTGCGCCTGGCCGGACGGCGGCCCCCGAACGTGGTCGTCGTCGCCCTGGCGAACAAGATGGCGCGCACGATCCGGGCCCTGCTGGCCCATGACCGGGAATACCAACGAAACTTTGTCGGCCATCCTGCGTAAGTCCGGATGGCAAAAGATAACACGAAACGATGAACGGAGGTGGCACGCCGAAGGATTGCGCAAGGCAGGATAAAGTGTGATGGCTAACAGGTCAGACCGCGGCCCGCAAAGTCTGTATGGCATCGAAGGCGAAAAGCCTTGAAGAGGAAATGAGGCGCGGGTCGGCTGATTCCATCAGGGCCGGCAGGCAAGAGCACCTGCACCGAAAGGCCGAATATAAAGCTGCAACCTGACAGTCAAAAGCACCGAATCCGCCTTTGCCACCGGGAAGGCGTCCATATAAAGGATGCCATGACCTGAAACCTCTCGTAGCGACCCGGCGGGTTCGACCCCCGCCCGGCAAAGGCCGAGCCGGCCAGCCGGAAGCGAGTCTTGCATGGCGTGCGGCAACGCGCGTCGTGAAGCGTAGACAGCAGGTGACGAAGCGGCGGGGTAAGCCTCGAAATCGGTCAATCGACGACGCCTTCATTGTTAATCGTGTGGGGGCAGCACCGGAAGCGCCGCTATCGGCGAGGCGCAACGGGTTGTCCGGGGTCGTGGACCGGCGCAAAGTCACGGGACGGGTCGCCAGGGAACCTGGGAGATCCTGCACTTGCCCGTGGGCAAGGATGCTGGGAAGGGGATGCCAGCATGCAAATCCAGAACCCGGCCCGTCGCCGGGCCTGTACGGCGGCGGGAGCGCTATATGGCGGACACGAACCCCGCAGGCGCCCGCGGAGCCGACCGGCGAAAACAATAAGCCGAAGGACATGCGGGGGCAGGAAGTCGTAGCGCCCTGATAGTACCGCTGAGGGCGGGGAACCGTGGCCATCGGGACCCGCTGGAGGGAAGCGGGGCGTCATCTGTACAGAGCCACTGATGGGAAACGTTGGAGGAAACCCTGAGTTCCACGAACACGTACACGAAACAGCAGTGGATAGCCGAACAGGTGAGGGAGCATCCGGAACGGGTGTTCACGTCCCTGCACCACCTCATCGACGGCGAGTGGATGCGCGAAGCGTATCGCCGCACGCGCAAGGATGGGGCGAGGGGCATCGACGGCGTGAGTGCTGCCGACTACGAGAAGGACCTGGAGGCGAATCTTGACGACCTCCTGAGCCGGATGAAGTCGGGCCGCTACTTTGCGCCGCCGGTGCGCCGGCGCTACATCCCGAAGGCGGACGGCACGAAACGACCGCTCGGCATTCCGACGTTCGAAGACAAGGTGGCGCAACGGGCAATCCTGATGCTGCTGGAGCCGATTTACGAGACGGACTTTTTGACGTGCTCGTACGGCTTCCGGCCCGGACGGTCGGCTCACGATGCCCTGGACGCACTTCGCACGGGCATCATGGAGCAGCGCCAACGATGGGTGATAGACGCGGATTTGAAAGCGTACTTCGACTCAATCCCGCACACCCACCTGCGGTCATTCCTCGACCTGCGGATTAAGGACGGCGTCGTAAGGCGCATGATTGACAAATGGCTGAAAGCGGGGGTGCTCGAAGAGGGCACCGTTCACAGGCCGGTCGCCGGTACTCCTCAAGGTGGGGTCATGACACCCTGAACGCAAAAGGCAACTCTGCTCTCCGGCGCCGCCGTCGTCGGGTTCCGATGGGATCGGACTGCCACCGGACGCCCCCGGGATCGGGATGGAATGGCGAATCGTGATCTTCTCCTCACTGACCAGCACCTCCTTGACGAGAAGCCGGACAAGGCGCTGTTGTTCGCCGGTATCCAGGCTATGGGCGGAGGAGCGAAGCCGCGCCAG
Source organism: bacterium (assembly GCA_965219955.1). Classification (GTDB taxonomy): domain Bacteria; phylum UBA8248; class UBA8248; order UBA8248; family UBA8248; genus Bin107. The sequence continues at coordinate 2,637,453 of OZ244799.1, forward strand.
GAACCCGCTCAGCGTGTCGGCGAGCCGGAGGTAGGTTTCCCGATCCTTGACCTGCTCGACAACGGACTGCAGTTCACGATGAAGAGCCTGTTCCTGACGGCGTAGCCCGGGCGTTCTCTCGCGCAGTTCGTCGATGGTGATCAGCTCCTCCTGATAGGCATTGACCAGGCGGTCGATGCTCTTTCGTGTTCTGATCAACCGGCGCCGCAAGTCGGTCTCGCGCTGCCGGTTGGGGTCGGAGTCGCGGGCCGCCTCCAGACGCCGATCGATTTCGGCGCCGATCAGCGCCGGATCCTCAAGCAGGCGAACGACTTCGCTCCAGACAACGTCGTCAAGCAGATCCTGGCGCACCGGCCGATTGTCGCATAGCGGCCCGTTGAGATGCCGCCAGGCGTCGGAGCCCAGGCAGCGGTAATAGTAAATCGTGCGCGCGCTCGTCCGGGTCGACGTGCGATACAGGGAATAGCCGCATTTTCGGCACGAGACCAGCCCCTGCACCACGCTGGGCGTCCTGGTCCGGCGCCGCCCGAGGGCCTTGTTCATCTCCAGCCGCTCTTCGGCCAGGGCAAAGGTCTCCTCGCTGACGACCGCCGGCACCGGAATCTCGATCCATTCCTCGCGCGGTTTCTCGTGACCGCCGGTGGTGGCGCCGGCCACGCCGCCGCGCAACCGCAAGGGGCGGGTCACGGTTTTTCGCGGCATCTGGCGGGTCTTGCCGAAGCACGCCTTGCCCTTGTACGCCGGGTTGCGCAGCATCGCCCACACGGTCGAACGCTCCCAGCGTCCGCGCCCGGAGGACGTGGGTACCGCCCGCTCGTTGAGCTTGCGGGTGATCTCGCCAATGCTCATGTGGTCATGAGTATAGTAGCGATAGACTTCGCGAACCACCGATGCCTGAGGTTCGAGCACCTCATAGTAGGCATCGCTCTCGGAAGTTTTCTTGTGGTAGCGGTAGCCATAAGGCGCGCCTCCGAGAACCGCAACTTCACCACACTGCGCACGATGACGCTTGCCGCGACGGGAACGTTCCAGTATCTGTGCGCGCTCGTATTCCGCGATCATCCCCTGGAACTGGACGAGGAGGTTGTCTTCCGGGGTTTCCATCGACGGCGCGTTCACAAACACGGTCTCAACGCCATGGCGGGCCAACTCTTCGATAATCAGCACCTGGTGGGCGTAGCGGCGGCTCAAACGGTCCGGGGCATGGACCACCAATGTATCGAAGCGCCCTTCCGCGGCGAGGTCCCTGATCCGCTCCAGCCCCGGGCGCTCGAGAACAGCGCCGCTGCAGCCGTCATCCTCGACGAGCATCTCCGGCGCGACGCTGTAGCCGTGGTTCCTGGCGTATTCGACCAGCGCCTCGGTCTGGCTCGCGATCGTGCTGCTCTCCCTCTGCTGCTCGCCCGAGACCCGCGCATAAAGGGCTGCGACTTTCATTCTCGTCTCCTATCTCTCGTCTTCGGGCAGGGATTTTGCAGGCTTGATCGGGAACCAGTATCTCGTAGGCATTCTGGAGCCTGGCTGCGAACAGGCGATCGAAACTGTAATCAAGTTCAACGCCGGGCAGCGAACCCGGGCGGCGCGCAGCCATGTCAATCCACGTCCGGGAGAAAGCGCCTCAGTGCCCGTGCGACGACGTCCCCGATGGCCTGGCCGCTGATCCTGGCGTGCGTACGCAGGGCTTGCGCCAACGCGCCCGGAATCTTGATGGTCATGGGAATCCGGGATTCGACCGGCTCGGCCGGACGGTCCATGGCCAGCGCCTGCTGAACGTAGCGGTAGGACTGCCGCTGCGATACGCCGAAACGCTGCGATAGCCGCACTACAGCCTCGTTCGTCGTGACGCCCTGTGCGAGCAGCGAGTAGGCGGCGTTGATCCGTTCGGCTTTCTGGGACTTCGATGATCGCGTCATTTGACATAATAATATTACCTCTTGAGACGAAGATCAAGTACCGAGCGATCCCGCCACGCCACAATCTGGCGCTCAAACTGGAAGTTGCCTTTTGCGTTCGGGGTGTCATCTCGCCGATGCTCTCGAACATCTTCCTGCACCATGTGCTGGACAAGTGGTTCGAGGAATTGGCGAAGCCGCGTCTTAACGGACGGTGCCAACTGGTGCGATACGCCGATGACTTTGTCATCGCCTTCGAAGACCGCCACAGCGGCAAGCGATTGCTTGACGTGCTGGGCAAACGTCTGGGCCGATACGGACTCACGCTCCATGAGGCCAAGACGCGCTATGTGGACTTCCGCCGGAGGCGTCCCTACGGGCGTCACTGGATGGCGTCGGCCACGACGTTCGACTTCCTCGGCTTCACCCACGTCTGGGGGCGGTCGATGCAAGGCAAGGACGTCGTTCGCCAAATCACGGCGAAAGGCCGCTTCGCCCGCGCGCTGAAATCGGTGCACGAGTGGTGCAAGAGACATCGGCACCTGCCGGTCAAGGCGCAGCATGACTATCTCGTCCGGGTGATACGAGGCCACTGCGCATATTACGGTCTGACAGGGAACGGCAAGCGTCTTCGGTGGTTCCGCTACCAAGTGGCTCGCACGTGGCGGAAGTGGCTTGCGCGCCGCAGCCGCCTGCGCCGGATGAACTGGGACCGGATGAACGCGCTTCTCTTGCGATACCCCCTTCCATTTGTCTCGTACGTGCGTTCTCGGCAAAGCTCCTTGAGCGAACCTGTCAGGTGAGGAACCGAGTGCGTCAGTCGCGCACGCTCGGCTCTGTGGGGGGCGGGGCGCAGCAATGCCCCCGCCTACCCGTAACCATTCGGCGGCAGGGTGATGGTTTGCGCGTAGCTCATCGCGGATAATCGAAGAGATTCCCCTGAAGGGCTGGTAACACGATCCGGCATGTGGTAATCATGTCGGCATGAAGATCTGCACGGAAGCTGTTCAGGCGGAAGTTTCGTTGGCCGAGAGGCCGGATGAGCGATGGCCTCATTCCCCCGGGTTGCCCGCAACCGCAGAGGCCTACTGGCGTTCGCTGTACGAGCGAGAACGTGCGCGCGCGGAGTCTGCGGAGGCGCGCTGTGAGGAGTTGCGGCTCAAGGAGGTGGATTCGCGTGCGCGGGCGGGTTCGCTGAAGTGGTGTCTCGACAACTGCCGGATGAAGCTAGCCGCGAGGGTCGGGAAGTTGAAGGAAGTCCGCCGCGCGGCGAAGAAGGACGTCGAGGCGCTCGAGGCGGAAGTGGCTCGTCTGGAGAAGCAGCTTCGCAAAGCGGGAGTGGAGCCGGGCAAGCCCGGCCCGATCGAGTCGCTGCGCAAGGAAGCCGCCCGGCTGCGCAAGGAGGTCACCCGGTTGAACAAGGCTCTCTCGGGCGCGCTGCCTGAGAAGGAGGCCGCGCGGCTGCGCCGGGCCGTGGAGAAGCGGGAGAAGACGCTTGAGTCACTGCGCAAGGAGCTTGAGGGGCGGGAGAAGGATGTGGCCCGGCTGGAGGATCAACTGGCCTGGGAGAAGATGGAGACGGCGGATCACAAGAAGACGATTCAGTATCGTGAAGAGGAGCTAATCCGGCTCTACGGGAAGTTGCGGGAATTGCGCGACGAGTTGCGTGTCTCGCTCCGGGCCGCGGGCAGAGTGAAGGAGGGGCTGAAGGAGCGGCTGTTGCGCGCGAAGGAGGCGTTGCGCACGAGGTCGTCTCGTCGGGACGCGGAACTTCGCAAGGCCCTGGGGAGGTCGCGGCGCCAGAAGACGGCGATCGGGTCGCTGTCGAGGGAGAACGGGCGGTTGCGCCGTGCGCTGCGCAAGTCGGAGGCCCGCCGTGCGCGTCTGGAGGCCGAGCTCGCGAAGCTTCGCGCGACCGGAGCGGTGCTGGCGAGGAGGCTGTTCGGGCGCAGGAGCGAGCGGCAGGAGAGGCCGCGCACCGGGCGAAGGCGCGGCGGACAGCCCGGCGCCCGGGGCCATGGCCGCACCCCGCGGCCCGCGCTCGATGAGAGGACGGAAGTCCGCAACCCGCCGGCCGGTGCGCGCGTCTGCGCCGCTTGCGGGAAGCCCTACGCGGCGAACGGCGCCCGTGTGTCGCGCATCGTCGAGATCGAAGTCTCGGCGTACAGGCGCGTCATCCACCGTACGAGGTGGCGCCGGGGGTGCGGTTGCGCGTCCTCGCCCACCGAGGTGTCGGCGCCGCCCGCGCCGCGCCTGTTCGCGGGCACGGCTTACGGGACGAGCGTGTGGGCGCGCCTGCTGTTCGAACGCTACGCCTGCTTCCGCCCGCTCAACCGGGTCGCCGCGTGGTTGTCGGACCAGGGGCTTCCGATCTCGGCGGGGACGCTGGGCGACAGCGCGCACCGGTTCATGCCGCTGTTCGAACCGCTGAACGGGGCGATCCTCGCCCGCCAGAACGAGGCGTCGGTGCGCCACGGGGACGAAACGACCTGGCGCGTTCAGTCGCTTCGCGAGCAAGGACGCTCGAACCGCGCCTGGCTGTGGGCCTCGCTGAGCGCAGACTCCGTCTACTTCCACGTCGACCCCTCGCGGTCTGCTGAGGTCGCGATGAAGCTCTTCGGCGCGGCCGGCTCCCATACGGTACTCGTCTGCGACCGCTACAGCGCCTACAAGAAGCTGGCGCGCAGGCCCGAGAGGAACTGGCCGCCCTGCCGGCGCAGGCGCGCGAGGGCAAGGCGCTTCGCTCGCTGCTGAACCACCGCGAGGGGCTGAGGGTATGTCCGATTATCTGTGTAAGCCACGGTCTCGGGTCTTTGGGCTTTCCTGGCTCAGCTAGCTGAGCCAGGAAAGCGATCCTCGAACAGAATGGCAAATTGCCCCTTCGCGGCGGTCCAGTCAACTGGGCGGCGCCAACGGACTCCGGCGTTGCGTATCGCCAGGAACAGCAACTTCGTCGCCGCCTCGTCGCTGGGAAAGCTTCCCCGGGTCTTGATGATCTTGCGCAACGACCGATGCAGGCTCTCCAGGGCGTTGGTCGTATAGATCATCTTCCGGATGGCCGGCGGGAAGGCGAACATCGGCGCCACATGCTCCCAGGCGCGACGCCAGGCGGGAGCCACCGCCGGGTAGCGCTCCCCCCAGCGGGCTTCGAACTCATCGAGCCTGGCCGCCGCGGCTTCGAGCGTCTCGGCCCGGTAGACCGCCTTGAGATCGGGCATGACCTTCCGGCGGTCCTTCCAGGCGACGAACGACATCGAATTGCGTATCAGATGGACGATGCAGGTCTGGACCGCGGTGCGCGGGAATACCGTGCCGATGGCGTCGGGAAAGCCTGCGAGCCCGTCCACCACCGCGACCAGAATGTCCTGCAGGCCCCGGGCCTGGAGCTCGTTCATCACCTTGAGCCAGAACTTCGCCCCCTCGGTCTGCTCGATCCAAAGCCCCAGCACCTCCTTGTCGCCCTCGGAGGTAATCGCCAGGGCGAGGTAGACCGCCTTGTTCCGAACCAGGCCCTCGTCGCGGATCTTCACCCGCAGCGCGTCGAAGAACACGACCGGATAAACAGGGTCCAGGGGCCGGTTCTGCCACTCCCGCACCTCCTCTAGCACGGCGTCGGTCACCCGGCTGATCAGGTCCGGCGATACCGATACCCCGTACAACTCCTCGAGGTGGCCCCGGATCTCGCGCACGCTCATCCCGCGCGCGTACAGCGACACGATGCGCTCGTCGAAACCCTCGAGGCGCCGCTCCCCCTTGGGCACGATCGCCGGCTCGAACGTCCCGTTGCGGTCCCGGGGAACCGCCAGGTCCAACTCGCCATCATCGCTCAGAACCGTCTTGCCGGAATGCCCGTTGCGGCTGTTGCCACTACCTCGTCCGGCTGGGTCTCCCTTCTCGTAGCCGAGGTGCTCGCTCAACTCCGCGCCCAGCGCGCGCTCCACAAGAGCCTCCTTGAGCTGCTTGAACAGCCCGTCCTCGCCCAACAGGTCTTCCGGCTTCTCGTAGCCGGACAGCAACTCGTCCAATAGCTCAGGTCTCAGTCTCGTCATCAAAGGTCCTCCTCCTGGTGAAGTGTGAACCCTCGACCCTTACTTACACAAGACTTCGGACACTCTCGGGGCTGAGCGTCTTCCTGGAGCGTCCCTCGGTACCGATGGACAACAACGCCATTGAGAGAGTGCTCAGACGTCCCGTGATCGGCAGGCGGCTCTCGTTCGGCTCCGTGAGCGAGGCCGGCGCCCGGTTCACGGCGATGATGTACTCCGTCCTCGGTACACTCTCGTTAAACGGGGTCGATCCGCTTCGCTGGCTGGAGGCATGGCTCACGGCCTGCGCGGAGAACGGCGGCCGCCCACCCGGGGACCTCTCCGCGTGGCTGCCCTGGTCGATGGGCGCGGAGCGTCGTCGCGCCCTCACGGCGCCGGGATGACGCCGTGACCGAGTGCCGCTACTACGGACGCGACTTCACGACGGAAGAGATGGCGCTGCTGCGCGCGCTGATCGCAGGCCCACCTGCGCTCAACCGCCATGCGCTGTCGAAGGAGTTCTGCCGCCGCATCGGCTGGTTCAAGCCCGACGGCGGGCTCAAGGACATGATGGCCCGGGTGACCATGCTCGCCATGCACAGGGACGGCCTGATCTCGCTCCCCCCGCCGAAGCACCCCCGAGCCCAGGCCAAGCCGATCGTCTTCGGACCCGACACCGAACCTCCCCTCATCCCGGCGCCCGAGACCCTTGATGAGGTCCGCCCCCTCGATATGCGCATCGTCGTGCGCGGAACCCGCGAGGGCAGGCTCTGGAACGAGTTCGTCGCACGCTATCACTACCTCGGCTACAAGACCCTCGTCGGCGCCCAGATGCGCTACGCCGTCCACGACCGCGACGGCAGGCCCCTCGCCATGCTCGGCTTCTCCACCGCCGCGTGGAAACTCGCCCCGCGCGATGCCTTCATCGGCTGGACCCCGCAGCTGCGCGAGAAGAACCTCCCCCTCGTGGTCGACAACCCGAGGTTCCTCATCCTGCCCTGGATCAAAATCCCCAACCTCGGCTCCCACCTCCTCGCCATCGTCCGCAGGCGCCTGCCCGGAGACTGGACCGAACGCTATGGCACCACCCCCGTCCTCGTCGAGACCTTCGTCGAGACGCCGCGATACACCGGCGCCGTCTACAGGGCTTCGGGGTGGATTCACGTCGGAACCACACAGGGACGTGGGCGCTACGACAGGGACAGACGCTTCGACAAGCCCAGAAACTGGAAGCAAGTCCTCAACCGGTAAAATCATCACCCATCCCGGCCCGAACTACTGCTTCAAGGCGCCACCATCACGGCTTGGATAAACGCTTACAAATGTTCACCGACACGGATTCGCCAGAGTGCGTGGTAATTATAATCAACCCGCTTTCGCTTTGATTACGGGTTGGGGAAGGCAAATTCCGGGAGATATGAATGGGACATATATCCAACATGATATCAATGGGTTATACGGATTCCATAGCCGGTGAGAACGGCTCGGAATATACGATGAAGCTGATTTATCGAAAAACCCCGTGAATTTATCTTATTTTATCGAATTTTACGGAAATTCATTTCCCGGTTCGACTTTTTTTGGGGCTCCGCCACCATACCCGAGCGGAAACCCCGCCGCCACGGGCAAATGCGCGAAATTGCGCCGCCGGCCTGCTCCCGAGACGAAGCCGGAACGCCCCGAAAATCCCCCCAGGTGCGCATTTCCCCGCATTTGCGATGCAGGGTTCCGATGCCGGGCATCCTACATTGGGCGCAGTGGCGGCGATGGGCGCCGCCGTTTTCGAGGATCCGATATGGAAAGGAGAAAGCGCATGACGACGCAAACGCAACCCGAAACGGAAACAGAAGAAGAAGCCAGCGAAGAGTCGACGGAAGAAACGGCGGAACAGCAGAGCGAAACGCAGCCGGAAAGCGGCATCGACCTGGAGGCGATTCTCAACCAGGTTCTCGTGATGCACCGGACACTGGACCTCATCGCCACCACCCTCTCGACCGTTTCCGTGAAAGGGCCGGCCGGGCCTCCGGGCCCTCAGGGCGAAAAGGGCGACCCGGGTGAGCAGGGGCCACAGGGCCTTCAAGGTCCGCAGGGGGAGCGGGGTATTCAGGGTGAACGCGGCCCGCGAGGCGAACGCGGATTGCAGGGACCCCAAGGCCCACAGGGCGAACGTGGATTGCAGGGTCCCCAGGGACCCCAGGGCGAAACCGGCCCTCAGGGTATTCCCGGCGCGCAAGGCCCCAAGGGCGACAAAGGCGACCCCGGCCAGGAGGGCGCACCCGGTGAGCAGGGTCCGCAAGGCGCGACAGGTGATCGCGGCCCCAGAGGATACACAGGTGCTACAGGCGCTCGCGGTCCGCGAGGTGCGCAAGGACTACGAGGATTGGAAGGGCCGCAAGGGCCAAAAGGTGAAGATGGCGATGATGGCGAGCGTGGTCCGGAAGGGCCGCAGGGGCCTCGGGGCGTCTGCTCGTGCAATAGCGGCGGCAGCGATGACGACGGAATCGATGATGATGACGACGGAATCTAGTGATGCCGCGTGAATTCCCGTTTCTGATGAACGTGCGCCGGGGGGATGTCGATGAATGGCGGCGACTGCTGAACGACGCCCTGATTCGCGGAACCCCGGAATCGCCGATTGTCGGCCGGAAGGGGCAGCGGCGGTCCATGCTTTTGGACATGCGCCTTCCATTGACGCACGGCGCCCGGGCAGGCTGGATCGGTGAACAGCTTGCCCGGGCGCTTCGCGGCGGCTTCTTCGATGCCCGGGCCGTCGCAAGCAGCGGCGTTCCGGGAACCCTGGCCGTCGGCGGCTTGCTCGCACAACTTCCCGATATGGAAGCCTGCATCATTCGACCCGAGCGAAGAACATACGGCAGGCGTCGTATCGTAGAGGGCGCCCGGCCCGAAAGCGTCGTATATATCGACGATATCATGGCGGGTGGAAACACCGCGTTGCGGGCAATCAGGGTGTTGAAGGCGGAAGGCATCCGCGTCGAGGGCATCCTGACAATCGTTTGCTTCGACTGGTGTCGGGGCGCGGCGCGCTTGTCCTCCGCCGGCGTCAAGGCGGCCCATCTGGTGCATCTGGAGAAAATACGGTAGCGCCCGGTTCTTGGGGCAGCGTTTCATTTTGAATTCGAGCCGCCTCCGGCCAGGTCCGGGGGCGGCTCGAACCCTGAATCAGGGAATGAAGACGCGAGAACGGGCTCGTTGAAAAAGCCCTCTCAAGCAAGGAATGGAATGGTTCCCCCCTTGAGGATCGCCGGCAACTGATGAAGGAGGAAGAAGGGAGTCCCCCCCACCCCCCTTGTCAGGGCTATTGAAAAACCCCTGAGAGGGTAATGGCAACTTCCTGAAAGGGAAACCCCATAAAGTCAACCCCCCCTACCCCCCCTTGTCAGGGGGGCAAGAAAAAACAAAACCCCCTCGGCCCGGAGAGGGCGCATCGCCTTTTTATCACCCCTTGTCAGGGAATTGCCTTTTTTACCCCCCTGTTAAGGGGGGATAGGTGGGGTTGGTTTTCCAGTCGAGAGGGGCGTCTCCCTACCTCCTGAAAAGAGGCTCTTTCAACAACTCCAGACCGACGATCCCTGGCGAAATGGAAGGCTCCCTCCATCCCAACCCTCGTTCCACCCGGCGGGCCACCCTCATCTCACCCCGCCGAAAGCGCCGAGAATCTTCTCCGCCCGATCGTCCAGAACCCCCGCCGCTTCCTCGTGGTTGGGGCCGTAGAACCCTCCCACCACCTTTCCGTCCGGGTCCGTGAACCCGTTTTCTTCTACCGTCACGTCATAGGCCAGGCCGGACTTCCGCCATCCAGTGAGCCGCGCCCGCGCTTCCACGTCTACTGCCGTGCGAAGATTCATGAACCGTACCGTCCCGTCGAGCGCCTCGGCCGAGAGAACGATCTCGGCCTCGCCGAACACCGGAGCGAACTTTTCCATATCGCTGGCCAGCAACGAGCCGCTCCACGTCAGCGTGCCCGTATGCGCGGCGGCGAATTCCGCGGCGGACGGGTTGCCAAAAACGTCCGCCTCCACCGCGATGTGATCGGTGATGCGCGTGGTGGTGAAGCTCATGTGCCGGGCCGCCGTAACCACCCATGCCGAGTGCTTCGCCCATGCGCCGTAGCTGTAGAGCTCGGGCTCCGAAGGATAATCGTCCGCCACGGTGTATCCGATATCCTTCATGTAGGCGAAATCCATTTCATGCGGAATCGCAATATCATCGCCGCAATAGGACATGATCATCGCGCAGGCGCCCAGATGACCGAAATCCGGTTCGCCGTCGCGATCCTTCTGGAAGGGCACGTTCCGGCCTCCATTCGCCGCCGTCAACGCCGGGCCGGTCCATACCCCCCGTTCATAGTCCACATGACGAGCAACAGCCTCCGGCGGCCTGTTACCCGGTGTTGCATCATGCCCGATTGCGTGGCCCATCTCATGAGCGGCGATATAACTCATCCAATGCGTTCCTCTATTGATGTCTTTTGCCGCCAAATTTATATAACCTGTCCTGGCCGTAAAATCCTTTCCCACCGTCTGATCGGTCCGATACGTCCCGTTGGAATACCCCCAGGCATAATCCCATTCGGGATTTTCGAAATCAGAGTCAATGTCAATCAGAATCCCGTCCACCAGACGCGGGATGATCCGCCCGTTCTCCCTCCCCTTGCGTGTCACAGGCGTATCCGTTGACATGAAGGGACCGAGCACGTCCTTGAGCCTGTGAGACCATGCCTTTCCCGCTCTCTCAATGCCGCCCTTCACGAAATCCGGCAACGAATCAAAATACCCTTCAGAATCCCCGGTGAAATCGATGTCGATGGTGTCCGTCGGACCCGACATCCGCTGCGCGTACGTTATCCCGTCCTTCGAACCCAGAACGGAATACCCCGACGGGTCCAGACCCTCGAACCGGGGGAGATTGCCGCCTCCAGAAAGACCGAAATAAGACGCGATCGGCTCGGGCGACTTCCAGGTATCCCGAATGTCCACTCCCGCGGTGTTCACGATGGCGGCGGGGACGGGAATGAAACTTCCGCCGCCCCCTCCCCCGCCGCAGCCGTAGAGCGCGAGAACGAACGACAGGAAAACAACCAGAACTTTCATCATCTCCTCCCCCCGAAGGCGCCGAGAATCTTCTCCGCCCGATCGTCCAGAACCCCCGCCGCCTCCTCGTGGTTCGGGCCGTAAAAGCCACCCACCACCTTTCCGTCCGGGTCCGTGAACCCGTTTTCTTCCACCGTTACGTCATACGCCAGGCCGGACTTCCGCCATCCCGTCAGCCGGGCCCGCGCTTCCACGTCGACTGCCGTGCGAAGATTCGTGAACCGCACCGCGCCCTCGAGCGTATCGGCCGAGAGAACGATTTCCGCCTTGCCGAACACCGGAGCGAACTTTTCCATATCGCTGGCCAGCAGGGAGCCGCTCCACGTCAGCGTCCCACTGTGCGCGGCGGCGAAATCCGCGGCGGAAGGATTTCCGTAAACGTCCGCCTCCACCGCGATGTGATCGGTGATGCGCGTGGTGGAGAAGGTCATGTGCCGGGCCGCCGTAACCACCCATGCCGAGTGTTCCGCCCATGCGCCGTAGCTGTAGAGCTCGGGCTCCGAAGGATAATCGTCCGCCACGGTGTATCCGATATCCTTCATGTAGGCGAAATCCATTTCATGCGGAATCGCAATATCATCGCCGCAATAGGACATGATCATCGCGCAGGCGCCCAGGTGACCGAAATCCGGTTCACCGTCGCGATCCTTCTGGAAGGGCACGTTCCGGCCCCCGTTGGCCGCCGTCAGCGCCGGGCCGGTCCATACCCCCCGCTCATAGTCCACATGGCGGGCAATCGCCTCCGGCTTCTTATAAGTTTGTATCGCATTATGCCCAATCGCGTGGCCAATCTCATGAGCAGCTAAATAAGCGAACCACAATGGTCTTCTCTCGATGTCTATTGCCGCCAACTTTATATAACCTGTCCTAACCGTAAAATTCTGCCCCTCAATCTGCTCGTAACGAAAATCCCCGGTCGAATATCCCCAAACATAGTCCCACTTGGGATTCTCGAAATCAGTGTCAAAGTCAAGAAGAATCCCGTCCACCAGACGCGGGATGATATCATCGTTCTCATCCCTCCCTTTGCGTGTCACCACCGAATCCGTTGACTGGTAGGGGCCGAGCACGTCCTTGAGCCTGTAGGACCAGGATTTTCCCGCTCGCTCCACGGTTCCCTGCACGAAATCCGGCGACTGGTCGAAATACCCGGTGAAATCGATGTCGATGGTGTCCGTCGGACCCGACATCCGCTGCGCGTACGTGATCCCGTCCTTCGAACCCAGGACGGAATACCCCGACGCGTCCAGGCCCTCAAAGCGAGGGAGGCTGCCGCCTCCAGAAAGACCGAAATAAGACGCGATCGGCTCGGGCGACTTCCAGGTATCCCGAATGTCCACTCCCGCGGTGTTCACGATGGCGGCGGGGACGGGAATGAAACTTCCGCCGCCCCCTCCCCCGCCGCAGCCGTAGAGCGCGAGAACGAACGACAGGAAAACAACCAGAACTTTCATCATCTCCTCCCCCCGAAGGCGCCGAGAATCTTCTCCGCCCGGTCGTCCAGAACCCCCGCCGCCTCCTCGTGGCTGGGGCCGTAAAACCCTCCCACCACCTTTCCGTCCGGGTCCGTGAAGCCGTTCGCCTCGACCGTCACGTCATACGCCAGGCTCGATTTCCGCCACCCCGTCAGCCGCGCCCGCGCTTCCACGTCTACTGCCGTGCGAAGGTTCAGGAACCGCACCGCGCCCTCCAGCGTATCGGCCGAGAGAACGATTTCCGCCTCGCCGAACACCGGAGCGAACTTTTCCATATCGGTCGCCAGCAAGGAGCCGCTCCACGTCAGCGTGCCCGTATGCGCACCGGCGAAATCCGCATCGGACTGGTTGCCAAAAACATCCGCCTCCACCGCGATATGATCGGTGATGCGCGTGGTGGAGAAGGTCATGTGCCGGGCCGCCGTGACCACCCACGCCGAGTGTTCCGCCCATGCGCCGTAGCTGTAGAGCTCGGGCTCCTCCGGATAATCATCCGCCACGGTGTATCCGATATCCTTCATGTAAGCGAAATCCATTTCATGCGGAATCGCAATATCATCGCCGCAATAGGACATGATCATGGGGCAGGCGCCCAGATGACCAATATCCGGTTCACCGTCGCGATCCTTCTGGAAGGGCACGTTCCTGCCTCCATTGGCCGCCGTCAATGCCGGGCCGGTCCATACCCCCCGGTCGAAGTCCACATAACGGGAAATTGCCTCCGGTACCGTTGTGCTTGACGCACTATGTCCGATTGCGTGGCCAATCTCATGAGCGGCGATATAAGCGAACCACAATGGTCCTCTGTTGATGTCTCTTGCCGCCACCTCGAACCAACCCGTCCTGACCGTAAAGTCCTGCCCCACAACCTGTTCGTACCGATAAAGTCCCCTGGAACCCCCGAAATTTCTATTCTCCCACTTGGGATTCTCATAATCAGTCTCGAAATCAAGGAGAATTCCGTCCACCAGACGCGGGATCTGTTGCCCGTTCTCATCCAATCCCTTGCGGGTCACCACTCCATCTGTGGACTCGTAGGGGCCGAGCACGTCCTTGAGCCTGTGGGACCAGGCCTTTCCCGCTCGCTCCAGGCCTCCCTTCACGAAATCCGGCAACGGGTCGAAATACCCGGTGAAATCGATGTCGATGGTGTCCGTCGGGCCCGACATCCGCTGCGCGTACGTTATCCCGTTCTTCGAACCCAGGACGGAATACCCCGAAGCGTCCAGACCCTCGAACCGGGGGAGGCTGCCGCCTCCTTCAAGACCGAAGTAGGTGGCGAGCGGCTCGGTCGATTTCCACGTATCCCGAATGTCCACTCCCGCGGTGTTCACGATGGCGGCGGGGACGGGAATGAAACTTCCGCCGCCCCCTCCCCCGCCGCCGCAGCCGTAAAGCGTGAGAACGAAAGACAGAAAAGCAGCCGGAACCTTCATTATCTCTTCCCTGTTCTTGTCCGCCGCCCTGAAGATTCAAGGCAATTCCCGAAAGGCGGCTCTATCTCACTCCGCCGAACCCGGCGCTCATGTCCGCCCTCTCCACGACGCCGCCCATCCCCTCATGATTCGGGCCGAAGAACATTCCCGTAACCTCGCCCGCATCGCCACCCGTTTGATAGAACGCATTGCCCCGGACGATGACGCTGTAGCGCAGGTCTCCGTCGTTCCACCGCGTTCCCGAGCCGACAGGGCCTGGAGCAGTATAAACGCCCCAGTGCTCCAAGCCTGTGAAGTCTATCCGGCCGGTGAGCGTTGCGAGGTTGATGGTCAAATCGGCTGCTCCGGCGAGCGATTCCGACCTGGAAGTGAAACCAAGGAGACGGCCAACCCAGCTTGCGCTGCCGGATAGAGCCTGATTATCCGCCAGGTTCGTTTCCGGGCTTTGGCCGTGCGCCCAGGGTTGAATCAGGCCGTTCCTTGAAGATGCGCCGAATGATACGTCATCCATATCGCCGCGAAGATGAAAGGATACATCCGTCCACGGGCCGAGGTCGTTCGGGTCATACCGCTTAACCCCATTCTCATGGAAGAAACGGGTGTAGAGCGCATAGAGAACGTCCCTGTCAATACCCGGCAGGGTAACCAGCGGGAAATTCAGATAGTCCGTATTCATGACCGACCGATATTCGTGCGGCTCGATATGCTCAAGAAAACCGAGCGCATGAAATATCTCGTGAGCCAGCACCTTCCTCACTTGGTTCGTTGTCCTTACGATATCGGTATTCACCCAGATATAAGAAGCTGGCCCTCCACCTGAATGTGCGCCTGAGTATTCCACACCAGCTGCTAACACAGGTGGTATTTCTTCCTGGGGCCATTCGCCCTGCGGTTCGATGCCAACGTATATCTGGCCGTCAGGAATATAATGACTGTCGCCTAAGGCAGGGCGCGGGGCACGCTCCGATGAGACGGTTATCCTTTTGTCATAGGGCAATGCGCTGTTTATCAACTGCACGGTTCGGACTATTTGATCTACATAAATATCTCTGGTTGTTCGCCGGATGGAAACAGTAGGTTTTAGTCTGAAATTGCGAAGATAAGAAACGCCGGGGTCACTCGTAAATCCCACAACCGCTTGCTTGCCAAGGTAGTCATTCACCCTTACGGAACTCTCCCCATCTCTGATGTGGCCTGCCGATATAGCAACTCTACCATGCGCTCCTGATCGAGATAAGTTGTTGAGGGAAGGCCTGTCGGCGGCCCCAACCTGAACGCCGTCGCGAAATGCAGTTATGGGTGCATTTACCGCCTGGGCCGGTATCAGGGCGGGCTGCCTGGAGAGAGACGATCCGCCACCGCCACCTCCTCCTCCGCCTCCACCGCAGCCGGGCAATATCAACGCGAACGAGAGAAGAGCGCTGAATGCCTTTTGAGCGAAACGATTTTTGTTTCTCATGTGGTTATCTCTACTTATAGGAAAGTGAATTTTGAACCACTCAACTATCGCGTCCCGCCGAACCCTGCAGACATATCACTTCGTTCAACGACGCCGCCCATCCCCTCATGATTCGGGCCGAAGAACATCCCCGTAACCTCGCCCGCATCGCCACCCGTTTGATAGAACGCATTGCCCCGGACGATGACGCTGTAGCGCAGGTCTCCGTCGTTCCACCGCGTTCCCGAGCCGACAGGGCCTGGAGCAGTATAAACGCCCCAGTGCTCCAGGCCGGTGAAATCTATCCGGCCGGTGAGCGTTGCGAGGTTGACGGTGAGGCCCGCGGCCCCGGCGAGCGATTGCGAATCGGACGTGAACCCCAGGAGGCGACCAGCCCAGGTTGCGCTGCCGGATAGAGCCTGATTATCCGCCAGATTCGTTTCCGGACTCGGCCCATGCGCCCACGGCTGAAGCAATCCGTTCCTCGAGGATGCTCCGAACGACACGTCATCAAGGTCGCCGCGCAGGTGGAAGGAAGTGTCAGTCCATGGCTCCAGGCTATTTGGATCCCACAGCTTGTATCCTCCCTGTACTTCCTGGAAGCGAGAGAAAATAGCATAGAGCGCATCCGTATCAATCTGGAAAAGAATATGCGCTGGATAGGGGAATTGATATCTTATGTTCATAATTGAGCGATATTCGCCCGGTTCAATATGCTCCGGCAAACCGAGCGCGTGGCCAATCTCATGGGCCAGTATTTTCCTGATGTAACTCGCGTTGTTTTGTGCTGTAACGGGGTCAGCCCATATGGAGGACTTCGAATTGTATCCAGTTTGGACACCGGCAACTTTCACGGGCGGCCTTTCCTCTATAGGCCATTTGTCCTGCGGTTCGATGCCAACAAAAATTTCCCCGTCTGATATGTAATTGCTCCATACATGGTCGTTTATACCTGAACCTGGATGAAAGCCGCGCCTGGGTGAGATGGTAATCTTTCTATCGTGCGGCAAGGCGGTATTGATGAGCTGAACTGTTTTGACTATATCGTCGACATATCTGTTTTCAGTCGTTTCCCGGATGATGATTGTTGGTTTCTGATTGAAGGCATCCAGATATTGACTGCCTGGCTCATCGGGATATTGAAGAACTGCCTGTCTTTGCAGGAAGTCGTTTACGCGCTCGGCGCTCTCGCCATCGCGTATGCGGCCTGTAGATACGGCAACTTCGCCATGCGTTCCGGCCAACGACAGGGCATTGCGGGCTGGCCTGACGTCAGCGCCGACCTGAACCCCGTCCCTTAAGAATACGATGGGCGCATTCCTCGACTGGGCGGGCATCAAGGCGGGAAGCCCGGGGAAAGTTGCGCCGCCCCCGCCCCCACCCCCGCCGCAGCCGTAGAGCGCAAGAACGAACGACAGAAAAGCAGCCGGAACCTTCATCGTCTCTCCCCTGTTTTTATCCGGCGCCCTGAAAATTCAAGGCGATTCCCGAAAGGCGGCGATGCGCCCTGGGGAACCGCGGCCGGGGAGCGCGGACTCCCGGGAGGTAGCCGTCATCCGTGATGACGTTGTTCTGTGGTCATTGCGACTCACCATACAGAATTATTGACCGATAAGTCAATATAAACGGGCAGAGGGCTGGAATTCTCGTCCCATCCCGGCGGCGCACCGCCTTTTCATACCCCCCTGACAAGGGGTTGTTGAAAAAGCCCGATAAAAGAGGAATGGCGATTGTAGGGACAACCCTCCGTGGTTGTCCTGTGCAGGATGGTTGCCATCAGGACAGGCACGGAGGCCTGTCCCTACGGGGCGACGCCTCTTCGGTCGGTTCGACTGCCCCCTCATTTGTTCAAAACCAACCCCCCCCCTACCCCCCCTTGTCAGGGGGGCAAGAAAAAGCAAACCCCCTCATCCCGGCGGGGGGCGCATCGCCGCACTGCCTGGTTGTTGAAAAAAGCTGACAATACCGAGATTGCCGTCATTCCGGCGCATGCCGGAATCCAGAGCCGATGGGAGAATTCCGAGTCGAGAGAATCCCGCCGCCTGAACCGGTTTGCCACATTCCCGTTTTTCTTCCACGTCCGTCCGCCTGGATTCCGGCATGCGCCGGAATGACGAACCAAATCGAGAACTGCAAGTTTCCGCAGGGGTCGTTCGCGAACGACCCCTGCAATCGGATTGACTGCCTCTTCGGTCGCGACAAACCTTCGTTCATGAGCTCAAGCCCGTGGACACCCCCGGCGCCGGGAGCCGGGAACCGCGCCCGTTCGCATTAAAACCCGTTCGGTGGGAAAATACGGCTTGCGTCTCACGGGCCCCGGACGAAGGCCGGAAGAACGCCTGGACTTCCGGGCGCGTATCCCGGGGCGATGGCGCATCGAGGGAACATCCACCGGCGGGCGGGCGCGCCGGGGCCGGCGCTTTTCATCCCGCCGCAGACTCAGGAGGAACTGCAATGGCCGAAGACCATCATCATTTCATGGGGTTGACGCTCGAGGAGTCGCGTCTTGCGCTCGAGGCGGGGAACTCCCCCGTCGGCTCGATCATCGTCAGGGACGGAGAAATCATCGGCAGGGGGCAGAACCGCGCCATCTCCCACAACGACCCCACCTGCCACGGCGAGACCGACGCCATCCGGAACGCATGCCGCGAACTGGGCGCGCCCGACCTGCCCGGCTCGACGCTCTACACGGCGATGGAGCCCTGCCCGATGTGCTGCTGGGCGATCGTCCTGGCGAAGGTCGAAACGCTCGTCCTGGGCGCGCGCCACGCGGAAATGGGGCGAACCGACTACGGGGACTATTCCGTCGAGAAACTCCTGGAGATGGGGAACCAGACCGTGGAGCTCGTCACCGGGGTCCGGGTGGCCGAATGCGAGGCCTTGAGGCGCAGCTGGTCGGGATGGGTGGAGCCCGAAGCGTAGCCGCAGGGGGCTGCCCGAAAAGTCCTCACATCTCCCTCATCCCGGGTAGCGGCCCTTCGACAGGCTCAGGACAGGCTCCCTCGACTTCGCTCGGGGCAGGCTCCGCCCCCGTCTTCCTCATCCTGAGTAGCCGCCGAAGGCGGCGTATCGAAGGACAACCGCGCGCAGTGCGGAAGCGATTGCTCCGCGCGCCGGGAGACGCCTTTTGACCCTTTCTCTTCGGTCGGGTCGAACCTTCGGTACGGCGCTTTCGCGCGAACCCCTGACCTCCCTCGTCGAAAGGCACCCCCCCCTACCCCCCCTTTGTCGGGGATGTTGAAAAAGCCCTAATTTCGTGATTGGACATATGGAGCCGACCATCAAGGGATGAAACTTTACCCCTCCCTTGCAGAGCGCCAACCAACCACTCCCCCCTTGAGGGGGTCGGGCTTCCCGAGGGGAAAGCCCGACAGAAGCCGAGTGGTTTGTGCGAAGGCTGATGCGGTGGGGGGTGAATGCGTTTTACCGCCACCCGAATTCTCCCCCCCACCGATTCGCTTTCGGGCTAACGCCCTTAGCTCATCGACTCCCCCTCCAGGGGGGAGTGATTCCTCTCTCTTCGGGGTTTTTCAACAACCCCTTGGCAGGGGTGTAATGAAAAGGCGATGCGCTCCGCCGGGCTGAGGGGGGGTTGCTTTTATGGGGCTTCCCTTTCAGGGAGGTTGCCATTACCCTCTCAGGGGGTTAATCAACAGCCCCCACGGGGGCGTCTCGGGAAAACGAGGAGGAATGATTCATGAGCCGCTGGATACAGGAACTCACCTGGCCGGACGTGGAGGAATACCTGAAGCGCGGGGATACGGCGCTCGTACCCGTCGGCGCCACCGAGCAGCACGGCCCGCACTGCCCCATCGGAACGGACGCGGCCGAGGCCATCGCGACCGCAGAAGAGGTGGCGGAGCGCGCGGACGCCCTGGTCGCCGCCCCCCTGTGGTTCGGGTGGTCGCCCCATCACCTCGCGTTCCCGGGGACGATATCGCTCGCCGCGGAGACGCTCACGCGCGTCGTCGAGGACGTGTGCAACAGCCTCGTGATCCACGGCTTCCGGCACATCGTGATCCTGAACGGGCACCGTGTCGCGAACCTCCCGCCGCTCGAGATCGCCGTCGTCAGGGTCAGGAACCTGACGGGCGCGGCCATAGCCATCGTGGACCTGGCGCTCATCGCCGGCAAGGAGATTCGAGACGTTTGCGAGAGCCCCCCGGGCGGCGTCGGCCACGGGTGCGAATCCGAGACCTCCTTCATGCTCCATAAGTACGGCGATCAGGTGCGGATGGAGCGCGCGGTGGACGCGGTTCCCGAGGTGGGCGAATTCGAGCACCGCTTCGTGTCGGTGGACCACGCCGTCAACCGCGTCGAGAACCCCAAGCTCTCCTTTCCGCCGACGATAGAGGAATACGCGCGGAACCGGGAGGCGATGGGCGTCGGCGGCGCGGCGACCTTCGCATCGGCCGAGAAGGGAGAGAAAATCTTCGAGGCCATCGCCGCGAACACGACGAGGTTCGTGAAAACCTTTCAAGAGACGCCCGTCTCCATCAAGGCGACCGCCCCGCCGCTGTAGGGCGGGAAGAAAACATCACACGGCCCGTAATGTTTTCGAGGATTTCGCGCAGAGCGGTGCAGGGACAGGTCGCGACCTGTCCGTCGGCGTCCCTCGATACGGCGCGCAAGCGCGCCTACTCGGGATGAGGGTTTGTGGCCGCCGGCGTGGTAGAAAGGGGAACCGCCGCGTATTCCATGTCAGAGATGTTCTTCCACATAATCCGTCAGCGTCACCACCGAGCCGCCGTGTTCGGTCCTTGCCAGCGCATTCGCGAAACGCACATCCGCCGTAATCACTTGCGCGCCGACACGATGCGCCAGCGCCAGATAGACGCAATCGTAAACCGGCCTGTCGAGCGCCAGCGCGAGACGAATCGCGTCCGCGCAAAGCGTTTCGTCGACGTTCCAGCGAACGGGCATCTCCGTTAAAGCGGCCATCAATACGCCGGCCCGGTCGCGTCCTATCTCGCCGAGCCGGGCCTTGCGCCAAAGCGTGTTGGCCACCTCCGAGGCCATCAGGCGCGGTGCGAGCAAATCCTCGGCGCCCACCGCCAGTCGATTCGCAGATTCCGAATCCTCTTCCGCAACCAGCCATTTGACCGCAACGCTGGCGTCGACCACGAGACTCATTGAATGACGCGATGTCCGCGTTCGCGATCTTCGCGAATCAGGATCTCCGAAGGCGTTTGCTCGCGGCCTCCGGTCTCCCGCTGCAGCCGTTCGGCCAAAGCCGGGAAGGATGCGCGTTTCGCCGCCATGTCATCCTCGACCGCGTTTTCGAGAATGTGGCGCACCTCGCCTTCCAGGGAACGGTTGTTGGCGGCGGCGCGCCGCTTGAGGCGCCGAACTACGTAGCCGTCGAGTTGCCGCACATTGAGCGTCGCCATCGCATTCTCCTTTTTCCTCAGAAACAAATGCCATCATTATGATGGCACGACAAGGTAAAACAAACAACCATCGCCCGGATGAGCAAGCGCTCAAGTCCATGCTGCAACGACTTCCCATTCGATACGACGGCAACAATACGGCGCTCGCAGGCGCGTAAGTCAAACGCGACTGACGAGGGAGCAATTGCGGTTTGCTGATTGAAGAATGTGGAATTCAGGGACAACCCCCCGTGGTTGTCCCTGGCGAGGACAGGCACAGGGGCCTGTCCCTACGTCCCGCCGTGCCCGACGGAATCCCGGCAAACAATTCTGGAATGAAGGGCCAAGTCGAAAAACGGATGAACCCACGCCGCCGCCCTACTCCCGTGTTCGCGCTTCCTTCTTCTTCGCCTTCATCAAAAACGCGCCCAGGGCGGGCAGGAGCGCGATGGCGCCGACCATGTTGACCAGGAACATGAACGAGAGCACCGTGCCCATGTCGGCCTGGAGCTTGAGCGCCGCGAAAATCCAGGTCACGACACCCACGGCCAGCGTGAAGCCGGTGAGCACCACGCCCGCCCCCGTTGTGGCGAGGGTGCGCTCATAAGCCGCGGCGAAATCGAGCCCCTCCCTCATATAGGCGAGAAGCCGCCCGCAGATGTATATCCCGTAATCCACGCCGATGCCGACCCCCAGGGCCACCACGGGAAGCGTCGAGACCTTGAGGCCGATCTCCAGAAACGCCATCAGCGCGTAGGCGAGGAGCGATACGAGCGCCAGGGGCGCGACGATGCAGGCGGTCGCCGCCAACGAGCGGAAAGACAGCAGGCACAGCAGGATGACCGCGGCGTAGACGTAGCCCAGGATCGGGAACTGCGACGCCTCTATCTCCTCGTTCGTCGCCGCCATCACCCCGACGTTCCCCGCGGCGAGGCGGAAGGCGGCGCGCTCATCATTCTCCGTCCGGTTGAACGCCTTCACGGCGGCGACGACCCGGCTGATGGTCTGCGCCTTGTGGTCGGCGGTGTAGATGAGCACGGGCATCGCCGAGCAGTCGCCGTTCAGGAGACCCGTGCTCGTCGGCACGAGGGAGACCGATTCGGCGAGCGCGTGGCGGTTGCGCGGCAGCGCGCGCCACTTGAGGTTTCCCTCGTTCCAGCCCGCGTTCAGCTTGCGGACGATCCCGGGGAGCGCGACCACCGAGCGCACGCCCTCGACGTTCCGCATGCGCCACTCGAACTCGTCGATCAGGCGCATCACGCGGTAATCCACGCACCCCTGCGGTATGGTCTCCACGATCACCGTCAGCACGTCCACGCCGATGTTGAAGCGCTCGACGATGGCGGCGGTATCGCGGTTGTACGTGGAAGTCGCGCGCAACTCCGGCACGCCCTGGTGCTGGTCGCCCACGCGGACCTCGGGCGCGTAGCGCGCGCCGAGAGCGAGCAGGGCGGCGGCGACGGCTATCGTCGCGACTGCCGGGCGCGGCCTGGCCAGGCGCGCGGCGCGCTTCCAGAGACCCTCCAGAAACGGCGGGGAGGCCGCGCGCTCCTTTTCTCCTTCCGGTTCGAGATAGGAAAGCGCAACGGGGAGTAATCCCAAATTCGTGAGGATGATCGCGGCCACGCCCAGGCCGGCGGTGACGGCGATCTCCTGGATGACGCGCACGGGGATGAGCGCGATGGCCACGAAGCCGATGGCGTCCGAGGCCAACGCCACCGAACCCGGCAGCAGCAGGCGGCGAAAGCTCGCCCGCGCGGCGCGGACGCCGCCGCCTCCTTCGGCCCTCACCGCGTTCACCATCTGCACCCCGTGGCTGACCCCGATGGCGAACACCAGAAACGGCACCAGGATCGACATCGGGTCGACGCCGAAGCCCAGACCCGTGAGCGCGCCGAGCTGCCAGACCACCGCGACGAGCGAACATGCCAGCGGCATCGCCGTGAGGCGGACCGACCGGGTGTAGGCGTACACGAAAAGCGCGGTGATCACGACGGCCAGGCCGAAGAAGAGCAGCACCTGGGCCGCGCCGTCCGCTATCTCTCCCACGACCTTCGCGAACCCGATGATGTGGACTTTCGCGACGCCGCCCGCTTCCGCGTCCCGGCGGATGACCTCGAGCGCCCGCGCGACTTCGAGGTAGTCGAGCCGCTCGCCGGTGTCGGGGTGGAACTCCTGGAGTCTCGCGCTCACGAGCGCGCCCGAGAAATCGTTCGCCACGAGCCGGCCCACGACCCCCGCCTTGATGATGTTCTCGCGCACCCGCGCGAAGCCGGCTTTGGTCGGCTTGAAGTCCGCGGGCAGCACGTTGCCGGCGACGATGCCGTCCTCGACCACCTCGTTGTAGCGCACGTTCGGCGTCACCACGGAGTAGACCTGGGTGCGGTCCACGCCCGGCACGAAGAAAACGGCGTCGTTCACCTTCTGGAGCAGGGCGAAGAACTCAGGGGTGAAGATGTCGCCCTCCCGCGCCACGAGCGCCACCGCCACGCGGTCCGCCCCGCCGAAAGCGGCGCGGTGCTTGATGAAGGTGCGCATGTAGGAGTGTTCGAGCGGCACCAGCTTGGTGAAGCCCGCATCGACGCGCAGCCCCGTCGCCAGCCAGACCATCGCCAGCGTGACGATGAGGAACGCCGCGAGCACCCGCTTGCGGCGCGAGAACAGCGCGCGCTCCAGCCACGATGCGATGGAAAATGTCCCGGGAGAGGAGGAGGCGTCCGGCATCTGTGAGAGTCTATTCGGCCCGGGGCAGGCGCCTGGCCCCGAACTCTCCCAGGAGCAGCAGCCCGCCGTCCGTGAGCGCGAGCGCCGTCGAGATTCCCTGTCGGGAGGTCAGCGGCTTCAAGGCGGCGTCGACTGATACGCTGCGCCCCCCGTCGCGGCTGACGAGCAGGGTGCCTTCGAGGCCGGTGACGAGCATGAGGCCGGGCTTCACACGGAGCGCTCCCGTCAGGGTCGCTTTCGTCCGCGTGGGCACCCGCGTCCAGCTCTCGCCGCCGTCTTCGGAGCGAAACATGGTGCCCCGAAGGCCCAGCAGCAACAACCTGTCCGCATCGAGCGCGAGTGCGGAGAACCACGAACCCGTATAGGGCGAGGAGAGCTTGCGCCAGGTGTCGCCGCCGTCGTCGCTGCGGTAGATCGCGCCCGCCTCGCCTGCGATGAACAACCGCCCGGCTCCTGCGGGAACGATGGCGTTCAGGTGGAAATCATCCTTGTCGATCGTCCGCGGTTTCCAGGTGCGGCCTCCGTCGGTGGTGGCGAGGAAATAACCGTACGCCCCCACCGCGAAGCCGTTGCGTTCGTCGCGGAACCAGACGTCGAGCAGGGGGCGCTCTTCTTTGGGCGCGTAATGAGCCACGCTCCAGGTCGCGCCGCCGTCTTCGGTGCGGAGGATGACCGCGTCGTGCCCGACGGCCCAGCCGACGCGCGCATCGTGCATGTGCACGGCGGTCAGCAGGGCGCGGACGGGAACGCGGGCCTGCTTCCAGCTCACGCCGCCGTCTGCCGAGACCAGCACGTGGCCGCGCTCGCCGACCACCACCAGGCGCGAGCCGGCGGCGGCTCCGTCGAGAAGCAGGGATTGGGGCGCAAGGCGCGCCTGAATGGCCGGCCCGGCGCTCGCTGCTCCAAAGGGCAGCAGGCAGGCGACCAGGCCGAGTAAAAGTCGACTACGCAATCCGCTCAAAATCCCGGGGGTCGCCGCCGTCATCTCCTGCCCATGCGGCGCAGCGCCGAAGGCGTGAAACCTCTGGACGAGTAGTTCGAGCCGAAGACGTTCATGGAATACTCGTTGTTGAGCCCCAGGGCGAGGTAGCGCCCCGCCTGAATATCGGTGTGCACCTCGAGGGTAAAGCCCGACAGGGGTTTTTCGTAGTAGTTGACGGAGTGCCCCTCGGATACGCGCCAGAGCTGATCCCTGTTGTCGTAAATGTCGGCGAGCAGGATCATCCAGGAGTCCTCGTCCACGTAGAACCGCCGTTTCTTGTAGAGGTGGCGCGCCCCTTCCTTGAGCGTCGCCTCGACCACCCAGACCCGGTGCAACTCATAGCGCAGATACTCAGGGTTGACGTGCAGCGGCTTCAGAACGTCGGCGAAGGTGATCTTGTCGCTGTGCAGCTTGTAGCTGTTGTAGGGCACGTACATCTCGCGCTTGCCGAGGAGCTTCCAGTCGTAGCGGTCAAGCGCCCCGTTGAACATGTCGAACTGGTCGCTCGTCCTGAGCCCGTCCGCAGCGGTGCCCGGATTGTCGTAGGCGATGTTCGGCGCGCGGCGCACCCGCCGCTGGCCGGGGTTGTACACCCAGGCGTGGCGCGGCTCGGCGACCTGGTTGAGCGTCTCGTAGGCCAGCAGAATCCTTCCCGCCAGGCGCGCCGGCGCCGCCACCTTCTGCCTGAAAAGAATCATCCGGTTGTTGAGTTTCGCCTCCGTCATACCCGGCAGGGAATAGCGCGCGAGGTATGCGTCCTCGAGCCGGACGAGCGTGTAGTCGCCGCTCCGGGTGACGGCGGCCTGGCCGATGACGCGCGAGGCGGCTTCGCCCCGGTAGCGCAGCAGGTGATTCCAGATCACCTCTGCTCCGTTTTTGGGAACCGGAAACGGGATCCCGATCACGGCGCCCGTGACGCCGTTGCCGCCCGCGGCGAGTTTCGCCGTGGCGGCGACGCGCCGGGTGGCGTCGTATATGCGCTGCGGAGCGGAGGCGCTGCGGCGGGTCGGATAGACGGGCAGCCGGAGCGTCGGATAAAGCTCCACCATCTTCTGGAGCCCGGCCGAGAGTTTCCCCCGGTATTTATCCAGGTTCGCGCGGGTGATGGTGAACAGGGGCTTGTCATCCGGATAGGGGTCGGGATGGTGGTCGCCCACCTTGTAGCCCGCCGGCGGGGTCGTGATGCCGCCCTTCCACTCCGGAATGGTTCCCTCGGCGTTGGCCGCCCGCTCCCCGCCGAGGGGGGTCAGGTCCTTGCCGAGCCGGGCGATCTCGTCTGCGGAAATCGCGGCGGAGGCGCTGGTCGCCACGAGGGCGCAAAAGATCGCGACGATGGCTCTCAAAATGATGGTTTTCATGGCGGTTACCCCATTTTCATCGCTGTTGGTCAGAACAGGTATTTGACGGTGGCGGAAACGAAGTCGCGGTCACTCGACTGATTGTGCCTTCCGGCGCCGCCGAACATGGTGAGGCTCACGTCGAAATGCCAGCGGTTGAGATAGCTCGCGCCCATCCCGAGGGTCACCGCGATTCGATCCTCTATGAACGGCCCGCCCGGACCGGGGCTGGTGCCCTTCACGTCATGCTGGAACGACACGCGAGGCGAAATGTTCACCGCGCCGATGGCGTTGAGATACGACAAACGCGCCAACACCCTGTAGCCGTAGGAAGTGGAACTGGCGAACCGATCCAGCGGATCGGCTGGCAGGCCGGCGTGCGCGCCCGTAGGCGTGGAATGAAAGGGCTCCCCGCTGGTCTGCGTGCCCGGCCCCTCGAGACGCAGTTCGCTCCTGTCCGGCATGTCGTGCACGTACATGAGCGCCGCCTCTGCGACGAACGCCAGGCTGTCCGCCCCAAACGTCGGGCCGAAAACCTTGGTGGCCGTGGCCTGAATCTGGCTCACGTCGCGCTCGATATAGCCCTGGACGTAGGTTTCGGGGCCGAAGACGCCGACCTGGTTCCGGCAGTAGCTGAAGCTATTCGAGCAAGGCGTGCCGGTCACGGGGTCGAAGGTGAGCGGCGTCAGGGCCGCGAAGAACACTTCGGCGTCGTCTATCTGCAGGGGCGCGTCCAGGCGGCGCGAGTATTCGCCCTGGAGCGCCCATCCCGAGGTTCCGAGCACGGTGTTGAAGCTCAGGCCGAGGAGATGGATGTCTTCGGGATATTCGGCGAAGTAGCCCGCCGTCTTCACGTAGCGATCGATGGCGAGAGAGCCGGCGATGGTGGCGACCTGACTGGCGACCTGGCCGGGGACGATACCGGCGACTTGTCTTCGAACTTCCGCCTGAATGGCCGCAGGCGGGGTGCCGGGCGGAACTTGCGCCGTGACCGCAGCGGTGACCTGCTGCGTGACCGCCTGCGTCACCGCCTGCGTCACCGCTCGTGCGGTCGTGGAAGTGGGCGAGCCGACCGCCGCGGCCGCAAAGAGGCCGTCCTGTATCCCCTGCACCGTGCCGGTGCGCCCGCTCAAAACGGGCAGTCGGCTGTGGTACTTCACGAAGTAGAAGCCGAATTCGGTATTGTTGAGGCCGTCTGCGAGGTAGCGCAGCGCGAGCCCCCACTGGCCGGAGTCTTCGGGTTCGTTGTCCGCCCCGCGGAACACGTTCAGGAAATGGGGGTCGAAGTCCGGCTGCGCTCTCTGGGGCAGGGGCACGAGGGTTCCCGGCGCCGTGGGGCTGGGAATACGGAAGCCCGCGAGGTCGGCATTGATCGCCGCCGTGACGGGACCAAACCCTTGACCCGTGTCGGGGATGGCCCCCCAGCCGAGCACGACCCTCCTCCCGCCCGCGCCGACGAAATCGCTCGTCGAGAAGAAGCTGCCCGGCGGGTCGATCTCGGTCTTATCCCACTTCACCTGGTAGAAACCCTCGAGGGAGACGTTCTCGTTCAGCGCAGCCGAGACGGAGACCATCGGAACCGGCACGAGCCCGTCTCGCAGCTCTGCGCCCGGCGTTCTGAGCTTCGTCACGTCGAAGGGGTTGATGACGTTGATGCTGTTCTGGATGAAGGTGCTCTCGCCCCAGCTGATGACGTGATTACCGAGCCTGAGATCCACCGCCGCGCCGCCCAGGTCGAACGAGCCGGTGAGGTAGAGATCGAGCACCTCGAAATCTTTCCCGACCAGGTCCTTCGCCTCGTCCGAGAGTTCGCCCCGCGCCCTGTCGCCGTTTTCGTTCTCGGAGTCGAAGAACCCGTGCACGCGGGCGAAGGCGCCGAAGTTTCGGTAGTTGAGATCGAGTTCGCCGATGAATTTCGAGGCGTTGCTCACGATGCCTCTGTCGAAGTTGAGGTTGCCGTCGTCGCTGTTGACGGAGGTCGCCGCGCCGCCGTTCGTGGCGCCGATCAGGCTCTCGTCGCGATCTCCGACGCGCAGGGTGACGCCGTGCGAAAGCGTGATGTCGAGGCTGCCCTCAAGCTCGCCGTGGCTGAAATCCTCCGCACCCGCTGGCGCGGCGCACAAGGCGAAGACCAGAGCGAGCGCGCAGGCCGCAAAACGAAGCGAGCGGGAGATGGATTCGGAATCGCCCCCCCGGGAGAGGCTGTTCATTGGTCGCCCGGCGCGGTTGCGACGGGCGAAGTGGCTGGAGTGGGCTGGATGCATGCCGAAGGCCTCCCCCTCTTGCGATCAAGGTTTTTTTAATTCCTGGATATCCATTCGTTCATTTTTTGATGTGCGCTTTGCAAGATATATTCAACATCTGGACGGAGTCAAGGGAAAATAAGCGGAAGACCCCGGAAAACAGCCTCTCGCGGAGAGATTTACGGATGAAGAGATGAACGCAGGAGCGGCGGCCGACTCGCGCCGTTGCACGGGCGCGAAAGGCGCAAGACTTCTTCTAACGCTTGCTGAGGAGCGTGATCAGCGAACGCGCGCTCCGTCGGGTTCGAAGAGGTAGACGCGCTCGGAGTCGAAAGTGACGTTCAACCGCTCGCCCGCCTTGAAGCGGCCGCTCGCCTCGATGACGGCGATGGTCGGGCGCTCGGCGCCGTGCTCGAAGTAGAGCAGCGTGTCCTTGCCGAGCGGCTCGACGAGCTGGACGTCGCACGAGAAGGCGGCTTCCTGGCTCCCCACCACCACGTGCTCGGGCCGTACGCCGAGGGTGTACTCCCCTGAAGATACGCCCGCGTAGGCGTCGGGGAGCTTGAACTCGATGCCGGCGCCTGAGAAGGCGGCGGCGCCGTTCGATCCCTCCACCGTTCCCGCGATGAGGTTCATGGAGGGGCTGCCGAAGAAATCGGCCACGAAGTAGCTGACCGGGTCGTTGTAGATTTCGAGCGGCGTGCCGACCTGCTCGATAACACCGTCGCGCATCACCACGATGCGGTCGGCGAGCGTCATGGCCTCCTCCTGATCGTGGGTGACGTAGACGAAGGTTTTCTTGAGTTCCTCGTGGAGCCTGTCGATCTCGGCGCGCATCTCGCGGCGGAGCTTGGCGTCAAGGCTCGAGAGCGGCTCGTCCAGCAGGAAGGCGGCGGGGTCGGTGATGAGGGTGCGGGCCAGCGCGGCGCGCTGCGCCTCGCCGCCCGAGCATTCGACGGGCAGCTTGTGGAGGAGGTGCGTGATGCGCACCATGTCGGCCACCTCGCGCACTTTCTGTTTGCGCGTCTCGGGCGGCACCTTCTTCATGCGCGGGCCGAACTCGATGTTCTCGGCTATCGTCTTGTGCGGGAACAGGGCGTGCGTCTGGAAGACCATGCCGACGCCGCGGTCGCCGGGGTCTACGTCGTTCACGAGGCGGCCGTCGATGGAAATTTCACCGGCCGTTGGCTCCTCGAAACCCGCGACCATGCGCAGCGTGGTCGTTTTCCCGCATCCCGAAGGGCCGACGATGACGACGAACTCGCCTTCCTCGATGGTGAAGTCGAGGTTCTTCACGGCCTCGATGTTCCTGCCGAATACCTTGCGTAAACCCTTGAGTTCGATTCTCGCCATTGTCCTTTTACCTCTTCACCATTCCGAAAGTGAAACCTCGCACCAGGTGTTTTCGAATAAAGATGCCGATGATCATGAGCGGCAGGGTGATGCCCACCGCCAGAGCGGCCTGATGGCCGTAGACGCGGCCCTCGTCGGAGCCTTCGTATTTCGCCAACTGGACGGGCAGCGTCACCACGTCCACCTTGGAGAGCATGAGTGAGAGCAGATATTCGCTCCACGTCAGGATGAGGATGAACAGGAACGTCGCCACGATGCCGGAGCGTATGAGCGGGAATATCACCTCGCGGATCGCCTGCCACTTGGTGGCGCCCAGAATCTCGGCGGCCTGTTCGATCTCGACGGGAACCTCGTCCACGAAGCTCTTCGTCATCCAGACGGAATACGGCAACGTGGTGATGAAATAGACGATAATCAGCCCCAGCGCCGTGTCCATCAAATGGATCGCTGAATAATAGAGCGTCAGCGGCGCCGCCACCACAATGGGCGGAATCATCCTGAGCACAAGGAGCTGGAACATCCGTATCTCCGACAGTATCCGGTATCGAGAAACCCCGTAGGCCAGAATCGCGCCGAAGGCGACCGAAAGCGCCGTGGCGGTGATGGCGATGTAGAGGCTGTTCCAGAGCGCCTGCCAGGGCTTGTTCGCCGAGTGCGACTCATAGCGGGCCGTCTGCGATTTCTCCTCAAGGCTTGTTCGGGGACTCTGCTCCCTGCCCCAAACCGCCTGGTAGTTGACCCAGGAGGCCTCCTGCGACCAGTAGACCGGCGGCCAGGCGTGCCACTCCCAGTCGGGTTTGAACGAGGTGGAAACGATCCAGAAAATCGGGAACGCCACGATCAGCGACCATATCAGAAGCATGGCGTAGCGGAATATGGTGAACAGGCGCGCCTTCTGTACTCGGTTCATGCCAGGCCTCCCGGTCGCGACGTTTCATGCAGGGCGTCGAGCGCCCGCTTCTCGCGGCGCAGCACGTAGATCGCCGTGAGAACGATGAAAATCATGATGACCATGACGACGTAGGACATCGCCGCGCCCTTCGATATGTCGAACGACACCCAGGTCGTGAAATAGAGATAGATGGGCAGCGTCTCAGTGGCGGTGCCCGGCCCTCCCTGGATGAGGCCCCACGTTTTGGGAAACTCCGCCATGGCCTCCAGGAAGCGCAAAATGAGCGCCAGGAATATGACGGGGCGCAGGAGCGGGAGCTGGATCTCGCGGAAAATCTGCAAGCGGCTCGCCCCCAGGATGCGGGCGGCCTCCACCGGCTCCGTCGGCAGCGAGGAAAGACCCGCCAGCATGATGATGAAGACGAAAGGCGTCCAGTTCCATATTTCGAGCAGGATAATCGTGAAGATGGCGAAATTGGGATTCGAGAGCCAGGTGAACTTCGAGAGGTCCCCCGGCAGGAAATAGCTCAGGAACCCGTTGATGGGCCCTTTTTCATACAAGAGCATGTCGGCGGTGTAGGCGATGACCACGGGCACCGTCAGCATGGGGAGGATGAAGAGAATGTAGAAGAACGCCTGTCCCCGGAAGGGCTTGTACATCAACAGCGCCAGCGCGAAGCCGGCAATGAAGCAACCCAGCGTCGAGAGGCCCGCGAACAGGAGCGAGCGCCCCATGGCATTCCAGAAACGCCCTTCGGTCAACACCTCCTGGAACAACTCCAGCCCCACGAACTCCGCGTCGAACCAGGTGGAGAGATAGACCGTCCATGAATGGAACGAAAAATATATCTGAAGGAGAAAAACCGGTATCAGGAACGCGAATAGGAGAATCAGCGGAGAGAGCACGCTCCATTTGAATATGCGCACGCCCCGGGCACGGGTGGAGCGTCTACCCTTGGGCTGCGCAATTGTGGCTGTCGCCATTCAAAAAGACTCCTGCGGTATCGAATGAATCGGAGCGTACGCCGGGAACCATTCGGAAGCGATAATCGCGTCGGCGGCCGGGGCGGGCGATTCCCCGCCGGCCCCGGCCGTCGAAACATGGAATCCCTCCCCGGAGCCTCGCCCCGGGGAGAGGAGTTTACGTTCTACGAAGGAACGTCCACCTTCGGCATCATGGCCTTGTAGAAGGGAATCTCCCTCTTGAGCTTGCGCTTGCCGACCTTGCGGATGATCTTGGCCCATTCGTTCTGAATGTCGCCCATGACCTTCTTGGCGCCCTTCTTGCGGCCCGCGTAGGCCTCGGAGAGGTTCCGGTCGACGACTTCCTTGAACTCCTGGTAGCCGGTCACATACGGCGGCGGGCATGTGACGAGGAGGTTGTCCTCCACGGACTTGATTCCCGGCTTCGTGTAGACCTTCGTCACCTGCGGGTCGGTCATGTGCTTGGGATGCCAGGGGTCGTGGAAGGTGAACTTCGGATGGCCCACGACCTCTGCGCTGTTCTTGTAGGTACTCATGTACATGGCCCATGCGACGGCCTGCTTCTTGCGCGGGCTGTGCTTGTTGACAACCATGGCCATCACGGGCGCGGAGAAGGCGCGGTGGATGAGCTTGCCGGAGAACTTCGAACCCGGAACGAGGCCGTAATGCCACATGCCCCTGGTCTTGGTCTTCGCCGTCGGGCTTTCGATGAGCGCGATAATCCCGTCCCAGTACTGGCAGGAGAAAATCTTGCCGTTGCGTATCCGCGGGATCATCTGCGGCGAACCCCAGGCGCTCGCCTCGGGGTGGGATACCTGCTTGCGGGCGAGCCAGGTGTCGAAGGCGTAATGCGCGGCAGGCGTGTTCAGCGTCGGGTTGGCGTCGTCGTCGAACGGGAAGCCGCCCGCGCTGTAGAGATACATCCAGTACCAGAAGCTGCTGTTCGCCTTGTCCCGCAGGCCGCCGAAGCCGTAGAGCTCCTTGTCGGGCCTGTGGAAGTGCTTCATGACTTCGAGTTCGTCTTCCCATGTGACCGGCCACTTCAAGGGCTTGCCGTGCTTGTCGGCGAAGGCCTTGCGCTCATCGGGATTGTCGAACAGGTCCTTGCGGATGAACTGGGGGCAGACGTTTCCGTCCGTGGGCATCGCGTAGGTCTTGCCCTGATACTGCATGAAGGTCTCAAAGTTCCCCACCATCTTGAGGTCGAAGCCGGCGGACTTCATATAGCCGTCGAGAGGCTCGAGCATGCCCGCTGCAGCGAGGGAGGGAATCATCATGGACTCGACGTGAAAGATGTCGAACTTGCCCGAGCGCGTGATGGCCTCGGCCATGGCCCGCTGGGGAATCTGCAGGTTGGGAACGTCACTGACCTTGTCCATGGAGATGCCGGTGGCTTTGTTGAACTCGCGGTTGAGGTCGGGGTAGTTGCGCCAGTAGAGGCCCCACATCATTCCATTCAGCTTGGCGCCGCCCAGCTTCTTGCCGGCTTTGATGACGGCGTCCTCCTCGGGTCCGGCATGGGCCTTGCCGGCGCCGAGAACGGCGGGACCCGCAACAGCGGTGGCCAGACCGGCCTTGAGGAGGCTTCTTCTTTTGATCTGCTTCTCGCTCATCTGGGTGTTCCTCCTTCATTCTTGGGGTGGCCGGGAGGCGAAAAATCTGCATTGAGCGCCCATCGCAGGATGAGACGCTCGCCGCTGGATGGATAAACCCGCCCCACGGCCCGTATATGCAACTCATAATGCCTTTGTAACAGCGCATTTTAGGGAAGCGAAGATTTTTGTCAACAAGCGAAGCGAGGCCATCGGCAAATGTGAAAGCACCGCGAAGGGGGCTGCCGAAAAAGTTCCTTTTTCAGGGGGTAGAGGGGACGCTCCTCTCGCCCTGAAAACCACCCCCCCCCTACCCCCCCTTGTCAGGGGTCAAAACCGACCGAAGAGGGAGGTTTTGCAAGACGATGTGTTTCTCGTCAATGGCTCATGCAAACGCTCGTTCATCACTCGCGTTTGACCCCTGGCAAGGGGGGGTAGGGGGGGGTGCCTTTATCCCCTGAGGAGGGGGACTTTTTGGGCAACCCCGACGAGGGGGGGTTGCTCCTTTGACAAAGGCTTCTTCAACAGCCCGCGCAAGGGGGGTAAAAGCGATGCTTCCCATCGAGGGGTTGTTCAGCAGCCGCGGACGGCGAAAAAAACCGCCCTCCCCGGCGCGGTTCCGGAGCCGGAGAGGGCGATGCGGTGCGGCTGGAATCTAGCTCTCGACCGATTCCGCTTCCATTTCCTCCAGCTTTTTCAGGGCCACCTTGTCCCTCAGCAGGAACACCGGGCAGGGCGCGCGCCGGAGAACCTGCTCGGAGACGCTGCCGATCAGGAAGCGGCTCACCATGTTGTGGCCGTGCGTTCCCATGACGAGGAGGTCGAAATCCCCCGTGTCGGCGAACTGGACGATCTCCCTCACCGGTTCGCCGAAGACGACGAGGGTCTCGATGGGCACGGCCGATTCGATTTGTTTCGTCATCACGTCGAGGTTGCTCTCCAGCTCGATGCGCGTATCCTCGAGCAGCCGGCTCGGAGAGATGGTGCCCACGAGTTCCGCGCCGTAGCCGCCGTATTTGGCCGCGTAGTCGGGGTTCCTGGCCACGTGGATGGCCATGACTTCCGCGTTGCGGTTCTCCCCGATCTCCGCCGCGACCTTCAGGACGCCACGGCTGAGTTCCGAGAAATCCACGGCTGCCAGAACTTTCTTTGGGTCATATATTCGCATGGCTTTTCCCTCCGATATGAATGAAATACTATGCGCCCGTCCGTGCGCCAAGCAAAAAGCGGAGCCTCCGGAGGCCCCGCTTTCAGGATGGTTCCTGTTCTTCCGCCTTCGCTTCGCGCGATGACCTTCCGGATGCCTTGCGCCGGCTATCTTTTGACATCCCCCGAGAGGCCGGCGCGCTGCTTCAGGGGACTAGACTTCATCACTCCATCAACCCCCTATGGTCTGTTTCAAATATAGGCCCTCATGCGCCATCTTTCAAGGAGATTCTGCGCGCAGGCGGCCCCGCATCCCTCAATCGATCTCCACCACCACGTTCCCGACGTTCGCGAAATTCTCCATGATCTCGTGCGCGGCGGCGGTATCCTCCAGGGAAAAGCGCGCGCCGATGTGGTGGGTGAGCGCCCCCGCCCCGCACGCGGCGTTGATGTCGGCGCAGGCCTGGGCGATGGCGGAATCCGGCATGGTGTAGACAAACACCATGCGGATGGCCGTGTTCTCGGGCATCATCTGGTACCAGGGCAGCGCCGGCTCGGGAACGCGCGTGGAGCCGTAGGCCGCGACGGTCCCGTTCCCCTTGAGCACCTTGCGGGTGACGTCGAGGTTCTCGCCGAAATCCACCTCGCAGATCCTGTCCACGCCCGCCCCGTTTGTGATCTCCATGATGCGTGCAGCGGCGTCCTCATCGCGGTAGTTCACGACGTGGTCCGCGCCCGCATCGCGCGCGATCCGCGCCTTCTCCTCGTTGCTCACGGTGGCGATGACGTCGGCGCCGCCCCATTTGGCGAGCTGTACGCCGTAGCGCCCCACCGCGCCCGCCCCGCCGGTGACGAGTGCGGTCTGCCCGATGATCGGCCCGTCGAGAAAAAGCGCCCTGTGGGCGGTCATCGCCGGGATCGCCAGACACGCGCCCTGGGCGAAATCCACCGAATCCGCCAGCGGCACCGCCTGCCGCTCGGGCACGACGATGAATTCGGCCGCCGTGCCGTAGGGCCTTTGCCACTGTCCGTTGAATATCCAGACGCGCTCGCCCACGCGGGCCGCGTCCACCCCCTCGCCCGCGCTCTCGATGACGCCCGCGCCGTCGGAGTGCGGGATGACTCTCGGCCAGCCCATCTCGCCGCGCGAACCCAGGCGCGCCTTGTAGTCCGAAGGATTCGCGCCCGAGGCGTGGAGGCGCACGCGCACCTCGCCCGCACCGGGCTCGGGGGTTTCGAGTTCACCGAATTTCAGCACCTCTTTCGCCGGGCCATACGCTTCATACCAGACGGCTCGCATAATCTCTCCTTCATATGATCAGTATGGATTGCCTGACAGGGTAAAGAACGGAAAACGCCTCCCGCCCATGAAAGCGCAAAACCTTGCGCCGGTCTTACGCCGCGGTTCGCTCGCGCTCTATCAGTTCCTTGATTCGGGGGATGAGGTCGCGCGCGGCGCGGTGGCATTCCTCCACGTGGGGGTAGCCCGAGAGGATGAACTCGTCGATGCCCAGCCGCCAGTAGCCGAGAAGCTCTTCTGCGATTTGCCCGGGCGTTCCCACGAGCGCCGAGCCGCAGTTCACCCGCACCTGGGAGATGCCGTTCCAAAGATGCGGCCCGACCCGGAAATCCTCGAACGCGCGCGCCTGCGCGGCGGCGCCCACCATGGCCGTTCCGGCCACCAGCGCGCCGCGCTGCGCTTTTACGGAATCATCCGCGCGGCTGAGCAGTTCATGCGTCTCCTCCCACGCTTCCTCCTCGGTGTCGCGCATCACCAGATGGGAGCGCACGCCGAAGACGGGCGTTCGCCCCGCCTCGGCGAAAGAGGCCCGCGCGCGCTCCAGGTGTTTTCTGGTCTCCTCCACCGGCCCTATCCAGCCGAGATAGACGTCCGACTGGGTGCCCGCGAGCTTGAGCGCGGCGGGGGATGCGCCGCCTAAATAGAATTTGGGCGCCTCTCCCGCCGGGCCGGGCGAGCAGTGCACGTCGCTCAGCTTCACGAATTTCCCGTCGAAGCTGACGGGTTCGGGCCGCTCCCATAGCTTTCGGATGGCGGCGATGAACTCTTCCGCCCGCTCGTAGCGCGTATCGTGGTCGATCCGCTCGCCCATTTTTTCGAACTCGCCCTTGATGCCGCCGGGCACGACGTTCAAGTCCACGCGCCCGCCCGTTATCTGGCTGAGCGTGGCCGCCATCTGCGCGAAAAGGCCCGGGTTCACGAAGCCGGGGCGCACGGCGATGAGGAAGCGTATCTTCTCGCTTCGCGCCGCGAGGGCCGTCACCATCGTCCAGGTCTCCGCCAGCGGCGCCCCCTGGTCGAAAAGCCCGTTGGCGAAGCGCGTGGGGATGAGCATGGAGTAGAAACCGTTCTCCTCCGCCGCCTTCACCACTTGGCTCAGGTATTCATACGTGGGCGGACGCTCGGCCTGCAGCGTGCCGATGTGCTCGCCGTCGCCGTCTATCGGGATGAACCAGTCGAAGCGAGGCGCCGGGCGTTCGTGATTGTTGGCCATGCGGAATACTCCCCTGCGTTTTCAGTGTTTAGTTCCGGCGATTCTATTACAGAAGCAGGGGGCTTGAAAGGCGGGGGCGCTCCGCGATTCCAGTCGCTTCCGGACCCGCAATTACTTCACACAGCAGGGGCGGTTCGCGAACTGTGTGACAGCCCCGAGGAGGGGCTGTCACTACGGCGAATGCTGTTTTGTTCGTCATTCCGAGCGAGGAGGCTTTTTCAACAGCCCCTGCCAAAGGGGGATACCCACAAAGAATGGAGAACGAGGAACAGGCTGCTTTTGACTTCCCGGTCCAAAATCGCTAGGCTCTGTGTGGAGGACCCGTACGCTTTCTCACTCACCGGAGGCGGGCGGAACCATGCAAAAACTCTTCGATCATTTCAAAACCAACGCCGGCGTATGGACGTTCGGGCTGTTCATGGCCGCGATAGCGGGCGGCATCTATCAATTCACGGTATTCATGGTCAGCGCCCAGGTCACGCCCGTCAGCGAGCGCGTCGCCGCGGAAGTCAAGAGGCTCGACGCGGCGGACGGGAACACGAACGGCAACTTCGCCCGCTTCGAGAAGCAGATGAACGAGCATTTCGGCCAATTGCGTGAAGCTATCGGGCAGAACAGAGAAAGAATAGACCTGCTGAATGAGCAAATCGACACGAAAACAAGTCAGTTGAACCAGACGGTCGACACGAAAATTACCCGGTTGAGCCAGAAGATCGACACGAAAATAAGCCAGTTGAACCAGAAGTTCGATAGCAAGATAACGATGCTGGATCGGAAACTAGATAAGAAAATAGAAGTACTGGACCAGAAAATCGAGAAGAAATTCGGCCAGTTGGATCAGAAAATCAGCCGTCTGGACGAGAAGATGGACAAGAAATTCGACCTTATGGATGCGAAAATCGACAAGAAATTCGACCTTATGGACGAGAAGTTCAACCTCATCCTGCTGAGGCTACCGCCGCTTAAAAAATAGTTTTCAGATATCGGTCTATGAGCGCTCACGCTCGAATACCCGCCGCATAACCCTCAGGCCAGCGTTTCGCCGAGAGCCGCCAGTTCATCGAGCGCATCCCTGGCGAAGGAACTCTGGAAGACGGCCTCTGCGGAAGCCCCCGGATAGACGGCGCACAGCGCGCCCTCCTCGCAGAGCAGGATGGTGGTGAGAGGACGCAGGACCATCGCGCCTACGGTTTCGTGCACGTCGGGCCGGTTGCTCCACCGGCGGAACGAGGCTTCGCAGTCTGCCGCAAGTGCGAGTTCCGAGTCCCAGAGCGGATCGCCCGAATAGAAGTTCTGAAGATTCGGGCCGGCGATTTCATTCTCAAGATATGCGCGCTCGGGCGGCTGGAGGCTTTCCGTTTTCTTGTGGATTCTGAACGAATGAGAAGCCGCGCAGGCGACGCCGATCCGCATCGCGGCGGGGTTGCCGCGGGTTTGCGCGCGATACTCGAACCTCACGCTTTTGCCCGAATACCGGCCCGTCAACCGCCCGCCTTCGAGACGGGCCGTGCCCGCATCCAGAATTTCTGCCAGCGGCTTCATGCGGCGAGTCAGCCGCACGTCGCGAAAGAAGACGTAATAGACGACCGCGCCGAGAACCACCGCCAGGGCGAGGAGGCTCGGCCCGTCGATCAGCATTCATCCTCCCGCGCATCCCGCCAGGCGGGCCGGCTACCGGGGAACATGTCCGAATCGTGAAACACCTCGATGCGGTTGCCGTCGGGGTCCAGAAAGTAGATGCCCTCGTGCCCGCCCCAGAGGCCGTTGCTCGCATCGAGCCGCAAGGGGCCCCATACGACCTCGATGTCGGGGCGCGAGCGGATGTAGGCCACCGCGTCGTCGAACGCCCCTTGATCCGCCACCTCGAACGCCAGGTGGTGCAGGCCTACGTCGCGGCGCGGCACGGTGTCCTCTCCCTCCTCATCCACCCAGTCCTCGGGCACGCTGAAAATCGCCAGTTGGTGGTGGTAGTCGTCCAGGTACAGGAACGCCGAGCCGAACGGAGCCGCCGGGTGGCTGCCCGCCTCGTGGCGCGAGCGCAGCTTGAAGCCCAGGACTTCGGAGTAGAATTTGATGGCGCGGTCCAGATCGCGCACCTTTATCCCTAAGTGCTGCAGGCGGATGGAGCGAATCATCAAAGGCCTCCCGGGATTTTAATCACGAATGGGGACGCGACCCATTCATCCTGATTTGCGGCGGCGCTGCTTCATGGGGCGAGAATACGCCGTTCGCCCCTGAAAGTCATGGCGTCCGGCGCCGGAGCGGTTCAACCCCGCCATCGACTTGACGGAGCATGACGAGGCGGGATAAGGCTCGGGAACATCAACGCTCCGGCCTCACCCTCTTACCGAACTCAAGCCGTGAGGAGATACGACCCATGCAGATAGGCCTCCGTATCGGACCCCAGAACGAATTCACGCCGATCCCGGAATATCTGAAATTCGTGCAGCGCGCGGAAGCGCTCGGCTTCGACCCGCTGCTGTTCTCCGACACGGTTTCCCTGTCGCACTTCCACCTGCGCGATCCCTTCGTCGTCATGGCGCTTGCCGCCGGGGCGACCGGGCGCGCCGGGATTGGAACCGGCGTGACCGTCCCCTTCATCCGGCACCCGGCGGTCGTCGCCAACGCGTTCGGGTCGATCGATGACGCGATCGCCCCGCGGCGCACGTTCCTCGGGATCGGCTCCGGCGATACGGCGGTATACCTGCTCGGCAAGCGCGCCGCCCGTCTGGCGGAAATGCGGGAATACCTCTCCGCAATCCGGGGGTTGCTGGACGGCGAGCCCGTAACCTACGAGGGTGCGCGTATGCGGTCCAACTGGCGGAAGCCGCACGTGCCGATTTGTCTCGCTGCCGACGGGCCGAAGATGCTGGCCGTCGCCGGAGAACTGGCCGATGCGGTCATCCTCGGAGCGGGCGCGACGCCCGAGGTCATCGAGTGGGCGCGGGGCTGCATCGCGGAGGGTGAGGCGCGCGCCGGCCGCGAACCCGGCCACGCGCCGATCTGGTTCGATTTCATCGTCAGCGTCGGCGAAGACCGCGACGCGGTTCGCCGGGCGATTCGGTCGCGCCTGTGCAACCGGGCCAATCATAACTTTCGCATGGGCTTCCATGCGGTGCCGGAAGAGCACCTTCCCGACGTGCAGGCATTTCGCGAGAATTATGACGAGAGCGATGTAGGCCACAAGACGAAAAACGCAAGCCTCATCACCGATTACATGGTGGACCGCTTCGCCGTCGTCGGCACGCCGAACGACGTCGTCGCCCGCTTCGAGACGCTGCACGAGATGGGGGTGGAGAAGGTCGTCGTCGCCATGCCTTTCCGGCTCGAAGAACGCTACGAAATTATCGAGACCCTGGCCCGTGAAGTCATGCCCCGCTTCGCGGAAACAGGCGCATAAGCAGCGCACGACAAAAAAGCGGGCCGGCGTCATCACCCGGGCGGGCTTCTCGGAGGTTGTTGAAAAAGTCCTCCTCGCCCGGAATGGACCACTGCCGACGCGGCTACGGGCTTCTCCCTTGTACTCATTGCCAATCGACGAGAGAGAAGAAAATCACTCCCCTCAAGGAGTTGTTGAAAAACCCCTTTCCGACCTTCGAGATTGTTCGCCGTAGGGACAGGCCTCCGTGCCTGTCCTCACGAAGGACAACCACGAAAGGCAGGACAGGCGCAGGGGCCTGTCCGCTACAGAACCACCGCGCCAGTCCGTAATCACTCCCCCCTTGAGGGGGAGTCGAAGAGGCCGAGCGTTTTTTGCGAAGGCCGATTCGGTGGGGGGTGAAACGCGTTTTATCGCCACCCGAATTATCCCCCCCAC
The DNA here is from genome assembly GCA_965219955.1 of bacterium. Classification (GTDB taxonomy): domain Bacteria; phylum UBA8248; class UBA8248; order UBA8248; family UBA8248; genus Bin107. Next base: position 2,677,781 of record OZ244799.1, read on the forward strand.
CGAGTCAGCCTTCACCTGTCGGTTCGGCTTCCTCGTCTGGCTTTCCCCTCGGGAAGCCAGACCCTCAAGGGGGGAGTGATTCCTTTCTTCTCGGTTGCCGATGACTCTCAAGGGGAGAGTGGTCCCCCTCTCCTCGGACTTCCTCAACAGCCCCCTCAAGGGAGGTGGTATTCCAGTCAAGCCGGGCGGTCCCCTCATGGCCGATCCCCCGCCGCTCTTGCCGAGACAGCCCAAGTGGAGTATTTCATGGAGGCACGAGCACCCATATCGGTCGATTCCGCAATTTCAGTTGTTTTTCCTCGAATGGAGGTCTTCGCCTTGCCCATCATCACGAACGAGACGAAAAGAAAATCCTACGCCGGTGAGGTCACCCTGGGCGCGGGCGTACGCATGGCGCGAACGGTGGAGGTCGGCCTCGCCATGAAGGCAGCCGGCTTCGACTGGCTCTTCATCGATCTCGAGCACGGACCCTTCGACCTGGAAACCGCGCAGCAGATATCCATCGCCGCCCTGACGCAAGGGATCACGCCGCTGGTGCGCGTGGCGTCGCTCGACGGACACCTGAGCACGCGGATTCTGGACTCCGGCGCGCAGGGCATCGTCCTACCGCACGTGAACAACGCGCAGGAGGCCGCCGAGTTCGTGAAAATCTGCAAATTCCCGCCCGAGGGCGGACGCAGCGCGGGCGGAGGGCTGGCCCACGGCCGCTTCGAGGCCATCGACGCAGCCGGGATGCTGAGCGGCATCAACGACGAGACGCTGCTCGTCGCCATGATCGAGACGCCCGAAGCCGGCGATGAGGCGGACGCCATCGCCGCCGTGGACGGGATCGACGTGCTGCTCATCGGCACGAACGATTTGAGCACGGGCATGGGCATCGTCGGCCAGCACGACCACCCCCGGGTCAACAAGGTATATGACCAGGTGAACGCCGCGTGTCAGAAGCACGGCAAGATAGCGGGCATGGGCGGATCCTATGATCCCGAGATGATCGAGCGCAGAATCAAGGAGGGGATGCGCTTCATCCTGTCGGGCAGCGACTTGAACTTCATGATCGCAGGCGCCAGGGCCCAGGCGGGCATGATTCGCGAACTCGCGGGCTGAAATTCCAATTTCCATTCGCAATTTTCATGATAACGGAGAGAGAAAATGAAACTGCTTACCTATGAATCGGATACGGGGCCGCGCGTCGCCGTCTTGACGGAAAACGGCGTGGAGGACGTCGTCCCCCGGACGGGCGACGCGGCGGAAGTCATCGCCCGGGGCGGAACGCCCGAGACCAGCGGCGAGCCGGTGGCGTTCGAATCCATCAAGATGCTCGCGCCGGTGGCGAAACTCGCGCGGCCCGTCATCGCCGTGGGCCTCAACTACAAGAAACACGCCGATGAGGGCGCGCGCAAATACGGACGCCCGGTGGGCGTCTACCCCGAGATTCCGGTGTTCTTCTGCAAGTGGCCGGGTTCGCACAACAGGCCGGACGGGGAGATCATCCTCCACTCCAACGTGAACGAGTTGGATTATGAGTGCGAACTCGTCATCGTGATCGGCAAGGAGGGGATCAACATCCCGGTGGAAGACGCCATGGACCACGTATACGGCTACACCATCATGAACGAGGTCTCGGCCCGCGACGTGCAGCGCGCCCACGGCCAGTGGTTCAAGGGCAAGGCGCTCGACAGCTTCGGCCCGCTGGGGCCGTGGATCGTCACCAGGGACGAGGCGGGCGACGGGAACAACCTGGCCGTGACCACGCGCGTGAACGGGCAGACGCGGCAAAGCTCGAACACGAACGACATGATCTTCGATATCGCCACCGTCGTCTCGGTGCTTTCGGAGAGCTTCACGCTCGTGCCCGGCGACATGATCGCCACCGGAACGCCCGAGGGCGTGGGCTTCGCTATGGATCCGCCGGGGCTCCTCAGCGTGGGCGACGTGGTGGAGTGCGAGATCGAAAACATCGGCGTGCTCAGAAGCACCGTCACCGCGCCGTAGGGGGGTTGGTTTTCCAGTCAAGCGGGGCGTTCCCTTTCGCCGGAACGACGAGCAAAACCGCGTTCATCCGTAGGGGAAACCCATTCCCTGCTTCCGGGGGCTTTTTCAACAACCACTCCCCCCCTTGAGAGGCCTGTTGAAAAAGCCCCTCGATGCAGGAAAACCACCGTCATTCCGGCGAAAGCCGGAATCCATTTTCGCCTTTCGTCTTTGATCGTTATTCCGGCGTCAGCCCCGCTCGGGGCGGGAGAGAATGCGAGGTTCGGAGCCGATGAGGGCGGATACGTTCAGGCGTTTGATTGCGGCTTTGTCCGAGCATGAATCAATGCGAAAAGCAAAAGTCAAAATGGATTCCGGCTTTCGCCGGAATGACGAACAAAACCACGCCGCCTCACCCTGAGTAGCCGCCGAAGGCGGCGTATCGAAGGGCGCTCCCCTTCGAGAATCTCAGGCCCGGCTTCCGGCTCTCCCTCGTCCCTCGATACGGCGCGCAAGCGCGCCTACTCGGGATGAGGGGGTTTTTCAACAGTCCTTGAGGGGGAGTGAATCCACTCTACTGAATTGGGAAAGACCTCAAGGGGGGCGTAATTTTCCTCTCTCGCCGATCGAACCTTACGTCAGCGTCAGCTTGAGGTAGGGCACGAGGCCGCCCGCCTTCACCATGTCCATGATGTGATCGGGGAGGGGCTCGGCCTGGAGCGTCTCGCCCTTGGTGAGGTTCTCGACCCTTCCCGCGATGGGATCGACGCGGACGCGGTCGCCCTGCTCAATCGATTCCGCGTCGGCGCAGATGAGCACGGGCAATCCGATACACAGCGAGTTCCTGAAAAAATTCCTGGCGAACGTCCGCGCGATGACGGCGCCCACGCCCGCGTGCTTGATGCCGCGCGGGGCCGTCTCCCGGCTCGAGCCGCAGCCGAAGTTCCGCCCGCCGATGATGACGTCGCCCGACTGCACGTTTTTCGGGAAATCGGGGTCGATGCCCTCCATGGCGTGCGCGGCCAGTTCCTCATCGGGCAGGCTCGCGTATTTGGACGGCATGATGTAGCCCGTATCCACGTTGTCGCCGAACACCCAGGCGCCGCCCTCGATGGTTTGCGTTTCGCTGCTCATGAGATGAACTCCCTCGGGTCGGCCACGCGGCCCTTGACGGCGCTCGCCGCCACGGTGGCGGCCGAAGCCAGGTATATCGACGCCTCCGCGCTGCCCATGCGTCCCTTGTAGTTGCGGTTGGCCGAGGAGATGCACACCTCCCCGGCTCCGAGTTGTCCCGGCCCCCGGCCCGCGCATACCCCGCAGGTGGTGGGCAGGAGCACGCCGCCCGCGTCGATGATCGCGCCGAGCGTCCCGTCGTCCATGGCCTTGCGCATGATGTCCTTGCTGGCGGGCGCGATGAGAAGCTGCATCCCGTGGGCGACCCGCCTGCCCTTCAAGACCGCCGCCGCCGCCCGCAGGTCGAGGAGCTTCGCCCCCGTGCACGAGCCGATGTGCGCGCGATGGAGCGGCGGCGAGTCCACCTCCTCGACCGGCGATACGTTGTCCATCCTGTGGGGACACGCCACCTGGGGCGACATATCCGACACGTCGTATTCATACGATGCGGCGTAGGCGGCGTCCGCGTCGGAGGAAAAGGCCTCCCAGCCTTCCTCCACCCCTGCGTTCGCCAGATACGCCGCCGTCGCCTCGTCCACGTCCATGATGGCGCTCTTGGCGCTGAACTCCGCCGCCATGTTCGAGAGCGTCATGCGGTCCTCGACGGGAAGCTGCATGAGCGGCTCGCCCGAGAATTCGAGCACCTTGTACTCCGCCCCGTCGACCTTGAGGTCCTTGAGCGCGCGCAGCACCATGTCCTTGCCGTACACGCCTTCGGGAACCCGGCCCGTGTAGTGGACCCGTATCGTCTCGGGCACGCGGAGCCATACCTCCCCCTTGGCAAGCACGCCGATGCTCTCCGTCGGGCCTATCGCCACGCCCAGCGCGCCGAGCGCGCCCGTGTTGGTGGTGTGGCTGTCGGTGCCCGTGACGAGCGCGCCCGGGCGCACGAAGCCCTTCTCCGCCATCAGGATGTGGCAGATGCCCTCCGCGTCGTAGAAATGGGAGAGTTCCTGCTCGGACGCCCAGGCTCTCGTGACGTTCAGCACCTTCGACTGCGAGTCGCCGGTGGGCGGGTTGTGGTGGTCGGCCGTGAGCATGAAGCGATCCTTGTTCCAGATGGGAAGTCCGAGTTCGGCGAAGTCCTTCCCCATGCGGAACGGCCCCTGGTTGTCGTGCATGACGTGGGCGTCGACCTTGGCCCATACGATGTCACCCACGTCCACGCGCTCGCGCCCGCTGGCGCGGGCCAGGATTTTCTGTGTAGCGGTATCCCCGGACAAAGAGGCTCTCCTTCAGATGAGGGGATGCGAAAACGCGACAGTCTTGTATACTCGCCTTGTCGCACACTATCGGACGCGAAGCAAGACTCGGGCGCGAGGACGAAATGGCCGAAGACAAGCAAATCGACCGCAAGGCGTTCTTCAAGGAGGGCCCCCTCTCCTTCATGCGCGCCTTCATGCAGGGGGTGCACCAGGGGGAAACGAGAATCCAGCCCTCGAACCTGGAAGGCCCCGTTCTGCGCCCGCCGGGCGCGGCGGCGGAAGCCGATTTCCTGGACCTCTGCACGGGCAGTGCGCAATGCGCGCTCGCGTGCCCTGCAGACGCCATCCTCATGCTGCCCCGCGAGGACGGCTCGGGCTTGGAAGCCCCCCGCATCATCCCCGTGGACGGGGCCTGCGTGGTGTGCGACGACCTCTCCTGCATGAAGGTCTGCCCCACGGGCGCACTCACCCTCGTGCCGCGCGAGGAGATTCGGGTGGGCCTCGCGGAAGTGAACCACGAGACCTGCTACGCCTGGAACGGGACGGACGAGGAATGCAACTTCTGCGTGACGCGCTGCCCCATCGGGGAGAGCGCGATACGGGTCGAGGAGCGAGAGGACGGAAAAGGCCCCGTCATCGGCGAGACCTGCGTGGGCTGCGGCACCTGCGAGCAGCACTGCCCCGAATACCCGGGCGCGGTGCGCGTGTTCCCCATCCAAACTTCCTGAAACGGAAACGCCCGAAAAACGCCCGTGCCCTGCCCCGGACGGGGAACCCGGCTCAAGCGGGGGCTGTTGGAAAAGGCATCCTCATCCCGAGTAGGCGCGCTTGCGCGCCGTATCGAGGGACGGGCATGCGCCCTTCGATACGCCGCCTTCGGCGGCTACTCAGGGTGACGGAAGAAGGGTTTGTGGTGGACACGCAGGGTGAGGGGCGCGGTGGATTCGCCCCTCGGGGCGGAAGCGCGGGTCCGCCCCTGCGAAGGGTGTGGTTTTGTTCGTCATTCCGGCGAAAGCCGGAATCCATTTGCGGATGCGGACGAATGAACGACGGCGTTTCATTCCCCGCCGATGCGCGGGAACCCTGACGAAAAGCAAAAGGCGTAAAAATGGATTCCGGCTTTCGCCGGAATGACGGGTGTTGTGATCTCTCCGGAAGGGTGTCGTAGGGGCGCTTCGTGAAGCGCCCGTTTCTCCGGCAAGGGCCGTTCTCGAACGTGGGCCGTTCACGAGAACGGCCCACTACGGAACAAACCTCTCCCTCATCGGACTTTTTCAACGGCCCGGATCAGGAGAATTCCTCTTTCAGGATCTCGTGGATGAACCGCTGGACGGCGAGGGGGTAGTACCGGATGTCCGGCGTGCGGACGACGGCGGTATCGGTGGTCTCCAGGCGCGCGAGTTCGTTCAGCACCTTCTCCACCAAGACCTCCGGGCTCCACTCGTGGTGGGTGATCTTGAGGTGTTCGTTCTCGATGTTGAAATTGCCCGCCGCCACGGCGGGGAACGCGAACACGCGGCCGATGAGGTCGGAATCCATCATCTCCGAATCCTCGAAAATTTCGCCGAACGTCTTCTGCGCCTCGGCGGGCGTCCACACCAGCTTGGGAGAGACCAGCAGCTTGCCGGATATCTGGACCGAGCCCGCCTGCTCTTCCACCTCGGGGCCCAGCACCCGGTAGCCGAGTTCGTGATAGCCGGACACGATGCCCACGTAAGGCCGCTGGAGGATGCGTATCTCCTCGTTCACCTGCCTGTGGAAATCGCGCTGCATGTCGTCGTCGAACATCGAAACGTCTCCGCTGGGAACGAAAACCAAAAAACGCAGGCAGCCGTTGATACCAAATGCCGCTGCGCCGGGTCAAACAAAGCGGGACCACGGACGCGCCTCTTCTCTATTCTCTTCTTTTTCCTCAGGAATTGATAGTCCTGAGATCGCCGAGAATCTTCTCCGCCGCTTCACCCGCCGATTTCACGCAATCGGGAATCCCGACGCCCCGGTAGGCGTTGCCCGCGAGAGCGAGACCCGGCGTCGCCTCAATCGCGCTTTCCATGCGTTCCACCTTCTCCAAGTGGCCCACCAGATAATGCGGCAGGGATTCCTCGTAGCGGTAAAAACGGCTCGCCTCGGGTTCTCCGGTGATCCCCAGAATCGGGCGAAGCTCATCGATCAGCCGCCGGGTCAACTCTTCATCCGAAAGCCCGGCCCGGGAGGCGGCCTCGCCCCCGGCGAAGGCGCGGATGAGCACTTTCCCACCGGGCGCTCTGCCCGCGAACTTGGTGCTCGAAAACGAGCACGCGAGGAGGGTCTTGTTCTCTATCGCCGGCACGACGAAGCCCATCGCGTGGAGCGGATTCGCCACCTGCCCGGCCCGGCAGACGAGGTTTAGCGTCGCCAGAGAACCGCTCGGGATGCTCATCAACTCTCCCGAGATGGCGGGTGCTGCTTTCTCCAGCATCCGCGCCGCCGCGCGGGGCGGCAGGGTGACGCAAACCGCGTCGGCGTCCACCTCCTCTCCGTCCTGCAGGCGAACGCGCCAGCCTTGTTCTTGTCTCTCTAACGCTTCCGCCCGGCATCCCAAGCGAACCGAGACGCCCCCAATCTTCTCCGCCAGGGCGTCCGCCAGGGCGCCCATGCCGCGCGCGAAACTCACGAACAGGCCGTACCGCGGCCCGCTCGCCGAGACGCCCTCGCCCGAAACGCGCCTTTGCATCCGCTTCCTGAGTCCCAGGATGAGGCTCCTGTGCTCGCGCTCTATCTCGTGGAACTGCGGCATGGTGGCTTTCAGGCTTAAAGTTTCAGGGTCGGCCGAATAGATGCCCGCCACCATGGGCTGGGCCATTCTTTCCAACGCCTCGCGCCCGAAACGCCTGCGCACGAAATCGGCCAGGGATTCATCCGCATCCCCGCGCCTTCCGGGCAGCAGCACGTCCATCGCCATCCTGAGCTTGCCGAGCGGGCTGAAGACAGGACTCATCAAGAACGGGCCGATCTGGTATGGCGCGAGAAGGTAATATCCCTGGGGCACGGGGAGCAGTTCGTCGCCCCTTAAGACGAAGCTGCGGCGATGGCGCTCGTTCGTGCCGATGAGTTGTTCCCCGAGCCCCAGTTCCTCGCACAGCTCGACGCCTTCGGGTTTCGAGGTGAGGAAACAATCGGGGCCTTTCTCCATCAGGACGCCGTCTGCGAACTCGGTCTCGATGACGCCGCCGAGCCGGGAAGACGCTTCGATGAGATGAATATCCAGAGAGAGATTCTGCTCTTTGGAAGCCTTAAGGAGCCGGTAGCAGGCGACAAGCCCCGTAACGCCTCCGCCGAGCACGACCACCCGCCGGGTTTTTGCGGTCAATTTCCGCTCTCCGCCATCTTCGCGCGCACCAGGTCCGAGAGCATCCCGATGAAGGCGGGGTGCGTGCCCACCGTGGGCGCGCGGTAGAAGCGTAGCCCCGCCTCCTCGGCGGCCTCGCGCGCCTCGATATCGAGATCGAAGAGCACCTCCACGTGGTCGCATATGAAGCCGACCGGAACGAGCAGGACGGCCTTTGCGCCGCCGGCGGCGCTTTCGATCACGTCCACCACGTCCGGGCCGAGCCAGGTGCCGGGAGGAACGTCCGGGCTGCTTTGAAAGCCGACCTCGTAGCCCGGCAAACCCAGCTTCTGCGCCGCGAGAGCCGCCGTCTCGCGGAATTCCTCCTCGTAAGAAGAGGCCTTCGCCATGGAAACGGGTATGGAGTGGGCGGTAAAGATGACTCTCACTTCATCCAGTCCCTCCTCTTCGGGGAGGGCCTGCCTCATCCGCTCGGCGACGGCGTCGATGAAGCCCGGATGCGTATGCCAGGGCATCTCCAGGAACTCGGTCTCGGGCGCGTCTGCGCCCAACGCCTCGCGCGCCGACGCGACGGCGCCCCGGTAGGCCTCCCAGCTTATTTTCGTGCGGTGAGGGGCCAGTATGACGCCCAGGGCGTGCCTGAGTCCGCGCCTGCCCATCTCGGCCAGCGTCTCTTCCACGTAGGGCGTCCAGAAGCGATAGCCCGTATAGACGGGAACGCCCGCGCCCGCTCGTTCGAGCGCCATCTCGAGTGCGCCCGCCTGTTTCTGGGAGAAAAACGTGAACGGCGAGACGCCGCCGAAATGTTCGTAGTGCGCGGCCACCTCTCTTATGCGTTCGGGGCCGCCCGACCTCTGTCCCACGATGCCCTCCACGTAGCAATACGCCTCGCCCGGGCATTCCTCGTAGCGGCGGCAGCAGCCCCGCGTGGGGCCGCCGAAGCCGATCATGATGACGGAATCGAACGGGACTTTCATCCGGTCCCCGCCTCCCATTCCTGAACGAACGCGATGAGTCTCTTGACGTTGTCGACCGGCGTGCCCGGCAATATCCCGTGCCCCAGGTTGAAGATGTGGCCCGGACGCGCGGCCCCCTGCCGCAGGATGTCCTCCGCTCGCTCCAGGATATATTCAGGCGCCGCGAACAGGACGCACGGGTCGAGATTTCCCTGAACGCCCATATCGCCCAGACGCTCACGAGCGTCGGCCAGTTCCACCCGGAAATCCACCCCCGCCACGTCGCCGCCCGCTCCCGCGAACGCTTCGAGATAGGGCGCGGTGCCCGTGCCGAAGTGGATGACGGGCGCGCCCTTCTCGATTCCCGCGATCAGCGCGCGACTGTGGGGCAGGACGAACTCCCGGAAATCGCCCGGCGAGAGGCAACCCACCCAGCTGTCGAAAATCTGCACCGCCTGCGCGCCCGCGCGAATCTGTTCGTTCAGGTAGACGCTCAGCCCGCGCACGAGTTTTTCCATGAGCGCGTGCCACGCGCCCGAATCGGCGTACATGAGCCTCTTGGTATTCTCGAAATTGCGCGAGCCGCCGCCTTCGATCATGTACGACGCCAGCGTGAAGGGCGCGCCGCAAAAGCCGATGAGCGGAAGGGCGGGGTTCATCCCCTCCCTGGTCTTCCGGACCGCCTCGAAGACAAAGCCGAGGCTCTCGCGCGGCTCCGCTTCTCTCAACCGCTCCACGTCCCGAGCCTCCCGGACCGGGTTGTGGAGAACGGGGCCGCCCTCCGGGTATTCCAGGTCCATGCCCATGGGTTGCAGGATGAGCAGAATGTCCGAGAACAGGATGGCGGCGTCCGCACCGATGGCGTCTAAGGCCGTGACGGCGACCTCGGCGGCCAGATCGGGCGTGCGGCAAAGCTCGATGAAGGAGACCTTCTCGCGCACGGCGCGGTACTCGCGCATGTACCTGCCCGCCTGACGCATGAGCCAGACGGGCGTCCTCGCGTTGGGCAGCCCCCGGCAGGCGCGCATGAAGGCGGAATCCGCATGCGCGGGCGCGTTTTCCACTGCTGGGTGCGCCGGCATGAACCCCTCCCGTGAATGAGTGAAAACCCGGCCGCCCCGGTTTTCGCTGCGGCGGCCGCAGGGGCGGTTCGCGAACCGCCCTCCTCCATCCCGTCACGTCCGCGCTTCCCGGGGAATGACGGGCCCTGGAAGGCCAGTCTAATCCAAAAGCCGCGCGCTCGCCTATCGGGAGAGCGGTATGGACATCGAGTGAGAAAACCGCCGCTCGCTGGACAACGCCGGTTCAGGTAGGATAATAAAGATTCTTGATTTCGGGCGTCACGCCCCGACACCCCGGCGCCATAGCCAAGTGGTAAGGCAGAGGACTGCAAATCCTTTATTCCCCGGTTCGAATCCGGGTGGCGCCTCCAACTGAATCCGCCGGTATTAGCCCTCTCTAACAGGCGAGGAGTCATGCAACCGAAACCATACTTTTACATTATTTACTAGCTCTATCGTTCAACCATTCTTTGGCACGGCGAAAAGCCATTTCTTTTAAAATGGGCGGCACCTTTTTCGAAAGGGCGTTCAACCTTTGAACCGCCTGCCAAGACCGCGGGCCAGCGAGTTGGTACCACATGAGCGCCAACACATAATCCTGGGGAACGCCTTGCCCTTTCTCATACATCATGCCCAGATGAAACTGCGCTCTTTTTAAGTTCTGTTCCGCCGCTTGTCGGAGCAATAGCGCCGCTTCTCTATAATCTATGGAAACTCCGCGCCCTTCTTTATACATCATGCCCAAATTATACTGCGCGCGTACGAAGTTCCTCTCCGCAGCTTTTCGGTACCATCGCGTCGCTTCCTTATAGTTTTGGGTAACTCCTTCTCCCTTCTCATACATTACACCCAGATTATACTGCGCTTGTTTCACGTTATTCTCTGCCGCTTTTCGATACCATTGCGCCGCCTCTCCAAAGTCCCGAGGAACACCCTCTCCTGAGTCATACATTGCGCCCAGGTAAAACTGCGCCGTTGCGTCTCCCGCCTTCGCAAGCAATCTAAACTCTTTCAGTGCCGAAGCGTAATCCTGCCTTTCGTATGCGGCCACCCCTTCCTTTAACCCGCTCTCCGCAAGCTGATACGCACCAGAACAAACGATAAATACGATCAAAAACAATGTTTTGCTCAGGCGATATATTTTCATTTCGATTGACCTCCAAACGAGAGTTTTGGGACCAATTTTCCAACAGAAATAAAATATGACGAATCTTGGTAAGCATGCAACGATAAAAAATCAACCAAACATCCAAACTGCTCAAAAATAATCCAATCTACTTAAATCAATATCCAACACTGCTTCATAAAAATACACAACTTTCTCTAAAAACCGCCAATTTTTCTTGCTAGCTTGAAAACCGCGAATAAAAGTTTAATATATGTATCATTATCTACGTATAGGGGAGACGATTCGATGGAGCAGAAGACAGCGTCCAAAATAGAAACGAAAGAAGAGCTTCGCGAGTTCTACGGCCCGGCCAACGAGCGCAGCGTCAAGAAACAGATGGCGAAGCTCGACGAGCACGCCAGGAACTTCATCGCGCTCTCTCCGTTCATGGTCATTTCCTCCGCCACGGCGGAAGGCGCGGACGCATCACCCAAGGGAGACCCGGCCGGATTCGTCAAGGTGCTCGACGACAGCACCCTGATCATCCCCGACAGGCCGGGCAACAACCGCGTCGACACCATGAGCAACATCGTGGAGAACAACCACGTCGGCCTCCTCTTCCTCGTGCCCGGCATGTGCGAGACGCTGCGCGTGAACGGGCGCGCGCGCATCACCACCGACCCCGAAGTCCTCGAACCGCACTCGGTGAAGGGCAGGCTGCCCCGGTCTGCGATGATCGTCGACGTGGACGACGTGTATCTCCACTGCGGAAAGGCCCTCATCCGCGCGGACCTCTGGAACGCGGAAAAACACATCGAAAGAAAGTCTTTCCCCTCGATGGGGCAGATGCTCTCCGATCAGATAGCCGAAGACGACTACGGCGACGGAGAGGAACTCAACAAGGGCATCCAGGAGAGGTACAAGACGGACCTGTATTAGAAACAAACAGGGCGGACAGGCGGGTCCGCCTCTGATAAAATATTGCGTTTTCGTTTCTCCGTAGGGGCGCTTCGCGAAGCGCCCAACCCCTCCGACAAGGGGCTGTTGAAATAGTCCTCCCCGGTTGGTATTCACCACCGTCGTCATTCCGGCATCAGTCCCGACTGATAAAGGAGGGATTGACCGGAATCCATTTTCAGGCAGAAAGACAATACACCGGCTTTCCATCTCCCCGTTATCGGTGGGAACCAATCAGAAAATCAAATACAAAGGCAACCCCCCCCCTACCCCCCTTGTCAGGGCTGTTGAAAAAGTCCCGTGGAGCGATTTTGGTTGAGCGCAAGTTTTTGAATTTCACTCCCCCCTTGAGGGGGAGTCGAAGAGGCCGAGCGTTTTTTACGAAGGCCGATTCGGTGGGGGGTGAAATGTGTTTATCGCCATCTGAATTATCCCCCCCACCGAATCGCTTTCGGGCTTACGCCCTCAGCTCTTCGACTCCCCCTCAAGGGGGGAGTGATTCCTCTCTCCTCGGGGTTTTTCAACAACCCCGACAAGGGGGGTAAAAAAGGCGATGCGCCCTCGTCGGGCTGAGGGGGGTTTTGCTCTTTCTTGCCCCTCTGACAAGGGGGGGTAGGGGGGGTTGGTTTTCAGGGCGAAAGGAGCATCTCCTCCACCCCTTGAACAGGGAGCTTTTTCAACGGCCCCGACAAAGGGGGTTGCCTTTATCCCCTGAGGGGGGGACTTTTTGAACAGCCCCGCCTCGGGCGCGTGCGGGGGTTCTCCCCCGCCTAATGCGTCTCTCTCAGGTAAACGACCGCGAGGGGGGGCAGCGTGATCTCTATCGAATAGGGCTGGTCGTTCAGGGGCGCCGCCGCCGCGTGGCAGCCGTCGGGATTCCCCACCCCGCCGCCGCCGTAGATCTCCGAATCGCTGTTCAGCACCTCGATCCAATCGCCGTCGGCGGGAACCCCCATCCGGTAACCCGTCCGGGGCACGGGCGTCAGGTTCGCCGCCACGAGCAGCATGGGTTCATCCTCCGTGGCGATCCGCACGAAGCCCAGCACGCTGTCGTCGGCCGCATCCGCCGCCACCCACTTGAACCCACGCGGGTCGTAATCCCTCCGGAACAGGGCGCGCTCCTGATGGTAGAAGGCGTTCAGGTCGCGCACCCACTTCATCAGCCCCGCTCGTAAAGGCTCCTGGGCGAGGTTCCAGTCGAGCGCGCCGTCGTGGTTCCATTCGCGCCACTGGCCGAATTCCCCGCCCATGAAGAGGAGCTTCTTGCCGGGCTGGGCGAACATCAGCCCGTAGAGCGCGCGAAGGTTCGCGAATTTCCGCACGCCCTCTCCCGGCATTTTCCCGAGCAGGGAACTCTTGCCGTGCACCACCTCGTCGTGGGAGAGCGGCAGCACGAAATTCTCGTTGTAGGCGTAGAGCATCCGGAACGTGAGGAGGTTGTGGTGAAATTTGCGGTGAACGGGGTCTTTTTTCATGTATTCGAGCGAATCGTGCATCCAGCCCATGTCCCACTTCATGCCGAAACCCAGCCCCCCCGTATCCACGGGTCTCGATACCATCGGCCAGGAAGTGGATTCTTCCGCGATGGTCTGCACGTCGGGAAAGCGGCGATAGACTTCCGTGTTCAGCCGCCTGAGGAAAGAGATGGCCTCGAGGTTCTCCCGGCCCCCCTCTTCGTTGGGAAGCCACTCGCCCTCTTTTCTCGAATAATCGAGATAGAGCATGGAGGCCACGCCGTCGACGCGCAGCCCGTCGGCGTGGAAATACTCCAGCCAGTACATGGCGCTGCTTATGAGGAAGGCGGCGACCTCGTTGCGCCCGTAATTGAAGATGTGGCTTTGCCAGTCGGGATGAAACCCCAGCCTGGGGTCGGCGTGTTCGTAGAGGTGGGTCCCGTCGAAAAAGCCCAGCCCGTGCCCGTCCGTGGGAAAGTGCGAGGGCACCCAGTCGAGTATCACGCCCAGGCCGCGCTGGTGGAGATAATCGATGAGATACATCAGGTCCTGCGGCGTCCCGAAGCGGCTCGTGGGAGAGAAGAAGCCGGTGATCTGGTATCCCCACGAACCGTTGAAGGGGTGCTCCATCACCGGCAGGAATTCCACGTGGGTGAACCCCATGTGGAGCATGTGCTCGGCGAGTTGGGGAGCCAGCTCCCTGTAGGTGAGGGGCCGGTCCTCCTCATGCGGCGCCCGCCGCCAGGAGCCGATATGAAGCTCATAGATGGAAATGGGCGCTTCGCGGCCGTTGCACGCGCCCCGGCACTCCATCCAGTTTCCATCCCCCCATTCGTAATCGAGATTCCAGACGACCGAGCCGCTCTTGGGGGAAACCTCGCTGTAGAACCCGAAAGGATCCGCCTTCTCGACGCGATAATCCCCGAACGGCGAATGAATCCGGTATTTGTATACCTCACCCGTTCCCACGCCCGGGATGAACCCCGCCCATATGCCCGAGCTTTCCACCGGAGCCAGCGGGTGACGCTCCTCGTCCCAGCCGTTGAAATCCCCGATGACGCTCACGGAATCCGCGTTCGGCGCCCATACGGCGAAGTGAACGCCCTCCTCCCCGTCCACCGTCATGGGGTGCGCGCCCATTTTATCGTACAAGGTGAAGTGGGAGCCCTGGTTGAAGAGGTAGATGTCGTAATCCGTGATGTAGGAAAGCGCAGGGTAATGGACGATGCTCACAGGATCGGTTCCCCCCGCGCCACGGGCGGTTCGTTGCGGCCCCTCAGCAGGACCAGCGACTCTCCGGCGAGATGGTAGGAATCGCCCGAGTGGATCCGCCAGGTCCAGCCTTTTTCATCGACCTGGGATGTATCCATCACCACCGTCCACCTCTTCTGTCTGTCTTCATCGAGGAAAAAGAAGGGTATCGCCTCATGATGCGCGTTCATGAGAACCATGAAAATATCACGATTCCTGGGGCCAAGCCGAGAAAAATGTTCGCCGCCCGGCGCCTCTCTCAGCCTGAAGCCGAAACACTTCATGAAGTGCACATCCCACTCTTCGGCGCTCATTTCATGGCCCAGGTGGTGAAGCCAGACGATCCCGGGCCTGTCCGTCCCGTGCAGGCTTCTTTTCGGGAAAATCTCCATCCGCCGAAACGCCGTCTGGGACCCGGTCCAGCGGATCAGGTGTTTGACGAAAGAGAGCAGGTTCCCGTTTTTTTCCGCCAGTTCCCAGTCCACCCAGGAGGTCTCGTTGTCCTGGCAATAGGCGTTGTTGTTCCCGGACTGCGTGCGTCCGAACTCGTCTCCCGCCTGGAGCATCGGCACGCCCTGGGCGAGGAACAGGCTCGCGAGCATATTCTTCTGGCGCCGCGCGCGCATGGTCGATACGAAGGGGTCGTCCGTCGGGCCCTCCACCCCGCCGTTCCAGCTGTGGTCATCATCCGCGCCGTCTTTGTTGCCCTCCCCGTTCGCTTCGTTGTGCTTGTGCTGGAAGCTCACCAGATCCTCGAGCGTGAGCCCGTCGTGGCAGGCGACGAAGTTCAGGCTCGCCTGGGGTGAACGCTCGCCGGCCTCGAAAACGTCGCTGCTCCCCGTCAGGCGCGTGGCGAACTCCGCCGCCTGGTTGAAATCCGCGCGCCAGAACCGGCGCGCCGCGTCCCGGAACGCACCGTTCCACTCCGTCCAGCCCTTCGGGAAATTCCCCAGTTGATAGCCCTCCTCGCCCAAATCCCAGGGCTCGGCGATGAGCTTGCGCTTCGAGAGTACCGGGTCGTCCGAAATCGTCTTGAAAAACGCCGATTCGGGGTCGAAGGCACTCCCGGTCCGCGCGAGGGTGGGAGCGAGATCGAACCGGAAGCCATCGACGTGAAATTCCTCCGCCCAGTAGCGCAGGCTGTCCACGACGAGGCGCAAGACCATCGGGTGCGAGACGTTCAGCGAATTGCCGCAGCCGGTGGTGTCGACGTAGCGGATTTTATCCTCAGGCTTCACGCGGTAATAGACCCTGTTGTCGAGCCCGCGAAAAGAGAGGTGCGGCCCCCTGGAATCCCCCTCCCCGGTGTGGTTGTAGGCCACGTCGAGAATCACCTCGATCCCCGCGCGGTGATACGCCTTCACCATCTCCTTGAACTCATCGACCTGCCCGCCCCTGTCGCCGCGGCTGGAAAAGCGCGCATCGGGCGCGAAAAAGCCGAGCGTCGCGTACCCCCAATAATTGGAAAGCCCCAGCATCTGGAGACGCTGCTCCGAGACCCGGTGATGAACGGGCAGAAGCTCGATGGCCGTCACGCCCAGATCTTTCAGGTATTCGACCACGGCAGGGTGGGCCAGACCCGAATACGTGCCCCGGAGTTCTTCGGGCACGTCGGGATGCCGCATGGTGAAGCCTTTGACGTGCAGCTCGTAGACGATGGTGTCAGACCAGGGCGTGCCGGGCGCGGAGACGTCCTCCCAATCGAAGGAAGAATCCACGAGCACGCTCTTGGGCGCCGCGTGGGCGTTGTCCCTTGCGTCGAAGTGGTGGATGTCGCCATCCCGGTAGGCGTACATCTCCTCGCACCAGTGAACGCCGCCCGCGATCGCCCGCGCATAAGGGTCCAGCAGCACCTTGTAACCGTTGAAGCGATGTCCATGCGCGGGCGCATAGGGGCCGTGGACGCGGAATCCATAGGGCTGCCCCGCCCCCAGGCCTTCCATCTCCACGCGCCAGACGTCGCCATGCCGTTCGAGAGGAGCCCGCGCCGTCTCCCTGCCGGGGTCATCCGCCTCGAACAGGCAAAGCTCGACCCCCTCCGCGTGTTCCGAGAAAAGGGAAAACCGCACGCCCCCATCCATCCATTCGGCGCCCAGGCGCCCTTCCGGCTGATCCATCTTTCCCTCACCTGAAAAATTTCATCCCCCGCGATGCGCAAAATCGCGAGCCGTCAAACGTAACCACCATGCCAGGGAGCATCATACCCGATTTTTGTTGTGGTTTTATTACACGGGCCTTCAAAAACCGGGTTGAATCGCCCTTCGCCTGTTTCAAGGCTTTCGCGGCGCCCGGCTCCGCTTCACCTTTGCCCCGGACAGGCTGTAGAATCCCCGCGTTCACGAGAAGCGCAACGCCAAATCGAAACGGGAGAGAATCTTGAAGATCATCGACATCCGCGAGACGGTGGTTCCCATTCAATCGGACCTGAGAAACGCGTTCATCGATTTTTCCCTGATGACGGTGAGCGTCGCCGCCCTCGTCACGGACGTGGTGCGCGACGGCAAGCGCGTCGTCGGCTTCGGCTTCAACTCGAACGGGCGCTACGCCCAGCAGGGGCTTTTGCGCGAGCGCTTCATCCCCAGGCTCCGGGAAGCGGAGCCCGAGTCGCTGCTGAACGAGGAAGGCTCGAACTTCGAGCCATCTAAAATCTGGGACTGCATGATGAAGAATGAAAAGCCCGGCGGGCACGGCGACCGCTCCGTCGCCGTGGGCATTATCGACATGGCGGTCTGGGACATGGTGGCCAAGATCGAGGAGAAACCGCTCTACCGCCACCTCGCGGACACCTATCGCGGCGGAGCGTGCGATGAGAAGGTATCCGTCTACGCCGCCGGGGGCTATTACTACCCGGGCAAGGACCTGAAAGCCCTCCAGAACGAGATGAGGAGCTATCTCGATCGCGGCTACACCACCGTCAAGATGAAGATCGGCGGTGAGGCGCTCGACGACGACCTGAGGAGAATCGAGGCGGTGCTCGAGGTCGTGGGCGAGGGGCGGAACCTCGCGGTGGACGCCAACGGGAAATTCGATCTGGAAACCGCTATCGCCTACGCGGAGGCGCTCGCGCCCTACGACCTCCACTGGTACGAGGAGGCGGGCGACCCGCTCGATTACGCGCTTCAGGCCGAACTCGCCCGGCATTACGACAAGCCCATGGCGACGGGCGAGAACCTCTTCTCCACCCAGGACGCGAGAAACCTGATCCGCTACGGGGGGATGCGCCCGGGCGTGGACATCCTGCAGTTCGACTGCGCGCTGAGCTACGGCCTGGTGGAATACCTGAGAACGCTGGATATGGCGGAGGAGCACGGCTGGTCGGCCCGCTCGTTCATCCCCCACGGCGGACACCAGCTCTCGCTCAACATCGCGGGCGGGCTGGGCCTGGGAGGCAGCGAGTCCTACCCCGACGTGTTCAAGCCCTTCAACGGCTTCGCCGACTCCGTGGCGGTGGAAGACGGCTGCGTGGGCTTTCCCGACCTGCCCGGTCTCGGCATCGAGGACAAGGCGGCGCTGAAAGACGTGCTGAAGGAACTCTCTGAAACCTAGACGAACGCGGGCATCACCTCTTCACGACACCCGAAGCGCGACCCGGTGCATCGTGTTGTTGAGGTATCCCTTCGGGTTCCAGTCGATGGCGTGGGGCTGCATCACTCCCGCGCTGTCGGTCGCCCGCGCCCAGATCTCGTAGTACCCGGCCTCGGGAAGTTTTACGTCGGCGCGGAAGTTCTGCCAGGCGCCGTCGTTCACGGGGGCGTCCAGCGCAGCCGGCTCCCAGGTCGCGCCGAAGTCATGGGAGAGCTCGACCGAGGCGACCGTCCGGTCTCCCGACCAGGCATGGCCGCGCACCTCCACGGCGCGCCCCGCCGCCGCCCCGTTCGCGGGGTGGGTGATCAGCGATTTGACGGGCATCCGCTCGATGATGACGAAATCTTTCTCCTCCACCTTCTCGCCCGGTTCGATCCTGTATCGCGGCACGCGGTAGGAGGCGCCGGTCATCCTGGGGCCGTCATGCACGACGTCGCGGAGGTAGATGCGGCGCAGCCATTTCTGGGAGCACGACCCCGGCCAGCCGGGGACGACGAGCCGCAGCGGCGCCCCGTTCATCGGATGAATCGGGCCGCCGTTCTGGCCGAAGGCGATGAGCACGCCCTCCGTCATCGCCTTGGCGATCGGCACGCCGCGCGAGATGGGCAGCCTGCCGGGCTCACCGGAGAGGTCCCCGTCAGCGCCGACGTGGGCGGTGTAGACGACGCCGGGCCGCACGCCGGCCGCCGCCAGCACGTCCTTGAGCCGCACCCCCGTCCACTCCGAACAGGCGACCGCGCCGTGGGTCCACTGGGTGCCCTTCACCGGCGGTTTGAAGAAGGCCCGTCCGTTGCCCCCGCATTCGATGACGAGGGCCTTCGTGACGACTTCGAACCTCGAGCGCAACTCGGCGATCGACAAGGTCACGGGGCGTTCCACGAGGCCATCGACGGTGAGGGTCCAGGCGTCCGCTGACGCTTCAGCGGGCGGAACGCCGTTGTTGCGAATGAAGTGCCGGGATGTCGGGGTGATCGGGTCATCGAGCAGATGCGGCGGGGTTTCGGCATTGAGCGGCCGCTCGTTCAGCAGCGTCAGGCCGTCCTTCCCGACCAGCACGCTCTCGCCGGCGAATGCCGCCGGAATGAGGCCCGCCGGCATGTTGCGGTGAAACGGGATCGCCGCCCCCACCATCGCCGTCATGGCGGCAAGCCCCGCGCCCCGCAGAAAGCCGCGCCGGTCGAGACAGGATTCCCGTCCGAAAAAGGCGCGGTCCGCCGCCGCCGGGTCCCCGGCGAAGAATTCGTGCATATCCGGGTTTTCAGAGGATGCGGATTCCTCTTTCGGCATGGCGTCCTCCTCTTGCGGACTACCGCTCGGAGAAAATCGCACTGAATCCTAGACGAACGCGGGCATCACCTCTTTGGCGAAGCGCTCGAGCGTCCTCAGGACGAGTTCCTGCGGCATCCCCGGCCACTGCACCCGGAACGCCATGTGGTCCACGCCCAGTTCTTCGCGGTGGCGCGCGATATCCTCGGCCACGTCTTCCGCCGAACCGATGAGGAACCTGTCGGAGCGAAGCTCGTCGAGCGGCATCCGGAGCGTGTCGCTGCTCGGCAGCGCCTCGCTCTGGCCCCACTTCACATAAACGTCGTATTTCACCGCCAGGTAATCCGCGCATTCGCGAAAGGCGCTCTCCCTGTCCGCGCCGATGAACATCTCCTTGATCACCGGCGTCGCATCGGGCGCGCCCTTGCCGTGGGCCTCGCGCTCTTCGTGGAACATCTCCATCTGGCGCTTCAGGGTGTCGAAGCGCGCGTGGGGGTTCAGGAACCACGCCTCTCCCATCCTGGCCGCGCGCTTCACCGCGCCGTCGCCGTTCGCCGCTATCCAGATGGGCGGCCTGGGCTTCTGGATGGGCCGCATGGTGAGATTGACGTCCTCGAGCTTTACCACCTCGCCCTCATAATCGAGCGTTCCCTCCTCCAGCAGGCGGGTGACGGCTTCGAGTTTCTCCTCGAACGCCTTCACGCGGTAAGGCTTCGTGAGGCCGAACGCGCGGTATTCGGGTTCGCGGTAGCCCAGCCCCACGCCGAGCACGAAGCGGCCCTTCGTCATGGCGTCGAGCGTGGCGACCTGCTCCGCCACGTCCACCGGATTGTGAAGCGCGAGTAGCAGGATGCCCGTGCCGACGGTCATATCGCCCGCGTGGGCGGCCACCTGTGCGACGCTCGGCCAGGTCTGCATCATCCACACGCCCTCGGTGAGGTAGTGCTGGCCGCACCACACGCTGTGAAAGCCCAGGTCCCTGATGAGGCGCACCTGCTCCAGATGCTCCTCCCAGCGCTGCGCGGGGTCGTCCCCCAAGGCGTGCTGGTTCATGACGAACATGCCGAATTTCATGTCATCCCCTCGTTTTGTCGCGTCAATCCTTGGTTCCGAAATCACCGGCCAGGGCGATGACTTTTTCCGCCGCCTCGACCACGGGATAGTCGATCATGCGCCCGCCGACGGAGACGCTCGCCTCCCCGCGCGCCGCCGCTTCTGCAAAAGCGACGACCACCTCGCGCGCCTTTTCGACCTCTTCTTTCGTCGGCGTGAAGGCGTGGTTCACGATCTCCACCTGCTTGGGATGGATGCAGAACTTGCCGAACATGCCGAGCGCGCGGCACCGCACGGCGCTCGCCGCGAGGCCTTCCTGATCGTCCAGCGCAATCCATACCGTGTCGAGCGGCTTCTCGAGTCCCGCGGATCGTGAGGCCACCGCGATGCGCGAGCGCGGGTAGTCGAAGGTGAACTCATCGCGCGGCCATTCGGTATCCAGATCGTTAGTGTAATCCCCCGCCCCGAAGGCGAGCTGGAAACGACGCTCCCCCGTATCGGCGGAGGCGATGGAGAAGGCGTCCTCCACACCTTTGGCGTTTTCGAGGATGGCGAGCAGATGAACGCTCCCCGCCTCACAGCCCGCCGCTCTCTCCGCATCGCGAAGCAGCCTGTCCGCCGCGAGTATCTGGCCGGCGTTCTCCGCCTTGGGCAGCACGATTCCCCGCAGCGCAGGCCCCACCACCGCCGCGATGTCCTCAGGCCCGCAGGCGATGGAAAAACCCGTGACGTCGTCCAGCGGATTCACCCTCACGAAAACGTCCGCCCCGTCTTCTTCGGCTATCGTCTTGACCGCCGCGTCGAGCGCGGCGCGCGTCGAATCCTTCTCATCGGCGGGAACCGCGTCTTCCAGGTCCAGAACGACGGCGTCGGCCCCGGCCTTGCCGACTTTCGCGAGCATTCTCTCCCTGTTGCCGGGAGCGAAGAGAATCGTCCGGTAGAGT
The DNA here is from genome assembly GCA_965219955.1 of bacterium. Classification (GTDB taxonomy): domain Bacteria; phylum UBA8248; class UBA8248; order UBA8248; family UBA8248; genus Bin107. The sequence continues at coordinate 2,699,093 of OZ244799.1, forward strand.
TTCATGAAAATCTCCTTTGCTTTCATCGTCTCAGGTGATGTGCTTTTACCCCTGATGGCGGCGCTTGCCAAGCGGGGGAGGCTTCCCCTGGTGACCTGACAGGTGCATCATGGGTTGTTGAAAAAGCCCCGTATGCGTCCACCGGAAACCGCCAACGCCTCTTTCCTCGCCCTGAGTAGACGCCGAAGGTCAAACGCGACTGAGAAAGGAGCGTTTGTATCGAAGGGCGAGGAACTCGCACCGGGCGGCGCAATCACTTCCGAATTGGGTGCGATTGACATTCGATATCCGGCTTCGCCGCTACTCAGGATGAGGCGGTGCGGTTTTGCTCGTCATTCCGGCAATCAATGCCGACCGAGGAGGGAGGGATTGCCCGGAATCCATTTACGGATGTGGGTGAATACACAGCGGTGTTTCATTCCCCGCCGATGCGCGGGAACCCGGACGAGAGGCGAAAGGCGTAAAAAATGGATTCCGGCTTTCGCCGGAATGACGGTGAACATTCTCGATTGGGGGGGAATCAGCAACTCCTTGGGGAAACTTTTTCAACAACCCCCATCAGGGGGGTCATCGCAATTTGGGATGAGTGCGCGACTTCGTTTCTGCTCCTCCGTCACCTGGAATATAATCGCCCGAAACCAACGAAACCCCTTTGGAGAGTTTTCATGAAACCCGACGAACTGCTGCACCGCCCCATCACGGAACTGGCCTCATTGATCCAAAACGGCGAAGCGAAGCCGAGCGAGGTGCTCGAAAGCCACGTCGCCAGAATCGAGGCCGCCGACCCGACCATCAACGCATTTATAAAGACCACATTCGATCTCGCCAGGGAACAGGCAGGGCGGCTGGATTCAGAAATCGCCGGGGGAAACTACCGGGGGCCACTCCACGGGATTCCCATAGCACTCAAGGACCTGTTCGACCTGGAGGGCCACCCGACCACGGCGGGCAGCCGGATTCTCGGAAAAACCGCGGCGCTCGAGACGGCGGACTGCGTGCGCAGACTTATAGATGCCGGGGCGGTGATCGTCGGGAAGACGAACCTGCAGGAATTCGCGCGCGGCGGCACCGGGGCGAACAGCGCGTTCGGCCCGGCGCGAAACCCCTGGAGCCTCGAACACACGCCCGGGGGAAGCAGCAGCGGCTCGGCCGCCTGCGTGGCGGCGGGGATGGCGGCTGCCGCGCTCGGCTCCGACACGGGCGGCTCGGTGCGCCTGCCCGCTTCGTTCTGCAATCTGGTGGGTATCCGCTCCACCTATGGCCGGGTGAGCCGGGCGGGGGCCGTGCCGCTGGGTCTGAGCTTCGACAACGTGGGTCCCCTCGCGCGCACGGTGGAGGACGCCGCCCTCATCCTGGGAGCCATCGCAGGTCCCGACCCCAAAGACCCGACGACGGGAACCAGGCCCGCGCCTGATTTTTTGGGAAATATGAACGAGGGCGTGCGCGGCATGACGCTGGGCGTTCCGACGAACCACTTCTGGCCGGGCGAGGACGCAGAAGCCGAAGCGGTCGTCCGCGAGAGCATCGCCCGGTTCGAGAAGCTGGGGGCGGAAATCATAGAGGTGGAAATCCCCTGGGCGAGGCTCGGCCAGGTGGCCTACGCCGCAACCGTGGGGCCCGAGGGTGCGGAATACCACCGCAAATTCCTCGAAAACCACCGGGACGGGTACGTCTCCCCCGGGGCGGATTTCTTCGAGTACAGTCTCTTCATTCCGGGCTGGCGCTACGTGCAGGCGCAAAAGGCGCGAACTTTCTTCATCCGGCAGGCGGCGGAGGTTTTCAGACGTGTGGACGCCGTGCTCACGCCCACCGTCGCAATCGCGCCGCCCACCATCGCGGATTGTCTCGACGGCATGAAGATGTGGCCGATAGTGAGCGACAACACGGCCGCCTTCAGCACCATCGGCAACCCCGTCCTCCAGGTCCCCTGCGGGTTCACGAAAGCGGGCCTGCCCGTCGGCCTCCAGATAGCGGGAAGATGGGGGGATGAGGCGCGTCTGTTCCGCATCGGCAAGGCGCTGGAAGACGACAATCCGCTGTGGAAGATGCGCCCGCCCGAAGTCGACGAGCAGCCGCCTCCCGAACCATTCCTGGACGAAGGCTCCGCTTCCTCATCCCAGGAAGCATCGGAAACAGAAGCCGCCGCCCACACCCTCGCCATGGCGAAGACCATGGGCTATGCGATCGACAGGGATAAGATCTCGCCGGAGGGACTCGCACAGGGCGTCTCGAACATGCTCGCGGGACTGGAAAAACTCGACGACCTCGACCTTGATGACTGCGAGCGCGCCGAGACGCTCAACCTGCTCGAAATGGATTTTGACTCCATCCCGCCTCCGTGATGGGTTGTTGAAATAGTCCGGAACTCTGGATTTGTCGTATGTAACCGACCGACGAGAGAGAAAAATCACTCCCCCCTTGAGGGGGAGTCGATGAAGCCGAGCGGTTTGTGCGAAGGCTGAATCGGTGGGGGGTGAATCGCGTTTTATCGGCACTCCGAATTATACCCCCCACCGAATCGCTTGCGGGCTTACGCCCTTAGCTCTTCGACTCCCCCTCAAGGGGGGAGTGAATCTTGCTCTTTCATTGGACGAGTCAAATCCTCGTTAATCGGGGTTTCTCAACAGCCCCCGTAAGAAAGGCCTAATCCGGCTTGAGCAGGACTTTCAGGCACTCCCCCGTTCCGGTGACCTCGATGCCCGCCTGCACCTGGGAGAGGGGCAGGCGGTGGGTGAAGATGTCGTCAATCGGCAGGTCCGTTCTCAGGAGCATGTCCATCGCCGGCTCGAACTGCACCTGGGGATAGGCCCATGAGCCGCAGATGTCCACGTCCTTGTTGCACACCTGGTGGGGCCTGATCTCCACCCCGCCCGGGTCGCCGTAGTGCCCGACCTCCACCAGCTTCCCGCCCCGGCGGACGATGTCCAGCCCCTCGGCGAAGGCCGCGGGAACGCCCGCCGCCTCGACGACCACGTCGGGCCCCACGCCGTCCGTCCAGGAGAGGATCTGCTCTTTTCTCTCTTCCGGCGTGAGCGCCGCCAGGCTCACCGTCTTCGTGGCGCCGAATTTTTTCGAGAACGCGAGCCTTTCCTCGGTCATGTCCACCGCGATGATCTCGCCCGCCCCCATCGTCTTGAGAGCGGCCACCACCAGCAGCCCGATGGGGCCGACGCCCATGACGGCGCAGCGCGCGCCCACGCCGAACCCCTCCCCCGCGTAGGGGATGCCCGGCGAGAGCGAGCGCCCCGCCGCCCTCTGGGCCACGGCCAGGGGTTCGCAGAGCGTGGCCCGCTCGAGCGAGAGGCCCTCGGGCAGCTTCAGGACGAAGGAATTTCCGGGAATATACATGTATTCGGAAAACGCCCCGAAAAGGTGCGGCGCCTCGGCGGAGGAGCGGAAGCCGAAGACCGTGCGGTTCGGGCACAACTGGGGCCGGTGCGGCGTGTGAATGCAGAACCAGCATTTTCCGCACGCCTGGCTGCCCGGCGCCACGGTGATGGCGTCGCCCTCCTCGATGGGGCCGCCCACGATCTTCATGTTCGCATTCGCCTGCGGCCCCAATTTCTCGACGACCCCGCTGAACTCATGGCCCGGGATCACCGGCCACGCTAGATCCAGGTTCCCCCCGTACATGTGCTTGTCCGAACCGCAGACGCCGACGGCGGCCACCCGCATCAAAAGGGCGTCGTCCTCAATCTCGGGCATGGGGTATTCGCGCAGGGCGATTTCGCCCGGCTGTAGAATCGTGGCGGCCTGAACGGTGGACATCGAATCCGTCTCCTCGAATAATGACTTTACACTTAAGAAAAACGGGCGCTAAGCGTCTCGGGATGTTGTGATGCGCGCTACTTTAGCGTATCTCTGATTCGCGCCACAACGAACGCAGTGGAAGCGAACCCCGAATCTCTTGAGGAACCCATGCCGCTCGAGAAGACGCTCGCCATCTTCGGCTACCCCCTGGGGCATACGCTCTCGCCCGTCATGCACAACGCGGCGGCGCAGGCGCTGGGCCTGCCCTACCGCTTCCAGGCCTACGAGGTTCACCCGGACCGCTACGAAGAAGCGGTGCGCGGGGCGGCGGCGATGGGTTTCGCGGGCTTTTGCGTCACCATCCCCCACAAGGTGGCCACCTTCCGGCTGGTGGACGAGTTGAGTGAGGATGCGAGGCTCATGGGCGCGGTGAACATGGTGACCTTCGAGGAGGGCGGCAAACTCAAGGGCCACAACACCGACGGCGCGGGCTGGCTGCGCTCCCTGGAAGAGGAAACGGGGGTATCTCCTGAAGGGAAAAGATGCCTGCTCCTCGGTGCTGGCGGCGCCGCGCGGGCCATCGCCATCAAGCTCGCGCAAACAGGCGCCGCGCACGTCGAGATTCGCAACCGCACGGCGGAAAAAGCCGCCTCGCTGGCAAGCGAGGTGAAATCGCACTTTCCGGGCGTCGAAATCGGCGGAGGCGGTCTGGATGAGCTTGAAACCGCCGCCCGGGGGCGGGATATTATCGTCAACACGACGAGCCTGGGGATGACCGGCGATAAGGAGAGAGAGGCGGCCTGCCCCCTGCCCGAGGAATACATACCGCCTGAGAGCATCTGCGCCGATGCGGTCTACAACCCGCTCGACACCCCGTTCCTGAAGGCCGCCCGCCGGAGAGGCGCGCGCGCCGTCTCGGGGGTCGGCTGGCTTTTGCACCAGGGGGCGCTTGGCTGGGAGCTTTGGACCGGCACGCAGATGCCGGTCGAGCACGTGCTGGAGAAGATGCTCGAAGCGCTTGGGAACCGATAACACTCACTGAACAAGGAGCCTGAGAGATTCCATGAGTATGCCGCTTGAGGGGATTCGCGTCCTCGATCTTTCCAGAATACTGGCGGGGCCGTTCTGCACCATGATGCTCGGCGACATGGGCGCCGAAGTCATCAAGGTCGAAAACCCCGTCGGCGGAGACGACACGCGCGGCTGGCCGCCTTTTTACGAGGGGGGCGAGAGCAGCTATTTCCAGTCCGTGAACAGGAACAAGAAAAGCCTGACGCTCAACCTGAAGGCCGAAGAGGGAAAGTCAATCTTAAGGGGGCTCGTCGAGAAGTCGGACATCCTCATCCAGAACTTCCGGCCCGGCGCCATCGAGCGGCTCGGCTTCGACTGGGATACCTGCCACGCCCTCAACCCCCGGCTCATCTACGCCAGCGTCTCGGGCTACGGCCAGAGCGGCCCCTCGAAAGAGAGACCCGCCTACGACATCCTCTTACAAGGCGAGGGCGGACTCATGAGCATCACGGGCGCCGAGGGGGGCGGGGGCTTCAAGACGGGCATCGCCATCGCCGACCTCACCACCGCCATGTTCGCGACCCAGGGGATTCTGCTGGCCATCATCGCCCGCGAGAAGACGGGGGAGGGCCAGTACGTCGACACGGCCATCCAGGATGGACAGGCCGCGCTGATGAGCCACGCCGCGGGGAACTATTTCGCCACGGGCACACCGCCCGGTCGGCTGGGGAACCGCCACCCGAGCATCGCGCCGTACCGCGATTTTCCCTGCTCGGACGGGGAACTCATCGTCGCGGCGGCCAACGACTCCTTGTGGCAGCGCTTCGCCCGCGCCATCGGCAGGGCCGATCTGGCGGACGACTCCAAATGGGATACGAACGCGGCGCGCGTCTCGGGGCGCGATGAACTCGAAGCCGAGATCGAGGAGACCATGCGGGCCAGGACACGCGCGGAGTGGGCCGAAATCGTATCGGACGCGGGCGTGCCCTGCGGGCCGGTGCGGACGATAGAGGAGTTGTGCGCGGACCCGCAGATCCATCACCGCGAGATGGTCGTCGAGATGGAGCACGCGAGAACCGGCGTCCTGAAGGTGATGGGAAACCCCATGAAGCTCTCGGACACGCCCGGCGAACTCCGCATGCCCCCTCCCCTGCTGGGCGAGCATACGGAAGAGGTCCTCGGCGGCCTGCTCGGCAAGTCGGACGGGGAAATCGCCGCGTTAAAGGAAAAGGGCGTCGCCTAGCGTTCATGGGGAGCCAAGCCTTGTCAGACGCGGCCCTCGCCGATAGGATGCGGGAGAAATTGCGGACTTGACTCGATAAAAACGGAGAAACGCCCTGAGAACGGTCACGTATTCATTCAACTTCACCCTGCCCATCACGAACTGGTGCGTGAACCACTGCGGCTATTGCAGCTTCCGCAGCAATGTTCCGCTCCTGCTCTCCATGGAGGAGTGCGAGCGGCTCGCGCGGCAGGCCTACGCGCAGGGCGTGGTCGAGGCGCTCGTCATGACGGGCGAGGGGATCGACCGCCACAAGGGCCTCAAGAACCAGCTCAAGGAATGGGGGTATGACTCCTACGCCGCCTATACGGCCGAGGTGTGCCGGATGTGCCTCGAAGTCGGCCTGCTGCCCCACGCCAACATCGGCACGCTGGAGGAGTGGGAGTACGAGATTCTCAAACCCTACAACGTCTCGATGGGCATGATGATGGAGACCGTCAGCGCCGAAGCCACGCGTATCGCCCACCGGGCGGCGCCGACGAAAACGCCCGAGGTCCGGCTCGCCTCCCTGGAAGCGGCGGGCAAGCTCGGAGTCGCGTTCACGACGGGAATCCTCGTCGGCATCGGGGAATCGCCCGAAGAGCGGGTCGAGACGCTGGAGGCCATCGCCGAGGTGCACGGGCGCTACGGGCATATCCAGGAGATTATTTTGCAGCCCCTGAACCCCCAGCCTTTAACCCCCATGGCCAGGTGGACCCGCCCGCCGGATGAGGATATCGCGGCGCTTATCCCGGAAGTCAAAAAGCTCATGCCGGGCGTACACATACAGGTTCCGCCGAACCTGGTGGACGACCTGCTCGGCCTCATCATGGCGGGTGCGGACGACATCGGCGGCATCGCGCCGGAGCCCGATCACATCAACCCGAACCGCGGCTGGCCCAAGCTGGGGAATCTGGACCAGTCCCTCCATCAGGAGGACATCGCCCTGCGCCTCAGGATGCCGGTGTATGACGAATTCATCGAGGCGGGCTGGTGCCCGCCCGAAACCATGCCCGCGCTCCGACGGATGCTGGAGCGTCGCGAAGCGCAGGAAGCCCTGCCCGTGGAGATCGCATGAACGCCCTTTTCGCCCATGAAATTCTGGACGCCTTCGAGGCGGGAGAGGAAATCTCGCGCGAGGGCGCGACCGCCCTGCTCGCCGAGCGGGATGAGGAGCTCACCGAGCGCCTTTACGAGACGGCGGACGCGGAGAGGAAGAAGACCGTCGGCGACGAGGTGAGCTACGTCATCAACGCGAACGTGAATTTCACGAACGTGTGCTACACCGACTGCAAGTACTGCGGCTTCTGGCGTCGGCCGAACGCGCCGGACGCCTATACGCACGACGACGACGTGCTGCGCGAGAAATTCGAGCGCGCCAGGGACTTCGGCGTGCGCGAAATCTGCATGCAGGGGGGCTTGAACCCCCAGATATCCATCGACCGCTACGAGGAAGTGCTCAGGCTCGCGCGCGAAGTCATCCCCGGCGTCCACATGCACGCCTATTCGCCCGCGGAAGTCGACCACATCCAGCGGAAAACCCGGCTGCCCCTCGAAGTGGTGCTCACGCGTCTCAAGGAAGCGGGCCTCGGCTCCGTCCCCGGAACGGCGGCAGAGATACTCGTGGAGAGGGTGAAGAAGCTCATCAGTCCGGGAAGAATCCCCGTCGAGAGGTGGTGCGAGATCATCCGCACCGCCCACGCCGTGGGCATCCCGACGACTTCCACCGTCATGTACGGCCACATCGAGAGCAGCGCCGACCTGGCCGAGCACATGGATATCCTCCGAAAGATGCAAAAAGACTCGCTCCAGACGGACGGGGAGGGTCGGTTCACGGAGTTCGTTCCCCTCCCCTTCATCCCGTACGACAACAAGATGGGCGAGGAGTTCGGCATCGAGGAGATGGCGGATCTGGAAACCATTTTCAGGCTCCATGCCGTGGCGCGGCTCTTCTTCCGGGGGACCATCGCCAACATCCAGGTGGCGTGGCCCAAGATCGGTATCGACGCCGCGCAGAAGGCGCTCTCCCTCGGGGTGAACGACCTGGGCGGAACGCTGATCGAGGAGAACATCTCGCGCGAGTCGGGTTCCGAATACGGGCAAAGCCTGAGCCCCAGGCAGTTCAACGACGCCATCCTGGGGGCGGGGCGCACTCCCGTTCAGCGCACAACCACCTACGACATCATCCGCGAAGACGACCCGAGATACCGCCACCCCCGCCTGGATGACGAGACGCTGCTCGGCGCCGGCTTCTCCGGTGGGCAAAAGTCGGGCGACTTCATCCCGGAAACCCACCTGGGCGTCTCGAATACCGAACGCCCCCGCTAACAGGCCGGAGAAAGAATCCTTGAGCGAACTTCACCACCATTCCTTCAAAGACATGATGAACGACGTGGTGGACGCGGGCAGTTGCTGCGAGTGCGGCAGCTGCGTCCTCGTCTGCCCGCACAACGTCATCGAATACATCGACGCCAAGCCCAAGCAGACGGCCAAGGCGAAGGCCGACTTCGATTTCTGCGGCATCAGCGTGGGGGTGGGCTGCGACGTATGCGCGTCTGTGTGCCCGAGGCTCTGGCCGAGGGAGAACCACCTGAAAGACGCCACCTTCGGTGAGACGAGAAGCGAGACGTACGAGGGCATCTTCGGCCCATACCAGCACATCTTCATGGCGAGGACCAAGCGCGACGACGTGATGGAGCGCGCCCAGGACGGCGGCATCGTCACGGCGCTGCTCGCTTGGGCGCTCGAGGCGGGCGTCATCGACGGGGCGGTGGTCTCCGCCGTCGGGGAAGACGACCCGCCGTGCGACCCGAGCCCCAAGGTCGCCACGACGTACGAGGAGATTCGCGCGAGCGCGGGGAGCTGGTACACATACTGCGCGAACAACCTGGCGCTCGAAGAGGTGAAAGAAAGGGATTTGAAAAAAGTGGGCTTCGTGGGCGTCCCCTGCCAGATCACCCCGCTTCGCAAGATGGAGCTCATCGACCCCGCTTTTCTGGTCTCCCACAAGAAAAGGCCCCAGCACATCGAGAAACAGCGCGGCTTCCTGAGAGGCTTCTCGGAGCGCGTGGCGTTTCAGATCGGCCTGTTCTGCACGGAGGTGTTCACCTTCGACCTCATGACAGAGAAAATCGAAAAGGACCTCGGCATCCCCCTCACGGACGTGGCGAAATTCAACGTGAAGGGCGAGGTGCTCGTGCACAAGAAAGACGGGGAACTCGTCACCTTCTCGCTCCAGGAGGCGATGGAAAACTACCAGCGCCCCGAATGCCAGCACTGCGCGGATTTCTCCGCCGAACTCGCGGACATCGCCTGCGGCGGCGTGGGAACGCGGGGCTGGACCATCGTGGTCCTGCGCACTGAAAAGGGCAAGGAGATCTGGAGCGAATTCGAAAAAGAGGGCCTCGTGGAGATCCAGCCGATACAGGAGAACCGGCGGGCCTGGAACATCCTGCACATTCTGGCAAGAAGACAGCGCAACCGCGTGCCGACGATGGGACCCAGGAGCGGCACGCCGGAGGGCCTCCCCCAATACGACCCCTTCGACGGCGCCGGTTTCGCCGCGCAAAGAATGGTCGACAGCCCCAAGACGCCCGAGGAACTGGAAGAATGCCTCGACACGGCCTACGGGGAGGAGGCGCGCCCGGAGGGCGTGCGCGGCTTCCTGGCGGGCCAGCCGATACCGGACGACCCGGGAGACCCGCCTCCCGGGGAGAAGCGCAAACTTCCCCCGCCCCCGAGCCCGGCCCAGGGCGGCGCGCCGCCGGGCTGGGAGGTCCAAGAGTCATAAGTTGGATACCCCCGGACTCACAGACAAAAAACCGGCGCTGAGCATTCCTCTCGATGAGGCGCTGCGCAAAAGACGCTCCATCCGGCATTTCACGGCTAAACCCGTACCGATGGAGATACTGGAAACCGCCCTCGCCGCCGCGTGTCTGGCTCCCAGCCCGCACGGGACGAGTCCCTGGCGGTTTTGCATCCTCGATTCCAAAGAGGCGAAGGAGACCCTGGCCGCCGAGATGGGCAAGGATTTTCTGCGCGACATGGAGGCGGAGGGCGTTCCCGAAGAAGAACGAATGCGCAGGCACCGGGGGAGCATCCGCCTGCTGACGGGCGCGCCCGCGCTCATCATGGCGGCGCTCTCCTTCGCGGATCTGGACGATTACGAAGAACCCGATAAACAGGCCAATGAATACATGATGGCCGAACACAGCCTGGGCGGCGCTCTCCAGAACCTGATGCTGGCCTTAGCAGCCCAAGGGGTGGGTTCGGTGTGGCGCTGCGCTCCCCTGTTCTGTCCCGAAACGGCCAGAGGGGCCCTGGACCTGCCCGCCGACTGGGTGCCCAGGGCGCTCATCGTCGCGGGCTACCCCTCGCAGCAGCCCGCTCCCAAAGAAACGCCCGAGCCGGTGCTGATCGTCCGATGAGCTCTTCCGGCCCGGTCGTCGCGCTCGCAGGCGGAGTGGGAGGCGCCAAGCTCGCCGTCGGCCTCGCCCACGCGCTGCCCGAGGGGGCGCTCACCGTCGTCGTGAACACGGCGGACGACCTGGTGCTGCACGGCCTGCACATCAGCCCCGACATCGACACCGTGATGTACAACCTCGCCGGCATGTCGAACCCCGAGACGGGCTGGGGCATCGACGGCGACCGGACAAGCGCGCTCGACCTCCTGGGACGCTACGGGGGGCCGACCTGGTTCCGGCTGGGCGATCAGGACCTGGCGACCCACATCCGCCGGACCCAGCGCCTCGCCGAGGGCGCGCGCTTAACAGAAGTGACGCGCGAACTCGCCGCCTCCTTAGGGCTAAAGGCGAACATCCTGCCCATGACGGATTCATCCATCGCCACGCGCGTGAAGACGCCCGAGGGCGAACTCGAGTTTCAGGATTACTTCGTGGCCAGGGGAACGCGGCCGAGCGTATGCGGGGTGCGTTTTCAGGGGGCGGATGAGGCGCGCGCCACGCCGGAGGTCATGCGCGCGTTCGATGAGGCGGGCGCCATCGTTTTCTGTCCGTCGAACCCGATCGTGAGTATCGGCCCCATTCTCGCGATCTCGGACATCCACGAACTCCTGCGCAGTGCGTCCGCGCCGCGCGTGGGGGTGAGCCCTATCATCGGGGGCGCCGCCCTGAGAGGCCCCGCCGCCGAGATGCTCAAGAGCCTGGGGCATGAGGTGTCGGCTCTGGGCGTCGCCCGGATTCTCGAAGACGTGCTCGACGGGTTCGTCGTGGACGCCGAGGATGAGGCCCTGGTCACGTCCATCGAAGAGCTGGGGCTTCGGAGCACCGCGCTGCCCAGCATCATGACCGACGTTGATTCCAAGAAAAAACTCGCGCAGGGCGTTTTGGCGTTCGCCTCATCGGTGCGAAAGATGGCATAAGAGGTTTCAGGTATACTCGAAAACACGTTTTCTCTTACACCTCCGGGATGGATGATGAGTCTTTCAAGCCATTGCGTCGCCCTGATACCGGTTCGCGATTTCAGGACCGGAAAATCGAGGCTCGCGCAGACGCTGGACGAGAACGCCAGAAACGAATTGGGCCGCTGGATGCTCGAGCGCGTCCTGAAGGCCGTCGGCTCTGCTCAGCGTATCGACGAGATCGCGGTGCTGAGCGATTCCCCGGAAGTCCTGACCCTCGCCGGTGAACACGGCGCGGTCGGTTTGCTCCAGGAATCAGGCGGCCTGAACCACGATCTGGAAATCGGCCGCGCCTGGGCGAGGGGGAGAAACGCCCGTTCCTTGTTGATCGTCCACGGAGATTTGCCGTTTCTGACGACTGAAGAAGTGAATGAGCTTCTCCAGGGACTCGAACCATCAAAGAATTCCGGGCGCGAGGTACGCATCGCCCGCTCGAAGGACGGCGGCACGACCGCGCTGCTCACCCGGCCAATTGACGCGATTCCCTTCTCGTTCGGCGAGCAGAGCTTCGAGAAGCACCGCGCCGCAGCGAGGAGATACGGCTGCGAGGCCCAGTCCTGTGAATCGTTCGGCTTCGCGCACGACATCGACTCGCCCGAGGACCTCGAATTCCTGCTCTCCCGCGAAAAAGAAGCCCCCGCGTGGCTCGCTTCCGCTCCCATGAGATGAACAACGTCGAAATCATCCCCGTCACCGGGTTGCCGGAAATCAAGGAGGGCGACGCGCTCGCGCCCATGATTCTGGAAGCGCTCGAGGCGGGCGGCGTGGACATCCGGGATCGGGACGTGCTCGTCCTCGCGCAAAAGATCGTCAGCAAGGCCGAAGGCAGGATTCTGGACTTGAGAAATATAGAGCCATCGCGCGATGCGATCGATATCGCGAACCGCGACGGGCGCGACCCCAGGCTCGTGGAGGCGGTGCTGAGGGAATCGAACGAGATCGTCGTAGCGTCTGAGCGCGCGCTCATCGTGGAGCACCACACCGGCGCGGTGTGCGCCCATGCGGGGATAGACCGCTCAAACGTCGGAGGGGATGAAGATCAGGTGCTGCTTCTGCCCCGCGACGCCGACGCTTCCGCCCGGAAACTCCACGAAGAGATCAAGAGCGCGGCGGGCGCATTCGTTCCCGTCCTCATCGCCGACACGCAGGGACGCGCCTTTCGCCGGGGCGTCGTCGGCGTGGCGATAGGGTGCGCCGGCCTGGAGCCCCTGGTGGACTTGAGAGGCGAGAAAGACCGCAGCGGCCGCGCGCTCGAAATCACCATCCTCGCCCATGCGGATGAAATCGCGGCGGCGGCGAGCCTCGTGATGGGACAGGACAAGCAGGGCGTTCCCGCCGTCCTGATTCGCGGGCTCGGGTATCACGAGGGAGACGCTCCCGCCCGCGCGCTCTACCGCACGAAAGAAGAAGACTTGTTTCGCCCATGAAACCACAACCTTTCATATAAGGATGCGCCCATGGCCATACTGCATTGGAACGACGTCGAGGAAAGGCAACTGAACAACATCATCCGGGGCAGAATCGTCAAGACGGACAACGTGATGGCGTGCCGGATCACGGCCAAGACCGGAAGCCCCATCAAGACCCACACCCACGAGTTCGACCAGATAACGCACATGATCCGCGGAAAACTGAAGTTCCACTCGGGAGACGAGGAGCATAAAGTCGTTCAGGCGGGAGACGTCATGATCTTTCCGGCGGGGACTCCCCACGGAGGCGAGGTCCTCGAAGAAGCGGAGTACATCGACATGTTCTCGCCGCCGAACCCGGATTTCCAGTGGGATAAATAATAGACGGGCTGGAATATCTCTCTTAACTGGGAAAATATCGACCGCCCGGCAAGAAGAGTCGGCCCTTCTCATATCGGGAAAGCCGGTTCTCTAGCTCTTGAATCGCCTGAGATTGGTACTTTTCCCCGGCTCCCGACGGCTCATCCGCTCCAGGGCCAGGCCGGCTTCGAGCACCTCCTGGTTGAAGCGAAACTCCTCCCAGGAGCAACGCGCCAGCAGGTGCGGGGGGAGGCCATAGGTCTTCGCCTGGAAATGAATGACCGCCAGCAGCTCCTTTCTACGCCTGCGGAAACGCGTCGCCTTCCGGCGCGCCCTCCCCGGGGACAGGGGCCGCCGCCTCGTTCTGAAGCGCCGTGACGGCGGTGAAGATGGCGTCGGCATCCGCCGGGGCGAGTTCATGGATGCTCAGTTCATCCGGCAGGCATCGGCCCGGTTCCTTATCCGTCATCGAGCCGCGCTCGGGAACGAAGCAGCGCCTCAGGATGCAGTGCACCCACTCCCCGGTAAGCGCGTATTGCTCCTCCTCGCCCGCGGCGCCATTCGAGACGCCCGCGAACAGCTTGGGATACGCCGCCATGTCCAGGAGATTCGGCGCGCGCACGAAACCCTTGAGCCCCGAGGGCAGGGTGATGGGCTTGCGGCCATGATTTCTGTATTCCGATATTTCCACGATTCCTCCCGTTCGTTTTCGCTGGATCAAGACTTGACCAGGATGAAGAAGAATCCGCCTTTATTGGCGGCTGTTGAAAAACCCCTCGCCGGGGGCTCCGCCTTTACCCCCCTGTTAAGGGGGGTAGGGGGGGTTGCCTTGCAGGGCGAGAGCCTGCGCCGCCGCTTAACCCCCCAACCCCCCTTGTCGAGGTTGTTGAAAAAGTCCTCTCAAGCGGTGGGGGGTACGATGGTTTTGTAGCAGGACAACCCAAAAGGGTTGTCCTGGCCTCCGTGCCTGTCCTGCCCTCCGTGGTTCTCCTTCGTCAGGACAGGCACGGAGGCCTGTCCCTACGGTAAACAATTCGATGATCGGGATTCCCTCCCTTCCTCGGGAGGGGTTTTTCAACAAACCCTTGTCAGGGAGGCTTTTTCAACCACCCTTATGGCGGAGGCTAGGTGAAGACGATGGCAATCTCGTCATCGCCCGCATCGCGGGCCAGGCGGAAGGGGGCGTCGTAGGTCAGCAAACCGTCGCGATCCGAAAAGCCCATATCCGCATACTGGCATTTGGGCGCGGTGATGGTGCAGATGTTCCCGGCCCTGTGGCCGACCTGCACTTTCAGGGGGAGCCTCGCGCCGTCTTCCCAATCGGCGAACACGTCGTCGGTGGCCTTGAGCACGGCCTCGGGGTCGAAGGAACCCGAGGGCGCGCGGCCCGTCACCATGGCGTTCAAGTGCCCGCCCGATATATTGGCGCTTTGGCGCAAGACCACCTCGTTGTTCATGGCGAAGCGGATGTTCGCCGCGTCGAAATGGAAGCCTCCGAACGAAAAGCCGCTCATGAGAACGGGTTCGGGCGCCTGCGCGTCGTAGGACGCGCCGTCAGGGAGGGCTGCGTCGCTCACTTCGAAATCGGCCGCCTCGAACTCCCAATCCACCGTGGGAACGCCGTCCAGGGGACAGTTGATGGAAAAACTCCCCATGCAGCCCAGATACATGACTTGTAAACCGTCGATGAACGCCGTCAGGCAGATCCTCGTATAGCCCGATTTATCGGAGACGGGCGCATAGGCGACGGAGGCGTCCTCGACGACGGTTTCCTTCATCGCGCACGCCTTGAACAGCAATCCGTAATCCGGCGCGACGCCCGCTGCGCCCGAACCGCGCAACTCGGTGGTAAAGGAGATCTGCGCGGAGCGCTTTCCGGGAATCGAGGGAAATGGCGAGAGGCTCGCATCCTTCACCGCGCGCTCCAGCTGCTCCACGCTGATCTCGTGGGCGAAGTTGCCCGCCCGGAACAGTTCAGAAGCCCCGGCGGGCCTGTCCAGCAGATAGGCCGTGCCCGCAGCGGGGGCGGCGTCCCAGGCGTCGTCCACCGTGAGCGTCTCCGAGGCCGCGTCGAAACCGCTCACCTTTCTTCTTTGACCGACGCCCATCCCCCGAATCGTGCGCAGCACCGAGCCGTTCCAGAAACCATCATCCTCTGAGAGCGCGGCGTCCACCAGGGTGGAAGCGTCTGCGGAGTCCGCCGCCAGTTCCTTTTCTTCCGTCGCGCCGATAGTCTGCCGATCCATCAAAATCGTATCGCCCATACCTGGTTCTCCTCCGTCTGTTTTTAGGGGCGAAGGCGCATCCTTCGCCGGATATTATTCTCTGCTCCCGAATCAATCCCGCCGAATCCGCTCTATCGCCCGGAGCCTGATCTCGGCGTAATGGCAAAGCACGTTCCCGAACGTCCTCAGTTCAATCAGGTCCACCTGCGGAGGCTGAAGACGCTCCAGGGAGCGGACGCGCGGGGCGCCTGATTCATCGAGGAGGCGAAGGGCTTTATCGTCCCGGAAGCGGTCGCAAATCTCCTCGATCAGCTCCTGAAAGGCCGCCTCGCTGCCCGCCGCGTCCTCGGCGCTCATGATGCCGAACAGCAGGAACGTGTGGGTTCGCCTAGCGATGCCGGCGGGCGTGAAGCCGCCGGACGCATTCGAGCCGAGCGACGCGGCCTCCTCCCCTGCTCTCTCGCGCGTCAGCACCCAGCCCCTGATCTGGGCGAGGCCGCCGCCCGCCTCCCACCGGAACAGGTCCAGGTATTTCCCCAGATCGGCCGACCAGCGCTGATAGGCGTGCACCCGCCCCGCCTCCGGCACGCTCGATATTTCCGCCAAAACGGCGTCGCCGATTTCCCTGTATCGTGATTTAGCCACCGACTCTCCTCGCTATCTCGTCAAGCAGTTCACGAATGCGCTTATCGACTCGACCCTGGTTTTCCTCCAAGGCGCGCGCGAACATGCGGCGTCCCGGTATTCCGCGCCGGGCGATCGCGCGGGCGACGAGGAAGGACACCCTCTCGACAGACTCATCGGGCGGCCCCGGTTTGTAGGCAACCCACCGGTACAGCGGCGTACCCTCCCTCCAGGGCGGCATTCCGCCGCCCGGCCGGCGTCCGAATTCCACGTACCCGGCGTATGGAACGCGCGAGGCGACCACGCCGCGCAACACGCCTGGGTTCTCTCCCTTGATTTCGGTGTAAATACCGCCCCTGAGGTTCCCGCTCACGCCGGCGGGCGTTCGCGTCATGACCTCGCGCCTGAGCATTCCGGTGATCCCGGCCATCGCCTCGCGCGCGAGGCGGAAAACCTCCGCTTGCTCCCGCGCGATCGGCGGCGCCTCCACAAGGGTTTCCAGCGTTGTATATCGACGACGCACCTTGACTCCCCTCCCGGCCTAGCGGTCTTTGGACGCGCCGTGCGTGAAGTACTCGCCGCGCGCCATGGAGAGGAGCGCGTCCCAATCGAGAGACGCGCCCGCCGGACCCGCCACTTCGCCCTCCTTGCGTCCGAGATGGTTCTGGTATTTGCGCTCGAGTTCCCGGCCCAGGCGCGTGTATTCTCCAGACTTGCTCTGGTAGTCCGCAGAATCCGCGGCGAGGGTCGGGGTCGAGGACTGGGCGAAGCGGCGGGCCAGGAGGTGACATCCCTCCGCGGCGGCCAGCCACGCCACGGCGGTCAGATCGTTTTCAGGAACGCTCGTGCGCGCATCGTCGGCCGTGTGCTTTCGCGTATAGAACAGGCGTAGCGTCCGGCCCATTTGAGGGACGAAATACACGAGTCGGAACTTCGCCGCCGGGGTCCCTTTCGCATAGATGATCCAGGCGCTCCTCCGTAAATAAGAGGGCTTTCTCTCCCCCTGGGGATATTCCACCTCCCGGATGAAGGAGAGGGAATCGTCCCAGTCTTCGGGCAGGGGAAAATCGAAGGTCTCGCTGTCACCCGCATAATCGGCGAACGAGACGAGCGGCCTGTCCCTGCTGTAGCGCGTGAGCGCGGCGTTAACCAGATCGGCGTAGTCCGCCTCCTCGACACCGAACTCCCGGGGCAGCGCGCCCGCCTTCAACAAGACCTTCACTTCCTTGATGATCGTCTGCCTGCCGGCCATTTCTGCATTTCTCCTCTGTCTTACCGACTGATGCGGCGGCTCTAAGTCTTCAGCGTGAGCTTGGCCTCGAACGTGAACGAAGACTCCTCCCCGCCGACGGCCCACACAAGCCTGAGCCAGGGGCCGATGTTCGCGAGCTTGACGAGGGTTTTCCCGGTCGAGGTGATTTCCGCGGATTCGGTATGGACGAAAACCGCTTCATCGTCCGCCGGCCCGGTCTGCACCTCGAAATCGAGCACCGGCGCGACGCCCGAGACCGCCGTCACGTCGATGAACAAGAGCGCCTCGGTGAAGCGGCTCACCTCGAACGCCGTGCTGCCTCCCTCGGCGACGCGGGCCGCGGGAGGAGCGAGGACTATGGTGTGGGTTCGCCTGTCGGACATGGCTTCTCCTCTGAAGGGCAAACGCCGCGCGACTACTCGGGCGCGCCGCGGTAGAAGCCGCGGAAATCCAGGACGGCGCCGCCGTAGACGTGCCTGATCTTGTAGCGAATCTTGTCCGCGCTGAACCCGCTGCCGGCCGAGGGGTTGTCCTCGATGAACAGTTCGGGCTCGCGCATGTCGTCCATGAAGCCGATCTCGATGGTGTCCATGAGGCTCGGGTCGGCGATCATGTACCAGTCGTTCGCTTCGGTGAGTTCCGGCACCCACAAGGGCTCGACCCCCAGGCGGCTGATGAAGCTCGGCTGGTTGGAGTTTCCGCCCTCGACGACCTTGACGGGCGACTGGGTGACGTCGAACGCCTCTTCGAGCAATTCGGTCGGGTGAATGAGATATTTGGGCCGCGCCTGCGCCGCCACCTCGACGCCGTCTTCCCCGTAAAACGTCTGCTGGCCCATCGTCTTGACGCCGGCAATGACGTTGTCGTACGTGAGCTCGTTCGTGGAGGTGTTGTTGTGGTCGGCGTGGAACAGCGCGTCCCCGTCGTAGATGTCCGCGTTGGACGCCAGGAAATCGAACACGAAGCCGTTCAGGGTGCGCTGGGCCGCGCGGGCGAGGCGCTGGGGAATCATGCGGATCGCGCCCATGTCGTCGTTCTGGATCATCTCCCAGGTGAGGTCTTCCACGCCGCCGCGCTTGGCCACGGCGTACGTCACCTCCTCATCCGTCGGGGAGGCAAGCGCCGGGTAGGTGGCCTGTTCGGCGACCGTTTGCAGATCGCCGTAACCGCCGACGCGCACCCGGCGGTTGGTGCGGAAATCCTTGACGGGAACCACGGCCGAGACGATCTTCTTCCACTGGTGGAACCGCTCGTCCCTGAAATCGCCCAGCATGGCGCGGCGGATGGAATCCCCGAACGCCTCGCCCCACGTGCTCGTCTGCAAGGAGGCGGAGAGTCGGCGCACCCCGTTCCAGTCCTCGGCGGCGCGGTGATAGTGGAACGTCTCGGCGAAGAACTGGCGCGGGGTGAGGCGGTGGCCCGTGAAATCCTGAAACGCCTCGCTCATGAAGCGGTAGGGCCGCTCTCCGTCTACCGCCTCGTCGCGCGAACTCCAAAGCCCGTCCAGAGCCGCCCGCTTGCGGTCCGCCTCGTCGCGCATCACCTCGGCACTCGCGCCGAAACCACGGAGCGCTCCGCTCGCCGTGAGTTTTTCCAGCGTGGCCGCCTCGACCCGGATCGCCTCCTCGATTTCCTCCTCCGTGAAGCTCCCGTCCCTGAACCGGTCGCGGACCTTCTCCTGAACGGCTTCGGGAAGTGCCGAGGCCGCGAGTTTCCGGGCGAGCATTCCGCGCGCAGCAGCCCCGGCTTCCGTTCCATCCTCCACGGATTCTTCTCCTTTTTTCTTCAGGTCCAGCTCGAGGCCTGCATCCTCACAGGCAGCGAGGAACTGTTGCGGCGTCCACGCGTCGCCGAGCTTCTTGCCCGATTCGGGCGCCACGCTTTTGAGTTTTTTCCCGAGTTTTTCGAACATCTTCACCTCCGATTGAATGGAATGAGTGGCGGCGAGACCCAGAATCCCGCCCCCGAGCTTGCCTTTGTGCACGACGTCGACGGAGTGAACCGCCAGAATCTTTTCGAAATGCAATACGAGCCCGTCGGCCTCTTCGCGGAACTCCGCCTGCGCGAGCACGTCGAAGGAAAAGCCGAAAGGCTCATCGAGGCCCCGGGCCAGCGCATCGTGCGCCAGCGCCTGGAACCAGGCCGCTGAGCGCGAAACCGCAAACGTGCTCAAAAGCCCCTCCTCGCCCATGCGGACCTCGCGGTGCCAGCCGACCAGGTTCCTGATGTCGGGGCCGCTCGAGGCGGCGTGGTTCGCAAACGCCTGCGCGCCCTCGAACAGGGGAGCGGCCTCGCGCAGCACGTCGCGGGGCAGGAACCACTCCCCGTCCCTCGAGTAGCCGGCCTTTGCGATCAGCACGTCGAAATCCCAGGCTTCGTCCGGCGGCTGCGCCTCTTTCGCCACCGCGCGGATGAGGTGGCCATGCAGCCTGAGAGGGTGAGAATCCTTCTGCGCCTCCGCGCGCGCCCAAATGCGGTTCATCCATTTTTTCAAGGGAAACTCCTTTCTCGCTGGCCTTCCAGAAATCCGGCTTCCGGCGATGCGCCGGAGACCGCCGCCCGGAAAAAAAGTAGCGGGCGCAACGGCGACAAACTAGCGCAAGGAGTCTCGAAGGCGGGCCGCGCAAATGCGGGGAAATGCGCATTTGAAGCCTTTTTTTGCGGAATTTTGAATTTGCTAATTGAAAAATTTAAGAAAATGCGGTAAATTACGGAAAATTCTGGAGTTGCGGACAATGTGGGTGGTCCCGGCGTCTACCAATTCTGGATACTTCGCCCGCCACTCAGGAATTACCAGGATTCGCCGAGCAGCCAAGACCGCCCCTTGAACAAGACGGACGAGGTTTGATCTCATGTGGGGCGTCGCTCAACCGGCCTTGAATTTCTTCCAGAAACTCTCCTGGAACCATATGCTCGACATCGGGATCATGTGGTTCCTGCTCTATCAGGTCTACATACGCTTCAGGGGCACCCAGGCGATGCGCCTCCTCGTGCGCGTGTTCGCGGTGTGGCTCATCTATCTCGCCTCCCAGGCCGCGGGTCTGCACCTGACTTCTTTCCTGCTATGGGCCATCTGGATAGCCGTGCTCATCCTGTTTCTCATCAATTTCCACGGCGAGATCCAGAAGATATTCTTCCAGCTCAACCCGGTGCGCAGAATCTCCATCCTGCTGCGCCGGGCGATGCGCATCCGCCTGCCGGACGAGAGCGTCGCCACCATCGCCGGCGCCGCCTTTTCGCTCGCGGCGAAGCACATGGGCGCCATCATCGTCGTGGAGCACCGGGATGTGACCGATTCACTGCTGAGAAGTCCGGGCGAAGAGATCGAGGCGGACATTCAGCCGGCGCTGCTGGAAACCATCTTCTTCAAGGGGTCGCCCTACCATGACGGCGCCGCCGTGGTTCGCGAGAACAAGGTCTCGCGCGCGGGATGCGTTTTGCCCCTTTCCGAGAACCACGCTCTGCCGCCCGAGTTCGGCACGCGCCACAGGGCGGCGGTCGGCATCACGGAGCGCTGCGACGCCCTGGCAATCGTCATCTCCGAGGAACGCGGAGAGATCACCTGCGTGGAAGGCGGCAACGCAAAGGCGATCCAGGACGAAGATGAACTCGCCTCCTGGCTCACGGCGCGGCTGCGCGCGGCCCGCGAGGCGGGACAGACGAAAGGGCGCATCTCGCTCCGCCACGTTTTCCAGAACTGGCGGCCCAAGCTCGCCGCGCTGGCGGCCGTCATTTTCCTCTGGTCGCTCGGCGGTCAGGAGAGCCAGAATCCGCAGAATTTCTTCCCGCAGCTCGAAAGCAAGGTGGAGGAGGAATTCCGCGTCCAGGTCCACTATTACAACGTTCCGAGCGGCGTTACCCTGCCGGCGGATGCGGCGAAAGAAGTCAGAATCCGTCTCAGAGGCAGGCGCGATCTGCTCAATTATATCGACGCCACCCGCCTGCGCGTGAACGTGAACCTCGCCAAAATGACGCCCGGCGCGCATACGCGCACGCTCTCGGGCCGCGACATCGACCTGCCGAACGGTCTCGAATTCCTGAGCGCGGAACCAAAGACCCTCGACTTGAATCTCGCGGGCGAACCGGCTCCTGAGAAAATGACGAAATCGAGCGCCTCCACCGAAACGCCCGAGTCCTCGAATTTTTAACTAAGGCCCCTCATTTCAGGTACTTGCGTTTTCAGCCACGCGAAAATTTGCTTTTTCAGAACAAAATACCGATATTGAAAGAACCGGGCCATCGCCGCCGAGACGTCCCAGGCGCTCAGACGAGCGAGGCGGGCGAACCATCTCAGGTGGTTCTCGGCGCAGGCCGGGTGAGGCGGTGAGGAGCCGAGGCGGAAAGCGGCTCCGGTCCGGTTTCGGGGAACCCCTCAAGAGAAGGAGGATGCGATGATATCAACGATAAATCGCTTCAGCCGTGCGGAAACGCCGCCCTCCCCGGCCCCATCGCGTCAGCCGGGCGGGGAGGAAGACAAAGGCTGATGCGCAAATAAAGGCGTCACGACGCCTTTGTAAGGTGAGACGAGTTCTCACCCCGGAAAAAGAAAAAAAGAGAGCGGGATGCAACGTCCCGCTCTTCTTTTTTGCTAGCTTTTGCCCTCGAGTCTTCTCATCTCGATTTCGATTTGCTGGAGCCTGTTCTTGATCATGTTGAAGTCGTACTCGAATCCCTCGGCGAGCAGCGTGAGACCCTGGTAGAGCTGGTGCTTTTCCGGTTCTTCTTCCGCGTTCACGGAACCCAGCATCTCGGCGAAAACCTCTCTGGCGTGATGAAAGCTCAAAACCCCTTCCCCCTTTTTGAATGAGAACGCGCACTGCGAAGCAATATATCTTTTGCGGGAAGAATCCCGCTTGCATCTTTGCTAGAATCCACCGCACCGACAAATAAACCACAACGTAATCGAGGAGTCATCTTCATGCCGGAAAGACCGAACACGCCGCAAGTCATCCTCCGCCACATTCAGGGCACGCAGCTTCAGATGTTCACCACCACGGGCAAGCATTCCTACGTGCTCGACGAGCCCGAAACTCGGGGCGGCACGGACCTCGCCGCCACGCCGTTCGAGTTCTTCATCGCAGGGCACGCGGGCTGAGGCCTCTACACGCTGCTGGGAGCAGCGAAGGCCAAGGGCATCCAGATCGACGACGTGGAAGTCCACGCGGAGTTCAAGCGGAACATAACGCCTAAATTTCATTCGGATTATCACGCGGACCCCGAGCGGCGGAAACTCTCCATCGGCGTCATTCGCACGAGCTACTACATCCACGGCGACGTAACGGAAGAGCAAAAGGCGGAACTGCTCGATGAACTCGAAAACTGCCCCATCCACAACACGCTGATGACGCCGCCGAAGCTTGAGGAGCGGATCGTCGTTCTCGAAAAAGACGAAACCGCGCCCAAGGAAATTTCATAAGGGCGGGGAAAGAGCCGCTTGCGAAATCAGGGGGTGTTGAAAAAGTTCTCCTCGCTCGGTCGATTCCTCCCTCATCGGGGCTGTTGAAAAAGTCCCCCGACGAGGGAAAATTTGTTTGTGTGTAGGGGTCGCATACATGCGACCCTGCTTTTTTTCACCTACTGCAAGGGCCGCATGTATGCGGCCCCTACACTCCCTTCGACAAGTCGGAATCGACCACTGCCGTCATTCCGGCGAAAGCCGGAATCCATTTTCACGTAGAATGACAATACGCTGGCTTTTCATTTCCCAGCCATTCGTGGGAACTAATCGGAAAATAAAAAACCAAGGCAAAACAAATGGATTCCGGCTTTCGCCGGAATGACGAACAAAATCGGAAGAGTTGTAGGGACAGGCCTCCGTGCCTGTCCGATGCCCTGCTCTACAAAGGACAACCACAGAGGGTTGTCCCTACAAACGACCAGCTCCATACGCCGAATCGCGAAAACGAGACTTTTTCAACAACCCCCATAATAGGAGCCTTGAACAACAGAGAAGCTATTTTCGAAGAAGCCTGGAATTCGGCAGGAAAGAAAGAGGCCCTTCAAAATGAGTCCTAGTAGGAAATCCTGTCCTCCATCTGCGCCCACAGATTGAAGGATTCGAGCGCTTCATCTTTCAGGAGCCGCGTTGCATCCAGTTTTCTTTCATCCATCGACAGGGCGATTTCCCTGTAGAGAAATTCATCGGAAAACCCGATCGCATCGGCTTCGACGATGGTGTTCCCGTAAAACATGCGATCGAGTTTCGCCCAGTAGATGGCGCTCAGGCACATCGGGCAAGGCTCGCAACTCGTATAAATCTCACAGCCGGACAAGTCGAATTGCTTCAGTTTCGCACTCGCCGCCCGTATGGCGAGCATCTCGGCGTGCGCGGTGGGATCGCAAGAAGACGCCACCCGGTTCACGCCCTCGCCGATAATCTCCCCGTCCCTGACGACGACGGACCCGAAAGGCCCGCCGAGCCCATCCCGCACGTTTTGAGAAGCGAGCGATATCGCCCTTCTCATAAATGATTCCTGCGTCGCCATTTCCTCATCTCCCGTTTGGTTCCACTTTTCCGCGGCTGTTTCTCTTCACTGCGTCTCTGTTTTCTCCAGATTCCCTTCATCTTAACTTGTTTTTGAAATGGTTTGCATTCATTTTACAGGTTCTTCTTTACCGCACTCCAAAAACAGGAGCCTGGAACGAGAGAGAACCCACGCTCTGAAATTCGCAACCCGAAAAGGAATTGATGATGAAAATCGGATTCATCGGACTCGGAAACATGGGGGCCGGCATGGCGGCCAACCTCCAGAAGGCGGGCTACGAACTCGTCGTCCACGACATCGTGCGCGAGGCCGCGGCGGATCATATCGAGCGAGGCGCGCTCTGGGCGGATTCCCCGGAGGAGGTCGCCAAGGTTTGCGAGATCGTCTTCACTTCCCTGCCCGGACCCAAAGAGGTCGAGAGCGTCGCCACGGGGCCGAACGGCATCCTCGCGGGGGTCAGCGCGGGGAAAGTCTACGTCGACCTGAGCACGGGATACCCTGCCATCGTGCGCCGCATCCATGAAAAGTTTGCGGAAGCAGGCGCGCACATGCTCGACGCGCCCGTGAGCGGCTCCACCATCGGCGCGAACACGGGCCGCCTCGCCGTCATGGTGGGGGGAGACGAGGAAATATATGAGCGCTGCAAGCCCCTGTTCGACGCCATGGGGGACCGCCCCACCTACACCGGCCCGATCGGCACGGGCACCGTGTGCAAGCTCGCGCATAATTGTATGAGCTACGGCATTCAGACCCTGGCGGCGGAATGCTACTCCCTGGGCGTCAAGGCGGGCGCCTCGCCCGATGTCCTGGCCGAGACGATTCGAAACGGCGCGGTGGGCCGGGGGGTGCACTTCCACTTCATCTTCCCCGAGACGTTCTTCAAGGGAAAATTCGACGAGCCCCACTTTCCCATGAAGGGCGCGGTGAAAGACGTAGGCCTGGCGCTCAGGCTCGCCCGCGAGCACGACGTGCCCATGGCGATAGGCAACATCGCCTACGGGGAACTCATCTCAGGCTTGAACCGAGGATGGGGGGAAGATGACGCGAGGCGCGCCATGACGCTTCAGGAAGAGCGAGCGGGCGGCGCCCGGATGAGAGTTTCAGAACAGGAGATTGACCCAAAATGAAACACGGAATCGCCATGCTGCCCCCCGCCCCCGACACCTACGCGCACTGGTGCCGGCTCTCCGAAGAGGCGGGCTTCGACGTCATCTGGGTGCCGGACTCGCAATCCCTCTACCGGGAGCTTTACGTCTCGTGCGCCATCTGCGCGGCGAACACCTCGCGCGTCCTGCTGGGCCCCAACGTCACCAACCCGCTCACGCGCCACCCCGCGACGGCGGCGAGCGCCATCGCCACGGTGGATGAGTTCTCGGGCGGCCGCGCGTTGTTCGGGATCGCCACGGGCGACAGCGCCGTCCTGAACCTGGGATTGCGCCCAAGCCGCGTGGACGAGGTGCGCGATTACGTTCTCGCCATGCGCGGGATGTTAGAGGAGGGCGCGGCGCACTACCGGGGAAAACCCTGCACGCTCAACTGGCACAAAAAGCGGGTCCCCCTTTACATCGCCGCAGAGGGGCCGCGCACCATCCGTCTGGCCGGCGAGATAGCGGACGGCGTCACCATCGGGTGCGGCCTCACGCCGGAAGTGGTGGCCGATTCCCTCACCTGGCTGGAAGAAGGCGCGAAAAAATCGGGCCGAAAGGTGGACGATCTGGACGTCTGGTGGCTGGCGAAGGTGAACGTGCGCGAAGACGGCGAGCAAGCGCGCGAGGAGATCCGCATGGCGCTCGCCGCGAGCGCGCACCACGCCTTTCGCTTCACGACGGAGGGCAAGCGGATTCCCAAGGAACTCCTCTCCGCCGTCGAGACCCTGAAGCGAGGATACGCGTTCCACGAACACGAGATGGTGGACAAGCAGACGAACGCCGAACTCGTGGACAGGCTCGGGCTGCGCGAGTACCTGCTCGACCGCTTCGCCATCGCGGGCAACCCCGCAGAATGCAGGAAGCAGATCGAATCCATGAAGGCGACCGGCGTCGAAGGTTTAAGAATCGCCGCCCACGTTCACGACAAGCCCGCCTTCATCCGGGCATGGGGCCGCGAGATAATCGGCAAGATCGAGTAACCGGAAAGGATATCTTCATGAGACATGGCATTTCATTCAGACCGCCCGATACGGATTCGTTCGCCCGCTGGTGCAGGTGCGCGGAAGAACTCGGCTTCGACGCGGTATTCATCCCCGATACGCAATCCCTTTACCGGGAGGTCTACGTCTCGTGCGCGATTTGCGCGATGGAGACGAGCGAGATCATCTTCGGCCCTTGCGTCACGAATCCCGTCACGCGCCACCCGGCGGTGGCCGCGAGCGCCATCGGCACCATCAGCGAACTCTCCGGCGGGCGCGCCTTCTGGGGGATCGCCACGGGCGACAGCGCGGTGCTGAATCTGGGCCTCAGGCCCGCGAAGCTCGCCGAGATGCGCGAATACGTCCTCGCCGTGCGGGGCATGCTCGAAGAAGGGAGCGCGCTTTACAAGGGGAACAACGCCCGGCTGAGCTGGCACAAATCCCGCGTGCCCATCCACATCGCCGCCGAAGGCCCGAAAACGCTGCGCCTCGCGGGCGAGGTGGCCGACGGCGTCATCATCGGAACGGGCCTCATCCCCGAGGTCATCGCGGACACGCTCTCCTTCATCGACGAGGGCGCCAGGAAATCAGGCCGCAGGGTGGAAGATCTCGACCTCTGGTGGCTGGTGGACGCCCACGTGGACGCGGACGGCGAGCGCGCCCGCGAGGACATCCGCACCGCCCTGGCCGCGAGCGCGCATCATTCCTTCGCCTTCACGCTGGAGAACAAGCGCATCCCCAAAGAACTCGAATCCGGCATCCGCGCGCTGAGGGACGGCTACCAGACTTCGGAGCACGGCTTCATGGATAAATCCAACAACGCCGCGCTCGTCGATGAGTACGGGCTCAGGGACTACCTGGTCGACAGATTCGCCATCGTCGGCACGCCCGAAGAATGCCGGAAGAGGCTGGAAGACCTCGAAAACCTGGGCGTCAAGGGACTTCGCATCAACAACAACCTGCCCGACAGGACGGTCTTCATGAACGCCTGGGCGAAGGACGTGCGGGGGATCGCCTAGACTTCCCGCGAATAAAGCGCTTGATTCCCACCGCCTAGATGCAAACGGGGAGTTCCCCTCTCCCTGCCGCTTCGGTTAGAATGGCTGGAAATTATCGAAAAAGATGGTTTCGACCTCCCCGAAAAACCTCGCACTGGAGGGTGGACATGAGCGAAATGACGAAGGAAAAGATTCTCGTCTACGAACCCGTGGCGGAGGCTCCGGGCGCGAGCGCCGTCATGGCCGCGCGGCCCGAGAGTTTGAACGGCAAGAGCGTGGGCCTCATCAACAACACCAAGGATTTTACGGATGAGATTTTCGACGTGATGGGCGCCGCGCTCGAGGAACAGTTCCCCGGCGTGCGCGTCGTGCGCTACCGGAAGGAATCCGTGAGCGGCGCATCGCCCGCCTTGATGGAGCAGGTGGAAGGAGAGTGCGACGCCGTCGTTTCCGGGCTCGGCGACTGAGGCTCTTGCACGTCGTGGAGTATCCACGACAGCGTCGCTTTAGAGAAACGAGGGCTGGCCACGGTCACGGTCGTCACCGACGCCTTCGAGGCTTATGCGAAGCAGCTCACCAAGCTGCACAAGATGAGCGAGCTTCCCCTCGTCACGCTGCCCCACCCCATCGCGGGCAGAAAGCGCGAGGAGGTGGACGAGATGTCGGCGAGAGCGAGCGCGCATCTGGCGTCCGCCCTCACGCAGGCGAGCGCTTGATATCGGCATGGACGCGCCGGAGCCCGCCCGCCAGATAGCGCTCGATGAGGACGCGGGCGCGATATACGAGCACTTCTACGAGGAGGGCTGGACGGACGGGCTGCCCGTCATCCCGCCGACCGAGGAGCGCGTCGCCGAAACCTTACGCTTCACGGATTATGCTCCCCAAGACGTCATCGCCCACGTTCCCCCGAGAAACGCGCCCGCCACGGTGGAGATCATCGCCATCAACGCCGTGATGGCGGGCTGCAGGCCGGAATACCTGCCCGTACTCATCGCCGCCGTTCAGGCCATGACGGAACCCGCCTACAACCTCTACGGCCGCCAGACGACCACCCACCCCGGCGCGCACCTGATGATCGTCCACGGGCCGGTTCGGAACGAACTCGAGGTCAACTGCCGCCAGAACGTGTTCGGCCAGGGCTGGCGCGCCAACGCGACGCTGGGACGCGCGGTGAGGCTCCTGATGATGAACGCAGGCGGCGGCATCCCCGGCGTGACGGACATGGCCACCCACGGGCATCCGGGAAAATACGCCTACACCATCGGCGAGGACGAGGAGGGCAGCCCCTGGCCCGCCTTTCACGTGGACAGAGGCCTCGCGCCAGATACTTCCGCCGTCACCATGCTCTGCGCCGAGTCGCCCCACAACGTGAACGACCTGGTGAGCAAGACGCCCCACAAATACCTGGGCACGGCGGCTTCGGCCATGAGCCATTTAGGTGCGAACGGCGTATACCGGAGCGGGCTTCCGAGCGAGCAGATGCTGGTGCTGACCGCGGAGGCCGCTACGTGGCTTTCGGATCAGGGGTGGTCGAAGGCCGACGTTTCCCGGTTCATCTTCGAGAACGCGCGTCAGCCGATTCGCCTGATGCGAGACCGCGGCGGCTTCGACATGACGCCGCTCGCCCCTTTCGTGAACTTAGAAGAAGACGAGGACATGGCCCCCATCGTCCCGAGGCCCGAAGACATCCTCATCGTGGTCGCCGGCGGCCACGGCCGCCACATGCAGGCTGTCCTCACGGCGAGCTACAACCTGAGCGTCACCAGGGCCATCACGAGAAAGGACGGAACGCCGATTGGATCGGTAAGGGAGTTTGTGGAGTAGGGGGGTAATACTTGAAAAAGAAGAATTGCAAATAACTACGAGTCTCGGCCTGACTTCCTTCCGAACCCATAACCACCGGCGAACCCGGCGCCCAATCCTCCTAAACCCGTCAAAACCGGCGTAATGAGTTCTTTCGCACCGAATGTTAAAAACAACCAGGACAAACCACCGCAAGCCAGCAAAACGACTACTAAAACACCCAAACCAAACCATTGGCTTCTTTTCTGGGCTTCTGTTTGAAAGGCTAATTTCTGTTGTGCGAAATGAAACTCGTTCTCATCCCTTTTGCGCGCGCTTTCCAGACCGCTTTTCATAAGATCGTGCCGAGCTTCCGGACTCAAATCTTTCAATATCTCAGGATTCGCCCATGGAGGACCTGAATGTTCGGTTAAACGCAATCCGAGAATGTTCTGAGTGCTTGGGTTATCTGGTACAGGCGTTACATTGGAGGGTGCCAAAACTTCGGGGTCTTTGGGGGAGTCATCAGTTTTCTCGGCATCCAAGTTTTCAGAGCCCGAATCGGTCACGTACTTCCCTTTCATATTTCGTCGCTTCATCGAAAGCATACGCATCGAACTCGGACTCTAAATCAAAAACGGATCCGCTCGCCTGCATGGATTCCGAAAAAGCCGCCCAAAGATGGTAAAGAGCAAATGCGTACGCCTCGTTTTGAACGGGGTCGCTATCATCCAGCTTGCCTTCGTTCTCATCCAACCTTTTTTCGAATTCCGATTGTAATCTTTTCAATCTATTCAGGGATTCTTCCATCTCGCTCAGCGAAGGCCGCCTTGACAATGGATAAAAACCACCACCATACATTTCATTACTCCCGGATATTTTTCTCATTCGATGAACTATACCTTACTTCTTAAACGGAACATCATCAAGATCATATGAAAAATCAAGATAATTTCAACCGGAAAACAAACTAATCCCCCCCTACCCCTCCAGGTCCATGCCGAACTGGCCGGCGAGGTGGGTGATGAGCTTGCCGGCGGCGTCATCGCTCATCCAGCCGCGCGCGGTGGCCGTCTCGAGCGCCGTGCTCACGCGCAGGAGCGCCTCGGACATCTTCTCGGTGTCGCGCACGGAGATATCCGGCAGAACGGGCGAGACGCCCGAGCGCAGCGCCTCATCAGAAAGCGCGCCCGCGCGCCGGGCTTCTTCGAGTTGTTTATCCGCCATGGCTTGCAGGATATGGCGCACGGTGCGCTGGCGGCGCGTCATCTTCTTCAAGGTGGGCTGATCCATCGACTCCGCCGAAGCGCGGTTCACGTCCTCTCCCTGGGCGAACCAGTGGGAGGGAACGCCCACGCCGCCCAGGAGCAGGCCCCGCATCATCTTGGCGATGCCCTGCGCGCCGGATTCGCCTCCCTTCAAGTCGGGCGAGACGGCCTGCCACTCCTCTTTTTCGTTGTGCACGCGCACGCTCGAGGGCTTGGGCGCGACGCCGTTCTCGGCGAGCCACTCGGCTATCTTCTCGGGGCCTGCGCCCTTCAAGGTCACGTCGTAGATGAAGCTGTTCTGCAGGCGCGCACGCTCGACGGCGTCGAAGATGAAGCGCTCATAGGTGTCTATCCAGTCGATGGCGGCGAGCAGGTCCGAAGCGCCCCGCGCGGCGTCGCTCGCCTTGTTGATCTGGAACAGGAACGCCTCCCCGTCCGTGAAGCGCGCACGCTCCCGCCGGGCGGAGGCGCTCAGATAGCCGCGCGGGTCGCCGCCCAGGACCGTTCTGACCCGCTTGCCCTTGCGCGCCGCGCCACCCGGCCCCTGGGCGCGCAGGACGACTCCGATCGGTAGAGCGCAGTTGTCCGGGTCCGTCACCACCTCTTCTATCAGGCGCGGGCTGACGTAGCCCAGGCGGACGCGCCCCTCAAAGCGCGAGACGGCGACGGGCAGGAGAAGTTCCCCGAAGATGCCGAGTTCGGAGACCAGCCGCTCGAAGCGGATGTCCATCTGGTTCACGGGGTCGCTCCAGAACGCCCTGACTGCCTGCAGGGCGCGCTCATCCTCGGAATGCCAGCTCACTCCCTCGCCCACGACGTGATCCGTCACGATCTCGATGAGGCGCTGGCCCATGAGGTTCGTGAGCCATAATTCATACGCCAGCGCCTGCATGCGGGTGTGGGTGTAGGGCGAAACCCCGCCGCGCCCCTCGCCGAGGGGCCGCCAGATTCTCTCGTCCGGATCGATCGCCGCGCTCATCCGCCCTGAACGCTGCGCGGCCTCCCCTTTTCTCTTGAGTCGCGACTTCCGCCCGGGGGCCTTCACCCTCTTTGCACTTTCCATCTTCATCTCCTCTTGAGAATCCGCTTGTTCAGAGCCTGCGGCATCACCGTTCCCCCGGCGAGGGGGACCAGTATTCCCTCGCTCTGCGCCAGGGATTCGGCCAGCCGCGCATAGGCGCAGGCGAAGCCGAAGTGGTTCTCGTTCCGCTCATACGCCAGCACCGTCTCACCGGAGGAGCGGATGCGCGGTTTTTTCCTCAAATTCATCAGGTGACGCTCCACCTCGGCGAGGAGCGCCTCCTCCCCGGTGTCCCCGGGACTCGGCAGCAGGACCCGCCCGGCCCCTTCGTGAAACTCCTCGACCAGGTGATCCAAAAGGTCTTCGCGGTCCATCCGCACGTGGCGGCGCTCGACGCCCAGAAACGAGACGTCCCTGGTCTGCATCTCCCCCTCGGTGTGCCGCCAGATGAAGCCGCCCTCGGGGTTCAGGTCGTACACCGCGCGCGCGGACTGGGTGTGGGGTCCGCCGTCTATGACGAACGCTTCCACCCCGAGACCCGAGAACACGGCGCGGCACCGCTCGACGAGCCGCTCGATGGGAGGCGCTTCGAAATAAATCCACCGGGCGGGCCGGCCCTCCTCGCGCTCGCGCACCGCGACCGCGCATACGTCCCCCGTATCGATTCCGCAGAAACGATAGCCCGCGCTCATGCGGGCGCCTCCGCCAGGTGGTAGGGTGCGGCGTTGCGCAGACTTCTAAGCAGTTCATGCGAAATCGGCTGGGTGTCACCCGCATCAGGGATGGCGAGCGACGAGCAGCGAAAGCGCGCCTTTTCGCTCGGAAGAGAGGCGGCGGCCCATTTCGCCGCGACCCGGTCCAGACGCACCGCGCCGACCGCAAGCTGGGAGAGGCGATAGCTCCTGTGCTGGGGTCTCACGCGCGCGGCTTTCCACCGTCCCGCCCCCCTGTCGAGCGCGCCGCCGCAGTCCGGGCAGACGAGGCCATTTGCACACAGGATCCCCGGCCAGTGCTCCTCCGGAACGCTCTCGGCGCGGCATGTCGGACACCTCACGCGCCAGCGTCTTTGATCCCCACCCTCGTACATGGCGTGAATGCCGGCGCCCGGGGTTCTCCCCACGGCCAGGTTGAACGTCAGGGCGAGAGGGGAGGCGTCGATGCGGTCGTTCGACCACTTGAGGTTGTCCGGCGGAAGATCGTCCACCTCGTCGCGGACAAGCACGTCGAGCGGGATGGATATGGCGTTGCCGATGTCCCTGAGACCCAGGATGTACAGAAAACGCGAACCCCCGCGGCCGGGGAACTCCTTCAAGCCCTTGGGGGATGCGCCCTTGTATTTTCCCTCGCGCATGATCGAGGCGATACTTTCGTTTCGAATCACCGGGCGCACGCGCGTCTGATCGAAGCGGTCCGCGAAATCCTGATCCGGCAGAAAATAGCCCACGTTCAGGCGGTGGACGATGACGCAGTAGAGCGCGAAACCGATGGCGAGGGTGGTCATGCCCACCTGCGCGCCCTTCAGGACGCTGATGGTCCGATCGGGCGTGCGTTTTCCGAGAACCTCGTCGAGCGCGGCGGCGGGCTCCAACAGCGCCTCTCTGCCTTTGAAGGTGAAAGCGCCGTTATCGGTCGACACCTCGCTCGTCAGAAACCGGGCCAGCCCCTGCATCCCGCCCGAAAAACGCGACGCGCCGTCCGCCGCGAGGTCCATGCCGGGCGTCCGAATGATTTTCAGGGACTTTCGCACGGGGACTCCTCCAGTCCAGGGATGCCGCGCGCATCCTCACGGGGGAGGAATATAGGGGATGGGGCCTGTAAGCCCTGACGCGCAAATGCGGGGAAATGCGCGCTTCGGCGCTCCTTGCACCGCGAATCCGCCTGAGTCTGAAATCGTCTTCGGCCCGCTCGGTGATGAGCTCGTCTTTTTGATCAAGCGCGTATCCGGAACCTTTGAAACCGAAACGCCGGGCAACCTCTTGCCGTAAGCGGCTGTTGAAAAACCTCGTTTTGTGCGGCCGGTATTGGGTGTTACGCGACGGCCCTCCTTCCTGCCGCGCAGGCGGCAACGAAACCTCATCCTGAGTAGGCGCGATAGCGCCGTATCGAAGGTTTGACCCGACCGAAGAGGAAGGGTCAAAAGGCGCCTCCCGGCGTGCGGAGCAATCGCTTCCGCATTGGGCGCGATTGACCTTCGATACAAACACTCCTTTCTCAGTCGCGTTTGACCTTCAGCGGCTACTCAGGGTGAGGGGTGTCGGGGGTCGGCGGAGCCTGTCCCCAGCGAAGTCGAGGGAGCCTGTCCTGAGCCTGTCGAAGGGCCGCTACTCAGGATGAGAGAGATGTGAGGACTTTTTCAACAACCTCCGTAAGCCGTTGATCGCGCCCCCGACTTCCTGTAAATCCCTCCTTGAAACGATGTCGAATGAAAGGGCAGGGCTCGCCGTGCCCTTCTTGTAACCGGGCGCGTGCTACACAGGCGGCGCTCCTGATGGTATAGTGGGGGCTACACTCATCCATCGCCCAGGAATGTTCTGGAGACGATTGGGGGCTTCCCCCGCGAGGAATCCCTATTTTCCTTGACTGAACGGCCGGCTTCGACACCCTTCGGGGCGCGAAACCATCTCAAGGAGATTGGTGTATGCGTCGCGCCACGATGAGGATCAAGCCCGGAGGCGTCGGGAAAACACCGACCGGGTGAAGTGGGGGCCGCATCTACGCGGCGGAAGGCGGGTGGAACCGCCGCTTCAAGCCCGAACAAAAATTTTATGGATTATTGTTTCAATTTCTAAAGGAGGTTCAAAAAGATGAAACGCTTCATGTTGGCCCTTTGGGCCACGGCGCTCATTCTGGCCCCGGGCGCCGCGTTCGCGGCCGACAAGCTCGATACCGGGAACACCGCCTGGATCCTGACGTCCACCGCTCTCGTCCTTTTCATGACGCTTCCGGGCCTATCGCTCTTCTACGGCGGCCTCGTGCGCGCGAAGAACGTGCTCTCGGTGCTGATGCAGTGCTTCGCCATCGCCTGCGCCGTGTCGGTCGTCTGGCTCGTCGTCGGCTACAGCCTTGTGTTCGAGGCCGGCAACGCCTTCATCGGCGGACTGGGCAAGGCGTTCTTCGCGGGCGTGGGCGTGGATTCGCTCTCGGGCAACATTCCCGAGACGGTCTTCGCCATGTTCCAGCTCACCTTCGCCATCATCACGCCCGCGCTGATCGTGGGCAGCTTCGCCGAGCGGATGCGCTTCTCGGCCCTGTTCATCTTCTCGGTCGTCTGGGTGGTCGCCGTCTACGCGCCCGTGGCCCACTGGGTATGGGGCGGCGGATGGCTCGGCGCGATGGGCGCGCTCGATTTCGCGGGCGGCACGGTGGTGCACATCAACTCCGGAATAGCCGCTCTGGTGGCCGCCATCCTGATCGGCCCGAGACACGGCTTCCCGACGACGGCCATGCTGCCCCATAACCTGCCCATGGCGGTGACGGGCGCGGGCATCCTCTGGGTGGGCTGGTTCGGCTTCAACGCCGGCAGCGCGCTGGCGGCCGACGGCGCGGCGGGCATGGCCATGCTCGTCACCCACATCTCTTCGGCGGCGGGCGCCCTGGCGTGGATGTTCGCGGAGTGGATCAAGCACGGCAAGGCGAGCGTGCTCGGCATCGTCACCGGCATGGTGGCGGGCCTCGTCGGCATCACGCCCGCCTCGGGCTTCGTGGGGCCGGTGGGCGCGCTGCTGCTCGGCGCGATAGCCGGCATCGGCTGCTTCGCCGCCACCAACTACATGAAGCAGGTGCTGAAGATAGACGACTCGCTTGACGTGTTCACCGTGCACGGCGTCGGCGGGATTATCGGCGCGATATTGACCGGCGTATTCGTCGCCAAGGGATTCGGCGGCGTCGGCTTCGCCGAGGGCGTCGGCATGGGCAGGCAGGTCTGGATTCAGTTCGTGAGCGTCATCGCCACGCTCGTCTATTCGGGCGTCGTCTCCTTCATCATCCTGAAGATCGTGGACGCCATGGTGGGACTGAGAGCAGACGCCAACGAGGAATCAGGCGGCCTCGACCTCATGATGCACAACGAATCGGCCTACGAGCGCTAGGCCGTTCAGGAAAAGACCCCGGGGCGCGTCCCCGGGGTCGCGCGTTCCCGCGAAAGCACAGCCTCCCCTATTCGGGATTGTTGGAAAAGTCCTTGCGGGCCGTGGTGGTTCTGTAGGGGTCGCATACATGCGACCCGTGTTCCAACGGCAAAAAGCAGGGACGCATGTATGCGTCCCCTACGGAGGGCTGTTTAAAAAATCTCGATCTGCGAGGTTCCGACTCGTCAGATGAAAGAGCGAGAAACACTCCCCCCTTGAGGGGGCCGTTGAAAAAACCCCTCGATGCAGGAAAACCACCGTCATTCCGGCGAAAGCCGGAATCCATTTTATGATTTTTGCTTTCGTTTTCGCATTTGATTCCGACTCGCGGGAGGGAGCGTCGCGCCCGAATCCGGAACGGATGAGGCAAATATATATGGCGGCGTCCGTATCTTCTCCGGTCGGGAGAGAGGACGTCCGGGCGAAAGGCCGAAGACAAAGGCGAAAATGGATTCCGGCTTTCGCCGGAATGACGAACAAACATATAAATCAAATCACCCGGCATGTCAATCGTTCGACTGGCCACGCCCGGATGGCATAACCGACTGATAATACTTGATTAAATAACATATCTTTCGAATTTCCCCTCTTGCGTTTTCGTCATATTTATGCTTGAATACGCTCTCGTTTGACGTCGCTTGTATGCGATTTGATTACATATTTGTCCGGAGGACACATGCCGAGAAGAAGCGAATTCAGGCTCACCAAGCGCGCGGTCGACGCGCTCTCCGTCAAGGAGAAGGACGCCGTTTTCTGGGACCGGGACCTGGCAGGCTTCGGGGTGCGGGTGCACGCAACGGGGCGTAAGGTCTACGTGGTGCAGTCGAGAGGACCCAGGGGTCCCGTGCGCGTGACGCTCGGCCGCCACGGGGCGCTCTCGTGCGATGAGGCCAGGAAACGCGCCGCGCCCGTAATCGACCGGATCAGGCGGGGCGAGGAGCCCCTCTCCGGAGAGGCGGAACCCGCTCCCACGGTGGCGGACCTGGCCGAACGCTTCATGCGCGAGTACGTCGCGAGGCGCTGCAAGCCGTCCACGGCGCCCAAGTACCGCTCCGTGCTCGACAACCATATCCTGCCGGCGCTGGGTCCGATGAGCGTGGCAGACGTGGGCAGGGCGGAGGCCGCGGCGCTCCACCACGCCCTTCGTGCGACGCCGGGGACGGCGAACGCGGCGATAGACGTGCTCAAGCGGATGTTCGCGCTTGCCGAGGCGTGGGAACTGGCGCCGCCCGGCCGGAACCCGTGCCGGAGGCTTCGCCGCTACAGGACGCGCAAGCGGGAGCGGTTCCTGACGCAAGAGGAATACCGGCGCCTGGGCCGTGTGCTCGCAGAGGCGCAAGGCGAGTTCTGGCCGCCCGCGCTCGGGGCGATCAGGGTTCTCCTCCTGACGGGATGCCGGAGGGACGAGGTGCTGAACTTGCACTGGGACGACGTGGACCGCGCGGCAGGGGAACTGAGACTCAAGGACACGAAGACGGGACCGCGGATGGTGCCGCTGACGGGGCCTGTGCTCGAAGTGCTGGACGGGGTTCCACGAAAGCCTGAAAATCCCTGGGTGTTCCGCGCCCAGCGGGGGGAGAATCGAATTTCGAACCTCTACCACTACTGGAAACCCCTGCGGGCGCGGGCGGGGGCTCGGGGAGGTGAGGCTTCACGACCTGCGCCACTCGTATGCGAGCCGGGCGCTCGCGCTGGGTGAGGGGCTGCCCGTGATCGGGGCGCTGCTCGGACACGGCGAGGTAGCGGCGACGGCGCGCTACGCGCACCTGATGCGAGACGCCGAGCGGGCGGCGGCCGCCCGTGTGGGGGAGAGCATCGGCGTCCACGTCGCGAACGGGAGGACGGGCGCCTCATGAGTACGATCTCGAACCGGATGGTGGGGAAACTGAAAGTGGCGAAAGACACTGTCTTCTGGGATAAGGAGCTCACCGGCTTCGGGGTCAGGGTCTATCCCACGGGGAGCAAGGTCTATATCGCGCAGGCGCGGGGGCCTGCGGGACCGAGACGGGTGACGGTCGGCCGCCACGGCGTAATCAACGCCGAGGAGGCGAGAAGGCGCGCGGCTCTCCTCATCGCGCAGATCAAGGCGGGCAGCGAGGCTGTTCCCAAGCCGCTCAGTCCCAGGGCCGGGCCCACCGTGGCCGAACTCGCCGGGCGCTACATGGCGGAACACGTCGAGGTAAGGTGCAAGCCGCGCACGGCCGCCGCGGTCCAGGTGGCGCTCAGGGCGCACGTGTTGCCCGCCCTGGGGAAGATGCCGCTCGCATCGCTCGAACGCTCGCGGGTGGCGGCGCTCCACCGGGGACTCCACGAGACGCCGGCGGCGGCGAACGCGGCGCTGCGGGTACTCTCCTCGATGTTCGAGGCGGCAGGCGACTGGGGGCTCGTTGCCGAGGGGACGAACCCGTGCCGCGGGGTCGCGCAATACCCCCGCCGCAGGCGGGAGCGGTTCCTCACGGAGGCGGAGTTCGAACGGCTGGGATGCGCGCTCGACGCGCTGGAGGCGGAGGGCGGCGCGTCCGCCTGCGCCGTGGCCGCCGTCAGGCTCCTGATGCTGACCGGGTGCCGGAAGTCCGAGGTCCTCTCGCTTCGCTGGGAGGACGTGGCGCTCGAAGAAGCGGAACTGAGGCTCGCGGACTCCAAGACGGGCGCGCGCGTGGTCCCGCTGCCACCGGCGGCTGTCGAACTGCTCGCCGCCCTCCCGCGTCTTCCCGGAAATCCCTGGGTCATCCCGGGCGCGAAGCCGGGCGCGCGCCTGAGCGGGCTCGATCACGCCTGGCGAAAGGTCCGGGCGCGGGCGGGTCTGGAGGACGTGCGGGTCCACGACCTGCGCCACTCCTACGCCTCGAGGGCCCTGGCGCTGGGCGAGAATCTGGCCATGATCGGGAAGCTGCTGGGCCACTCCCACATACAGACCACGGCGCGCTACGCGCATCTCGCGCGCGACACGGTGCGCGAGGCCGCGGAGCGGATAGCGCGGAGCATCGCGGCCGACCTGCCGGACGGGCGCTAGCGCATCGCGTCCCGCAGGGCCTTGCCCGCCTTGAAGGACGGCGTCTTCGAGGCGGCGATGGCGATGGACTCCCCCGTGGCGGGGTTTCGTCCCTGACGCGCCGGAGGGGCCGGGCGGCGCCCGCCGTCCCCGCCCCGGAACGCGCAGCGCAAGGGATAAGCCCGAGCCCGCGGCTCGTGAGCTTCGCCCGCGTCCCGGCCCGGCGAGGTCGAGGGAGAGCGTCTCACGGCTCCCCTCGCGCCGGACCACCCGGCCCCCGTTCCCGTTTTCCGAAGGGCGCCACCATGGCGCGATCGGGTTGCACGGCCTGATCCGCGCATCTGACGGCGAGGTGCTATTCGTCGAAGTGGTAGTCGATCTGGTCGAAGCGGTCCCGCGCGAACGAGAATACCAGGATGAGCGATTCTGTGCCGGTGCAGTGCAGCGTGTGCCTGGCATTGGGCGGAATATAGGCGGCGCATCCGGGGCCGACGTCGGCCGCGCGGTCGTCGATTTCCATGCGCCCGCGCCCCTGCACGATG
The DNA here is from genome assembly GCA_965219955.1 of bacterium. GTDB lineage: Bacteria > UBA8248 > UBA8248 > UBA8248 > UBA8248 > Bin107. Next base: position 2,737,747 of record OZ244799.1, read on the forward strand.
TAATAGGTCTCTTCCGGTCCGTGGTGATGCAGCAGGAGCCGCTCGCCCGGCGGGATCTCCGCGATGCCGGTGACGAGCCCGGCGCTCTCGGTGCGTTCGCCCGCGGTCAGGAGTTTCCAGCGGATGGCGCTGCGCGCGGCGACATCGGCATCCTCCCACCCTTCCCAGGGCAAATCCGCCTGGTCGATGATGACGGGCCGCGTCTGTGTTCTCATCGTTACTCGCCCTTTCTTCGGCGTTTTGCACAACGGCGGCTGGAAGTCCTGCCGAACCCGAAGCGGCCGTTGCGAAGACGTCCTTCGCGCATTTACCGTCCCGCCGAAGCGGCGCAGGCGGACGAAACAAATGTGGGTCGGGATGACAAGGATTGCAACTGATTTTTTTGGAAATCCCCTGATTTTCCAGGCAATTTGTGATTATTTTATCTCGATTTGCATATTTTTCTCTCCGAAGCCATCGTCACCGGCCGGGAGGTAGAGGGTGCGGGGGCGAGGCCGATATCAGGGGTTTCGGTTCCCAGGGGACTTGCGAACTCCCTCACCGGAAACTCCTCCGGCTCTCCTCCCGTGTCGTTCGCCGGGAAAAGAAAAGATATTGAAAAGTCACAAAATATTTGCCTCGGCTACTCTAAAAGTGCTAAACTGCAGGCAGCATTAAGTGACTGCCGGGAAAATTCCCTTGGTCCTAAAAGACACCGCTCCACGTATTGTATTCTCGGTTGGCGTCCATGACGCCTTTCAGACCTGCCACGAGGGGGTGAACGATGAAAAATCGGACAAATCGTTTCGGTTTGGCGCTTCTTGGATGTGTAACAGCCCTGGCGTTGTTTGTCGCACCGGCCGCCGGGGGTGAAATCGACGATCTCAAGGCGCAGATCAAGGCGCTCATGAATCGGCTCGAAGCTCTCGAATCCCGGGAGAAGAAGATGAAGGCCGATATGATGGCCGCCCAGGATGCCGCCCGGAAAAAGGCTGTGGCTACCGGCGACTTCCCGGGCTCCTGGAAGATGCCGGGATCGAACACTTCCGTCTCCTTCAGCGGCTACGTCAAGCTCGACGCTATTTATGATTTAGACCAGGACCTGGGCGATTCCTTTTTCGGCTATGACTGGGCAGGCGGCGCGAGCGGCATACTCCTGGAAGGCGATGACAGTGGTCAACGCAAAGCCTCCCTGCACGCCAGGCAGACGCGCCTGCGCTTCGACAGCCTGACGCCGACAAAAACGGGTGACCTCAAGACCCGGATCGAAACCGATTTCTACGGTGGCGGCAACGCCCTGCGCCTGCGTCACGCCTACGCCTCTCTGGGCGGGGTGCTGGCGGGACAGACCTGGACGACGTTGATGGATGCGAACACCTACGCCGACACGGTGGACTTCGAAGGTCCTGTGGGCGTGGTGGCAACGCGCCGGCCTCAAGTCCGCTACAGCCAGGCGGTGGGGAAGAATCTCACGATGCAGGTGGCGCTCGAGGATCCAAGCGCCCCGACTATCCTGATGGGCGGCGGAAAAACGTCCTCCCAGGAGCGGATTCCGAACCTTGTGGCGGCTCTGCGAATGAAAACGAGTTGGGGCGCCATCAACGTGTCCGGGTTGCTGGGGCAGGTTCTCTACGAGGAAGGCGCGACGGAAGAAAGTGTCACAATGAGCGCTCTCCACCTCGGCGCGAACATCGGCCTGGGCAAGGCCACCCGCCTTTGGGGCACGTTCAACGTCGGCCAGGGCGGATTGGACCAGTCCATGCTGGGAGCGCCCGCCGCCGCTGTCTTGAGCGCAAACAACGAACTGGAAGCGCTGGATTCCATGGGCGGTTTCGTCGGCCTCACGCATAACTGGACCGGCGCTGTGAGTTCGGGCCTGTATTACGGCTGGGTGGAGAACGATTTTGACGATGCCGCCAAGGCGGCGTATCCGGCCCTCAGCCAGTCGCTCCAGACGGTGCACGCCACCATCTGGTGGTCACCCGCGCCCAAGACGAGGATTGGTGCGGAGATCATTCAGGGATGGCGCGAGACGAACGGCGGCGAGGAGGGCGACGCGACGCGCCTGCAGTTGGGTTTCGTGTACAGCTTCTAGGATTTCACTGCGGGGGCTGCAGGGTCCGGTCGGGCCAGGAGAGCCGCGTCGTTCGGCGCGTGGGCGCCGACCGGCGAAAAGGTTGCTCCCGGTTACGGGCTCCTTCGCGTTTCCGCATCGCCTTTGTCGTGGCGAAAACCCGCCTCCGGTCAGCAAGGGGCGCAACACGCTCCATCGCTCGTTCATTTCGTGCGGCTCAAGCCGAATCGAGCGCCGCCTCGACCTTTTTCGCCACATCGGCCGGAACCCACTTCTTCCAGACCTTGCTGGTCTTCAGGAAATGGATTGCGGTGGCCTTGGCGTCGCCGCCGGCCTTGCTCTCGAGATAGGCCAGCATCTTCGAGACGTCTTTGGATGGAAGCGTGTATTTCTCGATGAAGGCGACGATCTTCGCATGCCTGGCCGCGAACTTCGTGGTGACCGACTTCGGCAGTTCCGCCGTCCGGTAGGCGGTCGCCTTCCTGGGATTCCCCATGGCCTCCACCCCGCCCTTCTTGAGCGCGTTCACGTGCTTCAGCATCTCGCTCCAGTCGGCCTCGTTCCACTTGGGCTCTTCGAGCTGAACGAGGTCGAGCTGTCCCAGGAGCGGCGTCGGCGCCCAGTAATAGGCGAGCACGGGTTTTTTCTTGAGATACGCGCCCTTGATGGCCGCCGCGAGCGCTCCGCCCGAACCCGGCCGGAAATTGGTGAAGTGTTTTTCCAGCCCGTAGGCGCGCAGCTTCACCGTGTTGATGACCTCGCACGACCAGCCGGGAATGCAGTTCACGAACCGTCCCTTGGAGGGCTCTTCGGGGTCCTTGAAGAGATGCTTGTACTTCGGCAGGTCGAAGACCGACTTGAGTCCCGGGTTCGCCTTCTGGACGAAGCGCGGGATGAACCAGCCCTGTATGCTGTCGGGCGTGTTGACCCCCACCTGCTTGACCTTGCCGCTCTTCATGGCGGGGTCGTACTGCGCCTTCACGTTGTCGTACCAGAGCTCCATGACAATGTCGTTCTTGCCCTCGTAGTGGGCCGTCATGATCGGCAGCGTGCCGCCGTAGATGAGCCGCACCCGGCAGCCGTAGCCGTGCTCCAGGATGAAGGCGGTCACCTGATCGTGAAAGTTCGCGCTGTCCCAGTTCAGGTCGCCGATGCGGACGCTGCAGGCGGCGTCCGCCCGGCTCGGGAGGGATACGAGCGCCGCAGCTCCTAGTGCGATGGTCAAAACGAAGATAAGAAGAACTCTGGATTTCATGGCTGGCCCCCCTGTTCTCGTTGTGCGTGCCGGTCGATTCGGAAAAAGCGCCGGAGCCTCCTCCCGGGAGAGAGTCAAACCCCACCCGGAACGGCCGGCGGTTTCCGCGCTTTCAGTCATCATGCATATCCTTGCAGGTAGCCGCAGGATTCATTATACAGAAACATCCTATCCATTCGGTATCTGTCTGCTTCGCCTTCATGCCTTTATTGTGTATTCATGCATTTTTCGCCCTGCCTCCAGGTCCACAGAGGCAAGAACGATGAGGGGATACGACGAGCCGGCGCGCGCAGGTGCGGGATCCTCCTGAGAGGCTCGAAGCGCTGGCAAACGGCCCGAATCACCGATGACGCGAAGCGCCGCCGGCTCCGCCCGGCCCGCGCCTTCCCCATCCTTGCGTCGGCATCGTGTCGTGAACGGCCGGGGGCCCTGGATGAAGCCCGGTGTCGGGTCGCGGGGTGATGAGCATCAAGAATTCGCCGCCACGAACCGGACACGCCGCTTCAGCGAAGAGGGCTTTTCAGGTACTTGAAGACCCCGTACCCCGCCCTGTCATGCGCCTCGTCCACCACGTATTCTATGGGAACGATCTGCAGGCCCTCCCATTTCGTGTGTTCGGCGAAACCAAGGGTCTGCGTCAGATAAATGCCGACGGATACCTCATGCGCCTCCCCATGTCCGGCCCCCGTCCGAAACCGGCAGCGATACCCCGCCGTGAACCTCGAACCCGGCGGCTGGAAGGCATTGGAAATCCACATCCACGCGTCCGATTCCTTTTCCGTTCGCGCGGAATCCTTCCGGTAGGCGACCCCGTTGTTTTCGGCGTATTTCATGGCGAAATCCACGCAATATCCCGACACGGCGAGGGCGCCTCGCGAACGCGGGACGGCGGTGCTCCTATCCCCGGCCCGCCCGGCTTCCCCGTTGACGGCGCCGGCACAGCCTGTGAGCATGAAAACGAGAACGAAAACGGATGTTTTTCTCATTCTTGCCTCCACCGCCGCGCCGGACGGCGCCGGTCCCGGGCGAGCTTCACTGCTTGAGATCGACCCGCTCCACCCAGTCCCTGCCCTTGAACCAGTAGCGGTGCCGCCCGGCCAGCCAGCCGTTCGCCCTGTTGACCAGAATCCAGTTCGAGAAGAAGCGCAGCGCGTCCGGATCGCCCTTGCGCAGACCGAACGCCTCGTCGCTCTGGGAGAGGTTCTCCGTGGTCGGCAGGAATATCCGAGCCGGGTGGGCGGCGGCCCATACCACCGGCTGCGGGCAGGAGGAGAGGACCGCGTGCGCGTTGCCGCTCAGGACTTCGCGCAACGCCCCGGCGTCGTCGTCGAACCTGCGAACCACCGCCTTCGGGAACAGCCGCTCGATGTCGCTGCACGAGGTGGCGCCGCGGCGGCACGTGAAGGTCACCCCTGCGCTGTCGTAGTCGTCCGGCCACTTCATCTCCGCGGCCATCGCCCTGCTGGCCGCGATCCCCATGCCGGAGTGCGCGTAGGGAACGGTGAAGTCGATGGCGAGCCTGCGGCGGGGGCGCACGCTCATGCCCGCGATGATCACGTCGAACTCGCCCGCGATCAGGGCGGGGATGAGCCTCTCCCAGGGTGTCGGGACGAACTCGATACCCACGCCCATGTCCCTCGCGACCTTCCTCGCGACGTCGATCTCGAACCCGACCAGTTCTCCGCTCCTCGTCCGCATCGCCCAGGGGACGAAGATCGACATGCCGGCCCTGAGCACCCCGCGTTTCCTGATCGTCTCGACAACGCTCCCGGACAAGGGCTGTTTCGGTTCGATCTGCGCGGCCGCCCCGGTAGCGATCGCCATGACGAGCGCGGCGGCCATGACCGGTTTCCATGCCGCTTCGGGCCATCTCATCGGCTTCTCCCCCTCTCCCGCGGCGCTGCCCGTCATCTTGCCGGGTGCGGCGCACCGTGCCCGTTGAAATCCCGCCGCCGATACGAACATACCCGCATGAAAACCGCAAGAACGATGCGGGCGCCGGGGCGCTCATGGCCTCATCCGGTGACGCTCCGTCGCGATGGACCGCCGGGAGGCTGCGGAAGGCGGAGGCGCGGCCGGGCGTCCGGGAGAGGCATTTCCGCTGAACACGTCCACCCTTAGACAGGAGAGCGAACATGCGGAAACCCGAACCCGGGGCAAGCACTTTCCTCACTCATCTCTTCGGGAAACCTGCGCCTCGAAGCGTTGTTGCCGGAGTTCGAGCGGGGCGGGTCAGTCGAGGATCTGGAAATGCGCTTCGGTCGGCTCGCGCGCCTCGCCGTTGACAGGCAGGATGTCCTGCGGGCAGGCGGAGAAGGCGACGACGACGTCGAGATTGGCCTCGAACAGCACGTGGTCACCCGCTTTCGAGACCGGCGCGGCGAATTCGAGGTTGCCGTCCGCCTCCCAGGGGATGTTCATGAACAGGTTGAGCGGCGAGGGCGTCTCGGGCGGCGTCAGTCCGAACTCGTAGAGGGCTGCGGCCAGATTGTCGGTGCAGTTGTCGTGGTATTCCGTGCAGCCGAGCAGGCCGTAGCGGTAGTCGTCACATGCGGCGATCAACGTGTCGTGAACGCCGGGCGAGGTGTCCTCGACGAGCGTCAGGATGGGACGGCGGCGGTTGCTGTAGAGCGCATCGCCCACCTCCGGTCGCATCTTCGTCAGCGTTGCGCGGGTGTGTTCCATCGACATGAACTCGCGCAGGTCGCGCTGCGTGAAGGCCCATGTGTCCACGACCTGCGCGCCGTGGGTGTTGACGACCTTGATCTTCTGGCCCCTGGCGACCGGAGCGGCCCTGCCGCATCGCGCCGGAATCGTCTGCAGCCCGGACATGGCTTGCCTCCCGTAGTGGCTGGAGCGGCCAACATAACCCCCGCGTCGCGGCGGCGTCAAGGCGTCGCGACGCCTCCGGGGCTCCGGGTTTGACAGGCGTCGGTGAGTTCACTAGATTTTGAGGGCGAGGCCGTCATGGGCGCTCGCTGAGGCTTTATTCCATTCCGCGCCGGCGGCGCCGGCGCAGCGCTTGAGAGGGGAGGATCGGGACATTGACTTCATTCAAACGGGCGTGGGCGGTCGCATTCGCGGTTGCCGTGGCGGCGAGTCTTGGTTTTTCCGGTGGTCCGGCCAGGGCGGATCTCCTCTCCGATATCAAGAAACGAGGCGAATTCATTGTCGGGACCGAGGCCCGGTTCCCGCCCTTCGAGTTTGTCAAGGACGGCAGGATCGTGGGCTACTCGACAGACATCATGGCGCACGTCATGAGGGCGTTGCCGGGCGTCAGGCTGACCCGGCTCGATCTTCCCTGGCAGGGGATTCTTCCCGGCCTGTCGGCGGCCAAGTTCGACTACGTCGTCACCTCCGTGACCGTCACCAGGGCGCGCTACGAGAAGTACGCGCTGAGCCTGCCGATCGCAGACGCGACCATGGCGCTGGTCAAGCGCAAGGGCGACGATTCGATCAGGGCGCCTGAGGACATCGCCGGGCACGTGGTGGGCTCACAGGCGGGCTCGGCGCAGCTGCAGGCCCTCCAGGCTTTCGCCGGGAAGCTCAAGGGCGCAGGCAAGGGGGTCAAGGGGATCAAGACCTACGTCGATTTCAACGAGGCCTTCGCCGATCTGGCGGCAGGAAGGATCAGCGCCGTATGCAACAGCCTGCCGAACCTGCTGGATCTCGTCCGCAAGCGGCCGGACAGGTTCGAGCTGGTGCTGCCGACATTCGGTCCCAAGAAGTATTTCAGCTGGGCCGGGCGCAAGGACGCCAACAGCGCTTCGCTGGTCGCCTTCATGAATGAGCAGCTCGCCAGGCTCAACAGGTCGGGTGTGCTGACCGCGCTGCAGAAGAAGTGGTTCGGCGGGCCCATGGAGTTGCCGTCCGACAAGCTGCCGGTGCCGCACGACTAGGCGCCGGCCGGCAATCGACGGGTCCCGCCGGTGGATTTTTTGGGCGTCATTTCGAACCACTACGGCGCGTTCCTCGCCGGGGCGGGGATGACCGTCACGGTCTCGGCGGTCTCCATCGCCGCCGGCATGGTCCTGGGTCTCTGGCTCAGTTTCGGCCTGATCTCCCGGAGACGGGCGATCCGGCGGCCCTCGGCCGCCTACCGGAGCGTCTGGCGAGGGACGCCCATCCTGGTGCAGTTGCTGATCGTCTTCTACCTGCTGCCGGAGATCGGCCTCGACGTGCCGCCGGTCGCCGCGGCGATGATCGCGCTGGCGATGAACACCGCGGCGTTTCAGGCCGAGATATTCCGGGGCGGCCTGCTGTCCATCCCGCCGGGCCAGGTCGAGGCCGCGCGCATGCTCGGGATCGGCATGCCGGCCATCCGGGTCAGGATCCTGATTCCGCAGATGATGCGCCTGGTCCTGCCGGCGCTCGTCAACGAGACCATCAGCATCCTCAAGAACTCCTCGCTGATCTCGGTGATCGCGGTGACCGAACTCATGCGCACCAGCCAGCAGGTGGTGTCCGTCACGTACCGGCCGCTGGAAGCCTACACGATCGCGGCCCTCATATACCTCGCCATGAACCTGGTGCTGGCCCGCGCCGGGGCCTGGTTCGAGAGGCGCTACGCGGCGGCGCGCTAGCCGTTCAAGGGGGAAACCGTGTCGTTCGACATCGACATCATGTTGCGCTACGGCCCGCTGTTGCTGTCGGGACTGTGGACGACGGTCCATGTCTGCGCGCTGGCGTCGCTTCTGGCCGTCGCCGCCGGTCTCGGGGTTGCGGTGCTCTACGGCCTGCCGATGCGCCCCGTGAAGCTCCTGTGCCGGGCCTACATCGAGGTCATGCGCGGGACCCCGATACTGACCCTGCTGTTCATCCTCTACTACGGGGGGCCTTCGTTCGGCCTGACCCTTGATGCCGAACCGGTCGGGATCATCGGCCTCGGGCTCTACGGCGGGGGGTATTTCGCAGAAATATTCAGGGCCGGGTTCCAGTCCATCCCTGCGGGGCAGCTCGAAGCCGCGCGCATGCTCGGCATCCCCCGACGGCTGATCGTCGCCCGCATCCAGATCCCCCAGATGCTGACGCTGATCATCCCCCCGTCCACGAACCAGATCATCATCCTGGTCAAGGAATCGGCCCTGCTGTCGATCATCACCGTCGCCGAGCTGACGAAGAACACGACGCAGATGGTCAACGAGACCTTCGCCGTGGTCGAGCCCTACGTGGCGGTCGCCCTGCTCTACTGGCTGATCATCGAGGGCATCGCGCTCACCGGCGGGGCGCTCGAGCGCCGGTTCAGGTACGCATCATGACGGGCGAAGCGCCAGGCGGCGCCATGGAACAAAAACCCGTGGTCCTGGTCGAGGGCCTGCACAAGCGCTTCGGCGCGGCTCACGTCCTCAAGGGGATCGACCTCGCGGTCGAGAGTTCACGGGTGGTCTGCGTCATCGGCCCGTCGGGTTCGGGAAAGAGCACGCTTCTGCGCTGCATGGCGTTTCTCGACCGCTACGACGAGGGCCGGGTGTTCATCGAGGGCCGGCTGCTGGGCTACCGCGAGGCCGGCGGGGGGCTCGTGCCCGACAGCGAGCGCAACATCGACAGCGTGCGCAGCGTCATCGGCATGGTCTTCCAGCACTACAACCTGTGGCCGCACAAGACGGCGCTCGGCAACGTGACCGAGGCGCTGCGCGTGGTGAAGAGACTCGGCAGGCGGGAGGCGGAGGCGATCGGCATGGAGACGCTGGCCAAGGTGGGGATGGACGACAGGGCCCACGCCTATCCGGCCCAGCTCTCGGGCGGTCAGCAGCAGCGCACCGCGATCGCCCGGGCGCTGGCGATGCGGCCGCACGTGATGTATTTCGACGAGCCGACGTCGGCGCTGGACCCCGAACTCGTGGGCGAGGTGCTTCAGGTGATGCAGGAGCTTGCGGGCGAGGGCATGACCATGGTCGTGGTCACCCACGAGATGGGATTCGCCGCGCACGTGGCCGACGAGGTCGTGTTCATGGACGAGGGCGAGGTCATCGAGCGGGGTTCCCCGGACGGCATCTTCAAGCAGCCGCGAAGCGAGCGCCTGCGCGAGTTCCTCGATACCTGGCGGGCGCGCTCGATTTGACGGCCGGGGCCCGTCCCCTCGGCCGGACCCGAACCGGGCGGCTGCGGGTCTCGCAGGCAGGCGCGGGATTCTCCTCGTTCTATTCGGCGGGCTCGTCTCTGAGGTGTTTGAATACCGCATAGCCCGCCGTATCGTCCGATTCATCCACCACATGCCTTATCGGAACGATCTGCAGGTTTCTCCATTGCGTGTATAAGGCGAAATCCAGGGTCTCCGCCAGAAACAGGCCGACGGAGACAACGCGCGCGCCCCGGTCCGATCCCTCGCCCGGAACCGGCAGTCGTATCCCCCGACAAAGGTGGAGCCTGCGGGGAACACGAGGTTGGACAGGCTGTTCAGAACGCTTTCGAGGAACGATTTCTGCTCCACGCGTACGGAATCCGGCGACAGCGAATACCCCTTGTTCGCCGTCCATTTCGCGGCGAAACTCCTGCAATGCCCCTGCAGGCTCACGCCCTCTTCAGGGGATGTCCGCCCCCCGTGGCCTTTCCCGCCGGCGCAGGCAATGGAGCGGCGGAGGACATGCTCCGGGGAAGCCGGCCGAAAGCTAGCGCACCGCGTCCCGCAGGGCCTTGCCCGCCTTGAAGGCGGGCGTCTTCGAGGCGGCGACGGTGATGCGCTCCCCCGTGGCGGGGTTTTGTCCCTGACGCGCCGCCCGGCTCCTGGTCGAGAACGTGCCGAACCCCGGCAGGGTGACTTTCTCCCCGCTCGCGAGAGCGCCCCGGATGGCCTCCAGGAGCGCATTCACCGCGCGCTCCGCCTCGGCCTTCGACAGCGAGTCCTGCTCCGCGACGTGAGCCGCGATATCCGATTTCCTCATTTGTCGTTCCTTTCCGTACCGATTCGTATGTGATTGGGCGTATGAGCCATGAGTGCGACGGGGCCGGATTATGCCGCCGCATCGCTCGCCGGGCAAGCTTGCCGGTGTGTCCGGGGGAGAGAGACGGCGGGTACGCGCGGGCCGGGCCGGAGGGGCCGGGCGGCGCCCGCCGTCCCCGGAACGCGCAGCGCAAGGGAAAGCCCGAGCCCCGCGGCTCGTGGGCTTCGCACGCGTCCCGGCGAGGTCGAGGGAGAGCGTCTCGCGGCTCCCCTCGCGCCGGACCACCCGGCCCCCGTTCCCGTTTCCCGAAGGACGCCACCCCTCCCTGCAACGGGAGGTAGCCGGGAGGGGCGGTCGGCCGTTTCAGAGGGGGTGACCCAGGGTCACGAGGAGGCGCTCCGTTTCCCCCCTGAAACGTCCTTCCCTGCAAAAACCGCCACTCCTTCCGGTTGCGCAAGGCATCGGTGAGCGCAACACGTCCGTCACGAAGCAGGGAACCGGAAGGGGCGGAATCTCCAACTCTTTTTCAACATCGCTTCGGAGTATAAACGAAGCAGTATGAATTTAGCGTATTCTTCCGGGTTCAACCCATATTTTATTCGTGTAGATGCGCGGCAAAATGCGCTTTTTCGGCGTCGGCAGCCTCCACCATGCTCCGCCGGTGCGGGTTGCGCCGCCCGGAGGCGCGAACCCGGACGTCCCTTTCCCGCAGAAGGCCGACGTCCGGGCGGGATACAGCTCATCCCTTCGGCCTGAAGTAGGCGATGTCCCCCTTGATGGCCTCGTTGCGCTTCGTGTAGTAAAGCGGCGTCTTGCCGAATCTGTCCTTCGCGCCCGCGTCGGCCCCCGCCTCGATGAGGGCCCTGGCGACGGCGGGACTCTTTCCGAACCACGCCGTGAGGTGAAGCGGCGTCCACCTCCCGCGCGTATCGCGCGCGTTCACTTCCGCCTTCGCCTTCACCAGCGTGCGCACCACGGCGGGGGAACTCCCCTGGGCCGCCAGGTGAAGCGGCGTGCGCCCGAACATGTCGCGCGCGTCCACCTTCGCCCCGAGTTCGATAAGCGCGTCCGCGGTGACTACCGAGCCCTTCAGGGCGGCGAGGTGGAGCGCCGTGCGCCCGGGCCCCGTCCGCGCGCCCGGTTCCGCGCCCCCCTCGACGAGCGCGCGCACCACGGCGGGCGACTTGCCGAAGGCGGCCGCCAGATGGAGCGGCGTCCACCCGCGCCGGTCCCTTGCCGCGGTTTTTGCCCCGGCCCCGATGAGCGCGGCCGTGACGGCGGGATTCCCGTTGAAGTTCACCGCCATGTGCAGCGGCGTCATCCCGTTCGCGTCGCGCGCGTTGAGCGCAGCGCCCGCCTTCGCCAGCACGGTTATCAGGGCGGGCGTCCTCCCGAACCCCGCCGCGCGGTGCATGGGGGTGAGGCCCGCCGCGTCGCGCGCGTCCGGGGCTTTCCTCCCGAGGCAACGCGCGAGGTCCGCCGCATCGGCGCGGATGAAAAAAGAAAGCGTGTTCCAGTACTCGCAAGGCACGGGCGCAGCGCCCGCGGGCGCAGGCGTCATCCATGCCGCGAGCGCAAACGCCGCCCCGAGCGTCCCGGTGCGGAATTTCATTCCCGCTTCCCCCCTTCGCGTCCGAAGTGCAGGGCTGCCAGGCAATTCGCCCCGCCCGGCAGCACGATGGATCCGATCGCGCCGGTCCTTGCTGTCCCCGGTCCGGGCTTCAGAATCTCTTCTGCCACCCGAGCGAGACCCCGTTGCTTCGGCTTTCGTTCTCGTATTCGAGGCCGAAGGCGAATTGCGTGTTTTCTCCAAAGGGCAGGGAATACCCCAGGGCGTAAGTCGTCGCCGGCCGGCTGCGCAGGCCGATCTCGATCCGGCGGCGCTCGAGCGACTGCGAGCGCCCGAGATAGAACGCTTCGGCAAAACCGGCCCCGGTCGCGACGACGTGGCTGATCCGGGCCCGTCCGCCGCGGATGCCCATTCCCTGCCGGGTCGAAAACCGCAGCCTGTCGTTGTCCCGGAATACGCCGCGCCCCTCGATTCCCGCCGAGCGGCCCGCCGCACGCAGCCCGGATATGCCGGACAGCATGCCGCCGTCCACGGACACCTTTCCGGCGGCGTGTTCGTAGCCCACGAACACGCGCCAACTCTCGCCCAGCGTCCTCGACAACAACAACCGGCCCTGGCGGGTCGCGGTCCGGGCGTTTCCCAGCGCGCCGGGGTGCGCCCCCCAGAAGCTGCGGTTCTCATTGATGTGGGAGACCTCCGCCACGAGGCCGAAACCGCCGCGGCTCACGCGCCACTGCAGGCCGAGCTGCCACCACGGCGTCCGGCTGTGGTCGTTCCCGTCGACCGCGGCGAACGGCCGCACGCCTGTGCCCTGCCCCTCAAAGGCGAACGAGCCCCCGGGGTCGGCGAAGAAGGGGGCGGCGGCCGACGGGCCGGCGGCGTCGAACGCGTCCCATTCCCGCCAGGGGGATTGTTCGCAGCCATCGCACAGGCCGTAGCGGAACCGCACGGCGCCCAGCAAGTCGTCCGAATATACCGAGCCCGCCGAGCGAACCCCGCCGGTTTCCGGGTCGGTCGTGACGAACGCGCCGTGGGCTTCATGGTAATGGCCCTCCGTCGGCGCGAACATGCCCGCCGCCGCGCGGGTATGCGCCGGGAATCTCCTGCCGCCTCCCCTGACGTCGACGATGCGCGAGAGCGCCATGTTGTGATACGCCCCGCGGACGCCGCCCACAGCGACCGGGACGGCTTTCAGCCCGGCGCCCACATGGGCGAGCGCCGGAGACAGGGTGATGCGGGCGTCGCGCAACGCAAGCGACCGCGTCGTTCCGGCGACCGAATACGGCAGGCGGACCGTCCCCTGCATGGCGATGGCCCTTCCCAGGTTCAGCCGTCCCCAGCCGTAGACCGGGTCCGGCTCGTCGGGGTTGCCCACACGGGTCCCGAGCGGGTCGGCGGCGTAGAGCAGCACGGCCTGCACCACCTCCATCGGCAGGCCGGGCAGCCGGCTCCTGAGCACGGCCAGCGCCCCGCTCACCATCGGGGCGGCGAAAGAGGTGCCCGAGATCCCGCCCCCGCCGGGGCGGAGGGTGAGATTCTCCCCCGGCGCGAACAGGCACCAGTTTCTGGCCGCGCCGCACCCGTTGGAGAACCGCGCGATACGCCCGCTCCTGTCCAGCGCCCCGACCACCAGCCATTTCCCCAGCAGTCCGGGCTCGAACAGCGGCGCCTCCAGCCATTCCCCCGGCGAGTTGTATTCCGCGCAGTTGTTGCGCCCGCAGGCCGTCCCCCACATGTCCCTGAAAGAGACCGTACGGGTGGAATCGTCCGGGTCGTAGAGCCAGTTGAAGTTCTCCATGAAGTCCTGGGCGCTGACGGGCCCCTCGCCCAGCCGGCAGCCGTCCTCGCCCCGGAAGTTCTTGCCGCACATGCGGACTTCGTTGTTGACGGAATTCCACCCCGAGTTGCCCGCCGCCCATACCGCCACCATGTCCGCGTTCTCGAGCGCCGCGGCGACCTCGGCGAACTCATGCGTCAAGTAACTCGTGCGATCGCCCAGATCGATGCTGAGAAGGGGCCGGAAGTACGGCAGCGGCAAGGTCAGCCATACCCCGTCCCTGCCGGCGTATTTCCCGTAATAGGACGTCGAAATCCCGATGCTGAGGTTGATCACCTGCGCCCGGTTGTCGGCCGCGTATCGCAGCGCCTCCACGGGCCGTGCGCCGCCGGCGAGCTGTATCGGCATGATCGAGGCCCGCGGCGCGACGCCGTGGACGTTGTAGGTGGGGATCGCACCGCCGCCGGCGGCCCTTATCTCGAATGTCCCCGCGGTATTGTCCCTCGCCCCCGCGGCGAGCAGGGCGACATAGGTGCCGTGCCCCGTTCCAGGCTCCCCCGCCCGGCCCGGCTCGAACACGTTGGCGTTCCGGTTGCGCACGTGGCGCGGCGCCCTGATCCGGCCCGCCAGATCGGGGTGCGTGGGGTCCAGGCCGTCGTCCGCCACCGCGATGGTCGCGCCCTGGCCGAAATAACCGCGCTGGTAGGCCCCGTCCGCGGAGATGGCGGCCAGTCCGTGGTGGCGCATGAACTCGGGGCTCCGGTAGTTCCGGCCGTCCGAAGCGGCGGGGACGCCGAGATCCGTGGAGCGGAACGCGAGGGCGACCGGATTCGAGCCGGCAGGCGCCGGCGGGCGGACGCCGGGCGGGTCGACACCGGGCGTCTCCATGCCGATCAGGCCACCGCCGCAGCCGAGCATCGCGAGATGGAACAAGGCCAGAAGCAGCAAACACGGCGCGAACCGAAGGACCTCCCGCGGGTGGCGGGGCGGGCCGTTCACGGAATCCGCCGCGGGGCGGTTTTCGCGTGAACGCCACAAGGTGGCGGCAAGGCCGGCGTAGCTCACTCCGCGACCTCCTGCGCAAGATACATGGCCGACTCTCATGAAGCCTTGGGCGTGCTCATGACTGAACGTTCGGTAGAAATGCGTTTGCCGGCAGCGGAAATGATTGTAGCAAAACCCTGTATCTTTTTTGTGTCTTCCCGGTTGATTTGGATATTTTTATCGTGCAGTTCCGGGTTTTTCGCCGTAACGGCAGGTCCCAATAAGCGCGAGCGATGAAGAGAAACGACAAAACCGGGGCGCGCGGAAATATGACAAAAAATTTCCGTAGCGTGCCTCACCCGGCCCCAAGTGCCGGGGCGTTCATCGCGCGCCTTGCCCAAGCCCCGCGCCGGCGAGAGGCCGAGGCGGGTTGTCAGGAGGCGGCGGAAGGGCGTCCGGGAGAGGACGTGCTCCGCCTTCCCGACCACCCACAGCAAGGAGGCGCGCGATGCGGACGACCATGCGAGAGTCGAACACCTTCCTCACCCACACCTTCGGCCGGGGGCTCGAAGACGAGCGATACGCCGTGGAACGGTTCAAGTCCACGATGGACGGCGAGATCCGTCCCATTCCCGCTGCGGAAGCGAAGACCGGGAGCCGGCGCAGGACGAAGAGAGCTACGGCCACCCGGAAAGCCGTCCGGGAGATGCGGCCCGCACGGGACGAGATCATCGTCTGCACGGGCCTGCGCACCAGGGACAGCGGAGTCCAGTATTGGGGCGTTTTTTCGATCGGCCTTTTTGCCCAAAGCAGTCGGCGCTGAGGGGAGGAGAGACCGATGCCCTACAAGGACCCCGAGGAGGGACGCAGGAAAGAGCGCGAACGCCACCGCCGGCGCGCCGCCGAACGCCGTGCGCTTGGCATGTGCCCCAAATGCGGAAAACATCCTCCCGCGCCCGGGCGAAGCATGTGCGAACCCTGCCTCGAGAGGGGGCGGGCCGCCGAGCGCGCCCGCTACGCGAGAGGCAAGGCCGCCGGAGACCCCTACGGGGGGAAGAACCCCGAGGGACGACGCCGCATGGCGCGGGAGAGGAGTAAACGTCGCAGGCGCGAACGCAAGGCGGCCGGCCTCTGCACGGCCTGCGGAGAGCGTCCCCCGGTCGAGGGAGGCGCCGTATGTGAGACCTGCCGGGAGGCGAGGCGCGCTGAAGAGAGGAAACTCTACGCCGCCAGGAGAGCGAAAGGGCTGTGCGGCCGTTGCGGGAGGCCGACGTTCGCAGGCGCCGCGCAATGTGGTCCGTGCGCCGCGCTCGGGGAGGGACGCGCTCCGAAGAAGAACGCCGCGAGCCGGGCGCGTTACGCAAAAAGGCGCGCCGGCCGGCTTTGTGTCGACTGCGGCGAACACGCAGGCGTAGCGGCGAGGTGCGAACCATGCGCCAGGCGATCATATCTCTCCTCGGGCGAGCACAAGGGACTGCCCCTCTACCCGCCGCGCTACACCGTTATAGAGCTCGCCACGGGCGAGGAGCACGGCCCCTGGGACTCCTGGGAGGAGGTCGCGATGTGCCTCGCCTTCGAGAAGCTCTCCCGCGAGGAGGTGGAAATCATCGAGGACGCATCGGTGATGGCAACTCTTAGTGCCTGGGCGTGAGTGCGGGCGGCCGCGCCTGCACGTGCAGCCGGCCCGTATACGTCTGGCAGGGGTAGGGATAGCGCCGCCCTGCTGCGCAGCCGGCCGGTTTCAGTCCGGCACGGGGAGCCACCACCACAACAGCCAGGCCGGGAGGCTGAGAACGAACGCCCAGGCGGCTATCGCGAGCGGGCCGGGGAGTCCCGCCACCATGGGCGCCGTTACCGCTCCAAGTCCTGCCCACGTCGCCCAGGCGGCGCGGCGCCAACCCAGCCGCCATATCTGCCGGCAAGCCAGGGCGAGGGGTAACCCGCACGGCGCCAGGGACGCCGCCGACTCCGGGAACATCGGCGTCCAGGCCTCGGGCGCCGTCCAGAAGAGTACGGCGGCGGTCACGAACACCCCGAACGGCAGCCACAGGAGCGCCGGCACCCAGAAGCCGCACCGCCTGATGCCTCTGCTGTTGTCCATGTCCCATCTGACCCGAATTCCGGAGCGGGCGCAAGACCGGGCGCGGTATGTGGACGGTCCTCACCGGATGAAGACCTCGACCGCAGAGGAAGAGCGAAGCGGGGAGCCGGGCAAAGGCCCGGCAGGGGAGAGGGAGACGGTCTCCAGCTCCCGCCGCCGGCGACAACCCCGACAGGAGGCTTGGCCATGTACGAGAACGACTTCGACGTCGATGTTCCCACCACGGACGAACTGCTCTCAGAACTCGGACTCGATGCGTACACGATCCGCAAGATTCGCGACGAGACGGGGGGCGAGGAGGAGTTTTGTAGCGTGTAGGGCGAACCGGGGGGGGGTGGAGAGAAAGGCTCTCTCCCTCCCATCACTTTTTCACACTCACACCACGAAGGAGAATCATCATGGCATTCGGACTCAACAGAGCGGAACTGATCGGGCGCTTAGGCGCCGACGTCACCATCAACCACCTGACCAGCGGCGGTCGTGTCGCCAACCTCTCGATCGCGACTGATGAGGGCTACGTCGACAAGCAGAGCGGCGAGCGGGTGGACAAGACCGAGTGGCACCGGGTCGTCACCTTCCAGCCCGGGCTGGTGGACATGTTTGAGAAACATATTTTATAATGACCGACTATCGTACCCCTACATACTACCGGAACGACAATACTCCCAATATTTCATTTATTTACAAGAATATCCGTATCGCCATCCACTGACATTCCTCTCTTCTCCTACCCTGTGGTTTGTTTTTATGTGTTGATATTCGTGTTGCCATTATTGATTCACGCTGCTATAGTCCAGGATATGGAAAACAACACTGGAAAACGCATCGCCAGGGTCAGGACGACGCTCACGAAGCGCACCGTCGAGGCGCTAAAGCCCGAAGACAAATCCTGGATCGCCTGGGACGAGAAGCTTACGGGTTTCGGCGTCCGCGTCCAGCCCTCGGGTACGAAGTCGTTCATCGTCAACTACCGCACAGGCGAAGGCGGCCGCAAGGCGCCCAACAAGCGGGTGGTGATCGGACGCTACGGCCGCATCGCCCCCGACCGGGCCCGGCGTCTGGCCCAGGACCTGCTCGGACGCGTCGCCCGGGGCGAGGACCCCGCCGGTGAGCGGGCAGACGCCCGAGGCGTCCCCACCCTGGCCCGGGCCTTCGAGGTCTACATGGCGGCGAATCCCGACCGCGCGGAAAATACCGTCAGGCTCTACCGACAGAACCTCCGGGTCAACCTCTCCGACTGGCTCAAACGCTCGCTCGACGCCATTACCCGCCAGGACGTGGAGGATCGCTTCAATCTCATCACGACCAAACACGGCTGGTCGGCGGCCAACCAGACGCTCTCGATGCTGCGCTCGATCTACCGTCGACCCTGCGTCGATTTTGAGGGATTGCGCAACCCGGTCGACCTGTGGCTGGCGGCCGGCGGGCGCTTCCACCGGAAGCGGAGGCGGCGGATATCGAGCCCGGCAGAGGTACTGCCCCGCTGGCGCTCAGGGATAGAGGCCGCCGGCCTCGAGCCCGAGATCCGCGACATCTTCCTGATCGGGGTCTACACCGGCATGCGCCGGGGCGAGATCGTATCCCTGCGCCGGGAGCAGGTGGACATGGAGCGGCGCATCCTCAGGGTCGAGGAGACCAAGACCGGAGAGCCGCTGGAGCTTCCGATCACCCGGCAGCTCACCGCCATCCTCGAACGGCGCCTCGCGGATGGCGCGGAACCGGCGGCGCGGCAGGAAGGCTGGGTGTTTCCCTCCCCCAGGAGCGGGGCCGGACACGTGGCGGACCTTGCGCGTTTCTATAGCGAGATTTCAGAAAAAGGAGGAACCCGGTTCTGGTTCCACGGACTGCGCAACGCCTTCATCACGGTGGCGGAGCGCGAACTCATGCTGTCGCGCTCGCTCACGAAGCGACTCGTGAACCATGCCCGGCCTCAGGATGTGACCGAGGGCTATGCCGCCGACTGGAGCGTCGGGCAGCTTCGCGAACCCGCGCAACGCATCGCCGACCGCATCGACGAGCTGATGCGGGGAACGTGACGGTGACTTGCAAAGTGAAACGGGCAGGAGGGACGCTGGATTCACGATGTTCATACAACGAATCTGTCAGTAGCTCCATCGCTACATCTGGGGCCAGTAGTCATTTTACAAGGCCCTTTTTGGGGGACTTATATACTATAGTGCCCAAAACTCTTAGTGCCTGAAACTACTGAATTTATTTATTCAGAAGAATCTTCATTACGAATTTTTTAGAACTTAGTGGTGGGATATTGCTTGTGCTTCTTAGCTGTACTGCTCCAAGGGCAACGAGACAGCTGATTAGGGGATTTTGAATTAATCAGACCGGAATAGAGGAAACAATTCTCTATTTATGGTCACCTAGAGATTCTTGCTCTCAAGGAATTCTGCGAAGATTTCCTCAGGTGTAGAAATCAACTGTAGTGCCTCTTTAGTAAGTTCATCGAATGAAACGGGAAGAGAATCGATGTCGATATCGCCATCACGAAGGGGAAGTTGCTTGATCCATTCTACTAACTTTTTGACGTTGTGTTCACGGCTGAAAGTCCGCAGTTCAGCGATAGCTGTTTCACGATTTCCCCGTATCCAAGCAGTAAGTTTTTTCTCAATTGCCTCTCGTCTGCAACGGTGAATACTCGCACATGAGTCCAAGTAGTCTGTTGTATTGGCAGAATATAACTCTACTTGAGGAGCCACATGTAATAGAGTCGATGGAACCGATTTAACTTTGGGATCGACAATCACTAGATGGCGCTTATTGCTGAATTCCAGCCACTCACGCATTATTTTATTGATATGGTCGTCACGAAATCCATAACCAATGCAAATCAATTTCTGTATGTAATTGATGTAAGAGCGGAAGTGCTCCAATAAACGAACCGGGAGAACTTGAGTGTGCCTAGAATCGAACTTGAAAGCACCCGCCAAAAGTGAGCGACGAAGAAATTGCATTTCACCCGCTTGGTCTGCATACACGATTTCGTTTGTTGCCTTCAACGGCATTTGAGGTTCATAAAGAAGTTCCTCGTTGGTAGCTCGAAGCGCATTTAACATACCCTCGGCTCCATCGCCTAGAGGTAAAATCTTCAAAAGATCTTTGCCATCGCGAAATGTGAAAATATCCAGCGCACCATGAATCTTTAAGAGGTTTATGCCAGGAGTGCCGTGTTGAAAAAATGGCATCGCGGATGATTCGAGATGATCACCTGGAAGTACCTCTCCCTTTAAATGTCCTATGACTGTGCCTTGTTGGTTTCTAAGAGGAAGTGCCACGACTTCGTCCGTAAATCCCGAACTTAATGGAATGCCTATCCTACTCGCTATGCATTCAATAATGATGTCGTGGTTGAGTGAGAAAATCCATAATGGATTGTTCTGCTCTACAAGTACGGACAATCCATCATAATAATTGAGGTTTCGCTGGATATAGTCGGCATTATTGATGTGACTTAAATAGAGTATGTAATACACCATTTCCACCAACCACGAATACAATCCATGGTATTGCTGCGATATAGAATTCGAGCAACGTTTGAACTGCACCTCAAGATACCCTAGTAGGCTTTCGTAATGTTGGTCAGACCTTGTTAGCACAGAAGCGAAATCATCAATGATATCGTCGGGATATCCTCCACCTTGCGAGCGCCATGACTGATTCAATTGCCGCAATTTTTTAGGAGTCAACCATTTTGTTAATTCAGAAGTTAGCTCATGAGTTAGGGGCATTCCAGCTTCGTAAGATGCACCTGCTCCAATGAAAAGTCCTGTGAGGTTTTGTGATCCTGCCATAGTTTGTTGACCTCAGCCTGGGCTTGAGATTTAAGACGATACCAGTGTTATCCCGAATTCTATAAAATCTAAAGCATGTGCTGATTTAGTTTCTATCGTGCAAAAGGAGTCGATTGACACTCCAAGTTAATCTCGACTGGAATGGTATAAATTCGGTCTGAAGAACTATTTTACTCTAAGCACATCTAGACAATCTTATACCACTCTTGCAATCCCAATTAACTTGACAAGTTTAATCTCCACCTCCATCATTTCTCACTTAACCCGCTCTCGATCTCATCCCATCACTCGATTCGTCCGGCAATAGCCATTTTGCCCGGAACCGTTGTTCGGCAAGACTCGGTCTGGGCTCCGGCAATACAAGAAACTCCGAATCAAAGAAATTAGTCCCGCTTGAGCCGGATTGCTTCTCTCTCGTCTACTTCCATCGCGTTTTCTAACATTTTTTGTCACACCCCTGCGCGCTGGAGCGCAAGTGTGAGCGTGTCTGGAAAAATTGCGCCGGAAACGGCCTATTAAAACTGTTGCCAGCGAGGTATTTTCGTATTATATTCGTATATATGAACGCGCTTAAAAGCTATGCCGGGACCACCCTGGCCTGTCAATCGAGATGAAACATTGAGACTTGGCTCGCACGCCGTCCGGCATCGTCGCCGGGGATCGGTTGGCTAAACGCGTCTCCACTCCACCCAAGGGAGGCCGGAAGTGACACCATGAGAAAAAATCACAGGTATCACCATAACAGCCGTGCTCTTTCCCGCCACGCGCGTACGTGTTCTCCGGGACGGATAGCTTCCTACGAGGCCATGACGACTGCGGCGTCACCATGCATACAGTATGAAAAAGGAGAACCGGATGACCATCGGAAACGCCACCTTGCGCGGCGGCCAGACGCTCCTGCACGACGCCCGCATGTGGGGCCAGCTGGCCCGCTGGGGCATCGTGGGTCTCGTACTCGCCATCGTCCTGACGCCTGCCGTCAGCGTCCTGAGGTCGACGAGCACGCACGAGTGGCGCGTCGTGGGGCTCGGCACGCTGGCCGAGGCCAAGCTCGCGATCGGCTATTCCCCCGATTCGGGCCAGGTGTACGAGTGGGGCGCGGGCGTGCGGACCGTGGAGCGGATATCTCTCATCGCAAGCGATCCCAGGATCGAGCGGATCAGGAGGCGCCTGCTCGATACTATCTATAAAAAGGCGTGGCTGGGCCTCTGGCTCGGCCTGGGCGGCGTGGCCCTGTTCGCCTTCTTCTTCTGGCTGCTGGGCAGGCGAATGGCGAGGGCGCACCGGGTGCGGGGTGCGGAGATGACGTCGGCGCAGGCGCTCGGGAGGCGCGTCCGGCCCCTCTCCTCCCGCCTGGCGGAGAAGTTCTTCCAGAAGGCGCGCAAGTCCAGGCCCCGTATCGCGGGCGTCCCCTGGCCCGAGCGCGCCGAGACCCAGCACACCATCGTCTCGGGCACCACGGGCTCGGGCAAGACCGTCCTGATCTCGGACCTGGTCGCGCAGATCAGGGAACGGGGCGAGCGCTGCATCCTCTACGACAAGATGGGGAGCTACACGCGGGCGTTCTTCGACCCCGCCCGCGACGTCCTGATGAATCCCCTCGACGCCCGGGCGCCGCGCTGGTCCCCCTTCCTGGAAGCCAGGACGCCCAGGGACTTCGACACGATGGCGGCGGCCCTGATACCCCAGCAGAAGGACACGGTGGACCCCTTCTGGGTCACGGCCGCGCGGCAGCTGTTCGCGAACGGCGCGGGCGTCCTGTGGAAGCGCGGCGTGAGGGAGAACCGGATACTCGTCGAGCACCTGCTCAAGACCGAACTCACCTCCCTGGCCGAGGCCATGGAGGGCACGGTGGCGCAGTCCATCGTGGACCCCGAGAACCCCAAGACGGCGCTCTCGGTGCGCGCCATGCTGACCGCGCACCTGGGCGCGCTCGAGTGCCTGCCCGACTCGGGAAAACCCTTCTCGATAAGGGAGTGGGTGGAGCGCGAGGACGAGACCGGCTTCTTGTTCCTGACCTCGCGCGGGGACCAGCACGCGAGCCTCCGGGGCCTCATCTCGACCTGGCTAGAGATCGCCGTGAACGCGCTCTTATCCCTCGGCCGGGACGACGCGCGCAGGATATGGATTGTGCTGGACGAGCTTCCCACCCTCCACCAGGTGCCGAGCCTGCAGCCCGGTCTCGCCGAATCACGCCAGTTCGGGGGGTGCTTCGTGCTGGGTATCCAGGTGATATCGGCCCTTCGCGACCTCTATGGGCGAAACGGGGCCGAGACCGTATCGGGCCTGTGCGGCACCCGGGTGGTGCTGGCCGCGCCCGACCAGGAGACGGCGCGCTGGTCGGCCGAGAGCCTCGGGCGCGGAGAGGTCACAGAATACGCGGAGGGCCTGAGCTACGGCGCGAGCGCCATGCGCGACGGCGTCTCGCTCACGCAGCGCCGCGAGATGCGGCCCCTCGCCCTGCCTTCCGAGATCATGCGCCTGGAAAACCTGCACGGCTACCTCAAGTTCCCCGGTCCCTGGCCGGTGGCCAGGGTAGAGCTCGACTACGTCGGGAGACCCGAGGCGGCTGCGGGTTTTATTCCGCGCGAGGGCGTGAAGCTCATCGATACGGAAGAAATGAACGCCGCTCCGCCCAAGACCAAAAATGGCGCGGGAACCGAAGCGCCCGGGACCGTGGACGCTCCCGCCGATAAAGAGAGAGGTGCGGCCGGCGAGGCGGCGAACCGGCGGGAACCCGAATCGCCCGGCGATACGACCGCATCCGGTGAAGCGGAGGCTAAGTGTGAACGACCCGCTCCGCCGCCGGACGCAGGCCTGGCAGAACCCGAGCAAACCTCCGAGAAATCCGTGGCGCCGCAACCCGCGGTCCACTCCGCGGATGGGGATGACGCCGGTGCGGCCGATGACGATGAGCAAAACCGGGGCGAAGACGGCGAAGAGGCCGGGTCCCGAACGCCGGACTGGTTGTGATGGTCGTCTCGATCGGCGCCGTCGCCGCCCCCGCCCAGGGCGCCTCCTACTACGAGCGCGACGGCTATTACGCCAAAGACGATCCCGCCCACAGGGAGGTGAGCGCATGGGCCGGCAGGGGAGCGGAGGACCTCGGCCTCACGGGTACGGTAGACCCCGATACCTTCCGCGCAGTTCTGGAAGGCCATGTGCCCGACGGTTCGGGGAGAAAGCTCGGGCGCAGGCGCAAGGACGGCGTCCTGGAGCACCGGCCCGGACGCGACCTCACCTTCTCGGCTCCCAAGTCCGTCTCGCTCGCCGCGCTGGTGGGCGGCGACGCACGCGTCGTCGAGGCGCATGACCGGGCGGTCGAACGCACCCTCGCCTGGGTCGAGGGCAACGCCGCCGAGACCAGGATCAAGGACCCGGAGACGGGACGCATGGTCCGGGCCGGGGATCAGAAAACGGTGGCCGCGACCTTCCGTCACGACGCCTCGCGCAACCTCGACCCCCAGCTTCACACCCACGCGGTGCTGGCCAACATGGTCCGGGGGCCGGACGGGAAATGGAGGACGATGTCCAACGAGGCGCTCTACCGCAGCCAGAAGCTGATCGGCATGCTCTACAGGAGCGAACTGGCGCAAGGGCTGGGGAAGCTGGGCTACGCGATTGAGAAGACGCACGCCGACGGGCGGTTCGAGGTTGCGGGCGTTCGCCGCGAGGTGATCGAGGCGTTCTCGACCCGGCGGGCGGAGATCGAGGCGGCGATGGCCGAGCGGGGTCTGGGAACGACGGCTGCGAACCAGCGCACAGCCGAGCGCGCGGCGCTCATGACCCGCGCCCGCAAGCGTGACGTGGACAAGTCCGCGCTCAGGGGTTTGTGGGAGAAACAGGCCGCGGACCTCGGGTTCGACGCCAGGGCCCATGCGGCCGAAGCAGTGTCCCGGGTCGCCGGCCTTGAAGGCAAAGGAGAGGCCCGGGAGACCGGTCCGGCCGGAGAGGCCGTCGAATGGGCCGTGTCGCATCTCGCGGAGCGCGAGGCCGTGTTCGCCCGCGCCGACGCGCTTGCCGCCGCGCTGGCCTGGCGGCCGGGCGCGGTGTCTGTCGAGGCGGCGGAGAGGGCGCTCCGCGATCTCGAAAGGGGGGGACGGCTTCACCCCGCGCCGGGGTTGCACGGGAGAGACGACCTGGCGACCGACAAGGCGCTGGCGGACGAGCGTGAGACGATCGGCCTGATGCGCGACGGCCAGGGCCGGGGCCGGGTGGCGATGCGCAGCTGGATCGCGCAGGCGTATCTGCACAAGGGAGCGCTGACGCAGGGCCAGAGAGAAGCGGTCAAACTCATCCTCTCGACCAGGGACCGCGTCGTCGGCGTGCAGGGCTATGCCGGGACCGGCAAGACCACCATGCTCAACCGCGCCCGCGTGTTACTGGAAAAACGCGGGTTCGAGGTCAAGGGCCTTGCGCCCTCGGCCTCGGCGGTCAAGACGCTCGGAACCGAGGCCGGGATCGAGAGCGAGACGCTGCAGCGTTTCCTCGCGCGAAACGCCGGCGTGGCCGGGGAAAGGCTCACCAGAAAGGCCGAGAAGCAGATGCGCGCAGCCTGGAGCAAGACGGTACTCGTGGTGGACGAAGGCTCCCTCGCCTCCACCCTGCAGGCCCGCGACCTCCTGCGGGTCGCCCGCGCCCTGCGCATCCCCAGAGTCGTGCTGGTGGGCGATGAGAAACAACTCGGAGCCGTGGACGCCGGCAAGCCCTTCGCGCAACTGCAGCAAGCCGGCATGAAGACCGCCGTGATGGACGACATCCTCCGCCAGCGCGACCCGGATCTGAAAGCCGCGGTCGAGGCGAGCCTCGCCGGCGAGATCGGACGCGCGTTCGAGAAGCTGGGATCCAACGTCGCGCAGGTGAAGGCCGACAACATCGCGGGCGCGGTGGCGGCGCGCTGGCTCGCGCTCTCGCCCGAGGCGCGCGAGAACACAGGCGTCATGGCGCCCAGTCATGAACTTCGCCAAAAGATCAACGCCCATATACGGGAGCGTCTCGCGCGCGATGGCAGTATCCACGGCCCCGCCTTCAGGTGCGAGCGGCTCGTCTCTCGCGGTTATACGAACCCCGAGAAATCACTCGCCGCGAACTACGCCCCGGGTGACGTCGTGGCCTTCCACCGTCCCTACAAGCGCCTGGGCGTCGAGAAGGACGACGAACTCCGCGTCGCGGGCGTGGATCACGAGAACCAGGCGGTGGTGCTCGAAGGCAAGGACGGCGGGAGCGTCTTGTGGAAGCCCGGGCGGATCGCCGGGCGGTCGGGCGGCGCCGAGGTCTACCGGGCCGAAGGCATCGAACTTCGCTCCGGCGACCGTATCCGCTGGACCCGCAACGACAGGAAACTCGGGCTGGTCAACAGCCGGACTGCCGAGGTCACGGACGTGAGAGGCGACCGCGTGAGCTTCCGACTCGAAGACGGGCGCAGGCTTGAACTCAGGCAAGACGAGCCGCAGCTGCGCCACCTCGACCATGCCTGGGCCTCGACCGTGCACGCCTTCCAGGGCCGGACCGTCGACAACGTGATCGCCGCGATGCAGGCCAACCACCCCCACCTCACTACGCAGAAGAGCTTCTACGTCGAGATCAGCCGCGCCCGGGACCGGGCGGAACTCGTGACCGACGACGCAAAGGCGTTGCGCGAGCGGCTTGAAACGGCCACGGGCGAACGGGTTTCGGCGCTCGAGGGGATTGGTAGCAAGCCGAGGGTGGCGGAGAAGGAGAACGAAGCGCCGGGAATGGAGAGGAGGCGGGATGGGCGCGGGATGGAGATATCCTGAACGATTTCCGTGTCTTTTTGATGGAAAGGCAACCTTGAGGTGCTTCGAAACCTTACGCTTGACGAACGCCGGATTTGCCAACATAATTGTTTCCAACAATATTGCTGGAGGATTGCAATGTCACTTAGGAAGGCGGGGTCGAACTGGGTAGAGGGGGAGCGGTTCTATGACCGCGAAACCGAACTCGAAGCGCTCATGGAGCGAGTGCAGGACGGGACCCATACGTTGCTGACCGCACAGCGGCGGATGGGCAAGACGAGTCTGGTTCGGGAATTGCTGCGGCGGCTGAAGGAAGAAGGCCGGTTCGATACGATCTTCGTCGATCTGGAGGCTGCCGACGCGCCGGAGGACGCCGTCGCCGAGATCGCGGTCCGGTCGACGTCTGCGCACAGCGCCTGGGAGCGGATCAAGTCCCGGTTTGCCAACGCTCTGCGGGAAGTTATCGACCGGGTAGACACGCTGAGCCTTTCGGACCTGCAGGTGAAACTGCGCGCCGGTATCGACAGCGGAAACTGGCGTCAAAGAGGCGACGAGGTATTCTCAGCTCTCGCCGGGAATGACCGGCCGGTAGTCCTCGCAATCGACGAGTTACCGATACTCGTCAATCGCTTGCTCAAGGGACAAGACTATATCGTCACACCTGAACGAAAACAGGCGGCGGACGGGCTCATGAGCTGGCTTCGAAAGAACGGCCAAGAGCACAAAGGCCGGATCACGCTGCTCCTCTCTGGCAGCGTGGGACTGGAGCCGATTCTGCAGCAGGCCGGACTCAGCGCCCATGCGAACATCTTCTCCCCGTTCGACCTCAAGCCCTGGAGCCGTGAAATCGCCTCGAACTGTCTCGCTGCTCTGGCGGAGACATATTCTCTCGACCTTTCACCGGAGGTGCGGCGAGATATGTGCCGCCGACTCCGGTGGATGGTCCCCCACCATGTTCAGCAGTTTTTCGATTGCCTTCACGAGCACCTGCGACGCGCTGGGAGAAACAAGGCTTCCTTGGAAGACGTGGAACTCGTGTATGCCGGCGACATGCTCGGAACGCGTGGACAGGCAGATCTCGATCATTACGAAGGCAGGTTGAAGACGGTTCTTGGGGCCGACCTCTATCGGCTCGCGCTCGAACTGTTGACCGAGGCGACGGCACATGACGGCAAGCTGGGTGACGAGGCCGTTGAGCAGTACCGGCGACATTTCCCCGCTCCGGACGATGCCGGCCGCCCGTTGGTCGAGGGTGTGCTGCACGTTCTCGAGCATGACGGATATCTGGAGCGGCGAGACGATGGCTACCGCTTCCTCTCCGGTCTGCTTGAGGACTGGTGGCGCGCCCGCCACGGTGGCAGTTTCATTCCCATCGGCCGGCGTCTGCTCTGAACGGGAGGCGAAAAGATGAACGCCGTCGCCAGAAAATACAATCCGGGGTTTCTTTCCGACGAGGAGATCGTGGCATCGTTCTGCGTTCGGACGAGCGAGTTCGAATCGATCGTCGAGATGCTGCGTGAATGCACCGAAAGTTCAAACCCGCACCAGCTCGTGATCGGCCCGCGCGGTAGCGGAAAAACCAGTCTGCTCCTTCGCGTCGCGGCCGAAATACGGCGCGATGCCGCGTTGGCGTCGAGGTTCTTCCCGATCGTCTTCGCCGAGGAGAGTTATGAGGTTTCCACCGCCGGGGAGTTCTGGCTGGAATGCCTCTCCCGCCTGGTCGTCCAAGCTCCGCGCAGGGAGGGCGGTCCAGATCTGCATCGTGCCCATGATGAGCTGAGTAAAGTTTCCGACGACTGGACGCTTGGGGAGCGCTGCCTCGGCGCGCTGCTCGATTTTTCGGATCGCGAGGGCAAGCGGCTCGTGCTGCTCGTGGAGAACCTGAACGCGATGTTCCGGGACATGACGGACCCGGACGCGGGATGGCGGCTTCGAAAAGTCCTTCAGAACGAGCCTCGGATTGTCCTGCTCGCTAGCGCGACGAGCAGGTTCGAGCAAATCGACGATCCCGAGCAGGCCCTGTACGACCTATTCCGAACAACCTCGCTTCGCCCTCTGGAAACGGAGGAATGCGCTGTTTTGTGGAAAACCGTCTCCGGACGGGAGCCGCGGAGGGAGACGATCCGGTCCTTGCGTATCCTCACGGGCGGCAACCCCAGGTTGTTCGTGATCGCGGCCCGTTTCGGAGCCGGCCTGTCCTTTCGCTTACTGATGGCGGATCTGCTCGACCTTGTCGATGACCACACCGAGTATTTCAGGAGCCATCTCGAATCGCTGCCGCCGCAGGAAAGGCGAGTCTATCTGGCGCTCGCCGATCTGTGGAAGCCGGCGACTACGAAGGAGATCGCGGACCGGGCCCGGCTCGATACGAACAGGTGCAGCGCGCAACTCGCCCGCCTCGACGAACGGGGCATCGTGGAGGTCGCGGGAGGCACTGCACGGCGCAAGCAGTATTATCTAACCGAGCGCATGTACAACATCTACTATCTGCTGCGTCGCCCCCGAGGGCCGGACCGTCTGGTCGATTCGCTAATCCGTTTCATGGAATCGTTCTACTCACCGCGTGAATTGCGCGACATCGGGGTCGGAATCGCCCGCGAAGCAAAGAACCTCGATGGGGAGATGCGAGTGTTGCACGAGACCGCATTCGCAAATCTGCTGGCGTTGCCGGCGCTGGCCGAGCATCGGATGGAACTGCTTGAAATGTTTCCCATGGATGTATCGGGAATTTCTTCCCAAGGCCCGGCGTTTCCAGACGGAACGAAACCGGGGTGGAGCGGCGCGGAAACGTCTCCCCTGAACAAGGTTCCGGTTCACTCTGGTTCGGACGGGTCCCCGGAGGCTATCGCTCAAAAACTCCTCGAAAAAGGCGCCGCGCTAAGCGGGCAAAACCGATCGGAGGAGGCCCTCGAGGTCTTCGACGAAGTGCTCAGCCGGTACGGGGCGAGCAAGAAGCCTGCCCTTATCGATTCGACTGCCAAAGCCCTCCTCAGAAAGACGGAAGCATTCTGGATGTTGAAACGTTTCGAATATGCGGTTGAGGCTTGCGAAGAGGTCGTGCGTCGATACGGGTCGGTCGAGGCGCCCGCTCTCCGTGAAACGGTCGCGTTGGCCATGTCCAACAAGGGGATCGCGCTTCGTGAACTGAACCGGCCGGAAGAAGCGCTGGCCGCCCACGCCGAGGTCGTGCGCCGGTACGGGGCGAGCGAAAACCCGGACGTTCTCGTGACGGTCGCTAAGTCGCTTTGTGAGAGAGGACTCATGCTGGGCAGGATGTCCCGGTTTCAGGAAGCGCTCGCGGTGAGTGACGAAATGAAACGTCGATTTGGAGAACACAAGGCAACGAACATCGTCATACATGTCGCCAAGAACCTCTGCGACAAGGGGACGATACTGAACAACCTGAATCGTCCGGAAGAAGCGCTGGCGGTATATGACGAAGTAGTGCGCCGATATGGGGCGATCGACGATCCGACTCTGCATGAGATAATCGCGATAGCCCTCCTCAACAAGGGTGCAACGCTCGGCGACCGGGATCGACCCAAGGACGCTCTCGCCACCTTTGAGGAGGTGATGCGCCGCTTCGGGACGAGCAAGGAACCGGCCATTGTCGCCTCGGTCGCGTTGGCCATGTCCAACATGGGGTTCTCTCTGAGCGTATTGGAGCGAACAGAGGAAGCCATGGCGACGTATGACGAGATTGTGCGCCGATATGAGACGAGCGATCAATCGAACGTTCTCGAGGTGGTCGGAAAAGCGCTTCTCAACAAGGGGAAGGTGCTCGACACTTCAAACCGCCCGAAGGAAGCATTGGCGGTCTTCGACGAAATTCTTGCTCGCTTCGGAGCGGATGTGGCGCCCGGCCTTCGCGAAACGGTCGCGACGGCTCTGTGCAACAAGGGCATCGCGCTCGGCAATTCCGGCAGACACGAAGAAGCAATAGTGATCTATGACGAGGCGGTTCGACGTTTCGGAGCCTCTGTGGAACTCGTGCTTGTCGAGATGGTCACGAAATCCCTCCTCAACAAGGGCTACGCGCTCGGCGCGTTGAATCGGCCGGAAGAGGCGCTGGCGTCTTATGATGAAGCGATACGTCATCCCGAAGAGATTGTGAAACCATCCATTCTTGCGCTGGTTGCGCATGCTCTCGTCAAGAAGGGTCTCACGCTTGTCGGCCTGACGAGACTTGAGGAGGCCCTGTCGAGTTATGACGAGGCGATACGTCGATTTGGAACGAATGGCGATTCTTCCGTATTTGGGCTGGTCGCGCAGTCTTTTCTCAACAAGGGCGTTGCTTTAGCCTCCCTGAGCCGTTTTGAGGAGGCGCTCGAAGCCTGTGACGAAGTGGTGCGCCGTTATGGAGGAAGCGAGGCGAACAGCCTTCGCGAGACGGTCGCGAAAGCCCTCGTCAACAAAGGACATATTCTTCTCGCGTCGACTCGACCGAAGGAGGCCCTGTACGTCTGTGACGAAGTGGCGCGGCGTTTCGGGGAAAGCGACGCGCCGGTTCTGGTTCACATGGCGGTGGACGCCTTACATCTCAAAGGCGACGCTCTCTTGGGGTTGAATCGGCCGAACGAAGCGCTCACCGCTTTCGATGAGTCGTTGCGCCGCTCTGAAGGAGCCGAGGAAACAGCCGTTCCAGGTCTCGTGGCGAATGCTCTTCTTGGCAGAGGGCTCGCCTACGACAGGTTAAACCGGCCCGACGAAGCGCTGGCGGCTTTCGAGGAAGTCGTGCGCCGGTTCGGAGAAAGTGAGACCCCGCTCGTTGGCGCTGCGGTCACTGTGGCGCTGACGGTGAAAGTACCCCTGCTCGACAGCGCCGACCGGCACCGGGATGCTCTGGACGCGCACGAAGAGCTGGTGCGGCGTGTGGGTGAGGAAGCGCCCGAGTATCATGAGTTGATTGAACGCTCCCTAATCGGGAAAGCGGATTTCGAGCTGGTCTGCGGAAGGCATGAATCGGCGATCGAAGCGGCAGAGACGGCGCTTGGGAAATGTCTTCCCGCATCGGTGGAAAACCGGTTGCGGGCTCACTTCATCCGCGCGAAGGCGGCCCTCGCTGGCGGCGATGCACCCGGATGCGAGCGGGACATCGAGACGATCCTCAAGGAGCTTCCGGACCTTGGGAGTATTCCAAAGGAGCACCTTCATGCATTGATGGAGTTCGGCATCCGACTCGGACCGGAGCGAATGCGGGAGCTTATCGAGGTTTCCCCTTCGGCGGATCTCCTTTTGCCGCTCACGACCGCGCTGGCGCAGGAAACGGGAGAGCGGCCCCGGGTGGCCCGGGAAGTGGAGGAAGTCGCCCGAGATATCCGAAAGGAACTACAAGCACTGGGGAAAAACGCTGGCGATCGAAACCGATATCCGGATGATGACGAACACATAAGGACACAGCTGCGAACCAGCGGGATAATCATCAGGGACAAGAAAAATCGGGTGCTGCCGATAAGAAAGGACCCGGTTCGGTTGGCGGTGGTGGGCAAAAAAGGTGAAAAATCGAATTCCTGGAAAATCTGGATGGAAAAAGATGGTGAAATATATTTTTCAATCCGGGACAACAATCCTGGATTCAAAGTGAGTTTACATAAATCCGGAAAGCAGCACATTAAAATGGGAAGTAAGTATTGGGGACAATGGTTCGAACCTGATATCTATGCAGGACCGATGATTGCGACTTCGGCCAAATTGGTTTTCCCGGCCTGGGGAATGAGAGAAGCTGAAAGAATGAGCGAAGAAGACAAGGATATCTGGGAGGGTAACGAGATAGAAATAGAGGCGCCCGAAGAAGGGAGACTGATTACGCTCAAAGCGTTCATCAGAGTGGAGGGCCAGAGGCTGAGGCAAGTAGACGGAAAAAGTGAAACATTGGCGATATGGCGGCGTGAGGACGGAAAGGAAGCGCATTTGATCGTCTGCGAAGAAGCCGAAAGAAATATGAAAGATGTCGTGAAAAGGGTATTGGAAAACAAGGCGTTTCTCACGAATATCAAGGAAAATATGGGAGAGGATGCTTTGGATGAGGAACGGGCATTTACAGTAGCGATGGGAGGCCCGGCAGAAGAAGGGGGGAATTACGTGCTCACGGTTTCGGCGAAATTCAAGGCCGAAGAAGAATAGAAGGTACTTTGATAAGGTGGTCGCACTCTCGATATGACTAGCGGCAACCCTCGGTTGCGTACGGGACGCTACGCCCGTCCCGTTCTCGTGGCCCTTCATGGAGGTGTTTGGGCTTGCGATCTAGAAGATTGCGCATCGGTGTAGCGCATCGCTAGGCTGCTTAATATGGACTTCGAGGATTTGGCGGATATCTTCGCAGTGCACGACATCCGATGCGCAATCATACTGCGATGCGCCATGTCCCGACTCCAAGGCGCCGTACTGGTAGATACCAACGACATACTGAAAGCCCACCAGACAAGATCGGGCCGGCCTCGCGTCGAGTGGTATTCGGGATGAACACTGCTTCTGTCTCGATCTTATTGGCGGTGCAGATCGTCCATGCGTTCGTGATCCGCGCGTCTGAGTACCAAGCCTGGACGAAGCGCCGCCCGGCATCATCAAGGCGATCGAGACCTGCTTCACGCGCTCGGAGCGACGGCGGCCTACCAGATCCTTTCGCGCACCATCGCCCGGGAACTGGCCGAGGGAGTCTCTAGGGACTACGAGTCTGAACTGCCCGATACCGTGTCGTGCTTCCGCGGCGACTTCGAAGCCTGCATCTGGCCGACATGATCGCCGACGTGAGGTTCACCGATGGGGTGGACGTAAAAGAAACGGGTAGGAGGGCTGCTGGATTCAGGACGGCCATATACCAGATTTTACAGTAACTCCCAACCTCAATCTACATTGGCAAAGAAATGTGGTAGCAGGTATGGTCTGAATCAAGGATTTCATGAGCCCGCCCCAGAAGCTATTCGAAAAACTATGGCCTGTTTTCGGATTAACTTCTTTCTGAATCGGTGTTGGGTATAGTATGAATAAACAACGCAATCGCGAAGAAGTGGTTAACACGCAACTTGCGTTATTGATCTCAGAACTCGGCGTCACAGCGGACGCTGAAACGATTCAAGTTCATGGTAAGCACCGTCCCGATGTCTTGTTCCAACTTCGCGGCTTGCGAATTGTCATTGAAGGTAAATTCCAAGATACGCCGAACGCCGAACAAGTCGTTCTGGACGATGCTCGAAAACGAGTTTGCGCGGGCATTGCGCATATTGCGGCCGCGACTGTTTATCCTGATCAATTACGAACAACCCCAACTACCAAGATAATTGATACCTTGACAGATGCGCGACTTCGTTATCGGCTCGTTACTGAAACTTTCGAGAGTGAAAATTGGTTCGAAGGAAATCCCGCATCACTGATGGAGGCCCTCCGCAGAGCACAAGAGTCACTTACACAAAACGACATAGTTGAAAAAACAGCCAAAGCGCTTTCGATTCACCTTGAAAGCATCTCGAAGCTCTGGATTGGTCAACCTGGCTCCTGCGACCGCCTGTCGAGATTGTTAGGAACTCCCATCCCGATAAATGAAAAGCCGAAAGCAACATCCGAAAGGCGTGAAACTACTGCAAAGGTGTCGGCTCTCGTGCTGGCGAACGCTTTCATATTCCAAGAGCAGTTGGCATTAAATGATGAGCGCGTAGATACACTTCGGAAATTAGCGAAGAATGACGACATTATTGAAGCTACATCGGAACATTGGCGCTGGATTTGGGAAAACATAAACTACACTCCCATCTTCCAGCTTGGGGAACGTATACTTGATGAACTACCAGCATTTGCAGGCACTACCAGGATTGTTCAATCTCTCCTCGACGCAGCACAAAAAATCTGCACCGAACAAGCTGCATTGCGTCATGACCTGATGGGACGAATTTATCACTGGTTGCTCCACGACGCAAAATATCTTGGCACGTACTATACATCTGTCCCGGCGGCGACTCTGTTGTTGAAAGTTGCTCTGGATCTCAAGTGGCCTCATGACTTCGGTAGTGCTCGGGAACTTGCGGACTTCAAAGCCGCAGATCTCGCATGTGGTACTGGAACTCTACTTATGGCCGCCGCACAAGCCCTCACCGACAATTTTATTAAAACTCGCGCAGGGGACGACCGAAGCATCGATACGAAAGACTTGTCTGTACTTCATAGTACACTGATGCAAAATGTCGTCCACGGATATGACATACTGCCGTCTGCGGTACACCTGACAGCATCGACCCTCGCTCTGCTCGCCCCAGAGGTCGCGTTTCGGCAAATGAACCTGTTCGTTATGCCTGTTGGTATGGATCACGGGAACGCGCGACTAGGTAGCCTAGATTTTCTTTCCGGCAGTGAGATTAAAACACAATTTACTCTGGACAACACTCACTTAGACACTGTTAGAACAGGGGCAGCAGAATCCGCATTTACTAATGCCCAAATTCCTAATCTTGACCTTTGCGTCATGAATCCACCCTTCGTCAGTAGCCGTTACGGAAATCGGCTTTTCGGCTCACTGCCAGAGGATAGACCCAAACTCCAGAAAGCACTCTCGAAAGAGGCCAAGAAAATCGGTATCCACACGACCGCTGGACTTGGCGCTTTATTCGTTCCGTTGGCAGACAAACACACGAAACCAGGTGGCCGTATTGCGTTCGTTCTGCCAATAGCTCTCGCAACCGGAGAAGCGTGGGGTCCTGTTCGGAAGTTTATAGTCGAACGATATCATCTCGAAGTCGTCATCACGAGCCACGATCCGTTACGCACCAATTTCTCGGAAAACACTGAATTATCTGAACTTTTATTCATGGCCCGTAAGCTGAAGCGTGGCGAAAAGGCTGGTTCCACCTACTATGTCAAATTGCGTCGAAATCCCGCCACTATTCACGAAGCCCTTGACCTTGCAGATCGAATTTCGACTGGAATCAAGAAGATAAGCGATCAGAATAAACCTGTAACTATTCGCTCTGCGGCAAGAGTTTTGGGGGAGATCGCAAACCTTCCTAGACCGCATAACAAAGACAATTGGACGAGCGCTATATTCTATCAACATTATCTATTCCAAGTTCATTGGGCACTGGACAAGAATTCACTTTTGTCAATCCCCGGCGAATTATCGCAACAACCCATTCCACTTTGTCGTCTCGATGCTCTAGGCGAACTTGGCTATGACGTTCGAGATATTTTTGACGCCTTTGATGTTGACCGGTCTGCGTCACAGTGGACTCCTTATCCTGCATTTTGGAACCATGACGCCAAACGGGTGTTTCAAATCACCCAAGCGCCAAATGCTTTCCTAATATCTCGAACGAAGCCAATCGAAGGGCGCAAGCTCAAAAGCGCCACGGCGGTTTGGGCAAAGGCGGGCAAGATTCTATTGGTGTCAAGACTTTGGCCAATAACGCAAAAGGTGCTTGCTACTGGTTTCAACACAAAAGTGCTTGGCAATACTTGGTGGGCCTTCGATACCGCAAATCTTTCCATCAAACAGAGCCAAGCACTGTTACTTTGGATGAACTCAACGCTTGGCTTGCTATTCTACTATGGGAGAAGAGCAATAACCCGAAGTGCTTGGATGCAGATGAAGAAACCCGCATGGGAATCAATGTTGGTGCTAGACGTTCGGAATTTGAACACAGAACAACTCGATATGCTGTCCACGACTTATAAAATCGTGTCGAAAGAAACCTTGCAACCACTCGCACAACTCGACTGCGATCCGGTTCGAATTCAAATTGATGAGGCTCTCTGCAAAACACTCGAATTGCCATCACTCAATCCGATCCGTGAACTTTTGGTTCGAGAACCTGGCCTTACCGGGTCAGATTCAGACGCCTGAGGAAGGTGTTGCAGCAATGAATGAAACCGATTTCGAATTGGTTCGGGGAAGCGGAAACGTCTTTTGAAATATCAGCGACCCTCATGCGGATTTAAAGTATGCCAAAGTGGTGCTCGACGAACGAAATTTCATGGTACTAAGGCCGCGAGCATGATCGGATTAATCTCAGCGGATTTCTCGTATAAGCAACACGGCTCTCGGGGGCTCACATTAGCTCGGCTTATGATTCTTCGCTACTGTGGACAGTTCTCTCTCAGGCTGGCCTCAAAGAAACTATCTGGGATCAAATCACTACTTCTTTAGTATATCCGGACAGTGTTCTGAGGTGCCCGAAGAAAAACAGCGCGTGAAAAACTCATTCGGAAGTACTTTCCGCGAGTGAATTCTGCGACTCACGGGCGTCTTTCATGGTCCGGTCGAGTTCATTCTTGCGTCCTTCGCGCACCAATTCATCCCGCTTCAGCGTGGAAAGAAGGTAAACCCCGCGATAGATCCGCTCTATCTGGGCTCCAATTTCAGGTGGAAACCCCGTAGAATTTGCGGTCAGCTTGCCCGTAGCGAAACTCAATGCGGCATGGCGAACGAGTTCGGCAGCCGTCATTCCGCGCTCCCTGGCCTCCTTTTCAATGCAAGTCCACTCGGAATCGGAGAACCGGATCGAGCGTGGCGAACGCGATTCACCGTGTTTATCATCGGAATTCTCGCTGGAATCGCCGGCGATGGAATGGTTTTCGGTCATGTTTTGCCTCCAATGGTTCGATTTTTTCAGCCGGGAAATCGCCGGTATCGTTGCATTTACGGATCAAATCCGGTCGCTCTGGGCACAGATTCATTTGTAAGCTCATAGCACACATATTTAGGAAATACTATGTCCAGCGTATGCCATAAGCATACGCCCCTTGTGAAGCACAAGGAATTCAATGGGATACGGGCGTGTTACGTCGTAATACGCTCTCCCAGCGAAAGCGGGGCGGTATTTGAGGGCGTTTGAGCAAGGAACGACATGCCTAGCGCACGATTGACCTGCACCCCGCAGCCCGCTGCGTGGGGTGTGAAATCCGAAGCGCCGAAGGGCGGCTAACGGCGGATTCCTGGGAACGAGCGACAGGGAAATTTTCGCCGGAGAGGATGGCTAGCGGGAGCCGTCGCGGCGATTGAGCGGACAGAGCGAGGGGTAAGGAGGTGTGAGGGCGCTGGAACTTGCGCCTGGATTCACAAGCGGCGGGAGCACGGGGCGCTGCATCTTGCGCTTTACATCACAAGCAGACGAACGACACGGGAAGCAACGAGCCGCGTCGCCGGGGCGACGACGCGACTCGTCGAGCGTTCACGTCACGCTACTTTTTGAACGGGGATGCCGAGGCTTCGGGCTTTGTCGACGAGGTTGTCCGTGATGCCCGAACCGGGGAACGCGACCACGCCCTTGGGGAGGAGGGAGAGCAGCTCGTCGTTGCGCCGGAAAGGAGCCGCACGTCCATGCGCATCCCAATCCGGCTTGCAGACGATCTGGTGGACGCCGTTGCGCTCGGCCCAGCCGGCTGCAATCTTCTCGGCGCC
Organism: bacterium; assembly: GCA_965219955.1. GTDB lineage: Bacteria > UBA8248 > UBA8248 > UBA8248 > UBA8248 > Bin107. The sequence goes on from OZ244799.1 coordinate 2,775,310, forward strand.
GGGGCCGCCGCCGTGGACGAGGACGACGTCGGCGTACTTGGCCTTGACCTTGTTGAGATGCGCGATGATTTTGCCCGCGTCGCCGGCCTCCTTTCCGCCCGCGACGGCGACGAGTGTTCCCTGCGGCAAGTGCGCGGTGTTCTCGCGGTCCTTTTTCGCGCGCTGGAAGTCTCGCGCCTCGATTACCGCAGAGGTCAGCTTGCCGGTCTGGGAGACGTGCGATCCTCTCCTGGGCCGCCATACCTCGCCGGTCTCGACGCGGTAGGCCTCTGCGGCGGCGTCACGGAGTTGTTCAAAAGCATCACGCCGAGCATTAAAGTTTTGCGCCCGGTCGGTCGCGAGTTCGAGTTCGCGGGACCTGATTTCGGAGCCGTCCTGCTCGCGCTGCATTTCGCGGATGCCGGGGATGAGCTTGTCGGCGGCGCGGTCGAGGCGCTGTGTCTGGGCGTCGAGGGTGTTGACGAAACCCCACAGGAGGTTTCTTCGCTCGTCGGCCAGCTGCGTGCCGTCGGGTGCTGCCTCGGCGAGCAGGTGGAATGCCTTGAGGACGGCGGCGGTGGATTCCGCCTCGCCCCAGACGGGCCGGTTGTCGAACTCGTCCGGTCCGGGGGTCGCGCCGAAGAGTGCTGCCTGTTCGCAGACCATGGCGGTGAAGGATTCGTTCTGCGCTTCGTGCTCTGCGTACTCGTGAATTGCGGTGGCAGTCATTGTTCACTCCTTTGGTTGTCCTCAGGCGAGGGGATGGTTGAATTCGGGAAGAGCGTAGCCACGCTCGTTGCGCCCCACTTCTTTGGGCATCTCGTCGAGATACCTGGCGGCCCACTCGGCGGCGCGCGCGAGTACGTCGCCGTGGCACGGGAGGGGATGGCAGTGGCAGCCGAGTTCGCAGCCCTGGAGGTCGGCGAGTTCGTAGAGGTTGACCTCCTCCTGCCGGATTTTTCTCCAGAGCCATCGCCGGTATTTTTCAATCACCTCGGCGCGCTCGCCGTCCTGGCCGACCCGGAAGGGATTTCCCCACTTCGTCGCTCGGTCGATCCTTACCAGCAATCCACTGCCGATATCCGCAACGTAGTCGTTCAGGTTCACCACGGTGGTTTCCATGCCTTTCTCCTTTCCAGAGAGTTAACGGATGCGCTTCTTAGCGTCCCATTTTCAGCACGTAAGGGCATCGGGTTTTCGATGCCCGTAGGCGAGCGAATCAAGGGCTTGTCATTTTCCGGGGGGTACCCGAAAAACACGGTTCATAGAGCGGTGCTCCTGTTTTTCGCCGCTCGACGTTTTTTGGGGGGCACCGGCAAATGATGGCCGCTTGCGGCCACCCTTTATTCGCTCGGCGTTCGTGCTAAAATGGGAGCGCTAAGAGAGAGAGGGTAGTATCGCCACCGGGACACAAGAGCCTCTGGTGTTTCACGATGAAGGCGAAGCTCATCGGGAAACAGTCTCTCATGCTGCGGAAAGGGTCATTTCGGGCCGTTTTTCCGGCCCGAAATTCCCGCAGCGGGGGGTAGATCGAGCCACTATCTTAAATTTGGAGTGATTGCAGGCGCAGACCGATCTTCCGTGAACACGGTTCAACGTTCACGGAACCGGAGGATTTACCGGGTGTTCCCGGTAGAGGAGAGAGCCGACAGGGTGGACCTTCTCTGGATAGCGGGCAAAAGAAAAGGGGTCGACGCGCGAGGCGCCGACCCCTTGTGAGCCTAGAACGGAATTTCGCTGTCTGCTCCATCGACTGTCGCCGCCACAGCCGCCGTCTCGGCGTGCGCGCCGTTTCCGTTCCCGTTCGCCTTCTCGAGGAACTGGATTCTCCCGCCGGGCGCGATGAGGATCTCGGTCGAGAACCGGTCCGAGTCCTCATCATCCTTCTTCCAGCGGCGGGTCTGCAATTTGCCGGCCACGTAGACCAGGCGGCCCTTCTTCGCGTGGCGTTCGAGCATGTCGACGAGGCCGGGCTGGAAGGTGACGATCCGGTGCCACTCGGTCTTGTCCACCCGGTCGCCGGATTGCCGGTCCACGTAGCCCTCATCGGTGGCGATGGAAAGATTCGCGACGCGCCCGCCGCTCGTGAGATGGTTGATGGTGACGTCGGCGCCGAGACGCCCGATCAGTTCCGCCCTGTTGAGTCCGAATGCCATTGTAATACTCCTTCATGGTGTGAGTGAGAAAAAGTGACGGGAGAGAGAGCCTTTCTCTCCACCCCCCCGGTTCGCCCTACACGCTGCAAAACTCCTCCTCGCCCCCCGTCTCTTCGCGTATCTTGCGGATCGTGTACGCGTCGAGCCCGAGTTCTGCGAGCAGTTCGTCCGTGGTGGGAACGTCGACGTCATTCTCGTACATGGCCAGGCCTCCTGTCGGGGTTGTCGCCGGCACGGGAGGGAGACCGTCTCCCTCTCCCCTCCGGGCGTATCGCCCGGCTCCCCGCTTCCCTCTACCTCTCCCGTGGAGGTCCTCATCCGGTGAGGAACGTTCGCCGACACTCCCGGGACTTGCCTTTGCCGTGGATTCGTGTCAGACAGCGCGCGGACATGAGGAAGGGAGGAGGTATGGAACGACTCCGGTTCCGGATTCCGGCGCTGTTGTGGCTGCCGGCGGGGATTGTCACCGAAGAGGTTCTGCGCACGGGGTCCGCGCAGGGGATGATGACACTGCTCGCCGCCCCGGAGTTGCTGTCCGCAGCAGCGTGCGGCGTCCCGCTCGCGCTCGCCTGCAGGCGTCTTTCCCGCTCGGGGTATCCAGGCCCCGCCCTGGTGGCGTGGTTGCTGCTCGGCGCCGCCGCAATGGTGAGCTTCGCCGGTGCGTTCCCCGCAGGCGTTCAGGCGGTACTGGCCTCCCTTCCGGTATGGGCCGTGGTATGGCGTCTCGAGCGGCGGCCGAGCCGGCTGGAATTCGCTCCCTCGTCCGAATGGCGCGGGCGCGGAGGTTCGCTCGCCCGGTTCATGCTGCGTGCGTTGAGCGCTCCCGAAGCCCCCCGCCGATACCGCCTCCGGCGGACCTCCTGACGGCGCCGGGCCGGCTGCGGAGCAGGGCGGCGGCGTACCCTCCCCCCGGCCCGTTCCCCCCGCCGGCGGCCGGCCGGCTACACGTGTGACGGCAGCCCGGCTAACGACCTGTGAGCGCCGCCATCCAGGAGCTCTCCTCGACGACCTCCACCTCATCGCGGGAGAGTTTTTCGAAGGCGAGGCACATCGCCACCTCCTCCCATGAGTCCAGTGGCCCGTGCTCGATGCCCGTTTTGAGTTCGACTATGGTGAAGCGCGGCGGAAGGACCGGCATCCCCTTGTGCTCGCCTGATGAGTGGTATGAGCGCACTGCGCACGGGGCGCATCTGGCGGCTCCATCGCTTGGGGATTGGCAGTCGACACACACGCCGCGTGCCCGCCTGCCGCGATAGCGCGTCCTGCTCGCGGCGTTCTTTTGCGGACGGCGCTTCACGTCCCTTGCGGCGCACGAAGCGCACGTCGAAGCCCCATCGCCGGTTTCCGCCCCGCATCTTCCGCAAAGTCCCCTGGCGCGCCTTTTCTCGTAAAGGGCCCGCTCCGCCGCGCGCCTCGCCTCCCGGCAGGCCTCACAGACGGCGCCGCCCTCTGCGGGTTTTCGTTTTCCGCAGCGCGGGCACAAGCCGGCCTCGAGGCGCTCGCGCCTTCGCTTCCCCGCCCTCTCGCGCGCCATGCGGCGGCGGCTTTCGGGATTGCGGCCGCCGTATTGCGCTCCCTCGAGTTTTCCCTTGAGGTATCGGGCGCGCTCGGCGGCCCGGCTTCTTTCCAGGCAGGCCTCGCAAAGACTTCGCCCGGACGCAGGGCGTCTGCGTCCGCATTTGACGCATTTGCCCAGCGCGCGGCGCTCGGCCGTCCTGCGCCTGTGGCGTTCGCGCTCGTATTCGCGTCGTCTTTCAATATCCCTGTGGGGCATGGTTTTCTCCGGGTGTCGGTGAAGTCGTTCGGACGGCGAGACGTCTTGCGGGCGGAAGTCCTCCCGGGGGAGTTCCTCACCGGCACAGCATGCGGGCCCAGACGAGGTGCTCGCCCCACAGCTGCAGCCCGCTTCCGGGGACCTTGAGCCCCGTGCAGACGATGAGTTCGTCGCACGCGGGCCGCATCTCGCGCACCGCCCGGCGCGAGGCCGTCACGCGCTTTCCCTTGCGTTCGCCCGCCTCTGCCGGTGGGAGGGGCCTGATGTCGCCGTCGGCGGACCTGTAGCGCTTCACTTCGTAGCGCTCATCCGCCAGGCCTTGAGCGAGGAGATGGGTGAGGAAGGTGTCCGCTTCTCTTCGGGGTCTACGCATCGCGCGCCTCCTTTACGGGGTGGATGGGGGCGGCGGGAACGAGCCTCTCGCGGACTCTCCCCCCGCCGCCCCCTCCCGGCCAGGCTCCGCCTCTTTCCGGCGCGAAGCGAGTTTTTCAAGGGGCGTGCGCGATGAACGACCGCCCGGTCCCCGGGGCGTTCGCCGCCATGTGAGGCGCGCTGCCATACTGATAACCATCTCCGGGACTTGCGCCGTTATCACCCCGCCAGCGAAAGATAACGACAAGGTCGTCAGTGATACTTGAGCTGTAGAAAACGATGACTTTCCAGAGAAACAAGGCACGCTATAAGCTCATCTGGAATATGCGAAGCCTGTTGCCCGATACCGGGGTTCTCCTGTAAATTCGCCCGTTGTTCGTGAGGTATTCAAGAATCGGATATGCCCCGTGCATCGACTCAGCGTAGTGCCTGAATCGAATTGATGCGCCCGAAAGAAATAATGGTAATGAGCAAAAAGGCGGATACCGGACCTCAAGGAAGTGGCGAGAATGAGACGCACTCCTTGAAGGTCTCGAAGAAGGCATTACGTTTGAGGGTTGAACGAAGAGGTTTTGCGTCGCTCTTGTACGCGATACTGCGGCCTAAAGACGCCAGGGCAGCTTTCGTGAATGAGCACTCGCTGAGCCTGATGCATGGGTCCGGATACACGGAAATTCCTATCGAGGACATCACGTCGGTCAAGGTCGAAACCGGACAGTACTGGAGCCGCATACGCTTCCATCATACCGCAGGATCCGCAACTGTGTCGGGGCTGGAGCGAGATGCCATCAGGGCATTCGCCGAAGTGCTTGAGACCGCAAGGATATCGTGTTGGCGCCGGACACTGGCAACGCAGGTCATGCAGCTTCAATCGATACTTGAATACCAGGAACATCTCGCGAATCCGCCGGAGCACATGGCGAGCGTTTTCCTTGAGTTGAGACGCGATGCGGAAAAAGCGGTGAACCAATTCGCGGCTCGTTGGCCGAAGTCGTTGGCGAATGCCCCGGAAACCCGGCTACTGAAGAAGGTTCAAGACTTTCTGGAAAGCCCGGAGCTTCGGCGGGCGGAAGAAATCGCCAGAGTACGCTGGTGGCGTCGGAAGTTGGCGACGGAGATCGCAACGCTCCATTCGGTACTTGAGCGCCTGAAGCAACTCGCAAATCCCTCTGAATACCAAGCGAGCAGTATATTCCGTGATCTGAGACAAGATGCTGAGAAGGCGGTGGCTCAATTTGTGGAGCGTTGGCCCAAGTCATTGCCAAACGCCCCGGATTTCCTGGTAGTGAAGTCGATAAAGGAATTTCTGGAAGACCCGGAGCGTCTGCGCGCAGAAGTGAACAACACCTTCGTCGAAATGGAATTGAAGAGGTCACAAGGATTCTTCGACCGGATTGAGACCCGACCGCTTACCGAAGAGCAACGCCGGGCGGTCGTCGTGGATGAGGACCGAAACCTGGTGGTCGCCGCGGCCGGCAGCGGCAAGACCTCGGTGATCGTCGCCAAGGCCGGATGGCTTCTCCACAGGAAGTACCTGAATCCGTCGGAATTGCTGCTCCTGGCGTTTGCGAAAGACGCCCAGCAAGAGATGGAAGCAAGGGTCCGCAAGAGACTCGGTGACGAGGCGGCGCAAGGGATGACCGTCAGAACTTTCCACGGTCTGGGACTGGCGATCATTGGTGAGGCCGAAGGCAGGCGGCCGGCTTTGACCAAGGCGTCCCAGGACGAAAACGCGCTGTTTAATCTGCTCAAGGACATCGTCAACGAACTGACAGAAGAGCGTAAATTCTTTGCAGACTTACTGAAGTGGTTCCAGTCGCAGTTCGCACTCTACCGGAGCGAGCATGAATTCAGTTGTTGGGGTGAGTATTGGGAGTATATCCGGAGGCACGAAATAATATCGCTCAAAGGCGAGAGGGTCCGGAGCTACGAGGAATGCGAGATTGCCAACTTCCTCTATCTAAACGGCGTGCCCTACGAATACGAACGCATTTATCAGCATGAGACCGCCACGCCCGAGAAGGGTCCATACAAACCGGATTTCTATCTGAACGAAGCCGGAATCTACATTGAGCATTTCGGCCTCGACGCTTCGGGAAACACTGCACCGCACGTCCCACGGGACAAGTATCTCGAAGAAATGGAATGGAAGCGCGCGATTCACGGAAAACACGGCACTATCCTCATCGAGACATTCAGCCATGAGCATACCGCTGGCAAGCTGACCGAGAATCTGGCCGAGAAACTCCGCGCTCATGGCGTAACTCTGTCTCCCATACCCCGTGAAGAGTTCTTCACTGTGCTGAGCCGGGAGAAACGGATTGACCCTTTCATTCGCCTGTTGGCAACCTTTCTCAAGCACTTCAAGGGCGCGCGGCTTACTTTTCCTGAAGTAGCTCGACGGGCCGCAGGTCACAGGAACTCTTTGCGGGCTCAAGTCTTCCTCGCCTTGTTCCAGCCGGTCTTTGAGCGATATGAGGAAACACTCTCCGGCTCGGGACAGATCGATTTTCACGACATGATCTCCAGGGCGACGGACCATGTCGAGGCCGGACGCTATCAAAGCCCATTTGCCTGTGTCCTGGTCGACGAGTTTCAGGACATTTCGCCGGGCCGGGCGAGGTTGCTCAAGGCGCTCTTGGAGAAATCGCCTGGAGCCCGGCTGTTCGCCGTCGGTGACGACTGGCAGGCGATATACCGCTTCGCCGGCTCTGACATCGGAATCATGCGGGAATTCAAAGAGCATTTTGGCGACTACGAACGTATCGACCTGGGAACAACTTTTCGATGTGACGAGCGCATCGTCTCAGTCTCTAACAAATTCATCGTGCGCAACCCTGCGCAGATTCCCAAGACGGTTGCTTCGCCGCATCGGGCGGACGGCCCTTGTGTCCATGTCGGTCTTCCTGGTGAGCAACGGCTTCCCCTGTTAAACGAGACGCTCGACAAGATTGCCGAAGAGGCCAGTGCTTTCGGGGAAAAATCGAGCGTGCTGTTGCTCGGCCGCTACAATCACACGCGACCGAAAAACTTTTCCGCACTCAACAGGATGTATCCGAATCTCTTGATTTCTTTCAAGACTGTACACCGATCCAAGGGCCTTGAGGCGGATTACGTCGTGGCGCTCGACCTGTGTGCCGGAAAGCATGGTTTTCCGTCCGAGATCGACGACGAACCACTTTTCGATCTGGTTCTCTCGACGCCCGAAGGGTATCAGAATGCGGAGGAGCGGCGCCTGTTCTACGTCGCCCTCACCCGTGCGAGACGCCGTGTCTTCCTGCTTGCCGAGGGTGGTCCGATTTCTCCCTTCATTACGGAACTGATTGAGGATGGATACGGCGTCACCGTCTTTGGCCGAGCGCCGGAGGACGACGTTTCCTGTCCTGTATGCATAAAGGGACATCTCGTGCTGCGCGAAAGGAAAAGAAACGGCGGCAATTTCTATGGTTGTTCGAACTTTCCTTATTGCGAGCATGCGCAGAGACCGTGCCCGCTTTGCGGCAAAGGGTTGCCGATTAAGGTAGGCAAAGCATTTCGCTGCCGAGATTGCGGCCAATCCATCGAGGCTTGCCCTGAATGCGAAGGCTGGTTACAGATGAAAAACGGTCAATATGGTTCTTTTTGGGGATGTTCGAATTATCCTTCGTGCACATTCACCCGCGACCATAGGGAAAATAGTCAATGAGCAAGATACCAACCCAGATGGTCGATTCTATGAAGGGAACGAGAAGGTAGGGGAAAGGGAATCGTCCATTGGCAGAATGAGTCCTCATGATAGTTTGCTCTTTACCCTGAGTACCGCGTTCCATTGGCTTTGCCATGAGGGGGCAGCTATTTTGGCTGGCCTCGCTGCACTTGTGGTTGTTTTCGATTTGCGGTGTTTCACTGCTCAATGTACGAAGTTCGAGGGGGTCGGAAATTGCGGTAGCGTTTGATATCTTCGCCTTCGAAGCCTGGAGCCCGAGCTTGGAATCCATCACGAGGACAACCGACTAACTTCATTATTCATCATCTTCATTCAGATCCGATTCAAATGTCGTTTTCGGGAAGAGTATTTCATCAACGGCTTTCCACGGCGCGGTGGATGGTGGAACATTGCAGTTGTCCCGAAATGCCCGGTTGTGAAGATACAGGTTTTTGTCCTGGAGTCTTTTGAATTCTTCGCGCATGGCGGGATGACCTGAACTCATGACGACAAAACCCGATCCGACTGCTCCGAGGAAAAGCATTATGCCAGCCATCATGGCAAGAGCACCTACCTCATTTGCGGTAATTCCATCCTGGCTGATGTTGATTTTGTGCCTTGCCCTGAATTCGGCGAAATCTCGATCGTTTGCCTCGATAAGCGTTTCGAGTTTGATGCAGGAGAGCTTTTTCGAGATTTCGGCAGAGAGACTTGCAGGCAAGCCGAAGCCATGAAGCACAAGAGCAAGCGCCATGATGCAGCAGACAGTTTTTCTCATTATCGTTTTCCCCCGAATGCGCCCGTTAGGTCCCGGCGTCTGAGAACGCCTCCCATCCCCTCATGGTTTCTGCCGAAAAAAGCGCCAGTGACGTCACCTTCGTCCTTGCTCTCGTGTCCCCAGTTGTGGAAGCCGTTTTCCTGGATGTGGACGGTATACTCGAGATCTCCGTCTCCCCAGGTTTGGGTATTGTCGTATTCGAGATCAGAGAACGAAAGACCACCCGAGGTCAGATCGGCGAGTTGCACGTCGAGCCTGGCGTCGCCGGTTATCTTACGCCCCGAGGAAGTGAAGCCAAGGAGCGTTCCCACCCATGTGGCGGTTTCCGGCAGGAGACGGTTGTCGCTCAGGTTTCCGGCCGGTCCCGGGCCGGTGGCCCATGGTTGGGCCATGCCGTTTCTCATAGAGACGCCGAAGGCGACCGTTTCTCCGGCTATGTCGAATTCTCCCCGGAGGTGAAACGAGACGCTTTCCCAGGGGCCGAGGTTTTCAGCGGTGATTTCACTTGCCGGCGTACCTGGCTCGAATCTGGCGTAGGTTGCGTGGATCGCGTCCTTGTCGATTTCCCTGAGCAAAAACGTTCCCAAAAGCGGGATGAGAGCGTTGATTTGCGGGTTCATAATGGAAAGGGGGAAGCGCGTTGCGTCCGTGTGACTATAGAACCCCAGCGCGTGAAGCAGTTCATGGGCGATAACGGCCGTGAAATTGTCATGGTCTTCTCCCGTATCGATCAGGATGTGCGATGAGTGGGCTTCCTTTCGGTCCCTGGTGGTCCACCAACGCGCGATACCGAGCGTCGATGGCTCCGAATATGCCACTGCCGGCCATCTGTACTGGGGGAGAAACTCGACATGGATATTTCCGTAGGAAGGCGCGTCCGTCTGTTGGCCCGGGGCGTAGGACTCAGAAAAGGCGATTTGTTTATCATAAGGAAGGACGGAGTTGACGATCCGCACCGCGTGCAGTGTGTCCGCAGCGTATTCATCGCTCGTTCCCTCCACGATGCTTACCGTCGGGGGGTTCTGAAACGTGGCGAGATATCCAGCGTCCGTGGTCATCTCGCGAAGATAGTCGACGATGTCGGCAGCATTTTCTCCGTCGACAACTCGGCCTTCGTAAAGTCGAACACCATTTGCCAAACCAGTGCTTCGGAGGTTTTCGGCAGGGGCGCCCCCACTCGTTCCGATGTGGGTGATAATTCCCAGACCCAAAACATTCCATACCGGGCCCGGCAAATTATGTGAAATGTGGGGCTGCTCCGGCATCGGTGCAGGTTCTGATACTTCCGGCATCCGTGCCGGTTCCGCGACCGAGACTCTTGAGGCGCCACCTTCCCCGCCGCAGCCGGTAGCCATGAACGCCACGAAGACCATAAGGAGAAGTATTGAAAGTACTGCAACAAGTTTGCGTTTGGTTTTCATTTCACCATTTTGATCTTTCTTCCAAGTATAAAATGCCTATTTCAGGTAAGGTGGAGCTTACGATGTCTGCAAATCCATTTTCAACCTTATGGTGCGATGAATGATAAGTGGTCGTGCGGAACTCGTATTCGAGCCAGATCATTTGGCTACCTCAGTCTCGACCTAAGGCGATAGGCACGCATAGTGTTGGCTTGGGCCGGTCTTGTCGCCATTTTCAACTTTGAGAAAAGTTGTAGTACATTCCTCGATCATTAGGGCCAGGGTAGGTGGCGTGTCACTAGCGGGGAGGAACCTGAGTTATGGCCATTATAAGGTTCGCGCAAGAACCCAAAATGTTCACTAGAATCATTCTCACAGTTGCTGCCTGCGGTGCGCTTACATTTCTGGTCGCCTGCGGTGGAACGATCGATGGCGTGGTAAGGGGCGAAGGAAGTCGCGTAACGTTCCTGTACAAACAGGGGATAGATCGCGACTTCTACGAGGCGACAATTGACGGTGAGCATTTCAAGGGGCAAGCAGTCCAGGCTGACACGCGAACCGGTTCAGGTATCGGTTTTTTCCGCGGAACAACAGTCCCCGTCATTACATCATCGACCAGTGGAAATTTCGTGGCTGTAATGTTTGGTGACAGAGGCTCCACGATACGCTGCAAAATGAACTATGCTGACAGTTCCGGGTTCACTTCGATGGGAGGGGTCGGAATTTGTCAACACAGCGACGGCCGCATTATTGATGTAATGTGGTAGAAAAGGATTCAATATAACTACGTACTCGTTTGATGAAACCCTCCTAGCCTCGACATTTGAAATTATCATACTCGGTGGAGGCAACGGCGTTTTGGTCGACGCCGGAAGTGGTATTGCGCAGGAATATCCGATCAAAGGAACTGTTCTTATCGAACCTGAGGGTTCAGTTCCCGATGATTTCAAAGAACAATACTTGGAATTGAAAAAAATTAGCCGAGAATGTGACGTCGTGTTTTCTGTCGAAGCGTCGTGTTGCTATAGTGTTGACAACTAATCTTTATTGAATTATTTGATTAAATAAAACAAATATATTCAATATCTTATATCGAATATAAATTATTAAACACATGTTTGAGAAGCACGCGAAGAAGGGCCGCCTGGTCTATGTCGCGGGCAAGCTCCAGACCCGCCGCTGGAAGAAGGACGATGAGGACTCGGACCGGTTCTCGACCGAGATCCTTATCGCGCCGGGCGGACGCGTGCAGTTCCTGGACAAGGTGAACGGGAACGGCAACGGAAACGGCGCGCACGCCGAGACGGCGGACGTGGTGGCCACTGCGGGCGTAGTGGGCGAAGACATTCCATTTTGAGCGCTTCATGGGCCGGCGCCTCGCGCGTCGGCCCTTTTCTTTTGCTCGTTATCCAGAGGAAGTCCGCCCTGCCGGCCCTCTCCTCTACCGGGAACACCCGGTCAATCCTCCGGTTCCGTGAACGATGAACCGTGTTCACGGAAGATCGGCATGCACCCTGCAATCATCCCATGTTCAAGATAGTGGCTCGATCTACCCCCCGCTGCGGGAATTTCGGGCCGGAAAAGACGGCCCGAAATGACCCTTTCCGCAGCATGAGAGACTGTTTCCCGATGAGCTTCGCCTTCATCGTGAAACACCAAAGGCTCTTGTGTCCCGGTGGCGGTACTACCCTCTCTCTCTTAGCGTCCTCATTTTAGCACGCACGGCGCGGGGTCAAGGGTGCTTTTGCAAAGAACGCAAAAGCATCTTTTTTTCAGAAAAAATCGGTGAAGCGTGGATTTTTTCCGCTGCGCGCCCTCCGGGTGAAAAAAAGACTGAAAACCGCCCCTGACGCCCACGCCTACCACGTGCTGAAAATGGGGCGCTAAGAAGCGCATCCGTTAACTCTCTACGAAGGAGAAAGGCATGGAAACCACCGTGGTGAACCTGAATGACTATGTTGCACCCGAATTCGGCGGCGGCTTGCTGGTCAGGATCGACCGCATGACTAAGTGGGGAAACCCCTTCCGCATCGGCCAGGACGGCGAGCGCGCCGACGTGATCGAGAAGTACCGGCAATGGCTGTGGAGAAAAATCCGGCAGGGGGAGATCGATCTCTACGAACTCGCCGACCTTCAAGGCTGCGAACTCGGCTGCCACTGCCATCCCCTCCCGTGCCACGGCGACGTACTCGCACGCGCCGCCGAGTGGGCCGCCGGGTATCTCGACGAGATGCCGAAAGAAGTGGGGCGCAACGAGCGTGGCTACGCTCTTCCCGAATTCAACCATCCCCTCGCTTGAGGACAACGAAAGGAGTGAACGATGAACGCCACCACGACATACAAGGAGAGCATCATGCACGAGGTCGACAACATCGAAGCGCAGAACGAATCCTTCACCGCCATGGTCTGCGAACAGGCCGCGCTGTTCGGCGCGACCCCCGGACCCGACGAGTTCGACAACCGGCCCGTCTGGGGCGAGGCGGAGTCCACCGCCGCCGTCCTCAAGGCATTCCACCTGCTCGCCGAGGCAGCGCCCGACGGCACGCAACTGGCCGATGAGCGAAGAAACCTCCTGTGGGGCTTCGTCAACACCCTCGACGCCCAGACACAGCGCCTCGACCGCGCCGCCGACAAACTCATCCCCGGCATCCGTGAAATGCAGCGCGAGCAGGACGGCTCCGAGATCCGCTCCCGCGAACTCGAACTCGCCACCGACCGGGCCGAGAACCTCTCCGCCCGCCGCGACGCCTTCGAGGTGCTGCGCGACACGGCCGCCGAGGCCTACCGCGTCGAGACCGGCGAGGTATGGCGGCCCAGGAGAGGATCGCACGTCAGCCAGACCGGCAAGCTCACGTCGGCGGTGATCGAGGCGCGCGACTTCCAGCGCGCGAAAAAGGACCGCGAGAACACGGCCCACCTCCCCCAGGGAACCCTCGTCGCCGTCGCGGGAGGCAAGGAAGCCACCGACGCCGGCAGGATCATCGGCCAGCTCGACAAGCTGAAAGCCAAGTACGCCGACGTCGTCCTCGTCCACGGCGGCGGCCCCGGCGCCGAGAAGGTCGCGGCCGGCTGGGCCGAGCGGAACGGCGTCCACCAGATCGTCTGCAAGCCCGACTGGGACGCCCACGGCAGGGCCGCTCCCTTCCGGCGCAACGACGAGCTTCTCTCCCTCCTCCCCAAGGGCGTGATCGCGTTCCCCGGCTCGGGCATCACCGACAACCTCGTCGACAAGGCCCGAAGCCTGGGCATCCCCGTCCAGCGCGTCGCCGCATAGGACGTTCGACACGGCGGGTCGCATCACCACACAGGCGGTGCGGCCCGTCGCCTCTCTCCTCGATCATTCCACCGCTCCTCTCCTGGTTGCTCCACACGCCTCCGACCGCTCAGTCGCCGCGGCGGCTCCCGCTCGTTATTCTCGCCGGCGCCGGTTCCCCCATCTCTCGTTCTCACGAATTCGGCAATCTGACGCCATTCGGCGGCTCGGGTTGTACACCCCACGCAGCGGGCTGCAGGGTGCAGGTCAATCGTGCGCCAAGCATGTCGTTCCTTGCTCAAACGCCGTCAAATACCGCCCAGCTTTTGTTGGGAGAGCGAATGTCGATCGGCATACGCCCCGATCTCATTGAAATCCCTTCACTTCGAACCTCGCGCATGTCAATCGACATTCGCTGGAAACAGCGCCCCTCCTCCATGTATGCTGATCGGAATTCGCCGCCCGGGCCGCAAGGAACACCCGTGGCCGGCCGTTTCACGGTCCGGGTTCTATCGATTTACGGGTCCGAATCATGTGCATGGAGGATGGGAAATGATGAGCGGAATCGACCAAAAACCGACCGGAGACGATGCCGACACGGAAGAAAAACAAAGCCAGGCGCGCACGTCGAGGACCATCCGCTTCTCCGATCCCGAATGGGAACGGGTCGAAATCGCCGCCAAGCGGCGCGGAGTCACTGCCGCCGAGTTCATTCGCAACGCCGCTTTGGCGCTCGCCGGAGAAGAAACCAGCGTGGATTCTGGCCCGATGCCATCCGGAATCGCCGCGCAGATCGATCGCATCTATCGTGGGGTCTACTTCCTTTCCACGCTGAAGCGGGATGAATTGCTCCGGGAAGGACGCAAGAATGAGCTCGACCGGGTCATGAAAGACGCCCGCGAGTCGCAGGCTGCGTTCCTGGACGATACATCAAAATGAGATAATACCCTCCCACATCTCCTTCCCGAGCGTCCCTCTCAGGGGGGATCATCGTCAAGCCTGCGGTATTTTTGTAGCAAAACCGCACTCGACAAGCGGAGAAATCGAGACAGGCTTACCGAATTTTCTCTTTCTCTCATGTCTCCCGCGCTGAAATGAACTCGAACAGGTCTGCCTGATCGGGCGTCTACCCGCTAGGCGATGAATGTGGTTTCCCCTAGTTATAGAACTTCAGGTAGCGTTCGAAACTGGCATGGACTCTCGAAACACTGTCATAAGCCTGCAGGTAGACCCCTCATACTTGTTCATACGCCAGAACCGCTCGAAGAAGAAGTTGTCCTGTCAGGATGCTAGTACCCACGTCCGTAAATTGCGTGTCGCCGGAGCTTTTGATGCGCATTCTAGAGGGAATCTGTAAGGAGGGATCGCCTATCGTCAAGTGGCGGGGCTGTTGGCCAACCCCTCCCCAGTATGGTGTGAACCTGGGCTATTCGTGGGTGGAGAGTGCCCAAATGATAGCTTAATTCGGGCCGTGAACCGTATCAACGAACAGTTCGGCCGTCACTCCATAGACTAGGGCCTGTGCGTCGGGTAGCATCCGGCAGCAGGCCAGAATAAGGCCTGCCATTCTTAATCTGAAATAGATGAGATCAAATGATAAATATTGTAGAGTTCAATGCCAAGCGAGTAATATTGAGCAGCATCCGTTCAACTGCAGAGATGGATCTGATGGATGAAAAGCTAGACGATGTCCTAACCATCAATGTGTTGACCACGTAACTGAATATCCTGAGGTCAACACCCTACAAACTTGCCTGGAAGGAAAGATTCTTTCCCAGAAGATGGGGTGTCATTGGCGTTTTCGTAAAGAAGCCATTGACCGGTGGTTGGAGAAAACCTGGGCGGAAGAATCGAAACTTCTAGATAGGGAAGTTCGGGGAGCGGCCTGGGCCAAGAATGGCTAAAATCGAGGAACATCCTTTGCGCGTCAAAATCGCGATTCAGGAAGGACAGATTCTCACCGGCCCGTTGTTCAGCGAGCCGATGCGAGTGGAGACCGTTCGCTCTAATGGAACCAATGTCTGGGTCGTTGGTCTTGTCGGTCAGCGGTCTGAGCAGTTTCGCAGAGTTACACTTACTTCAGACGATGTATCAAACCTGACCATCGCCGACGCTGCTCTTTCCTACGACGGCGACGGGCGGCTTCTGCGGATTGGCCTCCAAGCCTATTCGCTCGGCATCGCCTACGAGTTCGATCCCTATTTCGGCCTTTCAATCTCGCGCGTGGACCCGCTGCCGCACCAGCTCGAAGCTGTATATGATCACCTCCTGAAGCTTCCCAGTGTACGCTTCTTACTCGCCGACGACGCTGGTGCGGGGAAGACGATCATGGCCGGTCTTTTGGTGCGCGAACTCAAGTTGCGGGGCCTCATTGAACGAGTTCTCGTCGTCTGTCCCGCCAACCTCTCGTTTCAGTGGCAGCGCGAGCTCAAGGAGAAGTTCGACGAGAAATTTCTCGTGCTGAAGGGGAGCGACATTCGCGATCAATTCGGCGTCAACCAATGGATGGAGCAAAAGCAGATCATCACCTCACTTGATCTCGCCAAGCGTACAGATATCCTGCCTGGACTCCGGCAGGCACACTGGGATCTAGTCATCGTCGACGAGGCGCACCGTATGTCGGCACGTGATGAGTCCCATAAGAGCCAACGCTACAAGCTGGGGGAATTGCTGCGCGATAGCACTGATCATGTGCTTCTGTTGACCGCCACACCCCACAAGGGCGACCCACAGAACTTCACGCTGTTTCTACAACTGCTCGACCGGGACGCCTACGCCGACGTGAAATCGATCCAAGAGGCCATGAATCGGAGACGTGCTCCCTTCTATCTGCGTCGCACCAAGGAGGCGATGATTTTTTTTCCAGAGCGCCAAGCGGACGGAGCGTGGACTGCAAAACCAGTCTTTACCAAACGTATTCCGCGCACTGCGGATTTTGCCATTGATGGTCCCGAGTTCGATCTCTATCAGAAGATCACGCGGTTCGTGAAACGGCAGAGTGCCCGTGCCGCTGCCGAGGGCGACGACCCTCGTGCTCGGGCAGTCGGCTTCTTGATGTCGCTATACCAGAGGCGTCTCGCCTCGAGCACCTATGCAATGCGGCGATCACTGGAGAATCGAGCAAGGCGGCTTGAGGAGGGTCTCATGCGAGCCCATGAGCTGTTGCGGACAGCGCCGCCGAACCTCCCCGATTTGGAAGAACTCGAGGAACTTGAGGATGCCGAGCGTGAACGTCTGGAGAGGATACTGGAAGCGATCACGCTTGCCGGAAACGCCGAGCAGGTTCGTGAAGAGGTGGCTGAGATACTGGAGCTTGCCGAAGAGGCGAAGGCTGTAGAGGGTACCGGCAACGAGGCGAAACTCAGACATCTTCGAGAGATCATGCAGGACGAGGGTTTTTTCGATCGTCCCGACCAGCGCCTGCTACTCTTCACCGAGTTCAAGGACACTCTCGACCACTTGATGGAGCAGTTGAAAGCCTGGGGATTCAGCGTCGGCTGCATCCACGGCAGCATGAAGACTGGCTCACGCGACGAACCGGGAAGCAGGCTTTACGCCGAACAGCAGTTCCGCGAAGGGGCAATCCAGGTTTTGGTCGCCACCGAAGCGGCCGGCGAGGGCATCAACCTCCAGTGCTGCCACATCCTATTCAACTACGACATACCCTGGAACCCGAACCGGCTCGAACAACGCATGGGCCGCATCCACCGTTATGGCCAGCGGCATGACTGCCTGATCTTCAACTTTGTTGCAACCAACACCATTGAAGGACGGGTCCTCCAGCGCCTCTTGGACAAACTCCAGGAGATCCGAGACGCCCTTGATGACGACGCGGTGTTCAACGTCATTGGCGAGGTCTTACCGTCCGCCCACGTGGAGCATGTGCTGCGAGACTACTATGCGGGCAGGCTGGGCGACGCCGATCTTGAAGAGCGGCTGTTGAAAGATGTGGATGAGAATCACTTCCGAGCCATTTGCCAGACGGCATTGGAAGGATTGGCCGCCAAGAAACTCAACCTCGACATGCTCATTGAGCGCCGAGCCCGAGCGCAGGAGCGACGCGTCGTGCCCGAGAGCATCGCTCGGTTCATCAAGGAGTGCGCCCAGGATGCGGCCCTGACCCTGAAGCCGGTACGCAATCTAGCTCATACGTTTGAGCCGGGTCGAACACCGTCCAGCCTGAAAAAGTACGAATGCGAGACGAACTGGAAACTCTCTGAGTTGTCCATTCGCTACCCACGCCTGTCGACGGATCGCGATACGGCCGAAGAGAACAACCTCGAATGGGTGACCCCCGGGCATCCGCTGTTCGAGGCCCTGCGCCGGCACGGTTTCGATCTCGGGCAGGATGCCTTCGCCAAGGGTGCCTGCTTCCATTCTCTGGCGCACGAAGCCCCGGCGCGGCTCGACTTCTACCGTGCACGTGTCGTGGATGGCCTCGGGCACGTCATCCACGAACGGCTGTTCACCGTGGAGTTGACGAATGACGGTTCCCCCCGCCTGCGTGAGCCAGATGTCCTCGGCGACCTGAATCCCGGCGCGGCAACGGATAATCTACCGCTCGTAGCCACCCTCCCGGAAGCGACTGCTTGGCTAAATGAAAACGCCCTGGTGCCCTTTATCGACGAGGTTCGCGCAGAACGCTTGGCCGAGGTCGAGCGCATCAGCAAACACGTCGAACTGTCCTTGACCGAAGTTTTACAGCGGATCGATGAAGAGATCGGCCGCGCCGCAGAGGAAGTGGACATGGAAGTCACAGGCGCCGAGGGACGCCTCGCCCAAGCAGAAGCCCGCCACGCGGAGGTACTGGGTCGACGCGAGCACCGGCGTGAGGAACTCAAGCGGCAACGCGCGGTAACGCTGCAAGGAGTCGAGCGATTGGCAAGCGTTCTCATTTTGCCTCATCCAGAGAGCGATACATTCGATGTCCAAAACCTACGTCCGAACCCCGAGACGGAGATGAAGGCAATGCAGGTGGTCATCGATCACGAGATCGCTCTGGGGCGACAAGTCGACGACGTTCACGAGAAGAACCTCGGCTACGACGTGACGAGCCTTGATCTGCAGTCAGGCGAGCTACGCTTGATCGAAGTGAAAGGCCTCGCTGCCGCTACGGGCACCATCCTGCTTACCCCGAACGAGCGACGGGTCGCCGAAGACCGTCCTGATTGCTTCTGGCTCTACGTAGTGACCAGTTGCGCGAACACTCCCGAACTCCAGGAGCCGATCAAAAACCCAGCTCGATTCCCGTGGCATGAGTTCACCAAGGTCGCCCACTACTATTTGAGCGTTGATGCCCTAAAGCAGCCGATAGAGGCGAGAGAAGGCACCGAACATTATCGTACCAAGGACGACTCATGAGAAAACCGACTGTCAAATCGGGTGAGCTTGATCCCCAGTACGAGTCCATCCTTGGCGATGTGTCCAGGATTGTCGACGCTGCCAGACAGTCGACCGCACGTTCAGTCAATGCGCTCATGACGGCTGCTTATTGGTTGATCGGGCAGCAGATCGTGGAGTTCGAGCAGGATGGGAAGAAGCGAGCTGGCTATGGGGAAGAGACAATCGAGCGGCTTGCCGCCGACCTTTCCGCTCGTTACGGCCGAGGATTCTCGATTCGAAACGTGTGGCAAATGAAGGCCTTCTACCTTGCATGGCCAACTCCGCAGACACCGTCTGCAGAATCAGAAGGCGGAGGAATTCTGCAGACAGCGTCTGCAGAATCTTCGCTATCCAGCATCGCCTCACGCTTTCCACTCCCTTGGTCCGCCTATGTGCGGTTGCTCTCGGTCGAGAACATGCGTGCCCGTGGTTTTTACGAAACCGAGGCCCTGCGTGGCGGCTGGTCTGTTCGCCAGCTTGATCGGCAGATCAACTCTCAGTTCTACGAGCGCACGGCACTCTCAAAGAACAAGACCGCTATGTTGACCAGGGGTCGAAGAACGCGGATCGAAGATGCCGTCCATCCCGAAGAGGAAATCAAGGACCCGTTTGTCCTTGAATTCTTGGACCTCAAGGACGAGTATTCCGAAAGCGATTTGGAAGAAGCGTTGGTTCGCCGTCTCGAAGCTTTCCTCCTTGAACTGGGTGGCGACTTTTGTTTTATGGGTAGGCAAAGGCGCTTGCGTATTGGTAACGAATGGTACCGGGTGGATTTACTTTTTTTTCACCGGCGTCTGAGATGTCTTGTGGTTATTGACTTGAAGATCGGGAGATTCACTCATGCAGACGCCGGACAGATGCACCTCTATCTCAACTACGCACGAGAGCATTGGGTCCACGAGGGAGAAAACCCACCAGTTGGGCTGATTCTCTGTGCTCAGAAAGATGAAGCCGTTGCCCGGTATGCGCTTGAAGGCTTGGCGAACAAGGTATTGGCTGCCGAATACCGGACCACCCTGCCGGATGAGGATCTTCTAGCAGCGGAAATCGACCGCACACGGGAGGTCCTGAGCAAACGTGTTTTGCCGCCGGGAAAGGAATCGGTGCAAAGACCCAAAAACTCAAAGACAAGACAACGTGGTAACGCCGGGAAAAACAAACACGAATGACACAAACCAGGAAACATCACCCAGGATGGCGAATCGCGAACAGCCCAGATTCCTCGGGCCATTCGCCCATGCACATGAGGGCCTCATGATCCCCAAGGAATGCAAGCGGCTCGCTGAGGTGGACTTCCCCATTGCCGAGGTCTCGAAGCATGCGGCGAGGGAAAGGCGGCGCGGGCATCCCGCCAAGTTGCACCTGTGGTGGGCGCGTAGGCCACTGGCTTCATGTCGGGCGGTGTTGATGGCGTTGCTGCTGCCGGACCCCTGCGACGAGCACTGCCCGGAGGCGTTCAAGAAGGAGTCACGGCAGATTCTTCTCGGTATGCACGGTCGGCCGCAAGGGTGGACATCGATCATCGAGTCGGATGAAGGACTGCGCCGTATCATCCTGAAATTCATCGCCGATTTCGCCAACTGGGACAACGCGGCGAATAAAGAGTATCTGAAGGTCGGCAGGGGGTTGGTACGCGCCGCCCACCCGGACGAACCACCGGTCATCGTTGATCCATTTTCTGGAGGGGGATCCATACCGCTTGAGGCTCTTCGGCTTGGAGCTGATTCCTTTAGCAGTGACCTCAACCCAATTCCCGCCTTATTAAACAAAGTCACCGTCGAATACATCCCGCGATACGGACAACGACTGGTCGAAGCCATAGAGCAATGGTCAAAATCGATCGAAAACGAAGCTAATAAACGATTAGCCAGTTTCTATCCCGCCGACCCGGATGGCGCAACCCCAATCGCCTACTTATGGGCACGCACTATCCAATGCGAAGCAACAAAATGTGGGGCAATGATCCCCCTAATGAATCAGACAACCATTTCCAAACGCAGGAGAATAGGAGCGCGATTATCAGTACATTCCAATTCCGTTGTGATTAATGTCGAGAATGGGGATCCAGGCAGTTTTGGTATAGGCACAGTTACCAACGGAAGAATTACATGCCCGGCATGTAACTACACAATGTCAGCAGACCGCTATCGCAGTCGCGCTAAAAGTGGGGCCCTTGGCGAATTGCATTATTGCACTATTCTTAGGTATCCAGACGGAACAAGAAAATACAGAAACCCCACACAATATGACTTCAACTCATACCGCGATGCTGAAAAAAGGGCAGAAGACTTATCTAATTTACCATCATACGTGGGAATTCCAAACGAGAGACTAAGCACTACAGAGCCAAGGCGCCTCAATATAATCCAGTACGGATTTGATACATGGGGATCTCTGTTCAACGGCAGACAACGTCTTTTTTTACTGACTATGACAGAGATTATGTCAGAATTGCTAGAAAGCATTGGCAGCAAGTATCCTGATAAAAACTTCACGGACGCAATACAAACTATACTTGCGATATCTGTGAGTAACACTATCCAGTACAATTGCAATATGTCGACATGGCTTTCGGATGGAATGGTTTCGCTCTTTATCCAGAGTTCATCGATACCGATGCGGGCAGATTATGCTGAAGCTAACCCAATGATGAGAGAGCTTGTTGGAGGGCTTAGATATCAATTCGACCAGACGATTGATGTTCTTCGTGAAATATCTAGAGCTATTCAAAAGACGGGCACCACCGCATTGCGATCTGCCACTGAGCAGTTATTGCCGGAACAGTCTGCAGATATTTTGGCGACGGATCCACCGTATTATTTTGCAATACCTTACGCGGAGCTGTCAGATTTTTTCTACGTTTGGATCAAACGCTTACTTCGAAATGTACACAGCCAAATACTTTCAAGTGAAATTACACCAAAGGCAGACGAGGCAATTCAAAACCTCCCACACTCCAAGACTACCGGGCAGAAGGACAGAGCGCATTTTGAGAAAAAAATTCACGAGAGTCTTGTTGTTGGGCGGTCAGAAATACGACATTCCGGACTTTCTCTAATCATTTTTGCTCATGCAGAGACAGAAGGCTGGGAGTCTCTTATTAGGTCACTGCTAGGGGCTGGCTGGATCGTTACGGCGTCATGGCCTATCGACACCGAACGCAAAGGCCGGATGTTAGCTTCGAGGCAACGCTCACTCGCCTCGTCCATACACTTGATCTGTCGCCCTCGCGCGGATGATGCAGAAGTGGGTGATTGGTTTGATATCTTGCGCGAACTTCCGGAACGAGTCTCAGCCTGGATGGAGCGGCTTCAGGGCGAGGGCATCCGCGGCGCGGATCTGGTGTTCGCTTGTGTCGGTCCTGCACTCGAAATCTTCAGCCGCTACCGCGCGGTGGAGACGGCTGAGGGCCATACAGTCGACCTGCGTGATTACCTGGAAAAGGTCTGGGAGGTCGTTGGCCGTGCCGCGCTTGAGCAGGTGCTAGGCACGGCGGAGGCGCAAGCGCGCAATAGCTTTGCTGGCGCGCTGGAAGAGGACGCCCGCCTGACAGCGTTATTCCTCTGGACGCTTCAGAGTACGGAAACCCCCGAAGGGACCGGCAAGGAAAACGATGATGACGAAGAAGCCATAGCCAAGGTAGCGGCCAAGGGATTCAAGCTTCCCTTCGACGTGGTGCGTCGTTTCGCCCAACCCATGGGCATTGATCTTGATGTCTGGACCGGGCGCATTATCGACCAGGAAAAGGGTGTGGTGCGCTTGCTGCCGGTGGCCGAGCGAGCCATGGAACTCTTCGGTGAAGATGGCGCTGATGCTGCCGCCGATTGGATCGAGGCCGACCCGCACGCTGGCCTGCAGCAAAAACTATTCCCCGAATTAGACACAGCTCCGAAACTAAGGAACCGCCGTCGCGGAAAGAGATCGATCCTTGACAGTGATGCCGAACTTCCGTCAATCGATGCGACCACGTTGGATCGCGTGCATGCAGCAATGCTGCTTCAAGCCAGCGGTCACGCCAATGCGCTCCGAACGCTGATCGCCGCTGAGCAGGAGCGTGGGCCCGACTTTCTGCGTCTTGCCAACGCGCTATCAGCCCTGTACTTGCGCGGCAGCCAAGAAAAGCGGCTCCTTGACGCCATGCTGTTGGCGATACCACGGTGACGCCATGACCAACGCCGGGAACGAGCATTCAATATGGCAGGTTTCAGGAGGACCCTCCGACCGGTCTTACGCGGATCAGTGCTTGAACTACGGCGTAGCACTCATCGGTCCCGGCGATGCGGGGTCGTGGCGACCTGAGCGCTCCGACGAGGAGTTTGAAGGCGGTTTTGTCCGACGGTTCGCCGAGGAGCTGCGTACAGGCGACGTACTGCTGCTTCGAACGGGCCTGTCGACGATCTGCGCGGTCGGCTTGGTCGCATCCGAGTATCAATATCTTCCGCAGTTCGACGACGTGAATGGCTGGGATCTACAACACAGCAGACGCGTGCGCTGGAGCCCGCTTCCCGAACCGTATGATTTCGGCGGACGAGTTTTTGGCGCCAATCCGCCGCGACTCTCTCGTGTTCAGTCGAGGGACATTATCGAGTACGCGAATCGGTTTGTTCGATCACCTCCGACGGATTGGCAAAACCGCACCCTAATGGACTTGCCGGTAGAGGAAAAGGAACTTGAAGCCCCGCCAACCCAATTGCGGGAGATAGTCGCTCAAGTCCATGACCTTTCGGGCCTCTATTGGGATGTGGACGCCTTCGGGGAGCGACCGATGGAAGACGAGTTGGTCGCTCACAACGTCGTTCCTTTCCTGCGCGCCCTGGGTTGGCCGGTTGAGAGGATTGCGGTGAAATGGCGCAATATCGATTTGTGTGTGTTCTCCAAGCTGCCGAGAATACCGGAGCACTGCTATTACCTGATTGAGGCCAAACGCCTGGGCGCTGGCGTGGAAGGCGCACTCAAACAGGCAATCGGCTATGTGTCGGCCCTCGGCGTTCAATGCGACGTGGTTGTTACGGACGGCATACGCTATCGCATGTACGAGGCGAGTACGGATTTTGCACCCGTCGCTTATGCAAATCTCGTGCGCTTGAAGCAGTCGTCCCTGGAATTGTTCAAGCGTATGCGAAGGCCCTAACCTGAGGTAATCGTGGACCCTTGGTATAGAGTTGTGACGCTTCGTAAGGAAGTGCGGGAAGGCCGTTCGTTCAGCCCCGACGAGTTCGCCATCGCGCTTGAACAGGTGGTTGCGGAGACTGCTCCGATGGATTACCGCGATCCGACCCAGTTTTTTTCACGCACATGTTTCACCCGCGCGTTGAAGGAGCATGCCGGAATGGTGCTTCGGCGACTTGCCGGCAAGACCGAGAACACTGCACCTGTCCTTACATTGATCACTCAATTTGGCGGCGGCAAGACGCATACCCTCACTGCTCTCTACCACTTAGCCAAGGCCGGTGCAGACGCTTCTAAGTTCCCCGGCGTCGCGGATCTCCTGCTCGAAGGTGGGATTGCAGAGGCTCCCTCCGCGTGTACCGGCGTATTTGTCGGTAATGCATGGGACCCAACGGAGGGCCGGGAGACGCCCTGGATCGATCTGGCTCGTCAACTGGCGGGCGATGAGGGCGTCGCTGCGCTTGGCGCTGCAGCAAGGACCACACCACCGGGAACGGAATCCCTAGCCAAAGTGTTCGCGGCCGCACAAGCACCCATTCTGCTGCTGTTCGACGAGGTACTCAATTTCGTCAATCGCCACCGAGACATGGCCGAAAGCTTCCACGCTTTCCTTCAGAACCTGACTGTCGCCGTCACAGGCGCTACCCGGGCTTCGGCGGTCATAAGCTTGCCGCACAGTCAGGTCGAAATGACCGATTGGGACCAGCAGTGGCAGGATCGTATTACCAAAGTGGTCCGCCGCGTTGCCCGTGACCTAATTGCCAATGATGAATCCGAGATCAGCGAAGTTGTTCGCCGGCGGCTGTTCGAGGATATCGGCAACGGGCGTATTCGTAAAAAAGTCGCCAAGACCTTCGCGGACTGGTGTTTCGAGCGTACCGCACGCCTTCCGGCAGAATGGCTTGCGGTCGACACCGCAACCACAGAGACCAAGGCAAGAGAATTTCTGAGAGGCCGCTTCGAGGCGTGCTACCCCTTCCATCCTGCGACCCTTTCGGTCTTTCAGCGGAAATGGCGTGCGCTGGCCCAATTTCAGCAGACGCGTGGGGCACTGGCGATGCTAGCCCAATGGATTTCATGGGCCGCCCGCGAGCAGTTTCAAAAGGCACGCACGGAGCCGCTGATCACGCTGGGATCGGCTCCTTTGGATGTGCCCGAGTTACGCGCTGTAGTTCTTGGTCAATTGGGAGAGGCTCGGCTTGATGTGGCCATAGAAGCCGACCTTGCCGGATCGATGGCGCATGCCAAATCCCTAGATATGGATGCCACGGGAGCGCTCCGCGACATCCACCGCCGCGTGGGCACGACCATCCTGTTTGAGTCCTCCGGCGGACAGGTGGACAAGGTGGCGCACTTACCCGAATTGCGCTTCGCTCTTGGAGAACCGGAAGTTGACACCACGACCATCGACAACGCCGCGGCAGCCCTGGAAGCAACGGGGTTTTTCATCCGCAAGGTCGGGACGGACGGGTATC
The DNA here is from genome assembly GCA_965219955.1 of bacterium. Classification (GTDB taxonomy): domain Bacteria; phylum UBA8248; class UBA8248; order UBA8248; family UBA8248; genus Bin107. The sequence continues at coordinate 2,800,733 of OZ244799.1, forward strand.
GCATCCACCACCAGGCGACGTTGAAGAAGGTCGTTAGCGACCGGCGCGCTTCGCTGGACGAGGATGGGGAGATCAAGCCGGCGATCCGCAAGCTCGTCGAAGGCGAGTTCCAATCCGGCACTACGCTTCCGGTTGTTCTATTCCCGGAGGAGAGCGCCGCGGTACAAGATTCTCCGCGTCTCGCACTGATCGTCCTCGACCCTGATTTAGAATGGATGGGTGGTGACCAGTTGGTTCAGCGCATTGGTAATTGGACGAAAGAGCGGGGCAACTCGCCACGGCTCTACCCTGGCTCGTTGGTATGGTGTGCGAGAAAACAGGGACAGGAGCTCCGTCAGAAAGTCGAATTGTGGCTTGCTTGGCAGCGCGTGGCGCGTGAAGTGACGGAAGGCGTCCTTGGTGCGGAGTTTGACCGCGCCGACCGTGCCGAAGTTCAGTCCAAGGTCAGGGATGCGGAAGAGGCATCAAAAGACGAAGTTTGGGCTAGCTATCGCTTTGTTGCGCTCTCGGATGCAAAGGAGCAACACGGGCTCAAGATCATCGACCTCGGCGCTGGACACTCCAGCGCGAATGAAACGCTCTGCGGGCGGATCATTGGTGCGTTGAAATCAGAGGCCTTGCTGAACGAGAACGTGGGTGCTGGTTACATTGACCGTCACTGGCCACCCGCGTTCAAGGACACCGGCGCTTGGCCGCTCACGAGTTTGCGGCAGAGCTTCCTCGACGGTTCGTTAACGCGGCTGATAGATCCCGACACTATCCTTCGTCGACAGATAACCGAGTTTGTGTCAAAGGGAGATTTCGGTTTAGCGTCTCGCGCCGAGAAAGATGCCACCTATGGTCGGCTTTGGTATGCCGAGGTGATCCACCAGGAAGAGGTAGCGTTTGAATCGAACGTCTTCCTACTGACCAAGGCCAAGGCTGAAGAATTTAAAACGGCGCCTAAATCTCCACCTCCGCCAGAACCAGGAATCACGCCAGATCCTGAACCCGAACCAGAACCTAAACTGGTCCTTGGTCCAGAGCCGACTCCCGGTGCTTCGAAAACAACGCTTCGCCTTGCCGGTATCGTGCCTCCCGAAGTCTGGAACCGTCTTGGAACCAAAGTATTGCCCAAGCTGCGGTCCGGGGACGACCTCAGCGTAGGCATCGAGTTCTCGGTGAGCGTCGGCTCACAGTTTGCGCAGAACATGGAGATGGAACTGCAGCAGATTCTGGATGATCTCGAACTGGGCGACCGGGTTCGTATCGAGCGGTCGTAGTATGACGTCAGCGCGATAATCAGCTCGACCATTGGACAGTGATTTTCTGAATGATCGTGAAGCAAACACCAATGGCTAAGCAGATGAGCACTATGGAGAGTTCTCCTTAGTGCTCCCCTGTACTCTGAGGCGGCTCCGAAGAATCGGACATGTAGTTATGTTGTATTCCCTCGACAGAGGAGGGATACGAGATGAGCGCTAGAGGCAGAATTTCAAGAGAGTTAATGGTGATGATTGCTCTGAAAGTGTTAGTCGGTTTGCAATGTTGACATCAATCGGCACCGAATATTACCTTAAAAAACTGTATATGCTGGAACTCCCTTCGTTCATAATAGACGATGCCCTGCAGGTGTTGAGAAATAACTATTAGTACTAGATACCAGCGATTTCCGCTTGCCTTTAATAGACGCCTAGGCCTACGTCGTGATATTGCGATCGAGATGGTGCATCAGAGCAGTAGCAATGCCGATAGGAGTCAAAGTAGGAAACCGAATCACAATATTATTATCGTGACAAACGCTAATTGGCCGAAAACGTTGCCATAAGGTGGTCTGGCTGCTACTTTATGTGCCTGCAAAGGAGGAAATCACCGCCCTAACCCGTGGCGCATTGTGGAGTGGAATCATAGAATGCATTTCAAGAATTTCCTGACCGATAAGATCATTTTGGTGAAAAAGGACGGTAAAATCTACGAAAACGTTGATGCGGGGGTTCAGTCGAAAATGATCTTGATTGTCGACACATCGCTGCCCATTGAGAGCGGCGACAAGATAAAGAGGCGTTTACCGAGCGGCGTCGAGGAGATTTTCGTCATTACCGATCCAGGGTTCCAGCAGGCGTTCCGCTCAATCCCAGCACATTACCAAATTCAGTACGACCGTGAGGGAAATACTAAACCGACCGTGGATCGCGGCAACGTCACTTACAATTTCTCTGGCTCACACTCCCGCGTGAATGTTAATTCCTTAGACCAGTCTATCAATATAGGCGATAACCATGTCGCGACGACTCTTGACCAATTACGGGCTATCTTGAATGACCAGATAGCGGACGCCGAAGAACGCTCGCGCTTATTGGCAAAAGTAGATGAGCTTCAGCAGGCACACGGCACGGAAAGATTTACAGAAATATATAAAGAGTTCATGGTGATGGCGGCAAACCATATGACTGTAATCGCCCCTCTTGTTCCAGCTTTGACGGCATTGATGTGATACCCGAATTACCTGCTTGAAACACTGCCCGTTTAGCCTGTTGTGGGTACTTTCAGGAGGCTATGCATCCTGTCCTCTATCTTAGCTCATCTGCAATTCCGGGCCGACAAGTCTTTCGCCCAAGCAGCCGATTATATCTTCTAAATACAGCCCACCAGGTACCATTAATCCATCGGGTAAAAAGTCATGGAAGATAAGTCCTCTCGTCTTGGCGTCGGCCTATTCCTCGTCTGTAGGAACGCCCTGTGTTGGCGATCACGCTAGGACGGTACTCCATCAACGGTTCGATGCTTTCACCGGCGAGCGGACCTCGTCGCTGGAAGCCGTCGGGCCAGGGGCATTCATTGCGTCGCAATATACCACCGGGCTTGCAAACGTCGACAACATCGAGCCTCGTTCTCGAAGAATTTACAAGAGTGGGTTCCAGACTTTCGGTCTAACCAAGAAGCCCTCGACTACCTCATGCCCCATCTTCGAAAGCTAATGGCAATTCAGATTACAGACCAAATCGGTTGCATTGAGTTTCAAGAAATCTTTAATTCGCTTCACAAGAAACCACACTCTGATTAGAGAGACTGTGGATTAGTACAGTAATAATTAAGCAAAGTTGACAAGATCGATCCTTTGACCTAACTTTAGCAAAACCTGAATGTGCATGTTTTAAGTATCCGCCCGGAAAGTGACTTTGGCAATGGAAAAGAAACATCTTGAAATTAGGGGCACACTGGTTGGAAGATCAAGTTTGTTTCGAGAGCAACGCTCACATTTTGAAAATCTCGCTAAATTACAGAGAGAAAGACAAGAAGAATTAGCCGATCTATTCACTGATCCACGGGTTTTTCGGAGCAAAATCAAAAAACTGGAAAGTAAACTTCTATCGTCCGAAAAAGAAAAGAAAGTCCTCATTTCTAAGAATAAAAATCTTGAAGAACTTCTCTTGAAAGCTCACGAGGAAAAGAAAAACATTATAGCAAAACACAAAGACGAAATAGATAGACTGATGATTGCTTTGTCATTTCTCGATGAATAATTCTAATGCTTAATTAATCCCATATTTCTTTGCACTTTTTCTGAAGAATCTTCTACCTTACATCAAATTTTTGTCTATTGTTTCATTTATATCTTCTTTGTCTTTCTTTGAATTTTCCAATTCATCTCCAACCAGTTTAATCATTTTTCTATATTTTTGCTTCATATCTGCCCATTTCTTTCTTTGAAGAAGTGTGTCAAGAAGCCAGTCTCTCGTGAATGATTCTCGTAAGTTGGAAATTTCTTATTTGAGATGGCTGATCGGTGTATTATCGGTCATCGTTGTAGTCGCAGTAGGAATTATATTAAAGGTCTTAAGCTAGGAAATTCCGTTCAGTCTGACAAGGTCATGAGACGGTTTTCTACATGTTCATCTCGATCCCGCGCGCTGTCCGGACCTTCTCCATTCCCGGCGCCCGGGCGGGCTCCTGCATTCGCCCTTTATCCGATCCCGGCGGTTCCTTCGCACGCCCTGCATCCCTTCCGGCCTCCGGTTCCGCCTCCCCCGACTTCACCTTGTCTCCTTCGAGTGCGTCCCGTGCGGTCTCACCGATCCCCTCAAGCGCCGATACCCGTTCGCCCGTGGCCGTTTCGAGCCGCTCGCGCAGGGCCTTTGCGTCGTCGGTCACGAGTTCCGCCCGGTCGCGGGCGCGGCTGATCTCGACGTAGAAGCTCTTCTGCGTGGTGAGGTGGGGGTGGTTCGCCTGCATCGCGGCGATCACGTTGTCGACGGTCCGGCCCTGGAAGGCGTGCACGGTCGATGCCCAAGCATGATCGAGGTGGCGCAGCTGGGGGTCGTCTTGCCTGAGTTCAAGCCTGCGCCCGTCTTCGAGGCGGAAGCTCACGCGCTCGCCTCTCACGTCCGTGACCTCAGCAGTCCGGCTGTTGACCAGCCCGAGTTTCCTGTCGTTGCGGGTCCAGCGGATACGGTCGCCGGCGCGAAGCTCGATCTCTTCGGCCCGGTAAACCTCGGCGCCGCCCGTCCGCCCGGCGATCCGCCCGGGCTTCCATGAGACGCGCCCGCCGTCCTTGCCTTCGAGCACCACCGCCTGGTTCTCGTGATCCACGCCCGATACGCGGAGTTCGTCGCCCTTCTCCACACCCAGGCGCTTGTAGGGGCGGTGGAAGGCCACGACGTCACCCGGAGCGTAGTTCGCGGCGAGTGATTTCTCTGCGTTCGTATAACCGCGCGAGACGAGCCGCTCCCCCCTGAAGGCGGGGCCGTGGATACTGCCCTCCCGCGCGAGACGCTCCCGTATATGGGCGTTGATCTTTTGGCGAAGTTCATGACTGGGCGCCATGACGCCGGTGTTCTCGCGCGCCTCGGGCGAAAGAGCGAGCCAGCGCGCCGCCACCGCGCCCGCGATGTTGTCGGCCTTCACCTGCGCGACGTTGGAGCCTAGCTTCTCGAAGGCGTTTTTGATGTCGCCCGCGAGGCTCGCCTCGACCGCGGCCTTGAGGTCCGGGTCGCGCTGGCGCAGGATATCGTCCATCACGGCGGTCTTCATGCCGGCTTGCTGGAGTTGCGCGAAGGGTTTGCCGGCGTCCACGGCGCCGAGTTGTTTCTCATCGCCCACCAGCACGACCCTGGGGATGCGCAGGGCGCGGGCGACCCGCAGGAGGTCGCGGGCCTCGCGGGTGGAGGCGAGGGACCCCTCGTCCACCACGAGCACCGTCTTGCCCCAGGCCGCGCGCATCTGCTTCTCGGCCTTTCTGGTGAGCCTTCCCCCGGCCACGCCGGCGTTTCGCGCGAGGAAACGCTGCAGCGTCTCGCTCTCGATCCCGGCTTCGGTCCCGAGCGTCTTGACCGCCGAGGCCGAAGGAGCGAGGCCCTTGACCTCGAACCCGCGTTTTTCCAATAACACGCGGGCGCGGTTCAGCATGGTGGTCTTGCCGGTCCCGGCATAGCCCTGCACGCCGACGACGCGGTCCTTGGCCGAGAGGATGAGCTTGACCGCTTCCCTCTGGCCCTGCGTCAGCGCTCCCTTGTGCAGATGCGCCTGCACGATCCAGCTGCGCATCGCCACCCGGCCCCGGCCCTGGCCGTCGCGCATCAGCCCGATCGTCTCGCGCTCGTCCGCCAGCGCCCTGTCGGTCGTCAGGTCGTCCCTCCCGTGCAGCCCCGGCGCGGGGTGAAGCTGTCCCCCTTTTTCGAGGTCGCCAAGCGCCCTCTCCGCCGCCTCGACGGACACCGCGCCCGGCCGCCAGGCCAGCGCGGCGGCAAGCGCGTCGGCGCGGGCGAACACGGCCTCGCGCTCCGCGAGATGCGACACGGCCCATTCCACAGCCTCTCCGGCCGAACCGGTTTCCCGTGCGGCTTCTTTGCCTTCCAAGCTGGCGACCCTTGAAGTCGCTTCGGCCGCATGGGCCCTGGCGTCGAATCCGAGGTCAGCGGCCTGTTTCTCCCATATGCCTCTGAGCGCGGACTTGTCCACGTCACGCTTGCGGGCGCGGGTCATGAGCGCAGCGCGCTCGGCTGTACGCTGGTTCTCCGCCGTCGTTCCCAGGCCCCGCTCGGCCATGGCGGCCTCGATCTCCGCCCGCCGGGTCGAGAACGCCTCGATCACCTCGCGGCGGACGCCAGCGACCTCGAACCGCCCGTCCGCGTGCGTCTTCACAATCGCGTAGCCCAGCTTCCACAGTCCTTGCGCCAGCTCGCTCCTGTAGAGCATGCCGATCAGCTTCTGGCTGCGATAGAGCGCCTCGTTGGACATCGTCCTCCATTTCCCGTCCGGACCCCGGACCATGTTGGCCAGCACCGCGTGGGTGTGAAGCTGGGGGTCGAGGTTGCGCGAGGCGTCGTGGCGGAAGGTCGCGGCCACCGTCTTCTGGTCCCCGGCCCGGACCATGCGTCCCGTCTCCGGGTCCTTCATCCTGGTCTCCGCGGCGTGGCCCTCGACCCAGGCGAGGGTGCGTTCGACCGCCCGGTCATGGGCCTCGACGACGCGGGCGTCGCCGCCCACCAGCGAGGCGAGCGAGACGGACTTGGGGGCAGAGAAGGTGAGGTCTCGTCCGGGCCTGTGCTCCAGGACGCCGTCCTTGCGCCTGCGGCCGAGCTTTCTCCCCGACCCGTCGGGCACATGGCCCTCGAGCACCGCCTTGAAGACTTCCGGGTCGACCGGGCCCGTGAGGCCGAGGTCCTCCGCTCCCCTGCCGGCCCATGCGCTCACCTCCCTGTGGGCGGGGTCGTCTTTGGCGTAATAGCCGTCGCGCTCGTAGTAGGAGGCGCCCTGGGCGGGGGCGGCGACGGCGCCGATCGAGACGACCATCACAACCAGTCCGGCGTGCGGGACCCGGCCTCTTCGCCGTCTTCGCCCCGGTTTTGCTCATCGTCATCGGCCGCACCGGCGTCGTCCCCATCCGCGGGGTGGACCACGGGTTGCGGCGCCCCAGACTTTTCGGAGGTTTGATCGGGTCCTGCCAGGCCTGAGTCCGGCGGCGGAGCAGGTCGTTCACACTCCACTTCCGCCCCACCGTTTGCGGCCGTATCGCCGGGCGATTCGGGTTCCCGCCGATTCGCCGCCTCACCGGACTCAGGCACCCTCCCGGACTCAGGCATGTTCCCGGTATGAAAGGGTTCGGTCCCGGCGCTTTTCGCTCCCAAGACCGGCGCATTCTCCCTCGGCATGAAACTCTCGGCCGATTTCGGCCTTTTCACGTAGTCGAGCTCGATGCGGGCCACCGGCCAGGGACCGGGGAACTTGAGGTAGCCGTGCAGATTCTCGAGACGCATGATCTCCGAAGGCAGCGCGAGGGGCCGCATCTCGCGGCGCTGGGTGAGCGATACGCCGTCCCTCATCGCGCTCGCGCCGTAGCTGAGCCCCTCCGCGTACTCGGTGACCTCGCCGCGCCCCAGGCTCTCGGCCGACCAGCGCGCCGTCTCCTGGTCGGGCGCGGCCAGCACCACACGGGTGCCGCACAGGCCCGATACGGTCTCGGCGCCGTTTCGCCCATAGAGATCGCGCAAGGCGGAGATCACCTGGATCCCGAGCACGAAACACCCCCCGAACTGGCGCGATTCGGCGAGACCGGGTTGCAGGCTCGGCACCTGGTGGAGGGTGGGAAGCTCATCGAGCACAATCCATATCCTGCGCGCGTCGTCCCGGCCGAGTGAGAGGAGCGCGTTCACGGCGATCTCGAGCCAGGTCGAGATGAGGCCCCGGAGGCTCGCGTGCTGGTCACCGCGGGAGGTCAGGAACAGGAAACCGGTTTCGTCCTCTCGCTCCACCCACTCCCGGATCGAGAACGGCTTGCCTGAGTCGAGCAGGCATTCGAGCGCGCCCAGGTGCGCCGTCAGCATCGCCCGCACCGAGAGCGCGGTCTTGGGGTTCTCGGGGTCCACGATGGACTGCGCCACCGTGCCCTCCATGGCCTCGGCCAGGGAGGTGAGTTCGGTCTTGAGCAGGTGCTCGACGAGTATGCGGTTCTCCGTCACGCCGCGCTTCCACAGGACGCCCGCGCCGTTCGCGAACAGCTGCCGCGCGGCCGTGACCCAGAAGGGGTCCACCGTGTCCTTCTGCTGGGGTATCAGGGCGGCGGCCATCGTGTCGAAATCCCTGGGCGTCCTGGCTTCCAGGAAGGGCGACCACCGCGGCGCGCGGGCGTCGAGGGGATTCATCAGCACGTCGCGGGCGGGGTCGAAGAACGCCCGCGTGTAGCTCCCCATCTTGTCGTAGAGGATGCAGCGCTCGCCCCGCTCCCTGATCTGGGCGACCAGGTCCGAGATCAGGACGGTCTTTCCCGAACCCGTGGTGCCCGAGACGATGGTGTGCTGGGTCTCGGCGCGCTCGGGCCAGGGGACGCCCGCGATGCGGGGTCTGGACTTGCGCGCCTTCGGAAAGAATTTTTCAGCCAGGCGGGAGGAGAGGGGCCGGACACGTCTCCCGAGCGACTGGGCCGATGTCATCTCCGCGCCCCGCACCCTGTGCGCGCGGGCCATGCGCCGGCCGAGAATCCAGAAGAAGAACGCGAACAGGGCCACGCCGCACAGGCCGAGCCAGAGGCCCAGCCAGGCTTTCGAATGAATGGTGGCGAGCATGCGCCTCCTGATGCGCTCGATCCTGGGATCGCTTGCGATGAGAGATATCCGCTCGATCGTCCGCTCGCCCGCGCCCCACTCGTAGACCTGGCCCGAATCGGGGGAATATCCGATGCCGAGCTTGGCCTCGGCCAGCGTGCCCAGGCCAATGACGCGCCACTCGTGCGCGCTCGTCGTGGTGAAGACCGTGATCGCGGGCGTCAGGACGACAGTCAGGACGAGTCCAAAAATTCCCCAGCGCGCGAGCTGGCCCCACATCCTGGCGTCGTGAAGCAGGGTCTGGCCGCCGCGCAGGGTGGCGTTTCCGATGGTCATCCGCTTCTCCTTTTTCATACTGTCTGCATGGTGGCGCCGCGGGCGTCCTAGCCTCCCCGGAAGTTCTCCGTCCCAGAGAGGACGTCTGCGCACGAAGCGTGCTAGAGCACGGCTGTCATGTTGATGCGCGAGATTTTCCTGGGGGAGTCACTTGCCGGCCTCTCCCGGGTGGGGTGGAGACATGTTCGGCCAACCGATCCCTGGCGACTATGCCGGACGGCTTGCGAGCCGGGTCTGGATGCTGCGTCTCGATTGACAGGCCGGGGTGGTTCCGGCGTGGACTTCGATCGTATTCATGTATACGAATATAATACGAAAATATTTCGCCGGCAACAGGTTTTAATAGGTCATATCCAACAATTTTGCTCCAAATACGCTCACACTTGCGATTTGGTGCTCAGGGACGTGACAAAAAAGTGAGAAAACGCGATGGAAGAAGACTATAGAGAATCGCTCCGGCGCGAACCGCCGGTCGCCGTCTGACGTGACGAATGTGCGAAACGTCCGCTATTTGGCAGCCGAGCGGCGATGGCGCACTTCGAGGACCGGAAGCTCCCAGGCGGGCACAGCGACCCGTTTTTGATATTTCGGCTCGCAGTCCTCTGCCACGCGAAATACCATCCCGAGGACGCGGACTTCATCGACCTGTTGCAACTCTGGCGGCTGCCAGCTTTCCGCCGTGGACTCCGAAAGGCGTGCCACCTGTGCACGCTCGCGATCCAGCACGAGCACCTGATCAGTCTGGTTTCGTTCCAGCTTGACCGGGTCACCGGCTTGCAGACGATCCAGCGAGCGATGCATCGGGTGTCCTTCAGGCTTCCAGCTAGCCAGGTCAATGTACAAATCCCGCATCCCGAGCAACGTAAAGCAAACATCGGCATACCCGTCTGATTGACCCTCGGCGACACCGATCTTGCGGCGGCGCAGGCTCTTCATCTCAAGCTCTCGCACATATGGCAGCGGGTCGTCTTGCCGGTCCATCAACGCGAGCGTCTCGCGCGCTCGCGTCATCGCCACATAATAAAGGCGGCGCTCTTCTTCTGAACGGTTGCGCTGGCCCACGGATGCAGGGTGAGCGCTCCCCTTCTTCCACCCGCCGCCGAGCACGATGACATGGGCGAACTCCAAGCCCTTCGCCGCATACACGGTTCCGAGCAGCACACCGTCGCCAACGATATGTGAGTGGCGATGATCGGCCAGGCCTCGATGCAATGACTCCAATACGTCGATCACGGCACAAGGTTCAGCTCCGAGCTCCGACTCGAGGCCCATCAGCATGCGATCTGCCATCGCCGTCCAGAACGAGGATGCACCGCAAATGCTTGGGAGCTGTTCACGCAACTTCGGTATCGAGACTTCAAGTGGTTCCTTTTCTTTTAGGTTCGAGAGCAGACGCTTGAATTCTCGTATGCGATCAAGCCGCGGCAATTCGCCCCGAAGAACCCTGCGGACCGGCACACCATTGTGCTCCAAGAGCGCTCGCACCGGGGCCAGTTCATCATTTGTCCGGGCAAGGATGGCGAAACTACCCCAATCCAGCGTCGGGTCGAGCATCCGCAGGCGCTCGACCTCCGCCAGCACAGTGGCCGCTTGTGCGCCGCCATCCTCTACATCAAGTAGCGAGACGTGTCCCTCTGCAACAGTATCCCGCGACTCCCACTTACCACCGGGAGGATCGTTTGCGCGGTCTGCGTTCACCCGAATCGAATATCCCACCTTCATGCGGTCCCGGTTATGACGGATCAACGCGTTGGACGCGTCGATGATGTGACGCGTTGATCGGTAATTCTCGACGAGGTAGTGACGTTCGGCGCTGAACTCTTCCTCGAACTGGCGCAGGAATCGGACGTTCGCATCGCGCCACTCGTAGATGCTCTGGTCGTCGTCGCCCACGGCGAGGATGGTCGCGCATCGATCACGGTCCTCGTCCGCTCGCCGGGCGATGTGGGTGATCAGCTCATATTGCCGCGCGTCAATGTCCTGGTACTCATCCACAAGCACGTACTCGAAACCCGAAAGCAGCCGGTCTCGCAGTTCGTCCGGTTCCATCCCCACCACCTGCTCTTCGCCCCGCAGCCGGCGGTTCGCCTCGTCGATAATGCCGTCAAAGTCGATATCTTTTTGGCCCGCCGCCTCGACCCGGTCCGCTATGGACCGTTCGGTCAGTCGCAGGGCAAGAGAGTGATACGTGTAGACGGCAACCTGGCGGGCCAGGTCGCCGACAAGGTCCCGAAGCCGCACCCGCAGTTCGTGCATGGCGGAGCGGTTGAAGCAGATTACCAGGATGCGCTCGGGTCGGATGCGCTCGACCCTCAGCAGGTAGGCGCATCGATGAACCACCACGCGCGTCTTTCCGGATCCCGGGCCCGCCAGCACCAGCAGATTGCGATCCATCGGCGCGTTAACAATCCGCTCCTGGGCGTCATTGCGCAGGCTTTCGACGATATCCGCATAGCTCTCCCGCGAAGTGGCCCGTTCGAGAGATTTCGGGTCGTTGCCGAAATAGTGTCGAATGAACTCGGGTGCAGGCAGGCTGAAGTAGCTCTGCACATAGCGGCGGCCACCGTCGAGCCCCGCCTGTGCTTCCTCCACGTAGCGCCCAATCGCGTGGATCTGACACACGCGTTGATCGTAGTGGTCCTGAAGAGGGCGGTAGTGCCGGCTGGTGTAGCGTCCCTCCGCCTCATCCGGAAAGCGGAGGGTCATCGCTTGGCGGAAGATCGACAGGCCCTTCTGGAGCTTGATGACGTCGTGCTCGTCCAGGAACAGGAGTGTCTTCTCGATAGCGTCGAAAGAGTCTCCAATCCGATGAGCCAGTCCGAGCTGACCGTCGATGCCGCGCCGGAGGTCCTCCAATGAAAAGAGCACGAGGCGTTCACCGATCAGGCCCTCCCGCTCGGCGATTGCGAGAAGAGCTTCGAGCACCGTCTGGCTCAGTTGGACGCGCAGGTCCAATTGCTCCTGAAAGCTCGCCCAGCCGGCTTGGAACCCCACATACAATCTGTGCCTGCCTCCACTCCTCAGCGTGATGAGCGCCGGTTGACCGAAACCCTCCCGCGTCCAGCCCCCGAGAAGCTTCGAGACACTGTCCCGGGTGATCTGCACTCCTTCGGTTCGAAGGCGTTCCTGCAAGCGAGTAATGGAAAGTTGCGCGTCGACACCGGGCGTCGCGTCAGGATGTTCAGCGCACAAAAGGTCCACCAATGCTTTCTCGACCCTCACGATATCCGCCAGCCGATCGAGAGATCGGCCCTTTGTCTTGTGACGCACCCACGCCGTAAAGTAGAGCCCGCTCTCCAGTAATCCGGCGCGCGTCATCTCGTCCAGGGTACGGAGGATCTCCCGTGTCGCGGTTCGATCCCTATTCGCCGTTTCTTGGCCGACACGGGACTTGAGCGACCGAAAAGAAGGCAGGTGGGCGAGCTGGTCGGCGTCAATCCCTTCCCGGAGATCTACGTCTTGCAGTTTACCGATCACCTCCAGCCATCGCTGTCGTACATGCTCCGGAAGGTCAAGACCCTCAATCTTCTTCTCCGCGGTCTCTCGGTCGGGTGCCGCCGGCACACCCTGGAACACGCGGGTCTGGTTCTCGTCGCGCAGCACGAAGCCCGCGCGCTCCAGCCACGAGATCGCGGTCCGGACCTTCGTGCTGGCGGATGACTCACGCTCGTCGAACGATACCTCGGTGTCCGGCACCCGGAGGATCTCGCCCGGCGAAAGCACTATCTCCTCGGCGTCCCGACGGCGCGCCCTGCGAATCGCTCTGAGAATCTGGGACATGTCCCGCTGGGTGAGACAACCGCGCGAGGCCAGGTCGAACTGGTTCTCGATATCGCCCTTGGCGAAGAGCAGGACACAGTGCGCCGACTCGCCGTCCCGGCCCGCCCGGCCAGCTTCCTGCAGATAGTTTTCGAGCGAGCCCGGCACGTCGGCGTGCACCACAAGGCGCACGTTTTCCTTATCGATGCCCATACCGAAGGCGTTGGTCGCAACGATGACCGGCACCTCGCCGGAAATGAACGCATCCTGGACCCGCTTCTTATCGGGCGGATCGAGGCCGGCGTGGAAGTGCAACGCATTCCATCCCCGCGCCCGCAGTGCCGTCGCCAGCTCTTCCGTTCGTTTGCGCCTGCCGGCGTAGATGATTGCCGCGCCTCGCAACTCTGCGGCCGACGGTTCCCCTATGTGCTCCGCAAGCAACTCGAGGATGCGCGCACCCTTGTGGGGAGTCAGCACTTCCTCCACCGCGTAGTGCAGGTTCTCCCGGTCAACCCTGTCCGTCGCGAGCACCTCAAGCTCTTGGCCGAGTGCCTCACGGAAATGCGCGACGATTTCCTCGCGCACATCGAGCTTCGCAGTCGCGGTGAAGCACGCCACCGGAGCGGGGTCGATCCCTTCCTCCATCGAGAACTCTCGAATGAAGCGCGCCGCATACAGGTAGTCCGGACGGAAGTCGTGCCCCCATTTCGAGATGCAGTGGGCCTCGTCGAACACCCACGCGGCGATCTCGCGCTGGCGTATGGCTGCCTTGAAGGAACGCGTCCGCAGTTGCTCGGGAGATACATAAAGGAGCGCGAACCGTCCGAGCCGTATCCCTTCGAGCACATCGTGGCGCTTGGGCATGGTCAGGAGGCCGTTCAACGTGGCTGCAAGGCTCCCCCCTCCGGTCTTGCGGTTGAGGTTCTCGACTTGATCCTTCATCAGCGCCTGGAGCGGAGTGATGACGACAGTAAGCGCTCCGGTTCGCTCGTTATGGACAATGGCGGGTAGCTGGAAGCAGAGCGACTTGCCGCCGCCTGTCGGCAGGACAGCCAGAATCGGTCGTTGTTCAATGCCCCGCGTGACGATTCGCTCTTGCAGACTGTCTCCGGCGCTCGTCGCCGGGGTCGGGCGAAATCCCGGATGCCCGAAATACGCCTCCAGTTTGCCGCGCGGGTCGTGATGCACGGAACAGTACGCACAACCCGGGTCGTCACAACGAACGCTCCGGACCGAGCGTAGAAACCGGGCAGCGGCCGGGAATGAGCGGTGTACCCAGCGCGGCAGAATGGACTCCGTCCCGGCCACCGTAAGCCAGGCGAGAGAGTAGGCAGCGGCCGGCCGGGTCGTCGGGTCGCCCAGAAGAGACGGGAGTTCGCGGTGGATCGCGGCGGGACACGCCTTCTCACGAGAGAAGTACTCGAAGCCGTTGAGCACACGATCGCGTGACAGCCGCCGGGCACCGAGAGCTTCCAGAAAGTCGCCAGTCCCGTTCAGGTTGAGAGCCGAGACACTGCCGGGAGCATCGGAGTCGTCGAAGCAACTGCGGTAGATGGACACGAGACCCGGCTGCTGGCGCTCCTGCTTCTCCAGGATGGCCCAGCAGTCCTCCAACAGCTGCAGCGCGAGACGGCAATCAGCGACGGGATCACTCCGTACCGCCCCGACTAGCTTGTAATCCTTGACCAGGGGGTGATACGGCCTTTGTGGACGCGCCAGCGGCGCCAGATAGAGCGTGTCTACGACGGGCAGGTCGAGGAGCGGGGACCCCGGCAAGTGGGTCTCGATGAATCGTCTATCGTGGGCGACGATGTTGTGCCCCACAACGAAATCGGCCCCGTCCGCGAAAGCGCTGAGTTGTTGGACCGCGTCACTCGACGACTCTGCATCGCGGATTCGCAACTCTCTGTCCCCTCGCAGCGCACCGACGTCCCGGATCCGGCCGTCAGCGCCGACTTCGAGATCCAGTACGACGCACTTCTCGATAAAAGCTTTAAAAGACACGGCTTGCGCGACCGCCTTTCAAGATGCTGTTGGGCTAAGAACTCGGGCAGGAGAGCGTCGAAGCAGTTCCTGTTCACTCCGTAAACGCAAAACGCAGATTATGATCATGACTACCAAACACCATCTGGGCGGTCAAGGACATAGAGATGTTGAGCCTATCGTGCCCAGTCGATCCCGAGTCCTTCCAGGCGGTGCTCGAAGCTAAGTTCTTGACGGACCACAGCACGACAAGCGAAACAAGACGGGTGTGGAGTGATAAAAATAATTGCGAATGGCCTGATCCCCTGGGTTCCTCGCCCTTTTATGCCTTGGAAATTCCCTCTATTTTCTAAGGCATTCAGTAATTTTTGTCTCAGTTTCCAATTATTTTTGTTTCCCAACAACGGTCGTGTTGCCAACCCTGCGATAGACGATATCTCAGTACTGGCAGGGCAGAACGAACCCCTGGAACACGCGGACCTCAATCACCTCCAGGTCATCTGTTACACGCTCCCGCTTGTTCTCCGGAAAAGATAGCGGAGCGATCTTTTGGATCTCCGTGCCCATGACGTGGAGTTAAAAACCGTGTTTCGTCAGGTCGATGCCTATAATGTGGATTTGTTCCATGGACAAACCTCCTTCCGGGTGGTAACGACACCACCTCACCATAGTGTGATGTCCTCGGGAGGGCGCGTCCATCCTTTCGTTTACCGGCACGCACGCGCCAGGATACGTAGGAGTTATAATTCATCCGTTTCCGATTTGATTACATTCTGCAGAAACTGGCTTGAAAACGAGAAAGAAAACATTGAACTATCTCCAATAAAATTAACGCGATATCGAAGTATCCCAGTCGTCGACAATCCCCCGATGTCTAAAACGGGCGGAAGCGCCAAAAGGCAATTTGATCGAGGTGTATGTGAGGCTAAGAAAGATTTTTGTGGTCTGTTTGCATGGTTTTCTTGAAGTGGAGCAGACCATCTCATCCGACATCCAGATGGGATGGGCCTTGAAAGATCCAACGCATCTTTCGATTTAAAAGCGAGATTTTGCGAGTTATTGAGGCTTGATTGATTAAAAACAATACCTTGGAATCATTAGACTAAGTCAACGAAACACCTTATGCCTCTGATGCGTTGAACTCCAGATTCCGAGGACTGGCAACGAGATGGATGCCTCCTCCCGACAACACCAAACTGTGACGAAGTGACTTCGCTTGCCGTCCTAAAGGAGGCATCCATGGCACAAGTTAGCATAGTCGGGGTCGCCCTGGAGAAACAGAGCTTCCAATTCCACGGTGCGCGCCCGAAACGTGTCGAATTTGGCCAGAATGCGCATGGCTTCCAGAGGTACCTTCACTATGATCGGATGCCCTGCGATGGCCTCTTCCAATATTCTCTCGCGAAAGGTAAAAAGATTGCGTGGCATAGCGACACCTAACGGTTCCTAATTGGTAAAAGGCGGGATTTCATAATGGCGATTTCCACCGTAGCTGAGTTTCTCGAATGCATCGAGAGAAGCAGAAGTGACGACGAAACAGAACTTCTGTACCGTGGACAAGCCGACGCCAAATGGATCGTGGATTGTTCTGCGGTGCGTCGACTCAGAGCCGATCATAACTTTGCGATTGATTCAACACTCATCGGGCACGCTTTGGTCGGATATTTGGATGACCTGTTGAACAAGGCGTCACAATATGTCGGTAAGTGCCCGGAACTACCCGGAGGGTGTACCGATCTTGAAGTCCTCGCCCAGCTCCAACATCAGGGAGCAGCCACCGGACTAATCGACTTCACCTTGGAACCACTCGTGTCCCTCTGGTTCGCGTGCAGTGGGTACCCAACCGAAGACGGTGCGGTGTACGTCCTCTCCCGCTCCGACGTACAGGAAACAGATGAAGCCGAAGTTCGGGAAAACGGGGTGCTGAAATACTTTTACGGAGCTGGCACAAAAGACTGGGACGATCCTCCCTACCTGTGGTGTCCTGGTGCGATGTACGGAAGACCCGCTTCCCAAGAATCCGTCTTTATTCTGGGGGTCCCGTTTCTGTGGCCTGCTTTGCTCAATAAAATAGTGATTGACAAGAATTTCAAGCAACCTTTACTCGAAGAGCTACGTATCGCACATGGCATCGCGGAAGAAAAGCTGTTTCCCGATCTCTCCGGTTATGCACACGCCAACTCGGTCTCCAAACCCTTCGACATGAAGCGCTTTATTCGGTTTTGGGAAAATCGAGTAGAATGGTTTACGAACAACGCAGAGAAAGCACAAGCGTATGTCGACTGTGGGCTTGCCCACGCCGCAATCAAGCAATACGAGTTTGCCATTGAACGGTACACCGAAGCGATCACTTTTGACGCTGAGAATATAGGAGCCTACGTCAATCGTGCAAGAACGAGGCAATTGCTTGGCGACCAGACGGAAGCTCTCGCGGACTACAACACAGCGCTTCTAATGTGCGGAAGAGCGGAAGGACTTGATTCCCGGCAAATCGCTCGTGTCCACTGGAATAGAGGCCAGGCGTACTTTGCATTGGGGCAGGAAGAACAGGGTTGCGCGGACTACAATCGGGCAATAGGGCTTGGACACAAGTTGTACTTCTACGACAATGGTAAAGACGGAGCACGAATAAATGCCCACCCAGAGTACCTAGAAGAGTATAAGCCATTTACCAATGGTGAAGACAGGTCCACGAAATAATTCGTGCGTATGTTGGGTCCCTTCGGCATTGTGTTTCTGTATGGCTTCCTTGGCTATCACTTCAAGAAAGTTCGGCAACTGGGGTAATGGACGACCAACACCTGAGCTATGTACTTAAGCGTGACAGCGTGGTTCGCCGCTTTCAGTTTTCAGCAAGGAATAGCTACAAGGGGATTCGAGTCATGAAATGTCCGACGTCGTACTAGGGTAGCCTGATCCGTTGCTCCACGGACCTCATGTCCGCGGCAGCCGCGGTCCTAGTGGTTATCACAGCCCCTTTCTTACTCTCTTGAACAGGAGAACCAACATGAAGTCGCCTATTCGATCCGCAATGCTCAGCATCATGGCGCTAGCGCTTCTCACGGCTTGTACCGCCGATATGAAAAATGAAAATGGGCGACTGACCGTAGAGTCACAGGCTCCTTTTATTGTTCCTTTCGGATTATTGCTGGCTTCTACACATACGGCAATACAGGCCGAGTGCAATGATATAAAAAGAAGAACAACAGATTCTGGCCCAGGCCAAGGACATGCACTTGCGCCGGATTACCAAAAGGTCACGGAATGGACCACAGCCATTAAAACCTTCTTTGGTTTGCTTCCTATCAATGAATATAAATGGGTTGGAGAATGCGATTACGAGGGAGAGACCGCTAAAGGGAATTGAGTGATGAATTACAAGGTTACATCTAAGAACAATAGGAGCAATACTATTAAAGCTAACGATGTTCGTATGCGGTTCATCGACTCAAAGCTTATGGTTGTTTTTCTGTTAGGAAGTCCTAGGCAAATTCAAATGGAAGGAGCACAGGTAAAAGCGATGTTTGAGTTCGACAATATCAAAAGCGTTGTGAGGGAGCAAATGCGAAGCTCTGACAAATAAGCGCTCCCACTAGGACCGCAATCCCCGGCGGGAGCAAACCACGAGAACACATACCTTCACCACAAAGGAGTAAGACCATGTCACATTTCAATGCTCGTGTCCTCGCGGTCCAAAAGTGTTCTATCTAAAACATCCCTCTCAAGATCCGCAGTTCCTACACGGATCCTCCCGATAATCAATGAGCGTCCCGTTTCAGCTTGAGCATGGCTCATCCGCGACCTTCTCCACGTTATAAACGGGTGACTCATGTTCGACCACTTTGACGAAAGAGTAGCGGGACCTAGCGTGCTCGAATGCGCGCTCGCAGGCATTCTCGTGAGCCGAGAAGGTCGTGATTTGCAGCAGATACCCGCCGTCGACGGCAGCTTCTACTCACCATTCTTCGCCTAGGTTTTGAACGATCCTGTAAGGGAAGTCGTCGGTAGGCTCATGGATAGCTTCTCTTGGGGGCTCAAGTTTGAACACCTTGGCATGGGTTTTAAGTTTGCCCATGAGGAAATACTTAGCTAGCTAGGTCAAAAGACCCATAGTATCGATTTAATATGAACTTGATGTGCCTTTTGCGGTGTTATCATGGTTTAAATATGACCATTCATGGCGCGGGCGTCATTTCCCGCGGCCTGGAACTCGTAAGCGGTCGATCTGTAAAGTCCGGTGAACTATTCGACGAGGAGACGTAGTGATCGATCCATATCCACCGAATCCCGAGGCGAAAGCGTTCAGGCGGTGCATCTCAACGCTCAGCATGTCCATCCCATCGGTTACGATTTGCGGCCTGTTAGGAGGGGTCGTTGCCGAGCCCCTCCTAACAGGCCCGACTTGCCCGCCCTAGGATACGCAGAAGTTTGATTTCGCCCACTTCCGATTTGATTACGTATTGCAGATAAGCAAATCCCCAACGAAATTCCCAAAAACGGATACCCGCAATAATATCAACAAGCTACAAGAATTCCCCACCCGCTGGAAACAACCCACCGTCTCAAAACACGCGGCAACAACTCCGAGCGAAAGCACCGCCCCGCCCCCGACCTGTCCCGCGTCCGGGGAACACCAATCCGCACCGCACCGACACCCGTCAAAACCTCCCGCGACGGCAGGTAGCCGCCCAGCACCACCGCGCGACGGCCTCGCGTGTCTCGCTCGGTAGAATGCTCTTCCAGAAAGGTCCCCAACTCCGCTTCCACCGCCCGGCGGATGATTCGCTGCGCGCCTTCGCGCACCAGTTCGCTCAACTCCTCTCGAAAGGCTGGATTCGTAAAGGGAATCGTCGTATCTTTGTGCATGGTGGCGCATCTCCTGTTTGCTGAATGACAGGGCTTCTCACAACCCCATTCCAGCAGGAATGCGCCGCCTTCTTCAATTCAACCCATACACAAGATCTGAGGGTAACTCCATAATATAGTGTCCTCCCTAAAACGCCCCGGTGACGCCGACGAGGAAGACATCGGAGCGCGCCGAGGCGTCACTGTGCGTTTGGTCCGGCATTATCTCGCCGTTTTCGTCCTTGATGTTGCCGCCGCTGATGAAGTTCAAGGGTGTGTATCCATCGACACGGATGTATTCGGCAAAGAGCTTCACGCTGGGCCGGGGCAACCAGGCCACGCCCAGGGCAAGCTGGTTCTGGCGCTCCCACGGCGCGTCATCCGGACCGGCGACGAATCGGCTGAGTTCGATGGAAAAATCCAGAGGGCCGCGACTGGAGTCGTACCTGTATCCGGCCCCGACCCTGAAGCTCGTCACCTTGCTCGCCGGGAATTGCGGGATGCCGGGGTTGAATGTAGCGGGCCACTCATTCAGCGTACGGATGAACTCGCCCCCGATATTGAGATTGCCATGGACGAGTTTTCCGTAAACGCCTGAAGCCGGGTTGTTGTCCTTGCAGGGCGCGAAATGAACAACCGGAAAATCCTGGCAATAAGCCGTCCCGCGCAGGTATGACCCTCCCAGGAGAAACGTGCCCCAGGAAGCGAGTTCTACCGTGTAGTTCGCGTCGACGGTGAAGTTGTTCAGTTTGCTCGGGACCGCGGTTCCGTTCACCGGGGTGTTTGCGGCCCTGAACTGCGCTCCTCCCTGCACGCCCATGAAGGAGAGGTTCAACCCGTCGCTGGAATAGCCCAGCTTCAAGCCGTTGGCCAGCCCTCCGAAGGCGTGCCAGACGCTCGAGGCGGAGAACGGATTGACGGTATCCGTGAGACCGAAGGGAATCGCCATCTTGCCCAGGCTGGCATAGAGCGGCGACCTGTCGAGATTCCCGATCAGGACCCAGGCGCGCCGCAATTGCAACTGGTTGCGTTCCAGGTCCGTATTGGTTCCCTGGCCGAAACTCTGTTGCGGATCATAGAGAATCTCGGCGTTGGCGGTAATCCACCCGCCGAGCGCACCCGTGAATCCGAGTTGCGCCGAATGGATCGCCGCCTCGGAAACCACGGTCCCCGCCTGATTCTTTGCGGTCGGGTGGCGCATCAGGTATCCGAACTTGTTCTCCCTGTTGCTCGACTGGTAATCGGCTATCGCGGTGACCGCACCGTGCAGGTGAACGCTGTCCGGGGCGAGTACGCCCTCTTGCTTGCGCTGGAGTATCAGGCGTTGCTTGGAGTTGATGTTCGTCGTCGGGTCGAGGATCTCGTAGCCGAATTGCGGGTCGATCTGGATGAATCCGGTTTTGGCTCTGACGGGCGCTGCCTCCCTCGCGGATACATCCACTGACAGGTCGCCCGAAGCGTAGCGGACGAAGCCGCCCGCTTCCACTTGCGCGGAGCTCCCCTCGAGCGAAGGCGTCAGCACGAGGTTCTCCCCGAAGCGCGAAGAGCGTGAGCTTTCGGGCGGTGCGCGAACGCGGCTTGCATCCCCGTCGACTCCGGGCAGGCCCGGCGCCGCCTCGCCGGTATCCGCCGGCGTCGTGGCCGTGGCGACCGCAGAGGGAGGCCCCGCTCCCGACTCGCCGACCGCCGAGACGCGGTAGTGGTACGTCGTGCCTCCCGGGAGGCCCGAGTGCCTGTACTCCGTGTCCCTGACGCCCGTCTCGGGGACAAGGTCGCTCCAGCCCGCCTCCTCTTCGCGGACCTCTATCCGGTAGCTCAAGAACGCCGATTCGCTGACCGAAGGTGCACGCCAGGACAGGAGGATGACCGAAGGCCCCTCCGCCCGCGCCGTGAGGCCGCCGGGCACGGTCGCCGCCGTGCCGTTGAACAGAGTGGCGGCCTCGGTCCCCTTGCTCCATACTTCGATGACGGCCTGGGCATGGGCCAGCCCGGCGGAGGCCGGTGCCATGACGGCGAGGAGGACGAGACACGCCGCGAGACTGCTCCACCACAAGGTCAGGGGCCGCCGGTCGGGGGGGATACAGGCGGGTGTTCGGCTTCTTCGGTCTCGAGCCCCTCGATGAACTCGGGACAGGCTCTGCCGATGACGAGGGAGCCGGCTTGCGCACCCCGTTCGGGCGCTGCGCGCTCATGCCGCCCTCTTCTTCCAGATGACAGACTATTGCCGATGCCGACTCCGGTTGCAAGCCCCACCAACCTCTCCACGCGATGTCTCATTTCTGAATCTACTTTTCCCGGTATTGCGAGGGAGCCGGACCAGCGGTTCCCCTCCCCATGGAACGTCTATTCATTTTTTGCTTGAAGTTTACCAAAGTCATATGTATTTATCATATCTATACTCTTGTTATATATATCATTAACATATATAATTCTGTTTTCCGCCCGGGAGGCAGGGATGATGAACGGAAGCGAAGAGGAGGGGCGCATCTCGCGGCTGTGCGCGGCGTCGGCTACACGATGCCGGAGCCGGGCGAGGGGCAGCGGTCACGACACGGTAACGATTCGGTGGCAGTGTGATGGCCACGCTGAAACCGGCGGCTGCATGAAGTATGGTCCGAAAGGAGTCAGACCAGCGCCCTCACCACTTCGGCAGTGGCAGGAGATTCAGGCGTCCCGGTGAATCAGCAGCATTCTCGCTGACCGTGGGGGACATCGGCCCGCGCCGTTGGCACTCACTCAGGAGAGTCCGTGATTCGCTCTATCACCCCAGTGGCGAACACATATATGAACGGAGTTACCGTTCAGTCGCGGGGTGATGAGCATCAAGAATTCGCCGGCCCAAACCGGATACACCATGCTATACCAATAACTGCTTCCGGGTTTTGCGCCATTATCACCCCTCCTACCCGGCCTCCGACTGAGACGCTTCCCCATACGCAGGAGTTATAATTCGCCTTCTTGCGTTTTGATTACTTGTTGCGGGAATCGAATCTCCGAACCAAATTCGAAAAAAACAAATACCTGCAACAGTTTCAACAAACTACAAGGATTCCACGGCCGTTGAAAATACCCCACTGTCTGAAAACACGCGAAAGAGGGCGAAGAACCACGCGCCAGCTTTTCATGTGGAACGGGTCGCCAGCAACTCCGCAACTTCTTCGGCTGCGTCGACGCCGCTGGCCAGGGCGCCGTTCACAATGGGCGACCGCATGTAGTCGCCCGCCAGAAAGAGATTCTTCACGTCCTGGTTGAGTCGAGCGCGCATATCCACTATCGCCTTGAACATGCCGGGCAGCCCCATGCACACGGCCTCTCGCCAGCGGTACACGCGGGTAAACAGCACCTCGTCGTCGCCGGGAAGGTTGGAGCCGGGAGGAGGGTTCCGGCGCACGTCGGCGAGCATCCGGCGCCTGATCTCCGCATCGTCGAGCGGAAGCAGTTCCTCAGCGCGGTTCTCGCCCACCCAAAGGTCCAATGTGCTCTTACCGGGCGGTGCGCAGGCGGGCAGGTTGATGGTCCGGTCCAAGAGCGCCGGGGTGTCGTCTTCGGGGTACAATGCGACAGACCAGCCGGGGGGGAGCGGCCGGTGGTCGAGGCCGACTACTACTCGAATCCCGCGCGAGTAAGTTACCTTGCCGAGCGCGTGGCGAATCCCGGGCGGCAGGTCGGGGATAAGTTCCAGCGCCTTCGTGGCTTGCACGGCGCAGATGACGGCGTCCGCCTCGATGAGGCCGGCGTCGGTGATCACGCCCGTCACGATCCCGTCCCGGATGACCACCTGCCTGACGGGCGTCGAGAGGCGAATATCGGCTTCCGAGGCGTCGGCCAGGGCGTAGGACAGGGAACTGCAGCCCTCCTCCGGCACGTAGAGCTGCTCGGGTTTCAGCAGAACTTCTCCCAGAAATGCCCGAATCCACGTCGCGCCGAAGTCTTCGGGGTTGCCCATCGTCAATTCCAGGAACCCCTCCAACGTCACCCTCAGAGACTCGGGAATACCAAGTCTGTCGAGGTAGTCGCCGTAGGTCTCTTCCCCGTCGAGCTCGGCGATTTTGTGGTCGCTGGAGTAATTCAGGTACTCCGAATCGTCCTTGATGCTCTTGACCAGCTTCAGGGTCGGCCACAACCCCCGAGGCGACAGGAACTCTAACGTCCAGAACGGCGCCAGGTTGCTGATGAAGTCGCCGAGGGATTCAATCGGCCTCGTCACAACCCATCGACCCTTTCTGCGCCAGTCGATGTTCATCTTCGTGCGAATCAAGGGTAACCCCAACTCCTCGCACAAGCGAAATGCGACGTCGTAACAGGCCGGGAAGAAGTCCGCGCCCGCATCCACCGAAAAGCCATCCACCCTGTCGCCGCCCATGCGTCCGCCTATCTGGTCGTTGGCCTCGAGCAAGATGGATTCGATGCCGCGTTTCTTGAGCGTGTACGCCGCGCTAAGTCCGGCCGCCCCCCCCCTATAATTACAACGGTATTCTTTCTCATGTAGCTTTCCTCATGGATGTAAAGTTATCGCAACATTCTTATGGGTAGGCATCATGAATGATTCCTGTCGATGGCGATCAGCGCGTTGTCGGATGAGGAGAAGGTGTGTTCCAGCGCATCGAAAGCAAGGAGGTAAGGGTTGTCCTTTTGGAACAAAATGCGGTAATCGCTCGCAACGGTGATGAATCGCCCGCCCGCTCCCGCGATGATCATCAGCAAAACGGCCAGCGTTATGATCAGCCACCAGTGGCGCAAAACGGCGTCGATGTATCGGTCCAGTTGCACGAGTATTATCGCATCCTCATCACGGGTAGCCCGTGAATCATGACGGACGGCATGATTCGCTCCGGTTTGTCGCCTTTGTCGCCGCCCCCGCCGCAAGAGGTTGTATTGTTCTCCATTCAAAGGAGTCGCGGCGGGGACGACTCGCCGTCCGGATGTGGTCACCGGAATCAGCTTTCATTTTACAAAAACTTTATATCTGTTTCATATCTGAATTATTTATTTTCATATTATTATCGTGTACATTTGCGTTTTTTGCCGTATTTCCCGCTCACGGGAGGCGCTGACGATGAACGGATGCGACGAGGCTTCGGAAGATCGCATACCGCGGCCGTGCGCGGTCCTTGCGCGGACCACCGCGAGCCTGGACCCCGGGACCGTGCTGCGCGAGATCGTGGAGGGCGCGGCCGACTACATCGTCAAGCCGTTTTCCACAGTGGAACTCACCACGCGGGTCGGGGCCGAGCCCTTCGTGCTCGGTGAGCTCGCCATCGACTGCGAGCGGCGGCTCGTGAGCATCGGCGGCCGCCCCGTGGAGATGACCGCCACCGGGTACGAATTGCTGCGCCGGGTCTGGACCCGGCGCTATGACGCAAGCGCGGCGTCGGCTACAGGATGCCGAAGCTAAGCGAGGCGTAGCGGTTAGGCCGGGTAGGCGGGGGCATTGCTGCGCCCCGCCTACCCGGCCAAAGGTTACCCCGACAGGCACCCGCCGGGATGCGCAGGGGTTTTAATGAACCCGCTTTCATTTTGATTACCGGCCTGGCAGGAAGGATTTTCAAAAACCTCTTAACTGATATTATTACAGCATCTTACAGGAAAATCGGAACTGCTCGTGTTTCTAAGACGAACAAAAGCGCACTGCCTCTTGTAGGGACAGGTCGCGACCTGTCCCTACGGACCCTCCCTCCCCGGCCAGCAACATACGCCGAATGACAAAATCAGGACTTCTTCAACAACCCCGATTCGGTATGAAGTAGGGTAACCCTACGCTTTCGACTGCGCGGCGGCCTCCCTGATCCGCCCGAAATACGCCTTGGCGTCGTCGGGCAGGGAGGTGAAGCGAAGCATCAGCCGCCTCCCCTCCGCCTCCACGACCTTCGCGTAGATTTCGGACACGTCCGCCTCTTCCGCCACCCGCAGCATGAGGTTCGCGTTTCTCTCGAAGGGGGTTTCCGCCTCCACTTCTATGCAGTTCTCGGAAACCCGCCCGATGGCGGCGGCCACCACCTCATCGGACACCGTCTTGCCCTCTACAGCGAAAATCCGCGCGTCTATGGGCGAAGCGAGGTCGACGAACGCCTCGGGCGCGGTTTCCGGCATCTCGCACGCATAAGGCCCCGACATGCCCCGCACCTCGTAGACGCGAACCGGCTCCTCCAGCCCCTTGAAGCGCAGATCCTGGGTCTCACCCACCTGAACGAATTCCGCCATCTTCTGGTAAGTATCCATGCTGATGAGCACCTGCCCGCTCACGGTGTAGGACTCGATGCGGTAGGCCGTGTTGATGGCCGTGCCCATCGCGCCGTACTTGGTGCGTTTTTCCGAACCGATGTTGCCGACGATCACCTCGCCCGTGTTGATGGCGATTCCCATGTGAAGATCGGGCATGCCGCGCGCGCGCTGCTCCTCGTTGATCTCGACGAGGGCGCGCTGCATCTCCACGGCGCAGGCCACCGCCCGGGCCGAGTCGTCGGGGGCGGCGAGCGGCGCCCCGAAGAACGCGAGAATCCCGTCTCCCTGGAACTCGTCCACCGTGCCCCTGTGTTTGGTGATGATCTCCACCATCGGCTCGAGGAAACGGTTCACGACATCGATGACTTCGCCCGGCTCAAGGCGCGAGGAGAGGGCGGTGAACCCCCTGAGATCCGATACCAGGAAGGTCACCTCGCGCACCTCGCCGCCGAGCTTGAGGCCGTCGGGCGAGTTCAGGAGCTCATCCACGATCTCCTTGCTGATGTAGCGCCCGAAGGTGTCGCGGATGAAATCGCGCTGCTTCAATCCCTCGATCATGCCCTCGAACGAAGTGGCCAGACGGCCCACCTCGTCGTGGCTTCTCTTCTCGGGAACGGTGACGTCGAGGTTGCCCCGGCTCACCTCTTCCGCCGCGCTCGTCAGGTTCCTGATCAGGCGCAGCATCCGTGAGGAGATGAGCCAGAAGAGGATGAGGCCCAGGGCGACCAGGATGATTGTGAAGCGGAGCAGCTTGAAGGTGTTCGTCGCCACCTGCTCGGCCACGGGGTTCGCGAGCTTGTTGAGCACGAGGATGGCCACGACCTTGCCGCCCAGCTTGAGCGGCGTGTTGAGCTGCAGGAACTGGTCGAACTCGCGGTCCCCCACCTTTCCGCCGAAGAGCCGGGAGCGCATCATCTCGCCTTTGTTCCAGGTCTCGTTCGTGGCTTTGAAAGTGGCGGGAAATAACTGGTGCAAGTGGACGTCCTGACCAATCTGAAAGCTGTCGTGTCCGGCGGCGACGTATTCGTAGCTGCCGTTCGGCCGCCTGCGCATGATGATGGCGTTGTCCACGCCCGAGTTCCGCTTGATGCGCCGGAGCACGGCGAGCACTTCCCTGTACTCGGCAGTATTCTTGTCGGCGGGGATCCTCAGGCTGTGGACGGCTTCCGCGTCGATGAACGAGGTGGCGCGCTCGGCGATGAACTCGAGTTTGGCCGAGAGCACGTTGAGCTCGTAGTTGTAGCTCGATTGATAGTAGCGATAGGACATCGGGACGATGGCGACGATGAGAATGATCAGGACGAGGATGAGGCTCTTGAAGACGATGGAACAGTAAAACCCCTGCTTGGCTGGAACTTCAGGCTCGACACTGCTGGATTGGGACATGCTCACGCCTCCGGCGGCGGCTCCAGAGGCCAGTATACACCACACGCGCGGGGGGAAAAGCCGAAAACATGGGGGATATCCACCGTAGGGACAGGTCGCGACCTGTCCCTGCACCGCCCCCTTTTGCCTGTGCTCACATTCCGGCGCATTCCGGAATAACGAACCAGAGCATGGGCATAGACGGGATTACCCCGCAGGGACAACCCTCCGTGGTTGTCCTTTGTCGGGGCGTCAGGACAGGCACGGAGGCCTGTCCCTACAAAAACCGCTCCTCCCCGGTCGCCTCCTCGCCTTGAAAACCAACCCCCCTACCCCCCTTGTCAGGGCTTGTTGAAAAAGCCAGAGGAGAGAGGAATCACTCCCCCCTTGAGGGTCTGGCTTCCCGAGGGGAAAGCCAGACGATGAAGCCGAGCGGTTTGTGCGAAGGCTGAATCGGTGGGGGGTGAATCGCGTTTTATCGCCACTCCGAATTATACCCCCCACCGAATCGCTTGCGGGCTTACGCCCTTAGCTCTTCGACTCCCCCTCAAGGGGGGAGTGATTCCTCTCTCGTCGGTTGGCAATGACCCTCAAGGGGGGAGAGCGCTTCTTCTCTACTCGGTCGGGTTCGACCCGTTCCTCCTCACCCTGAGTAGCCGCCGAAGGCGGCGTATCGAAGGGCGAGGGGAATCGAACGCCGGGCGAGAGGGCATCCTTCGATACGGCGCTTACGCGCCTACTCAGGATGAGGGGTGTCGGGGAACGGCGGAGCCTGTCCCGAGTCAAGTCGAGGGGCCGCTACTCAGGATGAGGCGCAAAGGCCTTTCCAACAACCCCTACGCCGTGCGCTTTTTCCCCACGTAGTCGAGCAGGACGGCCAGGATGATGATCGCCCCCACGGCCAGCAGCTGCCAGTCGGCGGCGATGCCCAGGAGATTCAGGCCGTTTCGGATGCACGCGATGATGAGCGTGCCGATGACGGTGCCGATGACGCGCCCCTCGCCGCCGAGCAGCGAGGCGCCGCCGATGACGACCGCGGCGATGACGTCCATCAGGTCGAACATGCCCATGATGGCCTGGGCGGCCATGAGGCGCGAGGCCATCACCACGCCCGCGAGCGCGCCGCAGAAGGCGCTGAACACGAGCACGAACAGCTTGACGGCGAAGACGTTCACGCCGGCGACGCGGGCGGCCTCCTTGTTGCCGCCGACGGCGTAGATATTCGTGCCCAGAACGGTGCGCGAGAGGATGAGGTGCGCGGCCAGGAAGACGACGCCCATGATGACGGCGGCCATGGGAAACGGGCCCAGGTAGCCCTGCCCGACGACGCTGAACGCCTCGGGCAGGCCGAAGATGGACTGTTCTCCCGTCAGGATGAGCGCGCCGCCGCGCGCGAGGCTGTCCATCGCCAGGGTGAGGATGAAGGCGGGAATCGCGAACCAGCCCACGAAGACTCCGCTCACGGCGCCCAGAACCACTCCCAGGAGCAGCGTGGCGAGCACGGCAGGCACGATGGGCACGCCGTATTCCTTCAGCAGAAGCGCGACGACGACCGCGCCCATCGACTGGATGGAGGCCACCGAGAGGTCGATCTCCGCACAGATGATGACGAGCGTGAGGCCCGCCGCCATGATGCCGATGTTCGATGACTGGAGCAGGATGTTCATCATGTTCGAGACGGTGAAGAAATTCTCCGCCGTGATGGAGAGAAAGACGATCAACAAGACGAGCGCGAGGTTCAAGCCGTATCTGGAAAAGCCGGACGCGACGAGGGAGGAGATGCTGTACCCCTCGCTCGCCTCGGCTTCGGCGGCCGAGCCACGCCCGGTATCCGTCTTCACCTCATCGCTCATCGTCTCCTCCCTTACTGCACCATCTTGCTTACGCCGCCGTGCCCGTCGCGTAGCGCATGATGGTTTCCGCGTCGGCGTCTTCTCTTGGAACCTCGCCGGTGATGCGGCCCTCGTTCATCACGATGATCCGGCTGCAGATCGCCGTGACCTCGGGCAGTTCCGAGGATATCACGATAATCGCCACCCCGAGTTGCGCGAGTTCCTCGAGGATGCGGTAAATCTCCACCTTGGCGCCCGCGTCGACGCCCTTGGTCGGCTCGTCGAGGATGACGATGCGCGCGCCCGTGGATATCCCCCGCGCGAGGAGCACCTTCTGCTGGTTCCCACCGCTGAGCTGGGCGATCTGATCCGTGAGGGAAGCCACCTTGATGCTCAGCCGTTCCACGTAATCGCGCGAGAGGCCATCCGCACCCGAACCGTTGACCCAGCCGAGCAGGCGCGTGAGCCTTCGGGAGCGGCTCTCCCTGCCGAAGTTGAACAGGGTGATCAGCAGGTTCTCCAGCACCGAGAGGAGCGGGAACACGCCCTGGTTCTTGCGGTCTTCGGTCAGGAAAGACAGCCCGTGGCGTATGGCGTCGCGGGGTTTTTTGATTCTCACCTGCTCGCCGTCGATGAACACCTCGCCGCCGTCCAGCCTGTCGAGACCGAACAGCGCGCGGAACAGTTCCGTCCTTCCCGCGCCCACCAATCCCGCAAAACCGAGGATCTCGCCCCTCTTCACCTTGAAGCTCACGTCGCTGAACACGCCTTGCGTCGTAAAATTCCGGACTTCCAGAACCTCCCCGCCCACCTTTCCCGAAATCCTGGGGTAGCGCTCGCTGAAGGTGCGCCCCGTCATCATGCGGATCAGGGTGTCGACCTCGGTGTTCTCGGCGCCGATGGTCCCGACGTGGCGCCCGTCGCGCAGGACGGAAATGCGATCGCCGATCGCGAGGCAGTCCTCCAGCGTATGGGAGACGTAGACGACCCCGATGCCGCGCGCCGTCAGGCGCTCGATGACCTCGAAGAGCGCTTCCTTCTCCCCGGGACCCAGGGACGAGGTGGGCTCGTCCATCAGGATGACCTTGGCGTCGAAGGCC
Organism: bacterium; assembly: GCA_965219955.1. Lineage (GTDB taxonomy): Bacteria > UBA8248 > UBA8248 > UBA8248 > UBA8248 > Bin107. Next base: position 2,830,694 of record OZ244799.1, read on the forward strand.
ACCGCCTTGGCGATCTCGAGAAACTGCATGTCCGAGAGACTCAAACCCAAGACTTGGGCGTTGGGGTCGATATCCAGCTTAAGTTCGGTGAAAATCTCGCGGCAGCGCCGCTCCATCGCCGCCTCGTCGCGCACGCCCAGCCGCCCGAGCCATCTGTTCCTGCTCCTCATATCGCGGCCCAGGAAGAGGTTGCTCTTGACGTCCATCAGCCGCACGAGGCTCAACTCCTGATGGATCACGCTGATGCCGAGTTCGCGCGTGAGCGCGGGGGAGCACCTCTCGATCACCTCTCCCTCGAACTCCATGCGCCCCGAGTCTTTTTCGACGACGCCCGAGATGATCTTGATCATCGTCGACTTGCCGGCTCCGTTCTCGCCCAGCAGCACGTGGACCTCTCCGGGCCGCACGCTGAAGTCCACCTCGTCGAGCGCCACGACGCCCGGAAACCGCTTGCCGATGCCGCGCATGTCGAGGATGAGGCGCTCACCCGCGCCGTCTGTGCGGGATTCGGCTGGATGGGAGGGGGATGACGTCATGGGCGAGTCTTCCAGTTGGAGCAGTCGGAGGATCGGGGGTCTGTGGAAAAACCCGGCACACGACCCCTACGAAGTCGCTTTACACAAATGAGAACACCAAAATCACTCCCCCCTTGAGGGTCTGTTGAAAAAGTCCCGTGGAGCGATTTTGGTTGAGCGCACGCTTTTGAAGTTCACTCCCCCCTTGAGGGTCTGGCTTCCCGAGGGGAAAGCCAGACGAAGAGCTGAGGGCGTAAGCCCGAAAGCGATTCGGTGGGGGGTATAATCCGGAATGGCAATAAAACGCATTTTACCCCCCACCGATTCAGCCTTCGCACAAACCGCTCGGCTTCATCGACTCCCCCTCAAGGGGGGAGTGATTTTTCTCTCTCGTCGGTCGGTTACATACGAAAAATCCAGAGTTCCGGGCTTTTTCAACAACCCCCTCAAGCGGTGCTGCGCTCGCCGGGTTCGCCGCGGCCTTGAGCGCGAGAACATCCTCCCCGCTCGCCGCTATATCTCCAGCGGCTCTTTGGGAAAGGACGTAAAGGAGACGCCGCCGTCTTTCGTGACGTGCACCATGTCCTCGTTGCCGAACAGGTAGGTGTTGTCGACGGCGATGCGCGGCTCGACGGCGAGCACCATATGTTCCTCAAGGGGGATCTTCTCGATGCCCATGTCGGGGCGCTCGTGGATGTCCCACCCCAGGCCGTGGCCCAGGAACCTGTCCCACAAATCGAACCCGGCGTCGCGGGCCATCGCCTCGGCCGTGTCGACGAGCCTGCTCGCGATAACGCCCGGCTTCGCCTCCTCAATGACCGTCCGCTGAATCTCGAGAATCGTCTCGTAGGCGCGCCGGTGGGTATCCGTCACCGGCCCCATGGCGCGCGTGCGCGAGGAGTCGACCGGATAGCCCTCGAACCTCATGCAGATGTCCCAGTGCACGACGTTGCCGCGCTCGATGGCCTTGCCCGGGCTGGGCATGTGCAAGAGCGCGCCCGCCACCGGATAGCCGCTGCAGATCAGGCTGGGCGAACTGCTGCACGAATCCTCGTAAATCGGGTCCGCCGAGCGCATCGCGTGCTCGGCGGCGCGGATGAGTTCGAGTTCGGTCGTGCCGACGCCCTCCTCACCCAGGATGGCGGCGACGGTCTCATGTCCCAGATCCGCCACGCGGCCCGCCTTGCGCATCATCTCCAGGTCGAAATCGCTCTTCACCATCCGGAGTTCCTCCACGATGGTCGAGCGCACGATTTCGAGATCGGGGAACGTCTCCCTCATTCCGGCGTAGAGCGGGGCCGGGAACTTGTCGAACGTCTCGACGCCGACGCGCTTCACGTCGCCCGCCTCGCGGATGAGTTTTTCGAGATTCTCGACGGAGAGGCCGTCGCCCTTTTTCGCCGAAAACCCCTCCCCCGCCACGATGCGCGGGACGCACACCTCGCGCGTCGGCATGAGGCCCGGATCGACCATGAGCGCGGGATCGTCGGTTTGCGTGATGAAGGCCGCGCCCCCGTCGACGATGGAGGTCTCCGTGGACGTCAAGCTGATCCAGCCCGCCCGGTCGGGAAAGTAGTCGGTGAGATAGCGCAGGCTGCCGGAGAGCTTGTTGTTGCCGTAGACGATCAGGGCGTCGTATTCGCGCTCCGCCATCAGCCGCCGGGTGTTCGCCAGCCGCCGGTCGATTTCGGCCTGGAGCACGTCGCGTGGAATGGGCATGTCCGTCCCCTCGGGCGAGGACGCGCGGGGAGACGGGAGGTCGATACCCCCGCCTCCCCGCGCGGCGCCGCGTTTGAACTCTTACTTGATGCCGGCCTTGAGGTTCTTTCCGACCGCCTGGAGCAGTCTCGTGTCGAGCGGAATCGTGCCGGTGTCGATCGTGTACTTGGACTTGTCGTCCTTGTCCATCGCCACGTCGACGCCCGTGCGCACGAGCTGCTTGCCCACGGAGTCGCAGAAAGTCAGCACGGTCGCCAGCATGTTGCCGCGGTACACTTCCTGCATCGCCTCCTCGACGCCGTTGAAGCCCGTGACGATGATCTTGCCGAGCTTGCCGCGCGCCTTGACGGCCTGCAGCGCGCCCAGGGCCATGTCGTCGTTCACGGCGACGATGGCCGAGATGTCGGGATGCGCCGTCAGGATGTCCTCAGCCTTCTTGAGTCCCTGCGCGCGGTCCCAGTTGGCCGCCCAGACGCCGACCACCTTGATGCCCTTGTACTTGGCCAGCGTGTCCCTGGCGCCCCTTTTCCGCAGGATGCTGGACATGTTGCCCGGCACGCCTTCCATGAGCGCGACCTTGCCCTTGCCGCCCAGCTCCTCGGCGACGGCTTTGGCGACCGCGGACTGCCCGTAGTACTGATCCGGCCCGACGAAGTGCCGCGCCACCTGCTTGGCCAGATCGTCGGAATGGATGAGCACGCGGATGCCGCTTTTCTGCACTTTCTTGACCGTCTGCACCATCGCGTTGGGGTCGATGGCGCTGAAGGCGAGCACGTGCACGCGCTTCTGGATCAAGTCGTCGATCATCTTCGTCACGCCGATCAAGTCGGTGCCCAGGGCGCCGCTCAATACCGTGAGCTTGACGTTGGGATGATTCTTGGCCTCCGCCTCGGCGGAACGCTTGAGACACGCGAAATACGGGTTCCCCAGCGTTTCCACCACGATGCCGATCTTGATGTCCTTCGCGAACGCGGGCGACGTGAACCCGGCGAACGCCAATGCCACGATAACGATGCCAATCATGCGCTTCATAGACTTTCCCTCCCCGGTTGGATCTATGGCCCAGTGTGCAATCGTATTCTCTGAAATGTGGTGATGGGAAAATCATCACACACAGGTCTCGGCCCGTCAAGAAAGGAGACCGGCGACTGCCCGGAAGCACCGGCGTGCGACGAAGTTTCAATCCGGAGCATCCGCCTCGATGGATTTATTTCCCTAAAGCAGGCTCACCACCCGCTCCAGTTCTTCTTCGGTATTGTAGAAATGCGGCGCGAAGCGAAGACCATTGTTGCGCGCGCTGGCGATGATTCTCTTCTCGCGCAGGCGCGCCGCCGCCTTGGGCGGGTCGGGCGACTCGATGCTCACGATGGCGGCGCGCTCCTCCCAGGGTCGAGGCGTCAGAATCTTCTCTCCCCGCCTCTCCAGCAGTTCCATCAAGTATGTCGTCAACCCCCGCACGCGCTCCTCGACCTGATCGAGACCCACCCCGGCCAGGAACTCGACCGAGCGGCCGAGCACCCACAGTCCCAGGTAGTTTTGATTCCCGATCTCGAAGCGGCCGGCGTCCGGGATCAGTTCGACCTCCATCCGGGGGCGCGCTTCAGGCACCATGCTGGCGCGGGCGAAGAAAGGGGGCGTCATCCCGGGAATCAGGTCTTCGCGGCAATAGAGAAAACCCGTGCCCGGCAGGCCGAGCAATCCCTTGTGGCCGCCGCAGACCACGATGTCCGCCCCGAGGGCCGGCAGCGACGCCGAGAGTATCCCGACCCCCTGAATCGCGTCCGTCATCAAGACGACACCGCGCTCTCGGCAGGCCGCGCCCAGGGCGGGCAGGTCCACCCGGCAGCCGGTGCCGAAAGTCACGTAGGAGACCGCCACGACGCGCGTTCTCCCGTCCATCGCCTCGACGAACGCCTCCACGGGGGGATAGCCGTCCCGGCTTCGCACCCACCGCAATTCGACACCTCTATCCTCCAGGCGCTTCCAGGCGTACACCTGGTTCGGGTGGTCCATTTCCGCCTGGATGACGTTGTCCCCCGCCTTGAGATCGAGCGCCTGCGCGGCGATGTTCATGCCCTCCGACGTATTCTTGATGAACGCGATCGTCCCCGGCGCGACGCCCAGCAGCGAAGCCAGCGAGGCGCGAACCTCCTCCACGCGGCGCTTGGAGAAGGCTTCCCGGACGCCGAGTTCGTTCATCTCCCGCAGGAAATCGGGGATGGCGTCCTGGGCGCACTGGGGAAGGGGCGCCTTGTTGGCGAGGTCGAGATAGGTCCAGTTCCGGGTGACGGGAAACGCATCCCGCAGCGCCGCAAAATCAGGAGCAACCGCCCCCTGTTGTTCGTTCATCCGTTTTCTCCCGTTAGATAATTTGGTGAACCCTGATTCGGTGAATTATATACAATCCTGCCCGAAGGGGGTTATTGAAAAAGCCTTCTTGCGGCGCAATCCTCTTCTTCGTCCTGCACTGCCCGCCGCTCCGCCTCACCCTGAGTAGCGGCCCCTCGACTTCGCTCGGGGCAGGCTCCGCCGTCCCCACCACTTTCCTCACCCTGAGTAGCCGCCGAAGGCGGCGTATCGAAGGGCGAAGTTCGTGCCCCCCATCCTTCGATACGGCGCTTACGCGCCTACTCAGGATGAGGGTTTGGGGCGCTTGCCCGGGATGAGGGCGTCAAGGGGGGAGTGGTTCTTTTCACTCCCGTGAATTGGCGACGGCTCTCAAGGGGTCAAATCCAAACGATGTGGGAAAACCACCGTCATTCCGGCGAAAGCCGGAATCCATTTGCCTTTCGTTTTTATACTGTCATTTACGAACTGAACATCGAGAAATGGAAATACCGCAATATGCGCCCCCCGTCTCTTTTTGGATTCCGGCTTTCGCCGGAATGACGAACAAAGCCGAATCGCATCCGTAGGGACAGGCCTCCGTGCCTGTCCGAGGGGCCCTGCGCCCGTCCTGACGCGGGACTGCAAAACCTCCAGGCGGCAGAACCACTCCACCTCATCCCGAGTAGGCGCGCTCGCGCGCCGTATCGAGGGAGCGCCCCTTCGACAGGCTCAGGACAGGCCCTTCACCCGACGCAAGATGAACCCGTAGGACCGCGTGTATGGGACCCCTGCACCAACACCTTGCGCGGCGATTGTAGGAGTCGCATACATGCGGCCCATGACGGGCGGCGAAAAAGGCCGGGTCGCATGTATGTGTGGGGCGGTCCCGAGGAGGAACCGCCACCTACAAACCCATTGCGTACCCCCCGGGGGCGGACCTATGCGTCCACGCCGCACCATTCGAGTATCAGGTGCAGCAGCCCGTCGACCGAGAGTTCCAGCTCGTCGATAAACGTGAATTCATCGGGAATGTGGCCCCGCGGGCACTCCCCGCCGAACATGATGGTGGGCGTGCCGCCGTAGAGAACCGGGAACCGCATGTCCGTCGTCCCGTTCAGCGCCTGGCGCTGGCAGGGCCGGCCCGTGACCCGCTCGGCCACCGACAACGCCGTTTTGACGAACGGGTGTTCGGGGTCGGTAAGGCAGGGCTCCGCGCGCCTCTCCGTCCATTCCAGACGGGGCGGATGCTCGCGAAGCCACGGGTCGGCTTGGGCGGCCCGGGCGAGGTGGTCTTCCACCAGTTGTTTCACCTCCTCGAGACCCTCTCGCGGGGCCACCCCCGCCACGCCCTCCAGCACGCACTCGGCCGGGAGCTGGCCGATGGACACGCCCGCGCGGATCACGGTCACCACGAGGTTCACCGTGCGGGGTTCGAGCCCGCTTATCTCGAAGCGTTTTTCCACCAGCGGCTCGCGAACCGCCTCTGCTCTTTGCGCGTCCAGCTCCCTGAGTGCTGCGTGGATATATTCGGCTTTCTCGATGGCGTTCACGAAAAGGTGCGCCGAACCCTTGTGACCGGCCTGGCCCGGCACGGTGATCCTGAAACTCACGTCGCCGCCCGAACCGATGTCCACGCCGCCGAGTCCGCCCGGCTTCATGTGCGTGTAAACGGCGCCATCCGCGCGAAGGCCACGGAGAACGCACGCCAGCATGCCCCCGCCCCCGCCTTCTTCTTCCTCGACGGTGGAGAGGAACGTCAGATCCCCCTTGAGGCGCACACCGGCGGCTTTCAACGCCTGTGCGCACGCGATCATGACGGCCAGCCCAGACTTGGCGTCTCCCGACCCCCGCCCGTAGAGCCGGTTACCCTCCACCTCCCCTCCGAAGGGATCCTTCGTCCAGGCGCTTCCAGGGCCGGGCGGAACCGTGTCGGCATGGCAGAACAGGAGAAGCGACCTGCCGCCTCCCGCGCCCGGCATGCGGCCGATCACGTTCGGCCGCCCCGCATAACCGTTCTCCAGCGATGAGCGCGGGGCCGAGAACGCCGGATGCTCCCTCAACTCTTCCAGGTTCGCCTCGAACGCCTCCACATCGAGACCGGCACCGGCGAACCGTTGTTGCACCAGGGTCTGGACCGCCGTTTCCTCCCCCGTGGGGCTGGGGATCCGGACGAGTTCCTGAAGCAGGGCGGCCACGTCCATTCGCCGGGCCTGCGAAATCACCTTTTCGAGAGCGTCATCCATGAAAAACCCTCCGCCTTTTTACATCTGCGGGTTGAATTCAAAATTCCCTCTCCAAAACCACTCCCTGGTGCCTGGGTTTTCTCACTCCCCTTTTGAGGGGGCTGTTGAAAAAGCCCCCCGAGGAGGGAGGGAATCCCGAGCATCGAATTGTTTACCGTAGGGACAGGCCTCCGTGCCTGTCCTGACGAAGGACAACCACGGAGGGTTGTCCCTACAAAACCATCGTAACCCCACCGCTTGAGGGGACTTTTCAACAATCCCTCAAGGGGGGAGTGATTCTGGTATGCTCCATGGTGGGAATACCCCCCAAGTAGAATGATAGACACTTTTCCCTGGTCGGTTTTGATCGCCGTTATTCCGGCGCATGCCGGAATCCAGAGCTCGGTATCCCAGTGCTGAGTCATATATATAATCCCCAAAAGAAAGGCCCGGCAGCTAAGTGTATCAATCGGCCGCGGCGTCGACGCCGACGTCGCCTGCGAAATGACAGGCCACCGTATGGCCGGGCCGGAGCTCCTGCAGCACCGGCTTCTCTTCCACGCAGCGCTTCTCGCTGTAGGGACACCGCGTATGGAAGCGGCACCCCGTCGGCGGGTCGAGGGCGGAGGGAACCTCTCCCTCGAGGATGATGCGCCGCCGCTTCCTGGCCTTCACCGGGTCCGCCACCGGCGTGGCCGAGAGCAGCGCCTGCGTGTAGGGGTGCAGGGGGGTCGTGAAGAGCGACTCCACCGCCGCAAGCTCCACGATCTCGCCCAAATACATGACCCCCACCCTGTCGCAGACCGAGCGTACTACGCCTAAGTCGTGCGTGATGAAGAGGTAGGAGAGATCATGCTGCGCCTGAAGAGCTTTCAGGAGGTTCAGGATTTGGGCGCGGATGGAGATGTCGAGCGAGGAGACCGGCTCGTCTGCGATCACCAGCCGGGGCTTCAGCGTGAGCGCCCGCGCGATGCCGATACGCTGGCGCTGGCCGCCGCTGAGCTGGTGGGGGTAGCGGTCCATGAAGATTTCGCCCGGCTCCATGCCCACCTGGTTCAGGAGCCCGACGACGGTCTCGTCGATCTCCCCTTTCCCGGCCGCGTCATGATTGAGGAGGGGCTGGCGCAGGATGGCCCGCACGGTGCGCCTGGGATTCAGGGATTCGAAGGGGTCCTGAAAGATCATCTGCACGTCGCGGTTGTACTGCTTGAGGGCGGGCCCGCTCAGTTCCGCGACCTCTTTCTGGTCGAAGAGGATGCTCCCGTCATCGGGTTTTTCCAGTTTCGCCAGCAGGCGCGCCGTCGTCGTTTTCCCGCAGCCGCTCTCACCCACCAGGGCGAACGATTCGCCGGCGCTGACCGAGAAGCTGATGTCGTCCACGGCGTGCACGTGGCGGGGAGGCCTGAGCCATCCCCCGTCGACGGGGAAGTGCTTCGTCAGCCTTTGCACTTGGAGGAGTGAATGATTCATCGCGGCGGACTCACTCATAAAGCCAGCAAGCCACCATCCGTCCCTCCCCCAGATCCAGGGATGGCGGCGACTCCTCGCGGCAGATGTCTTTGACGTGGGGGCAACGCGGGTGGAAGCGGCAGCCCGAGGGCATGTCCGTCGGGTTCGGCACCTGCCCCTCGATGGTCTCGAATACCTCGACCCGCTTGTCGGGGCTGAGCGTCGAGCGCAGGAGGCCCTCCGTATAGGGATGCTTCGGTTCGGCGAACAGGGTGAAGGTGTCGGCGTGCTCCACGATCTGGCCCGCGTACATGATGTAGATCCGGTCGCAATGCTCCGCCACCAGGCCGATATCGTGGGTGATCAGGAACAGGGCGTTCTGGAGTTCCTCGCGGAGGTGGGCGAGCAGGTCCATGATCTGCGCCTGAATGGTCACGTCCAGCGCCGTGGTGGGCTCATCGGCGATGAGCAGGGACGGGCGGCACGAGATGGCCATGGCGATGAGCACCCGCTGGCGCATGCCGCCGCTCAACTGATGGGGGTAGCTGTCATACACCCTCTGAGGCGACGGGATGCCGACGCGCTCGAACGCGTCGAGCACCTGCGAGCGGGCCTCCCCCTTCGAGACGTCCTGGTGTTCCAGCACCACTTCCGCCACCTGGGCGCCCGCCCGCATGACGGGGTTCAGATACGTCATGGGGTCCTGGAAGACCATGGCGATTTCCGTCCCGCGCAGGTCGCACATGCCCGCCGTGTCCAGCGTCAGAAGATCCACGTCGTTCAGCAGTATTTCGCCCGAGAGGATGCGGGCCACGACCGGCTGGAGCCGGATGATGGTGAGCGCCGTCATGGATTTCCCCGAACCCGACTCGCCGACCAGCGCAACGGCTTCCTTGCGGTTCACTTCCAGCGAGACGCCGTCTACGGCCTTGATCACGCCGGAGGGGACGTCGAGATAGGTCCTGAGGTCCGAGACCCGCAGGAGGCCGTTTCGGTTTTCAGCGGTCGCGTTCATAGGCCGGTCCGGTGAATCTCGGAGGAGCGGGGGTTGAGCACGTCGTTCAGGCCGTCTCCCAGCAGGTTGAGCGTCAGGACGGAGAGAAAAATGCCCAGACCGGGATACACGGCCATCCACCACGCCTGGCGCAGAAAGGGCTGGGCCTCATACAGCATCCGCCCCCAGGTGACCAGGCTGGGGTCTCCCAGGCCCAGATAGCTCAAGCCCGCTTCGAGCAGCATCGCCTGCGCGGTCAGCAGCGAGGCGTTCACGACCACGACACCGATGGCGTTCGGCAGAATCTCGCGGAAAATGATCGTCGAGCGCTTCGTGCCGATCACGTGCGCGGCGTCCACGAACTGCCGCGTGCGCAGGGTCAGGAACTCCGAGCGGACGAGGCGGGCCGTCACCGGCCACGTCAGGATGGATATGGCCAGGATGATGTTCCAGATGTTCGCCCCGAAGAAGGCCACGATGATAAGAGCCAGGAAAAAGCGCGGAATCACCATGAAGGTCTCGGTGAGCCGCATCAGGATGTCGTCCACCCAACCGCCCAGGTAGCCTGAGATCGTGCCCACGAGAAGGCCCAGGAACGTCGTGGCGAAGGCCGCCGAGAAACCGACGAATATCGAGACCCGCCCGCCCCACAGGATGCGGCTGAAAACGTCGCGGCCGAGGTTGTCTACGCCCATGATGTTGCGGAAGCTATGCCCGCCCAGCCTCGAGCCCGAACCCAGCGCGTAAGGGTCATAGGGCGCCAGGACGGGCGCAAGCAATACGAGCAGAACCAGCACCAGAAGAATGGACCCCGCGATGGGCACCGCGCGGTTCTGGCTGAACGCTCCCCAGACGGCTCTCCACTGGAGCCCTCTGTTCGAGCTTCGATGATCGATTGTATCCGCCGATGTCGTCACGAGCCTGAGTTCCTAGTTATACGCCACGCGCGGGTCGATCAGGGCGTAGAGAATGTCCGTGATGAGGTTCGCCAGCATGATCATCATCGAGACGACGAGGAAGATCCCCAGAATCATCGGGTAGTCCCGCGCGGTGATGGATTCGAAGATCAGCCTGCCCATGCCCGGCCACCCGAACACGGTCTCGGTGAACACCGAGCCCGCCATGACGTAGGCGAAATTGATGCCGATCACGGTGACCACCGGGAGCAGCGCATTGCGCAGGGCGTGCCGGTAGAGCACGCGGCGTTCGTTCAACCCCTTGGATTTCGCGGTCAGGATGAAGTCCTGCGCGAGCGTCTCCTGCATCTTGCCCCGCGTGATCCGGAACACGAGGGTCATGTGGTAGGTGGCGTAGGTGATCGCGGGAAGGAGCAGGTGCTTCAGGACGTCCAGGACCGCGGGCCAGCCGGGTTCCACCCCGCGCATCGAATACATGCCCTGGCTCGGCAGCCAGTCCAGATAAAGGGCGAAAAAGAGTATGAGAAGCTGGCCCAGCCAGAAAATGGGCATCGAATAGCCGGCGAGCGAAGCCAGGGTCGCCAGGTGGTCGCCCACCGAATAGGAATAGCGCGATGCGATGACGCCGAGAACCACCCCCATGAGGCTGGCGATGGAGAAGGCCGTCGCCATCAGGAGCATGGTCGCGGGCAGACGATCGATGATGACGCCGAGCACGGGGGAGTTGTGCCAGGTGGAATAGCCCAGGTCCAGATGAAGAAGCTTCCAGAGGTAAATCCCCATCTGGACGTAAAGGGGCTTGTCCAGGCCGAACTCCTTGCGCAGTTCCGCATAGGCCTCCGGCGTGGCCTCTGTGACGCTGGCCAGGTAGATGGCCGGATCGCCCGGAGCGAGATGTATGATGGTGAAGTTGATGATGATGACCCAGAAAACGAGAGGGACGGCCTGGAGGATTCGCCTTACGCTGTAACGCAGAAGCGGATAATCGCCTGCCATGGATCGCCCCTCGGTGAGACGTCAGGAAACCCGCGGGGCCCCGCCCGGAGACGGGGCCCCTGAAACACGATTCGAATACCGGGACTACTTCTGGTAAGCGTCCTCCCGAGTGCAATACGCGCAGTAGGGACGCGTGACCACGTCCGCCCATTTCGCCGAATGCGTGTGGACGAAGGGCGTCTCGAACAGCGGGATCACGGGCGCGTCGGCCGCGACCATATCGACGATCTGACGCCACGCGGCGCCCCGCTTCTTCACGTCGGGGATCTGCCATTCGGCGTCGAGGAGACGCTGAACGCCGACGTTGATGTAGGACGGCGCGTTGTTGAAGTTCGCCGAGCCGATGTTGTTCCTGTCATAGACCCGCGTCACGCTGATCTTGGGGTCGGGCCCGGTGGTGAAGAACTGCATCATGATGTCGAAATCATGATTGATGTACACCTTCTTCAGCGTCGCCGCCCGGTCGAAGGACTCGATCTTGATGTCGATGCCGACCTTCTTGAGCTGCTGCTTGATTACCTCGGCCGCCAGTCCCTCGAAGCCGCGGCCCTTGGCCCAGGTTACCGTGAGGCTGAAGCGCTTGCCTCCCTTCATCGGGTAGCCCGCCTCGTCGAGCAGCCTGTTCGCCATCTTCAGGTCCTGCTTGTACTGGGCGAAGCTGCCCTTGTGCGCCCACTTCATGGCCGAGTGCATGATGCCGTTCGCCACTTTCGCGGTGCCCCCGGTAGCCAGCTGGCTGATCTGGTTCTTGTCCAGCGCATACGCGATCGCCTGGCGAACCTTCGCGTTCCCGGTGATGGGCCGCCGCATGTTCAGGAGCATGAACTCGACCTGACCCGTCGCTTCTCCCCCCTTGTCGAGGACGACGAGTTTCGGGTTCTTCTTGAGGCGTGCGGCCTGATCCCAGGGGATGAGGGCCGCGCGGAGATAGTCTATCTCCCCTTTCTCCAGGGCGATGAGCCGGGTGTTGGCGTCCGAGACGAACCGGATGACCAGCTCATCCGCGTAGGGCTTGGGCGCGTTCCAGTAATTCGGGTTGCGCACGAGCCGGACGTGGCTGCCCTTCTTGTACTCCTTGAGCATGAAGGGCCCGGTTCCGACGGGTTTCTTGCTATACGGAGCGTTCAGGAACGCCTTGCGGCTGCCCACGTGATCCTTCCACAGATGCTTGGGATAGATGGCGGGGCCGCCGAAGATCACGCCCATCACGGTGAGCAGGGGGGCGAAAGGCTTCTTGAGGCGGACGACGATGGTGTACTTGTCCGGCGCCTCCACCTTCTCCGCCACCGGCTTCCAGAACACGCGCGAGCGCGGGTTGTACGGCAGGCACTTCTCGAGCGAGAACTTCACGTCTTCGCTCGTCATCTCCTTGCCGTCGTGGAACTTCACGCCCTTCCGGAGGTGGAAGACGAGCGTCTTCCCGCCGTCCTTGACCTCCCAGGATTTCGCCAGCTCCGGCTTCGGGTTGAGTGCGAAATCGAGCGTGATCAGCTTGTTGTAGATGTTCACGGCCGGCACCTGGACCGTCGTGCCCGGTTTGACGATCAGGTTGAAGTGCCCCGGATCGGCTTCCAGGCCAATGACCAGCGTGCCTCCCCGCTTCTGGGCCCATGCGGACCCTTGAACCTGGCCGAATACAAGCACCGCCGCGAGAATAAAGAAAACAGCGACTCTTCCGAACCGGATCTTATGCCGTTCCATTGCTCTTCCCTCCAAAATGATGGGTTGCCACGAACACTCCCGCATGGATCGGGACTTCGTGCCGCAATGTCCTATCACCTCCGGGGTTGAACCCCCGCCATGAGTCCAGGGATCAGCAACCGGGGGCGATGCAGCGTTGAATCCGTTCTCCTCTCGAGTTCGACTCAAGTTTCAGCCGGTGAAGGAAAATTCCATCTTTCGCGTGACGCTGTGCGTGTTGCCGAACGTCGGGATGACGAGGCTGTGCTTGCCGAGGCCGCCCGCCACGAACAGGCAGATGCTATCCACGTCGTCTACGACGGGAACGCTTTCGAGGTCTTCCTGCGCCATGAGGTCGTCCCGGCGCCCCCGCGCGCGCGCGAGGTTCGCCGGCGCAAAAAGAAACGTCGGCACCCGGCCCCGCTCGTACAGGAAGGCCCGGATCCGAGGCGGATCCCAGCCGTCGCGCACGAGCATGTCCACGTGTTCGGGGCCGAGGACGACCACCATCTCGCCTCCGAACAGCGCGTTGTTGCTCCCCGCCTGCATCATCGACGAAGCGATGGACTGAAGCACGCCCTCGCCGTCCGTGCTGGCCGCGTCGTTGACCATGATGTGTGGGTCGACGGCGATGACCGTCACGGCGCTGTCGGTGCGCTCAAGGCCGCGCTCGACGTGGAGCGGCGGCCACGGGCTGGCCTCTTCGTTCTCGCCGATGCAGCTCGAGAACTTGCCCTGGTGGCCGAAGGTGCTGCGGTCCGTATCGCCCGGCTTGGCGCCCCCGATATTCTGGAGGATGAAGCGAAAGGCTCTTCCGATGGTGGCGTTGGCCCGCCAGCCCTGGCCGAAGAGGTTTTCCCTGCAGTTGATCCCCAGCGCGCCCCGGGCGGGGCCGTGGACGACGATGAGCTGCGCGATGCAGTTCGTCGTCCCCTGAACGCCCGGCAGGTTGTATATGGGGTCGAAGATGGCGTCGACGGCGGTAACGAGCACCGGCATGTATTCGGGCTTGCAGCCCGCCATGGCGGCGTTGACGGCGATCTTCTCGATCGTGGCGTCGCCGAACAGGTGGGGGATGCGGCCGCGGGATTCTTCGGGCGGCCGTCCCGATGCCTCCACCATGGCCGCCACCCGCTCTTCGGTCGGCGGGATGACGGGCAGCCCGTCCCCCCAGCCGCGTTCCATCACGTACTCGAGGAGTTCCAGGGGGGATTCCGCCACCTCGTGGCGCACGGAGGCCAGCTTCATCCTTCGTCTTCCGGCGGCGGCGCCTGCGTCAGGGACTCCGCCACGCTTTCGAGGATTCCGTCCGCGTGGGCGTGCACCGTATCGAGCGGTATTCCGGTGATGGGGTGGGGGATCGAGACGATGGGGAGGCCCGCGAAGCCCAGGGCGCGCGCCTTCTTGCGGCCGAAGGCCTCGAACATGTCCGTGATGATGGTGAGCGTGGGGAGCCCGCGCTGTTCGAGCTCAATCGCGTCGTGGATACTCCACGGCGTGCAGGACCCTCAGTCGGGCACCGCGTTCACCACGAAGTCGCACTCTTCCGCCATCCGCTCGATCAGGTCCTCCTCCAGGGGGAGCGCGCTGCCGCCCTTGCGGTAGTGCGTGAACGAACCGATGGGGTATTTCCCGCGCATCTGTTCTTCCAGCCGGAAGAGCAGCTTGTCGGAGTTCGGTTTCGTGTTATCGAGAAGACCCAGGCGAATGCCCTCGGGGGAGGCGGGGCGCGCGGCAGGCCGCACCTTCTCCATCGGAGGGGGTATTCCCGAGGGATCGAGGATCACCAGAGTCTTCGCCATAAAAGACTCCTCTCCTTCAACTACGTGGAGTCGTGCTTAACGCGGTCTGGAATCAGGATAAATGCTGAATCGCTATGATGAAGTAAGATTGTTGAAATTATCATCTATTCTTGCTGATAGTGTCAACAAACCCTCAAAACGCCTCTGCGCGTAGGCGTATGAGGTGAATCGGCATCCCGTCCGGCCGTTCACCCGCCGCCGCCGGGAATTCCCTACTTGGGCGGAATGACCGGCAAGAGCACGTGGGAGGGATGCTCGGGGCCGGTGTGGATCGTCACCTCGCCGCCGAATACCTCGGGCGGCCGGTCGACCGGGTCGTTGTGCCTAAACGGCCCCACGCCCGAGAACACGGCGGGCATGTTGGGAAGCCCCTGCGTGACGCCTCCCGGATAGACGTAGTCGCATCCCCGGATGCTCAAAGCCAGGCGATACCCTTTGGGAACCACGATGCAGGTGGGCCATATCTCGACGTCGAGTTCGTATATCTCGCCCGGCGTCAGCGGCTGAATCTCGTCGTGCGCGTGGTAGGGCCGGTAGGGCAGCGTGAGATTTTCATCGAGCTTTCGGTGCGAGGCCCGGAGCCAGCCCTGGGCCACCGGGGTGTGCGGGTCGAGCGCGCCCTGGAAGGTGACTTCCCTGAAATCGGGCGTGAACAATCTGAGAACCAGGAACAGATCGGCGTCCTGGGTCTCGGACGACACCCACAGCTTCGACGCCAGGGGGCCGGTGATCTCGGTTTCACGCTTCAAGGGAGGCGAGACGAACGTGACGCCGTCGCTCAAGCCGGCATAGGCCGCCGTACCCGCCTCCTCCGGCGCGGCCTCGCCGAGCAGGTGGCCTTCCGCATGGAGATAGAGCTTCGTCCAGTTCGTGCGCGCGATGGGCCACTCGTTCTCCGCGCGCTCCACGAACTTCTCGCCCGGGTGGCGAATCTTGAGCTGCACCCTCGGCTGATCCTTCCAGCCCGTGTCCTCGCCCTTCAGGTAATGGCCGAAAAATTTCTTCTGGAGCGCCACGCCGTAATCGGTGTAAAACTCCGTCCAGTGCTCGATGCCGTGGCTCTCCAGCCATTTCTCCTTTGAGGCCGCGCGCATGAAGGCCTCGCAGTTCCCCCTCGGGTGAAGACCCTGCCCGCCCCAGTTGTTCGAAGACAGGAAAGGCACTTCCACTTTCGACCAGTCGGGCGTTTTCGCCTGCCAGTATTCGTCATCGAGCGGATGCGCGCGCATCTCCGCCCCCAGGCGGCAGCGGTTCGCGCCCAGTTCCTCCTCGCTCAGCGTGTCCGGCCCCGAGACCCAGTCCCCCGTCACCCGGCTCTTGTAGCCGCGCTCGCCCAGGCCGTGCTGCTTGGAGCGGCCCCTGTTCTGATACCAGTTCTCCGTGAAGGTGCAGTAGATGCCCCCGTGGTAGTTCATGTCGCGGTAGAAATCCGCCGCCCCCTCCCAGGCGCACATGGCGACGAGATGAGGCGGCTTCAGGCACGCGACCTGCCACTGGTTGATGGCGTAATAGGAGATGCCGTTGGCCCCCACCTTCCCGTTGCTCCAGGGCTGCACGCCCGCCCACTCGATGCACTCGTAGAAATCGCGCGTCTCGCGATCCGAGAAGGGGTCCATATACCCCGGCGAGCGGCCGGCACCCCTCGAATCCACGCGCACGCAGGCGTAGCCGTCCGGCACCCATTTCTCGGGGTCCACGACTTCCCAGTTCTGGTACTTGTTCGAAGAACCCAGGGCGACGTCGGGGTGTTCCTCCACCATGCGCCGCCACTGCTCGGGATAGCCGTCCTCGAAGTGGAGCCACTTCCCGTAAATCCCGTATGTGATGATGACGGGATAGCGGCCCTCATCAACAGGCCGGTAGACGTCGCAGCGCAGCACGAGTCCGTCGTCCATCTCGACCGGAACCTCCCAGTCGATCCGCATGCCGTCGGCAATTTCCGATTTACGCCCTCTCATCGCGCACCTCTCATCCTGTGGGGAATCATCCTTTCGGCGGAATCACCGGCAGCAGTACGTGGGACGGACACGACGGGCCGGTGTGCAGCGTCACCTTTCCGCCGAAAAGCTCCGTCGGCCTGTCCTCTTTCAGATCGTGCTTGAACGGCCCCACGCCGTAGTAGACGCGGCCCGATATTCTGGGCGCTGACGGCTCGTAGCCGGGCCAGACGTAATCGCGCCCCCGGACGCTGATCGCCAGGCGGTATTCCTTGGGGATCACGATCGAGGTCGGCCAGATCTCGACGTCCAGTTCATATATCTCGCCGGGCGTAAGCGGCTGAATCTCGTCGTGCGTGTGGTAGGGCCGGTAAGGGAGCGTGAGGGCTTCATCGAGTTTCCGGTGCGAGGCTCTGAGCCAGCCGATGGCCACGGGCGTGTGCGGGTCGTTCGCGCCCCGGTAGACGATCTCCGTCATGTCCGGCGTGAAGACGCGCAGGGTGAGGAAGAGGTCCGCATCTTCGGTATCGGAAGAGACGAACAGCTTGGCCGCCACGGGGCCGGTGATCTCGGTTTCCTCGGCGAAGGGATGCGAGACGTAGACCAAGCCGTCGCCCAGGGCGTCATAGGTCTTCGTCCGCTCGTTGGTCTGGGGTTCCGCCCGGAAGGTGCCCGAACCCGAGTGGAGGTAATACTTCGTCCACTGCGTGCGCGCGATGGGCCACTCGTTCTCAGCTCTCGGCACGAATTTCTCACCCGGATGCCGCACCAGGAGCTGGACTCTCGGCTGCTCCTTCCAGCCGGTGTCCTCGCCCTTCAGGAAATGACCGAAAAACTTCTTCTGGAGCGCGACGCCGTAATCGGTATAAAACTCCGTGAAATGCTCCAGCCCGTGCATCTCCAGCCATTTCTCGTCGGTGGCCGACTGCACGAAGCCCTCCGTGTTGCCCCTGGGGTGCAGACCCACGCCGCCCCAGTTGCCCGAGGAAAGAAGAGGCACGTTGATTTTCGAGTAATCGGGCATGCGCTCTTTCCAGTAATCATCCACGAGGGGGTGATCCAGAATGTCCTGGCCGAAATCGCTCCTGTTGGAAGCGAGTTCCTCTTCGCTCAGGTTGGCGGGGCCGGAAATCCAGTCGCCGTTGATGCGGCTCTTGATGCCGCGGTTTCCCTTGCCGTGCTGGCGGGGGACGACGGCCTGGCGGTACCAGGTGTCCGAAAACCGGCAGGCGATGCCGCCGTGGTGGGCCAAGTCGCGGTAGAAATCGGCCGCCCCCTCCCAGACGCACATGGCCGCCAGGTGCGGCGGCTGGAGCGAGGCCACCTGCCACTGGTTCATCCCGTAATAGGAGATGCCGTTCAGCCCCACCTTCCCGTTGCTCCAGGGCTGCACGCCCGCCCACTCGATGCAGTCGTAAAAATCCCTGGTCTCGCGCGGCGACCAAACCTCCAGATAGCCCGGCGAGCGGCCCGCGCCACGCGAGTCCACGCGCACGCAGGCGTAGCCGTCGGGCACCCATTTCTCGGGGTCCACGAGCTCCCAGTTCTGGTATTTGTTGGTGGTGCCCATGACGGTCTCGGGATAGTCGTTCACCATGAGATTCCACTGGTGGGGGTAGCCGTCCTGTAAGTGAAGCCACTTGCAGTAGGGGCCGTAGCTCATGATGACGGGGTATTGGCCATCCTCAAGGGGCCGGTAGACGTCGCAGCGCAGCACCACGCCGTCGTCCATCTCGATAGGCACGTCCCAGTCGATCCGCATCCCGTCTCTTGCCTCGCTCTTGTACTCGCTCATGTTTCGCCTTTCCGTGAAGAAGTGGATCACCGTCGGTGATGTATTTGGGGATGGAGGGAATATAACCGAGCGTGAGGGGGTGAGTCCAGATGGGAAGGGTGCTTATGTCGGGAACGTGGGGACTTAAGCTCTATTCAAACTTGATGATGCAGCGTATTTCTTCCGTCATTGCGCATAAGCTTCACGGGTCTTGTGTTCCTCGTCGAATGGACGTTCCCATACTACAGTTGAAAACAAGTCTTTAATTTTTCTCGTGGTGAAATCGGGGCCTTGAATATGGTTTGCGATGATAAGATCGCCGACCAGATCTTTCATCACCTCTTCAAATTCATCTATCGTTTTTGCTTCAATGTGCAATCCCTTGATGTCACTTTCAGATATAAATACTTCCGCCTCTTCGTCCCATGTGGCTTTTACATAAAAGGTCAAATTTGAACTCATTTTTTTCTCCCTCACTCAACAAATGTGGGTTCAACTCCCACCACGGCCTACACTAAACCACTTTGAAGTGGGGATTTCCTTATCCGTTGCCTTGAACCTGACTTGGCTATCTGTATCGGCGTTACAGGTATCTCTTACACCCATACCCTATCTCATTATGTGTAATATTTCGCCATATCCTGCCATACATTGCGAAAATCTCAACCAGCCCGGAATAAGCCCCCCACTACTCCACCCGCTTGCTCTTGCGAGAGCATGTTAACCGGCAATAAAGGGTCGAGACGCCGGCTTAATTCTCGTCGAAAAAACCTTCAGGGAGACCGAATAAACGAATGATATCTTTTTGATAGCCTGGGAATATCGGGGTTTTCCCGCCATGATAAGGAAGCGGGTAATGGCGCTCGACGCCGTCAATATCTGGATGGTAGAGCATTCGGTGACTACCCTTGCCGCGTCTTGTATGGACGCTGAACCTGGGATCAAACTCACGAAGGCGCTTCAAGAGTTGCCTGTACTCAATCGTCCGCAAACGCTAAACCTCTGCGAATTTTTGCGGATCCACCCGGGGCAAGGGGACATCACAGGAGAAGATGTCGGGAAGGCTATGCGGGGGTTTCGATTTCAGATGCCGCTTCACGCTCTCGCGCTTCACGGATTCATAGAGCGCGTGATAGGAGGGCTCGGCGGGTACGAATATCTCATCCAGGGTGTCGTGCTGCACGGCGAACGATATCTGCGCCTCGACCGCTTCGGTCAGATTTTCCACCGCCTGATCTTGCGTTTCCCCATAGCCCCTGAGGCTCATATCCAGGGCAATCGCGCACCATTTCCCGTCCTCACGGACGACGATAACGCGAAGGGTATGGTTGAAATCCATGGGCGCGTGCGCTCCTTTTGGGGTTCATCCGGGTGCCGAAATAGTCACGGCAAATTCAGTCACATAGCTTACATGGTTTTAAGAATGTTTGCATTCGACGCAATTTTCAATTCCCCCCATCACTCCACCCGCTCCTCCAGCTTCCGGGTCGCCTCCTCTACGATTTCGCATACTTTTTCCATAATCTCGGGATGCGCGCGGAACGACTCGCGCACCTCCTTGACGATCGCCATCTTCGCCGCGGCGAAGCCGTCCTGGTATTCGAGCTTGAGCTTCTCGGCCGATATGCGGCTGCGCTCGAGACCGTTCACCATCTGGGCGAGTTTCTCGGGCGTGAGGCCTTCGAAGGCATCTTTTTTCATCTGCGAGACGGCCTCCACCGCCTGGGTCATCAGCATCCGCCTAGCGGCCGCCGCCACCTTCTCGCCCGGGTCCCTGCCCTCGCCGTCATAGGCCATGACTTCCTCGATCAGCTCATCCACCATGGCCTCCACCCGCTTGGTCTTCCGGATGCCCTCGAGCAGGCGGTTGTTGCGCGCCCCGATGGAGCCGAGCCCTATCTTCTCCCCGGTCTCCTTCTCGAAAGCCTCGGCCACCTCCTGGTAGGTCTTCCCCTCGACGAGCATGGTGTCGACGACTTTCTCGGCGCCGTATTCCACCACCTTCGACCTGCGCCCCCGCCTCCTCTCCATCACAACTCTCCCACGAGGATGTCGGGCGAGGCGGAAACGGCGCCTTCGAGCAGGCCGCACCCCCTGCGGGTCAGGTGCGCCTCGTAGTCGGTCAGCAGGCGGCCGAACCCGCCCGGGGTGCGCTTTTCCAATAAACCCCGCCCGGCCAGATCGTCCACGAAGGCCTCGAGCGTCTCGCGGCCCAGGGGCGCGCCGTCCTCATGGTGGCCCGCCTCGCGCAGCGCGCTCCAAAGGAGAAGGCTGCCCACGCTCGATTCCGGGCGCAAGGCATCCTGGTAATACAGCGTCTTCAAAATGTCGCCGCGCAGGACGCGGGCCGCCAGATCGTTCACGATGAAACACCTCCTCCATGACATTCATACCGGCGCGCAGGACGCCGTTCGACGTGGGCCAAGCCTATCTTGCGCACTGGAAACCTCCCCGATGACGTTCATACCGCCGCGCCGGACGCCGCTCGCCGATATCCGGACCTCTTGCGCGCACTGAAAACACCTCCTCGACGGCTTTCACTCCTGAATGCCGAACACCCCCGCGCGCGGCGGGATTCAGACAACATACAAGGCGGCGCGGGTCGGGACGGCCCGGCAAATGCGGGGAAATGCGGGCGCGTTGAGAAAATACATTCCGGGCTGCACAATGCCGCCCGAGGAGGATGTTCGATGCGCCCTATCGCGCCGACAATCGCTACCATCGCCATTTTCGCGCTTTGGTTCGTCGGGCTGCCCGACGCCCCTGCCCTCGCTCACGGGGAGGAGGAGATCCTCCTGTTCGCCTACCTGGCGGAGGAACGGAACCTGCTCCGGATTTCGGCCGCCATCGTGGGCGGCATCATCCTAGCGATGGGCGCCTTCATCACCCAGCAGTCGCGCGCCGAGGCGAGAGAAAACGCCCGGGCCGAATTCACGGGCTTCAGGGTGATATTGCCGGGGCTGCTCGTCACCTGCCTGGGCGTCGCCGTGCTGTTCACGGCCGCCTTCATCCTCCCCGAGCAGGTCAAGATCGTCCACGACCATCCCCTGGAGCGCGTCGAGACGAAAACCACGAAAAGCAAAAGCGGCCCGTGAGGGGTTGTTGGAAAACCCCATCAAGGAGGAAGTGATGCCTGCGCTTCCGCCCGGTTTTCGGTTTTGACCGTCATTCCGGCGAAAGCCGGAATCCATTTTCGCCTTTGCCTTTTCGCCCCCTCGCTCGGCCGTCTTTGCACCCGGGCGGGGAGGCTTGGAATCGCACGCGAAAACGAAAGGCGAATTCTCTGGATTCCGCGTCCGGACGCCGCGCGAGAACAAAGTCGTGGCCGCCCCGCCCGGTGAAAAGTCAAAATGGATTCCGGCTTTCGCCGGAATGACGGCGGTGGTCAATTCCGAGCGCGGGGGATTTTTCCAACAACCCCCCAATCCCTCCCCGCGCAAAACCTCCTCACTTCGTCTTTCCCGTGAGCTTCTCCATCGTGCGAAGCGCGCCAAGGCCCAGCATCCCGAGGGTGAGTTCGAGAAGCCCTTCCGCCGAGACGGGATAGGGCGCGAGTTCGCCGCTCATCAGCACCTGCCGCGTCCAGAGCCATGCGCCGAGCGCATACTGGGGGATGAAGTAAAAGGCGAGCGAGACGCCGCAGGTCCACAGGATGAACGGCCTGCCGCCTGCGACGAAGACGCTGCGGTGGGCGGCCTCTATCTTGTTGATCTCGTTCTGGGCTTCGGCGGGCCGCATCATCAGCTTCTGCTTTATCGCCTCCGCCGCGCGCCGCTCGTCGGGCGTCTCGACGAACCGGTCGATGACGTTGGCGACGCCCTCCGCCGCCGTCATGACGCCGCCGCCGATGAGCTTTTCCAAAAAGGCCATCACGCGCTCCTCATCCGCTCGGCCACCCGGCCCGCCCGCGCGGGGAGCTCCCGCGCGTAAACCGAATCGAGCGCCTCCGCCGCCGCGAGCGCGTAATCACCCTCCGTGAGCGCGGCCCACATTTTCTGAAAGCCCAGGAGGTTCGGCACGCCCATGTTGTAGGCCATGTTCAGGACCGCGCGCTTTGCGCCGGGCTCAAGATTCCTGTATGTCCCGCCGACGCGGGAGCGCTCAATTTCCCCGGCCATCAGAGCCAGCCGATGCCGGAGGAGCAGTTCCGCTTCGGCTTCCGATATGCCGTCTTCGATCAGCGTTCCGTAGCCGATGGTCTTCTTTCCCTTGCCGTCCAGATACACGACCGGCACGAAACCCTCCTCGCGCTTGATGTCCTCTACGAGTTCATCCGTGAGCATGATCTCTCCTCATTCACGAGCGAATCCCCGGCTCTGGCCGCCTGCTGCAGGACGCGGCAAAGCGCCGCCGCGCCCTTGCCCGCGCCCGAGCGGCCCGCATAGGCCCGGCTCGACGCCAGGACCCGTCCGTTCCGCGCCCGCACGCGGAAGCGATGCCGCCCGGATTCGTCCCGGAAAATCTCGACGGGGCGATGCTTCGGTCTCTTTACGGCCGGCATAAATAACCCCCCAGGAAAAAGCCCAACAGCACCAGACCCGCGCCCGCGGCGACCAGGCGCAAGGCGGTGTGCTTCTCCTTCGCCCAGCGCCACAAGGCGGCGTCCGTTCGTTTTTCGGTTTCATTTTTCCCGCTCATGACTCTCCTCACATTCTGTTAGCGAAATCCCGCGCGCCGCGCTTGAGCGATGCGCCTCGACGTGAAAGATTCTAGGCCTTGATCCCGCCGGGCCGATGACGGAAAATGCGGGCAACTGCGGGGTGATGCGCTCTCACCCGTACGCGAGGGAAAAAAGCGCATCCCGCAGCGCCGGACACGCCCGCCCGACTCTTCGTTCGCGACGCGCGAGGGGCGTTTCAATCCGCCAGGAAGACGACGCGCCGAGGGGCGCATGCCGCCAAGTACAGGAGATGAACCATGAAGAAACTGACCGCCACCCTCCTCGTAGCCGTATTCACCCTGGGGCTGGCTGGATGCCGCGCCGACGGCACGATGGACAAACAGACCGGCGGAGCGATTCTCGGCGGAATCGCGGGCGGTCTGATCGGGTCCAAGTTCGGCAAGGGCCGGGGCCGCAAAGCGGCGACCTTCGCGGGCGCGGTCCTCGGTGTCCTCGCGGGCAGCTCCATCGGGCGCCAGCTCGACGAGCGCGACCGCCTGCTGATGTCGCGCAGCACGCAAAAAAGCCTCGAACGCGGCAAGACGAACGTCGCCAGCAAATGGGTGAACCCGGACACGGGCAACCGGGGCACCATCACGCCCAGGCGCACCTACCGGGTCCAGAGAGGCTCGACCACTAGGTATTGCCGCGAGTTCCAGCAGACCATCACCGTGGGCGGCAAGACCGAGCGCGCCTACGGCCGCGCCTGCCGGCAGCCCGACGGCAGCTGGAAGATCGTCAACTAGGCCCGCGCCGCGCCACCGGCGCGGATCGTGAAACGCTCCTCGACCACTCCCGGGAAATCCGGCCGCCTGGAGTTCACGCTCCTTGATGGATATAATCCGGGCTTATCCACGAGGTGCGTTCCATGAAGAAGCGAATCTGCGCTGGCGTTGCGTTCATGTTCTTCGTATCGGGGTGCGCGGGCTCGGGGCCGAACCCGGTGGCGCGCTACACGCCTGCGGATGAAAAACGGAACTGCGCGTCGCTCAAGGCGGAAATCAAGGCCAACAAAAAGGACATCGCGAAAAAGACGGCCGAGCGAACGAACAAGACGAACAAAAACCTCATCCTCGGCGCTGCAGGCGTGTTCTTCATCACGCCGTGGCTTCACATGGATTTGAAGGGCAAGGAGGCGGGCGAGACAGAAGCCCTCGAGCGGCGGAACGCCGCACTCCGCCGGATCGCCGCCGTGAAGGGCTGCAACGCGCCGCTTCCGATCGTCACGCATCAGAGAAAGAAATCGTAGGAGCGGTTCACGAACCGCCCCTACAGGAGAATCGCCTCGCCGTCGCCCATTGGAAGCGCCTTGCCGAAAAGACGCACGAGAGATCTTCTCGTCAAATCCCTGCTCATCGCCGTCTCGATGTTTTGCGCGGCAAGCGTCCCTCTCGCTGACGCCAGGGAATGCTCATACGGCCCCTACACGGGGCGCTGCCGCGACATCGGGCTCATGCGCTCGCTCAAGCGCGACGGCGAAAAACGCGTCTCCGCGCGCTCGGTGCTTTGGGTGGAGGCGGGCTATCTCTCGGCTGATGAGGCGGGCGAATTGCAGCAAAAGATCGACGCCGGCATCGAGGCCGTCGAGAATTTTCTGGGCCTTCCGTTCTCACGCGAGGCCTACGGGCAGGAGAAAATCGAGTTCTTCGTCCACAGCCGGCGCGCGCCGTCACACACCATCACGGGCTACAGCCCGCGGAAATACATGCACCCGGTGGTGTTCCTCTCTTTCGCCAAGGGAAAGCGAACGCCCTATCTTCACGAAATCGTCCACATCATCGCGTGGGACTGGAACACGCTGTGGCTCAAGGAGGGCCTGGCCGTTCACCTGAACGACCGCCTGGGTGGCTACGCCGCGTTTCCCAATTTCGGCGAATCGGTGGATGACTTCGCGGGCCGCGTGCTGAGGCGCGAGTTCCCGCCCGCCATGGAGGCGCTCGACCTCGTGGGCGAGAACGGCATCCCCAGATTCGGGGACAGGCGCGTGCGGCGGATGTTCTACATCCTCTCGGGCTCCTACACCGGCTATCTCCTGCGCGAGTGGGGGGTCGAGAAACTCATGCGAATCTATTCCGCAAAAGACACTGAAGCCGCGATTCAACAAGAGACGGGAAAACCCGGCTGGCGGTGGAAGGAGGCGTGGCTGGGCGGGGTGAAATAGATCAATCCTGAGTGTTGAGAGAGGGATTGCGAATTTGAAAAAAGAAAAGCCCCTCGGGTTTCCCCGAGGGGCGTAGTTTCGTTTCAGGCTTGCTTCCTAGAAGCCGGGATCCTCGTCGTGTGTGTGGAACATCGTTTGGTCTCCTTAGTAGAGTTGATGGCCTCTCGCTTTCGCGGTGGCGAGCTCGACATTGAGCAGTTCTATTCTCTCTTTCGTCGCGTCCCTGGCCGCACTCAAGCTCTTCATCATCTTGCACGCTCTCAAATAAATGGCGATTGCTGCGACGACCGCTATCGTCATCGGAGAAATCAGAACCATGTGCGCGGCCATGATTTTCGATATTTCACTTCTGAACGCATAAATCCTGTTTCTCGTCTCTTCGTTTTCGATGCGCTCGGTCTGCTCCTTCCATACGGCATAGCTGTTCGCTATTTGTGAACCCCCGAAGCTCACCATGCTCATAATGATTCTCCAGATCGTGACGCGGTGCCCATACCGAAGCAAAGCAATGATGGTCAGCCTGAGGTTGGTATATGCCGGGTGAGTGAACTCTATGCCTCCCGCGTTCGCGTATTCAAACAGTTCATCTCTGAGCTTGAACAGCCTTTGCCTGAAATAATCGACGCGATAAGGAATCCAGAACTGATACCAAATCAGCCAAGCAATGAACAAAACGAGACAAAACCTCAGGACATGAAAAGCGTCTACCCCTATCATTCGACTAATCCTCCGGCCTGGAGCAGCCTTGACGAGTGAGGCGGCTGGAACTGCGGTTCGGATCTATCAGTTTCTCATACCTTTCACGAATGTCATGAAATTGCTCTATCGTTTTTCTTCTGAGGGACCTCTCAAACCGCCATCCCATAAGAGCGATGAGCAACGCAATAAGCAGGAAACTTTCCAGCTTTCCCGAAACGACGCGGGCTATCGCCTTGATTCCAATTTCAAGTATCGTCGATTTTCCCGCAATGGAATCTATCGCAAGGTAAGCAAACCAGACAATGATGGTCAAAAACACCCATTTTAGTTGGGATATCGCATGGTGCCATATATCGAGTTTTCGATTTTGGATGAGGAAATCACGTTGTTCCAGACGCTCACGAGGTGTCGGCCGTTCACTCATAAGTTTTCCCGGTGACGTGTTATCCTCGTGGCTTAATATTCTTAGAGCATCTGCTGAATACATGCAACTCGCTCTGGCAAAAGCGATGTCTCTCCTCTTCAATCGAAAGCGCAAACCCGCCCATCCTTATCCGAAATCGCTCTCCCTCATGCCGCCGAATTTCCATTCGAGGTCGTGGGGGAAATCCTCCGTCATCTTCTCGACGTAGGCGAGCACGTCCTCGCGGCGGAAGCGCGCGCTCTTGAAGGAGGGGTGGCCTTCGGGCTGCCTCGCGCCCGCGCGCGGGGGCGGGCGGCGCAGGTATACGGGCCGGAGGCAGGGCGCGTCGCTCGCGCAGTCCTCGGCGATGATGGCGTCGAGCGTGCGGTAGCTCTTGTAACCGAGCACCCTGGCGAGCATCGGCTTGGTGAGAAACGCCTCTTCCTCGAGAATGCGGCGCGGCGTCCTGGGATCGAGCGGGGCGTGTTTCGTTCTTCTCTGCCGCCTTTTGCTCCCTCGGATATTCTTCGGGGGCGGCATCAGGAAAGCGCCTCGGCGAGCGGGCGGAGGACCAGGTCGCGACGGCGGGTTTTCCGCATCCTGACGAGGGCGTCGGCGCGGGCGCGGGCGGACCTTATCGTCGGGAAGATGAGGCTCACGCGCTTCTCTCGGGTGCGGTCGCGGTAGACGAGCAGGGCGGCTTCTTCGGGCAGGCCGAAGCCCTCATCCACGAGGTCCGAGAGCGTGCGCTCATGGGTTCCGATGAAAGAAGCGGTTTCGTTCACGACGTCCCTCCCGGGCGCAGATGCGGCGCGCCTCCGAGGCGGCGTAATAAAGACCCGGATGACCCGCGCGGTCTTGAAGGTGCGTTGGTTTCGGAGGGGGGCGCCCCGCGGGCGGTTCGAGGCGCCGTGTTCGGTGGGGAAAAAGGTGGGATTTCGCGGGACGGATCATCCGGGCAAGGCGAATTTCCGAAAAATTCGATAAATTTAGATAAATTGGCGGGGTTTTTCGATAAATTCATGGAATTTCCTTTTTTCATCATAATCAATTCAATATCAACCAGATAACACGTTGATCCGCCTGTGCGTGATATTCTTATTCACATATCAGGCAACGGCAATATATCTATATATAACTATTATGTCAAGAAAAATATCCAGAAATATCTAGGAAGGGGATAGAGGTGTGCAAGTCGTTGATAAAAGAGGAGATACGGAGAGGTTGGCGTTAGTCGAGCTCTCTGCCCAAAAGCTCGATGAAGCGCTTCACGCCGCCGTGGAGCGGCTTGTCGCGCCTGTAGACAAGGCCCAAAGGCCGGATGATGCGCTCGCCCTCGAAGGGCAAAACCGCCAGCGTGTTCATGGCCCGCTCGTTGTGAACGGCCGAACCAGGGAGAATGCTCACCCAGGTGTCGATGAAGAGCGCCTCCTTGATGCTCTCCACGTTGTCGAACTCCATGACGACGTCCACCCTCACACCAGCCTTGCGCAAGACCCTGTCGATCGCGCTGCGGATGGGGAGGTCGCCATCGAACGCCACGAACGGCTCGCTCGCCAGGTCGGAGAGCCTCACCGCGTGGCGAAAGGCGAGTTGATGCCCCGGATGAGAGACGAAGAACATGGGCTCTTCCTTGAAGGGCACGACACGGAGCGCCTTCTCCCGCGGGGGATAGGAGAGAACCCCGACGTCGGCCGTATCGTCCAGAACGGATTGCACCACCTTCTCAGGGTGGAGGCATTCGAGACGAACCCGCGCCTGGGGATACAGCGAGCGGAAACGCTGCATGTAAGCGCCCATCTGATGAAGCCCCACCGAGTAGATAGCCGCGACGTGCACCTCGCCGTGCACCTCGCCGATGCCGTGTGATATTTCCGCACAAACCTGATCGAATTCCCCCAGAAGTTTCCGGCACGCCTCATAGAAACGAGCGCCTTCTTCGGTGATGCCGAATGGCCGCTTGCTTCTGTCGAGCAACTCGACGCTCAAATCCCCCTCAAGCTGGCGAAGCGCCTGACTCGCCGCGGACTGGGTCACCCCGCTTTGAGCGGCCCCCTTGGAAAAACTCCTCTCCTGGATGATTCGGCAATAGAGCCTCAAGGATTCGATGTTCATGAGAAAAGGGTATAATATAAATATCTCTAATGCAATACATTAAATATTTTAGTTTGTCTTATTTTTCAGGGCATGTTATACTTGAAGTCCGTTTCATGGAAATCATCACGCGATGTCCATAAGACGTATTCAGGAATTCCCCGTGAAATGGGCAAACGGGGAATTACCCGAGAAACTCTCTTAGAAAGAAAGCTGGTGAAGCAATGAGAAAACCCTTACAAAAACAGGGTCTGTATGATCCTGCCTTCGAACACGACGCATGCGGCGTGGCCTTCGTCGTGGACATCAAGGGGCGCAAGTCCCATGACATCATCGAAAAAGCCCTCACCATCCTGCGCAATCTCGCCCACCGGGGCGCCACGGGTTCTGAAATCAACACGGGCGACGGTGCGGGGGTTTTGATGCAGATACCCGACAAATTCCTGCGCAAGACATGCGAAGCGGAAAAAATCAAAATCCCGGCGGAGGGCCGCTACGGGGTGGGTTCGGTGTTTCTCCCCAAATCCCCGAGCCAGGTGAACGAATGCGAACAGATATTCGAGTCCATCGTCTACGAGGAAGGCGCCGACGTTCTCGGCTGGAGGCCGGTGCCGAACGACTTCTCCTCGCTCGGCTCCACAGCCCTCGAAGCCGCACCGCAATTGCGCCAGGTTTTCATCGGTGGATTCGATGAATCCCTCGACTCCATGGGGATTGAACGCAGGCTCTTCGTGATCAGAAAGCGCGTGGAACACGCGATTCGCGAGTCGGACATCCGAGACAGGGACGAGTTCTTCATTCCCTCGCTCTCGGCGCGCACGCTGGTCTACAAGGGGATGCTGACCGCGAAACAACTCGAGAAAGTTTACCCCGATCTCAAGGACCCGGACATGGAGTCGGGCCTGGTGCTGATTCACTCGCGATTCTCCACCAACACGTTCCCCTCCTGGCCCCTGGCGCACCCGTATCGCTACCTCGCCCACAATGGCGAGATAAACACCCTGCGAGGCAACATCAACTGGATGCGGGCCAGAGAAGCGCTGTGCGAATCCCCTCACCTGCCTGATCTGGAGAAAATCCTGCCCATCATCGTCGAGGGCGGCAGCGATTCGGCGATCTTCGACAACGTGCTGGAGTTCCTCTACATGGCCGGCCGGGAAATGGCCCATGCCGTGTTGATGATGATTCCTGAGCCCTGGGAAGGCCATGAATCCATGAGCGAGGAGCGAAAAGCCTTCTACGAGTTTCACGCCAGCCTGATGGAGCCGTGGGACGGGCCCGCCTGCATCACTTTCACTGACGGCTCGGTCATCGGCGCCGCATTGGACAGAAACGGCCTGCGGCCTGCCAGATACTATGTCACACATGACGATCTGCTCGTCATGGCGTCCGAGGTGGGCGTTCTCGACATCCCGCCCGAGAACGTGAAAATCAAAGAACGCCTCCATCCGGGGCGCATCCTGCTCGTGGACACCGAAGAGGGCCGCATCGTCGATGATGAGGAAATCAAATCGCGCTACGCCTCCGAGCATCCATACAGGGAATGGCTGGACGAGCATCTGCTGCATCTCGACAAGCTGCCCGACGCTCCGCAGCTTCCCGAATCGGATCATCAGAGCATCCTCGAAAGACAAAAAGTATTCGGCTATACGCAGGAGGATTTAAGGTTTTTCATCGGCCCGATGGTGAACCTGAAAAACGACCCCACGGGATCGATGGGCAACGACGCGGCTCTCGCCGTTCTCTCGAATCGCCCGCGTATTCTCTACGATTATTTCAAACAGCTCTTCGCCCAGGTGACGAACCCTCCCATCGACGCCATACGCGAGGAAATCATCACGCAGGTATCCGCTACTATCGGGCCGGAGAGGAACCTGCTCGCGCCAGAGCCGGATTCCTGCCAGCAAGTGAGGCTCGACTCCCCCATCCTGGGCAACGAGGATTTCTACAAGCTCGCCCACATCCGGCAGCCGGGCCTCAAGGCGGTCACCCTGCCCATCCTCTTCCGGGCCGAGGACGGCCCGGCCGGCCTCAAGCAGGCGATGGACGATTTGTGCAGAAAGGCCAGCCGCGCCATCGAACAGGGCTACAGCTTCATCGTCTTATCGGATCGCGGCGTGTCGAAAAACTACGCCCCCATCCCCGCGCTTCTGGCCACCGCCGGCGTCCATCACCATCTGGTACGGCAGGGAACGCGGACGCGCATCGGGCTACTCCTCGAAACAGGGGAAGCGCGCCAGGTGCATCACATGTGCCTGTTGCTCGGCTTCGGCGCCGAGGCCGTCAACCCGTATCTCGTCTTCGAGACCATCGACGACATGATCAGAAACGGGCTTCTCGAGAACATCGAGCCCGACGCGGCCCGGAAGAACTACATTACCGCGCTCAACAAGGGCATCCTCAAGGTGATGTCGAAGATGGGTATTTCCACCATCCAGTCGTATCGCGGGGCGCAGATATTCGAGGCCATCGGCTTGAAGCGCGACTTCGTGAAGAAATATTTCACCTGGACGGCCTCGCGCATCGGCGGAATCGGCATCGACGTCGTGGCCGAAGAAACCTTGAAGCGCCTCAGGAACGCCTACCCCGAAAGGCCCGTGGGCTCCCAGGAACTCGAAGGCGGCGGAGACATCCAGTGGCGCAGGGACGGGGAATTCCACCTGTTCAACCCCGAGACCGTCTTCAAGCTCCAGCACTCCACGATGTCGGGGCGGTATGAGATTTTCAAGGAATACACCGACAAGGTCGACAACCAGAACAAGCATCTGGCCACGCTGCGCGGGCTTCTGGACTTCCATTGGGCGGAAACACCCGTTCCCATCGAAGAGGTGGAACCGGTAGAGGAGATCATGAGGCGCTTCAGCACGGGCGGCATGTCCTACGGCGCTTTGAGTTCAGAAGCCCACGAGGCGCTTGCCATCGCCCTGAACCGCATCGGCGGCAAGTCCAACTCGGGCGAAGGCGGGGAGGACGCCGACCGCTACACGCCCGACGAGAACGGCGACTTCCGGCGAAGTGCGGTCCACCAGGTGGCGTCGGGACGCTTTGGCGTGACGAGCGAGTATCTGGTCAACTGCACCGATCTGCAGATCAAGATGGCCCAGGGCGCCAAGCCCGGGGAGGGGGGACAACTCCCCGGCTACAAGGTCTACCCGTGGATCGCCAAGACGAGGCACTCCACCCCTGGGGTGGGTCTTATCTCCCCGCCGCCGCACCACGACATCTACTCGATCGAGGACCTGGCGCAGTTAATCTATGATCTCAAGAACTCGAACCCCCGGGCGGACGTTCACGTGAAGCTCGTCTCGGAAGTCGGCGTCGGCACCGTGGCGGCAGGCGTCTCGAAAGCCCATGCCGACACCATCCTCATTTCGGGCCACGACGGCGGAACGGGCGCCTCCCCCATCACGAGCATCCTCCACGCGGGCACCCCGTGGGAGTTGGGACTGGCAGAAACGCAGCAGGTCCTCGTGCTCAACAGGCTGCGCGACCGGGTGGCCGTCCAGGTGGACGGGCAGATGAAGACCGGGCGCGACGTGATCATAGGCGCTCTTTTAGGGGCTGATGAATACGGTTTTTCCACCGCGCCACTCGTGGTGATGGGCTGCATCATGATGCGCGTGTGCCACCTGAACACCTGCCCCGTCGGCGTCGCCTCCCAGGACCCGAAACTCAGGGAGAAATTCGACGGGAAGCCTGAGTTCGTAGAGAACTTCTTCCGCTTCATCGCCGACGAGGTGCGCGAATACATGGCCAGGCTCGGCTTCCGCACGATGGAGGAAATGATCGGGCACGTGGACAGGCTCGACACCAAAAAGGCGGTGAACCACTGGAAGGCGAAGGGCCTTGATTTCTCGGCTATCCTCCATAAGCCCGACGCCGGCCCCGACGCGGCGATCCGCCAAACCACCAAGCAGAATCACGGCCTCGAACGCTCGCTCGACATGCGGGAGTTGCTGCCCCGGTGCCAGGATGCGATCGAGAACAAGACGCCGGTCGCTTTCGAGCTTCCCATCCGCAACACGCACCGGACGGTAGGCACCATCACGGGTTCCGAGATAACGCGCAAGCACGGCGGAGAAGGACTGCCGGAAGACACCATCCGCATTCACTTCACCGGCTCCGCCGGGCAGAGCTTCGGCGCTTTCATCCCGAAGGGAATGACCCTCTCGCTCGAGGGCGACGCCAACGATTATATGGGCAAAGGACTCTCGGGCGGGAAACTGATCGCCTCCCCCCCAAAGGGGGCGGGCTTCGTGCCCGAGGAGAACATCATCATCGGTAACGTGGCGCTCTTCGGGGCCACCTCGGGAGAAGCGTATTTCCGGGGCGTGGCCGGTGAACGGTTCTGCGTGAGAAACAGCGGCGCGCACACGGTGGTGGAGGGCGTGGGTGACCACGGCTGTGAATACATGACGGGCGGCCGCGTCGTCATCCTGGGCAAGACCGGCCGGAACTTCGCCGCGGGCATGTCGGGCGGCGTCGCCTACGTGCTCGATGAGGCCGGCGATTTCGCCAGGCTCTGCAACACGGAATTGGTGGACATCGAGCCGCTGCAGGCGCCCGACGACGTAGAGGAAGTCAAGGACCTCATCAAGAAACACATCGAATATACGGACAGTGCGCGGGCCAGGGAGATTCTCGACGCCTGGGATGCACACCAGCCGCGATTCGCCAAGGTGATGCCCCGCGACTACAAGCGCGCGCTCACCGCGATGGAAGAGGCCAAAGAAAAAGGCATCCCGTGGGAGGAAGCCGTGATGGAGGGCGCCCATGGGTAAGCCGACGGGATTTGTGGAATTCGGAAGGGAAGTGCCCAGGACGAGGCCCGTGGAAGAGCGCGTCCACGACTGGGACGTCGTCTATCTGCCCACGCCGCACGAGACGCTGAAACAACAAGGCGCGCGGTGTATGGACTGCGGCATTCCCTTCTGTCATCAGGGATGCCCGCTGGGAAACCTGATCCCCGACTGGAACGATCTGGTCTATCGCGACTTGTGGAAAGACGCCATCGAGCGGCTCCACGCGACGAACAATTTCCCCGAATTCACGGGCTGGCTCTGTCCGGCGCCGTGCGAAGACTCGTGCGTTCTCACGATCAACGACTCTCCGGTGACGATCAAGGAGATCGAAAAATCCCTCATCGAGCATGCCTACGAGCAGGGCTGGGTGAAGGCGACACCGCCTGCAGTGCGCACCGGCAAGAAAGCCGCGGTCGTGGGTTCGGGCCCGGCGGGTCTGGCCGCCGCCCAGCAGCTCAACTGGGCGGGGC
The DNA here is from genome assembly GCA_965219955.1 of bacterium. Taxonomy (GTDB): domain Bacteria; phylum UBA8248; class UBA8248; order UBA8248; family UBA8248; genus Bin107. Next base: position 2,864,316 of record OZ244799.1, read on the forward strand.
ACCACGTCACCGTGTTCGAGCGCGACGACAAGCTCGGCGGGCTCATGCGCTACGGGATACCGGACTTCAAGATGGACAAGACCTATATCGACCGCCGCACGCAGCAGATGGAAGAAGAAGGCGTGACGTTCCGCGTGAACGCGAACGTGGGCGTCGACCCCAAGGTATCCGAACTACAGGAAGAATTCGACGCCATCGTACTGGCCGCAGGCGCTCTGCAACACAGGGATTTGCAGATTCCGGGCCGCGAGATGGACGGCATCCACTTCGGCATGCGCTACCTCACCATGCAGAACCGCAGGCTCGCGGGAGAGGAAATACCGGATGAGGAATTCATTACCGCGAAGGATAAGCACGTGGTCGTCATCGGCGGCGGCGATACGGGCGCCGACTGCGTGGGCACCGCGCACAGGCAGGGAGCGAAATCCGTCCGGCAGTTCCAGTACCATCCGCGCCCGCCGGACAAGCGGGACCCGCTGAACGACCCCTGGCCGAACTACGCGAACATCTTCCGCACCGCGCCCATGTACGAAGAGGGCGGGGAGCGTATCTTCCAGATTCAGACCCGCCGGTTCCTGGGCGAAAACGGCCAAGTCAAGAAAATCGACACCGTAAAGGTGAACGAATCCCACGATGAGGGCGGAAGAGTCATCTTCACCGAGATTCCGGGCACGGAAGAGGGAATCGACGCAGACCTCGTCCTCCTGGCGATCGGCTTCCAGGGTCCCGACTGCCACCCGTTGCTCGATGAACTGGCGCTCGAGCGCACCGGGCGCGGCGCGGTGAGCCGCGATGACAAGTGGATGACGAACGCGCCCGGCGTCTTCGTGGCGGGTGACATGATGCGCGGCGCATCCCTCGTGGTGTGGGCGATTGCCGACGGCCGTTCCTGCGCCCGCGCCGTGGATGAATACCTGATGGGAGAATCCCAACTCCCCGCCCCGCTGGATTAGGGGACGTGTTCAGGGTCTGTTGAAAAACCCCAGCAGGCGCGACCCCCCGCAAACCGCCAACGTCTCTTTCCTCACCCTGAGTAGCCGCCGCAGGTAAAACGTGACTGAGAAAGGAGTGTTTGTATCGAAGGGCGAGGAGAGTCGAACGGCCTCGCGCCGGGGTGAGAGCAAACGCTCATTCATCAATCACGTTTGGCCTTCGATACGGTGCTTACGCGCCTGCTCAGGATGAGGCAGAGAGGGCTTTTTCAAAACCCCATTCACACACCCCTTTGAATCTCCAGTCGCACGCAGAAACGCCCTAGTACTTGAGCGCCTTGTTCATGACCGGGAGAATCGCGAAGACGCCCGACGTTCTGGTGTCCACCATCACCTTCACGGCGTGCATGTGCTTTGCGCCGAAGACCTGTAGCGCTACGACGTTCGGCGCTTTTTTCCGGAACGGGCGCATGATGTCATAGACGTGCGTGTCGCCGTAGATCAGCAAAACCGGCTTTTTGAACGCGGCGGCCGCTTTGATCAGCGCATCGCCGAAACTCTTGAATCCCGACGCGCCCGAGAACGCCTCTTTCTTCGCTCTGAAAAACCCGGGCTTGAACATATCGGCGTGGATGACGAGTACGAGCGCCTTGGCCTTCCCGGCGATGGCTTTATCGAAACCCGCGTTCAGCCAGGCGACGTTCGCCCTATCGCGGGCGAAGAACTCCCGGGCGGCGCGCGGGTCGCGCACCTCGAAGTTGTTGTTCGAGCCGACAACGTGCGCCGTGATGAAATGGACGCCCTCTTTCACGAAGCGCGCATTCTCGGGGTATTCCTTAAATCCCTTCATCAGGTCCGACTGGCGCTCGAGCTTCATGGGAACCTTGCCGAGTGATTGCGGGCCGCGGGAGAAGTAGTGCTTCCGCAAGAAAGCGAGCCTCTCTACCGGATCGAAACGGCCAGCCTTTTTACGGTGGCAGTCGGTCCATTCGTTGTCGCCGGGCGTGTAGACGATCGGGGCTTCGAAGGAGTTCATGAAATCGAGCTGGTCGAGCAGCATCTTGTCCGAACAGGGCGTAGAGCCCGATTTGGTGTCTCCGACGTGGACCGTGAAAGCAGGCTTGAGCGCGTTGATCTGGCCGATCAGCGCCTTGAACGGCGGGTAGACCTTCGCGGGCTCCCCGTAAGGCATGTCGCCCAAGGCCACGAAGGTGAAGGGTTTATCCGCTGCGGCTGCGCCCGCCGTCAGCACGAACAGCGCGGTCGCGCCGAGCAGCGCACTGAAGCATCTCTTCAAGAATGAAGCGGAATTTTTCATCGGACCCATCTCATCCATCTCCTATGGATTGCAAAAAAGATCGGCATCTCCCGATACGAAAGGAGCCGTCTGCCAACAACTGGCAAAACATCCATGCCGAAACCCGCCAGAAGATGCAATATAGAGAAAATTTCCAGGAGAGGTGTTACAAACAGGTGGCGATTCCATGATTTTTCGCTAAAACGAGGTCGGATGAACAGCGCACCGCGCCGAACCCTACCTGCGCCAGCCCATCCTGTCCGCGATGCGCAGGATGATGTCCGAGCGGTTGAGGGCGTAGACGTGAAAATGGTTGACGCCCAGTTCCATCAACTCCCAAATCTGGAACGCCGCCAGATCGGCCGAGCTTTCCAGAAAGGCCTCGGGGTCATTCTCGTAGGGCGCCAACGCATCGACGACGCTTTTGGGCACGCTCGCCCCGCATTTTTCCGCGAAACGCTGGACCTGGCCCAGGTCGCGCACGGGCAGGATGCCCGGCGACACGGGAACCGGGACGCCCCGAATCGCCGCCTGCTCCCTGAACCGCTCCCAGACGTGCGCTTCGAAGAAGAACTGCGAAATCGCGTAGCTGGCCCCTTCGTCGACCTTGCGGATGAAGTGATCCATATCCGCGCTCTTGTCGGGCGTTTCGGGGTGGCCCTCGGGGTAGCAGGCCACGCCGATGGAGTGGAGCCAGTCGAAGTTACAGAGCCACCGCACGAGGTCGGCGGCATAGCGGAACCCGCCGGCCACGGCCTCATCGCGCGTCATGCCTTCCGGGATGTCTCCGCGTAGCGCCAGGAAGTCGCACACCCGGTTATCCCCATAAACGTCCAGCAGGCGCTTGAGTTCCGTTTCGTTCGCGCCCACGCAGGTGAGGTGCGCCACGACGCGACGCGGATAGCGCCTCGCCAGCTCCAGCACCAACTCGAGCGTGCCCTCCTGCGTGGAGCCGCCCGCTCCGTAAGTCACCGAAATGAAAGCGACGTCCATCGCCTCGTGAATCGCCTCCACCTCGCGCAGGGTGCGCTCCACCGCCTTGCGCCCCTTGGGCGGATAGAGCTCGATGGATATGCTCACTCCGGCGGAGACGATGCCATCGATGACGGCGGACAACCCGTTCATCCCTTCCCTCCTCCCTCAGGCGGACGCCGCCAGTATGCGAGACGCAAAAAAACGGGCGCGGGGCATGTCCACCCCGCGCCCAGGAACATCAGGTACAAAGACCGGCCTAGCCCAGACCCTCGAGCGCCGCGAAGAGCTTCTCGTCGTCGGGCTTCTCGGGCGGAGCGGCCGTCTGCTCCATATAGGCGACGTTCCCGTCCTTGTTGACGAGTATCACCGCGCGGTTGCTGAACCCCTTGTCGTTCAAGAGTCCATAGGCCGCGCACGTTCCCTTGCCGAAGAAATCGCTCAGCAGCGGGAACTCGATGCCGTATTGCTCGGCCCAGGCGGCGTGCGCGAAGGGGCTGTCCACGCTGATGCCGATGACCTCGCAGTCCGCATTGTCGAACTTCGCCTTCTCCGCCTGATAGGCGGGCAGCTGCTCGCTGCAGACGGAGGAGAAATCGAACGGGTAGAAGCAAAGCAGGACGTTCTTCTTGCCCCGGTAATCGCTCAGCTTGATCGTGTCGCCCTCGGCGAGGGTTCTCGGCAGCTCGAACTCGGGAGCCGCATCACCTACGCTCAGTGCCATGATACAACCCTCCTATTTGGCGGCCGCGAAGCGCGCGGCGACGTCGTCCCAGTTCACCACGTTCCACCATGCGGCAACGTAGTCGGGACGGCGGTTCTGGTAGTTGAGGTAATAAGCGTGCTCCCAGACGTCCACGCCCAGAAGCGGCACGTAGCCCTCGGTGCGCACGCTGGTCTGGTTGGGCATCTGCTTGATCTCGACGCTGCCCGAACCCGGCTTCGTGCAAAGCCACGCCCAGCCGCTGCCCTGCACGGTCACCGCCTTGGTGGAGAACTCCTCCTTGAAGGCCGCGAAATCGCCGATGGCCGCTGCCAGGTCGCCGCCCGGCTCGCCGCCGCCGCTGGGGCTCATGTTCTTCCAGAAGATGCAGTGGTTGTCGTAGCCGCCGCCGTTGAAGTTCAGGCCGCCCTGATCCGGCGAGAGGTTGCCGAGGATGTCCTCGATGCTCTTGCCTTCGAGGTCCGTGCCGGCGATGGCGTTGTTCAGGTTCGTGAGGTAGGTGTTGTGGTGCTTGGTGTGGTGAATCTCCATCGTGCGCGCGTCGATGTGCGGCTCCAGTGCGCTGTAGTCGTAATCGAGAGCGGGAAGTTCGAATGCCATTTCGTTTTCTCCTTGATGGGAATGGAATGTTCCGATTCAGGTCGTAAAAATCAAACAGCCGGGGCCGCGACCCCGAAAAATTATCCGAAACCGCCGGATCGCGTGAACGGCGATGAGAGACGATGCGGATGAGTTTTCCGTTTTGAGTAAAATTGTATCTCTGCCCTGATTCACAAGCGCGCGTATTCTACTTTCAGGGATCGCCTGCGTCAAACCGCATCCCGGTCGGGAACGGCCCCTTTTTCCCCTATTCCGGCGCGTCCATCTTCTGGATCTCGTCGAAATCGCGGTAGAGAAGCGTCAGGTCCTCCTCGATCATCCCCCGCTCGACGGCCTTTTTCAAAAACGAGAGCGTACCCTCGGCCAACTGGATGTCCGCGCCCCGCTTTCGCCCGATGCCGACGGCGAGGCCAACGTCTTTTTGCAGGTTGTAGATGCGGGCCTGCCCGTTCCACGTGCCCGAGAGGATGTTGTTCGGAAACCGGTGGCGGCTCGCGTAGCTGTAGGCCGTCGACGCGTTGAAGATGTCGATCATGTCCTCGACCCGCATCCCGAGCCGCTCGACGAGGCGCGCTCCCTCGCACGTCGCCAGGAACATCGTGTGGAGCACCATGTTGTGGATGAGCTTCATGGTGTGGCCCGAGCCCAGCGCACCCAGATGGAAGACGTGATCCACGAAGGGCTTGAGGTATCGCCTCGTTCGCTTGAGGAGCTTCTCGTCTCCGCCGATCATGAGCGTGAGCTTCCCCTCCAGGATGTTGCCGGGCCCGCCGCTCATGCCGGCGTCGAGATAGCCCAGCCCCGCGCGCTCGGCGCGCTTCGCAAGGCGCTTGGTCTTCGCCGGGTCGGACGTCGTGAGGTCGTAGACGACGAGGCCTTTTCCCGGGTTTTTGAGCAGGCCGTCCTTTCCCCGGAAACACGCGGCAATTTCCTCCGATGAAGGAACGACGAAGAAGACGACCGCGCAGGATTCCCCTATCTCGCGCGGCGTGGCGATGGCGACGTCCTCGGCTCCCTCGAAGGGCTCCCGCCTTTCCTCTGAAACGTCCCAGACCATCAGGGGCATCTTCGCCCCGATAAACCTTTGCGCCACGGGATTCCCCATGCGGCCCAGGCCGATGACGCCCACGCTGTTTCTTTTCGCCATGCAACACCTCGGATGGATGAACCAGAAATGACTTTTGCTGGAGCCGACGACCGGACTTGAACCGGTGACCTGCTGATTACGAATCAGCTGCTCTACCTGTCTGAGCTACGTCGGCTGAAAGGAGTATGCAACCCTGGTGAGGCTCGCGTTCCCCATGAGGGTGGTATTGAACACACCGCCCCCGCCTTCGTCAAGCCAACGGCGGCGCGAGCAGCCGAATTCCGCCTTTCACCGTTCGCGGTTTCATCGGACGGCTTGACTTACGAGCCGACGCGTCGTAAATCTCTTTTCTCTTGTGCCGCTAGCTCAGCTGGTAGAGCAACGGACTTTTAATCCGTAGGTCCAGGGTTCGAGTCCCTGGCGGCACACTACAAACCATCCCGAATCCGTTCGGGTTTCATACTATTTCTCACAGGAACGCCCGGACTACGTCTCGTGCGGGAATGCGGCCCGCCCCCGGTGGGGGCCGGTTCGCGCGCCGGGCAACCCACGGCCCGCTCCCAGATCACCACGATGGAGACCGAACATGGACGACGCCGAGAAGAAGGCCCTGATCGAGAAGACCGTCGCCGACCGCGGCTGGGTGCTGCCCGAGCAGGAGTTCTACATCAACAAAGACCCCGAATACCACGTGCGCCAGAGCGCGCTCTACAACCACGTCATCAAGCGCGAGGGCGCGCTCTCTGAAAAGATGCGCGAGATCATCATCATCACCGCCCTTTGCGTGCGCCTCCCCGGTACGGAGGTGGATACCTACGTCAAGAACCACATCCGCCGCGCGCTGGACTTAGGAGCCACCGAGGATGAGATATTCGAGGCCGTGCAGTGCCTCATTTTCCCGGCCGGCGGCCCCTCGCTTATGATGGGCATCAAATGCCTCCGCGCCGTCCTGGAAGAACGGAACGCTTAATATCCATTATTCGATATCCCTGGGAGACACCGCATGGACAGAAGCATCTGGGCGACCTGGTACGATCTGCCGAAAGAAGACGAGGCCGGATACAACGACTGGCTCCACCACACGCACATCAAGGAAGCGCTCAAACGCCCCGGCTACATGTGGGCGGCCCACTATGAACTCGTGGACCGCGAATCGCCCAAGTCCAAGAAAAAAGACCATCTGGCCTACACGGACGACCCCTCGATCCCGAGCGGCACGGAGTTTCTGCTGCTCTTCGGCGGCGCGAGCGCCGAGGTGTTCCTGAGTCCCAACCCCGCCCAGCTCGCGGAGACCTATTCGGACGAGACGAAGGCGATGATCGCCAAGCGAATCGGCGAGCGCACGGGCATCTTCACCGAGGTGGACCGGGTGAACGGCCCCGCCGCCGCCACGCGCGCGGTGGGCGGCGTGCCCGCGCCAATCCTCCAGATGGGAACCTTCAACTGCTTCACGCCGGAGGATGATTTTGATCTCAGCTCGTGGTACGCGCAGGACCGCCTGCCCGCGATGAAGTACATGCGCGGCTGCGTGGGCACGCGCAAGCTCGTCTCCGTGGCGGGATGGGCGAAGCACTCCATTTTTTACGAGTTCGTTTCGCTGGAGATGGTTCTCGAGCACTTCCCGCGCGCGGACAAGCTCTTCCCCGGCGAGAACGACTGGTCGTACCACGTATGCCAGCGCCTGCTCCACGCCCCCGGCTCGCCGACACGCGGCAAGCGCATCTGGCCGCCGGTCGAATAAAGCGGAGGACGCGCGTATGAACTACATGAAACCGATTCAGGTCGAGGAGGCGGAAGGCGAAGCCGCGAAACTCTTCGAGGGCGTGACGAAGATGCTCGGCCGCGTGGCGAATTCCTTCGCCGTCATGGCCTATCAGCCCCACGTCGCCAAGGTCATCCTGCCGCTCACGGTAACGCTCATGCGCGAGGGGCTGGGCACGGTGCTGCCCACCAGGATCAAGGAGATCGCCGTCATCAAGACGAGCCACCTGAACGGGTGCGACTACTGACTCGGGCACAACACGGCGCTCGGTCGAGACGCCGGGGTGACGGAAGCGCAGGTGCAGGAAATCTGCTCGGACGCCTATATGGACTCCGAAACCATGACCCCAAGGGAGAAGGCCGCCGTCCTGTGGGCGGAGCACGTGACGCTGAACACCGCCAAGACGCGCGACGACGTGTTCGAGGAAGTGCGGCGCCACTACGATGACCGGGAGTTCGTCGAACTCACGATGGTCATCACCTATTTCAACATGAGAAACCGCTTTCAGGACGCCCTGCGCATTCCGCTGGATGAGCCGAAAACGATATCGGGCATCACCATCGGCCGCAGGCAGGACCCCGAGAATCTGAAAGCCTATCTCGCGGAAGTGGTGGCGGACTGGCCCGAGACCTTCCCAGGGCCTGAGGACAAAAGTGTTGAAAAACCTTCGATTTCGTGATTCGGCGTGTAGAGCCGACTGGGGAGGAAAGAGACTACACTCCCCCCTTGAGGGGGTTGGTGGAAAAGACTCTAAGAACGAAGATTTGCCCGACCGATGAATGAGCAAGAATCACTCCCCCCTTGAGGGGGAGTCGAAGAGCTGAGGGCGTAAGCCCGAAAGCGATTCGGTGGGGGGTATAATTCGAAATGGCAATAAAACACATTTTACCCCCCACCGATTCAGCCTTCGCAAAAAACGCTCGGCTTCATCGACTCCCCCTCAAGGGGGGAGTGGTTGATTGGTGCTCTGCAAGGGAGGAATAAAGTTTCATCCCTTTATGGTCGGCTCCATACGTGGAATCACGAAATCAGGGGCTTTTTCAACAACCCCGGAATAAAGAGAACTCAGGAGGCTGTCAGCCATGAACGAAAAGCCCGATTTCGTCTGGGAGAACCTGGAAGTCGGCATGACGATCGGCGAGCGCAGCCTCACGGTGACGCAAGCGATGGTGGACGCGCACTGCGACGCCGTGGGCGCAAAGCGGGAGTGGTATACGGGCGAATCGCCCTTTGGCTGCGCCATCGCGCCGCCCATGATCTTCATCAACGACCTGCTCGCCATCTACGATGAGAACTACAAGCGCTTCGGCACCATCCACGCCAAGCTCGGCTACCGCTTCCACCGGCCCGTGCGGGTCGGCGAAACGGTGCGCCAGAAAGTCACGGTGACCGACCTCTACGTCAAGCGCGAGAAGGGCTGGATCGTGAGCGAGCTCGCCGTTACGAACGAGGCGGGGGAACTCCTGCTCACCTCCTCGCACACTTCCGTCCTGAGTCTCACGAGAAAGCACGGAGAAGATGATTAATACGCCCGCAGAACTCGACAATATGAATATCGGAGACGCTCTCCCCGAGCGGACGCACGAGGTGGACTGGGAGGACATCCTGAAATTCAACCGCTACGTCACCGGCGGGGTGGATACGAAGAACATCCACACCGATGATGAGGTGGCGCGAAAAGCGGGTCTCCCCCGCGCGGTGGCGACGGGCCGCCACCCCGTGTCGTTCATCACCGAACTCATGGTCGACCACCTGGGGATGGGCTTCATCACGGGTGGAGAAATCGATGTTTCTTTCGTCAAGCCCATATTCCCGGGCAACGTTCTGACGCTCAAGGCGGTGCTCAAAGAAAAATCGCCTGAAGACGGCGCGACGCGCTATCTCTTCGACGTTTCGCTCACGAACCAGGAAGGCGCAGCCGTCACCGTCGGCACCGCTGGCGCCCGACTCGCCTGATCTCCACCCGATGAGCGCGCACGAATCCCTGGACAGCCTGTTTCACCCGAAATCCTTTGCGGTGGTGGGTGCGGCCTCCGATCTCAACCGCCTGGGCGGCATCCCTCTCAGGCTCACGATGCGCTACGGCTTTCCCGGCCCCATCTACCCGATCAATCCGAGGCGCGAGGAGATAGCGGGCTTAAAATGCTACGCGGACGTCGCCTCCCTGCCCGAAGCGCCCGAATTCGCGCTCATCTGCACCCCGAGAGAAGACGTACTACCCGCCCTCGCCCAGTGCGCGGAGCGCGGCGTCAAGGCAGCCGCCGTCATCACGTCGGGCTTCGCGGAAACGGGCGCAGAGGGCGTTGCGCTTCAGGAGAAAATCCTCGCGCTCCGCGACGCGTCCGGCATGCGCGTCCTCGGCCCCAACTGCATGGGCGTGGTGCACGTGCGCTCGAAGCTCATGGCCACGTTCACGATATCCATCCGCGACGACGACCCGCTCATACCGGGGGCGGTGGCCATCGTCACCCAGAGCGGGGCGATGGGGGCGTGCATGCTCACGGGCTTTCAGGAGAGCGGCTCCGGCATCAGCAGCCTCGTGAGCCTCGGCAACGAGGTGGACGTTGATTTCGCCGAATGCGTCGAATACTTCATCGACGACCCGCACACGCGCGTCATCTGCGGGTATCTCGAATCGGTGCGCGACGGCGAGCGCCTGAGGCGCGCCGCCCTGCGCGCGCTGGAGCGGGAAAAACCCATCGTCCTCCTCAAGGGCGGCAAGACGGAAGAGGGCGCGCGCGCCGCGCGAAGCCACACCGCCGCCATCACGACTTCGAGCGACGTTTTTGGCGCCTTCGCCGCGCAATACGGGATTCAGACGCCGGACTCGATGGACGAGTTCATCGAGACAGCGGATTTCCTCGCGCGCAGCAAACCCATCCAAGGCAACGGGGTGGGGATTTTGAGCTTCTCGGGCGGGCTGGGCTCGCTCGCGGCGGATTTATCCACCGTGGCGGGGCTTACGCTCCCGATCCTCGCGGAGGGCACACAGGAAAAACTCGCGGGCGTCCTGCCCGACTACGCGCCCAAGGACAATCCCGTCGACCTCGTATCCCTCATGGTCAGCAAGCCCGAGAGCCAGCCCCTCAAGACGGCGGGCGAAGCCGTGGCGGGGGATAAGAACGTGGACGCCCTGCTCTTCATGATGGGCGTCTACCACCACGTGGGCGAGCAGATTGCACAGGAAGTTAAGGCGCTCTTCGAAGCCTCACGCGTGCCCGTCGCATTCACCTGGATGACTGGGCCTCGCGAGCAGATAGACGCGCTCAGGAAATCCTCCGTGCCCGTATTCGGGGATTATTCGAGAGCGATTCACGGCCTGGAATCCCTCTTATCCTTGAAAAACGCGCGCGAGGCGACAGCATCCCGTCCCTGCGCTATCGACACGGCACGCGCGGAAGCAGCGAAACGAATCATACGGGAGCACGCCCCCTTGGTTAGTGGTTTTCTGCCACCCGAAGCCTGCGCGAAGGTTCTCGACCTCTACAAAATTCCGAGGCCCAGGGAAGCGCTCGTGGATACGGGGGATGAAGCACTCATGGCCTGGGAGGAATTTCAGGCCCCCGTCGCCCTCAAGGTCGTATCGGAACTCCTTTCGCACAAGACGGAAGCGGGCGGCGTGCTCCTGAACCTCGATACAATCGATGACGTGCTTGCCGGGTCCGAAAAACTCCTCGCCTTGACGGACGATGCCCGCCTCCTGGTGCAGGAAATGGTCGAAGGCGGCCTGGAGCTATTCGTCGGCGTATCGCACGACCCGACGTTCGGCCCGTGCGTCACGGCGGGGCTGGGCGGGGTGTACGTGGAGGCGTTGGACGACGTGGCCCGCCTGCTGCCGCCCTTCGATGCCGGGGAGGCCGCGCGCGTGCTCTCAAGACTCCGCTCGCGCGTCATCTTCGACGGCTTCCGGGGCGGGCCGAAAGTTCAAATCCCGCACATATCCGATATAATGGTCAAAATCTCCGAACTGGCGACGGAACTCGGGAACGATGTCGCCGAGATGGACTTGAACCCGCTCATCGCCACGGCGGAAGGCTGCATCGCCGTTGACGTTCGGATAAAGACTCATTCCTGACGAGAGGAACCGCATGAGCACGAGAATCACGCCGGAAATACGCGCCCTGGTGGGGCGAAAGCACGGCCCCTACCGCGTGAGGGTCGAGCAGGGGGCGGTCGAGAAATTCGCGGACGCAATCGGCGACGATAACCCCGCCTACCGGGGAGCCGACGCTATCGCGCCGCCGACGTTTCCCACCACCTTCCGGCCCAGGGACGCCTATCCCGACTTGCCGCCCGGTTTCGGCGACGTGGGCCTTCATGCCTCGCAGGTCTACGAGGTCGAGCGGCCCATCCGCGCGGGCGATGAGCTGGACGTCTCCTTCACCATCGTGGACATCACCGAAAAATCGGGCCGAACGGGCGACCTCGTGTTCGTCGAACGCGAATACGAGTTTACCGACGCGCGCGACGGCGCTCGCGTGGGAGGCGGCAAGTGGGTGTCGCTCCGGCGATTCAGGAACTGAGGGAGAGACGATGAGCTACCAGAAGGGCGACGCACTCCCCGAACTCGTGAAAGACCCGGTTTCGCGGACGCAGCTCGTGAAATACGCCGGCGCGAGCGGGGATTACAACTCGATCCACTATGACGACGAGGCGGCGCGGGCGGGCGGTCTGGAGGGCGTCATCGCCCACGGGATGCTCTCGATGGGCTTTCTGGGGCAGTTCGTCGAAACCACCTTCGGCGCGGGAAGCTACAAGCGGCTGGAGGTGCGCTTTCAGGGCATGGTGAAGCTGGGCGAGGTCATCACCTGCCGGGGCGTCATCACGGACATCACGCAAGAAATGGATCGCCAATACGCCGCCTGCGATATCGAGGCGGTAGACTCGGAAGGCCGCGTCGTCACCCAAGGCCGCGCACAGGCCTGGCTGGACTGAATCCACAGAACGGAAAGAGAGGAATTCCATGAGACTGAAAGACAAGAACGCCCTCGTCACGGGCGCTGCGCAGGGCATCGGCCGCTCGGTCTGCCAACGCTTCGCCGAAGAAGGCGCCAAGGTGCTCGTCGTCGACATGAACGAGGAAGGCGGCGAGGAGACGGCGCGCCTGATAAGGGAAGCCGGGGGGGAGGCGCTCTTCCACAAGGCCGACGTGAGCAGCCTCGAAGAAGTCGAGGGCGCGCTCGACGCGTCCGAGGCCGCGCACGGGCCCATCCACGTCATGGTGAACAACGCCGGCATCGTGCGCGCGGCCATGCTCCACAAAATGAGCGAAGAACAATGGGACTCCGTGATCGCCGTGCACTTGAAGGGCACCTGGACGGGCATCCACGCGGCGGCCAAGCGCATGATCCCCCGGAAGGAGGGCCGCATCATCAACGTCACCTCGGGCGCGGGGCTTCGCGGCACCATCGGGCAGATCAACTACTCCTCCGCCAAGATGGGCATCGTCGGCGCGACGCAGAGCGCGGCCCGCGAACTGGGACGCCACAACATCACCGTGAACTGCGTCTCGCCCGCGGCCATCACCCCGATGACGGAGACGATTCGCACGGACGAGCGCTTTGAATCGAAGTATCTCGAGCGCATCTGCCTGGGCCGGTGGGGCGAGCCCGAGGAGATGGCGGCGGGGTTCGTCTTTCTCGCTTCGGACGAGGCGAGCTACGTGACCGGCATCGTGCTCCGAATCGACGGCGGGCTGGGGATGTGATTTGTAGGGACAGGTCGCGACCTGTCCCTACGGGAATAACCCTCGCTCCCCACCCCCCATCTGGCATCCCCATGAACGGCCTGCTAGAATCGCCGGAGGTTTTGCCCCTACACGAAAGATGCGGAGGAACCGCCCATGAAGGCCATGATCCTTAAAGAGTTCGGCAAACCCCTCGTCTATGAGGAGGCGCCCGAGCCCAAGATCGGCCCCCGCCAGGTGCTCGTCGAATCGAAGGCGAACGGCCTTTGCGCGACGGACTTGAAGATAGTGGACGGAAGCGTCAAGTCGGCCCCCACGCCCCTGATGCTCGGCCACGAGAATTCCGGCGTCGTGCTGGAAGTCGGCGCGGAAGTCGAATCCGTCGCCCCCGGCGACCGCGTGGTCGTCGTGAGCAAACAGACCTGCGGGCGCTGCCGCATGTGCCGCCTGGGCCATGAGGAGATGTGCCTGAACTCGCCGGGACGGCTGGGCATCGAAATAGACGGCGGCTTCGGCCAACTCGTCGCGGCTTCCGAGCGGAATCTCGTCAAAATCGGGGAGAACGTCTCCCTGGCGGCGGCCTCTCTCATCGGCGGGACGCTCGGCTCCCCGCTCCACGCCATCCGCATGGCGCGGCCCGAACTCGGCGAGTGCGCCGTGATATTCGGGGTGGGAGGACTGGGGCTGCACGCCCTCCAGATCCTCCGCCACCTGGGCGCGAACGTCATCGCCGTGGACGTGAAGGAGGAAAAACTCGCCAAGGCGCGCGAACTGGGCGCCTTCGAGACCGTGAACGCCATGGAGACCGACCCGGTCAAGGCCGTGATGGACATCACGGACGGCTTCGGGGCGGACATCGCGCTCGAGATCGTCGGCGGAGCCGCCGTGCCGCCCGTGCTCCAGCAGTGCATCGACCTGCTCCGGCCCGGCGGCCGCCTCGTCATCCTGGGCTATTCCTTCGGCCAGAAGGTGGAAATCGACCCCGCGCAACTCGTCTACAAGTGGATACAGATCGTCGCGTCGCACAACCACACCGTGCGCGACGTAAGCGATGCCGCGAGCCTGGTGAACGATGGCCGCGTGCGCGCCGTCATCACCGAGGAAGCCCCGATGCCCGACGCCAACGACGCGCTGGCCGCCCTGCGCGCGGGCGACCCGGTGGGCCGCATCGTGCTCACGTGGTGAGGCGACCGGCCCGGTGAACTCATAAACCAGCAATACCCTTACAACGCATCCGCAGGAGGCAGCATGTCGCATCGAATCGAAACCGACAGCATGGGCGAGATCGAGGTGCCCGAAGACAAATACTACGGCGCGCAGACGGCGCGCTCGCTCGTTCACTTCAAGATAGGCGGCGACCGCTTCCCGCGCGAGGTCATCCGCGCGCTGGGAATCCTGAAGAAAGCCGCCGCGGTGACGAACGAGGAGTTGGGGATTCTCGATTCCGGGAAGGCCGCGCTCATCAACCAGGCGGCGGATGAGGTGATCGCGGGCGATCTGGACGCGCATTTCCCGCTCGTCGTCTGGCAGACCGGCAGCGGCACGCAGACGAACATGAACGCGAACGAGGTCATCGCGAACCGCGCCATCGAAATCGCGGGCGGCGTGATGGGCTCCAAGGACCCGATCCACCCCAACGACGACGTGAACAAGGCGCAGTCCTCGAACGACACCTTCCCGACGGCGATGCACGTCGCGGCGGGCGAGCAGATGACGAAGAAACTCATCCCCGCCGTGGAGATGCTTAGGGCTACGCTCGCGCAGAAGGCGGAGGCCTTCGATTCGATCATCAAGATCGGCCGCACGCATCTCATGGACGCCGTTCCTCTCACACTCGGCCAGGAGTTCTCGGGCTACGCGCAGCAACTGGAAAACGGTTTGGCGCGCGTCAAAATGTCGCTGGACGGGATTTACGAGCTCGCCCTCGGCGGAACGGCGGTGGGCACGGGCCTCAACACCCACCCCGACTTCGCGGACAAGGCCGCCGCCCGGATCGCCGAGATGACGGGGCTTCCCTTCCGCAGCGCGCCCAACAAGTTCGAGGCGCTCGCCGCGCACGATGCGGTCGTGTTCGCGAGCGGTGCGGTGAAGACCCTGGCGGCGTCGCTGATGAAGATAGCGAACGACATACGGATGCTGGCGTCCGGCCCCCGCTGCGGCGTGGGCGAGTTGCTCATCCCCGAGAACGAGCCGGGAAGCTCCATCATGCCCGGCAAGGTGAACCCCACCCAGAGCGAGGCGATGACGATGGTGTGCGCCCAGGTGATGGGCAACGACGTGGCGGTGAACGTGGGCGGCGCGACGGGGCATTTCGAGCTGAACGTGTTCAAGCCCGTGATGATCTTCAACCTGCTCAATTCAGTCAGGCTGCTGGCCGATGCGTGCGTTTCGTTCAACGAGCACTGCGCGGTGGGCATCGAACCCAACCGGCCGGCGATAGAAGGCTATCTCCAGAACTCGCTCATGCTCGTCACGGCGCTGAACCCCGTCATCGGCTACGACAACGCGGCCAGGGTGGCGAAAAAGGCGTTCACCGAGGGCGGCACCCTGCGCGACGCGGCCATCGCCCTCGACCTCCTCACGGGCGAGGAGTTCGATGCCGCCGTCAAACCCGAGAACATGATCGGCCCGAGGGGGTAGATTCCGGCATTTCGTCTTTCCAACCCGTAGGGGCGGTTCATGAACCCCGGACAGGCGCAGGGGCCAGTCCGGCTACGGGCGAATGTGGTTTTGATCGTCATTCCGGCGAAAGCCGGAATCCATTTGCGGATGCGGGTGGATGAACGACGGCGTTTCATTCCCCGCCGATGCGCAGAAACCCTGACGAAAGGCAAAAGGCGTAAAAATGGATTCCGGCTTTCGCCGGAATGACGGCCTTAGGGTCTCTTGACATCGAATTACCCCCTCTCCGCAAACCCCGTAAAAGCCACGGGTATCGTCTGGATGTCCTGAATCAAATCGGGCGGGAGGTCCCTGTCCGCCGTGGGGAGCATCCCTGCGTAGAGGGTGTCGACGCCGTTCCCGAAGCGCGTCTCTATCACATCTTTGATTTCCGAGTGCACACCCACGGCGGCGAAAAGGCGCACCAGGTCGTCGGGTATCTCGCCCGCCAGCTCACCCCATTTGCCCTCGCGCGTCATCTGCCTGAGTTTCCGCCCCAGGTCGCCGTAGCCGTGCATCTCGAGAATCGGCCAGTAATCGGGCGTGGAGCCGTAAAAGCCGAGGCGCACCTTGACCTCATCCATCCCGCGGCGCAGGGCCTCCTCATCGCGTCCGGTGACGACGTAGCCGCCGCCGGTGATCTCGAAGTTCCCGCGCTCAATCCCGTTCTCCCCGAATCCCTCCGTGAGCCTCGGCAGGCAGAACTCCTCGAAATACCGGCTGGTGCAGAAAGGGTGCAGACGCACGCCGTCGCAGCGGCTCCCCGCGACTTTCAGCATCCCCGGCCCCACCGCCGCAATGGTGACGGGCGCCATGGGCTGCCCTCCCGATGGCGGCGTGAAGGCGGGCGTCATGAGGCTGAACTGGTAGTGCTCGCCCTGGTAATCGAGCTTTTCCCCGCTTTGCCAGGCGCGCCATATCGCGCGGAGCGATTCCACGTATTCGCGCATCCTAGCGGCGGGCGCGCTCCAGGGCACGCTGAAACGACGCACGTTGTGCGCCCGTATCTGGGGCCCAAGTCCCAGGACGAACCGCCCGCCCGAGCCGACCTGCAGATCCCACGCGGCGTTCGCGCACACCATGGGACTCCTCGGAAAAGCGATGGCCACGGCGGTCAGAAGCTCTATGCGCTCGGTCTCCACCGCCGCCACGGCCAGGGGCAGGAACGGGTGGTGCGCGTTTTCCATGGTCATGGCGCCGTCATAGCCTGCCGCTTCGATTTCTCGCGCGGCGGGACCCGCTTTTTTCAGGTCATCCATCGGTAGTGTGGTCATGATACGCATCTCGAAACTCCTGTCTTGATAAAGAAAACGCCGCCGGGCGGCGGCGCGGCGCCATGATACACGATCCATCCCGCGCGCACATCGTGATATGATGGCGCATCGAACACACGCTCAAGCGCATCCAGTGGAGCAGCCTCCATGGCCCAGCCGTGCCGTCTCGAATACCGGGGCTTTCACCAGCTCGAACTCGTGCGCCACGGCGGCGAGGAGATCCGTATCGGCGGACAGCCCCGTACCCTGCAGGAACCTCCGCCCAACGTGGCCTCGCGGCCTCCCGTCGATACGGTGCAGTACGTCTATGCGAAGTGGGATGAAAAGCGCGAGCGCGTGAAGCTGGTCGCCTCGACGACGGGGCACGAAACCCTGGACGGCGAGGAGGTGATGCGCGGCGAGCCGGCGGCGCTCCTCGTCGGCATGGGCAGGCCCTATGAGAGCAGGCCCAGGCACTACCACTGGGCGGACAGGCCCGAGCACAGGACGCTCATCCTGAGCCGGCACAACCGGAAGCGGGTCGAGTGGCGGCAAAGGCTGCGCGCGGATGCGGCGGTTTCACCGGGCGAATGGCGTGAGATTTCGCCCGATATGAGCGTCTCTTTTCTCGTGTGGGGAGAGGAGGAGGCGGGTCTCGAAATCGAGGGCCGCGTGCGGAACGAGGGGGCCGCCTCGCCGCTGCTCCTGGGCGTGGGTCTCGACGGCGCGCCGCCCGAATCGGCTGACTTGGAGATTACGCCGAAAGAGGCGTCACAGGATTTCAGACTCGATATCGAAAGACGCTTCGCGCGCGATGAGGAGGGCTTTCACACGCTTTCTCTATACGGAAAAACCGAAGACGCGTCCTGGACTGCTCTTCAAGGCGCGACGCTACGCTATTCCACCCTTGGCTAAGGAGCAAGGCGATCAACGAATCTCATCAAGACCCCAAATTCCTGCATGACCTCGGCGTCCGCCGCGTCATCAGCGCGCGCACCCGCCAGACCGTCTTCGGCGGCTCGAAACTGAGGCCCGAAATCTGGGCCGCCATGCGGGAGGCGAACGCCGCCCAGGTGGACATGAACGAGTTGCACGCCAAGGCGGGCGCGCGCATCGCGGAGATGACGCAAAACGAGGCGGCCTACGTCACGAGCGGCTCCGCCGCAGGCCTCGCGCTAAGTGCCGCCGCCTGCATCACGGGCGGGAACCCGGCCCTCATGGACAAGCTCCCCTTCACCGACGGCCTCAAGAACGAGATCGTGATCCATCGCTTCCAGCGGAACCATTACGACATCAACATCCGCCAGGCGGGGGCGCGGCTCGTCGAGATCGGCTCGCACCGCCAGACCCACCCCTGGGAGTTAGAGGAGGCCATCGGCGAGAAGACGGCGGCCGTCTTCTACTTCCCGGGTCAGTACATGGGCCGGAACATCCTGAAGCCGGAGACCATCATCGAGATCGCGCACGCCAGGAACGTGCCCGTGGTCGTGGACGCGGCGGCGCAGCTTCCACCGTCCGGCAATCTCTGGCGCTACACCAAGGAGATGGGGGCGGACGCCGCCATCTTCAGCGGGGGGAAGAGCATCGGCGGGCCGCAGAACACCGGAATCATCCTCGGCAAAAAGGAGATCATCGACGCCTGCGCCATGATGGGAAGCCCCAGGTATTCGGTCGGACGGCCCATGAAGGCGGGGCGCGACGACATCGTGGGCCTGGTCTGCGCGCTCGAACATTACCTGGACGAGGGCGAGGCCGCACAGTACGCCCACAACGAAAAATGGTGTGAGTTCTTCATGGAGCGCACTGCCGGGATGAAAGGGTTATCCCCTCGCATCAGGCGCCCCAACGCCCTGGGGCAGGATTTGCCCGAAGTCGTGATCGATATCGACGAGGAAACGCTCGGCAAATCACGCGATAAGATCGCCGCTTCGCTGTGGGAGTGCGAGGTGCGGGTGCAGGTCGGCGTATCGGGTGAATCGGATATCTACATCTCCCCCGACCCGCTCACCGACGCCGACGCGGAATACCTGTGGGCGAGGTTCGTGGAGGTTGTTTCGTGAGGGATGGGCAAGAAAAAAACAGCAGGATTGGTAGAGGCCGTTCGCGAACGGCCCCTACATTTTCGCCACGCCGATTTATAGACCGTCATTCCGGCGCATGCCGGAATCCAGAAAGATTTTTTGAGCAATGAAACAACCCTGCGTATACATTCTCGCAAGCAAACGTAACGGAACGCTTTATATCGGTGTTACATCAGACCTCATCCGGCGGGTCTGGCAACACAAGAATGATATGGCAGAAGGCTTCACGAAGCGTTACGGCATCCACAAGCTGGTCTGGTACGAGAGCCATGAAACAATGGAGAGTGCAATTACGAATGAGAAGAGGCTTAAAAACTGGCCGAGGTCTTGGAAAATCGGGTTAATTGAAGAGAGGAATCCTGAATGGAATGACTTATACGGAGACCTCATCGGCTCTGGATTCCGGCATTCGCCGGAATGACGGCAACTTCGCAATGCTTCGTCAGGTTCAAGGCCTTTCCATCCGGCCACACCCCGCATTCTTCTCGCTTCCGATAAGCAAACCCAACGTCATTCCGGCGAATGCCGGAATCCAGGACCGATCAATTTCCCTATGATGCAGACATCTCGAATGTCAGGTATTTACGGCCGTAGGGACAACCCCCCGTGGTTGTCCTTCGCCAGGACAGGCACGGAGGCCTGTCCCTACGAAACCACCGAAAGGGTCGTCCTGCCCCTAATTCTCGCCGCTCTTCAGGAGCTGCCGCAGCACGTACTGCAGGATGCCGCCGTGCTGGTAGTAGGCCACCTCGTTGGGGGTGTCGATGCGCACGGTGGCGTCGAATACGATCGCCTCGCCGCCATTCTCCGGCGTGGCGGTGACGCGCACCTGTTTGGCTTCTCCCTGCTCCACACCCTCGATGTCGAAGGTCTCCCGCCCCGTGAGGCCAAGTCCCTCCGCCGAGTCGCCCGGCTTGAACTGGAGCGGCAGCACGCCCATCCCCACCAGGTTCGAGCGGTGGATGCGCTCGAAGCTCTCGGCGATGACGGCGCGGATGCCGAGCAGGCTCGACCCCTTGGCGGCCCAGTCGCGCGAGGAGCCCGTGCCGTATTCCTTGCCGCCCAGGACGACGAGGGGAATCCCCGCTTCCTGGTACTGCATCGCCGCGTCGTAGATGGGCATGACCTCGTTCGTCGGGAAATAGGTGGTGAAGCCGCCCTCGGTGCCCGGCGCCGCCCGGTTGCGCAGGCGCACGTTCGAGAAGGTGCCGCGCATCATCACCTCGTGGTTCCCGCGCCTGGAGCCGTAGGAGTTGAAATTATCGGGCAGCACGTCGTTCATCACCAGGAAATGCCCGCCCGGGCTGTCGCGCTTGATGGAACCGGCGGGCGAGATGTGGTCCGTCGTCACCGAATCGCCCAGAAGCGCGAGGCAGCGCGCGCCTGCGATGTCCTCGACCGGCTCGGGTTCGGCCTTCATGCCGTCGAAATAGGGAGCCTTCCGGATGTAGGTGGACATGTCGTCCCAATCGAACAGGCCGCCCTCGGGCGTCGGGATGCCCTGCCAGCGCAGGTCGCCCCGGAACACGTCGCCGTAGCTTTTCTGAAACATGTCCGCATTCACGTGGTTCATCACCACGTCCTGAAGCTCGCTCTGCGTGGGCCAGATGTCTCTCAAGTACACCGGATTTCCGTCCTGATCTTCCCCGAGGGGGTCTCGCGTGATGTCCAGGTCCATGCGCCCGGCGATGGCGTAGGCCACCACCAGGGGCGGTGAGGCCAGGAAGTTCATGCGCACCTCCGCGTGCACGCGGCCCTCGAAGTTCCGGTTGCCCGAGAGCACCGAGCAGGCGACGAGATCGCCCTCGGCCACGGCCTGGGAGATGTGCGCGGGCAGAGGCCCCGAGTTCCCGATGCAGGTCGTGCAGCCGTAGCCCACGTTGTGGAAGCCGAGCGCCTCTAAATAGGGCGTGAGGCCCGCGCTCTTCAGATACTCCGTCACCACCATCGAACCGGGAGCGAGCGAGGTTTTGACCCAGGGCTTGGCTTTCAGTCCGCGCTCGGCGGCTTTTTTCGCCACGAGTCCCGCACCCAGCATGACGGTGGGGTTCGAGGTGTTCGTGCAGCTCGTGATCGCCGCGATGACGACCGCGCCGTGCGTTATCTCGTAAGTCTTCGTTCCATCCCGCACGGTGACGGCGGCGGGCGCCACGGCCGTTCCGCCGCCATCGCCGCCGCCGAGCTCCGTGAGCATCTTGTCGAGTTCGCGCTCGAAGGTGGCGCTGGCTTCCGTGAGGACGATGCGATCCTGCGGACGCTTGGGACCCGAGATGCTGGGGACGACGTCGCCCAAGTCCAGTTCCAGCGTGTCGGTGTAGACCGCTTCGGGCGAATCCGCCTCGCGGAACATGCCCTGCGCCTTCGCGTAGGCCTCCACCAACGCGATCTGTTCCGCCGGCCTGTTCGTGAGCTCCATGTACTTGAGGGTTTCGCCATCGATGGGGAAGATGCCGCAGGTCGCGCCGTATTCGGGCGCCATGTTGGCGAGCGTCGCGCGGTCGGCGAGCGGCAGGTTGTCCAGGCCCGGCCCGTAGAACTCGACGAACTTGCCCACGACGCCCTTCTCCCGCAGCATCTGCACGACCACGAGCACGAGGTCGGTCGCCGTGGCGCCCTCTCTCAGATCGCCCGAAAGCCGGAAGCCCACCACGTCGGGGATGAGCATCGAGTAGGGCTGGCCCAGCATGGCGGCTTCGGCCTCGATGCCGCCCACGCCCCAGCCGAGGACGCCGATGCCGTTGATCATCGTGGTGTGCGAATCCGTGCCCACGACGGTATCGGGGAAGGCGCGCGTGACGCCTCCTTTTTCGTCCGTGCCCACCACCGGGGCGAGGAACTCCAGGTTCACCTGGTGGACGATGCCGGTGTCGGGCGGAACGGCGCGGAAGTTGTCAAAGGCGTTCTGCGCCCAGCGCAGGAAGGCGTAGCGCTCGGTATTGCGGTCGTATTCGAGTTGCGCGTTGTTCTCGAGCGCCGTCTCGGTGCCGAACTCGTCCACCTGCACGGAGTGGTCGATCACCAGATCGACGGGCTGCAAGGGATTGATGAGGTCGGGGTCGCCGCCCAGGTCCTTCATGGCGTCGCGCATGGCGGCCAGATCCACCACGACGGGAACGCCGGTAAAATCCTGCAACAAGACGCGGCTCGGCATGAAGCCGATTTCTTTCGCCTCCGCGTTTTTCGCGTCCCAGGAGGCGAGCGCCTCGATGTCGGCGGCGCGCACGGAGCGCCCGTCCTCGTTCCTGAGGAGGTTCTCCAGCAGGACCTTCATCGCGAAGGGCAGCCGCGCGACGTCGCCCTTGTGTTTAAGCGCGTCTATCCGGTAAATCTCATAGGTTTTCCCGCCGACTTCGAGTTGTGAGCGGGCATTGAAGCTGTTGCTCATCTTTCACCTCTTTCGGACGGGAAATCCGCCTCCCCGAGAAGCCACCGGGAAAACGTCCCCCACCCCGTCAAGCGCTCGTTGCTTCTGAAACCGGCCCCGGAGGCCGGCTCAGGGCAAAAGCTATAACCGATTGAATCATATTGGATTGCGGAAATACCGACTTTCTACTCTTGGGGATAATACCACAGATAAAGGCAGAGGACGAGGGCGATCAGAAATTCACGCCCCGGCAGCGCTTCTTATGCCTCCTTCACCACCATATAGGTGGCCGAGGCGAAGCAGATGAGCCTTTCCGCGTCATCGAGGATGCGGATCTCCCAAACGGAAGTCTTGCGCCCCAGATGCAGGGCCTTCGCCTCGCCGACGAGGGTTCCCTCCTTCACGGGGCGGACGAAGTTCACCTTCATCTCCACCGTCACCACCTCCGTCCCGACCGGGTAGCTCACGTAGCTGCCCACGCCGCCCACCGTGTCGGCGAGTGAGGCCAGCGCGCCGCCGTGGATGATACCGAAGGGCTGAAAGAGCCTCGGCTCCACGGGCATCGCGACGCGGGCGAAGCCCTCTTCGGCTTCCAGAACCTCGAAACCCAGGAGGTCGTTGAAATTCCCCCGCCAGCGGGCCTGGAACACCCGCTCGACCTCCTCCCTCGTCCAAGAGCGACCCATCGTCATCACCTCGAACGCGCGCGCCTCGCGTGAGAGTCGTGCGCGTGAAAAAAGTCCAGGAATTCAACGGAATACCGACGACGAAACGGAACCACCTCGGAAAGACTGTAGAGCTTCCGTGAAACGCCGCAACCTACGCCGATCTTTTGAGCAGCACCGCCAGGGCTTCGGTTGATTTATCCAGGCCCTCGTTTGTCTTATCCATGCTTTCCAGCGTTTTATCAAAGCCCTCGAGAGTTTTATCCAAACTGGCCATTGTTTTATCCAAGCTCTGCATGGTTTTCCGCAGCGCTTCCCTGCCCTCCCGGCCCTGGGCGATGATCTCATCGAGCGCTTTGTCCCTTTGCCTTGTGCCGGCGCGCATGGTGTAGAGGCCATACCAGATCAAAACGCACTGCGCGATGCCTATGAGGTCTCCCGTATTGATCGGCTGCAAATTGATCATCTTTCCGCATCCTCTCTTTCCGGGTCCTCATTCAGGTTATCGGGGTTATCTCGTGAACATTATAGAACCAAAACGCGGGATGAACGCAAACGCGCCCGCCGCTCATCGGGAGGAAGTACGGGCTGGATTCCCCATGCGTTGTGCGGCTTCCGTGTGGTTTCGGCGGTTCCGCTGTCCGAAACTCTCTATCGACTTGGCGATGCCGGCAAGGGTCTTTGGAGGACCATATAATCCTCTGGTATCCAGTTCTCGCAATCTCGATGTTTCCCAGTCAGCCAGACACTTGAATACAGTGGATACGACTTGCCCTCTGGACTTGATGCGAGAAACGTCTTTCCCCTCCTGCTCCAGGAAAGCGCGGACGTGGTTGACGTTCGGCATGAAGGCCTTGTCTTCATATTTCTTCGCAAGCGTCATCAGGACGCTCTTTTTCCTTGCATCCGACAACGCCAAAGAACCTACGATAGAAACCGCGTTTGGTTTAGTCCTTGGTTTCTTAGCTCGCTTGACTGAGGAGCTTTTTGAAGCAGGAGCGCGTTTGAGCTTAGGGTCGAAATCCTCCAGCGCTTCACGTACTATCTCATACCCGCAATCATCAACAAGAGTTGAGAGCAAGTCTCGCAAAGTATCTTTTTCCATGCTCACCCCTCCTTGGGCGATAAACCCATCATCTCCGCGATACGGGCGAGAACGGTGCTCCCGAAGGTCCGATCAGCCGAAGATCTGTGTCGGCACGCGGCCCCATTCGGCGGGGTCGGTGAGGATGTCGCCGCCCTCGCCCTCGTAGGAGAAGAACAGGAGTTCGGTTTCCGTCTTCTTGCCCTTCTTTTCCAGGCGGCGCACCGTGATGGTCGGCACGTGGACGCCGAGTTCGAAGTTTTTGGCATGGCTCACCGAGACGCTCGCGCCGAACTTGGCGGCGCAGCCCTCGAGTTGCTCCCGCGTCGTCTTCACCCGTCCGTCCGCGAGGATTTCCCCGCCGAAATTCTCCGTGAGGTCGACCACAAAAATTTCAGGCTCCAGCATGATGGCGCATTCTCCCTTGAAACGTGATGAAAGGAATCCCCAGTTCGGGGCCTGCGAAAGCGCGGAGTCTAGCAGAAAGGGGACGGGGTGAGAAAGGGGGCGGGGGTTCGCCCGATGGAAAACCCGTTATATCGCTATTCGGGAATGAAACATTTGGGTCGTTTCTTCTTCGGGTCTAAGGCATTGCCGGATCAGAAATGCGCCGGCGTCGTAGCGGCGCTTGGCGGCAGTGTAAGCATCCAGTTCCGATTCGTAGAATCCCTCTATCGACTCATCGTGTATCAACACAAATTCGCCGTGATGTTCCTCGGCAAGTTCCGTCTGGTGCTGCTGAAAATACGCGATCTGCCTGTCCAACACTTGCATGACCAAGACCCCCCGAAAGACAGGTCTTTTTCGAAAACAAACAACGCCTTGTCTATGAGATTACACGTAAAATTTGAATTTTTGCAACAGGCTCATTTACAGACAAAATGGATTGTCCCGAAATACCTCCCCCTACCAATCCCAGAACAGCGTATAGGCTCTGCCGGTGACGGGGCCGGCTTCGCGCCACTCCAGGCGGGTCTGGCCGGTTTCGTTCAGAAGGCGGGGGTAGACGCGGCGCTTGTTGAAGCTGTTCGACGCACCCTGGGATTCCTCGCGGCGCGCGCCCACGAGCTTGCGGCCGGGGGGGATGAGCACTTCGAGCCGGAATTCGTCGGTGGGATATTCGACGACCAGGGTGACCCACTCGTTCCGCGACGTGAACGAATCGCGCAGGAGGAGTTCGTGGCGAAGCTCGAAGAGCGCGCCCGCCCGAATCGGCTCGGGCAGAGCGAGGCTGGCGGAATAATCGGCGCCCGCCTGCTTCTCGATCCGGTATTCCAGGAGCGTCCAGGGGGGGTCGGCTTTTTCATCTTCCAGGAGGCGGCAGGAATAGGCCACCTCCCTGTCGCCGCTGCCCGTGTGGTAGCGCGTCTTCACGCGGGACAACTCCCGCTGGGCCAGGCAGCGCCGCACGCTCTCCATGCGCGCGGTGCGGCCATCGACGTCTTCTATCGTGTAGGTGCGGGCGTGG
Source organism: bacterium (assembly GCA_965219955.1). Classification (GTDB taxonomy): domain Bacteria; phylum UBA8248; class UBA8248; order UBA8248; family UBA8248; genus Bin107. The sequence goes on from OZ244799.1 coordinate 2,889,952, forward strand.
AGCAGCACGCGGTAGTCGTACTCCTCATCGTCTCCCCCCTCCCCCCGGGGAGCGCCGGCGGAGCCTGCTTCTTCGATGTGGCGCACGCGCGCTTCGAGCGCATCGAACTTCTCCGAGAGTTCCTGATGGCTCTTGAGAACCGAAGAAATGCCGCTGGAAAGCTCTTTGATGAGGTCTGCCGTTTCCGGATTTTCATCCGCCATGTCGGTGCATCCATCGTGCCGCAATGTGTCGCGCATGAACCCGCAATTGCCGCGCCTGTGTCTCCCAAAGGGAGAGGTATACCAACATACCGGGCGCACGGGCAAGGGGCGCTTCGCGCATCTGTGATTTCAACCGGACAATTCTGAAAAATAAGATAAATATGGATAAATTCACGAGGTTTTCCGGTAAGGGAATGAAAAGTTAAACTGTTGATTTATATTGGTTTAAGATGTTTCAGGCCGCCCGGTCCGTCCAGGCGGCTGCTATCGGCCAGCTGCCCGCACGCCGCGAGGATATCGACTCCCTTGGCCGTGCGCGTGGTGGCCACCAGGCCGGCGGCCAGGAGGATGCGGCGGAATTCCTCGACCCGCTCATCGCCGGGCCGCTCGAACGGCGTTCCCGGAAACGGATTCCAGGGTATCAGGTTTACCTTGCACTTGAGTCCTTCCAGGAGTTTTGAGAGCTCCTTCGCGTCTCGTTTCGAGTCATTCACGCCCCGGAGCATCACGTATTCAAAAGTGATGCGGCGCCGTTCGCCGACCGGCAACTCCCGGCATTCATCAATCAGCGCCCTCAGATTCCACTTGCGGTTCACCGGCACGAGTTTTCCCCTGGTTTCATCATCCGCCGCATGAAGCGATACCGCCAGTCCCACGCCCGGAACAGCGGAGACGAAATCCCGAAGCCTCGAGACAATCCCCACAGTCGATACCGTCAGCCTTTTTGCGCTGACGCCGTTCGCGCGCGGGTGCGTCAGGATTTTCACTGCCTTCACGGTGGCGTCGAAATTATCGAGCGGCTCCCCCATTCCCATGAACACGACGTTGTGAAAACGCTCCCCGGGGGCGAGCAGCTTTCTTGCGGCGAGAAACTGGCTGACGATCTCACCGGCCGTCAACTGCCGGATGAAACCCATCTTCGCCGTCAGGCAAAACGCGCACCCCATCGCGCATCCGACCTGCGTAGAAATACAAAGAGACCACCGCATGACGCCGTTCACGTTTCGCATCGGTATACGCACGCTCTCGACCCGCGCGCCGTCACGAAGCCGCCACACGTATTTTTCCGTGCCGTCCGCGCTTTTGCTCTCCCGGTCGAGTTCGAGAGCCTCCAGGCGGGCCGCTTCTCCCAGTTTTGCCCTGAAACTGTTAGGGACATTGGTCATCTGAGAGAACTCACTCACGCCGTGGGCGTACAGCCACGAGAATATCTGCCGGCCCCTGTAGGGGGGTTCTCCCATCTGCCCGCATAAGGAGACGAGTTCCTCCTCATCCATGCCGGCAAGCTCGACAGGCCGGGTGGCAGGCCGCAGACCCGCCCGATGTGTTGCGATTTTTGATTTCACGTCCTGTTTCATAGATGGGCTCATGGTGTTATGGTTTGCCGATTTCGCTTCCGGCTTGAATCATAACATGGTTATGCACGCCTGGATGGAGAGTACCCATATGGCTATACGCGCGCTCCTTCTGGACCACGACGGCACGCTTGTCGACAGCTACGAGGGCATCGCCAAATGCATGCGCCTCATGTGCCGTGACCTGGGCGTGCCCGAAATGAGCGATGCGGAAATCCTTGCATCCATCGGCCCTACGCTCGAGGACAGATTCACCCAACTATGGGGCGAGAACATGGCCGAAGAGGCGGTGCGCATCTACCGCTCCCATTACAAGATTCATAACGCCGAGGGCACCCATATCATCCCCGGGGTGAAAAAAACACTCGAAACCCTCGCCCACCGGGGCATTGAGATGGCTTGCGTTTCGAACAAGGCATGGTTTTTCTGCAAGGAGCAGTTAGAGCATGTCGGGCTCTTGCCCTACATTCGAACGGTATTCGGGCACCGTCAGGGCTATGCGCCGAAACCGGACCCTGAAATGCTGTTCGCCGCCATCGAATCGCTGGAAGTGAAACCGGAAGAGGTCGTCATGGTCGGGGATACGACGACGGACTTGCAAGCCGCCAGAAACGCATCCATCCCGGCATGGATCATCAAGGGAAAATACTCCCAGCACAGTGAGATACTAAAATTAAACCCGGATAAATATCTGGAAAAATTAGAGGATCTTCTGGAACTGGTATAATGCGCCAACGGCCGCTTGCACACTTGCTGATGGTTTTCTATCCTTTATTTTGGTCAGGGAGCAGCAGCGCGGCATTGCACCGACCCAAGTCCGCCGAATGATCTCTACTTCGCGCAGGGTATTGATCTTGCGCTCACATGTCATCGCCTGATGGAACCTACAAGAGAAACCTTCAACTGATACCCATTCAGATGCAATCCCTGGAGCAGTTGATATGAATCTCGTTATTATCACCCTGATTGCCATTTATCTTCTGCTGTCAATGTTCGAGCTAACGAGTTTATCCCGTGGCCGACGGAAATCCGGATTGGGAATTCGGATACTGCCGCTGGCCGGAATTGTCCTGGCCGGCGCATTCATTCTTTTCAAACAACCTCTGATGTCTCTTACCGAGCTGATAGAACGAAAAGCGATTCCATTCCCCGCCTCGAAACTCCATATGGACGACGATAGAGCTTCATCGGCGGGTGGAAGCTTCGGTACCGGGAATCGCGGAATCTTCTGGTACATCAATCATTACGCCAAGCTCTACGGAGTCGACCCCCTGCTGGTGCGGGCCGTCATCGAGGTGGAAAGCAACTTCGATCCAAAAGCCGTTTCTCACAATGGCGCTAAAGGCCTGATGCAAATCAACCCGATTACCGCCAGACATCTGGGCCTCAACGATGTTTTCGACATCGGTGACAACATCGAGGGCGGGGTGCGGTATCTACGATATTTACTCGAACGATACGGTTGGAATTTGCATATGGCGCTGGCCTCCTATAATGCGGGGCCCGCCAACATCCGGCGGTATAACGGGATTCCTCCTTTCCAGGAGACACGGCGATATATCCTGAGGATCATAGAAGTGTATGAGCGCCTCAAAAGAACGGAGAAAGTCTTCAATGATTCCTCCCGGCTTTCCGCCTTGCTCCGTCAATTGCCCGACACGCAAGAAAAAAACTGACAGAACAATTCCTGGAAAATGGCCGTACCCCGGGCTTACACCCGAAAGATTCGTTCCTGTTCAGCAACGCCGGTGTTTCTTGCAGTTCATGGCAATGATGCATCATTCTGAAATCTTATTGCCAAACCAGACTTGAGTTCTATATTTTACAATTCAAAGAAGCCATCCGGCCCCGATATATCAATAGCGCAACGCACCAGGACTTAGAATGCCGACCAGAGTCGCCTCACCAGGCACCCGAAAACGAAAAATCCTGAAACTCACAGACAGACTATTGTCCCGCTTCGGGAAGCCAAAGCGCACAAAGCGAAGCAACCTGCTGGATTCCCTGGTCGAAACCCTGCTCTCGCAGAGCACGACCGATCATAACCGCGACATGGCGTTTGATTCCCTGAAAAAGACTTTCGCCAGTTGGGATGAAATCGCCGACGCCCCTCAAAAGTTTCTTGCCCAGGCAATTCGTTCGGCCGGTTTGGGGAATCAAAAAGCCGGCAGAATCCGGGATTTCCTGAGGTGGCTCCGTGAGGACCGAGAGCACCTCTGTCTGGAATTCCTGCATCATGAATCAGATGATTTCGCCGTGCAGTATCTCACCCGGCACAAAGGCATCGGCGTCAAAACCGCTTATGTCACCCTGATGCTGTCTTCAAACCGGGATTTGTTCCCCATCGATGTTCACATTCACCGGATCATGATTCGCCTGGGCATCATTCCTGAGAAAACGACGCCTGAAAAATCCCACCCGGTCCTCGCGCCACTCATACCAAAAGGCCGTGCTCACGAACTACACATGAACATGCTGCGTTTCGGCCGCACCATCTGCACCGCCCGCAATCCCAAGTGCACCGACTGCGACATGAGGCGAATGTGCCCCTACTATAAAGACAAGAACCCAGGAAAACCCAAAGGCGGAGAAATTCACCTTTCGCAAAAGCAAACCAGCCCATGAACTGGATCCAGCTGATCGGCCCGGGCGAGCTGTTGGCCATCGCCTCTTCCATCACATTCTCGGTAGCGCAAACTTTCCTCAGACAGGGAATGAGAAGCGTATCGCCACTGGCCGCCGCCTTGATAGTCAATGGAATCGTAAGCCTGGGCGGCCTCGTCATGTCTCTCCTGAACGGCACGCTTTTTACTTCGAAAGCAGAAGCCATCTTCTGGTACGCCGCCGTGGGCGCAGCGGGTCCCACCATAGGCAGATACTGCTACCTGGTGGGCGTCTCCCGTATCGGGCTCAGCCGCACCGTACCCATATCCTCGGCGGCCCCGATTTGGGGAACTTTTTTCGCCATTCTGATTCTGGGAGAAACGCCGACAACCATGGTCGTACTCGGCACCCTGGGCATCGTCATCGGGGTATCCATTCTCGGGATACAAGACGACAAATCCCAATCTTTCAAAAGCTGGTTTCGGGGAGCGCTCATATTTCCGCTCGTTGCATCACTCGCCTATGCGATAGCACCCATCTTCGCCAAACTCGCTTACACACACCAGATGACGCCCAGCGTCGGCATGGCCGTCTCCTTCGCCACAGCCAACGGTTTACTTCTGCTTACGAAACCGATCCTGCCCGGCCAAAGTGATATCCGCGGCAAGAAAAGAGGTCTTATATGGGTGGGAGGCGCAGGCGCCATCGGTATTTGCAGCTCGTTTATGCTCTGGACGGCCTTTACGATGGCGAGCGTGTCCACCGCTCTGCCCCTGAGCCGAATCGCACCGATTTGGGTGCTGATCCTGAGCTATTTTTTCCTGGGCAAGCTAGAAACAATCAACCGCAAAACGGTTCTGGCCACCGTTTGCGTCGTCGCAGGCGGGGTTCTGATAACCGCCTTCCGAAACTGATTCACAGACAGCGCGCAAAACACCAAATTCTTGAGCCAGATTTTACAACTCCAGCAACATCCTATCTGCCCGCCGCCGCTTCGGCGACACGAGGGGAATAAACAAGATCATCCACTTGCGGCGGATCCTCGAGAAAGCCTGCCGCTTTCAGAGTCAGCACGTCGTTCGTGCCGTCTGAATGCAGGAAGCTCAAGGCGTCACGCATGAGTTTCTCGATGGGGTTTTTCCGCATATACCCCGCCGCCCCCCAAAGCTCCATCGCCTCCTGGCAGACCTGTACGGCGGATTCGGATGCGAATACCTTGCTCAGCATCGCATTCTTCCGGTCCATCTCCTCGAGTTGGGTGGACCACGCCGTGCGCCACAAATAAGAGCGAGAGGCCTCTATCTTCATCGCCATGCGCGCGAGTCTGATTTGCTGAAGCTGATGGCCGAGCAAAGGCACGCTTCCCTGGATTCGGGCATGGGCATACTGCAAAGAGAGGTCATACGCGCGCTGCGCGACCCCCAGGACGGTGGCGCCCGCCTGGATGTTGCTCCCGTGCCTGATGAACAAATTGGCCAGCGCCGGCAAAGCCTGGCCCACTTCTCCGATCTGGTCTTCCGCTGGAACTTCCACATCGTGAAACTCCAGCGTACCGTTCTGAACACATCTTTGGCCGAGTTTGTCCCACACTTCCGTGACTTCAAAACCCTTGGCGTCAGAGGGCACCAAGAAGGCCGTGAGACTGTCCATCATCGGATTGTCTTTATCCGTGCGAGCGGCGATCTGGTAGACCTTGGCGAGCCCCCCGTTCGAGATATAACGCTTTGTGCCGTTCAACACCCAGCGGTCTCCCTTTTTTTCCGCATACGACTGAATTCCCGCTCCGGGATTCTGATTGGGCCATACGTTGTCGCTTCCCGCCATAGGTTCCGTCCAGGCCGTCGCCAGAATACACTCGTCGTCATCCATGATTCTGGGGAGCCAGCGTTTTTGCTGTTCCTCATCCGCCATGTTGGCAATCGACGTCATAATCTTCCACGTCTGATCAAAGGCGACGGCGAGTCCCAGATCCCCATACGCCAGCGTCTCGCCCACGATGGCGCAGGAAAGCACGTCGGCGCCTTCACCTCCAAACTCTTTCGGGACGGTGAGTGTTCTGAGGCCTCGCCTCGAACCTTCTCGAATGACTTCCCAGTTGAAGGATGCTTCAGGATCCTCGATGCGGTCCGCGACCTCCGCCGCGGGAATCATGACTTCGGTGGCGAATCTTTTCGCAGTATCTCTGAGTTCCATCTGCCGGGGGGTGAGCTGGAAATCGACCATCGGTTTTATCCTCCAAGGGTAATCGTCCTGGCGATTCAGTCGCGATGAAACAGTCGCGAATCATCATGTCAAGAAAGCCCGCTGTTGCGCCTCCGCTTGTTCCGGTTCTCGGGATGCGAGCGTATATTAAAGAGCCTCCGGGTTCTCGCACAACTCGATGCGGATATTGCCGGGTCCTCTGACATAGGCGATCATCCGCCCGCCAACCCCGCGGCGCACGGGCTCCACCATAATCTCCGCCCCCTTGCCCCGCAGCCACTGGACGGCGGCTTCCACATCCGGAACGCCGAACCCGAAATGATCCAGACCCTGAACCAGTTCCGGCCCCACGGAATCCGGCGACTCCTCGGGTCTGAGGCCGCGCGCGAATATCACCAGGCGGCCGATTCGGATCGCCGCGTTGGGCGAGCCCTTGAAGTCCTCATCGTAGCGAATGATTTCAGCGTCGAACACGTTTTCGAAATACCCGGCAAACGCCTTCACGTCGGCGCAAACGTAGTGAATATGATCAAAACCGAATTCCATCGAATTCTCCAAATATGAGATTACGGCGTGATGATGATCGGCGAATCCTCAGAATCGGTATCTTCCGGAACACCGCCATCCTCGACGTTCTCTTCCTGCATTTCCCCTTCCCCGCCCTGAGACTCCCGAACCTGCCGGATAACCCGCTCGAGCATCACGTTGATGGAATACTGGAACATTTCGACGAATAACGGCGCGGGCTCATCCGTATCCACCCGCATTTCATCCGCCAGCGTCACGCATTCCCGGGCCATCGCTTCATCGCCCGCCTGATGGAAAACGTACCCGTTGTCTTCCAACTGGCCCGATATGCGCTCCCGCAACGCCGCATCCTCAAAACTATCTTTCGCGCCGTTTTCCACAATCTGCTGAAGACGCTCTTTTTTCTGTCTTTCATCCAGCGCCACCTGACTTTCCATCGACTCCAGAAATTCCTGAAAATACGGCGCCACGAGCTCTTCATCCATCACCCAACTCCAAAAAGGCCGGTGGACGAATATCGTGCGCACTTCCATCCGTTTCTCGCCTTCCGCAAGAGGATTCACCATCGCGCGGACAGGATGCGGGCCCTCCGCGGGATACCCCTCAGCCTCCGACAACGGATCGAGCATGAGTTTCGCATGCGTAAAGCCGCGTGGCAGCGGCGTTTCTCCCATTTCGTTTTCGCGCTGGCCGCGTTCCAGAAGCCAGATCGCATATCCGGCAGGCACCTCCTGTGAGGCCAGAGTGGGCATTTCTGAAATTCGGCGGAAAACATCACGCAACTCTTTCCCGCTCATTTCCGCATCGGTGAACTCAACGATGCCTCGTCCCCGGTGCAATCGCGCCTGCACGAGATACCTTCCCCGGGGAACCCTCGAGCGGGCGAGCCACAAAAGCATCTGCCCGCGCCCGTCTACGGCACTGACTACGGCACGAACATAGTCAGGGTAATTGGCTCGCTGCGCCGTGCGAACACCCGTATCGGGTAATTTTTCAACTTCTACGCCCTTGTTTTTCAACCGGAACAACGCTTTGCGAATTCGGGACAACGTATCTTTGTCTTTCGTGGATTCCGAGAGCTTTTGAAGCGCAATCGCGGCCTCCTGCGTAGCCATATCCGCCAGAATCTGAATGAAATACTCAGGCGGCAATATTTCTGTTTGGGCCATCGCTTCAGCCAGAACAAGCGCACAATCCGCCGAAACGCCATCCGAATTCACAAGGCCGTCACGCAATGTCACTTCCTGCAGAAAAGGAGGCAGGTCTTTCAACGACGATACGATGGACTTTGCGGAATCAAGCGTGAGAATCGTATTCCCGCCGAGTTGTTCGGAAACATCCCGGGCCCGGCTTAAATTTTCGCTATCGAAACCCACCGGCAATTCTGCATTCGCATCCAATGCCTGAAGCGTCTCGTAGAGCGTCGTGAGTCCCGGTATCGACCAGCGCATCGTCCGGATCAGAGAAACAAGCTTTTCGACGATGGATGGATTGTTCAACTCGCGCAGGGCGAGGAGCGTGGGAATACGACCCTCTGAAGTAGTGGAGGACAGGTGGTTCAATACACCGGCGAGCCCGACCTCCCCCATTTCCCTGATTTCATCCAAAAGAGGCGCCGGCGCCATGGCGCCCGGCGGAGCCGGCACGGTAAACGACGCTTCAAGGCCGGCCGCTACGGCGGCGGCCCGGTTCAAATCCTCTTTCGAAAAAGTTTTTTTCGAGGCTTTCATCCTCGCTTTCTTCGCCAAAACCGTTTCTCCTAAATATATGTTTCAGAACCTGCATCATCATCGCGTGCAGCGCGTACTGTCAAGACGATCTGGAAAAGCGCCTTTTTCTCTCCCGCTTTTGCCAACCGCAACGCATACATGCCACAATCGCCGATATTTCGGCCCTGGGAGATACAGTGACCTTTCGATTCGCCCATTGCGGTGATTTCCATCTCGGCTATGACTTCGGCTACCTCCCGCCTCGCAAAGCCGCGGCGCGGCAAGCCGATCTCCGGGTGGCTTTTTTCCGCTCCGTTCGCGAGACACTCAAATGGGGCGCGCAGGTCCTTCTTGTTTCCGGGGATCTGTTCGACACCCCTCATCCAGGTGAACGCGACGTCGAAATCGTCTCGAAGAACCTCGCGCATTTATCCAAAAAAGGGGTGCGCTGTTTCGCCATACCCGGCAACCATGACCCGGTGCGCTCAGAATCCGTGTGGAACCGGCCCGAAATACTGAACAACATCCATCTTCTCCATGGTGCCTCCGCCGCCGGGCCGGCGCAGGAAAACATCGCGGAACTCAATCTTACGATCGCCGGAATCCCCTGGGATACCGAAGACGCCTTCAAGCCCCCTTTGCAGGAAATCCTCACGCGGAAACTCCATCTGAACGACAGATCCATCCTGCTATTGCACGGCTCGGAAGCGGCTCTCGCCTCAGAGCACCCGGCGTTCAAGGAGCATCCATTCCAGGCCGATGATTTGAAGCGTCTGCCCTTCGGGTATGTGGCCATCGGCCATTACCACAAACCCATGGACGTCGCCCGGTGGAGCGGCGGCGGCGCATGCTACAGCGGCTCTCCGGAAGGGTTGCGCTTCAGCGACCACAACCTGGGGGAGCGCTCTATCGTTTTGGGAGAAATGGATGAACGGGGCTCCCTGGTTCGACTCGAGCGAAAACCCATCAACGCGCGCACCATGAAAACGCTTTCCTATTCCGCCGGCGACGGGACCACGGCGGACGACTGGTTCCGGGCGGTTGACGACATGAGAGACCCGGATACTCTATTGAGGGTGCGTGCGCCGAAACAAAACGGCGATCAACAAAGACGGGCGGAGATTCTCCTGTCCGCGCTGAGCAATGATTTTTTCTATCTGGACGTCATTTGGGAATCCCCTCGTGAGCAAGAACACCTGGTGTGACGTCGCTTTCTCCCACCCGGAAATCCCCGTCAGACTCAAAGACGCGCAACGGGCATGCGGAGAAAATGAAAGAAACATCGTCTGCGTCGTCATAGACGTATTAAGAGCCACGACGAACATCGCCGCCATCCTGGAGAACGGCTGTTCCGCGATACATCCGTGCGCTTCCCCTGAAATCGCGTTTGAACTGGCCCAAAAGCTGCGGCTTCTGCATGGTCCCGAAAAAATCATCCTGGGCGGAGAGCAGGACGGCAAGCCTATCGAAGGATTCGACGGGGGAAACTCTCCGCTCGAATACACGCGCCGGAGAATCAGCGGGAAAACCCTGATACTCTCAACGAGCAACGGAACCAAAACACTCTCGGCCGTGCAGCGTTGCGGAGAAATTTTCACCGCTGCTTTCGTGAACATCACCGCTACGGCCGAACGGGTAGCGTCCATTCTTCAGGAAAACCCCAGGCAATCCCTCCTGATCGCCTGCTCGGGCCGCGAAGGAGCCTATTGTGAAGAAGACACCGCAGGGGCGGGAATGCTCCTGCGTATCCTGTCCGGACATTTGGAGAAGCTGGAATTCTCCGACACCGCTCGCGCAGCCCTGCATGTTGCGAACGGCGCTGAAAAAAACCTGGAAAAGATGCTTTTTCAGAGCTGGTGGGGCAGGCATTTGTCGTCGCTGGGACTTGATGAGGACATATCCTTCTGCGCGCAGAAAGACATTATGAGCATCGTCCCGAGGCTGGATGACGGGGTAATAAGGATTGCTTAAGTTTCCGGCTCCTTCGCCAAAATGCTTTCAACCACGTCCTGTGCGTCCGGAGAACCGGCGCCGGGTTTCAAATGGAGAAAGAATTCCCGGTTTCCCTTGGCGCCCATGATCGCGCTCGATGCGATGCCCTGGGGAGCCCATCCCGTCCGAAGCGTTTCATCCCAGACGCGGAGGAGCACTTCACGGTGAAGCGCGGGGTCGCGAACGATCCCTCCCTTGCCGACACGTCCCTTCCCTACTTCAAACTGTGGTTTAACGAGTACGAGCATCTCCCCGCCATCTTCGAGCAGGTCATGAACCGGTCCGAGCACCTTCACGACGGAGATGAACGATACATCCACAACGCACAAACCCGGCTGTTCCTCCCCGGCTAACTCCCGGAACATTTCCGGCGTCAGATGCCTGGCGTTCACACCCTCCAGAAGAGTGACCCTGGGGTCGTTCCTCAGTTTCCAGTCAATCAAACCCTTGCCCACGTCCACCGACGCAACGCGGCGGGCGCCGCGGGTGAGCAGCACGTCGGTGAATCCACCCGTCGACGCGCCGATATCCATGCAGTATTCATCCAGCGGATCAACGCCGAAGAAATCCAGCGCGCCTTCGAGCTTCAGGCCTCCCCGGCTCACATAGGGACAAGGATTTTCTTTGAGGGTGATGGATGCTTCTTCAGGAAATGACAAACCCGCCTTCGTGGCGGGTTCGCCGTCGACACTCACAAGACCTGCCAGAATCAGGCTGCGCGCACGCTCCCGGCTCGGAGCCAGCGCACGTTCGACGAGTAATTTATCGAGCCTCTGTTTCTTCGCCATGCGCCGCCAGATCGGCAGAATCAGCCTTGCCTTCCATCAGATCGCGAGCCGCCTGGGTGATATCGCCCGGCGTAAGTCCACAGTCGTCGCGCTGCAGTTGAGGCGCTCCGTGCTCGATGAAACGATCGGGAATACCCAGAACCGTGGCGGAAACGTCCCGGATGCCGTGCTCAGCCAAAAGCTCCAGAACGCCGGCGCCCATCCCGCCGATGCGCGTCCCCTCCTCGATCGTCACGACGCGCTTGCACCGCCTCGCGAGTTCCAAAACTTTCTCCTCATCCATCGGCTTCACGAAGCGGAGGTTCAAGACCGACGCCTGAATGCCGAGTTCTTCCAGTTGCGCGGCGGACTCCATCGCGAGACCCACCATGGGGCCCAGGGCGATGAGAGCGACGTCATCGCCGTCGCGAAGCGATTCCGCCTCTCCGATGGGAATCGTCTCGATACCCTCGTCCATCGGCACCCCTTCGCCTGAGCCGCGCGCGAAGCGAAGCGCTGCCGGGCCGGGATGTTCAATCGCGGTCAAGACCATTTTCTGAAGTTCGTTTTCGTCTTTGGGCGACATGATCGTCATGTTCGGCAGACACCGGAGATAGGCCAGGTCATAGGCCCCCTGGTGCGTGGGTCCATCGTCACCCACGAGACCGGACCGGTCCAGCGCAAAGGTAACGGGCACGTTCGTCAGGCAGACGTCGTGGATGATCTGATCATAAGCCCGCTGCAGGAACGTGCTGTAAATGGCGGCGACCGGCTTCATGCCCTCGAGCGCAAGGCCTGCGGCGAAAGTCACCGCATGCTGTTCGCACATCCCTACGTCAAAGCAGCGATCCGGCAAGACTTTCTGGTAGTTCACGAGAGCCGTACCCTCGAGCATGGCCGCCGAGATGGCGACTATCTTTTCATCCGTTTGGCTGAGCTTGATCATCGTATCGGTGAAAACTTTCGAATACCCGGGGGGCCCGGGCGCTTTTTTGTGGAATTTACCGGATTCCGGATCGAATTTCGTCACACCGTGATAGGTGATGGGTTCCGCCTCGCTGTAAGGGTACCCATACCCTTTACGGGTAACGACGTGAACCAGATTTGGACCATCCAGGTTTTTCACGTTCCTCAGAGTGGGAATCAGCAAATCCAGCCTGTGTCCGTCCACCGGGCCGATGTACCGGAAACCCAGTTCCTCGAACAAAATCCCCGGCACGATGATATTCTTGAGAGACTCCTCCACCCTGTCCATGAGCGTGACGGCATGGCTGCCCACCAAGGGAAGGTGGCTCAGTATTTTCTGGACTTCCGCACGCACCTTGCGGGCCCGGTTCGACCATTCACCCGTCATGATCCGAGCCAGGTATGAGCACATGGCGCCCACGTTGTGCGAAATGCCCATTTTATTGTCATTGAGAATAACGGTGAGGTTTCGCTTCGAATCGCCGGCGTTGTTGAGCCCTTCCATCGCCATGCCGGCGGTCAGGCTGCCGTCTCCGATGATGGCGACGACCTGAAAATCCTCTCCCGAGAGATCCCGCGCCGTGGCCATGCCCAGGGCAGCGGAAATGGAGGTGCCTCCATGCGCCACGTTCAGATGGTCGTATTCACTCTCGCGCCTGTCCGGGAAACCGGCGATTCCTTCCCACTGCCTCAGCGTATGGAACCGGTCCCGGCGCCCCGTCAATATCTTGTGGGTGTAGGCCTGATGACCGACGTCCCAAATCAACTTGTCCTTCGGCGTGTCATAGAGATAGTGAAGCGCTACAATGAGTTCCGCCGCTCCCAGCGAAGCGCCGAGGTGTCCGCCCGTATCGGAGGTTACCTGAATGACCACGTCGCGGAGCTCATCCACGACTTGAGGAAGGTCCTCCTCCGCCAGCCGCCTCAAATCCGCCGGGCTATCAATACGCTCAAGTAATTCGCCCATGTCATCTCCCTCACGAAAATTCATCATAAATCGAATCTGATTTCATCAAGGGAATGTCCCGGACGCTGACATTCCGCCCTCCTTCGAAGACTATCCAGATAATGATAGTCAAACGTCAGAACCGACGCAAGATAATAAAATGCGCCAAAGATTCCAGTTCAGGCGCTTTTTTCGGGAAAATTGCGAGGGCTCCCAACGCTTCCTCGCAAGTGGCGTGCGCCAATTGTTTCGATGTCTCCATCCCGTACAAGGCGGGATAGGTTGCCTTGTTCAACCCCTCATCCGAGCCCGTGGGCTTTCCCATGAGGGCCTCATCGCCTTCCACGTCCAGAATATCGTCCACAATCTGAAACGCCAGCCCGATCTTCTCGCCATAAACATGCAGCGCTTCCATCTGCGATTTATCACCGCCGCCCAGCAGGCCCCCCAAACAAACGGAAACCCTCAAAAGCGCACCCGTCTTTCTCCTGTGGATTTCCTCCAAATGCGCAACACCACTTACCCGGCCATTCGCACGGATGTCCAAAAGCTGTCCACCCACCATGCCCGTCGCGCCTGCTGCATCGGCGACCATGCGAATCGCTTTCACATGACGCCCAGGCGAAACCTTCGCACCCATTTGTTCATTCGCCATCAACTCGAAAGCCAGGGCCTGCAACCCGTCACCCGCGAGAATCGCCGCCGCCTCCCCATAAACCACGTGGCTCGTAGGCATCCCGCGCCTTAAGTCGTCATCGTCCATGGCGGGCAAATCATCATGAATCAATGAATAAGAATGAATGCACTCGAGGGCGCATGCGGCAGGCAGGATACATTCAGGGTCGCCGCCTACGGCTTCACATCCAGCCATACAAAGCACCGGGCGAAGGCGTTTTCCCCCGGCGAAAAGGCTGTAGCGCATGATCTCGAAGATTTCGGGCGGCTCGGAGGATTCCGGCACGAGGCGATCGAGCTCTTCTTCCACGCGTTTCGCCCATCGGTCCAGGTAAGCCGCTGCGTCGATGCCGACGTGGAGTTCGCCTTCATTCATCATCTTCACCATCTGCGAACGGCTGCAACGATAATGTTTCCTCCGATTCCCCGGTGAGTTCTTCCACCTTCTTTTGCGCCGCGTTCAACTGCTCCCGGCTGTAGCGGAAGAGCTTCACGCCCTCTTCATACAGCAAAACGGCCTTCTCCAGAGAAGGCTCGCCCTCTTCGAGTTCTTCCACGATGGCTTCCAGACGCTCCAGCGCGGCCTCGAAACTTTCCGGTTCCGCACCGGAGCTCACAGATTCATTTCCGGTATTCATGGGCCCTCTCCTTCGTGGAAAACTTTCTCAACCCGGCACATCAAACCACCTTCGGACAAGCGAATCCGCACGGATTCATTTTCTTGAACTTCTGTGGCTTTCTTGATCAGTGCCCCAGCCGGCTCCCTGTACGCCAGGCTATACCCCCGCGCCAGAACGGCCAGCGGCGATACCAACTCGAGACGCCCGGCGGCGGTCTTGAGCGCGTCCGCCCTGTTCTGCAGAAACAATCCATTCGCCACACGCAAGCGCTTCAGATTATCTTCAAGTTTCGAAATGGATACAAGAATTTTCTTTTGGGGCGAAAGGGCGCGCAGCCTCGGGACGATTCCGGCCAAATGCGTCCATTTCGTTTGCTGTCGATGCCTGGCTTCTCTGCTCATGCGCTCATAGAGCGCATCCAGCCGCTGCGCCAGCGATTCGAGCGGGGCTTCCGGCCTTCTGAATGCGGGTTCCCTGAGTAAACGGGAAAACCCGGCATCGAGCGAGGCTATACGAGTTTCCACTGCACGGCGCGCATCATGGAGCAAGCCGGCAACGTCGCGGGCGACACCCAGCCAGCCTCTGGCCACGCGCTCCGCCGCCGCCGTAGGCGTATGCGCCGATTCATCGGCGGCCAGATCACTCAGCGATGTATCGACCTCATGACCCACCGCCGAAATGAGGGGCGTCCCGCATCCGGCGATAGCCCGAACCACCTCTTCTTCGTTGAACGCCCACAAATCCTCCCGGCTCCCTCCGCCGCGGCCCGTGATGATGAGGTCCAGCGGATGCCCCATGCTTGCGAGACCCTCATCCGCCCTTTGAATCGCCGAAGCGATGGAAGATGCGGCGCCCTCGCCCTGCACCTGCGTATGGACGACAACAATCTCCACAATCGGGGCGCGCTCCCTGAAAACCCGCAAGATATCCTGCAGGGCGGCGCCTTCCCGGCTCGTCACCAACCCCACGCGGCGGGGGCGGTCGGGAATTTCCTTTTTACGCGAAGGATCGAACAAACCTTCTTTTTCCAGTCGCTCATGCAGCTGGCGGAAAGCGACCTCCAGCGCGCCCTCTCCCAGGGGTTCCATGGAAAGCGCCGACACCTGGAAGCGTCCGTCCTTCTCATAAAGCGTCACCCGGCAACGGAGCATCACGCGCATGCCCACTTCCGGCTCGAAGCGCAGAAAGCGCCTGCGGCCCGAGAACATCACCGCGCTCACCCTGGAGGCGGCGTCTTTCAGGTCAAAATAGGAATGCCCGGATGGATAGGTGCGCCAGGAGGAGATTTCCCCCTCGACCAGAACCTCGCCGAATTCATCTTCCAGCAATTCTTTAACGCGCGCGTTGAGCTGTGAGACGGTGAGCACCGCAGGTGTTGCGCGAGGCGTGTTGTCACCCAGAAGGTCTACATTCATCCGAAAGCCTTTATCAGCTCGATGCTCCCGCTTCCTGCGACTTGAGAGAATACGCCTGGGTCGTGTTCATCATCAGCATGGCGACCGTCATGGGCCCCACGCCGCCCGGCACCGGGGTAATGGCGGAAACCTTTTCGAGCAGAGGTTCGAAATCACAATCCCCGACCAGTTCCCCATCCACCCGGTTGATGCCGACGTCGACCACGACCGCGCCTTCGCGAACCATATCCGCCGTCAGGAATTTCGGCCGCCCCATGGCGGCCACGACGATATCGGCTTCTCTCGTGATGGCGGGGATATCGCGCGTCCGGGAGTGGCACACCGTGATCGTCGCATTCTCGTGCATCATCAGAATGGCCAGGGGAAGCCCCACGATCTTGCTGCGCCCGATGATGGCGGTTTTCTTCCCTTCCAGGCCGATACCGTAGAACTTCAGAATCTCGAGCACGCCGGCGGGCGTGCAGGGCTTGAGCGTACCCTGCTTGAGCGCGAGCTTTCCAAAATTCTCCGGGTGAAAGACATCGGCGTCTTTTTGGGGGGATACCCTGCGCAGCACTTCTTCTTCGTTCAAGCCGCCGGGAAGCGGCAACTGCACCAGCATCCCGTCCACTTTTTCATCGCGGTTCAACGCTTCGATGAGGGAGACGATATCCTGCTGGCTCGTATCCTCGGGCAAACGATGGTCGAAAGTCCGGATGCCGAGTTTCTTGGCGGAACGCCCCTTGATGCGGACGTATACCTGAGAGGCCGGGTCCTCGCCCACGAGAACGACGGCGAGCCCCGGAGGCCTGCCCATCCGGGGGAGTAGAGCGTCGATAGAGGCTTTGAGCTCCTCCATCACCTTATCCGCAACGGGTTTACCTTCGAGAAGCAGGGCTTTTGCCATCTTCATCCTTCATCATCGGGCGCGCCGGCGGCGGACTTATTGCATCTGGCGACTATACCAGAATCTTTCCGTCCTGGATGATCATCTGCTCATCCGCCCAGACGGTTGGGTTGTCGAAAATCATGTCGATATGGAGCGGGGCTTCGATGATGCCCCCGATGCTGCCGCTGTCGCCCACCGCCATGTGGCAGGTGCCCCACGTCTTTTTCGCCTCCCGCATCGTCTCCCGGGGGCGGCAGGCCGGGTTCGTGCCGATAGCGAATTCCGCCACGTTCTTCGCCAAGTCCCCGTTTTCATCCAGCAGTTTCCAGAACCTGTCCGCGGCGGCGCTTCCGGTGATGGACGCCACCTTGCCGTCCTTGATCTCGAGGCGCATGGGCTCGGTGACGAAACCCAAATCCTTTCGCTCGATGGAGAAGGGATTCACCATCACGCCGTTCGACGTGCCCTCCAGGGGACTCATGGCCGCCTCGCCATCGGGACACGCCGCGAATTCGCCGGATTTTCTCGCCACGCCGATGAGCGGGAAGCAGGTTCTCCCCTCCAGCGAAAACTCCATGTCGCAACCATCCGGCGTCGTGAACCGGCCCGTTTTGGCTTCGGTGTAGATGTCGGAAATCGTCCGGGTGACCCGGGCGACCTCGTCGTAATCGGCCAGGGCGCCGCCCGCGACCATCATGTCCTCGCGCCATCCCCACATGTCCAGGACGCGCGCGCCTTGCTTGAGTGCGTTCCTCGCCGTCTCGGTATGGATGGTGGCGAAGCTGGTCTGGAGTATCACCACGTCCGATGCCGCCATCGCCGCCCCCACGTGAGGCAGCGGGTCGATTCCCCCGTTCATGTGAGGGGGCATGTGCATGATGGAGAGCCTGGCGCCCGCGGCGCTCAAGGCATGGGCCAGCGCTTCGGTGACCGAAGCGGGGCGATCCGAATCCGTCACGAGAAGCACCAGTTCGCCCTCTTTCACGTCAAGAACCTGCTCTACGATTCGCCTGGCGGTAGGCGCCATGTTGAACTTTACCATTTCATCACCCCTGCAGATTGGAAACCAAGAATTGACAATGCATCGATTTGAAATGAACCAGTTGCCGACGAAACAGCTCGTTGAATCACCGCATTACGGTGTTGTTGAAAAAGCCCTATCCGACTTTCGAGATTGTTCGCCGTAGGGACAGGCCTCCGTGCCTGTCCTGCGTCTCCGGGTCGTATACCAACAACGGGCGGGCACGGAGGCCCGCCCCTACGGGAAAACACATCTCCCTGCCAATCCCCCTTGTCAGGGAGGCTTTTTCAACAACCCCATTATAGGGGGCCGGGAAACATGGTCGCAAGGGCATGGCTTCATATGCAAAACTTGGCCGTATCTCACCGATTCCGGTTCTCTCGAATGTGAGTCGCAAATGGAAACGCCCAGAAATCCTTATCTTACGGTGGACGTCATCATCGAAATCGAGGATGAGAACGGCGGGCAAGGGGTCGTGATGATCGAGCGGAAAAACCCTCCCCATGGCTGGGCGCTTCCGGGCGGGTTCGTCGACTACGGGGAAACGCTTGAAACGGCCGCCGTTCGGGAAGCCGAAGAGGAAACCTCGCTCGAGGTGGAACTGATCCGCCAGTTTCATGCCTACAGCGACCCCGGTCGCGATGAGAGGCAGCACAACGTCACCGTCGTTTTCATCGCAAGGCCGCTCGGCGGCGCGCTCGAAGCGCGGGACGATGCGGGGCGCGCAGAAGTTTTCAGTCAAACTTCCCTGCCCTCTGAAATCGCATTTGATCACGCGGACATTCTAAGCGATTATTTTTCAAGGAAGTATTAGCGTGAATCGTAAGCGCGAAAGGCGCATCGAAACACACTGTGCTATCATGGACGAATGATGCGGGGGAACATGCGTGTTTCCCCGATTTTTCTTTGACTTAAGGTTTACGAGACATGGGCGGACTCATCGGAAGTTTCGGGCGCGGATTCGAATCGATGCGAAAGGACATCGCCGCCGTCATGGAGCGCGACCCCGCCTGCAGGTCGAAGCTGGAGGTGATCCTCTGCTATCCGGGGTTCCACGCCGTCTGCCTGCACCGGATGGCCCACTACTTCTGGAAGCGGGGATTCCTGCTCCTTGCGCGCTGGCTGAGCCACTGGAACCGGTTCATCACGGGCATCGAAATTCACCCCGGCGCGCGGATCGGCGAGGGGCTCTTCATCGACCACGGGATGGGCGTCGTCATCGGCGAGACGACGCAAATCGGGAAAAACTGCACCATCTACCAGGGGGTGACGCTCGGCGGCGTGAGCCTCAAGAAAGAAAAAAGGCATCCCTCTTTAGAAGACAACGTCGTCGTCGGCGTCGGAGCGCGGGTGCTTGGTCCGCACGTCATCGGCGCAGGCAGCCGCATCGGCGCCAGTTCGGTCGTCATCTCGGACGTGCCGCCCGGCTGCACGGTCGTCGGCGTGCCCGCGCGCATCGTCTACCGGGAGGGGCAAGGCAAAGCGGACGATCTGCTCCCCGTCTCTTTCGAGCACCACGAGTTGCCCGACCCGGTGGAAGCGGCCATTCAGGCCCTGAACCAGCGCATCGCGGCCCTCGAAAAAGAACTGTCCCAGGCGCGGGAGCCGGCACGGGAAAAGCAAGAGACCCCATGAAAACCATCTACATGGACCACAACGCGACCACCCCGATGAGGCCCGAGGTTCTGGCCGCGATGCAGCCCTATCTCGGCGAGAAATTCGGAAACCCGAACAGCATCCACCGGTACGGCCGCGAAACCAGAATCGCGATCGAAAACGCACGCGATCATGCGGCGGCCCTCATCGGCGCCGCGGAGAGCGATGAAATCTTCTTCACCTCAGGCGGTACGGAGAGCGACAACTGGGCGCTCCGGGGCGTCGTCTCCGCCGCTTCGGGAAAAAGCCACATCGTCACCACGGCGATCGAGCACGAGGCCGTACTCGCGACGTGCCAGACCCTGGAAGCGGAGGGGGCGAAAGTCACCTGCGTGAAGCCGAACCGCAAAGGGCGCGTCTCGGCAGAAGACGTGGCGGCGGCGCTTCGGCCGGATACGCGCATCGTCTCCGTCATGTGGGGCAACAACGAGGTCGGCACGGTTCAGCCGATCCATGAGATCGGCGCGATTTGCCGGGAGCGCGGCATCCTGTTCCACACCGACGCCGTGCAGGCGCTGGGCAAGGTGGAGGTCGACGTGGAGCGCGCCGGCGTGTCCCTGCTCTCCGCCACCGGACACAAGATCAACGCCGCCAAGGGCGCGGGGTTTTTGTACGTGAAAAAGGGAACCGAGCTCGACCCCTTCATGACCGGCGGCGGGCAGGAGCAGAAACTGCGCTCGGGCACGGAGAACGTGGCCGGTATCGTGGCGCTGGGAGAGGCCTGCCGCATCGCGAAAGAAGAAGGCCCGCAATCCGCAAAAAACGTCGCCGCCCTCAGGGACCGGCTCGAAAACGAAATCTGCGAGCACGTTCCCGATGTCCTGGTCAACGGCGATACGGCGCACAGGCTTCCCGGCACGTCGAACCTGGGCTTCATCGGCGCGGAAGGGGAAACGCTCCTGATTCGCCTCGATCTGGAGGGCATCGCCGTGAGCACGGGCGCGGCCTGCAGTTCGGGTTCCCCCGAGCCCAGCCACGTTCTGCTGGCGATGGACTTGCCCCAGGAAACCGTGCAGGGCTCGCTCAGGTTCAGCCTGGGCTACGGCAACTCGGATGCGGACATCGACAGGCTGCTCGAAGTGCTGCCCGAGGCCGTCAGCAAGGTGCGCGAGATGGCCCCCCGCCTCAAATCGACGAAGACATGAGAAGAAACCTTGGCCCCGAGAGACGACTACCACTATAACGAGACGGTGCTCCGCCACATCGCGGACCCGCGCAACATCGGCGTCATCGAAGACGCGGACGCCGAGGGGAGCGGAACGAACCCCGCCTGCGGCGATGAGGTGACGCTTTACCTCAAATTCGAAGGCGAGGCGGTATCGGACGCCAGGATCAGGATTCTCGGCTGCGGGGCGATCACCGCCGCCATGAGTTCCCTGACGGATCTCGTCCGCGGAAAGACCGCGGAGGAACTCGGACGAATCACCGCCGAGGAGATCGCGCAAAGCGTCGGCGGCCTCCCCACCCACAAACGCCACTGCGCCACCCTCGCCCGGCGGGTGCTGCAAAACGCGCTCAAATCGAGAAACACATCTGACTCCCCATGAAACCATCTCAACCGGTCAAAGTCCTGGAACTGGACGCCTTGAAGCTCTGGGCGATGCGCACGGACGAGCCCGCTGGCCCTGAAATCATCGGCCTCACACAGGCCCGCCTGCTCAGGATCTGCGGGAACCTTCCCAAAATCGGCCCCGCTTGCGGACTCGACTACGGGGAAAAGGGATACGAAGCCTGCCGGCGAGCGATTACGGAACTGCCCGTACCCGAAGGGCTCCATGAGACGGACTTTCCGGGCGGATGGCATGCGATGGGGACGCACGTCGGTGGATACGAGGCGCTCAGGCTTACGTTGGGCGAGATGCTCGGCAAATGGCTGCCGCACAGCGGTTTCAAGAGAAGGGAAGGCCCGCTGGTGTACCGCTACATCACCGACCCCCGCGAAACGACGGAGGCCGACACCAGAACCGAAATCTGCGTGCCCGTTCAGCCCGACCCGATTGAGTAGCCTCGGACAGGCACAGAGGCTTCGGACAGGCACAGAGGCCTGTCCCTACGAAAACCGCGTGTATCTCCGTAGGGGCGGCCCCATTTGTCCGACGCATTCAATCATTGCATATTCGGTGTGTAGGGGTCGCATATATGCGACCCTGCTTTTTCGCCTTCCGACCATGGGCCGCATATATGCGGCCCCTACACCTATGCGCGGCAAGACGGGATCACGCCCTGGAGATCCGGCACAGCAGGCTCTTGAGGTTCGTCTGGTCCGAGCACGGGTCGCGCTGCGCGATGTCCGTCAGGAAATTCACCGACCGCCAGGGATGGTAGGGCTGGCGCTCCCCCCAGCCGATGGGAACGTATACCGCGTCCTCCCTTATCCCTGCATTCACCCAGGCCATCGCCTCGATGGCGCCGTGCGCCGTCTCCACCCGGACTTTCTCGCCGTCCTCGATCCCCAGTTCTCGCGCTTTTTCGGGATGCATCTGGCAATAGAGGTCCGGCCACATCTCCTGCGCCTGCCAGAAATAATGCGTCCAGCTGTGAAAATGCGGCGCGGGCGGGCGGCCCGTTATCAGCGTCGTCTCGAAGCCTTGGCGGCGGAGCGCATCGCCCGGGTTCTCCCCGTCGGGTTGAACGATTCTGGCGGCGCGGGAACCCGTGGGCGCCTTGGAGAAGGGGGAGATGACTTCCATGTCATCGTCTCCGTGTTCATATTCGAGATAGGGCAGCCCCAGGAGATTCTCTTTCTCGCTGTAAAATTCCGGCAACGCCGAGAGTCCTACTTTCTTGAATTTTTCCTCCAACGCTTCCGTCCAGAACTCGAGCCGCCCGCTCGGCGTCGGGAAGCGTTTGCCTTCGGGCTGCCCGGTGGCGGTCGTTCCCTCCAGATAAAGCGTCTCCTGCTCGGGGGCGTCCTCGCTCGCGACGGGAAAGCGCACCCACCGGTAGGGAACCGAGTGGAGCCGCTTCTGCGTCACGCCGCGCAGGAAATCGTTGTCGATGCACATCTCGTCCCAGAACCTGCCCGGGTCCTTGTATTCCTCTTTCATGACGTCGCCGAAGCCAAGGCGCCTTCCGAGTTCCGTCCATATCCAGCCGTCGGGCTTCGCCTCTCCCGGCGGGTCGATCATCTTGTCTATCCAGACGACTCTCCTGTCGTCGTTCGTGCGGCCCGGCTCGCCTTTCTCGATCCCGCCCGCCGCGGGCAGCACGTAATCCGCATAGGCCGAGGTTTCGTTCGCGAACAGCTCGATGTGGACGATGAGGTCGAGCGCTTTGAACGCCGCGCGCGCCTCATCCTGACCCGGCCATTGCGCCAGCGGGTTGTTGCACGTGATGAGGCCTTTAATCGGATACGGCCTGCCCTCGCGCATGGCGCTCAGCCAGCCCGCCGGACTCCTGCGCACCATCGGCTTCCTGATTTCCGCCTTCCTGTGCTCCGGCGCGTTGGCGGCGATGGGCGGGCCCGCCGTCATGTTCACGTAGGCGCCGCCCTTGCGGCCCCAGTTCCCCGTTATCGCGGCGAGGAACATGAACGTCCGGTTGGTCTGCACCGAGTTGGTGTGCTGGTTGAGTCCCCGGCTCCCGAAGATGACGCAGCCGTCCGCCTTGGCCACGTCCCCGGCGAGCGCGCGAATCTCATCCGCCGCTATGCCGGTGATGGCTTCCGCCCAATCGGGGGAATAGCCTTTTTCGATAATGAAATCGCGCCAGCGCTCCCAGCCCAGCACCCATTCGTCGCAGAAACGCGCATCGTGCAAATTTTCAGAGAGAATATGGTGCGCCATGGCGAGGCCGAGGGCCATGTCGGTGCCCGGGCGGATGGCGAGCCACTTGTCCGCCTTGCTCGCCGTCGCGGTGTATCTCGGGTCGACCACCACCATCGGGGTCTTGTTCCTGATGCGCCAGTCGTTCACCTTGCCGAAGTAGACCGGGCGCGTCTCGGCCTGGTTGTCCCCGACGTAGAGGTACATCCCGGCGCTGCCGATGTCCTCGGGCGTATAGCTGTTCCCGTTGCCGTTGATCCCGTGCGTCACCTCGTAGGCGACCACCTTGCCCGCCGCGCAGAACGGGTCCGTCCCCTGGAGATTCGGCGTTCCCCACATCTGGCTGAACAGCCGCGCATAGCCTTTCTGCGTAATCAGGCCCGTGCGGGTCCCGACGAACATCGCCAGCGCCTCCGTGCCCCACCGTTCTCTTAAGACTTCGAGTTTCGCGGCGATCTCATCGAGCGCCTGCTCCCAGGTGATGCGCTCGAACGCATTTTCGCCCCGGCGGCCGACGCGCTTGAGCGGGTACCTAAGGCGGTGTTCGTTGTGGTGGAGCTGCAGCGTGAACTGCGCCTTGGGGCAGATTTTTCCGTCCAGGACGGGGTCCTCGTCGTTCCCCGTCACGTTGATGAGCTTATCGCCCTGGAAATGAAACTTGGCGGTGCAGCAGTTGAAGCAGAAATTACATCCCCCAGGCTCCACCCGGTCCGCCTTGAGCGCGTTTTTGTCGTGCAGGTAGGGGAAGTCGGGGCCCTTCTCCTGGAAAACGCCGTTCGCCTCGGGTGAATCCACGAACTTGGGCCGACTCGGGCTTTCAGACGAACCCGGGCCATCCGCGCCGTTCACGCGGCCGTTTTCTCTCGCGATTTTCTCCAGATATATCGTCTGCGGCTTCAGGAGAAAATGATCGTGATCCCGGAGGTGGCGCTCCTCCTCATGCGCTTTTTCGAGAAGCGTATCCCTTTCGCCGAACGAGATGGCGTAGCCCGGGCATATCTCGGCGCAGGCGGGCTCCAGATTCTTCTCCCGTCTGTCGGGGCACAAGTCGCACTTCACCGAATGATGCCCCTGCGCGTCATAGCCCATCGCGCTGTAGGGACACGCCATGACGCATTCCCCGCAGCCCGTGCAAAGGTCTTCGTGCACCTCCACCACGCCGGTATCGGGGTCTTTCGTGATCGCCTTGGGATGAACGGGGCAGGCCCTGAGACAGGCGGGGCGCTCGCAGTGCTGGCAGGTCAGCGTGAGGAAATCCGGCGTCCCCGTGGAGGCGTCCCCCAGCCAGACGACCTTGTTCCGGTATTCGCCGGGCCCCAGCCTGTGCTCCTGCTTGCAGGCCGCCTCGCAGCTTTTGCAGCCGAAGCACCGCTCCAGATCGATCATCAAGGCCAGCTTGCTCAAGAGTCACTCCTTGAAGAGGGGTGTCGAAAAGGCCCCACGGAGGGAGCGCGTTGAATTTCACTCCCCCCTTGAGGGGGCTGTTGAAAAACCCCTGCAATGACGAGATTGCCGTCATTCCGGCGAAAGCCGGAATCCATTTTCAGGCAGAATGATAATACTGCGGCTTTTCATCTCCTCGTCATTGGCGCGAATCGATCAGAAAACCAAGAACAAAGGCAAAACAAATGGATTCCGGCTTTCGCCGGAATGACGAACAAAACCGCACCATCTCGTAGGGACAGGCCTCCGTGCCTGTCCTGACGGCAACCATCCCGCAAAGGACAACCACAGAGGGTTGTCCCTACAACCACCATTCCTCCTTTATCAAACTTTTTCAACAACCCCGTACCCGCCCCCTCCGCAGGCAGATTTCCCCAACAACCCGGACGCGCGGGCTACCACTTCGTCAGGTGCCACCAGTATACCTCTCCACCGCCCGAGACATAACCGGCGAAAAAGGTGACGGTGACGACGTGCCCCGCAATACCGAGAACGAAGGCGAACGCCAAAACGATGTGAACCATCCGCCAGTACGCCTGAGCGGCAGAAACGCCTGCGCGGGTGCCCAGCAACCTGTTTTCCCGGCCGATCAACCGGGCGTAGGCGAACGTGAGCGCGGGCCTTGAGAACCAGTGCTTGAGCCTGGGAGAAAAGGTGCCCTCGTCCGCTCCCGGTTCGAGCCTCGATAATACGGACTCTTTCTCTTCGATGAGGCGGGCCAGCCGCTCCCGGTCTTCGGAACCGGGCGGGGAGAAGGATTGCTCCCTCGAGGCGAACGTGGCCGACATCTGCCTGGAAATGCGGACGCGCGCCCACACGCCCAGGACCACCAGAAGCAAAAGCGCTGCGAGCAAAAGCGCCGGCGCATAGCGGAGAAACCCGCCCGAGTGGACCGTCACCAGCACGCCGCCCAGGGTGGCCGTCACGACATGGGCGGAGAACCAGCCGAGGGGAGAGCCGCCGACGCCCGTCCGCTTCGTGACCACGAATACCAGGGACACGCACAGGAGGAGCGTCCCCGCGACGCCGAACAGGTACAGCGTCGGGGAACCCGGCAGATGCCACTCGCGCGGTAATTCGTGCTGGAACGCGAAGAAGGTGACCAGAACGACAGCCGCCGCGAAGAGGAGATACGCAAGCAGCCTGTCGCCGATATCGAGTCGTCTCATGAAAATCAGGGAAATTCGATTTTTTCGACGTCCACGATCTCGAAATTTCTCACGCCGCCGGGCAACTGAACCGCCACTTCATCGCCCGGCTCTTTCTGCATGAGCCCGCGCGAGAGCGGCGCGCTGAAGGATATGATTCCGTTGGGGAGGTCGCTTTCCTCCTCGCCCAGTATCTCGTAGGTCAGCTCTTCGTTCTTGTCCAGGTCGAAGAGCGTGACTTTTGTGCCGATGGTCACCTTATCGCCCGCGATGGGGAGTTCCTCGATCACGCTCGCCTCGCGGATCTTGTCCATGATCCGGCTCACCTCGTTCTTGAGGTTGCCCTGCAACTCGATGGCGGCCTCCCACTCGGCGTTCTCGCTCAGGTCGCCCAGGCTCGCCGCCTTGCCGATTTCCTTGGAGACCTCGTGCTTCAGGCGATATTGAATCTGTTCGACCTTTTGCCTCAGCCCCTCGAGGCTCGCTTTGGTGATGTAATACGGCATTTCTTCCTCATCCGGCGTTGAAATAATCGAAAACCGCGCCTCAGGCGCCTTCCGTCATCTTTTCCTTCACCTGCTCGCGAAAGTCATACCCGGTATCCTCCACGAACGCCTCGATGAGGCGCTTCGTGACGGGCCCCGGAACCGGCGCGCTCGGCTGGAAGCTGTCGATTTCGCTCACCGGCATGGCGCAGATCGCGCTCGAGGTGATGAAGTACTCCTCCGCCTGCGCCAGGTCGTAGGTCGTCATGTCCCTTTCCTCGACGGCGATCCCCAGGCGCGCGGCCAGTTCGAAAACCGCGATGCGGGTCACCCCCTGCAGGATGTTCCGCTCATGCGGCGTCCAGAGCGCGCCGTCTTTCACCATGAAGAAATTGGCGGACGAGTTTTCCGCCACGTTCCCCCGAACGTCGAGCATCAGGGACAGGGAACCGGATGCGGCGGCGTCCAGTTCCGCCAGAATCTGGTTCATCTTGCTCGTCACCTTGGCCCTCGTCTCGATGCACTCGGGCGGATTGCGCCGCGTGGGCGTAATCGCCAGCCGCACGCCGTTCAGATACCGCTCCGCGAAAGAGGTGACGTTCACGGGCCGCCAGAAGATAAAGACCGAAGCGGGCCCCGCCGCGCCCGCCGCCATGGAGGGGTCGTCATACCCGCGCGTCACCCAGTGGCCGACGCGGTACATGGCGCCTTCTTCCAGACGGCACAGGTTCGACTCCAGGGTGGCTAGCGTCGCCTGCTTCATTTCCTCCTGGCTTAATCCTACGTCGATACGCACATACTTGAGCGAGCGATAGATGCGGTCGAGATGATCGTCGAGCCGGTAGAGCTTTCCATCGAAACAGGGCGTGACCTCGTACACCCCGTCGCCCCAGAGGAAGCCGCGATCGAAGGGCGATATCCTGGCGCTGTTCTCTTCCATGATCTCACCGTTGAGATAGACGAATCGCTCACCGGGCATCGGGCACTCCTCCCATGCGCATCAACAAAGAAAGGCCGGCCCGGATCGAGGGGCACAGCCGCGTGTAAAATGAAATTTCATCCTACATAGGGGCATCTTATAAAAGAAAACGCCGGAGAGCAAAATCGTTCCGGGAAATTCCGCGGCCCGTCTTGAAAAGCACCCCCCCTACCCCCCCTTGTCGGGGGGGCAAAAAAACAAAGCCCCTGATAAGAGTTGGGGAGGTACTACATCGACGAGGGGGCAAGAAAAAACAAAAGCCCCTCTACCGGCGGTGGACGTCGCCTTTTCATACCCCCCTGACAAGGGGGGGTAGGGGGGGGTGCTTTTATTCCCTGACAAGGGAGGTTGAACAACCCCGATGAGAGAGGATTCACTCCCCCCTTGAGGGTCGGCCTTTCCTCCTCGGGAAGGCCGACGAAGAGCTGAGGGCGTAAACCCGAAAGCGATTCGGTGGGGGGTATAATTCGCAATGGCAATAAACGCATTTTACCCCCCACCGCATCAGCCTTCGCAAAAAACGCTCGGCTTCTGTCGGGCTTTCCCCTCGGGAAGCCCGACCCCCTCAAGGGGGGAGTTGATTTGAAATTCTCCTCGGTGGTGAGAGTCTCCATAGGGGGCGCTTGCCAAACAAAGACGGGCGGACACACCGTCAGACATATATGTCTGACCCCTACGATCCGAAAACCGCAGATTGCCGTCATTCCGGCGAAAGCCGGAATCCATTTTATGATTTTTGCTTTCGTTTTCGCATTTGATTCCGACTCGCGGGAGGGAGCGCCGCGCCCGAATCCGGAACGGATGAGGTGGATATATATGGCGGCGTCCGTATCTTCCCCGGCCGGGAGAGAGGGCGTCCGGGCGAAAGGCAAAGGCGAAAATGGATTCCGTCGAACCCTCCCGCATTGGTCGGCTCCGACACCGGAATGACGAACGAAACCCCACCGCCTCACCCTGAGTAGCGGCGAAGCCGCGTATCGAAGGGCCTGCGCCGATGCGTTCATGATACGCCCTTTTTGACCTTTCCATCCTTCGATACGGCGCTGACGCGCCTACTCAGGATGAGGGGTGTCGGGCAACGGCGGAGCCTGCCCCGAGCGAAGTCGAGGGGCCGTTACACAAGACGAGGGAGATAAAACAAAGCCCCCCAGACAAGGGGGACTTTTCCAACAACCCCGAACAGGCTGAACCCGCTCAATCCTCCCTCCCCCAACCGCCGCCGCCGGGCGTTTCCAGGCGTATCCTGTCCCCGCGCTTCGCCGAGAGGCGGGCCTTGCCGGGAAATTCCTGCGTTTCATCCGCCCGGATGAGCGAGTTTCTTCCCTTCGTGCCGGGCTCCCCGCCGTTCAGGGGCCAGGGAGGCTTCTCCCGCCTTTCCGTCATGAACGAGACGGTGGCGTCGCCCAGGAGTTCGATCTCGCGGATGATGCCGTCGCCGCCGCGGTGTTTCCCCCCGCCGCCGCTGCCCCGGCGGACGGTGTAGCGGCTCACGCGGAAGGGATAGGCGTGCTCCAAAGCTTCGATGGGGGTGTTCAGGGTGTTCGTGAGATGGGTGTGGATGGCGTCCTCGCCTGCGCCCCAGGGGCCGCCGCCCATGCCGCCGCCCGTGGTCTCATAATACGCATAAGGACGTCCCTGCCGGGGTCCCGCGCGGTGGTCCAGCCCCCCCACCGTCAGGTTGTTCATCGTGCCGCACGAGGCGGCGGGTATCTTGCCGGGACAGGCCTTCGCGAGGGCGCCGAGTATCACGTCCACCATTCGCTGGCTCGTCTCCACGTTTCCGCCCGCCACGGCGGCGGGGAACTCGGCGTTCACCACGGTTCCAGAAGGTGCTATCACCTCGATGGGGTCCATGCAGCCCGAGTTGTTCGGGATGTCATAGGGCACCAGACAGCGCAGGGCGTAGTACGCCGCCGTGCGGGCGATGGACTCCACGGCGTTCACGCTGCCCTGGGTCTGCGGGGCGGAGCCGGTGTAATCGACGCGCATCTTCGAGCCGCGCACCGTGATCTCCACCCGTATCGGAACAGGCCCGCTGCCGAAACCGTCGTCGTCCATAAAATCCTCGAAACCATACCGCCCGTCGGGTATGTCGCGTATCACCGCCTTGGTGAGCCGCTCGGAATATCTTTGCAGCTCGGCCGTGTAGCGCAGCGTCTCGGCCAGGCCGTGGCGCTCGATGATCTCGAGAATCCGCCGCTCCCCCACGCGGTTCGCCGCGATCTGGGCGGCGATGTCTCCCCTGCGCTCCTCGGCCGTGCGCACGTTCGCGAGGATGAGCGCGAACACGTCTTCCTGCATCACACCCGCGCGCACGAGCTTCACCGGCGGGATGACCACGCCATCCTGGAAAATTTCGGTCGTGATGCTCATGGAACCCGGCGCGATGCCGCCCACGTCGGCATGGTGCGCCCGGTTGGCGACGTAATAGATGAGTTTCTCGCGTCCCCGTTCCGTTCCGTACACTGGTGAGATCATGGTGATGTCCGGCAGGTGGTTGCCTCCGCGAAAGGGGTCGTTCAGCACGACCACGTCGCCCGGATCGAGCGTCATGCGCTCGATGACGTATTCCACCGACATCGGCATGGAGCCCAGGTGGGCGGGCAGGTGCGCCGCCTGCGCCGCCATCCGGCCCGCCGCGTCGAAGACCGCGCACGAATAGTCCTTGCGCTCCTT
The DNA here is from genome assembly GCA_965219955.1 of bacterium. Taxonomy (GTDB): domain Bacteria; phylum UBA8248; class UBA8248; order UBA8248; family UBA8248; genus Bin107. Next base: position 2,919,974 of record OZ244799.1, read on the forward strand.
GATGTTGGGGGAGAACGAGGAGCGGCAGAGCGCCACGCCCATCTCTTCCGAGGCCGCGAACAAGAGGTTTCGGAAAACTTCCAGGAGTATCGGATCGTAAGTATTCGCCATCGCGTCCTCTCAGCCCGAGTTCTTGAGCACGAGGTTGCCCCACTCGTCCACCCGGCATTCCCAGCCCGGCGGGACGACCGTCGTGGCGCTGAACTCGCACACGAGCGCCGGCCCCTCGAAGCGGTTCCCGCGGGAAAATTCATCCCGCGCATAGGCGGAACCCTCGACTTCCCTGCCCCCAAAAATCATCTTTTGCTTTCCCATCACGGCATGGGCAACGCTCTTTCGAGCCTTCGGAAGCCGCTTCGCGGGCGGACGCTCCACTTCGCCTGTGCCCCGCACCCTCAACGTCACGACTTCGACCGCGCTCTCGGGGCTTGCGGTGCCGAAGCGCTCGTCGTGCAACGCATCGAACGCCGCCCGGAGGCTCTCGCGGAGGTCCACGCCCGTCTCGGGCCGGTAGGGAAGCGTCAGCTCATACGACTGCCCGAGATAGCGCATGTCGATGAAGAGCGAAAAGGCGGGCTTTGCGAATCCCTCGAACTTGAGGTCCTCGCGCCCTTTTTGCAGCAAGGGCGAAAAATGGCTCGCGAGCGCTCTCTTGTTCAATCCCGCCAGCGGCAGGAGCACCGTCCGGGCGTAGTCCTTCACCACGTCGGCCGTCAGCATGCCGCGTGCGGAGAGAATGCCCGGGTCACCCGGGACGACGACATGCGGAATCCCCAGTATCTCGGCCAGGGAGCAGGCGTGCATCGCCCCCGCGCCGCCGAAGGAGATGAGGGCGAACCGGCGCGGGTCGTGGCCCCGCTCCACGCTGATCAGGCGGATCGCGCCCGCCATGTGCTGGTTGGCGACGCGGACCACGCCCTCCGCCGCCTGCCGGTCGTCGAGCCGCAGGGACTTCGCCAGGCGCGCGATACCGGCCTTCACCGGCTCCATGTCGAGCGCCATCCGGCCGCCCAGGAACTGTTCGGGGTCGAGGCGGCCCAGGAACAGGTTCGCGTCCGTGACGGTCACCTGATCCCCCTTGCCGTAGCATATCGGGCCGGGGTCTGCGCCCGCGCTCTGGGGCCCGACGGCCAGCGCGCCGCCCGGATCGACCCGTGCGATGGAGCCGCCGCCCGCGCCCACCGTGTGGATGTCGATGAGGGGGACCCGGATCGGGCAGCCGGCCACCTCGGTCTCCGCCGTGAAGCCGACCCCGCCGTGCAGCAGGGAGACGTCCGTGCTCGTGCCGCCCATGTCGAACGCGATGGCGCTCTCGAACCCCGCCCGTTTCGCCACCTCATAGGCGCCCACGACGCCGCCGGCGGGGCCTGAAAGAATCGTCCGGATGGCCTCCTCGCCCGCCATCGTGCTCGAAATGACGCCGCCGTTGCTCTGCATGACCCGCAAGCGGCCGGAACCCAGGCGCGACTCCAAATCCTTCAAGTACCTGTTCATCATGGGCGACACGTAGGCGTTCACGCACGTGGTGCTCATCCGCTCGTATTCCCGGAACTCGGGCAGCACCTGGCTGGACATCGACACGTGGATGCCGCTCCGCCGGACCGCGTCGGCCACCTTCTCTTCATGAGCGGGGTTCGCGTAAGAATGGAGCAGGCAGATGGCGACGGACTCGACGCCCGCTTCTTTAAGTTTCCCTCCCAGCGCTCTTACGTCCGAAGCCTTCAGGCGGAGGAGTTCGCCGCCCTTTTCATCGAGGCGCTCCGCCACGCCCATCCTGAGATCCCTGGGAACAAGCGCCGGGGGCTTGCGGTACGCGAGGTCGTAGAGTTCTTTCCGGTTCTGGCGGCCGATCTCGATCAGGTCCTCGAAACCCGCCGTCGTGACGAGGGCGGTCCTGGCGCCCCGGCGGGTGAGGAGGGCGTTCGTCGCCACGGTGGAGCCATGCGTGATGTCCAGGGTGACGCCGCGGCCCTCCAGTATCTCATCCAGCCCCTGCAGGATGGCGCGCTCGGGCGCATCGGGCGTGGAGGGCACCTTGTGGACGCGCACGCGGGCGCCGTCGAACGAGATGAAATCCGTAAAGGTTCCGCCCGTGTCGACGCCGATCCGAAGCGTCTTTCTCGCGCGCCCCGGCATCAGCGCCTCCTGTGGGGCCAGGCTTCGGGGTTCAGCAGATCGGGGGGACGCCTGCCCATCAGGTAGGCCCTTACGTTCCTCTCCACGCGCTCCGACACCGCGTCCCGGCCCAGGTCGGTGTTCGTGCCCAGGTGCGGCATCATGACGACGTTCTTCATCCTGAGAAGCCCCGGGTGCGGCCTGGGTTCATCCTCGAACACGTCCAGCGCAGCACCTCCGAGGCGGCCCGAGCGGAGCGCCTCGACCAGGGCCTTCTCGTCCAGAATGGGGCCGCGGGCGGTGTTGATGATCACGGCTCCCTCTTTCATGCGGGCGAACTCCTCAGCACCCAGGAGATGCCGCGTCTCATCGTTCAGGGCCAGGTGCACGCTCAAAAAATCGGACTCGCGCAAAAGCCTGCCGAAGGCGCGGTAGGAGACGCCCGTTTCTTTCTCCACCTCGGGCGTTTTCCGGTTCCGGCTCCAGTAGCGCACCCTCATGCCGAACGCGTTCGCCATGCGCGCCACGGCGCAGCCGATGCGCCCCAGGCCGACGATGCCGAGCACCCGGCCGTTCAGGCCCCGGCCCTCGAGCAGCGTGGGCGTCCAGCCCTTCCACCGCCCCGTTCTGATATACGAATCCGCCTCCGCCACCCGCCTGCATACCGCGAGCAGGAGCGCCATGGCGCATTCCGCCGTGGGTTCGGTGACGACGCCGGGCGTGTTCGTGGCCAGGATTCCCCGCCTGGTGATCTCCCCCAGATCGAGGTTGTTGAAGCCGACCCCGCAGTTGGCGACCAGCTTGAGACTCGGCGCGGCGTCCAGGAAACCGGCGTCTATCTCGTCTCCCACCATCGAGATGAGCACGTCCGCGCGGCGCACGGCGCGCCTGTAGCCGGCCGGAGTCGGCTTCACGTCTCTCCCGTGCATGATGAATTCGGTGGAGCGTTTCAGCTCTTCGAAATGATGCGGCGGGAATCTTCGGGAGAGGAATACGCGCGGAAGATCTTCAGAGGACGCCTTCTCGTTCATCTTCACAGCCGCTTCACGGCGTCCGCGATGCGGTCCACGGCCCGCTCCAGATTCTCCACGCTGTTGGCGAAGCACATCCTGAGGTGACCCTCCGCATGAACGCCGAAGGCGGAGCCGGGCAGCGTCGCCACGCCCGCATCTTCGAGGAGATAGTCGGCGAAATCATCCGCGCTCATGGGAATTTGGCTCACGTTGGGGAACGCATAGAAAGCGCCGTCGGGGTATTGACACGACATGCCTTCCACCTCGTTCAGGCCCGAGATGAAGATGTCGCGCCTGCGCCTGAAATCATCCATCATGGCGCGGCTTTCCGTCTGATCCTCCAGAAGCCCCTTAGCCCCCGCCAGCTGGATAAAAGGAGGCACGCAGCTCACCGAGTTGGTGATGAGCTGGGCGAGGGGTTCGGCGAGCGCCGCCGGCGCGGCGATGAAGCCCAGGCGCCAGCCGGTCATGGCGTAAGTCTTCGAGAACGTCTCGAGCATGATGGTGCGCTCGCGCATCCCCGGCAGCGTGGCGAGCGATACGTGCTCCCCCTCGAAGAGCATGTGGGCGTAGACCTCGTCCGACAGGACGATGATGTCGTTTTCCACGGCGATCTCCGCGATGGCTTCGAGTTCGTTCCGCGTCAGCGTCCCGCCGGTGGGATTGTGCGGGTAGTTCAGGATGAGGAGGCGGGTCTTCTCGGTGACGCGCGCGCGCAGGTCGTCCGGCGTGAAGCGGAAGTTGTTCTCCTCCAGTATCGGCAGCGGCACGGGCTTCGCGCCCGCATAGAGCGCCACGGACTCATAGACCGGGAAACCCGGGTCCGGGTAGATCACCTCATCGCCCGGCCCCGCCGTCGCCATGATGGTGTAGTAGAGGAACGGCTTGCCGCCCGGACCGACCACGATCTCATCCGGCGAATACGCCCCGCGCCCGTCGCGCCCGAGCCACTCGCACGCCGCTTCCCTAAGCTCCAGCACGCCGGCGGAGGGGCAATAGTGCGTCTTGCCCGCCTTCAATTGCGCATACGCCTCTTCGACGATGCTCGATGGCGTGTCGAAATCGGTATCGCCAATCTCCAGGTGGATGATGTCCCGGCCCTGCCGCTCCATCTCGCTCGCCTTGGCGAGGACCACGAACGCGCTTTCCGTTTTGAGCAGGTTCATCCGATCAGCCAGACGCATAATTCATCCCCGTTTTCATATCGCCGAGTGAAGAGGCGCGTCCGTCACGACGCCGCACCTCATGAGCATATCCAACACTTCCGGGACGGGCAGGCCCACGACGTTGGTGTAGCTTCCCTCCACCCTGTCCACCAGGCTCCCGCCCATACCCTGAATCGCGTACGCGCCCGCCTTGTCCATCGGCTCGCCGCTTTCGGCGTAGCGCGCGATGGTCTCCTCGTCAAGCTCCCGAAAGGACACCTTCGTCGCGACCGCCTCCTCCTGCCTAGAACCCGCTCCCAGAAGCGTGAACGCGGTGATCACCTCGTGCGTTCGCCCCGAGAGCAACCCCAGCATGCGCGCGGCATCGCCCGCGCCCGAGGGTTTCCCGAGGATTTCCCCGTCGAGGACGACCACCGTATCGGCGCCGAGAACGAGCGCGCCCGGATTCATCTCCGCCACGCAGCCCGCCTTCGCCTGTGCGCGGCGCATGGCCTCCTCTTCGGCCTCAAGCCCCGGCGCGACCTCCTCCTCCACGTCCGGGGGCGCTATGACGACGTCGAAAACAAGGCCCGCACCTTCCAGGAGCCGTTTTCTGCGCGGGGAGCCCGAAGCCAGAATGAAATGCCGAAGCTGTCGCAAGAACCGTACCTGCGGAAGGCTAATTGTCGCGATCGACAATGTAGTCGGCGACGTCGCGCAATACGTCGACATGGAAGGAATCCGGCAGAATCGAGAGGGCCGCCTTCCCCGCCTCCACGTATCCCCGCGCCCTGTCGAGGGTGTAGTCCACCGCGCCGTACTTGGTCATCAACTCGAGAACGTCGTCCAGGTCTTCCGCCCGGATATCATCCGCGTGAACGACCAGATGGTTCAACCGCTCGAACTCCGCAACCGTGGCCCGGGCGCAGACCCGGAGCAAAGGCAGCGTCACGTTCCCCTCGCGCAGGTCCTCGCCCACGGATTTTCCCGTTATCCGCGCATCGCCCATGTAGTCGAGGGCGTCGTCGACGAGCTGGAAAGCGTAGCCGATCTGGACGCCGAACTGGTGGAGCGCGTTCGCGATCGTGGGCGGGCTGTCGGGGATGAGGGCGCCGACGCGGCAGCTCGCGGCGATGAGGGCCGCCGTCTTGCGGTAGATGACGTCGAGGTATTCCTCTTCGGTGAGCTTCAGGTTGTACATGTTGACCAGCTGGAGCACCTCGCCTTCGGAGAGCAGGGTGCAGGCCTCGCTCATCGTTTTGATGATCCGCAAATCGGCGTCCGCGGACATGAGCGAGAAACTCTTGGCGAAGAGGAAATCGCCCACCAGCACGCTCGTCTCGTTGTTCCACTTCGCGTTGGCGGACGGGTTGCCCCGCCTCATCTGCGCGTCGTCCACCACGTCGTCGTGCAGGAGCGTGGCCGTGTGGATGTACTCCACCACGCAGCCCATCGTCGTGGCGCGGGGCCCCTCGTAGCCGCACGCCTTGGCGACGAGCACCAGGAGCATCGGGCGGATTCTCTTGCCGCCGGAGCCGATGAGGTAATCGCTCACATCGGGGATCAGGACGACGTCAGAATGAAAATTCGCGTGAATCGCTTCTTCCACTTCCTTCATCTCGGAAGCGATTGAATCCGCAATCTCAGAAAATTTCATCCCATCTCCGACTTGCGAGAGATACGCTGCCGCCGGGTTTTCGTTCTTTCGAACATTGTCCCCGATAGCCGCGCACGAAAGCAACTCCATCCATCGAGGAGGCCCATGGACGCCGGGACGATGAATCGCCCCTTTTCCTCAAGACGAAGCTCGGCTATGTTGCCAGAAACAGGGCGATTGTCCAACCACCCGGAGAGTTCTTGATTTGAGCAGAAAAATTCGAATCACCACAGGCAACGTAAGCATGGAAGCCGAACTCGCGCAGAGCGAAACCGCGAACGCCTTCTGGGAGGCCTTGCCGATCACCGGCTCCGCGAACGTATGGGGCGAGGAAATCTATTTTCAGGTTCCCGTAGACGCGCCTCTTGAGGATTCCGCGCGCGAGGAGATGGAAGTCGGCGAGATCGCCTACTGGCCGCCCGGCAGCGCATTCTGCATCTTTTTCGGCCGCACGCCTGCGAGCGTGGACGAGGCGCCCCGCGCGGCGAGCGCCGTGAACCCGCTGGGGAAAGTGAGCGGCGACCCGAAAGATTTCCTGGGCGTCCGCTCGGGGGAGGAAGTGCGCCTGGAGAGAGCATCGTGAATTCCGGTGAGCCGAAAGACGTCTCCGTCCTCATCCATTACGACGAAATCGGGCTCAAGGGGAAGAACCGCCCGCTGTTCATCGAACGCCTATCGAAGCGGATCGAGCGCGCGGCCTCTTTATTCTGCGAGGCGAAGGTCAGGAAACGCACGGGAAGGCTCGTTCTCGAAACGAGCGGCCTGAAAAATCCCGACGCCCTGATCACGGCGCTCAGGAAAGTGTTCGGCGTGGCCTACTTCGCCCGTGCGCGAAGCGTTCCGCTCGACCCCGGCGCGGCGTCAGAAACGGCGCTCGAAATGATCGCTCCCCTCAAGACCGATAGCTTCCGCGTCCGTACCCGGAAATCCTTCCCGGCCACGCCCGTCAGCACGCGGGAGTGGGACAGGGCCATCGGCGCCGCGATCCAGGCCAGAAGGCACCTGCCGGTCGACCTGGATCGCCCCGGCCTCACGGTGCACGTCGAAGTGATCCCCAAAGAAGCCTGGGTGTACGCCGAGAAAATCCCCGGCCCCGGCGGCCTGCCCACCGGCTCGCTCGGAAAGGCGGCGGCGCTTCTCTCGGGCGGCATCGACTCCCCCCTGGCCGCCTGGCGGGTCATGAAGCGCGGCTGCGAGGTGGTGTTCATCCATTTTCACGGCGCGCCCTATCTCAGCCGCGCGTCCGCCGAGAAGGCGAAAGACCTGGCCGGCGTGCTGAACGGCTACCAGCTGGGGAGCAGGCTCTACATGGTCCCGTTCGGCAACCTGCAGAAAGAGATCGTCCTCGCCACGCAGCCCGAGTACCGCGTCGTTCTCTACCGCCGGTTCATGACGCGCATCGGTGAGCAAATCGCCGGGCTCGAGAACGCCCGCGCCCTCGTCACCGGCGAGAGCCTGGGGCAGGTGGCGAGCCAGACGCTGCAGAACCTGGCCGCCATCGAGGACGCGGTGATGATGCCGATCCTGAGACCCCTGATCGGCATGGACAAGGACGAGATCATCGAGGGAGCGAAAGCGCTCGGCACGTTCGAGATTTCCATCGAGCCCGACCAGGACTGCTGCTCGCTGTTCGTGCCCAAGCACCCCGCCATCCGCTCCCACGCGGGCCACCTGCGCGGGCTGGAATCGCGCCTGCCCGTCCGGGAGATGATCGAGAAAGTCATCGGCGAGACCGAGATCATCGATTTCGAAGCAGACGGCCGGACAAGCAATCATTCCTTCGCCGAGATTCATCCGGCTGAGGTGGAGGCTGCGGTCGCGCCGGAAGCGTAGGGGCGGTTCGCGAACCGCCCGTTTCCCCGACAGGTCGCGACCCCGGACAGGCACAGAGGCCTGTCCCTACGCCCCGCGTTTCGCAACGAACCCGTAGGGGCGGCCCTCCGTGGCCGCCCTTAACAGAGGATAAAGGCAACCCCCGCAAAAAAGGATCAACTCCCCCCTTGAGGGGGAGTCAACGAGGCAAGGGCGAAGCCCGCAGGCGAGTTGGTGGGGGGAGCTTTTTCTGTGGCATGTCCCCCCACCGAATCGGCCTTCGCACAAACCGCTCGGCCTCTTCGACTCCCCCTCAAGGGGGGAGTTGATCTTGCTCGTGCATCGGGGTTTTTTTACCCCCCTGACAAGGGGGGTAGGGGGGGTTATTGCCTTGCCGAAGGGATTGTAGGGGCCGCATATATGCGGCCCGTCGCAGGGCGGCGAAAAATCAGGGTCGCATGTATGTCGGACATGTATGTCCGACATACACACCGCTCCGTTCTTCCCGGCCAATCGGGCGGACACGTCGGTCCCCGGACAGGTCGCGGCCTGTCCCTACAGCAACCACGCAAATCGCAACGAACCCGTAGGGGCGGTTCGCGAACCGCCCGCTTCTCCGACAAGGGCCGTTCACGAACGGCCCCTACGGCGGCTGCGGCTTTCCATCGTCATTCCGGGGTTCAGCGCTACATGAAGGGCCGTCATCCGCATCTATGTCCGGTGCAGGAATGACGGCGGTGGTCGGTTATGACCGAAATGGTTTCTTGATATCCGATAATTGTCGTTATCAGACAATATAACACCTCTCAAAACCATGTCAAGCGCAATTCCGGGGTCCCGGGAGGAGTTTTCGGGCGCCGTTTTCCGTCTTTTTTCGCCCATTTGCGGCCCCCGCGCGCCCCGGAACGGGTCTCCCGGCGGAGAACGGGGCTTCCGGCGTCCCGTAACGACAATTAGCGGCGGGCAGGCCGCTCGCCTATGGAGACCGAGAAAGGTGCGCGCATGCCTCAGGGGTTCGTGTGTCGCGGAAAGACTAATACCAGCCCGGACGATGAGGCCGCAAGTCTGCCGTCCTCCGGGCTGGCCGAAATACGAATGACCAGTTTGTGAAGGCCCGAAATAAAAGCTCACGAAAGGAGGTTAATCGGAGAAAGCCGGAAATTCACTGAAAATCCCTTTTTCTATGTATTCAGGAGGACTCACTAAATGAAGTTCAAACACAAGTATATTCACAAGTTCTACGCTTTCGCGCTGGCGGCGGTTTTCGCGCTGACGCTGGCGGGCTGCGGCGGAGGCGGCGGTAGCGCCACGACGCCGGAACCGCCGATGACCGGCCCGACCGACGCCGAGAGAATAGCGGACGCGCAGACGGCGGCCATGACGGCGGCCGGAGTGGCTGCTGCGGCCCTGGCGGCCGTGGAAGCGAATCAATCCGCCGATCTCGATTCATACATCAGGGCGTCAATCGCGAACGATAACGCTCAGGCCGCCCTGGAGGCCGCGAATGCCGCCACGACCCCGGCGGCAGCGGAGGCCGCGCAGGCCGATGCGGAAGCCGCAAGTGCCGACGTGCAGAAATACGCCGGCATGGTCACGACCGCGCACAATGCGATGGAAGCGGCCAGAATGGAATTGATGGCGCTCAACGATGCCCGGGCAGCCGCCATGGAAGCCTACATGGACGCGAAGGCCGCGCTCGATGCGATCGCCGGTCAGGGTGACGCCGACTCCGCGTCATACGATATGGCTGTGGCCGCGCTGGCCGCCGCGTTGATGGCGAATGATGCGGCCCAGGCCGCGGAAACGTCCGCGGACGCGGAAGCCGCTCAGGCCGATGCGGAAGCCGCGCTGGCCGATGCCATGAAATACGCCGGCATGGTGACGGCCGCGCACATGGAAGCGACTGCGCTCTCGACCGCGCAGGGGGCCGCCATGCAGGCGTACATGGACGCGAAAGACGCGCTCGCGGCCGCGGCGGCGAATCGTGATTCCGACCCGGCTTCCTACGATGCCGCTCAACGGGCTCTGGGTGTTGCGGAGGAAGCGAACATGGCTGCCCAGGCCGCCACCACTTCAGAAGCAGCGGAAGCTGCTCAAGCGGATGTGGAAGCCGCCAGTGCTAACGCTGTGAAGTATGCCGGCATGGTGAATCAGGCGAAGGCGGATGCGGATGCAGCTGCAGCTGCTGCCAAGGCGCGAGCGGCTGCCAACAAGATCGCAGGAACAAAAGAAGCAGCCATCTTAGCAGAAAGTGATCCCGATGCTGCCACTGCCGCCGCTAACGATGTGAGGCCGTTTGATGGTGGCACCGCAATAGCAGATGGCACTACAACATCAGACCCAGCTGCTACCACCATGTATGAACTTACAGTTAAGCACGATGGAACCATGTCAACTGTTGAAGTTCGTGACGAGAGGAACCTTCGTAAAGGCGACCCGAAGTTTTCCAGCGTGGCAAGGTTTGGCGATGGTCAGATGCTTGTCAGGGATAATAGTGGAACCAGTCGGGAGATCATCGTCCTGCACACGGATATAGAGGCTGATACCCCGACTGCGTTCTCCAAGGTTCATACTTTGGATGCAAACGACGACCCGGACACCACTGTAGTGGATAACAAGTCATTGACTGTCGCGACTGGTGGTACTGTGACAACAGGTCTTTCAGTAGGGGATATTGATTTAGGCATACCAGCACCTGGAGAAGATGCTACCTCAGAAAAAACATTCGCTGAGGACAATGGTGAAACACCAGCTGTCAATGAGGGTATGCACAGAGGCCGCTTCGATGGTGCGATGGGAACATATCTGTGTGTCAATACTAACGGCTGTGTTGTAACAGTTGATGACGAAGGCAAAACCACAGCAGTGACGGGAACATGGACGTTCACTCCAGACGCCGGAGCCACGGTTGATGTTGCGGATGCTGACTACATGTACTACGGCTTCTGGCTGGACACCACAACCAAAGATGGTGCAATTGCTTCCTATGACACCGTTCAGACATTTGCTGGATCGCCCCTTGCTGCAACTAGTGCAACCCTTACTAGTGTGACAGGACAAGCGGATTACAAGGGCGGCGCTGCGGGTGTCTACGTCCACAACACGGTTAATCCAGATTCGACTGATGATGTTAAGTCATCTGGAAGATTTACCGCAGATGTGAATCTGAATGTACAATTTGGAGGCGCTCCTCCGAATCGTGTCGCAAATTCAATCAGGGGAAGCATCTCCAACTTTGTTCTGGAACACAACGAACCACAGAATTGGTTTGTCGATATTAGGTCGCAAGTAAGTGCTAGTTTTGGTCTTGACCAGACAAATACACGAGTCAGATCTGATGGGAACGACGGTTCCATTACAGCCCAGTTCCATGGTACAGCCGCTGATATATCCGACGCTAACGATGGATCAGTTTTAGCTCCTCCGCCCGTTATTGTTGGCGAGTTCAACGCCACCTTCGACGACGGAAGCGCTGCCGGCGCGTTCGGCGCGCGGAAGCAGTAGTTAACTGAAAGCAAGACGCCCTATGGCCTCCGGGGCCTGGCCCCAAGGCCGAGGCGGGCGAAGGAAAAGGAAGAAGAGTGGAAAAGGGGGTTGCCCGTTGGTTGCTTCCCTCGTGATAGAGCAAACTGTACCGCTCCTTGCTGTGAGTTTGAGTCCTCGAGCCGGGAACGGGAACAACGGGCAGCCCCTGTTTCGCGTTTCATGAAAGCAGCCGGCACCCCGACTCGGCCTGCACCTCGGGGAATGTGTCGCAGCAGTTCCCACACTCGGGGGTTTTTCAACAACCCCTGAAAGCAGCCCTTCGAGGGGTGTCGGCCCTTTCCTCCACAGACCGGACGCGCTCGCCTCCCCGCCTTGAACGGCAACCCCCCTACCCCCCTTAACAGGGGGGTCTTTTTGTTGCTCCCCCCTGTCGAAGTGAAAGAATCAACTCCCCCCTTGAGGGGGAGTCGCAGAAGCCGAGCGGTTTGTGCGAAGGCTGATGCGGTGGGGGGTAAAATGCGTTTTATCGCCAGTCCGAATTATACCCCCCACCGATTCGGTTTCGGGTTTACACCCTCACCTCATCGACTCCCCCTCAAGGGGGGAGTGAATTCCTTTCTAGTTGGTTGGCAAAAAGCCTCAAGGGGGGAGTTGATCTTGCTCGTTCATCGGGGTTTTTTTACCCCCCTGTTAAGGGGGGGTAGGGGGGGTTATTGCCTTGCCGAAGGGAGTGTAGGGGCCGCATATATGCGGCCCTGCCTTTTCGCCTTCACAAATGCGGGTCGCATATATGCGACCCCTACACACCGCTTCGTTTTTTCCAGCCAATCGAGCGGACACGCCGGACCCCGGACAGGTCGCGACCTGTCCCTACGTTCCGCGTATCAAGACGACCCGTAGGGGTCAGACATATATGTCTGACTATGTGTCCGCCCTGCCCTATGGGTCCCCCTCTGCAATCGATTCAATGCACGGATGCACATCCCCGGACAGGCACGGGGGCCTGTCCGCTACGCCCCCGCGTTTCGAAACGAACCTGCAGCAGGGCGGCTCTCTATGGCCGCTCTACCTCGTGAAACGTCCGATTCTCGTGCGAATGCTATTGTGAGGTGCGCCGTATGAGTTCCCTGAGCGCCTCGCTCTGGTCTGCAAGCGCCGCCATGGATTCGCGGTGCCGGTCTTTTTCCGCCTCGCTTTGTTCTGCGAGCGACGCCATGGATTCGCGGTGCCGATCTTTTTCCGCCTCGCGCTGGACGGCCAGCGCCGCCATGTGTTCGCGGTGCCGGCTGTCAATCCCCTCCATGGATTCGCGGTGCCGGCCTTCAATCACCTCCATGGATTCGCGATGCCGGCGATCCATCACCTCCATGGATTCGCGGTGACTGCGATCCATCGCCTCCATGGTTTCGCGGTGCTGGGCGTCCCGGTGACGCGCGGCCTGGCGCATGAAGTAGAGGCCATACGCGATCAGGGAGCACTGCGCGGCCCCGACGAGAGCGGCGACCCAAACGGAGGCCTGCTGCGCCGCGAGGGTGGCTTGCTGGATTGCGAGGGTTGCGGTTTCGAATTCCGTCATTCGTCTTTCTCCCACCAAAGTGTAGTGGGTCCTCTGGCGTTCTCCTTGAATCTAGCGAGGCGCCGCGCGCTTCGTCAAGCGTGGTCAAACGCTGGTGATGAACAAGGAATTGCGGTTATACGTAGAGACCGTTCATGAGAACGGTCCGGGGTCGCGGACCCCGGACAGGCGCGGGGGCGTGCCCGCTACGAAAACCGTAAAATCATAACGAACCCGTAGGGGCGGCCCTCCGTGGCCGCCCTGCCCTATGGGTCCCCCTCTGCAATCGATTCAATGCACGGACGCACGGCCCCGGACAGGCACGGAGGCCTGTCCCTACGGTCTGCCCTGCCCGGCCTGCTCTCTTTCCATGTCCGCCGCGTCCCCGCCCTCGCTCTCATGCACGCTCTCCCCGCGATGCAGCCGGCGGGCGATGGTCGCGGTCTGGTGCCTGGCGCGCTGGGTCGGGGAATGCGCGGCGAGAAAGCGGGTCACGGCTATCAGGATGTGACCGCTTTCGGGCTCACCCGCCCACTCGCGGTACTGCTGCACGCCCGCCTCGTACATCTGGAACATGTGAAAGCTCGCGTCCTCGCGCAGGAGCGCATGGCCGAGCGTCGCGATGATGCCTGCGGGGTCATGGCCCTGGCTCAAATACCGGGCGACCAGCCGCGCCGCCGGCTGGACCTGCTGCTGGCGGTCCATCGCATCGAGCAGGCCCTGGCGGAGCGCCGCCGCGTCCCCGGGGAGCCGGGCCAACGCCGCAGGCTCCTCCTCCGGCAGCCGGGCCGGGGGCACGTTGAGAAAGCGGTTCGTATAGACCGCCATGGCGCCGTGGAACACGCCGCGCACCACGTCGCCATGGGCCTCGGGCGGCTCCTCGCCCGCCGCGGTGATGCGCTTCAGAGCCTGATGCAATGCGTTGGCGTAGGTGAAGGCGTGAAGCGCCGCGTTCCAGTCGGAAAACTCGTTCGAGGTGCCGAAGCGCGCCACGCGGATCGCCGCCGCATAAGCGAGCGCGCGGGAGAGGTCCGTCGGCCGGGCGCCGGCGGCGATGGCAGCATTGATGGCGGCGATGATGGGCCCGGCCTCCTCGCCGAGGATGGCCCCGGCCAGCGCGCGGTGCTCCCGCCAGACGCCCTTCGCCTCCGCCCCCTTCCTGAAAAGCTTGGGCAGCCCGGCGAAGGCCGCTTCCAGGAGGGGCACCAGATCGAGCGGGTGGCGCCAGGCGTTCGCCTCCTCCTCGCCGCGCGCCGTCACCATGGTCTTGACCACCGTGGGCAGGATGGCCTCGGCGTGTCGCCAGCCGATGGCGTCGAGGCACTCCATCGCCTTGTTGATGAAATCGAGGCTGTGGCCGCGATCGGCGTAGTAGCGATCGGTCTGTGCGGTGACCAGGAGCTCGGCGAGTTCCGCGGGCGTCGCACCGGCGGCGATCGCGGTCAGCACGGTGCGCTCCGCGCCGTCGCGGTGGCGCACCAGGGACCAGTGCCGGAGCCAGTCCCGCATGGTGTCCGCAGGCGGCGCGGCATCGGCCAGGGGCTTGCGGTCGCGGCGCGGCATCTCGCCGGCGCAGTCGCCGGCCACCTCGGAGATGCCCTTGAACAGCGCGAGATAGCGGTCGTCCTCATCGAGGGCCGGCAGCACGTTCGCCAGCGCGGCCAGAATCGTGGAACCGGCGCTCCAGTCGTCGCGGTTCCGCGCGCCGAACAGGAAGGCGTCGGCGAGGATATCGGCGTCCGCAACGGATTGATCGAGCAGGCCGAGCACCGCCTTCCCGGACACCAGGTCCAGGTCGTGCGCCATGGCGTCGCCGAGCCGCGTGCGCCAGTAGTCGCCCTCGTCGGGATAACTGCAATCGGCCGCGACCCAGACCGCGTCGCCCCGCACCTCGACCCTGGCCCTCGGCACGTCGTCGGCCCACAGATCGAAGGTGCAACCGCTCTCGAGATCGAAGCGGGCGTGATGCCAGTGGCAGGTGAGGATGCCGTTCTCCACCGACCCCCGGTGGAGCGGGAAGCCGAGATGGGGACAGCGGTTGTCGAGCGCGTGAAGGCGGCCTCCCTCATACACCACGAGGATGGGATGGCGCCGGCCGCTCACCACTTTCATGCGCTCGCGCTTGAGCTCCTCCAGCGCGCCGACACGAATGAAATCGCCCGCCTTTATCGACTTGCGGCGGGATTCCGGCTTGCGTTCCGTCATCATCCCTCCATTCCGCGCGGGGCGGGGAGGCTTCGCCGCCTCGTTCGTCCCCGAACGTCCGCATCACCCTACCGGCGGAACAGCTCCCCGGCAAGAGCAGGTTCTTCAGGCCATCCGCTCAGGGATGGTTTGCGCGCGGACCAGGGAGACGGCGCGGACGGCGGGCACGGCGGAGGCGAATTCCCTGACCCCCCTTAACGAGCCTGTTGAAAACCCTCTCCGCCTCATCCTGAGTAGCGGCCCCTCGACTTCGCTCGGGACAGGCTCCGCCGTTGCCCGACACCCTCATCCTGAGTAGGCGCGTAAGCGCCGTATCGAAGGATGCCCTGTCGCCACGGCGCGAGTTCCTCGCCCTTCGATACGCCGCCTTCGGCGGCTACTCAGGGTGAGGAAAGAGGCGTTGGCGGTTTGCGGGGATCGCTTTCCACCGAGGAGAATCCTAAATTCACTCCCCCCTTGAGGGGGAGTCGACGAGGTAAGGGCGAAGCCCGCAAGCGAGTCGGTGGGGGGACATGCCACGGATAAAATCTCCCCCCACCACATCGGCCTTCGCACAAACCGCTCGGCCTCTGTCGGGCTTCCCGAGGGGAAAGCCCGACCCCCTCAAGGGGGGAGTTGATTCTTTTTTGCAGGAGGTTGTTTTTTTGCCCCCCTGACAAGGGGAGGTAGGGGGGGTTGCTTTTCCGGCGTCCCCTTCGACAAACGCAGAGACCCCGGACAGGCACGGGGGCCTGTCCCTACGGTCTCCCCTACCCGGCCTGCTCCCGCTCCATGTCCGTCGCGAGATCCCGCTGGTCGACGAAATGCGTGTCCTCGTGCAGGTAGCCCGCGAAATTGTCCAGGCGGATGGGTCCGGCGGCCTCGAAGGCCACCGTGTCTTCGAGGTAGTCCGCCTGGTGCTCGGTGTGCGGCGGCACGTACCAGACGTCGCCCGGCTTCAGCACCGCCACCGGGTCGTCGCCCGCCTGGACGCGGGCGGAGCCGCTGATGAGGCAGAAAATCTGCTCCGCCTCGTGGTGGTGCCTGCGGGTGGAGTTCCCGCCTTTCGCGTGGATGTAGCTGATCATGCAGTGCTTCCCGCTCACGAGGCCCACTTCCACCCCCGGGAACGGCACCTTTACGGGCAGTTCGTCCCAATTCGTCACCGGCATTTTCGTCTCCTTTTTGTGAAACCAATCAGGCAAAGTTGACAGTATCTAAGAGTATAAATATACATGTCAAAACCACTTTCATTTACATAATTCATCCGTTCAAGAAAAGAAATGTCAGAAACGGCAAATCCTTATGGTGCTCTGGAAGGGATTCGGGAAACAAGCGA
The DNA here is from genome assembly GCA_965219955.1 of bacterium. GTDB lineage: Bacteria > UBA8248 > UBA8248 > UBA8248 > UBA8248 > Bin107. The sequence goes on from OZ244799.1 coordinate 2,936,280, forward strand.
GGTACGAGAGTGGATTCAGGATTTCCAAAGAACGGACAGGAATCTTTATCGTAAAATCGAACTGGAAAAAGAAAAATCGGGAACTTATATACTATAGTGCCTGAAATGCCCGAAACTATTTGGTCTTTTTGGTGGGAGTATCCACTACGATCTTTGCTCCACCGCGCGCGGTCAACACCTTGATAAGCAATTCATTTATCAACCTGATTTCGTCCTTGATTTCCTTCTCTATCAACCTGATTTCGTCCTTAATTTCCTTCTCCGCCTTGTCGATTTTCGTATCGAATTTCGTATCCAACTTGTCAATTTTCACACTCACCGCGCGGATGATATTTTTCAGGTCTACGATATCACCATCCAGCCTTTTGACTTCAACGTCCAGTTTGGTTTTCAGAGCAGTATTGCGAGCTATTTGGGTTGCATCCTGCTGTGCGAGCGCCCACCTATTCGATGTGGACGATACAGTGATCACCCCCAGTATCACCAAGGCGCAAGTCCACAAACCAGCATGTTCTTTAATCCACTTGAGCCACTCACCCATCAGGTAGTCCCCCATTTCGGTTACAAGTATTCGGGTTTTTCAGGGCAATGTCAAACCTGCTTTAGCGCCCGAAATGCCTGAAACCACTGGAACTATTGTATGTAATTCCCCTGTTAGGGGGGCTGTTGAAAAAGGCCTACGGAGCGATTTTGGTTGAGCGCACGCTTTTGAAGTCCACTCCCCCCTTGAGGGGGAGTCGAGGAAGCCGAGCGGTTTGTGCGAAGGCTGACTCGGTGGGGGGAGGTTTACCCTGTGGCATGTCCCCCCACCGAATCGCTTTCGGGCTTACGCCCTCAGCTCTTCGACTCCCCCTCAAGGGGGGAGTGAATCCTCTCTCATCGGGGTTTTTCTTCCACCCCCTCCTCATGGGATAAAGGCAACCCCCCTAGCCCCCCTTAACAGGGGGGTCTTTTTGTTGCTCCCCCCTGTCGGGGGGACCTTTTTTCTTTTACCCCCCTCGTCGGGCGTCGCCTTTTTATACCCCCCTGTCAAGGGGGGGTAGGGGGGGTTGGTTTTCAAGCCGAGGGGAGACCGTAGGGACAGGCCTCCGTGCCTGTCCTAACGAAGGACAACCACGGAGGGTTGTCCCTACAATTCCTCGCGCGTCAATCGCGATTCACCCGTAGGGGAGGACCCGTGTGTCCTCCCACCGCATTCATATCCGCCTACACCTCCTGCAGCCTCCTCACGGCTTCGGCGGGCAGGGATTCGCCGCATGCGGCGTTCTGCACCGATTGCTCGGGCGTCCGGATGCCCGGGATCACGCAGCTTACGTTCTCGTTCGAGACGCAGAAGCGGATGGCCGCCTGGGCCGCCGAAATCCCGAGATTCTCCGCCACCTCGCGGGTGCGGGCGAGCTGGGTCTGGAACTTGCGGATGTTCTCGGGCGAGAGGATGCCCTTTCTCCGGTCGCCTTCGGCGAACTCGAACGCCTCGTCGATGCGGCCCGAGAGAAAGCCCCGCTTGAGCGGCACGCGGGAGATGACGCCCACGTCCGCCGCTTTCGCGCGGGCGAAGGCGGGCGCCGCCTCCTGGCTGATGACGTTGTACTCCATCTGCATGGTGGAGGGCTTGTCCTGCTCCGCGGCGAGGTTGCACTCCTCCACCGTGTTGATCGAAACGCCCCAGTGTTTGATCTTCCCGTCGTCCTTCGCCTTCTCGAGCAGCGCGTAGCTGTCCTCGGCCGCCATGTTGTCGACGTTCGGGTTGTGGAGCTGGTAGTAGTCGATAACGTCCATCCCGAGGCGCTTCAGGCTCCCCTCCAGGCAGCCCGCGATGTATTCAGGCGTGAAATTGCGCGCGCCCGTCGACATGTCGTTCCCGCCCTTGGTGAAGATCAGGATGTCGGCGCGGTCTGCCCGCTCGTTCAGGAACTTGCCGATGACGGTCTCGCTGTGGCCGGCGCCGTAGGCGTCAGAGGTGTCGATGAAGTTCATGCCGGCGTCGATTGCGGCGTGCAGCGCGCGGTTGGACTCGCCGTCGTCCACCGGGCCGAACACGCCGCCGATGGTCATGGCGCCGAAGCCGATGACCGTGACTTCGAGGCCCGTGCGTCCGAGTGTTCTTTTTTCCATTTTTTTCTCCAATAAGAAGGTAGAATTTCAACGATCCGGCGGGCTATTCCAGATAACCCTGAACCGATTCCGGAAAACAGTGATTGTACGGATGCGCGCGATGGCGGCTGCATCATAGCTTCCCCGCCGCGGGATGCGCAATCGAACCTGCTGATATGGGGGTTGTTGAAAAAGTCCTTGCAGGTCGGGCCAAATCACTCCCCCCTTGAGGGTCTGGCTTCCCGAGGGGAAAGCCAGACGAAGAGCTAAGGGCGTAAGCCCGCAAGTGATTCGGTGGGGGGTATAATTTGGAATGGCGATAAAACGAGATTCACCCCCCACCGAGTCAGCCTTCGCACAAACCGCTCGGCTTCCTCGTCTGGCTTTCCCCTCGGGAAGCCAGACCCTCAAGGGGGGAGTTGATATCCTCTTTCATCAGCCCTCATTCTGCCACAAGCCGCAACCCCGCCCTCTCGAAAACGCCCCGCAATTCCCCGCAATTGCCGTCACTCCCGAAACAGCGGACTGCGCTATCGTGCGCGCGACGCGGGAAAGGGGTTTTCCCCGGCGGATCGAGGCGCAGGAAGAGGAGGCTTTCTCATGGAATGCGGCGACGGGGCGAGAGTGAGGGCGACGAACCCCCCAACCCCCCTTGTCGGGGTTGTTGAAAAAGTCCTCCCGAAGAACGGAGGGAATCCCGATCATCGAATTGTTTACCGTAGGGACAGGCCTCCGTGCCTGTCCTGACGAAGGACAACCATTGAGGGCAGGACAGGCACGGAGGCCTGTCCCTACAAAACCATCGTACCCCCACCGCTTGAAACGACTTTTTCAACAGACCCTTGTCAGGGGGGCTTTTTCTCGCCGGAAGTGTTACGGGAATGGATTCAGGAACGGCACGGAAATGAAAATAATGATATTTTCGATAAAATCAGATAAATTCACGGGGTTTTTCGATAAATTCCTGAAAATTTCTTTTCTCTTAACTGGTTGTAATGTAAGGAGTTGCCCTCATATCTCGTCCCTCCGCACCCTGATTCGGCGATAAAAAAAGTTTTTGGCTCCCCCGCATTTGCCCGCAACTGCCCGCATTCGGGCGCGCCGGCGGGAGCGGCAATCAGAGGGCGGGGCGGCCCCCCTGCCCCGACCCGCCTGAACCGGGCGCCCGTATACGAAACGCCCCGCCTGGGCTATAATCGCCGCATCCAACCCAACCGTATCCGCATCACCATGTGGAGGAAGACATGGACGATCTCAAACGACATGCCGTCGATTACCTCGACGGCCAGGCGGGCGAGGCGCGCGAAATCGCCCGCGAAATCTGGAACTTCGCGGAAATCGCTCTCGAGGAATTCAAGTCCGCGGAACTGCTCGAAGACGTGCTCGAGCAAAACGGATTCGAGGTGCAGCGCGGCGTCGGCGACCTCCCCACCGCCTTCATCGCGAAGTGGGGCGACAGCGGCCCCGCCGTGGGAATTCTGGGGGAATACGACGCGCTGCCCCACTGCGGGGATTCCCACGAGAAACAGGGCCACGGCTGCGGACACAACCTCTTCGGCACCGCGAGCTCCTACGCCGCCATCGCCGCGGCGCGCGCCTTGCGCGAATCGGGGACGAAGGGCCAGGTCGTCTGCTTCGGCTGCCCGGCGGAGGAGACCCTGGAGGGCAAGGTGTACATGGCGCGCGACGGCGCTTTCGACGGCCTCGACGCGGCCGTCACCTGGCACCCCGGGGACAAGAGCTTCACCCGGGGCGGCAGCACCAACGCGATGGATTCCATCGTCTTCGAGTTTTACGGCGAGACGGCCCACTCGGCCCGCGACCCGTGGAACGGCAGGAGCGCGCTCGACGGCGTGGAAATCATGAACTACGGCGTCAACATGATGCGCGAGCACGTCATCGAGCCGGTCAAGATCCACTACGTCATCACCGACGGCGGGGTGGCGCCCAACGTCGTGCCCTCCTACTCGCGCGTGTGGTATTACGTGCGCGCGCCCAAGAGGGCGATGGTCAACGAACTGAGCGAACGCGTACGAAACTGCGCGAAAGCGGGCGCGCTGGCGTCGGGCACCACGATGAAGGAGACCCTCCTCACCGCCGTGTACGAGAACCTCCCCAACAACGCCCTGGCCCATTGCGTGCAGCGGAACCTCGAATTCGTGGGGGCGCACAGCTACTCGGACGAGGCGAAGGAATTCGCCCGCAAACTGGGCTACGAGACGCCGCTCTCGGAAGATGTCTCGCCCCTCGACCCGGCGGACATCCGCCCGAGCAACGAGCGCGGCAACGTGAGCTGGCTCACGCCCCTGGGCAACCTGATGACGACCTGCCACGCGCCGGGGACGCCGGGGCACTCATGGATGGCCACCCAGCAATACGGCATGGAAATCGGGGAGAAGGGCATGATGACCGCCGCAAAGACCATGGCAGCCACCGCGCTGGAACTCATCACCGATGAGAACGTATTGAAGCAGGTGCGAGAGGAGTTTCAAGAGAAGACGAGAGGCTTTACTTACGACCCCATCATCCCCGAGGGGCAAAAACCGAACCCCCTGGGCATGAGGTAGAAACCATCGGCGAATCATTCATCACCACGAACCAGGAGAGCACACCATGAAATTCGGCGTCGCGATTTTTCCGACCGATTACTCCATCGCCCCGCACCGGGTCGCCAAGGAGGCGGAAGACAGGGGCTTCGAGTCCATCTTCTTCCCGGAGCACACCCACATTCCGGCGAGCCGGAAAACCCCCTGGCCCGGCGGCGCGGAACTCCCGAAGGAATACTCGCACTCGCTCGACCTTTTCGTGGCGTTAGGCGCCGCGGCGGCCGCGACGGAAAAAATCATGCTCGGCACGGGCATCTGCCTCGTCATCGAGCGCGACCCCATCACCCTGGCCAACGAGGTGGCCACGCTCGACCACATCTCGAACGGCCGCGTGCTTTTCGGGATCGGCGGTGGCTGGAACCGCGAGGAGATGGAAAACCACGGGACGAACTACCAGAAACGCTGGATCGTCCTGCGCGAGCGCATCGAGGCGATGAAGGCCATCTGGACGGAGGATGAGGCCAGCTATCATGGCGATTTCGTGGATTTCGAGCGCATCTGGTCCTGGCCCAAACCGGTCCGGAAACCGCACCCGCCCATTCTCGTGGGCGGCAACGGGGCGAGGACGCTTGATCGCGTGATTCGCTACGGAGACGAGTGGATGCCGCTGCCGCGCGGGGGCCTGGACCTCTCGCCGCGAATCCGGGAGCTTCAGGATATGGCCGCCAAGGCGGGGCGCCCACCCGTTCCGGTCACCATTTTCTTCGCTCCCCCGGACCTCGAGCAGTTGCGTGAATTCGAGGACCTGGGTGTGGGGAGAAGTCTCTTCCACCTGCCCTCGGCAAAAGAGGACGTCATCCTGCCGAAACTGGACGAGTTGGCCGGCGTCGTGGCGCAATACGGCTAAAAACAAGAAAAAAGCCCCCGGCAGGCTACAACCCGCCGGGGGCTGATGCGTTCGGATTCGGCTAGTGGCAGATGATCCCGTTTTTCTCGGCATACTGCTGGTGGTAGTCCTCGCCCATCCAGAATCGCGAGGCCTGCGTAATCTCGGTCACTATCGGCCCCCAATGACGCCCTGACGCCTCCTGCTCCTCCCTGGACGCCTGTGCCGCAGTTTCTTGTTCGGGTGAGAAGAAATAAACCGCCGAGCGGTACTGGGTGCCCACGTCGGGCCCCTGGCGGTTCAGCGTGCACGGGTCGTGAATCCGCCAGAAGAGATCCAAAAGCTCCTGATAAGAAACTTTTTCGGGTTCGAATTCCAGATAGACGACCTCCGCATGCCCCGTGCGGCCCGTACACACCTCCCGGTAGGTGGGCTCGTCCTTCGCGCCGCCCGAGTACCCCACCGCGGTGTACGCCACGCCTTCCACCTTGCGGAACGCCGCCTCTACTCCCCAGAAACAACCTGCGCCGAACATGGCCTTTTCCATAAACAACGCTCCTCGATGAGAGACAAGAATTACGGCTCTAGCTCAATACTCCCTGGCGGGCCATCCACCACCTCGCCGAATACGGCGGCGGAAGCCACGCCCGCTCCGTGAAGTTCGTCCAACAGCGCTTCCGCCTTCGCCGCATCCACCGCGATGATGAGCCCGCCGGAGGTCTGCGCGTCGTTGAGCAGGGCGAGCATCTCCTCATCGACGCCCGGTTTCGGCTCGACGAAGGGCTTCGTCCACAAGCGGTTGCGATCGCCCCCACCCGCCGTGCCCGCAATGGCGTGGGGGAGCAAATCCTCGAACCTGGGCACATCGGAGAACACGACGCGCGCGCGCGCGCCGCTGGCCTCCATGACGTTGTGCAGATGGCCCAGGAGGCCGAACCCGGTCACGTCCGTACAGGCGTTCACGCCCACCCGCATCATGCACTCGCTCGCCATTTTATTCAGAGCCTGCATCGAAGCCACCGCCTCTTCGAACACGCCGTCGCGGAGTTTGCCGTTTTTGCCGAAAATGCCGCGCGCGGCCTTAAGCACCGGGTTCACCTGTTTCGTGACGTTGGTGACGACGCCGGTGCCGATTTTTTTCGTCAAAACGAGCTTATCGCCGGGTTTCGCCCCCTGGTTCGTTACCATCTCTCTGGGGTCGACGGTTCCCGTGACGGCGATGCCGTATTTGGGCTCCACGTCGTCCACGCTATGGCCGCCCACGATGACGCCGCCCGCCTCGCGCATCTTGTCCGCACCGCCGGCCAGGATTCTCCCCAAAATGTCCAAACCGATATGGCAGGGGAACCCCACCAGGTTCAGCCCGGTGATCGGCTGTGCGCCCATGGTGAAGCAATCGCTCAGCGCGTTGGCCGCGGCTATCTGGCCATAGGCGTAAGGGTCGTCCACGATGGGGGTGAAGAAATCCACCGTCTGGACGATGGCCAGATCTTCCCTGAGCCGATAAACGCCCGTATCGTCCCCAGCGTTCGTTCCGTAGAGCAGGTTGGGGTCCGAAAACGGCTCGAACTGGCTCAACGCCTCTCGCAGGTCCTCCGGACCCAGTTTCGAGCCTCACCCCCCCGCCTTGACCATCCGGGTAAGCTGAACTTTTCTCTCCGATGCCGTTGCCATTATCTCTCCTGAAACCTGGACGCGGCTTGGGAAAATTCCCGTCCGGGGGGATAATAATACATCTTCAGATGATTAACAAAAAACTGCTGTCTTTCCCCCGTTTCCAATGAATGCGCCAGAAAGGACTCCTGATGAAAGTCGTGATTTCAGATGATTACCAAGACTGCATCCGCCGCCTCGAGTGTTTCTCCAAGATGGCGGGGCACGACGTCACCATCCACAACGACACGCTCGATGATATCGATGCGCTGGCAGAGCGGTTCCGGGAAGCCGAAGCCATCGTCCTGATCAGGGAACGAACCCATATGACGGAAGAATTGCTCAGCAGACTCCCCAATCTCAAAATCGTGAGTCAGACGGGCGCCGGTTTCGGCGGGCACGTCGATCTGGAAGCCTGCACGCGCCACAAGGTGGCCGTTGCCGCAGGCGGCACGGGCACGCACTCGACGTGTGAACTCACCTGGGGCCTCATCCACTGCGCCATGCGTTCCATCCCCCGGGAGATCCAGAATCTGGCGGAAGGCGGCTGGCAAACCACGTTGGGCGAGGATCTCTACGGCAAAACGCTCGGCGTGTATTCCTACGGAAATATCGGCAGCCAGGTGGCCGCTGTTGGAAAAGCGTTTGGCATGAACGTCATCACCTACGGGAGAGAAGGTTCCGCCGAGCGTGCCCGTACGGACGGCGTTCCGATGGCGGACAGCAAAGAAGCGCTCTTCGCGGAGGCCGACATCGTGAGCCTGCACATCCGCCTGATCCCTCAGACGAGGGGTATCGTGACGGCGAAGGATTTGAGCCTCATGAAGCCGAGCGCCCTTTTGGTGAACACCAGCCGCGCGGGGCTGATAGAAGAAGGCGCCCTCGAGGCGGCGCTCCAAGCGGGAAGGCCCGGATTCGCCGCCGTGGACGTGTATGAAAAAGAGCCGGTCCGAGGGGCCGAACATCCGCTCCTGGGCATGGAGAACGCGGTTTGCACGCCGCATCTGGGCTACGTCACACGAGGCACGTTCGAGAGGTATTTCGGTATCGCTTTCGATCAAATCAACGCCTTTGCCGACGGAAAACCGATAAACATCCACAACCCCGAAGTCCTGGATTGAGGGCTATCTTGAGCCCGATTCCGCATACGGCTTGATTTTTCGAGCGTGGCGGTGTTCAATCGCCTCCCGGAATCATGAAACCCCCTTGACGATTGAGGTTCACCGGTTTGGATTTCGCCTTTAACGAGCGCCAGGAACTCATGCGCCGTACGCTGCATGAGCTTTTAGAGCGGGTTTGCCCCCCTGAATACGCGATGGATTGCGACAAGAAGGGCGAAGCCCCTGTCGAGGCCTACAAGGCCCTGGCGGATGACGGGTGGATAGGCGTGTCCACGCCCGAAGAATACGGCGGCATGGGGGGCGACGCGCTCGATCTGGCCCTCGTCCTCGAAACCGCTGGGATGCACTATCTCGACCTCGCCACCATGATCTTCAGAAACGTCTGCTACGGCGTGGACGCCCTCCTCGTCAGCGGAACGGACGCTCAGAAAAAAGACTTCATTCCCGCCACCATCCAGGGGGCGAAGTATTTCGCGTTCAGTCTCACCGAACCGGACGCCGGTTCCGACGCTGCGGCCATCATCGCCCGCGCGGACCGGGAAGAAGACCGCTTTCGCCTCACGGGCACCAAAAATTTCACTTCCGGCATGCCGACGGCCACGCATATCCTCGTCGCCGCGCGTACGGACAACTCGGGCGCGAAGCACGAAGGCATCACGAACTTCATCATCCCCGCCGACGCAGAGGGCGTCACCTGGTCGAAGCTCGACTTGCTCGGACACCGCGCGATGGGCACGTGCGTGGTGCATTATGACACCGTGGAGGCGAGCGAAGCCGACGTCCTGGGAGAAGTGGGAGACGGCTGGCAGGGCCTCATGGCCTACATCACCACGGAGCGCCTGTGCCTGTCCGCTGCGCGCACGGGGGCTGCAGCGGCTGCGCTCGAACTGGCTCTCAATCACGCAAAGGAAAGAAAGCAGTTCGGCCGCCCCATCGGCAAGTTCCAAGCCGTAAGCCACATGCTTACCGAAATGCACATGCTCGTCGATACGGCGCGGCTGCAGGTCTACCGGTTCGCCTGGCTGGTTTCGCAGGGAAAGGCGGGGCGCATCGAAGCGGCGACACTCAAGCTCTATGCCGGCGAAGCCTACAAGCGGGTGGCCGACCTGGGGGTGCAGGTGATGGGCGGGTACGGCTACAGCGGAGAATACGCCATGGAGCGCCACTACCGCGACGCGCGGCTGGCCACGATCGGCGCGGGCACGAGCGAGGTGCAAAGAAACATCATCGCCAAGGCGCTGGGGCTGTAGGAATCTCGCCGATGATGCTTGATGATTTGACCCAAAAAACCGAAACTGAAGACGACTTAATCCAAGAAGCGAATTTCATGAGGAAGCAATTACATGCCGCTGGATAAAAGCGTTCTGGAGAGAACCTTCCCCGAGTTCGAGTTCCGGGTCGAGCGCGGAAAAATCAGGGAATACGCCATCGTCCTGGGGCTTACCGACCCGGTGCATACGGACCTGGAAGCCGCCAGAGCAGCGGGTTTTGACGATCTGCTCGCGCCGCCCACATTCGTGCGCCAGTTCTGGCACGAAAACCCCGGGAACGACCCCATGCCGCACCTGGGCTACGACCCCAAACGGCGCCTCCACGGGGAGCAGGAATTCGAATACCACAAGCCCCTCGTTGCCGGCATGAACCTAAAAGGAAGAAACGCCATCGTCTCCACCCGTGAGAAAGAAGGCCGCCGTGGCGGGATGATGACCTTCGTCGTCATCGAAACGAGGTTCGTGGACGAGGCGGGCGAACTGGTTCAGGTAGCAAGGCGTACCCTCATCGAAACCGCGGCCCCTCCCAAAGAGGCCTGATGGAGCTTTTATATGACGATTGTTACTGAATACGCGAAATGGGAAGAACTTACCGAGGGCACAGAACAAGAACTTACAGTAGGCCCCATCACCCGGACGGACCTCGTACGCTACGCGGGCGCCAGCGGAGATTTCAACCCCAACCACCACGATGAGATTTACGCCATCAGGGCGGGGTTCGACAAACCCTTCGCGCACGGGATGCTCCAGGGCGGGTATCTCGCCCGCCTTCTCAGTGAATGGCTGGGGCCTGATTCTTTCAAGAACCTGAAAATTCGCTTCAGCGCGCAGGCATGGCCGGGCGACATGGTGATCTGCAAAGCCAGGGTCGTGCGGCAATACGAAGAAGCGGGCGAGCGTCTCGTGGAAATCGAAGCAAGCGCTGCGAACCAGCGCGGCGACGTGCTCATCAAGGCGACGGCGACGGCCGCTCCCCGAACTTAATGTAAGGACTTCTCTTATGTTGGCAGGCTACCGCATCCTCGATCTCGGACAGGTCATCGCCGGAACCATCGGCAGCATGATCCTCGCCGATATGGGGGCCGAGGTCATCAAGGTCGAATCTCCACAAGGCGACATCGGGCGCAACCCCGCCATCGCGGGCATCGGCCCCGTTTCAAGCATCTTTCTCACCTTCAACCGTGGGAAAAAGGGCATCGTCATCGACCTGAAAAAACCCGAAGGCAAGAAAGTGTTTTTGGACCTTGTGGAGAAATCAGACGCCGTGATGGTGAACTTCCGGCCCGGCACGATGGACCGGCTGGGTCTCGGGTTTGATGTGCTGAAAGCGAGAAACCCCGATATCGTATTCATCGATTCGAGCGGATACGGAGAACAGGGCCCATGGCGCGATAAACCCGCCTTCGATCTGGTCGAGCAGGCCGTAAGCGGCCACATGGCCATCACAGGCGAGCCGAACCGCCCGCCCGCCAGAAACGGATCGCCCACGGCGGATATCTCCACCGCCCTCTATACCGCCATCGCGTGTATGGCGGGCCTGTTGGCCAAGGCGAAAGGAAGAAGCGGAGCGCATCTGGAAGTGCCGATGTTCGACGTTCAACTCGCCATGCTCGGCTATATCTCGACCATGTATCTCAACAACGGCGACATACCAGAGCCGCCCGGCAACGCCCATGAGTACATGGTGCCCTACCAGGCATTCCCGACGGCCACGATCTACATTGTGCTCTCACCCCGCGAGGAGCGCTTCTGGAAAAAAATGTGCGAGGTCATGGGAATGGATGAACTGGCGGATGACCCGCGCTTTAAGACAAACGACCTGCGCTCCGAGAACAGAGACGTCCTTCTCCCCATCATGGAAGAGATTCTGATGACTCGCCCGGGCGAGGAGTGGATTGAACTCTTCGAGGCGGCGGGGGTGCCCTCCGCACCGGTGAACCCGCTCGATCGTGCGCTTGACAACGAGCAGGTCGAGGCAAGGCGCCTCATCCGCGAATATGAATACCCCGAAGTCGGAACAGTAAAAATCGTGGGTAACCCCATTTTGAACCGATCGGGAAGCGGAAACCCCGACCCCGAGCCAGCTCCCCTTCACGGGGGTGACACCGAGGCGATCCTCCGCGATCTCCTTCTTTATGGGGATGAGCAAATTCACGCACTCATCGATTCGAAGGTCGTTATGGCCGCAGGCTCCGAAGTTTCCAGGAAATAAGCCGCGCCCGTCATCGCCGGCGCAATTTTCGAACTCGAAAAACCTCACTTCCCCCCTTCCCTGTCGAAAACACTCCCGGCGGAATTCCGAATAAAAGTAGAATTTCATACATATGGCCGATTCGGGGTTGATTTCGCCATATTTTCGTTATATAGTTCGCTTTATCTTTGCTACTCCACGAGACAACCCGGAGAAATGCCATGCTTGCCAAAACCCAAGCAGCAGCCGTACTGGGCGTAGACGCCTACCCCGTCGAAGTGGAGGTCGACCTCGCACCGGGTCTCCCCTATTACGCCACCGTCGGCCTGCCCGACGCCGCCGTCAAGGAGAGCAAGGACAGGATTCGCGCAGCCATCCTCAACACGGGCTTCATTTACCCGATGGGGCGCATCACCGTCAGCCTCTCACCGGCGGACGTCCGCAAGGAGGGCAGCGCCTTCGATTTGCCCATTGCGCTCTCGATACTGCGCGCGAACGGCGTATTTCATTCGCGCTCTCAAATGGAGGATTCTCTCCTGTTTCTGGGTGAATTGGCGCTTGATGGTTCTTTGCGACCCATCCGGGGAGCACTCAACATCGCCGTTCTCGCCAAGAAGATGGGCAAGCGCGGCCTCGTCCTCCCGGCGGAGAACGCGCCCGAGGCCGCCGTGGTCGATAAGCTGGAGGTCTATCCCGTGCACACGCTTCCCCAGGTAGTGGGATTCATCCGGGAGGAAATCGAGATTCCACCGGCGTGTTGCCAGAAAAACGGCATAGAGAAAAAAAAGATCGAAAGAATCAATTTCTCGGACATCCGGGGACAGCACCAGGCCAAACGCGCCGTCGAGGTCGCGGCCGCGGGCTCGCACAATCTTTTAATGATAGGCCCTCCCGGCAGCGGAAAAAGCATGCTGGCGAAAAGATTCCCCACCATACTGCCTCCGCTCTCTCTCGATGAGGCCATCGAGACCAGCCAGGTATGGAGCGTGCTCGGCAAACTCACGAAACATGATTCCCTGATCCGGGAACGACCCTTCCGCGCCCCGCACCACACCATCAGCGACGCAGGCCTTGTGGGCGGAGGCGCGCTCCCGCTGCCCGGCGAGGCATCGCTCGCGCACAACGGCGTGTTGTTCCTCGATGAACTGCCCGAGTTTCGGAAAAACGTGCTCGAATCCCTCCGTGGTCCGCTCGAGGACGGGAAGATCACCATCAGCAGAGCGCAGGCGAGCCTCTCGTTTCCGGCCCGTTTCATGCTCACCGCCGCGATGAACCCCTGCATTTGCGGCCTGCGGACGGACGGCGCATGCACCTGCACGCCCAAGCAGGTGGCCCGGTACCGCTCGCGCATCTCGGGGCCGATTCTCGATCGCATCGACATCCACATCAACGTGCCGAGAGTGCCCTGGAAAGAACTCGCAGAAGACCCCGAGGGCGAGAGTTCCGCGATGATAAGAAACCGCGTTCTCTCAGCGCAGAAAATCCAGAAAGAGCGCTTTCAGAACCACCCGGGCACCTACGCCAACGCCCACATGGGGCCCGCTCTCATCAACGAGCACTGCAAGCTCGAAGCAGAGGGCAGACGCCTGCTCAAGCTGGCGGTGGAGAAACTGGGCCTATCGGCGCGCGCTTACCATCGCGTGCTGAAAGTGGCGAGGACCATAAGCGATCTGGCCGGGGAAAGAGACATCTCCCCCCAGCATGTGGCGGAGGCGGTTCAGTATCGCCAACTGGACAGACAGATGCCCGTCTGACTTCGCGGCCTCTGTGTTGAGACCGACGGGCACCCACCTTGTTTGTATTCTCAAAAACAGGCGCAGCCGATACATGCTCCTCCATTTTGGGCTATACTGAACTCATCTCTCACCACAGAGGTTTTCGATATGGGGACGGAATACGCCTGGTTTCTCCCGTCGGCCAGGGCGGGTGACGGCCAAAAGATCAACACCAGGGTGCCTGAGCGAAAACCCACCATCGAGTACCTCTCGCGCGTTGCGAGCGCCGCCGAGCGGGCCGGTTTCGTGAACCTTCTGGTGCCCACCGGCACCCACTGCCTGGACGCCTGGCTCGTGGCCGCGGGCGTGGCGCAGCATACCGAAAGAATCAAATTCTGCGTGGCGTTCCGACCGGGCCTCACCAGCCCCGTATTCGCCGCCCAGACGGCGAACACGCTCGACGCGCTCACCGGCGGGCGGCTGACGCTCAACGTCGTCACCGGTTCGAGCCACGCGGAGCAGATGCGCTACGGCGACCACCTCGCACACGATGAGCGCTACGACAGGACGGAGGAGTTTCTGGAGATCGTCACCCGTATCTGGAGCGCAGACGCTCCCATCACCTACAAGGGAAAGTATTTCGACATCAAAGAAGCCGCCTTTTTCCCGATCCACGTCTCGAAACCCTGGCCGCCCATCTATCTCGGCGGAAGTTCGGAGCCCGGCCGCCGGGTGGGGGCGAAATTCTCCGACGTACACATGATGTACGCCGTCGACGTGGAGACCATCGCCAAGGACGCGCTCGACATGAAGCAGCGCGCCGCGGAGGTCGGCCGCGAAGAGCAGATAAAATTCGGCGTCCGAATGCACATCCTCTGCCGGGAGACCAAGGCGGAGGCGAAAAAAGCCGCCCAAGCGCTCATCGAGGGGAGCGACATCTCGAACGTGCAGGTCTGGGCCGACTTGAAGACCAAATCGGAGAGCACAGGCCAGACGCGGGTGAACGAACTGGCGAAAGGCGAATCGCTCTGGATCACCGACACCTTGTGGATGGGCGTGAACACGGTTCGCGCGGGCCCGGGCGCCTGCCTGGTGGGCACGCCGGACATGATCGCCAAGGCGCTCAAGGAATACGTGGACGTGGGCGTTCACACGTTCATCCTCTCAGGTTGGCCGCACGTCGAGGAGGTGGAGATATTCGGACGCGAGATCATGCCCCTGCTCGAGGATACGGAGCCCATCACCCTGGAGCCTCCCATGCCCGCCCTCGCGGAATACGATTAAGAATAGAACGCAACGGAAAGGCCGACGCCGGTCTTCTCGACCTCATGGCGCCCGGGGAATTCGGCGGTAGCGGTGGAAAAACCGGGCCTGTCGTGGTGCGGACCACCGGCGATCTGACCGGGGGAAAAGACGTCTCCCCCCAACATGTGGCGGAGGCGGTTCCGTACCGTCAACCGGACAAACGGATGCCTGTCTGAACCTCGCGACCCCGATATTGAGATTGACGCGCTTCCGCCTTGTTTGTATTTTCAGAACCGAGTGGGAGGCATATACATTCCATCATTTTGGATTATACTATGCCCCATCTCTCACTTTAGAGGTTTCTGAATATGGGGACAGAATACGCCTGGTTTCTCCCGTCGGCCAGGGCGGGTGACGGCCACAAGATCAACACGAGGGTGCCTGAACGGAAACCCACCATCGAGTACCTCTCCCAGGTGGCGAGCGCCGCCGAGCAGGCCGGTTTCGTGAACCTCCTGGTGCCCACCGGCACCCACTGCATGGACGCCTGGCTCGTGGCCGCGGGCGTGGCCCAGCACACCGAGAGAATCAAATTCTGCGTGGCGTTCCGTCCCGGCCTCACCAGCCCCGTATTCGCCGCCCAGACGGCGAGCACGCTCGACGCGCTCACCGGCGGACGACTGACGCTCAACGTCGTCACCGGCTCGAGCCACGTGGAACAGATGCGCTACGGCGATCATCTCGTACACGATGAGCGCTACGACAGGACGGATGAGTTTCTGGAAATTGTCACCCGCATCTGGAGCGCCGACGCTCCCATCACCTACAAGGGGAAGTATTTCGACATACGCGAAGCCGCCTTTTTCCCGATCCACGTCTCCAAACCCTGGCCGCCCATCTATCTCGGCGGAAGTTCCGAGCCCGGCCGCCGGGTGGGAGCGAAATTCTCGGACGTCCACATGATGTACGCCGTGGATGTCGATACCATCGCCGAGGACGTGCGCGACATGAGGCGCCGAGCCGCGGAGTTCGGCCGCGAGGATAAGATTCAATTCGGCGTCCGGATGCACATCCTTTGTCGGGAGACCAGGGCGGAGGCGAAAAAAGCCGCCCAGGCGCTCATCGAGGGCAGCGACATCTCGAACGTGCAGGCCTGGGCCGACATGAAGACCAAAACGGAGAGCACCGGGCAGACGCGCGTCAACGAACTGGCGAAGGGCGAGTCGCTCTGGATCACCGACACCTTGTGGATGGGCGTGAACACTGTCCGCGCGGGCGCCGGCGCTTCGCTGGTGGGCACGCCCGACATGATCGCCAAAGCGCTCAGGGAATACGTGGACGTGGGTGTTCACACGTTCATTCTCTCCGGCTGGCCGCACGTCGAGGAGGTGGAGATATTCGGACGCGAGATCATGCCGCTGCTGGAGGATACCGAGCCCATCACCCTGGAGCAGCCCTTGCCCGCGCTCGCGGAATACGACTGAAGAGAGAAAAATCGCCATAGCAACAGAAAAAGGAAATTTTTGATGAACAGTTCCGCCGGCGCGCTCGGCGCCGAATCGAAAAAATGGGTCGACCTCGCCGAATCGCTGGCGCAGGAAAAATTCGCGCCGCGCGCGAAGATGATCGACGAGGAATCGCGCTTTCCGACCGAGAACTATCAGGACCTCGCCGACGCCGGCCTTCTCTCTCTCATGGTGCCCAGGGAATTCGGCGGCATCGGAGCAGATTCGCTCACCTACGTCACGGTGCTTTCCAAGATTGCGAAAGGCTGCGCCTCCACGGGCCTCACGTTCAACATGCACAGCGCCGTCGTGGACTTTCTGGGGCAAATCGCCTCCAAAGAGCAGATGGAGCGCTACTTCTCCGAAGTGGTGAACGAAGGCGCCATCTTCGCCTCCATCACGAGCGAGCCGGGCAGCTCCTTCCGCGACAAGCTGGCGGTGCGCACTTCCATTCGCGAGGATAACGGCCTCTACCGCCTTCACGGCAAGAAGCATTTCTGCTCCCTCTCCACCGGGGCGACGTATTACTTCACCTGGAGCTACCTCGACGGCGCGGAAACCCTGCAGGAGGGTCTTCTGAACGTGATGATCCCCGCCGCGAGAGAGAACATCGAAATCCTGGACGATTGGCACACCATCGGCATGCGGGGAACGGCTTCGAACTCCCTGATGTTTCACGACGTCGCCGTGAAGCCGGGCGAGATCATCGGGGAGCCGGGCAGCATTCTCGGCAAGGACATGAGCATGTGGTCTCTGGGATACACCGCCGTCTACATCGGCATCGCGGAGGCGGCCTATCAGTTCACGGTGGATTACGTGAAAAAGACGAAATCGGGCATGGGGGTTCCTCTGGGCGAGCTGGACCGCACGCAGCGCCAGATTGGCGAGATGGCCATGCTGCTCGAGAACGCTCGCCGCGCCGCCGAGAAACTGGGCGCGCTCAGGGGAAACCTCGGCAAGATGGAACTGACCTTCATCCTTAACCAGGCGAAATTCCTGGCGACCGAAGCCGCTAAGGAACTCGCCGAGCAGGGAATCCGCCTGTGCGGCGGCCGCGGGCTTCACCGTTCCCTGCCGCTCGAGCGTCATTTGAGGGACGCGGTGGCCGGCATCGTCATGCCGCCCGCCAACGACCGCTGCCTCGAAACCATCGGGCAAATCGCCTTGGGCCGCGAAGCGAAAACGCTCGATTTTCAGTAGCAATTCATCTAACAGGCCCTATGCGCCCCGCCGCAGCGACCGGACAGACGCCTCTTTGCCGTGCCCATTCACAAGAGGGATTCCGCCCTACTCCCCCGTTCCCGCCTTTCCAGCGCGACGCGAGTCCCCATAAGCAGTGAGGCGGCCGTCATCGCCCACCGCCACGGCATGCACGCCGCCGAAGAAGTGATGGGGGTACACATAAGGTGAAACCTCCAAACCGCTCTGCCGCAATGATTCTAAAACCGCCTCATCCACAGCATCCTCAGCGTGCATGGGGCCGATATCCAGGTGCATGCGGGGGGCTTCCACCGCTTCTTGCAGGCTCATCTTCCGGTAAAACAGATTCAAGATGACCTGGGCCACCGCCGTGGGGATTCGGTACGAACCGGGACTCCCGACACCCAGCCGCAATTTCTTCCCCTCGAAGACGAGGGTGGGGGCGTAACCCGCCATGGGCCGCTTACCCGCGCCCAGAGAATTCCCGCGTCCCGGGCGTGGGTCCATCCAGTTCGTGTGATTGTTCAAGATGACACCCGTGCCCGGCGGCACGACGCCCGAGCCCCACCCCATCCCCAGGGTCTGCGTCTGGCAGACCACGTTGCCTTTGACGTCCACAACCGTGAAGTGGGTCGTCGAGCCCGGCTCCAAGTCATGAACGTGAACGACGGAGGAGCGTTCCCCGGATATTGCGGTGGTGGCGTATTCCTTGCTCAGGAGGCGTTCTGTCGGCATATCGTAATGGTAAGGGTCCCCATAGACCGAAAACCTGTCGCGAAACGCCGCGCGCATGGCGCGTGCGAATGCCAGGCCGCGCGCAGTCTCATCCGCAGCATCCCAATCGGGCAGCAGGACTTCTAAAAAATTCAATATCTGAATCAGGATGAGACCGGAAGAAGGCGGCGGCGCCGTGAGGAAACGCAGGTCCCGATAACGCGAGGCGAGCGGCGCCATCCACCGCACGCGGTAGTTTAAGAGATCAGACGCCCCCAGATAACCACCGCCGCTATTCACCGCATCCACAATGGCTTTAGCGAGCGCGCCTTCGTAAAAAGCGTCCGCTCCTTTTTCGGCTATCTCGCGAAGCGTTCCCGCCAAATCCGGCTGGCGCAAGAGTGTTCCTTCAGGAAGCGGTTCGCCGGATGCCGAGTGGATTCTCCCGAGTTCAGGATATGCCGCGCAAAACTCCCTGAAGCGCGGCTCCTCCTGCTGGCGGCGATAGAACCAGCCGACGTGAAAACCCTCATCCGCCAGACGGATTGCGCCCTCGAACAAATCGTCCCAGTCCTTGCGCCCGAATTCGCGGTGAATCGCCTCGAGCCCGCGCAACAACCCCGGAACCAGGACGGAGCGATGGCCCCGGCTGTGCGCATCGTCTTTGTGCCGTCCGGATTCATCGCACTCGAAAATGCCGGGTTCCATTCCAGGGGAGCACTCGTTGCTGAAATCGACGAACCCGGCTCTTTTCTCGTTCTCGCGCCAGATGAGCGCCACGCCGCCGCCGCCCAGACCGGAATAGAAAGGCTCCGCCACACTCAGGGCCAGGGAGACGGCCACCGCCGCATCGCAGGCGTCTCCTCCCTCCTCCATCACGCGCAAGCCCGCTTCCACCGCTTTTTCATGAGCCGCCGCTACGGCGAACATATGGATTCCTCCCGCGTTTTCTCCATCATTGATGCTAGAAGATTATAAGCACACCGAGGCTCCAAGGCGCACGCGTGAGCGCGGGACGCCCCTTGCCATGCCATTTTTTGACTGCCCGCAATGACAAAACTGCATTATTTGCTGTAACTTAGGCAGGTTACCTTCGAATATCGCCGCGTTTCGTATAAGCGGCACGTTATTGAGCCACGGACATCTGTGATGACAGACAAACCGCCAGATGGAGAAAATCCCTCCCACGCCGGACCCGCCCAGGAGGGGAAAAACCCGCCGTCCACCAACAAGCGACGCCCCCGGCAAAAGCGCTTCACCCTCTCTTTCGTCAGGAAATTCCTCCTTTTCCTGGCCCTCGGCGTGGGCCTGTTCTTCGCCGCCGAGGCGGGATATTTCTGGTGGCAGCATTGGGAGCGATACGTCTCGACGGACAACGCCTATGTGCAGAGTACGCTGACGCCTGTGAGCGTCGAAATTCCGGGCGTGGTGAAAAAACTCCTGGTCAAGGACAACCAGGCGGTCCGGAAAGGGGACCTCCTCGTCGTCCTCGACAAGCGGCGTCATGAGGTGGCTCTCCAGAAAGCCAAGGCCACCGTGGCCGTCGCCCGCGCGAAGTATGAGGCGAGCAAGGTTTCCGTCACCCACTCGATGGGCCGCGCGAGCGGCCTCCAGCAGGAAGCAAGCGCCCGGCTGGAGACTTTGAGGCGCACCCTGCGCTCGGCCCGCGCACTGCTCATTCAGAGAAAAAACGAAACGCGCGCCCATGCGGCGACGATGAACCAGGCGCGCGAGGATTTGAACCGAAAACTGCGTCTGCATGGCCAGAAAATCATTTCGGATGAGAACCTGGCGCTTGCGAACGCTTCATATGACGTCGCCAAGGCGAATTACGACGCCTCCGGGGCCGCGCTCAACGTAGAGGAGAATAAAGTCGCGGCTATCGTCAACCAGATCGTAGAGGCGCAGGCTGCGGTGGCGCTGGCCAAAAACGAGGACCGTTCCCGGCGCATGAAGAGCCATGACGCCGATTCCCTGAAGGCTGAACTCGAAGAAGCCCTGGCCGCCTACAAGGAGAAGGAGCTTTTACTCTCCTACACCGAGGTTCGCGCGCCCGTATCCGGCTACGTGGAGAAATCCGTCGACCCGGGAACCTTCGTGCAGCCGGGGCGTCCCTTGCTGCTCATCGTCCAGCTTGAGAAAGCGTATATCCGGGCGAATTTCAAGGAAATCAAACTCGAGGGCATCCACGTGGGCCAGCCCGCGGAAATCGTGCTCGACGCCTATCCGAATCGAACGTTCAAGGGCCACATCGCGAGCCTGTACTCGGGTACGGGTGAGACCTTCTCTCTCCTGCCGCCCGAGAACGCCACAGGGAACTGGGTGAAGGTCACCCGCCGCATTCCCGTGAAGATACTGCTGGATGAAAGGCCTCCCTCGAACTTCCCGCTTCTGGTCGGCATGTCCGCCTACGTGACCGTGGACACCAAAACACGGCGCGGCCCCCGCCTGCTGGCGTACCCTGTGGACAAGAAACCGCAAAACCGGAAACCTTGAACGCGAAAACGACTTCATCCGCTCCCGGCAGCGGGGAGGAAGCCGCCTACGGGACAAGTTATCCCTCTCCCTTCAACCGCGCGATGATAACGCTCGCGGTCGTGTCGGCCGCGTTCATCTCCATCATGGACGCCAGCATCGTCAACGTGGTGATGCCGCACATGCGCGGTTCGTTCAACGTCGATCTGTCCACCATCACCTGGGTGGCGACCATCTACACCATCGCCCAGATCATCACGATCACCATGTCGGCCTGGTGGAGCACCCTGCTGGGACGGAAGCGCTATTTTCTCGTCTCCTTCGTCCTGTTCACGCTGGCGTCGATTCTCGTCGGTACCTCGCAAACCTTCACCCAGATGCTCGTCTACCGCATCCTGCAAGGGCTCGGCGGCGGCGGGCTCATCCCCGTCGCGCAGGCGATATTGCGCGAAACCTACCCGCCGAACAGACAAGGCTGGGCGATGGCCATGTTCGCGGCCGGGGTGGTGTTGGCGCCCGCCATGGGTCCGGTAGTTGGCGGATGGATCACGGAAACGCTGAGCTGGCCATGGGTTTTCTACATCAACGTGCCCGTCGCCGCCGTGGGACTCGCCCTCGTCTCCATCTACGTGTACGACCCGCCCCACATGAAGCGCGGAATCAAAAAGGTCGACTGGGTGGGCATCGTCCTCATCGGGGTCGGCCTCACCGCGCTTCAGGTCGTCCTGGAACGGGGGCAGGATGAGGACTGGTTCGACTCGAACCTCATCATCGTGATGACGATTCTCACCATCCTTACCCTGACGGCGCTGGTCCTCTGGGAACTCAAGACGGAAGAACCCATCGTCGATTTCAGGGTTCTTAAAAACCTGAACCTGAGCGCCTCGTGCTTCGTGGTGCTGATCTTCGGAATCGTGATGTTCGGAACCACCTTCATCCTGCCGCAATTTCTGCAAAACCTGCTCGATCACGGCCCGTATGAAACCGGCCTCGTCATGCTGCCAAGGGGCATCGCCCTGTTCTGCATGATGCCCATCGTGGGCCACCTGTACAATCATGTGGATTACAGGATACTGATGTGCGGCGGCGTCGCGCTGGCCATGACGTCCCTGATTCTGATGTCGGGGCTCTCGTTGCAGACGGACTATTGGGACATGGTGTCGCGCCTCGTCATCCTGGGTTTCGGCATGCCCTTCGTCTTCGTCACCCTGACGACCGTCGCCTTCAGCACCACCGCAGTGGCCGACATCAACTCCGCCACGAGCCTCTACAACCTGGCGCGCCGCCTGGGGGGCAACCTGGGGTTCGCCGTCATGGCAATACTGCTGGAGCGCCGCACGGCCCTTCATCGCGTGAACATGGTGGGAAACATCACCGAATCGAACGCCACGTTCCTCTCATACAAAGAAACGCTGTCGGAAATGCTCGTCCGCAAGCAAATCGACCCGCACACCGCGCAAACCAAGGCGATGGGCCTCATCGAACAGACCATCGACAAACAAGCCACCATGCTCGCCTACAACGACATCTATTGGATCATGGGATGGAGCTTCATTTTCGTCATCCCGTTCATTCTTGTGCTGAAAACCAACAAGCAGACGTGAAGTGCGGACGAAACGGTGACCGGCTACGCAGGGAAAACGAAGGGAATACTCCGGGCCGATAACGGAAAAAGGAGGGTTATTTCCTGGGGTAAATCCCAAAGGGATCCTTCAGCAGCACCTTCCAGACGAAAATGAGTACGACTACGGCCAATATGATGATCGAAAGGGTTTTCATACGGAACCGACTCTCCCATGAATGCGCGAAAGCTGGTGGGTCGCCGGGGAATCGAACCCCGAACCTACGGATTAAGAGTCCGTTGCTCTGCCTAGTTGAGCTAGCGACCCGATATCTGAAGTATCGCCGACCGGCGATCATCAAACCGAAGTTAGCACAGCGAGCCGACATAACAAAACCGGCGCGGCCCATCAACTCTCGAACATTTTGAGGAAAACGCCCCTCACCTTCCCGGATGAAAATCCTCCAGGAGAGCACGGAGACGCGCATTCGGGGTTCCCGCACACCCCGCGGCTCTCGGGTCTATTCGGACGTCGGCTATCTTTCCGGAATCAGGCCGCGGGGACTGAAACGCAGGACCATCAACAGGATGACTCCCATGACCATATGACGCATGTGGGCCGCGCTTTCCATCAGGTGCCCACGCAAAGGGCTGTCCTGCGCGAGACCCGAAGTGAGTAGTTCCATGACCCACAAACCGATGGGTTCGGCCTCGACCCAGAAGAACCAGATCACGAAACCGCCCAGAACCGCGCCCCGGTTGTTCCCCGACCCGCCGACGATGACCATCACCCAGATGATGAAAGTGAAGCGGAGCGGCTGGTAGGAAGCGGGCGTGAACTGCCCGTCCAGGGTGGTGAGCATGGCGCCGGCGACACCGACCACCGCCGAGCCCAGGATGAACACCTGCAGATGGCGTCCCGTGACGTCCTTGCCCATGGCGGAAGCGGCGAGTTCATTGTCCCTTATGGCGCGCATCATCCGCCCCCACGGGGAATGGAGCGCCCGCCCGGAGAGCCACAACACCACGAGAAGGACGATGGCGAACAGCCCCGCGTAGCACAATTTAACCAAAATGGAAGAGAACTCCACGGGCGATACGCCCAGCACCGCAGCCCAGTCCCGGAACCAGGGGGCCTGCTGAAGGTCCACCTCATACGGCACCGGGCGGGGCAGTCCGCTCACGTTCTTCACCCCGCGGGCCAGCCAGTCCTCGTTCTTCAGGACGGCGATGATGATCTCCGAAATGCCCAGCGTGGCGATCGCCAGATAATCGGCCCTGAGGCCCAATGCGATCTTTCCGATCACCCAGGCGACGGCGGCGGCGAACAAACCGCCCGCGACCCAGGAGAACAGGATGGGCAGCCCCAGGCCGCCCAGGAACCCGGCTTTTGTCGGGTCCACGGCCTCGATGGCCTCCACGGCGGGGAAAAAGAACGCCCGCGCGAGAAAATAGCCGCCGACGATGATGAAGGCGGGGAGGAGTTTCCGCGGCACTCCGGCGGGAGCGCGCCTGGCGGCGAAAACGGCTGCCAGAATCGTCGCCAGAGAAATCGCCAGAGCGACGATGACGCCCCCACCGCCCGCTTTCCAGGCCGCCGGGACCGGCGCGACGGAGACGAGAACCGCCGTCACCCCCCCCAGCGCCGCGAACCCCAGAACGCCGAAATTCACGAGTCCGGCGTAGCCCCACTGTATGTTGACACCCAGAGACATGATGGCCGATATGAGGCAGAGGTTCAGAATCGTCAGCGCCAGGGGCCAACTCTGGATCATACCGACCAGAGCCAGAGCCGCGAACATGGCCGCGAACATGCAGATGGTGCGCATGTTCTCTCTCCTGTGGGCCGCAGGGTTCATGGAGATCTCCTCCCAAAGATGCCGGTGGGCCTGAGCAGCAGCACCAGCACCAGAATGACGAAGGAAACCGCGAATTTGTAATCCGTGGACAGCAGTTGCACCAACCCTTGCGGCGCCCATTCTCCCGGCGTGAGGTAGGCGAGGAATTTCCTGTAGGCGTAGGTGAGAGCGACCTCGGAGAAAGCAATGGTGAAGCCGCCGGCGATTGCGCCCAGCGGGTTGCCCAGACCGCCTACGATGGCGGAGGCGAAGATGGGCAGCAGAAGGTTGAAATAGGTGAACGGCTTGAAACTCTTGTCCAGGCCATACAGGACGCCGGCGATGGTGGCGAGCGCCGCCGCGATGATCCAGGTGGTGCGCACGACCCGTTCCGGGTCGATCCCCGAGAGCAGGGCCAGGTCTTCATTGTCCGAGTAGGCGCGCATGGACTTGCCGGTGCGCGTGCGGTTCAAAAACCAGAAAAGGGCCGCCACGACAATGACGGCCGCCAGGATGGTCAGCCCTTGCGAGGTCTTGAAGGCGACGCCCTCATCAAGGCCGCTCAGGCGCTTGAAGGCCGGCGCCGTGATGATGAAGCGCTGCCCGTCGACGAACCACCTGTCGCCGGGCCCGATGATGAAGCGCACCACGCTGTTGTAGACGAACATTACCCCGACCGAGACGATCATCAACACCTCGGGCTTCGCTTTCACCCGGCGATAGAAGCGATACACCCAGCGATCGACCAGCAGGCAAAGGGCTACCGTGCAGAGGACGCCGAACGGCAGGGCCAGCAGGGCGGTCGGCAGCGGAGAGATCGAAACGTCCCAGTATTGAAGCACCCAGGTGAACAGGATGGTCGCCATGGCCCCGAAGGCCATGGTGTCTCCCTGGGCGAAATCCGAAAAGCGCAGGATGGCGTATATCAAGGTGACGGCGAGTGCGCCCAGCGCCAGTTGGCTGCCATACGCCATGGCGGGAACGATGACGAAATTCGACACCAGGAGCAGCGCGTTCAGGATGCCGTCCATCGCCTCAGCCGCCCAGGAACGCCCGGCGGACATCCGTGTTCATCATCAGGGCCGGGCCGGTGTCGGTATAGCGGTTTCGTCCCCCCACGAGGACGTAACCCCTGTCGGCGATGGCGAGGGCCTGGCGGGCGTTCTGCTCCACCATCACAACGGCGATGCCGTCGCCCGCGATGTAGAGGATCCGCTCGAACAACTCGGTCATCACGATGGGCGAGACCCCCGCCGTGGGCTCGTCGAGCATCAGCACCTTCGGGCGGGTCATGAGCGCGCGGCCCACCGCCACCTGCTGGCGCTGGCCGCCTGAGAGTTCGCCCGCGAGCTGGCGGCGTTTCTCCTTCAAGACCGGGAAGAGGTCGAAAACTTGCTCCATGGTGTCCGCGATGTCGTCCTGGCGGATGAAGGCCCCCATCTCGAGGTTTTCCTCCACCGTCATGGAGGTGAAGACGTTTCCGGTTTGCGGCACCAGGCTCATGCCCCGGGCGACGCGCTCCTGGGGTTTCAGGCCGGTGATGTCCTCGCCATCCAGGCGAACCGACCCCTCGCGCATGTCCAACATGCCCAGGATTGCTCTCATTGCCGTGGATTTACCCGAGCCGTTGGGGCCGACGATGACCGTGATTTCTCCGCTTCGGGCGCCGATGGTGCACTCGTGAATGATGTCCGGCCCGCCGTAGCCGCCGGTCATGTTCTCGCCGATGAGGTAATCTTCCGAATCATTCATCGTCATCGGTCCGGTTCGGCTTGTCTTTGCGGCGCCCGCCCAGATAGGCCGTGATGACCTGCTCGTCGGCTTTCACCTCCTCGGCGGAGCCCTGCGCGAGAACCGCGCCCTCGGCCATGACGATCACCGGATCGCAAAGGCGCGAGATGAAATCCATGTCGTGCTCTATCATGCAGAACGTATAGTCGCGCTCGCGCTGCAAGCGCAGGATGGCGTCACCCAGCGTTTTGAGCAGGGTGCGGTTGACGCCGGCGCCCACCTCGTCCAGAAGAACGACCTTGGCGTCGACCATCATGGTGCGGCCAAGCTCCAGAAGTTTCTTCTGGCCGCCGGAGAGGTTCCCGGCCAACTCGTCCGCCACTCGCTTGATTTCGAGAAACTCGATGACTCCATCGGCCTTGGCGCGAACGCGCTCTTCTTCCGAGCGCACGAGCGCGGGCCGCAGCCAGGCGCCGAGAAGGTTTTCCCCCGACTGGCCCGAGGGCACCATCATGAGGTTCTCGCGCACCGTCAGGGTGGGGAATTCCTGCGCGATCTGAAAGGTGCGCAGCATACCCATGGCGCAGAGTTCGTGGGGCTTTAGACCGGTGACGTCCTCCCCGTCCAGATAGACGCTGCCCGACGTGGGGCGATGAACCCCGGCGATGACGTTGAACAGCGTGGTCTTGCCGGCGCCGTTGGGGCCGATCAGCCCGGTGATGCGGCCGCCGTCGATGGTGAGGGAAACACCATCGACGGCGCGAATGCCGCCAAAGTGCATGTGGAGATCAACAACCGAAATCATGAAACCCACAAAGAACGCCAGGCCTCGCCGCCCGACCGCCTCGCATGGAGCGAACCCCCGACAAACGATCCGTCTAGCGGTAGCGCACGGTGGTGATTTTCCCACCCTTCACGAGGATCTCGCGGTAGTTGCCTGCGCTCTCGCCGGGTCCTATCAACTCAACCGCCGAGGCGCCCACGTAATCGACGTCGCCGCCCTTGGCGAGGATCTTGAGCGCCTTGGCCAGTTCACCGGGATAAATCTTCTCGCCCGGGGCGTTGGCGACCATCATCACCTTGTCCTTGAGCTTCATGCTATTGCTGGAGCCGGCCGCCTGCATGGCCAGTAGAATCAAGGCCGCGGCGTCATAGGACTCGGGCACGAACGGGGTGCCCCCCTTGAAGCCCGCCTTCTTTGCCAGTGCGTCGAGTTTCGCCTTTCCC
Organism: bacterium; assembly: GCA_965219955.1. GTDB lineage: Bacteria > UBA8248 > UBA8248 > UBA8248 > UBA8248 > Bin107. The sequence continues at coordinate 2,963,253 of OZ244799.1, forward strand.
GGGCTGTCCGTGCCCGGGACGGTGCCGTAAGAACCGTCGAGCGCTTTGCCGATGGCCTTCGGCAGGCTCTCGGCGATCATGCCGTCGGGCAGCAAGAAGGTTTCGAACGCGCCGGTATCGACCGCCGCCCGGATGACGCCCTTGCCGCCCTGGTCCACGTAACCGGCGACGATGAGAACGTCGCCGCCCGCGGCCGAAAGAGCGCCGACTTCCGCCGTATAATCCGCCTTGCCGTCTTCGTGCGCCGCGGAAATCGTTATCTTGCCGCCGGCCTTCTCGAAGTTCATCTTGATGCTGTCGGCCAGACCCTTGCCGTAGTCGTTGTTGGTGTAGGTCAGGGCCGCCGACTTGACGCCTCTTTCCTTCAAAACGTCGGTGATGACCTGCCCCTGCCGGGCGTCGGAGGGAGCGGTGCGGAAAAAGAGGCCGTTGTCCTTGATGGTGGAAAGAGCCGGCGAAGTCGCCGAGGGAGAGATCATCACGACCCCGTTTGGCAGGGCCACGTTCTTCAGTACGGCGATGGTAACGCCCGAACAATCGCCGCCGACGATGGCGTTGACCTTATCGGACGTGACCAGACGCTCGGCCGCCGCCCTGGCGGCAGCGGAATCGGTGCAGGTGCTGTCGCCGCGTACAGAAACCACCTTGGCGCCGCCCAGCAAGGCGCCGCTGTCGCTGACTTCCTTGATCGCCAATTCGGCTCCCTTGGCCATACCCGGCGTCAGGGATTCGATGGGACCCGTATAACCGAACAGGACACCCAGCTTGATTGTTTCGGCACTGGCCGTCGCGCTTGCAAGTAAAACCAGAGCCATAGCAACCAGCAGTTTTTTCATCTCCTCTCCCCCATTGATGATGGTTGAATAAAGCAATCATGTCGCAAAGATCTGCAATGCGGTTGAAACCGATTATACACGAACCTATATGATGGCGATCAATGAATTTCCTGAAGAAATGTGAATTCACGGGCGCAGCGCGCGTGACACGGCTCCGCCCCCCCCCGAAGGCGAAAACTTCGTCAAGCGTAAAGCCATCATACGGATTGTGTTCGCCATTTTGCAAACAGGAGAGCAGCCGTACGGGGATTGCTTTCCCCATCGCGTGAGGCGCATGGAGATATAACCAAGGGGTCAGTTTCAGCGCCTGTTCGTCAGAACGCAGGCCGACACCCCGGGATGGTTGGGCACAGGAGCGGAATCCTGCAACGCCTGCATCCGGTCGAGGGGATGATGTTCCCTTGTTTTCAGGTGGCACGCCCGGTAGGACTCGAACCTACAACCTTCGGATCCGAAGTCCGACGCTCTATCCAATTGAGCTACGGGCGCGTGATATCCGTTGGTCTTGTCCGGAACCCAGGTTCCGCTCAAGATAATGTGAACGCTGTGGGGTGAGTGAGGGGATTTGAACCCCCGACCTCCGGGGCCACAACCCGGCGCTCTAACCACTGAGCTACACCCACCATGTCTCCATTCCCCTCACCTGCGCGTGGCCTCGCATCGGAGAGGGGAGCGCCGCGATTTCCAAAATATGGTACGCCCGGCAGGATTCGAACCTGCGACCTACGGATTAGAAGTCCGTTGCTCTATCCGGCTGAGCTACGGGCGCCCGACTCGGCGACTTTTCCGTGGCGACCCATTCGCAGGCGCCGCTTTCCGCCCGAAAGGCAAGAGAAAATATCACAAATCGGGATCGTCAACAATGCCTTGATGAGGATGCCCATCGCGGGCGAGAAGTTTCAAATCGATAAGAACGAGCTTGACATCCGGGTGGAAGCGGGGAGAAATCCAGGCCGATGAAACGCACTGATAAATCCGACTTGCGCACGCATGGGGCCTTCCGGCCCCGCCCCGCGAGCGCCCCCCTTCTCCCCAAATTTTCGCATTGAACGATTCAGTATAAGGAAACCGCCGGAAATGTCCAGCGGCGTTGGAGAATTTGCAATTTCATCAGGTGCGCGCACCATAAGCGGCCGGGATAAACGGAATCCTACTCCCCCTCGAAGGGTTTCCTGCGCACCCGGCCCTCGCCCACCAGGGCCGCCTTCATGAGGAGGATCAGAGTATTGGTCCTGGGGATGAGGTGGATGAAGCGGTCGAGTTTTTGATCGATCACGTCGATTTCGCTCTCAGAAAACCCCAGCGCCGCCGCCCGCTCCCTGCTCAGATCGACGGCGAAGGGAAACTCCTGCGCGGCGGCCGCCGCTGCGCCCTGCGCCTGCGTGACGGTGATCAGGTAGCCCGCCTTCGACATCTCTTCTTTCAAGAACGGCCAGACGCGCTCCAGGAAGGCGGGATGATGCCCCAGGGCGCGCCAGACGCTGCCCAGCCCCCCGGTCGCTTCGCGGATCTCCTGATACAGCGCGCCCAGAGAATCGTCCACGGCGGACGGGTCCACGAGGCTCTCGGCGCGCATGGAGGCGGGCGGACCGGTGGGCAGCGCATCGGTGTCCGCCTCAGAACCCGGGCGGATGCCGCCGATCTTCATGCCGTTGAGCGCGCCCTTGAGCGCCGCGACGAGAATGAGGTTTTTGGGATTCGCGTCGTTGTATATGTCCAGGACGCCATCGACCGCGTCGATGTCTTCCGGGGAGTAGCCGCAGTCGTCTTCCAGCTCTTCGCCCACTTCGGGCACGTCGGGCGGCATGGGCGGAGCCATCCGCATCCTCAGGTTGTCCGCGCAGCGCTCGAAATAAGCGATCGAGGCGTTGGGCCTGAGCGCATCCCAGGCCGCGCAAAAGTAATCCTCGTGCACCGCAAGGGTGCGGTAGATGAGGTTCACCTGCGTGCTGCGGAGCACCTGGCGCATATCTTCATATACCGCCGCAACCCGCCCTGCAGCGCTGCTCTCGGTGATTTCATCGAAAGTCATGGGTTTCATCATCTTCCTCTTTTAGACCCGCAAGACAAAAGCGGAACAGCGGCCCGGTGAGGCGCTGAAGAAATCACCCAGAGTATAGGGGTGGCGATGGGATGGAACAAGCCGATACCGTCCCCTGAAGCTCCTCTATTTAGAAAAAAAAATGAAAACCGCTTGACAAAAAAGTTGAATCCAAATATATTTGATCAAGTCAAATATTGAAAAGAAAGATATTTGACGACAATTACAAAGCATTCTCCGGCGTCAGGCTTAAGCCGAAAATACTCGGTAATGAACTCATAGAGGAGTTTTGAACGGAATGGACACCACGCCGCAAGCCTGCTGCGAAAGCGCAGCACTCGAAACCCACGACCTCGGCGCGCGTCTCCACGTGGCGCTCGATAATCTCTTTCACCAGAAAAAACCCGCCGACAGAGAGGCCGTTTGCTGCCACGACATCACCCACAACCAGTGGGCCCTCCTCCAAATGCTCGCCGACACGGATTCGGAACCCCTCCCCATGGGAGTGATCGCCCGGCGGATGCGCCTCACCCCGAGCGGCGTCACGCGCTGCGCGGACCCGCTCGTCGAGCGCGGACTCATCGAGCGCTGCATGAAGGAAGGAGACCGCCGCGTATGCTGCCTGGGTCTGAGCGAGGCGGGCGCGGTGCTTCACGCGACCATATCGGAAGGCTGTGCGCTCGAAGACGGCACGCTTCTGGAAAGGTTCTCCCCCGAGGAGAAAGAAGAGATCGTCCGCGCGATAGAAAAACTCGCGCGCGCCGCCGAGGAGTTATCTTCATGATCACCGAAGTGAAAACAACGCCTGCCGCAGACAGCCCCGCGTCATCCGCCGAAGAGGCCTCCTGCTGCGCGCCGGAGCCGAAAGCCAGGTGGACCTCCCCCTACCTGTGGGGCTTCATATCGATAGGCGCGCTTTTTGCGCTCATCCTCTGGGCGGGAGCGGGACGAGAGATTTCCGCCGAGATCATCGCCGCGGAGATCAAGCGAAACCTCTTGTTCATGCTGAACAGCTTCTGGGGCATCGCGCCCTTTTTCCTCCTGAGCGTGGGGGTCTCGGCGTGGGTCACCGTCGCCGGATACGCCGACAAGATAAAAGCGGTGTTCGACAAGCGCCAGGGCATGGCCATCGCCGGCGCTGCGTCAGTGGGCGCCGTGGTCCCGTTCTGCTCCTGCGGCGTCATCCCCCTCATCGCCGCCATGCTGGCAAGCGGCGTACCGCTTGGACCCGTGATGGCCTTCTGGATCAGCTCACCCCTCATGAGCCCCGAGAAATTCGTGCTGACGGCGGGCGTTCTGGGAACGGACTACGCCGTCGCGCGGCTCGTCAGCGCCATCGTTATTGGAGCAGGCGCCGGCTACGCCACCTATCTCATCGGGCGGGGCGGGAGACTCGACGGTGAGTTGAGGAACATCGTCGCGCCGGGCGCACAGGAAAACACGGGTGAACCCCGGATGCACAGGCCGTCCTTGAGCGGCTTCGCAGCCCAGGCGAGCAGCGTGGGCCTTTATCTCGCCAAATGGCTGGCCGTGGCGTTTCTCCTGGAGGCGCTCATCGTCCACTACGTCGACCCCGCGTGGATAGGCGCGATACTCGGAAGCGACAACCCCTGGTCGATTCCGCTGGCGAGCGCGGTGGGCATCCCGCTCTACACCTCGGGCGTCGCCGCCATCCCCATCACCAAGGGTCTCATCGCCGCAGGCATGGGCGGGGGCGCGGCCATGGCTTTTCTCATTGCGGGTCCCGTCACGTGCGTCCCCGCCATGGCAGGCGTGTGGGCGCTGGTGAAACGAAAAGTTTTGGCCATCTACCTGGCGGGCGGCATCCTGGGCTCACTGGTCGCGGGATACGCCTTTCAGCTTCTCGTCCGTTCTTGAGGCTTCAGGCCCCCCGTCCCGGGGGGCCTTCGCTTTTTCTCCATAAACAATCCCCCTGCTCCTCTCGACAAGATGCGCTCATAACCGTAATCTCCCAGAAAAATTTACGAGATATTCCCACCCTGGAGACATGCGAAAATGCCGATTTCCCTTCACGCCGCCGAGTATTCCGAACCCAGCAACATGAGCGTTGGCTACGTCATCACCACGCCCGAGGTGCGCTCGCCCCTGATGCCGGGCGTGCGCGGGAATTTCGGCGAAAACCTGGGCGTCCTCAAGGATTTGGGCTACGACACGCTCGAAGTCGCCATGCGCGACCCCGAGGACCCCGACGCCCAGGGGGTGGAAGCGGAAATCGCCCGCGCGGGCTTTTCGGTGACGATGATAGGCTCGGCTCCCAGCGAGCTTCAGGACGGGGTGATGATGTGCCACCCCGACGCCGAGGTCCGCGAGGCGGGCGCCGCCCGGCTGCGCTCGCTGATCGATGCGGGCGAAAAACTCGGCGCCCTGGGCGTGAACATCGGCCGGTTCCGCGGCACGTGCATCCCCGGAGAGTTGTGGGAGACCTCGAACGGCTGGATGCGCGACGCCATGACCGCGGGCGCGGACTATGCCGCCGAGCGGGGCATGAAGATCTATATCGAGCCCTACAACCGCTACGAGACGAACTTCATCAACACCGTGCGCCAGGGGATGGAATACGTGAAGGAAGAAAAACACGCAGGCCTCGCCCTCATGATCGACAGCTGCTGGATGAATTCAGAAGACGCCTCCATTCCCGGGGCCATCTTCGCCGCGCGCGATTGGATAGAATACGTGCACGTGGCCGATTCCACGCGCGGCTATCCGGGTTCGGCCCACATCCACTTCGGCGACTTCATCCGCGCGCTCAGGGAAATCGGCTACGAGGGCGTTCTCTCCGTGCAGATCGACCAGAAGCCCGCCTTCCAGGTCGCGGCGGAGCGGAGCATCCGGCTGCTCAGGTGTTATTTGTGAGGTCCGGGGATTGGGGTGTCCCTGCTGCCTCGAGCAATCGGTATCTTCTCGAGATGAGCGTCGACGGTCTGAATGATTTCCCTGGTTAGCGGGAGATTTGTCTTTTCGGCCTGCCAAAGCTGATGAAACAGGGCCACGGTTTCATGGGCTGCATCAAGAACCAGCTTCTCGGGTAACAGCGCCTTGGCCGCAAGGTGAGCCAGTTCGTCTGCAGAGAATTCACTGAAACGCTTGGTTCGACTGAAATTCAGCGCAGCCTTCTCATCCGGGATATAGGATATCGTCGACACGAAATCGTAGGCGGGGGCAAGCACCGCGCGCCGCCGGTCAGGATAAATCAACGACCAGTTTTTCAAATGCATATCGGCATTACCGATCAACGTATTGAACGTCAGCCTGCGAATGAACTCAGCGATATCCGCATCACCGCCTTCCATGGCAATGACTTTGGCAATACTGCGATAATTCGCTCTCTCGTATTTTTTGTCTGGATAGACACCGAAGACTTGCGCGAAGTCCTCCATGTGGACGGGTATGCCACCCTCCAGCCGGTCAAAACGCTGTATGGCGAGCGCTTTTCCCTGCAGCCTGCCGATATCTTCAGGCAGATTTCCGATCGCATCGACATCAACCAGCTTGAGAGTCGGCACGTCAATACCTACAAGACGGGCCAGGGTCATCATTGCATATTCGTTCTCGGGCACACCTGCGAATTCACGCGAAGGCAGCTTTATGATCCACGAGCCGCCGACGCCCCTGGCGGGAATCGTCAAACCACCGCTGGCCTCGGCAATCGCTGAAAACTTGAGTTGTACGCCGGCGAGTGAAAAGCGCAGTGCAGTTTCATACGGGCTCTCGTCATCCTGATTGACATGAACGTCCGGCGGCCATGCTTCACCATCGGCGGGCTGGATCGTAATCGCCCCCGGAAGATCGCTACCGAGTGCCCGGAGCAGAAAAAACTCGCGCGCGGGACTCACACCGGCGTGTCCGGCGAGATAAGCACGTAAATGCCCTTCCGGCAACAGATTCGAAAAAAACGGCAACACGCTTGCCCGGGTCGGACGAAAGTCGGTGATCAATTCACCAAACTCGTCCTTGAAACCCAGCCCGAGCACAGGCCGATTCTCATCTGAAATATACTCGTCGTTGAAAGCAAAAAGCGTACGGTCGCCATCGACGCGCGTCAGCGTACCGATTGGAACACCGTAAAGCAGGACGTCCAGGACAACGACATCAGACATGGTCGTCTTCTTCCAGCCGATAAGCCGGGCGCGCGGATTCTCCCGTCTCCCTGTCAGACAAACCATGCGCAAGCGTATTTCGGAGACTGCGAAGCTGGAAAAGAGAGGCGCGAACAGCGTCCAGACTCTCCGGGTTATCCCTAAAGGACTTCACCGCATCCTCAGCGTTGCGAATCGTCTCGATGTCGTGACGTGGAATTAGAAAATGCTGGAGATCCCGGACATGACGCTGAAACTCAGCCAATTCAGTCACCTTGGGGTGTAATTTTATAAGAGCGGCAATATGACGCTGAAGACGCCGAAGTTCCCGAAGCGTCCGACGTACACGCCCGCGGGCGAAGAGGTTGCTCTCTACACTGTCTCGTACAATCGACTGAACGGCCGGGACGGCCTTGCGCGGCGCGAGCACCACCTCCAGTTCCAGAACACGGGCCAGCTTCACGAGGTTGGAAACACGGAGATCGACGGTATTATTCTCGATCTTCGAGATATGGGCCTGCGGCACGCCGGTCTGCTCGCTCAGCGCGCGCTGGCTCAGCCCCTTGCCCTCTCGGGCGCTTTTCAGCATATCGGCTATGTGTTCCGTCGAATACACCATATTTAATTCCTTTTATATATTAATATATAAAAATAATATATCTTCATATATCATAATCATGCTCGATTCAAGATTCAACAGATAAACCAATGAACAATTTTATTCGATACGCTTTTGTAGAGCACAAAGAGCAAAGGCCGCTCCGAAGAGTGGCCCTTGAGCCGACAGCACGCTGCCGACGGGTATATTCACCTACCCTATGACCGGATAGACGTACCCGCAATCGGCAAGGGCTCGCCCCTGCTTCTCGCACTCGCCGCGCGTAATCTTGGTGGCGATATGGGCCGGGAATGCGGGGAAAATTCTGACGACTCTCTTCTCCTTCTCGTCTACATCGCATCCGGCAATGCGGCCCGAGGCGGTGGGTTCTCCCTCGTGGGCAGAAGGCGGATATGGTCGCCCGATTCTTCCTCGGCGCGGACGAGTTCGAAGTGCGCCTGTAAGTTGAGCCAGAACTCGGGCTCGACGCCGAACCAGTGGCCGAAGCGCAAGGCCGTATCGCCGGTGACCGATCTCTTGCCGTTGATGATCTGGCTCACCCGGTTGGGCGGCACCTCAATCTGGCGCGCGAATTCGGTGGGCGTCACGCCGAGTTCCGCCAGTTCGTCCTTCAAAATCTCGCCGGGATGAACGGCTCGCTTGAGCACTTGTTTTTCTCCCCTCATGAATGATAGTCGACAATCTCGACTCTACTCGGCCCCGAGGTTCCATCTGGCCATTCGAAGCATATCCGCCATTGCAAGTTGATTCGGATAGAGTACTGTCCTTTCCGACTTCCACTGAGCGCCTCCAATCTATTGCTCGGTAAGGCCCTTAACGTCTCAAGGGAAGGTGCCGCGTTTAGAATCGAAAGGCGTTTCGTAGCTTGCTGCTCAAATCCATGAAAGTCCCTCACGAACCTCCCACTGGCGAATCGCTCTGTTTTCCTGTCCCGATAATCAAGGATCATAGCGCCTCATTATAGATAATTGACGCTGGACGTCAAGGGTAAATACACTAAAACCTCCAGATGAATCCTACTTCTCGCATTCCCCGCGCGCGATCTTGGTGGCGATGTGGGCCGGGAATGCGGGGAAAATCTCAATGATTCTCTTTTCCTTTTCGTCACGTACGACGACGGTGTGGGAATACCTTCTCGACAGGAAAAACCCGGTGAGGCGGAAGCGCCCGAAGGGCTGCCATGTGAGGATGAAGGGGTAGGTGACGGATTTTTCCTTGTTGAAGGGCCGCGTGATGAGGAATTCCCCCTCACCGCCGATGGGGTAGGCCAGCTTCTTGAACTCGCCCTTTTTGCGCTCCACCAGCCAGACGGCCAGGTCGCGCTTGTCGGCCGGAAGCGTGATACGCACGTTCTGCTCGACCTTGTAGCCGTTCAGGATGGTGTAGCTCACCCGGCATTTGAACACGCTTTCCACGTTCGTCTCCGCCGCAGCGGAAACACAAGTGGCGAGCACTGCGATGACACAGACGATGCGCTTCATCCTGAAACCTCGGGATTCAAGAGGTCGTATTCAGCGGCGAACGCCTCATATTATGGACGATTCGAGCGGTTGATTTCCAGCGGGGCGCCGGAAGGAGTGAAACTGAAACCCGTACAACGGAATGCGGCAACCCCCAACGAAAACCGCCCCGGAGCCGATGCCCCGGGGCAGTTATGTTCTGCAGTGTGGTTCAGCCGCTCCTGTTCGGGTCCAGGGCGTCGGGTTCGGGGTATTCATCCGGCCAGTGGTCGACCATCGTCTTGTAGTAGGTCTTGACCTTCCCGCCGTCCAGGTGGAGGGATTTCTTGATCTTGTCGACCTCCCGCTGTTCTTCGAGCGGGATGCCGAGCGAATCCATATAGCGGTTGAAGAGGTTGAAGAGTCCGCTCACCATCGTGAGTTCGACGATCTCGGCTTCGGAGAAATGCTTGCGCACCTCCTCGAACACGTCGTCTCTCGATCGCGCGGTGTTGAGCGTCACGTGCTCCGCCCACAGGATGGCCGCCTTCTCGCGCGGGGTGAACAAATCCGATTCCATGTAGCCGTCGGTGCCGATGACTTCCACCTGCTCGGGGCTGATGCCGGCCGCTTGACCAAGCGACGTGTTGTGCGCGTATCAGTAGGCGCACCCGTTGAGATGGCTCGTCTTGATGACCACCATCTCCTTGATCTTTGTCTTGAGCAGGCTGCCCCCGCCCTCGCGCTGGAGCGTCGCCACGAAGGGCAGCATCGCCTTGGCGACGTGGGGGGTCTTGGCCAGCACCCGCATCGAATGCGGCACGCGGCCGAGCATGGCGGTAGTCGCCTCATAAAAGCGTGCCACGTCGGCGTCCGCTTCCTCGGGCTGAATCATTTCAATTCTGGACATACTTGAACTCTCCTATCGCTTGCAGCCTAAGAAATCATGAGAAAGCCTTCATCATCGGCCATGCTCAGCGGCCCACAGCCGAATCCTCATAAAGCTCTCCTATTATGAACCATCCGCCGCCTCGCGGGCCAGCCACGCGCGGAACTCCGCGAGCGCGATCCCCCGGTGGCTGATGCGGTTTTTGACCCCGAGCGGAAGCTCCGAGACGGCGCAGCCGTGCTCGGGCAGATACATGAGCGGGTCGTAGCCGAAACCGCCCTCCCCCTGCGGGGCGCGCAGTATCCACCCGTGCAGCGCGCCCTCGAAAAAACCGAACCAGCCATCGGGCTTCAGATAAGCCAGCACGCAAACATAGCGCGCGCCGCGCGCGGCATCGGGCACTTCGCGCATCCTCTCGAGCAGGAGCGCGTTGCGCCCCGAATCATCCAGCCCATCACCGCCGAAACGCGCGGAGCGAACGCCAAGCTCGCCGGGCAGCGCATCCACCTCCACGCCGGAATCATCCGCCAGGGCGGGAAGGCCGCTCGCCTCACAAGCGGCCCGCGCCTTGATGAGCGCGTTTTCCGCATAAGTGGAGCCTGTTTCCTCAACTTCGAATTCAAAGCCCGCTTCAGCGGGGAGAAGGAGCTCGACGTCCATCCCCTCGAGGGCGGCACGCACTTCGCGCGCCTTGCCGGGATTTCCGCTCGCAAGAACGATCTTCATTTCGCTCAGGCGTATTTCGCCTGAATCTCCAGGAGTTCCCGGACCCCCTTTTCCGCCAGGGCGATCATTCGGTTCAGATCGCTTTTTCGAAACGGGGTCTGCTCGGCCGTTCCCTGAAGCTCCACGAAGCGGCCCCCGCCGGTCATCACGACGTTCATGTCCACATCGGCGACCGAGTCCTCCGAATAGTCCAGGTCCAGCATGGGAACGCCCCCGACCACGCCGACGCTCACGGCGGCCACCGCCTCCCGGATGGGGGACTCGGCGATGCGCTCCTCCGCAAGCAGGGCGTTCACCGCGCGCGCCAGCGCCACGTAGCCCCCGGTGATGGCGGCGCACCGCGTGCCGCCGTCGGCCTGAATGACGTCGCAGTCGATGTATATCGTCAGCCCCTCTATTTTCGAGAGGTCGACGGCCGAGCGCATCGAACGCCCGATGAGCCTTTGAATCTCCTGGCTGCGGCCGGCGCGCGCGCGTTTTCTGTCCACCCGCCAGGGAGAACTGCCCGGCAGCATGGCGTATTCCGCCGTCACCCATCCCTCGCCCGAATCGCGCTTGTGGGGCGGCACGCGCTTCTCGACCGAGGCGGCGCACAAGACCCGCGTGTCGCCCACCGAGATGAGGCAGCTTCCCGCGCAGGTGTTCACGTAATCGGGCTCGACGCGGATTTTCCGGTTCTCATCGGGAAGCCTCCCGTCCGCGCGCACCATCTCGCCCATTCCTTTTCTCGCCATGCTCTCTCCCTATCGAATGCGAACCACTTTTCAGACGCAGAGGATACTACGGGGATTTGATGCGCGAATCCAGAGGAAAAGGATGAATCCCGCTAGCGGTCTTACGCCGCGGGGGCGGTGTATTTCGTCTCGCGAAGGCCCACGGCGCGCCTCAAGCTGCGGACGAAGTTCTGGGCCGCGAGATAGATGCACGGCACGAGGAAGAGCGTGAACAGCGTGGACAGCGAAAGCCCGCTCAACACGACCAGCCCCAAAGGCTTGAGCATCTCCGATCCCTTCCCCCAGCCGCTCGCCAGAGGGGTCAGCGCGATGATGGTGGTGAGCGTGGTCATGAGAATCGGGCGCAGCCTCGTCGACGCCCCCTCGATGATGGCCTCTCGTATCTCCATCCCCCGTTCTCTCAGGCGTTCGACGTAGTCGATCATCACGATGGAGTTGTTCACCACGATGCCCACGAGCAGGATGACGCCGATGAGCACCGTCGAGCCGAAGGGCGTGCCGGTGAGGTAGAGACCCACGAGCGCACCGGTGAGTGCCGGCGGCACGGCGAAGATGATGACCAGGGGGTTCACGAGCGAGTCGTACTGAACGGCCAGCACCGTGTAGACCAGGAAAATGGCGAGAAGCGCCAGGATGAAAAGCTCGCGGTTCGATTTCTTCAGGTTCTCCTCATCCTCGCCGGGCAGGATGAAATACCCCCTCGGCACGTTGACGTCTTTCAGGCGCGCACGCACGTCCGCCCCCACTTCGCCCAGAGAGCGGCCCTGGATGTCGCCCGTGATCTGGATGAGACGGTTCTGGTCCGTGCGGGGAATCACCGAACTGCCCTGCCCGTAGCGAATCTGCGCCACGTGGTGCAGGCGCGTGGAGCGTCCGTTCCGGTTCTGGGGAAACAGGGGCAGGTGCGCCAGATCCTGCTCGCTCTTGATCTCGGTGTCCGAGAACTTGACCCGCACCGGCACGCGCGTATCCACCCGGTTGATGAACGTGGCGATGGAGCCGTCGACAGCCGTGGCCACGGTGTCGCCCACGTCCTCGACGGAGAGGCCAAGCTCCGCCGCGCGCTCCCTGTTCACCTGTATGCGGAACTCGGGCCGGGGCCTGTCTTCGGTCATCTGTACGTTGTGCAGCCCTTCCACCCCCTGGAGCTTCTCGACGACTTCTTCCGCGATGCGGTTGAGCGTGGTCAGATCCTCTCCCCGGACGCCCAGGGAGAAACTCTTGTTATGCCGGGTGTTGGAAGTGCGAAGGCCGCGCACCCGGCTCTTGAAGGCGTAAATCCGAGCGTCCGGATACGTCATCCGCGCGAGCCGGGGCCTCAGTTTCCCCAGATAGTCGAACACGCTCACGCCGTCTTTGAGCGTCACGTCGATTCTCCCCCGGGAGGCGGAGGGCGAGAAATTCCGTCCGAAAAGACGCCCCCCCGCCGTGGCGAACACCTTGTCGACGGCAGGGTCGCGCACGAGCATGTCGTGGATCTCGCGCGTCACCTGTTTGGTGTATTCGAGGGTGCCGCCCGGTGAGAAGCGGATGTCGACCGAGATGCGCCCATCGTCCACCTGGGGCAGGAGTTCGTTGCCCAGCTTGCCGATGAGCGTGTAGCTGCTCGCGCAGACGGCGAGGGCGAGGATGATGACCACCCAGCGGAGGGTGAGAACCGGCCTCAAGAGAAAACGGTAGAGCCGGTTGGCGAGGCCGACGAACCAGATGAAAAGGCGGAAGAGCGGAAAACGGTTGAAGCCGCTTCTCATCGGAATTTGCAGGAGCCGGGCGGAGAGCATGGCCACGACGGTGAGGCCGACCGCGAGGCTGCATATGAACGCCAGCGTGATGGTGAGTATCAACTCGCGGAACAGGAGCGCCACGTAGCCCGATACCAACAGAAACGGCATCACGGCGGCCACGTTCGTGAGCGTGGAGGCCACCATGGCGCTCTCCACCTCGGAGGAGCCGCGCTCCGCCGCCTCCACGGGATCGTCCCCTTCCGCCTGATGGCGCGAAATGTTCTCGAGCATGACGATGGCGTTGTCCACGAGCATACCCACGCCGAGCGCCACGCCGCCCAGGCTGAATATGTTGAAGGTGAAGCCGAGCACCCACATGAGGAAAAACGTGAAGACAGAAGCGATCGGAATCGCCAGGCCGATGATGAGCGTACGCCTGAGGCTCCCCAGGAAACAGAGCACCACCAGTATCGCCAGCGTGCCGCCCACCAGGGCGGAGGAGAGGACGTTCCTGATCGAGGCGCGTATGAAGAAACTCTGATCCGAAATCGGAACGAGGGTGACGTCGGGCGGCACGATGCCGTAGCGCGTCAGGAAGGCGAGCCTGTCGCGCAGACCGTCCACGACGGAGACCGTGTTCGCGTCCGGCTGCTTCAGAGCCACCACCTTGACGCTCTCGTCGCCGTTCAGCCACACGAAGATGCGCCGCTCCTTGCCGGCGTCCTGAACCTTTGCGAAATCGCGCAGATAGACCCGGCGGCCGTCCTTCGTGGGGAAGATCAGGCGCGAAAGCTCCCCCGCGCTCTTGAGCTTGCCCGCCGTCCGGCTCGAATACTCCCGGTGGGGGGTCTTCACCCGTCCGGCGGCCAGGTCCATGTTCTCGGCGCGCATCCTTCTCAAGACGGCGGGCAGGTCGAGCCCCAGGCCCTGCATCCTCGGCAGGTCGACCAGGACCTGCACCTCCTCGTCCTGGCCGCCGAACGCCTCCACCGACGCGATGCCGGGGACGGTCATGAGCTGGGGAATGAGCACCTTCCGCGCCCAGGTCTGAAGCTGCGGCCCTTTGAGGGTTTTGGAGGACAGCGCGTATTCGATGATGGGCACCTGCGCCGGGTCGGACTTGAATATTCGCGTGTTCTGCAGCTGATCCTGTATCTCCTGCGGCAGGTTTCTTCTGGCGACGTTGAACTTGGTGATGGCGTCCTGGAGCGCGAGATCGATGTCGCGGTCGAAGTCGAAGAACATCCACAGGCGCGCGGCGCCCTCGCGGCTGATCGAGAAGATGCGCACCACCCCCTGCGTGGTCGCGAGTTCGCGCTCCACCACCTTGGTGACCTGCTCCTCGACCACCTTGGGGTCGGCCCCCTCGAAATCGATGCCGATGAAAATCCGGGGATAGACGATTCTGGGCAGAAAATCGACAGGCAGCCGCGTGAGCGCGAAAAAGCCGAGCACCAGGGCGCACACGACGCCCATGATGGTTCCCACGGGCCTTCGAATGCAGCTTCGGCTCAGCATGAGGCCGTCCTCCTCAGGGCCGCGCGACCCGGATGGGACGCCTGTCCCGCAACTGGGTCGTGGCGCTCACAACCACCCGCTCGCCCACGCGCAGGCCACCCAAGATCTCGATGCGGCCGTCGATCATCTCGCCGAGGCGCACCTCGCGGCGCACCGCCATGAAGCGCGGGCCGCGTCCTCCACGAGAGCCGCGCCCCGCGCCCCGCGCGTTCGCTTCGGCCACACCCCCGCGCGAGCCGCCTCTCATGCCGGGGCCGCCTCGTCCGGAGCCGCCCATCCCCGCTCCCCTCTGGAACCTTCTCACGACGAAGACCGCACCCGTCTTCGTGCGCAAATCCCCGTCCCAGATCACGGCGTGAACCGGCAGGTTGATCGCGCGCCTGCCCAGCAGCGGGTCGAACTTCACGCGGGCGAGAAGGCCGGGCCTCAGGGAAGAATCCAGATTTTGGACGTCCACCTCCACGATGAGCTGGCGCGAACTGGGGTCCACGCTCGGGAAGATCCGCGTCAGCTTCCCCGAGAACGTGCGCCCCCGGTAGGCGTCGAGTTCCACCCGCGCGCCCTGGCCTCTTTTGATGAGCGGCAGATCCAGCTCGCTCACGCGCACCCGGGCGCGCAGCGTGTCCGTCTGGGCGATGGTGAACAGATGCGCCCGGTTCACCGCCAGGTCACCGGGTTCGACTCTTCTCTCGGTGACGACGCCGGGTATCGGCGCGCGTACGGTGAAGTATTCAAGCTCCACCTTGAGCCGCCTCACGCGCTGCAGACGCTGGCTCACCTGCGCTCTCGCCATCGCCAGATCCTCGGCGCGCGCGCCGATTTTCACCAGCTTAAGCCTCTCCTGTGCGGCGCGTACGCGGGCGGCGTCTTCGGCGAGGCGGGCCCTCCGCTCGGCCACGTTCGCGCGCGCGCGATTCGCCTCCGTCGTCACCTTGCGCCACTCCTGCGCGCTGATGACGCCTGTTTTGTGCAAAGCGCCCAGTGAGAGCGCGTTGGCCTCCGCTTCTTCCTGTATGGCGAGGGCGGAGGTGATTTCCGCCTCGCTTCGCTTGCGCGTCGCCTCCGCCTGGGTGACCGCGGCTGCGGCAGCCGCGATTTCCTCGGGGCGGCTCCCGGCTTTCAGCTTTTCGAGGTTCGCCCGCGCGGCGGCGAGTTCGCTTTCGGCCAGCTTCAGGTCGATCCGTTTGATGGTGGAATCAAGTCGCGAAAGTATCTGCCCCTTCTCCACGCGCACCCCCTCCCGAGCCAGGACTTCCTGCGCCTGACCCTCGACGCGGGACATGAGCCGCACCTCGCTTCTGGCCAGAAGTGTCCCCGTGGCCGCCACGCGCCTGCCCAGACGGCCCACCGAGACTTCCTGCACCTGAACCGTGACGATGCGGTTTCTACGCCCCCTGGGACGTCCCGCGTAGGCGCAGGTGAACTCACCCGCAGCGAAGAACACCATGATGAGCACAGCGGCTGTTCTTGCAACCATCTTCTCGCGGCTCCCGAAAGAGAACTCCGGCGACGAACCATTCACCCGACGGATTTTAATACGCGACGCAAACGATCTTATCACAAACCACGGGTGTTCTCTTTTGGACGCGACCGGGTTCCTGGGGGGAGCAAGTCAAGTGGCTGGGTCCGATGTAAAAAACCGCTGCTCCTCAAAAAGACGACAGCCATTCATCTCCGGGCATGATTCGCCGCATGAATTCATCGAACATGGGCACGGTGAAAGCCGTATCGCCGTGACTCGGACTCCAGACCACCCCTTTGTTAATTAACTGGCTGCGGATGGGCGCCAGAGAGGTTACCCGGCGGTTCATTTCCCTGGCGACCTCCCCCGAACGATGAGGTCCCTTGCCGAGTTCGGCCATCGCCCGGAGATACTTTTTCTCCATCGGGGCCAGCCTGTCGAATCTGACCAAAAAGAAACTCTGATCAAGATCTGCGACGATCTGCCGGGTGGCGATTCCAACATCATAAACCGTGATGGGAGAACACTCGGCGACATCCCATACGTGCTTGCCCCACACCTGAAGAAAATAGGGATAACACCGAGTCTTGGAGACGATCTCATCAAGAGCGCGAGGCTCTATCTCCACGCCCTCGTCTCTGGCGGGTTTGTCGAGCGCGAGCCTGGCATCTTCCGGCGACAATGGCCCTATTTCGGAAAAACCAAAAAGTCTTTCGGCGTAGGATTTCGCTTTGCCCATACGGCCTCGCACCTGAGGCAGACCTGCTCCCAACATGACAACGGGAAGCTGCCGCTGGGAAATCCGATGCAAGGCAATGATCAAGGCTTCCAGTTGCTCTTCCGGCACGTACTGGAGTTCATCGAAGAAAAACGCCACGCAGGTCGCATCCGCCTGGGCGGCAGCGCCGATGGCCTCGAACAATTCCTGCAAGTCGCTTTCGAGGTTTCCATTGTCCGCCAGCCCGGGCTCGGGGCTGACGTCCAAACCCACTTCTACATCCCGATAGGTGACTTTCAGGGCCTTCACGAATCCCGCGAGCCCTCTCAAGGCCCTTTGCGCCAGTTCTTTCGCCGCACGCCTACGCGAGAGTCTCAACAAAACCGTATGTAGTCGAGGCGCCAAAATAGAGGGCAACGATTGGCTTTCGGACGCTTCTATTGGCAAAACATAGATGCCGCTCGCCTCGGCTTCTTCACGGATATGGTTAAGCAACACCGTTTTGCCGACCCCACGCAATCCGACCATCATAACGCTTTGGGTCGGTCGCCCTATTCTGGTCCGCTCCAATGCGATTCGCGCGGATTCGCGAACCGCATGCCGACCAGCCAACTCTGGAGGCTGAGTGCCTGCTCCGGGAGCATATGGGTTTCGTATCGGATCCATAATTTTATGAGTTTATATTAAAATTAGGGTCTTTACAATTTTCTTATAAAATAGCTAATTTCACTATAAACCAAGGAGCCTTTTTCTCAAAGTATCAATGATCCTGGCGCAGAGATAACCCGGCCCGTCTGCACCCGTATGGGTTATGCACCGGGTCATCAGAAAGAGTTTATGGCAAGGTTAGGAAATTTATATTTTTCTTATAATATGACTAATTTCACTATAATCACAAAATGCCGCTGCCAAGGTCGTACCCCTAGAAGGTTCTCCCCCGCTCCAATCCACTTCATGCGGATACGAGTTGGTATGAGGTTCATCGGAGGAGTTTATCGGTAAATTAGAGAGTTTATTGTTTTTTTATAATATAGCTAACTTCACTATAATCGGGAAATTTCAGCCAAACCAACCATTCATCCTGTATAGATGCGCGAAGATAAGGGCGAAGCCTCACCGCAAGGTTCGGAACCACGCGGCGATTGCCTGGCCGATCTCATCCGGAGAGTCCTCCTGGATAAAATGGATACCCGGTACGGTGACTTCGGTCTGGTTCGGCCAGGTGCGGCAGAATTCGCGCTGCTCGCCTACGAGGATGGCGCCGGGCTCGGCGTTGACGAACAGCTTGGGAACGGGAGACTCGCGAAGCCAGGCGGCGTAATTGCCGACAATTCCGGTTACATCCGCAGGCTCGCCCTCGACGGGTATCTCGCGCGGCCAGGTGAGGGTCGGGCGGCGGCCTTCCCCGGGTTCTGAGAACGGGCGCCGGTACTCGGCCATCTCCTGCTCGCTGAGCTCGCGCTTTATCGATCCGGGCAGCACGCGCTCGACGAACACGTTCTTCTCGAGAATCATCGACTCCCCGCTCTCCGAGCGGAACCCCTGAAAGACCCGCCGCGACGCTTCGGGCCATTGCGCCCAGGTGAGCGGCTGTACGATGGCCTCCATATAGGCCAGCCCACGGACGGCGTCCCGGTGCCGGTTGGCCCAGTCGAATCCGAGCGCCGAGCCCCAGTCGTGGGTGACGAGCGTGACGCGCTCCGTGACGCCTAAAGCCTCCAGAAGCGCGTCGAGATAGCGGCGGTGCTCAATGAAGCGGTAACTGCCTGGGCCGCTGCCTTCGAGCTTGTCGGAATCACCCATGCCGATCAGGTCGGGCGCGATGCACCGGCCCAGCGGAGCGAGGTGAGGGATAACCCCGCGCCAAAGGTAAGAGGAGGTCGGGTTGCCGTGCAGAAAAACGACCGGCTCACCCTCGCCGGTCTCGACGCAGGCCATCTTGCGGCCGAGCACTTCCATGTGTTTCTTCTCAGTCCACGGCAAAGCTGACCTCCCTGTTTCTTTCTCTGCGGGTCATCTTCAGGCTAGCGAGCAACGCGCAGGCGCACGCCGCAAGAGCCGTCTTCTGTTGCAAGCGACTGAGAGGTTGGGTACCGAGGAATGCCGGAAGACTAGCCGCCGATGGAGCTCATGGTGCGCTCGGGCTGGACGAACTCCTCCTGGCCGATGAGGTGGCCCGGCGTCTTGGTGAGCACCACCTCGGCGAGCCAGGCCTTTATCTCATCGTCCGGCGCACCGCCCCTGAGCAGCCTCTTGACGTCGTGCTCGACCGTGGAGAACAGGCAGGTCCGCACCATGCCGTCCGCCGTCAGGCGGATGCGGTTGCAGTCCTGACAGAAAGGCCGCGTGACCGAGGCGATGACGCCCACCTCGCCCTTTCCATCCTTGTAGCGGTATCGCGTCGCGGGGTCGGAGGGATGGCCGCTCACGAGTTCTAGTTCACCTTCCACCGACAGGCCCTCCAGAATCTCCTCCGCCGTCAAGACCTTCTCGTGCGCCCATGTGCGGTCCGCATCGAGCGGCATGTATTCGATGAAGCGCACGACGTGGCCCGTCTCGCGCGACCACCTGGCGAAGCGCGGCAATTCCTCCTCGCTCAGCCCCTTAACCGCCACCGCGTTGATCTTGATAGGCGAGAAGCCCGCTTCCGCCGCCGCCTCGATGCCCTCCATCACCTGGCCGAACACGTCGCGGCGCGTCATGAAGAGGAATTTGCCCGCGTCCATCGAATCCAAGCTGATGTTCACGCGCCTCAGGCCCGCCGCGTAGAGGTCTTTCGCCATCTTTGGGAGAAAGACGCCATTGGTCGTCAGGGCCAGGTCCATCTCGGGCTGGGCCGCCACCATCTGCTCGACGAGGTGGTGGAGATCCTTTCGAAGCAGCGGCTCGCCTCCGGTCAGGTGATAGCCCGTGAAGCCCAACTCGGTGGTGATGCGCACGACGCGGGTGATCTCCTCGTAGTTGAGAACCTCCTCGTGCGGCAGCCACGTCATGCCCTCTTCGGGCATGCAATAGAAACACCGGAAGTTGCACCGGTCCGTCACCGAGATTCTCAAGTCATCATGCGCGCGCCCGTAGCGGTCGAATAACGCCATTTTCTTAGCCTTCCTTTGGGGGTGCGGCCATCACCTGGCCGGTCAACGCCGTATTATACCCCCCTAAAGCCTCCACGGCATCCCGAAAAGCCTTATCGTTCAAAATGTCCATCACCTTGCTTATCGCCGGCGTCTCCCAGTGTTCTTCAGGCACGATGAAATCGAACCGTTCGCGCTCCAGCGGGATGAAATCGAGGTTCAGCACGTGCGCGGCGGCGAAAATCCCCAGGCCGCAGTCCGCGCGTCCGGCCGCCACCGCCATGGCCACCGCCATGTGGGTGGTCTCCACCCGCTCATAGCCCCGGACGTCGCCGGGCGAAAGGCCCTCGCGCGCCATGAGGTGATCGAGCAGCACCCGCGTGCCCGCCCCGCTCTGGCGGTTGACGATGGCGACATCCCCACGGCCCAGGTCGGCTACCCCTGTGATCTCCCTGGGGTTCCCCTTTGGCGTCAGAATCCCCTGTTCTCTTTGCACGAAATTCACCACCACGACCTCGCGTCCCTTGAGATAGCGCTCGATGTAGTACCAGTTGTACTCCCCGGTTTCCGGATCCAGCAGGTGGCTGCCCGCGATGTGCGCCTCCCCGTCGCGAACGGCGATGAGGCCCGCCAGCGAACCCACCGCCGAGGCGGAAAGACGCGTATCGTGGTGGCGCGCCCTCAACTCGTCCGCCAGCAGGTCGAGCGCGTTGTCGTGGCTGCCGGCCATGAGCAGGTTGCCCCGGATATCGGTGAGCGGCCTCAAAAGCTCGACCGTGACCTCCTCGCCCGTCTCGATTCCCTCCGAACGGGCGGGCACGCGCACCACGCCGTCCGCCTCAACGAGCGAGCTGATGACGCTGGCCCCGCGCTTGGCGGGCAGACAGACCATCCGCTCGCCCACCCGGCCGAGCTTCACGCGCAAGAATTCCTCCATCCCGAGCCGCGAGGCGCTCTTTCTGCTCATGAAGGCCTTGATGCGCTCCTCCTCTCCGGGGGCCGCGCCCGCCATGTGCGCCATGAGCGGCCGCACGAACTCCTGAAGCGCCAGCACCGCCGAGACCGGATAGCCCGGGATCCCGAGCACGGGCTTGCGCGCGCCCGATTCCGACGCGCAAACGCTCAGTATGGTGGGCTTGCCGGGGAAGATGGCCACGCCGTGCACGAGAAGTTCTCCCAGCTTCTCCACGACGGCGGCCGTGTGATCCTCACGCCCTGCGGATGAACCCGCGTTCACCAGAACGACGTCGGCACTCTCCAGCGCATCCCGAACTGCAGCCTCGATGGCCTCGAACCTGTCTTCCAGAATCGGACCCGGCAGCGCCTCTCCCCCCCACTCGGTGATGAAGGCCGACATGACGCTCGAATTGAACTCGACCAGATCGCCGGGCTTCAGGTCGGCGCCCGCTTCCACGAGTTCGTCTCCGGTGGGGATGATGGCGACCCGCGGCCGCCGACGCACCCACACCCTCGTGACCCCCGCCGCGAGCAGCGCGCCCAGATCGTAGGGCCTCAAAACGTGCCCCGCCGTGAGAATGAGCTGGCCCTCGACGACGTCTTCTCCCGCCACGCGCACGTTCTGCCAGGGCGAGAGCGCCGCCTCGACCCGGATGGCGCCGGGGGTCGCCTCGTGCACGTGCTCGATCATGACGACGCAGTCCTTCCCCTCGGGCATCGGGTCACCCGTGTCGAGGGGATGGGCTTCCTCGCCCAGCAGGAACTCCCTGGGACTCACGGGCGTGGCGCCCGAGGTTTCCACTGAGGCGAGGGCGTAGCCGTCCATGGCGGCGGCGTGAAAATGAGGACTGGAAACCTGCGCGTAGGCCGCGCGCGAGGTTACGCGCCCATATGCCTCCGCCGTAGCGATTTCTTCTTCACCCAGGCGGAAGTCGCCCACCTTCTCCAGAAGACGCGATAGCGCCTCTTCGCGCGGGATGTTTTCAAGATAAATTTTCCGGCCCCCCTGGGCCAGGGGCAAATCATTCATTCGCTATACCTGTTTCGATGAGAAAAACCGCTTCGAGGCGCGCTCAATAGAGATGCACGCGCACCTGCGCTCCCTCGCGCAGCCCCTCGGCTTCGAGCGGAATCGTGATGTAGCCGTCCGCCTTCGTCATGGTGGAGATCATCGCGGAGTTGCCCATGAGGGGATGGGCGAGCCGCCCGTTCCCGCCCTCTTCCAGCGCGACGCGGACCAAATCCTCGCGCCCGGGAGCGGAGGCCACGTTCCTCGACAGGGTGGCCGCAAGACCTTCCCTCTCCATATCGGTGCGGGTTGCCTCCCCGCTCAACTGCCTGATGACGGGCCGTACGAAAGCGTGAAAGATCATGAGCGCTGATACCGGGTGCCCCGGAATTCCGATGACGGCCTTGTCTTCGCCGTCTCTCTCGATCCGGCCGATGATGGTCGGCTTGCCGGGCTTGATCGATATGCCGTGCACCAGAACGCCCGGTTCTCCCAGAGAGTCGATGGCCTCGACCGTGTAGTCGCGAAGGCCCATGGAGCTTCCGCCGGAGATGAGCACGACGTCCGCGCGGCCCACCGCTTGATGGAGGCGTTCTTTGATGATTGCGAGATCATCAGGGAGGATGTCTTCGGTCTCAGGCTCGCCGCCCGCCTCGACCACCCCCGCCGCCAGGGAGAAGCGGTTGATGTCGCGCACCTGACCGGCGCGGGGCGTCTCGCGCGGGTCGACCAATTCATCGCCCGTGGGCAGTATCGCCACCCTGGGGCGGCGGTGGACTTCTATCGACGTGACCCCCACGCCCGCGAGCGCGCCCACGTCCTGGCTTCTCAAGCGCGCGCCCGCTCCAAGAATCAACTCGTCTTTTTCGAGATCATCGCCTACGCCAAGGACGTTCTCGCCCACGGCGGCGGGTCGCCTGACCTCCAGGGTCTCCTCATCGGGAGCGGCAGTAAACTCCTCCATCACCACGGCGTCCGCGCCTTCCGGCACCATGCCGCCCGTCAGGATGCGCGCCGCCTCGCCCCGTTCGACCGAGAATCCCGGCGCCGCACCCATCGGCACCTGGCCGATGACGTCGAGATAGGCGGGAATGGCCTCGCTCGCGCCGAAGGAATCCGAAGCCCGGAGCGCGTAGCCGTCCATCGTGGCTCGCGGGAAATCGGGCAGGTCGACGGGGGAGTGAACATCACAGGCCAGGACGCGGCCCACGGCGTCAAAAGAAGAAACGCGCTCCGCCCCCAAGGCGCGGAAACCCCAAAGCGCGCTTTTCGCTTCTTCGGGGGATACGACCTTGAAGAATTCCATCGGACCTCTCCGTCTTCAAAATGAAAAAACCAACCGCTGCGCGCGCAGGGCCGGCCGCAAAATTCGGAGTCGTTCAGGGGAGTTCGCCCGGCATCCCCTGTAAGGCGAAAGACCGCGCTGCCCCTCACGGCCTGTTTCCCGCAACGATGTAAAGGCGCGGCTGCGTAATCGCCTTCTATGAGAAACGACCAGCCGCGACGAGGAGCGCCAAGCCTCGAAACTCAGGCGCGGACAGCGGCGAGCCGGCTTTTAGCCCTTCTCGCCCTCTCCGGCGGCGGACGCCTCTTTCTTGTCGGGCAGTTCCGGGTCGTCGCTCATCCCCTTCTTGAAGCTCTTGATTCCGCGAGCGAGGCCCGAGCCGATCTCGGGCAGACGCTTCGCGCCGAAGACCAGCACGCATATCGCGAGGATGACCAAAAGCTCGGGAATGCCCATATTCATCGGAAACATCGGCAAAACTCCTATGGATGACCGATCAGGAAGCCGCGTCCGCGTAGACCTGCGTTGCGGCTCCGACACCATCTCCAGCCTTCGTAATATACCCCAATTTCGAGAAAATTACCTCAAGCGCCGAAAGAAGGTAGACCACGTTCGCCTGGGTGGCCCCGTGGCCCATCATCCCGATCCGCCATATCTTGCCGGCCACGGCGCCCAATCCGCCGCCGATCTCGATGTTGAAATCGCCCAGCAGGCTCTTGCGAACGGCGGCATCGTCCATGCCGTCTCTCAGGGCGACGGTGTTGAGCGTGGGCGTGCGCGCGCCCTCCTGCGCGAACATGGAAAGCCCGAGCGCCTCCACGCCCGCCTGGAGCGCCTTGCTCGCCAGGGCGTGCCTCGCAAAGCGGGCTTCCAGACCCTCCTCGAAGATGATGCGGAGCGCTTCCCTGATCGCGTAGTTCATGGAAATCGGGCCCGTGTGGTGATAGACGCGCTCGTTGCCCCAGTATTTCTCCACCATGCTCACGTCGAAATACCAACTCGTGACCTTGGATTTACGCTCGCGCACCTTGCCGAGTGCGCGCTCGCTGAAGGTGATGGGCGCAACGCCCGGCGGACAGGCCAGGCACTTCTGCGTGCCGCTGTAGGCGACCTCCACCCCCCACTTGTCGAGTTCCACGGGCACGCCGCCCAGGGAGGTGACGCAATCGAGCAGCAAGAGCGCGCCGTGCTCGCGGCACATCGCGCCGATTTCCTCCATCGGCTGGAGCACGCCCGTGCTGGTCTCCGCATGGACGATGCCGACCATCACGGCGTCGGGGTTGGCGTCGAGGGCGGCCTTCACGTCCTGTGGGTCGATGGGCTGACCCCAAGGGGCCTCCACCGTGACGACCTCCGCCCCGTAGCGCGACGCCACGTCGCTCATGCGTCCGCCGAACACGCCGTTCACGCAGATGACGGCCTTATCGCCCGGCTCGATGATGTTGCAGACCGACGCCTCCATCGCAGCGCTGCCCGTGCCCGATACGGGGAAGGTCACCTGGTTCTCGGTATTGAACAGATCGCGAAGCATCCCCTGGCAATCGTCCATGACCGCCAGGAAATCGGGGTCCAGGTGCCCCACCACGTGGGTGCTCATGGCTTTCAGGATTCTCGGGTGAACCGGGCTCGGCCCCGGCCCCAGCAATAAACGCAGATGCGGATTCAGCTCTCCAGACAAGACTTTTCCCTCGCTCGAATCAGGTGTTTGGAATGGATGAGAAGCCACCGACCCTCTCACTCGGCCTCTCGTTCCGAATTACGACCGCGAGATACTACCACACGCCCCAAGGGCCGCAAAGGGGGACGGGGGGTGAAAGGAGGAGAGGAAACGGAGAATCCAGGCTGCATGCTTCATCCTACGCGTCAGTTATCCGGGTCGTTCAAGTGGAGCGGGGTCATCTCTGCCTTTGTGAAGAATAAAGTTCGTGGTCGGGATCGATCCACACGACGTAGAAGGTGTCCAAAAGCAAAATCCCGTGAACGCGCCCATGCTCGTTTGCGGTGAGTTGAAATTGCCACGCCTGCTCGGATCGAAGCTGTTCATTGAGGGCGTGGAATCCCTGTGGTTCCGTGGTCTCGCTGAAATCGATGGGATGAGAACGCAGAGCGCTCGATCTGCTCGTCCGAAACTCTTTTGCGGTCAAGCGCGACAAGTCCCGGAGACGCTCCAGAAGGGTCTTCAGATACCCGTCCCGGCAACGAGTAAGACTGAACTTCGCGTTCCCCGTCAGATCCAGGTGCTTGAAGGAAAACCGGAGCGTGTCCGCATCCGGCAGCGGTTGAACAGATGGGATTGTTTCGGCTAAACGTGGAACCTTACCCCGCCTGATCTTTCCCATCGACCCTCGCCTTGTAGTAATTCCTCATGTCTTGATGAGAAATCACGTTATTCGACGGGGCATCCGGTGGCAGATCCCCACGCGCATTTCGCCAAGGGTCCTCTTGGTGGGTAAGTTTTTCCAGATCGTAGGCGCTCAGTCCGCCGTACACGTCCATGACTTCGTCGAGGTGGTTTCGCGTCTGCGAATCGAATTCTTCTTCCTCCGGTTCAATGTCGATTGGCCGCCACGACCACGCTTTGTATTTCCCATAAACCGACGGCACGACAGGACCGTGAACCCACGCCTCGATGGGATCGTCGAACAAAGGCGCGTCGTAGAACGCAAGATGCCACGCCTGCGCGTAGTAGAGCAGCTTTTGGAGCTTTAGATTCGAGATGGGGTCGCCGTGCTCGTATGAAAATCCGATGATGTTTTGAGCGACTTGGTTTGCGCTCTTCAATTCAATATCCCTTCCGAGGCGGCGCAACTTGAACCGGGTGTGGAACGCATCCTCACTTGCTTCATCCATAAAACCACTTCAAGCCGGAATGTTCAAGCGCGTCCACCACCACACGAGCGCCATGGAGAAAGATGCGAGAGGCGCTTCAGGTGAGCAGAGTTGACAGACAATCTTGTGAAAACCTACTGTGGAGTCGGGAATTGGCATACAACCTGGAAGAAAAGGACGATGACCAAATTCGAGATGGTGACCCTTTTTCTGCAACAATCAATGCTCTTGGCGCAATACCCAATCGCATGGGTGGCAGGCGCAGTCTGTTTTGCGGGATACGCGCTCATCGGCGTTGAGTTCTGGATCATTCGGCGAGAGTTGAACGAGCGGGACAAGGCGCTGGACATACGCATGAAACAAGCGGTGGATAGTGGCAAGGCGCTGGATGCGCTCATCAAGAGAACAGAGGATCAGAGCCTCGCGCTGCGGACCCTCATCGAGCGAACAAGCAAATAGAGCCAGCAGTATTGACCAACCGGAAATCCGGTGGTCGCCTCGTCTTACTCCCCGTCCAGTTCGATGTTGTCGTAATCGGGTATGGCGCCCATGCCCTTCTTGGCGGCCATGGACTTGCGCTCGTATTCCATCACCAACTCTCCGCGCTGGTTGTAGGCGCGCGTCTTGATGGTCACGATCCCGCGGTCGGGCCGGCTCTTCGATTCGCGCTTGTCCAGAATCTCCGATTCCGAATAGAGCGTATCGCCCGCGAAGACGGGAGCGGGCATCTTGATGTAGGTCCACTCCAGGTTCGCCACCGAGCGGTAGGACGTGTCGGTGACCGTCATCCCCGCCACGACGGCCAGCGTGAGGGCGGAGTTCACGAGCGGCTTTCCGAACTGGGTCTTGGACGCGTAGTGGGCGTCGAAATGAATCGGGTGGGTGTTGTTCGTCAGCAGGGTGAACCAGGTGTTGTCCGATTCGAGTATGGTGCGGCCCGGCCTGTGCTTGATGACCTCGCCCACCACGAAATCCTCGTACCAGCGTCCCATCTGAAAGTTCGGCAAGTCTTGCTCCTTTGAGGATTCTCTAAAACTCCAAGAGCCATTATTCTCTCGTATCCAACCCGCTGGCACACCGTTCGGCATTTTGTATATCTTGCCTGTTCGCTCCCAATTCCAGCCTTCTTTTTTTGCATCATTAAGTATTAAACCCGCAGCATTAAGGGTTGCTCCAAAGTGATCCGCGTACCTTTGTTTGGTGAAACCACCAGCCGAGAGATGATCCATCGTGTAATTTAGTTTAGCGCCCATTATCGTATAATTCATCCGCGCTCCCTCATCTATATTATCCCTCACCCACCTCTCTAGGCGGGGTATTGCTCCAGAAGCCTCTTGGCGATGATGAGGCGCTGAATCTCGTTCGAGCCCTCACCCACCACCAAGAGTTTCGAGTCCCTGAAATAGCGCTCCACAGGCAGCTCCTGGATGTAGCCCATGCCGCCGTGCACCTGAATGGCCTCGCTCGCGCAGAACTCCGCCGTTTCGGAGGCGAAGAACTTGGCCATGCCGGCCTCTAAATCGCACCGCTTGCCCTGGGCCTTCAGGTTCGCCGCGTGATACGTCATGAGCTTCGCCGCGTGGATGCGCGTCCCCATCTCGGCGAGTTTCGCCTGGATCAGCTGATGGCCCGCCAGCGGCTTGCCGAATGTCTCGCGCTGCTGGGAATAGCGCATCGAATCCTCGAATGCCGCGCGGGCGAGGCCCACGCTGCGCGCCGCCACGTTCACGCGGCCGCCCTCGAGCCCGCTCATGATCATCGGGAAGCCCTCGTTCTCCTGGCCCAGCAGGTTTTCGAGCGGCACGCGCGCGTCCTCGAACACGAGTTCGCTCGTGCGGATGCCCCGGTAACCCATCTTCTTCAAGTGCCGGCTCACCTGAAAGCCGGGCGTTCCCTTGTGGACGAGGATGCAGGAGATGCCCTTCGCCTTAGACTTTTCCGGATCGGTGCGCGCGAACACGCTGAACATCGTGCCGTGCTCGGCGTTCGAGATGAACATCTTGGAGCCGTTCACCACCCACTGGTCGTCTTCCCGCACCGCGCGCGTCTTGAGAGCGGCGGCGTCGGAACCCGAACCCGGCTCGGTGAGCGCCATGCCCGAGTGCCACTCGCCGGTGGCCATCTTGGGAAGATAGGTCTTTTTCTGCTCATCCGTCCCGTAGTTCAGGATCATCCAGGCGGTCATCATGTGCGTGCCGAGGATGCCCGCCACGCTCATCCAACCGACGGAGAGCTCCTCCATGGCGATGGCGTAGCAAACCTCGTCCATGCCGCTCCCGCCGTATTCCTCGGGTATCGTGAAACCGAAATACCCCAGTTCCTGCATCTTCTCCACGACGGGCGTGGGGTATTTATCGGCGAGTTCGTATTCCATGGCGATGGGCATGACCTCGCGGTCCACGAATTCCTTCATCATCCGCTGAACGCTCGTCTGTAGCTCGGTGAACTGGAAATGCAAGGGATGTTTCCTCCTGAAATGGAATAACCGGAATTTTCGCCAAGTATTAAATCACACCGCCGCTGCGCAAGTCCGCCACGTCGTCCGGGGAGTAGCCGAGAGCCTCGAGCACCTCCTCGGTATGCGCGCTCAGCCCCGGCGGGTGTTCGAGCCTGGGCGTCATCTCGCTGAACTTCACCGGAAAGCGGCACATCTTCAAGTTTCCGTATTCGCCTTCCACTTCGGGGAAAATCTCGCGGTGCGCCGTCTGGGGATGATCGCACACCTCGCCCAGATCGTTCACCGCTCCGCAGGGAACGCCGGCCTCCAAGAAAATCTTCCGCCACTCCTCGCGTTCTTTCGTGGCGAGGATCGGCAGGACCTGTTCCAGCAGGGCGTTCTTGTTCGCGTGCCTGTCGGCGTTGGTCGCGAAGCGCGGGTCGTCCACCCATTCGGGATGCCCGAGGACGCCCGCGAACAGCCGCCAGGTGTTCTCGTTTCCGCACGCGACGCCGATGAGCTTCCCGCCCTTGGCGGGGTAGGCCCCGTAAGGCGCCAGAAAATGATGCCCCACACCCACGCGGCCCGGCTTGGTTCCGTGCAGATAGTAGTGAAAGTGGAAGTAGCCCTGCATGCTCACCATGCAGTCGAACATCGAGACGTCGAGCTCCTGGCCCTCGCCGGTGCGGTCGCGCTGTCTGAGCGCCATCATCGCGCCCAGGGCCACGAAAAGCCCCGTCACCCCGTCGCAGATGGAATGGGCCATCTTGGCGGGGGATTCGGGCGGGCCCGTCATCTCCATGATGCCCGCTTCGGCCTGGATGAGGCCGTCGAACGCCTTCATGTCGCGGTAGGGGCCGTCCTGCCCGTAGCCCGAGGTGTGGATGTAGATGATGTCGGGCTTTATCTTCTTCACTTCCTCATACCCGAAGCCGAGCCTGTCTATTGCGCCGGGGCTGAAGTTTTCGAGAAAAACGTCCGCGCCCTCGAGCATCTCCCGGAGAATTTTCTTGCCGCGCTCGTCTTTCAGGTTCAGCGTCACGCTCTTCTTGTTGGGGTTCACCCAGAAGTGCACCGCCCCCTCGCCGAAGACCGCGTCGTCCCAGAGACGCACCATGTCGCCCGTTTTCGGGACTTCAACTTTTAAGACCTCCGCGCCGAAATCGGCCAGATGGCGCAGCCCCACCGGCCCGCTGATGGATACCCCGAGCGATACGATTCGAACGCCGTCGAGCGGAAGCGCCACGTTATTGCTCCTCGAAAAAGTGCGTCCCTAAAGCGAGGCCAAGGACGCGGCAACAGCCGCTCCCATGCCTTCGCGACTCATGCGGTTTCCCGACGAATGGGTCCATGCGAAACCACGAAAGGAGCCATGACAATACACCATCGATTTTACGGATGACAAGGTGGGGCGGGGTCAATTCCGGCTGAATTGGGGCTACTGAAAAAACCTTTGTCAAGGGAGCGAATATCCCTCCCCGGTCGAGTTCGACCCGCGAGGGCGCTCCTCCCTCATCCTGAGTAGGCGCGTGAGCGCCGTATCGAAGGATGGGGCGCATCTCTCCGGCGGGCGCAAATTTCGCCCTTCGATACGCCGCCTTCGGCGGCTACTCAGGATGAGGAAGGTGGGGGCGGAGCTTGTCCCGAGCGAAGTCGAGGGGCCGCTACTCAGGGTGAGGCGGAGTGGCTGGCTACGTAGGACGAGGAGGAAAATTGCGCCGCATCGGGCTTTTTAACAACCCCGAACAAGGAGGAATTGCCCCCACCAAAGAAGTAGGGACAGGTCGCGACCTGTGGGACAGCCCCGAGGAGGGACTGTCACTACAGACGAAAACTGATGCCACGGAGGGATAGTTACAATACACCCACCACCAAACGCATCAGATATTCCGATACCCGCTATCGCGATCTTCGCGGATGAGAACTTCGGAAGGTATCCGTATGCGACCTTTCGTCTTCTCACGGAGTCTTAAGGACAACTCAAGGAAAGACTTGCGCTTCGCTCCCATGTCTTCCTCGTCGCCGTCATAACTACGATGTCGCAACTTATCTTCATGCTCGCTCATCATCACTCCCCCGCCTCATTGAGGTAAGCCTGGAAATCCCCCGGGATCTGCGAAATGAAGGCCACGGCGCGGTCGAGGGCGATGAACTCCATGTCTTCCGGGTCGTCGTCCACCTCGTCCCTGAGTTCGGTGAGGACGTCGAGATATTCCCCGGCCCTGGGCCCTGCGGCGGTATCTTTTTTCTCGGTGGGCGTTTTCTCCGCCTCCACGAAGTCCGCGAACGGGCCCACCTCATAAGAGATGAAGCAGAACATGTGATAGAGCGCCTTTTCCTCGACGCCGCCCTCTCCCTGCGCGTCTTTTCTGAGTTCGTTCAACTTCGCCAAAACGGGTTCGTGTTTCAACGGCTTCTCCTCGTCTCCTCCAGCACACACTCAAGCGGCGTCTGGTGCAATTCGCGAGAGGACTATATATCAAAAACAAGTAACATCGAAATAACCATCACCGGCGTTTCAGGGCTGACAAGTCTGCTGAATTTATTGCATTCTAACTATGAGGTATTTTACCTGAAGCCGCGGCGCAGGAGACGTAATGGCCAAGTTCGAAAGGCGAAAGATATTAGGAAAATGGAGAGAGGGATTCGCCCTTGATCTTCATACGTTAAGCAGTATCTACATTGGAGACGACGAATTTGGGCACCCTCGATTCGACACACAACGCTCGGAAATCGGCGAATTATTGTATAAACTAAAGAACAGAATGGACAAGAACACTGTCCCTGAGCTCGTCGATGCCGTCGAACTGTTAATGAAGGAATGGAATCCACCTGTCGATATTCTGGTACCGGTTCCGCCTTCGACCTTGCGCCCTGTCCAACCCGTGCGCCTGTTGGCCGAAAGAATCAGCCAGCGGTTGGAGATTCCATTGGTTGACTGCATATCAAGAACACGAAACATACCGCAATTGAAAAACACTTTCGATCTGGATGAACGTGCGAAACTTCTCGAAAATCTACATGCGGTGGATAAATCAGCAACGTGTGGCAAGTCAGTCTTGCTTTTCGACGATCTGTACAGATCCGGAGCGACGATGAATGCAATCACTACCGAACTACACGAGGCGGGCGAAGCAACCGATGTGTTCGCCCTGACGGTTACCAGGACACGGAGGCATCAATGACGACTGTTTTCATCGGCGGCTCACGCCGCGCCTCCCGCCTGAACGCGAATGTGCAGAGGCGGCTGGATACCATTATAGAGAGGGAATTTTCGATTATCATCGGCGATGCGAACGGAGCCGACAAAGCCGTACAACAATATCTTCATGGCAAACACTATCGGAATGTAGAGGTCTTCTGTTCCGGTGAATCCTGCCGGAACAACGTCGGCGACTGGCGAACGCGCAATGTACCAGTCGAAAACCGCAAACGCGACGCCCAGTTTTATTCCGCTAAAGACCGCGTCATGGCGCAAGAAGCGACGATCGGCTTCATGTTGTGGGACGGCAAAAGTGTTGGGACTTTACTCAATTTATTCAGGCTTCTCCGTCTCAACAAAAAAGCTGTAATTTACACAACTCCGGAAAAAAAGTTTCAGGAATTCAAGAATTGGTGTGAATGGGAGAACTTCCTTGAGAGTCAAGATATCGGAGTGCGGCGCAAAGTCGAGCAGCGGACCAGGCTAGAAGGCACAGATAAAAACAAACAATACCTGATGTCTTTCCCCGCATAAGCCCTTCGAACCTCTATGAAATCGCCCGCGCCTCCACGCCCGCCATGCGCTCGAGCACCTTGACGATGGCGATGTGGTCGAGTTCCCCCTCCCCGTTCGCCACGAGGGAGTTGAAAATCTGCGCGACGAGCGATGCGCCCGGAAGCGCCACTTCGCGCTCGCGCGCCTGCTCCAGCGCGTAGCGCAAATCCTTCACGTGGCTCGTTATCTTCCCGCCGGGGGAGAAATCGCCCGAGAGGATTTTCGGCGCCTTGACCTCCAGCCCCCCGCAGCGCGCGAGGCCCGCCCCCATGACGTCCACAAGGGCCGCGGGGTCGAGGCCGGCCTTGGCCCCGAACACGAGCGCCTCGCCCACGCCCAGGAAAGTGACGGCCACCAGAATCTGGTTCGCGAGCTTGGCGATGCACCCGGAACCCGCGGGCTCGCCCACGTGCACCACCTTCGCCCCCAGTACGTCGAGCAGGGGCTTGCAGCGCGCGAAGACGTCTTTGGGACCCCCGGCCATGATGGCGAGCGTTCCCTGCTCCGCTCCTTCGGGCGCGCCCGATACCGGCGCGTCGAGCATCCCGACGCCCTTGCCGAACAGCTCTTCTGCGACCTCAGCGGAGAAGGCCGGGTCGTTGCTCGTGCAGTCCACCAGAACGCTGCCTGACTTCATGGCCTGAAAAAGCCCGTTTTCCGAATAAACCACGTCTTTCAGGTTCGGGGCGTCGGGCAGCATGGTGAAGACGACTTCTGCGTGCGCCGCCACTTCCGCGGGCGAATCGCACGCTCTTGCGCCCTCTGCCGCAATCTCATCCACCGGCGGGCGGCTGCGGCTCGATACCGCCAGCGGATGCCCCGCCGCCAGAAACCGCCGCGCCATCGGCTTTCCCATCAGGCCCAGGCCCACGAAACCAACTGCCGTCTTGGACATTCATTTCCTCCCGGTTGTGTATGGCGCGCTATCGTTCCCTACGTCGCGTCCGGCGGGACGAACGGTTCGAGGAGGGCGATTAAACCCGGCAAGTCTTCCTGCACTGTCCGCCATACGATATCAAGGTTTACGTCGAAATACGCATGAATGAGCCGATTGCGCATGCTGATGATTTCATCCCACGGGATGGCGGGCAATTGCTCGCGGGCGGTATCAGACATACGGGTCGCCGCTTCTCCCAAGATCGCGATATCCATAACCAACGATAAGACCAACTGGCGATCCGTGTTCAAATCGTTTCGCGTTCGGCCATGCGCAAACGACACCGCCTCTTGCGCTGCGTCCATCATGTGCCGCAGACGAATTTCATCCTCCCTGCGCATACTGGACTTCCGCTGCGTCGAGAACATCCTGCCGAAAATAGCGGCTCAAATCCTCAGGTGTACGCAAGTCCACCTTCCGCCCGCCGAACAGGTCCGACAGTTCCCGCTCCATGCCGGCCACGCCCAGGAGTCCCGGCGTGCGGCCCAGCTCGAACTCGACCAGCACGTCGACGTCGCTCTCGGGTCCGAAGTCCTCGCGCAACGCCGAGCCGAAGACGGCGAACCGCTTCACGCCGTGAGCCCGGCAAAACGCGGCGAGCCGCTCTTTGGAGATGGAAATGTTCCGGTTCATTCTCTCGACCTCATCGTACTGCGTTCTTGCTCGATGATAAGACAACCGCATGGGCGAGACAAACGGAATCAAACCCGACCGAGAAAGGGTTGTTGAAAAAGCCTCGATGAACGAGGAATGACGAATTATGGCCGCGCTCGCCGAGGATGAAAATTTCAACCGTAGGGGCGGGCCTGCGTGCCCGCCCGTATCGGGTATGTATATGCCCATAAGAGGTCTCGGACAGGCACGGAGGCCTGTCCCTACGGCGAACAATCTTGAAGGTCGGATAGGGCTTTTTCAACAGCCCTAAAGCGGTGGGGGTACGATGGTTTCGTAGTGACAACCCCTCCTCGGGGTTGTCCCACGGTTCGCGAACCACCCCTACAGCCGTCATTCCGGAATTGCAGGGCTTTTTCAACAACCCCGAGACGGGAGGGGTTGCCGGAGTTGAGAGCAGGCGCCGTTCGCGAACGTGGGCCGTTCACGAGAACGGCCCACTGTCCATCAACCCCGGGCACGCGCCAAAATATCACCCGCGAATTGACAGCCCTCCCGGACCCTTTTATGTTCTGCGCGGTTATCGTATGCCGCCCTGCGGAAAACCAGAGGACTCAAATTCATGCGCAAAACCTTCATCGCAACGATCACGATTCTCGTATCCCTGCTGCTCATCGCCACGCCCGCTCTCGCCGACAAACACGCGCAAAAACGCGGCACGCCCGCCCAGGCGCAGGCCATGGTGGCGAAAGCCGTCGCCCTGTTCGAAGAGAAAGGCCTGAAAGCGGCTTTCGACCGCTTCACCAACCGTCCGGGCGCGGAATTCAACCACCTGGACCTCTACATTTTCGTGCTCAAGGATGCGGAGGGCGCGCGCATCGTCGCCCACGCCCAGACCCGCTCGATCATCGGCACGAACGCCTCGACGCTCATCGACCCGGGCGGCCTCAACATCGGCCGCGCCATTCTCGATAAGGCCACGGCAAAGGGCGCATGGGTCGATTACGGCTGGAAAGACCCCCTCACGGGCAAGGTCGTGCCCAAGTCCTCGTGGGCCGTCCGCCACAAGGGATTCATCTTCGGCTGCGGCATCCACAAGCCGTGAGTCTGGCCCGGCCAAGGGGGAGGGTTGTTGAAAAAGTCCCGTGAAGTGATTTTAGTTGAGCGCAAGTTTTTGAAGTTCACTCCCCCCTTGAGGGGGTTGTTGAAAAAGCCCCGTATGCGTCCCCGAAAAACCGCCAACGCCTCTTTCCTCACCCTGAGTAGCCGCCGAAGGCGGCGTATCGAAGGGCGAGGGGCTCGCACCGGAACGAGAAGGCATCCTTCGATACGCGGCTCCGCCGCTACTCAGGATGAGGCGGTGCGGTTTTGTTCGTCATTCCGGTGTCGAACCCGACCAATGCGGGAGGGTTCGACGGAATCCAGAACCGACGAGGGCGACGATGCGGCGGCTTTTCTTTTTTTCGATGGAGCGGGAACGGACGCCCGAGAACGAAAAGGCAAAAGGCGTAAAAATGGATTCCGGCTTTAGCCGGAATGACGGCAACCCTGGCATCGGAGGGGTTTTTCAACAGATCCTTGTCGGGGGGGCTTGTTCAACAACCTCCGAGGAGTCGCACGGAGGCCTGTCCCTACGCGACTGCAGAAGAAGAATTTGCCGGAATCCGGCAGGGGGACGTTCGCGAACGTGGGCGGTTCACAAGAACGGCCCACTACAGATCAAACTCGACCAGGACGGGAAATCGGCTTCCAGGCAGCGCGGCCAAAACCCCTCATCGGCCAAGCGCAGCCACTCCTTCTTCAGTTCAGTCAGGGCCGATCTAGAACTGCCGCACGAAGCGCAGTTCGGCGCGGGTGCGCTTGTAGTCGTAGAGCTGGGCGTTGGACTCGCGCTCCTCGTTCACCACGATGAGCTGGGGGCTGAAGCCGAAAGTCGTAAAAGCCCGGTTGAATATGGAAACGCTGAAGATGCGCACATCGTCCACGCGCGATGAGTTGTCGGAGACAAATGGAAACCAGTTGCCCTGATAATCCGTCGTGCGAAGCTCCGCGTTGCCTCCCACGGTGAAGCCGAAGGGGAGAGCGATCGAGGCGCCCAGGCGTCCCCACCGGCTGCGGTTGCGCCAGGTGCGGGATTCGGGATTCTCGGCCGCGTAGCCGAACCCGCCCCGGATCTGGAGCGTCGGCGTGAGCACCCACGAACCCACCAGCGCGAGATCCAGATGCGAGCCTTCGAAATGCTTGTCGCGCTCATAGTCGCGCTCGTGCAGGGAGGCGCGCCCGCTCAGCCGGATGCGGCGCGTGAGGCGGTGTTCGACCTCGAAGCGCCCGCCGAACTCGTGGCTGTGGACGAAGCCGCCGCTTCTGCGCTGGCGCACGCTGGCGAGCATGCTCATTTCGGTGTTGGGGCTTATCCACCAGCGCGGCCCGGCGTGGAAGGAGATCGTCATTTGATCGAAGCGGCTCTCCTCGTATTCCCTGCGTGAGATGTCCGTCCCCATGCGCAGGCGCAGGCGCTGGCCCAGGGGATGCTGGTACTCCCACCCGCCCCAGAAAACGAAACCGAGGCCCGAGTTTTCGCCCTCGAAATTGTTGCGGCGGAAGGGCAGATCGTAGATGTAGATGATTTCCGAATCCGACACCGCGCCGATGTTCGTATCCGGCGCTATGGAGAAGCCGAAATGCGCGCTCCAGCGCCTGCGCGCGCGCATGATGCGCAGGAAGCGGTTGATGTTGGCGACCATCGCCTTGGGGGGCTTTCCGGCGAGGACGCGATCGAAATGCCGGCGCGAGAGATCGTCCTCATTTTTGTAGAAGAACGCCCGAGCGAGTTCGAGCCGCACGCGCACGAGGGCGGGCTTCTCGATGAGGATGACCCTGAGCGCGGAGACGGCTGCATCGAGAAGCGCCGTCCTCTCCTTCGCCTTCGCCGGAGGCAGGCGCCTGGAAGCCTCGATGGCCGAAAGGCCGTAGAGGAAGAGCACGTCCGTCCTGTCGGCGCGGCCCTTCGACTCTCTGGCGATGGGGCCCAGAAGTTTCAGCGCTTCGAAATAGCGGCGCTGCTTGACCAGCCCGCGCGCGGCCCGGACCTTCGGGTCACTGGAAAGGTGAGACTCCGAGGGCGCGGCGACGGCGTCCCCCGCCGTGAGGTGCGCAGGCGCAAGAAGCATCATGCAGACGATGAACAGAATGGATTTTTTCATGATTTGCGGCGTGAGACGAGCGCGTCCGCTTCTCGTCCGCTACCTCCTTTGGCGACGAAGTTCGCGATTGCGCCGCCCGGGCGAGGAGGACCCCATCCGAACGGACGATGCCGAAGTCTGCTATATCGGCCCCCTAAAATCAACTCCTCCGCCTCCTGGCTCGAAACCAGCCCCCCTACTCCCCCTTAACAGCGGAGTAAGATCAAAGCCCCCTTGACAAGGGGGGTTGGGGGGTTCGACAAGTAGGGCTGAGGGTTCGCATATCCGAAACGCGCTTCAACAAATCGACGTACACACCATCGACGCGATTCATGACCTCGGCGTCGGCGTATCGGACGACCTCGACGCCCAGCGCGTTCAGCCTGCGCGTCCTGACTTCATCACATCGCTTGCGACCGACGTGGTTGTCGCCGTCTATCTCAACCGCGAGCATCAGTTCGGCGCAGTAGAAATCGACGATGTAGCGATCCAGCGGCTTTTGACGAGTGAACTTCAACCCGGATAACTGCCTGCTGCGCAAAACTTCGAACCATAGCTTCTTCTCCGCCGGGGTAGGGTTCCTGCGGTTTTCCCGCGCCTTTTCGGTCAACGCCTCATCGTATGGAACGTAGCCCATCGCGACGCTCTTTCTCAAGAAATCGCCCTCCTCTCGACTGAATACTACTCCCCCTCCGGCCCCCTGACAGAAACCCCCCAATCCCCCCTTGTCGGGGGTCAAACGCGAGTGAGGAACGAGCGTTTGCATAAGCCATTGACGAGAAACACATCGTCTTGCAAAACCTCCCTCTTCGGTCGGTTTTGACCCCTGACAGGGGGGGGTGGGGATTCGGAGCGAGGCGAAAAGAGGGCGGCCGTTCGGCCGCCCTCCCACGGCTGCGCATTGCTTCGCCCCCGAAGGCGGGGGCATGTACCAACTTGCTTGCGCTATGCCGGCGCTACTCCATCATCTTCCTTGCGCCGAAGGCGCCGGCCACGGAGCCGTCCGTGAACCCGGCGTTGAACTCGCCGACCACGGAACCGGGCTGGGGAATGTTGCCGTCGGTGTCTGCCGCCACGCTCCCATGGAAGGTCGCGCTGAACGAGCCGTCACCATCTCCACCCTTGGCCGTGCCGGACGCGATTCCTGTAGTAGGAACAATCGTTCCGGCTACAGCCACGCTCCACATGTTGTCCTCACCCCCGGACAGCATGAAGTTGTCGATGGTTCCACTGACGGTGTTGAGCAAGTTGGGCGCGATCGTGCCCGTGGCGTCGGTAGCGGAAACCGGCACCTGCCCGAAGATCGCCATCAGGCGGACGTCCGCCCTGAAGTGGCCGGAGGTGGCCATGTTGATCGTGCGGTCGGGGTTGTACACGTTTTTCACGTACACGCCGGTC
The DNA here is from genome assembly GCA_965219955.1 of bacterium. Taxonomy (GTDB): domain Bacteria; phylum UBA8248; class UBA8248; order UBA8248; family UBA8248; genus Bin107. The sequence goes on from OZ244799.1 coordinate 3,001,533, forward strand.
GCGCCGCCTTCGTATGTCGCTTGTCCCAGAACAGTGCTGACGTTACCGCTCGCGTCAACGCTCGAGCCCGCGAAGGTCTCGACCTCGTTGTAGGTGATCGCGCCGTTTGCCGCCGTCGTCTTCTTCAGCCAGAAACCGTGGTGCAGATAGTCGCCATCCCCCACGTCGACCGTTGCGCCTTCGGCGGGAATGAAAATCCAGTCGTTGTCAGCCGAAACGGCGCTCACCACACCCATGGCATTCACCGTGACGGCGCAGCCAGAAGCACCAGCAGCGTTGCATTTGAACGTTCCCATTGCGCCGTTGAACGTACCCATGATTTCGGCGGCATCCCTGCTTTCATCCGTATCTGTTGTGCTAGGGTCGTCTGCTACCGCCTGCTGGAAACTGAGGGTGGTGGTTCCAGTGGTGCCGGACGGAGCCGTGAATGCACCTGCCTTGACCATTCCGATGTTGCCTTCCACTATTTGAAGAGCATCATTCGGCATGTTATCGGTCGCCGTTTCTCCGTCTACCCTGACATCGAGCGTGTGCACCATCCCAAACGCCGTGGGCGTGGGGTCTTCGATGTCGGTGCTGACGACCACGACTTCTTCCACCACGTTACCGTCGTCATCCGCCGCCAGCGCGCGCGCGTGCATGGTGGTTCCGCCGCCCAGATCCATGGCCTGAATGAATTTGGGATCGTCTTCACCATCCAGCGCAGAGTCGGTGATCTCGACCGTCTGGTCCGCCGGATCGATCGTCAGCGTATAGGTGGCAACCGCGCCAGTCAGGTTGCCGCCGGCATCAAACGTAGAACCGCCGAGGCCGCCGTCGTTCGTCCCCGTCTCCGCGGCTTCAGTCGCGATGGCCATCTCTTTCGTCCCGGCCGCTTTCGTCGCCGCGGCTACTGCAGCCATGCGTTCCTCCTCGAGCATTTCTGCCGAGACGCACATATCGCCCCTATACTCGCCGCCTTCCGCCTCACAGACCTCTTGCGGAGTCATGCAGTTCGGATACGTACCGGATGTGCCCGCCGGACATTCCATCGGCGTCGGGTCCGGCGGCGTCGTCGCCGTGCCGCCGCCACTGCCGCCGCAACCCGCCAGGGTCACCGCGAGCAGGAGCGCCATTCCAAACACATACAACTTGTTGATGGGTGTTTTTACGCAGAACAACATAGAGTGAGTCCTCCTCATCGTCGTGATAAGGCCTCCATGAGAAGGCCCCCGTATGAGGCCTCCTGAAAGAAGACCTCCCGTGTGAAACTAGAGAATCAAATCGCCGCCTTTCTGATCATAGAGTCAGAATCCACCTTGGCCCCGATGGCCATGCGAACGGAAAAATCATCCGAAAACATACAGTTTGCCGGTGGGTGTTTTGGTGCAGAACGACATTTGGCGCGCAACAGCATTGAGTGAGTCCTCCGCATCGTCGTGACAAGGCCTCCATGAGAAGGCCTCCCGTGGTGCTGTAAAATCAAACTACCATCTTTTTGACCATGGAGTCAAAGTCTGTTTCGACCCCTATGCCATGTTACCGGAACTGCCTGAGCGGAACGTGAAACGTATCAAGCCTCCTACAGCCATATCCGATATGCAACCTCCTTTCTCCTGACTTCCCGACTTTCCGGTGTTCTCCGACTCTCATGATCACGTTGCCCGAAACCACTCTCGCGAAAGCGTTTCGCGCGGAAGTTCACCTCGCAACAGAATCATGAAATCCCCTTTGATTTACCACATCCGCCTCGCGCGTTCAAGCCTATTTTTACCTATCATTCACATACGGGATGAGAGTGGCGAGACAAAAACGATACATGCCGGAGCACTCCCGTTCCTGAAAGGAGGGACAATTCGAAATCCGCATCTTCGCGCGTCTTTTGTTTCGTGATTGCCTCGCGCGTTAATGATATAGTTTCCCGACGCGATATATAACGATGGTCATGCAGCGCCCTGCGGCGCAAACGGAGAACCCGATGGACAATTCCGAATATGAGAAGAAACTGAATCAATACCTGCGCCTCGCCTCGTTTCCCGTCGCGGTGAAGTTCCTGGAATCATGGGAAGAAGTTCCCCCGAGGACGAAGCGTCCCAGGGAGCACCTGGGAAATCAATTCACCACCTGCCAGGCGGTCTCCATGGCGCGGCGCTACGGTTGGGCGCTCGCGCTGGGCCGCGAGGACAGCAGCTGCGTGCTGGGCGCAATGGCGCTCGGCCTCGAAAAACGCCTGCCGCACTACACCGAGGGCAACCTGTGCATCGACCTCTACACGGAGAATCTCGAAGCCGGCCGCCTGAGCGAGGAGAGCGTACCCCGGCTTCCCGAGGGGAAATACGTGGGCGTGCTCGTCGCGCCGCTCCACCGCGCGGCGTTCGAGCCGGACTCCATCGTCATCTACGGGAACGGAGCGCAGATCATGCGGCTGGGCCAGGCGTGGCTCTGGAAGCGCGGCGGGACGCTCGAGAGCGCGTTTCGCGGCAGAATCGACTGCGCCGATCTGGCCATCGCGCCGCATACGACGGGAGAGCCGCAGATGGTCGTGCCCTGCACGGGAGACAGGATTTTCGGGCAGGTGCAGGACCACGAGGTGGCGTTTTCGTTTCCCTTCTCGGCGACCGGGGAAATCCTCGAAGGCCTCGAGGCGACTCATAAAGCGGGGGCGGCTCGCTACCCGGTGACGAACTGGCTGAATTACTCGGGCGGCTTTCCGCCCTCGTACGAGCAATACCGCGATATGCTGGAGGAGGAGTGATAGCCCCGAGAACCCTCCCGCATACCGCATAGGTCGGCGAGCGCTCCTTGTTCTGGGCTGTTGGTAAAGTCCGAGGAGAGAGGAATCACTCCCCCCTTGAGGGTCTGGCTTCCCGAGGGGAAAGCCAGACCCTCAAGGGGGGAGTGATTTGAAACTCTCTTTGATGGAGAGAGCGCCAGAGATAACGCACGCTGGCTTTTTCAACAACCCCTCTTCAGTCGGGTTCGACCGGTGACGGACCGGCTCAACCACTCGGGAGGGCTTCCGCCATCGTATGAGAATCACAGGGAGAGGCCGGAGGAGGAAATCAAGCCCGACTGATGGATGAAGGACCACCAGGGACAGTCGCGAACTGTCCCTGCCAGAACGCGTAGAGGCGGCCGGCCCCTGCGTTTTCTTCGTTTCAGAACAAAGACGAACAACAAGCAGGTGTTTCACCGGAGGATGAAGATGGAAACGAAGGACCAGGGAAACGAGGGGAGCGTCAATCGTCTGCACCGCGCGGCGCTCATCAGCGAGACGGCGGTCGTCGTGGAATCGCTGCTCGCCGAGGGCGCGGGCGCGGACGCGAACGCGCGCGACGAGAAGGGACGCACGGCGCTCTACATCGCGGCGGCGTTCAACGAGACGCCCGGCATTGTGGACACGCTGGTCAAGGCGGGCGCGGACGTGAACGCCCCGGACAACCTCGGCGCGACGCCCCTGCACGCGGCGGCGCGGCACGCCCCGGCGCCCGAGGTCGTGCAGGAGTTGCTCGACGCCGGAGCGGACCACGGGGCCGCGGACAAGTACGGACGCACGCCCTTGCATGTCGCCGCGCAAGGGGAGAGGCCCGCCGTGGTGAAGGCGCTCATCGGCGGCGGGGCGGAGGTCGACTCGCGCGATCAATACCAACGCACGCCCTTGCACCTCGCGGCGGCGTTCAACGAGATCCCGGGCGTCGTGAAAACCCTGGTGGACAGGAAAGCGGACGTGAACGCCCGCGACGAGAACGGCGGCCCTCCCCTGCATGCGGCGGCGCGGCACGCCTTGACGCCCGAGAAGACGGAGACGCTGCTCGCCGCCGGGGCGGACCCCCGGATCAGCGATAAATACGGACGCACGGCCCTGCACTTCGCGGCGCAGGGTGATTCGCCCACGATCGTGAGCATCCTGATCGAGGCGGGCGCGGAACTCCACGCGCGCGACGCGCGAGGGGGCTGGACGCCGCTCCATCTGGCGACGTGGGTTTGCAAGACGCCCGCCGTCGTCGCCACCCTCCTCGACGCGGGCGCGAACACCGGGGTGCGCGACGAAGACGGCAAGACGCCCTGTGACTTCGCCGAGAAGAACGTCTTTCTCAGAGACGATGCGGTCCATGCGCGATTCAAATAGGGCCGATTCCGACCGGGGAGGGAGTCCGTAGGGACAGGCCTCCGTGCCTGTCCTTCTGAATCGCAACCACGGGGGCCCGCCCCTACAGGTGAATGCGCTTTTGATCGTCATTTCGGTGTCGGAGCCGACCAAGGCGGGGTTGTTGGAAATGGCCGGATTTCGTGATTCGGCGCATGGAACCGACCGAGGAGGAATGAGACTTCACTCCCCCCTGTCAAGGGGTTGTTGAAAAAGGCTCCTTTCCGCTTCACCCTGAGTAGCGGCCCCTCGACTTCGCTCGGGACAAGTTCCGCCCCCACCTTCCTCATCCTGAGTAGGTGCCGAAGGCGGCGTATCGAAGGGCTTGTCCTGAGCCTGTCGAAGGGGCGCTCCCTCGATCTCCCTCGCCCTGAAAACCAACCCCCCTACCCCCCTTGTCGGGGCTGCCCCAAAAGTCCTCCCGAGGAAGGGAGGGCATCCCGAACATCGAATTGTTTACCGTAGGGACAGGCCTCCGTGCCTGTCCTGACGAAGGAGAACCACGGAGAGCAGGACAGGCACGGAGGCCAGGACAACCCTTTTGGGTTGTCCTGCTACAAAATCATCGCACCCCCCACCGCTTGAGAGGGCTTTTTCAACAGACCCTTGTCAGGGGTCAAAACCGACCGAAGAGGGAGGTTTTGCAAGACGATGTGTTTCTCGTCAATGGCTCATGCAAACGCTCGTTCATCACTCGCGTTTGACCCCTGACAAGGGGGGGTAGGGGGGGTGCCCTTCCAGTCGAGAGGGCATCCTTCGATACGGCGCTTGCGCGCCTACTCAGGATGAGGTGGATAGGCCTTTTTCAACAAACCCCTCATTGGCCGGAATTGACCCGCATTCGCCGGAACGACGAACAAAAACCCAAGGCGGAAAGAAGATGAGGGGCGGGCGCGGCTGCCCGTCCATGCGGAGACGTACCGAAATCTACGCCTTCGTTCGATCCGTGCGCTCGATGAGCGCCTTGAGGGCCGTCATCGACTCGGCGTGGCGTCTTGCGCTTTCCCGTTCGCTCTTCTCGAAGGCCGCCATCGACTCCGCGTGGCGCGCCGCAGGCCGGCGCGCAGGGGCCGCATACATGCGTACGTGGACGCCCCCCGGAACGCTCCGGGCCCTGTTCCACATACGCCGGAATGACGGTAGAATCGGACGGCGAGAAAATACTGCAACCTGACCAGAAACCATCCGGACCACGAGGGGAATCGCAGTATGACGCTACACACCAGAGCGCATCGAGCGGCGCTTGCGGTCGCGCTCGCCGGTTGGCTGATTCCGGTGTTCGCCGTCGCAGCTCCCGTATCGTGCGCGCATTGGAACACGCTCGCCTTTTTCATTCGCGCCGACGCGGCTGACGCCGCCCGCTGCCTCGAGACGAAAGACGCGAACGCGCGCGACGCGGCCGGCCTCACCCCCATGCACCGCGCGGCGGGGTTCGGAAGGACGCCCGCCCTGGTGAGAACCCTGGCGAAGGCGGGCGCTCGGCCGAGCGCGCGCGACGCGAACGGCATGACGCCGCTCCATCTGGCGGTGAACTTCAACAGGAATCCCGCCGTCGTGACCGCGCTCATCGCCGCCGGGGCCGAAACCGAGGCGAGGGAACGGCGCGGGTGGACGCCGCTCCATCTGGCGGCGTCCTTCGGCAAGACGCCCGGCGTGGTGCGCGCGCTCGCGGAGGGGGGCGCGAAGACGGGCGCGAAGACGGGCAGCGGACGCACGGCGCTCCATCTGGCCGCACAGGGAGGCTCGTCCGCCACCGTGGCCGCGCTCGTGAAAGCGGGAGCGGGGGTGAACGCGCGCGACAACTACGGACGCACGCCGCTTCATCTGGCCGCACAGGGGAATTCGCCCGCCGTCGTGCGCGCCCTCGCGGAGGGGACGGCGGAGGTGAACGCGCGCGACAAGCGCGGCTCCTGGACGCCGCTCCACCTCGCGGCGTGGTTCGGCAAGAGCCCCGCCGTCGTGAGCGCCCTCATCCGGGCGGGAGCCGATATGCGCGCAAAGGACAAATCCAACAGGACGCCGCTCGATTACGCGAGGCGCAACAAGGCGCTCGAGGGGAGCCTCTCCCTTTTCAAGGAGGAATGAACTCCCCCGCTCCCGGCGCTGGCCGGCGGCGCGCAGGCAATCCTCTCTCATCCCGAACGGCAACCGCTCCCTTACCGGGGTTGTTGAATAAGTCCCGAATTCGAGATTCGGCGCATAGAGCTGGCCGGAGAGGAAGGTCTGACGCGATGGGATTGTAGGGGCGCTTCGTGAAGCGCCCGTACGCTTTGAGTGTCGTTCAATCCTGCAGGGACAGGTCGCGACCTGTCCCTACCAAGGCCTCGCGGTTTTGTTCGTCATTCAGGCGGACGTTGCCCTTGAGCAGCATCGCCAACCAACGAGAGAGAAGAAAACCACTCCCCCCTTGAGGGGGCCGTTGAAAAGGCCCGTCTGCGACTCCCCGCAAACCGCCAACACCTCTTTCCTCACCCTGAGTAGCCGCCGAAGAGCCTGTCCTGAGCTTGTCGAAGGGCGGCGTATCGAAGGGCGCGGAGAGTCGAACGCCTCGCGCCGGGTGAGGGCAAACACTCATTCATCAATCGCGTTTGACCTTCGATACGGCGCTTTCGCGCCTACTCAGGATGAGGAGTGTCGGGGAACGGCGGAGCCTGTCCCGAGCGAAGTCGAGGGGCCGCTACTCAGGATGAGGCGGAAGGGGGTTTTTCAACAGCCCCGACAAGGGGGGTAGGGGGGGTTGCTTTTATGGGGTCTCGCTTTCAAGGGGGTTGCCATTACCCTCTCACGGGGTTTTTCGATAAATCGACGACAAATTCTGGCAGGAAAATGCGGGGAATTGCGGGGGCGAAATGCGCGCGAACCCCTTGCGGGCGCACGGAGAAACACCCGCCGGCCCAGCCGGACAGAACTTGCAAATACCTGGGAATAAAGGAGTTGCTAGAGGGCGCGCTCGCGCTTTTTGATGTCGGCCATCACCCTGGAGATGCCGCGCTTGGCGATGATCTTGAGGCCCTTCGCCGATACGCGCAGCTTCACCCAGCGCTTCTCCTCAGGCAGGTAGAAGCGCTTGAAGTGCAAGTTCGCCTCGAAGCGCCGCCTCGTCTTCTTGTGCGAATGCGAGACGTTGTTGCCGTACATCACGCTCTTGCCGGTGACGGCGCACCGCTTGCGCGCCACGGTGTTCTTGTGGGTTTTCATCTATTTGGTCTCCCGAAACGGCTGGTGGCTTCGGCAGAATTTACAGTACTTCTTGAATTCGAGCCGATCCGGCGTATTGCGCTTGTTCTTGGTGCTGGTGTAGCGCATCTTCTTGCAAGTCGTGCATTCGAGTTGAATGTTCTCGCGCATCTCGAAACCTCATGTAAAATCGACGCCTCAGCAGGCGCCCAGCCACCTGTGGCCGGAAATGAAGCGAAACCATAGCCAAGCCCGGGAAAAAAGGCAAGCGCCGCGAGAGGTATTTTGTTCGTCTCTTATGCGCTAGAATCGCGTGTTCAAAATCACCGGGAAGCGGATGAAGCGCAATGTGTTTTTCGAGGCCCGCGCGCATCCGAATACTCCAACGTCGAAGGAGAGAGCACAGTGCCTAAAATCGTCGCATACCTGGGGCTCGGCACCATGGGCGGAGCCATGACCAACAATCTTCTCAAAGCCGGATTCGTGGTTCACGGATACGACCCGTCGCCGGAGGCCCGCGCCCGGGCGGAGGAGGCGGGAGCGAAAACCTTCGACTCCCCGGCGGAAGCCGCCTCGGAGGCGGAGGTCATCTGCTCATCCGTGCCCGAAACCAGGGACGTCCACGAGACCTATCTCGGCGAAAAAGGCGCGCTCCTGACCTCGAAGGAGGGCGTCGTCTGTTTTGATTTCTCCACCATCGCCCCCAGCGGCAGCCAGGACATTGCGCAGCAAGCAGCGGAGAAGGGCGCGATTTTCCTCGATACGCCCGTGAGCGGCAGCGAGCCCAGCGCCATCAGTGCGGAACTCAACGTGATGGTGGGCGGCGACGAAGCGGCGATGAACGCACACCGCGACGTTCTCGAGGCGGTGTCGGAGTCCATCAACCATTTCGGGCCGAACGGCGCGGGCCTGCACATGAAGCTCGTGGCCAACCAGATCGTCTCGGTGTTCCTCTCGGTCGTGTCCGAGGGACTCACCCTGGGCGAACGCTCGGGCCTCGACCCCGTCGAGATGATGGATTATCTGAAAAACGCCTCGATTCCGAAGATTCTGGCCATCAAGGGCTCGCCCCTGGCGAGCCGGGACTACACGCCGTATTTCAGAATCGACCTGATGCGCAAGGACCTGCGCCTCATCTCCGAGATGGCCGAGGCCGCGACAACGCCGACGCCCTTCGCAGCACTGGCGAGGCAGGTCTTCATCGCCACCTCCGCCATGGGCTTCGGCGATGTGGACCAAAACGCCGTGCGCGAGTTCTTCGATAAAACCGCCGGTCTCAGCACCTGATACAACGCGCCTGAAAGGGTTGTTGAAAAAACCCTGAAGAAAAATGAATCACTCCCCCCTTGAGGGGGCTGTTGAAAAACCCCGTTTTGAAGCGGGCGGTATGGCGTCTCACGCGGCTTGGGAGATCAAGCCCAATCGGCGCGTGAGGCCGCGGGGAACGCGCATTCGGCGACTCGAGGCGGCGCAGGCCCGCCACAGGGCGAATATTCGCGCAGCAACAGCGGCGGCGAGCCGCTTGAGGTTCACCGCAGTCGCCGTCAGGTAGGCCTGGATCTTCATGTTCTCCATACCCCGGCGCACCGCCCGCGCCAGTCCGTGCCAACTCTTCGCCTCCCCGTGGTAGCCCTCCGAGCGCCCCATGTGGCGGCGCCACAGCCGACCCTCCTCCTCCCCCCGGCGCGCGTGGCGACGGCGCCCGCGCAACAGCGCCGGATACTCGTGCGGAATCAGCACCGTCCTGCTCGTGCGGGACTTCGACAGACAATCGGCCCTAAGCGCGCAGCCCGCGCAATCGCGCGTCCTCGAACCATAGTAGCGCCCCCGCTCCGTCTCCTTCCGGGGACGCAGCGTCTTGCCCCCCGGACACTTCACCACCTTGTGACGCTCGTCGTAGCGGAACAACTGCAGCGGCACCCGGCTCTGGGAAGGCTCCTTCTTCGCCGGTATCACCGCGGCGACCCCCCGACGCTCCAATGCGCCGTACACCTTCGAGTACGCATAGCCACTATCCGCCGTCACCACCGCGGGCGCGCGCCCCGTCAGTTCGCGAACCGCATCCAACTGCGGCTCCATCATCTCCCGCTCGTTCAAAGTCCCCGCCGTCACCTCTACGTCGAGAACCACCCCCCGCTCATCGTCCACCACCGCGTGGTGCTTGTAGCTCGGCTCGAAACCCGCCCGAGCGCTCTTGCGCGCAAGACGCGCGTCGGGGTCCGTTCGGCTCACAGGCCCCGAACCCCCGCCGCCGCCCTTCTTCCCCGTCTCATCCTCCGAATCGTTCTCCCGCACCACCTTCTCCGCGTGGCGCTCCGCCAGACTCTCCCAGCTCACGTCCGCCCGGATCAACGAAGCGTCCATGTGAACCACCTCTCCCGTCGCCACCTTCGCCTCCACGCAAGCCTGAACCGTGCGGCGCAATATCTCCTTGAACCGCTCCTCCCCCCAGCGCTGACGGATACGCGTCAGGCTCGAATGGTCCGGCAACTCCTCGTCCAGCCTGTACCCGATGAACCACCGGATCGCCAGGTGCGCCTGCGCCTCGCGCAACAGACGCCGGTCGTGGGCGTAGCCCAGCAGCAGGCCCGCCAGCATCAACCGAACCACCACCTCGGGGTCCAGGCCCGGACGGCCATTGTCCGCGCAATAGCACGCCGCCACCTCCTCGCGAAGCCAGCTCAAATCCAGGACGCGGTCCACCTGCCGCAATATGTGATCTTCAGGAATCAACTTTTCCAGCGGGCCGGCCACGAACAAGTCCATCTGCTCGCGCCTCTTGCGGTCCAGCATCGAGGGAACTCCCATCTCGGGCGAGTCGGGACAACTCCATACGATCACAAAACCAGGGCTTTTTCAACAGGCCCTTGAGGGGGTTGTAGATAAACCCCTCGTCGGGGGACATTGCCTTTAGCGGGAAGGCCGATTTCGCGTGAAGCCGCGACCTACCCCTACAAAACCAACCCCCCCTACTCCCCCTTGTCGGGGCTGTTGAAAAAGTCCCTCGATGCGGGAACACCACCGTCATTCCGGCCTTGAGCCGGAATCCATTTTTATGATTTTTGCTTTCGTTTTCGCATTTGATTCCGATTCGCGGGAGAGAGCGTTGCGCCCGAATGCGGAACGGACGAGGCGGACATATACGGCGGCGTCCGTATTTTCCCCGGCCGGAAGTGAGGATGTCCGGGGGAAAGGCCAAAGACAAAGGCGAAAATGGATTCCGGCTCAAGGCCGGAATGACGAGCAAAGGCGAAGGTCAATCCCGAGCGAAGCAAGGCTTTTTCAACAACCCCCTGAAGCCTCAAGTCGCTCTCTTGAAAAACCCCTCGACGGGCAGTGGCGCGCCCACGCCCTGCGCCTTGGCGCGCCGGTAGAGTTCCGCGCCCAGGGCCACGTCCTCTATCGCGACGCCCTGGCTCAGGAACAGGTTGATCTCCTCATCGGACGCGCGTCCCGGCATAACGCCCGTCGCGATCAACCCGACCTCGGAGACCTGGCCCCACTGGATGACGTTCGCCCGTGTGGCGCCGACCAGATCGCCGCTCTCGAATTCGGCGCCTTCCAGGTTATCCGTTACGATTCTCCCCGCCGCCGCCCGGCGGAAAGTCTCGTCGTCCACCTCGCGGTTCGTGATGCGGTTCGAACCCGCGGCGATGACGGTCGTGCCCGGCTCCAGGTCGTTACCGTCAAAAACCGGTTCGCGCGCCGTGGTGATGGTGCACACGATCTGCGAACCCTTCACCGCCTCGGTCGCCGATTCCACCGGCACGAGTTCCGGGTTCACCCTGTCCTGCATCGCGCTGACGAATTTTTCTCTTTTCTCGGGGCGGCGGCTGTGGACCTTCACGGTTTTGAGGTCACGCGCGCAGCACAGCGCTTCGAGTTGGGACCTCGCCTGCCAGCCCGTGCCGATCAGCCCGGCCACCGAAGCGTCCTCTCTCGCCATGTATTTCGCGGCGACGCCGCTCGCCGCCCCGGTGCGCATCTGGCCCTGCACGTTGGCCTCCATGAGCGAGAGCATCTCGGAGGTGTTCGCGTCCCACAGCAGGAAGATGAAACGCACGCCGATGCCCGGAAACGTGGTGTATGCCTTGAGGCCCAGATAGCCCTCGTTTTCATCCACCATGCCGCCGAACATGACGTGCATCGTGCCCTTGGGGAGAAAAACCCGACGCCTCGGCTGATTCGGCGCGCGCCCCTCCCCCTGGGCCCTGAAGCATTTCTCCACCACGTCCATGACATCGGACATGTTCACCAGACTCTTGACGTCGGACTCACTCAAATAAAGCAACGATCCTCTCTCCTCTTTGATTCAGGATTTCCAGAAACCAGGACATTTCAAGTCAAAGCAACGCTCGAAAAAGTGACCGTACCGTTCGGGTCCGGCCATTGCGAATAGCGGAGCACTTCTCCCTCGCAGTCATCCAGAACACGCAGCATGGTGTAGACGGGCGCCAGGCCGCACACGTTTCTGGCATCCCCATCCTCCGCCACGCTCCAGTAGAACGCCTCCGCATCCCCGCGGCACACCGCCTCCAGGGATTTCCCGTCCGCACTCGCGAGTTCTTCCAACCGCACGTCATCCACGGGATTTTCATCGCCGAACTGGGGACCGACGTGGGCGAAATCCACGCTCGCAATCAGGCAGACCTTTCCCCCGTTCCGCCGGTGCGCATCTATCGTCTCTCGCAGCCCGGCGATGAAAGCCTCCACCTGCGCATCTCCACGGGGAGATTCCCCCCGGGCAACGAAGGGGTGGAACGAGCCCACCAGGACGGGGACGAACCGGACCGGCCGAACGCCCGCAAAGAGATACTGGAGAAAAACCGCCTGAAACTCGATGGAGTGCTCGCCGCGATGCGCGAATTCATCCTCAAAGGAATTCACCTCCAGCCTGTGCGACAACTCCTCCACGAATCCTGTATCCGCCTCCAAAACCCCGAGCGGCGTCTCGAAAGATTTGTCCGTGAGAGTATAGATGTACTTCGTCGGGGCATGGACCGTTCCCATGACGACGAACAGATCGGCGTCGGCACGCTCTGCGATGGACTTGTACGCCCATGCGAAGGTGGCGCCTCCGCGATGAAAATCGATGTGCGGCGCAACCACGCCCTGAAGCGGCCTGGCCGGAGCGGCGGAATTCTTCGCGGGCATCCCCGGGCCGTCAGCCCCGGTGAAAAAATCATCGATGTGGGAGCGCAGGCGCGCCGGGTCCGCATCGTAGCTTTTGCCCGCCAGAAAATTCGGCCGCACCGGATCGCTCAAGTAGGCGTCCCTGAGCGATGCGCTCCAGGAGGCGAAGCCGTCTCCTTCGAGGAAATGCGCCTCCTCGAGACTCGATACCATCGCCCGGTAGCTTTCTTCCGTGACATCCATCCCGTGGCGGGATTTGCACTGCGCCTTGATGTCTTCAAACGTGTGGCGCCCGTCGAGCAGGCTCAGCACGGGAACCAGCGCCATGGGAGCGAACAAAACCGCCTCGCTGAGACGAAGCGGATCGCTAAGCCTCAGCATCTTCCGGCCCTGATGCTCCGCAGGAATGGCCTCGACGGGCCTCAGCTTCAATCGTTTCGACGTCATATCCAAAACGCTCTATCCCCCGCCTTGATCGGCGCGTCGCCCGAAAAACGGAGCGCAAGAAATCCCGATGATCGACACGACCACCAGCGTATAGAATCCCGGACCGAACGACCCGGCCCAGTCCCGTATCGCGCCAATTGCCCAGGGCCCGGCGAAGCCTCCCAGATAGCCTACGCCGATGATCAGCCCGCCCGCCCGGCCCACCTGGCTTTTCTCCACGTATTGCGCGGGATAGGCCAGGCAGAACAAAAACCAGCAATTCGTGGTCAGGCCCAGAACGGCTGTCCCCATCGCCGCGACCCAAGCGCCTCCCGCCGGCATCACGGCGAGCGCCGCTGCCGTGAACAACCCGCATAAAACCATCATCACTCGCTCGCCGCCTGCGGCCAGCGCCATTTTGTGCGCTGTCAGGGAAGCAAAAATCCCGAGCAAAGGCAAACTCGAAACGATGAGCGCGGCGCTCGCCTGCGTCCAGCCTTTCGTCATCAAAATCGTGGCCAGCCAGCCCAGACTCGTATAAAATACGATGTTGTTGAAGAACAAGGAGGCGGCGACCCCCCATACGCCGGCCAGCCGGTACACCGCCCCGCTTTCGGCCGGGGCGGACTCTGATTCCAGGTCTACCGCAATCGATGCGGAATTTTTTCGCCAGACGATGAACGCCAGGACCAGAACAAGCGCCCAGCCCAGATAGCCGCCGCGCCAGACGCCCCCTCCCCACCCGGCGGGCAAAACCGCCGCCGCAGGCGCCATATAGTGCGAAGCCGCGACGCCCAAACCCGCGCCCGCGATGATGGAAGCCGTGTAAACGGCGGAGCCGAACGCGTTGCGCTCAGGGGGAACTATCGTCCCCACCACCTTCGGCATGACGGGAAACACCAGGCCCGTGCCCGCGCCCACGAGCGCGATTCCCGCAGCGAGCGACCAGAAATCGCCGCTCGAGAGGCGGACGGCGCCTCCCAGCAAGATGAGGAAAACGCCGCAAAGGACCATCTTCTTCACGCCCAGCCTGTCGACCAGCCGGCCCCCTGCGATCGCGAAAAACGCTATCAGCGGAAACGGCGCGGACAGCAGGAAACCGCCCGCGCCGAAGGACAATTCCAGATCATCGCGGATGAAGCCGATGAGTCCGCTCGTCGACACCAGCGAGCCGAAAACGGCGAAGATGATGAAACAGCCCGCCCCCAATACGGAGCGCCAACCCGGGTTTTCTCCGGTCATTCCCCCAGCCCCAGCAAGCGCGCCGCGTTCCCCCCCAGCCACTTGTCCATGACGGCCGGCTTCAGGGGAAGACTCCGCGCTTCTTCGAGAATTTCGCGCAAGGATATCGGCAGAAGCGGCCAGTCGGTTCCGAACAGAATTTTATCCTGTATCGTGGAATTGCCGAAATGAAGGAGCATCTCCCAGCCCGAATGCGGCGTCGTGAAATACTTCCACCGGTGGCCCGAGGGGTCGATGTAGAGATTCGGGTGCCGCCAGGCGGCGGCGACCATCTCCGGCACCCAGGGCCAGCCGCCGTGGCCCGCGATGACCTTGAGGTCCGGCATCTCGCCGCACAGGCGATCGAGAGCCAGGGGCCTGCCGAGCTCCATGGGGTGAGCGGGCGCCCAGTTCACCGAGGTGTGGATCCATGCGGGAACGTCCAGCTCGACGCACTTTCGGTAGACGGGGCGGTACTCCGGCGCGTCGGCGGGCAGGCGGTGAAGGAAAGGAACGAGAAACGCCCCGTGCAGGCCGAGTTCGCGCACGCCTTTTTCCAGCGCGGCCGCCGCATCGTCCTTGTTGGGGTCGACGCCCTGAAACGCCAGAATCCGCTCCGGATACGCATCCACCGCATGGGCGAGAACACTCGGGTCGAGGGGCGTGACGCCGGTGGTGCTCTCCTGGTCGATGCTGAAGACGACCGCCTTGTCATAGCCTGCTGAATCCAGAAGGGCGATGAACTCATCAACGGGCCGCCCGAGCCTCGCCGATACCTCGTCGATGAAGCCGTGGATTTCCGCTCGCGTCGTCCCCACCGCCCGGCGGCGAAACTCCGCTTCGGTCACGCCGCAAAAAGCGCTCAAGCCCTTGGCGAACATCTTCAGATAGCCGGGGATCGAGGCCCAGCCCGAAAGGCGGGCGCGGTAGCACTCCGCGACGGGCAGGAAGCTGCAGATATCGACGATCAACGCGACTGCCCCCGGGCCTGCCCGGCGGATGCGTCCGGCTGGAAAATGGAGAAATCATTCTGGTTCAAGGTCAATCGCGCCGAATTCACGGACACCGCCAGGATGAAAACGAGACAGATGGCGAAAGAAGTGGTCATTCGGGCGTTCCCGCCCCGTCTGAGCGCGCGGAGCAGCAACTCGACCAGGGATACGGCGCATACGGCGCCGATGACGAGGAACGCAACGAAAGCCGAGCCGCCCGACGCCAGCATGCCGCCCAGGAAACCAGCCCCCCGGAATAAGAGCCAGGCTCCCGCCAATCCCGCCTGGATCATCAGAAAGCACAAGGAGAACCTGGCGCCGAGACGAACCCACCGCGCGCCGCTCGATACCGAAGCGGAACTCTCCCACCTGAAAGCCTTCCCCCCCAGGAACATGAGGACGAGGCCCCCGGCCGAAAACGCCGAAAGATAGAAATGCGCCACGGGCCACCAGAAAGAGGAATACGCCCAGAAGCGCCGATCCCACCCCGCTTCCAAATCAAGCAGGTGTGGATTCATGCAAGAAAGCGCGAATACCCAGGCCACTCCGGCGCATAACGCCATCAGGACGCCCGCCGGAACCATCACCAGGTGGGCGAACCCGAATTTCAGGCCCCATGTCCAACTCCTCGAATGCGCGGAGGCGAGGACCCAGAAGACGAACAACATAAGCAACGAGGCGCCCAACGGGCGAATCAACGCTGACACGGAGGTGAAAAAAACGGCCGGCTGCATCGTGGACGCCAGCAAGGAGAGCGCCGCCCCGATGACAAATACGGGAACGAGAGAAGCCAGGCACAGGCCCGAGAGGCTGCGTGCGAATTCCACGTCGTCGGCGTTGTTCTCCCGCCGGCCCCAGAACGCGAGATGCGCGGAAAACCACGGAAGCGAAACACTCACGCCCGCGCACAGCCACAAGACGGAACCCAGCAGAACAACGAGCCACTCGCTCGATTCGGGAGTCAATACGCTCATGGCGAATTCTTCTCTTCCGCTTTTTTCGCGTCTTGCGAGTCGTCCGGCGGAGCCGAAGAAGCGGCGGAAACGCTTTTTCCGTCCGCCGGGCTTCCGGCGCCGGGCGCGGCGCTCAAAGGAGCGGGAGGCGCAGCGATTCCGCTTTTCTCCCCAAGCGGCGTTCCGGCTTCCGGTGCGCCTTCGGCGTCCTGCCCATCACCCGGCGGACTGGAAGAAACAGTGGAAAAGCCCGCTGCCTCTCCGGGTTTCCCAGCACCCGGCGCGGCGGCAGGCGAAGCGGGAGAACCGATGGCGCGGACCTCCTTCTCCGGCGCTTTGGCTTCTTGTGTCCTTTTGGGGGCTTGCGCCGCATCGGGGGACGGGAGAACAGGGACGGCGGCGCCCTTCTCCACCGTTTCCGGCTTGCCCGCTTCCGGGTTTTCAGGGCGTTTTTCCGCATCCCCGGGAGAGGTTGTCGAGACCATCGCCGAAGGAGCCGCCGGCTTATTCCCGGCGGGCGGTTCGGGGCGTGATGCGAGGGTTCGGCCCGATTTCGTGATCAGCGTTTCCAGATACGCCGCCAGCGCGCGGCGCTCCTCTGGCGCACCCGCCAAAAGAGGGTACGGGGGGTGTTTGGAACGCATCTCCCCGAGAAACCGAAGCGCGTCTCCTTTGAGCCTGAATCGGGGGAGCCGGGCCGGGTCCTGCGGCTTCACCCAATCCGCATGGCAGGCCATACACTGCGCGCGGAAGCCGAACGCGCCGAGTTCGGCCTGCGCGGGCACGGGCTCGCCCAGGTTCACGATATTCCACAAGCCCGTTCGATTCGAGTCCACCGCTTCTTCGATGATCATTCCGTTGCGGTACATATACCGGTGGATCTGGAAATGCCCCTTCGCCTCCACGTAGGCCCACCCGAACGCCGCCATGAGAAGTACAACCAGCGCCGAAGCCGCTCCCGCATGCCGGCGGCCATGCGCTTCAGGAGCGCGGACGCCCCACCTGTACCCGATGCCCCCCAGGGCGGCCGTCGCCGCCACCGCGGCCGCCACCAACCAGAACACCGGCTTCTGATTCGCGCTTTCCGGCAGGCTGATTCCCCACCATATCCATCCGGGAACGCCTACGGCGGCTCCCCCCGCCATCCACTTGCCCAGTTCATGCGCCAGGGCGGCGCGCCATGCGCCGTCCTCTCGGGCCGCGGCGTAGAGCAGGCCGAAAGCGCCGAAGGCCGATATCGAAACCGCCGCCCACGTCAGGAAGGCGGCGGGAAAGGCGGGATTCCAGAGAGCGTTCGAAAGAGCGGGCTCCGCCACCCACGCTCCCGTGTGCACCGAGAAGGCGCAGATCGAAACCAGAACGACCGCCGCACCCCAAAAGCCGATCGCCGAGATGAACCCCCACGCCGAATGAAGCCGGCTCTCATGGCGGTCTCTCCCCCATGAGGAAATATATCGGCCCGAACAACAAAGGCCTGCTGCGAAGAGCAACAAACCGAGCAGGGCGGGCGCCAGGAAAATCGAATGGAGTTGCTCCATCATGCGGGGACGCTGGGCCATCATGACGACCCAAAGGGCAAGGCCCAGGGGACATGCCGCCCATGCCGCAAGAGCCCGCGTCGTCTTCGCGCACAATAGAGCGAGGCCGTCCCATCTGGGGTCCATGCTCCCAGAAGCGCGCGACCCGGCGATCAGGGTGAAAACCGAACCGCCGCAGACGCACGCGCCCGCCAGGGCGAAGAGAAAATAAAGCCCCGCCGCCAGGAGATGGTCGGAGAATGACAGCGCTTCCTGAAATGGAAATGGCACCGGAGTTACCTGCTCGAAATGATGAAAGACGCCTCGGAACCGAAACCGGAGAAGCCGATTCCGCCGATACTTACACCTTTACCGCTTCGCGCGTCAGATATTTCTCCACCTTGTCCTCATCCAGGGCGACGCCCAGTCCGGGCGCGTCGGAAATCGCATGCCGACCCGCCCTCATGTCGACCGGAGAATCCACGACGTCGTCGAGCATCTTCTCGGGGCCGACGGACTCTATCGCCGCCAGGAAAGCGTTCGAGGTCGCCGCCACGTGAATCTCGCCCAGCGTGTAGGGCGACAACCCGAACCCGTGGCCGATGACCAGCTTCATGCCGGCGGCCTCCGCCGTGCCGACCATGTCCCTGACGCGCAGGGGGCCGCCCTGCTTCATGATCTTGACCTTGACGATATCGGCGGCTTCGGCCCGGATGATCTCCAGCAGACTCTCCGGCCCGAACACGCACTCATCCGCCATGACGGGGATGTTGATGGAGCGGCGCACGCGGGCGAGCCCCTCGATGTCGGTTCTCGGAACGGGCTGCTCGAAGTGATGGATCTCCGCCCCCTCCACCTCGCGCGCGAGGGCGATGGCGTCTTCCACGTTCCCGTAGGACTCGTTCGCGTCGATCCGTATCTCGAAATCATCCCCCGTCGATTCCCGCACGGCCAGCACCCGCGCCGCGTCGGATTCCACGTCTCCCCCCGTCTTCACCTTGCAGGCCCGCCAGCCGCGCTCGTAAAAACCCCGCGCCTCGCGCCCCGCCTCATCGGGCGCCTTGATGCCGATCCAGGCGTTGAAGCGCACCTCGCGCTTCACGGCGCCGCCGAGCAGTTCATACAGCGGGACGCTTAAGCATTTCGCATGGAGGTCCGCCATGGCGAGCGACAAGGCGCCCTTGCCGCCGTCGAAGCCGTCGCAGGCCTCATCCATCTTCTGCGTAATCTCGCGCGACGCCCGGGGGTTCGCGCCGATGAGCGCGGGCGCAAGCTTGCGCTCCACCGCGTCCGCAATATCGTCGCGGCTCAAGCCCGAATACCCCGCCACGGGTTCGACGTCGCCGATACCCGAGAAGCCGTCGTCCGAGGTCACCCGAACGACGACCGAGGGCTGGACGTTGTGGTTGTGGTTCGCGTTCTTGAAAAAATCCCGCATCGGCATGTCGACGCGGAACACCTCGATGGATTCGACTTTCACGGCAATCCCCCTCTATTCATTCAAAACGGCCCGAAACCCGGCGAAATGGATTGTACGCTTCCGTTGACGACTTCTTTTTCCCGCTCGGGGGTTTCTCGTTCTCCCCTTGAAGGGGGTTGTTGAAAAAGCCTCATCAATCGGGCTCGACACGTAGGGGCGGGCCTCCGTGCCCGCCCGTATAGGGAATGTCTACCCCCGTAGTTTCCTCGGACAGGCACGGAGGCCTGTCCCTACGGCGAACAATCTGGAAGGGCGGACAGGGCCTTTTCAACAACCCCTTGAAGGGAAGTGATCACGTCATTCCCCTCCCCATCCGGAGGCTGAAACCCGCTGTCGAGTCACGCCCTTACGAAACCCCTACCCCGCTTCCGCCACGGCCTCTCTTACGCGCTGTCTTAACACATCATCGACGGGGCGGGAAACGTCCACGCCCGGACGCAGAAAGGAAAACACGAGTTCACCCGCTTCGAGACCCGTCGCCGCCTCCAGCCCCATGACGTAGGCGGCTCCCTGGTTCTCATAAAACGAGACCCTATCCTCCGCTTCGCCCGCCGCGACGTTATCCGTCTTGAAGTCCACGACCACGAGCTTGTCCCCTTCTTCGAACACCAGGTCGATGGCCCCCCGGATCACCCTGCCCTCCGACTCGAACACGAAGGGAAGCTCCCGCCGGCGCTTCGATGCCGCCGCCGCGCGCGCCAGAATCCTCCCCGTCCCCATCGAGTCCCGAATCAACCCCATGGCGTGCTCCACGTCCTCGGGGTCCAGGCCGAACGTGCGGGCATAAGTGACGCCCTCTCCCCGCAAACTCTCCAGGCGTTCGGTCTCGGGCGGCTCGAGCCGCGCGAGGATCGCATGCACCAGGTTCCCGAACGCCATGCCTCCCGCGTGAACCTCGATGTCCTCGGGCGCATCCTCATCGTCAAGCGTCCATGAGGCGACAGGCTCCTCCTCGTCGAATCCTTTCACGAGACCGCTGGGAGCCAGGGGCTTTCTCGTCTCGACCGGCTTCTTCAGCCGCTTCAGTTTCTCGTCGATGGCGGCGCGCCGGTCGAGGACGCCCGCCGAGCCCCCGTTCACCGGGCGGAACACGTCGTCGCGAAGGCGGAGAATGGGCTCGGGTTCCCCGGGTGCTTGCGGCGACACTTCGAGTACCGAAGCGGACGCCGCCTGAACCACCTCGTCCATCACATCATTCGTCTTCCGCTCGATTTCTTCTTTCTTTTTCCTGATCTCCTGCTCGATTGCCTTCTCGTCCGGTTCCGCACCTCTCATCTTCTTTCTCATCTCGTCTCTCACCGCATCCTTCACGAACGAGCGAAAACCCGATTCCGGCCAGAGCAGACAGTCCCGCGCCCGCGTCGCGCCCACGTACCATAGGCGTTTGATTTCCGCCTCCCGAAACCTTTTTTCGCGTTCGAGCGCACTCACATAGCCTGCCGAATCCAGTAGTCGGGGTCTGGAACCCAGACGCAACTCGACTGCTTCGTTTCTTCTCTCATGATTCGCGATCCGCGCCTCGGAACCCCCGGCGCCCCGCCCCTCCATATCGGCGAGGGCGACCACGGGGAATTCCAGCCCCTTGGCCTGGTGGACGCTCATGAACTTCACCGCCTCGGCTCCCCGATCGTCCAGAAACGCCTCGGGCTCCCCCGCGTCGCGCCCCAGGTCGTATTGCGCCTCCAGATGCGCGGCGAACGCATCCACGCCCCGCCTCCCGTTCCCGGCGAATTCATGCGCCATATCGAGGAGTTTCAGGAGATTGGCGACGCGCTGCTCCCCTTCTGAGGACGCCAGGAACAACTCGAACGCCCCCGTGCGGCGGTATATCTCCTCCAGAAGGGCGCGCGCGCTCGAATCCCTCTTCATGCCGTGGAGGAGACGGATTTCGCGTACCGCTTCTCGCAACTCCCTGGGCGGTTCTCCCGTTTTCAGGAACCAGCAGGCCAGTTCTACGTCCGAAAAGCCGTACAGGGGAGAGCGCAGGGCGGCGGCAAGCGCCAGCGGATCGCCGGGCCGCGCGACGGCGGACAATACCGATACGACCGCGCCGACCTCGAACTTTTCGTAAAACCCGTTTCCCCCGTCGGTGACGAAAGGGATCCCCGCGCCACGGAACGCTTCCTCGAACCGGGCGTAGCCCGTGCGCGCGCGGAACAGGACGGCGACGTCCCCGTAACCGACGGGGCGGCGCGCGTTTTCTTCTTTATCGTGAATCTCTACTTTCCTCTCCACCAGTTCGCGGACCGCGGCGGCGAGGCGGGCGGCCTCGGCCTTGCGCCTCTCCTCCTCGTTCATCCTGCCGCCGTCCCCGGGGTCGTCTCCGTCTTCTTTCCGCTTGAACAGGAATACGGCCGGGCCTTCGGATTCGCGGTGCGCCATGAGTTCGACGTATTCGGGCTGAATGTCGGGGTTTTCGGGATCGTCGACGATGACGCGCGAGAACGCCTCGTTCACGAAATCGACCACGCCCGGCGTGCTGCGGAAGTTTTCCGTGATATGCAGCAGGCGGCCATTCGGGAGAGCCTCAATCATCTCCCTCACTTCGTGATAAATGGCGATGTCCGCCCGGCGGAAGCGGTAGATGGACTGCTTGGGATCGCCCACCAGGAAAAGGCCGGCGTCTTCCAACAGCGCCTCGCGCCAGTCGGCGGCGTCCCCCTCACCCGCGAGCAGGAATATCAACTCCACTTGCAAGGGATCGGTATCCTGAAACTCATCGACCAGATAATGTTTGATGCTCCCGCGGATTCTCCCGCGCACGGAGGCGTTTTCCCGGACGAGCTTCGCCGCCAGGAAGAGCATGTCCTGATAGGACAACAGCCCCGCTTCGCGCAGATCCCGCTCGAAGGACTCGACGAAACCCCGGACGAGGGGAACCAGACCGGCGAGCATCTCGTGGGAGACCGTCGCGGCGCTTTTCTCCATGAACCGATCATACCCGCTGCGGAAGAGCCTGAGGGTCGCTCTCCCCTCATCGGTGGAATCTCCCCAATTTTTCGCCGAACCCACACGCTTGTTCAGCCTGAAGCCGGGATTCCAGAACTCGCGCAGCAGTTCCGTCTTCGATAACCCCGAGAGGACCTCCAGCCAGCTCTCGGCTTCTCCGAGTTGTTGAAGCGCCTTGTCCTCTTCATCACTGCAATGACGCTCCCCGAAGTCCGCCCAGGCCTCGAACGCCTCCTGGATGCACGCATGGATTTCATCGGGAGACGCGCCTTTTGCCCGAGGGAAATGTTCCCTCAGTTCCGG
The DNA here is from genome assembly GCA_965219955.1 of bacterium. Lineage (GTDB taxonomy): Bacteria > UBA8248 > UBA8248 > UBA8248 > UBA8248 > Bin107. The sequence goes on from OZ244799.1 coordinate 3,023,810, forward strand.
CAGGTCGAGCAGGGCGTCGCGGATTCTCTCCAGATCGGTTGCCGAAAAACCGAGTTCCAGGAAATCGCGCAATCGCGCATCGTCTCCGTCCAGCGTTTGCGCCAGCCAGTCGCGCCAGGCCGCGTCGCGCCGCGCCTCGCGTTCGACCTTATCCACCTCGCCCACGTCGGGCCGAAGCCCCGCCTCCACGGAGAACGCCCGCAGGATATCGAGCGCGAAGCCGTGGATGGTGGAGATGCGCGCGGATTCGAGGTTATCCAGGGCGTCCTGCAGGCGCGCTCTCGCCTCGTCGTCGTCTTCTTGCTCGACCGCCGAGAGAATTTCACTGCGAATCCTGTCCTTGAGCTCCGCCGTCGCCTTGCGCGTGAAGGTGATGGCGGCCATCTCATCCAAGCCCACGCCCTCGTTCCGAATCAGATGCAGGATTCTTTCCACGAGCAGGGTGGTCTTGCCCGTGCCCGCGGCCGCCTCGACCAGAACGGGGCCTCGCGTCCAGGTCGCGGCCTCGCACCTTTGTTCCTGATCACGCGGCTGCGCGCTCATACGGCCCTCTCCCGCAACACGCGAAGCTCGCTCATCCGCGAATCTCCCTCTTTCCGCGACGCGCGCTCGGCCCTGTCGGGCCCGCAGAGGAGCTTGTAGTCGCAGTACTTGCACCCATCAGCAGAGGGCGTCGGGAAAAAGCGCCCCTCCCCGGCCGAGGCGAGGAAATAGTCCAAAAGCGCATCCACGTCCGCCATGCGCTCCTCGACTTCTTCACAAGACCGCGCGCGCTCTTCCACGCCCTCCTCCTCGGTGACGTAGACGTATGCGCCGCTCACCCGGGCGTCCTCCGGCAAGGCGCCCGCCCGCGCGCGCAGACCCCGCGCGTAGAGATGAAGCTGGAGGCTCTCGCCGCCATCGAGAATTTTTCCCTTGGCCGGGATCGAGCTCTTGCTCCCTCTCGTCTTGAAATCGACGACGCGGTATTCCCCCGCCGCGTCTCGATCGAGCAGGTCCATCCGCCCGCTCAGGAGGAGTTCCCCCGACTCCAGCGCTATCCGCATTGGCTCCGAACCCCGGCCCCCGAACCTCTCCTCGACCATTACCGGGAGCCGGCCCGATGCGTCCGCGCGCATCAGTTCCAGATAGCCCCGCAAGCGCCGGTAGAGCGCGCCTTCGAGCACCGCCCAGGGCAGCACGGGCAGGGGCGGCGACTCGGCCTTTTCCGCCTCCTCGGCCATCGCCTTTCGGATCGCATCGCGAAGCGCCTCCTGCGCCGTCGATTCACCCAACGCGTGAAGCGGCCTGTTCTCATCCCTCAGCCAAAGGTGAAAGCGTTCGAGAATCCGGTGCGTCAATTCTCCCCGGCTCATCCCGTCCAGGGTGAAAGGCGGGAGGGGCTCTTCGCGCTTCTCCATGCGCGGGTGCAGGCGCTTGTTGATGAAGCGATACGGACACCCGAAGAATACCTCCACCGCAGTGACCCCGAGCGGACGCCCGGAAGAGTGAATCCTCGCCCCGATGAACTCCCGCAAATCGCGAGCCGTGAGCATCCCGTCGTGCGCAGTCAACTCATCCTTCCGCCATCGCTCGCTCAGGGCGGCCCGCCTCCTGAGGAACCCCGGAAAATCGTTCATCCAGGAGAGGCCGCCCGCCTCGGGCCGGCCGATCTGCTCCGCCATCTGCGCCAGGCCGTACTCGCGCAGGTGAGCGGGATTCCCGGCAACGGTCTCGGCACACAGCGTCGCGGCGGCGGTGCGGCTGCGCGAGCGCGCGAAAAGCCCCCACGCGCCGTCTCTCTCCTCATCCAGGGCGTCCGCCAGATAACGGCAGAACATGCTCGGGAAAGACGCCGCATTCTCCCTCGGCGCATCGTCCGCGCTCGTCGCCGTGAGGATGAGGCGCTCGCGCGCCGACTGGAGGATCGTCCACAACTGGAAACGCGCTTCGCTCTCGCGCGATTTCTTGAGCGGAAGCGCGATCTCTTTATCCGGGAAGGCCTCCTGCGCCGCGCGGTTCAACGCCTCGCGGGCCGAATCGGGCAGGAGCGGGTCTTCGCTCCCTGCGGGCGGGAACAGGCCCTCGCCCAGGCCTGCGAGGGCGACGAAGCCGAAGGAAAGGCCGCGCGCGCTCTGGATGGAGGAGAGACTCGCCAGGTGGCCTCCTTCCGGTTCGTTCCTGCTCAAAGCGCTCTTCTCGAAAAAGCGTTCGCAAAGATCGTGGAACCGATCCAGCGTGATTTCCCCGGTAATATCGTCCAAATCCGCCAAGGAGGAGACCGCATCCTTCACCAGATCAAAGTCGCTCAAGCCGCTCGTCGTCTCCGAGAAAGCCTCAAGAGCGGACTCGACGAAAACCGAGGGCTGCCCTTGTTCCGGAATTTTTTCCATGAGCGCGAAAACGTCCCCCATCGACATGGCGAGGGAATGAGCGGCGGGGCGCTCCTCGTCCTGCTCTCTCATTTTCTCCAGTGCGTCATCGAGCGCCGCGAGCCAGGCGTCGTGATCTTTCAGGTAGGGCAGGTTTCTCGAGAAATACTCCCATCCGGACGCGAGGGCGGGGTCATCGGCAATGTCTTCAAATTCGTATTGCCTCGCCAGTTCCCGGAACATCAGCGAAGCCGTGAAGCCTCCCTCATCCAGAAAGCGCATCAACCCGGCGCGCGGGTAGCCTTCCAGCGGCAGGCGGAGCATGAGGAGGAACAAGCGGGCGGCGGGCGCATCGGACAAGGGAGTTCTTTCTTCCGCCCGGCAGGGAATCTCCAGGGTGTGGAACGTCTCCTCGAGCAGATCCTGATAGCCCTCCCGCGCGGTCATCAGGACGCATATTTCGTCATCGCCCCCGAAATCCTCCCGCGCCCGCAGAATCTCCCGGCATGCCTCCCACGCCTCGCGGCCCCTCGTGGGAGCCGCCACGACGCGCAGGGCGTCCGCCGCCACAGGCTCCGCATACGCCTCATCGCGCGAGAAGAGCGCCCCCGCGAGACCCGAGAGCGGCCTCGGCTCGACCGGCCCGGCTTCTTCGCGCTGAAAATTCATCCCCTCGAACCAGTCGATGAAAGGCTGCGCGTGCGCGCACGCAGGCGCATCCGGCTGCGCGGGCACGAGGGCCTGTGCTTCCGCCTCGCGGCAGACGGCCGCCGTCAGCCTGCGCTGAAGCGCGTTCATCTCGGCGAAGCCGTAGAAGACGGTAGGTACGCGCGGGGGTTCGGCTTCCGCCCTCTCGCACGCGGTCAGAAACAGCGAGGAGCGGTCATAATACTCCCGCTCGCGCATCGAGCTCCGGAAACGCTCGGCCAGAAGCGCCAGATCGCGGAGGCGCGCCGCATCGGGGCCCGAAATCTTCCCGGAAAGTTCCCTCAAGACTTCGGGCGAGAGGTTCGCCTCGGCGAGGTCGGTGAGCGTCGCGCAGAGGCTCTCGCCGTATCCTCTCGCAGCGGTCTTGAAAAAGGCGAACTCCCGCTGCGCGCGCTCGAACGTCTTCTCGGCCAGTACCTCGGCCAAGGCCGGGTGAGGCTGCGTGAATCCCGCCAGGGCGCGCCCGGGTTCCGCGACTTCGCGCGCCAGGTCGATCATGCTCAGAACCTCCACGCCGGCGAAGCCGCCCGCGCGCGCGAGCACGCCCTGGACGTGATCGCGCAGCCGGTTCGAGATGACGACGACGCGCCTGTACGCCAGCGGGTCTCCCCCGCCCAGGCCGCGCACGCGCGGCGCGAGGGATGATTCGAGATGGTGGAAAGGAGCGGTCACCAAGATTTTGGGGGCCTGCGCCATGGGGAGTTCCATATCAACGGCGGCGGGCGGTTTCGCCGGATGAAGAAAATCCGAACGTTCGACTAGGTGTCCAGCACGCTCTCGCCGAACAGGTCCGCCACCTCGAGGGGGCCGGGCGTGAGGCCCTGCGCGTGGGCGTAGGAGAGGAGCTTTTCGAGCGACGCGCGGTTCGCCTCCACCCCGTAGGGCCAGAAATCATCGCCGAAAATCTCGCGCGTCTCGTCCATCACCGAGGGCAGAAACGGGATCATGGCCGAGAGCGCGCCGTTGTCGCTCAGAAGTTCCATCGTCTTCTCGCGCGCCTCGCACATGGCCTGGTAGATGGAGCCGAGCGCCCAGGGGTTTTGTTCGTGAACGTCGCGTCTCAGCACGACGCAGTGCATCATGGGGTGAACGCCCGTTCTCCTGTAATACGCCGTCTCGGCGGCCTTGTAGTCCGGGAAGAGGCGCTTGACGCTTGGTGAGCCCTTGGCGAAGCACTCCGGCACCTGGTGGATCAGCGCGCCGTCCACCTCGCCCGAATCGAGCATGTTCGATACCGTCTGGCCGGGCTTCATGTAGCGGATGCGCGCGCCGGGCGGCATCGGAATCGGCACGCGCGGCTCGATGGCCGCCACCCAGTCCACCGAACTTACGTCGAGGCCGTACTCTTCGGCGAGAATGCCGACGATCCACACGACCGCCGTCATCCCCCATTCGCGGATCGCGACTCGCTTGCCGTTCAGGTCGGCCACCTCGTCGACGCCCGCATCGGTGTTGGCGTAGACCATCGAGTGCCTGAAGACGCGGCTCGGAAAGGCGGGCATCCCCACGAAGGGGCTGTCTCCCTCACCCAGCAGGAACATATGCGCGCCCATCGACATTTCGGATAAATCGAACTCCTGGTATCGGCACATGCGGAAGAATATCTCGGTGGGCGGCAAGGAGAGCACCCGGAGGTTTACACCCTGCGGGCGAACGGCGCCCATCTTGAGAATGTTGGTCCGATCGTAATCCCCGAACGCCGCGGTCAGCTCCAGATCCGGCATCTCCTCCCCTTTCGCGTCATCGGTTCGTGAAAGCGCATCGCTGCGATGATGGTGGAACGGCTCACAGGTTTCTCATAGTTTTCCCCGCTCGGCAACGAGGCGGGCCTTTCGGCGCTTGAAAGCCCCCGAGTTGACCGCCCGCCGCCCGGTCAAGAAGAGGAAACAAGAGATGAAACGGGTATATGTCAACGCGCTAGAGACAATAGAGGAGGGCTTGCGTTTCGCAGATGAAGTCCAGGCCGGAAAGAACGTGCAACCTAGCCAACGGCTACCTCGACATGGGTCACATAGACTTCGCTGCGCAGGCGTCTGTCGATTTCCCCGGCGGAAGCCGTCTCGAAGAACAAGGTGAGCGCTTCGGCCAAGTTGTCGCGAGCCTCGGACACGGTGTTTCCCTGGCTGGCAACATCCACTTCCGGGCACAGGGCGACGTATCCATTGCCCTCGCGTTCGACGATAGCGGTCAACCGTCTGTTCATGTCGTGTCTCCTTGTCTGAATTTCACATGATGATCCTTGTGACGGGAGATGTCAGGTGCGTTTCGACGATGGCACTGAAAACCGTATTGTACCCTCATCATCGATGATGGAGCGCATAAGTCGTTATCAAACAGACGGCCTTAAAACCTTGATGCAATTTCCGTTCAATGTCTGCAGCATCGCAGACAACCCCGCCAAGGGGGGCTGTTGAAAAAGCCCCGATTTCGTGATTCGGCGTATGAAGCCGGCCGAGGAGGGGGATCCGTAGGGACAGACCCCTGTGCCTGGCCGAGGTTGCTTACGAGGCGGTTCGGTTTTGTTCGTCATTCCGGCAATCAATACCGACCGAGGAGGGAGGGATTGCCCGGAATCCATTTGTTTTGCCTTTGTTTTTCTTTTCTGATCGATTCGCTCCAATGGCGAGGAGATGAAAAGCCGGGGTATCGTCTTTCTGCTTGAAAATGGATTCCGGCTTTCGCCGGAATGACGGCGGTGGTCGCTTCCGAGTGAGGAGGGGTTTTTCAACAGTCGCCAAGGACCAAGACGAAGAAATACTTTTCAGCTCATTTCCCCTTTTGCGTCTCCATTGTGAAAGCGCATCTTTGCAATGATGGTGGAACGGCTCACAGGTTTCTCATAGTTTTCCCCGCTCGGCAACGAGGCGGGCCTTTCGGCGCCTGAAAGCCCCCGAGTTGACCACCCGCCTTCCGGCGTGGCATGAAGGGGCTGGAAATCCGGGCATTCCGCATCAACAACCGAAAAGGACGGCACTTGGCTACAGAAATAAAAGTGATCGTATGCGGGTTCGGGCGCGTGGGGCGCGAATTCGCGAGACTCGTCCACGAGAAATCGGAACGCATGCGGGTGGCCTACGGCCTGGAGGCGTCCATCGTCGGCATAGGCGAGTTGAACGGCAGCCTGCACCACGCCTGCGGACTCGACGCGGCAAAAACGGCGGACGCCTTCGAACGGGAGGGCGGCTTCGCGGGCCACCCCAGCCTTAAGGCGGAGTGGCAGGGCCTCGATCTGGTTCGTTCCGCACAGGCCGACGTCCTCATCGAGACGACGCCCACCGAGGTCCGCACGGGCGAGCCCGCCATGAGCCACATCCGCGAGGCGCTTGCGAGAGGCATCCACGTCGTGAGCGCGAACAAGGGGCCTTTCATCCGCGCCTACCGGGAACTGACCGGCCTGGCGCGGGAGAAGAACGCCGCTCTCAAAATCTCGGCGGCCGCGGCCGCCGCCCTCCCGACCATCGACGTGGCCGAGACTTGTCTCGCCGGCGCAGAGATTCTCGAGGTCGAGGGCGTGCTGAACGGAACGACGAATTTCATACTCACGCGCATGCGGACGAACGGCCGGAGCTACGAAGAAGCGCTCGCAGAAGCGCAAACACTCGGAATCGCGGAGACCGACCCCACACTCGACGTGGAGGGTTTCGACACGGCGAACAAGCTCGCCCTCATCACGAACGTCTGCATGGGTGCTGATCTTAGACCCGAGGACGTGGAGCGGACGGGCATCGCCGGGATGTCGCTCGCCGAGGTGCAAGGCGCGAGCGCAGCGGGCAAGATCATGCGCCTGGTGGGCGCCGCGAGGCGGGATGAGGCCGGACGCGTCTCGGCCCGGGTCGCGCCGGAACTTCTCTCTCCCGATCATCCCCTGGCGGGCGTGGAGGGGGCGGAGAAGGGCATCACCTACACGAGCGATACGATGGATCGCGTCACCGTCGTGGGCGGCAAGAGCGACCCGCGCGGCGCCGCCGCCGCGCTCCTCAAAGACCTCATCAACATTTATCGTCATTCATCATCCTGAGACCGGAGACATTCCATGAACAACGCGGACCTGATCGTCAAAACCATGAAGGAAGCGGGCGTCACGCACTGCTTCGGCATCCCGAGCGGAAACGTCCTGCCCATGCTGGAAGCCATGCGCAAGGGGGGGCTCACCTTCGTCCTGACCGCGCACGAGGGCTCCGCGAGCTTCGCCGCCGACGTGATGGGCCGCCTGACGGGCGCGCCCGGTTTCTGCATCGCCACGCTGGGCCCCGGCGCCACCAACCTCTCGACCGGCGTGGGCAACGCCTATCTGGACCGCTCCCCGCTCATCGCGCTGACCTGCAACCTGCACACGCACCAGCTGGGACGCCGCATCCAGATGTACATCGACCACCACACCCTCTACCGGCCCATATCCAAGGCGAGCTATCCGCTCAGAAAAGGCCGCGTCGCCTCCGTTCTCGAAGAAGCGATGGGCCTCGCGCTCAGTGAGCCGCACGGCCCGGTCCACCTCGATCTGCCCGAAGACGTATCCCTGGCGCCCGCCACCGAGGATTTGCCCCCCATCTCCCAGGGCAAGCGCCACAGGCCCGCGCCCGAGAACGCATTCGCGAAACTGGAATCCCTCCTCCAAAACGCCAGGCGGCCCGTCGCCATCCTGGGCTCCACGAGCATGCGGATGGAAAACCCGTCGCTTCTGCGCGAATTCATCGACCGCCACCAGCTTCCCTTCGCCACGACCACCATGGCCAAGGGAATGATAGACGAGGATCACCCGCTCTCGGTCGGCTGCATCGAGCGCGGAAAGCGGCAGGTGCAGCGCGAGTTCCTGGGAAGCGCGGACTTGATCCTCGGGATCGGCTACGACGTGGTCGAGGTGGAATACGAGCAGTGGATCAAGGACGTGCCCCTCGCCAGCGTGGACATCGACCCGGTGGACGCGGATTCCTCGGTCGAGATCGCGCACGAGGTGGTGGGTGATCTGGATGCGTCTTTAAGGCGCATGAACGACTTCGCGCCGGGCAGTTACGAGTGGCCCTCGGACGCCGCCCTGCGGCACAAGGAGAGATACCAGAAAGCCCTGCGGCCTGCGGTCCCGCACTTCGCGGCGCACGAGGCCATCGACGTGGTGCGCGAGGTGACGCCAAAAGAGGGTATCCTCTCCTTCGACGTGGGCGCCCACACGCACCAGATCGCCAGCCAGTGGACGGTGCACGAGCCGCGCACGTTCCTGATCACGAACGGGTGGTCCTCGATGGGCTTCGGCCTGCCCGGGGCCATCGCCGCGAAACTGGCGCACCCCGAAAAACCCGTCGTCGCCCTGATCGGGGACGGCTGTTTTCAGATGACGTGCGGCGAGGTGGCCGTCGCCAAGCGGATGGGGCTCGCCATCCCCATCGTCGTGCTGGACGACCGCTGGCTCTCGCTCATCCAGGTCAAACAGGACAGGCGCGACTACGGCCGCTACGGCACCGAACTCCAGGCCGAGGAATACCAGGCCCCGCCCGCCCACTATTTCGGCGTTCCGGCGAAGGGCGCGCGAACACCCGAGGAACTCAGGCGCGCGCTCACCGAAGCCTTCAAGGCCGATGGGCCGACCGTCATCGAGGCGGTGGTGGACGCCGCGCACTACGACGACACGGTGTTCGACTAGGAAGCCCGCCGGGGCGAGCGCCACCGGGCAAATTCAACCATTATCCTAGTAAATTAAAAGTCTAACTTTCAATTTACTAGGATAATTCGCACTTTCACATACGAAACGACACCGAATCCGCTTGAGCACGGGGTTGTTGAAAACCTCTCCTCGTCTTGAAAACCACCCCCCCCTACCCCCCCTTGACAGGGGGGTAAAAACAAAAAGCCCCCTGAAGCACTGGGGGTACGATGGTTTTGTAGGGACAGGCCTCCGTGCCTGTCCTGGTGAAGGACACCCACGGAGGGCAGGACAGGCACGGAGGCCTGTCCCTACGATGAACGATTCGATGATCGGGATCCCCTCCCTCATCGGGGGCATGGCCTTTACCCCATAGGGGGTACTCCTTTGACGAGGGATTTTCAACAGCCCCTGTTCAGGCGGATTCCGGGCTTCCGCCCGGTGTTATCCGGTGTTGCGTCGTTTCATTATACTAGTAAATTAAATATTATATTTTTAATATACTAGGATATTATATGATTATCCTTGCAAATTAAAAGCATATATTTTAATATACAAGAATGATTAATCGCCGCTCATATCAAAACGTGCTGAACGCGCTCGGACGCCAGGCCGCCGTGGTCCTGCTCGGCGCGCGCCAGGTAGGCAAAACGACGCTGGCGCTCGAGATTGCCGAAGGGTTAAACGCCGTTTATCTCGACCTGGAATCCCGCGCGGACCGGGAGAAGCTCGGCGAGCCTGCGCTCTATCTGCGCGAATACGAAGACAGCCTCGTCATCCTCGATGAGATTCACCGCGCCCCGGAGTTGTTTCAGGAGTTGCGCGGACTGATCGACCGGGGCCGCAGGCGGGGCAGGCGAACGGGCCGCTTCCTGATACTGGGTTCGGCGTCGCTGGACCTGCTCCGCCAGTCGGGGGAGAGCCTCGCCGGGCGAATCGAATACGTCGAACTCGATCCGCTCGACGTGGGAGAGGCCGCGCCGGACGCGCAGGCCGTCACGAACCTGTGGGTGCGCGGGGGCTTTCCGGACAGCTTTCTCGCCAAAGACGACGCCGACAGCATGACCTTCAGGCAGAATTTCATCCGCTCCTATCTGGAGCGCGACGTGGCGCAGTTCGGCCGGCGCATCCCGGCGGAGACGCTGGAGCGGTTCTGGACCATGCTGGCGCATGGGCAGAGCGGGCTGCTCAACGCGTCGAAGCTGGCCGCGGGCCTCGCCGTCAGCGCACCGACGGTGAACGGCTACATCGATCTCCTGGTCGACCTGCTTCTCGTCCGCCGCCTGCGCCCGTTCCACGCGAACGTGAAAAAGCGCCTGGTGAAATCGCCCAAAATCTACGTGCGCGACAGCGGCATCGTCCACGCCCTGCTCGGAATCGAGAACCACGACGCGCTCGCGGGCCACCCGGTCGTCGGGCCGAGTTGGGAGGGTTTCGTCATCGAGAACCTGCTCGCCGTCGCCCCGCCGCGCACCATGGCGAGTTTCTACCGCACGCTGGCGGGTGCCGAGATCGACTTGCTGCTGGAGATCCCGGGAAGGCGGGGGCCGTGGGCGATCGAGATCAAGCGCGGAATCTCCGGGGGTCTCGGCAAGGGCTTCCACCATGCGCGCGAGGACGTACGGCCCGAGCGCGCCTTCGTCGTCCACTCCGGCGAGGAGCGCTACCCCGTCACGAAGGACGTGGAGGCGGTCGGCCTGCGAGAGATGATGACCCTCGTCGAGCGCGGGGAGAAATAGGTGGAAAAATCCTTCTCCGCCTCATCCTGAGTAGCGGCGGAGCCGCGTATCGAAGGTCAAACGCGATTGATGAGGGCTTGTTGAAAAACCCCCTGAGAGGGCAATGGCAACCCCCTTGAAAGCAAAACCCCATAAAAGCAACCCCCCCTACCCCCCCTTGTCAGGGGGGCAAGAAAAAGAGTTACGTTCAAAACTTGTGTATGGGCTGAATTGAAGAAGGCGGCGCATCCTGCTGAAATAGGGTTGTCCAAAGCCCGGTCATTCAGCACAAGGAGATGCGCCACCATGAGAGAAGATACGACGATTCCCTTGAGGAATCCAGCCTTACGAGACGAGTTGAGCGAACTGTTGCGCGCGGGCGCGCGACGAATCATCCGCCAGGCGGTGGAAGCGGAGTTGGCGGCTTATCTGGAAGAGCATGCGGGCGACCATGACGCGCAGGGCCGCCGCGCGGTGGTGCGCAACGGGTATCTGCCTTCTCGGGAGGTATTGACGGGTGTGGGTCCGGTGCGGGTTCAAGTTCCTCGGACGCGGGACAGGTCGGGCGCGGGGCGGCGTTTCCGTTCGGAGCTTTTGCCGCCGTATCTGCGCAAGACGCGGCGCGTGGAGGCGGTGATACCGTGGCTGTACCTGAAGGGGGTATCGACGAACGACTTCGGCGAGGCGCTCACGGCGCTGTTCGGCGAGTCGGTGAAGGGCTTGTCCCCGGCGAGCGTCTCGCGTCTCAAGGAGGGCTGGGAGCGCGAGTACTTACAGTGGCGCGAGCGGGACTGGGGCGGCGAGGAGTTCGCGTACTTGTGGGCGGACGGCATCTACGTGAACGTGCGCAGCGGGGAGCGGCGCTGTCTTCTGGTGGTCGTGGGCTGCGACGCGCGGGGCCGCAAGCGCTTCCTGGCCCTGGAGGCGGGGTTCCGTGAATCGAAGGAGAGCTGGAAGGCGGTTCTGCTCGGCCTGCGGGAGCGGGGGGTAAAGGCGGCGAAGCTGGCGGTGGGCGACGGGGGTCTGGGGTTGTGGTCGGCGCTGGCCGAGGTGTATCCCGAGACCCGGGCGCAGCGCTGCTGGGTGCACAAGACGGCGAACGTTCTCGACAAGCTGCCCAAAAGCGCTCAGCGCGAAGCGCGGCCGATGCTGTACGAGATGTGGAGGGCGGAGACCCGCGAGCACGCGGAGAAGGCGTTCGAACGCTTTCTCGCCACCTGGGAGGCGAAGTACCCCAAGGCCGCCGCGTGCCTGGCGGGGGACCGCGAGGAGTTGTTCGCCTTCTACGACTTCCCGGCGGCGCACTGGCGGAGTCTTCGGACGACGAACCCGATCGAGTCGACCTTCGCCACGATCCGGCTGCGAACGGCGAAGACGAGGAACTGCCTGAGCGAGAAGACGGCGCTGAGCCTGATTCACCAACTCGCCATGAGCGCCGAGAAGCGATGGGGGCGGCTGGGCGGCCTGGGTCATCTGGCCGACGTGATCACCGACGTGAGGTTCATCAATGGGGTGAATGAAAAAGAAACCGGCAGGGAGGCCGCTGAACTCAAGACGGCCATACACAACATTTGACAGTAACTCCAAGAAAAAGCAAAACCCCCTCGGCCCGGCGGGAGCGCATCGCCTTTTTATACCCCCCTGACAAGGGGGGGTAGGGGGGGTTGACGTTATGGGATTTCCCTTTCAGGGAGCTTTTTCAGCAACCTCTATGCGCGGGCCTCAAAGAAACCGCGCGCCTTCGATGATCGCCTCATCGAAGTTCACGCCCTCGATGTCGGCGCCGACGAGATCCGCGTCCCGGAAGCTCGCGCCCGCGACGTCGGCATCATTCAAGAGAGCGTCTCGGAGAACAGCGCCCTCCAGATCGGCGTTTCTCAGATCCGCCTCACGCATGTCCGCACCCGAGAGGTCGGCGCCGCCCAGGTTCGCGCGCACGAGGCTCGCCCCTTTCAGATTGGCGTCCGTGAGGTCGCATCCGCTCAGGTCCGCCCAGGAGAGGTCTTCCCCCTCCAGCGAGAGCGGCTCGCCCTTCTGCGCGGCTTCTTCAATCAGTTGCTCCAGCTTCTCTCGCAGCATGTTCATGATAGGGAAAATCATAAATCAGACAGGCAAACTTGCAAGGGGCTGTTGAAAAACCTCTCTCCGCCTCATCCTGAGTAGCGGCCCCTCGACTTCGCTCGGGACAGGCTCCGCCCCCCACTTTCCTCATCCTGAGTAGCCGCCGAAGGCGGCGTATCGAAGGATGCCCTCTCGCACGCCAGGAGCCGCCCCCCATCCTTCGATACGGCGCTTAAGCGCCTACTCAGGATGAGGGTTCGGGGCACTTGCTCGGGATGAGGGCGTCAAGCGTTCTACGAAGCCCGGTGCCGCGCCATGGGTCAATCCCGCCCGGCGACCCCTACACATTCCTCTTGAATGGCGACCGTAGGGACAGGTCGCGACCTGTCCCTACCAAAACACAATCGCCCGCTTTTCGCTCGTGTCAAACCCTTCCTCATCGGAGCTTTTTCAACAACCCCCTGCAAGGACGGATTGACAAGATTCCGGCGCGAAGCCTACAAAGAGAGCCGCAAGCAGCAATTTGAAGATGAGCAACGGCCCTTCTTCTATGGATCATCGAACTGAAAATGCGGTCTGAAACTGCAAAATCCGGGCGGGGAAACGCGCCTCGTCCATGAAAATCGAGGGGAGAATTCCATGAAGGTTCAAAAGGTGGGCGTCGTCGGTCTGGGAACGATGGGCTCGAACATCGCCATCGTATGCGCCCGCGGCGGCAAGGAGACGGTCGTGTTCGAGGCGAACGCGAAGGCCATGGAGGCCGGCATGGGGCGGGTGCGCTCGTTCTTGGACTCCGGCGTCGAGAAGGGCAAGACCACCCCCGGGGAGAGAGACGCGATGATGGGCCGGATCACGCAGGCCGGTTCGCTCTCGAAACTCGAGGATTGCGAACTGGTGATCGAGGCCATCACCGAAGACCGAGAGGAGAAGAACAAGCTGCTCCGCAGCCTGAACGCCGTTCTGGGCGACAGCGCCATCATCGCGTCCAACACGAGCACGCTCTCCATCTCCCACATGGGGGCGGCGTCGGGGCGGCCGGCCCGGACTATCGGCACCCACTTCTGCCTGCCGGCCGCGCTCAACAAGCTCGTGGAAGTCGTGCCCGGCCTGCTCACGAGCGATGAGACCGTGAGTGCGACGAGCGCCTTTCTGGAAGAAGTCGGGCAGACGCCCGTGACGGTCAAGGACTGGCCGGGCTTCGTGCTCAACTACTTCCTCGTGGCGTTCCAGAACGACTGCATCCGCCTGATCGAGTCGGGCTACACGAACCCGGCGGACCTGGACGCGGGCGTGCGGCTCGGCCTCGGCTACAGGATGGGCCCCATGCGCCTGCTCGACATCGAGGGGCTCGACATCCACCGCACGGTCTCGCTCTCGATGTACGAACAGTTGAAAGACCCGCGCTACATTCCCCCGCCGCTGGTGGACCGCATGATAGATGCGGGCCACTTGGGCGCGAAGACGGGCAAGGGGTTTTACACCTATAAATCCGCAGGACTATTCGGCGTCGCGGAACCCGAAGAAGACTCCGCGAACGCGCGCGACTTATCCCGCGGCCAGCCCATCGCGGACGCGGTGAAGAAAGTGGGCGTCATCGGCCTCGGCGCCATGGGGTCGGGCATCGCGCAGGTCTGCATCACCGCAGGGCTGGAAGTTACCGGCATAGAAGTAAACCCGGAGGCTCTCGAAGCGGGCCTCACCCGCATCCGCCGGAACCTGGACGGCGCGGTCAAGCGCGGAAAGATGGACGAAGCGCGGAAAGAGGAAACGCTGGCGCGCCTCGGCGGTTCGACCGACCTGGAGGCGCTTTCCGACTGCGACCTCATCATCGAGGTGATCGTGGAGAACCTGGGCGCCAAGCTCGAACTCTTCGAAAAGCTGGGAGAGATCGCGAAAGAAGGCGCCGTCATCGCTTCGAACACCTCGTGCCTGTCGGTGACCGCCATGGCGGCGAAGACGAAAGCCCCCGAGCGCGTGGTGGGCCTCCACTTCTTCAACCCGCCCTACGCGATGCGGCTCGTCGAGGTGATCGAGGCCGTCCAGACGGCGCCCGAGATCACCGAGTTCGGAATCGCGTTCTGCAACCGCATCGGCAAGACGCCGATTCCCGTCAAGGACAGGCCGGGGTTCCTGGTGAACCGCCTGCTCGTGCCCTATCTCAACCACGCCGCCCATGCGTTCGACGAAGGCCTCGCGGACAGGGAGAGCATGGACAAGGCCATCAGCATGGGGCTGGGACACCCGATGGGGCCGCTCACGCTCATCGACCTGGTGGGAATCGACGTGCAGACCTTCGTCGCCGATTCGATGGCCGAAGAGCTGGGCGAGGCGAGGTTCTACGCGCCGCCCATCCTGCGCCGGATGAACTCGGCGGGGTGGCTGGGGAGAAAGACGGGCAAGGGCTTTTATGACTACGAATAGGCGCGCCCGCTAGCCGCCGCCCGGATTTCACGATGCGCATCGCCGCCGCGCCCATCGAACGGGGAGAGGAGCGATGAGCCGCGCGTTCGCAAAACCCGTCGTCGTGGTGAGCAAGTGCCTGGAGTTCGAGGCCTGCCGCTACAACGGCGAGCGCATCTCCTCATCCTTCATCGAACGGCTCGAACCGCACGTGCGCTTCCGGCCCGTCTGCCCCGAGGTGGAGATCGGGCTGGGCACGCCGAGGGACCCGATACGAATCCATTTGCAACGCGAGCGGAAGGTCCTCTACCAGCCGAGCACGCGCAAACACCTGACTCAGGACATGAACGCCTTCGCCGAGAAATTCCTGGGGAGCCTCGAAGAAGTCGACGGCTTTATTCTCAAGGCGAAATCCCCGTCGTGTGCGATCGACGACGCGAAGATATTCCCCACAGCTGCTTCCGCGAACCATACCGCCCTGGGGGCGGGCCTGTTCGCAGGGGCCGTGCTCGAAGCGTTCGGCTCCCGCGCTTTCGCCGACGAGGCCGGCCTGAACGAACTGAGCGTTCGCACAGCTTTCCTCACCAAAATCTTCGCGCTC
Organism: bacterium; assembly: GCA_965219955.1. Taxonomy (GTDB): domain Bacteria; phylum UBA8248; class UBA8248; order UBA8248; family UBA8248; genus Bin107. Next base: position 3,039,284 of record OZ244799.1, read on the forward strand.
GCCAGTTTCAGGGAAGCCAGGGAATCCGGCCGCGCCGCCCGCCTCGTCCGCTACCACGCGGAGAACAAGCTGCTGTTCATGGCCTACGACCAATCGACAATGCGCGAGATGGGCCGAATCACAGCGAATCACGAAAAACATGAGTTCAGCGAGGCCGCCGCCCGATACGAGGACGCGCTCTCAAGGCTCCTCGCCCGTCCGCCCGGCCAAGCCTCATGGGTGAACGCCCTCACCCACGCGATGGGGCATCTATCTGAGAAAATCAGCAGAGAAGAAAAGAAGCGCTTTCTCGATGCGCTGGAAGAATACCGAGAGGGGAGAATCCTGCTGGATAGGCCGCTTGATATGCTTCGGAAGTGGAGCGAGTGTTTCGGCTCCGAATATCTGGAGGGGCAGACCATTTTCGAACCCTTTCCGAGGGTGTTGGGGGTCAATCGCGACCGAGGAGGGAGCGATTGCTCCGATTGAAGAAGGGACTGCGGCTCACCCACGAAAAGGGAAAAGCCCTCGTAGGGGCGGCTCGCGAGCCGCCCTTGCAAAAAACAACGCTTCCGCATTTACTCCATTCACTTCGGGCGTGAACAACTACTGGCGTCTACAGGGTATAATCGTTAGGATGCCCGGATAAGTCGATGGAGGAATTACACCCGATGAGCGGAACAACGATTGAGTCCGTGCATATCCGCGGTTTCAGATCTTTAGCGAACGTCGAGGTGACCAATATACCCAATGCCGCCGTCTTCATCGGCGCGAACGGCTCGGGAAAATCCAACTTCATCCGCTTTTTCGAAATGTTGAGTTGGATGCTGGGTCCACGCCGCCTCGCCGAGTTCGTCAAAATACAGGGAGGCGCCGACGACCAACTCTTCGGCGGCAACCGTGTTACCTCATACATAGCAGCCGAAATCAGGATGCGGACCGAAAAAGGCAGGAACGATTATCGGCTTAAGCTCTCCTATGGGCGAGACGATAGCTTATTTTTCAAAGAGGAGTGCTTTCGATTCAACGGAAACGACCATAAGGGTGAGGCTCCATGGTACCCCTTGGAAAGTACGCACAAAGAAGCCAATATCGTCGAGGCGTCACAAGCCGTCGAACCTCAGGATTTCAACCCTACAACCGCACGAGTTATTGTGAATCTGCTCCGAAAGTGTTCCGTCTATCAATTTCATGACACGTCTGACAATTCCAATTTCAACAAAAGTTGGGATGTTACAGACAATAACTATCTACGCTCTCACGGCGGCAACCTGGCGGCCATTCTTCATCGCCTGGAGCGAGAGGACATAAAGAGATTCGAGCGGATCAACAAGCAGATAAGCCGGATTTTGCCCGTATTCGACCGTTTCGATATCGAGGAAAGCTACGGAAAAGTCATGCTGCGGTGGAAAGCCAAGGGTACGGACAAGACCTTCGGCGCGCACCTCACCTCCGACGGTTCGCTGCGGTTCTTCGCCCTGGCGACGCTGCTCAACCTGCCTTACGGGATGTTGCCCGACGTGCTCTTGTTGGACGAGCCGGAACTGGGCCTTCACCCGGCGGCCGTCTCCCTTGTAGGCGGCATGATAAAGAGCCTAGCCGTGGACAGGCAGATAATCGTGGCGACGCAATCTCCCTTGTTCGTCGATTCATTCGACCTTGAAGAGATTTTCGTTCTGGAACTGCAGGATGGACAGACGAAATTCCGTAAACTCAAGCCGGACGATTACCAATCGTGGCTGGATGACAGCTTCACTCCGGGCGAACTATGGCAGAAAAACCTGCTCGGAGGACGTCCTTGATCCGACTCGCCATATCCGTCGAGGGACAGACGGAAGAAGAATTCGTCAAACAGGTTCTCGCGGGACATCTTCGAACAAAGGGAGTGGAGCCGACACCGATTCTGCTTGGCCGCGCCCGAGGCCGCTTCGGCGGAGGAAATGTTTCCGTGGATCGGCTCGCACCGGAAATGATTCATTTGCTCCATTCCTTCGATGTCGTAACTTCGCTCGTCGACTTGTATGGATTTCGCGGCAGGGGATCGATGAATCGTGAAGAATTGGAGCAACACATACATGAAGCAGTCGTCAGGAAAATGAATCTTTCCCGGAATCAATCAGGAATATTTCCGTACGTTCAACAGTATGAATTCGAGGGACTCCTGTTCTCCGAGGTGGAAACTTTTGAAAAAGCGATTACAACAATTGAAATACCGAAAGAATCCATTGAGAAATTACGGCGTATACGCGAGCAATTTCCGACTCCTGAGGACATCAACGACAACCCCGAGACGGCTCCGAGCAAACGGATTATGCAACTCATACCCCGCTACATAAAAAGAGTCCATGGCCCTTTGTTAGCCGAGGAAACCGGATTGGAAACCATCCGCGCCGAATGCCCGCTTTTCGATGGGTGGGTGAAGCGCCTCGAATCTCTTGGTAATCCGACGGAGTCTGGATAAGCGAACGGGAGAAGTCTCCTCTCTAAATTCTTTACGCTCGCTCGAAACAATTCGTCGTTATCCAAGTTGCGCCGGACGCAAATTGATACCCTGCCTGCGTGTGAATCGTTAAGGAATTACCGACAAAGACTCCGGGGACGTAACAGGAATTTGTTTCAAGTCTATCTTCGATTCACAAACACCCATTACACCTCAACGACGTGAATTTCACCCGATAGTGTTCCCCAAAAAAGCAAAATGCCTTTCCCCTATCGGGTGCATCCCCGCATTTCTCCGCATTTGCCGTTATCGCCTCTCATCGCGATGCGTCAGAATCTCATCCGGGAAAGGCGGACTCCGATGGACACGAACTATAAGAAAAAGCGAAAACGGCGCTTCGTTCCTCACCGGGGAGCACCGGCTCCTTCGCGCCGGCGGGCGACTCCCCTCTCCGGTGGAAAATGACAGCGGAATGAAGGTGCCCTCAAAAGAGCAAGGGCGGCTCGCGAGCCGCCCCTACGGAAGAACAAAATCTTGCGAAGGCGCAATCTCTCCTCCCTCTTCGGGAGCGACTAACCTCCGGCAACTACTCGATGGGCTGGATTATAAGCTACAGGATTAAATGCAGATAAATTGCATTCTTATCCGAAAAAATGTTATATTTTTTCAAATTAACCTTTTTCTTGACATATTAAATATCAAGAAAAGGAGATAATTGTCATGTTGCTCCGCTTCGGCGTTTCCAACCATCTCTCGATACGAGATTACCAGGAATTGTCACTTTCGGCGTCTTCGCTGAAGGAGCGGCAAGAAGAGCTTATTGATTGCGAGGCGGCTCCGAACGGATCGGTTTTGCCGGTGATCGTCATCTACGGCGCAAATGCGTCGGGCAAGAGCAACCTCGTCGACGCGATAAGCACCATGCGGGGCATGGTGTTGCTGTCTCAAACCAAGGGGGAGCCGGGCGGCGGCGTGCCCCACCATCCTTTCAGGCTCGATGACGACAGCCCTAAGTCGCCGTCTCGTTTCGATATCGATTTTCTCATCGACGGCGTGCGGCACCACTACGGCTTCGAGGTCTCAGACTCTGCGTTCGAATCCGAATGGCTGTACGTCTTCCCCAAGTCCCATCGCCAGACGTTGTTCGAGCGCACCGGCGATGAATTCCACTTCGGCCGCGGCTTGAAGGGACAAAACAGAGTTATCGCCCGCTTGACGAGACCCAACAGCCTCTTCGTTTCCGCGGCGGCCCAGAACGGCCACGAGCAACTTTCACAAGTGTTCTCTTATTTTCGCTCGATACGCGGGGACCGAAATACCGCCGCCAATGAGGAGGAAGTTTCAGAGCGATTTACCGGCAAAGAACTGGACGGCCGAGTGATCGACTTCCTCGGAAAAATTGATACTGGAGTCATTGACTACCGCCTAAGCGAAACCGAACTTTCGGAAAAGCACTTAGGGATTCCGCGGGAATTTTTCACGCAGCTTGCGAAGCAAACCGGTGAAGAACCACCCAAGTGGGCCACCATTGAATTAGCCCATCGCGGGCGGGGTGATGCGCCGTTTTATCTCGATATGGAAAGAGAAAGCGCCGGGACGCGGCGGCTATTGATCGTGCTTGCTCTCGCATTTCACGCGCTCGATGAAGGCGCGCCTTTGTTCATCGACGAACTCGACGCCAGTCTGCACACGCAGGCCGCCGAGGCGGTATTAAATCTATTCTGTTCGCGGGAGACGAATCCCAAGGGCGCGCAACTCATCGCAACGACTCACGACACCAATCTGCTGGCCTCGCCCCTGCTTCGGCGTGATGAAGTCTGGTTCACTCAAAAAGAACCAGACGGCGCGACCCGACTCTATCCCTTGACCGACATCCGAACCCGCAGGGGCGACAACATCGAGAAAGGATACCTCCAGGGCCGCTACGGTGGAATTCCCTTCATCGATTCCATCACGGCTACCGGTTCTACTCTTGGCGCGTCGAACTAGGGCCGCCAAACGCGCCTCGCCGAACCTGAGGCGTCACCGTCATCGGCGGGAGCCGAAGCGGCGGTTCATTCTGTTTTGCGAGGGAGAGAGGACGGAACCCGCCTATCTTGGCGCGATCAGCCGCGTCTACAGAGGCGCTCTCATCTCCGTCGAAATAGTCCCCGCCGTGGGCGTTCCTTACACCATCGCGGAAAAAGCCGTCGAGCGCGCCCGAATTCTGGGACTCGACCGGCGCAGTCGGAGAAAAAGGGATTCGTTCGAGGAAAACGACCAGGTCTGGGCTGTGTTCGATAGAGACGAACATCCTAATTTCGACGAAGCGATTGTGCTTTGCGAACGAGGCGGCGTCCACGTCGGCCGCTCCAACCCGTGTTTCGAGCTTTGGCTGATCCTGCACGAGAAGGATTACGACCGGGCAGAAAGTCGCCATGAGATGCAGAAGATACTCGCAACCCTACGACGAGAATATGACAGAGACTCCGGGAAAACACCCGACTGCGACGAGATGATCGACCGAGTAAAAGATGCCGAAGAGCGGAGTGAAAGGCAACTTCAAAACCGTGAACAGGGGGGTAATCCATACGGGAATCCTTCGACAACCGTGGGCCGTCTGACCCGCGCGATTCGCGAAGCCGCAAAGCTCGCGGGGGGGTTGACGTGACGATGTCTACTATTTTCACCACCAAAGATAAATCGGCGGAGGCGGACTCGAAATCATTTTTCTGCGTTTTTTGATTTACCCTTCACTCATTCCAACTCAACAACATCAATTTCTCTCGAAAGCATTCTAAAAGTCGGGTTATGGATTTTTCTCCAACCAAGCCCTCAGCCCGCATTTCCCCGCAATTGCCGTACTCTCTGAAACAACGGATTCCGGTATCGTGCGCGCGGCGAAGGAAAGCAGTAATCGCCGCCCACGCGCCGTCATCAAAAAGGGGCGGGAATCTCTTCGAGGAGAGAAATCATGCTCATGGATGCAAGGATAACAGCGATAATGAAAATAATCATATTTCCCGTAAATATGTATAAATTCACGGGGTTTTTCGATAAATTCCTGAAAATTATTATCCGTTTAACCGATTTTAATACAATGAGTTATCATCTAAATCTAAGCGTCTTACACTTAGATTCGGCGGCAAAAAAAGTTATTCGCCTCCCGCGCATTTGCCCGCAACTGCCCGCATTTGGGTGCGGCGCCATCCCTCCCTCCTCAGTCGGGATTGTCAATCCTCGACGGCAGGCCCCCCATCTCGCGCAGCACCTCGTAGAAGGCGACGGTGTCCTCTTCCGCGTAGCCCCGCTCGTAGGCCATCTGCAGGACCTGCGACCAGATGTTCGTGAACAGCATGGGCGAGCCGTGGAGCTGACCCTGCTCCAGCATGAGGCGCGAATCCTTGAGGGAGGTCTTCACCTGGCCCTGTTTCGAGTAATCCGCGTGAATCATCTTGGGGCCCTTGTCTACCATCGTCTTGGAGGAACACGCGCCGTCTTTCAGCACCTCCAGCAGGGTGTCCATCTCGAGGCCCACCTTCGTGCCGAGCATCAGCCCCTCCGCCAGGGCGAGCCGGTTGCCCGCCAGGATCATGTTGATGACGAGCTTCGTCCGCGCGCCCGAGCCCACCGGCCCCATGTGGTAGGCCGCCCGGCTGAAGCCCGCGAAAACGGCGCGGCAGGCGTCGAAATCCTCCGTCTCGCCGCCCGCGATGACCACCAGATCCTTCGCCACCGCCATCGTGCTCGTCCCGCTCACGGCGGAATCGAGAAAGCGGACCCCCCGCCCGGCCAAGTCCCCGGCGAGGCGAACCGAGTCCTCGGGACGCGAGGTCGTCGTGTCGAGCAGGTAGAGGCCCTCTTTCGCGCCCTCGGCGATGCCCGCCGCGCCGAAAACGGCCTCCCGCGCGACGTCGCTGGTGGGCAGGGAGGTGATCACGAAGTTCACGCCGGCGGCGGCTGCCGCGGGCGTCTCGACGGGATGGCCGCCTTGTTCGCTTAAGTCGTCCATGCGCGCGGGGTCCACGTCGAAGCCCTGCACCTCGAAACCCGTCTCCCGCATGTTCTTGATGAAAGCCTGGCCCATCAGCCCCATGCCCACGATACCCACGCGTTGCGACATCTTTCTCTCTCCTATGATGGCGATGAATTTCGCTCCCTTTTAGGGCTTTCTCATCCCAAGGACAAGCGCCCCGGCGAGCGGTTCGGATCTTGCGGCGCGCCTTACCCGTTGACGGCGCTTTCAGAACCATCCCAAGCCGTTGTATTCTCTCGTTGGGAGCGCATCGGTGCTGGTGTGCCGCCTGGACTTCAAATCCAGTGGACGGGGCTAATCACTTCGTCGGTGGGTTCGACTCCCACGCGTTCCCGCCATTTCGCACCCGAAACATCACACGATGGTCAAACCGCCGTCGAGCACCAGAACCTGGCCTGTCATGTAGGACGAACGCGGCGTCACCAGATACTCCATCGCGTCGAGCACCTCATCCACCCGGCCAAACCTGCCCATGGGGGATTTCCGGTAGCGCTCCGCCAAATTGTCGGGGTCGCCGTCTCCCTGGGACTCCCTGAGCTTCGTGAGCACCGGACCCGCCGCGATAGCGTTCACGCGGATGTTCCAATCCGCCAGTTCGACTGCCAGCGCGCGCGTGAGGCCCTCGACGCCTCCTTTTACGGCGACGTAGACCACGCGCTCCCTGGCCGGCGTGCGCGCGTAAAAACTCGACATGTTGACGATGGCGCCGCCGCCGCGTTTTTTCATCTCGGCCGCCGCGCGCTTCGCGCACAGGATGTTGCCCTTGAGGCCCACGGCGAGCGCCAAGTCGACCGTGGCTTCCTCGACCTCCGCCAGAGGGCCGTTCCCCCGGATGACAGCGCAGTTGATCAGAACGTCCACGCCGCCGAATCTCGCCACTACCGCGTCGAAGGCATCCTCGACACCCTTCTCATTCGAGATGTCCGCCCGCACCCCGAGGATGGCGCCGGCCGCTTCGGTTTCGAGCCTGCGCAGACCGTCTTCTTCCACGTCCAGGGCCGCCACTTTCGCTCCCATGCCCGAAAACCTGCGCGCCGCGTCCGCCCCGATACCACGGGCCGCACCCGTGATGACGAAAATTTTTCCACTCAAGTCCACGGTGTTCTTCCCGCACTTCGGCCAAATGGAGGGACATGCCGAGTATTCAAAACGAGACGACCCCCTCGCCCCGGAGGATCTCAATCTGCGTCCCCAGCTTCCCGGAGAGCGATTCAAGAGTGCCCAGTATTTCAGCCGATTTCGGCTCCTCCCCGCCGAGAATCCGGGGGCTGCCGTCCGCTTCGATCAAAACGGGCGATATCGCCGCCCGGCTGAGCGCCCCGCCTCTCAAGGTCAGCTTCAGGCAAATCGACTCGCGCGCCGTGGGCAGGAACATCGGGTGGTCGTGATCCAGAACGAAGTTGCCGAGCGCGTAGAAAACGGGCCGACCGCGATACACCTCGACCCCCTGCACGATGTGGGGATGGTGGCCGACGACGACGTCCACCCCCGCCTCGACAGCCGCGTGCGCCGCCGCCTGCTGGGAAAGGGTGAGCGTGCGGCTCTGGCTCGCGCCCCAGTGGAACGAGGCCAGAAGGAAATCGACCCGCGGCCGCGTGCGTTCGACGTCGGCGATCATCGCCTCCAAGTCTTCTTCGTTGACATACGGGGGGCCGTAGAGCGCATCCTGCCGGATGGGCGCGACGCCGGGCTTTGCCGGACCTGCGCCCCAGCCCAGGGGGAGTTCCAGCACGTAGGATAAAAAACCGTACCGCACGCCGCCTCGCTCGATGACGGCGGGCGTCCGCGCTTCCTGGATGTTCCGGCCCGCGCCCGAATATATGATTCCGTTTCGCTCGAGCAGCTCCATCGTCTCGACGAACGGCTCGACCCCGTAGTCCATGCAATGGTTGCTGGCGAACGCCAGGACTTCGAAGCCGCCTTCGAGATAGCCCTGAATCATCACCGGGTCATGGCGCATCACGATCTTCCCGCTCGCGGGCGCGCCCAGCCGGGACATCGACGCTTCCAGGCCGCCGAAGCGCAGATCGGCCGCTTTCAGATACGAGGCGACCTCCGAGAACGTATTCCGGGGTTCTGCGCGGTCGATCTCCATATCACCCACGACGACGAGCGTGGATTCCTTATCCGCTGAATCTTGCGCTTCACCCGGCAACGTCCACCTCCATTGTTGAAATTGCGCGCATTCCTTTCCTCATCCATTCCAAAGGACGCAAGAGGCGTCCTATTTCTTGTTTTCCCGCTCCAGGTAGGAGAGATACACGGCCGCACTGTCCAGTTCTCCATTGCCTGCGCGCGCGCCTTCCCTGTACAGCGGCGCGCATGCGTTGCCTACGGGCGTCACGGCGCCGTTTCTCCTGGCCAGTCTGAGACCAAGCCCGATGTCCTTCCGGATGACGTTCAGGGTGCTCCGGGGACGGCGATACCGGCCCCGCACCATGATGCCGCCGTGGCCATGGAACCCGCTCGAGTCGCCCGCGCGGCTTCTCTTGAGCGTGTCGAACAAGAAATCTTTCCCGAATCCGCTGCGCATCCCCAGCCTCAAGCCCTCGGCGATGACGCAGCGCCCCATCGAGGTCATGTAGTTCACGACCACTTTCATCTTGGCCCCGGAGCCCGACGGCCCGCAGTAAACCTGGTCGGACAGCATCGTCTCCAGAAGCGGCGCCACCTTGTCGTAGGCTTTCCTGTTCCCGCCCACGAGAAACAAGCCCTCCCGATTCGTCACGTGGTCGCTGTTGCCGCTCACGCTGGCGTCCAGATAGGGAATTCCCCTCTCCCGGCACAGTCCTGCGTGTTTTTTCGAATCCTCAGGATCCGAAGTCGTCGTGTCGAGCACGACATCGGGCGCGGATTCGGGCGCGCAGGCCAGATAACCGTCTTTCCCTCGTGCGGTCTGAAGGGATATCTTCGAGTTGGGAACAGAGATGAATACCACTTCAGCGGCTTCGGCCACGGCGCGGGGCGAGTCCAGGACCTCTCCTCCCAGGCTCCTGAACTTCCGCCTCGCTCCCGCCAGCACGTCGGTTCCCACGAGGCGTTGGCCGTCTGCGATGAGGTTTTTGGAAAACGCCTGTCCCATGAGGCCCAGGCCGATGAAACCGATGGTTCTTATCGTGTTCTTCTTCTTGGGCATCTTGCCCCTCCCATCAAGAGATAATCTGGAAAAACGCGAAGCAGGAGACGCGAGGGACTACTCGCTTACGAGTTCCACTCTGTATCGGTGCTGGTCTCCGCGATAATAGATTTGAGAGAATTCGACGGGCTCCCCGCTCTTGCTGTAGACGAAGGTTTCCACATACAAAACCGGCGCCAGGACGCCGATGGAAAGATGGTCGGCAACGTCACTCTCGGCGATGCGCGCCTCGAACGTCTGCTGAATCTTGCCCAGCGGGATGTTCAGCCGACTCTTCAGGATGTGGAGCATGCTGCGGGTGCGGATATCTTCTTGCGGGATGTCCTTCCCGAGCTTTCCGGGCAGATAGTTCATCACGTAGCAAAGGGGCGTTTTCTCCGCCATCCTCAGGCGCTGGACCCTGGTCAACTTCTCCCCGTCGCCCAAGCCGAAGAATTTCTGAAGCCGGGCCGAAGCGTCCACCTCCTCTGTCGATATGACCCGCAGATCCTCCCCGCCCGCGCCCTCCTCCCAGACGACGCCGGTGAGTTGAATCATCTTCGATTTCACGCCCCCGTGGTTCACGAACGTGCCCTTGCGGCGCTCGCGCGTCAGGAGCCCCTCTTTCTCCAGTATGGCGAGGGCTTGCCGCAGGGTGACCCGGCTGACGCCGAAATGTTTGGAAAGGTCCAATTCCTTGGGGAGCTTCATGCCCGCGAACAGTTCTCCGCTTTCGATTTTGCCGCGCAAGAGATTCGCGATCTGGTAGTAGTAAGGGATGAATTCGTTCGAAAACGGTTTTTCCGCAATCAGTTCCCGCATCCTCTCCTCACTTTCCACATCCTCGTAAACCGACGGGCTTCAAGTATCAAGCAAGGCGCAAGTTTCACATATCACAACTTCGTTGAAAATGGACATCTTCGCGAAAATAACACTTGCGATCTTTAATGGTATTAAATATAATACCATTATTCAAGATTTAATTCACATTTTTCGTTAAGGCTTTGAGGCGAGAATTGCTTTCGCTGGTTGCACTAATTGATGTTTTTTCGTTCACCCTTTGGATGAGTGCCGCATGAAACTCGAAGGACGCGCTGCGCTCGTTACCGGCGCAACGCGCGGTATTGGCAAAGCCATCGCCCACGCATTGGCGCGCGAAGGCGCTACCGTCGCCGTGCACTACCACGCAGGTGAGGCGGCGGCGCAGGAAACCGCGAAAGCGATTCAAGAAGGAGGCGGCAGCGCCTTCTGCGTCCAGGCCGACGTGAGCCGGCATGACGAGGTGGAGCGCATGTTCGGGGAATGCGAAAAACGAATGGGCGGCGTCGAAATTCTCGTCAACAACGCGCGCAGGCTCGTGAAGGGCAGAGCCTTCATGGAGATGAACTGGGAGGAGGACTACGAGCCCCAGGTTCAGGTGATGCTCAAAGGCGCTTTCCATTGCTGCCAGGCGGCGCTGCCGGGTATGCAGGAGCGGGGCCGGGGCCGCATCGTCAACGTCCTCTCCACCGTCCTGGGTGAGAAGCGCGCCCGCACGAATTCCTACGGGGCCGTCAAATCCGCCCTGCTCTATTTCTCGCAAAACCTGGCCGTGGAAATGGGCCCCTACGGCGTCACGGTCAACATGGTCTCACCGGGCCTCACCGAAACGGAGCGGCCCATCCTCCATGCGGAGGATTATCAAAGAGAATACATCGACGCCATCCCGATGAAGCGCCTGGGGCGCTCCGAGGACGTCGCCGGCGCCGTGGTGTTTTTCTGCAGCGATGAGGCCGCTTACGTGACGGGCGTGAACATGGCCGTCTCGGGCGGTAAAGTGATCTTTTAACGGTACGCAATACGAAGGAGAGGAAAGTTGGGGTTATCGACCAAAGAGCGTGATCGCCGCCACGCGAATCTAAGAGCGGCAATGGAGCGCGAGGATCTGGACGTTCTCGTCGTCTACGGCAACAGCGGCCGCCAGGGGCCGCGCACGGGGAACCTGGCCTACGTCAGCAATTTCATCTCGTTCTCCGGCCAGCAGGTTCTGGTCTTCCCGCGCGAGGGGGAACCCGTCCTGTTCGTGGGGGTGGAGAACCAGCGAATCGAATCCCTGCGAAACGGCTGGATTTCCGACACCCGCTGCGAGGCCATGACGCCCGTTCCGAAGCAGGCGTGCAATTATCTGAACGAGATAACCTCCTCAAGCTCCAGAATCGGAATCTCCTCTCTCGCCATCATCCCCGTGGCCTGGCACCAGCAGCTTGTGGATCAGGTGAGCGCGAAAGAATGGGTGGAAGCGGGAGATCTCGTCTGGAAGCTGCGCCTCGTCCAAAGCGATGAGGAAGTCGAAGTGTCGCGCCACGCGGCCCGGCTGGGTGACAAGGTGTGGGATCACCTCTGCGGTTTCATAAGTGAAGGAGTAACGGAGCTCGACATGCGCGCCGAGATGGACCGGGTGATCATCCCTGAAGGGGGAGTTGAGAACTTCAACATGATGGGCCTGGCGAGCATGGCGAACGGCGGCGAAGCGCCCTGGGGCTACGTGATTCCCCAGACGGATCGGCCCATCAAGCAGGGCGACGCCGTCCTGCTGGAAATCTCCCCGCGCGTTAAGGGATACTGGAACCAGATCGTGCGGGTTCTGGCGCTGGGCGAGGCGGAGAAGTGGCTGGTCGACGCCCACCAAGTGGTGCGCGAGGCGCGCGACGCCTCGCTGGAGCATCTCGGGCCGGGGAAGCCGATGGTCGGCATGGTCACGGCGATGAACGACGTTTTCGAGAAACACGGCTACGAGGTGTGGCCCTACGGTCTGGTGCACCTCACGGGCCTGGACCTCACGGATTACATGATCACGCCGGTATCCGAGGGAGACCTTGAACCCGGAATGGTGGTGACGACGCATCCCATGTTCAACCTGGGACCCAACCGCCAGATTTTCTGGGGTGAAACCTATCTGGTCACGGATGGTGGTTATGAACCGCTGAACACGAGTACGGATGAATTGGTTTGTCTCTGACGGCTTGTTTGATTCTTACCTAAGAGGAGGAACAAGAGATGAAAAGGCTTTGGCTCTGGATGGTTGTTCTGTCGCTGCTTTTGCTCCCCGTGGGAGTGAAGGCGGCGCCCAAGGGGAAGGTGGTGCTGGGCATGGCCGGCGCGCTTACGACGTTCGATCCGCACACCTTCAGTTCCCTGCCGATTTCGATGCATCACCCGAACGTTTTCGAGACGCTGCTCGCGCGCGCTCCCGACGGCTCCATGACGAACCAGCTCGCCGAGAGCTACGAGATGGTGAGCCCCAAGGTGTGGGAGTTCAAGCTCAGGAAGGGCGTGAAGTTCAGCAACGGCGACCCCGTGAACGCGGCGGCCGTCAAGTTCAGTTTCGAGCGGATCCTCGACCCCAAGATGAAATCGAGGCAGTACCGCTACTTCAAGAGCATGTCGAAACTCGAAGTGGTCGACGAGCACACGGTCCGGATTCACACGAAAAAACCCGACCCCATGCTCCCGCCGTTCCTGGCGATCTACGGCTTCATCGTGCCTCCCGACTACTACAAGAAACACGACAAGAAGCACCTCTCCCGCAACCCGGTGGGCAGCGGTCCCTTCGTGATGAAGAAATGGCGCAAGGGCCAGGAAGTCGTCTACGAGGCGAACCCCAACGCCTGGAGAAAACCCAGGGTGAAGACGGCGGTCGTGAAGTTCATCCCCGAGTCCACCACGCGCGTCTCCGCGCTCATCTCGGGCGACGTGGACGTCATCGACAACCTGCCTCCGGCCCTGAGCGAGCGCGTCCGGGCGGGCGGCAAAACGGACGTCATCGCCAAGCAGTCGCCGCGCACCAACTACATCCTGATGGTCATTAAGGAAGGCGCGCCCTGGATGGACGTGCGGGTCCGCAGGGCCATGAACCTGGCGATCAACCGCGAGGCCATCACCAAGAACGTGATGATGGGCTTCGCCAAATCGGTGGCGATCATTCAGGGTCCCGCGAGCTTCGGCTTCAACCCCGAACTCAAGCCCTATCCCTACGATCCCGAAAAGGCGAAGAAGCTGCTCGCCGAAGCCGGGTTCGCGAAGGGATTCTCCTTCGACGTGTACATCCCCCGCGGACGCTTCATGATGGGCAAGGAAGCGCTCGAGGGCATCGCGGGCCAGTGGGGGAAAGTCGGCATCAAGGCGAACGTCCGCGTGATGGAATGGGGCGCGATGAAGAAGATCATCTTCAGCAAGTACAAGAAGAACGTGAAGCCGTTCCTGTACTACCTCGCGCGGATGAACACGGCCTTCAGCGCGGAGCACATGTTCGCCGGCGCGATCAGCAGCCGCTCGGCCTACGGCGGATTCCGCGACAAGGCCGTGGACGCGATGATCAACGACGCGCGCTCGACGCTGGACAACAAGGCGCGGGAGAAGAAATACCAGGAAATCGCCCGCGTATTGCGCCATGAGAAGGTGCCGATCGTTCCGCTGTATCAGACCTTCCGCATCTTCGGCGCTAACAAGAAGATAGACTGGAAACCGCGCGCCGACGGAAAGCTGATAGCCGCCGAGGTCGGCCTCAAGTAGGAACGATTTTATCATTCGAAGCGAAACTCCGGCCGGGGCGTGAATCAACCACGCCCTGGCCGGTGATTTTGATTTAACGTCTGCCGCTGGGTGGCTCAATGGCCGGATATGTCGTAAAGCGCTTGATTCAGGCAATCGTCCTCCTCAAGTGCGTCATGATCATCGTGTTTCTCCTGCTTCACATGACGGGCGACCCCGTCCTGGTGATGCTCGATACCGATGCGACCCACGAAGACATCGAGCACCTGAGAAAACTCATGGGGTTCGACCAGCCGCTCCACGTGCAGTACGGGCGTTTTTTCAAAAACGCCTTGCAGGGGAACTTCGGAGAATCCACCGAACACGGCGAATCGGCCATGGGCCTCGTTCTGGAACATTTTCCGGCGACGATTGAGATGGCGGTCGGGGCCTTCGTTTTCGCCGTCATCATCGGGATTCCCTTCGGCTGCCTGGCGGCCTTCCGGGAAGGCTCGGCTTACGACAAAAGCTGCGTGGGCATCACGGTGCTGATGCAGGCGGTTCCGGATTTCTGGCTGGCGATCATGTTCATCATGTTCTTCTCCGTGACGCTGGGGCTTCTGCCTTCCTTCGGCCGAGGCGGGTGGGAGCATTTCATCATGCCGGCTTTCGCCGCCTCCACGTATCACCTCGCCCGGCTCGCGAGGCTCATGCGCTCCCAGATGCTGGAGGTGCTGCGCCAGGACTACATCACCACGGCGCGGGCGAAGGGGCTGAGCGAGAAAATCGTGCTCATGGTCCACGCCTTGAAGAATTCCTCGATCCCCATCGTCACCGTCATGGGGCTGGATTTGGGCATTCTTCTCGGCGGAACGGTAATCATCGAGGTGGTTTTCGCCTGGCCGGGGGTCGGGCGGCTGGTGGTCGATTCGATCGCGAACCGCGATTTCCCGATCGTCCAGGCCGCCGTGTTTCTTCTGGCGTCGGGGTTCGTGATCATCAATCTGACGGTGGACTTGGTCTACGCCTATCTCGACCCGCGGATCAGTTACGAATGAGAGAACAAGCGCTCGCGATTCAGGAAACCATGGAGCTCGAAGCGCTCCCCGAGCGCCCGAGGGTATGGGCGTCCTTGTGGAAGGATAAGTCCGCGCTGCTGGGCTGCATCATCCTCATAACCGTGGTGGTGATGGCCGTCTTCGCGCCATTGCTCGCGCCCATGGACCCCCAGGCCCAACTCCTGGACAGAAACCTGAAGCCGCCCATGTGGTCGGACGGCCAACAAATCTATCTGCTCGGCACGGACCACCTGGGGCGGGATTTTCTGAGCAGGCTCATCTACGGCGCGCGCATTTCGCTGCTGGTGGGCTTTTTCGCCGTTCTGCTCACGGGATGTTTCGGTCTCTGCGTGGGGCTGGTGGCGGGCTATTTCGGCGGAAAAGTGGATTTTCTGCTCATGCGGCTCGTGGACCTTGTGCTCTCCTTTCCGTTCATCCTGCTGGCGCTGGCGACCATCGCCATCGTGGGGCCGAGCCTCGTCGTGCTCATACTCGTGATGTCGATGCGCATCTGGGTCATCTACGCCCGCGTCGTGCGCGGCGAGGTGCTCACGCTGCGTGAACAGGAGTTCGTCCAGGCGGCGCGGAGCATCGGCGGGAGTCATTTCCGCATCATCGTCCGCCACATTCTCCCGAACGTGCTGGCCCCCGTCATCATCATCGCCTCCCTGTATCTCGGAAGGATGATCATCATCGAGGCGGGCCTGAGCTTTCTGGGTCTCGGCGTTCCGCCGCCCACGCCCACCTGGGGCGGTCTGCTCAGCGACGGCAAGGTGCACCTCTACACCTCCTGGTGGGTCGTCACCCTGCCCGGTCTGGCGATCACGGTGACGGTCCTGGGGGCGAACCTCGTGGGCGACTGGCTGAGAAACGTGCTGGACCCGCGTTTGAAATCGTTGTGAGTTCGTTACGGAATGAGGAGAGAAACAAGATGAGCGATCCATTGAGGGTGGCCGTGGTCGGGCTGGGCCGCTGGGGCAACACACTGGCGTCCTACATCGAGAGAACGCCCGGGATGAAGATCACCACGTGCTTCACCAGAACGCCCGAAAAACGAAAGGCGTTCAGCGAAAAATTCTCATGCGGCGAGGAGGCGAGCTACGAGGCCGTGGTCCGGCATCCAGAGGTGGACGCCGTGGTCATCGCGGCGCCCAACAACAAGCACGCCGAACTCGCGATGGCGGCGGCCGAGCAAGGAAAGCACGTGCTCGTCGACAAGCCGATCGCCGCCTCCATCCCGGATGCCAAGAAGATGATCCGCGCCTGTGAGGACGCGGGCGTTACCCTGGGCGTAGGCGCGAGTTCGAGATGGCTCAAGGGCCATCGCCTCTTCAAGCAACTGCTCGATGAGGGAACCATCGGCACCCTGGCGATGGCCGAGACCAACTACTCGAACGACCGGGGGCTTCACTACACGCCGGACAACTGGCAATGGTACGCGGAAGGCTCCCCCGGCGGCCCGCTCCTCCAGGTGGCCATCCACCAGGTGGACAACCTCCTGTATCTCTACGGGCCGATAAAGCGCGCGTCGGCGGCGTTCAGCAAAATAAAGACAAAATCGGAAATTCCCGACGTGAGCGTCGTGTGGTTCGAGTTCGAATCCGGCCTGCTCGGCACGCTGGGGACGAGCTTCATCAGCCCACGTACGCCGAACGGGCGCTACACCTATTTCATGAACGCCTACGGGGATGAGGCGAACCTCTACCACGACAGGTGGGAGGGCATCAAAATCCTGCGACCGGACGGGGAGAAGCGCGAAGAGATCCCGTATGAGGAATACCCGAGACAAGACTACCTGATAGAAGAATTCAAGGATTTCGCAGGCGCCGTCCGGGATAAACGCCCGCCCGAGGTGGGCGGACCCGAAGGACTCCACGTCCTGGGCGCCGTGTGGGCGGCCATGCGCTCATGGGAGCGCGGCGAGCCCGTGGAAGTGGCGGAGGTGCTCGAAGAGGACGAATAGACGCGAATGGCTCCGGCGGGGTAGACCCGCCCATCACTGGAAGGAAGGAGACCCATGTACGACTACCGAATGACCGACGAACAAAAAGAGTATCAAAGGATCGCGCATGAATTCGCGCGGGACGAAATCCGGCCCATCAGCCTGGAACTGGATCACAAAGACGACCCGCTCGATTGCGCCTACATGCCCCATCTTCTCGAAAAACTCGACAAGACGGGCCTCCGAACGATGAGCATCCCCAAGGAATACGGCGGCGGCGGCGTGGACGACCTGCTCACGCACTGCATCGTGGGTGAAGAGATTTCCTGGGGCGACAGGGGCGCCACGGGGTTCATGCTCTCCTCCACGAAGATCGCCCACATCCTCGCGAGCGAGCTGCTGGGAGACCCGGAACTGGCGGACTACTGGATGCGCGAGTACGTGAGCGACCCCACGTTCCTCATCGGAACGGCGACGACAGAGCCACAATCGGGTTCGGAGAACCAGCTCCCCTACAACGGGGCGGACGGCGGGTACCAGACCACCGCCGTGCTCGACGGGGACAACTACATCGTGAACGGGAAGAAGCACTTCATCTCCAACGTGGGCTGGGCGCGCCTCATGTTCACGTTCGTGCGCACGAACGCAGACGTGGGCGTCGAGCAGGGGGCTTCCCTCCTCATGGTGCCCACGGACGCGCCCGGCGTGAAGATGGGCAAGGTGCACAACAAGATGGGCTACCGCCTGAACCAGAACGCGGAGATCATCTTCGAGGACGCGGTCGTCCCCGCCAAGTACCGCCTGGGACCAGAGAACTGCGGCGTCTCCTACATCCGGCGCCACCTGCGCGGCGACGCCCTCATCAACGCGGCGGGCCAGATCGGCGTGGCGCGCGCGGCGTATGAGAAATCGCTCGAATTCGCGCAAAACCGCAAACAGAGCGGACGACCCATCGCGCACCACCAGTCGGTCGGCATCAAGCTCGTCGACATGTACACGAAAATCCAGGCGGCGCGCGCCTACGTGCACTACGCGGCATGGCGTCAGGACATGCGCCACGAGATTCCCATCGACCCGCCCATGACGCTCACCGCCAGCGCCTTCGCGCACGAGATATCCTGTGACGTCACGAAGATGGCGATGGAGATTCACGCGGGCGTGGGCGTTCAGCGCGAGAATTTCCTGGAAAAATGGTTCCGCGACACGCACAACATGCTCTTTTCGAGCGACGGCGGGAACAACATGAAGAAGGTGCGCGCGATGTACGCCATCACAGGCGAGTGGGGCGCGCGGAGCGAGGAGGAAAACCCCGTACCGGGCGGCGCCTACGTCGCCGTAGGAGACGGTCTCTAGGACCATCACGAACAAGGGAGGAAAAAGGGTGGCATCACGAACCCATCACGTGCACCACGTCGCCAAGGACCCGCAGGCGGCGGCGGATTTCTACATCAACCACTTCGGCGGCGAGTTGTTCACGCCGGAGATCGAATACCGCGGATCCCCCTACATCAGCGTCATGCTGGGCGAGGTGGAGATACGCATTCGCGGCTTGAGGTCCGATGAGGACGATTCGATAGCGAAGGTGGGCCGCGGCCTCCACCATTTCGGAATCCAGGTGGAAGGCATCGACGAAGTGGCCGAACGCCTGGAGAAAGCCGGCGTCGTCTTCACGAAAAAACCGGGAGACGGCGTTCTGGGTTCGCGGACGGCCTTCATCATCGCGCCCGACAACGTCGTGATCGAACTGGTGGAAGAGCCTTAAGAACGATTCGTTACCTCACAAAAAACTTTCGGGTCGCTGAGCGCGGTGTGCCATTCTCGCCGCGCGGGCGTCCCGCCAGAGGAGAAGAAATACATGCCGGGATTCGCGCGGGGCCAATTCAACGTCGACTATGAGGAACGCGTCGACATGGGCGCACTCCGCCGAAAGCGCGTGGAGAAGGCCCAAAAGGCGATGGCCGAGCAGGATATCGACGCCCTTTTCCTCTGGAAGGTGGAGAACGTGCGCTACCTCACGAGCATGCGCTCTTCATTCCTGGCGCATCGGGAAGGTACGAGAAACGCCGTCATCCTCCCCCGGGAGGGAAGAGCGCACGTCATGACCAACGGCGGGGAGATTCCCCGCGTCTCGCGCGACATGCCCTGGATAGAGAAATTCCATCACCTGGCGAAGATGGAGGAGCAGCCCCTCGTGGACAAGATGATCCGCGAGACGCTGCGCCCCCTCTTCGAGGAGATGGGCCTCATCGGCAAGCGGGTGGGCCTGGATCTGATGACGTTCATCCAGTTCAGCGCCTACCAGAAGCATCTGGGCGACGTGGAGTTCGTGAACGGCGATTCGTTCATGCACAAGGTTCGCCGGCACAAGATGCCCGAGGAGGTCTACATGATCCGCGAGGCCTGCGCGATCGCCGACGCCGTCAATGAGGAGGCCATGGACAGCGTGCGGGCGGGAAAGCGCGAGTGCGACGTGGCGGCGGACGCGATGAAGGTGCTTCACCACTACGGGGGCGAAATGGCGCATCTGGTCTCCCCTTTCGTCGCCTCGGGCGAACACATGTCGCCGCCCTACCGCTTCGCGAGCGACAAGATCATCCGCAGCGGCGACCTGGTGTTCATCGACATCGGCGCGCAGTGGAACGGATATTTCGGCGACGTGGCCCGGACGATGATCTGCGGAAAGCCCTCGAAACGGCAAAAGGAAATCTACACGGCCGTGCATGAATCCCTGGAGTTGGGACTCGAGCGCACCCGCCCCGGATTCACGAACAAGCAGGTGGCCGAGCGCATCTGGGAGACGGGCGAGAAATACGGCTTGAGGAAGAACTGGTTCTCACTCAGCATCGGCCACGCGGTGGGCACATCTCCCAACGAACCTCCCTACATCGGCGAGCCCGACCCGGACTCGGAAGAAGTGGACCTCGAGCCGGGCATGGTGTTCGCCATCGAGCCGCTCATCTGGGTGCCCGACGTGCCCGGAGGCGGCGGCGTGCGCATCGAGGAGACGGTGCTCATCACCGAAGAGGGGCACGAGGTGCTTACGCGCTCGCGCATGGACGACCGCCTGCTTCTTTGAGGCGCGTCGCCTCGCCCGAACCAATCACCTAAAAACTCCCGAACATTCAAAGCGGCGACTTGCCTGCAGCGACTCGCGATCCCGATTGAAGGCGAGTCGCACGGGGCGTAGAATGCCGCGCGTTGTTCTTATCCAAGTCATCGAGGAGGCTCGCGTTGACGCTTTTCGACAGGAACGAACTCGGTGTCGCCGTCGTGGGCGCCGGGCGCATCGGAACACACCGCTCGCGCCTCGCGGCGCAGCACCCTGCCGTGCGCTTTCTGGCCATCTCGGACGCCGAGCCCGAACGCGCCAAAGCGCTCGGCGAACGCGTGGGCGCGCAGGTGGCGTCCGACAGCAACGAGGAGGTCATCTCTCATCCCGACGTCGGCGCCGTCATCGTCTCGACTTCCGAGTTCGCCCACGTGGAGCCGGTGCTCCAGGCCTTGGAGCTCGGCAAGCCCGTGCTGGTGGAAAAGCCCATCGCCATGACGCTCGAGGACGCCGACCGCCTGCTCACCACGGCGGAGAAATACGATACCGACCTCCGCGTGGGCTACATCATGCGCTACAAGCGGCGCTATTTCCTGGGGAAAGAACAAATCAAGGAGGGCCGACTCGGGAGGCTCATCGGTGCTACGGGCCGCGTATTCAACACCAGGGCGCAGGCGTTCGAGATACTCAAGCGCTCGGCGGACGCCACGCCCGTACTCGACGTTCTCACCTACTGGGTCGACATGATGTGCTGGTTCATGGAGGGCAACCCGCCCGTCGAAGTGATCTGCCGGGGAGGCGGCTTCGTCTTCAAGGAGGCGGGCTACCCGAAGGTGGACGACGTGAGCTGGACGATCATGACCTTCGCCGACGGCGCGACCGTGAACCTGGGGATATGCTACGCCCTGCCCGCGAAGTACCCCACCGCCGGGCAGAGCATCCGTCTGGAAGTCATCGGCACGGACGGCGTGATGCTCTTCGACGAAGACCACAAGGAGAACATCCTCTACACCGAGAAGGGTTATCCGCACGCCTACGTTCCCGACCACAACCTGCCGATGGTCTTTCTCGGCAGCACGTCTTCGGGCGACTGGGCGCTCGATACCATGTACGGCCCCATCGGCGATGAGACCAGAAGCTGGCTGGATCACCTCTCCACGGGGCGGCCCTGCCATCTCGCCACGGCGGAGGACGCGCGCCAGACCCTGGAAGTGACCATCGCCATGGAGGAATCGGCGCGCACCGGTGACGCCGTGAAGCTCCCCCTGGGTGAGGGACACTAGGGAATTA
Source organism: bacterium (assembly GCA_965219955.1). Classification (GTDB taxonomy): domain Bacteria; phylum UBA8248; class UBA8248; order UBA8248; family UBA8248; genus Bin107. The sequence goes on from OZ244799.1 coordinate 3,060,681, forward strand.
TGCTTTTATTCTTGAATAAACGGCGCGCGCCGTGTCATATCTGTATGCAGGCGGCGAGACCGGCGCCCCCTGGACGAGGTGAAGCGAAGGCGCAAAATTTTCTCCGGTGAACGGGCCTTGGAATGAACCAGGAAAATCCTTTTCACGCAAGAACAAGCGGCGTCCTGCTGCACCCCACCTCGCTGCCGGGCGATGCCGCCTTCGGTGATCTGGGCGGCAAAGCGTTCGAGTTCGTCGATCAGCTCGCGTCCTCCGGCCAGAGCTGGTGGCAGATGCTGCCCGTATGCCCCACCGACGAGACGGGCTCCCCTTATGTCTCCTCATCCACGTTCGCGGGAAACCCCCTGCTGATATCGCTCGAAAGACTCGCCGGAGAAGGCCTCCTCTCTCCGGAAGATTTGGAGAACCATCGCCTGCCCGACGATGGAGATATCGAGCCTGCCCAGGCGCTCGAAGTACACGAATCACTGCTCGCAAAAGCGTTCGAGACCTTCTCGAACGACGGCGGGGCGCGCGACGCGGCGTTTACGGCGTTTTGCGAGGCGCAAGCCGGCTGGCTGGCCGACTACGCGAGGTTCCGGGCGCTAAAACGCGCTTTCGGCGGTGCTCCCTGGTGGGAGTGGCCCGAGGATGCGAGGCATAAAAACCCCGATGACACCGACTTTGATAAAAACATACGCTATGCGCATTTCGAGCAATTCCTCTTCGACCGCCAGTGGCGCGCGCTCAAGGACTACGCCGCAGGCATTGGGGTCGGCTTCATCGGCGACGTCCCCATCTACGTCGCCCACGATTCGGCGGACGTATGGGCGAGGACGCACCTGTTCGAACTCGACGAATCGCGCCGGCCGAGCGCCTATGCGGGCGCGCCGCCCGATTACTTCAACGAGGATGGCCAGCACTGGGGGAATCCCCTCTACGACTGGGCCGCGCACTTTGATGAGAATTTCGCCTGGTGGAAGATGCGCATGGCCGTGAACGTCGCCCGCTTCGACGCCTTGCGCCTCGATCATTTCATCGGCTTCGCGCGCTTCTGGGCGATCCCGGCAGGTGCTGAATCTCCCAAAGACGGCGCCTGGCGCGAGGGGCCGGGAGAAGCCTTTTTCAGCGCCATGGAGGAGGAATTGGGCGCGCTGCCGCTCATCGCGGAGGACCTGGGTTCGGTGGGAGACGACGTCCACGCCCTGCGGGATCGCTTCGGCCTGCCCGGCATGCGCGTGTTGCAGTTCGCCTTCGACGGCAGCCCGGACAACCCCCATCTCCCCCACAACATTCCCGAGAACACGGTCGTTTACACCGGCACGCACGACAACGATACGGCTCTCGGCTGGTTCCACGGCGCGGACCCGATTCTCCGCAACGAAACGCCCGCCGGTTTCGCCATCTCGCGCGCCACGGCGCTCAGGACCTTCGGGGGAGAGCCCGAGGACATCAACTGGTCGATGATCCGCGCGGCGATGAAATCACGGGCCGCGCTCGCCGTCATCCCCGCCCAGGACGTGCTCGGTCTCGGCAACGAGGGCCGAATGAACCGCCCCGGCGTCCCGCAGGGCAACTGGGTCTGGCGGATGCAGGCGGGCGCATGGAACGGGGAAATCCAGGAAAGACTTCTGGGTCTCACGCAGCGCAGCGGCCGGGCGCCGGAGTGAGGACGATCCGGCGCGCTATTTGATTCGAATGGCTGAGAGAAGAAAGTTTTGCGTGGCGCAAAAACGAGCGCGCATCATTCACGACTCCGACAATGCGCTTCTTAACCGAGCAACGAACGCAACGGCCTCCTGTGCCTCGTCAAAGCTGATATGCGGTTTTCGCTCGACGATTTCAGCCGCCATCGCATTGGGGGTTATCTCCTTTTTCTCTTTCGAGACATAATACGCCGTGGCGTATCTCTCCAAGGCTGCTACGCCCATGTCAGCGAATTTGTCCGCGCTCGCCTGCACTTCTTTTGCGTATTTTTGTATTGGTTCGGGATAGGCTTTTTTCAAGACTTCCGCGTTTTCGGCGGGCACCAGTTTCGGCCCATAGGGACGCCGTTGCGGCTGCAATTTGAGAACATCATTCGCCCGCATCCAGGATATCTCGTCGCTCAAATCAAAGGAAAAGGGTCCATGTTTGTAAAGAATAAAATCGAGATCCAGCGGGACGCCCCATAAATCCTGCAAGAAATAGGTGCTTTTTTGAACGTGCGTCTCCCCGCACCAACTGTGGCCGTCCCGTAGCTTCTCGATCAAGGACAACAAGACGGCGGCCCTCTCGAATCGCTCCATGTCTCCTATCCCCCCTCGGCGGATGAAAGGATTTCCTCTCTATTTTTTCTGAGCCAGTCACTGGCTCGATTCCTAATTTCGGATGAAACGAAAACATGATCGCAAGAAGCCGGGGGAACCCTCGAAAACGTTTCTTTCTCGCTTGCTGCTTCCGCGATTCTCCTTCCCTGAACGAGAACCGGAAAATTATTCTCGTCATTCTCCTGATTTGCTTGAACATGCTTTACATGTTTCTCGCCAAATTCCCTAGATGCAGCTTCATATATTTTCCTGCCCGGTTTCAAGACCGAAAGTTTTCTGTCTTCGGCAGTCGGCCTATAGATACTTTTGAAATGCCGTCGATGAACTATGCGGTCAGCATGCAAATGGGCGGGATGCGACTCGTCTCCGGCGATAGATAACATGGCGGATATTACTTCATTGTCCGTATGTTTCAAATGCCCGGCGCAATCCGTTGGGAACATCCCCCCATCCAACCACGATTTCAAGAAATCCGACAAATGCTCATCATAAATGAGGCGTACTGGGTGAAAATATATTTGCGAGAACATGAAATATCGCGCAAGCAGCAATGCCTCGGCGGATTCCAGGCCGCCTTCTTCGACACCCAGAACCGGTTCCTGAGAACCACCCGTTTCTTGTTTCGGCAAAATTCTCATTGTGTCAATCAGGCGGTAATGATCAAATTTCCCGTAAGCAACGCCCGCGTGATACGAATCACGCAGCAGATAATCCATCCTGTCGGCCCCGAAAACATCCCCCGTGATAATTTCCGATAAAATGCTCTCCCATTCATCGAGATCAACATTCATATAATCTTTCGATTTTTGGGGTCCAATCGCTAATTTGGCGACATTCTGCGGCTGCACATCTATTTCTTTCCAAACATTCTCCATCCCCTCGCTCAAAATCATTTCCATCGTTATGCGCTCATGATCCCAACCCTGCGGCAACAATTCTTCCGACGCATGGGAAAACGGCAGATGGCCCAGGTCATGGCATAGCGCTGCGAGCCTCAATGTTCTTCGCCATTTCAGATGATCGAGGTCCCTATACTTTGGAATAATATTTCTGACGGAAGCGGATTCCTGATAAACATTTTCCGGCTCCGTCACGACATCATATATTTTGCTCGCGAGTTCCATCACGCCGAGTGAATGCTCGAACCTCTTGTGAGTTGCGCCCGGGTAGACGAGATAGCTTAAAGCCAGTTGGTGGATATGGCGCAATCGCTGAAAGGGAGGAGAATCAAGAACTTTCCGCTCATCAGAATCCAGTCTGATAAATACATGGATGGGATCTCGTATTTCGTGTGTTCTTTTTCTCACCATAGAAGAAGTATATCATATTTTCGTATAATTATCGCCATAAAAATTACGAATATTGAATTTGGTCAGTCGATAAAATGAATACACAAACGACATAGCGCGGGTAGAGCCAGCATAAAATATATTCTTGACGGAAAATAAACTCCCCCTCACGTAACGGGCGGAATCTCGAAAGCGTTGAGCGTCAGGGAGATGGCCGAGTAAAAGCCCACGAGGGCGGTCAAGTCGACCACGCCCTTCTCGCCGAGCAGGGAAAACGCCTCCTGATAGGCGGCGTCCGACGCCTTTTTGGTTTCGAGCAATTCGGTGCAGTACCTGTGAACGCATAGTTCGAGGTCTGTGCCTTCGGTAGGCGCCTCCCCCGCCATGACGGCGGCCACGAGGGCGGGCGTAAGACCGCTGTCCAGGGCCTGCGCCTCGTGCGCGGAATAGGCGTAGGTCGCCCCCCAGTGGCGCGTGGTGATGATGATGGCGAGCTCGCGGATGTCCTCGGTGATGACGCTTTCCTCGTAATAAAACTTCATGAGATTGCGCAGGGCGATGACGAGGCCGGGGCTGCGCACCCAGACGCCGAATGGCCCGCGCACGCCGCCGCGCTGGTTGGCGATGAGTTCCTCATAGGCATCACGTTGACGGGGCGGCATGTTCTCGGGTTCAAGCGGTGCGAGTCGGCTCATCGGCGGTTCTCCTCTCGGGGTCGTTCATCCGGAAATTTGCTACAATGGCGAAAACATTCTCTTCTCTCATCCTAGCGAGGTATCGCATGAACTTCGAAGATGCAAGGCCGTTTATGGAGAAAAACCACAAGGGGATGGTCACGAGCTTGAGGCCGGACGGCACGGCGCAATCGAGCATCATCGTCTGCGGGGCGTATGAGGATTGCGCCGCTTTCGTCATCGTGCGCGGCTGGTCGGTGAAACTCAGGAACCTGCGCAAGAACCCGCAGTGCACGGTGCTCTACGTCACCCCCGACTGGCGCACCTGGGTGAGCGTGGAGGGGGTGGCCAGGCTCTTCGACTACGAGAACACCGAAAAAGAGGAAATGCGCGTGATGTTCCGCGAGGTGTTCCGCGCCTGCGGGGATTCGGACCACCCCGACTGGGAGGAATACGACCAGGCGATGGTGGACCAGGGCGCGGTCGCCGTGCTGGTTAAGCCCGAGCGCGTCTACGGCCGCCTGCCGGCTTAAGTTTCGAGCGATTCCACAAAGGCGGCGATTCCCTCCTCGAGCGCGAAGCTGTGCCGCCAGCCTGTTTCTCGCTTAAACGCTCTCGCGTCGAGTTCGGGTTCGGCCAGGCTGTACGTCACGATCGACTGGGCCGCCAGATGGTGGATGACGTCGGGGCGCGCCTCTTCCACCAGGCGGACTACCTCGAAGACACGGTGGCCTTCGAGGCCGCAGGCCCCATCCGCCTGGATAATTTCGCGGGCTACCTCCACGAGGATACGCATTTCATCGACCAGCGGTATCTGGCGGAGGACATGGAGCGAGAGCAGGCCGGGTAGGGGGTTCCGTAGGGAGAGGCCCCTGTGCCTGTCCGGGGTCGCGACCTGTCCCTACAGCTGAACCCCGGAATGACGATCAAACGTCGCACCCACCGTAGGGGCGGTTCGCGAACCGCCCTTGGTGGAGGAACGGGCGCTTCACGAAGCGCCCCTACACTCCCTTTGTCAAGGGAATACCCCCCCTACCCCCCTTTGTCAGGGGGGGTAAAAACCCTCGCTTCGCATGGGATTGACCTTCGCCTTTGTTCGCCATTCCGGCAATCAATGCCGACCGAGGAGGGAGGGATTGCCCGGAATCCAGGGGCTTTGTTTTTGAATTTGCCTTTTCGCTTTATCGTTTTTCTTGCTCTTCCTGCGATTCGGTATCCCTGTCTGCTCTGGATTCCGGCATGCGCCGGAATGACGGTAGACAATCTCGATTGGGGTCAGGAGCCCCTTAGGGGACTTTTTCAACAACCCCCTGGGAGTGAATTTGACCAATCCTGCGAGAGAGGAATCATTTCAAGCGGAAGAATGCTCGACGGAATACGAGCGTGAAACTCCAAGTCGCCCCGCTCGTTTTGCCGGAACCGCCCGCTCCTGATAGCCTTGGGCGCAAGTTCCAGGGCAAACGAGTTCGTTGTAAGGAGAAATCCGGTTTGGGCAGATACCTCGTCACGGGCGCTGCGGGCTTCATCGGCTCCAGGGTGTGCGAATTCCTGTTGGATGAGAAGCACGCCGTCGTGGGGGTCGACGACATGAACGACGCCTACGACACGCGGCTGAAAGACTACCGGCTCGCGCGTCTCAAGGCGCGGCCCGGTTTCGTCTTTCATGAAGCCGACATCACTCGCGCCGACCCCTTGCGCGCGCTGTTCGCGGAAAACGCCGGAGGCGGCGCGCCGCCTTTCGACGCCGCCCTGAACCTGGCCGCGCGCGCGGGCATAAGGCAGTCCATCGAAGACCCCGGGGCGTATTTCGAGACCAACGTTACCGGCGCGCTGAACCTCCTGGAGCTCTGCAAGGATTTCGGCGTCATGAAATTCGTACTCGCCTCCACCTCGAGCGCCTACGGGGCGGATGCGCCCGCTCCATTCCGGGAAGACGCCCCGAGCGACAGGCCGCTATCGCCCTACGCGGCTTCCAAGAAAGCGGCCGAGGCGCTCTGTTACACCTACCACCATCTATACGGGATCGACGTGAGCGTGCTGCGCTATTTCACCGTCTACGGTCCGGCGGGACGGCCCGACATGAGCCTTTTCCGCTTCACGCAGTGGATAGCGGAGGGAAAGCCCGTGCTCGTGTATGGAGACGGAACGCAGTCGCGCGATTTCACCTACGTGGACGACATCGCCCGCGGCACGATCGCAGCCATCAAGCCGCTCTCTTATGAGATCATCAACCTGGGCTCGGACGAACCCGTCGTCTTAAGCGACGCCATCGCCCGCATCGAAGCCCTCACGGAGAAGAAGGCCCGGATACGCCATGAGGAGAGCAACCCCGCCGACGTAAAAGCCACGTGGGCGAACATCGGCAAGGCGGAGAGACTCCTGGGCTGGCGGCCGCAGGTGAGGCTCGCAGAGGGCCTCGCGCATCTGGTCGAGTGGTACAACGCCAACCGCGATTGGGCGAAAGATATTCGAACCGACTAGCAAAGCCCGTGCGCTGCGACGATTTCCCCTCCCTGTGCGTTCCCCCACAAGGGCGCGATATACTAAACTGGCCGGAAAACTTTTACTCCATTTGCGGCGGGAGAAGACATGAAGGCAATGGTATTGGCGGAACCGGGCGCGCCCTTCGTCCTGGAGGAACGGCCCATCCCCGAAGCGGGGCCGGGCGAGGCCGTGGCGCGCGTGCTGGCCTGCGGCTCGGGGCTTACGATCGAACACACGCGCGCGGGGCGCATGGGCGGGAATTTCCCGCTCGTGATAGGCCACGAAATCACCGCAGAGATCACGCAGGTGGGCGCGGGCGTGGAGGAGCTGCGGGAAGGCGCGCCCGTGACGGCGTATTACTATTTCACCTGCGGACACTGCCGCTGGTGCCGCATCAACCGCGAGACGCTGTGCGAGAATCTCGCAGGCCAGGTCGGCCGCCAGATGGACGGCGGCTACGCCGAGTACATCAAGCTGCCCGCCCGGAACTTCATCCCCCTGCCCGAGGAGCTGGACTACAAGGCGCACCCCGCCGAGGTGAGCGTCATCTGCGACGCCCTGGCCACGCCGTACAAGGTGATCGGCCACGCGGGAATCCGCCCGATGGAGAACGTGGCCGTGGTGGGCGCGGGCGGCGGCGTGGGAATCCACATGGTGATGATGGCCCGCTGGGCGGGCGCGCGCGTCATCGCCGTCGACATCGCGGCCGACAAGCTGGGCAAATGCCGCGACATGGGCGCGCACGATACGGTGGATGCGTCCCGGGAAAACCTGGGCGAAGCGTTCCGGGATTTGACCGGTGGCGCGGGCGCCGATGTCGTCGTCGATTTCGTCTGCACCGCCGAGGGGGTCGAGGGCGGACTGCGCGGACTGGGCAAGGGGGGCCGCTTCCTCGCCATGGGGGCGAACCGGATAGAGCGGTTCCCCTTCTCTCCGCGCGAGTTGCTCCGCGAGGAGCAGCAGATCATGGGCAGCCGCTACGCCACCAAGCAGGACGTGGTCGACTCGCTCGAACTCGCGGCGCGCGGCGAGGTCTGGCCATTGGTGAGCGAAACCTACCCGCTCGAAGAAGCCAATCTCGTGCATGAGCGCTTGAAAGAAGGCCTGGTTACCGGGCGCGCCGCCCTGGTGATGTCCCAGGAATAGAAGACGCTTTCAGGTCCTTCGGGGGTTGTTGAAAAACCCTGTTTCGGGGTCGGCGGCATGGAAGTTCACGCGGCGCAGGCGCGATGGTTTTGCAGCAGGACAGGCACGGGGAGGCCACGGACAGGCGCAGGAGCCTGTCCGCTACGGGCGAATGCGGTTTTGATCGTCATTCTGCTTGAAAATGGATTCCGGCTTTCGCCGGAATGACGGCTGTGGTCAATTCCGACCGAGGATGCCTTTTCAATAAGCCTTTGTCAGGCGGGGTTATTCAACAAGCCCCTTCGGCGCGGGGCCGTTCAATCTGGATTCAGCGCCTCCCCCCCAAAGCGCTCAATCGTCTCGAGCGTCTCGCGCACGTCGTCCCAGGTCGTGTTGTGGTTGATGATGCAGAACCTGAGCGCGAACTTCCCCTTGAGAAGCGTCGAGGACACGAACGCCTTGTCGTCCCAGAAGATGCGGGCGAGAATCGTCCTGTTGATCTCCCCCAGGGCTTCCTCGTCGAGGTCCGCCTCCGCCGGATTCACCCGGAAGCACACGACCCCCAGCGAGACGGGCGTCAGCATCTCCAGAACCGGACTCTCGCGAACGTACGCCTCGGCACGCTCGGCCAGCTCCATGCCCCTGGAAACAGCCCGCCTGAACGCGTCCATCCCGAAGGTCTGGACCGACATCCAGACCTTGAGCGCCCGGAACGAGCGGCTCAACTGCAGGCCGCGGTCAGAGAAGTTGGGGTGGTTCGCGCCCCATATCGTGTCCTGGAGAATATCGTGCCGAACCGCAAACGCCTTTTCGAGCGTGCTCACATCCTTCACGAGCAGCGCGCCCGCCTCGTAGGGCTGGAAGAACCATTTGTGCGCGTCCATCCCGATCGAATCGGCGCGCTCCATGCCCTTCAAGAGTTCCTTGCCCCGCTCGGTGACGGCCGCGAAGCCGCCGTAGGCGGCGTCAACGTGCAGCCAGATGCCTTCCGCCTCACAGAAATCCGCCATCTCCACGAGCGGGTCGATGGCCCCCGTGCTGACTGCTCCTGCGTTGGCGCACACCGCGACGGGGTGGAGCCCCGCCGCGCGATCTTCCGCCACGGCGCGCTCGAGTTCTCCTGTTTCCAGGCGAAAGCGCGCGTCACTCGGGAGCAGCCTGATGCGCTCGGGCCGAATACCGATGATACCCGCCGCACGGACGTGCGCGCTGTGGCTCTGATCGCTCATATAGACAGTGGCGCGATCGGGATGACCCGCTGCTTCACGCGCCGCGACGAAGGCGTCCAGGCTCGCCGCCGAACCTCCGCTCGTGAACAGACCGCCCGCGCCTTCGGGATAGCCGACCCAGCGCCTGAACCAGTCGATGACGACCAGTTCAAGCTGGCTCGGGCCGCTCGCGACCAGCCAGGTGCATTGGTTGATGGTGTAGCCTGCGGCCATGAAGTCGGCCAGCACCCCGGGCCAGGTGGGCGAGGCTGAAACAAACGCGAGGGAACGGGGATGGTCCAGACGCAACGAAAACGGGAGAATATCGCGCGCGGCGCGCTCCAGAACCTCCGCTGCAGGGCGGCCGGTCTCGGGCGGCGCCTCCATCAGTCGTTTTTCGAGCTCCTGCTGAAAATCCCCGTCCCAGGCGCCCTCACCGGGAAGGGTTTCGATTCGCTCCACAAGGAGTTCCGCCGCCTTGTGCGCCAGATCGAGCATCTCTTCGGGCGCCATCCGGAGTCCATCGCCCTCCGCAGCCTGCCCTTCTCTTCTTCCCTCCGGTTTTTCCATTACGCATCTCCACCGCCTTGCGGCTTCAGAATAGATTATAGAGTAACCCCGAGTAGACTCACGCAGGTCATTCTCCAAACGCTACAGGAGTCGGGAAACGCAGGGAAGCGACTTCCTAACCATTTTCCTTTACCAAAGCCTCCCCCCCAAAGCGCTCAATCGTCTCGAGCGTCTCGCGCACGTCGTCCCAGGTCGTGTTGTGACTGGTGATGCAGAACCGGAGCGCGAACTTCCCCTTGAGAAGGGTGGAGGACACGAACGCCTTGTCGTCCCAGAAGATGCGGGCGAGAACCGTCCTGTTGATCTCCTCGATCGCATCCTCGTCGAGGTCCGCCTCCGCCGGATTGACCCGGAAGCACACGACCCCCAGCGATACGGGCGTCAGCATCTCCAGATGCGGGCTCTCGCGAACGTACGCCTCGGCACGCTCGGCCAGCTCCATGCCCCTGGAAACAGCTTGCCTGAACGCGTCCATCCCGAAGGTCTGCACCGACATCCAGACCTTGAGCGCCCGGAACGAGCGGCTCAGCTGCAGGCCGCGATCCGAGAAGTTCGGGTGGTTCGCGCCCCATATCGTGTCCTGGAGGATATCGTGCCGAACCGCAAACGCGCGTTCGAGCGTACTCACGTCTTTCACGAGCAGCGCGCCCGCCTCGTAGGGCTGGAAGAACCATTTGTGCGCGTCCATCCCGATGGAATCGGCGCGCTCCATGCCGCGCAGGAGCTCCTTGCCCCGCTCGGTGACGACCGCGAATCCGCCGTAGGCGGCGTCGACGTGCAGCCATACGTCTTCCGCCTCGCAGAAATCCGCCATCTCCCCGAGCGGGTCGATGGCTCCCGTGCTGGACGCGCCGGCGTTGGCGCACACCGCGATGGGGTGGAGCCCCGCCGCGCGGTCCTCGGCTACGGCGCGCTCGAGCGCCTCCATGTCCAGGCGGAAGCGTTCATCACACGGGAGCAGCCTGATGCGCTCGGGCCGAATACCGATGATCCGCGCCGCGCGGACGTGCGCGCTGTGGCTCTGATCGGCCATGTAGACGCTCGCGCGGTCGGGATCACCCGCCGCTTCGCGCGCCGCGACGAAGGCGTCCAGGCTCGCCGCCGAACCTCCGCTCTTGAACAGGCCACCTGCGCCCTCGGGATAGCCGATCCATCGCCGGAACCAGTCGATGACGACGAGTTCGATCTGGCTCGGGCCGCTCGCGACCAGCCAGGTGCATTGGTTGACGTGGAAGCCTGCGGCCATGAAGTCCGCCAGCACCCCGGGCCAGGTGGGCGTGGAGGGTATGAAGCCGAAGAAGCGGGGATGATCGTTGCGCCCCGTGAGGGGGAGTATCTCGCGCGCGGCGCGCTCCAGAACCTCCACCGCAGGGCTGCCTTCCTCGGGCGGATCCGCCATCAGTTGCTTTTCGAGCTCCTGCTGGAAATCCCCGTCCCAGGCGCCCTCCCCGGGAAGATTCTCGATTCGCTCCACAAGGAGCTCCGCCGCCCTGTGCGCCAGATCCAGCATCGCCTCGGGCGTCATACGCAGGCTGTTGATCTCCGAGCCCGACGCCTCTTTTCTCTCGGAACTCGCCATCTTGCCTCCCCTGTCGTCCAGAACGACTAAAATACGCCGTGAATCCAAGACGCCGGCGCAAGGCTCCGCCTCGCTCAACTCCCTTCACCAGAAGCCCTGGGTTAAAGCGGAGATGCCGGGATTTTCCGATTTTATGTCTATCCAATATGGCCGACCGGCACCATTCAGTCAAGAAAAATTCCAGGACTTCCATTTCCGCCGGAGCACAGGTAGCATGCGTCCAGGACGCCGAAAAGGGAATTGTGACAGAAATGTAACAATGAGTTGCCAAACGCGAAGAAATTCTATATGGTGTGGACCGCTTTTCTCAGAGAAGTAGTCCCGTATGACTGCGCTGTTTGTCCGGGAATCAGGGGATGCGCTTGCGTTCATACGAAATGAGGCATTACGCTGGACATATTATTTTTGCTGCCTAAGCATACACTCTCGGGATATCGGGTCTATAACGAAAAATCTCACGCTGTTGGGAGGCAGAGCCAAGCATGGAAATCAAGACTGAACAGGAAAACGGAACCTTGGTTGTGCAGGTTGATGGCCGAATCGACGGCGCTACCGCCCCTGAATTCGAGAGCACGATAAAGAACGTAATCAGCGATGGCGACCGCGCCGTCATTGTAAATTTCGAGGGTGTCTCATATATCAGCAGCGCCGGCCTCCGCGCCGTCCTGCTGGTCGCCAAGCAGCTAAGCCAAAGCAATACGAAGTTCGCCCTGTTCGCGCTCGGGGAGCTGACGCGCGAAGTTTTCGAGATATCCGGTTTCGACCGCATCATACAGATCCACGAGTCGAAAGCGGACGCGCTCGCCGCAACCACAAGCTGAGGGCCGGAAAGCAAAAGGGGTAAAACGCTTTCCTGGCCGCCTCGCCTTCCGGCTCCGCGCGTCCCGGTTCTCTGCGCGGCCGCAACAATCCTTCAACTTTCTCGATATTTTCTCAAATCTTCCGGTGCGGGGAGTCGGCGCGGATCACCGCGGCAACTCGATGATCATCTCCGTGAATTCGTCCGGCTCGGTTTCGACCCGTATGTTTCCCCCATGCTGACGAATAATGTCGCTGGAAAGGGAAAGGCCGAGACCGGTGCCCTTGTCCGTCGGCTTGGTCGTGAAGAAGGGGTTGAATATCTTCTCGGCGACGTCGGGAGGCATCCCGCTCCCGTTGTCCCGAATGCGGACTTCAATGCCGTCCGGCCTGCACCTGGTGACGACCTTCAGGGTGGGATCGTAGCGCGGCGCATCTTCGGCGGCTGAGGCGGCGAGACTTTTTCGTCTCTCGTCGGTGGCGTAGCAGGCGTTGCTCACCATGTTCAGGAAGACGCGGCCCAAATCCTGCGGGATGACATCGCATTCCACCATATCCGGATCCAGGTCCCAATCGAGCGTGAGGTTGAAGTTCGGGTCGGCCGCCCGGGCGCTGTGATAGGCAAGACGCGCGTGTTCCTCGATCAGGGTATTGATGTTGGTCGGCTGCGCTTCGCCCGAACCCCTGCCCATCTGGAGCATGCTCTCCACGATGTTGTTGGCCCGCTCCCCATGCTCGCGGATGCGCTGGAGGTTCCCGGTGAGGTCTTCGCCGATTTCGTTGATAATCTCGGCAGGATCCTCCTCGTCCTGTTTTTTCTCCTCCTCCTTCGCTTCCTGTCCGTTTTCCTGTCCGTTGCCGCTATGATCGAATACTTTCTCCAGCTCTTCCTTCAATTCCTCCATCAACTCTTCGGAGACTTCCGAGAAGTTCTTGATGAAGTTCAGCGGATTCCTGATCTCGTGGGCGACGCCCGCCGTCAGTTCACCGAGCGCCGCCAGTTTCTCGCGCATGACGATCTGATCCTGCGCTTTCTCCAGATCGCCCAGCGCGCTTTCGAGTTCGTCGTTCTTGGCCTTGATCTCTTCGGCCAGTTTCTCCACCAGGTTCAGGCGCTGCACCTCCAGAGCGTGGCGGCGAAAGATCTCGAGCGCCGCGGCCATTTCCGCGACTTCGTCCTGCCCGCCGATATCGACTTTCTCCTCCAGGTCGCCGTCGGCCATGCGGCGCATGCGGTCCGAGAGACGCCCGAGCCGACGCGACAGCACACGGCCGATGAACAGCCACCCGATCAGCACGGCGCCGATGAAGCTGATGGCGCTCAGCGCCAGCAGGATGTTGCTGCCGGTGCTGACGGCCTGGGCGGAATCCTGGGTGGCCTGGCGCGCGCTCTTGCGGGCCGTGCTCACCAGCGTTTCGGTAGCGGCAAGGATTTTCGCTTCCAGAGATTCGTGGAACGCGAGCAACTCGCCCTGTTTCCTCTCGAGCGCCAGTTCGCGGGCGCGCAGGTTGAAGCCCCCCTCCTCCCCGATGCTCAACTCGAGCATCTGTTCGAAGAGCGGCTCGAGAGCGTCGCGCACCGGAACCTTTCCGAGCGCGACCAAGCGCCGCCTGATGCCGCGCATCGTGGCCTCGAACCGCTCGCGCAGCGGCTCGAGCAGGGCGGCGTCCGATACGCTGAAGGCGGTGGCGAGAAGCTGCGCAGCGATGGTGGCGTCCGACCGCAAACCGGCGATGTAGCGGTAGAGGTTAATCCCCTCCTCCGAGAAGTGTTTCTCTCTGGAGACGGGCACCTTGTCGATTGTCCGGTAGCCCGTCATCGCGAAGAACAACTGATCGTCGATGGCGGGAACCATGACGCCGGTCAGTTCCTTGCGCACCCACGTGAGCTGGAGTTGCAGGGTATCGCGCAGATCGGTGAGGTCGAAGCGCTGCAGCACCAGTCGTTTGATGGCGTTGAGGTTCTCGATCAGCACATTGCCGAGCTTTTTGATGCGCAAGGAGATTTCCTCGTTGCCCCCCTGGCGTATCAGCGACGCCAGGGCCGTCTCGAACGCCTCCTGATCCTTTGCGACCTCGGTGGCTATCTGGTCCAGGTTGTCGGGATTCACGACGGCGGCCAGGCGCGGCGCGGCAGCGACCAGGCCACTGCTTTTCTGTGCGGTCTCGAAGGCGCTCGCCAGGAACGGAACGGTGCCCTCGTTCACGCGGTTCTGCACCTGCGCCACGAAACCGAACGAAACCCATGCGACCACGCTCGCGATGACGGTGAGAGAAGCGGCGGCGCCGATGCTGAGGTAGAGCTGCGTCGATATCTTGTAGCGTTTGTCCAGGAGGTTTTTGAGCGCGACTTTCATCACTTCTCCGGCCGCCGCATTTTTTCGGTCGGAATGTAGCGGCCGCCTTCTCCGACGACGGTCATGAAAACGGCGTCCGAACCCTGGTTGTCGCCTTTACCGTAGCGGAGCATGAATCCGCCGAGATCGATGGCGGCCACGCGGCGCAGTTCCTCGAGAAGGCAGGCGCGATCGGGATTGCGCCCGCACAGTTCGAGGGCGCGGATGGTCAGCCTGCCGGCCATATAGCCTTCGAAGGAGACGAAGCTGGGAACCGTGCCGGGTTTGTGAACCTCCAGATCCCGCCGGTAGTCCGCCGCGATCTTGAGATTTTCCGTCGTCGGGAAAGGAACCACCTGGGTGACATAGATGCCGATGCCGGCGGGGCCGAGTTCACGCACGAGCGCATTGCTGCCCACGAACGAGATCGTCACGAAAATCGGATTGAAACCCGTATGGCGCGCCCAGGCGATGAAGGAAGCGACCGGCTTGTAGGCTCCCACGAGAACCACCGCTCCGGGGTTCACGCGCCTGATGTCGAGCAGGGCCGTCTTGACCGCCGTCGTATTCCGTGGATAGACGCCGGTGACCGCCGGTTTGAGTTTGCGCCGCTCAAGCGCGCGGCGAACGCCCCGGTAGCCCGCCAGGCCGAAAGAATCGTCCTGATAGAGCACGGCGATCTTCTTGATCCCTAAGTCGTTGATCAGCCGGTTCACCATCTCCTCGGTCTCCTGAAAGTAGGAAGCGCGCAGGTTGATCACGTTCTTCCATTTCGGATCGCGCAAGAAGGCGGCGCCGGTGAAGGGCGCGATGTAGGGGACGCCCGCTTTTGCGGCGACCGGGGTGGCCGAGCGCGAGGTGGGCGTGCCGACGGCACCGATGAGCGCGAAGACCTTGCTCTGCTCTATCAACCGGCGCGTGTTCAGGATGGCGGCTTCGGGTTCATAGGCATCGTCGAGGGAGGTGAGTTCGAGCCGGCGCCCGTGAACGCCGCCGCGCACGTTCGCCGCACGGAAAGCGGCTTCGATGCCAAGGCGCATCTCCTCGCCCAGAGCCCTCGCGGGCCCGGTGAAGGCTGCAGATTGTCCGAAAAGGATCCGCTGGGGGGAAACGCCGGGCACGGCCGCCTGCGCTCCCGACGCCGCGCAGATGAGCACTCCGGCGAGGAGGGTGAACGCCAGGCGGATTCGTCGCGGAAGCCTCATTCACTCCTCCGCTTGACAAGGCGCATGTGGTTCTTGTTCTCCTCCCGTCGATAGGTCACATCGTCCATCATCGTCCGCACCAGGTGGATGCCGAGTCCTCCCACGGCGCGGTCTTCAATGCCCGATTCCGTGTCCGGCTCGGGCGCGTCGGTCAGGGGATCGAACGGCCGGCCGTCGTCGATGATATCGATGATCACCGCCTCGGGGTCCGAGACGAGTTCGATGTTGATTTCACCTTCTCCGCCGCGGCTTCCGTGGTTCACGACGTTGAGCACCAATTCTTCGAGCACGAGGTCGACCTGGAATTCGATGTCCGGCGGCCAATCCTGCTCCCGGCTGAATTCCCCGATCGCGGATTGAATGCGTGGGAGGTCGGCAGCTTCGAACCCCATTGTCAAAGATAGTTTCGCGCTCATTCACTCTCTCCGCGGCGATAAAGGGTCAGGCAGGTAATGTCATCGAATTGAGGAGCCTTGCCCGCGAAAGCATTCACCTCCTCGAAAACCTTCGTGTTGATTTCCCGGGCCGAGGCAGGCGACGAACCGCCGAGGATATCCCGAAGGCGCTCGAGACCGAACTGTTCTGCCTTCTCGTTCTCCGCCTCCGTCACCCCGTCGGTGTAGAGAATGAGGGCGTCGCCGGGAGCGAGAGTCGCGTTGTACATATCGTAGCTGAAATCAGGCGCGATCCCCAGAGCGACGCCCGGATCCTGGGAAAGCAAACTCGAGGAGCCGTCGGCGTGAAGGACGAGCGGGGGATTGTGGCCGCCGTTGGAGTAAACGAGTTCCCCGGTATTGGAATCGTAAATCGCGAAGAAGACGGTGACGAACATCGCGGCGTCGTTGTTCTCCTGGAGCAGGCGGTTCACCTCGCTCAGCACTTCGCCGGGGCGAAGCAGGCGGTTCACCTCGCCGAGCACATCGCCCGGATTGGCGCGCGCGACGGCGACGCTGTTGAGCAGCGTGCGGCTCGACATCATGAAAAGCGCGGCGGGCACCCCCTTGCCGGAAACGTCGGCGACCGTGATGCCGAGGCGGCCGTCGGAGAGGTCTATCACGTCGAAGAAATCGCCCCCCACGTCGCGGGCGGGCTCCATGCCCCCGAATATCTCGTAGTGGGGGCTTTCGGGAAACCGGGTCGGCAGGATCGACTGCTGCATCTTGCTGGCCAGGTCGAGGTCGCTTCTCAGCGCGACCAGCTTGTCGCGCGCCTCGAGTGCTTCGCGCAGCATGGTGAGATGCTCCAGGGTCCGCTCTATGGTGATCCGCAAATCCTCGAAGTCGATCGGCTTGGTGACGAAGTCGAACGCGCCCCTGTTCATCGCCGTTCGAATGTTCTTCATGTCCCCGTAAGCCGAGACGACCACGGAGCGCACGTTGGGGTCGACCGAGGGGATTTGCTTGAGCAGCGTGAGGCCGTCCATCTCCGGCATGTTGATGTCGGTGAGCACCATGTCGATAGAATCGGCGCCGTCGTTTTCGTTCAGGCGTTCGAGCGCTTCGACTCCGTTGCGGGCGAAGACGAACGAATAGCGGCCTCTTCGAATCTCGCGCCGCATGCGCTGCAGTACGAGCTGCTCGAGATCGGGCTCGTCGTCGACCACGAGTATCCTGTGCGGCT
Organism: bacterium; assembly: GCA_965219955.1. GTDB lineage: Bacteria > UBA8248 > UBA8248 > UBA8248 > UBA8248 > Bin107. The sequence continues at coordinate 3,077,857 of OZ244799.1, forward strand.
CTTCCATCATGGCCTCCCTTCCGCCAGCATCTTGTCGCGCGCCTCGAAGGCTTCCCGCACCGACTTGAGATGCTCCAGAGACCTCTCGATGGTCAGCCGCAGGTCCTCGAAATCGAGCGGCTTGTTGAGGAAATCGAACGCGCCCCTGTTCATCGCCGTGCGGATGTTCTTCATGTCCCCGTACGCAGAAACGATCACGCAGCGCAGCTTGGGGTCGAACGCCGGAATCTGCTCGAGCAGCGTGAGGCCGTCCATCTCCGGCATGTTGATGTCCGTGATGACGATGTCGATTCCATCGTCCTCGTTCAGGCGCTCGAGCGCCTCGACCCCGTTGCGGGCGAAGACGAACGAATAGCGGCCGCTGCGAATTTCGCGCCGCATGCGCTGCAGCACCAGGCCTTCCAGGTCGGGTTCATCGTCGACCACGAGTATCTTGTACGAATCCATCGTCCGGGCCTCTCCATCCCTTAGAGTTCATCCGACCAACGATCGAGGACTTTCGAATTCCAGCTAAATGTATAGAAGACTCACGCGGCGCGCAACTCATTTCTCACTCCGCCTCGCGCCCGGACGAACCCGCGCGGCGGCCTGCAACCCCCTGAAACCATGGCTTGAGCGGCGCCCGTGCCCGGCACGAAACCGCTCGGCCGCCGGATTCGCCCATACCGGCTTCTCTTCCCGCAGGCATCCGGACCTCCCGAGCCCGTGAGGCGATTCCGCGCCGAATGTGGATAAAGCGGCGAAAATTTCATCCGCCGCCCGGTTGTCCCGGCCCTCGCATTCGCGTATCTTGGTGTACGAAGCGCCGCCATGCGCGAACCACCAGAGGAATCCCCGCTTTGACCCGCAAACCCAAGAGTAAAAAGAAAGGCGCAAGAGCCGCCGGCAGAAGCGCTCCGCGCCCGGCGAGAACTGCAGGCTCGAAGAACAAAAGCACCGCCCTGTTCGTCTGGGCGCTCGCCGTCGCCGCGGTCGTCTTCGGCGTCTATTACCTGACGGCCGCATCCGCGCACAAGGCGCGCGACGTGCCTTCCCTCGGCAACCGCCACATCCGCGTCGGCACGAGCGGCGCAGTTTCCTACAACACGAATCCCCCCACCTCGGGGCCCCACTATCCGACCATCGTCTCCTGGGGCGTGCACTGGAAGCCGATCGACAAGGGCTTTCAGGTGCATAACCTCGAAGACGGCGGCGTGCTGGTGCAGTATGGCTGCACCGATTGCCCCGAACTCGTGAAAAAGCTCGAAAACCTGGTGCGCGGCTACCCGAAGTACGTCATCCTCGCCCCGTATCCCTCCATGAAGCACAGAATCGCGCTCACCGCCTGGGGCAAGATAGACACGCTGGAAGCCTTCGACGAGAAGCGCATCACCGCCTTCATCGACGCCTTTCGCGGCCTCGACCATCACCCGCGAGGGAGGAGATAGGGTTTCCGGAGGGAACGACACTCTTCGGTTGACGACTTCTTTTCGCCGATCGATTCGGAGCAATGCGGGGGTGTGGAAAAAGCCTTCTCGGTTGGAATTGACGATGCATTTCGTGCGCGCCTGGATTCGGGCGTCGTTACAGAGACGGCTGATGCGGTTCACCACGAAGCCGTCATTCCGGCGAAAGCCGGAATCCATTTTGACTTTTCACATGGCTGGGCGGCCACAAACTTGTTGTTGCGCGGCGTTCAGATGCGGAATCCAGAGGATTCGCCTTTCGTTTTTGTTTTCGATTCTGATCCTCCCCAAAGGGAGGCGAAAAGGCAAAGGCAAAATGGATTCCGGCTTTCGCCGGAATGACGGCCAAAACCCCAAGCCGAGAAATCGCTTCCTCCTCGCCGACTCTCCCTCGACTCGAAACCCACCCCCCCTACCCCCCTTGTCAGGGGGGCAAGAAAAAGCAAAACCCCTCAGCCCGGCGAGAGCGCATCGCCTTTTTATACCCCCCTGACTAGGGATTGTTGAAAAAGCCTGTTTCGGGATCGGCGGCAAGGAGGTTCACGCGGCGCAGACGTGATGGTTTTGTAGGGACAGGCCTCCGTGCCTGTCCTGCTCTTCGTGGTTGTCCTTCGTCAGGACAGGCACGGAGGCCTGTCCCTACGGCGAACAATCTCAAAGGTCGGACAGGATTTTTGGGAAGCCCCGCATGGCCGATCTCTCGGGCGGCCACGGGGGGCCGCCCCTACGGCCTCCTTTCGAGGGGACGCGCAGGCGATTCGGAGGCGGCCGCCTCGCAAGACGCGTTGGGGATGACTCCCGCGCGCGCCTCAACCCCCTCCGCCGCGCACCGCTCCCGAAACTTCCACGCGAACCGTCACGATGTCCGTGTCGTGGTATTGCTGGTGGCGAACCGAAGACGCGAGGTGGCGCAGCAGTCTGAGCGAGACTTCGCGCTCAATCGGCGCGCCGGCGGTCTGCTCGCCGAGCAGCGCGATTTTATCCTGGAGGTTCTCCTCGCCGCCCGCGGCGACGAACTCCATCACCGCGCCGCCGTCTTCCTTGTGCGCCACCACGAGGAGGCGCCTCCGCTCGCGGCTCTCGTCGGCTTCATCCGGGCGCAGGAGCGTCAGCAGCGTCTCCTCGCCCGCGGCGTCCAGGCGATGCGCCATCGCCTCATCCCATCCGCTGGCCGAGGCGAACTCGCCGAGAAACTCCCTGATCTTCGGCAAAGCGGAGATGTCGAACGCCGCCTCCATCCGGCTGCGGCGCGGTTCGGTGAATTCGACGAACAGGGTCATGATCATGGCGACGAGGCCGCCGGCCGTCATTCCGTTGTTCAGCAGGCCGCCCGCGAAGGTGGAGAAGTATTCGGGATAGATGACGCCGTTCTGGAAGCCCACGCCCGCCCAGAAGGCGATGCCCGCCACCAGGCCCTTTCGGTAGTCGATGCCGTCCTGAATGACCATCCGCATGCCGACAATGAAGAGCATCGCCAGCAATACGGTCATGTAGGCCGCGGCGACCGGACCCGGTATCGCCAGCACCACGGCGACGAACTTGGGCAGAAACGCCAGGGAGAGGAACACCAGCCCGGCGGCGACTCCGACGCTGCGCGCGCCGACGCCGGTGAGTTCGGTGACGGAAACGCTCGTCGAATAGGTCGTGTTCGGCACCGTCGCCAAAAGGCCGGAGAGCAGGTTGCCCACCCCGTCGGCGGCCACGGCGCCCTGCACCGCCTTGAAATCCACCGCCCGGGGCCGCCGCCAGGATACGCGCTGGATGGCGGCGCCGTCGCCCACGGTCTCGATGGCGCCGATCAGGGTCACGAAAATGAATCCCGGCAGAAGCGTCCAGAACACCGGCCCGAAGCTCAAGTCCAGGCCGGGCCACGCGCCCTGGGGAAGGCCGACCCAGGCGGCCTCCGCGACGCGGGCCGTGTCGTAGATGCCGAACCACCCGCCGACGATCGATCCGGCGACCACGCCGATCACCGGCGCCCAGAGGCGCAGCGCCCCCGCCGCCTTCAGCGCGATGCCGAGGATGACGGCTACGGTCGCCAGCGCGCTCAGCGGAGCGGCGAGCGGCGGGCTGCCCTTCGGCACGTCATCGAGCATGCCGAAGATGATGGGCATCACCGTCACCGCTATCAGCATGATGACGGTTCCCGCCACGGTCGGCGTCAGCACCCGCCGGAACAGGGAGAGCCGCTCGGAAAGCACGAACTGAAACAGCGAGGAGGCGAGAACCAGCGTGGCGAGCATCCCCGGCCCTCCCTTGGCGAGCGCCGCGATGCAGACGGCGATGAAGGCGCCCGAGGTGCCCATGATGAGCACGTAGCCCGCGCCGAAGCGGCCGATCCGGCGAGCCTGGAGCATCGTGGTCGCGCCGCAGATCGCCAACGCGGCGAACACCGCCCACGAGAGATAGTCCGCGGTTCCGCCGGCGGCGCGCACCACGATCGCGGGCGCGAACACGATGCCGCCCGCACACAGGGCGGCGAGCTGCAAGCCCAGGCCGAACGCGAGCAGGGGCGGCGGCTTCTCGTCGGCTTCGTAGCGTACGTCGGTGTTCGTGTGCTGGTCGGAATTCTCGGCGTTCAATATCGCATCCTTCCCGGCTGGAAAACGGGTCTGTGGTGGGGCGGAAACCTGCGTCCGGTGCCCTCGCAACGGAGCGGTAAGTTTCTCACACCTCTTCCGGCCCCTCAAGAAAAAAGCCCGGCGCAAACCGTGGACGGGCGAAAATCGGCGATAGGGTGAGATGCCGGGGAGTTTCGGAAGAGGATCACTTTTTGTATTTTTTCCGGCGAAAAGTTGCATTTTTGTTGACGAAGCGGCTTCGGTACATATATTTTGGGAAGTTGTTTCTTTTGCCTGAACGGAAAATCGGCAACGCAGCCACGCTCACCCCGACGCCGGGGCATGGAGCCACGGCCAGGGAAAGAACGGAACACTGCCTGCTTCCGGGCGGGCCCGGCTCATCACCTGGAGAACTCGAAGCAGTGAAAACCGTAGAGGAAATACGCGAAGATATTATCAGAAAAGCAAGCGAGAACGAGGCATTCCGCGCCGAATTGCTGGCCGACCCCAAGGACGCCATCGAAAAGGAACTGGGGGTCACCATTCCCGAGGGGTTCAAGATCGGCGTTCACGAAGACAACATCATGAGCATCAACCTGGTGTTGCCTCCGGCCGAGTTGAGCGAGGCGGACCTGAGCGCCGTCGTGGCCGGCTCGCAGTCGTGGCAAGACTTCGCCAACGCCTGGAACAGCTTGAACCAGAACTCCTGATGCGGTATACTGAAAAAGTTCCATAATCTACTTGACAGGTTTGCCGAAACGCCCCGGGGAGAGGGTTGGTTAAGGATGCCGTATTGTGGGTTCGATCGGCTCTGTGGCCCGCTTCGCTGAAGAGAGGCCGGGGAGCCGGACCCGGTCATCACCGCCTTCCCCCCCAATGTCTGTATCCCGTTCAGGAACAGGGTTCGATGATGTCTGAGAATTTCCGGGACGTCTTTCCAAGGTTGCGCCGCTTCGTTCCACCGGCCCTGCTCGATGGCCCGTGGTGGGAGCGCCTGGTGGATCGCGTCGGGGAGCTCCCGAGCTGGCTGACCCTGAATTACGCGGCCTTCGAGTTCCGGCTGGGAGACGCTGCGCCCGCCGCCGACTATTTCGTATCGGTTACGCCTGATCGCCCGTCCATGGAGTATTACGTTCGCCTGGGCGAGGATGCAAAGCCCGACTCCCCGGAGGCGGCCCTCGGCCGGGTCTACTCCCTCATGAACGGGGCGGGTCCCCCTTCCGAACCCTCTCTCGCCGGCTGGTTCAGGGCGTCGATGCTCGAGTACGACATCGCGGAGGTCCCCTCGAACCTGAACCCGGCTCCGGGCGTGTTCCTGGCGCTCAAGCCTCAATCCGAACTGAATGAAGAGGTCGCGGGCTCAAGAACGCCCCGCCGCCTGGCCGCCACCATCGCGAGCGCCGCGGGGTGGGAGGAAGACGAGGAGGAGCGCCTCGCCGTGGAGCGGACCTTCGCCGCCCTGCCCCGCACCGGCGTGGTGGACCAGATCGGCGCCGTGCCCGAGCGCGGGCCGCGATCCATCCGCCTGATCGTGGACGGGTTGAAACTGCGCAACGTGCCCGCGTTCCTGAAGCGGCTGAAATGGGACGGCTCCACCCGGAAAGTGATGGACACGCTGGAGGAGATGCGCGACATGACGCCCGTCTTCCGGCTGGCGCTGGACGTCGCGGCGAACGGCGTGGGGCCGCGCCTGGGTCTGGAGATGTACAGGCCGAGGAAACCCTCGAACCTCGACTACTGGCTGACGTCGGGGCGCAACGCCTGGCGTCCCGTCGTGGACTACCTCGAGCAGATGGAATGGTGCCTGCCGGAGAAAGGAGACGGCCTCCGCGCCTTCCCGGGAATCGAGCGGCTCTTCGAGGAAAAGGGCATGTCCATCCTCTACAAGGGAATCAACCACTTCAAGCTGTCCATCGAGGGCGACGCCGTGGAAGCCAAGGCCTACGCCGCCCTCGCCTACTTCCGTCTCTACGCCGATTCCGAGGGGGAGGCGGGGGCTCTTTAAGCTGAACCGGACAGAAAAAGAAACCGACCGAAATCGACAAGACCTGGCACGGGTGCTAACGTAGCGCGAATTTTTTGAAATATCACGAGGTTTGAGGACCCAACACCCGTGGATTATCTGCGCCCTGTTTTTGCGTCTCTGTACGCCCTTTTTCAACCCGTTGTTTCTCCTACGAGCGATCCCGAACGACTCACGCAAGTTTTTTGCGGGCTAACAGCCTGTCGGGCTTTGGCCTGCCAAGGAGTTCGAAGCACCAATCGTGGGAGTGATTTTCGGGGTTCTTCTCGGTAATCGATTCTTGTTGGCCGGCGATTCGGTGTCAGGAGCCATGATCGGCCCTCACAGGCCCGGTGGGAGTCATAGCGGCCGGCAACAGGCCACGGGACGAGGGCGTTTATCCTCCGATCACGCCGACTTCAGGTTGTGCAGACGCTTGCAGTTATAAGCCAGCATCACCAGGACCCACTCGCCCTGCACCTTCTCGAGACCGCGCAAGAGGAACTGCCGGAAGCCCATCGCCTGCTTGACGATGCCGAACACCGGCTCCACCGTCTGCCGCCGCAGGCGATAACGGGCGCGCTCTTCCGGCTTCGCCATCTTCGCGCGCATCGCCGCAATCCACTCCGCTCGAACTTCCGGACCTGGCCGGGAAGCCACCGGTGGCCGGAAGTCGTGCCGACGGCGCCCCCCTTCGGCTTGCGTGGCCACCAGAACCTCGACGCCCCGTCTCTCGAGTTCTTCCACTTCGCTGCCCGTCGCGTAGCCGCTGTCCGCCAACACACGCGCCGGCGCGGCAACCGAAGGCGGAATCGCCTCCACGTCCGCCACCAGTTCCCCGCGGTCGCTCGCGTTGTTGCTCACACGCGCTCCCAGCACCAACTGGCTGCCTTCGGCATCCACCACCGCCTGCGCGTTGTACGCCTGGCGATACTCGTGACGCTTGCTCTTGCGCATCAAGGCGCTGTCCCCATCCGTCAGGTTGATCTGCCGCCCCTCTTCGGGCTTCTCCCGAGGGGGCTTGATGCGCGGACCCTTCCTCCGACCTGAACGGCGCTCCCGAGACGCCGCCTTGCGTTCATATTCCGCCCGACCCGCCTCGGCCGACCTCTTCGCGCGGCGCTCCAGTTCCGCGCACGCCGCATCCAGCTTCGACTTCAACTCCTCGCGACGCGCCAACTCCTCCGGCAGCGCCTGCGGATCCCCTACCTCCTGCGCATCTTCGCTCTCCGCACGCTCCAGCAACTCCTCGACCTCTCCGCGCAATTGAGAGCCCAACGCCTGCGCACGGTCATACCGGACGTTGTTGTGCTTGCTCGCGTTCGCGTCCACCTTCGTCCCGTCCACGCTCACCGTCCCGACCCGCAACAACTTCAACTCCTTCGCCAGCAGCAAAACCTGCTCGAACGTCTCCGCTATCGCCTCGAAGTTATCGCGACGGAACGCGCAGATCGTGTCGTGGTCCGGGTGTGTGTTCGACGCCACGTATCGAACCCCGATATCCCGGTACGTCGCGCGCTCGATCCGGCGCGAACCGAATATCCCGTTCGCGTAGCAGTAAATCAGCAGCGCCAGCATCATCCGGGGATGGTACTGCGCTGAACCCGTGCCGCGCTCGTTCACGCGGAATGACCCCAGAGGCACCCGTTCCACCGCCTCCACTACGAAGTGCGCCAGATCGTCCTCCGGCAACCACTCCCGCATGTCCACAGGAAGAAGATACAACTGCGACTGATTACAATCTACAAACTTCGCCACCCCAATCCCCTCCCTTAAAAATACCTCGCGAGAACGACATATTATAAAAGGTAGGGCCTAAGTCCGACAGGCTGCTAATATTCTCAAGTTTTGTAATCTGCCTCGTCTTCTACTTCTGGAAAAGAAACTTTCCCAGATTTTCACAATCCACAACTCCTGCTCTCGGAAACCTCGGAACATTCATCGGGATCGCTCTCGGCCTGAAAACGGCGTTTCTGACTTCTGGCGCAGGCATAACCAATCCCTTGACGCCGGGAAAGAACCCCGGCCCGTGAATGCCTCAGAAACTGAAGTCCGCATCAGAGTCGAACGAAGCGGGCTGGCGTCGTTCCTGTTCGCAGTCTTGCGTCCACGAGACGCCAGGGTTGCTTTCGTGAGCGCGAATTCCCTGAGACTAATGCACGGGTCCCGATACACGGAAATCCCTATTGGGGACATCGTGTCGGCCAAAGTCGAAACCGGGCTACGCTGGTCCGGGATACGCTTTCATCATGCTAAAGGGTGCGCAACCGTGTCGGGGCTATCGCGGGACGACGCTTGGGCGTTCGCCGAAGTGTTGGAAACCAACAGGGTCTACTGGTGGCGCCGAGTGCTCGCGGCAGAGATCGCAGCTCTCCATTCGTTAGATGAGCGTCTGCTGCAACTTGTAAGTCCGCCAGAGTACATAGCGCGCAGCGTCTTCCGTAAACTGAGGGGCGATGCAAAGAAGGCGGTGGAACAGTTCTTGGAGCGCTGGCCGAAGGCACTGTCTAATACTCCAGAAATTCGACTGTTGAAAAGGGTACAGGATTTTCTGGAAGACCCAGAGCGTATACGGGAGAAAGCGAACAGGGCTTTCGTCGAAAATGAAATGTTCCGGTTGCGGGAGTTTTTCGACCGGATTGAAGCCAGACCGCTTACCGAGGAACAACGCCGGGCGGTCGTCATAGATGATGACCGGAACCTGGTGATCGCCGCTGCCGGCAGCGGCAAGACCTCGGTGATCGTCGCCAAGACCGGCTTGCTTCTCTATAGAGGCGACCGCCGCCCGTCGGAACTGCTGCTCCTGGCATTTGCGAAAGACGCCCAGAACGAGATGGAAGAACGGGTCCGCAAGCGTATCGGCAACGAAGCGGCGGACGGCATGACCGTCAGGACGTTCCACAGCTTGGGCATGGCGATTATCGGCGAAGCCGAAGGCAGGCGTCCGGGACTGGCCAAGACGGCTGAAGACCCAAAGGCGCTGCTCGACCTGCTCAAGAGCATCATCACCGAGCTGGCTGAAGAGCGAAAGTTCTTGGGAGCTTTGCTGAAGTGGTTTCAGTCTCAGTTCGCGCCTTACAGGAGTGAGCACGAATTCCAGAGTTATGGTGACTACTGGGACTATATCCGGCAACATGATATCCGCTCGCTAAAAGGCGAGAAAGTACGGAGTTACGAGGAATGTGAGATTGCCAACTTCCTCTATCTGAACGGCGTTCCCTACGAGTACGAACGTGACTATGAGCACGAAACGGCTACGCCGGAAAAGGGGCCATACAGGCCGGATTTCTATCTGACCGAAGCCGGTATCTATATTGAGCATTTCGGGCTCGACATTGAGGGAAAGACCGCTCCGTTCGTTCCGCAGAAAGAATATCTCGAGTCGATGGCGTGGAAGCGCGGACTCCACTCCCAATGCGGCACCACCCTGATCGAGACTTTCAGCTACGAGCGCGCCGCCGGAAGGTTGACCGAGAACCTAGCCGGGAGACTGCGTGCTTACGGCGTATCCCTATCTCCCATTCCCAATGATGAGGTCTTCGCCATATTGAATCGGCAGGGACAGGTTGACCCGTTTATTAGCCTTCTGGCGACCTTTCTCAAACACTTCAAGGGAACGCGGCTGAGTTTCCGTGAGGTTGCCCGGCGGGCCGCCAACCATCGGGACCGCCTGCGGGCCGAAGCCTTCCTCACCCTGTTCCGGCCAGTCTTCGAGCGCTACGAGGAAAAGCTCTCCCAATCGGGAGAGATCGATTTCCACGACATGATCGACAGGGCGACGGGCCATGTCGAGGCCGGACGCTACCGCAGCCCCTTCGGCTATATCCTGGTCGATGAGTTCCAGGACATTTCACCGGACAGGGCAAGGTTGTTGAAAGCGCTGCTGGAGAAGTCGCCAAGCGCGCGGCTGTTCGCCGTCGGGGACGACTGGCAGGCGATATACCGTTTCGCAGGATCGGACATCGGCATCATGCGGGAGTTTACGGAGCATTTCGGCGGCTACGATCGCATCCCTCTGGAGACGACCTTCCGCTGCGCGGACCGCATTGCCTCTGTCGCTACCCAATTCGTCCTGCGCAACCCTGCGCAGATATCGAAGAGGGTTGGTTCAGTACACCGGGCGGACAGGCCGCGCGTCCATGTTGGTCTCCCCGGCGAGCAAGAACTCCCTCTGTTGAATGAGGCGCTAGACAAGATCACAGAGGATGCCGCAAAGTTTGAGGGGAGATCGAGCGTGCTATTATTGGGCCGGTACAGGCACACGCGGCCGCAGAACATGTCCGCTCTGGCAAGGAATTATCCCGGGCTCGGGATATCCTACAAGACCGTGCACAGATCCAAGGGGCTCGAAGCGGATTATGTCGTGGTTCTCGACCTGTGTTCCGGAAAATATGGTTTTCCCACCGAAATCGACGACGACCCGCTGCTCGACCTAGTCCTCTCTGTGCCCGAAGAGTACCCGAACGCAGAGGAGCGGCGCCTGTTTTACGTCGCCATCACCCGTGCCAGACGCCGCGTCTTCCTGCTTGCCGAGAGCGGTCCTCCTTCTCCCTTTGACATAGAACTGTTCGACGGGGAATACGACATCACCGTCTTTGGCTGGTTGCCGGATGGCGACGTCCCCTGCCCGGTATGCGTTAAGGGACACCTCAGGCAACGCGAAAACAAGCGGAACGGCGGCATCTTCTACGGCTGCTCGAACTACCCCTATTGTGAGCATACACAGCGGCCCTGCCCGGTTTGCAGGAAGGGATTGCCGGTCAAGGAGGAAGAAGCCTTCCGCTGCCGAGAGTGCGGCGAGTTGATCGAGACCTGCCCCAAATGCGGCGGCTGGCTGCAGGAAAGAGTCAGTAAATACGGCCCTTTTCTGGGATGCTCGAATTATCCCAAGTGCAAATACACTCGCGACGATACGAAAGAATAATCGCACAACAAGATGTCGGCTTGGGCAACCGACTCGTCGACGGCTTCACCGGCAAATATGCGCAGAGAGTTTGGAAACTGGAAAAGGAGACACGGTTCAGACTAATTCCATCCTCATTTCGTGCATTAACTCACCCCAAGCCTCCTTTACCGTCACCCTCCCCGCTGAAGCTCATAAAGGCCACACAGGCTTCCGAAACGGGAGAAGAAACCATCCGGCACAGAAGAGTGTTTGACAAGTGTCGATTGACGCATTACATTGCGCGAATGATAATGAGTTTTCGGCACCGTGGCCTCAGACGCTTATATCAACGCGGCGACCCCAGCCGCATCCATCCCGACTTGCAGGAGCGGGTGGAGGTGATTCTGGCTCAACTCGATGTCGCCACGTCGCCGGAGGCGATGCGCATGCCCCACTACAGGCTCCACCGACTCAAAGGCGAATTGCGAGGCTATTGGTCGGTCACAGTGAACTCCAACTGGCGCATCATCTTCCGCTTCGAGGGTGAGGATGCGTATGACGTCGAACTCACCGACTATCACTGAATGAGGGAGGACCCATCATGCCCATGAAGAATCCGCCGCATCCCGGCAAGGTCGTGCGCGTCTCGTGTCTGGAGCCGTTGGGCCTGAGCGTGACCGAAGGCGCCAAGGCGCTGGGCGTCAGCCGACAGGCGCTCTCGAACCTGGTGAACGGGCGCGCGCGGGTGTCGAGCGAGATGGCGATACGCCTCGCCAAGGCCTTCGGCTCGACGACGGAGACCTGGATACGCCTCCAGACGGCTTACGACATCGCGCGGGCGCTCGAGCAAGAGGACGAAATCGAGGTGGAGCGCTACGAGCCGCAACCGGCGTGAAGGGAACCGATTCCTAGTAAGCCGCGCGGGGTCTTATCCGCATGCGTTGTTCCGAGTAGGACTACTCATCATTCCAAACAGCATGGATTCGTGAATGAACATCGCCGCGCATTTCCCCGCATTTGCGGGCATCGCGCACAGCGCGGGATTCGCTACCCTGTCGCGTCAAGGCTCGCCGCCCGGGCCGGTTTCGGCGCGCGGGGGCGGGAGAGGTTCGGGTAAGTTTCAGGAAGCGTTTCCCGGGAGGAGGGCGCACGATGGCTGCGGAAATTCAGAGGACGCGCTTCCCGGGAAGAACGCATGAGGAGCACGAGAATCCATGGTAATTCAAAAAATCATATTTTCTGTAAAATTCGATAAATTCACGAGGTTTTTCGATAAATTTCTGAAAATAAATATCTTCGCAAATGATTGTAATATAAAGGGTTTACCGCAACACCCGGGCGCCGGGCACTCAAACTTGGGGCAAAAAAAGTTTTTCGGCTCCCCCGCATTTCCCCGCAGCAGCCCGCATTTCCGCGCGGCGTAAAAACCCTACAGCGCGCCCGCGAAGGCCTCGCCCGCCAGGAGCCTGCCGAGCTTCAGGCGCGTCGTGTCGTTCAGCCCGTCGATGTGGTAGCACATCATCGCGTCGCGCAGGTGCCGCTCCGCCGGGTGGGTGTCCATGTAGCCGTTGCCGCCGAAGATGTTCATCCCCTTGATGCAGACCTGGGGCGCCATCTCCGAGGCGAACAGGGCTGCGCGCATGCCCTGTTTGTGGTCGTATTCATCGTCCGCAGCCGTGTCCGCGTGCCAGGCGGCGTGCCAGACGGTGTCCCGCGCGACGGTGATGCTCACGTACATGTCGGCGAGAATCTCGCGAATCCGCGCGTGCTCGATGATGGGCTTGCCGCCCTGCACGCGCTCCCTCGCGTAGGTCATGGCGTCCTCATAGGCGGCGCGCGCGATGCCGACGCCGAAGGTGGCCGTGGTGGGCGAGTGGCGCGAGAAGACGCGGGCCATATAGGGCAGGCCGCCGCCCACCTCGCTGAGCCGCCACTTTTCGGGCACTTCGGCGTCCTCGAAGATGAGTTCCCCGTTCATCAGAAGACGCGCGCCGAGCTTGCCGTGGGTGATCCCGCGCCGGAAGCCGGGTATCTCGTCCGTCATGATGAACATGGTGGCCCCCTCGTTCACGGGAACGTCCGGGTTGGTTCTCGCCACGATGAAATTGATGTTGCTCATCGACGCGCAGGCGATGAAGTGCTTCTTCCCGTTCAGTATCCAGTTGTCGCCCTGCCTGACGGCCGAGAGCTGCGCTCCGCCGTCGACGTTCGTGGCGGGCATGATGTTGTCCGTGCCCGCCTGGGGCTCCGTCATGCCGATGGCCATGGTGGAGGTGTCCACGTCCATGTAGCGGGGCAGGAACTCCGCGCGCTGCTCCCCGGTGGTGAAGTGGCAGAGCATCTTGGCGAGCTTCCAGTTCTGGTGGATGACGGAGGCGAAACCCGCCTCGCCCTGGAACAGCTCCTCCAGCAGGACCACGTGCGCGAAAATGCCCAACCCCTCCCCGCCCATCTCCTTTGGCGTCGTGAGCGTCCGGATGCCCGCCGCCGAGGCTTTTTTGAGCGCATCCATGGGAAACGAACTCGTCGGGTCGATCCCGTTCTGCCGATCCCACTCGGCCGCATAGGGCCTCAACTCGTTCTTCGAGAATTCGGCGATCTTGCCCTGCCAGGCTTTCAGTTCGTCGTCCAGAATGTAATCCACCATGTCGGCTCCCCCGCATGAAGATTCACGAACCTAGTTTTGCTCCGTATTCTTCTCCAACTCCTTGTTTTCCCGGTACAACCGAATCAACGCCTCGTCCCGCACACGCGCCGCTTCGCGGGCCGATTCCGGCGTCCACCTGTAAAACCCCTCGCCGCTCTTGATGCCGAGCAGGTTCTTCTCCACCATCTCGTCCATCAGGGGACCGGGTTCCGCCCGGTGATCGAGCGTGGGCTGGATATTGCGGTGCACGTCGCGCAGCACGTCCATTCCCGAGAAATCGTTGAGCTTGCACAGCCCAAGCGCCGGAAAGAGCGGGGCGATAGAGCGCCACACGGCGTCGACGTCCTCGGGGCGCGCGTAGCCTCGTTCCACGATGTGGAAGGCCTCGCGCCTGAGCGCCGTCGTGAGCCTCACCCCGATGTGTCCGGGCACCTCCCGGCAGACGATAGGTTCTTTTCCTGCTTTTTCGAGCAACTCGCACGTGATCCGCGTCGCATCCGGATTCGTCCGGCGGCCGGCCGCCACCTCCACGACGGGTATGAGATGAGGCGGGGTGTAATTGTGCGTGACGACGCAGCGCCCGGGATGCTTCGTTCGCGCGGAAATATCCGTCATGCCCAGCCCTGAGGTCTCGCTCGCCAGTATCACGTCGGGCGGGGCTATCGCGTCCATCTTCTCGAAAACGTCTTGCTTGAGCGATAAAATTTCACTCACCGCCTCGACCACGAAATCACCGCCGCCCACGGCTTCTCGGAAGTCCTGCGTCTGGGCGATACGCCCTGAAACAGCGCGTGCTTCCTCCCTGCCCATCGCATCCGCATCAACAAGTATATCAAGGCTTTTCTCGATTTCAGCACGCGAGCGATCGGCGCTTTCGGCGCTTCGGTTGAACATCAGGACGCGAAAGTCCGCGAGGGCGAACTGCAGCGCCACGCCCCGGCCCACGTATCCACCACCGATGACGGCGACGTTTCGGATATCGCTCGTCTCGCGCATAATGGCTCCCGGTATGGAATGGACTCGAGGTATGAGTGAAAATGTATCACAGGCGGGTTTTCGAGGCCATGAGGTCTTCAGAATGCCTTTTGTCTCATAGCTAAAGCCTCAGGGAGTATTGATGGGGAAGCGAACGATTCTATGTTTTTTGCTCGGCTTCGCCTTGGCCGCCTGCAGCGGCGAGGGGGATTTCTCCCCGGCGGGGAACATGAACGCCCCCCGGCACGGGCATACGGCCACAAAACTCGAATCCGGCGAAATACTCATCGCCGCGGGCCTCACGAAAACCTCTCCACTTGGTGATTTCGAGATATACGACCCGGCACAGGGGACATTCAAGCCCTACAAGATTCAAGGCCTGCGGGCGCGAGGCTGGCACAAGGCGATCCTCCTGAAAGACGCGGTGCTGGTTACCGGGGGCTGGACAACTGGAGGAAAAGCGCTCAGAGACTCTTTCCTCATACAACCCGGCGGGGGAGTCCGCGCACGCGCCATGATGAAGTATGGCCGCTATGATCACACCATCACGCAACTGCCCGCCGGAGACGTACTCATCGCGGGCGGCAACGACGGGAAGCGCGCTATCCGCCATCTGGAAATTTTCGCGCCCGGCAAAAAGCGCTTCCTCCCGGCGCGGAGACCCATGCTCATGGCGCGCCAGCAGCACAGCGCCACCGCGTTGCCTGGAGGCGACGTCCTCATCATCGGCGGCGCGGAAGGAACGGGGGCGCGCTACGCGGAGCTTTACCTGCCCTCCCAGGGAAGAACACGGCTGGTTCGAAGCCTGGCGACGCAGAGGAGCCGCCACACCGCCACGCGGCTCAAGGACGGGAGGGTGCTCATCGCAGGCGGTCTGGGCAAGGAAAAAACGCTCGCCGGCGCTGAAATCTACGACCCGGCGACGGAAAAATTCACTCCCCTGAAAAGCAAGCTGCACGTCAATCGCCAGCAGCACACCGCCACATTGATGCCTGACGGCCGAGTCATCCTGATCGGCGGCTGGGGCGGCGAGGGGCGGACTTTGGCCAGCGCGGAAGTGTTCGAACCCGATAAGGGATGCTTCTGGCTTGTTGGAGTCGAAATGAAGTTTCCCAGACGCCTCCATACGGCCACTTCGCTGGGAGGAGGGCGGGTTCTCATCGCAGGGGGCGCAACCGACAACGAGGTGCTGAAATCGGCGGAAATTCTCACCATCACGCATGAAGGAAAAAGCGGATGCTGAGCATTCAGGATATCCCGTCAAAAATAGACAATCATAAAAACTAAACAAGTGAGGGTACTCCCATGCCTTTGAAACACGTTCGCCGCCGTGACAACCAGCAATGGATTCTGGATTACATCGCCAAAACGGCCGGAATGGTTCAGAACTTCGAAGACGACAAGTTTGAGCTTCCCAAGGGCGTCAAGAACTACAAGATGATCAGCAAGCTCCAGGGCGAGGATGCGGAGCACAAGGAAGAAATCGCCCGGGCGGCGGAGGAGGCCGGGATGCGGGAAACGGCGCTCGAACTCTACGTCCAGGCGTCGGAATCATACCGCAAGGGACAACACGTGATCTTCGAGGACGACCACCCGCAGAAGATCAAACTCCACGCCGGGTTGATTCGCTGCTACGACCGCGCGATGGCTCTGGCCGATTACCCGGTGGAGCGCGTCGAAGTTCCCTTCGAGGGCCGGGAGATTCAAATCATTCTCCACCTCCTGCCGGAGGGGAGAAAAGCCCCTTGCATCATCTACATTCCCGGCATGGACCAGACGAAAGAGTTTTATCCCTACATCCTGCAGAACGACATGATCCGGCGGGGCATGCACGCCTGCGCCATCGACGGCCCCGGACAGGGCATCTCCAACATGCGCAAGATTCGCGTGACCGAGAACAATTACGAGCGCGCCGTTTCGGCGGTCGTCGATTATCTGGTGACCCGCGAAGAAATCGACCCGGATAAAATCGGCGTCTTCGGCATCAGCATGGGTTCCTACTGGGCGCCGCTCGCCGCAGCGATGGACGAGAGGATCAAGGCCTGCGCGGGCGGCAGCGCCACCTTTTCGGACAAGCACGTCATCTTCGGCGAAGCGTCGCCGCGCTTCAAGCAAATCTTCATGTACATGGCCGGATACGCCGACGAAGACGCCTTCGACGAGATGGCCGCAAAGATGACGCTCAAAGGCTGCGGGGCGAAAATCTCCTGCCCGATGCTGCTGGCCACGGGAGAATTCGACCCGCTGAGCCACCTGGAAGATGCTTTGCGCTTTTTCGGGGAGATCACGGCGCCCAAGGAGTTGTGGGTGCTGGAAAACGAGTTCCACAGGGTGTGGGGGATGCAGGGGCTCGGTAACCTGGACCTGAACCCTTGGGCCGTGGATTGGCTGAAAAAAGCGCTACATGGAGAAATCCCGGACGATCACGACAAGACCGTCTACATCAGACAAAAGTCGGGCCGCGGCGCCTTGAGCGGCCCTATCCCTGATGATCATCCCAAGCGGTGGTGAACGGAATCATGGCGCATAAAAGCACCACGCCGCATACGTTCTCTCTGTACACCCACTCGTTGAGCGCATGGCTGCACGTTCGGAATGCTTCGAACTCTTTGCGCATTCATTGTGAATCGACGATGGTGTAGTATTCACGACAAAAAGCGCCGGGCGCGTCCTTGAAAGCGGGCCTTCCCGTTCGAGGCTTCGGGGAAATTCGGCGCGCATTCAACACGCAGGAGTAGACTTGGCCGTTCAATTTCACTGGGCTTTGTGCTCGTTCAACGCGGGCGACGGCCACCAAATCAACCCCGCCGTGCCCGAGCGTCCCGCCACACTGGATTACCTGGCCCGGGTCACGCAAGCAGCCGAAGACGCCGGGTGCGTCAACATTCTGGTGCCGACGGGCACGCACTGCGTCGATGCCTGGCAGACGGCGTCCGCCCTGGCGACCCGGACGAAGAAAATCAAGTTTCTGGTCGCCTTCCGCCCCGGCCTGGTGGGCCCGGTCTACGCCGCCCAGCAGGCGAACACGCTGGATTACTTCACGAAAGGCCGCCTGTCACTCAACGTCGTCTCGGGCGCGAACTCAGCGGACTTAAGGCGCTACGGCTACCACGCGGCTCATGA
This sequence comes from bacterium, assembly GCA_965219955.1. Lineage (GTDB taxonomy): Bacteria > UBA8248 > UBA8248 > UBA8248 > UBA8248 > Bin107. The sequence continues at coordinate 3,095,495 of OZ244799.1, forward strand.
TGAAAGATACGAGGTAACCGAGGAATTTCTCGAGGTCGTGCACCGCCTCTGGCGGGAAGAGGGCCCCGTGAATTTCAAGGGCCGCTTTTTTCACGTGGAAGACGCCCATGTGTGGCCCAAGCGTTATTCCGACCCCCACCCGACCATCTTTCTGGCGGGCAGTTCCTCTGGCGGAAAGCGCGTCGCCGCGCGCTTCGGCGACGTTCACGTCTATTTCGCCTATGAACCGGAAACCGTGGCAAGGGAAATTCAGGAAGTCATGAAGATGGAAGAGCAATTCGAGCGCGAGGCTCCCCTCGAATTCGGTGTGCGCCACTGCGTTTGCGTGCGGGAGACGAAACGAGAAGCGAGGCGCACCGTGGAGGGCTGGCTGAACGACAGCGACATCGGCAATACAGCGACATGGGCGGATTCGGTTCGCCTGAGCGAATCCACGAGCCAGTCGCGCATCAACGAGATGGCGTCGAGGGAATCCCTCTGGCTCACCGACACCATCTGGATGGGCGTGAACAAGGTGCGCGCAGGCGGGGCCACGACGTTCGTGGGCACGCCGGAGATGGTGGCGAATCAGTTCCGTGAATACATCGACGCCGGCGTGACGCACTTCATCATGCACGGCTGGCCGTATCTGGAAGAAGCGCAGATTTTCGGACGCGAGGTTCTGCCGCTGCTCGAAGACGTGGCGCCGGTGATCTTGCCCGACCCCTGAGAGACAGAATAAAACAAACATCGGCATGTCTTTCGAGAATGCGTAAAGCCGAGAGTGAATTGAAGTTCTCTTTTTTCCAACCCTGCAACAAGTGATGATAATCCATACAAGGAGGTTGTAATGCCCGGCTATCCCGTGAACAGCAATTTGGAGCCCACCACCGAGAACTGGCGGATTTCGCAGCATTGTTTCTCCGAGGAAATCCGCTCGCAGATGACGCTGCCCGAGAAATTCCAGCTCTGCGACATCACCTTGAGGGAAGGAAGGCAGCTGCCCGGCGTGTCCCTGAGGCGCGATGAGGTCATCCGCATCGCCGATGCGCTCGTCGACGCAGGCGTGAGCATGGTGCAGATGCACCACGACGACCCGCTGGAGATGGAGGAAGTCAAAAAACGCCATCCCGACCTCATCGTGGAAGCCTTGGTGCATCCCACCGCGGTTCTCAACCCAGAGCTCGCCAAGGTGGAAGTGGATCTGAACGTGGAGCACGGCGCGGACTATACGACCCTTTGCTTTTCCTTCTCGCCGAACCAGATGTGCCTGTTCGAATCGATGGCCGGAGACCCGGACATCACCATCGAACAGGCCATCGAGCGCGCCTGCGGCTCGGTGGCCTACGCCCGGGAGAAATCGGGCCCCGAGAGGAAGGTGGGCTGCCTGATCCAGGACTGCACGCGCATACCCATCGAGCGTCTCGCCGAGGTGTGCGGCAAACTCGTGGACGCAGGGGCCGACATGATCAAGCTCGACGACATCAACGGCATGGCGATCACGCCGGTCTACACCTACGTCGTCCGCGAGATGAAGCGCCTGCTGCCCGGCACGCAGATCGGCCTGCACACCCACAACGACATCGGTCTGGCGTGCGCCGCCCTGTACGCCGGTCTTGAAGGGGGAGCCGACCTCATCGACGCCTGCGTGAACGGGCTGGGCGAGCGCGCGCACATCGCGCCCCTGGCGGAAGTCGCCGCCGTGATCCAGCTCTACTACGGCATCGACTGCGGGATTAAGCTCGAGAAAATGTATGAACTCTCGAGACTCGTCTCCGACATCATGAAGTGGCCCATGACGGACACCATGCCCTTCGTCGGCAAGACGGCGTTCTCACACCTTGTCGAGGTGCACTATTGCGTGCCCGACACGGAAGAAGGTTTTTGGGCGTATTCGTGCATGAAGCCCGGGATGTTCGGAAACGGCATGCACAACCTGCTTGGCCATTACTCGGGCGAGTGGGCCATCCGCACCAAGGCGCGGGAATTGGGCCTCGACCTCCCGCAGGAGAAGGAAAAAGACGTGGTCGAGCGCGTGCGGGCGGAGATCCGCTGGCGCAAGCGGCAGCTGGGGAACGAGGAGTTCGAGGCCATCGTCCGGGAAGTCTGCTGAGAGAAAGCACTTTTTCGATCAATCACGCTTGAAATCCGGGAAATGACTACCCTGATAAGGAGAAACCATGAAACTCGAAGGCAAGGTCGCATTCATCACGGGCGCATCCGGCGGCATCGGCGGCGCCATCGCGCGCACCTACGCGAGCGAGGGAGCGAACCTCGCCCTGGCCGCCCGCTCCGTGGACAAGCTCGAAGCGCTCGCAAAAGAGATAGAGGCCATGGGGCGAAAGGCGCTCGTCTGCCCGTGCGACGTCATGAGGGATGAGGACATTCTCGATTCGCTGCGCAAGACGGTCGACGAACTCGGCCCCATCGACATTCTCGTCAACAACGCAGGCATCGTGAGCTTTGAAGCCGTGCACGAGCTTCCCGACGAGGTTTGGGAACGCACCATGCAGATCAACGCGAAGGCGCCGTTCACGGCGATCCGCGAGGTTCTGCCCTCGATGCTTGAGCGCAAATCGGGAAAGATCATCAACGTGGCGTCTGTTTCGGGGAAAATCGGCCTGGCCTACAGGAGCGCCTACGCGGCGTCGAAACACGCCGTCCTGGGCCTCACCAAGGCGCTCTCGGCGGAAGTCGCCCCGTTCGGCATCACGGCGAACTGCATCTGCCCCACATTCGTCTCCACCGGCATGTTCGAGGAAAGCATCCAGAAATGGGCCGACGAGACGGGCAAGACTTTTGAGGAACAATCAGAAGAGCTCAGGAACCGGGTGCCGATGAAGCGCTTCATCGATTCGGAAGAATGCGCGCCGCTCGCGCTTCTCCTGGCGTGTGAGGACTCCGGCGGGATCACCGGCCAGGCCATCAACGTGGACGGCGGCTTCGTCCAGTTCTAAACGGGAGACCGAAATGCGGCTGAAGGAGAAGGCAGCCATCATCACGGGAGCCGGAAGCGGCCTGGGCGAGGCCATCGCCAGGCGTTTCGCGGCGGAGGGCGCGTCCCTGCTCGTCTGCGATCGAAACGCGCAAGCCGTGGAAGCCCTCTCGAATGAACTCGCTGCACATTCATCAGGCGTTCGGGCGTGTGAGGCCGACGTTTCGGATTCCGCATCCGTTCAAGAGATGGCCGAATCCTGCCTGGAAGCGTTCGGGCGAATCGACATCCTCATCAACAACGCAGGGATTTCCCCCAAAAAAGGTTATCTCGAATACACAGAAAAAGACTGGGACGCCGTGATCGACGTGAACCTGAAAGGCGAGTACCTCTGCGCCCGCGCCGTCTCCGAACACATGATGGCGAGGCGCTACGGCCGCATCGTGAACCTCTCCTCCTCCGCATGGCGCTCGGGCGGCTTCGCGGGCGGGATTCCCTACACTTCGGCCAAGGCGGGCGTCATCGGCCTCACGCGCTCGCTCGCCAAGACGCTGGGGCCCTACGGCGTCACCGTGAACGCCATCGCGCCCGGCCCCACGACGACGCCCCTCACGGACGGGTGGCTCCCCGCCCGCCGGGAAGAGATAGTCAAGCAGATCCCGCTCGGCCGCGTGGGCAGGCCGCTGGACGTGGCCAACGCCGCGCTCTTCCTCGCCTCGGACGAGGCGGAATACGTCACGGGCGTCTGCCTGGACGTGAACGGCGGCATCGCCATGGGGGGTTGATTTATAGAGGATGAGGCGGCAACAAGATTTTGAAAAGTATCCCGAGTAATTTGACTCTAAGGGGTTTCCCCCGTTGAATTCTTAGGTTCCTGCTCCTGCTCTGGTGGAGGAGATGCCTGACGCCCCCCAAAATAAAAACCGATAACGGAACCGGCAAGAGTGCCGAAAGCGGTGATGACCTGCTCGAAATGATCCGGAAACACCTCGGCGCCAAACACCAAGATGTTTACGAACGAACCGACGATCAACAAAGCCAGCATCGCCCGAACGGAACCTCTGGGAAGGTTCAAGCCTCGAAGAGATTTGGAAGATTCATCAGATCTTCGGGCCCAATACGCATAGAAGGGACCCCCCAACACAACCAGCAATAGCAACAACAATTCGAACCAAAGAAGTGGTTCTGAAAACCATATGATGCCGGCAGCCTCAGATGCGGATTTAGCTTGTTCGGCGGCGTGCGCAATATTCGTAAACATGAGAAATCTCCTTCTCATTCGTTCTATTCAATCGAGCAGTATTGTCGATGATGTGTTGCGCCAATTCAAGGACGCGATTCTCCTGCTCTTGAGGTAGACCAGTCCGGGTTTTTCTCTCATTTGCGGAAAGACCGGGAATCAAGTGCGTTCAATACGCTCCGCTTGCATTTTTGCGCCCTGCATGACACCCTTTTTTCGGTTCATGAATCATTGTTCGAGCGATGGTCGAGACAGCGCATTCTCCGTTGCCTGATGGGTTTCCCGAAAGACGAGTTTCCGCTTGTTCTCGGCATAAATAATGAAAACCGAATCCGGGATGTCACATATTCGAGAGGAAACCGCCATGAACCTGCCCTTTGATGACAACAAGCTCAGCAGCCTGATGGAAGATCAGGGAGCGGACGTCGTTCTCGCCACGTCGAAGGAAAACGTCCGGTACCTGCTCGGCGGCTATCAATTCTTCTTTTTCGCCCACAAGGACGCCATCGGCGTCAGCCGCTACCAGCCGATAGTGGGCCTCCCGAAGGGCGCGCCCGACAAGGCGTTCTACATCGGGAACATCATGGAAGGCTGGCAGCAGGAAGTCGAACCCCTGTGGGTGCCCGAGAAGCGGAACAACCAGTGGCACACCGACCAGGCCGGCAAGGACGCGGCCGATTTCATCCGCAAACTCGGCCACGAGAAAGGCACAGTGGCGGTGGAGAAATGCTTCCTGCCGGCGGATTCTTACGAGGCGCTTCAGGAGGAGTTGCCGGACGCCAAGTTCATCGACGCCGTCTATCTGCTCGAAGAACTCCGGGCCGTGAAACAGCCCCACGAACTGACTCTCCTGAAAGAGGCTTCTGAAACTATCGTCGAGTGCATGCTCGACGTCATGAAGAGCACGCCTCCGGGCACCACCATGTACGAGGTCGCCGACGAGATGAAGAAACTCGAGACCCAAAGGGGGCTCGACTTCGAGTACTGCCTCACCTGCACGGGGCCGAGCTTCAACCGCGCCCCCTCGAACGCCACCTGGGATGAGGGGAACATCCTCTCGCTCGATTCGGGCGGGAACAAGCAGGGATACCTGGGCGATCTCTGCCGCATGGCCGTCATGGGCGAGCCCACGCAACTCATGGAGGATTTGCTCGGCGAAATCCAGGCGGTGCAGACGGCCGCGCGCGCCGTGGTGCGTCCGGGCGTCACGGGCCAGGAAATCTATGAGGCCGCCCTCAACGAGCAGGCCAAGTGCGAGCACGACGACCAGATGGTCTTCCTCGCGCACGGCATGGGCATCATCCAGCACGAAGCGCCGCACCTCACCTCCTCGGGCGTCGTGCCATACCCCGCCACCTATGAGACCAAGGGCCTCGAACCCGGGATGGTGGTGTCCATCGAAACCGACATGAAAAACCCCGAGGTCGGCTTCGTGAAACTCGAGGACACCGTGGTCGTCACCGAAGACGGATCGGTTGGCTACGGCGACGAAGGACGGGGCTGGAACATCGGCGGCGCGTAGATTCCATTTCGTGAACGGTAAGGAAGAAGCAGGTGGATTTTCGCATCAACCCTGAAAATGAAGATTTGCTCGACCGCGCGAAAATCTACGCGAAGGAAATCCTGGCCCCGAGAGCCGAGAAAATCGACCAGGAAGGGATTTTTCCCCGCGAGAATTTCAACGATCTGGCGAAAGAAGGCTTCACCTCCCTGACGCTTCCGAAGGACCAGGGAGGCAGGGACCTCTACGAGGACACCGCCACCTACTCGATGGTCCTCTACGAACTCTCCAAGGGCTGCACGAACACGGCCATGCTCTTCCACATGCACAGCTCCATCTCCCACGTCATCACCTATCTGGGAACGGACGAGCAAAAGCGCAGGTACGGCGAAATCATAAGAAGCGGAAAGATCATCGCGAGCTACGCGAGCGAGAACACGTCGAGCCTTCACGGCGTGTGGCGCATGGAGACGAAGGCGATTCGGGACGGCGATGTCTACCGGATCAACGGGAAAAAATACTTCTGCTCCATGGCCGGCGAGGCGGATTACTACGTGCTCTGGGTGCAGCTCGAAGACGAGGAAGACCTCACGAAAAGCCTGGGGCTGCTCATCGCGCCCTCGGACAACCCCGGCTTCAAGATAGACCAGGAGTGGAACTCCTTCGCCATGCGCGGAACGGTGAGCCACTCGATGATATACGACGACGTGAAGATACCGGTGGAGGACCTCGTGGGCCGGGGCGGCGACCCGATACGCCCCGACGTTCTGCCCAAGTTCGGCTTCGGCTACTCCGCCGTCTACCTGGGCGCGGGCGGAGGCGCCTTCGACTGGGTGGTCAACTACGCGCAAACCCGAAAGCTCATGCCCGACAACGTGCCCATCGCCACCTATCCCGCCATACAGCGCCAGATCGGGGAGATGAAGATCGCTCTCGAGGGCGCGATACTCATGCTCCAGAGGGCGGGCTGGATGATCAACGCCCACGGCGCGGACAAGGCCTACGGCGCCATCAACGAGGCGAAATACGTTTGCGCGGAAGCGTCTGCCTTCATCACGGAAAAAGCGATTAAGGTGGCCGGCGGCCCGGGGCTGTTCCGGCACAACCCGCTCCAGCGCTTCCACCGCGAGGCGAGGGCCGGCCTCATCATGCCGCCCAACACGGAAAAGTGCCTGGAGCTCACCGCAAAGACCGTGCTCGAGGGCAGCGCGAACGTGCTGGGCTCATAAGGGATGGAGGAACAACGCCGATGAGTGAAAGCGCCAACCTCCCTCCCTATTTCCGCCCCCCGCTCGAATATCCCGATTACGCGTTTCACGGACTGCTCAAGACGGCGTGCTCACGCCGCCCCGACGCCGTCGCCTTAGTAGACGATGATATCCACATGAGTTTCCGGGAACTCGACGTACTCTCGAACGCCTGCGCCCGCGCCATGCTCTCCGAGGGTGTGGGGATCGGGGATCGCGTCGGCCTGTTTCTCCCCAATTCGGCCGAATTCGAAATCGCCGCTTTCGGCGCATCGAAGACAGGCGCCGTCTTCACGCCGATGAACCCCGCCTACAAGGAAGCAGAAGCCGCGCATCAACTGGGCGATTCGGGCGCGAAGATTCTGATCACGACGGCCGAGGGCGCCGCCGTGGTTCGGGAAGTGCAGAAAGAACTCCCGATGCTCGAAGCCATCATCGTCACGGATGACGACGAAGGAGACGCCCGCTTTGCGGACTGGATAAGCCCGCATTCGCCGGAGAACCTGCCCGAACCGCAGATCAACACCGCGGAGGACTTAATCGCCCTGCCCTATTCGAGCGGCACGACGGGCCTGCCCAAGGGCGTGATGCTCACCCACAGGAATCTGGTGTCGAACTACCACCAGTGCGTGGCGAACCATCATATTACGGATCAAGATTCGGGCCTCCTGTTCCTGCCGCTCTATCACATCTACGGCGCGCTGATCATGGGCGCGCTGATCCTCGCGGGCGCCACCCACGTGCTGATGAAGCGCTTCACCGTGGATGACGCCCTGCGTCTCGTTCAGGAACACGAGCTCACGCTCTTCTATGGCGTGCCGCCCGCGCTCCTGGCCATCGCCCACCATGAGAACCTGGGCGACTACGATCTCTCTTCCTTGAGATACATCATGAGCGGCGCAGCACCCCTGCCGCCAGAGGTGAGGCGCGTCGTGCAGGAGAGAACGGGCGTGCTCACCTTCATGGGCTACGGCCTCACCGAAGCCTCCCCGCTCACGCACATGAACCCGCCCGTGGAGGCCTACATCCGGGAGGAATCCGTGGGGCCTCCCGTCTCCGATCAGGAGCAGAAAATCGTGGACGTCGAGACGGGAACGAAAGAGTTGCCCGTGGGAGAGGCGGGCGAGTTGATCATCAAGGGGCCCCACATCATGAAGGGCTACTGGAACGCGCCCGAGGCCACCGCCGAGGCGCTGCGCGCCGGCTGGCTCCATACGGGCGACATCGGGCGGGTGGACGAGCAGGGCTACGTCTATCTGATGGACAGGAAAAAGGAGATGATCAAGTACAAGGGCTTCGCCGTCGCGCCCGCCGAACTCGAAGCGTGCCTGCACCTGCACCCCGACGTTGCGGACGCGGCCGTCGTCCCCCGCGAGGATCCCGAGGCGGGCGAGATTCCCGTGGCCTTCGTGGTGCCCAAAGAAGGCGTCCAGATCAATGAGGTGGCCCTGATGGAATTCGTGAACGAAAAAGTCGCGGGCTACAAGCACATTCGCGCGGTGGCCTTCATCGACGCCATCCCGAAGTCGGGCAGCGGGAAAATACTGCGCCGTTTGCTGAAAGAAAAAACGTAAAATTCGTTTTCATTTTCGAACTCTTTAACGAGAATTCATGGACCTACGCATAAACCCCGAAAACGAGGCCCTGATTGAGCGGGCCCGAGAACTCGCCCGAGACGTACTCGCTACCTACGCGGACGAATGCGATCAGGAGCAACGCTTCCCGAGAGAGAGCTTCGACGCCTTGATCCGGGCGGGCTTCACGCGCCTCACACTGCCCGAGTCCTACGGGGGTCGGGCGCTCTGGAGCGACCCCGTCTGCTATGCGATGGTGTTCCACGAACTGAGCCAGGGCTGCACGAACACCGCCATGACGCTCCACATGCACAGCTCGATTCTCTACTTCCTGCTCACGCTTTCGGATGAAGAGCAAAAGCACCGCTTCGCCGAGGCGGCCCGAAACGGCGCCATCTTCGGCAGTCACGCGGGCGAGGCGGCCTCCAGCCCCCAGTGGAACCGCACCATCACTACGCGCGCGCGCAAAGAGGGCGATGAATACGTCATCAACGGGCAGAAGTATTTTTGCTCCATGGCCGGGGAGGCGGACCATTACGTGCTCTGGTGCCTGCTCGAAGACGTCGAGGAACTCCAGGCCGGCCTCCGCTGGGCGGTGCTGGACAAGAACTTGGGCGGCATCACCATCCCGAGCCGCTGGGACGCCTTCGCCATGCGGGGCACGGCCAGCCACTCGCTCGCCTATGAGGACGTGCGGGTCCCGGCGCGCAACATCGTGGGCACGGGCGAGGGCATCCTCCAGCCCGATTTCGTGCCCAGGTTCGGCCTCGGCTACGCCGCCGTCTACCTGGGCGCGGGCGCCGCCGCGCTGGACTGGATTGTGGACTACGCGCTCAAGCGCAAGCTCCTGCCCGACAACGCGCCGATCGCGAGCTATCCGGCGATTCAGCGCCAGATCGGGGAGATGAAGATCGCTTATGAGACCGCGCTCATCATGATCCAGAAAGCCGCCTGGGTGCTGGAAACCGAGGGCGCGGCCAAGGCCATTCCCTTCATCAACGAGGCGAAATACACCGCCTCCGAGGCGGCGGCCTCCATGACGGAAAAAGCGCTCAAAATCGCGGGCGGCCCCGGCCTGCTGAATGACAAGCCGCTCCAGCGGTTCCACCGCGACGCCAGGGCCGCGCTGGTCATGCCGCCCAGCACGGAGAAGTGCCTGCAAATGGCGTCGAACTTCGTTTTGAGTCAGAATGAGGCGGCATCCATCTTCTAGCCAAGTCTAAAATTTCTCGCGAGGGAGAGCGCATGAACAGCGGCAACGGTTCGGACCTGTTCCTGGAAACACTCATCGACGAGGGCGTCGACTGCATGTTCGGCAACCCGGGCACCACCGAGCTGCCCCTCATGGACGCGCTGGTGAACGAGAGCAGGCTCGATTACATCCTCTGCCTCCAGGAGTCCGTCACCATCGGCGCGGCGGAAGGCTACGCCTACGCCACCGGCGGCGTGGGCGTGGTGAACCTCCACGTCGCGCCCGGCCTCGGCAACGCCATGGGGATGCTCTACAACATCAAGCGGGCCGGCACGCCGCTCATCGTCACGGCGGGCAACCAGGGCCAGCGCGGCCAACTCTCAGAACCCGTGCTCTGGGACGATCTGCCGCGCATGGCGGAGCCGCTCACCAAGTGGTCCTACGAGGTGCGGCGGGTGGAGGATCTGGAGCAAAGCGTCCGCCGGGCGATCAAATACGCGCTCACGCCGCCGACGGGCCCGGTATTCCTCTCGCTTCCCGGCGACGTCATGCTGGCCGAGACGGGAGGCCTCACGGGCCGCCCCACGAGGCTTTCGAGCGCGTTCCCTGCGCCTGCGGAATCCATTGAGCGCGCGGCGCAGACCCTCGCAGAAGCCGAGAACCCCTACATCGTCACCGGCTCGCGCGTCACCCGCTCGGGCGCGGTGGGCGAAGTCGTCCGGCTGGCGGAGCGCATCGGGGCGAAGGTGTTTTCCGACAACCGCCCGAACTCCCTCTCGGTCTCCCTCACCCATCCCCTCTACGCGGGAGAACTCCTGAACACCATCGAGCCGCTGCTGGATCAGATAGAAGACGCGGACGTCGTGTTCTTCATCGGCACGGAGACCTACACCTTCTCCTTCCCGCCGGAGGGTCCGCTGGCGCCGCGCGGCGCGCGTATCATCCATCTGGACCTGGACCCCTGGGAGATCGGCAAGAACTTCCCCGTCGACGTCGCCATGCTGGGAGACCCCAAGACCACGCTCACAGAACTCACCGGAGCGGTGGAGAAGAAAATGGGCGAAGCGGGCCTTCAAAGCGCAGCCGAGCGCCGCGCGTGGATCGAGAAGGAACTGGCGGCATCGAGAAGGGAGGTCGCCCCCAAGGCAGGCGACGACGGCGGCCCCTTGACGAAGGAAACCTTCCAGGCCGCATTCGGAGAGGTGCTGCCTCAGGGGACGGCGCTGGTGGATGAATCCCTCACCATGGGGCACGGGGGAGGCCTCAAGAGCGCGATCGCTGGAAAGGTAGATTCGCTTTTCGGCATGAAGGGTGGCGGCATCGGCTTGGGCCTGCCCAGTGCGCTGGGCGTCAAGAAGGCCCTGCCCGATACGCCCGTGGTCTGTCTCTCGGGAGACGGCTCCGCCATGTACGCCATTCAGGCGCTCTGGAGCGCCGCGAAATACGATCTCGACGCGGTGTTCGTGATTCTGAACAACAAGAGCTACCGGATTCTCAAAGAGCGGGTCTTGAGGCTCGACGGCAAGACGCAGGAGCACCGGCAATTCGTCGCCATGGATTTCAAGGAGCCCGAACTCGATTTCATTCAGATGGCCCAGTCCATGGGCGTGGACGCCGTCCGGGCGAAGACGCCGGCGGAACTCAAAGAGGCCATGGAGAAAGGACTGGCGGGCGGCAAACCATATCTCATCGACGCCCACATCGAATACGAACGCCTGGAGAACTGAAGAGGGTCAGGCCACGCCCATCTTCGCGCCATAGGCTTCCAGCGCCTGCTCGAAGCAGGCGAGCGGCGCGCGAACGACGCCCGCGCCCACCTGGCCGACGCCGGGTTCCTTATGCGCGATGCCTGTGTTGATGACGGGCGTGACGCCGAGCTTCACCACCCTGGTGATGTCGATCCCCGTTGGAACGCCCTCAAAATCGAGGGAGGGAATCGTCCACTCCGGGTTCCGGCCCTGGGTGATCTCGTACATGGCGCGGGAATAATTGAGCGCATCCGCGGCGCTCCCCGCCCCCACGAACCCGACGACGGCGGGCGCTGCCGCCATGGCGAATCCACCCAGCCCCATCGTCTCGATGATCGTGGAATCGCCCATGTCCGGATTGGCGTCGTCCTCGCCGAAGCCGGGGAAATACAACCCTTCGGGCATCTCGACCGGCGCCGTGAACCATTCATCCCCCGTCGCGCTCACCCGGATGCCGAAGTCCGTTCCGTTGCGGCACATCGCCGTGACGATGCCCGACGCCCCGATGCCGCGCACCGGGTCCATCACCGCCTTGCCGGTTGCCATCGCGACGTTCAGGAAGAACTGATCGTTGCCGCCGATGAAGGACAGCACTTCTTCCAGCGCCTTGCCATCACCCACAACGCGCGCCAGCGCGGGCGCCGCCTCGCGCATGAAGAGGCTCGTGCAGGCCACGTTGCGCTGGTGCATCTCGTCCCCCATCGAAAGCCCCCGCGCGATGATGCTCTTGAGCGGCAGCCCGCCCATGATCTCAAGGGCGTCCGAGAGCGCGGGCGCCAGGCGCTCCGCGAGCCAGCGGAGCCGGTTCAGCACCTCCCCGTCGTTCCCGCCGAAGCGCATCACCTTCCCCAGGCCCTCGTTCAGGGTGCAAAACGCCCGGTTCCCGAATTTCTTGTTCTCCACGATCATCACCGGCATCGAGCGCGTGGTGATGCCTGTCATGGGGCCGACGGCGTCGAAATGATGATTGGGGTGGAAGGCGACGCCGCCCGAGGCGGCGAGCGCCTCGCCCGAGGCCAAATCTTCCGCCCAGCCCTCCAGGACGGCCGCTCCCGCAACCGCCCCGCGCAGGGGGCCGCACATCCGCTCCCACTCGATCGGGGGGCCGGCATGAAGGAGAACGCCCTCCTCCAGACCCGGTATCACCTCGCCCGCCGGGCGCACGTCCACCAGGACGGGCTCCGCCTCGGTGATGCGGGTGAGCGCCTCCGCGTTCGCGTCCGTGATCACGCCCATCCAGTCCCCTCCCGCCAGGTCGTCTCCGAGACGTTCTCCACGACGATGCGCCCCCCTTTCACCACGAATCGCTTCTCGGGCTGGTCGATGAGGACGTCGTCGAAATTCACCGAATCGAGAACCACGAAATCAGCCGCGCAGCCGGTTCGCAACCCGTAGCCCTCCTCCACCCCCAGCGCCTTCGCGGCGTTCGTCGTGAAAAGATCGGGAACCACAGCCCTCTCCGCTGCGCCGCTCATGTGGAGCACATGGGCGAGGAGGAGGCCGATTTCGAGCAAATCGCCGCGTCCCGAGGGCGTAAAGGCGTTTTTGATGTTGTTCGAAGATATGGCGACGTTGACGCCCGCGCTCAACAGTTCCTTGACGGGGGCGAGGCTCCTGAAGCGCGGCGGGTTCTCTCCCCTGCCTCCCAGGAACAGATCCGTCGCCGGCAGGGGCAGGACGGAGATGCCCGCCTCGAGAATCTTCTCGATGATTCGCGCGGCATCATCCGGCGGCATGGCGCCCGGGGAGGTGAGATGACCGGCGGCCACCCGGCCCTGCAAGCCTGCGGCCACCGTGCGGGCGGCCACGGATTCGATATTCCTCACCCGGGGGTCGTCCGCGAAATCGAGATGAAAGTCCAGGCCGCAGCCAAACGCCTCGGCCATTCCGAAAACGATGTCCAGATGCCGCTCGGGGTCGAGGTCGTTGTACGGGATTCCGCCGATGAGGTCCCCGCCCATACGCATGGCCTCGCGCATCAAATCCTCCGTGCCTGGCTGCTGCTCGATGCCTTCCTGCGGAAAAACGACAAGTTGAAAATCCGCCAGACCGGCGTATTTCTCCTTGAGCGCCAGGGCGACTTCCACCCCCAGAAGCCCGACGATGGGGTCGACCTCCACCTGCGCGCGAAACCAGGTGGCGCCGTGACGGATGCACATGCGCAGCGCGCGCTCGGCGCGCTCCATGACGTCTTGTTTCGTGACGCTTCTCTTGAGCGCCAGCGTGATGGAAATGGCGTCTTCGAGCGTGCCGGAAAGATTGGGCTCACGCTCTTCCAGAAACGCCTTGTCCAGATGAATGTGGCTCTCCACGAACGCCGGCAGCACGACGCGGGCGCCTACGTCGATCTCCTCACAGCCGGAATCGTTGCACAGACCCGGCGAAACTCTCGTAAACAGGCCCCCGGCGACGCAAAAATCCACCAATGGGCCGCCCGATTCGATTCTGGCGTTCCTGAAAATTCTGTCGTCCGTCTTCTCTGCGCACATGGCCATTTAACCGGTATGAAAATCAACTCAACAGAAACGAAACGCGCATCGCCCATCGTCGTACAGTGGAAAATTTCGACATGGCGAACTCTATCGTCCTGCGCCGGTTTTCGCCAGTGAAAAAGGAAATGACGGGAAAAACCCCGCAATCCCGTCAACTTGACCCACAACTCGAATCGGGAACATAATGAAAGACTCGGGATCATATCGCATCAGGATTTCCGTGCGGATTTACGACCCGGCAACGCGCCGTCGGGGACTTGTTTTTAAGGCGCGCCGTCTGCGGATAAAAGAGAGACATGAATGACCACCCTAAGCTTCACGAACATTGTCGTTCTCAGTTTTAACTCCCTCTCCTACGCCGCGATTCTGTTTCTTCTGGCGAGCGGGCTCTCGCTCATCTTCGGCGTGATGCGCATCGTGAACCTCGCGCACGCCGCTTTTTTCCTCTTCGCCGGCTATCTCGCCCTGGAATTCTACAACATCATTTTCGGCACCCTGAGCCTGATGCCGCGGATCATCCAGCTCGTCTCGTGGACCCTGCTCTATTTCGCATGGCGTGGACTCAACTTGTACGTCGCTCCCAGACACGCCGCACTGGCGCTCCTGCTCGCCTACGTCGTACTGGAAACCTTGTGCAGCCTGGTGTGGGGCTTCAGGTTCTTCGAACTTTTCTTCCCGCACGTGCCCGTCAAACCCGTGGACAGGATCAATTTCCCGGGCATGATGGCCGCCATCGTCGTCGCCCTCGCCATCGCGGCGCTGTGCGGAATGTTCATCGAGCGCTTTTTCCTGCGCCGCCTCGGGCAGGACACGCTCTCCCAGGTGCTGGTGACCATCGGCTTCGCGTTCATCCTGCAAGACGGCTCGCTCTACACCTGGGGCGGGGACAACTTCATGCTCAAACAGCCCTGGCCCCTCAATTTCAGCGCCGTCGTCTGGGGCCTCTCGCTGCCCCAGTACCGCGCCTTCATGATCGTCATCGCCGTCGTGGTGGCCGCGGCCCTCTTTCTCGGGATCGAGCGCACCCGCCTCGGCGCCATCATGCGCGCGGCTGTGGACGACCCCGAGATGGCGCGCGGCATCGGCATCAACACCAACGTCGTGCAAATGGCGATATTCGCCATCGGAGCGCTGCTGGCCGCCACGGGCGGCGTGGTGGGCGGCGCGTTCTTCGGCGTCTACCCGGGGCTCGATTTCGAGATACTCCCCTATGCGTTCGCCGTGGTGATCATCGGGGGACTCGGCAGCCTGGGAGGGGCCGTCCTCGGCAGCATCGTGGTCGGCTTCATCGAGAACTTCGGGACCGCGCTGTTTCCCGAACTCTCCTATTTCGCGCTATTCGCGCCCATGGCCATCATTCTGGCGATCAAGCCGACCGGCCTATTCGGAAAGGGTTGAGCCTTGGTGGAGAGCCTGGCGGAAAAAAGAAGAGTGCTTATCGTACTGGGCGTATTCGTCGCTCTCGGCGTCGTCACGCCGTTTCTCGACCTCTTCATGCAGAGCCTGGTGACGGAAATACTCGTGTTCGGCATCCTGGCCATGAGCCTGGACCTCCTGCTGGGCTTCACCGGACTGGCCTCCCTGGGGCACGCCGCCTATTTCGGCGTCGCCTCCTACACCACGGCCATCATCATGACGAAAGAAGACTGGACGTGGACCTTCGCCGCCTTCCAGTGGGCGGACTCGCTGGGGCTGGGCCTTTTCTACATCTTCATCTTCGCGCTGGTCGTGGCGCTGGCCTTCGCCGCGTTCTTCGGTTTCCTGGCGATACGCGCGGTGGGCGTTTATTTCCTGATGATCACCCTCTCCCTCGCCATGGTCATCTGGGGCCTGGCGTACCGCTGGAGCGCCGTGACCGAAGGGGACAACGGCATCAACGTGCTGGGGAGGCCGTCCCTGTTCGGCATATCGCTGGAGTCGGAAATTCCGTTCTTCTACTTCACGCTCGCGGTGTTCCTCATCTGCCTGGGCCTGATGTACATGTTCGTGAGAAGCCCCTTCGGAAAAACGCTGGTCGGCATCAGGGAGCGCGAGGAGCGCATGCAGATGCTCGGCTACAACATCTGGCTCCACAAATACCTCGCGTTCATCATCGCGGGCGTTTTCAGCGGCGTCTCGGGCGTCTTGTGGACACTGTTCAACCTCTTCGTGAGTCCGCCGGACATCGAACTCATCACCTCGGCCGAGGCGCTGTTCATGGTGGCGCTGGGCGGCCCGGCCACGCTGGTCGGCCCGGTAATCGGCTCGGCCATCATCCGGTCGCTGCAGCAGTTTATCAGCATCTACGTGGAACGCTGGCCCCTGATCCTGGGCGCCATCTACATCATCACCATCATGTTGGGACGCCTGTACGGCGTCGAGGGAATTCTTGGATTGTTCGGCAAGTTTCGCAAACCCGCCGCTCCGCCTGAAGCCCCGGAGGGCTGAGGACGGAGCGGCACCGCGTCTCCTGAACGAGACGAAACGAGGGAGGGAAAAAGATGAAACGAAAACTTATCACCATCATCGCAGCGCTCGGCATCGCCTTCGCCGCCGGACCCGGCGGCGCGCAGGCCGCTGACGTGCGCATCGGGTTCATCGCGCCGATGACGGGCATCTTCGCCCAGATCGGCAAGGACATGAGCAACGGCTTCAAGATGTACATGGCGCACACGAAGAACAAGATGGGTCCCCTGGACGTCAAGTTCATCCTCGAGGACTCGACCGGCAAGCCGGCCGTGAACGTGCGCAAGGCGCTCAAGCTCATCAAGCGCGACAAGGTGCACATGTTCATCGGCGGACTGCTGGCCAGCACCGGGTACGCGCTCGCGCCGGTGGCCAACCGCTTCAAGACGCCCTACATCTCGCCCGTGCCGGCCGCGGACGACCTCACACAGCGCAAGCTCTTCAAGTACTTCCTGCGCAGCGGTTTCACGAGCAGCCAGAACAGCCATCCGCTCGGCGAGTGGGCCTACGACCAGGGCTACCGCAAAGTGGTCACCATCGGCGCCGACTACGCGTTCGGCTACGAGACCGTGGGCGGCTTCCACAAGGCTTTCGAGGCGCGCGGCGGCAAGATCGTCAAGAAGATCTGGGCGAAACTCGGCACGAAGGACTTCGGCCCCTACCTGCCGCAGATACCCAAGGACGCCGACGCCATCTTCACCCTGATGGTCGGCCCCATGTCCCTGGCCTTCCCGAAGCAGTTCCGGGCCGCTGGCTTCAAGATGCCGATGCTCGGCGGCGTGACGAGCGCGGACGAGTTCATCCTGCCCAGCATGGGTGATGAGGCGCTCGGCTACGTGACGGCCGCGCAGTACAGCGCCGCCCTCACAACGGACAAGAACAAGGCGTTCGTCAAGGAATACCAGCAGCGCTACGGGAAGATGGCCTCCTACTATTCGGAGACCTGCTACACCACGGGCCAGTGGGTGGACCTGGCGCTCAAGAAAATCGGCTACAAGCCGGACAACAAGGATGCGTTCCTCAAGGCGTTCAAGGAAATCCGCATCGACGCCATCAGGGGGCCCGTATATCTGGACAAATACGGAAACCCGGTGCAGAACAGCTATATCCGCCGGGTGACCCGCGTGAAGGGCGACCGCCTGGCTCTGGGCGTGAAGTCGAACTCACTCTGGAATATGGTGATCAAGACCTACCCCGCCGTGGGCCAGTTCTGGAAGTGGTCGGACAAGGAATTTCTGGCGCATGAAGTGTACAGCAAGAAGTTCCCGCCGTGCCCGCATTGTAAGTAAGGGCGAATCATCCCGCCGTCCGGGTCTTGCGGCCCGGGCGGCGGATTCGCGCCGGGCTTCCTGAAGGAGCAAACAGGTTTTGGAAAACGGGCACCCAGGGCTGGAGCTTGAGAACGTCACGAAGCATTTCGGCGGCCTGCACGCCGTCGAGGACGTGAACCTGCGCCTTGACCTCGGCGAGCGGCGGGGAATCCTGGGGCCGAACGGAGCGGGGAAAACCACGCTGTTTCACCTGATAACGGGCGTGCTTCCGCTCACCTCGGGCCGCATCCGCCTCTTCGGGCAGGACGTCTCGGGGTGGCCCACCCACAAGCGCGTGGCCTTGGGAATGGCGCGCACCTTCCAGATCACCAGCCTGTTTCCCAAGCTCACCGTGCTCGAAAACGTCCTTCTCGCCGTGCAGGGCCTGCGGAAGATGAAGATGGTGATGTTCAAACCGCTGTCCAAGTACAAGGACGTATACGAAAAAGCCGAAAAGCTGCTCAGCGACGTGAACTTCTGGCACTTGAGGGATCAGGAAGTCCGCAATCTCTCCCACGGAGAGCAGCGCCAACTCGAGATCGTCCTGGCGCTGGCGAGCGACCCCAAGGTGCTGCTCCTCGACGAACCCTCCGCCGGCCTGGCCACGGGAGAATCCCACGAGATGGCCGATTTCCTGAAATCACTCGACCCCGGAATCGCCATTCTCCTGATCGAACACGACCTCGACGTCATATTCGAGGTCGTCTCCCACATCAGCGTTCTCCACTACGGAGAGGTTCTCGCCGAGGGGCCCAGCGACGACATCCGCAACGATCCCAAGGTGCAGGAAATCTATCTCGGAAAGGCGGAGTGACGTGTCGACCCTTCTGAGCGTGAACGACATCCATACCTACTACGGCGATTCCTACGTCCTGCAGGGCTTGAGCATCCACGTCGACGAGGGAGAGACGCTGGGCATTCTCGGCAGAAACGGCATGGGCAAGACGACGCTGATCAACTCGATCATGGGTTTCGTGCCGCCGAGGCGAGGCGCCATCCATTTCCGGGGGGAGGACATCACCACCACGAACAGCTTCGACATCTCCAAGATGGGAATCGGCCTGTGCCCGCAGGGAAGGCGCGTGTTCCCGACCCTCTCGGTGCGCGAAAACCTGCTGGTGGCGCAACAGGAGCACGACGTGGGCTACCGCTGGGATTTCAAGGAAGTCTACGAACTCTTCCCCCGCCTCGGTGAGCGCGCCGGCCAGCGGGCGGGTTCGCTCTCGGGCGGCGAGCAGCAGATGCTGGCCGTGGGCCGCGCCCTGATGACCAACCCGAGCTGCCTCATCATGGATGAACCCTCCGAGGGGCTCGCGCCCATGATCATCCAGGACATCGGCAACGCCATTCAATCGCTCAAGGCCGAAGGCCTCGCCGTCGTGCTCGTCGAGCAGAACGCCGCCTTCGCCGTCAAGACGGTGGACAGGGTTTGCGTCATCGCGAACGGGAAGGTCGTCCATGAATCCTCGCCGGGGGAACTGTGGGCGAACGAGGAAGTCAGAAAAACCCATCTCGGAATCGGCTGAATAAACCCTCGCGCAACAGAATCCATTCGTAGTATTCTTCGAATAGCGGTAATGAAAGTGAAACTGCGGGCGGAGAGACGCTACAGGGAGGCTGTTTCCCGGGTTTCACTCAAGGAGATGCGTTCGGACCCCGGCGCACCTCTCTCCATCACCTGAAGAAACCCCGGTCCGACGATAGCGCCGGGGGCCGGAAATGACGAACCTGCCGCCGCTCCCGACCATGACGCCAAGGCGATAACCCTCATGCTGTTGGACCGTTACATCAACGCCGTTCTTCGTCATCGTTGGCTGGTGATAGCGCTGGCCGCGTCGATCATGCTCATCACGGGAGTCGGCGCGCTGTTCATCGGCGTCACGAACGACTACCGCATCATGTTCAGCGAAGAAAATCCACAGTATGTCGATTTCAAGGCGCTCGAGAACATTTTTTCCACATCCAACATGGCGTTCATCGCCATCGAGCCCCGGGGAGGTTCCGTTTTCACCCGCGAAACGCTTGGCGCGCTCGAGGAATTGACGGAAGCCGCCTGGCGAACACCCCATTCCAGGCGGGTCGACTCCCTGACGAACTACACCCATAGCTGGGCCAAGGGAGATGAACTGATCGTCGAGCCGCTCGTCGACGACGCGCGCTCGCTGAGCAATGCCGACCTCGCGCGAATCAGGAAAATCGCGCTCGAGTCGCGCGATCTGCCCGGTCGTCTCGTCTCCCGGAAGGGGCATGTGGCCGGGCTGGCAATTACTTTCGTCCTGCCCGACGACATGGACGCCGCGGTGGTCTCGATAAACGACTACCTGAACGCTCTGTTGAAGAGAGCCGGCGCGAGACACCCGGAAGTCGCCTACTACCTGAGCGGCGACGTGATCAGTAACCGCACTTTCTCCGTGGCGACTTACAATGATTTCGTCTTCCTGGCTCCAGTAGTGTTCCTCATGATCGTCGTCATCAGCACACTTCTCCTGCGCTCGTTTCTCGGCACGTTTTCCATCATCGTCGTGATCGGGTTCGTCATCCTGAGCACGATGGGGATTGCGGGCTGGCTCGGCACGGTGTTCAGCCCCGTCAACGCCGGCGTGCCGACCATCGTCATGGCGACATGCGTCGCCCACTCTATCCACATCATCACGACCACCCTGCTGGGAATGGGCCATGGGTTGGATAAAAATAAGGCGATTGCCGAATCGCTTCGGACCAACGCATGGCCGGTGTTTCTGACTTCGATCACGACCGCCATCGGATTCCTGAGCCTGAACTCCTCGGATTCACCTCCCGCCCGTATTCTGGGGAATCTCGTGGCGCTCGGCGTGCTGTGGGCTTTCGTCTTCTCGATGACCCTGTTGCCGGCCCTGCTTTCGATTCTGCCGTTGCGCGCGCGCCGGATTCCCACCGACAAATCCCCTTTTTTCGTCCGCTTCGGCGCTTTCGTGGTCAAGCGCCGCGCGTTTCTGCTCTGTTTCGTCGCCGTTCTGACGGCTGTTCTCATCACGGGCATACCCCGCAACGAGTTGACCGACAGATGGACGCACTATTTCGACGAACGCTACCGGTTCCGCCGCGATTCGGATTTCATCTTCGATAACCTGAACAGCATGAATTTCCTGGAGTATGCGCTGAAATCGGGGCGTGAAGGCGGCATCACCGATCCCGAATACCTGAAAAAAGTCGAAGCCTTCGCGAAATGGTACCGGGAGCAACCGGAAGTGAGCCACGTCCAGGCTTTTTCGGACATCATGAAGCGTCTGAACAAGAACCTGCACGGCGACGACCCGGCCTTTTACAAACTCCCTGAAGACCCCGAGCTCGCCGCGCAATATCTCCTGCTCTATGAGTTTTCCCTGCCCTTCGGCATGGACTTGAACGACCGCATCGACGTCGCCAAGTCCACGACGCGAATGACCGTCATGGTTCGCAACCGCTCCTCCAGGGACCAGCGTGAACTCGACGAGCGCGCCAAAGCCTGGCTCCGCACCAACATACCCGAGTTTGCGACCGAGGCGTCGGGCATCACCATGATCTTCGCGCATCTATCGCTCCGTAACATCCACAGCATGCTGCGCGGCACGATCATCGCCATGCTGATTATCTCTTTACTCCTGATCTGGGTTTTCAAAAGCGTGCGTCTGGGCCTCATCAGCCTCGTGCCCAACTTCATCCCCGCCGCCATGACCTTCGGCCTGTGGGGCTACATGGTCGGCCAGGTGGGCTTCGCCGGCTCGCTGATGACCGCCATCGCGTTCGGAATCATCGTGGACGATACGATCCACTTCATGAGCCGATATCAAAAAGCCCGCCACATGGGCTTCCCCGCGCCCGAGGCCGTGCGCGCCGCCTTTCGAATCGTGGGCCAGGCGCTATGGACGACGACGGCGGTTTTATCACTCAGCTTCCTGGTGTTCGCCACATCGGGCTTTCATGGGAGCAGGACGCTCGGCCTCATGGTGGCGATCACGCTCGTCTTCGCGCTCCTGGCCGATTTCCTGCTTCTGCCGACCCTGCTGATGGCTCTCGACCGGAAGAAGTGATGGGCCGTCTCATTTCACCCTTAGAACAAAGGGATCAAGAACACGAGTGAATCTTCTTCCGGGATTGTGGATAAACGAGCAAGTCAGAAAAAACCATCTGAGAATCGGCTGAAATATCCCTTGCGCAGTGGATGGATTTGACAGTATATTTAATAAATTGCAAAGAAACCATAAAGGAAACTGAAACAAATAGTTGCGGGTGAGGGTTCAAGGGGGTGTCTTAACGGTTTTTCGAAAGTTTACTTGCTGCGTTGTTTTCGCAGGACTCAACAGGTAGATGTACATGCTTTCTACAGGATGGATTCATTCTTCGCCTCACCGGAAATTCCGAGAACCCCTGAATGAACTTTCGAGGAGACCTTACGGCGATGCAAATTCCATCCGCCTACGTTGAAGGCTACGAGAACAAGGCTCGTCTTCACGATCAGGAACTGGCGGACCTCTACATCCGGCACACCACCATCGGCGACCCGGAACTCGACCCGATCATGGAGGAGATTGCCTCCATTCCCACCTACGACCTGCACGCGTTCATCGAGGCCGGCATCGAAGGACATGACCGTGTTCTGCAGGAAGCGCCGCAACCCCTGCGCGATTTCTTCTGGAATTTCAAAGAGCCGTCCTGGCTGGATCATGAAACCTTCAAGCCGGGGGTCCGCTGTTTCAACGTCAACGTCGACCTCATGCTCGTCGCGTTCGTGACGGGGGTGCTGGTGGAGGGTTTCTCGACGCTCATCGCCAAATCCTTCAACACGACCGGGCGGGTGGCGGCGACCCCCAGGCGCCTCATGCAGAACAACCGCCAGTTGATGGAGATATTCTACCCCGGCGGCCTGCTGAGAGACGGCGACGGCTGGAAGCTCTCCGTGCGCGTCCGGTTCGTGCACGCGCGCATCCGGCAACTGCTGGCGAAATCAGGCGACTGGGACCAGGAAACCTGGGGCACGCCGCTGAGCGCGGCGAACCTGGGGTTGGCCATCGCCATCTTCTCGATGCAGCTACTCAAATACTCGCGGCGGGTGGGAACGAGCTTCAGCATCGAGGAACAAGAGAGCGTTCTCGCCGTCTGGCGCTACTCGGGCTACCTCATGGGGGTACCCGAGACCATCCTCTACACCGACGGCGCGGATGCGGAGAGAAAACACAACATCGCCTACATGTGCGAACCACCGCCCGGCGAAGATTCGGTGACCATGTCGAACTCGCTGATCAAGGCCATCGCGCCGGTCGCCGGCGTGACGGACCCGAAGGAGCAGGAAGACTTGACGGATCTGGCCTACCGCCTTTCGAGAGGGCTGATAGGCCAGAAACTCGCGGATCAGTTCGGGTATCCGAAGCACTCCCGCCTCAATACGATGATTACGCTCTACAGTTTCCGGATAAAACAACGCTTCCTGCGATTCTTGCACAGCAAACAGCTCGTCAAATCCAAGAATTTTTCGCAGCTTCTCCAGATTTCGGTGTACGATGAGGGCGGGATCAGCTACCGGATGCCCGACCGCGTCAAAGCGTCGGAATCGAGCAAGTGGTAAGCGGCCCGGTGATATGGCGCCCCCCGAACAGACAGTTCACGCCCGGCCCGTGAGAAGGAAGGAATAACTCCCGTGCGACTGGAACGCTATATCGACGCCGTTCTGCGCCGGCGGTGGCTCGTCGTCGCGCTGGCCGTCGTGCTCCTGCTCATCACGGGAGCGGGCGGACGCTTCATCAAGACCACGAACGACTACCGCATCATGTTCGGCGAAGACAATCCCCAGCTCACCGCCTTCAGAGAGCTGGAGAAAACCTTCTCCACGTCCGACACCGCGCTCATCGCCGTTGCGCCCAAGGGCGGTTCTGTCTTCACCAAAGAGGCGCTCGGCGCGCTCGAGGAGTTGACCCAGGCCGGGTGGAAGACGCCGCATTCGAGCCGTGTCGACTCCCTCACGAACTACAACCACAGCCGGGCGGAGGGGGATGACCTGATCGTCGAGCCGCTCGTAGACGACGCGAGCGCGCTGAGCGAGGCGGAGGTCGCGCGAATCCGGAAAATCGCGCTGGGCGCCAAGGCAATCGCCGGACGCCTCGTCTCTCATGATGGCCGCGTGGGCGGGCTGGCGATCACTTTTATCCTGCCTGACGACCTCGACGCCGCGGTGATCGAGATAAGCGATTATCTGAACGCCGTTCTCAAGAAGGCCCGAACGAAATACCCGGACATCTCCTTTCACCTGACCGGCGACGTCATCATGCACCGCGCCTTCGCCGACGTGACGAAAGAAGAGCTGGAAACGCTCATGCCGCTCGTGTTTCTCATGATCATCATCACGACCGCGCTTCTCCTGCGCTCGTTGCTGGGCACGCTGGCCATCGTCGTCTCCATCGTATTCATCCTGATCAACACGCTGGGGATCGCAGGCTGGGTGGGGGCGGTGTTCAGCCCCACCAATTCCGGCGTGCCGATCATCATCATGGCGATCTCCGTCGCGAACTCGGTCCACATCGTCACGGCCACGCTGCTGGGCATGGGGCGCGGGCTCGAGAAGAACGCGTCGATCGCCGAATCGCTTCGGAACAACGCCTGGCCGGTGCTCCTGACCTCGCTCACGACCGCGATCGGCTTCCTGAGCCTGAACACGTCGGATTCGCCGCCCTTCCACGTCCTGGGCAATCTCGTGGCGCTGGGCGTGCTGTTCTCCTTCGTCTACGCCATGACGCTGCTGCCGGCGCTGCTTTCGATTCTGCCCTTGCGCGCGCGCCGGATTCCGCCCGGGAAATCCTCATTTTTCGATCGATTCGGCGACTTCGTCGTCGAGCGCCGCGTGCTTCTGCTCGCGTTCGTCGCGGTTCTGACGCTCGTTCTCATCAGCGGCATCCCCCGCAACGAGCTGACCGAACGGTGGGTGCACTACTTCGACGAGCGCTACGAGTTCCGCCGCGATACGGATTTCGTGTTCGAGAACCTGACCGGCCTGGATTCACTGGAATACTCGCTCAAATCGGGGCGCGAAGGGGGCATCACCGATCCTGAATACCTCAAAAAAGTAGAGGCCTTCGCCGAGTGGTGCCGGAAGCAGCCCAAGGTGAGCCACGTGCGGGCGTTTTCGGACGTCATGAAGCGCCTGAACAAGAACATGCACGGCGACGACCCGGCCTTTTATAAACTCCCCGACGACCCGGAGCTCGCCGCGCAATATCTGCTGCTCTACGAGTTCTCGCTCCCCTTCGGGATGGACCTCAACAACCGCATCGACGTCGCGAAATCCGCAACGCGCATGACCGTCGTGATCCGCAGCCTCTCCTCCAAGGACCAGCGCGATTTCGACGAGCACGCGCAAGTCTGGCTCCGCGCCAACATACCCGAGTTCGCGGCCGAGGCGTCGGGCATCACCATGGTCTTCGCGCACCTCACGCTCAGGAACATCCACAGCATGCTGCGCGGCACGATAATCGCCATGGCGCTCATCTCGTTGATTCTGATCCTGGTCTTCAAGAACGTGCGCATCGGCCTCATCAGCCTCGTGCCGAACTTCATTCCCGCGGCCATGACTTTCGGCCTGTGGGGCCACCTGGTCGGCCGCCTGGGCCTCGCAGGCTCCGTGATGACCGCGATCGCGTTCGGGATCATCGTGGACGACACGATCCACTTCCTGAGCAAATATCTGAGATTCCGCCGCGAGGGCCTCTCCGCGACCGAGTCCGTGCGCGGCGTCTTCCGCACCGTGGGCCATGCGCTGTGGACCACGACGGCGGTCTTGTCACTCGGTTTTCTGGTGTTCGCTTCATCGGGGTTCGAGGTCAGCTGGGCGCTCGGCCTGATGGTGGCGATCACGATCAGCTTCGCGCTTCTCGCCGATTTCCTGCTCCTGCCGACCCTGCTGATGACGCTCGACCGGAATAATTCATAATGCCTATCCACAAGAATGTTGCGACACATTCATATCCACGAGGAAAGCTACATGAGAAAGAGTACCGTTGTAATTATAGGAGGGGGAGCGGCCGGACTGAGCGCGGCGTACACGCTCAAGAAACACGGCATCGAATCCATCTTGCTCGAGGCCAACGACCAGATAGGCGGACGCATGGGCGGCGACAGGGTGGATGGCTTTTCGGTGGATGCGGGCGCGGACTTCTTCCCGGCCTGTTACGACGTCGCATTTCGCTTGTGCGAGGAGTTGGGGTTACCCTTGATTCGCACGAAGATGAACATCGACTGGCGCAGAAAGGGTCGATGGGTTGTGACGAGGCCGATTGAATCCCTCGGCGACTTCATCAGCAACCTGGCGCCGTTCTGGACGTTAGAGTTCCTGTCGCCTCGGGGGTTGTGGCCGACCCTGAAGCTGGTCAAGAGCATCAAGGACGATTCGGAGTACCTGAATTACTCCAGCGACCACAAAATCGCCGAGCTCGACGGGGAAGAGACCTACGGCGACTACCTCGACAGACTTGGTATTCCCGAGTCTCTGAGGGTGACGTTGGAGGGGTTCCTGGAATTGACGATGGGCAACCCCGAAGACTTCGGCGCGACGTGGATTCGGGCATTTCTGGGAGAAGTTCTGCTGAAACCCGAGCAGCTCTACGTGCCGGAGGAGGGCTGCAGCTCCCTGTCCTACGCCCTGGCCGACGCCTCGGAAGCCGATATTCGCCTCTCGACGCCCGTCAGGCAGGTGGTCATCCGGGACGGGATCGTGACGGGCGTGATCACCGACGCCGGCCTCATCGAGGCGGACGCCGTCATCTGCGCCGTGCAAGCCACGAAGGCGCTGGAACTTATCCCCGACCTGCCGCCCGGGATTCGCCACGCGCTCGGCAAGGTAACTTACTCGCGCGGGATTCGAGTAGTAGTCGGCCTCGACCACCGGCCGCTCCCCCCCGGCTGGTCTGTCGCATTGTACCCCGAAGACGACACCCCGGCGCTCTTGGACCGGACCATCAACCTGCCCGCCTGCGCACCGCCCGGTAAGAGCACATTGGACCTTTGGGTGGGCGAGAACCGCGCTGAGGAACTGCTTCCGCTCGACGATGCGGAGATCAGGCGCCGGATGCTCGCCGACGTGCGCCGGAACCCTCCTCCCGGCTCCAACCTTCCCGGCGACGACGAGGTGCTGTTTACCCGCGTGTACCGCTGGCGAGAGGCCGTGTGCATGGGGCTGCCCGGCATGTTCAAGGCGATAGTGGATATGCGCGCTCGACTCAACCAGGACGTGAAGAATCTCTTTCTGGCGGGCGACTACATGCGGTCGCCCATTGTGAACGGCGCCCTGGCCAGCGGCGTGGATGCGGCCGATGAGGCTGCGGAGTTGCTGGCGTCCCGCCCCGCATAAGAGCAGGCGTTCTTAGATGTAATGGGGCGCGCTCACCCTGTGGGGGCTGTTGAAAAAGCCTTTGTCAGTCGGTGTTGCGGTTGTAGGGACAACCCTCCGTGGTTGTCCTTTTGCAGGATGGTTCGAATCAGGACAGGCACGGAGGCCTGTCCCTACGGGGCTGCGCCTCCTCGGTCGGTTCGATTGCCCCCTCATTTGTTGAAAGGCAACCCCTGCAACCGGATTGGCGAACTGCCTGAATCGGGCGGGCGCAGAGGCCTGCCCCTACGGACCAACGCGTTCGGGAGTCACGACCTCGCTTTCAGGAGCGCCATCGCGACCCTGTCCGGCGTCAGGGGCAGGTCGTGGAAACGGACGCCCGTGGCGTCGCAGATCGCGTTGGCGATGGCCGCCGCCGTGGGCACGGTCACCTGCTCGCCGACGCCCTTCGCCCCGTACGGGCCGTTCGAGTAGGCATCCTCCACGATGAGGGAAGCCACCCGGTCCGGCACGTCTTCCACCGTGGGAGCGAGGTAGCCGTGCATGTCGGGGTTTTCCATCCGCCCCTCGCGCTGGACGACCTCCTCCATCATGCAGAAGCCGATCCCCATGTAGACGCCGCCCTCGATCTGCTGCTCCACGCCCATGGGGCTGATGGCCCGGCCCACGTCGTGCGCGGCCCAGACGCCGGTGACCTCCACCTCGCCCGTCTCCTCGTCCACCAGCACCTCCGCCACCTGGCTGCCGAACCCGTAGATCTCATACGGCTCGCCCTGGCCGGTCTCCGCATCGACCTTGGCGGGCGGCGGGATGCTGTCCGCGGCCCCGATCTGCTTGAGTTCATCGGCAACGAAGGCGCCCGCGATCTCGGCGAGCGTGACCCGCGTCTCCTCGTGCGAGCGCGAGCGGACCACGCCGCCGCGCAGTTCCAGGTCCGCAGGGTCCGCCTCCAGCAGAATGCCTCCCAGCCGCAGCAATTCCTCGCGCGCCTTGATGGCCGCGTTGTAGACCGCCTTCCCGCCCTGCATGGTGATGCGCGAACTCGAACTCGTGCCCCCGAAGGGATCGATGGCGGTGTCCACGCTCTCCATCAGGAACTCAGGATACGGGATGTCCAGCGTCTCGGCGGCGATCTGGCAGAGCACCGTCTTGCTGCCCTGGCCGAAATCCACGACGCCGGCGGCCACCTGCACCTTGCCGTCCGCCGTCAGGAAGACGTGCGCCTCCGCCGGGGAATAGGCGTTGCCCGTCCCGTAGAGACAGCTCGCCACGCCGCGCCCGCGCAAGCGGCCGTCCGCGGCTCTGCCGTTTCCTTCGCTTCCCCAGGAGGAGGCCCGCTCCACTTCTTTCAGCGTGTCGAGGAAGCCGACGCTCTCGGGCAGGTGCTGGTTCCACGCCGTACGTGTTCCGACCCGAAGCCCGTTCACGCGCCTGATCTCGATGGGGTCCATCCCCAGCACCCTGGCGAGCGCGTCCATCTGCTGCTCGCCCGCGAAGTGCACCTGCGGACATCCCGGCCCGCGCATCTGGCCCCCGTAGGGATGGTTCGTGTGCACGCAGTGGACGTCCACCTTCACGTTCGGCGCCTGGTAGGGGCCCGCGGCATGGTAGGTCGCGCGCTTGAACGCGGGCGGGTTGTCCCCCCCGTTGGCCACGTACGCCCCCTTGTCGAGCCAGACTTCTACTTGAACGGCGGTAAGGCGTCCGTCCTTCGTCGCCCCGGTTTTCGAGCGGATGAACGCCGCGTGGCGCTTGGTGGAGGCGATCATGCTCTCCTCGCGTGAATAGACAAGCTTCACCGGCCTGCCGGCGGCGCGGGCGAGGACGGCGGCGCGCAGGCACACGTCGAGGCTCGCCTCGCTCTTCCCGCCGAAGGCCCCGCCGGTGGTCGTCTGGACGAAACGGACCGAGCTCTCGCCCTTGAGGCCCAGTATGCGGGCGACGTTCTGCCTGACGAGAAAAGGCTGCTGGGTCGAACCCCATATCTGGATCCCGCCGCCGGGGTTGGGGCTCGCGCACGCCGCCTCCACTTCGAGATAGAGGTGATCGACGGCGGGCGTGGAGTATTCGTTCTCGACGATCACGTCGGCCTTCCCGAAGCCCTCCTCGATATCCCCTTTTCGAATCTTCGCCTGGTTGAGCACGTTCCCGCCGGGGAAGATGACTTCCGCGCCCTCTTCCATCGCCTCGCGCGGACAGGAGACGACGGGCAGGGGCCGGTATTCGACCCGTATCAGCCGCGTCGCCGCCTCGGCCGCCTCGAGCGTCTCCGCCGCGACGAGCGCGACCACCTCGCCCGTGTAGCGCACCCGGTCGTGGGCGATGACGGGCATGGCCCGGTTATGGGCGGTGATGCAGGGATGCTCGGCCAGGTCGTCTCCCGTGAGGACGGCCACCACGCCGGGGACGCGCAGCGCCTCGCCCGCGTCGAGCGAAACTATCTCGGCGTGCGCGTGTTCGCTGCGGAGCGCCTTGCCGACCAGCATCCCCGGAAGCTGGAGGTCGTCGAGGTAATCCGCGGCGCCCGCCGCCTTTTCGGGGTCGTCCAGAAAGGGAAGGGACTCGCCGACTACGGCGCCGCCCATGTCTTTGGCTTCCGCCATGGCATACTCCTGATGAGAAGAGAACCGCGAAATGATAAGTCGATGAATGAGCCGTCAATCTACATGCTCGGACGGCGTTTGTCCACGAAATCGGGGGGACGGAAGGGGCGACGACCCGGCCTCCCACCCCTGCGCCGCCGCGACGGCTGTGCGATACTGAGGCGGTGGAGCCATGATTCGGCGGAGAGAACGCAGCGCCGCAGGCGACCCTGCGAACGATCTAAAGGAAGGACCCGATGTTCGACGCGGCCACCATCCTCGTAATCGCCGGGACCTTCCTGCTCGCGGGCGCGGTCAAGGGGGTCATCGGCCTGGGCCTCCCGACGGTCAGCCTCGCCGTCCTGGCGGTGGCGATCGACCTGCCGAGCGCGATGGCCCTGCTCCTGGTTCCATCGTTCGTGACCAACGTCTGGCAGGGGGCCGTCGGCGGCCACGGACGGGACCTCCTGCGCCGGATATGGCCGTTCCTGCTGGTGGCGGCGGTCACCGTGCGGCTCGGAGCGTCCGCGCTGACGCGCGTCGATTTCGCGCTGCTCTCCGCACTCCTCGGCCTGCTGCTCGTGGCCTACGCCGCCGCGAACCTGCTCGGGCTCAGGTTCCGCGTCGAAGCGCGCCGCGAGAAGTGGGCGGGCCCGCTGGCCGGGCTCGTGAACGGCGTGCTGACGGGGATGACGGGTTCGTTCGTCGTGCCGGGGGTGATGTACCTGCAAGCGCTCGGCCTCTCCAGAGACGCGCTCATCCAGGCGATGGGGATGCTCTTCACGGTATCGACGCTGGCGCTTGCGTTCTCGCTCCAGGCGAACGACCTGCTGCGGACCGAGCACGGCGCGCTCTCCACCATGGCGCTCGCGCCGGCGATGGCGGGGATGGTCGCCGGACAGCGCATCCGGAAAAGGCTCTCCGAGGGGCTGTTCCGCAGAATCTTCTTCCTCTCCCTCCTCGCGCTGGGCGCCTACCTCGCCTCGCGCGCGTTCGGCGGCTGAAACCGCATTCGGGATTCCGGGAAGACGGCCTGATTCGGGCCCCGCCCTCCCGCATCCGGCGGGGGCGGAGGGCGCACAAGCCCGCCTCGGGGTTGCCCTGCCCTCCGTGGTTATCCTTCGTTAGGACAGGCACGGAGGCCTGTCCCTACGCCTCGTATCGAACGCGGCATTTCGCAGGGGCGGACCGATGTGTCCGCCCTTGTCATCGGCTTGCCCCCACTGCCCCTCCTCCTCAGGGGGACGACACCCCCGACGGATACGGGTCCTCGCTCTTCGATACAAACGCTACTTTCTCAGTCGCGTTTTACCTCCGGCGGCTACCCGGGGTGAGGAAACCAAAAAACATCCTCATCCCGAACAGGCTCGCAAGAGCCGTATCGAGGGATGCAGGAAAACCGTCTTCGCATCCGGCGGGGGCGGAGGGCGCATTTGTCCGCATTTGCGCGTGGCGGCGAAGTCCCGGCTCGGGTATGGTGGCGCTTCGGGAAGAAATCGAACGGAAAAAATGAATTTCCGTAAATTTCGATAAAATTAGATAAATTCACGGGGTTTTTCGATACATTGACGGGGTATTTGGGGAAGGGTTCCCGGCCGGATTCAAGCCGGGAACGAGGCTGATCCTACCCCGGAGCGGAGGGGGCCGGTAGGTGCAAATGCGAGGAAATGCGGGGAATTTCACGTTCGACCGGAGGAATCCATAAGATGCAGGGACGAGAGAATCCAGCGCGCGCGCTTTTCCCCGGATTCCGCCAAGTCGCTGATTTATATGAGATTGAGACGGAAGGCCTCCCTGAGGCGGTCTTGCGCAGAACGAGGGAGGAGAAGAGCTGGGGCGCCTGGTCGATCCGCGATCAGGTGAGCCACGTGGCGTCCCTGCCCTACCGCTGGCTGCTCGTCCGCTGGGGGGCGATCCTCTTCGGCGACGACCTCCCGCGCGATGAGGCGCTCCTCACCCGCTTCGACGGGCGGATGATGAAGGAGGCGTATTGCCCGCAAATTCAAGACCTTATCGGCGCCATGCGGGATTCGTTCGGCCTCGCCTGGGAGGTGCTGGGAGCGGAGACGAGCGAATCGATCCGCGACGGGAGAAAGATATCCGAGCGCGTGCCGCACGGCATGAAACGGCCCGGGACCGGCGAGGACGTGCGCAGGTGGCGCGAAAACGTCACCCTGAAAGCCCACCGCACCGGCGTGTGGATCGACCCCGAAGATACTGAATTATTTCACTTTAACCTCGAATACACGTTCCGCCACATCCTCTGGGAGGCGTACGCGCACCTCAAGACCATCCAGATGCACAAGAAAGAGGAAGGCCTGGAGCCGCTCGCCCGGATTCCGCAAGAGGGTTACATCGGCGTGCTGGAATGGGAGTAATATCAATATAATCAATCATTTGCGTGAATAGAACCATTCGCATCCAAACCCTGGAGGACTAACGAACATGGTCGAGAGCATCAATTATCCCTGGCATGAGAGCACCGTGCCCGGCGAGCGGCCGATCGACAAGCCCGAACTACCGAAAGACGGTTACGAGATCACCATGCTCGCGGAGACGGAGACGATGGACGACGGGCAGCTCAAAATCGGGCGCTTCCGGCATTTCGAAGTATTCAGCGACGAGCCGCCCCGCATCGGTGGAGAGGACAGGTATCCCCAGCCTCTCACGTACATCGCCATGGGGGTCGGCTTCTGACTGTTGACCCAGCTTGGGCGGTACGCCCATATGACGAAAACCACCTTCGAAAAAGCCGCCTGCCGCGTGGAATTCGATTATTTCCTGAAAGGTTCCGTCCTGAAAGGCGACGTGAACTCAGGGTGCAGAAGGGTGCGTACGCACTTCAAGGTCGAGTCGAGCGATTCGGAAGAGAAAATCGCGAACATCATCCGGTTGGCGAAACAAGGCTGCTACGCCGAGCAGATGGTTCAGACGGCGGTGCCGCTCACGAGCACGGTTGAACTGAACGGGAAAAGCATCGAACTGGATGGAATCACGAATCCCGCTTGACGCGTACGGGATGGTATCTGGTGCCACGGGACGGAATTGAACCGCCGACACGAGGATTTTCAGTCCTCTGCTCTACCGACTGAGCTACCGTGGCAGTATGTGGAGCGATCAACGGACAACCAAGGGTTGTTCCCTATCGGCTCATTCCCCGGAAAGGCAAGCGTTTCCATGCCTTTATCGGGAAGCCGGGATTCTAAAACGCGCAATCTCAGGCGTCAACATGAAAACGCCTTGCATACTCGATGCGGGGCTTGATGTGAGGAAACCTCCTCCCTATGGTAAGAGAATGGTGAAGCGATCTCCATATCCCGTAGGCAAGCTTCCGCCGGACGTGCTGGGCGCTCTGCTCGAGAACACGACGTCTCACCCGCGCCTCATCGTGGGTCCACAGGTTGGAGAAGACGCGGCCGTCATCGACATGGGGGATCGCTATCTCGTCGCGAAATCTGACCCCATCACGTTCGTGGAGCATCATATCGGGCGCTATGCCGTACACGTGAACGCGAACGACATCGCCTGTATGGGCGCCACCCCTCTGTGGTTTCTGATGACGCTGCTTCTGCCCGAAGGGCGTGCTGAAGAGGCGATGGTAAGCCGTATCTGGGAAGAAGTAGGAGACGCATGCGCCGATCTGGACATTACCTTATGCGGTGGACATACGGAGATTACCTCGGGACTGGAATTTCCGATTCTCTCGGGCCACATGCTGGGTGAAGTGTCCAAGGAGAATCTGATTCGTGGCGCGGATGCGCGGGCGGATGACCTGATTCTGCTTACGCGCGCGATACCCGTCGAGGGAACGGCGATCCTGGCGGATGCGAAATACGATGATCTGAAAAGCATCCTGGATGTCGAGATACTCGAGAATGCGAAAAGATACGTGGAATCTCCCGGCATCAGCGTGGTGGCGCAAGCTCTGGCGGCGGCCGGAACCGGCTCCGTACACGCGATGCACGACCCGACCGAGGGCGGCCTCGCCACCGGCGTCCATGAAATGGCGGGAGCAGCGGGTCTGGGGGCCATCGTGGAGGAGAACCATATCCCCATCTCCCTTGAGGGTGGAGAGATTTGCAAAGCGTTGGATATCAACCCCTTGGGCGTCATTACGTCGGGAGCGCTTCTGCTGGCGGTTCCGGCGGGAGGCGAAGAAATCGTTCAGGAAGCGCTCACGGCGACGGGCGCGATGGGTGTCTGCATCGGCAGATTATGCGCGCCTGAATCGGGGGTCATGATTCGGCGCGACGGGAAGATTTTTCCGCTGCAACGCTTTGATGCCGATGAAATTTCCAAGGTGCTGTGAGGAAACAATAATGAAGCGACCTTTAGAGGGCGTGCTGCTCGATTTTGACGGCACGCTCACGAAACCCGCCTTCGACTGGCCCGCCATGAAAGATGAGATGGGATTGCTCGACGGGGATATATCCATTCTGGATTATCTCCCAACACAATCTCCCGAACGGGCGCGTGAAATATCCGATATCCTTGAAAAACATGAACTTAAGGCCGCCGACATGGCCGAAGCCAACGACGGCGCACATGATTTGCTCGCTTACTTGAGGACCAGAAAAATCCCCTTCGGGGTCGTCACGAACAACGCGGAACGGCATGTTTTGAAAATGGTGAAAAAAATCAACATCTCGTTCGAGGTTCTGATCACCCGGGACATCGGCTACTGGAAGCCGGACCCGAGACCAATGCTGGCAGGCGCCGATGCCATCGGCGTAACGCCCGGCAAATGCGTCGTCATCGGGGACGGGAAATACGACATGATGGCCGCTGAAGCGGCGGGCATGTTGTCGGTTCACTTGTCGGAGCGTTCCTCGATTCCCAGCGATTTGACCCTTCGCACCCTCCGGGAAGCGCCCGCCCTGCTTGATCAACTCCTTGATACATAAAGACTTGGGGCACGCCCCCGAAGGACATGCCCCATTTTGGAAGGAATCCGCCCGACTCGGGCGAATCACTTGGCGAGATGTCAGTGAATCAGTATCGGGGGATCCTTCAACTGACCACCGGGGAGAAAAGGCTCCTCTATAAAAGGCGCCCATTGAGGGCAAAAGGTTCACACTCCTATAAATAGCAATAATCATGCCAAAGGAATGAATTCGACGCTCCAGAATCAATCTTTCCTTTAACCTTAAATTTATCAACGCGATAAAAGACCTCTCCAAGGCGCGAAATCCTGGACGAACCCTCCCGGTTGTGGCGTCCGACTTCTCATTTGACTATTTTTCGGGAATGAACGGTCCGGGTCTGACAAAATGTCAATCCGGGGTCCGGGTAAGCGCCACGAAAAACCCTGAATCGCGCTTATCGAAAAAAGTCCCGGAACTCCCCGCAATTCCGCGCAATTGGCGTCATCGCGTAAAGCACGGATCATGGCAGAATTCCCCTGCGCCCGGATGCCGCGGCGGTAAACCCTAAGAAAATAAATTGTCGGATATTTATCGAAAAACCCCGTGAATTTATCTGATTTTATCTTATTTTTCACATATTATTTTTTGCATTTTCACGCGTTCCCCGCCTCGCCGGAGCGGCCACCCGGATCCTTCGATCCGCGTCGCCTCCGCCGCCTGAAAAACGAAGGATGACGAGCGGCCTTTCGAGCATACCCCGTCGCCCCGAAAATCCCGTGACGGCAAGCGGGGAAATGCGCCTTCGCCGCTCACCGCATCTTTACCATGAGATACCGGAACCGTTGATTCGTTCCTTCCCGAATCTTGAATAATCTCTCCAAGCACAATCACAGGAACCTTTGATACATATGGGTTCCTTCCTGCCTTTCGTCGTACCCCCACCAGCGTTTTTAGACCATGCCATTTCACCAACGATTTTTCTTCCCTCATGAAGGCGAGTAGTCGCGTCTCCCGTTAAGAGATACGTCTTGCCGTGGGGAGAGCGGCAGCGGTAGCAGACGCTATTGTCGGTATGACCCGGCGTCAGGATCACCTCAACATCGCTGCCTAGAAATTCGCTCGGGGGTGAGTCGAATAGCACGTCGGCGGAATCCGCCTCAGGTAAATAAGATGCATCAAGCCGTCCGCATCAGAGGCAAGAGGCAAGCGGCATCCCGCCGCCATCATGGAGACGGGATGCCCGGAAAGTTGAATTTCGAGTGAAGCCGCCCCGGCTAGAAGATTGCCCCGGGGGCGTCCGGCTTTTTCCGCTCCCCGGCGGAAGGGGCGGTTCCCGCTTCTGGCGGGGAGCGTCAGCGCACGATTGTCCCGGCGACGTCCGGCTTTCGTATCTCGAGGCGATCCTTCATGCAGATGTCATGGGCGGCGTTGACGAACACGTGGGTGCCCTTGGTGAGATCGTGCACCGATGCGTGCTCTCCCTCCTTCGGGTAGTAGCCCGTGCCGCCGCCGCTGGCGCGTCCCTGGGGGCCGTAGCAGATCGCCGGAATTCCGGCGCGGGTCAGCGGTGCGGTGTCGGCGTACCAGCCGTCCCAGGTGATCTCGGGGCGCTCGCCCCAGACGAGGTCGTGCGAGGCGGAGATACTGCGCACGACGTATTCCTCGGGCGATATTTCGGCCGCGTACGCCGTCTGGATGACCTGCAGTTCGACCTCGATGGCGGGTTCCCGCTCCCGCAGCTTGCGGATCACCTGATCCACTTCGGCGATGATGTCGCCGTGCAGCTGGCCCGGCATGATCCCGACTTCCAGATAGAGCCGGCAGAAGCACGGCAGCTTGCTGGCCCGGAACGGATGCCCCCCTTCGATGGCGATGATGTTGACGTTTCCGGCCTGCTCCCCCTTGTAGCGGGTCCTGCTCAGGTAGTCCTCGCCCCAGCTCTTGAGGGCGGGTATGGCGTTCAGCATCTTCTCGATGGCGTCTTCGCCGGGCTTGATCTTGACCGTGGAGCCGCCGCGGCTGTAGGTGGCGGCCGGGTTGCCACGGGTCATGAGCTCCATGAACACGTATCCGCCCGTGGCCACCGAAATCCGGTTGGACGTCGGCTCGGGTATGACCACCATGTCGGCGGTGATGCCGTTGTTGACCATGAAGCGGGCGCCGATCCCGCAACCCCGGTAGCGGGCGCCCTGGTAGCGCCCCACCGGCGTGTGGCAGGTCTCGCCGACGACGCCGGCGATCATCAGGTTACCGCGCAGCTTCGCCTTCGAGCGGGCCATCGCCTCCACGGCGAGGATGGCCGACGCGTGGCCGCTCTTCATGTTGTAGGTGCCCATGCCGTAGATCCACTCGCCCTCGCGCCAGGATTTCGGCTGGTACCCCGGTCCGAGATCGCGGATGCCCTCCTCGTCGCCGCCGTAGGTCGTGTCCAGGTGGCCGCAGTACATCAGGGTAGGGCCGTCGCCCGTGCCCTCGAGCTGGCCGTAGACGTTGTACCGATCCGGCTCGACCTCCTGCATCCAGGTCTGCAGGCCCGCCGCCCGGAAGCGGTCGGCGAGATATTCGGCGAGCGCCTTCTCGCCGCCCTGGGGGCTCGGGATGTCGACCATCTCCATGGTCAACCCTGCGATAGCTTCCTCGTCGACGTATGCCAGTGCGTCTTCGACCATGCTCATCGTTCGTCCCTCCTCGGTTCGCGCGATCCATGGCTCCATGGACGCCCCGGCCTCTCGTGGCGGGCGCCCCGGTGGCTATATGCCAGAAAACAATAGTCAGATTACATGCCAAGGTACATCTGGCGAATGTTCGGGTCAAGCAAAAGCTCCGCCGAGTCTCCCTCGCGGCGGTTCCGCCCCATGTCCAGCACGTATCCCCGGTCGGAATTCTCCAGGGCCTTGGCCGAGTTCTGCTCCACGACCAGGATGGATACGCCGTCGCGGTGAATCCGCTCGATGCTCTCGAAGATGGTTTCCATCACCGTGGGCGCAAGCCCGATCGTCGGCTCATCCAGCAGGATGAGGGTCGGCCTGGTGACCATGGCCATCCCGAAGCTGAGCATCTGCCGCTGACCGCCGCTGAGGGTGCGGGCCTTGCTGCGCTCCTTCTCCTTCAGGATGGGGAACAGGCCGAATACCCCTTCGCGAGAGCGGCGCCGTTCCCCGGCGTCGGTCACCGTCCAGGCGCCGAGGTTGAGATGCTCGCTCACCGTCATCTGGGGGAAGATGTTGCGCCCCTGGGGGCAATACGCGACCCCGTGCTGGATGATCAGGTGCGGCTCGATCCCGGTGATGTCCTCTCCCTCGAGGACGACCGTTCCCCCCGTCGGCTTCAGGTACCCCAGGATGGTCAGCAGCACGGTCGACTTGCCGGCGCCGTTCGGCCCGATGAGGGCGATCGTCTCGCCGCGGCCGACCTCGAGCGAGACGCCGTGCAGGATTTGCTTCTTGCCGTAGCCGGAGACGATCCCCTCGACCTTCAGCAGCGTATCCCCGGCCATGACTCAAGCCCCGAAATAAGCGGTGAGGACCGCCTCGTTCCGCCGGACTTCGTCCGGCGAGCCTTCGGCGATCTTCTCACCCATGCTCAGTACGACGACGCGTTCGCAGTTGTTCATGATCACGTCCATGTTGTGTTCGATGATCAGAAAGGTCCTGCCTTCCTCATTCAGATGATGGATCAGCTCCAGCAATTTCTTCTGCATCATGGGACTGACGCCGGCGGCCGGCTCGTCGAGCAGGATCAGCCCCGGATCGAGCATCAGGACCTGGATGATGGAGAGGAGGCGTTGCTGGCCGAAGGAGAGGTCGCTCGCGTATTCGTCCCGCAGGTCGGCCAGGCCGACGAACTCGAGAAGTTCATGGGCCCTGTCGCTCGCGATGGTGTTTCGCGTCGGCAGGGTGGCGTTCTCCAGCAGGGTCATCTTGGGGAAGATGCGCGTCACCTGAAAGGTGCGGCCGATGCCCTTCCGGGCGATCTGGTAGGGCGGCAGACCCGTCACGTCCTCTCCGCGATAGAGAATGCGCCCGCCGTCCAGCGGCAGATACCCCACGATGGTATTGAACAGGGTCGTCTTGCCGGAGCCGTTGGGGCCGATCAGGCCGACGATCTCGCCCTCTCCGACGAAAAAGCCGCACCCGGCGAGCGCGTGGACGCCACCGAAGCTTTTCCGGACGTCGTGGATCTCGAGGATCGGACTATCGGCGGTCATGCTCTTCCCCCGGTAGAATCGAGCGGTGTCGCGTGGTGCTGCGGGTTATCGCCTCCATCGTCAGATCCACCTCGTTTTCGGCAGGATACCCACCTCCTTGAGGCGGACCAGGATGCCGTCGGGCATCCAGATGACCAGGCAGACCATAACGAGACCGAAGATGGTGATGTTGGCCTGGCCGAAATGCAGCCAGACGTAGTCGCTGATGAGCTGGAGCGTGAAGGCGCCGATCACCGCGCCGAGGACGGTTCCCAGCCCGCCGAACATGGCCATCACGATGGACAGCATGGTGTACTTGATGTCGAAAGCCGCGAACGGTTCGATGTAGTGCAGAAAGGTGGCATGAATGCCGCCCGCCGTGCCGGCGAAGAAAGCGCTGCCGACGAACACGCTGACCTTCACGGCGGTGGTATTGACCGCGAGACCGCTCGCCGCTGCCTCGTCTTCGCGAACGGCGATCAGCGACAGGCCGAAGTGCGAACGGGCGAAGAACATGGTCGCCAGCACGATGCAGACCGTGAGCGCGAAGATGGCGTAGTACTTCTGGTTCAGGTTTCCCGCGAGGACGGGCATGCCGGCGCCGCCGCGCGTAAACGGCGTCAGGTACTTGGTGGATATAAGTACCCGGGCTCCCTCGGCCAGCGCCAGCATTGAGATCGCGAAATAGGCCCCGCGGATGCGCAGCAGCGGATAACCTATCACCGCCGCGACGAGGGCGGAGACGAGCCCGCCCGTCAGGTAGCCCGGGATCAGTCCCATCTTGAAGTCGACGAAGCCGATGACCGAGGCGTACATGCCGAGTCCGACGAACAGGACGAAGCCGAAATTGATGTAGCCGGAAAAGCCGGAGAAGAAGTTCCAGGCACCGGCGAGGCAGGTGTAGTAGAGGATCAGGAACAGCAGGGAGACCGCCGCCGGACTCAAGAAGAGCGGCGCAGTAGCCGCGAGGACCGCGTAGGCTGTCAGGCCCACGGCGCCGACGATGGGAATCGCGCGTCTCCAGGTCATGGCCGGATCAATCCTCCACCCCGTAGCCGAGCAACCCTCGCCGCCGGATGGCCAGAATCAGCACGATGATCAGGTAAGGCAGCACCTGCGCCATGCGCGTCGTCAGGAAATAGGTGCCGACGCTCTCGACGATGCCGAAGATGTAGGCCCCCAGAAACGCGCCGGGCAGACTCCCGAGGCCGCCGATGACGACGATGGCGAAGGCCTTGGCAACGTAGATCAACCCCATTTGCGGATAAATCGTCCACACCATCGCCACCATGGTCCCGCAGGCGCCCGCGAGCGCGATACCGAGGCTGAAGGTCACCGTCATGACCTGCTTGACGTTGATGCCGCAGGCTTGCGCCAGACTCCGGTTCTGCGCGGTGGCGCGTATGGCCTCGCCGTATGCCGTGAACCGCAGGAGGGCGAAGAAAGCGGCGAGCAGGAGCAGCGCCAGCACGAAGGCGACGAGATAGATCTTGCTGGTGGTGAGGAATCCGATCGTGACCGGCTCGCCCAGATAGTCGACCGAGCGAAAGGTCGGCGTGAAGACCACCTCCGCCGTGTTCCACAGGATCATGGAGATCCCGAAGGTCAGCATCATCGGCGGCATCAGCCCGCGGACGGCGACGACGTTGATCAGGAAATGCCCCAGCCCGAAGCCGATGGCGAAGAGCACCGCTATGGTGAGGGGCAGCGCCAGCAGCGGATTCATGCCGAGGAAAGCCCAGGCGCCGAAGGTGGTGAAGGCGCCGAGCATCACAAACTCGCCGTGGGCCGCGTTGACGACCCCGCAGACGCCGAAGATCAGGCTCAGACCGATGGCCACCAGTGCGTACATCGTCCCCAGGATGATCCCGAACGCGATCAACTCGCCGAGGGCGCCGAGGGTTTCAAACATGCCGGGTTTCCCAAACGAAGGGTGGTGGCCGAAGCCGGCGACTCGGTGCAGCCGCCGGGAGCCCGCATCGAAACGGACTAGGGGTTGTTGAAAAAATCCACAGAAGGAGCACGCTGGATTTCACTCCCCCCTTGAGGGTCTGGCTTCCCGAGGGGAAAGCCAGACGAAGAGCTAAGGGCGTAAGCCCGCAGGCGATTCGGTGGGGGGTGTAATTCGGAATGGCGATAAAACGCATTACACCCCCCACCGCATCAGCCTTCGCAAAAACGCTCGGCTTCTGCGACTCCCCCTTAAGGGGGGAGTGATTTTTCTCTCTCGTCGGTCAGTTACATACGGCAAATCCAGTGTTCCAGGCTTTTTCAACAGACCCAACTCCCGGCGGTATGCAACGGTTCCGACGTGGCGCTTTCGCTTACATGGACTCCCACTTGAACGGGTGCTTGAACTTGGCGGAGGCGATCTTGCTCGGGTAGATCACCTCCGGCACCACCTTGCCGTTCTTGATCTGGTTCTGCAAAGCGAGCCGCGTGCCGCCGACCTGCAGTCCGGAGTCGGGATGACCCAGCGGGTTCACCCGGAAGCGTCCGAACACGGTGGCGCGATCGAGCGAGAACATGGCGTCGCGGATCGCCGAGCGATTCTCCACCGAGCCGGCCCGTTTGACCGCCTCCTCGAGAATCTGACAGCCGCCGTATCCGGCCGCCGCGAGCCAGTCGGGCGCCTTGTTGTACTCCTTGGCAAAGGAGTCGACGAACTTCTTGTTGCCGGGCCAGTCGGCCGTCGGGAGCCATTCGGTGTCGCTGCAATGCCAGGCCGCGTTCTTCCCGAGCGCCTGGTTGAAGTCCACGTGACCGAGAGCGGACATGTACCAGATCGCCTTGGGCGCCCATTTCAGCGAAAGGGCGGCCTTGGCAATCAGGATGGAGTCGGCCGAGTAGCCGCCGCCGCAGAGCACCTCGGCGCCGGCGTCCCGGGCCTTGCGGACCAGCGGCACCATGTCCTGAATCCCGATGGGATAGGCCTCGTCGAGAACGAGGTCGAGACCCGCGGCCTTGATCCGCTTGCGCACGCCCTCCGCCGCGGCGATCGGCATCGCATCGTCGATGTGCAGCAGGGCGACCTTCTTCATCCCGGCGTTCTTGCACATCACTTCCATGCCGGCGAAGCGGTCGCGGCTCGGGACCATGAGCTGCACCTGCCAGTCGAGCTTCTGGCCCAGCCATATCTTCTGGCTGGAGGCGGTGGCGCTGACGGTAGGAATCTTCGCCGCGGCGACGATGGGCCGCACCGCCAGGTTGATGGAGCTGGCGTAGGGGCCGAGCAGCAGGTCGACCTTCTGGTTGTGGATGAGATGAAGCATGAGCCGCGCGCCCTGGGTGGGGTCGCTCGTATCGTCGAGAACGGTCAGCTCGACCTTGCGCCCGTTGATGAGCCCGGGCTCGCTGTGCGGGAGTTTCTCGTTGCCGTAGCTGTAGCCCTTCTCGTTGATGTGCTTGGCCCAAAGCTTGTAGCCTTCGACACAGTACAGCGCCTCGCGGGAATACCGCCCGGTGAGCGGCATCGGGCAGCCGATCTTGATGGGCTTCGCGGCGCGGGCCGATGTCAGGATTCCCGGCGCCGCCAGGGTACCCAGGCCGGCCAAAGAACCAGCGGTCGAATACTTCAGGAACTCGCGTCTCGTGATCGTGCTCTTGGACATTTCTGTTCCTCCCTGATGGGTGCGATTGGACCGTTGCGCTTTGCGGGCCATCACCGACGGACGTTCGAACGAGCGGCATCGCGAGCGGACGATCTCTCACGCCGCAATTCAAACGCCGAGCGGTTCGTTACGCCCCGCACGATGGATTATAAAGCCGGTATGGATACCCCATGCTACCACCGGGACCCCTCCGAAGCAAACAAAAGCTCAGGGGGTTGTTGAAAAAGCCTCCCTCGCTCGGAATTGGCCACTGTCGTCATTCCGGTAATCAATGCCGACCGGGGAGGGATTGACACGATGGTTTTGTAGGGACAGGCCTCCGTGCCTGTCCTCACGAAGGACAACCACGAAAGGCAGGACAGGCACGGAGGCTTGTCCCTACGGCGAACAATCTCGAAGGTCGGATAGGACTTTTCAACAGCCCCGATGAATGAGCGTTTGCTCCCGCCCGGCGCGAGGCGTTCGATTCCCCTCGCCCTTCGATACAAACGCTCCTTTCTCAGTCGCGTTTTACTTTTGGCGGCTACTCAGGGTGAGGAAAGAGGTGTTGGCGGTTTGCAGGGGTCGCAGACGAGGCTTTTTCAACAGTCCCGGCGCATGCGAATTTCCCAATCTTGCGCTTCATCGGCGAATTAGGTAACATTTTTCCACATCATTTCTTCTTTATACCTGAAACAAATTCGAATATCTGAGAGCGGAGTTCCGCGTTCAGCACGTCTCCGTATGGGGGTGAGTGCGTATTTGTGGGTTTTCACTCACCAAAACGTAGTCAACAGGAGGACTTGCGATATGAGGTGCGCGTGGAAACGAATCAATATCATCATGCTCGTTGCGGTTGTGACGGTCTGGACCGTTGGCGCAGGCGTCTCGGAAGCGGCCAGGCACAAACTCGTCGTGGGTTCGGGCGGCGGCAACATCGGGGCGCCCATCCACGTCGCCAAGGTGAAGGGGTACTTCACGCAAGAAGACCTTGCGATCGAACACAAGATATTCTCCTCCGGCGCGGCCATGGTCGAGGCGCTCGCGGCGGGCGGCGTCGAGCTGGGCCACTCGGGGGATCTGCCGTTCGTCTCGCTGGCCGCCGCCAACGTGCCCGCATGCATCATCGCCCAGAACGGTCAGGACAAGGACTACCTCGAGATTTTCGTCGGCAAAGACCTGGGGATGACGAAACCCACCGACTTCTACGGGAAAAAAGTCGGGTTGCGGTTTGCATCCGCGGCCCACATTCTGTGGATCAATTTTCTGCAAAAATACAACCTGGACGCCAAAAAGATACGGGTGGTGAACCTGACGCCGAACGATCTCATCGCCGCCTACAAGAACAAGGACGTGGACGGCGGGGTGGTCTGGTATCCGCACCTGACGACCGCGGAGCAGGTCCGCCCGACGCATTTCGCGCATTCCCAGTTGCTCAACAAGTTCGGCAAAATGGCGAAGCCCGCCAACATCCACCTTTCCTTCACCCTCATCAGCGCGCGGAAAGTGGCGCTCAAGAACAAGCCGGACGCCATGAAGGCGTATATGCGGGCGATGCTGAAGTCCTACCGGTTCATGAACGATTCGGGAAATCGCGCGGAGTTTCTGAAAATCCTGGGCAAGGCGTACAAGATGTCCGCTCCCGCGATGAAACCCATTCTTGACAACACTTTCTACAGGCTTGAGATTACGGATGAAATGGTGAACGCCGAGCAGGCGGTGGCCAATAACATGAAAAGGGTCGGCAGGAAGCTCAAAAGAACGCCGAACATGAGAGAATTCGTCTATACGGATCTCCTGAAGTCGGTCGCGAAGGATCTGGCGAAGACCGAAGGGGCCTGCAAGCTTTAGGGGGACAGTCTCACTTTACCGGTTTGGGGTGTCTGTATCGTGAACTTCCGATATGACGGTTAATCTTCAGGTAAATCGGGTCTCGAAAGAATTCGTCGACCGGCGCGCCAAGTCTAAGGTGCGGGCGCTGGACGAAATAAACCTCGAGGTCCAAAAAGGCGAAGTCATCTGCATCCTCGGTCCCAGCGGATGCGGAAAATCCACCCTCCTGAACATCGTCGCGGGATTCCTCCCCCCCTCGGGGGGGGAGGTCCGCGTCGACGGGCGTCCGGTGGTCGAGCCGGGACCCGACCGGGGTTTCGTCTTCCAGGAATTCGCCCTTTTCCCCTGGCGGACGGTGCTCGAAAATATCGAATTCGGTCCTGTCCTGAAGGGGATGGAAAAGGCCGACAGGCACGCCCGCGCGCGGGAGCTCATCCAGCGCATCCACCTTACGGGATTCGAGGACAAATACCCTTTCGAGCTTTCGGGCGGAATGAAGCAGCGCGTCGGGATCGCCCGGGCGCTGGCGAACGACCCCGAAGTGTTGCTGATGGACGAACCTTTTGGCGCACTGGACGCCCAGACGCGCCGGGTGATGCAGGAAGAGCTCCTGAAGCTTCTCGGTGAAACGGAGAAAACCGTCCTCTTCGTGACCCACGCCATCGACGAGGCCATCGTTCTGGC
Organism: bacterium; assembly: GCA_965219955.1. Lineage (GTDB taxonomy): Bacteria > UBA8248 > UBA8248 > UBA8248 > UBA8248 > Bin107. The sequence goes on from OZ244799.1 coordinate 3,140,229, forward strand.
CGACCGGGTGCTGATCATGACGGCCCGCCCGGGCCAGGTGAAGGCTCTTCTCGGCGTCGACCTCCCCCGTCCCCGGGAGAGGACTTCTCCCGAATTCAACGAACTCTACCGGACGATGGACGACCTCATCCGGGTCGAGGTGGAGAAGGCGTCGGAAGTGCAGGATTCGGATTCCGCGGCTTCGGGAGAGGACGCATGAACAGAAAAATGGCGACGCGCGCCGCCTCCATCGGCGGATTGGTTACCCTCTGGTTCGTGGTCACGCATTACAAGCTGGTCAATCCGCTCTTCCTGCCGCCGCCCAGGGAAGTCTGGGAGGGAGCGGTCGATCTTTTCCAGGCGGGTGAGTTGCGGGAGCACATTACCGCCAGCCTCTGGCGGATGTTCATGGGTTTCGTCGTCGGTTCCTTTACCGGCGTGGTCATCGGAATCCTGATGGGCCAGTTCCGCCTCTTCCACGCGGCCGTGGGGCCACTGGTCGAAATCATCCGGCCCATTCCCGGCCTGGCCTGGATCCCGGTGGCCCTTATCTGGTTCGGCATCGAAGACGCCTCCAAGGTATTCATCATATCCATGGGCGTGTTCCTCGCCGTCGTCACCAATACCTTCGTGGGGGTCCGCTCGCTGGACCCCGTTCTGGTGCGCGCCGCGCGCAGCCTGGGGGCCAACCGCCGGGACGTTTTCTTCCGCGTGGTTCTTCCCGGAACCCTCCCTCACATCTTCACCGGTTTCCGGCTGGGCGTTCAGGTCTCCTTCGCCCTGCTGGTTGCGGCGGAGCTGGTGGGTTCCACGTCGGGCCTTGGGTTCCTGATCCAGGACGCCCGGAATTATTTCCGCGGGGATCTGGTCATCCTGGGCATGGCCGTCATCGGCGCCCTGGGATTCAGCATCACGCGCCTCGTGGAAATCGCGGAGAGGTGGTTTCTCCACTGGCATTCCACGAGCCGGGAAGGCGCTTTCTACTAGGAGAGACCTTGCAAACGCAATCCGTGTCGGGCCGCTTTGGAATATCCGCCGTCTCGGTGGCGGGGTTCGTCGTCCTCTGGCAGCTCTCCGTCACCCTCGGGCTGGTGGACCCGCTCATCCTGCCCTCCCCCTGGATGGCCATCCAGTCCGGGATCAGGCGCGCCGAGGGAGGTGAGCTCCTTCACCACATCATCGCCTCGGTGCTTCGCATCACCGAGGGGTTCTTCCTGGGCTCCGCCCTGGGCGTCGTGATCGGCTTGCTCATGGGGCAGGTCCGAATCATCGGCGATGCGCTCGAGCCGATCGTGGACATATTCCGGCAGATACCCGAGGTCGCGTGGATTCCCCTCGCCATCCTGATGTTCCAGATGGGGGAGGGCTCCAAGGTATTCATCATCACCTACGGCGCACTGTTTCCCGCCATCATCTGCACCTTCGACGGCGTCAGGATGACCGAGCCCGCCATCATCCGCGCGGCGCGCTCGCTGGGCGCGAGCCGGAGCCAGCTTTTCTGGCGGGTCACCCTGCCCGCCACCCTGCCCCACATCATGACCGGGCTGTGGATCGGACTCGGCTATGCTTTCCGCGGGCTCATCGCGGCCGAGTTGGCGGGGGCGCAGGAGGGAATCGGGTTCATGATCATGCTGGCGCGCGAAGACAACCTGACCGCGGACGCTTTCATGGGCATGGCGCTCATCGGGGTGATTGGCTTTTGCGCCATCTACGGCCTGGGCGCGGTCCGCAACCACGTTCTCCGCTGGCACGAGAGCACGCAGGAATAAGGTTTTTCATCCGGGCGCAGCGGCAGGACCCGCCGGGAGAAAGGCGCGCGCAATAAGCCCCGCTCAGGAGCGAGAGAAAGAGGTACGGCCGTCCGGATTGTGCGTGATTGCTAGATGAACCCGGCGACGGTGCCTTTCGCCGCGTCCAGGAAGCTGCCCGGGAAGATGCCCAGCAGAAGCGTCCCCACCACCAGCACCACCATCGCGAAGAAGAGCGAGGGCGCGCTCGAGAGGCTCATCACCTCCTGGGTCTCGCCCCGGTTCTCCATGTACAACACCATGATGATGCGCCCGTAGTAGTACATCGAGACCGCGCTCATCACGAGCCCGATGGCGGCGAGCCAGTAGTACTCGTTCTGCACCGCCGCGGCGAACAGGTAGAGTTTGCCCACGAAGCCGGCTGTCACTTCACAAACGTCTGGCTCGTCCGTCTTGACACCCAATCGCCCGGATGCCACGGTGCTCATGCGACACGTAAACACGGGTTTGGGAATGTGCAAGGGCTCCCTATAATTCGGGGTCCGTCCTGTTCGGACAAACTCCCTCCATTCCAAATACCGGCTCATACGGTGACGGTGCGAATTATGACCGAGAGTTATCTCTGGTATTTGCATCCTTGGTAGGACTGCATTTTCTCGTTTGCATGTTCGCCGTGGTCGTGGGCCTCGTCTGTTGGATGTTGAAAAAGCAGAAGAATCCCCTCTCTGCCATTCAGGCCCAAACTGGCCAGATCGGAACTTTATGGAAGCTGCGGTTCTGAGTACCTAATATTCGAGGAAAAAACTTAATGAGTGAGAATGATACATTCGGAGAAATCCTAAATCAGGAAATCCGGTGGCCCCTCCCGGGCGATGATCCGTTCGCGCCATCTTACGGATTGACAAGCGTCACCATTCCCGAAAATGAGCTCCCGCGCTTTTACATGATGTTGATAGGTTACGAAGAAGCGGCAAATCATCTTGTCGATATAGCCCTTGAGAACAGGCACAGGAGAGAAGCTCTTATTTTCCCGATTTTGTTCCTGTATAGGCATTATATCGAGCTTCAACTCAAATATTTCATCAGCACCTATGGCCGTCACGCTGGAATTGAGCCCGTGTGGAAAACACATGATCTGACTATTCTGTGGCGTCGGTTCAAAGAGATTCTCGATGAGTTTGTGGGGGAGGATCAGGACCCAGACGATGCGGATACGACTGTCGAAAATATCGTTGCGCAATTCGCCAAAATGGATCCGCGCTCATTTTCCTACCGCTACCCTTGCGACAAAAAAGGACGTCCCGTGCCGATTGCCTATAACAATTTAGATCTGGAAACCCTCAAAGATGTAATGGGTGGCTTATCCGCTTATTTTGGCGGTTGTGAGGGCTATTTTGATAATTTGGTTTCAGCAGAACCACACCCTTAATAATCGCCACAACTCTCAGTTGGAGAACAAGGCAATGGCAGACATGTATCAGGGAATTCTTATGAAATTAACATATATGGACATCATTGCATTATCGTATGAGCCAAACATCTGCATGTGGTACTGAAAGTCGGGCCGCCTGCTGAATACAAAACCGCTCCCAGCGGGAATAGGCAGGGTCTCACCCAAAACGTGCAGATGTTTGGCGACCGACCCGGCCTTACAGGAAGGTCAGGGCAACTCTAAGGAGAAGTCGTCATGTTCGCCAAACGCATTACAGCGGTTCTTTCCCTGTTGGTTTTCGCGTTCGGTTGTGGCGGCGGTTCGATGAAAAACGAACTGCCGGTTCAGAATTACTCAAGGCCAGCTTACCGGAACCCGAATTACCATCCCTATTTAACGCCATCCCATGTTTACTGGTGGGAGAACACAATATATGTGGGCGGCGACGTTGAGCCTCGCGAGAAGTTGCGTCGTGTCGGGACTTTTGACGGGATCAATGTTTCTTTAGGAGCCTCGCGTGATGGCGTCGGGGTAGACCGACTGAGAAAATACGATCGCGATTTGAGAACCGATTCACGTAATGGATTCTATCCATTCAGGGCGCCTCCAAAGATTTGGCTTGAAGATGATTTTTACAGACTTCTCAGGGCAAATAATGGAAAAGCGGAAGGTCTTCTGCAAGCATTGTTCGGGAGCGTTCAGATTCTCAACGATGCCCTTCCACCTGAATTTCAAATCGACTTCACTTCTGAAGATTCACACCAGGTAGAGGGAACAATCGCTATCGCATTTCGTTCCCCTGGAAGTATTGCGGATATTTGTGGTATCGCTGGTGCTGTCGCATGCGCATCATCGGATATTTCAAATTTGAGCAATAAGACGAATACAGCCGTTATCTATCTTCCCGACAACCTGGACACATCGAAAACACAAACAACCCAAACGATTATACTTCATGAACTTTTACACGCTCTTGGCATTCAGGGTCATTTGGACAGCATCGAATTTCCTGATTCACTTATGGGCGCATACGGCGATTTTTTCCCGAACCCAGGGTTCGTGTTACACCGCATTGATCGAGAGATTTTACAAATTATGTACATGTCCCAACGGACAGACGATTACAATGATTGGGGAGAGTGGAGCGATACGACCCTGCACCTGGTCGGGGAGTCTGTCGATGGGCACGTGAACTTCGGGGTGGCGCTGTTCAACGGATTGCCTCAACCTTGGGCGCGTGGCGTGGCGCCTCGAAGTATACTGAGTTCCGAAGTAAAACCATCTTACTTGATCGGGTCCGTTTCGTGGAAAGGCTCCTTGTTGGGGTTCTCGGGAATATCTCCGGTTTACGGAGAAACTACGCTCACTGTTGATATGGATAACCTTGATGACGAACAAAACCTGAGTTTCAGGAACCTGTTCTTCCTGAGTCGGTTCGAGGAAAGCGGAGCCGAAAGATGGTTCCCTACTCGAAACATAAGCTACAAGGTGAAGATGGCACAGCAAGGATTTTATCGTTCCGAAGATGACGGCCAGATTACAGGCGTCTTCCTCGGCCCAAAACATGAGGGCATGGCAGGGACCATCAAGCGCACAGATCTGGTCGGCGCGTTTGGGGGGAAACGATAAAATGCTAAAACGGATTTTTGCAATTACAGGTGTTTTTGTCCTGGGCATTTCAGGCTGTGTCTCAGTAGAGGAATTGGCCCGACAGGAATTGGGAAGTGTCGCCGAACACAAGAGGATTTTCGTGGAGTGCAAGGGAAAGGTGTTTGCGTTCAGGGAATGGATTGAAAAGAAGAAGGTGCTTTTCACGAAACGAGAAAGGCGCACCAAAAGCAGTCGGGTATATGCGAAATGTCTTGAGGAAAAGCTCGGGGTGGTTTTGGCAGACGTTGTTCCCACGACCAGCCTCGATATTCAATCCAAAACATCGTTGCGGTTTTATAATGTTGGGCTCTTAGCTGAACGATTTTTTGAGCGTGCTCGAAAATGGGATGAGGTCATCCACGAAAACGGCGAGCCGTGGAAAGGGTACTGGCTAGAACACAATGAGATGATAGATAAGTGGCGAAAGATATACAAGGATGCAAATTAGGAATTCTGCTCACATTTTGCTTTTCTGAATTTTCAGTTGGAGTATCTCGCTTTGAGTTTCCCTTGTGTTCTCGATTAAAGAAGCAAGTTCTTCTTTCGGAGGCCAGCGTTCGTGCCAGTCAAACTCTAGTTCAGGGCGGGGTTTGAATGTGTTTTCTTCAGCGGAATCGTCCCATGTGAGGTAAGCGAGCATTCGTTTCAGTTCTTTCGAAAGCCTTGCGGTTTTCGCTTCGAGGCAAGCGAGGGTTCTTTCGCAACTATCAAGAGCGACGATAACATGTTCTCTTTCCTTCCTTTTTTCTTCCTCGTTCACGCCGCCAAACCCTTGTATGATAGCCGCTTTCCCGTGAATCCTTCCGCTATTCTCCGCATCTGATCGGCGGTGTCTACAGACCGCTGGTTGTGGTGTCCCTCAAGCTCGTTCACGTAGCGTTGCAGGTGCTTGTTGCTGTTCTTGTGGTAGGTGCCATAAAGCCCTCTTTTGGGCATAGCCAAAATAACTCCACGCCGTTGCTATGCGCCTGTTCCCTCACGTATTCCCCCGCGCTGTGCTTCATGGATTCATGCTCAAATCCACCATGTCTCAATAGCAGGGATTGTCGTCCGTGTAGAGCGTGGCACCCATGACGGCGTTCTCCCGCACGAAGCCCTGCAAGGTGGGCTTGTCTGGTGACCCGCCCCATTCCTCGCCCAGCTTCACGACTTCGGCGGAATCCTTGTTTGTGCTTCGGTCTTTCATGCCTATAACCGCCGTTTTCCCCAATGGCCTCTATGCCTGTCTGAGATCGCGGCCTCGGGCCGTTCACAAGAACGTCCCACCACGAGGCGGTGCGGTTTTGTCCGTCATTCCGGTGTCAGTCCCGGCCGGGGAGGGAGTGATTGTGCGGCCGCGCGGAAAACGGACAGTCTGTGCGTTTGGAATGTTCGAACTTGAGACCCGGCTTTCTCGCCGTAGCAAAGAAAAGTGACGCACCCCTAAGAACAAGCGCGCCGTGTCCGCAAAGAGGCGCATTGGCCCCCTGCTAAAAAGCAAGGGGCGGGCGTACGATTCAGATGTTGCGTGTGATTGCTAGATGAAGCCGGCGACGGTGCCCTTCGCCGCGTCCAGGAAGCTGCCCGGGAAGATGCCCAGCAGAAGCGTCCCCACCACCAGCACCACCATCGCGAAGAAGAGCGAGGGCGCGCTCGAGAGGCTCATCACCTCCTGGGTCTCGCCCCGGTTCTCCATGTACAACACCATGATGATGCGCCCGTAGTAGTACATCGAGACCGCGCTCATCACGAGCCCGATGGCGGCGAGCCAGTAATACTCGTTCTGCACCGCCGCGGCGAACAGGTAGAGCTTGCCGACGAAGCCGGCCGTCGGCGGTATGCCGCCGAGCGAGAGCAGGAACACCACGAAGGCCATGCCCGCCCAGGGATGCGCCTGCCCGATTCCCTTCCAGTCCTCGATGTTGTCGCCCCGGTAGCCGTCGCGGCACACGAGAATCAGCATCCCGAAGGCCCCGAGGTTCGTGAACAGGTAGGCGAGCAGATAGAACGCCACCGCGCTGATGCCGATGTCGGTGAACGTCACCTTGCCGTCCACGACGCTCATGGAGACCACCACGCCCATCAGCACGTAGCCCGCATGCCCGATGCTCGAATACGCCAGCATGCGCTTGAGGCTCGTCTGCGCGATGGCCGCCACGTTCCCCCACACCATCGTGAACGCCGTGAGCACCCACAACAGGGTGTTCCAGCTCTCGGCCATGGCCGGGAACGCCACGAAGAATATCCGCATCAGGGCGGCCACGGTCGCGAACTTGACGGCCACGGACATGAAGCCCGTGATCGGCGTCGGCGCGCCCGTATAGGCGTCGGGCAGCCACATGTGGAACGGCGCCAGCGCCAGCTTGAAGCCGAAGCCCGCGACGAGGAGGATGAGGCCGAAAATCATCGCCGGGTTCTGCGCGATGGCGGCGCCGCCCGAGCCCGCGAACGCCTCCGCGATTCCGCGAATCGAGGTCGTTCCGGTAAACCCGTAGGTAAGCGCCATGCCGTAGAGCAGGACGCCCGAGGCGAAGGCGCCCATCAGGAAATACTTGAGGCCCGCCTCCCGGCTCAGGGGGTCGTGCCGCATGAACGCCACGAGCACGTAGATGCTGATGCTCATGGTTTCGAGCCCCAGATAGACGGTGAGCAAATCGTTGCCCGAGGCCATCACGAGCATCCCGAACACCGAGAAGAGCAGCATGGCGTAGAATTCGCCGTAGTTGATCTTCTCCACCTTTGCGTATTGAAGCATCAGCAGGATGGAGATGGCCGTACAGGCCAGCACGCACACCTTCACGAACACGCTCATGTTGTCGACTACGTAAAAGCCGTTGAACGTCGTTCTCGCGCCCTCGCCCCATTGCCCGAAGGCGACGAGCCCCAGGATAACGACCCCCACGAACGCCACGACGCCCACGCGGGATTTGTTCTCCATCGACACGAACAGGTCGAGGATCAGGACCGTGCAGACGAGTATGGCCAGCCCGATTTCGGGAAGCGCCAGGGATAAGGCGATGTCGGGAATCACCACTTCCATCAGAAAGACTCCATCAATTCAAGCGAAAACGCTGTTTATTTCTCGAGCTTCGTCATTTTGCCGAGCGCGGCCTTTTGCGGAACCTCCGCCACGTTCACCATCTTCACGACCTTCTTCACGCTCGCCTCCATCCTCCCGAGGAACGGCTTGGGATACAGGCCGATCCAGAACATCAGGATGATCAGCGGCATCAGGTAGAGAACCTCGCGCGCGTTGCAGTCGGTGAGCTTCTCGTTCTCCGGATTATCCAGCGTCCCGAAGAACACCCGCTGGAAGAGCCAGAGCATGTACGCCGCTCCCAGGACGATGCCGATGACGGCGAACGCGGCGTACACGTAGCTCTTCTTGAACGCGCCGATGAGGATCAGGAACTCGCCCACGAATCCGTTCAGCCCCGGCAGGCCGATGCTGCTCAGCATCGTGATGGCGAAGAGCACCGTATAGACCGGCACGATTTTCGAGAGGCCGCCGTAGTCGGAGATGAGCCGCGTATGACGCCTCTCGTAAACGACGCCCACCAGGAGGAACAAGGCGCCCGTGCTGATCCCGTGGTTGATCATCTGGAGCTGTCCGCCGAGCACGCCCTGCTCGTTCAAGGCGAAAACGCCCAGCATCACGAAGCCCAGGTGGCTCACAGAGGAATAGGCCACCAGTTTCTTGATGTCGGTCTGCGCCATGGCCACCAGCGCCCCGTAGATGATGCCGATGATGGAGAGCAACACCATGAAGGGCACGAAAACCTGGCTCGCCTGGGGCAGCAGGGGCAGGGCGAAGCGCACGAATCCGTAGGTTCCCATTTTCAACAGGATGCCCGCCAGGATCACGCTGCCCGCCGTGGGCGCTTCCACGTGCGCGTCCGGCAGCCAGGTGTGGAAGGGGAACATGGGGACCTTGATGGCGAAGCCGATGAAGAACGCCAGGAATATCCATATCTGGAGCGATAACGGAATCTTCGGCCCCACGGCGTAGAGTTCCACCAGATCGAACGTGAGGGTCCCGGTGCCCATTTTCAGGTTGGCGAAGTAGTACGCCAGAATTCCCAACAGCATCAACACGCTGCCGAACAGCGTATAGAGGAAGAACTTGATCGCCGCGTAGAGCTTCCTCGGCCCGCCCCACACGCCGATGAGGAAGTACATCGGCACCAAGGTGATCTCGAAGAACACGTAGAAGAGGAAAATATCGAGCGCGATGAAGGTGCCCAGCATGCCGGTCGCCAGCAAGAGGAGGCAGACGTAGTATTCTTTTTCGCGCTCCTCGATGGCGGTGAACGAGCACACGACCCCTATGATCATCGTCAGCGTCGTGAGCAGGACGAGCAGCACGCTGATCCCGTCGATGCCGACGAAATAGCTCACCCCGATGGTGGGTATCCAGCTCACCTTCTCCACGAACTGAAAGCCGGCTTCGGCCTGATCGAAAAGGAACCATAAGGGAAGTGAAATCAGGAAGTCCAAGACCACCACCGCCGTGGCGAAACCCTTGATGGCTTTCGTCTGCTCTTTCTTCATGAAGAGCATGATAATCACCGCGCCCAACGCGGGCAGGAAGGTGATCAGCGTAAGAAGCGGCATGTTACTCATAGTTCCTCCAAAACCTCATCGCATCAGCGGAAAAGGTACGCGCTCAGCATCACGAAGATGCCCAACAGCATCACGAAAAGATAATTCTGAACCATTCCGGATTGCAGGTATTTGAATACCTGGGAGAAAAAGCGGATGAAGCTCGCCGTGCCGTTCACCGCGCCGTCCACCGTCCGGAGGTCGAAAATGCCCGAGAAGCGGCTCGACACGACGGTGATGAGCGAACTGCCGTTCACCGCGCCGTCCACCACTTTCGCATCGAAGGTCCACAGGCCGCGCATGAGCTTGTATGTCGGCTCGACGATGCAGGCCTGGTAAATCTCGTCGATATAGTACTTGCCGAGCAGCAGACGATACATGCCCGTAAAACGCTCGTACAGGCGATTCGGCGCCTCGGTGTCCCTCACGTACATGTGCCACGCCAGGGCGATCCCGCCCACGGCGACGGCGATGGCCAGGATGATCAGGAGCACCACGGCAGGCCCGCTGTGCCCGCCGCCGGCCGCGGCGTTCATCAGGTGAACGCCCTGGTCCATGGCGTGGCCGCCCGCCGGCATCTTCGCCAGAGAGGGCGCCAGGAAGCGGTGTATCCAGCCGGCCTCGGGAGGGAATCCGGGAATCACGCCGCCGATGACGCTCAGGACGGCCAGGATGACGAGTGGAACCGTCATCGTGGAGGGTGATTCGTGAATGTATTCGCGGGCGTGATGGTCGACGCGCATCTCTCCGTGAAACGTCATGAAGATGAGCCGGAACATGTAGAAGGCCGTCATGAAGGCCGCAACGGTGCCCATGATCCAGACCGTGTAGTGCCCCGTGAAGAAGGCGTTCGCCAGAATCTCGTCCTTGCTCCAGAAGCCCGCGAGCGGCGGCACCCCCGCAATGGCGATAGCGCCTATCAGGAACGTCCAGTACGTGATGGGCATCTTGTCCTTCAAGCCGCCCATGTAGCGCATGTCCTGCTGCTGATCCTCGGGCGCGTGGTGAAGCGCGTGGATGACGCTGCCGCTGCCCAAAAAGAGCAGGCCCTTGAAGAAGGCGTGGGTCATCAGGTGGAAGATGCCGGCCGTGAATGCGCCCACGCCCAGCGCCATGAACATGAAGCCGAGCTGGCTCACCGTGCTGTAGGCGAGCACGCGCTTGATGTCGTTTTGCACCAGGCCGATGCTCGCGGCGAACAGGCCCGTGAGCGCGCCGACGATGGCGATGACGCTCATCGCGTCCGGCCCCATGACGTAGATGGGGCTCGTGCGCGCGACCATGTAGACGCCCGCCGTCACCATGGTGGCGGCGTGGATGAGCGCGCTCACAGGGGTGGGGCCTTCCATGGCGTCGGGAAGCCAGACGTAGAGCGGAATCTGCGCGCTCTTGCCGATGGCGCCGACGAACAGCAGGAGACCGACGGCCGAGGCCGCCGCCGCGCTCATCTCGGGAGCCGCCTTGAAGACCTCCGTGTAGGTGAGGCTGCCGGTCAGCGTCCAGATGAGGAACATGCCGAGCAGAAAGCCCGCGTCGCCGATGCGGTTGACGATGAACGCCTTTTTGCCCGCGTCGGAAGCGGATTGCTTCTCGTACCAGAAGCCGATGAGCAGATAGCTGCAAAGGCCCACGCCCTCCCAGCCGACGAACATGACGAGATAGTTGTCGCCCAGCACCAGGAGGAACATCGAGAGCATGAACAGGTTGAGCCAGGTGAAAAAGCGCGGGTAGCCCGGGTCTCCGTGCATGTAGCCCACGGCGTAGACGTGCACCAGAAAGCCCACGCCCGACACCACGAGCAGCATGATGGTGCTCAGCGGATCGATCAGGAAGCTCATGGACACGCTGAGGCTCCCCGCTTCCACCCACGTCCAGAGCGGCACGGTGTGGCTGCCGCCCGCGCCGAATATCATCTCTACGGCGATGCCCAGCACCACGAGAAACGACAGGCCCGCCATGACGGAAGCGATGGGGCCCGCCTTCTCGCCCACGTTCTTTCCGAAGAATCCGTTGATCAGAACCCCGATCACCGGAAAAACGGGAATGAGCCAAGCCAGTTCGATCATGATTCCCCTACCACTTCAAAAGGTTGACTTCGTCCACGTTGACCATCGTACGGTCGCGGTTCAGGGCGATGAGAATCGCAAGTCCCACGGCCGCCTCGCACGCCGCCACCGTGATGACGAAGATCGCGAACACCTGTCCCGTCATATCCGCCAGATGGCGCGAGAAGCCCACGAAAGTCACGTTCACGGCGTTGAGCATCAATTCGATCGACAACAGGATGATGATGGCGTTGCGGCGCATCAGCACGCCCATCGCGCCGATGAGGAACAAGATGGCGCCCAGGACTAGAAAATGGGTCATCGATATCATAGCGGGTTCTCTCTCCCCTTTATCGCTCTATCCTGCGCTTCGCGAGAACGATGGCGCCGATCATCGCGGCCAGCAGGAGGATGGAGGCCACCTCGAAAGGGAACAGGAATTTCGTGTACAGGACCGCGCCCAGGGCCTCGACGTTGCCCGGCGTGGCTCCCAGCGACCACTCCCATTGCTTGGGCTTCGCGAACTCCACATCCCCCAGCACGGCCCATATTTCCAGGCCCAGCAGGACGGCCGCCACGAGCACCACGACGCCCTGGCGGTGCCACTGCCGCATCCGCACGGCCACCTCCACGTTCATCAGCATGATCGAGAACAGGTAGAGCACCATGATGCCGCCCGCGTAGAGCAGAATCTGCACCGCCGCCAGAAACTCCGCTCCCGCCAGCACGAAGACGCCCGCGAGGAAGAAGAACGTCAGCACCAGCAGCAAGGCCGCGTGAATCACGTTCGCGCGCGTGATCATCAGCAAGGAGGTGAGGATCATCCCGCCTGCGAACATATAGAAGAAATATAGCTCCACCCTGCGTATCTCCCGCGAGTTACAAGAACAGGTACTTCAGGAATCCGGTCAGGAAAATGTTGATCATCACGAGCGGGAACATGAACTTCCAGCCCACGCGCATCAGCTGATCGTAGCGGTAGCGCGGCAGCGTCGCCCGCAACCATATGAACACGAACATGAATACGGAGAGCTTCAGCATGTACCAGACGAAGCCGGGAAGCGGAATGAAATCCGGTCCTTCCCATCCGCCGAAGAACAGCACGATGCCCACCGTCGATACGACAAACATGTTGGCGTATTCCGCCAGAAAGAAGAACGCGAACTTCATCCCGCTGTATTCGGTGTGGAAGCCCGCCACGAGTTCGGTCTCCGCCTCGGGCAGGTCGAAGGGCGCGCGGTTCGTCTCCGCCATCGCCGCGATGAAGAAGACGATAAAGGCTATCGGCTGATAGAACACGAACCACACGTCGCTCTGCGCGTGCACGATCTCCTGTAAGTTCATGGAACCCGCGAGCATCAGCGGCCCGATGACGGAGAAGCCCAGGAAAATCTCGTAGCTCAGCATCTGCGCCGCGCTCCTGAGCGCGCCCAGAAGCGAGTACTTGCTGTTCGAGGCCCAGCCCGCCATCACGATGCCGAACACGCCGAGCGAACTGATCGCCAGGATGAAGAACAGCCCGATGTTGATTTGCGTGATGTAGAACGTCGCGCTGAAGGGCAGCACCGCGTAGACGACCAGGGCGGGCACCAGCACCATCACGGGCGCCAGGACGAACACGATGCGGTCCGACTTGTCGGGGATGATGTCTTCTTTCAGGAACAGCTTCAGTCCGTCCGCTATCGGCTGGAGAAGCCCGTGCCAGCCCACGCGCATGGGTCCCAGGCGCATCTGGACGTGGGCGATCACCTTTCGCTCGACGTAGATCGTATACGCCACCGCGAGCTGCACGACGTTTACTACGATGAATATCTTTATCGCGGCGACCGCGATTTCAAGCGCCATGTCCAACGATACTACTCCTTACCGATCACACTCGCCCAAAACGATGTCGATGCTACCGATGATAGCCACCACGTCCGCGACCAACTGCCCGACGCACAGCTTCTTGAGCCCGCCGAGGTTGATGAATGAGGGCGGGCGGATGCGGACGCGATAGGGCGTCGTCGTTCCATCGCTCACGATGTAGAAACCGAACTCGCCCTTGGGGTTCTCGATGCTGTGGTATATCTCGCCCTCGGGGGGCTTGATGGTTCGCGGCGTCTTGCAGGTCACCGGCCCGCCGGGAAGCTGCTCCAGGCACTGCTGGATGATGCGGGTGCTCTGGCGCAACTCCTCGATGCGCACCAGATAACGGTCGTAGATGTCGCCGTTCTCGCCGACGGGCACGACGAAGTCGAGATAGGGATACGCGGCGTAGGGCTTGGCGCGCCTCAGGTCCCAACGCACGCCGCTGCCCCGGATGATCGGGCCCGTGAGGCCCAAGTCCATCGCGTCCTCGGCGGAGATGATGCCCACGTCGCGCGTCCTCTGCAGCCAGATGCGGTTGTTGGTGAGCAGCGTCTCGTAATCGTCGACCCGGCTCGGGAAAAGATCGACGAACTCCTGCGTGAGCTGCAGGAACTTGTCCGGCACGTCCTCGTGCAGACCCCCGAGCCGGAAGGCGTTCACCGTCAGGCGGCCGCCGAACGCCGTCTCGAAGAGATCGAGCACCATCTCGCGCTCCCTGAAGCACCACAGGAACACCGTCATCGCCCCGATGTCCAGGGCGTGCGTGGCGAGCCAGAGCAGATGGCTGGCGATGCGGGAGAGCTCCCCCACCATCGAGCGGATGTACTGCGCCCGCATGGGGATCTCCCAGTCGAAGAATTTCTCCACCGCCGTGACCCACGCGAGATTGTTCGAGGGAGCCGCGATGTAGTCGAGGCGGTCCGTATAGGGGATGAACATCGTGTAGGTGATGTTCTCGCCGATCTTCTCGGTACCTCGGTGCAGGTAGCCGATGTCGCAGTCGAGATCGTTCACCGTCTCGCCGTCGAGCTTCAGGATGACCCGGAGCACTCCGTGCGTACTCGGGTGCTGGGGACCCATGTTGATGACGAGTTCTTCCGTCCCGTGCAGGGTGCTCTGCTGCTCGATGCGAGACACGTTCGCTACGCCGACCATTTCTTCATTCCCTCAAAAGCTGCGCTGCTCTAGTCGCCGATTTCCTTGCGCTTCGGCTTGGTGTAAATCCGCTCTCCCCGGCCCTCCAGGGGATAGTCCTTTCTCATCGGATGGCTGCCCCAGTTGTCGGGCAGTAGTATCCGCCGCAAATCCGGATGGTCCTCGAATTCGATGCCGAACAAATCGTACACCTCGCGCTCCATCCAGTCCGCGCTGCTCCATACCCCCGAAACCGTAGGCATGGACTGACCATCCTTGATCCGCACCTTCAGGCGAAGCCTGCGGTTATGCTCGATGCTATAGAGGTGATACAGCACCTCGAAGGGATTTTCGGCCTCCGGGTAGTGCGTCGCGGTCAGGTCGGTGAGGAGCTCGAAATGCGAATCGCCGTGATCACGAAGATGGGTGGCCACGGCGACGATGGCATCGAACCCCACGACGAACGTCGCCTCGTCCTCCTCGTCCTGGTAGGCGCTCTGCTCCAGGACGGCTCCCGGAAACGCCGATTCCACCACTTCCTTCAAATCCTCGCCGGGCGGGGTCTTCACCTCTTCGGCGGATTCCTCGGATTCAGGCGCGCCGTCCGTCTGCTCGCTGTTTTCCACTGCTTCGTCGGACATCTTCTTCCCTTGTGCGCCGCAGGTTCTTACCGGCGGACGTATTTTTCCTGTTCAATTTTTTTCTGAAGCTGCATGACGCCCCACATCAAGGATTCAGGCCTGGGCGGGCAACCCGGAACGTAGACGTCCACCGGGATGATTTCATCCACTCCCTGCATCACCGCATAGTTCGCGTACGGGCCGCCGCAGGTGGCGCAGTTGCCCATCGCGATCACCCAGCGCGGCTCGGGCATCTGATCGTAGACCTTGCGAATCGCGTCCCCCATCTTGTGGGTGACGGTGCCCGCCACGATGATCACGTCGGACTGGCGCGGCGTGGCGCGGAAGATCACGCCGAAACGGTCGAAATCGTAGCGCGCAGCACCCGAGGCCATCATCTCGATGGCGCAGCACGCAAGTCCGAAGGTCATCGGCCATAGCGCGCTCTTTCTCGCCCAGGCGACCAGGCTGTCGACTTTCGACGTGATGAAGTTGTCGCTGAACTTGCCCTCGACTAAGCCCACTCCAACGCTCCTTTTCTCCAAGCGTAGAAATAACCCACCAACAGGATGGCGATGAACAGCATCATCTCGATGAATCCGAACAGCCCGAGCGCGTCGTAGCGCACCGCCCAGGGGAAGAGGAACAAGGCCTCCACGTCGAAAAGCAGGAACAGGATGCCCAGCAGGTAGAACCGGATGGAGAAGCGCTCGTGCGCCTCCATCAGCGGGGGCATGCCGCACTCGTACGGGGAGTTCTTCTCGGGGTCCGGGTTGTTCGGGCGGATGACCAGCGCGATGATCAGAATGCTCCCGGCAAGAGCGGCCGCCATGAGCGTGATCAGGAAAATGGGGATGTAGGGATTGATGACCTGATAATCCCTGAAAAATGCGCCGACAACTTCCATCGCATCCATGCTAGGCCCCCACTAAAACGCAAACTGCCAGGGGTGATGAAAAATGCGCCGCCCTCATCGTTGCCGCAAGGCGCTCATTTCCCTCGAAAACCCCTGGAACAAAAGCCTGAAATCGAACGAACCGCCATGACTTATATCATGGCGGCAACCGAAAAACCAACCCCCGGGGTCAATTAAAAAAGACTGTGGAACGATGGGCGAAATCCAGCACCGAGGAGGGGAAAATCCCCAGCTGCAGGGTGCTCGCGACGGCGAGCGTGAGCGCCGCGACCGCATAGGACCAGCCCGGATGCGGAGCGGATTTCGCGACTCCGCCCTGCGGTTCACTCATGTACATCACCACGACGAGCCGCAGGTAATAATACACGGCCACCACGCTGTTGAGCACTGCTATCACGGTCAGCCAGACGTACCCGCCGTTCAGCGCCGCACTGAACACGTGGAATTTCGCCACGAAACCCCCGGTGGGCGGGAGACCCGAGAGCGACACCATGAACACGGCCATCGCCGCCGCCAGCCCTGGCCGGAAAGAGGCCAGACCCGCGAGATTGTCGATCTTCGTGCCGCCGTCCTCGCGCATGTTCGAGATGAGGATGAGCACGCAGAAAGCGCCCATGTTCATGAAAACGTAGACGAGCATGTAGTACAGGAAACCGCTCGTGGCCAGTTCCGCGCTCGTGCGCGAGGCCACGAGCGCGACCATGAGATAGCCGGCGTGGGCGATGCTCGAATAGGCGAGCATCCGCTTCACGCAGGTCTGCCAGATGGCGATGAGGTTCGCCAGGCTCATCGTGAGGACGGCCATCACCCACAAGACCGTATCGAAACTCCCGCCGGCGTCGCCCGTGGAGAGAAAAACCCGGAAAAACGCGGCGAAAGCCGCCGCCTTCGGACCCACGGACATGAACGCCGTCACCGCGGTGGGCGCGCCTTCGTATACGTCGGGCGTCCACATGTAAAACGGCGCCGCGGCCACCTTGAAGCCCAGGCCCACCACCATGAAGCCCAGGCCCATCAGGAAGGCCGCCCCTCGCGAGGCGGGATTCTCGTGAAGCCGCGTCGCGATTTCGATCAGGTCGACCGAGCCGGTGGCGCCGTAGACGAGCGCCATGCCGTAGAGCAGGAAACCCGAGGCGAACGAACCGAGCAGAAAGTATTTGAGCGACGCCTCGTTGCCCTCGGGCCGGGCGCGCAAATAACCCGCCAGGACGTAGAGCGACAGGGAGAACACCTCGAGGCCCACGAAGATCATCAGCAGGTTCCGCGTCGCCGCCATGAGCATCATGCCCGAAGTCGCGAAGAGGATGAGGCCGAAATACTCGCCCGCCGGCGTATCGTCCAACTCCCGCTGGGCCGCGGCGATGAGGACCGAGAATATGCTCGCGAACAGGATGACGACGTAGAGGAATTGCGTGAACCCGTCGAAGAGATACATGCCGCCGAACGACGCGGCCAGACCCGGCAGGGTCCGCGCGCCGAGCGTCACGCCCAGGGCGGCGGCCAGCGTCACCAGCGTGATGATGATGATGACGGAGCGCTCCCCCTTGGCGAAAAAGGCGTCCCACATCAAAACCAGGACCGCCCCGCACACCGGCAGGATCACCGGCAGCAGGTATCCCCAATGGATGGTGGGATGAACGATATCCAAAGCTATTTCACCTCGACTCTATGCGCATAGGCGAGCGCGCTCTTTCGCAATTTCCGCTCGGGCGCTTCCTCCACGCGCAGCACCCGCCGGTTCACCTGCGAAAGCCAGGCCTGGGCCGAGGGCTCGATGCGGTTGAACAGCGGCTTGGGATACAACCCGATCCAGAACATGAGGGCCACCATGGGCAGCATGACGAGCCACTCGCGCCTGTTCATGTCGGGGAGCCCCAGGTTCGCCCGCACGCTCACCTCGCCGAACAGGACGCGCTGGAGCATCCAGAGCATGTAGACGGCGGAGAGAACCACGCCGGTGGCCGCGATGACGGCGAACCAGGCGTTGCGCTCGAACGCGCCCAGCAGAATCGTGAACTCGCCCACGAAGCCGTTCAGCCCCGGCAGGCCGATGCTGCTGAGCGCCGTGATGATGAAAAACGTGGAAAACACGGGCATCACCCGGAGCAGCCCGCCGAACTCATCGATCTGCCTCGTGTGCCGCCTCGAATAGATGAAGCCCACGATCAGGAAGAGCGCCCCGCTGCTGATGCCGTGGTTCACCATCTGGATGACGCTCCCCGAAGCGCCCAGAAGGTTGAAAGAGAAAAGCCCCAGCATCACGAAGCCCAAGTGACTCACCGAGGAGTAGGCCACCAGCTTTTTCACGTCGGTCTGCACCATGGCCATGAGCGCCCCGTAGATGATCCCCACCAGCGCCAGGCAGATGATGAGGAACGCGAACTCGCGCGCCGCCGTCGGGAACAGCGGCATCGCCAGCCGCATGAAACCGTAGGTGCCCATCTTCAGGAGGACGCCGGCGAGGATGACGCTTCCCGCCGTGGGCGCTTCCACGTGGGCGTCGGGCAGCCAGGTGTGGAACGGGAAAATCGGCACCTTGATGGCGAAGGATATGGCGAACGCGGCGAACAGCCACGGCTGGAGGGCGGCGTCCACCGGCTCGCGGAAATGCGCGAGGATGTCGAACGTGCCGACCCCGCTCGCGAAATACAGCCAGATGATCGCCACGAGCATCAGCACGCTCCCGGCCATGGTGTAGAGGAAGAACTTGACGGCCGCGTAGATCCGGCGGCCTCCGCCCCAGACCCCAATGATGAGGTACATCGGAATCAGCATTCCTTCCCAGAAGACGTAGAACAGGAAGAAATCGAGCGCGAAGAAGACCCCGAGCATCCCCGTCTCCAGGAACAGCAGGGACATGTAGTAGAGCCGCGTCTTTTTCCGCACGTCGTCGAAGGAGAAGAGGATCGCGACCGGCGTCAGGATGGTGGTCAGCATCACGAGCAGCAGGCTGATGCCGTCCACGCCCACCTTGTAGGAAATCCCGAACCTCGGGATCCACGCCGCTTCCTCGACGAACTGCATGCCCGCGTAATCGGGCCGGAAACCCAGGTACATCACGGCCGAAAGAGCGAACGTAACGAGGGAGACCGCCAGCGCGAACGCGCGGACGCCGCCGTCTCTTCCCTCGCGCAGGAGAAGGAGCAGCAGGCCCCCCAGCATGGGCAAGAACAGTATCGAGGTGATTATTCCAGGCATTCGCCCCTCACGCTCCTCAAAGAATCGAAAGAATCATCAGCGCGCCGTGAGATACAGCAGAATCACCAGCGCGCCGACCAGCATCGAAACGGCGTAGCTCTTCACGTAGCCCGTCTGGAGGCGTCTCAGGACGCCGCCCAGGGATCGCACGAAAATGCCCGCCCCGTTCACGGCCGCGTCCACCAGGCCGTCCTCGAACGCTCGCCAGCACCAGATCGACGCCCGCTTCACCGGTTGTACGATGCAGGCGTCGTATATCTCGTCCACGTAATACTTGTTCACCAAAAGGCGGTGAACGCCCGGCCAGAGTTCCGCGTACGCGCTGCCGCCGTCGTTTTTCAGCACATAGAGATTATAGGCCGCGTAAATGCCGACGAAGGCGATGGCGAGCGAGAACACCATCATCAACAACTCGAACACCACCTCGTGGTGCGCCTCTACGTGACCGCCGAAAGAAGGAGCGAGGAAATCACCGAAAATGTTCGCTCCCGTGATGATCGGAATCCCCACCCAGCCGCCGATGATGGAGAGCGCCGCCAGCGCCTGAAGCGGGATCGTCATGCTTCTGGGAGATTCATGGACTTTCTGCTGCTCCTCCAGGCTCAGGTTGCAGGTGCCGAAGAATACCCGGAACAGGAGCCTGAACATGTAGAACGCGGTCATCAGCGCGCCGGCCGCGCCGGCGAGCCACAGGAGGATTCCGCCGCGCTCGGCCGTCATGGCCGAATAGAGAATGGCGTCCTTGCTGAAGAATCCGGCGAAGGGGAATACGCCCGCGATGGCCAGCGCGCCGATCACGAAGGTGTTGCTCGTTCGCGGCAGCGCCGCCTGGAGTCCGCCCATCCTGCGGATGTCCTGCTCGCCGTCCAGCGCGTGGATCACGCTCCCCGCGCCCAGGAACAGGAGCGCCTTGAAGAACGCATGGGTCATCAGGTGGAAGATCGCCGCGGAGAACGCCCCCACGCCGCAGGCCAGAAACATGTAGCCCAACTGGCTCACCGTGCTGTAGGCGAGCACCTTCTTGATGTCGGTCTGCACCAGGGCGATGGACGCCGCCATCAACAGCGTGAGCGCTCCGATGACGGCCACCACGAGCATCGCCGCCGATGAGAGTTCGAAGAGCACGTGCGTTCTCGCCACCATGTAGACGCCCGCCGTCACCATCGTCGCCGCGTGTATCAGGGCGCTGACCGGGGTGGGACCTTCCATCGCGTCGGGCAGCCAGACGTAAAGCGGAATCTGCGCGCTCTTGCCCGTCGCGCCCGCGAAGAGCAGCAGGCAGATGATCGTCGCCGCCGCGCTCTCGGGACCGAGCAGCCCGGGGGCTTTTGCGAACACCTCCGAGAAATCCAGCGAGCCGACGACGCTGTAGATGTAGAAGAGCGCTATCAGGAAGCAGAAATCACCCACCCGGTTCACGATGAAGGCCTTCTTGCCGGCCTCGGCCGCCGCCTTGCGCTCGTACCAGAAGCCGATGAGCAGGTAGCTGCACAGGCCCACCGCCTCCCAGCCCACGAACATGACCAGGAAGTTATCGCCCAGAACCAGCGTGAGCATCGAGAGCGAGAAGAGGTTCAGATAGATGAAATAGCGCACCACGCCGCGATCATGGTGCATGTAGCCCATCGAGTAGAGGTGGATGAGCGCTCCTACGCCGGTGACGACCAGCGCCATGACGGCCGAGAGCGGATCGAGCGAGAAGCCCGCCTCGACCTCGAAGGCGCCCACGGGAATCCACTCGAACAGGACGACGCGGATGAGACGCGCCTTCTCGGGCATCGCCAGCAGGCGGAGCCAGCTCACGAGCGACGCCGCGAACGCGAGCGCCATCGCCAGCGTCGCGGTCCAGCCGGCGAATTTCTCCCCGCGCTTCCAGCCGAAGATCAGGTTCACCAGCACGCCGATGAGGGGGAACGCCAATATGAGGGTCAGACTATCCATGATTCCTTAGCTCTATAGCTTCAGTAGGTTGATTTCGTCCAGGTCGGTGGATTCGCGGTTGCGGTAGATCAGCACCACGATGGCCAGCCCGATGGCGGCCTCCGCCGCGGCCACCGCCATCACGAAAAACACGATCATCTGGCCCGCCATCGAATCGAGGTACCGGCCATAGGCCACGAACGCCAGGTTCGCCCCGTTCATCATCAACTCGATGCACAAGATGACGACGATGGCGTTTCTGCGCACCACGACGCCCACGACGCCCAGGGAGAAGAGAACCGCGCTCAGAATCAGGTAATGCTCGAGCGGCGCCACGTCCCATCCCTCCTAGCGGCTTCGCCTGCGCGCCAGTACCACGGCGCCGACGATGCCCACGAACAACAAGACGCCCATGGCCTGAAACGGCAGGACGTAATCCGTCAACAACAGATTTCCGATGACCTGCGTGTTGCCCAGCTCATCCACGCGCTCGGGCGGAAAACTCCCCTTCTTGCCCGTCATGAGGGAGGTGGAGAGGAATATCTTGAGCAGCACGCTAAAGAGGGCGAGCCCCGCGATAGCCCCCAGCATCTTCTGGCCGGGAAGACGCAACTCCCGCTTCTCCTCACGGTCCAGGTTGATCAGCATCACGACGAACAGGAAGAGCATCATGATCGCGCTGGCGTAGATGATCACCTGAACGATGGCGACGAACTGCGCGTGAAGCGAGAGGTACAGCCCGGCGAGACCCAGGAAGGTCAGTATCAGGGCAAGCACGCTGTAGAGCGGGCTGGGGAACGCGACGACGGCTATCGCGCCCACCGTCGTCACCACCGCCAGGAAATAAAAAAACAGGGAACTGGCCACTACCGCCCTTCCTCCAGCGGGCGGGCGCCCGCCTGAAATCGAACCCTAGACATACGTGAGCAGGTTTTTCTCGTCATAGCGGGCATGAAGCTCCGGGTAATCCTCTGTACGCTCCACAATCAAATCGCCCTTCTCGTAGAGGAACTTGCCGCGATCGTCCTGGCAGAATTCATACTCGTTGCCCAGCACGACCGCGCCGACCGGGCAGGCTTCTTCGCAGTATCCGCAAAAGATGCAGCGAAGCTCGTTGATCTCGTAAATGCTGGCGTAGCGCTCGCCCTTGGAAGTCGGCGCCTCGGGGTCGTTCTCCTCCGATTCCACATAAATGCAATCCACGGGACACGCCGCCGAGCAGAGCTTGCACCCCACGCAGCGCTCCAGGCCGTCCTCCCAGCGCAGCAGCTTGTGGAGGCCGCGGTAGCCCACGGGCATCTCCTCTTTGACGTCGGGGTATTGCACGGTCACGCGGTTTTTGAAGGAATGCTTGATCGTCAGCCACAATCCCCTGCAAATCTCGCCTAACATGAAATCTCCTCCCCCTTACACGGCCCGCTAGCCCAGGAAAACGACGGCGCCGGCCGTGAGCATCACGTTCAGGATGGACAGCGGCAGAAGCACCTTCCACCCGAAACCCATCAGTTGGTCATAGCGCAGGCGCGGCGTGGAGGCGCGCAGCCACATGAAGAAGAACATGAACGCCAGCACCTTGATCAGGAACCACACGACGGGCGGCAGCAGCGGCCCGCGCCATCCGCCGAGGAAAAACGTCGCCCCCACCGCCGAGAGCGTGATCATGCTGCAGTACTCGGCGATGGAGTAAACCGCAAAGTGCATGCTGCTGTATTCGGTATGAAAACCGCCGGTGAGCTCGCTCTCGGCCTCGGGCAAATCGAACGGCGCCCGGTTCGTCTCCGCCAGCATGCAGATGACGAAGAGCAGAAACCCCAGGGGCTGCAAGACGATGTAGGGCATACCGGCCTGGGCCTCGACGATCCCCTTCAGGCTCAGGGTGCCCGAGATCATGACAACGCCCAGAAGCGACATGCCGAGCGAGAGTTCGTAGCTGATGAGCTGCGCCGCCGAGCGAAGCCCGCCGATGAGCGGGTACTTGCTGTTCGACGCCCATGAGCCGAGCACGATGCCGTACACGCCGATGCCCGCCATGGCGAAGATGTAGAGAATGCCGACGTTGATGTCGGCCAGCACCAGATCCACCTTCTGTCCGAGCACGGTCACGGAATCGCCGAAGGGCACCACGGCGAAGGCGGCCAGCGCCGGAATGAGCGTGACGGCCGGCGCGAGGAGGTAAATCACCTTGTCCGCCTGCGCGGGAATGATGGTTTCCTTGAACATGAGCTTGATGCCGTCGGCGATGGGCTGCAAAAGCCCCGACGGCCCCACGCGGTTGGGCCCCACCCGCACCTGTATGAGCGCGAACACGCGCCGCTCCATCCAGGTCATGTAGGCGGCGAGCAGCAAAAGCCCGCCGAAGCCCACGAGCACTTTCCCGAGGATGATGAGCAGACTGGCCATCTATGCGCCCACCTCCTGGGGTTTCTCCGCCTTGCGGACCCGAATCTCCACTCCCTGGCGACCCGGCGCGCCGCCCGTGTTGAGGGCCGAGCCCCCATGCGCGCGCAAATAACCCTCAGGCGCGAAGGCGACGCCCACGGGCGCGTTCTTGTCGACGTGCGCGGGTAGCCGAACGGCCTCCCCGCCCACTTCGAATTCCACGAGTTCGCCGTCTTTGGCGCCCAGACTCTCCGCATCGCTCGGCGACAGGGCGAGCGCGGCTTCGGGCATGTCGGCCAGATGATAGGCCGAGGCTGCATAAGCTCCCGAGAGCCACAAGACGGGCGTCAACAGCATCCTGAGGCCCGGCGCTTGCGCTTCTTTCTCCGGAATCTGGGATATCTGATAGGCGCGCTGTCCCTCTCGTCTTAAATGCAGACCCTCATCGGGAACCCGGCCGAAGGCGTCCGCGTAATCGGCGACCAACGAGCGCGCCTGGATCCGGATTTTGTCCAGCGAGTTCGCCCGCATGGGCCGCTCCATCGCCTTTGCGATATCGGCGAAGGCCCGCCAGGCTTCGGGGACCATCTTGTCGATCATCGGCTTGAGCGCGCGCGGGAGAGACTGCGCCCTGCGCTCCAGGTTCGTGACGCTGCCCGTTTCCTCATACAGCGTGGGCGCGGGGATCACGACGTCCGCGTACTGCGCACTCGCGTTCAAATGCGATGTCTGCAAGACGACGAAATCGGCCTTCTCCAGCGCCTCTCTAGCCCGCGCGCCGTCGGGGTATTCCGCCACCGGGTCGCAATCCAGAATATAAAGGGCTTTGAGTTCACCGCTCCCGAGTCCATCGAGTATGCCGCTTGCATCTCTGCCGGCCTGCGCGCCGGGCGGCCTTCCCCACGCCTCCCCGCAGGCGGCGCGCGTATTCTCACTAGACAAATCGCCGCCGGGCAGGGCTTCGGGATGCAGGCCCATGTCGATTGCGCCCTGTAAGTTCGGCGCGCCGGTGGCGAAGAGCATGTTGGCGCGGAGCAGCAGCCCCAGATTGATCGCTTCTGAAACGGCGACCTTCCCCGTCTCCCCAGGTCCTGAGAGGATGCTCACCGGGCCGTCCGCCGCCAGGATCGCCCGGGCGGCGGCCATGAGGTCCTCAGGCGGCAGGTCCGCCTCTTCGCACAGGGATTCCAAGTCGGCGGAACCCAGGAGCGCGGCGTAGTCTTCGGCGTTGTCTCCTTCGGGTTTCGCGCCGCCGTCCACGAGGCAGGCCGCCAGCGCGCGAAGCGTCCGCGAGATGCCCCCAAGAACCGGCACCAGATGATGCACCCTGCCCTGAACGCGCAGGTCGATGCGCCTTTGGTTCACGTTGACGACCACCGCGCCTGCGCGGTGCGCCTTTCTGATCTGGAGCGCGAGTATGGGGTGCTGCGTGAACGGGTCGCTCCCCACGATGATGACGGCCTTAGAACGCCCCAACTCCTCGATGGAGCCCGCGCCGCCCACGCCGCCCAGGGCGGCGCTTTGCAAGTCCGTCTGCACGATGTCGCGCGTATGAATCCGGCTGTCGATATGGTTGGTTCCCAGGACCGAGCGCATGAAGGCGCCGAACTGATAGGCCGTCTCGTTCGTGGAAGAGGCCCCGCCCAGACCGGCGATTGCGCCGCCGCCCGCTTGCTCCATCACGGCGCCGAAACCCCTCGCCGCCTCGCCGACCGCTTCCGCCCAGCCGACGGGCGTCAGTTCGCCGTCTTTTCTGATCATCGGCTGGGTGATGCGCTCATCGCCGTGCGCCCCGCTCCAGCCGTAGCGCGCGACGTCGCATATCCAGGTGTCGTTCACCCTCTCGTTCTCAGCCGCCGTAACGCGCTTGATCTCGCCGTCCTTCGTCCAGACGCCCTGGCGGCAGCCCACGCTGCACAGGGTGCAGGGCCCCTGGGTCTCCTCCATCTCCCAAACGCGGGCGGTGAAGCGGTATTTGTTGTCCGTGAGCGCGCCGACCGGGCAGATGTCGATGACGTTGCCCGAGACGACGCTCGTCAGGGGCAGGTCCTCATAGACGCCCACTTCGGTGCGGTCGCCGCGCTGCGCCCAGCCGAACTCCGCCCCGCCGTCTATCTCCTCGGTGAAGCGGATGCACCGGGTGCAGTGCACGCAGCGGTTCATCTCGGGCTTGATGAAGGCGCTGATCTCCTTGCTCGGATAAATGCGCCGGAACTCGTGCGTCCTGCTGATCGCCTTGCCGTAGGCCATCGTCTGATCCTGCAGGGGGCATTCCCCGCCCTGATCGCACACCGGACAATCGAGCGGGTGGTTCTTGAGCAGGAATTCGAACACCCCTTCCTGCGCCTCGATGACGCGCGGGGTCACCGAACTGATCACCATGCCCTCGGCCGCATACGTGGCGCAGGAGGGCTGGAGTTTGGGTATCGGCCGGCCGTTGCCGGCGTCGAGCACTTCCACGAGGCAGGCCCGGCACTGGCCCACGATGGAGAGGTTCTTGTGGTAGCAGAAATGCGGAACGTGCGCGCCGATGCGGAGCGCGGCCTCCAGGACGGGCAGGCTCTTGTCCATCGTGATGCTCTGATCGTTGAATACGAATGTTACCTGCTCATTCGACATCTATCGTCTCTCCCCCATCACATCGCGGCGGGATACGGGCTGCCCAGCGGACAGCGGCCCAGAGAGATGTGCGCTTCAAATTCATCGTAAAACTTCGTCAAAAACGCGCCGAACATCATGGCGCACGCATCAGAGAGCACGCAGATGGTGTTCCCGCGCATGTTGGGGTCTATCGACGCGAGCGTATCCAGATCGTCGGGCACCCCATCGCCCCGCTCCATGCGCGCCAGAATCTCGGACACCCAGCCGGTCCCCTCCCGGCAGACCGAGCATTGTCCGCAGGATTCGTGCTCGAAAAAGGCGGCGAGCCTGCCGGCCGCCTGCACCATGCACGTCGTCTCGTCCATGACGATGACCCCGCCGCTGCCGCCCATGCTGCCCGCCTGGGCTAAAGAATCGAAATCCATCGTCACCTTGTCCTCATATACTTCCTGCGCGGTGAGGGCCGGCGCGCTCGCGCCGCCGGGAATCACCGCCTTCAGCGCCGCGCCGTTTCGCATGCCGCCGCAGTGCTCGTGAATCATCTCCTCGCACGTGAGGCCGAGCGGCAGTTCATACAGGCCTGGCTTCGCCACGTGGCCCGAGACGCAGTACATGCGGGTGCCCGAGTTTTTCTCGTCGATTCCGATGCCGGCGAACCACTCCGCCCCCTTGTTCACGATGTGGGGGAGGTTCGCGAGCGTCTCCACGTTGTTGATGACCGTGGGCCGCGCATAGAGACCGATGACAGCGGGGAACGGCGGCTTTAAGCGCGGGTGCCCGCGCTTGCCCTCGAGCGACTCCAGAAGCCCGGTCTCCTCGCCGCAGATGTAGGCGCCCGCGCCGCGGTGGGTGTAGATATCGCACGAAAACCCGCTGCCCATGATGTTTTGGCCGATGTAGCCTTTCTCATAGGCCTCGGCCAGCGCCTTTTCCACCGCGCGCCAGGGGGCGACGAACTCGCCTCGGATGTAGATGTAGGCCTTCTCGATGCCCACGGCGTAACACGCGATGAGGATGCCCTCGATGAGCTGGTGCGGGTCGCGCAGCATGAGTTCGCGGTCCTTGAACGTGCCGGGCTCTCCCTCGTCCGCGTTGACGGCCAGGTATTTCGGCCCGTCCACCTGGGGCACGAAGCTCCACTTGAGGCCGCACGGGAACCCCGCACCGCCGCGTCCGCGCAACCCTGAGGTCTTCACCGTTTCGATGACGTCGGCGGGCTCGACGCCGTCCAGGAGCTTCCGGATCGCCTCGTAGCCGCCCGTGGCCTCATAGCCCGTGATGTGCTGCGCATCCGGGTTGTCGAACCGGCCCGTCACGATTTTTTCCAGTACCAACGCCATTTTCAGGCCCCTCAGCCCTGGACTTCGCCGTCTGGTTCTTCGGCGCCTGCCAGAGCGGGCGTTACCACCTCGTCCGCCCCGATGGGCGAGACGACCTCGCCCTTTTCCAGCGCGCTGAAGATATCGTTCATGATCTCGGGCGTGACGCCCTCGAAGTAGTGTTCGTTTACCTGCACGCAGGGAGCGCCCCCGCACGCGCCCAGGCACTCGACCGCCTCGATCGAGAACTTCCCGTCCTCGCGCGTGTGGCCGGTGCGGCAATCCAGGCGGTTTTCGATCTCGCGCAGCAGCCTGCCCGCTCCCATGAGGGCGCACGAGAGGTTGTTGCACACCTGCACGTGGTATTCCCCGATGGGCTGGGTCTTGAGCATGGTGTAAAAGCTCACCACGCCCCACACCTCCATGGGGGAGACCTCGAAAATCTCGGCCACATGCTGCATCACAGCACTTGTGATGAAGCCCTCCTGCTCCTGGGCCAGTTGAAGCGCGGGGATGAGGGCCGAGCGTTTTACCGGATACTTGGCGATGATGCGCTCCAGTTCCGCGCGGTTCTCGGGCGTGAACTCGAAGCGCTCTTCCTGTCCGGAATGGGGAAACCGTATCAACGCCAAAACAATACCACCCTCTGTTTCACTCTAGCGATCTATCTCGCCCAGCACGATGTCGATGCTGCCGATGGCCGCCACGACGTCGCCCATCAGCCCGCCCCGGGTGATCTCGGAGAGCGCGTGGAGGTTCGCGAAACTCGGTGCGCGCACCTTCACCTTGTAAGGACCCGGGCTGCCGTCGCTGATCATGTAATAGCCGAGTTCCCCCCGTGGGGATTCGATGGCCTGGTACACCTCGCCCTCGGGCACGCTGTAGCCTTCGGTGAATATCTTGAAATGGTGGATCAGCGCTTCCATGTCGTGGGCCAGCTGTTCCTTGGGCGGCGGCACCACCTTGGGGTTGTCCGCCATGAGCGGCCCCTCGGGCATGCCTTCTAACGCCTGCATGGCGATGCGCCGGGACTCGCGCATCTCGGCGATCCGAACCAGATACCTGTCCAGAATGTCGCCCCGCTCGCCCACGGGAACCTCGAAGTCGAATTCCTCGTAACCCGAGTAGGGCTCGTTCTTGCGGATGTCATAAGGGACGCCGCAGGCCCGGAGCAGCGGCCCCGTGATGCCGAGCGCATAGGCCTGCTCCGCCGTCATGGCGCAAACGCCCTCCGCGCGCCTCAGGTAGATGGGGTTGTTCGTGAGCAGTTCCTCATACTCGTCCACGCGGTCTGAGAAGGGTTCCAGAAAATCCCGGCAATCCTCGTAAAACGTCGGGTAGGGTTCGCGCGCGACGCCGCCCACCCGGAAATAGCTGGTCATCATGCGGACGCCCGAGACTTTCTCGAAAATCTTCAAGAGCTGCTCGCGCTCCCTGAAGCAATAGAGAAAGACCGTCATCGCACCCAGATCGAGCGCGTGTGTGCCGAGCCAGACCAGGTGGCTGTTCAGCCGCGTCATCTCGGCGAGCAGCACGCGCAGGTACTTGCAACGCCGGGGAACCTCCATGTCCAGGAGTTTCTCCACGGCCAGGACGAAGCCCAGGTTGTTCGACATGGGCGCCAGGTAGTCCATGCGGTCGGTCATGGGGAGGGCCTTGTTGTAGGTTTTCTCCTCCATGTTCTTCTCGATGCCGGTATGCAGGTAGCCGATGACGGGCTTGCAGGTGAGCACCGTCTCGCCGTCGAGTTCGAGCACCACGCGCAAGACCCCGTGGGTGCTCGGGTGCTGCGGCCCCATGTTGAGCGTCATCGTCTCGGTCTGGATGGGACCGAGCATGTCGCTGTCGAGTGGGTCCGTCTGCCGGGTATCCGTTACCATAACCAGCTCCCGTAGTCCTTATTCCGCCGCCTTCGGCTTGCCCGCGGGGGTATCCCGGAACGTAAACGCCACTGGCTCGGAGGAGATGTCGAAATCCTTTCGGTGGGGATGGCCCTCGAACCCCTCGGGCGTCAGGATACGCTCGAGTTCGGGATGTCCCTCGAAGGTGATTCCCAGAAGGTCGTACGCCTCGCTCTCATGGAGTCTCGCGCCCGGCCATATCCCGCAGACGCTGGGCATCGCCGGTTCGAGATCGTCCGCGCAGGGGGCTTCGATGCGCAGACGCCGCGATTTCTCGGGATTCAGGAGCGAATACGTCACCTTGAAACGGTAGGAAACCGGCAACTCCAGACAATCCACCCCGCAGACGAAGCTCAGCAGCTTGTAGCCTCTCTCGTCGCGCAGAAAGCGCGCCGCATCGAGCAGGGCGGCCGGCGCGACCTGCGCGGAAATCTGGCCGCGATGTTCCGTCGCCCCGAGAAAGCCTCCCCCGATTTTCGCCTGAAGCAAAACGAGGTCGGGGTCTTTCTTCTCGATCGGCTCCTCGGCCTCGGCTTGTTCCCGCTCCTCTTCATTCAACGGCTCAATCCTTTATTTTTCAAATGTTTGTTTCACTTTACGAACAAGCCCGCATCCTGTATTCGCACCGGTTTTCAACTCAGGTGGCGTGGGGGGCTTTCGCGCATCTTCTAAAGCGAGGTGACGCCGGAATCCTCTCGGTAGAGCGTTTCATCCGCAATCTTCGCCTGGAGCTTCATGATCCCGTCGATGAGCGTCTCGGGACGCGGCGGGCAGCCCGGCACGTAGATATCGACGGGCACGACTTCGTCCACGCCCTGCACGAGGGCGTAGTTGTTGAATATCCCGCCCGTGGACGCGCACGCGCCCATCGAGATCACCCATTTCGGTTCGGGCATCTGATCGTATATCTGCCGGAGCACGGGCGCCATCTTCCGCGACACCCGGCCCGCCACGATCATCAAATCCGCCTGGCGGGGCGACGCGCGGAACACCTCGGCGCCGAAGCGCGAAATGTCGTATTTCGCCGCCGAGGTCGACATCATCTCGATAGCGCAGCACGCCAGCCCGAAAAGCGCGGGCCACAGGCTGTTCTTGCGCGCCCATTTGATGACGTCGGTCGCGCGGCCCAGCACCACCTGGCCTTCGAGTTGTTGTTCTAGTCCCATTCGAGCGCTCCCCGGCGCCATTCGTATATCAGACTGGCCACCAGCAAAGCCATGAAAGGCAGAATCGCGACGAACCCGTATACGCCCAGGCTCTTCAGGTTCACCGCCCACGGAAACAGGAAGATGGTCTCCACGTCGAAGACGATGAACAGGATCGCCACCAGAAAGAATTTCACGCTGAAGCGCCCGCGCGCGTTCGATTGGGGCACGATGCCGCACTCATAGGCGACGTCCTTCTCCACCGTGGACTTGCGCCTGCCCAGGAGAAACGTCACGCCCAGGTTCACGATGGCGAACCCGACCGCCAGCGCCAGCAGAATCAATATGGGTAAATACTCTTCCGGCATTTCCCGCCCCCACGGCGCTCGGACACGCGCCTTTTTCTCATGCCACATGGGATGTCAAATCGAGCGCATCTTACGGCTGGCATCCCGTGGTGTCAACAATTCGCCGCCGCATACTCCATAAACCAAAAACCAACCCAAACTCCATACAACCCCTGCTCTATATTGTTGCTCACGCACAGGAATTTTACCGTTTTCTCTCTCTTGAAAATAGGGTATTTTGTTCTTGCCGCCATCTACCGCCCGGGAGAATGGCGCGCCTGTACGAATACCCGTGACGTTCTCCCGCGCGCGGGCATGAGGGTTTGAGCCATGAACGAACCGAATCCACTCACCAGGGCGCATCTCGACGCCTTGAAACGCGAATTCGAGGAACTGGCGCAGCGGCAGGTGGGCTATCCCTGCAACCAGAGTTTCGATTATTCGGAGTTGACGCCCTTTCTGGAATACACCCTCAACAACGTGGGCGACCCCTTTCACGACAGCAATTTCCGCAGCAACACGCACGAGATCGAGCGCGAGGTCATCGCCCGGTTCGCCTCCCTGATGCACCTGGAACAGGAGCAGGCCTGGGGCTACGTCACCTCCGGCGGAACCGAGGGGAACATGTACGGCATCTATATGGGGCGCGAGCTGTTCCCGGACGGGGTGGTGTATTTCTCGCAGGACACGCACTACAGCGTCCTCAAGATCCTGCGCGTGCTGAACGTGCGCAACATCATGATCAAGAGTCAGGAAAACGGAGAAATCGACTACGAGGACCTCCGCGAGACCATCCGCATCCACCGCGACGCGCCGGTCATCTTCATGGCGAACATCGGCTCCACGATGAAAGGCGCCGTGGACGACGTGAGCAGGGTGCGCGGCATCCTCGACGACCTGGCCGTCACGAACGCCTACATCCACGCGGACGCCGCCCTGAGCGGCATGATCCTGCCCTTCGTCGATGAGCCGCAGCCCTACGGCTTCGACGCCGGTTTCGACAGCGTCTCCATCAGCGGGCACAAGCTCATCGGCTGTCCGCTGCCCTGTGGCGTCGTGCTGACGAAACGCGATTACGTGGCGCGCATCGCGCGTTCGATAGAATACGTGGGCGTGCTCGACACCACGCTGCCCGGCTCGCGCAACGCGCTGACGCCGCTCATGCTCTGGTACGCCTTCGAGCGCCTGGGGATGGAGGGATTCCGGGAGCTGGTGGCGGAAATGCTGGCGGTCGCCGAGTACGCGGTCGAGCGCTTCGGCGAGTTCGGCGTCCCCGCGTGGCGCCACAAGAACTCGGTGACGGTCGTTTTCCCGAGACCCCCGGGCGAGGTGTCGCGCAAGTGGCAGATCGCGCCGCTGGGCGACATCGCCCACATCATCACCATGCCGCACGTCACGCGCGAGATGGTGAACGAGTTCGTCGACGACTGCGTGAAGCAAAAACACAGGCAAACGGCCTGAGGAGGATTCCGGATGAACCGAATCATCATCACGGTGCGCGACGAGGTCGGCGTCATCGCGGACATCAGCAAGGCGCTCGCCGATGAGAACATCAACATCGAAGCCCTGAACACCGAGGTCGCAGGCGAGAAGGGCGTCGTCATCCTGACCACGAACGAGTCCGACCGCGCCCTGCGCGTGCTCATGAACGCGGGCTTCCGGGCGATCTCGGACGAGGCGATGATCATCAGGCTGCGCGACGAGCCGGGCGCCCTCGCCAAGGTGGCGGAGAAATTCAAGATCGCGGGCGTGAACATCCAGAGCATGCACATCCTGAACCGCCACGCCGGCTACGCGAACGTCGCCCTGACCGCGGACGACGAGGCGAAGGCCAAGGTGCTGTTAGAGGGCGAGGACGTGCTCTAAAAATTCCCGTAAGAGTCATTCCCGGTTTTGTAGTCGGTCAGGCCCCTGTGCCTGTTCGATGGAGGACAACCACAGGGGGTTGTCCCTACGGTCTCCGAATTCACCATCGGCCAGACTGCAAGTTGCCGTCATTCCGGGGCATGCCGGAATCCAGTGGCTTCGCTTTTGTATTTGTCTTTTCTCTTTATCGTTTTTCTTGGCCCTCCTGCGATTCGGTATCCCCGTCTGCTCTGGATTCCGGCATGCGCCGGAATGACGACCAAAAACGAACGAAGGGGCAGGCATAAATCCACCCCTGTGGATGCGCACCGCTTTTGTAGGGACAGGTCGCGACCTGTCCCTGCGAGCAACAACCACGGGGGGCAGAGTGGGAAAACCGACCCAAAAGGGAAGAACACTCAAAGCGCGGCCTCAATAATTACTCTCCCCTTGAGGGGTCGAGCTTGCCGAGGATGGAAATTTGCGATGGATTTGTAGGGGCCGCTCGCGAACGGCCCCTACGGGCGGTATCTCCTGGCGGACGGCTCACCCCGCCAGGATCAGCAACACGATTCCCGCCAGGATCACCACGCCGCCCAGCAGCGTCTCGCGGACGCGCTCGCGCTCCTTGAAGAAGACGTAGCCGATCCCGACCGCCAGGAGAATCTCGACCTGTTTCACCGATTCCACATAAGAAGTGAGCGTGAGGCGGTAGGCCTCCGCCTGGGCCAGGCTCGTGATGAAGGCGAACAGCCCCAGGGAGACGAAGCCTTTCCAGAGTTTGGGCGCGTCCTTGAAGTGCTCGGCGGATTTCCACAACGTCAGGGGCAGCACGACGAGCGACGCCGCCGCATAAGTCATGAACGTCCCGAAAGTCGCGTCCGAGAGCACCGCCGCTTGCTTGAACGTGATCACCGAAGGCGCGTACAGCAGCGAGGCGAGCACGGTGTAGCGCATCCCCTTGTCGGTGAACAGCGCGCGGACGGGCTCGAACCAGCCGATTTTTGCGCGCGAGACGTTCAGTCCGTAGACGCCCGCGAGGGTGACGAGGATGCCCACGAGCCCCCAGGCGGAGGGCGTCTCGCCCAGCGTGATGAAAGCGAGCACCACCAGCCAGATGGTCGCGAGCTTCCACAGCGAGGTCACCACGCCCATCGAACCGTAGAGGAGCGCCTTCGAGAGCGAGAGCGTGGCCGCCGTCTGCAGGAAGCCGAAGAGGACGCAATACCACCAGAAGCCGGGCTGTATCTCGGGCATGCCCCGCATCCACACCGCGGCGGCCGCGAAGGGGAGCAGGAACGCGAACCGCCCCAGCACGTTGATGTACTCATCGAGCTTGTGGCCGATGGATTTCATCGCCGCGTTTCTGAGCACCTGCGCGAGGGCCGCTATGACGGCGAGCGTCACCCAGTCCATGTCCTGCTCCTCTGCCCCTTCCCGCGTGAAAAAACCAGGGCCATTTCTACGCGCACTTTGGGTGTAAGTCCAATAGCAGCCATGTTTCGCGAGGCCGCGCACCCAAAGCCCTCCCAAAGCGAAGCGAAATCCCTCTCCCATCTGACACGTCGGCGCGCCGTGTGATAATCTGGCGATTGTGATTCGTTCCCCTGAAAGGAGTTTCGTCTCATGATTCGCGACGACGTATTCGTATTCGACAACGTGGTGCACATGTACGACTACTCGGATGAGAACCTCGTCTCCGAGAAAAGCGAATACGACCGCCACTACCACGTGAGCAAGGTGCTCGGCAGGAGGCGGACGGCGCCCACGGACGTCTACGCGAACTGGCACCCGGTGGAGGGCTTCAAGCGCCGCTGGAGCGTGGAGGACATGGGCCGCCTCGTCTTTGAGGATTCGGGCACCGACATGGCGATGGCGCAGGCCGTGCCCCTGTTCGATCTTTATAAAGACGGCTTCGCTCCCGTGAAGGCGCAGTACGCCTTCGCCCAGGCCTATCCCGAACGCTGCCTGTTCTGCGGGGCCGTGGACCCGATGTACCCGAGCGTGGCCGCCGCGTGCGAGGAGATGGAGCGCCAGGTGAAGGAGTGGGGGGCCAAATCCATCAAAATCTACAACGCCCACGTGGACGGGAAATCCTGGGCGTGCGACGACCCCGAAATCGCCTATCCCCTCTATGAGAAAGGACGCGAGCTGGGTATCGAGGTATTCCAGTTCCACAAGGGAAACCCCATCACGCGGGCGAAGCTGCGCGACCTCTCACCGCTCGACATCGAGGGCGCGGCCCTCGATTTTCCCGATCTGCTCTTCGGCGTCCACCACCTGGCGGTGCCCTATTTCGAAGAGGTCGTCTGGATGGCCAACCGCTACGAGAACGTCTTCCTCGTGCTCTCGGGCATCGGCCACACGCCGATGATCGCGCCCAGGACCTTCACCGAATGGATGGGCAGACTGCTGCGCGACGTGGGCTCCGAGCGAGTGCTCTGGGGTTCGGAGATGGCGCTCCTTGGAAACGCGAAGCCCGTCATCGAGTGGATATGGGAGATGGAGATCCCCGAATCCATGCAGGACGACTACGGCTATCCGCAGATCACCGAGCAGGACAAGCGCAACATCCTGGGTCTCAACCAGGCGCGCATCTTCGGCGTGGACGTGGAGGCCAAGAAACGAGAGCTCTGGAACGGAGCGGCGCGATGAACGACCACGAAGCCCTCATCACCGACGTCGAGGACATCATCGAGACGCAGATTCGCCCGCTTCTCAAGATTCACGGCGGGGGCATCACGCTCGAGCGCGTGAGCGAGAAGGGAGAAGTTTCGCTTCGCTTCGAGGGCGCGTGCCGGGGCTGCATGCTCAAGAGCGTCACCTACGCCCTGGGCGTGCGCCAGAAGCTCATGCAGCATCCCGGCGTTACGGACGTCGCCGTCGAGGGCGTGCGCATCTCCGATCACGCCATCAAGCGGGTGGAGAAATTCTACTCCGGCTATTCGTTTTGGGTGGGGCATCCGCTCAAAGACCAATCACCGTCTTGATCGCATCGCGCTACCAGACACGAAAAGACCTGCGCCTGTGGTACGGGTGGGTGATCCTCCTGGCCGTCTTCATCATCATGACGGTGGTCATCGGCATCAGAAACTCCATCGGCGTTTTCTTCAAGGAGATATCGGGCGAGTTCGGCTGGAACCGCGCGCAGACGGCCGGCGCCTTCACCATGGGCATGCTCGGCCAGGGGCTGGTGGCTCCTTTCGCGGGATGGGTGCTCGAACGCTTCAACATGCGCTGGGTGATCGGGGCGGGAATTCTCGTGAACGGGGCGGCGCTCATCATCGGCGCCTACATCGACGCGCTCTGGCATTTTTACGCCATGTATTTTCTGCTCTCGCTCGGCTTCGCCTTCACGGCCAATCTGCCCCAGGTGCAACTGCTCGCCAACTGGTTCGTCCTGAAGCGCGGATTGGCGATGGGGTTTTCGCACGCCGCCCAGGGGCTGGCGCCCATCGTGAACATCTTCACGCCCCTGCTCATCGCGGGCCTCGGCTGGCGGGGGAGCTACCTGGCGCTGGCGGGGATTGTTCTCCTTTTCGTATTACCATTCGCCGTGGCGCTGCTGCGCGAGCACCCCAGAGAGAAACGCACCGCGCCCGACGCGCCCTTTCTCACGTCCGAGGAGTTCTCCCGAGCGCGCGCGAGGAGCGCCGTCATCATTCCTGTGGATAAAGAGAAAGAGACCGCCTCATTCTCTTTTTTCTTCACCCGCAGGTTCATGCTGATCGGAGGCATCTACGGCAGCATCGCCTACATCTTTACCGCCGTCCTGGTGCACCTGATCCCCCACGCGACGGACCAGGGCTTCTCCACCTCGGGGGGCGCCGCGCTATTCGCCCTCTACGGAGCGGCCCTCGTCGTGGGAAACGGGCTGAGCGCGGTATCGGACCGCATCGGGAGGCTCCCCACCTTCATGGTGGGGGTGGTGTGCGGGTTGGCCGCATGTTACCTCCTGGCCGCCTTCACGCAGGCGTCTGCCGAGTGGCGGATATACGCGGGCGCCATGGGGGTGGGCTTCGCCCTGGGATTCGTCCGGCCCACGGCGTCCTCTCTTCTGGCGGATCATTTCGCGGGGCCGGGCTTCGGCCTCGTGAACGGGTGCGCGATGATGGTCTTCTCCATCCTGGGCGCTCTCGGCCCCCTCGTGACGGGGATGCTCTTCGATGCGAGCGGGAACTATTATTCGGGTTTCCTCCTCGTGGGCTGCATGTTCATCACGGGCGCGATTTTCGTCGTGAGCCTCTCGCGCATGCCGCGGGAAGAACGCGGCTAGGACCATGAACGTCATGCGGGACGAATCGCGCCTCTGGTACGGCTGGGTGGTTCTGGCCGTGGTCTTTCTCGTCATGATCTCGCTCATCGCATTCCGCGCCACCATCGGGCCCTTCTTCAAGGAAATCTCGGGCGAGCTGGGCTGGAGCCGGGGAGCGACGGCGGCGGCTTTTTCCATCGGCATGCTGGCCCAGGCGCTCGTCTCGCCGCTGGCGGGCATCTTTTCCGATCGCTGGAGCATCCGGGCGTCGATGTCGGCGGGCGTTGTGGTGT
Source organism: bacterium (assembly GCA_965219955.1). Taxonomy (GTDB): domain Bacteria; phylum UBA8248; class UBA8248; order UBA8248; family UBA8248; genus Bin107. The sequence continues at coordinate 3,177,388 of OZ244799.1, forward strand.
TCGGCCTCTCCTTGCTCATCGGGAGCCAAATCACATCGCTCTGGCATTTTTACCTGATGTACATCGGCCTGTGCGCGGGCTTCGCCGCGAGCACGTGGATCGCCCAGGTGCCCACGCTCTCGAACTGGTTCGTGAAAAAACGAGGCCTGGCCTTAGGCATTTCCAACACCTGCCAGGGCGGGGCCTTCTGCCTGAACATCGCTACGCCCTACCTCATCGCGGCCCTGGGATGGCGGATGAGCTATCTGGCGCTTGCGGGCGTGACGCTGCTCATCGTGCTCCCCGTCTGCATCATTTTTCACAGGGACCACCCATCCGAGAAAGGCACCATCGCCGACGCTCCCTTCGTCCGCAACCTCCCGGAAGAAGGAACGCCGAAACCACAGCCTCCATCCGCCGACGAGCCGCCTGTCTCCATGTACAACCTGCCGTTTTTCTTCTTCCTGGGCTCGTTCCTGCCCATGGCCTACGCCTTCGCGGGCATGCTCGTGCATCTGGTGCCCCACGCCACCGACCAGGGTTTCTCGCTCAAGACCGCGAGCGTGCTGTTCGCCATCTGGGGGCTCTGCCAGGTGGCGGCGAACCTCGTAAGCCCGGTCTCGGACCGGCTGGGACGGGTGCCGACGTACCTCATCGGCAACGCGCTCGGAATCGCCTCCGCCCTCATTCTCGCCACCTACGAGAAGGGAGACCCGGAGGTCCGCTTCTACATCGGTACGATAACCAACGGCTTCGCCCTGGGCCTCATACGGCCCACCGGTTCGGCCATCCTCGCGGATTACTTCGAAGGCCCCGGCTTCGGGCGCGTGAACGGGGTGGCGATGATGGCCTTCGCCCTCTGGGGCTCGGCGGGGCCGTGGACGACGGGCGCATTGTTCGACCTGCACGGCTCCTACCTGTGGGGGCTTTCGGCCTTCGCGCTCATGTTCTTTCTCTGCGGCTTCTTCGCCGTGTTGCTCGGCTGGACGAAAAGAGATAAGAGAGGGGCATCCCCCGCCTGAATCATGGAACCACGAATTCGAGGATGAGCATGGCCGTAGAAAGAGTCGACGGATTCTATTTTCACCCCACATCGCGCGAGCGCGTCCTGGCGCAGCGCCACGCGGACCCGGCCAAAACGCCCTGGACGCCGATGGCGAAACCGCTCGCCGAATGCAAGGTCACACTCGTCTCCACGGCCGGCATCTTCATGAAGGACGACGTTTCTTTCGACTACGAAAGAGAGCGCCGCGAGGGCACCTGGGGCGACCCCACCCACCGGGAGATCCCCAAAACGGCGGGCCAGGACGACGTAGCGTATTCGCATCTGCACGTCGACACCTCGTTCATGGCCGAGGACAGGAACGTGGCCTGGCCGGTCGACATTTTCCTCGATTTCGAGAGGGAGGGAAAAATCGGCGCGCTGGCCGATACGCTCTACTCCATCATGGGCTACATCCCGAACTTCAACCCGCTGGTGAAGCGCACGGCGCCGCTTATGATCGAGAAGATGAAAAAAGAGGGCGTGGACGCGGCCTTCCTCTACCCGGTCTGACCGCTCTGCAACCGGTCCGGCGGACTGCTTCAGCGCGAGATCGAAAAGGCGGGTATCCCCACCGTCATCATCTCCAACGTGCCCGAGACCACCGAGCGCGTCTGTGTGCCGAGAGCCGTCTTCGTCCAATACCCCTTCGGGCGGCAGTTGGGCCTCGTGAGTGACTACGCGGGCCAGCGAAAGATTTGCGAGGACATGGCCGCATTGCTCGATGAGGCGCAAGCCCCCAACGCCTACCGGCATTTGCCGTATGAGTGGCCAGAGCCGCCCGAGACCACCAAATGGCGTCCCGACGTTCCCCCGCCCATCTTCTCCGTCCGGCAGGGACAAGAGGGCGGACACAACCTGCTGGACGATTTCAAGGACGAAGAACGCGCCGCATATACGGACTCGGGGCGTTAGCTGCGCGTTCGAGACACGCCTGCCGCCCTCCGCGCGACGTCTATAACGGGGTTGTAGAAAAGCCTCGCTTCGCTTGAGATTAACCTTCGCCTTTGCTCGTCATTCTGAGGTCAGACCTGACCAATGCGGGCCTGTTAAAAAAATCCTTGCGGGTCGGGCCAAATCACTCCCCCCTTGAGGGGGAGTCGAAGAGCTAAGGGCGTAAGCCCGCAAGCGATTCGGTGGGGGGTATAATTCGGACTGGCGATAAAACGCATTTTACCCCCCACCGATTCAGCCTTCGCACAAATCGCTCGGCTTCATCGTCTGGCTTTCCCCTCGGGAAGCCAGACCCTCAAGGGGGGAGTGGTTCATTCCGACGCACACGGGGTTTATCAACAACCCAATTAAACTACGCCTTCTCCAGCTTGGCGAAGTTGAGATAAAACCGCCCGTCCGCCTCCGCCCGCGAGAGCGTCTGCGCGAAGTCTTTCGATTCCACCCGGTAGATTCGCTCCTCTCCTCGCGCTCTCGAAAAATTCGTAAGCGCCTCCCCATCGAGGCCTTCGGGAGACTCTTTCCCCATCAGGGAGAGGATGGTGGGAGCCAGGTCGATGTTGCCCGTCGGCGCGTCCATCTGCGCGCCCGCCGGGAAGGCGGGGCCTTGCGCAATCAGGAAGTTGCATAACTCATACGGACTGCACGAACCGTGCGTTCCGCCGCTTCCCTTGTTGTTGGCCGATGAATACCCCCAGCCCGGGAGCGCGCCCTCGCGGTTCTCGCCTGCCAGGAAACCATCGCCCCACTGAAAGCCCATGAGCAAATCCGGCGCGCGGGGTCCGCCGCAACCCGTAAGCCCCAGAGACATCGTACCCGGAAGCGCACCCTCCGCTCCTTCCCCATTTTTCGAGAACAATGGCCCCGCCCAGTCTTTCGTCCTCAAGAACGAGACCAGTTCCAGAAGTGTTTTATCCGACTCGGCGTAGAAAAGAGCGGCCCCCTCGCTGTGCGCCGCCTGCCAACTCTCCCCGCGGCCAGGGAGATCGCCAAGTTCCGCTTCCAGGTCGATCATGCCCGCCGTCGCCACGACCCCGTGGTCCGAGAACAGGAGAAGGTTCGTCTGCCTCCAGTCATCGTGTTCCGCCTGAAACCTCTCCCAAAACGCGCCGAACAGCCTGTCCACTCCTTCGAGCGCTTCGCGGTGAACCGCGCCTGCGGCGCCCTGGTGATGCTGCGTGCTGTCCGGCTCGCTCAGGTGAACCACGAGCACGGCGGGCGCGAGTTTCGGGATCGCGTAATCGAGCGCCAGGTCGAGCGCCCACGCGCAGCGATCCAGATCGGGCTCGCCGGCAGAGGGAATTTCTCCATGTTCCTCGATTTTTTCGCGCTCCCCGGCAGGATACGCCGCAACGGGGTGAATCAGGCATGCGGCGCGGCTGGCGTTCCAGAGCCAGGCGGAGCCGCTCGACGCCGCGCTGATGATGACGCCGCCCCCGACCGCCTCGAAAAAGGTATCCCTTAACAGCAGGCGTCCGCCCATGGCGCGCTGCCAGTCAATGAGATTCTCGTAGCTGCCCGTCGTGATGGTTTCGCCCAGTTCGCGCGAGAAGAGCGCATTGCCCGGAAGGCCGTGCTTGTCGGGGTAGACGCCGGTGGCGAGGCTCGAGACGCAAACTCTCGTCGAGGTGGGAAACGTGCTGCGGTGGTTCCGAAACCACGCGCCCCGCTTCGCCGCCGCCAGCAGATTCGGCGTTCTCTCCTCACTCAGGGCGTCCGCGCGCAGACCGTCGAACTGTATCGCGATGACGCGAGGCGAGGGCATTCGTTCTCATCCCGAAAAAAAGCGGCGGGAGCTTCCACCCCCGCCGCGGGGGTTGTTGAAAAACCCTCATCAATCGTGTTCGACACGTAGGGGCGGACCTGCGTGTCCGCCCGATCGATCGGACGAGAACACGGAAAAACGGGAGCACACACGGGTGCTCCCCTACGCCCAACTATTCAATCAGGGCTTTTTCAACAATCTCCGCGTGGAGAGATTGAGACTGTGATCAGCTGGCCTGCCCCGACGCCTGCACGGCTTCTTCGAGCTGCTCGGGCGTCAGGGGGTCGCCCACGCCGATCATCGAATCGCGCGTCACGAGCTGGAAGAGCTGCGCTTCCGTCCAGTCCTCGGTTCCCGCCGGACGCTGGGGGATGATGAGATAGCGGCAATCCGCGTTCGAGTCGATGACGATGAGCTCCACGTCGTCGGGCGCATCGAAACCCATGTCCTTCAAGGTGCCCCTCGGGTCCGTCACGGCTTTCGAGCGATAGGGGAAACTCTTATACCAGGTGGGGGGCTGGCCGAGGATTTGCCTCGGGTAGCACGAGCAAAGCGTGCACACCACCATGTAGCGGGTCGTGTCGGTATTCTCGAGGGCCACCACGCGGTTGATGCCCGTGGTGTCAACGCCCATCTCGCCGCAGGCGGCGTCCGCGTCCGCCAGGAGCCTCTCCTTGAAGCCCTCATCCACCCAGGCGCGCGCGATGATGCGCGAACCGATGGCGGGGCTCTGGCCGTAGATCTCCTCCACCGCGCGCCGCATCTCGTCCGTCGTGAGAAGTCCCTTCTCGCGGAGGACGTTCATCAGCGCCATCATGCGCACCTGGTAGTAGTCCAGATCGTGCTCGACCTGGGCCACGGCTCCTTCGCGGTAGGCGTCGTCGGACTGCATCCGCGCGTTGTGCGCAGAAGGGTCCTGACTGTAGGTGTGGGGATGGTCGCCGTGGTGGTGAACATGTCCGCCGTTGTGGTGATCGTGAGAGTGCGCCATGGTGTGCTCCTCGCTCACAGGGGAGCCGGCGGATTCGTCCTAGACCGGCTCCAGCCAATGTTCATAAATTTCGATATAGAGTTTGTCCTGTTTTTTGCCCGCCTCGTGATCCCACAGATCGTTGATGTCGAACTCCACCCAGTAGAGTTCCCTGAGCGGCAGGCCGTCGCCGCCGTAAGCGAGATTCTCAGGATTCTTGTATTTGCCGAAATATCGGTTGATGACGCCCGTTTTTCCCTTCACGAAATACGTCGTTCGGTGATGACCGTCGGGGTACATCTCCTTGACGCGCACCCTGTCGCCCATATGGAACCGGGTTTCCTCCATCGGAACATCCCCTTTGCAGTTGAATCGACTCGAACTGGAACACTTGCCTGAATTTTACACCCGGAAGGCGCTTTGTCCAGCCCCTATACCGAAAGGCGGTACACGCGCCTGGCGTTGGTCGTGAGGATCATCTCCTGCTCGGATTCGGAGAGACGATTCAGGCCCGGAATATCCCGCGCGGGCTGGTGATATCCCATGTCCGCCGGATAGTCCGTGCCGTAGAGAATCCGCTCCGCCCCCAGCGTCTTCGCCGCGAACTCGAAGCAGTCCGCGTTGTGGATGATGGTGTCGTAATAGAAGCGGCCGAAATACTGTTCGGGGTCTTTCGCACCGTGCATCCTGGGCTCCCTGCGCTCGCCGTAGCCGTGCTGCCAGCGGCCCCTGATCCAGGGCACGAAGCCGCCCACGTGGGAGAGATAGAACCGAAGCCCCGGGAACCTGTCCATCACGCCGCCGAAGATAAGGCACGCGACCGCAACTGTGGTGTCGAGCGGGTTGCCGATAAAATTCCTCAGGTAGAAATCCTGGAGGCGGTCGCCTCCGCCCAGCACGTTCGTGGGATGCACGAACACGGGCATATCGAGCGCCTCCGCCTTCGCCCAGAAGACGTCCAGACCCGGATCGTCGAGGTTCCTGCCCGCCACGTTCGAGGCGATCATCACGCCCAGGTGGCCGTTCGCGCACGCGCGTTCGAGTTCCGCCGCCGCGGCTTCGGGCGCCTGGAGGGGAACGGTGGCCATGCAGGAGAATTTGTCGGGATACTCCCTCGCCAGCGCGCTCAGGCCGTCGTTCAGCGAGGCGGCCAGTTCCCTGTTCGCCTCCGCCTCGAGCGTATAGAGCGTCATGGCGGGGCCGATGGAGAGCACCTGGTGCGCGACGCCCATCCGCTCCATGTCGGCGAAGCGGGGTTCCAACTCATAGTAAAGAGGCGTGAGCTTGTTCCTGAGTTCCGAGTCGCGCCCCAGAACCTTTCCGCGCGTGATGAGCCACTCGCCGTGCTCGTCGGCCTCTATCGACGCCGTGCGTCCGAAGCGGCCCGCGCGCACGTCCGCAATGAACTGCTCGGGATAGATATGGGTGTGGGGATCGATCGCCGCCATATTCTTCTCTTATCTATAAAGGGAGGAGGCCCTCCCGGGCCCCCTCGCCGAAACTATCGAGCGTTTCGTCGCCGAAGCCTTACACGTCCAGCTTGTAGAGCTTCTTCACGTTCCCGTAGAGCATCTGTTCCTGCTCTTCCGCCGAGAAGCGCGAAAGGCCGGGAATCTCCTTCGCCCCGGCCAGATAGCCCATGTCGAAGGGATAGTCCGTACCGTAGAGAATCCTGTCCACGCCGAGCGTTTTCACGGCGAACTCGAACGAATCCGCGTTGTGGATGATGGTGTCGTAATAAATCTTGCCGAAATACTGCTCGGGGTCCTTCGCGCCGTGCACCTTGGGCTCCCTGCGTTCGCCGTAGCCGTGCTGCCAGCGGCCCCGGATCCAGGGCACGAAGCCGCCCACGTGCGAAACCAGGAACTTGATGTTCGGGAAGCGGTCGAACACGCCGCCGAAGATGAGGCAGGCGATGGATATCGTCGTGTCCAGCGGGTTGCCGATGAAGTTTCTCAGGTAATAGTCCTTGAGCCTGTCGTTGACGCCCATGACGTCCACCGGGTGAATGAAGATCGGCACGTCGTGCTCGCACGCCTTGGCCCAGACAGCGTCGAGCGCCGGGTCGTCCAGGTTCTTGCCCGCGACGTTCGAGCCGATCTGGCAGCCAAGATGGCCGTTTTTCACCGCGCGGTCGAGTTCGGCCGCCGCGGCTTCGGGGTCCTGGAGCGGAATCTGCGCCATGCACAGGAAGCGCTCGGGATGCTCTTTCGTGAGCGCGGTGAGCGCGTCGTTCAGCGACGCGGAGAGTTCCCTGTTCAGCCCTGCGTCGAGCGCGTAGTGCGTCATGGGCGGAACGACGGAGAGAATCTGTATGTCCACGTTCTGGTTGTTGTCCATGTCGCTCAGGCGCATCTCGACGTCATAGGTTTCCTTCGGCAGCGGGTTCTTGTGAATCCGCTCCTCACCGAGCACGGTGTTTTTCGTAACGAGTTGTTCCCAAGGGTCGCCCGCCTCGATGGTGACGGCGTCGCCGAAACGGCCCTGGCGTACGTCTTCGATGAAACTCTCGGGAGCGATGTGGGCATGGGGGTCGATGATCACCTGGACTTCTCCTTATCGGTACGTGGATGAGGTAAAACCTAATTTCGCTCAGAAATAGATTCTCGGAATTTTCGAGGGCCGATTATGCACACTTTGCCGCCGCCGCGCCAGAGCGCGCGGCCATCGACTCGATTGTTATAAAGCGTAAACGAGACGACGCGCATCCCGGTCAGCGGAAGCGCTACGGTCCAAGCCTTATTAAAACGCCTTGTCGATCACGATGCGCACGTTCTTCTCCCCCACTCTTACCGGCTGGGCCGTGCGGCCCTCGAGATCGCCCGCGCTTGCTGGTCCCGCCGAGCCGTCCGCGTCGAGGCGGGCCGAGAGCGAAACCATCCCCTCGAACGGGACGCCGGGGATCATCACGTTCCGCTTCGATATCTCGAACGCCAGCGGGAAGCGGGGGCTCGCCACCCGCACGACCGCCAGCGGAGGACCTCCGCCGCCCTTGCGCGCGATCAGGAACAAGACGGGCTTGCCCCGTGCCTTGGCCTGCAAGTCGGAGGCAATCTCTATCGTGCCCGAAATCACATCTCCCGCCCCTTGCGTAGGTGCGGGCTGTTGCGCCGCTGCGCCCTTCGCCTCCTGCGAGAGAACGATCTCCACGCCGCGCGCGCCCACCTGCACCGGCCCGCGCGCGCCGCCGAAAATATCGCCCGGCTGCGTCCCGACTTTCCCGTCGGCGTCCAGCTTGGCGATGAGGCTGACCTCACCCGCGAACGCCATCCCCTGCATCATCACGTTCTGCTCGCCCATGGTGAACTCCAGGGGAAAGCGGGGGTTGAGTATCCGCATGACCGCAAGCGGCGGGCCGGGCTGTTTCCCGCGCGCGATGATGAAAATCGCCGCTTTCCCCTTCGCTTTTTCCGCAAGGGCTGGCGCGACTCGAACCACGCCGCGAATCGTTTTGCCCCCTTCCGCCGCCGGTGGAGGCGTCTTTGGTGGCGGAGCGGGCTTCGGGGGGGATTTCTTCGCCATCTTCGGTGGAGGCGCGGTTCCGATCCGGTCGATCACCACGTCCACGTTCTTGGCTCCCACGGCGACCAGGCCCGACGCCCTCCCCTCGAAATCACCCTTGACCAGCGGCCCCGGAACGCCGTCCGCATCGAGGCGGGCGCGCACGCGGACGCGGCCTGCGAACTTCTGCCCGCGAATCATCATGTCGTCTTTCGTGATGACGTATCGGTAGGGAAAGCGCGTCTCCACCAGGCGCTGCACGGCCAGCGGCGGGCCGCCTCCCTCGCGCTCCAGAATGATGAAGAGCGTGCGCGTGCGCCACGCCTTCACGGGAAGATTCGCGCTCATCCGGATAACGCCCGAGACGGAATCTTTCGGTGGGCCGAGTTCAGGCAGCAGATCGCAGCCGCCCAGAATCAGAGAGAAACAAACCACCGCGAGGGCGGCGCAAGATTTTTCGAATATGCGCTTCATGGGCTTTCCCGTGGTGAATTCGCCCGCAGAAAGGCTTCCACCTCGCTCAGGCGGGGGAGTGCGGCCCTTCCCCCGAGGGCGGTACAGTTCATCGCGGCGACCGCGTTTGCGAAGCGCAACGTATCCTCAAGGCCCATCTTGCGCAATACGCCGTACAGGAATCCGCCATGAAACGCATCGCCCGCTCCCGTGGTGTCGAGAACGTCGACATGAAAGCCCGGCGATTCGTAAAACCGCGTCCCGTCGTATGCGAGCGCGCCGCGCGCGCCCAGGGTGACGCCCACCACCCCGGGACCCATCGCGTGGAGCATGCGCAAGGCTTCGCGGTGATCGGAAACGCCGGTGAGCAGAACGGGAAAATCCTCCGCCGCGATCAGGTAATCCGTGAGTCCGATGAGGTCCTCGATTCCCTCGGGCGCTCGCTCGGCATCCAGGAACACGGGCGAATCCTCCTCGCGCGCCCACCGCGCGGCTGCGATTTCCGCCTCGACGTGGTGGCCATCCAGATGAAGGGCGCGGCCCGCGCGAACGATCTCCTCGCGCACGTCTCCTGGAGCCAGAGAAACCTCACGCCGCCACAGGATCGTCCGCGAACCCTTTTCCTCCCCGTCGCCTTCCCGCTGCACGATGATGAGGGCGAACTGGCTCGCGCGTCCTCGCTGCGTGACGACGCCTTCCACGTTCACGCCTTCCGTCTCCAGACTCGCAAGAGAAAACGCGCCCGCCTCGTCGTCGCCCACCGCGCCGATGTAGGCCGCACGCAAACCCAGGCGCGCCAGCGACGCCATGGCCGTCGCCGCCTGGCCGCCGCCTTCGCGCGCCATCTCCAGAATGCCGCTCTTGGTATTCCGTCTCGGATATTCGCGCACGACGCAGAACTGATCCACGGAGTTCAGGCCGATTCCCACGGCGTCGAATTTTTTCTGCGGCATGAAAGGAAGTTTCCGCTTCAGATGAATTCAAGCAGGCGAACGCCTTCGGGGTCTGCGGCGTGGAGTGCTGTGCGCTCGGCATCCGTGGGTTCGGGCGTGATGGGCGCGGACTCCAGATCGCCCGGGTCGAACCCCGTGGCCGCGCGCAAGTCATCCGGCGCGACGCCCCGGTGAATCGACTTCACCCGCAGTCGTCCCTCCGCCTTCTCGAAAATGCACAAGGGGGTCACCACCGCATCCACGTTGCCCGAAGCCGTCACGAAGTCGCAGCGCTCGGGAAAGCTCTTCGCGTCGTGAGCCGTCCGCCACAGCACGGTTCGCCTGGCCGTGGGCAGAATGTGCGCGCTGCCCGCGCCGCCCGGCAGACGCACCTTGGGCGCAGCGGGGTCCCCGATGAAGGAGAGGTTCATGTCGCCCCGCGCGTCGATTTGCGCGCCTCCCAGAAACGCGAGCCCCAGCTTGCCCCGGGCGGAGAGATCGAAAATTTCCGTGAGGGTGAAATACGAAAGCGCGCCCTCCATGAGCTGCCGCGCCACGGTGGAGCCGGGAAGAAAAGAGGGCCTGGGGTCCACGCCGCCCGGTATGTTCAGGTAGGTCAGGTTCGGCGCATGGGTGTTCCGCGCCATGACGATCGCCGCCATCGGCAGCGGCGAGGCCACGCCATGGAACACGAGTTCCCCGTCGCGAATGAATCTGGAGAGAAAAACCGCCATCCTGTCCGCAGTGGCGCGCACTTTTTCGGACGCGCCTTCGCGCAAGGCGACGCTCATGCAACGTCCCCGGAGGAGACCGACGCGCTTCCCGCGTAATCGCGCTCCTCCCAGGAGTCCAGGTGAGCGCGCAGGGGTTCCGCGCCGGACGCCGAATCGAGATACGCGCCCACGGCGTCCTCGTCGATATCGTAGAATGGATGGCATCCCCCGGGCCGGGCGCCTCCCGGCGCGTGTACGACCGCCTGCACCATGAAGGCGGGAACCGCCGTTCTGTCGGGTTTCTCCACGAAAAACGCGGTCTCCTCGATACGCTCCGCCGTGAGAATCACCGACTCGGCCGCTCTGGACATCAATACGTCCTCGAACGCGCCGCCCTCAATCCGCGCGTTCCCCTCCGCATCGGCATACGTCACATGGAGAATGGCGAACTTCGGCCTGATTCCGGGAACCATGTAGACCGACTCGACCGTGTAGGGGTCTTTCACCTGCCGGAAACCCGTATGCGCCGCCACGTCGCTCCCCTCCAGGCCCGCCACGGGCTGGCTCGGCAGACCGTAGGCGGAGGCCCTGAGACCCGCGATGACCGTGGAGCAGGCGTGTTCGACCGCCTGCACGCGGCCTTCCTCCACGCCCCGGCGGTAGGAGGGAGCGAGACCGAAGAGGTTCTCGAAGCCCACGTAGCCCGTCTGCACCTGCGCCACGGCCCCCGCCGCACACAGCAGGTCGACGTCATAGGCGCCGGCCGTCTTCACCAGACGCAAACCCTCCCGCCGCCGGCGGGCGAGTTCCCGGACGAAGGCGGCGGGAATTCTCGTAAGCGCGTTTCCGCCCAGGGCGAGCAAATCCCCATCCTGCACCAGGGCCGCCGCTTCCGTGAGAGACATGATTTTGCCTGCCATTGATTCTTCCTCGCTTGGATAATCGCAAACCCGATTATCCCCCAGAGGCGCGCGCCCCTCAAGGCGGACGAGCCGACGCGCCCTGAAATTCATCCATAACGGATTGAATTTCCTGAAAAACCCGATTTTATGCATTTGACAAGATCATCCATCTTTCCTAGGCTTGTGAGCAACTTCAGGGCGATGGAGAGCCTCACCGCCCGTGGGCTCGTGAAATCGCCCGGAAAAGACCGCTCGGTCCGCCCATCCGGGGTGAGCATGAATCCCCAAGAAAATACACCACCGCCAGAGGGCGTGGTTGCGCCTTCAGAGGCGACCGACTTCGCCGATCTGCCCTGGGGCAGTGACATGTCCGCGGGAAACCCCGATAACTGGGAAATCCTGGAGACGGCGCGCACGCCCGAGTCAGGCCACACCAAGGGCCAGGAAACCGCTACCGGGGCTTCCGATGATTCCGAACGATTCAACGTCAAAATCGACGTCTTCGAAGGGCCGCTCGAACTGCTGCTCCACCTGGTGCGCGAGCACAAGCTGGACATCCACGATATTCCTGTCGCCTTCATCACGGATCAATACCTGAAATACGTGGAGCTGCTCAAAAAGCTGAACATCAACCTGGCGTCGGAATACCTCGTCATGGCCTCCTACCTGGTCTACATCAAGAGCAGAACGCTTCTGCCCCGGACCGAGGACGACGCGGAAGAGGAAGACCCCGAAGTCCTGCGCCAGGAACTCCAGCGTCAACTCATCGAGTACCAGAAATTCAAGAAAATCAGCCAGGTGTTCCGCCATGCCGAGGAGGAGCAATCCTGGCTCTATACGCGGGGCGCCGACCCTCTCCTGCTGGAGGATGACGAGGAAGAAGAAGCGCCCGAGCTGCAAGTCACGGTGTTCGACCTCATCAGCGCCATGCAGCACCTCATCGAGTCCATCGGGGAAGAGGGCATCCATCTCGTGGACATCGATGAGCTCGAAGTCGCCGACATGAGAACAAAGCTGCTGGATACCCTCGAAGACGCAGGGAAAGAGGGTATCTTTTTTCATTCATTGTTCCAGACGAGGCGCATACTGGAAGTGGTGGCGATATTCCTGGCGCTCCTCGAACTCATCAAGGGAAATCTCGTCGTGGCGCAACAGGCGTCCAATTTCGGTGAAATCCGAATTACAAAGGCGGTGCGTGATGAATGATCCACAACCGGAAATCCAGGAAACAGCGCAGGTGGAAACCGGCGTTCCCTACGAACTCGAGGAAGATGAGGCGTCAGCCCCGGACGCCGCGGCCAGGGCTCTGGCGGAGCATCAGATGGAAGCCATGGAGGAGCCTCGCCAGCATACGCTCTTCGAGATCGATGAGTCGCAAGAGCACGCCGGGATGGCCGAAGATGCGTCCGAAGATGATGACGCCGGAGAAGTCGACAAGGACGCGCCTCTCGTCATGGACCCGGACGAGGCGAAAAAAATCATCGAATCCGTTCTCTTCGTCGCGAGCGAACCGCTCAGGCCGCGGGACATCTCTTTCCTGTTCAAGGGCGTCTCCAACGTGAACGCTAAAGTCGTCCGAAAACTCCTGGGCGAACTGGTCGAGGAATACCGGGAAAAAACCCTGCAGATCATCGAAGTGGCCGAGGGTTTCCGCCTGTGCACGCGCGCGGAATTCTCACCCTGGGTCAAGCGGTTCCTGAAAACGGCGAAAAAAACCAAACTGTCCCAGGCGGCGCTCGAAACCCTGGCCATCCTTGCCTACAAGCAGCCCATGACCAAAGCGGAAATCGAAGAGGTCCGGCGGGTGGATTGCGGCGGCGTACTGAACACCCTGCTCGAGCGCGGCCTCATCCGCATCCTGGGACGACGCGACGTCGTGGGCCGGCCCATCGTCTACGGCACCACGCCGCAGTTCCTGGAGCATTTCGGCTTCAAGAGCCTCTCGGACATGCCGAAGCCCGAGGAGTTCGAAATGACCGAGCGGATCGACTGGGGGCCGGCGGAAGGCCAGGAAGAGATAATCGCGCTAGAAGCCGAGGCGGAGACGCCGCCGTCGAACGGCCATGCAAACGGTCACTCGAACGGACATACGAATGGCCACGCAAACGGCCATGCGGACGAGGGGGCCGAGCGGGATGACGCCCCGGCGCAAGCGGAGGCATCGCCATCGAACGGCCAGGCGGATAAAGACCCCGAAAAGGAGGCGGAGACCACCTCCTGACGAAAACCCCGGGATTCTGGTACAACAAAAGGAGGAGAGCCTGGGCTTTCCTCCTTTTTCTTTTTCCATGCACGGCGGGAACCGAGTCTTTCCAGGAAGGATGGAACATGCGTTTCGGAATCATGGCGACAGGGGGCGTGGGCGGCTATTTCGGCGCCATGTTGGCGAGGGGCGGCAAGGACGTCGCCTTCATCGCGCGCGGAGAACACCTCGAAGCCATGCGGAAAGAGGGACTCCGCGTGGAAAGCGTCGTGCCCGGAGAATTCAGCGTGCGTGATGGGGTGTTTACGGACTCGCCTGCGGAAGCGGGCGTCTGCGACGTCATCCTCTATTGCGTGAAAACGACCGCCGACGGCGTCGCCGTTCCCGCCATCGCGCCCATGGTCGGTCCGGACACCGCCATCATCAACCTGCAAAACGGCGTGGGGGGTGAAGAGAAACTGGCGGCCGTCTACGGTGCTGAGCGCGTGATGGGCGGGGCAGCCTACATATTCACCTCCATCGCGGGGCCGGGCCTCATCCGGCAAATCGGGGGGCCGAGGCGCATGGTTTTCGGCGAGATGGGCGGCGGCGCGAGCGGGCGCGGCGATGGGATATTCGCCGAACTGAAAGACGCTGAGATCAACGCGGTATATTCAGAAGACATCGAGGCGGAGCTTTGGACGAAGTTCATCTTCATCTGCGCGGTCGGCGGAATGACGGCGCTCACGCGCTCCACCCTCGGCGAGATCATGGCCTACGAGGGCACGCGAAACATGATGCGCGAGACGATGCGCGAGGTCTTTCTGGTGGGCCGGGCGAAGGGCGTGAACCTCCCCGAGGGGGCGGACGAGGGACGCTACCGCTTCATCGACGAGCAGAACCCGGCCAGCAAGGGCAGCCTGTGTCATGACCTCGAAGCCGGCAGACGCCTCGAGATCGACGCGCTGTGCGGAACCGTCTCGCGCATCGGGGCGGAGGTGGGCGTCGAGACGCCGTGCAACGATTTCATCTCACACACCCTGAAACTCGCCGACCTTCAAATCGCGGGCGAGGTGAAACCTCCATCATAAGCGCGCCGCTCTCTCATATTTCACCATCTGCCGCGACGTGGTAGTCTTGCCGGAACCCGGATTTCATTCGCAACAACACATGGAGATGCGCTTTCGATGGCACGAAAATACTGGCTCATGAAGAGCGAACCGGACGCTTATTCGTTCGACGACCTCATGGCGGAGCCCGAGCAGACCGCCTGCTGGGACGGCATCCGGAACTACCAGGCCAGAAATTTCATGATGGAGATGAAGGTGGGCGACTACGTGCTCTTCTACCATTCGAACGCGAAGCCGCCCCACGTGGCGGGCACCGCCCGGGTGGCGCGGGAGTCCTACCCCGATCACACCCAGTACGACAAGAAATCCAAGTACTACGACCCGAAAGCCCCCGCCGACGCCCCGCGCTGGCAGATGGTGGATTTGCAGGCGATGGAAAAACTCCCCCGGCCCGTCTCGCTGAACGAGCTCAAGGAGAACCCCAAGCTGGCCGAAATGCGCGTCACCCAGAAAGGGCAGCGCCTGAGCGTTCAGCCCGTGACCAGAAAGGAATTCGACGAAGTGCTGCGAATGGCGAAGAAGTAGCGTCTAAGAAAACATTTTTGAGCAGGGAATCCTTACTTTTTCTTGAGTCTGGCTGCGGAGTTACCCGGGCCCGCATAAAGTAAATAACGCGTACCTTTGGGCGCATCGTCCAATTCATACAGCTTTTCCCTTACGTCTAAAATCGCACACGCCTTCTCCAACTGCTCTTTATTGTGAAGTTTTCCACTTATCAATATATGAGTAATGCCATTCTCCCTGCACACAATAGGCAAGGGCGTTCCCTTTCTTCGACTACCAGAACCTCTGTCAGCAGAGATAACTATCCAACCTTCACCAGCCAGTCTCGGCACCCAGGACTCATCCCGCAAACCTTCTCCAGAATAATCAGCAATCAGGTGCGCAGTTTCTATATTTCTGGTTTTCGAGAGTTTCAATAAAGCTGAAAGCGCTCTGTAAAGGCGCGCGCCTATATTCTCATCGAAAAACAATTTGAGGGAGTTTCTCACGCGGCTATATGGTGTGCTGTCGATGGTGTTAAGTGATCAATATATCTACAGGCAATATCCACATCTTCAGGCTCAACCTCATACATATCGGCTGCAGCTTCGATGCTTCCTTCCGTGATACTGGCTTCATACAGCGTTTGTGGTGTGATCCCACACGACTCCACTAACGGCTCACCAAATCTCTTTTCTGGATGCAAAACAATCTTCTTGACCTTATTTTTATAAGGTCGACTAAATGCAGTATAGAACTCTACCAATCCATCGGGTTTGAATTTCAGGTCCTGCATATAAACTTCGACAACCCGCCTCAAAGCAAATTGACCTTTAGAGTTGCCGGATACAGCAGTGTAAAAATTGTCCTCGGATTCATCCTGTTGGCGAATATAAAGGGTCTTTTGAAACAGGTAGGCCACATGCTCACGCGCAAAAGGATGACCGATTCCGTATCTATCCTGAAACTCTTTGATGCCATCACGGATATTCTGCAGCGGAACTTTATACTTGTAACGCAATTCCCGAACGGCCAGCATTTGAACGAAATCAAGAAATGAAATTACCCGCTCGTCTTTCAATTCCAATTCGGGAGAAAATATTTTTTCACCCTGCTTGTTCCCGAAAAACCATCTATTGATGAGACGCGTCTGGACACGCGCATAAAATGCGGCTTCGGCGGGTGTGTAAATTCCCCTGCCAACCAACTTACATGGAGATTCATTTCCCATAGGCGCCACCTAAGTTCCTTGAAGTTCAAATGAACTCCTGAATGATATTTCAACGACTGCGAAAAGACAATGGTAGCGCCGGACTAACACGATCAAACAACGAAATACCTGCGCGATTGCGCAACATGATTCTTGATTTTCATTTTTTGAGTGCTGTAATTGTTCCTGAGCCTAGCTCGCCAATTGTTGTTTCATCGCCTCGAAATCGGCTTCGTAGAAGAACTCCTTCTCTCCGAAGGCCGGCTTGAGGCCGGTGAGCCAGGTGGCGTTTTCGTCGTACTCGGCGAAGAAGACGCGGCCCAGCCACTCGGGGTTTCTCGCCTGGAGGAACTGAAGCGCGATGATGCGCTCGCCGCGGATCTCCTCTATCCCCAGGACCTGCACCTTGCCGGGCGCCGCGCTCATCGAGGGCCCCCGCGCGGTGCGCGCCAGACCGGACACCTGGGAGTACGCCTTCCGGTAGATCGCGTGAGCCTCCACCAGGGGCAATTCGAAGTAGCGCTTGGCGCCCGTGTCCCTCTCGACGAACATGTAATAGGGGATCAGGCCCAGCCGCACCTGCTCCTTCCACATGCGCGCCCACATGTCCGCGTCGTCGTTGATGTGCTTGAGAAGCGGCGCCTGCGTCCTGATGACGGCGCCCGTATCCCGCACCCTTCTGATGGCCTCGCGCACCATCGGGGTCGAGACCTCACGCTCGTGATTGAAGTGCGCCATGATGGCGATGTGCTTGCCGCCCTTCACCATCTTCTCGAAAAGGCGAAGCGCATCGTCCGCGTCGGCGTCCGAGGTGAAGCGATACGGCCAGAAGGTCAGCGCCTTCGTGCCGATGCGTATGTCGCGGATGTGCGCGAAGCGCGAATCATCCAGCAGGGGCTCCATATAGCCCTCGAGCGCCTTGGTCTTCATGATCATGGGGTCGCCGCCGGTGAAGAGGACGTCCGTCACCTCCTTATGCTCGGCGAGATACCTGTGCAGGATGTCCGCATCCGTGGAGATGAAGCGAAGTTCCTTGTCGCCCACGAACTGCGCCCAGCGGAAACAGAACGTGCAGTAGGCGTGGCACGTCTGTCCCTGGCCGGGGAAGAAGAGCACCGTCTCGTGGTATTTGTGCTGCATGCCCTCTACGTGTTCTTCGTCGAGGACGGGCACGTTAAGCGTCTGCTGCCCGGCGGGGTGGGGGTTCAGGCCGGCCCTGATCTCGTGGATGGCGGCGTTGAGTTGCTCCTTGGGCGCGTCCCGCCTCAAGAGGTCCGCCACGGAATCGAAATCCTCTTTCGAGATCATCCCCTCCTGGGGAAAAGAGAGCTGGAACAGGGGATCCTCGGGCACGTTGTCCCAGTCGATGAGGTTCTCCACCATGTAGCGGTTCGTGCGGAAGGGCAGCACGTGCCCCACCACCTTCATGCTGAAGCGAATGTCATCGGGGAGGCTCTGCAACTCGGGGACTTTGTCGATTTGCTGGACCACGATCGGCTTGTAGCGTGGCGGGTCGATGGACAGCAGGTTCTGGCCGTTCGGACCGCCGTTCTGGGCTTTTGGCGTCCCCGCCTCGGCAGGAACGGGATTCTCTGAAGAAGATGTGTTCATTTTCTGGCCCTCCAGGCTATGTCCAACGGGACTCGAGACAGGATTCGAAATTTCTCCGTGGGCGTCATGTCGATAAATCGCCGGCCATCGATGTCATGCCGTCATCAATGCACCGGATTCTTCCTTCTCTATAATAGATGATACCCCCGACTTTGAAAACATGCCACAAATTATGCTCCGTCTTTTCTTGGGAAAACCGGTATTTTCTGAAAAAATGAAAGCGTATCGAAAAATATGAGCAGAAAACCCCCGCCCATCCCTCATCCGGCGAAGAGGTGGTGTCTTTTCGCTCCTTCAGGGGCGGTTGAAAAAGTCCTGGTTTCGTGATTCCACGTACCGAGCCGACCATGGAGGGATGAAACATTACTCCCCCCTTGCAGAGCGCCAATCAATCACTCCCCCCTTGAGGGGGAGTCGAAGAGCTAAGGGCGTAAGCCCTCAAGCGATTCGGTGGGGGGTATAATTCGGAATGGCAATAAAACGCGATTCACCCCCCACCGATTCAGCCTTCGCACAAACCGCTCGGCTTCATCGACTCCCCCTCAAGGGGGGAGTGAATCTTACTCTTTCATTGGTCGCGTCAAATCCTCGTTAATCGGGGTTTTCCCTTGGCAAGGGCTTTCTCACCAGCCCCCTTTAGTGCGGCATGTGGGCGGGGTTCCAGAACTCGCCCGTGCGAATCGTGTGGGCCTGCTTGTCCCCGCCGGGGTCCCAGCTCTCCTCGTTCTTGCGCGCCTGCTCCTCGAAATCATACTCGACGCGGTGAATCTCCCCCTCCCAGTTCCCGCCTCCCTGGTATTCGAGCAGGACGTAGGCGGGGCGGTTGTCCCCGTCCCAGTTCACCGCGGCGGAGGCGGCGCATACGAGCGTCTGGTTCCCGACCTGGCGGATGTAGGGGCCGTGACACTGCCCGAAGGCCACGACTTCCGATTTCTCCCCCGCGAGGCGTTCGAGTATCTCCTCGTCGGTGAGCCTGAGCGGGAGCGCGCCCTCGTCGTTCCCCGGCGAGCCGTGGAAGATGCGGAGGTCGTGCCCGGGCTCTGGCGTAAGCGTCATCTCGCGGGGCAGCCCCCGCAGCCAGTCGAGCTGGTCTTCGCTCAAGTGCTCGCGCGTCAGGCGGGAGCTCTCGTTTCGCGCCGGGAAATCGTTTTCCCCCTCGTCGACGTGGTCGATGACCCAGCGGTCGAAGTTCCCCAGTATGGGCAGGCAGTTCTTGCGGGAACGCAGGCGGTCCACCACCTCGCCCGGCTCCGGGCCGCCCATCACGTGATCCCCGGGCACGATCTCCCAGTGCACGTCGTGCTTGTCGACTTCCGCCAGAACGGCGTCCAGAGGTGCGAGTTGGGCATGAATATCGGAATAAAGCGCCAGTCTCATTTTCTTTCTCCAAAATTGATGATGTATGGATTACAAAAAAATGCCGATGAGCGCGCTAGTGTAGCAATCTCCTCCCCGATTCCGCCAACGACTCCATCTTCTCCCGCAGTCGGGGATAGACCAATTCACCGTTTTTCTTCACGACCTTTCCGGCCACGAACACCGTGTCCACGTTGGCGAACGACGCCTGGAAAACAGCCGTCTCGAGCGGGTCGTTCACGGGATAGAGGTTCAGGTCGGTCTTTCTGATCAGGATGAGGTCCGCCTGTTTGCCAAGCTTGAGCGTGCCCGACTTGAATCCGAGCCCCAAGGCGTTGGCGCCGTCTATCGTCGCCCACTCCAGCGCGCGCCTCGCGGGAATCGCGATTTGCGCCGGGGAGGTTCTCCCGTCGAGAATCTTCTGGTTCTCCTGTGCGCGGGCGAACTGAAGCCCCGCCCGCATCATGGTGAACATGTCGCCGCTGATGTTCGATTCCACGTCGATCCCCAGCGTCGGCCTGCCACCCAGGGCCAGCACGCGCCCGATGACGGGCTCGCCGTGGCCCATCTGCATCTCCACCTCGGGGCAGGAGGTGACCGAGCAGCCCGAGTCGACGAGTATCCGCAATTCCTCCCCGCTCAACTGGTTCGCGTGCACGGCGTTGAAATCGGGCCCCAGAAGCCCCTTCCGCGCCAAATCCCTGATTCCGTCGGGCGTCACCCGGTAGAACCCGCCGCCGATGTGCGCGCTCCAGAGCAAATCGTACTCGCGGGCCAGGCAGATATCGTGCACACACATATCGAGCGTGGAGAGATCGGGGCCTCTCGTGGCCAGGGCCAGCTTGATGAGACCGCCGTCCGAAGCCAGCCGCCCCGAGCGCAAACGCCTGACCTCATCGGGGGGATGCGGCCTGTGGCTGAGCGGCGTCTCGCTCTCCGCGATTTTGGGCTTAGGGGTTCCATGGCCGAATACCGCGCGGATACCCGCTTCCTCCAGGCCGTCCAAGCCCGCGTCGGTGTGCTCGGGCGTGGGGTTGTTGTGACACCAGTCGAACAGCGTCGTAACGCCCCCGTTGAGCTGGTTCAGCGCGCCCACCAGGTTCGCGAGATATATATCTTCTGGCTGAAACCTCGGGCCGAAACCCTCGTGCATCTGGCGGACATATTCCACCAGTGTCCAGTCGCCCGCCACCCCTCGGATGCCCGTCTGCCAGGTATGCTGATGGGCGTTCACGAAACCCGGCATGACGATGAAATCGCTCGCATCGACGCTTTCGGCCTCAGGCGCAAGAATGTTCCGGCCGACTTCCCTTATCTCATCGTCCTCGATGAGCAGGTCGCCGCCCTCGATATCGCCGAGCACGGGGTCGAGCGTGAGGATGCTGCCTCCGCGCAGGAGCGTCATTCCCATTACAAAGAGCCTCCCACCGGCGGCGCGAACTCCCGGAGCGCCTCTTCTTTCCATTCCAGCCCGAGTCCGGGCTTGTCGGTGAGCACCAGATTCCCGTCCCTGAACTCCATCGGCTCCTTGATGATGCACTCCCACCAGGGCATGTTCTCGCACCAGACGCCGTGTTCCTCAGCACTCAGAAGATGCGCCGATACCTCGTGGAACAGGTGCGGGGTCACCGGCTTTCCGAACTCCTTCGCCATTGCCGCGGCGCGGCGCCAGCCCGTGACGCCCGAGCAGCGCTCCAGATCGGGCATGAGAATATCGGCTGCGCCCGCGACGAGCAGGTGGCGCATCCCGCGCGGGTTGTAGTTCGTCTCCCCGGTGCAGATGGGGATATTGCTGGCCTTGGCGACCTCCGCGCACCCCCTGATGTCCTCGTGATCGACCGGCTCCTCCACCCAGTAGAGGCCGAAGGGTTCGAACGCCCTGCACGCCTGCTTGGCGGTTTCCACGTCCCAGGCCTGATTGGCGTCCACCATGAGCGCGACCTCATCGCCAATCGCCTCGCGCACCGCGCGGATCCGCTCGACGTCGTCATTCACCTCTCCGCCCACGCGGAGTTTCATGGCCCTGAAGCCGCGCGCCTTGAGCGCTGTGGCTTCTTCTACGAGTTCGTCTATCGTGAGATTCAGCCAAAGGCCCTCGCTCGCGTAGCAGGGAATCTCGCGCTTATCGCCGCCCAGGTACTTCCAGAGCGGCTGGCCCGCCGCCTGGGCGGCGAGGTCCCAGCAGGCGGTGTCGAGCGCTGACATCGCCAGGGCGCTGATGCCGTCTCGGCCCACGAAGCTCACCGCCTTGCGCATCGCCTCCCAGTTCGTATCCGTGTCCGCCGGGTCCTTGCCCAGCAGGTTGGCGAACAGGTCGCGCACCATCGCTATCATGGCGCGGGTGCGCTCGGGCCCGAAGGCGAAGCACCAGCCGTGGCCCTTGAGACCCTCTTTCGTTCGGAGGGTGACGCAGCAGGTGTCGACGGCGTGCACCTCGAAAGTGGCCACCTTGAGCGGCCGCTCCAGCGGCACGCAAACGTGCGCCGGCGTCATGCTGATGATGGTTTGAGAAGACGGCAAAACGGACCTCCTTCGCAAAGAGTGTGGGACGTCGCCCTGTCCTTCATGCGCTTTGCGCGACAGGTTACCCTGATCGGCCCTGTATGGCTATAATCGCGTGGCTCGTAATTGTCGTAGAACAGGCCAGGGAGAAAAACAAAAAATGTCCGCTATCCGGCTCCAGAAAATCATCGCCCAGGCAGGCCTCGCCTCGCGCCGGGAGGCGGAGCGCCTGATCGCGGAGGGCCGCGTCCAGGTGAATGGAGAGCGCGTGCTCACCCTCGGAGCCAAGGCGGATCCGCTGGCCGATTCCGTCAAGGTGGACGGCAAGCTCATCACGAAAAAAGAACTTCCGGTCTATCTGGTGCTGAACAAACCGAAGAACGTGCTCACCACCATGCGCGACGAGGAGGGCAAGGACAGGCCCACGGTGGCGGACCTGCTGCCCCAGGGTCTTCGGCGCGTATTTCCCGTGGGCAGGCTCGATTTCGACGTCGAGGGCGTCTTGCTCCTGACCAACGACGGCGAGATGGCGAACCGCCTCGCCCACCCGAGATACGAAATACCCCGCGTATACGAGGCGAAGGTGAAGGGCATGCCCACCGAGGCCGCCCTCGCCCGGATGGCGGATGGGTCATGGATGCGCGGGCGAGGCAGGAAAGCCCAGCCTGCCGGCGTGCGGGTCATCCGAAAAAAGACGGAGAAGAACGCATGGCTCAGAATCGAACTCCGCGAGGGCAGGCAGCACCAGGTCAAGAAAATGTGCGAGGCCGTGGGGCACCCCGTCATCAAGCTCGTCCGGCGCGCATACGGGGGAATCACGGCCAGGGGTCTTCCCGGCGCCAAGGTGAGGACCCTCACCCGCGATGAGGTCGAAAAACTGAAAATTATGACGAACATCAGTCCCAACGCATCCAGGCGCCCACCTTCCAGGGCAGGCTGGGCCAAAGCCAGGGCGAACCCGAAACGCGCCGCGCGCAAAGGGTCCGCGAAACAGAATACGAAAGAGCCCGGGAAATCCCGCCCTTCGTGAAGCACATGCTCGATGAACGGACCGGACAAGGGAAACCACGAGGCTTCGTGTGTTATGATTCGGCAACACATTTAAGGGAAGTAAAAAGGCCGCTTAAAAGATGAGCGCAACAGCTTCAAACAAATTAACGCTGGCGACCAAGATCACGCTGGTGCGGGTTTTCCTGATCCCCGTTTTCGTGATGTGCCTCGCCTACAAGAAGCCGGGAATCGCCTTGGCCGTCTTCATCATCGCGGGCGTGGCGGACGGCGTCGACGGCTATATCGCGAGACGGCGCGGCGAGATGACGGAACTGGGCGCCATGCTCGACCCCATTGCGGACAAACTGCTCATGTTCACCGCATACATGATGATGGGGATCTCGGGACAAATCCCGATCTGGCTGGCCGTCTCCGTGGTAAGCCGGGATTTGCTGCTGTCCATCGGCTGCCTGATGTTGTTCATGTCCGTGGGCTTCCAGGCGCCGTCTCCATCCATGCTGGGGAAAACGACGACGACCGCCCAGATGGTCACCGCGGGCGCCGCACTTCTGGCGGCGGCGCTGGCGGCGGAGACGAACATCGTGCTGCTGTCCATGTACCTGATCACCTGCGCCCTGACGCTCGCCTCGGGGGTTCATTATCTCTTCTTCGTGGGCACCCGGATGATTTACGAGAAACCGGACGACGACCAGACGGAAGAATCCACCCCTGCGGCCCGGAACTGAGGCCAGGCGACCCGACATGGACAACCAAACCCAAATCCTCACGTGGAAGCGAATCTGGCTGATTCTCATACTCATCGCCGCCGTCTGGCTCTTGGTGAGCGCCCGGGCGGCGCTGGTCCCCCTGGCGGCTTCGTTCATCCTCGCCTATCTCCTCCAGCCGCTGGTCGATGCGCTGGAGAGATGGAAGATACCGCGGCCCCTCGCCGTCCTGATCCCCCTGCTGGGGCTGGGGCTGGGACTGTTCATCCTGTGGGTCAGCATATCGCCCGTGGTGCAGGAGCAGGTGACGGCGTTCGCCCAACAACTCCCCGGCTACATCACCGTCGCTCAGTCTTGGCTCATCGCCACGCTCGACAGGTTCGAACTCCCCCAGACCGCCGAACTCAAGAAATACTTCACCGAAAACCTCTCCCTGCTGGGGCAGTTTCCCGTTACCGCGCTCAGGTTTCTGCTGAGAACGACCAGCGGCATCTTTTCCATCGCCATCGGTATCATCTATCTCATCCTCATCCCCGTGATGACGTTCTATATTCTGAGGGACTGGAAAGAGCTATGGGCGGGGTTTTTCGCCTACGTGCACCGCGACTACCGCAAAGAGGTGGAGAAAAGGGTCTTCCGTCTCGACGAGCTCCTCGGTTCGTTCATCAAGGGGCAGTTGCTGATCGCCCTCATCCTCTCCGCCTTGTACGTGCTGGGCTTCTTCATCGTGGGGATGCCGCTGTGGCTGGTGATGGGCATCTTCACGGGTATCGCCTGCATGTTCCCCTACGTGGAATGGATTATCGCCCTGCCGATCGCCCTGCTTCTCTCGGGGCTCGCGCATCAGGACTGGATACACCCGCTGGGAACGCTGGCCGTGTTCGGAGTCATCTCGCCCATCGCGGGCATGACGCTCGTTCCCCGCATCCTGGGCAACCGCATCGGGCTTCACCCCGTGGTGGTGCTCGCTTCCATCATGATAGGGGGCGAGTTGATGGGATTCGCGGGAATCCTCCTCGCCGTTCCGCTCGCGGCGGCCATCAAGGTGGCCCTCGAGGCCATCAGCGACTACTACCTCGCGTAGTTTCTATTTGCCGCTCTCTCGGGAGGGGCGAACCGCCGCTTACGGGGCTGTTGAAGAAGTCCCGATTTCGTGATTTTGGGAATTTAACCCGGATATTTCACCGAGGCTTTGGAACGGCCTGATTTGAAGTCGTGGACGGCTTGATTCGGGAGGCGGCCTTCTTCGTCGGCGCGATACGATGACGCACGGCGCCCGAGCGGCGCTTTTTCGTCGATTTCGAAGGCTTTCGGGGAGTGCCGGCCGACGCGCAGGCGCAGGTTTCCCGCTGCGGCAACCTATGTCGCTCCGATTCTACGCTCAGTCACTCTCCCCCGCCGTCGGCCAGGGCGGGTGCGTACGCAGGTTGTTCACTACCTTTTCGAAGAGCGCCGCATGGGGCCAGGCCTCGGAGATAGACAGCCGGACCTTGCGCACGCTGACCCTCACGCGGGCGCCGATCTTGAGCAGTTTCAGCCGGATCGTTGCGCACTGGGCCCTGGCGCATGTCGTGCCCGCCAGCCCCAGGCGCCGGAGTCCGTGCATCAGGACGTAGGCGAAGGAGGCGAAGTAGAGCCGCAACTGATTGGCCCTCATGGTGGCGCTGCTGGTGCGGTCGGCGAACAGGCCGAGTTGCTGTTCCTTGATGCGGTTCTCCATCTCTCCCCGGGCGCAGTAGAGTTCTTCGTAGAGGCGTCTGGCGCCGGCCCGCCGGGGGCGGAGATTGGTGACCACGAACCGCGGGTTCGCCCCCCTGGGCAGGTATTGCGCCTTGCCCACCACCCGGCGGGTTCTGGACCAGCTCTTGCGCGTTCGATAGCGGAAGTCGCGATACCGGCGCGCCGGCTCACCCGTGCGGCGACAGACGACCTCGGCCCGGTAGAGGTCCCGGCCAATCGCCCGCACCAGCCGCGCGTTGCGCGCCATGCCGAACACGTAGCCGACGCCGTTCTCCTCGCACCAGCGCATCAACGGCTCGCGGCAAAAACCCGAGTCGCCGCGAACCACGACCCGCGTACGCGGCCAGCGCCTGCGGACCTGCGCCACGATCCGCGCCAACTCCTCCTCGCTGCCGGCCGAGGCGTCGACGTTCGAGCGGCGCAGCCGCGCGCACAGCAGATGCGCGCCGCAGAAGACGTAGAGCGGCAGATAACAGTAGCGGCCGTAATAGCCGTGGAAGAAGCGCCCCTCCTGGCGACCGTGCAGGGGGTCGTCCGTGGCGTCGAGGTCCAGCCATATCTCTTCGGGCGGTTCGGCGTAAGACTCCATGAACACGTCCACCAGCAGGCGGTCCATCGCCTCGAAGTCCGCAGCGATGCGCTTGTAGCGATCCGTCGCCGCCTCGGCGCCGCCCAACTCCAGGCGGTTCAGCGTACTCGATGCGGCCAGCGGAGAGCCGCGGTCCCGAAGGCGAACCCGCCCGGCTCCCGTCAGGTCCCGCTTGCCCACCAGCAGCGCCAGCAACCTGTCGCGGCGCAAATCCTCGTGGTCGTTCAGGTCCTCGTAGCCCAGCGCCAGCGCGTACACCCGCTGCGCCGCCAGCGAGCGCACCGGGTGCTCCACGCTGCCGGGCTTGCGGCAATCACGAAAACACCGCGCCAGACGAGCCATCAGACCCAGGCGGAGATCCGTCTCGCGAAGCAGCACCCCGCCGGCGTCCGACGTGATCCGTCCGCCGTCGAATCGGGCGATGACCTCGCGTCTTCCGTGGGGGTGAAAGTGAAGTTGTTCCGGTGTACAATGCGTATCCATGGGGCCTCTCTGTCGGACGGGTGTAAGTTATTGAGACAACTCACATTATCCGACATTCAGAGGCCCCATGCCATTTGTCGGTGAAATATCCGGGTTAGCAGCCTGTCGGACTTAGGCCCTACCTTTTATAATATGTCGTTCTCGCGAGGTATTTTTAAGGGAGGGGATTGGGGTGGCGAAGTTTGTAGATTGTAATCAGTCGCAGTTGTATCTTCTTCCTGTGGACATGCGGGAGTGGTTGCCGGAGGACGATCTGGCGCACTTCGTAGTGGAGGCGGTGGAACGGGTGCCTCTGGGGTCATTCCGCGTGAACGAGCGCGGCACGGGTTCAGCGCAGTACCATCCCCGGATGATGCTGGCGCTGCTGATTTACTGCTACGCGAACGGGATATTCGGTTCGCGCCGGATCGAGCGCGCGACGTACCGGGATATCGGGGTTCGATACGTGGCGTCGAACACACACCCGGACCACGACACGATCTGCGCGTTCCGTCGCGATAACTTCGAGGCGATAGCGGAGACGTTCGAGCAGGTTTTGCTGCTGGCGAAGGAGTTGAAGTTGTTGCGGGTCGGGACGGTGAGCGTGGACGGGACGAAGGTGGACGCGAACGCGAGCAAGCACAACAACGTCCGGTATGACCGTGCGCAGGCGTTGGGCTCTCAATTGCGCGGAGAGGTCGAGGAGTTGCTGGAGCGTGCGGAGAGCGAAGATGCGCAGGAGGTAGGGGATCCGCAGGCGCTGCCGGAGGAGTTGGCGCGTCGCGAGGAGTTGAAGTCGAAGCTGGATGCGGCGTGCGCGGAACTGGAGCGCCGCGCGAAGAGGTCGGCCGAGGCGGGTCGGGCGGAATATGAACGCAAGGCGGCGTCTCGGGAGCGCCGTTCAGGTCGGAGGAAGGGTCCGCGCATCAAGCCCCCTCGGGAGAAGCCCGAAGAGGGGCGGCAGATCAACCTGACGGATGGGGACAGCGCCTTGATGCGCAAGAGCAAGCGTCACGAGTATCGCCAGGCGTACAACGCGCAGGCGGTGGTGGATGCCGAAGGCAGCCAGTTGGTGCTGGGAGCGCGTGTGAGCAACAACGCGAGCGACCGCGGGGAACTGGTGGCGGACGTGGAGGCGATTCCGCCTTCGGTTGCCGCGCCGGCGCGTGTGTTGGCGGACAGCGGCTACGCGACGGGCAGCGAAGTGGAAGAACTCGAGAGACGGGGCGTCGAGGTTCTGGTGGCCACGCAAGCCGAAGGGGGGCGCCGTCGGCACGACTTCCGGCCACCGGTGGCTTCCCGGCCAGGTCCGGAAGTTCGAGCGGAGTGGATTGCGGCGATGCGCGCGAAGATGGCGAAGCCGGAAGAGCGCGCCCGTTATCGCCTGCGGCGGCAGACGGTGGAGCCGGTGTTCGGCATCGTCAAGCAGGCGATGGGCTTCCGGCAGTTCCTCTTGCGCGGTCTCGAGAAGGTGCAGGGCGAGTGGGTCCTGGTGATGCTGGCTTATAACTGCAAGCGTCTGCACAACCTGAAGTCGGCGTGATCGGAGGATAAACGCCCTCGTCCCGTGGCCTGTTGCCGGCCGCTATGACTCCCACCGGGCCTGTGAGGGCCGATCATGGCTCCTGACACCGAATCGCCGGCCAACAAGAATCGATTACCGAGAAGAACCCCGAAAATCACTCCCACGATTGGTGCTTCGAACTCCTTGGCAGGCCAAAGCCCGACAGGCTGTTAAGCAACTGACGAGAGAGAAGGAACCACTCCCCCCTTGAGGGGGGCCGTTGAAAAAGCCCGGCAAAGCCGAGATTGCCGTCATTCCGGCGAAAGCCGGAATCCATTTTCAAGTGGAATGACAATACGCCGGCTTTTTATCTCCCCGTCATTGGCGGGGTCCCAACAAGAAAAAAACAAAGGCAAAACAAATGGATTCCGGCTTTCGCCGGAATGACGAACAAAAGCGCATTCGCCCGTAGGGGCAGGCCCCCGTGCCCGCCCGATTCTGGTTGTTCGTCAACCTGCCCGTAGGGGTCGTTCGCGAACGACCCCTACAGGAACACACGCCATCCACCCTGGTTCGTCATTCCGACCGGGGAGGGGGTTTTCAAGGGAATCCCCCCCTTGTCAGGGGGGCAAGAAAAAGCAAAACCCCCTCAGTCCGGCGGGGGCGCATCGCCTTTTTTACCCCCCTGACAAGGGGGGGTAGGGGGGGTTGCCTTTATCCCCTGAGGAGGGACGCTTTTTCAACGGCCGCTCAGGCGGGCACTTCCACGCCCCGGTCCACGGCGCGGGCCATGAGGAAGAGGAGGTCGGAGACGCGGTTGAGATATACGAGCAGGTCGGGGTTGTCGATGTAGCCTTCGTCCCGCAGCTTCACAGACCATCGCTCGCCCCGGCGGATGATGGTGAGCGCCATGTCCAGGGCGGCGCCGCAGGACGAATCGCCGGAGATCACCCAGTCGGTGATCTGAATCTCCTTTTCATAGCGCGCCACCTGCGCGTCAGCCCACGCGACCTGCTCCGCGCCCACGCGCTCTCCCAGCCTGCCGAGCTTGCCCCGCAGCGTCGCCAGGTCGCTGCTCACGAGGTAGAGGTCTTTCTGGATTTTGAGGATTTCGGGCTTCAGCCATTCGGGCGCGGTCGAGCGGGCGAGGCCGAGCGCCGCCTTCGCCTCGTCGAGCGCGCCGTAGGCCTGCACCTGGGGATGATACTTGGGAACCCTGTCGGCGAACCACAAATCGGTGTTCCCGTCGTCTCCCCTTCTCGTGACGATGGACATCGCGTCACTCCTTCAGGCTAGAGTCTCTTGATGACGTCGGTGGCGACGGAGCGCGTCGTCCCGGTTCCGCCCAGGTCCGCCGTCCGGTTGCCCCCGGCCAGATGCGCGCGGACCGCGCCGTCGAGACGCTTCGCCGCGCGCTCCTCGCCCAGGTAATCGAGCATCAGGGCGGCGGAGATGAGCGCGGCCACCGGGTTGGCGATCCCCTTGCCCATGATGTCGGGGGCGGAGCCGTGCACGGGCTCGAACAGGCCGGGCGCGTCCCCTTTGGGATTCGTGTTGGCGCTCGCGGCGACCCCCAGCCCGCCGACGATGGCGGCGCCCAGGTCCGTCAGGATGTCGCCGAAGAGGTTCGTCGAGACCACGACGTCGAAATGCTCGGGCCTCCTCACGAACTCGAGCGCGGCGGCGTCGACGAGATATTTGGCCGTCTCGACTTTCCTGTAGCGGGGCCTGGCCGCGACTTCCTCGAAAATCTCATCCCACATCACCAGCGTATGGCCCTGCGCGTTCGATTTGGTGACGTTCGTGACGTGCTTTTTCCGCTTGAGCGACGCCTCGAACGCCGCCTCGATGATGCGCTCACAGCCCATGCGCGTGAAAACCGTTATCTGGGCCGCCATCTGCGACGGATGCCCCTCGTAGTGCCTGCCGCCGATGGGGCTGTACTCCCCCTCGGTGTTCTCGCGGAAGAAGAGCATGTCGATGTCGCCCGGCTCATAGCCGCGCAGCGGCGATTCCAGCCCCTCGTACAGGATGATGGGTCGCATGTTGACGTAGAGGTCGAACCCCCTGCGCAGCGGCAGCAGAAGCTGGTTGAGCGTGATGTGGTCGGGAATGTCGGGCCGGCCCACCGCGCCGAGCAGAATCGCGTCGTGTTTTCTCACGCGGTTCAGGAAATTCTCCGGACACATCCGGCCCGTCTCGTGATAGAAATCGCTCCCCCAGGGGTATTTCGTGAAAGAAAACTGGAGGCCCCGCTCGCTCTTCGCCAGCGCGCGCAGGACGCGCACCGCCTGGGTAACGACTTCCGGTCCGATGCCGTCCGCGGGTATCAAACCAATGCTGTGCTTCGCCATCGCTTCTCCTTTATCACTCCGTGCGCGGCGGGTGCGTTGATCACATCCACGCCGCGAAGAATTAGAGTCCCCTTTCGATGAGATACTCCACCGGATTGTAGTCGTCCGTCAAAACCGGGCCGTAGAGGCGCGCGCCAGGCGGCGCCACGCGAGCGCGCGCGGCGAACGCGAACCTGGTCTCCCGGCGCATCGCCTCGCTCACGCGGCGGAAGCGGTCCGCATCCTCGTCCCGGAACGCGAAGAACAGAATATTCTGCGCAACATAGGGATTCGCGGGGTCTGTGCTGTAGATGAATATCTCCGGGAACACGCTTTTCATGGTCCGGTAGACGGATGCGTATATCGCGCCGCCGGGACCGGCGCGGTAGCCGATCAGGTTCAGCATGAAGGCGCCGCCGGGCGCAAGACGCTCTCGCGCCTCTTCGAAAAACTCCTTCGTGACCAGGTGCGGCGGTATGTTCCGCAAGCCCCGGTAGGCGTCGCCCACGATGAAATCGTATTTTTCGCCGGATGACCGCAGGATGCGCCTGCCGTCTCCCACCAGGGTCTTGATCTTCGGGAACTTCGCGAGCCTGAAAAACCTGCGTCCCGCATCGACCACTTCCTCGTCGAGTTCGGCCACTTCGATGGATACCTCCGGCTTCATGAGATGCAGCGCCTTGGGCATCGTGAAGGCGCCGCCGCCGATGAAGATCGCGCGCTTCATGTGGGGAACGAACAGCGGCCCGAGTTCCAGGAAGCGGGTGTATTCATAGAAAAACTTCCTGTCGTCTCCCACCACCATCGCCCCTTCGGGCTGGTGATCCAGATACATCTCGCGCACCCGCGCGCCGTCCGCCTCCTCTCTCTCGAATATGCGGATCATGTGGTACATGTTCTCGCGCACCCACACCGTATCCTTATCCACGCCGGGGATGACGCCCAGCCACGCGGCGCCCGCCCCCATCGAAGCGAGGAGAAACGCCGCGAGAAGCAGGTTCGCCCGCGCTTTTCGCTTCGAGAACAAACCGGCGAGGTCGCCGCAGAGGTAGAGCCCCAGCGTCGCCGTGAGCGTAAGCGCCGCCGCCGTCGTCAGGAAGATGCCGTTCAGGCCGAAAAAGGGAATGAAGACGAAGCCCGTCGCGAACGTGCCGAGGATGCTCCCGATGGTGGACCAGGTGAAGAGGTTGCCCGTCACCGCTCCGAGGCTCCCCTCTCCTCTTGCGGCGAGCTTCACCGCGAAGGGCGTGAGCGTGGCGAGCACGCAACCCGGAGCGGCGAAGAGCAGAAGACCGGCGATCACGGGTCCCGATTGCAGGCTCAGGCTCTCTTCCATCGTGGGCAGCAGGAGCCCCCGCAGGGCGGGCACAAGGGCGACCAGGCCCGCGCCGCCCAGCATGAGGGAGAAAAACAGCCTGCTCGACGGGTTCCTGTCCGCGAGCCTTCCCCCTATGGAATAGCCGAGGCTGAGAGCGGCCAGGATGATGCCGATCATCGAGGTCCAGGTGTAGAGCGTGTTGCCGAAGTGGGGGGCGAGCACGCGCCCCGCCGCGATCTCCATGACGAGAATCGAGCCGCCGGAGAGAAAGACCGAGAAATAGAGGTACAGGCCCACCACGCTCTTCCCTGTAACCTGCGGTTCTTTGGCCTGCGGCGTTCGCCTGGGCTGCCTGGCCACCACGCGCTCCTCGAAAAAAAGAAAACCACACCCTGCAAAAATGAATCCGCACTCTATGGCACTGAAAGGCCTGAGGCAAGCCGGGGTGCGTCTGGATTTTTTCGGGTCGATGCCTCATAAATAGAATGAAATTCACCCGGAATCATGCTGCATGGATTTTTCCTCAATAAAGAGAACGACGAGTTGACCTCCGACAAGGTGTATCCATCATCCAGAGCCGCCATCGCCGACATACCCGACGGCGCCACCATTCTGCTGGGCGGGTTCGGCGGCGCGGGCATCCCGGAAAACCTCCTGGTCGCCATGGCCGACCACCCCGCGCGCGACCTGACCGTCGTCACGAACCACGCGGGTTTCGGCGAGCGCGGCCTCGCCGTGCTGCTCAGACAGGGGAAGGTGAAGAAAATCATCTGCAGCTACGCCTTCCACAGGAGCGCGTTCGTGTTCAGAGAACTTTATCTCGAGGGGAAAATCGAACTCGAACAACTCCCCCAGGGGACCATGGCCGAGAGGATCCGCGCGGCGGGCGCAGGCGTTTCCGCCTTCTACACGCCCACCGGCGTCGGCACGCAGGCGGCCGAGGGCAAGGAGACCCGCACGATCAACGGTCGCGACGTCGTGCTCGAATACCCCCTGCCCGGCGACGTGGCCGTCATCAAGGCGCACCGGGCCGACGCGATGGGGAACCTCACCTACCGGGGCACGGCGGCGAACTTCAACCCCGTCATGGCGACGGCGGCGCCGCTCACCATCGCCGAAGTGGAGGAAATCGTGGAACCCGGCGTCATCGCGCCCGAGAGCGTGCACACGCCCTCGATTTACGTGCAAAGAGTCGTCAGAGGAGAAGACCTTGGCCTCCGATCCGAAACTTGAAAGCTGCGCCCTCAAGCCGGCCGACATCGCCCGGCGCGTGGCGGCGGAACTGCCAGGCGGCGCGGTGGTGAACTTAGGGATAGGCATCCCCACGCTGGTGGGCAATTACGTGGAAGCCGAACGCGGCGTGTTGTTCATGGCGGAAAACGGAATCATCGGCGCAGGCCCCAGGCCGCAGGAGGGCCAGGAGGACAAGGACTACATCAACGCGTCCCGAGAACCCATCACCACCCTTCCGGGGGCTTCGGTGTTCGGGCACGCCGACGCCTTCGCCATGATACGCGGCGGCCACATCGACATCGCCGTCATGGGCGCGCTGCAGGTTTCCGCCCGTGGCGACCTCGCCAACTGGACGGTGCCGGGGCTGGGCAAGGGCGGTATCGGCGGCGCGATGGACCTGGCGGCGGGCGCGCGCGAGGTCTACGCCATCATGACCCACACCATGAAGGACGGCGGCCTCAAGCTCCTGGAAGATTGCAGCTATCCCCTCACCGCCCGCAGAGTCGTCACCAAGTTGTTCACCGACATCGCGTTCATCGAAATGACTCCGGACGGCCCTATCTTGAGGGAAGTGGCGGAAGGCTTAACGGCCGAGGACGTGCAGGCGGTGAGCGAGCCGAAACTCCTCACGAACGGAACGCCCGGTGTTCTGCCGCGCGAGGAATCTCCATGACGCGCGCGGGCAGCGGCTTATCCGCGAATCCCGATTCCGCAGCAGCCGCTCGTGAAACGATTGAAGAGGCCATGGCGGAGGCTAAGCTCGACGCCGCCTCCCTCGTCTTCCTGTTCGCGACACCCGCACACCTGCAACGATGGCCCGAGGTGGTCGCCGCCGTGGCGGAGGGAACGGGCGGCGCGCGAATCGTCGGCTGCACCGGCTTCGGCGTCCTGACGGCGCAGGGTGAAATCGAGCGGACGCCTGGAATCTCGGTTCTGGCGGTGGGCGGCGACGCCCCGCCCGCAGCGCCTTTTCTGGTCGAGGGTCTCGCCGACGCACCGGCGGAATGCGGGCGCGCCATCGGCCGGACGGCGAAAAAAGAGCTGGCGGACGCGCTCTCGCAGGAGAACCCGCCCCTGGTCGTCATCATGCCCGACAGCTACCACCTCCAGGCCGAAGCGCTCTTCGAGGGGATTCACGAGGAACTGGGCGAGGAGGCTATCATCGTGGGGGGCGGCGCCGCTGAGGACGGCTCGGCGGGGAGAACCTTCCAGTTCCTGGACGGGCAGGTGCAGACGGGCGCCGTCTCGGGCGTCGTGTTCGCGGGCGCGCCGAACCGGTTCATCGGAATATCCCAGGCCTATCTGCCGGTGGGCGAGCCCCGGCTCATCACCCGGGCGGAGGAGAACGTGGTCTGGGAGATCTCGGGCGAGCGCGCGTATGACGCCTACGCCGAGGCGGCGGGCCCCGAATGGATGGAGAACATCCGCTTCGCCGCCATGAACCTGTTCATCGGCATTCCGGGGGACCCGGACAAGGTCACCCTCGACCACGGCGAGTACATCGTGCGGCCCATCGTGGGCGCGGACGAGGAGCGGGGGGTCATCGCGCTGCCGACGCCGGTCAAGACCGGTCAGGCCATCACCTTCGCCAAGCGCGACGGGTCGCGCGCGCGTGAGGACCTCCGCACCATGCTCGAAAAAGGAGCGCGCCGTTTCGGCGCTTCAGAGGATGCGGACGCAAGCGCGTTCGGCCTGTATTTCAACTGCGCGGGCCGGGGCAGCTCCCTCTACGGGGAGATGGAGGTGGACGCAGGCGCGATACGGGAGAAGATGCGCGGGCTGCCCGTCGCGGGGTTCTTCACGGGTTCCGAGATCGCGCCCATCGGAAAAATCGACCATCTCCACCAGTATTCCGGCGTCCTCGTTCTGCTGGGAGAGGACACGGCTTAAGGAAAATTTCTCATCAACCACGGGAGTGCGTCTTATGGGATACAGCACGGGAAGCATCATCGTCACGACCCTTCATGTACTGAGCGCGATTCTGGCGGTCGGCGGCGTGGCCTTTCTTCGCTTCGTGGTCATACCCACGGCGGCGGACCTGCCCGAAGCGGAGCGCGGGCCGTTCATGGCGAAAATCCAGAAACGGTTCATCCCGATTCTCCACGGCTCGTTCCTGATCCTGTTGCTGACGGGGCTTCATCACATCACCCGCCTCGTGCGGAGCGGCCTCGCGGTTCCGGGGTCGCTGATCGTGAAGATCGTCCTGGCGCTCGTCATCATCTTCGTAGGCGTCGCCCTCACCATTCCGAGGGGCTTCGGGGGCATGAAGGCGCAGCGCAAGACGTGGCTTCTTTTCAACCTCATCCTCGCCCTCATCGTCGTCTACCTGGGCGTTTCGTTCACCCACGGGTAAGGCGGGCAAAGGAGAACGCAAGTGATGCGGGCGGGCTGGTATGAGAGCAAGGGCGGGGCGCGCGAGGTGGTCGAAGTCGGCGAGATGGCGGCGCCCGAACCCGGTCCCGGCGAAATCAGGGTGCGGCTCCATGCGTCGGGCGTGAACCCCACGGACTGCAAGCGCCGCGGGGGACAGGGGTCCGAGGATTGGGGCTATTTCGAGCATTTTCCTGATTTCCCGAGAATCATCCCCCACAACGACGGCGCGGGCGTCGTGGACAAGCTCGGCCCGGACGCGGGCGGCCATGAAGCCAGCGACCGCGTATGGGTCTACAACGCGCGCTACAAACGCGCGTTCGGCACCTCGGCGCAGTACGTCTGCCTGCCCGAGAAGTTTCTCGTCCGCCTGCCCCAAGGAACAACCTTCGCAGAGGGCGCGTGCCTCGGCATTCCCGCCATGACGGCCCACCGGTGCCTGTTCGCGGACGGGACGATCCAAGGCAAAACGGTGCTCGTGACGGGAGGTGCCGGCCGCGTGGGCGTCTACGCCGTGCAACTGGCGAAATGGGCGGGAGCGGAAGTCATCGCCACGGTGAGCTCAGACGCCAAGGCGGCGCGGGCGGAATCCGCCGATCACATCATCAACTACCGAGAAGAGGACGTCTTCGAGAGAGTCATGGAGGTGACGGATGGCGCGGGCGTGGACCGCGTGGTGGACGTGAACCTGGGCGTGAACTGGGAGACGAACTACAAAATCCTGAAAATCGGCGGCGTCATCACTTCCTATTCCTCCATGGGGGATCGAACGCCCCCCTTCCCCCACTACGAACTCATGCTGAACAACATCACCATCCGCCTCGTGATGGTCCACTGCTGCCCGCCGGAAGCCCTGCTCCATGCGGCGGCGGACATCACCCGCGCCCTGGACGCAGGCGCGCTCACCCACCACATCGCGGAGCGTTTCCCGCTCGATGAACTCGCCGGCGCGCACGAGGCCGTGGAAGCGGGTGAGGCGGTGGGCAACGTGATCGTGGAAATCGACTAGCTGAAATCAGGCAGAGCCTGGGAGGGTTGTTGAAAAACCCCTCGTCGGGGGACATTGCTTTTAGCGGTATAGCCGCTTTCGCGCGAACCCCCGACCTCCCTCTTTGAAACCAACCCCCCCCTACCCCCCCTTGTCAGGGGGGTATAAAAAGGCGATGCGCCCCCTCCGGGCCGAGGGGGTTTTGCTTTTTCTTGCCCCCCTGACAAGGGGGGGTAGGGGGGGTTGCTTTTATGGGATTTCGCTTTCAAGGGGGTTGGCATTACCCTCTCAAGGGGTTTTTCAACAAGCCCGAGAAAGGAGCGTTTGTATCGAAGGGCGCTCCCCCTTCGAAGGGCTAAGGAAGGACTTCCGATGCGTTCCGGCGCTCCCTCGATACGGCGCGCAGGCGCGCCTACTCGGGATGAAGGAGATCGGACCCGACCGATGCGGGATTGTTGAAAAACCTTCGTGATGGTTTTGTAGCAGGACAACCTAAAAGGGTTGTCCTGCCCTCCGTGGTTGTCCTTTGTCAGGACAGGCACGGAGGCCTGTCCCTACGATGAACAATCCGATGATCGGGATTCTCTCCCCTCAAGGGGGTTTTCAACAACCCCCGGGAGCAAGGCCGAGCTTCTTGAGTCCCGACTCGAGAGCGTCGAGCGTCCGGTCGATCTGCGCTTCGGTGTGCGTCGCCATCAGGGTGGCCCGGAGCCTGCTCGTTCCTTCGGGCACCGTGGGCGGGCGGATGGCGAGCAGATATATGCCCGCCTCCATCAGGTATTCCGCGAGCGCCAGCGTTTTCTCCGTGTCCCTGATGATGATGGGGAAAATCGGTATCTCGGCCCCCGGCGGCGGATCACCCACGCGAACACCGACGTAGCGAAGCCCGGCGCGAAAGCGCGCGCACAGGTTCGCCAGATTCTCCCGTCGGCGCTCCCCCTCGGCTCCCAGGGCGACCCGGACGGCTGCGCGGGAGGCGGCGGCCACGGCGGGCGGGGGACTCGTCGAATAGATATAGGGCCGCGCCTTGTTGATGAGGTAATCCACGACCTCCGATTCCGCGCAGGCGAACGCGCCGTAAGAGGCGAGCGCCTTGCCCAGCGTGCCCATCGAGACCGAAACGCCGTCTTCCACCCCGAAATACGCGCCGCTCCCCCTGCCGCCCTCGCCGATGACCCCCGTGCCATGCGCGTCGTCCACCACGAGCATCGCATCGTATTTATCCGCGAGTTCGCAGATTCCGGGCAGAGGCGCCAAATCCCCGTCCATGCTGAACACCCCGTCCGTCACGATGAGCTTCCGGCGGGCTTGGGAATTCCTGAGAGCGTCTTCCAGGTAATTCACGTTTCGGTGCGGGTAGATGTGCACCTGCGCCCTGGATAGCCGGCAGCCGTCCACGATGCTCGCGTGGTTGAGCGCGTCGCTGAAAACGGCGTCGCCCTCGCCCGTCAGCGCCGTGATGAGGCCTAAGTTCGCCAGAAAGCCCGAGCCGAAGACGAGCGCTGCGTCCTTTCGCTTGAAGGCGGCCAGCGCGCGCGCCAACTCCTCGTGGGCGCTCATGTGGCCCGAGATAAGCGGGGAGGCCGCCCCGCTCGCGCCCGCGGTTCTGGCCGCCTCGACGGACGCCTCGATGATGGCGGAATAGCCCGCGAGACCCAAGTAGTTGTTGCTCGAAAGATTGACGAGGGTCCTCCCGCCATAGCGCATGGTGGGGCCCTGCATCCCCTCGACGATGCGCAACCCCCGGCGCAGGTTGGCTTCGGTGAGTCCGCGCAACTCGGCGCCCAGCTGCGCCTTCCAGTCCATTTGGCTGCTACTCACGCTTGTCTCATCCATCCGCTCATTTTAGAGAACGAGAGCGCGCCCGAAAAGCGAGGGACGGCGAAACTATTGCGCGCGTGACGCAATGATGTCATTTTCGGGAGACCAAGGCAGTGCGGATTCATCTTTATCCAGGGAGTCTCGCTTGAACTGGCTTTTGGTGGCGGGCGGCGGCGCAATCGGCAGCGCGCTGCGCTACGGACTGGCGCTTTTCGTGCAGCGATCGCTGGGCGCAGGCTGGCCCTTCGGCACCCTGGCGGCCAACGTCATCGGCTCGTTCATCATCGGGTGCGCCTACGAGTTGCTCGTCGCGAGGGAGGTGTTCAGCGAAGAGGTCCGCCTGTTCACGATGATAGGACTGCTCGGCGGGTTCACCACCTTCTCCGCCTTCAGCCTCGAGACCCTCCTCATGTTCCAGGAGGGCGACTGGCTTCTCGCGGCGTTATACGTGGCGCTCTCCGTCGCCGGGTGTCTCCTCGCCGTATGGGCGGGGTTTCAACTCACCGCCGCGCTGACATAACGCATCCAAAACTTCCCCGGCGAGATTTCCTTATCTTCTGGTCGGGCAGACGGCCTTGTTGCGATTGTCATGCCACGGATCGTACCAGAGCACCTCAAACATCTGACCGGCTCTGATTCCATACAGCCTTTCCCTGGAATTGATCCGCAATGACACGATTGTCTCGATGTCGTCTTCTTCGATGTCTTTGAGTCTTTTCTTTGCGGTCGAGGAAAGTTTCGAAACGAGGATCGGATGATGGTTGGTGCCTCGCCTTCTGCCGCCGCTCGCCCGATACAACTCGGCCCAGGTCATGGTTTCCCAGTTTGAAATTGTTTCGTCGACGAGCCGCCTGAAATCGATATTCCTGCAAGCCCTCATGCCCCACGGACCATCCCAGTCGATCTTGCCCACGTGCCAGCAAATCACCAAATGATCGTGAGATTCGCTTATTTCCTGACGAACTTCCTTGATGGATTCCCTGCTTGAGGGACTGGATTGTTGGGGAATTGTTTTTCGCCGCCTACCCCTATTCCTGGAGGGAGCCATAATATTCCGCCAGTGATTCATGTGAAATAACCTGATTGCCTCTTTCTCTGGTCGGAATACCCTTCCTTGCGTTCATCCATGGGGGTTCGGAATGCGTGAGATCGCTCAGTTGCTGACCGCTGTATTCCCCGTAATGAGCCACCACGACATCAACGGTTTCACACTCGCTCTCGGACAATGCGTCGGCATTCGACCGGACCGTAGAGACATGGAAAAACCCTTGATGCCTCTTGTATAAATCGGGACACACCGGACCATTCGCCCACGCCTGAATCTCTTCGGGGAACAAAGGCTCTTCATCCCAAACGAGATGCCAAACCTGCGCGTAGTAAACGAGCTTTTGAAGTTTCCACGTCGTGATCCTGCCGGTTTTCGATAGAATATATTCCGCGACATCATAAACCGACGTCATGCCTCGCTCCCCTTTCGCCTTTCTCTATTTACCCATTCTGGACGTGAACATTCAAAATTTCAATACACGAATAAATAACGATAATACCACAAAAATGTTCCGGTGAACACCTCAAAAAAATTCCCCGCGCCGCAGGGCAACGGGGACTACCAAGGAGTTGTTGAAAAAGCCAGTTTACAACCTTTACGGAGATATCTCCCCACCAAGGAGAATTTCAAATCCACTCCCCCCTTGAGGGGGAGTCGAAGAGGCCGAGCGGTTTATGCGAAGGCCGATTCGGTGGGGGGTAAAATGCGTTTTTGCTCACTCCGATTTATCCCCCCACCAGTTCGCTTTCGGGCTTGCGCCCTCACCTCACTGACTCCCCCTCAAGGGGGGAGTGAAACTTCTCTCTCACCGGTAGGTAAAATACACTGAATCTCGAAATAATGACTTTTACAACATCCCCTTGATGGGATTGTTGTAAAACCCCTCCCCGCTCGACAAACCTGCCCGCATGACCCCTCAGATCGAATGCATCTCTCCCCCGTCGACCTGCAGGGCCGCGCCGGTGATGTAGCTCGCCCGCTCGCTGGCGAGGAAGGCCACCGCCGCCGCGAATTCCTCCGCTTCTCCGAGGCGACCGATGGCGATGTCCTTCGTCACCTCGGCGTAGACTTCCTCTTCGGTGCGACCGCTCTCCGCGGCCATCTTCGCGATGCGCTCGGGCCAGTGGGTGTTGAAACGCCCCGGGTTCACGACGTTGACGAGAATCCCGTCGCGCACGAACTCGCCGGCGAGTGATTTCGTGAAGTTGAGCAGCGCGGCCTTGGACGCGTTCGAGACCACGCGGCGGGGCCGGGGCTGGCGGCTGCTCGTGGAGCCGGTCATGATGATGCGGCCCCACTTCTGCTTCTGCATGTGGGGGATCACCAGGCGGCTGAACTCGGCCGCCGCGAAGAGAATGCTGCGCATCGAGTAATCCCAGTCGGCGCGCTCCACATCGAGAAAATCCTTCGTTGTGCTGACGCCCGCGTTGCTTACGAGAATATGGACCGTCCCGAAAAGGGCGACCGTCTCCTCCACCACGGCGGCGATGTCTTCCGCCACGCTCACGTCGCAGCGCATCGCGCGCACCACGCCTTCCGAGACCGACTGGATTTCCCGTTTCGCCGCCGACAGGCGCTCCTCGTTCCGCGCGCAGATGCAGACGTCGCAGCCCTCACGCGCGAGTTCCCTGGCGACCGCGAGGCCGAGCCCCGAGTTCCCGCCGGTGACGATGGCGGCTTTTCCGTGGAGTCCCAAATCCATATTTTATCCTCTTGTAATGTACAAATCCGCTTACTCTGTCGCGACGTTTTACCCGGCTGATCAAAGAGAGAATACCGTAGGGGCGGACCTGTGTGTCCGCCCTGGTTTATGTTTTCACCCAGCATGTTTTGACAGGATGCGGGCGGACACATAGGTCCGCCCCTACAACACATGAGCATCTCTTTGCGCCCTTATCGCATTTCACAGCATCCCCTGGCGATTGAGAATGCGCATACGCCCCCTTATAATCCACCGATTCCGCCGTTCGCCACCCGAGGAGAGAAAATATGACCGAGCGCGCCGATTTCCGCCAGTTCTACCGCGACGCCCATAAAGTGGATCTGCTCACCGACCGCGAGAAAATCCTGATGGGCCTGGCCATCGCCATCGTGCGCAACTGCCAGCCGTGAGTGGACCGCCGCCTGGCGGACGCCGGGAAAGCGGGCCTCTCCGAAGAGACGCTCGACGCCGCATTCGACTTGACCGCCGCCGTCATGGCGGGGGTCGCCCAGAGCATGAACCAGCGCTACAAGGCTTCTCTGAAACAGAGCGACTCCTAGAGACTCAGCGTATGAAAGACTGGTTCAGGAGATTCACGGATTTCGACGATCCGAACAAGCTGATGCCCTGGAAGGACAAAAGCCCCGAACCCCAGGGGGAGACGCCGGAGGATCATCCCCATATCCCCATCAAGCCGGTCTGGTATTTCGCCATGTATTTCATCATGGGCGTGGGGTTCGACACCCTGTTCCCCACCTACGCTTTTCCCGAGAACGTGCGCTTCACGCTCGGGGCGGGGCTGGTGCTCCTGGGCGCCGTGATGAACTCGACCTCCCTCGTCTGCTACAGAAACGCCCGCACGAACCACGAGACGGACAAGCCTGCGCACGCCCTCATCACGGAGGGGCCCTATCGCTTCTCGCGCAACCCCATCTACCTCGGCTACATATGCCTCTTCCTGGGGCTCGGGATTTTCCTCAACAACCTGTGGATATTCGTCCTGGGCGCGCCGCTCCTCGCCACGGTGCAGGTGGCCATCGTCGCGCGCGAGGAGGATTACCTCGCGGAGAAATTCGGCGGGGAATACGGCGAATACTGCCAGAGCGTGCGCCGCTGGCTGTAGGGCGGCGGTGGGGGGTAACCCGCAGGGACAACCCCTCCTCGGGGTTGTCCTGCCCTCCATGGTTGTCCTTCGTCGGGGTGTCGGACAGGCACGGAGGCCTGTCCCTGCGCCTCGTATCGAACGCGGCATCTCGTAGGGGTCAGACATATATGTCTGACGATGTGTCCGCCCTTGTCATCGGTTTGAAAGGCAACCCCCCCTACCCCCCTTGTCAGGGTTGTTGAAACAGTCCGAGGAGAGAGGAATCACTCCCCCCTTGAGGGGGAGTCGAAGAGCTGAGGGCGTAAGCCCGAAAGCGATTCGGTGGGGGGTATAACTCAGAATGGCAATAAAACGCATTTTACCCCCCACCGATTCAGCCTTCGCACAAACCGCTCGGCTTCATCGACTCCCCCTCAAGGGGGGAGTGGTTAGTACCCTGCAAGGGAGGAGTAAAGTTTCATCCCTCCATAGTCGGCTCTATAAGTGGAATCACAAAATTGGGTCATTTTTCAACAACCCATCTAACGCACCTCACTCGAAAAAAAGAGGCCGCCCCCGGCGGAGCGGCCCCTTTAAGATGAATCCGGTTGATCCCCGATAAGACTAACGCACCCCCTTGGGCTTGGGGCGCGCCTTGCGCCTGGTGATCTCTTTCTTGATCGCGGCGTCGGATTTCCCGTTCGTCTCGATGCCGAAGACCTCGCCGACGCGGGTGTGCTTGTCCATCAGGCGCATGAAGGAGATGTCCGACAATTCCGCGATCACCATCTCACAGGTGCTGAAGATGGTGCAGCCCTCCACGAGGTGGCCACCGAAGCACGTCGCCTCGGGCCGGCCCATCGAGATGGTGACGTGGGCGTGGAGGTAGGGCTCGCCCGCCTCGGTCTGGGTGATGTTGCCGCTCATCTGCAGGAGTTCGAGCGGGCCGTTGATCGGCGTGAAGATGCGGCAATCGTCGTTGATGGGGAACGGGTTGGGGAACTGCCAGACGTTTCTGAGGACCGCCTTTTGAAGGCTCGCCGCCACGCTCAGGATGACGCCCGCCTTCACGCCCTTCTCCTGGCAAATCTTGAGCGTGGTGCCGAACAGATCGTCGCCGGGCGCCATGCGGATGGCCAGGACGCGGCCGATGCCCGCCTCGGCCACGTCGTAGCGGGCCTTGCGGGTCTTCCAGTTGGAATTATCGAAACTCGTCAGTTTTCTCGCCATGGATACTCATTCTCCCTGAGAGGCGTCCCGCCTCGTATGTGAAAAGATACGTTGAACGCGAAATTTTCGGGGTTATACCACACCGGATGCGCGCGCGCATTCCGGGTCTGGATACGCGCGGCGAAACCGCCTCAAGCGCTCGGCGCTTCGTAGCGGACCTCCCCGTTCGTGACGGTGCAGACGACGAACGCGTCCTCATCGAACACGTCGCCCAGGTGCAAACCGCCCAAGCCGCGCGGCGGGCAGACGACGCAGAAATCCGCCGCGCCGCCGGGCTTCAGGACGCCCAGGCCCTCGAAGCCGAGCGCCTCGGCGCCCGAGCGGGTGCACATCTCGAGCAGTTCGGCGTCGCTTATCTCCGCATCCGCCTCCCTGAGCGCGCGGGCCTCATCCAGGAGCGAGAGCGAGGGGCTGCTCGCCAGGCTGTCGGTTCCCAGGCAAAGCTCCAGACCCGCCTCGCGCATGCGCGCCGCATCGGCGAAGGGATGATCGAAAAAACGCGCCGACCGCGGACAAAGGCAAACGCGCACCCCGTTCTTCCTCAAGAGCGTCCAGTCCTCCGCGTTCGTCTGGTTCGCGTGAACGGCGAGGGCGAGGCCGCCCAGCGCGCCCGCCAGATCGAGATGGGCGGCGGGCCGAAGCCCCGAGGGCCTGAAGCCGTCCAGCGCGCCGTTCAGCGCCCGGTGGACCCTCGCAAGCGCGCCGCCGCCGTCTTGCAGGAATTCGACCTCCTCAGCGCTCTCGCCCAGGTGCGTCGCCA
This sequence comes from bacterium, assembly GCA_965219955.1. Taxonomy (GTDB): domain Bacteria; phylum UBA8248; class UBA8248; order UBA8248; family UBA8248; genus Bin107. The sequence continues at coordinate 3,220,967 of OZ244799.1, forward strand.
CGGGCCAGCCCCTCGCCCTCGCTTCAACGAGTACCGCGCGGTAGAGGGCGAGCGATGCGCTATAGGGCGCATGGGGGCTCAGGCCGTGCCGCACGGCGCCCGGTATGGGGCCTTCGTATTCGGGGAAGAGGTCGCAGGCCTTCATTTTTTCCGCCAGAATCTCGTCGGCCCGCTCAGGGTCCAGCCCGAGCACCTCGTGGAACACCACCCCGCGCATCCCTCCGCCCGCCATCGCCGTGGCGCTCTCGCCAGAGGCCGATACGTCGCCGGCGCAGGTGACGCCCGCCGCGAGGCTCGCGGCGGCGCCGATTTGGGCCGAGGACAGGAACAGATGCGCGGGCCAGCCTCTCATCTCGCGCACGAGGGAGACGATCCACTCCTCCATCGGCCCGGGCTCGCGCTTGAGACCCGAGAGTTCGAGGTGCGTATGCGCGTTCACGAGGCCGGGAATCAGGATGGCGCGCCCGAAATCGCGCTCCCCGGCCACGGGTTCGGCGGGACGAACGAAGGCCTCCTCGCCCACCGCCAGAACGCGGCCCCCGGAAGTCAGTATCGCCCCGCGCCGGATGGGCGGCCCGTCCACCGGACAGACCAGGTCCGCCAGCCAAAGCTCCATCTTCTGCGCCTGGGGAGGTTCCGTCGTCACGGGAGAGCGTTGCTAGATCAATTCGTAGAAGAAATTGCGCCGCCTGGGCGTAAAGCCCGCGTTCCGCGCCATGCGGTGGAGGTCGTCCTCGTTCAAAGCATAGGTCGTGCCGGCGGCGCTCACCACGTTTTCCTCCAGCATGGTGGAGCCCATGTCGTTGCAGCCGTAGTGCAGCGAAATCTCGCCTATCTTCATCCCCTGCGTCACCCAGGAGGACTGGAAGTTCGCGATGTTGTCCAGATACAGACGGCTGATCGCCAGCATCCTCAAATACTCGCTGCTGCCCACCGTCTGCGCCTTGAGCGGCGCCGCGCCGTCGTTCTGGAATGTCCAGCAGATATAGGCCGTGAAGCCGCCCGTCTCGTCCTGTAGCTCGCGCAGGCGGTGTAAATGCTCGACCCGTTCGGCATCCGTCTCCACGTGGCCGAACATCATCGTGGCGCTGGAGCGGATGCCCAGGTTGTGGGCGACGCGCATGACCTCGAGCCAGCCCTCGGTATCGACTTTGAGCCTCGAAATCTTCTCCCGCACGCGGTCGACGAGAATCTCGCCGCCGCCGCCCGGCACGGAATCGAGGCCCGCCGTGCGCAGGCGCGTGAGCACCACCTCATAGGGCATGTCTTCCAGCCTCGCGATGTGGTGAATCTCCGGCGGACTGAGCGCATGGAGATGGAGGTCGGGGAATTCCCCCTTTATCCAGGAGAAGAGCTCCTCGTACCACTCGATTCGGAGGTCCGGATGGTGGCCCCCCTGGAGCAGGATCTGTCTGCCGCCGACGGCGTAGAGTTCGTCGAGTTTCTGCCGAATCTCCTCGCGCGTGCGGATGTAGGCCTCGGGATGATCGCCCGGCGGGCGGTAGAACGCGCAGAAAGTGCAGTAGACGTCGCACACGTTCGTGTAGTTGATGTTCCTGTCCACGCAGTAGGTGGCGTAGCCCTCGGGATGAAGGCGCGCGCGAACGTCATCCGCCGCGGCGCCGAGCGCGACCAGGTCGTCGCCTTCGAGCAGGGCGAGCCCCTCCTCGAAAGAGAGCCGCTCGCCTCCCGCCGCCTTTTCGATCGCATCGTAGAACGCCGTCGTCGCCGTGGTCATGGATTTCCTCGGATGTAGTTCCAAGCCTCCCGAATAATGCGCGAGAGACTTGAGCAGGTCAACAGATGAAACCGGCGGGGAGAATGGGGGTGTTGGACAAGTCCTGTCCGCCCTTGGAGATTATTCGCCGTAGGGACAGGCCCCCGTGCCTGTCCGTGGCCCTCGCGCCCTCGCTGTATCGGAGTGAATACGACCGACGGGCGGCCACAGGGGGCCGCCCCTACGAACCCCCCCTACCCCCCTTGTCAGGGGTCAAACGCGAGTGATGAACGAGCGTTTGCATGAGCCATTAACGAGAAACACATCGTCTTGCAAAACCTCCCTCTTCGGTCGGTTTTGACCCCTGACAAGGGGGGGTAGGGGGGGTTGCTTTTATCCCCTGAGGAGGGGGGCTTTTTCAATAGTCCCGACTCGTTCTCCGCTCCGGCGCCACGTCGCGGGGATTCTCGACCGCGCGGATGGTGAGGGGCGCTGCGCGGTTTCTTACCTCGATCTGGTGCGCGGGAAAGGCGGAGACGTCCGCGCCCGCGCGCTCGGCCACCTGGGCGGAGATGACGAGCCTGCAACCGTATTCCTTGGTCAGGTCCTGTAAGCGGCTGGCCGTGTTCACCGTATCGCCCACCGCCGTGAGATACTTCGCCACGCCGCGGCCCATGTGGCCCACCACGGTGGGGCCGGTGTGTATGCCGACCCCGACGCGGAGGGGTTCCTCCAGTTCATCGGCAAGCGTCTCGCTCATCTCCTCGATCGCTTCCACGATGGCGCAGGCGGCCGCCAGGGCCTGCCTGCATCCCTCCTCGGGGCCTCCTTCCACGCCGAAGAGCGCCATGACGCCGTCTCCCACGAACTGGTTGATGAGACCCCCCTCCTTCGTGATCGCCTCGCCCATCACGTCGAAGTAGCAATTGAGGAAGAACACGACGTCGTAGGGGAGTTTCTTCTCCGCGATGCGGGTGAAGCCCCTGAGATCCGCGAAGAGGACGGCCACGCCGCGCTCCTGGCCTGCGGCGTAGCCCTTTTGCGCGAAACCCTGCGCCGCGTCCGCGCCTGCGGGCAGCAGGAGCAGCACCGAGAGGTCCGCCCCCGGCCGCAACTGGCACGCCAGGCGAACGTCGGGCGCGGCCTTGATGCGCTCCAGAACGCGCTGCTCCTCGGGCTGTGCGGGTGGTATGGCATCCGCCCCGCCCAGCAGTTTCACCCGGCAGGTGGAGCACCGCCCGCGCCCCCCGCATACGGAGGCATGCGGTATATCTGCGGCCCGGCTCGCCTCCAGCACGGTGGAGCCCACCGGCGCGACGGCCTCGCGCCCGCCCGCATAGGCGACGCGGAACGTCTTTCGCATCCGCTCCCGCGCACTGCGCGCTCCCCTGGCTGCGAACACCAGCGCAATCAGGCCCAGATAGCCCCACCAGAGCGTGTCGCGCGCGAGGTGGAGTTCTCCCCTCTGGGCGCGGTTCGGCATCCCGGTGCGGCTGAGCATCGCGCGCCGCCACTCCGCGTCCACCGAGAGCCTCGCCGCCTCGCGACCGCCCTGGCTGAAGCCCGCCAGCGAAAGAGCGGCGATGAGCACCATGACGGACAGACACGCCGGGAACCACTTGGAGTACCAGGGCTTGAGCCTCAGCCAGTAGTGGAGGCCCACGCAGGCGTGCGCCCAGGCGATGAGCAGAAAAATCGACTGCTTGAGGCCCACGTCCGGAGAGCGCTCCCAGTAGAGGTACATCAGGCGCTCGTAGGTATCGATCGTGCCGAACCACTCATGGGCCAGGCGCGTGCCCACGACGTGCGAGATCATGAACAGGGGGATGGACAGACCCAAAATGATCTGGACGGCTTCCCACAGCGGCATCCTGAGGCTGCGGCGGTTGAACAGGCCGTACATCGCAAGCGCCGTATGCAGGATGAGCGAACTGTAAAAGAGCACCGAACCCGGAACGCTCCGCCAGAACCCCAGAAACCAGTATCTGCCCGCGTCCATCGCGGCGAGCGAGGCCAGACCCAGGGCGTGGTTCAGAAGATGGGTGATGAGAAAGAGGAAAAGGACGCAGCCGGTCGCGAGACTCATGCGTCTGCGCCAGTGTTCGATTTTCGAGGCGGCGGCAGACGCTTCCGTGGTCATCAAACCAACCTCCAGGGGGTTGTTGAAAAAACCCCGTTTCGGGAGCGGGCGGTCGGCTCACGCGGCGGCGGAGAGGGAACCCAATCGACGAAAGAGGCCGCGATGTTGGCGCCGACGGCGTTTTCGGGCGGCGCAGGCTCTCGCCTTGAAAACCAACCCCCTACCCCCCCCTTGTCGGGCCTGATGAAAAAGCCTGGTCTGCCCCTCCGCAAACCGCCAACACCTCTTTCCTCACCCTGAGTAGCCGCCGAAGGCGGCGTATCGAAGGGCGCGGAGAGTCGAACGCCTCGCGCCGGGTGAGGGCAAACACTCATTCATCAATCGCATTTGACCTTCGATACGCGGCTCCGCCGCTACTCAGGATGAAGCGGAAGGGGGTTTTTCAACAGTCCCCCAAAAGACGAATCAGAGTGGGTTGTTCTCCAGAAACTTTTCCATCTCCGCGATGAAGGCCTCGGGCTGATCCCAGAAGGAGCTGTGGCCCGCATCGGGGATGATCGAAGTCGTGCAATCGGGCACGTGCTTCGCGTACACTTCGCTGAAATCGATGGGGCCGGCGTCGTTCTCCCCGTGGCACACCCAGGTGGGGACGGAGATTCTGTGCAGTTCGTCTCTTAAAACCGGTATCGTGAACAGCGCGTGCGCGGTATCGGCGAACGTCTGCGGCGTGTTCTTGAGGAAATTCTCTCTATACTCCGCCGCCAGGGGTCCCTCGCGCATTCCCTCGGGGACTTCGTCGCGGCGCAGCTTGAATTCGTGCAACGCTTCCATCCCTTCGGCTTCGGCCACCTTCAGGTGCTCCTCGAACATCTGCCGGTACGCGCCCGAGGGCGGGCCTGCGGACGAGGCGGAGAGCATGAGGCGGCTCAGTCGCCCGGAATGCTGGATACCCACCATGGTGCCCGTGCGCCCGCCCATGCTGTGGCCGAGATAATCCACCCGCTCGATGCCGAGCGCGTCCAGAAAGCCCACGACGTCATCCGCGAAGGCCTGGATGGTGTAGGGGCCGCGCGGCTTGTCCGAATCGCCGTGTCCGCGCAGGTCGAGCGCGTAGACGCGGAAGCGCTCCGAGAGCCAGTCGAAGAGAGGGGTAAAGCTGAAGTGCGAGTTCTGGAACCCGTGCACCGCAAGGAGCGGCGTTCCTTCGCCTCGTTCGATGTAATGGATGTCGATTCCGTTCACGCGCGCTTTCGGCAAGGTTTTTCTCCTTATATTTCGCCACGTCTCATCAATAATCGACGCTGTCGTTCTTTAGACGCTTCAAAGTTTCACGCCTCTACAGGAGGCCGTTCGTTCCTGAGTTCGGGCGTGGCTTCCTCATAGGCGTGCGCGGCGCGCAGGACGTCCGCCTCGCGCCAGGGGCCGCCCGCGATCTGGAGCGACATCGGCATCCCTTCCGAGTTCCGGCCCATCGGGGTGACGAGCGCCGGGAAGCCCGTGGCGTTGTGCGGCGCCAGGAACGGCCTGTGGATGTTCTTATAAGATACGTCGCGCCCGTTCATCCGCGCGGTGAGCGTCGCAATCGGCGGGGCGACGCAGGGCATGGCGGGCTGGATGAGGGCGTCGGCGCCCTCAAAGAACGCGGCGACCTCGCGCTGCGCGAGTACGCGTTCTCTGAGCGCGCGCACGTAATCATCAGGCTTAATCTCGAACGACCACTCAATGCGCTCGCGCACGTCCTCCCCGTAGCCATCCGGGTCTTGCTCGAAATACGGTCTGTGGAACTCGCTGAATTCCGGCCCCGAGATGAGGGGGAAGAAATCCATCAGCCTCTTATGGTGCGCGAAGGAGACCTCTTCCACCTCGGCGCCCAAGCCGCGGAACACCTCCACCGCCGCCTCGAACGCCGCCGTGATCTCCGAATCCACCTCGGCGCCCCCGTGAAAATCGGGACACACGAGAATGCGGCTGCCGCGCACGCCGTCCTCTATTCCCGCGGTGTAGTCGGGGACGGGGACGTTCTGCGATTTCGAATCCTTGGCGTCATAGCCCGCCACTGCCTGGAGCATGAGGCCTGCGTCGCGCGCGGTGCGCGTCATGGGGCCCGCGTGGTCCAGGCTCAGGGCGTTGGGGCAGATGCCCCGAATGCTCACCCGGCCGTAGGTGGCCTTCAACCCCACGCCCCCGCACAGGGAAGCGGGATTGCGGATGGAGCCGCCCGTATCCGTGCCGATGGCGCAAGGCGCCAGGCCCGCCGCACAGGCCGCGCCCGAGCCGCCGCTCGAGCCGCCGACGATGCGCTCGGTATCCCAGGGGTTCCGCACCGTGCCGTAGTGGGGGTTGATGCTCACCGCCGCAGCCGCGAACTCGTGCGTGACCGTCTTGCCGAGCATCACCGCGCCCGCGTCCTTGAGACGCCTGATGATCTCCGCGTCCGCACGCGGCACGTTGTCGCGGTGAAAGGAGGAACCGTGCGTGGTGAGCACGCCCGCCGTCTCGACGATGTCCTTGGCGCCGTAAGGAATCCCGTGCATGGGACCCCGCCACCCGCCGCTCATGATCTCGGCCTCAGCGGCGCGCGCCGCTTCCAAGGCGAGTTCCGCCGTCACCGTCTGGTAGGCGAACAGCTTCGGGTTCACCGCCTCGATGCGGCGCAGGTGGGCTTCCGCCACCTCGACGGGGGAGATTTCCTTCTTGCGGATCATCGTCGCCAGGTCGTGAATGCTCGCGAAGCAAAGGTCGTCGCTCATGTCGTCCTCCCCGGATGTCGTGTTATTCACCACTTCCACGCGGGCGCCTGCCTCATCGACGAGGCGAGGCTCCCAGCCCTCGGACGCCAGGCCGTCCCCGACGAGCAGCTCATAATAGCGCCCCAGGCCTTCGAGTTCCTCATCGCCCACATCGTAGCGGATGCACTCGGTGAGATAACACCACGCCGTGTTCCTGTCGACGCCGGGCGGAAGCGGGCCGTTCACGATCTCCTCAATCCGTCCCACGCCCTCTTTCTTCGCGTTCTGAAGCAGCGCGGCGGCCTCCGCGTCTCCCGCTCCCGGTCGGAACACCCAGAGCGCGTAGACGAAGGGAAGCCCGGTGAAATTCTGCCACTCCTCGCCCAGGTCGAGCACGTAGTGATCGCCCGGCGGCTCCCTGAGCGCGTTGTCGCCGATGAGCAAGAAGGCGTCGAGCGACTCGTCATCACGCGGGGGGCGCGTCGGGTCGATGGGCACGAACTCGGGCTCCGCCCCCCAGCGGTGCTTGAGATAGACGCGCGCCATGTTCGTCGCGGCGAGCGACCAGCTGTCCAGCCCCACGCGGCGCAGCGAATCCGCGGGCTTCCGGCAATAGAGCCTGATGCTCTCCACCGGGCCTTTGCTCGCGATGCCGACGCCGGGTGCGAAGCGCGCGCCGCGCATCCCGAAAAGGGCGAACGAGGAGACGAGCGCGCCGTCCAGTTCTCCGCGCTCCAGCATTTCCGCCAGCTTCGAGGGGGGTTCGACGATGAGTTCGACCGCCGGGTTCCCCTCCAGCGCAATCGTGAGGGGTCTGGCGTTCAGGAAGGGAACGGTGCCGAGCTTCATGGGGACGCTCAGGCGTGAACTGCCCATTGATCTCCCTGGCGCGTGACTTCCCGGTAGAGCGTGTCGCGCTCGACGGGCTCGCGCCCCGCCTCACGGATGAGGCGGCGGATGTCGTTCACGGTGAGTTCGTGCGGCGTCTTGGCGCCCGCCATGTGGTAGATCTTCTCCTGCACGACGGTGCCGTCCAGGTCGTCCACGCCGAAGCGCTGCGAGATCTGCGCGACAGGCTGCCCCACCATGATCCAGTAGGCCTTGATGTGGGGAATGTTGTCGAGCAGGAGGCGGCCGACGGCGTAGTTTCTGACGTCGAGCATCCCGCCCGTGGGGGGGATGTCGTCCATCTGCGTGTTCTCGGGATGGAACGCGAGCGGGATGAAGGTGGTGAACCCGCCCGTCTCGTCCTGCAACTCCCGGAGCCTGAGCATGTGGTCCACGCGGTCCTCGTTCGATTCCACGTGGCCGTAGAGCATGGTGCAGGTGCTGCGGATGCCCTTGTTGTGGGCGATCCGGTGGATTTCGAGCCAGTCCTCGCCCGAGTGCTTGCCCTTGCAGATCTTGGAGCGCGTGGGTTCGGCGAAAATCTCGGCGCCTCCGCCCGTGAGGGAGCCGAGGCCTGAGCGCACCAGATGATCCAGCGTCTCCTCCACGCTCATCTTCGCCACGTGATCGGCGAGAAAGCGGATCTCCGTCGCCGTGAAGACCTTGAGATGAAGCTGGGGGTGAATCTCCTTGATGCCCTGGATCATTTCCAGATAATAATCGAAGGGCAGATCGGGATGCAGGCCGCCCACCATGTGGAACTCGGTGCGGCCCCGGCCCAGCGTCTCCGCCATCTTGAAGATTTCCTCGAGCGAATACGCATAGGCGTCCTGCTGGCCTTCCTTCTTGCCGAACGCGCAGAACTTGCACGCCTTCCACAGCACGCAGATGTTCGAATAGTTGATGTGGCTGTTCACGTTGTAGTAGGTGCGGTTCCCGTGGAGGCGCTCGCGGGCGATGTTCGCCAGGTAGCCGACGGCGTTGATGTCTTCGGCCTCGTAGAGGCGCACGCCCTCCTCGAAAGTGAGGCGCAGCCCCGCCTCGACTTTTTCGAGGATATCGCCCAGAGGGCCGCCCTGGACGCGCGAGCGCATGAAGTCCCGGCTCATGGTTCACCTTCCGTTTTTTCGTATCACCCGAGAATCGACCTGCCCGGTGACGCAGGAGCGCATTCTGGCGGCTGGATGGAGGGATGTCAACGCGGGGGAGGGGTGGGGAAGGCTTGGTGTTGGAAAACCACGGGGGAGTGTTTCAAGCAGGATCTGTTCGGGGCTGTTCAAAAACCCCTCGTCGGGAGCGTCGCATGTGCCCCCTGACAAGGGGAGTTGGGGGTTCCGTAGGGGCCGCATATATGCGGCCCCTACAAAACCATCGCCTTTGGAAACCATCCCCCTCCTCAAGGGGCTTTTTCAACTGCCCATTGAGGCGACGCTTGTACAAGACCAATCTTCGTGGCCCTTATCGTAGGTTTCTCGCGCAATCTCTCCCACTCGTCGTTTCTGCTCACTGCTCAGGAGTGCAAATGGTTTCTGGGCTGCCTGACCGAATATGAACAATGACGGATCACCCATTATCTCGTACCATCTGGCACAAACCGGGTAGGGACGTCTTCTTCGCTCCCCGTCCTTCGTCCTTTTGAACTCATGAATCGTCCGCCAGCCGTTCAATGCCGGAAATTCGATACGCTCCATGTGTTTCCGCGCGACGCTCAGCAGTACCATTTGCGGTTTCAAAACCTTCAGCAACTGGTGCCATATGAGGCCGCCTTTTTCTTGCAATGCACTACACTCCGATTCTCCAAGGTCTTTCCACGTCGGATCTGTGGCAACGGGCGAAGCAATGTCCGTATGCAACGCAGTCGATGGTTTGCCGGGATAGTAACTGGCCTCCGCTCCACCAAGAACGGTATCGTAGAAACCAAACCAATTATAGGGATCCTCGCGGAAGTAGGAACACAAACCATCCAGGTAGCGCTCGCCATCGGCAGCCGTGATTTCCCCGCACTCGGGAAACCGCTTGAATCGTGAATCTTCAGGAAATTCTTTCCGTGAAGGATTCAGTCCGACCGTCACCACTCGAAACGGCGACGCAAAATACGCATCGAGATCGCCGAAGAACAAAATCGGCACGGAGGGACGGACGCGGGAATCGGCGCATTCGTACGCCTTCCACGCCTCTTCCACCACCGAAATCAAACCGGCGCATTTCACAATCGAACCCCCTCGTAGTTGTTGAAAAAGCCCTCGGAGGGCGGTCCCCCTCCCAATCCCCCTTGTCGGGGGGGGGGCTTTTTCAACAACCTCCTTCTCGGGAAACTTGATACCCCCCATCACTCCCCGAAGAAATACTTCACGCCGAACATCACCGACCAGTGGTTCATTCCGCCGATCGTGGTGAAGTTGGAAATGCCGGCGACCGGGTGGAAGTCGTAGCCGCCTTTGACGTCCTCCATGTCGCCCACCATGGCGTAGGAGAGCTTGAGGCCAAGCTGCACCTTCTCGCTCATGTTGTAGTCGAGGCCGGCGTGCAGATGCGCGGACAAGACGGTGTCGGTCAAGTCCTCGTACTGGCGGCTGTTGTACTGCTCCGGCATCTCGCAGTCCGCCGCGGGGTTCCTGCACGAGTACCACGACTGAAAATACACGCCCGAGAGTTCGACGAAGGAAACGCCCGCGCCCGCACCCAGGTAGGGCGTGAAGCGGCTGCCCGCGATGGAGAAGTCGTAATAGGCGTTCAGCGAGAGGGTGCGCGTCGTCAGTTCGTCGACGCCGCCCGAGCTTCTGCTCTCGTAGTTGCTGTCCTGGGCGGGCATGCTGCGGGAGCCGTCCAGATAGGTGATGTCCTTGAATTTCTGTTCGAGGTCGTTCTTGCGCTGGGCCAGCGCCAGTTCCAGGCGGAATGCGCCCACCGTGCGGCCGACCGAAATCTCGAACGCGGCGCCGTCGTCCGCATCCAGATCGTAGGACCACCGGTAGCCTTCCGGCGCGCCGCCTGCGAGGTGGCTACAGTCGTCTTCGGGGTAGCAGATGTTGTCGCGGTTGTGGCCCGCCTGTTCGACCCCCGTGGTCTTGTTGATCCCGAGGCTCGCGCCCACGTACCAGCCGGTGGGCTTCGCCTCCTGGGCGTCGCTCGCTCCCGCCGTGCTCAAGAATGCGCATACCGCCAGCGCCGCCGTGATGACACACTGTTTCTTTGATAAAAATCGCATTTTCTCCTCCACTCGACGATTCGATGATTCGACGCGGAAACCTGAATGGGCGAATCTTCGGCGCGCGGCCACGGCGCGTCAGAAAACCAACCCCCCCTACCCCCCCTTGTCAGGGGGGCAAGAAAAAGCAAAACCCCCCTCAACCCGGCAAAGGCGCATCGCCTTTTTATACCCCCCTGTCAAGGGGGGGTAGGGGGGGTTGCCTTTTCAGTCAAGAGAGGTGTCTCCTCCTCTCCGGTTGACTCCCTGCACCGAACCACTGTGTCGAGACTTTTCCACCGCCCCGTGCGTCAGTCCCGATCACCCGCCTGCCGCTCGATTCTCACCTCGGTTTCGAGCTTCGAGCCGCCGTTTCCGCGGAACACGCCCCGGCTCGGGGGCACGTCGGCGTAGTCGCGGCCCACCGCCACGCGGACGTGGCGCTCGTCTCCCTCGGTGTTGTTCGTCGGGTCGAACCCTCTCCACCCCACGCCAGGAAACCAGCATTCCACCCAGGCGTGGCTCTCGCCCGTGGCCTCTCCTTCTGCTTCGGGCCCCAGATAGCCCGACACGTAGCGGCACGGAACCCCCCAGCCGCGCACGATGGAGGCCATCACGTGCGCGTAGTCCTGGCAGACCCCCCGCCCGGTTTCGAGGATGTGCTCGATGGGCGAATCCACCCGGGTGTGGCCCGGAATGTACTCGAAGACATCGTGGAGTTTGGCGCAAAGCTCGCGCGCGCTCACGAGGGGGTCGTCCCCCGGAGCGATGCCGTGCGCCGCCACGAACGCATTTAGCGCGGGACTCGGGCGAACGAAGCGGCTCGGTTGCGCCATAGGGTAAAGCCCGGGCGTGCGGACGGCGCTCAGAAGCGCCTCCCATGCGCCCGGCTCGAGCCCCTCGGGAGCGGATGCCAGGGGGCCCACCTCCACGCGCGATTGCGCCCTGACTTCAAAGCGCGCATGCGGGCGGGAACGATCCAGAAAGTGCGCGGTGTTGCCGAACGGGTCGGTGAACTCGAAGAGCCGGCCTTCAGGATCGGTGCGCACCGAGAACTCGCACAAGGTCTGGGCGCGGTCGCGGAGCGGACACAGGTAGAGCGTCATCACCGACGCCTGCACGGGCTCCGCGTAATCGAAGCGCATGGCGTGCTCGACCCTGTAGTTCACTATCACGCCGTAATCTCCTCGGCCAGGGAGCGGTTGACGTAGGCCGCCATCACGAGGTCGTGGAGCGCGCGGGTGTCGTTTCCTATCGCGCGGCAGAACGCGCCCGAATCCACCTCCGCCGAGCCCGCCGCATCCATCTCGATGGCCGCCGTGAGGCGAAGCGCCATCCGGTGCGGCGGCTCGAGCGGGTAGCGCGCGCCGAGCGGGTCGATGCCGGCGAGCGCCTCCTCGATCCGCTGCGCCGAGAAGCGAAGCGAGCGGGGAAGTTCGGGGTTGCGGGCGAGAAAGCCGAGCACGTCCTCCCGCCGGACCTTCATCGAGTGGCGGCGGCAGTAGATTTCGTACGCGCGGCACACGTGAAGCAAATCCGCCCAGGAGAGAGCGGCGACGCCCCATCTCGCGTTCGTGAACTCCACCCAGGCCTCCAGGAGCGCGGCCTGGTGCTGCGCCCGCTCGATGAAGCGGCCCAGTTCGAGAAAGCGCCAGGCGTCGTCGCGCGGCATCGTCGAGTGCACGACGCCCGCGAAAAGCCGCATGCGGTCGATGATATCGAGCGCGAGCCGCGCCGGGGCCTGCTCCCATTCCCTGGAGAAATTCACCTCCCGCATCCAGAGATAGCCCTGGTTCAGGCGCGTCCATATCGAGAGCGGAAGCTGCGCCCGCACGCGCTGGCCGTTCTCGCGCGCCTGACGCCAGCACGAGAGGATGGAGTCGGGATGCGCGCCTTCCTCCACGAGGTTGCCCGCGAGCGTGTAGGCGTCGGGGATGACATACGCCTCCGCTTCTTCAGCGCCCGAAACCGCTCCGGGCGGGGGCTGGCCCAGCGCCCGGTAGATCGCCGCCCACCCCACGGCCAGTTCATCGACGGAGCGATCGACGAGGCGGTTGAGCTGGTATTCGAGAAGACGCGCCGTCTGCTCGACGCGCTCGACGTAGCGGCCCATCCAGTAGAAATCGGCAGCGACCCGAGCCAGCATGATTCTCTCTCCTTTACGACCCGATGATGCCCGTAGGGGAGGACCCGTGTGTCCTCCCGGTTTCCGTTTTCGCCGTCATTCCGGGACAACCGAGCCGTTGGACTGTAGGGGTCGCATATATGCGACCCTGATTTTTTAACCCACTACATGGGCCGCATGTATGCGGCCCCTACAAAAACCGCCTCTCACCGGTCGCGTAAAGCCCTCTTCATCAGGGCTTTTTCAACAACCCCGAAGAGGGGAAGGAATCCCGATCATCGAATTGTTCACCGTAGGGACAGGCCTCCGTGCCTGTCCTAACGAAGGACAACCACGGAGGGTTGTCCCTACAAAACCATCACGAAGGTTGTTCAACATCCCCTTATGCGACCCCTACACCTGGGTTGACAATCAAAACAACATGCAGCGGGAGGACGCGCAGGTCCTCCCCTACCCTCTCATCGGAACCAACCCCTACGAATCCTCCAGCACCCAGAGGTCCTTGCAGCCGCCGCCCTGGCTCGAGTTCACCACGAGGCTGCCGCGCCGGAGCGCGACGCGGCACAACCCGCCCGGGACCACGTGCTGCTCCTCGCGCCCCTGGAGCACGAAGGGGCGCAGGTCCACGTGGCGCGGCTCGATGCCCCCCTCGACGAAGCACGGCGAGCGCGAGAGCGCGAGCGTGGGCTGGGCGATGAAGTTCGCCGGGTCCGCGCGCAGCCGCCCGGCATATTCCGCGCGCTCTGCCGCGGTGGCGTGGGGGCCGACCAGCATCCCGTAGCCGCCCGAGCCGCCGACTTCCTTCACCACCAGTTCATCAAGATGCTCCAGCGTGTAGGCCAGCCCCTCGGGCTCGCGGCAAAGGTGCGTCTCGACGTTGGAGAGTATCGGCTCCTCGCCCAGGAAATAGCGGATGATCCCCGGAACGTAGGCGTAGATGCTCTTGTCGTCCGCCACCCCGGTTCCCGGCGCGTTGGCGAGCACGAGGTTCCCCGCGCGGTAGGCGTGGAAAAGACCCGCCGCGCCCAGGGCCGAGTCGCTCCGGAACGTGAGGGGATCGAGAAAATCATCGTCCACGCGGCGGTAGAGCACGTCTATCCGCCGAAGCCCCGCCGTCGTGCGCGCGTAGAGGGCGGCGTCGCGGACGATCAGGTCCTGCCCCTCCACGAGGTCGACGCCCATCTCGCCGGCGAGAAAGGCGTGTTCGTAGTAGGCGGAGTTGAAGATTCCGGGCGTGAGCACCGCCACGTTCGGCTCCCTCGACGAGTGGCCCAGGGAGACGAGTGTGGAATAGAGATGCTCCGCGTAGTCGGCCACCTCGCGCACCCGGTGCTCGCGGTAGAGCCTGGGCAGCACGTCCTTGATGGCGTTCCGGCAGGCGAGCATGTAGGAGACGCCCGAGGGAACGCGCAGGTTGTCCTCCAGGACGGCAAACCCCTCGTGGGTGCGGACGATGTCGGTCCCGCACACGGCGACGTAAACGTCGTGGGGGACTTTCAGGCCGCGCATCTCCATGCGGTATTGCGGACAGCCGAGCACGAGGTCGACGGGAACGAGCTTATCGCGCAGGCAGCGGCCCTCGCCGTAGACGTCTTTCAGGAACAGGTTGAGCGCGGCGAGACGCTGCTTGAGGCCGCGTTCGATGTGGTCCCACTCCGATGCCGTCAGCAGCCTGGGCACGCAGTCGATGGGGATGATCCGCTCGGTGGCCTCCTCCGCGTCGAGCACCGTGAAGGTGATGCCCTCGTAGAGAAAGCGGCGGTAGACGCCCTCCTGGAGTTTTTCCAGATCCTCAGGCGTCAGTTCGGTGAGCGCGGTTTTCAGGCGCTCGCACGAGCCGCGCGGACTGCCCTCCGAGTCGAACATCTCGTCATAAAAGTTCGAATCCAGATCGTATCCCGCGAATGGTCCCTCACCCTTCATCGAGGCGAGCGATCCATCGGCACCTTCGTTCATTCGCCGCTCCAGGTATCGAGTATGTGTGGATTCTTCAGTCGCGAACAGGTTAACCGCGATTCGGGCTTGGTTCAAGTTTCAAGTTCGAGACGGATCAGGGGCCGGGAAATTTGCGGTTGCGCCGGAATGGCGCTTGGCATAGTATATTTCGTTGCATCACAACGCATTACGAATGAGTCTTGAAGGATGGTTGTCCCCTGGTTTTCGGTCGGCGAGCCGGCCGCTCATGATGTGGGCATAAAACAACTCTCATAAAAAGGAGAATCGCATGAAACGTCGTGACTTTATGACCGGCGCCGCGGCCGGGACCGCCGCTGCGGTCGTAACGGGCACCGGACTGGCCCAGGCCCAGAAGGCGCCCGCCATGATGAAGAAGCGCATCGAGATCGCCATCGTCACCACCTGGCCGCGCGACTTCCCGGGTCTCGGCACCGGGGCGCAGCGCTTCGCCAAACGGCTCCAGGACATGAGCGACGGCCGCATCCAGGTGAGCTACTTCGCCGCAGGCGAGCGCGTCGGCGCCTTCGACTCGTTCGACGAGGTGGCTTCGGGCAACGCGCAGGGCTATCACGCGGCCGACTACTACTGGAAGGGCAAGCATCCGGGATGGGCCTACTTCACGGCGGTGCCGTTCGGCCTCACCTACACCGAGTTCAACGCCTGGATCCGCTTCGGCGGAGGACAGCAGCTCTGGGACGAACTAGCCGCGGGGTTCGGGCTCAAGGGCGTCATGTGCGGGAACACGGGCGTTCAGATGGGCGGCTGGTTCCGCAAGGAGATCAACAGCCCCGACGACCTGAAGGGCCTCAAGATGCGTATTCCGGGCCTCGGCGGCGACGTCATGGCGAAGCTCGGCGCCTCGCCGGTATCCCTGCCGGGCGGGCAGATCTACGAGAACCTCGTCTCGGGCGCCATCGACGCCACCGAATGGGTGGGGCCGTGGAACGACGAATTCATGAAGTTCTATGAAGCCGCCAAGTACTACTACTACCCGGGCATGCACGAGCCAGGCTCGATGCTCGCCGCGGGCTTCAACAAGAAGTTCTGGGATTCGCTCTCGAAGGCCGATCAGACGATGATCGAGGCCGCGGCCGCCATGGAGAACGACGTGATGATGGCCGAGTACAACGCCAAGAACGGCGCTGCGCTGGCGCGGCTCACGCAAGACCAGGGCGTCCAGGTGCGCAAGTTCAACGACGACATCTACGACGCGTTCGGGAAAGCGGCCGAGGAAGTCTTCGCGGGGGTTGTGACCCACAGCCCGCTCGCCAAGCGCATCCATGAGAGCTTCGACAAGGCGCGCCGTGAGATCGGCGCCTGGTCGAATCTCGCCGACCAGGCGTTCGTTGCGCAGCGCAACCGCGTGCTGGGCGTTTCAAGCTAGACGTCCGGCGCATAGCGTGACGGACCGCTACGGTTTTCCACGGTGACGGAAGCTCAGCAGGACACGGACGAAAGACGGCCCGGCATCGCGGACGCGCTCTACCGCGCGTTCGCGCTGTCGGTGGCCGCGACGACCTTCGTTTTCCTCTTCAACAACTACCTGGTCTTCTGGCATGGCTGGCCGGGCGTCGCGCGCATCTTCTCCGGCGGGGGGGCGGCGTTCCTGGCGTGGCTTCAACTCGCAGCCTACGGCATCCCGGTCGCCGCCATCACCGTCTTCGCGCTCAGGAACCGGGAGAGGCCGTTCGCGTCCGACGCGGCGCTTCTCAGTTCCGTCACCGCCTACATCATCGCCGCGGCCTTCTGGTCGACGTTCTTCATCGGGGTCGTCGACGGCGTCATATCGTTCCTGCGCGTGGAAGGCCTCCTGCCTGCGGTGTTCGGCAAGAAGCTGGCCCAGCAGCTTGGCGTGTCGAGTTTCCGCGGCGTCTACGTGCATCTGCCCCTGATGCTCGCGGCGGTGGTGGTGGCGTGCTTCAAGCGGGGGCTCGACTTCATCTGGCTCGCGCTGCTCGTGGTCGTCGCCGAGTTCCAGATCGTCATCGCGCGCTTCATCTTCTCCTACGAGCAGGCTTTCATGGGCGATCTGGTGCGTTTCTGGTACGCGGCGCTGTTCCTGTTCGCCAGCGCCCATACCCTGGTCGCCGGGGGCCACGTGCGCGTGGACGTGCTGTATACGCATTTCACCGACCGGCGCAAGGCCCTGGTCAACGCGTGGGGCTCCATACTGCTGGGCGTGCCGCTGTGCTGGACCATCCTCGCCGTCGGCATGGCGGGCAAGGCGTCCGTCATCAACAGCCCGCTGCTTTACTTCGAAACCTCCCAGAGCGGGTACGGCCTCTACGTCAAGTACCTGATGGCGGGTTTCCTCGCCGTCTACGCCGTTTCCATGATGACGCAGTTTCTGGCGTACTACCTTGACGCCATGGCGGTTCTTCGCGGGCAGTCGCCCAGCCAGCCCACGCACGAGCCGGCCTGAACGTGGAACTCTTCTTTCTCGCACTGCTGATCCTGGCCATGGCCGGGGCGCTGGCGTCGGGTTACCCGGTGGCCTTCGCGCTGCCCGGCTCGGCCATCCTGACCATCGGACTCGCCTCGCTCACCGGCTACATCTTCGCAGGCGACGCCAGCGCCTTCTTCGCGCAGGACGGCCCCGTTCAGTGGCTCACGGCCGGCGTGACCAATTTCCGGGGCGTCTACTGGGAGGTCGAGCGCGACACCATCATCGCCGTGCCCCTGTTCGTGTTCATGGGCATCATGCTGCAGCGCTCGAAGATCGCCGAAGACCTGCTGGTGACCATGGCGCGCCTGTTCGGGCCGGTTCCGGGCGGTCTCGGCATCTCGGTGGTGCTGGTGGGGGCGCTGCTCGCCGCCACGACCGGCATTCTCGGCGCCACCGTGGTCGCCATGGGCCTCATCTCGCTGCCGGCCATGCTGCGCAACGGCTACTCGCGCCAGCTCGCCACCGGGACCATCTGCGCGGCGGGCACGCTGGGGCAGATCATCCCGCCCTCCGTGGTGCTCATCATCCTGGCCGACCAGCTCTCGAACGCCACCGATCAGGCGGGCACGCTGCGGCTGGTGGACTTCAAGGCCTCCACCGGCCAGTTCATCATGCCCACGGAGTTCAGCATCACCTCGGCCAGCGCGGGCGACATGTTCCTGGGGGCCATCGTTCCCGGCCTGGTGCTGGTGGGCCTCTACGTCATCTACATTCTCACGGTCGCCCTCATACGGCCCGGCACCGCGCCGGCCATCCCCATGATAGGAAGCTTCGACCGCCAGTTCGCCTTCCGCGTCCTGTTGGCGCTCATTCCGCCCCTGGCGCTCATCCTGGCCGTCCTCGGCTCCATCATCGCGGGGGTCGCCACGGTCAACCAGGCCGGCGCCATCGGCGCCGTCGGCGCCACCATCATGGCGGGGTACCGCTTGAATGAAGGGCAGCGCGGGTGCTACACGCCGGCCATCATCGCGGGCCTTTCCCTGCTGGCGCTCTTCATCCTGCTGGCCACCTTCGATCTGAACATACGCACCATTCACGGCGCCTACGAGGCCATCGGCGTGACGTTCGCGGCCATCGCGGTCTTCGGGCTGCTGGTCTCCGTGGCCTGGAGCGGCTGGCGCGCCTACCGCAGCGAGAACATGCTCGCGGGCGTCATGGTCGAGACCGCCAAGACGACGGCCATGGTCTTCATCATCCTCCTGGGCGCGGCCATGCTCACCTCCGCCTTCCGGGGCTTCGGCGGCGAGGAGTTGGTGAAAGAGTTCCTCACCACCCTGCCGGGCGGTTTCTGGAGCCAGTTCATCGTCGTCATGGCGGTCATCTTCATCTTGGGTTTTTTCCTCGATTTCATCGAGATCGCGGTGGTGGTGGTGCCCATCGTGGCCCCCATCCTTCTCTCGGACCCCTCGGCCAACGTCACCGCGGTCTGGCTCGGGGTGATGATAGGCGTCAACATGCAGACCTCCTTCCTGACGCCGCCGTTCGGTTTCGCGCTGTTCTACCTGCGCGGCGTGGCGCCGCCCGACGTGCTGACGACGGACATCTACAAGGGCGTGGTCCCCTTCATCGTGCTGCAACTCCTGGCCCTGGGCATCGTCGGCTTCTATCCTCCCCTGGTGAACTACCTGCCGATGCGCACCTCGCTCACCGGCGAGACCGCGCCGCCGCCGCGGAACCCGCGCTTACAGAACTGCCTGGAGCAGCACCTCTTCGAGCAGTACGACCGCGACGGCGAGACGATACGCGCGAGCATACGAACCGCGCAGAAACTCGATACCGGCTATCTGCCCAAAAAAGTCCGGGGGCAACTGACCGGCGGCATGGAGAAGGCGGCCCGGACTTTCGATCTGGTCGCGCAGGTGCGCCGCACAAATGCCGAGCGAAAGAAGTTCGGGGAAACCTACAAGCCCTTGCATACCGTCATCAGGCGCGTCAACGCGGAGGAAAGGCGGATCGACCGCGAGATCCGCGAGATCCGCACCACCATCCGGCGCATGGGGGGCGACACGGACGCCGCGGCGGCGCTGCGCCACGAGATCGAGGAGTTGACGAAGCAAAGGGCCCGCGCCGAGGCGAGACGCCCCGAAGGCGGGAAGAAGATGCGCCGTCGTTACCTGACGCTCGAAAAGAAGGAAACCCGCGCCCGCCGCAACTACCGGCGCAACGTGGACGACGCCTACACTTCCGTGCGCAAGGTGCGCGAGATGCTGGCGAAGGTAGCGGCTCTTGAGAAGGCGGGTGCCAAGCTCAAGAGGCTGCCCGAAATCCTCCAGACGCAGACGGCCAAAAAGGCGGGTTCCGCCATCCGTGAAGCCGAGCGGGCGTTCAGAAAAGTTCCCGGAACCTACAATTTACGTTCCAACCTCTCCAGGGCGCGCTCGGATTCCAGGCGCGGCAAGTCAGGCCTGAAGCGCGCCGAAAAGCGCCTGAAAGATGTGATCGCCCTGTTCGAGCGCGAGGTGGCCTGGCGCTCCCGCGCCGCCCGTGAGCTCGACTCCGGCCTGGCCACTTACGAAGCCGCCATACGCGGAACCATCGGGATCCGGCAGCTCGAGCGGCTCCCAACCCGGCTCGCGAAACCCGTGGCGGCCTGCATGTCGAACCACCGCGACATCTCGCTGAGCTTCTAGGGGTAGTTGCAAACCCCGCCCCGCCTGGAATCAACCATTGCCGTCATTCCGGCAATCATTTCCGACCAAGGCGGGAGGGAATGCGGAATCCGGCGCAGAGCGGAATGGCAATACTCCGGCTTTTCATCTCCTCGTCACTGGCGGGAACCAACCAGAAAATAAAAAAAGCAAAACAGATGGACTCCGCAAACCCTCCTGTATCGGGGTTGTTGGAAAAGCTCTGTATGCATCCCCTGGAAACCGCCGACACCTCTTTCCTCACCCTGAGTAGCCGCCGAAGGTAAAACGCGACTGAGAAAGGAGCGTTTGTATCGAAGGGCGAGGGGCTCGCGCCGTGGCAAGAGGCATCCTTCGATACGGCGCTTACGCGCCTACTCAGGATGAGGCGGTGTGGTTTTGTTCGTCATTCCGGCGAAAGCCGGAATCCATTTTTCGCCTTCGCCTTTTCGTTCGGACGTTTTTACTCCCGTGCGGGGCGGATCGGAATCAAACACAAAAACGAAAGGCGAATTCTCTGGATTCTGCATTCGGACGCCGCGCGACAATAAGGTCGTGGCCGCCCTGCCCGGTGAAAAGTCAAAATGGATTCCGGCTTTCGCCGGAATGACGGCGGTGGTCACTTCCGCGCGAGGGGGAGCTTTTTCAACAACCCCATAAGGGGGGTAGGGGGGGTTGCCTTTCAACAAATGGGGGGGCAATCGAACCGACCGAGGAGGCACCGCCCCGTAGGGACAGGCCTCCGTGCCTGTCCTGATTCTAACCATCCTGCAAAAGGACAACCACGGAGGGCAGGACAACCCCAAAGGGTTGTCCCTACTACAACCGCAACAACGACTGACGAGGACTTTTCAACAGCCCCCTTCCAGGGGCGCCATCCGCAGCGTGGAATCAAAACGAAAGCGGATTCGCTGCAATTCCATTGCACCCCGGCGAGTCCGTGCCCAACCGCTCCGCCGTCCGGCGCCGTCGTCCCCCGCCTGTTCCGCTATCCGGCGAAGTGGTCCAAAGCAGCGAACCCGATACCCATCAGCGCCGCGACGCCCAGGGTTCTCATGAGAGACTGGTGCCGCCACAGGAGCATGATCGCGCTCACGGCGCCGACGAGCAGAACCCGCCAGTCCAGGGTGTGCCAGACCGGCGCCAGCAGCTTGACCGGGCCGATTTCCACGGTCGGCAGTTCGGCGAACAGGACGTGCAGGCCGAACCAGATGGAGAGGTTGAGGATGACGCCCACCACCGCCGCCGTGATCGACTCCAGCGCGCCCTTCAGCCTCGGCTGGGCCGTGAGCTGCTCGATATAGGGCGCGCCCGCGAATATCCACAGGAAACAGGGCGCGAACGTGACCCAGAGCGTGACCAGCGCGCCGGCGATTCCCATGCTCACGCCGCCCGCCCGGTAGGCTGCGACGTAGCCGACGAACTCCGTGACCAGTATCAGCGGCCCCGGGGTGGTTTCCGCCAGCCCCAGGCCGTCCATCATTTCACCGGCGCTCAACCAGCCCTTATGGGTCACCACGTCCTGCGCCAGGTAGGCGAGCACCGCGTAGGCGCCGCCAAACGTGACCACCGCGAGGCGGGAGAAGAAATTGCCGATCCGCACCAGAACCTCGTAGCCGCCCAGGGCCGCCAGCAGCAGCACCGGCGTCCACCAGACGGCCATCCATATCGCCACCGTCCTCACCGTGCCGGATACCGACCCGCCGCCCCGCCCGCTCCCGGTCTCTCCGGCGCTCCCGCCGCCCAGCAGGAAAAATCCGGCCAGGGCGGATGCCAGGATGATGAGGGGGAAGGGAGCCGACAGAAAGAAGATGGCCACGAAGGCCAGGCCGGCGATGACCCAGTGCACGGCGGAGTGCAGCGCTCGTTTCGCCACCCTCAGCAATGCCTCCATCACGATGATGAGAACCGCGCCCTTGATCCCCAGGAACAGCGCGGCCATGACCGGCAGGTGGCCCACGGCCATGTACAGCATCGCCAGCCCGAGCACCACCAGAGCGCCCGGCACCACGAACAGGAGGCCCGCCAGCAGCCCGCCGGGCACGCCGCGAAGCCGCCACCCCGAGTAGGTGGCGAGCTGCATGGCCTCGGGGCCGGGCAGCAGCATGCAGAAGCTGAGCGCGCCCAGGAACCTCGGCTCGTCGAGCCACTTCTCCTCCTCCACCAGGATTCGGTGCATGACCGCTATCTGCGCCGCCGGGCCGCCGAAGGAGAGTATCCCGACCCGCCAGAATACGGCGAGCATCCGGCGCCATGAGATGTCCGGCTCCAGGCGCGCGTCGCCGCCTGCGGAGTCTGCGGGGCCCATCATCGTTCTCCCTTCACAGCCGGCGAACCCTTCTTATTCGGGGTTGTTGAAAAGGCCTGCAATGCCGGAATGACGGCAATCGGATTCCGCCTTGGCGAAGGGAGTGTAGGGGCCGCATACATGCGGCCCGTCGCAGGGCGGCGAAAAACCAGGGACGCATATATGCGTCCCCTACACACAAACAAATTTCCTCTCCGGGTTTTTCAACAGCCCCACACAAGCGTCCCTTTGCTTATGATCGTCATTCCGGCGAAAGCCGGAATCCATTTTCGCCTTTGCCTTTTCGCCCCCTCGTTCGGACGTCTTTACTCTCGGGCGGGGAGAAGCGGAATCGAACACAAAAACGAAAGGCGAATTCTCTGGATTCCGCATCCGGCCGCCGGGCAACAACAAGGTCTTGGCCGCCCCGCCCGGTAAAAAGTCAAAATGGATTCCGGCTTTCGCCGGAATGACGACGGTGGTCAATTCTGAGCGAGGAGGACTTTTCCAACAACCCTCCAAAGTCCGGCTCGAGGCGACTTCCCGGCGGTCATGCCCCGGCGCGCTGCTACTCTGCCGTGCGCTGGAAATGGGGGAGGACTTCCTCTCCGAGCAGGCGAATCGCGTTCATGATCTTCGCGTGATCGAGGCCCGGAAACTGGATGCGGAAGTGCATCGAGGTCGTTCCGAGTTCGTCCCGGTATCGTTCGATCTGGCGGATGCAGTCATCCGGCGAACCCAGGATGAAGCGCTGCCTGAGATTTTCCGTGGCTTCGGCGCCCCGCTTCACCGGCCTGCCCTCGTCGTCCACCAGATGGCCCCAGTCGAGATACTCCTGGTAGTTGTAGAGGATGGGGTCGCACGCCTCCTCCCAGGCCTGCTCGCTCTCCTCAGCCACGTAGGCTTCGCGCCTCAGGGGGAACTCCACGCCGGACGCGTCCTTCCCCGCCTCGGCCAGGGCGTCGAGATAGACCTGTTTCCGCTCCTTGAGCAATTTGAGCGGCGTGACCGGATCGGCGAGCCATGCGTCTCCCATGCGCGCGGCGCGGCGGACGGCGGCGGGCAGCTTGGCCCCCACCCAGATGGGCGGGCACGGCTTCTGCTCCGGCCGGGGCATGAGGGTGACGTCCTCCATCGGGAAGCAGGGGCCCGGGTGCGTCACGCCCCGCTCCGTCAGCAGCCTGCGAAGGAGCCCGAGAGCTTCTTCGAAACGGGCGGCGCGATCCTCGAAAGGGACACCAAACGCCGCGAATTCCTCCCGCCTGTAGCCGAGCCCCACCCCAAGCACGAAGCGGCCCCGGGACATGATGTCCAGTACCGCCGCGTCCTCGGCCACCGCCAGCGGGTGATAGAAGGGAAGAAGGAGGACGCAGGTGCCGATTCGCATCTTCTCCGTCCGGGTGGCGATGCCGGCGGCGGTCACCATGTTGGAGGGGAAATAGCCGTTGTCCTCCACCATGTGGTGTTCGCTCGTCGTCACCATGTCGAAGCCGTACCCCTCCGCCAGTTCAATCTGCTCAAGCGAATTGTGATAGGCGCCCACCCAGTCCCCGGTGCGGGACTGGTAGCTGTAGTGCAGGGCGAATTTCATGGCTCCATCCTCCTACAGGACGGCTTCGGGCTTGCCGCGCGGGACGAACTGCCCGTAGCCCGGCTCCTGCACGAGTTCCCCGTCCCGGAGGAGCGGCTTGCCGCGCAGGAGGCTGAGCTCCAGTTTGCCTTTGAGCTCCCAACCCTCGAATAGCGAGTAGTCGGAGTTCGTGTGCTGCCCCGCCGCCGTCACCCTCGAACTCCCCTCCGGGTCGACCACGACGAGGTCGGCGTCCGAGCCGACGAGGAGCGCGCCTTTCTGCGGGTAGCAGCCCAGGGCGCGCGCGGGATTCTCGCTCGTGAGCTGCACGAGGCGCTCGACGGAAATCCTCCCCCGGGCGACGCCCTCGCTGTAGAGAACCGGAAGAAGCGTCTCGATGCCCGGCGCGCCGAAGGGCGATTCGGTGAAGGGCGGATCGTTCTTCTGCGCCTTCGTGTAGGGGGCGTGGTCGCTCCCGATGAGGCTGATCCATCCTTCCCCGATACCCTTCCAGAGCGCTTCGATGTCGGCCTCCGCCCGCAACGGAGGCGCCACCTTGGCCGGTGCGCCCATCTCCCGTATGGCATCTCCTGTTAAAGTCAGGTACTGCGGGCAGGTTTCCACGACGATGTCCTTGCCGGCGGTGAGCCCGCGACGCGCCTCATCCAGGGCCAGCTCCGCCGTCAAGTGAACGATGTAGAGCGGGCAGCCCGCGAGGTCGGCCAGGTGGATCGATTTCGCGACCGACTCGGCCTCGAGCTCCGGCGGGCGTGAGAATTCCTGGAAGTCGGCGCCGTCCAGCCCGGCGTCGAACGCCTTGTTCTCCAGGTAGTCGATGACGGGGCCGTTTTCGGCGTGGACGAGCACCATGCCGCCGTGACGCCCCACGATGTCGAGCGCCGCGTAGAAGTATTCGTCCGGGATGCAGCGGCCGCGGCCCCGCTTCTTGTAGCCCATCATGACCTTGAAGGTCGTGACGCCGCCCTCGATGGCCTTGGGGATCTCGGCGAGATACTCGAAATCCTCGAATATCCAGGCGTGCAGCGAGAAGTCGACCACGCTCCCCGCTTCGCCCTCCTCGCGGATGCGCCCCAGCGTGGTGAGCATGGTCTCGTTCTCCTCGCCCGTGGCGAAGACGACCATGGTCGTGACGCCGCCGTGCGCGGCGCTGCGCGCGACGTCGGCGAGGGAATCGATATGGTTGGAGTACGCCCTGCAGTGGACGTGGGGGTCGATGACGCCCGGAAGAACGAGCTTGCCCGAGACATCCAGGACCTCTTCGGCGGCCGGCATGCTCTCGGGCGCGCCGATACAGGCGACCCTCCCGTCCCGGACGCCGAGAGCGGCCTCCTGGCGGCCCTGGCCGGATACGATCGTGCCGCCCCTCACGAGCAGGTCGAGCGGTTTCTGGCGGGTGCTGTCTGTCATGAAAACCTCCCTTGCGGAGAGCCGCCGGCGCCGGAGCAGGCGGGCGTTTCGCGCCGTTTCCCTCTTTTGTGAGATGACCCGGCGACGAAGCGGCAATCGAAATTTGATTCTTCAGTTGATGATGAAGGAGCATACCATAAAAGCCACGTGAGTCGCCTGTGAATGGGGAATCGCAGCGGCGGGTCGCATAGAGGGTCGTTGAAAAGCCCCCAGAAATGAATCAACTCCCCCCTTGAGGGTCTGGCTTCCCGAGGGGAAAGCCAGACGATGAGCTAAGGGCGTAAGCCCGCAAGCGAATCAGTGGGGGGACATGCCACAGAAAAGAGCCCCCCACCGAATCGGCCTTCGCACAAACCGCTCGGCCTCTTCGACTCCCCCTCAGGGGGGGAGTGAAATTCAAAAACATGCGTGAAATCCAAAATCGCTTCCCGAGGACTTTTTCAACAACCCCCTCAAGGGGGGAGTGAAATCTGGCGCGCTCCTTCTGTGGACTTTTTAAACAACCCCTTCGCCCCGAGTAGCGGCCCCGTTCGCCTCACCCTGAGTAGCCGCCGAAGGCGGCGTATCGAAGGGCGAGGAATTCGCGCCGTGGCGAGAGCAAACACTCATTCATCAATCGCGTTTGACCTTCGATACGGCGCTTGCGCGCCTACTCAGGATGAAGAAGGTGGGGGGCGGAACTTGTCCCGAGCGACGTCGAGGGAGCCTGTCCTGAGCCTGTCGAAGGGCCGCTACTCAGGATGAGGCGGAGAGAGGTTTTTCAACAGCCCCTCCCCGGTCGGGTTTGACTACTCGCTCAGGACCTTGTCGGCCCATTCGACCAGGGCCACGAGGTCCGGCGGCGTCACGAAACGCGCGTTCTTGCCTTCCAGGTCGGCTTCGGTGACCGCACGGGCCCGCGAACACGCCGTTCATATGTTGACGGGAATCCCGTGTTCTACAGTTCGGGCGAACGTCTCCCGCAGGGGCGGCCAGCCCACGGGCGTCACCGCGTTCAACACCGCATCCTTCATCAGGCTCACCGCCTCGCCGAGCAGGAACAGCCGCACCTCGTGGCCGGCTTCGGCGAATGCGTTCGCGTGCTGAAAGGCGAAGGACGCCTTGGTGGACTCGTCCGACCCCCAGGGGCTTTTGATGAGGACTTTCATGCGGCGACCTCCCATGAAAACGAGTGATGGCGACCTGAACGGGCAGTGGACAGCGGGTTACAAGCGCGAGCCGTCGCGGGTAAAAATAGCACCGCCGGCCGCACGGCGGCAATCGGGGCGGGGATGACAGGAAGCGGATTCTTGATTAGGATCATCAAAAAAACGAAAGTGCACATCCGTTTTCACAGATTCGAACGACGCCTTTTGTCTCGGGTCGAAACTCTCTCCGGAAGGAGATGATCATGACTCACCACTGGATGAAACTGGCGGCGCTGGCGGCGCTGCTCGCCGTGACCGCGTCCTGCAAAACGATGGATGAAGGCTCCGCTTCCGGGACGACGCCAGCCCCGGCCGCCGCTGTTGCCACGCGGGCGAAAAGCCCCGTCCCCGCGGGTTGCGCCGGCTGGAATACGAGCGCCTTCTTCAAAACCGCGACGCCCGAGAGGGTGAGCGCATGCCTCAAGAAGGGCGCCGACCCCAACGCGCGAGACCAATGGAACGATACTCCATTGCACTACGCAGCCCAGTCGAGCGAGAACCCCGCAGTCGCCGCCGCCCTGCTGGAAGCCGGGGCCGACCCGAACGCGTGGAACAAATTCGGGGGCACTCCTCTTGACTATGCGGCGTATCACGATAACCCCGCCGTAGCCGCTTTGCTCAGGAAAGCCGCTGTTGCGCCGCAGGCGGGCAAGCCCAGGCCCGCGCCCAAGAAGGCGACCGCCGCAAAGCGCACCGCGCGCGCCGCCGAGGCGCCGGCGAAAGAACCAAAAGCCGAAGCGAGCCGCGCACCGGCGGCTGCGACCAAAGAAAAGACCGCCGCCGCGAATTGTGGTGGCTGGAACACACCCGCCTTTTGGCAAACCGTGACACCGGAGCACGTTGTGGCTTGTCTCAAAGCCGGCGCAGACCCCAACGCGCGGGACGAAAAAGGCTATACCCCCCTGCATGAGGCGGCATGGTCGAACGAAAACTCCGCCGTCATCGCCGCATTGCTCAAGGCGGGCGCCGACCCCAACGCGAAGAACAATCTAGGCAATACCCCTCTGCGCGCAGCGGCCAACAACAAAAACCCCGCCGTCCTCGCCTTGCTCAAGAAAGCCGCCAGGGAGACGGGCGCACAGGGAAGAAAAGCCGAACCTGCACGCGAGAAAGCGACCGCCGCGAAGAAGATGGTGAGCAGCGACGCGGCCCCGAGCAGGAAGACGCATAAAGCCGCCGCCGCAAATTGCCCGGGCTGGAACACGCGAACTTTTTTCCTGGACGCGACGCCCGCGCGCGTGAGCGAATGCCTCAAGGCGGGCGAAAGCCCGAACGCGCGCGACCAGTGGCGCACTACCCCCTTGCACTGGGTTGCGCTTTACAGCGAACACCCCGCCGTCGCCGCCGCGCTGATCGAAGCAGGCGCGGACCTCAACGCGCGTGACAAATGGGGCAATACTCCCCTGAATAGCGCGCTCAAGAACCGCAACCCCGCCGTCGCCTCTTTGCTCAGGAAAGTCGCCGGGAAGACGGGCGTACAGGCAAGAAAAGCCGAACCTGCGCCCGAGAAAGCGACCGCCGCGAAGAAGATGGTGAGCAGCGACGCGGCCCCGAGCAGGAAGACACATAAAGCCGCCGCCGCAAGTTGCCCGGGATGGAACACGCCGGACTTCTTCAAAACCGCAACGCCCGAGGAAGTAAACGAATGCATCAAGGCCGGCGCCGACCCCAAGGCGCGCGACGAATGGGGCAGGACCCCCCTGCACCGGGCGTCGCTCTACAACAAGAACCCCGCCGTCGTCGCCGCATTGCTTAAAGCCGGGGCGGAGCCGAAAACGCCGAACAAATGGGGCTCTACCCCCCTCCATAATGCAGCCCGGAACGAGAATCCCGCCGTCGCCGCCGCGTTGCTGGAAGCCGGAGCCGACCCGAACGCGCGGGACAAATACGGCAAGACCCCTATCCATTGGGTCAGATATAACGACAACTCCGCCGTCGTCGCATTGCTCAGGAAGGCCGCCGGGGAGTCCCCGCAAGTGAGCAGGCCCGAGCCTGCGCCCGCGAAGGCGAGCGCTCCAAAGAGCGTGGCGCGCGCCGACGAGGCTCCGGCGAAAGAAACGAAAGCCGTAGCGAGCCGCGCACCGGCGGCTTCGGGCAAAGAAAAAAACGCCGACGTGAATTGCACGGGCTGGAACACGCGCGACTTTTTCACGGACGCGACTCCCGAGCACATGAGCGAATGTCTCAAGGCCGGGGCCGACCCGAACGCGCGCGGCGAATGGGGCAGGACCCCCCTACATTGGGCGGCGCTTTACAACAAGAACCCCGCAATCGTCGCCAGCTGCGCGGGCTGGAATACGTTGGCCTTCTTCCAGGCCGCGACGCCCGCGCGCATGAGCGAATGTCTCAAGGCCGGGGCCGACCCGAACGCGCGCGACGAGTGGGATAGGACCCCCCTGCATTGGGCGGCGCTTTACAACAAGAACCCCGCCGTCGTCGCCGCATTGCTGAAAGCCGGGGCCAATCCGAACGCGCGGGACAGTTTCGGCAAGACTCCTCTCCAAAGGGCCGGATTGAACGGCAACCCCGCCGTGGCCGCTTTGCTCAATAAAGCCGCCGGCGAGTCCGCGCAAGTGAGCAAGCCCGAGCCTACGCCCGAGAAAGCGACCGCCGCGAAGAAGGTGGTGAGCAGCGACGCGGCAGCGAGCAGAAAGACGCATAAAGCCGTCGCCGCACTGCTCAAAGCGGGCGCAGACCCCAATGCGCGCGACAAACAGGGCAATACCCCCTTGCACACGGCAGCCCGCTGGAACAAGAATCCCGTTGTCGTCGCCACCCTGGTAAAAGCGGGTGCAGACCCCAATGCGCGCGATAAGCAGGGCGATACCCCCTTGCACGGTGCAGCCCAATCGAACAAGAACTTCCCCGTCGCCGCCGCCCTGCTCAAAGCGGGCGCAGACCTCAACGCGCGCAATCAATATGACGCTATTCCCTTACACTACTCAGCCTTGAACAAGAACCCCGCTGTCTTCGCCACACTGCTCAAAGCGGGCGCAGACCTCAACGCGCGCAATAAACGGGGCTATACCCCCTTGCACACGGCAGCCCGCTGGAACAAGAACCCCGCCGCCGCCACCCTGTTAAAAGCGGGCGCAGACCCCAATGCGCGCGACAAGTGGGGCTATACCCCCTTGCACGGTGCAGCCTCGAACAAGAACCCCGCCGCCGTCGCCGCCTTGGCAAAAGCGGGCGCAGACCTCAACGCGCGCGATAAACGGGGCTATACCCCCTTGCACATAGCAGCCTTGAAAAAGAACTTCGCCGCCGCCGCCGCCCTGCACAAAGTCGGAGCAGACCTCAACGCGCGCGATAAACGGGGCAATACCCCCTTGCACAGGGCAGCCCGCTGGAACAAGAACCCCGCCGTCGCCGCCGCCCTGGCAAAAGCGGGCGCAGACCTCAACGCGCGCGACAAAAAAGGCAATACCCCCTTGCACTGGGCAGCCCGCTGGAACAGGAGCCCCGCCGTCCTCGCCGCCCTGTTGAAAGCCGGGGCCGACGTGAGTGCAAAATCGAAACACGGCATTACCCCCCTACGAACAGCGGCAAATGCCTACAAACCGAATCTCGCCGTCCTCGCCCCCCTGGTAAAGGCCGGCGCGGATCCGAATGATCGGGACGGGCGCGGGGATACCTTGTTGCACGACGCCTTCCAGGCGGGAAACTCCGCTGTCGCCATCGCCCTGCTCCAGGCCGGGGCGGACCCCAACATCAAAAACCGCGACGGGGACAGGGCGGAGGACAAGGACAAAAAGGGCATCGCAAAGCGCGCGGACGTCAGGCAGGCCCTGGCCAAGGCGGGTTCACTGGGGCGCGCATACGGATCGGAGAAGAAGAAAAGAGAACGGGCGCGCAGAAGGGCCGCACAGCGAGCGCGCTCGTACAGTTCCTCGCCATCCTACTCGTCCGGCTCCAGCCGCTCCTACTCGTCCAGGCGGCGCTCCTCTTCTAGTTCGGGGGGGCTTTTCCAGGCCACCGGGGGCCAGAGGGCGCTTGAGCGCATACGGCGGCAGCGCAGGGCGCAGGAGCGCGAGAACGCGAGAATCCGCGCGGAGAACAGACGCAAACAGGCCGAATACAGAAGACGGCAGGCGGAGGCGCGCAGACGGGCGGAGGCCAGAAGGCAGCGCGAGGAGACCCGGAGACAGGCGGAATACAGGAAACGGCAAGAAGAAAACAGGCGCCGCCGAGAGGAGGCGAGGCGCGAACGGCAGGCGCGCCTGCGCCAGGAAGCCAGGAGACGCGAGGAGATGGCCGCAAGGCGGCGCGCCGAACGCCTGAGACAACAACAAGCCCGAACGCGGACGACCTGGAGGCCGAAGCAGGCGCTCAACGCCGACGCCGCGCACTGCCTGAAAAGGAAGCGATTAAAGGGCGGGTTCAACGTAGCCGACAACGAGATAACGAACACGTGCAGCTACACGATTGAAGTCGTTGGGGTGTGTCTTGGCGAATACCCTTTCAAGGCGAATTATCCCTTCAAAGGCGCCTACACTTCCCCCGGTGCTTGGGGGAAGACGCTTCGGCCCAACAGATGGGAGCCCGACCCGAATATGGACATATGCCACAACAGAGGTCGAACCGCTCGACATATCGCTTGCAAAGCCCCGTTCACTCCACGCTTCCTGTCGGCGAACGGGGGCACTTACGGCTGTTTCGAGTAGGGATCCGGCGGGACGACGGACTTGGATGAGCGCCGAGAACACGGGAGAGCGACCCCTGCAGCGAGGAGGGGCCTTCTCCCGGTACGGGCGCGGGGTATATACGAAACTTGGAGCGTATGCGAACGGACACCGATTGGCAGGTATGCCGAGCTTCGGTGAATGCGAGCGCGAACGATTTTCACCGCAAGTGCGTGAGCAAGAAACGAGCATGCAACGGGCAAGGAGGGAAATTCACTTACGACGTACGCGTGCGCAATCCCAAGATCGGGTCCTGCGAACATACCTGGGAGATGACGTCGAGGTGCACGCCTTATCGGCCCTGGTCCTTTACGCCGAGCCTCGGAACCAGCGACGCCGTCCGGTAGGCGGATGACGTCCCGGCTCTCCCTCGATACGGCGCGCAAGCGCGCCTGCTCGGAATGAGGGAGGGCGCCCTCGTATCGACCTCGCCCTGCGAAGCCGCGAAGCCCTCCAACGCTCCTCACCCCGAGCCGCCGCCGAAGAGCCTGCCCTGAACTTGTCGAAGGGCGGCGTATTGAAGGGTTCGGGGCGGTAAATGCGCCGCCCGCGCCTCGGCGGGACCGGTACAGGTTTTTCGCGCACGATTCCACCTCGCCCAGACAGCGGACCGGACAGGCGCAGGGGCCTACCCAAAGACTGCGTTTTCGCAGGGGAGAACCTGCGCATTTGCCCGCATTTGCCGTCATAGCGTTATTTCGGACATCACAAAATTCGCCATAAGGATATCGGCAACGTTCTTCGTTGCGTTTGCGAAATAAAAACTACATAATCCACTACCGTCTAAA
Source organism: bacterium (assembly GCA_965219955.1). Lineage (GTDB taxonomy): Bacteria > UBA8248 > UBA8248 > UBA8248 > UBA8248 > Bin107. The sequence continues at coordinate 3,252,664 of OZ244799.1, forward strand.
TTTCTATCACAGGAAGGCCGCATTGTATGAATCAGACGCAACCTCCTGATTCTCATGGGGGAAATGAAACCAAACTGATCGAGTTATCCGTCGTGCTGGTGGCGAATTCCAATAATCCATCTATCATCAATCCCGACTTCCTGCGCTACAACAAAATCGTGGACGACAGCTATGAGGTTCAAGACTCACCCATTTCCACGCCTGCATTTTCCCAGGTGATATTCAAAAATGGGATTACAATAGTGTCGGATCCTGCTCGTGTCATAATTGGACAGTCTGGAACTTTAGACAGAAAGAATGTCGTGTCTCCTGAAGTCGCGAAGCGCTATTTAGAATGTGTTCCCCACGTACCTTACCGCGCCATCGGCATTAACCCGAAAGGTATTGTGTCTGGGCAAGAACCAAATCCTGTTGTCAATATGGTTCGCGACAATGGCTTATGGATGTCATTCAAGGACGTGATTCCTGAGGGCCAGCTAAAAGCCATATATCGCTACACAGAGAGAACTATTTTCCTTGATATCGGCGGTGCGGACGTAGCGGAAAACGATCAAACAACATCTGGAACACTGTTTCAGGCGAATATTCATCGTGAGTTGACGGAGACGGATGCGGAGTCTCGCATCACGCGTTTATGGTCGATTCTGGATTCTTGGGGTAGCGATCTGGAGGACTTTTACAATTTAACGAGCAAGTTCTGTGGGGAGGGATGATGTCCATTGCAACAGGTCCGGAACCAATACCGGATTCAGAGACGGCAGCCGACATTGAGCAACTGGTAGCCGATTTTGAGCATCGGGGTTCACATCTGAATCTGGGCGCGAGGTCGGTTCACAGGATACATGTAGTCGGCAGGACCAGTTTCAGTTCTTCGAGTTGGTTTCCAGCGGTTCGAAAAACACTTTTTGAGGATGCTCCACAACCTGAATCACAACCCGGCAATATCTTGTCCTGTATATTGCCGTTTCTTCATCCGGGGCAATCGAAGCTCAAGCCACGGGATTGGGTTTTGCTTGGAGAGTTCGCCACACATGGCGCAGAGCACTTCCCCATACAACTTGCCGACGCCTTGCGCGATCTCGATGAAGTCGTCGAGGAAGCTGAAGAAGAAGGGTTTCCCGTACCGAAAGAGGTTGTTCTCGAAGATGCGAAACGGTTGTTGAGGGAAATGTACGCCATATCGCCACGCCGCTTCGAGGTTTATCCCATGCCGGACGGCGAAGTCGCCATCGACGCGCCAGATGGAAAAGGAAGTTCCGTGCTGCTCTTGTGCGATTCGGAAGGCGGCGCGTTGTGCCTGGTCAACATGAAAGGCAAACATCGACGCGCCCGGTATTCCACCACCGAAACGCTTCCTGACGGATTCATTCGTGAAGCCATCGCAGAACTTGAACGACAGAACGATTGAACCCTGAGAAACCACCCGAGAACATCGGGCAGGACGAGGAACTCGGGCGCGGCGTATTCTCAAGACGCAGAGCGAGACGTGCACAACGCTCAAGAGTCCCAGCGGATGTATTTTTAGAAAAAGAAGGCGAACCCAAGATTTCCGTTGACAGGCTGAGCTTGGCGCCGATGGATAAGGCCGTCGAGATTGCCGAGGATGTAGCCTCGAATCGTCCTAACGCTACCTTCTGCGGTTGGGCTTTCCTCACCGCCTCAAGCGCACGGGAAAATGAACGAGAAGCCGTTGCTTCACCGAAAGAAAATAACCCATATCACGCCGATATCGTATTGCCCCAAGCAGCGGTCGAAGATCGAGAAGAACAAAAACGGCACGCGCTGGAACTGGCTGATGCTTCAAGCTGGCGAGAACGCCCGAACCCTTCCCAGAACACTTGAACTCCTTTCGCGTCCACCGCCATCTGCAATCAGCTACCAGCCTTCGTCCATTCGAGACGCTTCTTCAACCTGTTCAGAGGATGCCCCCAGGGCAGACGGCGTTCGTGTTGAAGCCTGCCGATTACGATGCCCGGGGCGATGCCCTGCTCCTCCGCGAACCGCCGAACAGTCGAGACATTTTGGGGCTTTTCCTCGACAAACTGCTCCCAAACCTCACTCGGGATCAGGAAATCCGCAGCCCAGCGGTTCGCTTCGGCTTCGTGTCCTTCCGCGCCGTTTTCTTTCGAGTCAATGAAAACGTCTTTCTTGCTGTGCAGCAGGATGTGCGCGGCTTGGTGGAACAAGGTGAACCAGAGATGATCGTCCGTCTTGTGGCGCGCGCTCAGGGCGATCACCGCCTTTTGGCTCGAAAGCCACCATGCGGCGCCGCTGATGGCGGCCTTCGGCAAGGGTGGTATCAAGGCCAGGACGACGCCCGATTCATTGCAACGCTCGCCCGCCCTGCGAATCGCTTCGCCGAACGGTTCGCGCGTGAGCGTACGGATTTCCCTTAGGGATTGCTTGAAGCGAGCCGCGTTGAACTCGGCGCAAGTTTGCCGTTCGGCTTCAAGCTCACTCAGTCTGCGCCAGGTCGCCAGAGCGCATTCGTCGCTCTCGAAGCTCGGCGAATGCCGGTAGTTGACACTCGCCCATCCATATTTGACGGCCCAGGCTTCGACCGAGCCGACGCCGAAAAAGGCGAGCAGTCCCGACACGCTATCGGCGCTCGAGGACGGCTTATCCATCACCCCGCGCTTGACAAGAGCGTTTACGGGAAAGCGCTTTGCCCACGAAATGGATTTTGCCGCTTGTTTGGCTTCGGCTTCCTGCGCCCGGTGGAGCTTGTAGTCGGACTCCAGCCCAAGCCAGATATGAGCGGCCACTCCCGTTACCTTCTCGAATTGAAGGGCCGTCTCCGGTTCCACGGGAGCCTTTCCCGCGACGATTTCGCTGATGAGTTTGGGTGAACGGCCGCACCGGCGGGCGAAATCCGCATACGACATGTCATGCGCCTCCAGGCGTTCCGCAAGTATCGTTCCGGGCGCAACTGCGTAGTCCGGCTGGTACGCATTGGCTGGTCCGATCATGATTTGAACCTCCTCAATGGTAGTCGACCACCTCGATGATGATCATCGAAGTGACCTGGCTCAGGTCGATACCGCCGTCATCCTTTTCGGGAACCGGATCGTGGTTCGGCTTGAAGACGAGCCTTCGGGGATGAACGAGATCGACGGCGTATTGCCCTTCGCGCTTTGCTTTCAGGGGATGACACCGCTCCGGCGGCGTCGACGGCACGTCCGCCAACGTCCGGGCGTTGCTTAAAACCGCCAGACGCGACTTGAGCCTCTCCGCCATGCGTCCGCCATACGCCTTTTGAAGTTCGTTCTCTGAGTTGAGTGTCTTCTCAAGTTTTCTGGTTCGGAAAGCGATGTCCACTTCGCCAACTTTCGGGCGGCAACCAGGGAACGAGTTTATTTTGTTACCTATCAGGTAATGATATAGATAAACATATGGGCCGTCAAGTATGGGTGCACAGGAAGGCCGGGTCGCGACCTGTCCCTGCCACTTCGACGCCTCCTTCCTCCCCGTTCGGGCTTGCCGCGCATATCCGCGCATTTGCCGTCACGGGATTTTCGCGGCGGTGGGGCATGCCCGGAAGGCCGCCGGTCGGCCCCCGGTTTTTCAGGCGGCGGAGCGGGCGCGGATCGCGGGTGCCGGGTGGACGCTCCGGCGAAATGAGGAACATGCAAAATGCAAAAAATAATATCCGAAAAATTAGATAAAATTAGATAAATTCACGGGGTTTTTCGATAAATAAGTGTAAATTATTTTTTCGGGAAAGACGCCGCCGCAACCAGGCGCAGGGGGATTCTGCCATGGCCTGCGATACATGCGGTGACGGCAAATGCGCGGATTTGCAGGGAGTTGCGCCCCGCTCAGGTTGTCCGCCCGGCGCGCGCGTACCTCATCGCGCGCCCTAAGGTCCGGGATAGGCCTCGGGGGGTTTGGCGTCGTCCGTCGATCTCTTTGATTTTACTCGCCTTCTGGTGACGATGGAATCGTCCTTGAGCCGCGCGATCGGGTCTTCCTCATCGTCCCCGCGTCCGTAGGCGTTGCCCTTCTCGAAGGCGAGCCTGCCGAAGAGGCGGTTGAGATTATTGCGCGCGACCTCCTCGTCTTCGGCCTCATGCTTTCGTTTCTTCATATCTGCTCTCTCCCCTGTTTCGTCGAGTAAAGTCAATAGTTTACAGGAATCGCCACCTCTCGCCCACCGCCATGACCTTGACGCGGGAGGCATCGGCGCCCGTCTCGGCCATGTGCTGCCTGAGCACCCTGGGCGGATGGTCGAGCGGCTCGTCCGTCAGGTCGAACGTACCCCAGTGCATGGGGATCATCCACCGCGCGCCCAGCTCCTGAAACGCCCGCAGCCCCTCGGCGGGGTTCATGTGGGAGTAGCGCATCATCCAGCGGGGCTCGTACGCGCCGATGGGGAGCATCGCCACGTCGATGGGGCTGAACTTGCGGCCGAACTCCCGAAACCCTTGAAAATAGCCGCTGTCGCCGCCGTGATAATACTTTCGCCCGCCGGTTTCGACCAGCCACGAACACCAGAGCGTGGAGTCCCGCGCCATCCCGAAGCGGTTCGACCAGTGCTGCGCGGGCAGGCAGGTCAGGCGGACGTCTCCATGCTCAGCACTCCGCCACCAGTCGAGCTCCACGGCGCGCCTGCCAAGCGACTCCACGAACCCGCCCAGCCCCATCGGAACGAACCACGTGACGTCTTCGGGCAGGTTCTCAATCGTCCATGAATCGAGGTGATCGTAATGGTTGTGGGAGACCAGCGCCGCGGCGCCTTTCGGAATCGAGGCCGCAGGCACGCCAGGGGGCTGACGGCGTCCATGCCAGAAAGCGCCCGCGCCGAAATGCGGGTCCGCCAGGACGACGTTCGGGCCGTCCTGAATGATGAAGCCGCAATGCCCGACACAGGTGACGGAAGGCTCGTCCTGCGGCTTCGCCAGATACGCGCCGTCGTTGGAAACGACTGGAACTTCCGGCGTTTTGGCGTTTTTGATCTCCGCGAACTCGTTTCGGTACAGGAACTTCCATTTGTACAGATTGGCCCGCGAGCCCGGGTTCGGCCACCAGGGGTTGAACCACTTGCCCGGCTCGCCGTGCGGCCAGTAGAGGGATTCCGCCTCGCGCGAGACGAGGCCCTGCGCTTCGGGAGGCGGCGCCGTCGGCCCCTTGATGCCCAGACCCATCTTCGCGCACCCTCCCGCCAGCCCCAGGGCGCCGAGGCCTGCGAGACCGGCGCGCTTGAGAAATTTCCGTCTGCCGATTTTCGGTTTCATCGCAACCTGCGCGGCGGCTCAGAGCGCCCCGTTCTCCGGGGACGAAAATCAATCAAGTGACGCATACCACTCCGCAATCGCCCGGCCCATCTCATCGGGCGAGTCCTCATGGCAGTAGTGAAGCCCGGCCACCGTCACCTCCTCCACGTTCGGCCAGCTGCGAATCATGCTGCGGTGCTCCCCCACGAGCACGGCGCCGGGGTCTGAATTGATGAACAGTTTCGGCACGGGGTGTCGCTCCAGCCAGGCGTTGTTGCGCTCGATGATCTCGAGCACGTCCGCGGGCTCTCCCTCTATGGGAATCTCGCGCGGCCAGGTGAGCGTGGGCCTTCTGTCCTCGCCGGGATTGCGATAGGGCCTCCGGTACTCGTCGTGAATTTCCCGAGATACCTCGCGGATGACCATGGCGGGCAGAATCTTCTCCACGAAGAAGTTCTGCTCCAGGACGAGCTTTTCGCCCTCCCCGCTCCTGAACCTCTTGAAAAGCGCCTGTACTTCGGGCGGCCAATGGCTCCACTCGAAATCGCCGACCACCCCCTGGCAGATCACGACGCCCTTGAGCGCATCCTGTCTCTCCGACGCCCATGTGAAGCCCAGTTGCGCGCCCCAGTCGTGCGTCACGATGGTGACGTTCTCCGTGACCCCAAGCGCATCCATGAGCGCGTTCGTGAAAGGCTGGTGATCCCTCAAGCGGTACATGGAGCCGGGGAGCTTTTCGGAATCGCCCTGGCCGATGTTGTCTATCGCGATGCAGCGGCCCAGCCCCTCGACGTGGGGGATCACGTTCCGCCACATGTAGGAGGAAGTGATGTTGCCGTGAAAAAAGACGATAGGATCCCCCTCGCCCGCCTCCACGTAGGCCATCTTCCGGCCCAGGACTTGCGCGAATTTTTTCTCATACTTCATGCGAGGCTCTATCATCGCCCCCCCATTTGAACCTGTTCTATTCACCTACCCGCAAGACCAGTTTGCCGCGCACGTGGCCCCCTTCCAGGAGCGTGTGGGCGGCAGCGATGTTTTCGGCGTTCATGACCCCCATGCCGGTGACCTCCGGCGCCTTGATCTCCCCCGCCTCCACCCAGTCGCGGATTTCCTCGAGCGCCTTCTTGTAGACGCCGTAGTAGGCGGGGCCGCCCCCGCGCACGGGGGCGCGCAGGAAGGTGCCGTGAAACGAAGCCGACTTGGTGAACAGAGGGCCTTCCTGGGATGAGAAAAACTCGTCGATGGGCGCGCCCGGTTCCGGCGCGATGGAGGAGATCCGCCCCCAGTAGTCCACCACCTCGCAGCAGAGTTTCTTCATCTCGCGGCCCACGAAATCGAACGTGGCCGGATATAGACGGCCTCCGTTCATCTCCACCGCCTTGCCAGCCAACTCATCGAGCGATAGCCCGGCATACCTGAGCACGCCGACGGGGACGGGTGCGATCAAATCCTCGATGTATTTTGCGCTCTCATCGCTCCCCGCCGTCACGACGATGGGAGAAGCCCCGATGCGCGCGAGCATCTGAAGCCCCATGGTCCCCACGCCGCCCGAACCGCCCGCCACGAATACCGCCTCTCCCGCCTGCACGCGCGCCTTCATGATCACCGCCTCATGGGCGGTCAGCGACACGAGCGGCAGCGCGGCCGCCTGCTCGAAAGTGGCGTTCCCCGGCTTTTTCACCACGAATGCCTGGTGGATGCACACGAACTCGGCATACCCGTCCCCGCCGCTGTCGCCGAACCTCGGCAGATAGGCCATCACCTCATCTCCGGGGGAGAACTCCGACACGTTCGCGCCCACCGATTCCACCACGCCCGCAGTATCCCTGCCCAGAATGATGGGAACCGCGCCCTGGTTGCCGCCCCGTCTGGCCTTGAAATCGGTCGGGTTCACGGAGACCGCCTTCGCCCGGATCTTCACCTGATCGGCATCGGGTTCTCTCTCGGGCCAATCTGCGTCCTCGAAATTCTCCACACCGCCGAACTCTTTCAACACGACTGCTCGCATTTTTTCCTCCGCTATACCATCCAGGCCCCGCCTGCGACGACCATTCCCTGGCCCGTGACGTTACGGCTCTCATCGCTCGCAAGATAGACCGCCATGTGGCCCACGTCGTCCGTCGTCTGTTCGCGTCCCAGGGGAACCGTCGCCTCGACGTACTCGTCGAATACCCGTCTCGCGGGCCTGTCCGTCTCCGCGCCGATGATGACGCCGTGACCCTTCTCCCAGATGTTCGTCCACAAAAGACCCGGGTTGATCGCGTTCACGTTCACGTTGCAGGGAGCCATCTCCCTGGCGAAGCTCATGGTGAAGTTCATGCACGCCGCCTTGGACGCGGAATAATGCGGCACGTCCGCGTTCGCGCGTCTCGCGGCGAGTGAAGCCAGGTTGATGATCTTCCCGTATCTGCGCTCGCGCATATGGGGAGCGACAGCCCGGCACATCAGAAAAACGCCCGCCGCGTTCACCGCGAAGACGGCGTTCCACTCTTCCAGCGTTATCCGGTCGATGGGCCTTCCCACGAGCGCGGCCCCTCTGCCGTGGCAGTTCACCAGGATGTCGATATGCCCCATCCGCTCGACCGCCGCACGGATGACGTTCTCAGCTTCCGCCTCGCTCGACACGTCCGCCGCCAGGGCGAAATGCGCCCCTTCGCCCGCGTCGTCGAGTCCTCCTTGAGTTGCCTCATCGCTCAAGTCGACCACGCAAACTTGCGCGCCCTCCCGGGAGAAAGCGCGGACGATGGCCCGGCCGATTCCGCCGCCGCCGCCCGTTACGACCGCCTTTTTCCCTTCCAGACGCATTCGCATTGCCCCTTGAAACAAGTCTTGTCCCGTTACACCTGGTCAAAACCACCCAGCCATATTTTTCGGTGAAAAGACCTTCTCTAAACCATCCAGGCCCCGCCGGCGAGGAGCAGGCCCTGCCCCGTGACGTTTTGGCTCTCATCGCTCGCGAGATAGACCGCCATGTGGCCCACGTCGTCAGGGGTCTGCTCGCGGCCCAGGGGGACCGCCGCCTGTACGAACTCGTCGAATACCCGTCTGGGAGGCCTGTCCGTCTCCGCCCCGATGATGACGCCGTGGCCCTTCTCCCAGAGGTTCGTCCAGAGCAAGCCCGGGTTGATCGCGTTCACGTTCACGTTGTAGGGGGCCATCTCCTTGGCGAGGCTCATGGTGAAGTTCATGCACGCCGCCTTGGAAGCGCAATAATGCGGCACGTTCTCGTTCGCGCGCCTCGCGGCGAGCGAGGCCAGGTTGATGATCTTGCCGTACCTGCGCTCGCGCATATGGGCGGCGATGGCCCGGCACATCAGGAACACGCCCGTTGCGTTCACGTTGAAGACGGCGTTCCATTCTTCGAGCGTTATGTTGTCGATCGGGTTTCCCATGAGCGCGGAAGCCCTGCCGTGGCAGTTCACCAGAATGTCGACCTGCCCCATCCGCTCGATGGCGGTGCGGATGATGTTTTCCGCCTCCGTCTCGCTCGTCACGTCCGCCGCCAGGGCGAAATGCTCCCCCTCTCCCGCGTCGTCGAGTCCCTGCTGAGTCACTTCCTCGTTGATGTCGACCACGCAAATCCGCGCACCCTCGCGGGCGAACGCGCGAATGATGCCCCGGCCGATTCCGCCGCCGCCTCCGGTGACGACCGCTGTTTTTCCTTCCAGACGCATTCGAATCCCTCCATGATAGACGCCCCTGCTCATTGCACCGGGCAAAAACCGCTCACGCATCTTTCGAGGCCGAAAATGATTTCCGTTCCTGAAGCGCGATGTCCGCCGATTCTAGCAAGATTCGAACGGGGTGAGTATCTCCCGGCCTCAACGCCTGAAACTCACTCTCGGGGAGTTTCCCCCGCACGGGGAGAATGGTATTCTCCCCCCGTTTCGAAACCCTTTACAGATCGACTGCGGGCATCACAAGAATGTCCCTCAAAACGACAGGAGCATGAAATGTCTCTGATCAAAATGGCGAAAGAATCCATCGACATCGGCATCGTGGTGAAGGATCTGGGCGTCGCCGAGAAATTCTACGGCGGTGTGCTGGGCCTTCCGATCGTGCGCGAAGTCGAGATTACGTCGGACAAGGCCTCCCAGGCCGGCTGCGCATCGGGCAGGTTCGAGTTCAAGGCGTTCCAGGCCGGCGAGGTGCAGCTCAAGGTCGTCCAGGCGGATTCCGACCCGCCGGCGGGCGGCGGAATCGTGGACGCCTCGACCGGATACCGCTACCTGACGTTCACCGTCGAAAGCGTACAGGAAGCCCACGACGCACTCGTGGCGGCGGGCGTGAAGATGATGGGCGAGATCACCGAGGTCGTGCCGGGCCGGTTCATCATCTTCTTCCAGGACCCCGACGGAAACATGCTGGAGTGCGTCGGCCCCAGATAAGCTTGATGCGCGCGGACATTTCGCCAACCTTGAAATACGACGTACGCGCGCCTCGGAGCAATAACCCTACCGTGTAGCTGGAGTATCGAGATGTACGAGTTTCTCCAGGAATATCTGGTGGAATTCGCCTATGGCGGGGTATTTCTCGTCCTTTTTCTTTGCGGCCTGGGTCTCCCCGTGCCCGAAGACATCCCCATCATCACCTCGGGCTATCTCGTGCACCTGGGCACCATGTCCTTCTGGCCCGCGCTCACCGTGAACCTTCTCGGCATCATGCTCGGCGACCTGATGATCTATGGCTTCGGCTACTGGATGGGACCCAAGGCGCTCGAGTACCGTCTGCTTCGCTCCGTCATAACGCACGAGCGCATGGAGAAAGTGCACAGTTTCTTTGATCGTCACGGGAGAAAGGCCATCTTCTTCGGGCGGTTCGTCGCTGGTCTGCGCGCGCCGCTGTTTCTCGCGGCGGGGATCACCCGTCTTCCGATTCGGATATTCTTCGGTATGGATCTGGCCGCCGCACTCCTGAGCGTGCCGCTGCTGCTTGCGGCTGCCTGGTATTTCGGGGATCACATCGACGATTTTCGCAGGATGGTGGGAACGGGCAAGGCCGTATTCATCCTCCTCGTAGTTGCCGTGGCCGTCTGGGTGGGGGGGAAATATCTTTGGCGAAAGTGGCGGTCGAAAGATTCCCGCCCCGTCTCAGACTGAGGTTCCGGCCAGCGAGGAGGACTCCGGCCCGTAAACGGCGCCCGCGTCGATTTCATGCGCGCCGCGCGGGTCGATTCTGAGCACGTGCATCCGGCATCCGATGCCGCGTGACTGGTACACCTCGCGCATGGCGTTGCCCACCCTGCCGGGATGGCGCCGGCAGATGGCAAGGATGCAAGGCCCCGCACCGCTGATACACGCCCCCAGCGCGCCGGCTTCGTAGGCGGCCTCGAATACCTCTTCCAGCGGACCCATCAACTCCGCCCGATAGGGCTGGTGCAGCCTGTCCTGCATGGCTTCGCGGAACAGCTCGTCGCGTCCGGTGGCGAACGCCGCCATGAGCGCACCGACCCTCTGGACGTTGAAGATCGCGTCGCTCAGGGAAACCTCCCCGGGCAGTTTTTGTCTCGCCGCATGCGTGCTCACTTCGAAGTCGGGGATTACGATGACCCAGCGGTAATCCTCCACCACGGGCATGCGCGTGTAGATGGTCTGTCCATCCGTGGTGGTCGCCGAGATACAGAAACCCCCTATCAGCGCGGGCACGACGTTGTCGGGGTGCCCTTCCATCTCCACGGCGATTTGCACGAGTTCGTCCATGCCCAACGGGCTGCCGAGCAGGATGTTCGCCCCCACGATTCCGCCCACGATGGCGGCCGAACTGCTCCCCAGCCCGCGCGCCAGCGGGATGTGGTTGCGCTGCTTCATCCACAAGCCGCTGAAGGGCCGGCCGACCCGATCGTACACGCGCTTTACGGCCTGGACGCAGACGTTCGATTCATCCTTGGGGATGACGTCGCGGCCCTCACCTTCGACTTCGAGCGCAACGCCCCAGGGGAGGCTGTCGAGTTCTATACGGTTATAAATCCGGAGCGCGACGCCCAGGGCATCGAAACCAGGACCCAGATTCGTCGTACTCGCAGGAACCTGCACGCGCACCAAAGCCAAGAGAATCTCCTCGAAACGAGCTTATATCGAGCGGATATCCGGGGAGAGAGCGAAGGCGCAGCCCGCCGCGCGCATCTCCTCGATGGCGTTTTCACCGTCTTTCGGGTCGACGTTCACGGCACGGATGGCGTCTTCCAACACGACGACCTCAAACCCCTCACGCCTGGCGTCGAGCGCCGTGGCCTTCACGCAATAATCCGTCGCCAGACCGCAAACGAAAAGGCGCCCTATCCCTGCTGCTCTCAGGTCACCGGCCAGCGTGGTGCCGTCGAACCCCGAATACGCCTCGGCATCGCGGGTCGTGGCTTTCGATACCACCATTTCCACTTTCCCGGCGTTCAGGCGCGGATGAAATGCGGCGCCCGCTGTCCCGGCCACGCAGTGAACGGGCCATATCCCGCCCTGCGCCTCAAACGAGGCGTGATCGGCGGGGTGCCAGTCGCGCGTCGCCACCTTCATCCAGCCCGGGATATCCAGAAGCCCGTTCACCGGCGCGACGATCTCGTCCCCCTCGGTGACGGCGAGCGCTCCGCCCGGGCAAAAATCCACTTGCAGATCGACGACGATGAGGCCGTCCTTCGCACCCGGTGAGTATTCAGCCATCGCCCTATTTCTCCTCTCCCAGCTTCAGGCGCCATTTTTTCCCGCCCGGCCCCCGGCGTATGGAAACCTCTATCTCCTGTGGATTCTCCAGAAATGTCTTTTCAAAAAAATCCACCGTATCAACCTTCTTTCCCCCCGCTTCGAATATGACGTCTCCACGACGAATGCCCGCGAGCGCCGCCGGAGCGCCTTCGCGAACCGAGGAAACCAACAGCCCGCTCGCCTCTCCCCCACCAAAGAAGCGCGCCAATGCCGGCGTGAGCCTCTGGAGAACGAGCCCGAGCTTTTCGGGGTGCTTGTAATCGCGCCGCATATGGAAGCCGTGTTCCATCACGACAGGCTTCACGTATATCGGCGATTTCATCCGCAACGCCAGCGCGACGGCGTCCGATGGGCGGCTGTCGAGCGAAAAACGCCTGCCCCCATCCTCTAAATCGATCAGGGCGAAATACGTGCCGTCCTTGACCTCCGTGATAACCACCCGGAGAACTTCCGCCCGGAGGGTTTTCAGCAAATTGCGCATCAAGTCGTGCGTCATCGGCCGATGATCCACGGCTTTTTCAAGCTCCATGAGAATCGCCCGCGCCTCCGCCGGGCCGATCCAGATGGGCAGCAGCTTTCCCCCCTTTTTCTCCTGCAGCAGCAAGACGGGCTGGTCGTTCCTCTGATCGACAAGGATGTCCTTCACCTCGACCCTGCGAAGCGCGGAGAGGGCCGCCTCCGCGTTCACCGGGTGCGCATGAGCGATGAAAGCGACAAGAACAACAAGAAAACCGGAAGACGCCATTTTAAGCCGCATGACTTCGATTCCTGATCATTTCGCCCGCGCTCATGAAACCAGCAGACTTTCCTCAGCGAGCAGATTCCGCCGAAACCCGGAACACGCATTCGGGAATCGCCATGTCCACACGCTTCTGACCCGGTTTTTCCTCCACCTTGGTCTCGTAGATTCCGTCGCAATCGACATCGAGCAGCGTGATGTCGTATGGATACTTGTTGTCCACGTCGATGTTGATCGCGAAAATCCTGTTGTTGATGGTGAGTGTTTCGAACTGGAATTCCCATTCATCCAGGTATTGCTTGATCAGGGTCTCCTCTCCGGGGATGCGCCTGCTGAGGTCGCGCCGGACCCATCCGAGAAAACGAGACCGGCTGAGTTCGGGCGTATCGAAACCCTCGGGCCTTTTCTCGACGGGTCCGTCCGAATCCGCCGAAGCCGCGAATACGGTTCCGGCTCCCAGGAGCGCCATCGCCAGGAAAACAAGAACACAGATTCGCCCAAAACGCACTATCATGGAAATCACCCTCGACATCCATATGAAACCCGGCGGCCGGCCAGACCCCGGAAGGCTGGTCACCCGTAAGAGTAGCACCCGCCGCGCACCACCTTCAAGAGAAGTGTCCACGCCTCCGGGCGCCGGAAAACACGATCCGCCGGTTGCGCTTTGACATTTCCAGAAAGCGGATTATTCTTCGCATATCGGCGAATTCTCATCCCCACTGAAAAGGCGTGTTAAGCGCGTGCCTTGAAAACAACCATCACTGAAACTCCTTAGGAGAAACCTACATGACGACGAGAGAAAGAAAAGCCCGGCTGATCCGGCCCGATGAGCGTGAATCTGAAGGCATGGCGGGCGGCGCGAGCCACAAGGCCATCGTATCGAAAGAGGGCGAGGGCACCGACCTCACCGTCTACTACTCGCTCATACAGCCGGGACAGACGCACGACTGGCATCACCACGAGGAGGACGAGGTCATATTCTGCGTGAGCGGCAGGGGCAGATACGACCTCGATGACGGCGAGATCAACTACGGCCCCGGACAATTCATCTTCATGCCCAAGGGCACGCGCCATTGCAACAACTGCGTGAGCGAAGAAGACGTGAGGCTGGTGGCCATCTTCCAGCCGGGCCGCGAATAAAGACGGCTGCTTCACGCCCTCGATAACAAAGAAGCCGCGCCTGGAGACGAAGATGGACCCCATGCAGAAAATCATCGCGCACTACGCGAAACTCCGCTTCGACGATCTGCCCGAAGATGCCGTATGCGCCGCCAGAGGCCTCATCGTCGATGCGCTCGCCTGCGCCCTGGCAGGCTCGGCGGCGCCCCTGAACCCCGAGATCATCGAACGCCACATCCGCTGGGGCGGCGCGCCCGAAGCCACGGTCCTGGTCTACGGGGGCCGTCTGCCCGCGCCGACGGCGGCATGGCTGAACGCCGCCATGATCCACTCGAACGATTTCGACGACACCGAAGACGTCACCCAGAACCACATCTTCGTGACGATTCTTCCCGCCCTCCTCGCGGCGGGCGAGAGCTGCGGGCGAGCGATGCCGGGCCGTGAGGTCATCGCCGCCCTGGCGGGGGCCGCGGACGTGACTTTGCGGCTGAACGCCGTCGTGCACAAGAGCATACACCCGGGCTGGCTGCCCACCACGGTGTTCGGCGCCGTCTCGGCCTCCATGGCCGCCGCGCGGGCTTTGGGGCTCGATGAAGAGGGAATCGCCAACGCGGCGGGCTTCGGCTACGCGCAATCACACGGCAACCGCCAGGCGCTTCTCGACGGCACGGTCGCCAAACGGCTGCAACCCGCCTTCAGCGCGCGCGCGGGCGTGCACTCGGCCGTCCTGGCGCAAACCGGCGCCACCGGCCCGAGGCGCATCGTCGAGGGAGCGGACGGCATCATCGAACTCTTCGGCGGAGGCGAGGGCGACCCGGACGCGCTGACGAAAGAGCTGGGCGAAACCTTCCACGTCACCCGCGTCGGCATGAAGCCCTACCCGAGCTGCCGGGTATCCCATCCCCACATCAGCGCCGCTTTGGAGGCGCGCGAGCGGCTCGGTTCCTTCGGGGCGCAAGACGTCGAAAGCGTCGAGGTATGGGCGACGCCCATCGGCCATTCAATGATCGGACAGCCGTTCCGGATCAGGGAAAACCCCCAGGTGGACGCGCAGTTCAGCGCGCAGTGGACGACGGCGTTCTCTCTCCTTAATGGCGTGCCGCGCATCGCGCACTTTGATCCGGCAACAATCGTCTCGGGCGCCGAGGTGATCGAACTCGCGCAGAAGACCAGGGTCCACATCTGGGAAGAGGGGAGCCTGCTGCTCGTGCCCGTGCGCATCCGCGTTAAGCTCAAGGACGGAAGAGAGGCCGACGTGACGCACGACAGAATTAAAGGCTCTCCCGAATGGGCCATGAGCGAACAGGAGCGGAAGGAGAAATTCTTCTCCTGCGCCGAGGCCGCAGCGGTCAGGCTCGAAACCGAATCCGTGGAGCGCGCCTTCGAAGAACTCTCCGCACTCGAAGACTGCGCCGACATCCGGCCGGTTCTCACCCGGCTCGCCGCGTCTAAAATCCAGGCCCTCGCATAGAATTTCGACTCGGGCGGCTCTATAATCCCCTACCCATGAGCCCAGAGAACGAACAAGCCATACATCCGGGGGCGAACATCGCCTGGGCGGCGAAGAGATACGGGCCGCGCGAGGCGGTGGTGGACGGCGAACGCCGCCTGCGCTTCACCGACGTCTACGAGCGCAGCAAGCGGGTGGCGAACGCTCTCATCGCAGGCGGCCTCGAGCCGGACGACCGCGTCGCCAAACTCATGCGCAACCGCGCCGAGATCATCGAGATCAACTTCGGCGTGGCGATGGCGGGCGGCGCTTCGCTCAATCTCCACGGACGCAACGTCTTGAAAGAACACGTCCACATGCTGAACGACTCCGAATCCGCGTTCCTCATCCTGGACGAGGCCCACAAGGAATACGCAGAAGGGATCAATAACGAATGTCCTCATCTGCGCGGCATCATCGCCGTGGGGTGGGAGGGCGCAGGCGTTACGCCATACGAGGAGTGGCTGCAAAAAAGCTCAAGCCGAGAACCCGGCGTCGTCCTCGGGCCGGATTCCCTGTTCCATCTTCACTACACCTCGGGCACGACCGGAATCCCTAAGGCGGTCGTCAACACGCACCGAACACACGTCGCGTGGCTGGCGAAGTTTTTCAGAAACCTCGACTACCGGATGGGCGCGCAAGATTCCATGCTCCACGCGGGCCCCATGACCCATGCGTCATTCAACTTCATCGAACCCACGTTCTTAAGAGGCGCGCGGAGCGTCATCATGTCCGGCTTCGAGCCGGAGTTGTTTCTCGAAATAGCGGAAAAAGAGAGGACCACGACCACCTACCTCGTCTCCACGATGGTGCAGCGGCTCATCGAATGCGGAAAGCTCCCGAACGCCGACCTCTCGAGCCTGCACACGATCACCTACGGCGCCGCCCCCATATCGGAGGAGAACTTAAGGCACGCCATCGATCAGGTCGGCCCCATCTTCCGGCAAACCTACGGGCTGACCGAAGCGCGCCAGCCCATCGCGATTCTCGATCCCTGGGATCACATGGTCGATGGAACGCCTGAGCAGCGTGCGCGCCTCGCCTCGTGCGGGAGGGTCGCGGCGGGCGTGGAACTCGAACTCCTGGACGATGACGAACGCCCCGTCGAGGCGGGTGAGATGGGAGAGATATGCGTCCGCGGGGACTACGCCATGGCGAGCTACTGGAGAAACCCGGAGGCCACGGCGGAGACCATGCGAAACGGCTGGGTGCACACCGGAGACCTCGCGGTGGCGGACGAGGAGGGGTATCTCTACATCGTCGACCGCAAGAAGGAGATGATCATCACGGGTGGGTTCAACGTCTATCCCTCCGAAGTCGAGCGCGCCCTGTGCCGCCACCCCGCCGTTCTGGAAGCGCTGGTGATAGGCGTGCCCGACGAGCGGTGGGGAGAGGCGGTCAAGGCGATGGTGGTGCTGCGCCCGGGGGAATCGCCCGAGCCTTCGGACATCATCGACTTCACGCAGCAGGAAATCGCGGGCTACAAGAAGCCGAAACAAGTCGAGTTTCTGGGCGAAATTCCAAAGAACGCGCAGGGGAAAGTCCTGAGGCGCGAGATTCGCGAAAAACACTGGGCCGGAAGAACGCGGCGGGTGAACTAGAGGCCGGCCGCTTTCATCGTCGATTCAACGGAACGACCCTTATCAAAACAGGAGAGACGCCAATGGACCTGACGCAAGAGTTCGGACTCAAGACCGTGAAATACCGCAAGGAAAACAAGATCGCCTACGTCACCCTGAACCGGCCCGACAAGCTGAACCCCCTGAGCTTCGCCACGGTGACGGAACTCCTCCAGTGCTGGGAGGACGTGAACGACGACAAGGAGGTGTGGGTGGCGATACTCGCAGGCGAGGGGAAATCGTTTTGTTCAGGCTGGGATCAGAACCTCGAAGAAGATGAGCTCAAGATGGGCGCAGTCCGCCCCAAGGGGGTTCTCTACTGCGACCTCGACTGGATCAAGAAGCCCATCATCTGCGCGGCGCAGGGCTACGCCATCGGCGGGGGGATGAGCCTGTTCCTCGGCGCTGACGTCCGCGTCGTCTCCGAAGACGCCATGGTCGGATATTCACAGCCCAAGATCGGCATCATCAGCATCGGCGGGGCCATGCGCCTGCCCGCGGCGATTCCCGGCCTCGCCAGGTGGTACATGTTCTCGGGCGAACTCATCGACGCGGAAGAAGCCTACCGCCTGGGCCTCGTGGTGAAAATCGCCAAGAACGGGGAACTCCTCGACACCGCGACCGCCATGGCCGAGCAGATCATCGAGTGCTCGCCCATGACGGTGCAGCACACCAAGGAGGAGATCGCCGTGGCCGCCAACGTGTCGATGTATGAGGGCTATCGCCTGTGCCGGCCCATCATGAACCGCTTCTACAAGACCGAAGACTACCGCGAGGGCAAGAACGCGTTCATGGAGAAACGAAAGCCCGTCTGGAAGAACTGCTGAGCAAGGGCCGACGATAAACCGGAAGATTCGCAAGTCCGCCTCCAGGAGTTGCGGGATAGACCGGTATGGAGGATAAGCCTTACCGGTCATCCAGAACCCGGGAGCGCGCATGGTTTCTTCCAGGAAAGAAGGGGAGTTCGGCATCCGTGAGGGGTGGCTGATCATCCTCACGTGTTTCATCACCATATTCATCGCCTACACCACGGCCTTCATCCTGGGGCCCATGCTGGACGTCATGGGCCGCGACATGGACCTCTCCCTGACGGCCATGGGGCAGCTCGCGGCCATCACCTTCATCCCCTGGGGGATAGGCGCACCCCTGCTGGCGCCCGTATCGGATCGCTACGGCCGAAAGCCGGTTCTCATCATCGGTGTAGTGGGTCTGTCCCTCTCCAACATCGCCACTTCGTTCGCGGACGGGTATCTCGCGGTGGCGGTCTGCCGCTTCATCGCGGGACTGAGCGGCGCACTCGTGCCGCCCACGGGGGTGGCGGTGATCGGCGACAACTTCACGGGCCGCGCGCGCGGACTCGCCATCGGTTTCGCGACGGCGGGCGTGGCGATGGGCCTGCTCGTCGGTGTCCCGGGCATCGCGTTTCTGACGGATCACCTCGGCTGGCGCAACGCTCTCTGGATGGCGGGTCTTTTCGGCATGGCGTTCTGCTTCTTCATGCTCCGCTCGCTTCCCTCCCGGAAGCTGAGCGACGCGCCTCCCTCCTTTCTGGCCAGCTTCGCGTGGATGCGCCAGGGCGCCACCTGGCTCCTGCTCAGCGGCAACGTCAGCGAGCGGCTCATGACTTCCACTTTTCTCACCTATGTATCCGTATTTCTGATGCGCACCTTCGACGTTTCCCTTTCCACCGCCGGGAGCCTGATCACGGCGATGTCCGTGGGCGCGCTCATCGGCGGACTCCTGGGCGGAGCGCTCGCCGGCGTGAGGCGGCGCTTCCTCATCATCACCGCCCTGGTTCTGCTCCAGGGAGAACTCCTGGCGTTTCATTTCTCGGGATTGGGATTTCTCACGCTTGCGATTGCGGCGGGCTTTCTCTTCTCGTTCTTCAGCCACCTGAGCCGTCCCGCCGTGATGGATGACCTGATATCGCTCGCCCCGCAGGCGCGCGGCGCCATCATCGGCTTCTATTCGACGAGCAACCAGGTGGGTCTCTTCCTGGGAGCCTCCCTGGGCGGATTCGCCATCCAGTGGGGCGGCTTCGAGGCGCTCGGCTGGCTCGTCCTGGGCGCGGCGATCCTCGGCGGGTGCTCCTACGCCGCGAGCGCATGGAAGTTTCGAAAAAAGGACTAAGCTCTCCTTCACGCGATTGACCGCAGCACAAGAAAATTATTATACGTTATTGCGTATATATATTATTTATACTTTATAGAGTATAAAAATAAAATATACGATTAAACGTATATTGACATTTTATACGTTTCAACGTATATTATTCTCGAGGAGGAATAGGAGATGAATGAGCTTGTTACCCGGTCGGAAAAACAATTGGGAGCAGCACTGCGCCGGGTCCGTAAACAGCGGGGTTTCACCCAGGCCGGACTCGGTGAAAAAATCCACATGCGCCAGGCCACCATCTCCAAGCTGGAGAGCGGTTCATCGGCAAGCCGGCTCCACACCCTGATGGCCTCCCTCGCCGCGCTGGACCTGGAACTGGTCGTGCGCCCGCGCAGCCGAAGCACAGGTGATGAGGTCGAGGTGCTGTTCTGACAGCCAGACGACGCACTCACATACCGCTGGCCGTCTATATGAACAGCCGCCTCGTCGGGCGGTTGCGCAAGGCGGCGAGCGGGGCTATCGACTTTCGCTACGATGAGAGTTGGCTCACCTGGGAACACGGATTTCCGGTTTCTCTCTCCATGCCGCTGCGTGAAGACCTCTATGTCGGCGACCCGGTCGTTGCTGTCTTCGACAATCTGCTCCCGGACAATCCCGACTTCCGAGACAAAATGGCGGCACGGACTCAAGCCGATGGGTCGGATACCTTCAGTCTGTTAAGCGCGGTCGGCCGAGACTGCGTCGGCGCCATGCAGTTTCTCCCGGAAGGAGAAGAGCCCGGCCCGGCAGGCTCCGTGCAGGGACGCGCCGTGAGCGAGAATGAAATCGCAGGGATTCTCGCCAATCTGACAAACAACCCGCTCGGCATCGGTGCGCAGGAGGAATTCCGTATTTCGCTCGCCGGCGCACAGGAAAAGACCGCCCTCCTGTATTGCAAAGGTGAGTGGCACCTCCCGCATGGCACGACGGCGACGACCCATATTCTCAAACCAGAAATAGGGTGGCGCAACGGTGTCGACCTCTCTCTTTCCGTCGAGAACGAGCATCTTTGCATGCGGCTTATCTCCATACTGGGCCTGCCTGTAGCCGGCACCCGTATGGAGAAATTCGGCGAGATAAAGGTGTTGGTCGTGGAGCGTTTCGACCGGCTTTGGGCGAAAGACGGGCGCCTCCTGCGCCTGCCGCAGGAAGACTGCTGCCAGGCGCTTTCTATACTGTCGGCTAGCAAATACGAGAGCGAAGGCGGGCCTGGGCTTCCCGATCTGCTCGAGTTGTTCATGAGCAGCGACGAACCGGCGCATGATCGCAAGTTGATCATGAAAGCGGTCGTTGCCTTCTGGCTTCTCTCCGCCACGGACGGACACGCCAAGAACTTCAGCCTGTTCCTTCACCCGCATGGCGGGTTTTCGCTGACGCCGCTCTATGACGTGATGTCGACTCAGCCGAATCTCGACGAGCACCAACTCCGGCAACGCGACATGAAGATGGCCATGGCAGTCGGCAGGAACCGGCACTACCACATAAGTGAGATTATGCCGCGCCATTTTCTGCAAACGGCGGAATTCTGTGGCATGGGCGAAAGCATCGTCCGGGAGATATTCATGGAACTGTTGGAACATGGAGAGACGGCGATTTCGAGCGTGGAGAACGATCTGCCGCCCGATTTCCCCGAACCGCTTTTTGAGAGCATTGCGGGAGGTTTCCACAGACGCCTTCTTCTGCTTGAATCCTGGACGGCTTCTCCATGACTCCAAGCCCCGAAGCACAGAAACCGAAGGGGCTGTTGAAAAAGCCCTCGTCAATGGAAAAACCCCGATTAACGAGGATTTGACTCGTCCAATGAAAGAGCAAGATTCACTCCCCCCTTGAGGGGGAGTCGATGAAGCCGAGCGGTTTGTGCGAAGGCTGAATCGGTGGGGGGTGAATCGCGTTTTATCGCCATTCCGAATTATACCCCCCACCGAATCGCTTGCGGGCTTACGCCCTTAGCTCTTCGACTCCCCCTCAAGGGGGGAGTGATTTGGCCCGACTCGCAAGGATTTTTTCAACAGCCCCCGTAGGGGCGGTTCGCGAACCGCCCCTACAAAAGCAAAATCTCGAACGTAACGAACCAGAGACATCGTAGGGACAGGCCCCTGTGCCTGTCCAAGAGAAGGACAACCACGGGGGGTTGTCCCTTCGGAGGGTCAATCCCAACCGAAGAAATGACGCCGAAACGCCGTTACCCTAATTCTTCACCGCGTCCTTGCGCCTCGGTTCGGGGAAGACGTCCTGATCGATGATCACGTCGACGACGGCGGGGCCTTCTTCCTTGAGGGCCTGCGCGTAGACGTCTTCCAGATCCTCGGGGTCTTCCACGCGGTAGCCCGCCGCGCCGAAGACGCGCGCGTATTCGTCGAACCTGGGGTTGCCGATGGCGTCGGCGATGTAGCGCCCCTCGTAGAAATGCTTCTGGTAGGCGCGCTCGGAGCCCAGGTTGAAATTGTTCAGGATGACGCAGACGGTCGGCAGGTTCTCGCGCATCGCGGTCTCGAGTTCCGCGCCGTTGCACAGGAACGCGCCGTCGCCGCTGATGGTGACGACCTTCTGACCCGGGCGCGCCAGCTTGGCTCCCAACCCCAGGGGGTAGCCGATGCCGATGGCCGCCAGATCCTGCGGCGCCACGAAACTTCTGGCTTGATCGAAGCGTTGGTATTCATACACGTAGCCTGCCGCGCTGCCCGCGTCGTTCGTGATGATGGTGTTCTCGGGCAGGACCCTGGCGAGGGCCATCTGCGCGCGCCTGGGGTCGATGGGCTTTCCGCCGTATTCCAGGGCGCGCTCGCGGTGTCTATCCTGCGCGTCGCGCACCGCCTCGGCCTCCGCGCGCCACGCGGGGCGCGCCGTCTTCTCCCCCAGTTCGCCGAGAACGGCCCGGAGCGCCAGCCCCGCCTCCGCGTTCATCCCCACCTCGGTGGCGAAGTTGCGGCCGATGTTGTGCGGGTCCACAGCCGCGTGAATGAGCCTGGCGCTTCCGAAGAAATCGGGGCGCAGGAACGTGGTCGAATGCGCGAGCCTGGTGCCGACGGCGAACACGACATCCGCCTTCTCGAACAGCGCGTGCGCCTCGGGCAGCGTTCCGCGCCCGATCGAACCCAGGAACAGGGGATGCCCGTTGGGGACCACGTCGTCCCGGCCGGTGGAGGTCATGACGGGCGCGTCGAGCGCTTCGGCGAGCGCCAGCAGATCGTCGCTCGCCTCGTCCCAGAGCACGCCGCCGCCGCCGATGAGCAGGGGCCGCTCGGCGGAGGCGAGCAGCGCCGCCGCCCGCGCGACCGCCTCGGGGTCGGGAGCGAGCCGCGCACGCACCTGATGAGCCGGAGCGCCGTTGTCCGAATACTCCGCCGTCTCGTTCAACACGTCGCGCGGCAGGTCGACGTGCACGGGGCCGGGCACGCCGGAGGTCGCCACGTGACAGGCCTCGTTGATGACGTCGAAGGCGCGCTCGGGTTTTCTCACCTGCACCGACCATTTCACCATGGGGGCGAACATGGCGATCTGATCGAGTTCCTGGGTGGACTCGCGAAAGGTGTCCTTCATCATGGGAGCGCCGGTGATGACCAGCACCGGGCTCTGCGCCATCATCGAGTGCGCCACGCCGGTGACGAGGTTCGTGGCGCCCGGGCCGTTCGTCGCCATGCACACGCCCACCTCTCCCGTGAGCCGCGCGTAGGCGTCCGCCATGAGGGCGGCGCTTTGCTCGTGGCGCACCGTGAGGAAGGAGATGTCCTCGCGCCCGTACATGCCGTCTAAAATCTCGATCATGCACGAACCCGCCATGCCGATGACGTGCTTCACCCCCAGTTTCGCGAGCGCATCCGCCACCGCGTGTCCAGCCGTCATGCTCACCATCAATCCGGTCTCCTTGAAAGCAAAAAAAACAACCAGCAGGCGCGATCCGCCGCGCTTCATTTTTGGATGAATTCAGTCCGCAGAGATTAGGCCCGTGCGCGCGATTCGTCAAAGGCCTCGGGCTATCCGACGTTTCCTTTCGCGTGTATGGCGTTGGCGATGAGGTTCACCGCGTGATCCGCGTTCGCCTCGGGCCGGGCCGTCTCGGCGAAACGGTAGAAACTCTTGGTCGGCCTCAGCGAATCGCCGCCAAGCGCGCACAACTCCGCGCACAGGCGCTCGGCCTCTGAATCCAGATCGGCGTCCGGGACCACATGGTTCACCATGCCGATGCGCCTGCCCTCTTCGGCGTCGATCTCACGGCCCGTGATGACCATCTCGAAGCCGTGGCGACGGTCCAACTTTCTCGCCAGGTGGCTGATGACCACCGTGGGGGGAAACCCCTCCCTGATCTCGGGAAAGGCGATCCGCGCGGTACCGGAAGCCAGGACGATGTCCGCGCGGCTGATCAGCCCCGCCCCCGGCCCGTAGGCGCGGCCCCTCAAGGCCGCCACCGTCACGGCGGGAGAGAATTCCAGGGCGTCGTTCATCTTCACGATCCCCCGGAAGCGCTCTCTTATCACGTTCACCGGCGGGAGCCCTGCGCCGCCGCGCACGCTCTCCCTGCCCGCGCAAAAGTCCGCGCCCTCTCCGCTCAGCAGGATGACGTCGCACTCCTCGCCCGCCCGGAGCAGGGCTTCGGTGAGTTCTTCCATCATCTCGAACGTGAGGCGGTTCGCCTCAGAGGCGCGCGCGAGCGTGACGCGGCCGAGCGTGTTTTCCTTCTCATACCGAACAGACGCCATTTTCATACCCTCCCGTAACAGAAGCCGGATTCCGCAAACGCCCGGACATCTTCTGAAATATACCCGTTCGCCCTGAAATTGCAGGGATTATCGCCTGAAATCTTTCGAAAAGGAAAACGAAGAAGGGCTTGCAAAATTATTCGTAATTTGTTTGTATTAGAAATGTTTTATTTTCGTGAAATATATGCTGCGAGGGCCCGCTTGCCGTGAGCAACTTTCTTCAGGAGCAAACCGAGGCCGTCCATGAAGCCCGCGTTGAGAGCATCGCCACGGGCGGGGCGGGCGTCGCCCGCCTGGACAAGCGCGCCGTCTTCATCCCCAAGACGGCCCCCGGAGACATCGTCCGCTTCCGCGTCGCCAAAGAGAAGGGGAAACACCTGGTCGGCGAACTCGCGGAAATCATTCGCGCGGGTCCGGCGCGAACCGCGCCCCCGTGCGCCCACTGGAACGACTGCGGGGGATGCGCCCTACAGCATATCGATCCCACGGCTCAGGCGGAAGCCAAGAAACGAATCTTTCTCGACACCCTGGCCCGCATCGGGAAAATCATTCCGGTCTTTCCCGTGTACACCATCGCGCTCCCCGAAAACGAAAAGCGCTACCGCTTGCGCGCGCGGTTTCATATACGGGGTTCGGAGATCGGCTTTTTCACCCCCGGGACGCAGCGCCCGGTCGAGATCGAGGACTGCCTGCTGGTGGAGCGGCCCATCGCCGACGCGCTCGGCCGGATCAGGCGCCTCCTCCAGTCGGAACCCAGGGCGGGGAGAGTCGAAGCCGTGGAAATGACCTCCCTCGGAGAAGAGGAGGGAGCGTCCGTGGGCCTTCATCTCCATGCGGCGGGGCGCCGGGAGCGCGGAAACTGCAGAATCGACCCCAGGACGCTGGGCGCCTGGAAGAAATTCGCCGAAGAAAACCACTTTCTGCTGGCCACGGCAGGCAGGCGCGAGCCCGGGAAGCCGCCCCGCTGGCGGGCGTGGTACCGGCCCGATACGGAGCACCCGGATTTATGTCTGGGCGTATCGCCCGAATCCTTCATTCAGCCGAACCGCGCGCTCAACAGGCTGCTGGTGAAAAGCGTGGTCGAAGAGTGCCGGTTGAACGATGAGGCCCTCGTTCTGGACCTCTATTGCGGGGCGGGGAATTTCTCCTTCCCGCTGGCGCTCAGGGCGGGGCGCGTTCTGGGGGTCGAGGAAAACCCCCACGCCGTGGCCGACGCGGAACTCAACCGAGAGGAGAACGGCGTCGGCAACGCGGACTTTCTCCGCCGGGGCGCTCATAAGCTCACCGAAGAGGAGGTCGTCTCGAAACTCGGAGGCCAAAAGCCCGGCGTCGTCGTGCTCGACCCGCCCCGAAAGGGCGCGCTCGAAGCGATGCCCCTGATTGCGGCGCTTGCGCCCGAGCAAGTCGTCTACGTCTCCTGCAATCCGGCCACCTTCGCGCGCGACGCCCGTGAACTCGCGGCGAGCGGCTATCACGCCCGGGCCGCTTACGTGTTCGACATGTTCCCCCATACAGCTCATCTGGAGATTCTTACATCGTGGACCCGGAAAGACCCTTCCGGTCCGACCCAACGATCCTGAAAGGGAGGTCTCTCATGTTCCTGACCCGCAGGCAACGAGAAATTTACGAGTTCATCAAGGAGTTCATCGGGGCGAACGGCTATGCGCCCTCCATCGTGGAGATCGGCAAGCACTTCCACCTCACCTCGCCCGCCACGGTGCACAAGCACCTGCAGAACATCGCGGAAAAAGGCCTCATCAAGAGAAGCTGGAACAGAAGCCGGGCCATCGAACTCATTCCGGGTTCCGACACCATCGCCGCGAGCGCCGAACCGGCGCGGGTAGAACTCCCCCTGCGCGGCATGATCGCGGCCGGCATGCCGCTCGAGGCGATAGAGGACACCGAAACCATCCCCCTTCCCTGGTCTTCCGGAGACGGCAACCTCTACGTCCTCAAAGTGAAGGGCGATTCGATGATCGAAGACCACATCCGCGACGGGGACTACGTGATCGTGGAGAGCCGGAACAATGCGCTGAACGGCGAGACCGTGGTGGCGCTCGTGAACGGGGATTCCGCTACGCTCAAGCGGTTTTACCGGGAGGGCGCGCAAATCCGGCTCCAGCCCGCGAACGAGGCGATGGCGCCCATCATGGTGAGCGAGGCGGACCTCCGTATCCAGGGCGTCGTCGTGGGCGTGCTCAGAAAGTATTGACGCCGCCGCGTTTCGCGTGAGAGAAACGGGCATGACGCAAAACCCGGAAGAGCCGGCGCCGGAGTCGCCGCGCGAGGTCAGGCTCATCGCGCACGTGGACATGGACGCTTTTTTCGTGTCCGTGGAGCGCATGGAACGGCCCGATCTCGAGAACCAGCCGGTGATCGTCGGCGGCAGCACGG
The DNA here is from genome assembly GCA_965219955.1 of bacterium. Classification (GTDB taxonomy): domain Bacteria; phylum UBA8248; class UBA8248; order UBA8248; family UBA8248; genus Bin107. The sequence goes on from OZ244799.1 coordinate 3,278,783, forward strand.
GAAGGCGAGGCGTAGTCTCCGCCGCCTCTTACGAGGCGCGCGCGTTCGGCGTCCACTCGGCAATGCCCATGGCGAGGGCCAGGGAACTCTGCCCCCACGCCGTCTACATCCAGGCGAACCACAAAAAATACGGAGAAGCCTCCAGGCGGGTGATGAAGGTGCTCGGAGACTTCACGCCCGCCGTACAGGCCGTCTCGGTGGATGAGGCGTATCTCGATTTGAGCGGAACCGAACGCCTGCACGGCCCCCCGCTCCAGACGGCCGCAAGGATAAGAGAAGCCGTTTTGCGCGAAACGAACTGCTCGGCCTCCATCGGCCTGGCGTCGAGCCGCTTGGTGTCGAAAATCGCATCCGCACTCTCGAAACCCGCAGGTATCCTGCGCGTCTACCCGGGCGGGGAGGCGGCTTTTCTGCGTCCTCTCAAGGTGAGCAAAATACCGGGCGTGGGCAAGGTGATGGTCAAGAAACTGAACCGCCTGGGCATCTCGACGGTCGGCGATCTCGCCGCGCAGTCGCTGCCCTTTTTGGAGGCGCAATTCAAGAACTTAGGATCCGAACTCTACCGCAAGGCGCGGGGGATGGATGATTCCGAACTCGAACTCGAAAGCCGTCCCAAGAGCATCGGCAAGGAGACCACCTTCTCAGAAGACACCGCCGACCGCGCGAGGCTCGAAGCCATACTCACGGGCCTGGCCGAGGAGGCGAGCGCGCGCGTGCGGCGCAAGGGTCTTAATGCCAGGCACATCACCCTCAAAATCCGGTTTTCAGACTTCACGACGCTCACGCGCTCGTTCACGCTCGAGAAACCCACACACCTCGATAAGGAAATCATCGAACCCGCGCTCGACCTCCTTAGGCGCACCTGCGCGAAAGAGGGCAGGAACCGGAAATTCCGCCTGCTGGGGGTCTACCTCTCGGGACTCGACGAAGACGGTGCGCAGCCGCTTCTGTTCGAGGATACCGGACGCGAGAAAGAAGAACGCCTCGTGGAGAGTCTCGACCGCATCCGCGATCGCTTCGGCCACGAGGCCGTATTCTCACGAAAAAGCGTGGAGCGTATCAGGAAGCCCTAGAGGCGGATCAGGATCAGGATCGTCCCCAGCACCGTCATCACCGCGCCCAGGACAAGCTTGCCCGTGATGTTCTCGCTCTCTCTCAGGAACAGGTGCGACACCATGATAACCAGAAGGGGTTGAACCGACGTGATGGAGGTAACGCCCACCGCATAGGTGCGCGCCATGGCGTTGCTGAACGAGGGCACCGCTATCGTCTGGCAGACGGCGGCGGTGAGCATCCACTTCCAGCTCGCCCGGGGGATTTTCTCCCCCGCCTCCCTGTGAGCGAAGCCGACCGCCAGCACCCAGGCGAAGCCAAGCCCTATCCAGATGAGCAGCGCCGATGCGGCCAGGGCGTTCATGTCGAGCGTGATGGTCCGCACCATGACGCCGGACACGCTCCAGTTCAGCGTGGTCAGGCCCGCCGAGATGTAGCCCTTGACGACGTCCTTTCGCGTGTGGCCCAACTCGAGGTTCGGCTGCGCGGGCGCTGAGCGCACCACCATGTTGAGTCCCACGATGAGGCAACCAAGCCCCATGATGATGAGAATCGTGAACGGCTCGCCCAGGAAGATGGTCGCCAGAAGCGCGGTGACGGCGGGCGTGCTCGCTGCGATGGGAATGGTGCGGCTCGGCCCGATGCGCCGGATGGCGTAATAGTAGGTGAGCCGCGAGATGGTGATCATGAAAAAGGCGGTGATCGGCAACAGTATCCAGGTTCTCGTCGACCCGGGATGAAAGGCCGAAGCCGGAAGTGCGAAGTAGATCAGAACGGAGACGAAGACGCCGTTCATCGTCGACATGGCCGCCGTCGTCCTCAAAAGCGGCGCGTTCTTCATCGCCAGTCGCACGCAAAAGGAGAGGCTCGTCCAGCTCAGGAGCGCCGAGGTGGCGAACAGCAGGCCCACGACATGGGTAGACAGGTTCATAACCGCTTTCCGGCGTTCGTTAAGACTTTCCGAACGGCCGCTATTCGGGCCGCTTCAGCGTCCAGTTGTCCGCAACGCGCGTCGCCGCGCTCATGAACAGGTACAGAATGCAGCCCGCGCGAAACTTCTCCTTCACCTCTTCGAGTTCCTCTTCCGAACCCGTCGACGTCACCTCTATCTCAAGCTCCACGCCGGTGACGCCCCCGTTCTCCGCGTGCGGGTCGCCGGGCGCGAACCGCTCCATGGTGAGCCTTCCCTCGATCGCGCAGTCATCGAGCGGCATGCCGACCTCTTTTGCGAACAACTCCACGTGCGCGGCGCCGCAGCCCGTCAGTGCGCCGAGCATGTACTCGGCGGGGGTGGGATGCTCGAACAGCCCGCCGCGCTCCACGGGTTCGTCACTCGAGAACTCCGGGCAATCGCGCGCCTGTATCCGCGCGCGCAACTCCCCCGCCCATTGCGCGTTCGCCACACGGGTGATGGTATTCCGCTCGTCCATGCCGCCGTCCTCTTCAGATAAGATGGAATCCGCGGGTAGCCTACTACATCGCTCCCCCGCCGCGCCATGCGGACAGGGCGAAACCGCAAAGCCCTCATCACTCCTCCATCGCGCTCAGGACGGCGGATATGAACCCCAGAAAACGCGCGCCCTCCAGAATCTGCGCGAAAGAAAAGAGGTCCGCCTCGATACCCACGTGGCGAAAACCACCGAAGACGAAGACCGTGGCGGATTCGCGTGAGGCCTCCCGCGCGCGATTCGCCAGCAGGATGCTCTCGGACGCCGGGATGAAGGGGTCCGCGCGCCCGTGCAGAAAATATTTTTTCCCCCCGGCATCGCGAACGACTTCGCGCATCCCCCATTCCCGCAGGCGCTCTCGTTGCGCGGCCCCTTGCCGCGCATAAAGCGCCTCGAAGCGCTCCGGGGATTTGTTCTCCATCAAGGCGATGATCGCGCGCGCACCCTCGGGCAAGCCCGCGAGCAAATCGCCGACCTCCGCCGCCTCGTCCCGCCGCTTTCTCGAAACGATGGCCTCGACCCGATCCCGATGGGCGTCCAGGCCCAGGAGTTTCGTGTTGTAGCGCAGGAAGAGCCATTTCCCGTGGCGGATGGGCAGCCCTCCCGGGAAAGCGGGCCGGTTCTGGCCGCCGCTCGTGGTGAGGTGTTTCAGCACGTTCTTGAGATCGTAATAGGCGCCCACGCCGATGAACGCGGCCACCTTTTCCCGCACCGCAGGCCTCGCCGCCGCGCGAAGGGCCGGGCCCGCCGCGAACGAAAACGCCAGAAGGCTGCACCTTTGGGAAAAACCCGCGCCGGGCCGCGTCATCCACGAGAATGCCTTCGCGATGCGCCGGGCATCCGCTTCTTCCGGGCGAAACCGCCTCATGCCGGGAAGGTCGGGGACGAGCGCCGCAAACCCGAGCCTCGCGAGCGACCCCGCGAACGCTATCAGCCGATGGTCCGCCTTGCCCATCGTGGTCATTCCGTGCACGAGGACGACGCACCCGCGCGCGGGCGCATCGCCCCAGCCGGGGGAATCACGCGGCGAATAGGAATCCGCCAGAACGCCGTCGAGCGAAATTTCGGTTCTCAGCGGCTTTTTCGTGAGCAGCGAGAGCCAGCCGCCGCTCCGCACGTCGATCATCCCCTGGGCCATGAGGAAAGAATCCACAGGGTGGCGAAGGCTCGAATTAAAACGCGATGCGACGAGCAACAGACCCAGGAGAAACGAAGCGAACAGCGCAAGGCTCCGGAGCGTGACGAGGCGTCTTAAGATGTTCAGCCCACCACCGCTTCTTCGAAATACTTCTTCAAGAAACTACCCGTATGCGAGCGGGGACTCTGCGCCACCTCCCCGGGCGTGCCCTCGGCCACGATGCGCCCTCCCCTCTCGCCTCCCTCGGGGCCCAAGTCGATCACCCACTCCGCGTTGCGGATGACGTCCATATTGTGCTCGACGACGACCACCGTGTTCCCCAGCCCCACCAGGCGCGTCAGCACGTTCAGCAACCGCTCCACGTCCTGAAAGTGGAGCCCCGTCGTCGGCTCGTCCATCAGGTACATGACGTCCCTGGGCGGCTTGGCGGCCAGCTGGCCCGCGATCTTCAGGCGCTGCGCCTCGCCGCCCGAGAGCGTGTTCACGGGCTGGCCGATCCGGAGGTAGTTGAGGCCCACGTCCCTCAGGATGAGCAGCTTGTTCAGCACCGAGGGCACGTGATCGAAAAAGAGAGAAGCCTCATCCACCGTGAGGTTCAGCACGTCGTGGATGTTCTTGCCCTTGTACTGGATTTCCATGGCCTGGGGCTTGAAGCGCCTGCCCTCGCAATCGGGACAGCGGATGAAGATGTCGGCCATGAAGTGCATCTCTATCTTCTGGATGCCGCTCCCGGTGCAGGACTCGCACCGCCCTCCCGCCGTGTTGAAGGAAAAATGCCCGGGGCCGTAGCCCATGTTCCGCGCCAGCGGCGTTTCGGCGAACAGTCGGCGGATCGCGTCGTAGGCTTTCAAGTACGTGATGGGGTTGCTCCGGGGGCTCTTGCCGATGGGGCTCTGGTCGAGCAGCACGACGGAATCAAGCTCCTCGAATCCCTCTATCCGCTCGAAGCGGCCGATGGCGCCCTTGCCGTCGTGGAGAATCCGCGCCAGCGCCGGATAGAGCGTGTCGTGCACCAGCGTGCTCTTGCCCGAGCCGGAGACCCCCGTTACCGCCACCAGACGACCCAGGGGAACGTGGAGATCCACCTTTTTGAGATTGTTCTCCTGCGCGCCCAGCAGGGAGAGGTAGGAACAGCTACCGTTATCCCCTCGCTTGATCTTCCTGGGGCTGATCTCGCGCTCGCCGCTCAGGAACTTCGCCGTCGCCGACCCCTCGCACCAGTCGAGCTCTTCTCTGGGACCGGAGAAAACCACCTCGCCGCCGCGCTCGCCCGCGCCGGGGCCCAGGTCCACGACGTGGTCCGCCTCGTCGATGACGTCGCGGTCGTGCTCGACCACGAGCAGGGTGTTCCCCCGATCGACCAGGTCTTTCAGGATGCTCACCAGGCGCGCGTTGTCCCTGGGGTGCAGACCGATGGTCGGCTCGTCCAGTATGTAGAGCGTGCCCGTGAGGTGCGCGCCGAGCTGGTTCGCCAGGTTGATCCGCTGGTGCTCGCCCCCGCTCAGGGTCCTGGTCTCCCTGTCCAGCGTCAGGTATTCGAGGCCCACCTTGTGCAGGAAATCGAGGCGCTCGCGCACCTGCTTCAGGACGTCGCCCGCGCGCGCGTGCTGATCGGGCGTGAGCGGCGGCGCCTCGAAATATTCCCGCAACTCGCTCACCGGCATGGCGCAGACGTCGGCGATGGTGCGGTCGCCCAGCTTGATCCAGAGCGCCTCGGGGCGCAGGCGCGTGCCGTTGCAGGAGGCGCATTTCTGAAGGCTCTGGTAGCGCCTGATCATCACGCGCACCCAGACCTTGTACTTGCGTCTCTTCAACCTCTCGAAGAACCGGTACACCCCCAGAAACGACCCCGAACCCTCGAACACCAGCTTCTTCTGGTCTTCGGGCATCTCCTGCCAGGGGGTGTGGATGTCGAGTCCCTCGTCCCTGGCTGCATCCTGGAGCTGTTCGCCGAAATACCGGCGGTAGCGCGGCCTCGCCCATGGCTCCACCGCCCCCTGGGCGAGCGTCTTCCTGGGCTCGGGGATGATGAGCGCCTCATCGAAGCGCAGCGTGTTGCCGAATCCCCCGCACTCCTGACAGGCCCCGTTGGGATTGTTGAAGCTGAAGGTGTGCGGGACGGGCTCTTCGAACGTATGGCCGCAGCACTCGAGCTTCTGGCTGAAGCGAAGCCTCGGCCCGTCCACGAGCTGCACCTCGGCGACGCCGCCGCCCTCGCGGAACGCCGTCTCCAGCGATTCGCCCAGGCGCGCGCGGTTTCTGGAAGAGAGCTTCAGGCGATCCACCACCACCCGAATCGCGCGGTGGTTCCGCACGGCGGGTCTCTCTTCCTCCGGCTTTTTCTTCGGGGGACGGCCGCGCTTCTTCGCCCTGGGCGCCGGCTCGGCTTCTTTTTTCAACCTCTCGAAAAGGGGGGGGCCGATGTTCACAATCTCGTCGTCCATCATCACGCGGACGTAGCCCTGCCCCATGAGGGACTCGAGTTCTCCCGGCAAATCCTCCGCGTCGAGCTCTCCCATCGGGAAAAGGATGAACCCTCTCGCGCCCTCATGGGCGTTCAGCAGGAGCGCCACCGTGCCGTCGACCGTGGCGGGCGCGACCTCGCTCCCGCAATCGGGGCAATGGATCTTCCCGGCCTTGGCGAAGAGAAGCCGCAGGTAGTCGTAAATCTCCGACGCCGTGCCCACCGTGGAGCGCGAATGGTTCACCGGGTTGTACTGCTCGATGGCGATGGCGGGGCTGATGCCCTCGATGTAGTCCACGTCGGGCTTGTCCACACGCTCCAGGAACTGCCGCGCGTAGGTGGAGAGGCTCTCCACGTACCGGCGGTGACCCTCGGCGTAGATGGTATCGAAGGCGAGCGAGGACTTGCCCGAACCGCTCGGCCCGGTGACGACGATGAAGTGCTCCCTCGGGAGCTTGAGGGAGATGTCCTTGAGATTGTGCTCCCGCGCGCCCTCGATGCGGATGTCTTCCATCAGGGAGACGGCGGGAGGCGTTTCGATTCGGGTACTCATTTCCTCGTGACGGCTCTATGGGTGATGTGGGCGACGAACGAAACGATAACCCCTCAATATGATGCGCGGGGGAGGCAAGTGTCAACGGTGGGGGGGGTTGAAAGCCTGAGGGACAGGTTGCGACCATTACAAAGGGCAACCAAGCACCCTCAAATCGCCTTGAGCCTGCCCCCGTCGACGGCGAAGACGCCGCCGGAGATGTAGCTCGCCTCGGGCGAGGCGAGAAACGCCACCATCGCGCCGAACTCCCCGGGCTCGCCCAGGCGGCCCAGCGGCACCTCGCGCTCCACGCGGGCGACGGATTCCTCGAAGGATATCCCCAAGCGCTTTGCGGCGGATTCGCGCCCCTGAATCGCGCGGTCGGTTTTGATGACGCCGGGGATGACCACGTTCACGAGAATGTTCTCCCCGCCCAGCGAGCGGGAGAGCGATTTCGCCAGACCGGCCACGGCGGGGCGCATGACGTTCGAGAGCAGGAGGTCGTCGATGGGTTCGCGTACCGAACTCGATAGAATGAAGAGGATTCTCCCGCCGCCGCGCCCTCTCATGTGCGGAAGCGCCTCGCGGACGAGGCGCACCGCGCTCATGACGCCCAACTCGAAGGCGTCGAACCAGGCGTCGTCTTCAAAATCCTCGAACACCCCCCGGGGCGGACCGCCCGCGTTCGACACCAGGGCGTCCACGCCGCCGAAATGCTCCGCCGCCCCGCCGATGAATTTCCGGACGCCTTCCGCCGTGCTCACGTCCGCCCCGCAACTCCAGGTTTCCACGCCGGCTTGTTCCGCGATATCCGATGCCGCAGCGGCGCAGGCGGCCTCGTCGCGCGCGCAGATGGCGACGGCAGCGCCCCGCATCGCCATCTTGAGCGCCGAGGCGCGGCCCAGACCCTTGCTTCCCGCCGCCACCAGGGCGATTTTTCCTTCCATGTCACGCATTCGGTATCTCCTCTGTCGCGCCCGGCCGCAGCTACCCGCCGAAGCCGGAGACCCTCATGGTTCGCGAGGAACCTGATCTTTCAGGTCGCGAAGGGTGCGGGGAAACAAGAAGAATTGCAAACGCTCAGATGATCGAGTGGAATTTTCCGCCGTCTACGTTGATCGTCGCTCCCGTGATGTAGCCCGCGTGAACCGACGCCAGGAACACCGCCAGCCCCGCCACCTCTTCGGGAGCGCCGAATCGTCCGAGGGGAATCTGTGATTCACGCGCCCGACGCATTTCGTCGACCGACGTCCCGCGTTCTTCGGCAAGTTGCTCCGTCATCCAGTCCTGCATGGGCGTATCGATCTGCCCCAGACAGATCGTGTTCACCAGGATATTGTCTTTCACCAGGGCCTGGGAGAGTCCCTTGCTCAGACCCAGGAGCGCGGCGTTCGTCGTGCTTCCTCCCAGAACGCCGGGCAGGGGCTCCTTGCCGGTCCCTCCGATCATGTTGATGATCCGTCCCCCGCCTTGTTTTCGCATGAAATGCGCCGCCTCGCGCGAGATCGCGAGATAACCGACGATCTTCGTGTCCACGGTCTTTCGTATCTGCGCCGGCGTCAGCGAGGAGAGCGTACTCGGCGCCGCGCGTCCTGCGTTGTTCACGAGGATGTCCAGCCGCCCGAAAGACTCGACTACGCGGGACGCAAGCTCCGACGCTTCCTCCTCCACGCTGATGTCCGCACGCAGCGAGAGTCCCGCGCCGCCTTGTTCCTCCACCGCCTTAAGTGCGGCGTCCAGGCGGGCTTGATCCCGGCCGCAGAAGGCGACCTTCACGCCCTGGTCCGCCAAGGCCAATACCGTCGCCATTCCAATCCCGCTCGTCCCTCCGGTGACGAGAGCAACCTTCCCCTCCAGGCCCATATCCATTGCCAATCCTCATCGCTTATGTCGCAAAGCCCTCTATCCCAGAACAATTTTCCCCGTGCCGTCCTCCCGGGTGATGCGGGTATCGAACTCCGCCGAGAGCCTCTCCACCAGGTCGATCACCCCTTCGGCTCTCTCGCCTTCGACCAGGCCGGAATTGCCCGCATCGTCAATCGAAGCCGGAACGAAGCCCAGGTCCGCTATCCCATCCTTACCGACCGTGAGTTCAAACAGAGCCGTCTGCCGCGGCATGCGGTTCTTGATGAGTTCGGGCGTCATCACGCCGCCGTAGGAGAGTTCGGGGCTTCCGACATCGGGCAGTTCGTGAAAGATGAAATTCCCGATTCCGTAGAGGATCGGCTTTCCCTTGTAGATTTCGACCGCCTGCAGCGTGTGGGAGTGGTGTCCCAGAACCACGTCCGCGCCCGCGTCCACCAGCGCGCGGCCGACGCACGTCTGGTATTCCGCCAGGTCGTAGCGGCTCGCCAGCCCCCAGTGACCGGCGATGATCACGATGTCCGCCTCCCGCTTCGCCGCCGCCACGACTTTCTGCATGCGCGTGATGTCGGCCTGGAGCGGAAAAGTTTTCACCGGAGGGGGCGTGCCGGGCTGTTCCTGGGTTCTCGGGCTCGGCTCCAGGACGAAAGCGGAAAAGACATGGATGGGCGCGAGGCCGGGGCGCTCCTCGCCCGCGGAGCAGCCGAGCGGAAGAGTGGAGGCGTAGCCCAGGAAAGCCACGCGGACCCCGGCCTTCTCGATGATGGCGGGCGCGTACGCCTCCTCCAGATTCCGGCCCGCTCCCACGCGCCGGATCCCCTTCGCGTCGAGAAGGGACAGGGTGTCGAAAAGCGCGTCGTAGCCGTAGTCGAGCATGTGATTGTTGGCGAGGGTGACGACGTCCACCCCCATCTCGTCCAACTCGTCGATCAGGGAAGGATGGGAGCGCAGAAACGTGTACTTCTCCGCCGGATAGCCCCTCTCGGAATACGGGCTCTCCAGGTTGATGAACGTCATGTCGGCCCCCGCCATGCGCTCGAACAGGGCGCACACGGGTTCCGCTCCCGGTTCTCCCGGACGAGGAAGCTTCTTGCCGATGAACACGTCGCCTGCCAACGCGATGGAAACCTTCCCTTCGTCGGACATTCCGTATCACTCCTTCTGCATCGATAAGGCCGCCTTTTCTCCGAGCCCGACCACGCCGCGGCCGCCTTCGATCTCGACCACCGTTCCGTATCCCGCCGACATGTCGGAAACTTCTCCCAAAATCCGCGCCGCATCCTCCGGTCCGGCGAGGAGCGGGTGTCCTGACGAGTCCAGAACGAGCGGCGTGAGCGACAACTCGCGCACTCCCTCCACCCCGAGCCGGGCCTCCACCAGGAGTTCGTCTTTCGACATGAAATCGTACACGTTCCTGGACATGCCTTCGGGAAGATCGTGAAACAGGAAATTGCTCACGCCGTAGACGATCGGCGTGCTCCCGGCCACCTCCACCGGCTGGATGCAGTGGGCGTGGTGGCCGACGATGAGGTCCGCGCCCGCTGCGGCGAGAGCGCCTCCGGCGTCGCGCTGGTAATCCATGAGGGCGCTCACGTTCGGCAACCCCCAGTGGGGCAGGACGACCACGATATCGGAGGAGCGTTTCGCCTCGCGCACCGCGTTCTGGAGAGTCCAGACGTCATCGGGGGAGGCGAAAGTCATAGCGGGAGGCGGCGTGCCCGGCTGCTCCTGGGTCCTCGCGCTCGGCTCGACCACCCAGGCCGTGAAGACGTGCAGCGGATTCACGCCCGGCCTGCTTTCTCCCGCCGCGCTTCCCAGCGGAAGCGTGGCCGCGCACGCCAGAAAAGCCACGCGGATGCCCCCCGCCTCCAAAACCAGCGGACGCGACGCTTCCTCGATGTCCCTGCCCGCCCCCACATAGGGGATTCCTCCGCTTCGCAGAACCTCGAGAGTGTCCAGGAGGGCGTCGGGACCGTAATCGAGCATGTGGTTGTTCGCAATCGTGACGCAATCGACCCCCAGGTGATGCAGATCTTCGGCGCGCTCGGGGGCCGCCCGCATGCGGACGATCTTCTCGGCCGGCGCGCCCCGCCTTGAGAGCGGCATCTCCAGAACGCACACCGAGAGATCCGCCGCTCGTAGCCGATCAAGGACCATTTCAAGGCCGGGTTCATCCCGGGGGAGTGGGCGGTTGACCCAGAAGTCTCCCGCGACGGCCAGGATGATCGTATCGGCTGCGCTCATCGCTTCTTGCCCATCCGCAGGTAGCGCCCGTCCGTGCGTCTGAGACGGGCGATTCGCGCAAGCGCCCGGTCTACCTGCTGCGGGCAGGTACCGATGTAGCTTTCCGGTTTCGTGACCTCGTCGATTTCCCCGGCGGTGAGGTGTTTTCGTGCGACCGGATCCTCGAGGAGGCACTCCTTGAGCGAGCGCCCCTCTTCCCTCGCCAGCTGGGCGGCGTCATGGCAGATGGTATGCGCTTCGACCTTTCGCTTCGTCTTCTGGTACAGGCGAAGCATCACCGCTTCGGTCATGGTGAGCTCCCGTTGAAGTTCGAGATTGCGCCTCATGGCTTTCTTGTCGACGATGAGACCGCCGTATATCCGCTTGGCCGCCGCGATAGCGGATGACGCCAGACCGAAGCTCTCGGCGATTCGCGAGAATTCCACGGCGTAGCGGCTCGCGTCGCGCTCGTGCTGTTGCTGGACGTCCATCATCGCGAGCGCGTTCGTCCGTGAGAGCTTGGCGAGTCCCTCCTGCCATTCGCTCGTCTCGGGATTGCGCTTGTGAGGGAAGGTGCTGCTGCTGTGCTGGTGTTCGATGTCCCAGGGCTCCGCCACCTCGGCCACTTCGGTCCGCTGGAGGTCGCGGAGGTCCATCCCGGCTTCCCCCAGCGTCGAATTGATCAGCGCGAGGATGTTGAGCAGCTCCGCGAAGCGGTCCGTGCGGTGGTGCATGCTCATGTAGGGAACATGGAGCGCCAGCCGCCTGGCCACCAGCGTTTCCATTCGCCGGGTGGTCCGGAGGTCGCTCAGGTAGACGAAAGTGGACTGGGCGCCGGTTCCCGAAGAGACGTTCGCGTAAAAAAGCCGCTTGCTGCACTCCTTCAGCCGCTCGATGTGATCCCGTATCTCGCTGCAGAGAATCGCCATCTTCTGGCCGTATGTGACGGGAGAGGCCTGCTGACCCTCCGTCCGACCGGCCATGACGGTGGCGCGGTGGCGCCGGGCCAGACGGACGAGGATGGATTCGAGCTCTCGAAGCTCCTTGAGCAGGAGGACGTAAGACTCGCGGATCTGCAGCGTCAGTCCGCCGTCGAGGATGTCCTGGGTCGTCGTCCCGAGATGGAAATATTCCCCTTCCGGCCCCGCCGTCTTCGCGAAAGCATGAACCAGCGAGACGATCCAGTGGCGCGCCTTCTCGAACTCGCGGAAGACGAGGAGGGGAGTGACCTTCTTCGCGTCGCAACCGCGTACGATGGCCCTGGACGCCCATTTCGGGATCATCTTCAGTTCCCCTTGCGCCCAGGCGATGGCCGCTTCCACGTCGAGCCACTTCTGGACCATGTTCTCTTCTGTCCAGACAGCCCGCATCTCGGGCGTGGCGTAATAATCACGAAGCAACAGGCACTGATCTTTCATTTCTTCTCCGCGGCTATCCGTTGTTTGGAGGAATGAATGGAATCAAAAACTCAATCCAGCGATGGTTGAACAAAACGGCCGCTGCCCGGCGGGACCACCAAATCTCCGTCTCTGGCGATCAGCTCCCCGCGCAGAAAGGTCATCACCGGCGCGCCCACAAAAGTTCTGTCGGCGAAGGCCGTGTAATTTCCTTTGCTTTTCCCCTTCACCGGATCGACGAACACGGTCCGCTCCATGTCGACCACCACGAGATCGGCGTCCGCTCCCGCACGGATCGTCCCCTTTTTCGGGTACAGGCGGAAAATCCTCGCCGGCGCCTCGCACAAGCGCGCAACGAGCGTCGGAAGCGGCAGGACACCCTGATTCACTTCGTTCAGCATCGAGGGCAGAAAAATTTCGAGGCCGGGTCCGCCGGGCGGAGCGATCCATATGTTTTCGTTGTTCTTGAGCTCGTTAATCTGGGGGGCGTGATCGGTTCCCATGGTGTCGATGGTTCCGTCCAGGAACCCTTCGCGGAGGGCATCGCGATCGGCGGCCGTCTTGACGGGCGGGCTGAATTTCCCCCATGAACCCACCGCGTGAAGGTCCTTGTCGCACAAGAGCAGATTGCCCGGCGCGACCTCGGAGGTGATCTTCGGATTTTTCTTCTTCGCGTTGCGGATGAGTTGAACCGCTTCGGCGCCGATAACGTGACAGATATGCAGACGGGCACCCGTTGCCGTGGACATGGTGAGGGCTTCGAAGACCGCGAGCTCTTCGGCGAAATTCGGCCGGCTCAGACGCCAGGCGTCGATGTCCGGCTTCATCGTTTCCTTGCATCGCCTGGTGAAGAGCTCGAGGATCGGATTTGATTCGGCGTGGATTCCAATCTGTCCATCGAAGCCCGCGATTTCCTCGAACAGCAGGAAGAGCTTGTCGATGTCGACCGTAATGTAATTTGCGAAATCTTCCTTGAAGGCCCCCGTTACGGCGGTGAAAATCTTGTAGCCGATCGCGCCCAGCTCATGGAAGTGATGGAGCTCTTTTCGGTTCTGATCGCAAGCCCAGGCGTACAGGGCGATATCCGCGTACGTGCGATTTTCGATGAGCGCTTTTCGTTCGAGAAAATCCTCGGGCGTGAGAACATCGGGTATGCCGTTTGGCATCTGCATCACCGTCGTCACGCCGCCGACGGCGGCGCTGGCCGTTCCGGTGGTGAAGTCTTCCTTTTCGGATTCCCCCATGTCGCGCAGGTGTACGTGGGGGTCGATGATTCCCGGCAGAAGGTATTTCCCCCCGAGATCGATTTCCTCCGCACCTCCCCCGGGGAGAGCGCCTTCTTCGAGCGAAGCAATCCGCCCGTCGCGCAGGGCCACGTTGGCGCGGCGAATCTCTTCGGGCGTCACGACATTTGCGTTCATCAGGTTGTAATCACGGTTCACGTCTTGGGGCGTCATCGCTGTTCCTCTTGTGATGGGTAAGTAGACGTAACCTCATCCGCTCCCGCTCCGCGCCGGAAACGCAAGGAAGCATCTACGGATCTCCAGCGTTGCCAGGCGACTACGGCCAGCAACAGGATGAAGCCGGTTCCGTTCATTGTAATCGAGTAAGGGATAAACAAAAGCCCGGAGGCCACCAGGAGCATGCGCTCCACGATGTGAAGCTCCCGCAGCATTCTTCCCTGGACGCCGTAAGTGAAGGCCAGGATCCCCAGGAGGGAAGTCCCGACAGCGTAAACCACTTCCCCGGGGCTTCCGATAAAAACGAGGCCGGGGCTGTATACGAACATGAACGGGACGATGAACGCCGCCAGCCCGATGCGTATCGCCAGGAATCCCGTCCGCAGCGGAGGCGCCTTGGCTATGGCGGCGCCCGCGTATGCGGCCAATGCGACCGGCGGGGTGATCGCCGAAATAATGCCGGAATACAAGACGAAGAGGTGCGCCGATATCTTGGGCACGCCCGCCTTCACCAGGGAAGGCGCGATCAGCACCGCCAGAATAATGTAGGCCGGCATCGTGGGCATCCCCATCCCGAGCAGAATGCTGGTCACCATGCCGATCACCAGCATCGGAAGCAAAGCTTCATGAGCCAGTTCGAGGAGGGCGAAGGAAACCTTCGCCCCCAGGCCCGTCAGCGTGAAGATGCTCACCACGATTCCCGCGCACGCGCAGGCTAGCGCGACCTGCAACGTGGCCATTGTTCCCGCACGAAGCGCGTCGAGGATCTGCCGGGGCGACAAGCGACTGGCGGCTTTCAGGGAGCTGACGGCGACCGTAGCCACAATCGCCCAGAAACCCGATTTCGTCGGGGACCAGTGCATGTACATCAACATGAAAACGAGAATGACCGGGGGGGCGAGAAAGGGCCAGCCTTCCGAGAGGAGCCGCAGCGGCCTGGGGAGCTCCGACCGATCCATCCCCCGAAGCCCCAGGCGCACGGCTTCGAGGTCCACGGCGATGAACACCGCGACGTAATAGAGGATGGCGGGCAGCAGCGCCATGACGATAATCTCTCTGTATGTGACGTGGATCATCTCGATCATGATGAAAACGGCCGCACCCATGATGGGGGGCATGAACTGGCCGCCTGTCGAGGACACCGCCTCGACCGCAGCGGCGAAGGTGGGCTGGTACCCCAGACGCTTCATCATCGGTATGGTGAACGTCCCCGTGCCCACGACGTTGGCCGTGGCGCTGCCCGATATCGTGCCGAAAAGAGTGCTCCCCACAACCGCGACTTTCGCCGGTCCGCCCCGCACTCGCCCGAAAAGCCCGAAGGCGAGATCGATGAAAAACCGGCCCGCGCCGGTCTCTTGAAGAAATGCCCCGAAGGTGATGAACAGAATGACGAATGTGGCTGAAACCCCGATCGGAAACCCGTAAATACCTTCCGTACTGGTGTAGGAGTGCTGCAGAATCCGCCCCCAGTCGTAACCGCGGTGCCCGAAGATGCCCGGCATGTTCGGACCCCAATAGGCGTAGACAACGAATGCCACGGCGACCAGCGGCAGCGTCCAGCCGATGACCCTCCGGGTTGCTTCGAGAACCAGGATGATGGCGACGATTCCGAGGAGCATGTCCGTTAAGTTCGGGTTCCCGTCCCGGAAGGTGAGCACGTGGTATTGATCGATGATGTAGAGGCCTATGGTGATGCTTCCGATAACGAGAAGGGTGTCGAGCGCTCGACCGAAAACATAGTACCGCTCCTTCGTTGCAGTCGGGTAAAGGAGGTATGTGAGAACCAGGATCGGACTCAAGTGAATCGAGCGCTGAATGAGCGCTCCGTACGCACCGGCGAAACCCGTGTACAGGTGGAAAACCGCCACTGCAATGGCCAGCCAGGTGATGACCGGGTTGAGGAAACGCTCGAAGGCGTTGTCCGGGCGTACCCGGCCGTGAACGATTGCCCCCGCCTCTTCCGGATCCGGCGGTTGTTTCGGTTCGCCATTCGCATCCACTGCACGACTCCCTCGAGGTGATCGGCGCCCCCGCTCTCAGGCGGGAGCGCCGAAATACCCGTGCGGCAAATTATTTAATGCCCTTTTCCTTGAAGTAACGCGCAGCGCCGGGATGAATGGGAATGGGAATTTTCCCGGCGGAACCGGGAAGCTTGTACTTCGACCCGGCGCGGTGAATGGCGGCGAGCTCGGCGGTCTTCTCGAGGACCGTTTTCGTCACCGCGTAGACCGTCGCGTTGTCCATGTCCGCGTGGGTGATGACGATGGTCGCCGACGCCATCGCCCCGACGTCTCCCTTCATGCCGCCGTAAGTGCCCTTGGGAATGCTCGAAGGCGTCCAGTATGGATGTACCTTATTGATTTTCTTCATGTCCTCCATAGAGACGGGGACCAATCTCACGTCGTGCGTCGAAGTGATGTCTTTTACCGCGCCTCCCGGAATTCCGGCGAGTTGAATGGTCGCGTCAATGGTTCCGTCCTTGAGCGCCGCGACAGCTTCCGTCTGGGTCAGATGATCCGTTCGGGCGAACTGCTTGGTGCTGATCCCCAGGACCTCCAGCATCGCCACGCCCATCACCGCCGTGGAGCTTCCAGGCTGGCCGATGGATATCCGTTTTCCTTTATAGTCATACAAACTCTTGATGCCCGACTTCCTGAGCGTCACGAAATGCTCGATGCTGGCGTGGCCGCTCATCAGTGCGCGGAGCTTGTATTTTTCTCCCGGCTTGAATCGCCCGCCTCCTTTCACCGCGAAGTAGGCGGCGTCCGGGGTCGTCAGGCCAAAATCGGCCCTTTTGGTTCCGATGAGGCGCGTGTTGCCGAAACCGCCTCCCGTGACTTCGGCGTTCGCCCGCATCCCCGGAATGTATTTGGACAATAACTTGGCCATTCCGGTTGCGACCACGATGTACGTTCCACCCGAAGCGCCGCCGGCGATGGTGACGAACTTCTTGGCGGCTTGGGCGGAAGAAATCGTCATCGCCAAAACGGCGATGACCACCACTGCGAACTGAATGAACGTCTTCATTGCGCGTATCATTTTCCGTCCTCCTTGGTTGGGTAGACAAAGAGCCTTCCTTGCTCTCCCGGAAGGATAATGAAGCAACAACAAGAGTCCGTATCCAAATGATTCGCAATAAATTTCCGAAAGCAGGATTTCTATGCCTGGGTTTCCATCCAGCCCAGGGACGCCGAAACCTCCCGGGCGGCTTCGACGACCTGGACAGCAAGGATTTCCCGGTTCGAGTTCTCGATCCGGTGAACCGGGGCCGAGAGCGTCATGGAAGCCGCAACATCGCCGCGTTCATCCAGTACCGGTGCGGAAACCGCCCTGGCCCCGACGATGAACTCCTGATCGCTGTACGCGTAGCCCTTCTCACGAATCTCCTCGATCTGTTTTCTTAACTCGGCGGGGTCGGTAATCGTGTTTTCCGTCACCCTCGAGAGCTTCTGCTGCACGATCGTTTCGATATCACGATCCGGCAAAAAGGCGAGCAGGGCTTTCGACGCCGCCCCGACGTGCAGTGGCCGCACCTCTCCCACGAAAAACCGGGAGATGATCCTTTGGCGGCTTTCGATGCTCTCGATGCAAATGGTTTCCCGGCCCGACTTGATGCACAGGAATGTTGTTTCCCCCGTTTCCGAGGTAAGCCTTCTCATGACGGGAAGGGCGAGTTCGCAAAGGGTTCCATTTTGTCCGTTTTGAGAAACGTTTTTCGAGAGGAGGGAGAGGGAAGGCCCCAGCCGGTATTTCCCGTATTCGGCGGAAGCGTCCACGAAGCCCCTGGTCTGGAGGGTCTTGAGGAATCGGTACGTCGTGCTTTTGGGCAGCCGGATCTCGGAGGAGATCTCATCTACAGAAGAAGAGCCGGACCCGTGGGCTATCGCCCAGAGGAGATCGATGGCCTTGTCTATCGTCTTCATGGAAGAGGTAGACATTGAATTTCTCAGATATAGAGAATATTATTCTTATTAATTAGTAATATAGGTTTTGCTCCCGTATTTGTCAATCGAGAATTCCGTCGTCCCGACAACGCACCCCGGCGGGCGGAGCCGCCCCCCGGGAGGGCAATGGCAACCCCCTTGAAAGGGAAATCCCATAAACCACCCCCCCCTACCCCCCCTTGTCAGGGGTCAAACGCGAGTGATGAACGAGCGTTTGCATAAGCCATTGACGAAAAACACATCGTCTTGCAAAACCTCCCTCTTCGGTCGGTTTTGACCCCTGTCAAGGGGGGGTAGGGGGGTTGCCTTTCGACGAGGAGGGCGGGGCCGGGCGCCTGATCCAACAACGGCGAAAAACGTACTATACTCCTGATGTTCCCCGGAATTATCGGGAGGAGGGCAGGGCCGCTTTTCGGGCCGTTCGCCATTCCTGATGTCTCGATTCGCCATTATCGTGTCCAACCTGAAAGGAGGCTCCGATGCGCGCGGTGGTTCTGCATGAATGGGGAGGTCCCCTGACGCTCGAGACGGTGCCCGACCCGGCGCCGGGCCACGGAGAAGTCGTGCTGCGCGTGCGCGCCTGCGCGCCGGACCAGTTCGACGTGACCATCCGCGCGGGCCGGATCGGCGGGAAGCTGCCCCTCATCATGGGGCACGAGATCGCGGGCGAGGTGGCGGCCCTCGGGCCGGGCGTCGAGGGATGGGCCGAGGGCGACCGCGCGGTCGTCCACGCCTATCTCACCTGCGGGCGGTGCCGCTTCTGCCGGCTCGGCCGGGTTACGCTCTGCGAGAATTTCCTGGGCTACTTCGGCGTGCACCGGGACGGCGGCTACGCCGAGTACGTGCGGGTCCCGGCGGGGAACCTGTGCGCCATTCCCGATGGCGTGGGCTACGCCGAGGCCACGACCATCGTGAGCCCGGTGGCGACCCCTCTCAAGGCCATCAAGACGCGCGCGGGTGTGAGGCCCGGGGACGACGTGGTCGTCGTCGGCGCCTGCGGCGGGGTGGGGATCCACGCCGTCCAGATCGCAAAAGCCTTCGGCGCGCGCGTCGTCGCGGTGGACATCGACGACGCCAAGCTCGCCCGCGCGCGTGAGCTGGGCGCGGACCACGTCGTGAACGGCCTGAAGGAGGACTTCGCCGAGGCCGCGCGGGAGGTCACCGGCGGCGAGGGCGCGGACGCCGTGCTGGAGTTCGTGGGCACGGAGGGGACGCTGCCGAAGAGCTTCGCTTCGCTCGCGCGGACGGGCGTGCTCGTCGTCGTGGGCTTTCAGCCGGGCGCCGTCTTCGCGAGCGACCCGACGCGCTTCGTGAACGACGAGATCACGGTAACGGGTTCGCGCTACGTGAACCGCGCGGAGCTGGCCGAGGCCGCCGACTGGGTCGGGGCGGGCCGGGTGAAGCCGGTCGTATCAAAGACGTACCCCCTGGCCGATGTGGAACAGGCGCTGGCCGACCTCTCGGAGAACAAGGTGGTCGGCCGCGCGCCGGTCCTCATCGACGCGTGAGGGCGAACGAGAGCGGGGAGGGGGTATTGAAAAAGTCACTTCGCCCCTAGCAGCGTCCCCGTTCGCCTCATCCTGAGTAGCGGCCCCTCGACTTCGCTCGGGGCAGGCTCCGCCCCCCATCTTCCTCATCCTGAGTAGCCGCCGAAGGCGGCGTATCGAAGGTCAATCGCGCCCAATGCGGAAGCGATTGCTCCGCATGTCGGAAGACGCCTTCCATCCTTCGATACGGCGCTTACGCGCCTACTCAGGATGAGGTTTTATGGCCACCTGCGCGCTAGGAAGGAGGGCCGCCGCGTAACCCCATATGGCCCGCTCCCGAATCAGGTTTTTTCAACAGCCCCTCAAGGGGGAGTAAAGTCTCCTCCTTCCCCGGTTGGCTTTATACGCAGAATCACGAGAGCAGGACTTTTTCAGGAGGTAGAGGGAGCTTTCCTCTCGACTGGAAAAGCAACCCCCCTACCCCCCTTGTCAGGGGTCAAAACCGACCGAAGAGGGAGGTTTTGCAAGACGATGTGTTTCTCGTCAATGGCTCATGCAAACGCTCGTTCATCACTCGCGTTTGACCCCTGTCAAGGGGGGGTGGGGGGGGTTCCGTAGGGGCCGCATACATGCGGCGGGATATTTCGAAATTCTCCTGATTCCGGCATGCGCCGGAATGACGAACAAAACCGCACCGCCTCATCCTGAGTAGGCGCGTAAGCGCCGTATCGAAGGATGCCTTCTCGTCCCGGTGCGAGCCCCTCGCCCTTCGATACGCCGCCCTTCGACAAGCTCAGGACAGGCTCTTCGGCGGCTACTCAGGGTGAGGAAAGAAGCGTTGGCGGTTTCCAGGGGACGCATACGGGGCTTTTTCAACAGTTCCTCACCAATCGGGCTTGCCCCCACCGGTCAGGTGATCGCAGGCTTCCAGTCGTAGATCCGCTGCAGGGCGCCTCCCATGAGGGTTGCGCGTTCGTCGTCGCTCAGGCGGTCCGTGAGGCGGAACGGCGCGACGCCCTGCTCGTAGGTCAGCAGGTGGACCGCGCGCGTCCAGTCGGTGCCCCACAGGCAGCGGTCGAGGCCGAACGCGTCGAAGACACGGCAGAGCGGCTCCCAGATGTCGTCGTAGGGGTAGGGTTCGCGGGACAGCGTGCAGGCGCCGGTGATCTTGACAGCGACGTTGTCGTAATCCGCAAGCGCGAGGAGAGCGGGGAGGTCGGCGAATGGTTCCGGCGGCGCCGGCGGGTGGAAAGGCTGCTCAAGTCCCAGGTGATCGAGGATCAGCATCGCGCCCGGATGCGCGCGCGCATACCGCGCGAAATGCTCCAGCATGCCCCAGCACATGAGATTCACCGGCAGCGAGGCGCGGGCGGCGGCGGCGAGAACCCGGTCGATTCCCGGATGTTCCGGATCGAGGCCGGGGCCGGGGTTCAGCATGACCCGCACCCCCACCGTCCCTGGAACGGCGGCCCAGTCGGCAATCGTCTCCGCGACAGCCGGGTCGGTCGGGTCGACCGGCTTGATCAGGGCGAACCGGCCCGGATGCGCGGCGTGAACCTCGAGCGCGTAGGAGGCGTCGTAGCGGTAGAGGGCGAACGGCGAGATGAGCACGGCGGCGTCCACGCCGACGGCGTCCATGGCCGCGGCCATGGCCTCACCGGTGACCTCGGGCGGCCCCGGCAGATCGCCCGCCCACGGCCGCCCCGGGTGGTTCCGCTCATAGGCGTGGACCTGGGCGTCTATCGTCAGCATGTCTTGCGTCCCCCCTCCCGGCGGGCAGGTGCGCAGGATTCGCGTCCCGCTACGCTACCACATCGACCATTCGAAGCGCACGGCTCTTCATGGTGGGTTCAACGCCCCCTTGTCCGGGGTTGTTGAGAAAGTCCTGCAATACCGGAATGACGGCAATGGTATCCCGCCTTGGCGTAGGTAGTGTAGGGGCCGCATACATGCGGCCCGTCGTTGGAAGGCAAAAAGGCCGGGTCGCATATATGCGACCCCTACACACAAGAGATCCGCCCGGTGAAGGCTTTTTCAAGCGGTGGGGGGTACGATGGTTTTGTAGGGACAGGCCTCCGTGCCTGTCCTGCCCTTCGTGGTTGTCCTTCGTCAGGACAGGCACGGAGGCCTGTCCCTACAGAACCACCACGCCAGTCCGTAATCACTCCCCCCTTGAGGGGCTTGTTGAAAAACCCCCTCATCCCGAGTAGGCGCGCTTGCGCGCCGTATCGAGGGACGAGGGAGAGCCGGGAGCCTGG
This sequence comes from bacterium, assembly GCA_965219955.1. GTDB lineage: Bacteria > UBA8248 > UBA8248 > UBA8248 > UBA8248 > Bin107. Next base: position 3,300,050 of record OZ244799.1, read on the forward strand.
CCTGAGATTGTCGATGGGGAGCGCCCTTCGATACAAACGCTCCTTTCTCAGTCGCGTTTTACCTTCGGCGGCTACTCAGGGTGAGGCGGCGTGGTTTTGTTCGTCATTCCGGCGAAAGCCGGAATCCATTTTGACTTTTTGCTTTTCGCATTGATTCATGCTCGACAAAGCCGCAATCAAACGCCTGAACGCATCCGCCCTCATCGGCTCCGGACTCCGCATTCTCTCCCGTCCCGAGCGGGGCTGACGCCGGAATAACGATCAAAGACGAAAGGCGAAAATGGATTCCGGCTTTCGCCGGAATGACGGTGGTTTTCCCGCATTGAGGGGCTTTTTCAACAGGCCCCTCAAGGGGGGAGTGATTCCTCTCTCCTTGGGCTTTTTCAACAATCCCGTCAAGGGGGGGTAGGGGGGGTTGCTTTTCGAGACAGCGTTTTTGTAGGGGCCGTTCGTGAACGGCCCTCACCGCCCGTAGCGCAGCCTCGCTACGGCGCCCTGTTTCGCGATCTGTCCCTGCGCGTAGCGGCCCGGCATGGCCGGCGAGCGCCAGCGGCCGGCGAGCTGCATCTCGACCAGGGAGGCCCCCGCGCTCGCCAGGCTCTGCGCGCCCCCCACCCGGAGGCTGTGGCCGCTCACGCGCCCCTCGGCGCCCGCGGCCTTCCCCCACCGCGCGATGACGCCCCGGATGCTCCTGTCCGTCAGGCGCCCGGGCCGAAGCCGCCCCCCCTTGTAGACGGGCCGGAAGAGCGCTCCCTCCTCGATGCCCGCGCGCGCCAGCCAGGCCCGGATGCGCTCCACCGTCGGCGCCCCGAGGAACTGCACGACGCCCAGGCCCTCCTGGTCCGTCTTCGAGCGCCGGATCCGCACCGTCTGCTCGCCCAGGTCCACGTCCGCAACGTCCAGGGCCGCGACCTCCGACACCCGCAGCAGCGCGTCGCTCGCCACCGCCACGATCGCGGCGTCACGCACGCCCCCCAGGGTCCCCGTCCCCTCCGCCAGCGTCGCCGCAAGGTCCGCCTCCTCCCAGCGCACCCCGGCCACCTGGCCGCGGCCGCGCTCCGAACCCAGACGCCTGAAGCCCGCCAGGGCGCGCAGCGCCGAAGGACCCACCGGAGAGGAGCGGCCGCCCAGCCTCGCCCGGAACCGCAGCGCCGCAACCGCCATCGAGGCGCAGGCCGCCGAGCGGCCCTTCTCGAAGAGCCCCGTGAGGTAGGCCGCCACCCCGGCGTCGGTCTCGGGATACCCCGAATCCTCGAAACCGCGCAGCGCCGCCTCGTAGGCGCGGCGCGTGTTCTCGGCGATAGAGGCGCGCACCAGATCAGACGCCGCGCGGAACGGACCGAAGCGCGTCGGGCGGCCTTCGTCGGGTTTTTCCAGGGGGGAGCGTCTCCCCGGCGTCGCGGGTCTCGCCCATGGTTCTCCGTTGTCCATCGTTTGTCCGGCGTCCTGAAGTTCCGGCGGCGATTCCCGTTCAAGGGGCTGCCATCCCGGGTCCACGCCACATATATGTCGCCTTCCCGATCCCATGCAACATATATAAGGCCGAAAAGGAAGAATCGCCCGCCGGAATCGTTTTTTTTACCCTATCTTTACAGCAATCCCTGTCTTTTCTTTACGGCAATCCCTGTCCTTGCCGCAATTACATTCTTATAACTGTTATTATCAGAAAATATAACACCTCTCACGACCATGTCAAGCGCGATTTCGGGGTCCCCGGAGGGGTTTCGGGCGCCGTTTCGCGTCTTTTTTCGCTCATTTTCGGCCCGAATGCGCCCCGAAACGGCTCTCCCGGCGGAGAACGGGGCTTCCAGTGTCCAGTAATAACAGTTAGCGGCGGGCAGGCCGGGTTCAAGGCGCCCGGAAGACACTTGCCTTTGGAGGCCGTGAAGGGCGGGCGCATGCCGCAGGAATATGTGTCCCGCGGAACCACCGGCCCGGACGGCGGCGCGGCCTCGCCGCCGCGCCCCGGCGCTGCCGATACGGATCAGGACGGGCCGGACGGCGGCCTTTATATACACGCGATAGAGGAGGTTCATCAGACGAAGCCGAGAATGCGCTGGAGAAACCTTTATTGACCCGAGTTTGCAACGCGATTCACGAGGCGCGGTCATCCCGGAGATGACGGTGTAAACAAAAAGACCCTCCCCCCCGAAGAACCAGCTTGCGGCGGGGACCATCCCGAAAGATCCACGCCTCCTGAATGACGTCCCAGGCAGATTGGACGGCGGGCCCGGAAGACGCCGGCTCCCCGTTCCGCCAGGACAGGCTCACAAACACAAATAGATGAAAGATCCGAATTAAACGCGAGGAAAGGAGGTTAATCGGAGAAAGCCGGAAATTCACTGAAGATCCCTTTTTCTATGTATTCAGGAGGACTCACTAAATGATGTTCAAAGACAAGTATATTCACAAGTTTTACGCTTTCGCGCTGGCGGCCGTGTTCGCGCTGACGCTGGCCGGCTGCGGCGGCGGCGGTGGCACGGCGGCGGCGCCGGACCCGGAGCCGCCCGCAATGCCGGAACCGACCCCGCAGGAAACCTGCGAGGGTGACGGCGGCCGCTATAACGCGGACGGCTCCTGCACGAGCGCTGAGGATCTCGCGGCGGAAATGACCGAAGCGGAAGCCCTGAGCGCCGCGCAGGAAGCAGCGATGACGGCCTACATGGCGGCGATGGCGGCAGTGGCCGGTGCGGTGGACCCCGTGGCGGCTACGAACGCGCAGCCGCACGCAACCGCGGCCATGGCGGCATCCGCCTCGGCGGCGGCGGCCACGGATTCGGCGACGGCCATGGAGCACCAGGCGGCGGCCGAGGCGGCCCGCGACATGGCGGTGGAAGCCGGCATGACGCGCGGCCTGGGGATCACCACACGGGCGAACGCGGCTTCCAACCAGGCCGCCATCGACAGCGCCACTCTCGTCGGCGTGCCTGCTCCCGCTCCGGTATCCAATGCGGGAAGAGTGGGCAGGGCGATGGCAGCCGCTGCGACGACGGTAGCTGCGGGCGCCGATGGCAATGTCGACGGTAGCGCTACTACTACAAATCCAGATACCACCCAGCAGGGCGCAGTGGTCACGTCATCGGCGAGAAACATCGGCAGTGGTCCCAGATTCACGGTAATGGCGCCGACCGGCGGCACCGCCACCCCTCAGTTGAGAGGCGAAAGCCCGACAGCGATCACGACGCGCGGCGGCTGGGCGGGCGCCGAATTGCTGAGCGGCTCGGGCGCTCCGGGTGGCAACAGAGGGTATGCCCTCGTATTCACGGACATCAATCCGGCGGCGCAGAGTTATTACACCGCTGTTGATACCACCATCCCCGCTAGCGCGAATTTCCGTAATGCTGACCAACTAGCAGCAAATGTTGATACAACAGAAACTACCGGCCAAAGCGTAAACAGGGCTGTCATCGGCGGAGAAATCCCGGGAGACGGAAGCCACTTTGTGGGAACGTATAATCAGATCCCCACCGACAACAACCCGCCTGTTCCGGGACGGTTCTTCTGTGGTACCGGCGTGGCCTGCTCCATCAGCGTAGACGCCTCGGGCGTCCTCAGGGGGATTACGGGCTACGTGTTCCAGCCCGCCATCGCTGGATCCGTGATGCGGGGAGACTCGGACTATATGACCTGGGGCGTTTGGGTGAACATTCCGAACGACCCGCAACAGACGAGCGGAACTACTACTGCAGATGCTGCTCTTACGAACCCCGCAACCGCCGCCGCATTCGCCAGCGGCAGGGACCCGTTCCAGGTTCCGGCCGATCTCACGGGCACGGCGACGTATAACGGGGTCGCGAACGGCCTGTATGCGGCGGGCGGCATGGTCGAGTACTTCGAAGCCGACGCCAGCCTTTCGGCCGATTTCGGCGGCAGGAGAGCCAACGATTCTGATCCCAGAGATGGTACCGCGAACGACAATGGCCTCCTGGGCGCCGTCACCGGATCCATCACCAACATCAAGGCCGGCGGCATGGACGTCGAAGGTTCGCTGACGCTGGGTAGAGCTCCACTGCTCGCCGGTGATCCTGCTGTTACGACACCTGCTACTGCTCCTACAGCTGATTCCCCGGCCAACGTCTTCAGAGGCAACACCCAAGGCTCCCTGGGCGGCAGGGCCATACAAGGTTCCTGGACGGGGCGGTTCTACGGCCCCCAAAGGGCGCAGGGCGTGGCGATTCGAACCGAATTCCCCACGACCGCGGCTGGCACCTTCGGCGCCAGAACGCCTGCGGGCGCCCCAGGGGTCAGCATCCTGGGTTCTTTCGGCACGTGGAGGGCCGAGTAAGCAACAGCGCATGACTCCTTCGGTTCCCGGGCGTCAGCACGACGCCCGGGGCCGGGGGATGAACGAACGCGGCGCAAGGCGTCGCGCAGGCAGTAGATGGAAACCCAAGTTTTATCCGCTCGCCCCTTCCGTTTTCCCGGAAGGAACCAGCCTTAGGGGGCAAATGATGAAAATGCTCAAGCTTTTGGGATTGACGGTATTTGTCGTGTGCATTGCGGCATTTGCCTCCGGCTGCGGCGGCGGTGGCGGCGGCTCTGCGATGACGCCGGAGGAACCGCCGCCGGTGATGGAATGCCCGGAGGGTCAGGTCGGGACGTACCCGGACTGCACGGAACCGGGGCCGACGGATGAGCAAAGGATAGCCGCGGCGAGGCAAATACTCGCAGACAACCTCACTGACGCCCGCAGTCTGGCGCTAGCGGCGAGTTCGGTGGCGGCAGCGGTGCAGTTCCACCCCGACGCCACGGCGGAGCAGGTAGATCTTGCTCTCGGTTATGCAGCCGACGCGCAAGCGGCCCTGGCGGCTGTCGAGGCCGCGAGGGACGCCGGGAATGCGGCCGCCGCCACGCTCACGCAGGCGCAAGCCGCGGTGACGGCCGCGCAGGCGGCGCTTAATGACCTGACGGCCGCGCAATCGGCGGCGGCGGGCATCCAGAGCGCCGTGGAAGCGGTTGCGAGCCAGCGCCAACAAATGCAAGCGAACGAGGCCGCCCTGACGAACAACTCCTCGCTCATCCAGCATGTGAGAGCCAACAAGATCCTCTCCGACGCGCTGTTGGAGGATCTGGAGCCCGCCCGGCTTGTTGGAGGTCGGGCCGGGGTCACCGACGGTTCTGACCCGCAAATTGCTGAAGATGATACCGAGTCGTGCACTGCGCCGTGCGCCACGTTCCCTGCGAATACCGGGACCGGCGCAACAGCGGTCGTCGGACAGCGGGGAGTTCGGGTGGGAACCCTTATTTCGAACAGCACGACGCCTGCGCTTACCGGAACGGGCCGCCTTCCCTATGGATTCAATCTGGAAATGGAAGACACCCCCTCTGCTGATATTACCACCTTCATCAACGCCTACACGGACATTTCGCAAACGCGGCTCAAGGTAAGAAGAAGAACGAATTTCCTGGAAGACGATGCTGCGGAAGGCGATCGGCGGTATGAAGAAGTAGATGTGGCAGACACCGACTATCTGCTCGCCGGAATCTGGATGACGGTGAACAACGCCAATCTGGGCGAATCTCAGATACAAGCCTTCGCGTATGGGAGCCAGCCCATCGTCGCATCTTTCAATTTCTGTAGTGGTATTGAAGGCCCTACTGATCCGGTATCTACAATGGTAACATCAACAGCTACTCCAGCGGTAACAACGACGACTACAAGAGCATGTGCGCCGACTGAAGGATTAAGCACCATCGCCGGCGCCAATGGATTTGTGGACGAAGGCAAAGACGTGACGGCCACCTACACGGGGGATGCGAACGGCGCCTACATCGCGGGAGGAGATACGAGTTATTTCACCGGGAGCGTCGAACTCACGGCCGAGTTCCAGAACCCGATAACTCAAGGAAACATGGTTGCTGAGGATGGCAAGGGCAGCATTCAGGGTTCGGTCACGAACATCACCTCCGGTGGACAGTCAATCGTGGGCAGCATCGAGCTTCAAAAACAGACCCTTGGAAATGATATAAACACCGCTTTTGCTGGTGCGGCCGTCGGCGTGGTGGACGGCAAATCCTTCGGCGGCAATTGGAGGGGCCAGTTCTTCGGACTGAGACACAAACCCAAAACCACGGAAACGGTAACGGATAGAACGGATCCTCTTGCTATAACAACTACCATAACAACGACGTACAAGCCCGATGCACCCGGTTCGGTTGCGGGAACCTTTTTCGTCAAGCAGCTGAGCAACCCGGCTGGAGAGGCCGCCTTCATCGGCGCGTTCGGGGCGCACAGGTAACGGAGCAGGACGCCTTCGGCCTCGGGGCTTCATCGCCCCGGAGCCTCAGGCGGGCGAAGGAAAAGGAAGAAGAGTGGAAAAGGGGGTTGCCCGTTGGTTGCTTCCCTCGTGATAGAGCAAACAGTACCGCTCCTGGTTATGAGTTTGAGTCCTCGAGCCGGGAACGGGAACAACGGGCAGCCCCTGTTCTCGCTTCATCGAAGCAAGCCGGCACCCCGACTCGGCCTGCACCTCGGGGAATGTGTCGCAGCAGTTCCCACACTCGGGGGTTTTTCAACAACCCCTGAAAGCAGCCCTTCGAGGGGTGTCGGCCCTTTCCTCCACAGACCACGCGTTTTCGCCTCCCCGCCTTGAAAGGACAGCGCCGAGGAGGGGCTGTCCTTTATCCCCCGACAAGGGTCTGTTGAAAAAATCCCCTGAGGGAGCGCGTTGAATTTCACTCCCCCCTTGAGGAGGGGGAGTCGGCAAGACGAGGGCGAAGCCCGAAGTCGCGCCGGTGGGGGGACATGCCACAGAGTAAACCTCCCCCCACCGAATCGGCCTTCGCAAAAAACGCTCGGCCTCTTCGTCTGGCTTTCCCCTCGGGAAGCCAGACCCTCAAGGGCCTGTTGAAAAAGTCCTCTCCGCCTCATCCTGAGTAGCGGCGGAGCCGCGTATCGAAGGATGCCCTCTCACCCGGCGCGAGGTGTTCGACTCCCCGCGCCCTTCGATACGCCGCCCTTCGACAAGCTCAGGACAGGCTCTTCGGCGGCTACTCAGGGTGAGGAAAGAGGCGTTGGCGGTTTGTGGAGGGGCAGACCAGGCTTTTTCAACAGCCCCCTCAAGGGGGGAGTGGTTCCTCTCTCGTCGGTCGGTTACTTACGACAAATAATGAGAGGCGTTGTGAGATTCTCCGGAAGGGTTTTGTAGCAGGACAACCCAAAAGGGTTGTCCTGGCCTCCGTGGTTGTCCTTCGTCAGGACAGGCACGGAGGGCTGTCCCTACAGCGAACAATCTCGAAGGTCGGATAGGACTTTTTGGGCAACCCCTCACCACCCGGGTTCGCGCGCGCGTTTGCCCGCATTTGCCGTCACCGGGCATTCTCCGGAGGAGGCGATAATCCCGCGCGGGAAAGGGAGCATCAAACCGGCGGGAGGAGGGGAGAAATGGAAAGGGTGTTCCGGTTCGATCGGAGGGTCGCAGGCCCTCTTTCTTCCGGTCGGCGAACCGCAGCCGCTCCCCGTCCGCGTTCGGCCCGCGAACCGGAATTTCCGAAAAATAAGATAAAATTGGATAAATTCACGAGGTTTTTCGATAAATTAAAAAATGTTATCTTGTTGATAAATAATAAGTTATCTGGTTTTCGTCTTCGGGGCGGCGATGATGTAGGTGGGCGCCGCCCGCCCCGGAATCTCGATCTCATCGCGCACCCACAACTGCGAACTCGAGCCGCCGTCGAGGTTCATGGCGTCGCGGACGCCGAGGCCGCCCTCCGATTCGGGCAGCGCGAGGAACTCCTGAAGCTCGCACCAGGAGATGCCGCGCGTCTCGGCCTCGCTCACCAGGACGACGAGCCTGTCCCCGGCGTCCAGGGCGACCACCGTCCTCCTCGTGGCGCGCAGGTATTCCCGGTAGCGGGACAACCCCTGAACGGGCTTCCCGTCCTCGACGAGGAGAGGCCCCGCCTGGAACGCTTCGCTGACGCCCGCATCCTCGAACTTTTCGCGGGAAACGATTTCGGGCCGGCCGCCGCTGCGCCCTGCGGTGAACACCGCTCCGTAATGCAGGAACGTCTTGCGCCCCCGGTACAGCACGCGGCTGTTGAACACCTTGCCGCCCGAGCGGAAATACCCCATGGGCCGGCCTTTTTCGTCATAATAGCCGGCGTTGAGAACCACGGCGGCGCCCGGCTTTTTGCCGATGGCGCCGAAGTCGACGGGTGAGAACCACTCTGATTTCTCGCGCCAGTGGAGCCTGATTTCAAAGTCCTGATGCCGCAGGCGAACCGCCTTCATCCGCGCGGTCGCGCCGTTTTCGAACCGGATTCGAACGTCCCGCGTTTCCAGCGGCAGGGTTCGCCCCGGCGTCCAGCGGCCGTCGCCCACGGGCCGGCCCTTGAGAGGACAATCGGATGCGGCCGCCGCGGGCCGGACGGCCACAAGAGAGCCGACAATCAAAATCAACACCAGCAAACGCTTCATGGCGAAAAGCCCCTCAACGCCGCCAACCCCGCTTCCGTCCGACTGCGCGCAATGACTAGAAACCAGCCGCGCAGCCATCCCTCCGGTGGTCGGAACCACCCATGAAAACGCCGTCATCCAGCCGGACGATTCCCTGCCCGCCGCCGAAGCCCTCATAGCCGCCTGCGCGGCGGACGTCGTGGCCGCGCGATTCCAGCTCCCGGAGCACGGCCTCCGGCACGCCGCTCTCTATCGCCACCGCCCGGCCACCCAGAACGCGAAAACGCGGCGCTTCGATGGCCTCCTGGACGTCCATGCCGAAATCCACCATGTTCGAGAGCACCTGCACGTGGCCCTGGGGCTGCATGTCGCCTCCCATGACGCCGAAACTCATCCAGGGTTCTCCGTCTTTCATCACGAAACCGGGAATGATGGTGTGCAGGGGCCGCTTTCCGGGCGCGATGCAGTTCGGGTGGCCTTCTTCCAGCACGAAGCCGCTGCCCCGGTTCTGGAGCATGATGCCCGTCTCGCCCCCGGTGACGCCGGAGCCGAAATGATGGAACAGGCTGTTGATGAACGAGCACATGTTGCCCCGGGAATCCGCCACGGTGAGGTAAATCGTGTCGTTCCAGGTGTCGGGAATCCCGGCTGCGGGGCTGCCGGCTTTCTTTTCATCGATGAGCTTGCGCCTTTCATCGGCATACCCTGAAGACAGCAGCCCTTTCAGGGGCACGTCCGCCCTGGCCATATCCGCGACGTAGCGGTCCCTGTCCGCAAAAGCGAGCTTCATCGCCTCGATCACGACGTGGAGATGCTCGGCCGAGCCGTAACTCATCTCCCCGAAAGGATAAGCGTCGATGAGATTCAGGCATATCAGCGCCGTGACGCCCTGCCCCGAGGGCGGTATCTCGCAAAGCTCATGGCCGCGGTAGGATGCGCGAATCGGCTCGACCCATTCAGATTTCGTGGCGGCGAAATCTTCCAGTTCGAACAAACCCCCGATTTCCTTCGTGTAGCGGACGATCTCCTCGGCTATCGGGCCTTCGTAGAAAGCCTCACGCCCGCCACCGGCTATCACCCGCAGGGATTCTCCCAGCTTCGGGTTCCGGAATCTTTCTCCGATCTTCGGCGAACGTCCCGCCGGCAGATAGGTTCGCCGCGAGTATGCGCACTTTTCCAGCTTTTCCGTCTGGTTCGCCCATGCGCGGCCGATGATGGGAGAGAGGGGAAACCCGTCTTCCGCGTATTGAATCGCCGGCCCCAGAAGCTCCGGCATTGTCTTTTTGCCGCTGCCGCATCGCTCGTGGGCGGCGAACCAGCCATCCACCGCACCGGGAAGGGTGCAGGAATAAATTCCCGTCACCGGCATGGAGGAAAATTCCCGGTAACGCGAGAACGTGGCCCTGGCCGGACTCTTTCCGCTGCCGTTCAAGCCCAGGAGTTCCTTCGCATCGGCGTCCCAGTAGAGCATGAACATGTCCCCGCCGACACCCGTGGATTGCGGCTCCACCACGTTCAATGCCGCGGCTGCGGCGATGGCCGCGTCCATGGCGTTTCCGCCTTCTCTCAGTATCTGGAGACCCGCTTCGGCAGCCAGGGGCTGGCTGGTCGCCACCAAGCCCCCCGCCGCGAATACGGGGGAGCGTCCTGCGGCCAGCGCCGTCCTTGTCGTCGGCTCTTTCAACATCCACTCCTTTAGAAGATCCAAGAACTTATCGGTTTATGCGTCGCATATTTTCGACCGTTCTCTACCGCGGAGAAAAACCATCTCACACACCTCTCCGCCGCCAGATGAAGCCATGGCGCCGGGCCCGACGATACACCTTTTCAAAATGGAATTCTCTCCAATCATCCCGCCCGGAAAGAGGATGGATTCTCGCGCCACGGCGTTATTCCCAAGAGTAGCACCCGCCATCATTGCAGTGAAGGGGCCCGCTCGCGCATTTTTTTGGATGACGACATCGGGACCCATCAAGACGGGAGGCTCGATGCTGCCCTCTCCCCATTTCATGACGGGGCCTTCTATCAACAAAAACCCCTTTGGGGGCCAACTGAAATCCGGCGCGAATTCACCGGACACGACGTCCATGTTCGCCTGCAAATACCGCGACGGCGTGCCGACGTCCATCCAATAGGAATCGCTCAAAACCGCTCCGATCCGCGCGCCGCTCTCCATCAACCGGGGATAAACTTGCGTTGAAATATCCCACGCCACGCCCGCAGGGATATGACTCAACATTTCAGGGGACATGATGCTCAACCCGGTGAACATCGCCTGGCTCAGTTCGCCCTGCGGAATCCCCGGCGCGCTCGCACCCAAAAATTTTCGCAAACGCCCTGCCTCATCAAATTCGAGCACCCCGTACTCTTCAGCCTCAGGGGAGCGCCTGAGAATGAGGGTGGCGAGAAAATCTCCCTCTCGATGATGGTCCAGCGCCGCTTTCAGATCCGCACCACACAGCGCATCCGCGTTGATGACGAAAAAAGGCTCGTTCTTCTCGCACAAAAACGCCTCCGCATTCCTGATTCCACCGGCGGTGCCCAAAATCTCGGGCTCGTGGAAATAGTGGATATGGACGCCATGCGCATAGTCGCCCAAAGCGGAGCGAATTTTCTCCGCGCCATGGTGCAAATTGACTGCGGCTTCTTTCACACCGAGAGCCGCCAATTTCTCCAGCGCAAAACCGATGAGCGGCACGCCGCCCAAGGGCAGAAGCGGCTTGGGAATCTCCTCTCCCAATGCTCCCAATCTTGTCCCATAACCAGCCGCCATCACGAACGCCCGCATTGCGCGCACCTTTCCTGGCTTAAAATCATCTTTCCTTTTGCTCCGGGAACAAAACAAAACCGGGCATTGCAGTCTGCCCGGCTTGTTTGATTTTCTATATGACTACCCTGCTTCGACGCCTTCTTTGTGAATAGCCATGGCGACGCTCTCCGGCGTGATGGGCAGCTTGGTGAAACGATGACCGACGGCATCGCGCACGGCATTGGAAATCGCGGCCAACGTGGGCACCAGGGAACTCTCTCCCACACCCTTGGCGCCGTAGGGCCCTGTCTCATTGGCCGCTTCCACGATAATGGTGGTGAACTCGGGCGTATCCATCGAGACGGGAATCTCGTATCGGGCCAGATCCGGCGTAAGGACGCGGCCATCATGCACGTCGATTTCCTCGATCAGGGCTTGTCCGAGACCCATCTCGATACCCCCTTGAATCTGCCCGACTACCCCTTGCGGGTTGATGGCCCGTCCCACGTCATGGGCGGCGACCATGCGCCTCACCCAGACCTCTCCCGTACCCGGGTCGACCGCAACGTCCGCGACCTGCACGCCATAGCTGTACACCATGAACGGCTCGCCCTCTCCTGTTTCGGGGTTGAACGTCAAGGGGCCGGTGCTGAACCAGCCCTGGCCTGTAATCTGCTTGCCGACCAAAAGCGCCTGCGAGACCACCTCGCCAAACGAGATAGAACGCTCAGGCGCGCTTTTGACGAACACGCGCCCATTCCTGAAAGCGATGTCTTCGGCCGGCCCCTCGAGCATCTCCGCCGCTACGGGGGACAGGATATTCCGAACTTCCGCGATGGCCTCGCAAATCGCATTGCCGGGAATGGTGGTGGAGCGCGAACCAGCCGTAAAACCACTCTCGGGAACGGCATCGGTATCCACCTGCATGACGCGCACGTCCTCAAAGCGCACGCCCATCGCTTCCGCCGCTATCTGGGCCAGCACCGTGTGCGAACCCTGCCCGAGCTCGATGATTCCTACACCTACCTGGACTTTACCGTCATCGGTGACATGAATCTGCGCGCCGCAGGAATCAGACGGCGAGGCGGCGCCCGTGGAATACCAAAAACCCGCCATTCCACGCCCGTACAGCAGGCCCCCTCCGTTTGCGTTTTCCCGCGGATGCGGCCCGAGCGCATTTTCCGCTTCGTCGAGACAATCCATGTACCCCACACTCTGGTCCAACACCTGGCGGGTTGCAGTCGAAGAACCGAGTTTGTAGCCGTTCAGTCGCCTCAGTTCGAAGGGGTCCATTCCGAGTGAGAGCGCCAGTTCATCCATCTGGCTCTCAATCGCAAAATGCACCTGGGGAACGCCCAAGCCACGCATCGCGCAGGTATTGATGTTGTTCGTGAGCACGAGATAGCCGTCGGCCCAGACGTTGTCGCATTCATATGCACCGGAGGAATGGATGATGAGCTTTTTGATGATGCCGGGTCCTACCGCGGCGTACGGGCCTTTGTTGAGATAAATATGGATGCGCATGGCGGTGATTTTACCGTCTTTCCTGGCGCCGATTTTATGCCGGATCACCGCAGGCACTCGTTTCGCCTTGCCGCCCAGGGATTCTTCCCTCGTGTAGTTGTAGATGGCGGGGCGACCTGTCTTAAGCGCGACCAAGCCCGCCCGCATGGCGATTTCGATGGAGGTTTCCTCTTTTCCACCGAAACCGCCACCCGGTGGCGTTGAGATGAACTGAATCTCGTTTTGCCCCAAACCCAGCACCGGAGCGATGACGCGCCTCACCATATGCGGGCACTGGGTGGGCCCCGTGCAGGTGATGGAGCCATCGGGGTTGGGAACCACATAGCCCGCATCTGGCTCAAGATAAGCGTGATCGATGAACTGCGTTTCGTACGTATCCTCCAGAATCACGTCCGCCTCGGCGAAACCCTCTTCCACATCTCCTTTTCGAATTTTCAGGTGGGTGAGCACATTGCCTTTGGCCACCGGATGCTCCGGCTGGACAACAGGGGCGTCATCTTTCAGGGCGTCCTGTGTCTCGAAAACAGCCGGAAGCGCTTTGGCTTTGATTTTCACCAACCCGGCTGCGAACTCCGCCTGCTCCAGCGTGTCCGCCGCCACAATGGCCACGACATCCTGAAGTGAATAGATGCGCTTATCCACCAAAGCCGGCTGATCGGGAATCAACATACCGTAGAGTTTCTGGCCGGGGATGTCCTTCGCGGTCAGGACACAGGCGACGCCCGGCGCATTTTCCGCCTTGGTCGTGTCGACCCGCTCCAGTGTTCCGCAAGCGATAGGAGCTGTCACCGGAACAACGTACAGCGGATTGAACAGTTTGTGGTCCGCAGCGAATACGGGCGAACCATCCGCCTTGGGTGGCCCATCCACCCGGGGCATGTCGGCGCCGATGAGATCCCCATCGTCATCAGGTCCACCGAACATCTCTTGGTAAAAACGTTCTGACATCACAAACCTCCGCTCATGAAAAACCTATGGTTTCGATATGATGGAATTGATTTGAATGATTGCAAGGAAACAGCCGCCAATCGCTCAATCTGACTCCGGTCCACCGGGTTTTCTCCGGAGCAAGCGCTCTATCTCATCTGCTACCTCGGCGCCGGGAGGCAACTTCCCCTCCTCTGCCTCTTCTTCGAGTTCTCCATCGAACGCATCCTGAAAATCCAAACCTGGGATGTCATCCGGGATCTGGCCTTTCTGAACGTCCTCCACATATTTGGCAATGCGAGGATCTCTGGCGATGATTTGCTCAACCTGACCATCAAACGTATCGATGGCGATATCGAAATCCTCCAAGGATATTTCAATACCACCCAGGTTACTCAATTTGTCCAACAGGGCGCGCGTTGCTTTCGGGTTGGATAGAGATGCGATGTAGTGCGGCACATTCACCCATAAGCTCACCGCCGGAAAACCTTCATCCTGCATGAGCGTATGAATGACACCCACGATCCCTGTAGGACCTTCATAGCGTGTAATCTCCACCCCCGAGGGTTTTACCAATAACGGATCAGTAGCAATAGCCATCAAATGGCTGGGCTGGGTATGCAAATCTCCCGCGAGCAACGCCCCCATCGTCACGATCATGCGCGCACCGTAGTGGCTGCCTATCGCCAGCACATCGCGGCTAAAGTGTTTCCATTTCAAATGAGGTTCCGTACCGATCCCTACGAGCAGGTCACGCGCCAGGCCCGGCGTTTGACAATAGAAAAATTCGTTCAGCGGCCAGGTAATCTGCCGCTCACCGGTTTCGCTGAGCTTGACTGTTGGCCTCTGATCCGCAAATTGGAAAAAATCATCCGACTGGATTTGCGCTACACGCTTTCCCTGGAAATGTTGAATCAAATAGCGCGCCGCCGCCGTTGCGGACTCCGCCGCATCATTCCATCCAGAGAATGCCATAACAAACAAAGGATCGTTGGCGTCCTCCACCTCATGGAAAAAAGTGACGCCCATATTCAAGACCTCCATTCTCACGTCGTATGTCTAGATTTTTCCAAATTCAACAGGGAGAACATGTCCGTCCATATCACTTGTTTAGAGCAAACTTCTCCTCCCCCGATCGTTTCTCCTATCAGGCTTCTTTTGGAAAATTCCCGCTCTCCGGTGGATGGGTGAATAAATTGCTCCTGTGCCCTTCCAACCCGGGCGTTTCCCATGAGGGAGCACCCCCCATCTCGGGCAACTCGCCTTGCGCCACTTCTTTTTGGAGTCTCCTCCACTCGTTCTGGAGATCCAGTGAATGGCCCCTGAAATGCGGCATGACGTACCGCGCGAACATCTCGAGTGAGTTTCTTATTTTCTGATCGCCCACCCATTCGTGCGTCGTGAGCATGAGTCCGCCGAATCCGCCTGATTCCTCCTGCATTTTCTCTATCATCTCAATCGCGTCATCCGGAGTGCCCACTATCCAGTATCTTTGCTCTGCGGCAACTTTCGGGGTGATTTCAGAACGCGGCTGATCAGGATACGCCTCATAAGCAGGTTTCAATCCGATATCCATGAAGTAATTCATATCGCGCTGGGCAATTTTTTCGACGTCAGCCCATGCCTTCTCTCGGCTTTCGGCAAGATGCACGTACGTTGTGATTCTCCAGTTCTCGCGCGACACTCGCGTGCCGTATTTTTGCGCGCATTCCTCCATATAGGGCCATTGCTCGGAAAGCGAGAGGTTCTCCATGATTTTCTTGCCGCCGAAGGAGAGCAAAATCATCTCGTGCCGAGCGGCCATATCGATTGCGCCACGACTCCCCGCCGACGCGATGGCTAACGGCATTCTGGGCTTTTGGTAGGAGCGTACCTGCAGACACACATTTTTCAACTTCCAGAACCGTCCCTCATAATCGAAAGGCTCAGGCGATTCCAGGAGCTTGATCATGATATCCACCGATTCGTTCATCATCGGACGTAGATCACCCGAAGGAATGTCGAACAGCTTGATGTCGCTTACCAAATTGCTCGGGCCCACTCCAAAAATGACGCGTCCTCTGGTGAGTTGGTCCAAAAACGCCATTCGCTCCGCCAAGTGAAACGGATGATGAAAAGGGACGCTGATCACGGAAGTACCCAATCGAATTCGCTTCGCCCTGGCCGCAGCCATGGCAAGAGCCATCTCCGGTGCCGGCATCGTCTCCCAACCACCGGAATGGTGCTCACCGATATAGAATTCATCAAAATCCAGTTCATCGGCATATTCGATGAGTGAAATATCACGCTGATAGGCAAGCGACGGATTTTCAGAAGGGTGGTGAATCGGCATCATGAAAAAGGAAAATTTCAAGGCGAGTTCCCCCCTCCAATAGAAGTGTGAACTGGAAAATCATGAATCTTTCAAGTGATGATATCCTATTTACGAATTTCCAGCATCCCGCAATTAAAATCAAAACCTCCTCCTCTTGTCATGATCCTCTTATTCCTCCATTATCCTCGCGCTTTGGGCGCATCCCCGGATATCGCGAAATCTGACTCGAGGTAAAATTGGCTATCACGGAACGAACCGAACTGAGAAATCTCGCCATCATCGCTCATGTCGACCACGGCAAGACCACCCTGGTGGATTCGATGCTCTGGCAAAGCGGCATCTTCCGCGAAGGGCAAGACGTGGCCGATCGCGTACTTGATTCGATGGATCTCGAGCGGGAGAAGGGAATCACCATCATGGCGAAAAACTGCGCCATTGATTTCAAAGGCATCCGCTACAACATCGTGGACACGCCGGGCCATGCGGACTTCGGCGGCGAGGTGGAGCGCGTCCTCTCCATGGTGGATGGCGTGATGCTTTTGGTCGATGCTTCGGAAGGGCCTCTGCCGCAAACACGGTTCGTGGTCAGCAAAGCCCTGGAGCGGGAACTCCCCTTCGTCGTGGTCATCAATAAGATTGACCGCTCTGACGCAAGACCAGAGCAGGTACTCGACGAAATCTACGACCTGTTCATCGATCTGGATGCCGGCGAAGCCCAGCTCGATTTTCCCGTGCTCTACGCCGTCGCTCGCGAGGGCAAGGCCGGCTTCGAGCCCGATGCCCTCTCTCCGACACTGGAGCCTTTATTCCATACACTCCAAAGTGATATCCCCCCTCCCTCATACGACGCGGACAAACCACTTCAAATGCTCATCTCCCGACTGGAATACGATAGTTATGTCGGTCGTCTCTCCATCGGTCGAATTTGGAATGGGCAACTCAAGGCAAAGACCCAAGCCCTGGTTCTGGGGCCAAACGGGAACCAGATAAAAGGGGAGATCGCCTCTTTATTCGGCTATGAAGGGTTGAGCCGCTACCAGATGGAAGAAGCGCGCGGAGGTGACATCGTTGCCGTAGCCGGCTTGGAGGAGGTGGAAATCGGTGACACCATAGCAGATGTGGACAACCCGGTCCCGCTTCCCGCCATCAGCGTGGATGAGCCCACCATCGCCATGAATTTCAGGATCAACGATACTCCCCTGGCAGGCCGCAGCGGGAAATACCTCACCTCGCGCCAGATCCGAGAAAGGCTCTTGAGGGAGGCGAAGAACAATGTGGCCATTAAAATCGAGGAGACCAACACCGCGGATACCTTGCGCGTGTCCGGCCGAGGTTCTTTGCAACTCGCCGTCCTGATCGAGCAACTCCGGCGCGAGCAATACGAACTCACCGTCGGCCGACCCGAAGTCATCACGCGCAAAGAAGGCGGCCAAATCCTGGAGCCCATGGAAAACGTGGTAGCAGACATTCCGGAAGAATTCATCGGGGCCATTACACAGGGTCTGGGAGCGCGCAAAGGTAAAATGACCAAAATGATCAACCATGGAAAAGGGCGCGCGCGGCTCGAATTTTCCATTCCCAGCCGGGGCCTCATCGGCTATCGCAACGAATTCCTCACCCAAACGCGGGGAACAGGCATACTCACTCACATTTTCGCCGGATGGGGGGAATGGGCGGGCGAGCTCCCGGGCAGGTCGACAGGCGCATTGATATCGGATCGTGCGGGCAAAACCACGTCATACGCGGTGGAAAACATCCAAGAGCGCGGAACTCTCTTCGTCGCGCCGACGGAAGAAGTCTATGAAGGAATGATCATCGGCGAGAACAGCCGCGAACAGGACATGTTCGTCAACATTTCAAAGGAAAAGAAACTCACCAACATCCGGGCAGCCCACGCCGACATATCCGCTCAACTCATACCGCCCAAACGATTCAGCCTGGAAGAAGCGCTCGAATTCTTGCGCGAGGGCGAATGCCTGGAAGTAACTCCCGAAATCTTCCGGTTGCGTAAAACGAAACTAAAAGCCAGAAAACACGCCTAATGCGCTAGCCATCCAGCACCTTGTTCCACTCTGAAATCCTGTCTTTTTGCGCTTCGAACAACCCGGAGGCGTCACCTTCGACCTCGATTTTTTCAATCCCGTCACCCTGCTCAATCGCATTCACCACGTCCTGCCCGGAAGTGACGCGCCCAAAAACGGTATGATTGCCGTCGAGCCAGGCGGTGGGCACATGGGTGATGAAAAACTGAGAACCATTCGTGCCCGGACCCGCATTCGCCATCGAGAGAACACCGGGACCGTCGTGGGGAAGATCCGGGGAGCATTCATCCTCAAACTGATAGCCGGGACCACCCGTTCCAGCACCCAATGGACAGCCACCCTGAATCATGAAATCAGAGATCACACGGTGAAAAATAAGGCCATCGTAGAAACCCCGCTTGGCGAGGTTTACAAAGCTGGCCACTGTCACCGGGGTTTTGTCTTCATGCAAATCGAGCCGTATCTCACCCCGGCTCGTCTTTATTACAGCGGAAAGCGCCATGAATTGCTCCTTTAGAATATAGGCGGGCGCAAAAACATCGTCACCCATGAATGCACCAAACGTGAATCCCAGAGTTGACGGCGAAGAATAACAGAACCGTCCTTTCCGGTCTAAACCCTTACGGGTTTCCTTTCAGCTCGAAAACCTCCGCCAAAAGCTCATAGGACTTCACCCTGGCCTCGAAGCTGTGCATCACGTTCACGACGACGAGTTCCTCGACTTTGTGTTCGGAAGCCAAGGTCTCGAGCCTTTTCTTGACCTGTTCCGGATCCCCGGCGATGGTTCTGCTGTCGATATCCTCAGCGAAGGCGCGCTCCATGTTCGTCCACGGGTAGGCGAGCGCCTCCTCGGGCGTAGGCACGCCGCCTCCCTCGCCGCGGCGGCTTCTGAGCATAACCAGGGGCCTGCTGGCCGCATGGTAGAACGCTTCTTCTTCGGTGGGCGCGCAGATCACAAAAACCGCCAGACTTCCCGCGGGCTTCCTGCATTTGGCCGATGGGCGAAAATCCCTCCGGTACATATCCATGACCTGGACGCTGCCATACGTGTTGATGAAATGTGCGAATGAAAAAGCGCAACCAAAATGAGCGGCGAGAATCGCGCTTTGATCCGAGGTTCCCAGGAGCCAGATCTCAGGCGCCGTCTCTCCGCTGGGCATAGCGCTTATACGGGCGAAGGGGTGATCTTCGGGCAACGACCCTTCAACCCAACCCCGGAGGTCCGAGACCTTTTGCGGGAAATCATCGTAGCGAAAACCACTCTGCTCGGGCGCCAAAGCCGCGGATGTGAGTCTGTCCGCTCCAGGAGCGCGGCCCAAACCCAAATCGATGCGGCCCGGGTAGAGGGTCTCCAGCACCCGGAACGATTCGGCCACCTTGAGTGCGCTGTAATGACTGAGCATGA
This sequence comes from bacterium, assembly GCA_965219955.1. Lineage (GTDB taxonomy): Bacteria > UBA8248 > UBA8248 > UBA8248 > UBA8248 > Bin107. Next base: position 3,319,409 of record OZ244799.1, read on the forward strand.
CCCCGCCCGACCCCACGCGAATCGTCTCGGTCGTCGCGGCAATCCGGCCGATCAAGACTTCGGGCGACGTGCCCGCAAACGCCCCATGGCTGTGATGTTCCGCCAGCCAGTAGCGGTGATAGCCCAGGCGTTCGGCAACTTGCGCCAACTCGACGGTCTCGCCGATGGCGTCCGCCGCCGTTCCTCCCGATCGGATCGGAGATTGATCCAAAACACTCAAACGAATCATCTATTCGAGAACCACTTGAAAGCAGAATTCCGGGGAAAGTTTATTTCTGAACCGGTTTCACCTGAATATATTCTTCGAGATGAATCACGCCCTTTGTTCCGCGAATAATCTGAAGAACCAGTTTTTTTTCGAGCTCCGTTCTTGCACGGCCGATTACATAGACCTTGTTCCTCACCGACTGCCAGCGGTAATTCACGGAATTCACGCCCTCGGTCGTCAAGAACTGGCCCTTGAGCTTGGCTTCTATCCACGCATCGCTGGCGATCCGGCTGAGCTTGACGATATCGCGCTCCACGGCCGGTTGCGTCTTCGCTACCTCGCGGTTGCGCTCCACCTCGGCCGGAGAACCGAGAAGGATATGATCATAAACGGCTTTGATTCTGGGGTCGCCCCGCGCAATACTCAAAACACCTTCTCGTTTTCTCTCCGCATCCACCACGCCGGTCAACAACACCCTTCCTTCCCACACGTCCGTATTCACGTCGACAGGCAAACCACTATCCACACGCAAATACTCTTGCAACAAATTCGCATGTATTTTCGCATCTTCAAGCTGCCGGTTCAGAGAGCGGTCCTCTAAGGCGCTCTTGATACCCTTTTGGGCGACCAGAAACGCTCCGGGCACACATCCATTTACCCACAATGGCAAAAGCGCGACGATGAAGATGAACCTGTTGAATTTACTCAAGAGTTCCTCTGAAGGGCGACGTGAAACAAAGGCACTCTTTATTTTGCCTTCAGACTTGAGCAGAGGCAACCACCAGAAAAACGAAAATCCTTCTAAAGCTTCCGCGCCATTATCGAGACCATTCCGCTGTTTCGATTGCAATGCTTTGTGAGAAAACGCATCATGTATCCATTCATGAATCAATCGCCACACCATCGAATGTTCACAAGGTCCTTCTTCGCTCAGGAGAAAAAATGCCGATTTCAGACGATTCGTTAAAGTCCCGCTGCGAAGACGTGTTCGGAGAATCGCTCGACTCCGAACGTCGCGCCCTGCTCATCGCCACGACAGAAAACATGGAGAAAGGACATCCACCATTGCGGGAACACCTTTCGCCGAAAACAGAACCTGCCGGACACTGCGGATTCTTGCATTCCCTCGCGAGGGAGAAATAAATTGACAAGCGACATCACGACCCTCACCGCCGCGGAAATCGTCACGCAAATCAAAGAAAGAACCATCAGCGCCGTCGAAGTCACCGGGGCGCATCTGGAGCGCTCTGAGAAAATCGGGGAGGCTTTGAACTCCTGGATCAAGCTCGATTCAGAGGGCGCCCTCAAGGCGGCGCAAGAAGTGGACGCCGCCATTGCCCGAGGCGACGACCCGGGACCCATGGCCGGCGCGCCGATAGGCTTGAAAGACTTGATCGACATGGAGGGTCTGCCTACCACGGCGGGCAGCATCATCGACAAAAACAACGTCGCGGACTCAGATGCCTTGCTGGCCCGAAAGATACGCCGCGCCGGCGGCGTGATACTCGGAAAACTCAACCTGCATGAATTCGCATTCGGCCCCACCGGGCACAATCCCCATTACGGGGATCAGAAAAACCCTTGGGATACCGATCGGGTCACGGGCGGGTCGAGCGGCGGTTCGGGCAACAGCGTTGCGACGGGCCAGGTTTCCATCGCCATCGGTTCCGACACGGGCGGGTCCATTCGGATTCCCGCATCCCTATGCGGCGTCATCGGACATAAACCCACGCATGGGCTCGTCACGAAATCGAACTGCGCGCCGTTGTCGTGGTCGCTCGATTCCTTCGGGCCATTGTCGAGGTCCGCCCGGGACTGCGCGCTCATGATGTCCGCCATCGCGGGACACGACCCGGCCGACGCCTCATCCATCGCCTGTGAGCCGCTCGACTTCATGGGGGCGCTGAACAAGCCCATCGAAGAGTTCCGCATCGGCCACGCGCGAGAATACTATGAACAACGCTCGGAACCTCCCGTGGCGGAAGCGGTGAACAATCTGGCCAAGACGCTTCAGGAAATGGGCGCCAAAGTTGTCGATATTGAAATACCCGACGTTGAAACCGCGTTTCATGCGGCCGCCGTGTTGATGGTATCCGAAGCGGCGGCCGTGCATGAAAAAAACATAAAAGAAAACGCGCAAGATTTCGATCCCGCGGTTCTCGAGAGAATCAGGCCCGGTTTTTTCATTCCCGCCACATCGTATATCCAGGCGCTTCGATTCCGGGAGCAATGGACGAAGCAAGTCTGCAGGGAAGTATACGGTCAGGTAGACCTCGTTCTCTCCGCCGCCACGCCGGTCCCCGCCGCTTTGCGCTCTCAGTCGACCGGAACGGTGCGTGGGAAAGAAGTCGAGATTCGAACGCTCATGATCTCCTTGACGAGGCTTTGGAATTTCCTCGGCGGACCGTCGACGGCCTTTCCATCGGGCATGAGCGAGGAGGGTCTACCGCTTGGCGCGCAAATCATGGGCGCGCCTTTTGCGGACCACCATACGCTGGCGTTGGTGCATCAACTCGAGAAAATGGGTGTGGTGAAAGTGGAGATGCCGCCTCTATAGCTCAGAGGCGCTGCTCTACTCCGGCCTGGCTCCGTCCGGACCCATCGGGAACTTCTCACAAAGCGAGCGTACGTCTTCCCTTACCGAGGCGATGCGCGCCTCATCCGTGATATCGGCCAGCACGTCGGCTATCCAGCCGCCCACGACTTTCATCTCGGCCTCTTTCATGTGGCGCGAAGTCAACGCGGGCGTCCCGACGCGGATCCCGCTCGTGAAAGCCGGTTTCCTGGTGTCGAAAGGAATCGCATTTTTATTCACCGTGATTCCCGCCTGGCCCAGGGCGGCTTCCGCCTTCTTGCCGCTGAAACCGGCCTCACGCAGATCGAGCAGAATCAGGTGATTGTCCGTGCCGCCCGAGACGAGGTGGATGCCGCGCTTCAGGAGTGCGTCCGCGAGCGCCTTTGCATTTTTCACAATCTGCTCCGCATAGGCCCTGAACTCCGGGGTGCTTGCCTCCTTGAACGCCACCGCCTTGGCTGCGACGACGTGCATCAAGGGTCCGCCTTGAAGGCCGGGGAAAACAGCTTTGTTCATCCCGGCCGCGTAGTCTTCGTCGCAAAGAATCATCCCGCCGCGAGGACCCCGGAGCGTCTTGTGCGTCGTGGTCGTGACAATCTGCGCATGGCCCGCGGGGCTGGGGTGCGCACCGCCTGCGATGAGACCCGCAACGTGGGCGATATCCGCCATCACCACGGCGCCCACCTCATCCGCAATCTCCCTGAAGCGCGCATAATCGATCGAACGCGGATACGCGCTCGCCCCCACGACGATGATTTTGGGACGGTGCTCCTTTGCCTGGCTTTCCACTTCGTCAAAATCGATGACGTGGTTTTCGGGATCCACGCCATACGCCACCACCTTGAACCAACGGCCCGAGAAGGTGACGGGGTGGCCGTGAGTGAGGTGGCCCCCATGCGAGAGGTTCATTCCCAAAAGCGTATCGCCCGGTTCGAGTAGGCCGTAATACACCGCGGCGTTCGCCTGGGCGCCGCTGTGCGGCTGCACGGAGGCGTGATCCATGCCGAAAAGAGACTTCGCCCGCTCGATGGCGAGGGATTCGGCCACGTCTACGAACTGACACCCGCCATAGTAGCGCCTTCCCGGAAATCCCTCCGCGTATTTGTTCGTCATCACGCCGCCCACCGCTTCCATCACTGCTTCGCTCACATAGTTCTCCGAAGCGATGAGTTCGAGCTCGTCCGCCTGGCGTTCTCTTTCATCTTCCATGGCGGCGAAAATATCGGGATCTCTCAGCGCAAGTGCCGACGACATCGAGTGGGACCTCCAGATTTTCTGTTCAGGCGTGGGGAATGTTTCGGAACATCTCGGGCGGATTGAAGCTAACAAACCGACCTCAAGACGTCAATATCAAATGACAAATGTGCCATTATGACGCAAAAGGTATAATGACATTCAGAAACTTCACGAAAAGGAATTGATGATGCCGAACGAAACCGATGATTTGCTCGATATCTCCTCGGATGGAGTACCCAACACGTCGCTTCCGCCTGAGCCGGAAGAACTCGGCGCGCTGGATTCGCTGTGCGATGTAATTTTATCGAGCGAGGAAAACCGCGGGCCATCTATGGAGAAACTGCAAAGCCTCGTGGCGCGCTATCCGGAAGCCCTATCCGGCTGGGTGGCCATGGGGCGGATTGCGCTTGCAAACGAAGAGACGATCAGCGCATACGCCTACTTTCGGGTCGCCTACCACAGGGGGCTGGACAAGGCCCGCGCCTCGGGCTGGCGCGGCGATGGGCGCATCCCCTGGGAAATCACCGCCAACCAGCCGTTTTTGCGCGCCATTCAAGGCTTGGCGCAATGCGCCGACGCCATCGGAGAATCCGCCGAGGCGAAACGCTGCAATGAATTTCTGGGAATGCTCGACCCGAATCATCCGTTCTAATACGACGTTTTCTTCATACGATGTGTGGAACCTGAGAAGAATGCCTGCGAAGCGGCTGATCGCTACGCCGATACCAAAGAATAAAAAAATCCATCCTCAGGATGAGCTTTCCGCTCACCCCCCCATGTATTGTCCCATCAAGAGGACGAGGTCGCCTTCTTTCATCTCGGAATCGAGCGTGTGGTGAATACCCAGGAGCGCATCGTTTACGGCAATTTCGAGGTGTTCGGCCAGTTGGCCGGTGCCGTTGTGCCAAAGCGCTTCGTCCAGGGACCTGTAGCGCCGGCTCATCTTTTTGAGGACTTCGCGAAGCGTGGCGCCTTCGGGCACTTCCTCATCGAAAACCTTGCGTTCGTTCCCGTCACCGCCCACGAAAGTCGACGCCCAGGAGATGAACTCCAGCCGGACACGAATCGCCTTGACGCTTTTCGTCTCGTTCATCGCGTCATCCCCTGTCTCCAAGGTGAGCTATACGTTCGCACCCCATAGCGCTTCGGCGACATCTTCCAGATCGAGCTCGCGCAAAAGTTCGGGCTTGGGGCGGCCTGTCTCCCTGTCGTAGCCGGTCGTCTCGTACCAGATATCGAGCATTTTCTCCCATTGATCCATTATCGAGACGCCCGCGATCGGTCCATCCACCGGCGTGGAACCATACCGCTTGGATGGCTTCTCGACCTCAGGCCCAATGCCGCAGCGCAAGTTGAAGGCGCGCATCAAGGCGTTGATGCGCCGGCCGGTCTGCATCGCTTCATCCTTGTCCACGTCCCAACCGGTGGCGGCCTGAATCGATCGGCACAAAACGTCCATCGGCGCGCGCGTAGTGAACACGCACGCCCCCAGGGAATCCTCATACGCGCGTCGGCCCCTGAGGCCGCCCACGTGCTTGGGCACCGCCTCCGCGTCCTGCGGGTGCACGCGCGCGGGAAGGTCGTAATCCGTCGGGAACACCGGGGGAGCCGTATCCATCGTTCCGCCCGAACCCGTGCAGGTATCGATCATCTCCTCCCAGCGGGAGCGGTGGTCGTGCCCCCTCGGGGAATTGCCGACTTCCGTGTAAATGGCGCAATCCTGCGCCTCGCCGCCGAGTTTCTCCGCCGCGAGCTTCGTTCCCTCGGCCAGCAGGTCGCCCATGCCTTCGCGCTTGCAGATCATCTCGAGAAGCTTGTTGGCCCCGTCGATATCGCCCCACTCCAGGCGGAAGCCGAGGTCCTGATCCGTGATGTAGCCCTTTTGCTGACACTCCATCACCCAGCCGCAGAGCCAGCCGAACTCGTTCACGTCCACACAGGCGCGATCGAGCTGGGTGTTCATCCAGGTGACCTGCTGCGGGTCCGTGGCGCCAATCGTCCAGCCCGCGCCCGACCAGCCCTCGTACTCGGGCTCGTCCACCACCTGCCCCTTATAGGGGCCGGAGGAGATGACCTGCATGTGGCAATGGTGCATGCCGCACGCGCTGCACTGATGGCCCCGGTGGTCGAAACCCTCGCGCAGGCCGTTGGCCTCCCATTGCTTCGTTTCGACTTCCTCGGGCCACACGTTCGTCGTGTAGTTCCGGATCGGGAGCGCGCCCATGCCTTGCAGGTTCCGGACGCCGCCCAAGGTGCCGTAGAGGTACAAACCCTTGGTGGAGGGATCGGTCTGGAGGCTGTGGGCGATATCGTCCGCCGCGGCGAAGAGCGCCTTGGGATGGGCGGCGGCGACTCCCTTCGTTCCGCGCTCGATAGCCACCGCCTTCACCTTCTTCTTGCCCATCACGGCCCCGCAGCCGTTCTTGCTCGCCACGTGGCCGTAATCGCCCTGTATGGCGGAGAAGCGCACGAGGTTCTCGCCCGCGGGCCCGATGCTGTAGACGCTCAAATTATGGCCGCTCAGATTCAGCGTCTTCTCGAGCGATTGCTGTGTCTCCCAGGTGTCCTGGCCCAGCAACCCGGAGGCGTCGCGAAGCTCCACCCCGTCATCGCGAATGTGGAGATAGACCCAATCGGGCGATTCTCCCTGAAAGACGATAGCGTCATAACCGCAATACTTGATGTTCGCGCCGAAGAAACCGTTCGCCTGGGTGTTGGTCGCGCCGTTGGTCATCGCGCCCCGCGTCACCACGGTGAGCCCGCCCGTTCCCCAGACCGGCAGACCCGCGAGAGGACCCGTAGCCAGAACCAATCGGTTCTCGGGATGATCCCAACCCACGTCGGGCGGCACTTCCTCCCACAGAATCTTGGCGCCCAGGCCCGCGCCGCCCACCCATTTTCTGCGGTCGGCGGCTTCGAATTTCTCTCCCCAGGTCTTCCCGCTCGAGAGATCGACCCTGAGGATTTCTCCTGCATATGCGTAATCAGTCAAGACATCGACCTCCTTGTTCATGAAGAAATGGCTATTTCATGCGCAGATATCGACGGACGCCCCAAAACGGTTTCCGGCAGCAAGCCGCCCGCGGCGCCCGAGGCCAGGAATGCACGCTTCACGTCGAATGGATTCTCACGCAAATGCTCTTTCCACTCCGAGATATCCACCCCCGTGTACACGAGACCCTTCAACATCCCCACGTCGTTCGTCGTCCAGATTTCCCGGGTCTTCCCCAGGATGATCGCGCCGGTCAGCCTCCCGCCGTGAAACAGGAGCTTTCTGTAGGCGGGCCGCTCTGACCGCACAGCCTCGAAGACTTCGGCATCCGGGTCGTCCCAGGCGCCGAAGCTCGCGATCTCCATATCGAGCACATCCACGATGTTCATGAGCAGGCTGCCCTTGTAGGCGACCTCCTGGCCGGCCATGTTGGCAGCCGCCACGCGGCCATGCTGCATGGCGGTGGGTTCGATGGCGTGTACGACCTTCTCGCCGGTGACCGCGTCGGGGCCTTCCGCGATATCTCCCGCCGCGTAGACGTTCGCCACGTTCGTGCGGCAATGCTCGTCCACCAGAATTCCCTGGTTGGTCTCGAGGCCGCTGCCCGCCACCCAGTCGATGTTGGGCTTGATGCCCGTGGCCATGATGACCAGGTCGACCTCCAGATCGGCGCCTTCCTTGAACTTGAGGAGTTTCGCATCCCCTTTGTCCTCGATGGAGGTCACTTGCGTCGAGGTTCTCACTTCCACGCCTCGCTCATTGAGCCAATCCTGAACGATTCCGGCACCCGTATCGTCTATCATGCGCGGCAGTATGCGCGATTCGAGTTCCACGACGGTCAGCTTCACCCCCTGATTCACCAGGGCGTTCAGAATCGTAAAGGCGATGAATCCCGCGCCGATCATCGCGACGCGGGCGCCCTCGCCCACGCCGGACGCCACGGCGCGCGCCTGGGGAAACGTCCAGAAGCTGTGCACGTTCTCCCCGTCCGCGCCGGGCACGGGCGCTTTCACAGGGGAGGAACCCGTGGCGATTAGAAGGTTGTCGTATTCAATCTCGTCGCCCCCCTGGAGGATGAGCTTGCTCGCGGACGTGTCGATTCTCTCGGCGCGCGCGCCGAGCCTCGCGTCCACGTTCAAAGCGGCGAGCTTGGGAGGAGAGGCGATGTAGACGTGTGATTCTGCGATGTCCCGCGCCAGGTAATAGGGCAGCACCATCCGCGAATACGGGGTCTCGTCCGCGACGAGGACGATCTCGGAATCTCCTTGATCCAGTTCCCTGAGTGTAGTGATGGCGTTCCAGCCGGCGGTACCGCCGCCCACGATGACGTGTCTGGCCATGATCAGAGCACCCCCGCAAGCGGTCCGGCGGGCGATTTCGCCCGCTCCGCGGCAAAGGGCCCGACCCAGTCGGTCTTATCGGCCTCCTCAAAAACGATCGCGTCGGTGGGGCACACGGACGCGCATGCTGGATTCCCGCCGCACAAGTCGCACTTGAACGCCTTGTGGGTGTCGATGTCGTAGAACATCGTTCCATAGGGACAGGCAATCGTGCAGAGCTTGCAGCCCACGCAAATGTCATCCGCCACGTCCTTCGCCCCGGCCGGCGAGATGCCGATCGCCTCGACCGGACACGCCGTCAGGCACCATGCCTCGTCACACTGAGGACAGGTATAAGGCGCATAGCTCGTATGACCTTCGAAAGCAGAAACCCGGATGACCGCCTTCGAGGGCTGAAACGTCCCCGTCTGCTCGTATGAGCACGCGAGTTCGCAACGCATGCAGCCGGTACACTTCTCGGGAATGATCTTGAGTATTTTCATCGCACCCCCACGATTTTTTGGTAGGGTTCCCCGCATCGCATCTCACGAATTTTTATGCGGAAAACACATCTTTGAAATGATGAAGACGCGCGCATTCTCGCAGAGACGCACGACCCCGGTCAAACGAAAATCCCGATTTTTGAGCGCGCGCATGGAGCATCAACCACCCGAGGTCACCAGAGCGGCTCCCGCCACGACGATGAGCGTTCCCACCACCAGACGCTTCGTGATGACTTCCAGGTCGCGAAGCAGCACCACCGACAGCAAAAGAACGAAAATCGGGGTCATGCGAACGAGCGGGGAAATCACCGCGAGTTGCCCGTCGCGCAGCGAGGTCCAGAACAGCACGGCGGAGAAGAGCCCAAACACACCCGCCGGAATGCAAGCTACCGCGATCTGTACGTTCCACTGAAATTTCTGGGCTTTCGATGCGAAGGACGAGGAAGCCAACAAACCCACGTTGGCTATCAGCGTGGCCACCAGAATTCCCAGCCAGGGCGCATTCATGGCGGCCAGCCCGGCTTTTCGAAGATAGGGCGTAACGCTGAAAGCCGCCATCGCGATGAAAGCGAAGGTGTAGCGCTTCAGCGAATACTCTCCCGTTATCCGCTCGCCGGTGAGCCAGATCATCCCGATGACGATGAGCAAGATTCCCAGCCAGACGCCGGAGTCGGGACGCTCGCCCAGAATCAGCACGCCCATCAGCGCCGAGCCGATGGGGGTCGCCGCCACGAGCGCGCTCGTCCTGCTCACACCGACGTACGCACTCGAGCGAAGGGCGCTGTAGCGCGCTACGAGATTCCCCACCAGGCCCGTGAAGAGAAACAAGATGAGAGCCGCCACCCAATCGCCTTCATAGATATCGAACGATGGCGAGAAAAAGACGGCGAGGACCGCCATCCACCCGTTCACCCAAAAAATAATGGTGATCGCCGAGGCGCGCTCGAGCAGTCTGCGAACGAGTATTTGATTGCATGCGAACAAAAAAGCGCCCAGCAAAGCACGAAACTCGGGCGGCGCCTCCACAATCAAATTTCCCATTTCACTCCTCAAGAACCACCACAAAAGCGCGGCCTACCCAAAATGAATGAGCACCTATCTGCCCAGTACGATCAGAACGGCGCCCTCCACGGCAAGCAGCCCCCCGGCGATCACCCGCAAATTGATGCGCTCGAGCCTTTGATAAAAGACCCAGGAAAAGAAGATCAAGAATAAAATGGAGAGCCGATTTATCGGGATCACCTCTATGAGCTTTCCGTTCTTGATGGCGAGCCAAAAGCAGTACGCCGAAATAATGTTGAAAATCCCTCCGATGAGAACCAAATACAGGCTCTTTTTATTCCATGTTTTGGGGTTGAGTTCATGATTTTCCACAAAAGGGATGGAGCCGAGCTGGAGAAGCGCGCCCGCGAGCGCCGTGGTGGCGATGCCGAAAGCGGGTGAGGGAATCGTCTGAAACGCGAGCTTCCGCAAGGGCGGGGCGAAGGAGAAGAAAAAGGCCGCGAGAATCGGAAGGAGATAATATAAAAAGGGCGCGCGCTTGCCGCCCGCCCCTCTCTCCTGAACAAGGAGTATCGCCCCCAACACGATGGCGAAAGTACCCAGGGCGATCGGGAAATTGATCGTCTCGCCGAAAAGGAGCATGGCCAGCAAAGCGCTCCATATGGGATGGACTTGCAGGAAAATCTGGGAACGCGCCATTCCGATGAGCGTCGCCGAGATGAAGTTCAGGTTTCTCGACAGGAAATGCGAGCAAAGCCCCGCCAGAACGAACCAGAAAATCCCCGCCAAAGGCCATTTTTCGAGACCCGCACCCAGTATGTATATGGTCGAAGCGTAAGTTACCAGCGTTAAATTGGTCACAAAGGTGATCGCCTTCGGTCCTATCCACTGCAGGGCGCCTCGATAGATGGTTTGCGTGACCGCCAAAAAGACAGCGGACAAAAAAGACAGAAAAATCGGAGGGAGTGACTCGATCAAAGGCGATCCAAGAGACAGAGAGATGTTACGAAGCGATAGATTCTCATTATGACACGAGAAGTCTCCGCCTGAAATCAGCGAGACAAAGCAAAACCGGGTGCCGCGTGATATATTTTCAACTCCGCTTCCATCTGAGGATGTTAAACATGTCTCTTGACGCTTCAAGACCCGCTGCGGAGATTTTTCCCGAATACGCTCTACTGCCTGAAATGTACGCCCGGGAAGTGGAGGGTCTCACCGGGGAGCAACTCGATAAAAAACAACCCGGGAAAAGCTGGGGCCTGTGGTCGATCCGCGAGCAGGTCAGCCACATGGGATATGTGAATTACAGGTGGTTTTTGCAGGTCTGGGGGAAATCCCTGTTTGGAGAAAACTTGCCGAAGCCGAAATCCCTATACGACACGGGTGGCGCGGATCGACTCCTCGATCCCGAAAGATTCCACGAGATGGACGATCTGCTCGCCGCTTATGAAGACGGCTGCCGGCTGGCTCTGGATATCCTCAAAAACGAAACCAGAGAATCCCTGCGGGAAAAAACCAAAATCAGAGAAGTTCCCCGAAACTACGAATGGCCCTCTGGCGATCGGTATATCGACTGGATTGAAAACGTGGTCCTCAAAATCCACCCCGACGGTTTTTGGCGAGACGAGAAGAAAGACAACGTCTTCCACTACAACCTGGAGTGGACTTTTCGCCATGTGCTCTGGGAGGGATACGCCCACCTCAAAACCATCCAGGCGCACAAGCAGGCGCAGGGAATCGAGGCGAAGACAGCGCTGGATGAGGGCGTGGGCTACCTCGCCGCGCTCACCTGGGAGTGAGCATCCGTTGCACCAGGCTCTCGGGCGCGTCGTCGACCGAGAAGGAATCCAGGATTTTCCCCGAGATGAAACCTTCTTCGTTCATGTGGCGGAAAAAAACCAGCAAAGGATCGTAATAGCCACGGACGTTGAGCAGGCCGACGGGCTTGTCGTGATACCCGAGTTGAAGCCAGGTGATCATCTCCATGGTCTCCTCCAGCGTGCCGAGTCCGCCCGGCAGTACGATGAAGCCATCGGACAATTCCGCCATCAGCGCTTTTCTCTCGTGCATCGTGCGCACGACGCGAAGTTCGGTGATCCCCTCATGGGCGACTTCCATGTCCATCAACTTATCGGGAATCACGCCGGTAATCTCGCCTCCGTTCTCGAGCACGGCGTCGGCCAGAACGCCCATGAGTCCGATTCCCCCCGCGCCATACACCACGCCGATTCCACGCGCGCCCAAGGCATGTCCCAAAGCTTGCGCCGCTTCCCGGTATTCAGGCCGAACCCCTTTTGATGAACCCGCGAAAACACATATTCGTTTCAAGGAAATTTCCTCCCCGCCAGGGCGGCGCCCAGGCAGGGGTCGACATCCTCTGGCTCTTGCTTTTCACTGTGACTTACTACTTCCATTGACGCCACCCATCATACTACCGCTACACTCAACTTCGCCATGAAAATTCTGATATGGAACATCATGCACGGAGGCGGACGCCGGGTACCCGCCATCGTAGAATACATTCGTAGCGGAAGGCCTGACCTCCTCGTATTGAATGAGTTTCGCGGCACACCTCCCAGCCGTGAGCTCGCCTCCCGCATCGAAGAGTCGGGACTGCCCCACCAACTGAGCACGACACCCGAAAACCGACCAGTTAAAAACGCCTTGCTCCTCGCCTCGCGCTGGCCGCTCAGGCGCATCCACTGGAGAAGATCGCCCGAACCGGAAGAGCGCCGCCTGCTCGTTCATGTTCGCGCACCCACGCCCGTCACCATTTGCGGCGTACACGTGCCCAACCGCGTAAGCGGAATCAAATATCCCTTCCTGGATGCGCTTCGCGATTTGGCGCTCCGCTGGCGCGGTGGCGGGGCGATTGTGGCGGGTGATTTCAACACCGGGCGAATCGGCGAGGATGAAACGGTGAAATGCTTCAACCGGCGCGAAGACGATTTCATGACCACCATGTCGAAGGCAGGCTGGGCGGATGCCTATCGCAGCGTCCACGGCCAAAAACGCGCCTATACCTGGCGTGCGCCCGGCGGTGGAGGGGGCTTCCGCCTGGATCACGCGTTCATCAATCGCCGCGCGCAAGGCAGGCTGCTCGACGCGCGCATCGACTGGCCGCCGGGCAATCCGAGGCCGCCGAGCGATCACGCCGCTTTGTGGATCACGTTGAAAGATTGATTCTGGTTGTAGTAGATGAAGGCTACTCTTTTGAACGGACGGGAGAAAAAACCGTGAGCAGACCCCTTGAGGGCGTCAAAGTATTGGACCTGACCCGTCTCGTCTCGGGCGGGATGTACGGCATGCAACTGGCCGACGCCGGCGCCGACGTGGTCAAGGTCGAAGTCCCGGGCCACGGCGATACGCTGCGGGCGTGGAACCCGTACTGGTGGAAGGTCTACGGCCGGGGGAAGCGCTCCATCACGGTGAACCTCGCCACATCGCGAGGGCAGGAACTTCTCCGAAAACTGGCGGCCGAGGCGGACGTTCTCGCCGAGAATTTTTTCGTCGGCAAACTCGAAAGTTGGGGCCTCGGGCCGGACGAGTTGTGGAAAGTGAACCCGAGACTCGTCATCGTCCGGATATCCGGATGGGGGCAGGACGGCCCTTACCGCGACAGGCCCGGCTTCGGCACCCTGGTGGAGGCGATGTCAGGCTTCGCCGACATGAACGGGTTTCCCGATTCCCCTCCCCTCGCTCCTCCCCAGCCGCTGGCGGATATGACGGCCGCGCTACAGGGCGTCGCCTCCACCATGTTCGCGCTCTACCACCGCGACGCCCTGGGGGGCGGCAAGGGGCAGGTTATCGATCTGGCGCTTTACGAGCCGCTCTTCACGATGCTGGGCCCACAGGCGGCCCGCTATCTCATCGAAGGGGAAAAGCGGCCTCGCCTGGGCAACCGCTCCGAAAACTCCGCACCCAGAAACATCTATCCCACGAACGACGGGAAGTGGATCGCAATATCCGCTTCCACCCAGCCGATGTATGAGCGCCTCGCCCGCGCCCTGGGACGCGAAGACATCATCACCGACGAGCGGTTCTTGAACAACGAGACGCGCGTCGTGAACCAGGATGCGCTCGACAAAATCGTGGCCGACGCAATCGAAAAACTCAGCTGCGACGAAAATATGGATAGATTCAACGCGGGCGGCGTCACGGCGAGCCCGGTCTACGACATCGAAGACATCCTCTCGGACCCCCATTTTCAGGCAAGAAACCTGGTTCGCCACGTGCCTGACGCGGATTTCGGGGCCGTGCCCATGCAAGGCGCTTTTCCGGGAATGTCGGAGACGCCCCTCGACATCGCCTGGACGGGACCTGCCCTGGGGGAACACACCGAAAAAATACTCGGCGAATGGCTGGGCATGACGCCCCCGGAAATCGAGCGCTTGCGAAACGAAGAAGTGCTGTAACCGTTACCCCCTGGAAAACAGAACCACGGACGCCGCGGCGAATGCGACTCCCACACCTTTTCGCAGCGTTAATCTTTCTTTCAAGAAGATGATGGCGAGCACCCCGGTCAACACGAAACTCAACTGGGCGATGGGCGCCACGACGACCGCCTCGCCGTAGGTGAACCCCACGGCGATGGCCACATAGCTCGAAGAGGTGAGCACCCCGCACACGAAGGGGAGCCAGAGCGGCACGCCGCGCCTGGGCAGCGGGTCTTTTTGAATGAGCACGTAGGGCACGGCCATGCAGAAAACGCCCACGCTTTGCATGGCCGTCATCATGGCGGGTTTGGCCCCCATCCCGAGTCCCAGTTTGTAGAAAAGCCCGATGACGCCGAACATGCACATGGCGCCGACCGCCAGGCCGACGGAGCGCTTATCCCCGACGGACGCCGCCGCGACGCTCCCGCCCGCCGTCACGGCGAGAGCCGCAAGAACCAGGGCGAAGCCTTTGATAAGGTTTACATTTTCGCCGAGAAAGAAAATCGTGAGGGCGGCCGTGACCGCGAAGTTCAGGCGGACGATCGGCACGAGCGCCACCGCCTCGCCCCGCTTCAAGGCGAGCAGAACGAATAAAAACGCGGTGAACGCCAGAATCCCGTTGATGAACCCAAAGGCGAGGCCCGGATTCCAGAGCAACTCCTCGCGATACCAGGCCAGGCCGAACGCGTTGGGCAGATACGCCATGTTCTGCAGGAACATGAAGGGCCCGCTGCGCATATCCCACTGCTGGCCCCATTTGTAGAGAAAGTCATTGACGCCGAGAAAACACAACGACATGAGCGCGAAGACGACTTCGGGCGGCATACGCGACTCCCCGGCGCGGACGTCCCTGCTCGCCACGCATACCGCTTGGCTGATGGGGGGATGAAAGCGCCCTCAATTCAGGGAAGCTTCAAGGGGCAGGCTTCAAAAACCGAAAAAAATGATACGGCCCCCACCCCGCCGTGTCAACGGAATGCATGGCGGCGAACACCTCCATTTTCCCCATTCCGACCGGCCTGGCGTAACCCCCTGCGTTCAAAACATGCTATCTTAGAGTCGATAAGCCAGATAAAACCGTTACAATCCAAAAAACTGTGTGTTTTTCTTTCATCTTTCAACTTGGGAGCCGAAGGGTTGGGTCGTGAATATCCGCTTCGCCCGATTGTCGGCGTGGGGGCCATCATCATCGAGGACGAAAACGTCCTCATCGTCCGCAGGGGGCAGCCTCCCAAGATGGGCGCCTGGAGCATTCCGGGCGGAGGCGTTGACCTGGGTGAAGACCTCGAGCAAGCCTGTATGCGAGAGGTCAGGGAAGAGACGGGCCTGGACGTGGAGATTCTCTCCGAGGGCCGGGTTTTGAACCGCGTCACCCGGGACGAATGGGAGCGGGTGCAATTTCATTACGTGCTCATCGATTTCGTGTGCCGGCCCACCGGGGGCGTGCTTCAGGCGGCGAGCGATATATCGGAAGCCAGGTGGGTGCCGTTGAGCGAAGTGTCTTCTTTAAGTCCGATGACGAGTGGAACGGCGGAATTCATACTGGAATCGGTCGCCGCGCTCAACCAGTCATCTCGCTGGAAATATCGAGAAATCACTTGAAAGACAGCAGCGAAAAAAGATCTCCGGATGAACAGCTCGCGGCTTTGGTTTTGCGTCTCGCCGCACGCGAACTCCGGACTCCCGCCTCTCACCTCAGAGAAAAGTTTCTCGCCCTGGCCCAGGAATCAGACCCCTGGAAGGCCCGCGAGGAAATCCAGGATTTATCCGAGAACATCCAGCACTTGAGCCGCCTCATCGAGACCCTCTCCGACGCCGCCGACATCGAAGCACAACACGTCAGCCTGGATAGCGACGAAATCAACCTCGCGCACCTGTTCAGCGAACGCATCGGCAAGCGGCTGTGGAATTTTCCGTCTTTTCGGTTTTTGCCGGAGATGCCGTCCCGGCTCGACATATACGGCGACAGGACGAGGCTCACCTTTCTCATCGACGATTTGCTGGACGCGGCCATACACATCGCGCCCGAGGGCGGCATCATCCACGCGCTTCTCGCGAGGAAAGACGACCGAATCGTCTTATCGACCACCAACCGCAACGCAGAACTCTCGCGCTCTCGTTTCGAGTCGTTTATCGACTGGATGGCGAATGACCTGGAGAATCCGGGCGCGCTTCAGGGCATCGGAATCGGTCTTTATCGAAGCTATCTCACCGCCTTCATCCTGGGCGGGCACCTGGAGATCACGACATCGCCCGAAGGCGGCGCATCCTTCACCGTCGAGTTCCCCGCACATCATTCACAACGTTCCGATTTTCCATAGGAATCCATCTACATGAGCGACATCAAGCGAATTTCCGAGGAAGCGCTCGTCCGTTTCGCCACAAAAATCATCATGGCTCTGGGAACTCCCGAGGAGCGCGCCAGGGTAACGGCGGAAATCCTCGCAGCAGCGGATATGCGCGGAATATCGAGCCACGGCGTGGCGGGCGGCACGGGCTTGCGCGAGCTCGTCGACCGCATCCGAAAAGACGCCATCGACCCGAAAGCCACTACGAGCGTCAAGCGAAATGAAAACTGGGCCGTCGCCACCATGGATGCGCAGGCCGGCATCGGCCCGGCGGCGGCGATGGATGCAACCCGCCTCGCGGGCGATCTGGCGGAAGAATACGGCATCGGAAAAGTCTATGTGCACAACGCGAACCACTTCGGGGCGGCGTGCGTGTACGTGGAGGCGCTCATCGAACGGGGTCTGGCCGGCCGCGCCACATGCACCTCCGGCGCCTGGATGAAGCCTTTCGGGGGAAACAGGATTCGATTGGGCACGAACCCAATTGCCTGGGGGGTGCCCGCGGGGGATCAGGCCATCGTCATCGATGCGGCCATGACGCAGCGCGCCGTCAGCCCCGCCATCCGCGCCAGCCGCGCGGGAGAGGCGATTCCGCCCGATTATTTTCTCGATGAAAACGGAGAGGTCATTTCCGGTCACGTGCCGTATGACGAACTGATCAAAGGCTCCGTTCTGCCCCTGGGAGGAACGCAGTTCGGCTACAAGGGCTCGGGCCTGGCCGTGCTGGTGGACCTGGACGGCGTCATCGGCGGCGGCGCGACGGAACGCATTCCGACCCTGCGTGTTCAAGACGATGTCCGCATCACCCAGACGATAGAGGCCTGGAGGCTGGACGCGCTCTATCCCATAGAGGATGCGAAGAGGCGCCTGGCCGAGGCGGTGAGAGACATCAAAAACTGCGGAGGGGCGGAGATGCTGCTGCCCGGAGAGCGCGAGGCGCGGACAAAACTGGACGCGGAGAAAAACGGCATCCCCTATGAAGCCAGCCAGTGGGATACGCTCAAAACGTTAGGAGACCTGGTGGGCGTCGATCCGCCCGAAGCCCTTCAGGAGAATTGATCCGCTGAGCAAGTTGTTTTCGGTGTTTCGACTGTAGAGCACTCGCCGGAGCCGCATCCCAAAATTGCCGCCTAATCGTTTCGTTCCAGGCGAACGGTTTCTATCTGCCGCTCGTTCGCCGATTGCACGGTGAGCGTCCAGCCCTCAAGCAATATGCACTCGCCTTGCTTCGGGATATGCTCGAAGCGTTCCAGGAGATAGCCCGACAAGGTTTCGTAGTCCCCATCGGGGACGGGCAAATCCAGCGCCTCGCGCGCATCCTCTACCTCCATGCGGGCATCGACCAGATACCGATCTTCACTCACCTTATGGAACATGCGGACTTCGTCGACGTCATACTCGTCAGCGATGTCGCCCACGATCTCCTCCACCAAATCCTCCAAGGTCACGATGCCGGTACAGGCCCCGTATTCATCCACCACCACGGCCATCTTGTCCTTTCGGCTCATCAACTCATCGAGAAGCCTGTCGGCGGGCTTCGTCTCCGGCACGAAGTATGCGCTTCGGATGAGGTCTTCTTTCGCCTTGAGGCGCCCGGCGGCGTCGGGTCCCAGCCCGATAATGTCCCTCGCGTGCACGACGCCGACGATGTGGTGCAGGTTCTCCCTGTAGATCAGAATCCTCGAGTGGCCGTCGTCCTCGATTTTTTCGATTACCTCCTCCACCGTGCTCTCTTCCTCCACCGCGGAGAGGTCCACGATGGGCACCAGCACGTTTTCCATGTCCAACTCACCGAACGTGAAGATGCGGCCGATCATCTGGCGTTCGAGAACCTGCACGTCTCCGTCGCTTTGCTCCTCCATCAGCGTCTCGAGTTCCTGCCGCGTGACGAAAGGCGTGCTCTCCCCATTTCGCCTTTTCAGCCCCACTACGGCGCCGATGAGCGCGCTGATGAGCCAGACCAGGGGATACACGACCAGCCTGGCGCCCCAGACGACGCGCGCCAGCACGGGGGCGAGCACATCGGCGCGGGCCTGGCAATAACCCTTGGGAACCACCTCTCCGAACACCACGAGCAGCGGGATCACCAAGGCGACCGAGAGCGCCTCCCCATACGCCGGGCCGACGAAATTGATGGCCGCGATGGTGGCCAGGGAAACGTTCGTCACGAAACTCGCGTTATGACAGGTGAGAATCGTGCCCATGAGCCATTCGGGTTTTTCCAGAAGTTGCAAGGCGAGATCTGCGCCCCTGTTCCCTCCCTCCGCCTTGGCGCGCAGACGGGCGCGGTCCGCGGAAACGATGGCGATCTCAGCACCCGAGAACAATGCTTCCGACAGGAGAAGGATGAGACCGATGACGATGACCGAGAAGATATCCACTTCAATTATCCTCCCGTCTTCGCGCGCGCACCTGGAGAACGCGGGAACCGCTTGTCTCTACAACCGTGAATTCCACGTTCCCCAGCCGAACCCGTTCGTTCAGCGTGGGCACATGGCCCAGCAACGTGAAGACCGCACCGCCCAGCGTGTTCGCCTCCTCGTAGTCGGGAAGCTCCCAGCCGCTCACCGCCGAGAATTCGGCCAGTGGAACACGGCCCTGGCACAGGTATGAATTTTCACCTTCCTTCGTAATCCAGGCCTCCTCGGCCTCTTCGTGTTCATCCTTGATCTCGCCGAAAATTTCCTCGAGAAGATCCGTCATCGACACCAGGCCGAGGGTGCCGCCGAACTCGTCCTGAACGATGGCGACGTGGGTGCGCTCATGCCGAAACCGGCGGAACAGGCGGTCGAGCTTCATCCCGCCCGGAACCACGAGGGGGGGACGCAGCATCTGTTTCGTCAGGCGCTCCTCGGGACCGAAATTCTTTCGCCCCGCCTGGCGCAGAAAATCCTTGACGTAAAGAATACCCACTATCTGATCCCTGTCCTGCCGGAAAATCGGGATGCGTGAATGCGTCGCCGTGCGGACGCGATCGATCACCTCGACGATAGGCAGGCTCATCTCCCAACACTCCAGATCCATGCGGGGCACGGCCACGTCGGCCACGGTTCGGTCGTGAAAGCCGAACACGTTGTGAATGAGTTCGCGCTCGCCTTCTTCGAGTTCGCCTTCGGCATGGCCCGCGTCCACGAGATGCAGGAATTCGTCTTCCATCAGAATGCTCTGGGAATCGCGCGAGGGCGCTCCCATCAAGGTGAGCACGCCGTTCGCCACCCGCAAGAACATCCACCGCAGCGGCGAGATGATTCGCGCGAAGAGAGATATGGGAGACGCCAGGAACCGCGAGAACCGCTCCGGATACCGCGCCGCCAGGGATTTGGGTGTGATCTCGCCGAATACCATGAGCAGCGGCGTCATGAAGACGGGCGCGAGCCACCTCTTCTCGGGCTCCAGGTAAGCCACCACGACGCCCGTGAACAGCGCAGAGGAAGCGATGTTCACGATTTCGTTGCCCATCAAAATAGAGGTGATCAACCGCCTGGGCCTGTCCAGAAGGTCGGATATCCTCTCTCCCGTGCCGCCTTCCCGGCGCATGGCCCGCACCCTGGGACGCGGAAGGGAGAACAGCGCCGTCTCACTGGCCGAGAATCCGGCGGAGCAAAGCATGAGGAAAACGAAAGCGACAAACCGGAAAAGCAGGTCGGCATCCATCAGTCAATGCCTCCCGGCTGATCGGGATGAAGATGTATGAACCCCGGAGGTTCGGGGTCAGGCGCAGGTTCTTCCGCTACCATGAGGCTGTCAATCTCCTTAAATAATTTCGAAACGCAGGGCCGATATCCTCACGATCCAGTGCGAACTCGACCGTTGCCTCCAAGAAACCAAGTTTATCACCTGCGTCAAAGCGCTTCCCTTCGTACTCATAGGCGTAAAGCCTGGTATGTTCCAGCAGACCCCGCAACCCGTCGGTGAGCTGAATCTCTCCTTTCGCATCCGGCCTCAGGCGTTCGAGGACCGAGAAAATCTCCGGCGGCAAAACGTAGCGGCCGATGATGGCGACGTCCGAGGGCGCATCTTCCGGCTCCGGTTTTTCCACCATCCCCTTGAGCGGCGTGACGCCCGGGGCGGGCGACGGCTCGCCGGAAGGATCGATGACGCCGTATTTGGAGAGCGCGTGCTTTTCGACCCGCAGCCCCGCGACCACGCCGCCGCCATGCGCATCGAATACGCGCACCAGCTGGCCGATGGCGGGCTCTTCGCTCCTGATAACGTCATCGGACAATATGACGGCGAAAGGCTCATCGCCCACAGCCGGCTTCGCGCACAAGATCGCATGACCCAAGCCCAAAGGACGCTTCTGGCGGATGGACGTGATGCGCGCTTTCTGCGAAATTTCCTCCACCACGGCCAACAATCTTTCCTCACCCCTGTCGCGCAGATAGGATTCCACCTCGAACGCCACATCAAAGTGGTCCACCATCGAAACCTTTCCGCGTCCGGTGATGAAGACGATCTCCTCGATGCCGGCGTCCAGGGCCTCCTGCACGCCGAACTGGATTTGCGGAATGTCCACGATGGGGAGCATCTCTTTCGGGATCACCTTGGTGGCGGGCAAAAACCGCGTGCCGAGTCCCGCCACAGGAAAAACAGCCTTGCGAACCCGGCTCATGAGAAGGTTCCCATGAGAATAAAGATGTGTCGGTGCGTGTGATTACGTGACATTTGCCCTCGATCATAAAAAAAGGCGCAAGCCGAGGTCAAGACCCCTTTTCCCGGGCGAGCATCCGCTCGAACGCATCTTCATCGAGGATCTCGACGCCGAGGGATTCCGCATTTTTCAGCTTCGAGCCCGGGCGCTCGCCCGCGACGAGGTAGCTCGTGTTCTTGCTCACGGAGGAACTCACCCGTCCTCCGAACGCCTCGATGGCCGCTTTCGCCTCGCTTCGAGACCTTCCCGTGAGCGTCCCCGTGAGCACGAAGGAAAGTCCTGAAAAAGCCGTTCCCCCGCCGCCGCCGTCCGCCGCCTTGAGGGGCGACTCCGGCTCCACGCCCGCCGAGAGGAGGTTCTCCACCATTTGCCTGGAATTGGCATCGGAGAAAAACCGCACGATTCTCTCCGCCACCTGGGGACCCACCTCGTGAACCGAGACGAGCGTTTCCGTATCCGCGCGGGACAAATCTCCGACGCTGCCGAACCTCTCGGCCAGCACTTCGGCGATGTGTTCTCCCACGTGGCGGATGCCCAGGGAATAAATGAACCGGGCCAACGTCGGTTTTTTCGCCCTGTCGAGCGCCTCAAGCAAATTCTCCGCCGATTTCTCCCCCATGCGCTCCAGGGATGAGAGTTGTTCTTTCGACAGGGCGAAAAAACCCGCAGGCTCTCTCACCAGGCCTGAATCCACCAACTGGTTCACGAGTTTCTCTCCCAGGCCGTCGATGTCCATCGCGCGTCTGGAAGCGAAATGCCTGAGACTCTCACGCACCACGGCGGGGCAAGTCGGGTTGGGGCAGCGAACCACCGCCTCCCCTTCGGGGCGCTCAGCGGGCGTCGCGCAAACCGGGCATTCCACGGGCATGGGAACGGCTTCGGCGCCGAGGGGTCTCTTTTCCTCGATGACCGCCACCACTTCCGGGATGACGTCGCCCGCGCGCTGAATGAGCACATGATCCCCTTTTCGAACGTCTTTTCGCCTCATCTCGTCTTCGTTGTGCAGCGTGGCGCGCGTGACTTCCACACCGCCCACGCGCACCGGCTTCATGAGCGCGACGGGGGTAATGGCGCCCGTGCGGCCCACCTGGAAGATGATGTCCTCGACCTGCGTGGTCTCCTGCTTCGCGGGAAATTTATAGGCAATCGCCCAGCGGGGGGCGCGCGAGGTGGAACCCAGCTCGTTCTGCAATTCCGTGGAATCCACCTTGAGCACCACCCCGTCCTGCTCATAGGGCGCATCCTCACGGCCTCTCAGCAATTCCTCGTAAAACTCCACCGCCTCGCGCAGGTTCGCGCACTTTCGCCACACCGGACTCACGGGCAGCCCCCATTCCGGAAGGGACTCCAGCAGGTGCGACTGGCTTTGAAACGAAAAGCCCTCCACCCGTCCGACGCCGTAGAACGCCACCTCCAGGGGCCGCGTGGCGGTGATTCTCGAATCGAGCTGACGCAGCGAACCCGCCGCCGCGTTGCGCGGATTGGCGAAGGGAGGCTCCTCCTTTTCAAGACGCTCACGGTTCAGTCTTTGGAATCCGTGGCGATTCATGAACACCTCACCGCGCACGGCCAGATACGCCGGAGGCGCGGGGCCTCCCTCGGGAGTCCGGAGGCGGAGCGGGATGCCTCGCACCGTTTTCAGGTTTTGGGTGATGTCCTCCCCGCTGATTCCGTTTCCCCGCGTTCCGCCGGAGTGGAAAAAGCCGTTTTCGTAAACCACCTCCACCGCCAGGCCGTCGAGCTTCGGCTCGCAAGTAAAGTCGAAAGTCTCGATGTTCCTGTCGTAAGTCTGCAGGAGAAACCGCTTCGCGCGCTCCTCGAAGGCGGCCATCTCCTCTTGCGTGACGGCGTTCTCGAGGCTTCGCATCGGCGGGTCGTGATGAAAGGCGTCGAACGAATCGAGCGGGGGGGCGCCGACGCGCATCGTGGGAGAATCGGGCAATTTGAAATCGGGATACTCCTCCTCCAGCGCCCGCAGTTCACGCATCTTCCGGTCGTATTCTGCATCGGACATCACGGGCGCGTCGTGCGCATGGTAAGCGGTATGCGCAGAGGCGAGTTCGCTCACCAGCATCTGTATGTGCTCTTGTTTTTCAGGAGGAATGTTCGGCTCGTTCATTTTACCTGCAGACGAAACCTCTTGAGGCGCCTAGAGGGATTCGAGACGCTTTCTGGCGTCGGACGCCGCGCTCGAATCCGGATATTTGGCAATTACCTGGCCGAGCAACTCCATGGCGCTCGCGCGATCGTCTATATGCAAAAACGAGAGCGCTTCCAGAAGAAGGGCTTCCGGCGCCTTGTCCCCGTTGGCGAAATCGACCTGAACCTTGTTGAACGCCAGAATGGCGCGCTCGAAATTCTTCTCCTGATAATAAGACTGCCCTATCCAGTATTGCGCGTCATCCGCCAACTCATGCTTAGGATATTCGGAGATGAACCCGTTCAGCAGGGTGCGCGCCTTTGTGAAATTTCTCTCATCGCGCAGGACGCGGATGGCCTTTGTGTAGTCTTCTTCCGGATCGGGCGGTCTCGGCGCGGGCGCCGGCTGTTGGGGTCGACTCACAGGCTCTTTGGGAATGACGGCAATCCGCTCGTCTGCAACGGGCCGGCCCGCTGCCTGAGCGTTCTGGTTTAGCGGCAAGCCTGCGGACGTAATTCGGGGGTTGGCGGGAGGAATGCCTACAGGCGGCATCCGGGACGGCGCACCCACCGTCGTGACGACAACCTCCACTTTTTTCTTCGCAGCCACCACAGGAGGCTTCGTGCGCAGCCGGTTCACCTCATTTTCGAGCTTCTCGATTCGTTCTTCAAGTTTCGCGATGGCCTTCTCTGTTTTTTCCTCTGCTTTTTCGAGAGATTTCTCGGAATCCTTGCGCGCGCGCTCCACCTCATCCGTGACCCCTTGAATCGCTTCGCGCGTCTCCTCGATACGCTGCTCCTGGTTGCGCATTCCGCGCCTGAGCCCTTGCAGATTCTGCTCGATCGCCGAAACATCGACTGGTGGATTCTGCACGGCGACCTGAGCGGGCGGGGCGGCACGAGGCGGTGCATTCGCTCCCGAGACGACTGCTCCACCAGAGCCGCCCGCAGGTGAGTTCGTCTCGGGACAACCAAGCAGAACCAGAGAGAGTGCGGCCAACGGAATGATTCGAAGCCTGGAAGTCTTGAAAGTTCTCATAAAGAAAAACTCCCCGGCGGCCTGTGCCGACGGGGAGTCCTTTTCCTTTGCGCAGGACTGCCGGGCGACTAGTTCATGCCCGCCGGAATGCCGCCGATGACGTTGAACTTCGCCCGACGGTTCTTGGCCCATCCCGCTTCGTTGGAGCGCGAGTCGGCCGGACGCTCTTCGCCATAACTCACCGTATCGACCCGGGAGGACTTGACGCCGAGCGACACGAGATAATCCTTGGAACTCTGTGAGCGCCGATGCCCGAGCGCGATGTTGTATTCCACCGTTCCGCGCTCGTCGCAATGCCCCTCGACCTGCACCCGGATGCTCGGAAACTCCTGCAGGAAGCGGGCCTTGGCATCCAGGGTCGCGCGCATGTCGGAGCGGATTTCCGATTTATCGAAATCGAAGTACACCAGATCATTCTCAAACGCGGCCAACGAGCGCTTGAAAGCGGCGCGCTTGCGACGACGCTCCGCCTCCGTCACATCCATTTCCTTTTTCTTCATGGGTGGTTTGGGAGCTGGCTTTTCTCTCACCATGGGAGCCGGCGGTTTGGGCGGCGGCAGTTCTTCGGTTTCCACCGTTTGCTTCACGCAACCTACGGCGAATACGAGCATCGCAGCCATCAGCAAGGATTGAAAAGATTTAATACGGCCCGATAACAACATGCAGACATCCCCCTCGGAGTCTTTAGTTCGTATGTGTTCAGAGTGAGAAGCGTGATACACCACGGAGCGGAAACTCTTCCCCTCTTCATTCATCCCTAGTTATACGGCTAGGAAGTATAAAGGGCGATTGCGCGATGAGCAAGCCCGTTTCTTGTTTTTTCAAGAGATATATCCCGATTTTCAACATTTCATCTCGAGGTGGGCGACCAGGCGGGCTCCTGTCCGGGTTGAAGGCGCTTGAGTTGCGTGCCCGCGGAGGTCATCACATATACATATTTCCGGCCGGTCCGATCGGAGGAAAAGGCGATGTGCCGCCCATCGGGAGACCAGGTGGGCGATTCGTTGCGCCCCTGGCTGCCCGTGAGGCGGCGCACGTCTCTGCCGTCGGGGGTCATGGTGACGATGTCGATTTCCTTGCCCCTCTTGATGCGGCTCGTCAGGGCGATCCTGTCTCCCCGGGGGCTCCACTCGGGTTCGGTATTGTATTTTCTCGTGTATTTTCCTTTGTACGTGATGCGCTTCGGGCTGGAGCCGTCGACGTTCATGACGTAGATGTGAGGATTCCCCGAACGGCTCGAGGTGAAGGCGATCTTCTTGCCGTCCGGCGAGAAGGTGGGAGACACGTCGATCCCGAAGCTCCGCGTGAGCCTTCTCTTCACGCGGGTGCGCAAGTCGTAGCGGAAAATCTCGTAGTTCCGTCCCACGAATTCGGAAAACGCGAAATAGCGCGAATTCGGAGAAAAGGCGCCTCCGATGGCCTGCGCGCGGGAAGAACTCACCTTGAACTCGCGCGCGCCGTTCGTGGGCAGCAGAAACACGCCGGGGGGCCTGGATTTGAACGAAGAATACGCCATCCACCTTCCGTCCGGAGACCACGCGGGCGTGTTGTTCCCCATGCCGTTGCGCGTCACGCGCCTGAGTTCGGCGCCGTCCCAGTCCATGATGTAAATCTCCCCGCGCTCTTTGAGCGAACGCCGCGAGACGAATGCGATTTGCGTGTCGAACACCCCCTTCTCTCCCGTAAATCGCTCGATCACAGCGTTGGCGAACCTGTGCGCCAGCAAGCGCCATCCGCTCCTGGGGTAGCGGTAGCGCTTGCCGAGTTCCTGGGCGGAGCGGAGCGTGTCGTACAGGTAGACTTCCGCGGTGATGGTTTTTCCCGTGATGGTGTAGCCGCCCTTGATGAGGGCATCCACCTTGACGACCTTGCTCCAGTCGGAGAAGCGCTGCTCGTCCCTTCGAATCCCCGCGCGCATGGGGTTCTCCAGATAGCCCTTGCGGTCGGGTATGAAGAACAGGCCGCTGCGCCTGAGGTCTGATTCGATGACTTGCGCGATCTTGAGGCCCAGCGGGTCGCGCCCGGAATCCAGGGGGCGAAACTCGGGGACAGCCAATCGAATTTTTCTGGCCGTGGGGGAATAGATGTCGATGAACTCACGCGCGGCTTGCGCAGCTTGAGGCCATGAGAAAACCATGACGATGAGAAAAACCGCCCAATGAAGCATGGGGCCCTCACGCCTGTTCGGTCTGGTTTGAATTTTTTCTCGCATCAACGGCAAAAATCCTCTCCGCAGAATCGAAAACCGAGCAAAAGCCAGTTTTCCTTTATCGTATCGGGCGGCTTGGGCAGGGAGGGTTCGGCGGCCCGCTGCACGGCGCGCAGCGCCGCCTGATCGTAAATGTGGTTCCCGCTGTAGCGCACGACCCGCAAATTGCGGTAATTCCCTCCCCGGTCCACGTCTATCGTGACGTCGGTCTTGAGTCGGCTCAAATCTGCAATACCGGGCGGCACGGACCAGAAACCCCGGATGCGCTCCGCCAGAAGTCCATAATATCGCTCCTTTTCGGTTCGCGCGACGCCGCCGCTGCCGCCCGCGCGGCTGCCGCCGCCCTGGCCGTCGCCTCCCCCCTCGCCGGCGTATCCCTTACGAGGCGCCCGGCGCTTGGGCACGAGGTCCGCTTTCGCGAGACGATCATCGCTCTTCCAGTCATCGCGGGGCTGCTTCTTCGTTTCCGCCGGCTTGTTCTTTTCGTTTTTCTTGAAACGATTGCGCCAGCGCTTGGCGCGCGCTCTACGATCGCGTATCCGCTTGAGACGCGCTTCGCGTACAGGGTCGCGCTTTTTCTTTTTCCGAACGACCTTTTTGTTATTCTTTTCTTTCCCGGTCTTGATTCGCCGGACATTCCTGGTGGGTTTCTTTTTCTTCTTGACGACCTTTTTTTTCTTCACCCTGGCGGGCGCGGTTTTTTTCTTGGGCGCCGCTATCTTCCTCGCCCCCTCGTCCGGCCCTTTTCGGGGGGCGGGCGCTTCCATGTCCTCGGGCCGGTCGCCGGACGTTCCCCGCGCCGAACCGCCCGGAATTTCATCCGCTCCCACCAGGCTGACGGCCGTCCCGCTTCCGAAAAACCGGTATTTCGGCTGAGAGGGCGCCAGGCTCACCCAGACGAAGAGCGCCGCGTGCAAAACGGCCGAAGCCGCCAGCGCCCGGAGAAAACGGCGGTCGCGGAGCAACCCGGCCTTCTTGCCGTTCTTCACCCGAAGGCCCGCGCCGCGGCGGGGTGGGCGTGCGCCTGGGGAATTGGAATCTTGCGGGAACTCCGGTTTTTTATTCATGGGGCCACCGACTTCTCAGCGTCTGCGCCGCCCGCCCCGAGAGGATTCCAGGGGGTCGGTCACCATGTTGAGGCGGCCTATGCCCGCAGCGCGAATGATGGCCATGACCTTCACCACTTCGCCATAAGGAACCGAGCGATCCGCCCTGAGAAAGATTTCCTTGCGCCTCCTGTCCTTGAAGAGCACCGCGAGCTTCTCCTTGAGCTCGGAGGCGACCAGCGGATTATCATTTATATACATGTCGCGCTTTTTGTCCAACGTGATGACGATGGCGTCCTCGGCCACGTTCGCCTTCGCCGCCTGCACCTGCGGCAAATCCACGTTCACGGCCTGGTTCTGCGTCTCTAGCAGGGGCGCCGTGACCATGAAAATCACCAACAACACCAGCATCACGTCCACGAGCGGCGTGACGTTGATGTCCGAGATGCTCGAACCACGGTTCAGCTTAACGGCCACGGGAGGCTCCGCTCGTCATAAACGCATGAAATGGCGGTCGACCAGGTTGAGGAAATCCGCCGTGAAGTTTTCGATTTCATCCGCGATCACCTTCACGCGGCCCTGGTAATGATTATAGGCGATCACGGCGGGGATGGCCGCCAGCAGCCCGAGCGCCGTGGCGATGAGCGCCTCGCTGATGCCCGGCGCGACGACGGCGAGCCCGGCGGAACCCTTGGCGCCAATCTCGCGAAACGAATTCATGATGCCCCACACCGTGCCGAAGAGCCCGATGAAAGGCGTGGCGCTCGCCGTGGTGGCCAGAAAGGTCAGCATGCGCTCGAGCCTGCCCACCTGTTCGTTCGCCGCGCGCCTCAGCGCGCGCTCGACGCTTTCCACCCCCGTCATTTCCGAGGTGAGAACGCTCGCATCCTCTTCTCCTTCCCGCGAGCGCGTTTTCAGCACCTGTTCGGCTTCCTGATAACCCGCGGCGAACACCTCGCCCACCGGACTGCTCTCGTGCTCGGCGAGTTCCGCATACAGCCTGTCGAGGCGCTTGGAGCGCCAAAACGCATCGACGAACAACGCCGAGCGCCGCCTCGCGCCCCGAAGCTCCCAAAACTTCCAGATGATGATGGCCCAGGAAGCGAGCGAGAAAAAAACGAGCACCAGCAAAACGAAAAACACCATGCCGCCCGATTGGGTGGCGAGGGTGATGACGTCCATTTCTTCTTGAAGCGATGCAATCGGCGCGGATTCGCCCGTCGGCAACGCGGCCGCGGCCAAAAACGGGAGCAAGTCGATTCTCCTTCTGGGCGGAGTCTGCAGTATCCCCTCTTTTCCGGGTCGCCGTCAAACCAAACGAGTCGCCGTAAATCGTTGACATCTCCTCTGGCGCCCAGTGATAATGAGCCTCCCGCCCACCCCAGGAGGCGTTGCCTGAGTGGATATTCACGAGGCAAAGACCGCCATATCGAAGCTGATCGACGATGAGGCGGAAGCACTGTGGGCGCTCTCATTGGCGATTCACGCGGACCCCGAGCCCAGTCTCGAAGAACACCGCGCGGCCGAGCGCCTGTGCGTTTACCTGGAGAATAACGGGTTCACCCTCACCCGGGGCGTGGCGAACCTGCCCACCGCGTTTCGAGCGGACAGGCCCGCCGTGGATGAGAAAAAACCCTCCGTATCATTTCTCTCGGAATACGACGCGCTGCCCGGCCTCGGTCACGCCTGCGCCCACAACATCATCGGTGTCGCCAGCGCCGCCGCGGGCGTTGCGCTCAAAGAAGCGCTCGGCTCCGAATACGGAGGCGTCACCGTTTTCGGCACGCCCGGAGAGGAAGGCGGAGGCGGCAAGGTGCTGATGGCGCAAACCGGCATGTTCCGGGAAACGGGCGCCGCCATGATGATGCACCCATCGGACGAGACCAGAGCGGACGTCGATTTTCTGGCGCTCTCGGAGCTTCGCTTTCACTTCAGGGGACGCGCCGCCCACGCTTCCGCAGCGCCCGAGCAAGGCGTCAACGCCCTCGACGCCCTCATCGCCACGTTCAGCGCCGTCTCCCTGCTCCGCCAGCAACTCCCCCCGGGGGATCGCGTGCACGGCGTCATCACCGAGGGTGGGGAGGCGCCCAACATCATCCCCGAAAAGGCCTCCGCGTGGTTTTTCGTGAGGAGCGAAACGATGGAGGGGCTCGATGCGCTGCTCGCGCGGGTCATCGCCTGCGCGGAAGGAGCGGCCCTTGCGACCGGAGCGGAACTCGAGACGGAGAAAAACCCCGTCATCTACGCTCCCATGCGGGCCAACCCGCCCCTGGCGTCGCTATTCCTGAAAAACCTGAACCGGCTCGGCGTTCATGAACCCGAATCCCCGCCGCCCCTGCGGATGGGATCCTCCGACGTGGGGAACGTGAGCCAGCAAACGCCCACCATTCATCCGCAAATCCAGATGGTTCCGCCCGGCGTCTCCGCGCATACGCCTGAGTTCGCCGAAGCATCAGCGGGAGCGGAAGGCAGGCGCGTCCTGCTTACCGGCGCCAAGGCGCTGGCGATGACGGGGGCGGATTTTCTTCTCGATGAAGGAGCGCGCCGGGCCGTTCAAGCCGAATTCGAGAACCGGAGGACATGAAAATCAAGGAACGGAAAACAGAAATGAAGCTGCGAGCCTGCATCATCGCCACCATCGGCATCCTTCTGCTCTCAACCAGCGCATGGTCCGCACCGAAAGCGCCGCCGCCGTCCACGAGCAAACCGGGCGCTGCGCGCGCCGTGAAGCCGCCGCTCGAAAACAAAGCCGCGCGCCCTGCCCTGCCCGCAAGGGTCGAAACACTCCTGGCGAAGGAGCGGCATGAGGAACTCATCCAATTGCTGCGCCGGGGAAAAGCAGACCTGGGCGGCAGGCGTTCTTTTTTGCTGGGACACGCCTACCTGAAACTCGGGCAGTTTCGCCCGGCGGTCAAGGCGTTCCAAAAGGCGCTCAAGCAGATTCCCGCGCTCGAGAACTACTCGCTCCTGTTTCTGGCGAAAGCCGCGCTCGGAGCGAAGGATAACGCCATCGCCCGGCGCGCGCTCGAAAAACTCGTCAAAAAGGGAAAAAAAGCGCCCGAGCCTCCCTTCGTCTACAAGGAGTTGATCCGCATTCTCCGGGAGGAGAAACAGCCCCTGCGCGCGGCGAAGATCGCCAAGCGCTACCTCCTCCTGTTTCCGAAAAGCTACGAGGCGCCCGATCTGCTGCTCAGGCGCGCCAAGGCGCTTCGCGCCGCGCGGCGAAACCGGCAGGCCGCGCTCGCCTTCCGGGAGTTGTGGCGGCGGCACCCCGAGCACCCCGCCGCACGCCGGGCGCTGCGACGCTCGCTGAGAATCGGCGCCGCGCTCTCCCCGCCGCTCAAAAAACCGGGACCCAAGGCCCACTATGAACGCGCCCGGCTCCTCAGAAAGCGCTATCACTTCGAAAAGGCGTTGCGAAGTTTCCAGGACTTGAAGCGCCGGTTCCCGAAATTCTACTCCCACACCGGCTATCACAAGGGAGTCGTCTTCAACGAAGCGCTGACTCTCTTCTCCCTGCGCCAAACGAAACAGGCGGATCCCGCCCTCAGGCACGCCATCAGACACTACGCCGCAGGCAGCGCCAGGCGCGCGGAGGCGCGTTATTTCCTGGCCAGAAACCACCTGCGCAAAAGGAATCAACCCGCCTTCGAAAAACAGGCGCATCGCCTGCTCAAGGAGACGCAAAAGGGGAAATGGGCGGCGAAGACGCGCTACCTGCTCGCCCGCGTATATGAGGACGACCGCAATTTCAAAAAATCCGCGCGCTATTACAAGGAGGTGATCTCCAGTCACCCGCGCTCCTCCCTGGCGCCCAAGGCGCTGTTCCAACTCGCCTGGCTCCGTTTCCAGTCCAAAGACTACCGGGGGGCGCACAAAGCATTCTCCAGGATGAGAGCCGTTTACCCCGAACACTGGCTGGTCTCATCCGCCACCTACTGGGCCGCCTTCTCGGCGGAAAGAACAGGGGACCGAAAGAGCGCCCTCGCCCATTACCGCGCCTGCGCCCGGGGTCACCGCCACCGCTATTACGGACAACTCGCCCTGCGGGCCATCGGCCGTCTTGCGCGCAGGGGAGATTCAGGCGCGCCGAAGCCGCCCCCTTTGAGAGAGTCCGGCTTCCGCAAGTCGCTGCGGCCACCGCCTAAAAGCGCACAGGTTCGAGAGGCGGCCGCGCTTCTCTCCTCCATGGGTTTTCATGAACTCGCCGCCAAGGAGTACCGCCGCCTCGGCTCATCGCCTTATTCGCGCTACCAGGCGGCTCGCGCCTTCACGGCGGCGGGCCAGAGCCACCGCGCCATATACCTGATCAACGAATCTTTCTGGGATGCGGTGCGCGCGGGCGGAAGCGACCTGCCGAGGGAATTCTGGGAAACGGTATATCCGCTCGTCGTAAAACGCAGAGAACCCGGAGGGGCGAATCCCTATCTGGTGAACGCCGTCATCAGGGCCGAGAGCGCCTTCGACCACCGCGCTATCTCCCCCGCCGGCGCCCGGGGGCTGATGCAGCTCATGCCCGCGACCGGGCGCAGGCTTGCGAGGAAGCACAAAGTCCGCATCAAGTCCGTGAGCGACCTCTTCGACCCCGAGATCAACACCCGCCTGGGCGCGAGGCACCTCGGCGCGCTCATCCGCGAGTTCGGCGGCGCGCTCGTTCCCGCGATAGCGAGCTACAACGCGGGCCGCTTGCCCGTCAAAAGATGGTGGGAGGCCGGACGCAACAAGCCGATAGAAATCTTCATCGAGGAGATTCCCTACCAGGAGACGAAAAACTACGTCAAAAGAGTATTGGGCTATTACCACGAATACAAAAGAATCTATGGGGAGACGAACCGCTCGAAACGGGGGGGAATGCCCCCCTCATGAGCAATCCCCGTCCTCTTCTGGCCATCGGCCTGATGTCGGGAACCTCCGCCGATGGCGTGGACGCCGCCCTGGCGCGGATTCACCCGGGCGAACGTACACAAGTCGAAACCCTGGGCTTTCACGCCGCTCCCTACCCAGGGGACCTGAGAGAACGTCTTCTGCTCGCCGGGGGCGAGGGGGGCGCCCGGACGGACGAGATATGCTCCCTGCGCCGGGAGGTGGGTGAAGCGTTCGCCTCGGCTGCGCTTGAAGTCGCGTCACGAACCGGCGCCGAACTCGAGAAAATCGACTTCATCGGCAGCCACGGCCAGACGATCCGCCATCTGCCCGAAGGCATGGAGGGCGAACGCGGGCCGCTGCTCCCCTCCACCTTCCAGATTGGCGATCCCGCCTTCATCGCCCAGCGCACGGGAATCACCTGCGTCAGCGATTTCAGAACGCGCGACGTGGCCGCAGGCGGCGCGGGCGCTCCCCTGACCCCCTGGGCGCACCGGGTTCTCTTCAGCCTGGAAAACGCCGCCTCCGCCTTCTTGAACCTGGGCGGCATCTCGAACATCACCTATCTCCCTCCTGCGGGAGAGGAGGGCGTCTTCGGCTTCGATTGCGGACCCGCGAACATGCCGCTGGACGCTCTCGCGGGGCGCATCACGAACGGGGAGAAAACCCACGACACCGGCGGCGAACTGGCGGCGGCGGGCCGCGTATGCCCCGATACCCTGGCCGAACTCCGCCGACACCCCTACCTGAAACGGAAACCACCCAAAAGCACGGGCAGGGAGATGTTCGGCGAAGCGTTCGTCGCTGAAACCCTGGAACGCACGATCTCGCGCGGAGGCGGCGAAAAAGACGCCATCGCCACCCTCACCGCCTTTTCCGCGTCGTGCGTCGCGGATGCGATTCGGGATTTCTTTCCGGAGGATCCCCCGCTCTCCGAGGTGGTGATCGGCGGGGGCGGCGTCCACAACAATACCCTCATGCGCGGCCTGCGCGACGCCCTGGGCGATCTCTCCCTCGTCGGAAGCGACGCGCGAGGCGTCTCGCCCGATGCGGTCGAAGCCGTCTGTTTCGCCCTGCTGGCGTGGGGCACGCTCACCGGAGGGACAAACAACCTGCCGGGCGTCACCGGTGCGAAGGGGGAGGTATGCCTCGGGAACATCACGCCGGGGCGGAATTTCGCCTCCCTGATGAGGTGTTTTTACAACTCCGCGTGAGACCGAACATACACAAACGGCCCTGAAAGGGTTTGTTGAAAAAGCCCTCTCAAGCGGTGGGGGGTGCGATGGTTTTGTAGGGACAGGCCTCCGTGCCTGTCCTGCCTTCCATGGTTGTCTTTCGTCAGGACAGGCACGGAGGCCTGTCCCTACGGTAAACAATTCGATGATCGGGATGCCCTCCCTTCCTCGGGAGGACTTTTGGGGCAGCCCCGACAAGGGGGGAGTGATTCCTCTCTCCTCGGGGTTTTTGGGCAGCCCCTTGTCAGGGGGGCAAGATAAGAAAAAGGCCCCCCTGTTAAGGGGGGTTGGGGGGTTTCGGCAAGGCGGACCCCGGAAAGGCAACCCCCCCTACCCCCCCTTGTCAGGGGGGTCTTTTTGTTGCTCCCCCCTTTCGGGGGGACCTTTTTTTTATATTCCCCACCGTGGTGGAGGGGTTGCCTTTTTTACCCCCCTGACAAGGGGGGGTAGGGGGGGTTGCTCCTTTGAGGAGGGGTTTTTCAACAGCCCCGGAATGCGGCATCATGCCCTCCCGACTCTCAAACCTCAGGAGATAAAACGTGGATGCCGCCATCGAGGCGCAAGCCGTCTCACTCACCAAAGAGCTTATTGCGATTCCCAGTGAAAATCCCACGGGCGATGAGTTCGCCATGGCGGACAGGATGGAGGCCTTTTTCCGGGGCATCGGCCTCGAGGTTATGCGCGAGCGCGTCGCCGAAAGGCGGGAGAACGTAACGGCGGAGATTACCGGCGCGGGGGGCGGCCCCGCTCTCGTCTTTCTCAATCACATGGATACCGTGCCTGCGGGCGAGGGGTGGTCGCGCGATCCGTTTCTCGCCGCGGAAGAAGACGGGAAAATCTGGGGCCGGGGAAGCTGCGATATGAAAGGCGGCATCTCCGCCAGCCTCGCAGCGATGGAGAGCCTGAAGCGCCGAATCGACGGCGGCGCAAAGGCAAGGGGCACGGTTCGCTGCTGCATGGTGGTGGATGAGGAAAGCGGCTGCATGACCGGCACAGAGGCGGCCATCGCGAGCGGACACATCCATGCTGATGACGTCGTGATCTCCTGCGAGCCGACCGAACTCGCCCTGGTGACGGCGCAAAAAGGCGCCATGTGGTTCGAACTCGCCTTCAGTGGAAAGAGCGCCCACGCCGCGACGCCCCACATGGGCGCGGACGCGATTCACGCCGCATCCCACGCCGTGGTGGCGCTGCAGGAAGCGGTGGCGCAACTCCACCACGAAGACCCTCTGCTGGGACGATGCACCATGATCACCAGCATCATCGAGGGAGGCCACAAAACCAACGTGGTCTCCGAGAGATGCGTGATGCAGATAGACTCCCGTTTCGTTCCACCCCTGCGGACGGGGGACATCCAGCAGATCATTCACGAGAAAGCCGCCCTGGCCTGCGACCGGGTGAGCGGGGTCGAATTCTCCCTGCGCGCCACGATTGCGGACCGCCCGCCCGTGACGGCGGACACCGACAGCGCGGGAGCGAGGCTCATTTTCGAGACTTTGAAGGAAATCCTGGGCGCAGAGCCTAAGCCCGCGGGGGTGAGCTATTATTCGGACGCGGGCATGGCCGCGGCCCAGACCGGAAGCCGAAACTGCTTTCTCCTGGGACCTGGAAACATCGAACAAGCCCACACGCCCGACGAGTTCATCGAGGTCGATTCGCTGAAAAAAGCCGCGCGCCTCTACGGCAGGCTGCTCGAGAAATTCGCGCTGGACGAAGACTCGCCGTAAATTTCGCCATCACTCACCGGCGCGCTTGTCCAGCGCCCGGAGCATCTCCGTGACGCTTTCGAGCGCTTCCGCCGCGCCGAGTTCCTGGAACATCCGGCGCGCCTCGGTCAGACACTCGCGCGAGGCCTCCCACTCCCGACCCTCGAAATGCACCCGGCCCAGGCTTCCGAGCGCAACCCCCTGGGCGAGAACGCTCCCTTGCTCGCGGTTGATCTCCAGGGCCGCCTCATACGCCTCGCGCGCTTCGGGCAAATCGCCCCGCGCGTAGTGAATGTTCCCCATGCCGCTCAGGTTCGCCGCCTCGCCTCTTCTGTTTTCCAGTCCGCGATTCAGGCGCAGGGCGTTCTCGTAATACCGAAGCGCGCGCGTAAATTGCTCCTGCGCCGCAAAGCTCACCCCCATCTGACCGTACACCAGGGCTTCACACGCCTTGTCCCCGATTTTCTGGCAAAGGCTCAGGGCCTCATCCAGACTCACCTGCGCCGCTTCGTATTCGCCCGTCTCGCTCAGGACGGAGGCCAGCGCGGTATGCGCCCGCGCCTCGTTGCGCCTGTCTCCCAATCTGTGGAACAGGTGCGCCGCCTCGGAAAGATGCTCCCTGGCTTTTTCCTTTTCCCCCAGACGACGGAACAACCGGCCGACCCGCATGCGCAAGATGGAGAGTTGTTCAAGCTCACCCTGCGGCCCGATATAGCCGAGCGCCTTCTCATAGGATTCCGCCGCCTTTTCGTCATCGCCCCTTTGCTGGTAGAAATACCCCAGATTCCTGGAGACCACCGCCTGCATCGGAACGTCCCGGCCCGCTTCGCGGAAAGCCTCGCGAGAATAGGAAATCGCAGGCTCCACTTTCTCCCGCATGTAGGAAGCCACGGCCAGCGCGTTGAGAATGGGCGCGAGCCGACTCGTGCGGCGCAGCGATTCCTTGAGGTGCTCCGTCGCATCCTCAACGCGCCCCAGAATCATCTCCAGAATGGCCAGACGCAGATATTCCTCGGCCGCGGGCGACTGCCGGGCTCTCTCGCGCTGGCCGAGATCGATGCCGGCGGCATTTACCACGCCCGGGGCCCAGGCGGGAAGTTTCTGCTCCATGTTTTCCGCCAGAAGCAGATCTTCCGGACAAATATCCGCCACGAGTTCGCGTATCAATTCAGAGGGCGTGTTCGCCGGAGGCTCATGCGAGGCGGCTGTTGGCGGAGCGGAGCCGGAGACGAGTTGCTCCACGTCATCTTCCAACGGAAAATCAAACGCATCGGCGTCTTCTTCTACCTCGATTTGCTCATGCGTGACGTCGCTTTGCGTAAAAGCGTCCTCCTCTGCGCGCTCGCGCTGAATGAGGGAGATAATGTCTTCCTCGGCAGCGGGTTCCTGTGCGGCTTTCTCTTCCGGATCCGGCGGCGATTCCGGCGCGGCTCCCACGACCTCATCGTCCACATCCGCCCGCTCCTCAAGCGTGGGTTCCGGGGGAGCATCCATCACGCCTTCGCCCTCACGCGTGAGACGAAACACCTCCGCGCCTTCTTCCTCATCACCAGGCGCATCATCGCCGGAAACCGCATCATCGCGAACCTCGCTCACGGCGGGAATCCGCACGCGCAGGGGAGCGTCCGCGCCTTCGCTCGTTTCGGAGATTCCCGGGTCTCCCCCTTCATCGGCGAGAACTTCTCCCACCGTGATCTGCGTTTCGCTGTCGAGTCCGCCGGCCGCCGGGGTATCTTCCGTCGGCTGATGAGAAGGCTCGTCTTCCACCGTAAACCCGGGCGGCTCAACCAGGCCGGCCTCCGGCAGTTCATCCGACGCGCGGCGGTGTTCCGCACCCTCGAGCGCGGGCAAACCGTCCCACCAGGAAACACCCGGTTCTGCGGCAGGCGCGTCATCCCCGTGAAGCGCAGGCTCTTCGTCATATTCCGGAAGAGACTCGCCTTCGGTGGGGAGAACCTGATCCTCCGGGAGAACCTCGCGACTCTCCTCCCCGATGACCCGCACGCCTTCTTCCACGTCATCCAGCGATTCCGGGGAATCCCCGGTTACCTCACGGACGGTTCCGCCCTGCACCGTTTCTCGTTGATCCTCGTCGACGTCAGGAATGAAATCGTCGATGAACCGCGAGGAAACATCCTCCCAGACGTCAGGCGCTCTGCCCCCGGACCCGCCTTCCGAAACGCCGTCCCATCCACGCGCCGAACCCCTTGCGCGACCCGAGGCGCGGCGGCGCATCCACAAAACAACGGGGATGCCCAGAAGGGCGAGCACACCCGCTGCGCCGAACACCGTCTTCCAGACAGCCATCTCAAACATTCGCCGTCTCCCGCCGCGGGAGTTTGCGCAGGGCGCGCCCGGGACGCACACCCGTATGACCTCCACCCTCCACGACGACCTCTCCGTTCACCAGAACCATCTCGATTCCCGAGGGGTATGCAATGGGACGCTCGTAGGTGCACTCATCACGTATCTCGTCGGGGTCGAACAACACGAGGTCGGCCTTCATCCCGGCCGCAAGACGCCCCCGATCCGCTATACCGAGCCGGTCGCATGGAGCGGAGGTCATCTTCCGGATCGCCTCGGCCACCGGGAACAGGCCCTCGTCCCGCGCCAGCGCGCCCAGGACGAAGGGAAAGGTTCCGAAATTTCTCGGGTGAGGCCTGCCCGCGCCCAGGGGTGGTTCGTGCGTGAGCGCGCCCGCGTCCGAACCCACCATGACGTAGGGTTTCTGGAGAATGCGGCGCATGTTCCCGGCGCTCATCATGAAAATGAGAATCTCGACGTTCATCCTCTCCTCGACAAGCAAGTCGAGCATCGCATCCACGGGAGCCATGCCCCGGGTCTCGCCCAGGCGAGTGAGGGTGAGGCCCTCGCAGGGCCGGTTCGCCTCCGTGAAGACCCGGCTGATCAGGATGTTCTCCCAATAGGAAGATTCGGGGTGCGCTCGTGTGATTTCGTCCCGAATCTTCGCCCTGGTGTCCGGGTTCGCGAGGCGCTCCACCTTCTCATCAAGTGCGCCGTCATGCGCCCAATCGGGCAACAATGCGCTCAGGTGGGTGTTCGAGGCCGTGTATGGATAGCGATCGCAGGTCACGTCCTCGCCCCTCTCGCGCGCATGCTCGATGCGGGCGAATGCTTCGTCGAGCTTGTCCCAATTGCGCTCGCCCGCCGTTTTCAAATGGCTGATCTGAAGCGGCAGCTTCGCCGATGCGGCAGCGCTCATCACCTCGTCCATCGCTTCGAGCAAACCGTCTCCCTCGCTGCGCATGTGGGTGGCCAGCAGCCCCCCGCATCGCGCCGAGACCCGGCAAAGCGCCGTGAGTTCCTCCTTGTCCGCGAAACAGGCCGGCGCATACACCAATCCGGTGGAGAGGCCGAAAGCCCCCTCCTCCATCCCGGCGGAGAGCATCTCCTCCATTGCGGCGAGTTCCTCCGCGCGGGCCGGGCGCGCTTCGCCTCCCATCACGCTCGCGCGAATCGTGTTGTGTCCCGCCAGATGCGCGTAGTTGATCGATACGCCCACCGCGTCCACGTGATCGAGGTGCTCGCCTACGCCCTGAAACGGGAGGTCCAGGTCGAATTGCTCCCGGTACCATTTCCTGCGCTCCCCGGCCTCGGCCCCGCGAATCGGGGAGGCGGCGTAACCGCAGTTGCCTCCCACGTCGGTCGTCACCCCCTGGCGGACCTTTGCATGCGCCTCGGGATTGATGAGGAGGTAATAATCCGAGTGACCATGGATATCGACGAACCCGGGGCTCACGGCCAGACCCCGCGCGTCGACTTCTCGCCGGGCGGAGCCGCTCACTCCGGGCCCTACCTCCGCAATGGTGTCTCCGCGAACGGCGAGCGCACCTTCATACGGAGGGTCGCCCAAGCCGTTGAATATCATGGCATGGTGAAATATGACGTCATACATCGTGGACTGCCCGGGGCGGATTCTGCTCGACCGTCGAGCATAGCAGGAAAGCGAATTATGGGCGAATCTTCATCCGCCTGCAATCGGCGGCGCGTCCGAGACCCATTTTCCGTCTATCATCGCGGCGATCAGCTCAAGGGAACCGGGTTCGAGAACGCAAATATCCGCGCGCAGACCCGGGGCGAGACGGCCCCGGGCGGATCCCAGGCCAAGGACGCGCGCGGGGTTTCGCGTGGCCGTCGCCAGGGCGCATGCGGCATCGAGCCCGCACCATTCCCGAAGGCGCGGGAGCATTCGAGACAGCGAGAGACGGCTGCCGCTCAACACGCCCCCGCGCATCACCGCGTCGACCGGCATCTCATCTTTCGTCTCGTGCGCGGCGTCTCGAGGCCTTAAGCCTCCATCGGCCACCAGGTCCGAGGTGAGCACCGTCCGCTCCCAGCCCCTGGCGCGGACGAACGAGGCGAGCGATTGCCGTGCCACGTGCACGCCGTCCGCTATCAGGCCGGCGGAGAGCCTCGCATCGTTCTGCACGTAATCCATCGGCGAGGCGCTCCTGTGCGCGGGCGTCTCCGGATGGCCGTAGCTATTGAACGCATGAACCGCGAAAGCGCCGCCCGCCTCCAGAAACGCCTCCACGCAAGCGGCTGAAGCCCGGGTGTGTCCCATGGCGGGAACGACGCCCTTCTCCGCCAGCCAGCGGGCGAAGTCCGCAGCGCCCTCCAAGCCCGGTGAGAGCGTGACCACAGCAAGCCCCGGCGCGCCGCCCACACCAAAGCCCCCGGCGGCCCGGGCGATCGCCTCGACCTCCTCTTTCGAGGGCGCGCGGATGTGCTCTTGCGGATGAGCGCCCCTCATCTCCGGTTCCAGGTAAGGGCCCTCCAGGTGAACGCCCAGGATGCGCGCCTCGGCAGCGTCTTCTTCTCGTTGCAGCGCCCAGGCATCGCTCACCGCGCGGGCGGCGTTGATCAACTCGTCCC
The DNA here is from genome assembly GCA_965219955.1 of bacterium. Taxonomy (GTDB): domain Bacteria; phylum UBA8248; class UBA8248; order UBA8248; family UBA8248; genus Bin107. Next base: position 3,359,812 of record OZ244799.1, read on the forward strand.
GGGAAGCCGTGGTGAGGGTGGGCAGAAAAGCCGCCGTGCCGCGCTTCGCCAACTCCCGGGCGATCCGCCGCACGCCGGCGGCGTCGGCCGCGAGCATCGCATCCGCCCCCAGGCCGTTCACCTGAAGATCCACGAAACCGGGACAAACCAGCGCGCCGCCCAGGTCGAGGGCGCGCGCTCCGGCAGGCAAGGGATGCGCGCCTCGCGGACCCACATACGAAAAAACGCCCTCCTCGATAACGAGGAGGGCGTCGGCTATCCTCTCGAGCGGCGTATACGCCGTCACGCCCGCGAGGCACAGGGCCATGGCGCGGGCCTACTTCTTCTTTGCGCTTTTTTTCAGTTCGGCGCGCACCTTCGCGTTCGCGTCGATGAGCGACTCGATGTTCCCTTTCGCCACCTCATACAGGGAGGATTGCACGCGCTCGAGTATCAGGCGGCCCGCCAGGGTCGTCACACCCGGAACCTTGGGCGGCGCTTCCCTGTCATTCGAGCCTTTTGCAATATCCTCGATGTCCTTGAGGATGTCCCGGTCGTCGTAGAGTTCACTCTCCCCGTACTGATAGGTGAGCTTCACGTAGTCTCTTTCTTTTCTTTCCTGATCGCGCGTCTCGCGGACGATGTTCTCCATGTCGGCGGAAACGGGTTTTTTCGCCGAGTCGTTGCGCTTTTCGATCTGCTTGAAGTACTTGGCGTGATCATAGGATGCGGGCAGTTCCTCGCCGGGTATCTTCGAGCTGATCTCGAAGCGAATCGCCCTGTCCGAATCCACGAATTTCGGCGGGCCGATTTCGTAGGTGATGCCCTCGACGTTGAACCGATCTCCCTTCTTGGGCTCGAATTGTTTCTGCAAATCTTTCGTCAACCGGTTCAGCGTGACGGAAGCGGTTTCGATGAAAAGCTGCGCTTGAAGTGAAGACATTTTTTCGATCTCCTCGGCATCGAAGAACAAATCAGAGGATGGAACATGCCCTAGCGGAAAGAATGCGTCAAGACCCCGGGAGGCATTCCCGGAACCTGCAGAGACATCAAAGAAAGCATCCCCGTTTCCATCGGCGAAGGAGGATATATGTGATATGGTCGGACTTTTCAAGCGCTTCATCCTTCAATCCTTGACAAGGAGCATTTCCAGATGGCAGGGCCCGTCCACATCCGCATCGGGGGCTATTCCCCGCCCGACACCTCCCACAGCCGCGCGATGGTTCTCTTCCGGGAGAAGATGAGCGAGCGGCTCGGCGGCGGCGTCAAGACGGACATCTTCTGGAACGTGATGGACTTCGGCTACGGCGCGCCCGACCTGCTCGCCATGGTGGAATGCGGGATGCTCGGCTTGTGCTATTTCTCGACGAGCTATCTCGCCGACAGGGTGCCCGAACTGGAAATCGTCGACCTTCCTTTTTTGTTCGAGGATTCCGCCCACGCCTACGGCGCGCTCGACGGCGCGCTCGGCGCGCACTTGAGCGAGCGAATCGAGGCGCAGACCGGCTACAGGAACCTGGGCTTCTGGGACAACGGCTTCCGCCACCTCTCGAACAGCGTCCGCGACGTAAGGACGCCCGAGGATTGCCGGGGTCTCAGAATCCGCCTGCAGCCCAACGAGACGCACGTCAGGACCTTCGAACTCCTGGGCGCCGAGCCCGTACCGGTGGAGCTCAAGGAGGGAATCGCCATGATCGAATCGGGCGAGGTGGACGCGCAGGAAAACCCGCTTTCGAACACCGTCACCTACGGCGTCACGAACCACCAAAGGCGCATCACGATGAGCGGGCACTTCTACGGCGCGCGCGCCCTGCTCGCCCACCGGGAGAGCTTTGGCGCCTGGCCCGCTGAAGTCCAGGAGGCGGCGCGCGCGTGCATCCGCGAAGCCATCGACCACCAAAGAGAGGCCGCCCAGGCGGGGGAGATCGCGATTCGCAGGCGCCTCGAAGAAGAGGGGGTCTCTTTCGTGGACCTGACGGAGGAGGAACGCGCGGCGTTCACGGAGGCCACGGAACCCATCCGCGCCGAAGCGAGAGAAAGGCTCGGGGATTCACTCTTCGATCTGGCCGGGAGAACATAGAAAAGAACGGCCTCCGGCGCAGCCGTGCCCTCCACTCCTCGCCATCACACCCTCACTCCGGTTAAAATCTATCTCCAGACAGCGCGAATCGAAAACAGGTTATTCATAGAAGGCGCGGAAGACCTTGCGTATAGGCTACATTGCCGCATCCCTGATCGGCATCACCATCGTCGGCACGATCGGCTATACCCTGATTGAGGGATGGTCGCTCGTCGAGTCATTCTATATGACGATGATCACGGTCACGACCGTCGGCTTCAACGAGGTGCGTGAACTGAGCACCACAGGGCGCATGTTCACCGTGGCGATCATGCTCCTGGGCGTGGGCCTGGTGTTCTACGGAATCGCCATCATCGCCGAGGTGAGGTTCGAAGAGCGGGTGCGTCAGATTTTCGGGAGGCGAAAACTGGTGAAAGAACTCGACAGACTCGAAAACCATCACATCATCTGCGGGTACGGGCGCATCGGCTCCACCGTCGCGGCGGAATACGCCAGAGAGTCGCTGCCCCACGTCATCATCGAGAGCGACGAGTCCATCGCCGCGCACCTCGATCAGGACGGGCGCCTGGTGATCCTCGGCGACGCCACGCTGGATGAAATCCTCATGGAGGCGCACGTGGAGAAGGCGAAGAGCCTCGTCTGCGCCCTGGCCACCGACGCGGAAAACGTGTTCGTCACCCTCTCGGCGCGGGCGCTGAACCCCGATCTCTTCATCCTGAGCCGCGCGGCGCTCGAGAGTTCCATCGGCAAGATGGAGGCGGCGGGCGCGAACCACGTGGTCTCGCCCTACATCATGGGCGGCATGCGCATGGCGCAGTCCGTTCTGAGACCCAAACTCGCCGGCTTTCTCGACGAGGTGACCGGCCACGCGACGACGGACCTGGACTTCGACGAGGTGACCGTGCCCGAGGGTTCGAACCTGGTCGGCATGGCGCTCCGGGAATCGAAGATCAGCCAGGAAACCGGGGTATACCTGCTCTCCATCCGCCACAACAGCGGGGAGATGCGCTTCAACCCGGGGCCTGATTTTCAGATCCAGGCGGGAGACCACCTCTACGCCCTGGGCACGCCCGAAGAGGTGGAATCCCTGCGAAAGCGCGTTCACGCAAAATAGCGGGCTCCCCGCTCCGGGGTTGTTGAAAAAGTCCACATTTCAGGGGTAGAGGAGAAGCTCCTCTCGGATAGAAAGGCCCACCCTACCCCCCTGTCGGGTCTGTTGAAAAAGTCATTATTTCGAGATCCGGCGTATATTACCTACCGGGGAGAGAGAAGAATCACTCCCCCTTGAGGGGGAGTGATTACGGACTGGCGCGGTGGTTCTGGAAGGACAGGTCGCGACCTGTCCCTACGCATGTATGCGCCCCTTCGCTTCTGTTCGTCATTCCGGCTTTCGCCGGAATGACGGTGAACAATCTCGACCAGAGGCAAGAACTCCTTAGGGGGACTTTTTCAGCAACCCAACTTCGCCCCGCTAATCGAGGGCGTCCAGCTTCAGACCTTCCGCCAGGCGCAACAGCCTGTCTGCGGCCTCGGTTCCGGGGGCTGCGCGCGCGATAATCTCGTCCACTTCCGCCAGATGGGGGATTACACCCAAGAGCGGGGCGTCCGCACCGCAAAGCTCGGCGACCGCCGCCGGGTTGCGCTCCGCCGCCGGCGTGGCCTCTCCCGTCGTGTCGGAGAGGATAACGCCCAGAACCCTAAGACCCTGCCTTTTCGCCTCCCGCACGCTCAAGAGCGTGTGGTTGATGGTTCCCAGCCCCAGCGGGGCGACGAGCACGAGGGGCAGATTCGAGGCCAGGGCCAGATCGCTCATCAAGACGCTTTCAGTTAAAGGGGCGAGTAAACCGCCCGCCCCCTCGACGAGCAGGGGGCCGCCTTCTTTTTTGAGGGCTTCAATCGAACCTGCGATGCTTTCCAAATCCGGCGGCTCGCCCTCGCGCTCGGCCGCATGAGCGGGCGTCAAGGGAACTTCGTATCTGTAGGGGCAAATCTCCTCAAGCGGCCTCGGGTCGCCCGCCGCCGTCTTGAGAGCCAGGGCGTCGCGGGGGACGAGGCGACCATCTTTAAGAACGCAGCCTGATTCGGCGGGCTTCATCACCCTGGGGCTTCTCTCCGCAGCCGCCCAGTGGGCCGCGATAACGCAGCCCGCCACCGTCTTTCCCACGCCGGTTCCCGTTCCGGTCAAAAAGATGGCAATATCGGACATCGGATGAACCTCATGAGGAGCCGAAAATGAGCCGCGCCGAAACCATCGACCTCACGGGCGAACTCTGCCCCATGAACTGGGTGCGTACCAAGCTCGCCCTCGAGGCGATGGCGCCGGGCGATACGCTCGAAGTATGGCTCGACGCGGGCGAGGCCGCCACCAGCGTTCGCAAGAGCGCCGCCGCCGAGGGCCACGCCGTCCAGAGCGCGACGCCGGATGATGAGGGCCACGTGAGGGTTGTTATCAGGAAGGGGTGAACTTCCAGGTTCTCGGCAAGCCTTCTGACAGTCTTTAATTTCCTGCCAAATAGCGTGTCAAATAGTGTGTCAAATAACAAAACTTAAGAACTTATCTCAAAAAGTAAGTTTGACAACTATATAATAATCATATATTTATGAATTTATATTCTTTGCCAAATAGCGTGCCAAATAACGTGTCAAATAAGGAGATAAATTGGACTGGAAAAAGTTCAGATTCGAATATCGATACGAAAATTCAGGCTTCAGAAATACCATTGTCTCCATAGAGGCGTCCAAAGAAGCGGCTATAAGCCTCATTCTCCCTCCTGATTGGAGAGAGACATTGAACAAGCTCAACCGCGTCCGCGCCATTCACGGCACCACGGCCATCGAGGGAAACCCCCTTTCAGAAGCCGAAGTTTCAAGGCAAATCGAGGCTCAGGAGCAATCCACCGATCATCATGAAGCAACGCAACTCAGCAAGGAGCAAATTCAGATCAGAAACGCCGGAGCCGCGCAAACGTGGATCCAAGAGAGGTTCCAACCCGGCAGCGACCCTTTTGCTCTCACTGACATTTTAACCATGCACAAAATGATCACCGAGAACGCCGACATGACGGATAACGCACCCGGGCGGTTGAGAGCCTTTTCGGTTACCGTCGGAAGCCCTTCTTTGGGAGGCGTTCACAGGGGCGCGCCGCATGAGGAACTGCCCGGTTTGATGAATGAATACATCGAATTTTTGCGATCCCGCAAAATGGAGGCGGAACACTCCGCCATACGTGCGCTACTTGCGCATTTTTTCCTGGTGACCATCCACCCGTTCGGCGATGGGAACGGCAGAGCTTCCCGCCTGGTGGAGGCGGGAATCTTGTTCCAGGGGGGGTATAACGTGCATGGGTTCTATGGGCTGTCGAATTATTTCTACCGTCACGACGATGAATACAAAAGACTTCTTCAAAAGTGTAGAGAAGAACAACCCTTCGACGTTACTCCGTTCATTGCTTTTGGTTTGCAGGGTTTCATGGAAGAGTTGAAAGGAATCAACAATTTCATCAACACGAAACTCAATCGAATCGTCTATCGAAACATGCTTGTGCAGGCGCGCAATAAGAAGATATCCGAAAGGAGACACTTGATTAACGACAGGGAATACAATCTCCTTGATTTTTTAATCGCAGAAACCGAACCCGTCGACCCATTCTCCGAGCAACCCTCAAGGGTGATTGGCGCTACGGAATTGATCGGATCTCCGTATATTCGAGGAGCATACAAGAACGTAACCACGAGAACTTTCATCAGAGAATTGCTCCGACTTGAGCAATTTGGCTTTATCAAAGTCACGGATACACCACCTAATGACCTGAATATTGAACTGGACTTTGACGCTATAGGGAAATACTGAATTGCCTCATTCGAGGGTCGCCCCTCTCACGGCAGGGGCTCATCCTTTATCCACCGCGCGAGAGCCTTCTCGGGGTCTGCGATTTCATCGAGCGAGGTGTAGTAGTAGGCCTCCCAGCCGACCTCGGGCAGGCCGGTGAAGACCATGAGGTTCAGCGGATAGGCCTCGCAATCGGTCGAGCGCCTGAAATCGTCCCGGAACAAGAAGACGGGCTTCCCCCAGGCGACCGCCATGCCGAGTTCCACCATCACGCCCTCATCGGGCGGACAGCCGTTGACCACGCCGAAAAAGCCCGCCGCATCGCGCACGTCGCGCATGTCGTTCTGGCCGACGCGGTACGCCCAGCCGGGGCGCGCGAGCATCTCGGGCTGGTTGTTGCGCGAGAACGGCTCCCACACTTCGGCGCCCAAACCTTCGAGCGCCGCAACGAGCTCCTTCAGGGGCCCTTCGCGCTGCTGCAGGGAAAAGCCGTACGGGCTCGCCAGATACAGGGTCTTTTCGGTCATTTTTTCATCCCTCGTCTCCCCCGTTTCACCTCGCGCCTTCGATAAGGGAGCGCGCCATACTCCCACACGATGAGAAGAGTCGTCCAGCGCGGGCGGGCGGCACCCGAAGCGGCGCATCCATCGACGCCTGCCTCCCGCGCGGCCTCACTCCACGTTCTCGCCAAAGGCGGCGAAGGCAAGCCCCGCGCACAGCGCAATCCCTGCGGCAACGTGGAGCAGGGTCACGAACCCCCAGATGGGGAGCAGCCAGCCCGCCAGCAGCGCGCCGAGCGTGGAACCGACCCCCCAGGTGGCGGCGCTGTAGAGGGATTGGGCCGTGTTCTTCGTCGCAGCACTGCTCAGGCGGTCGACGTACTGAATCGCGCCCGCGTGGAAGACGCCGAAGGCGACGCCGTGCAGAAGCTGGATGAGGATGAGCAAAACCGCATCCGTCGTGAGGGCGACGAACTCCCAGCGGAGGCCGGCGGCCATCATGCCGGCGGCTATCATCCACTTGAGGCCGAACCTTCGCTGTATGGCCTGCGCGTAGATGAGAAAAACGATTTCGCTCACCACGCCCACCGTCCATGCCAGGGCGATCAGGTCCGCCGAAAGCCCGAGTTGTTTCAGCCTGATGCTGAAATAAATCCCGAAGGGTCCCGCGGAAATCGAGGCGAACGTCGTGGTGAGGAGGAAGACGGCGAGCGGGCTGCTTTTGAGCAAGAGGCTCAGATCGGCCCGGAAGCGCGGCCGCGCGCGCGCCGTCTCTCTCGGCAGATGATAGATGACGAAAACGAGCAGGACGCCCACGCACGCCACGAACGGAAAGATGGAGGCGACCCCGGTGGTCTCGACCAGCCGCCCCGCGCCCATGGCCGCGACGATGAAGCCCAGCGACCCCCACAGGCGCACCCGGCCGTACTGCGCGCCGGTCGCCTCTATCTCGCGAAGACAGAGATTCTCCGCTATCGGCACGAGGGGGGCTCTGAGAGCAGAGAACAGCGTGATCAATATGAGCAGGGTGATAAAACCGCTCGCCCCCCACAGGAGAAGAGCTAAAAGAGAACTCGCGACGGCGCACGTGAAGGCCACACTCCTGCCCAGGCGGAACTTGTCCGCGAGCGCGCCGAACAGGGGGGGTGCTACCGCGCTCGAGAGGCGCGGCGCGGCGTTCAGCAGGCCGAGCTGGAACCCGCTCACGCCCGCGGAATGATAAAAGATGTTCAGAAACGGGAGCATGACGCCGACGGCGAAAAAATGCAGGAAATAAAACGCGGGCATCCGCCAGAAGGGGACAGGGCCTGCGTCTTGCGCGCTCATGGGCGCGCCCGGTGAATACGGGGCAACTGGAACCTCTCCACCCGGGCGGGAGAACCCATTCGACCACGATGCGGAAACGATTTCCACCCGCGCGGCGGTTTCTTCTTCGGCATGGTTTTGTTATTCTCCACGCGCGACGGGTTGTTTCGTTCCAAACCAACAGATCGAACGCCGTGCGGACCGTTCAGCCGCCCGGATTCAGGGGCCGCAGCGGCGAATCCAAAACCGACGAATCGCGGGTAACTCCCCCGGATGGGGGAATTTCATATAGCTTCTTCACCTCATGGCAATTCCAGCAGGAGCAAAATCATGAGCACGAACAACCTGGCGAAAATCGCCAACCAGATGGTGGCGCCCGGCAAAGGCATCCTCGCGGCGGACGAGAGTTCGGGCACGATCCAAAAGCGCCTCGACAGCATCGGCGTCGAATCCACCGAGGAGAACCGGCGCGCCTACCGCGAGCTTCTCTTCACGACGGAGGGAATCGAGGAATACATCAGCGGCGTCATCCTCTTCGACGAAACGCTGCGCCAGAGCGCCGCGGACGGGACGAACTTCGGCGCGCTGCTCGCCTCGCGCGGCATCCTCCCCGGCATCAAGGTCGACAAGGGTGCCAAGGACCTGGCCTTCGCCCCGGGGGAGAAGGTCACCGAGGGTCTCGACGGCCTGCGCGAGCGGCTGGAGGAATACGCCTCACTCGGCGCCACGTTCACCAAGTGGCGCGCGGTGATCACCATCAGCGATGGGATTCCCTCCGCCTACTGCATCGAGGCCAACGCGCACGGCCTCGCGCGCTACGCCGCGCTCTCCCAGGAGGCGGGCCTCGTACCCATCGTGGAGCCCGAGGTGCTCATGGACGCGGACAACACCATCGAGGCCTGCGAGGAAGTGACGAACGAGACGCTCGAGAGCGTCTTCCGCGCCCTGCACTTACACCGCGTCTCGCTCGAGGGCATGATCCTGAAGCCCAACATGGTGATATCGGGCAAGGGATGCCCGGTCCAGGCGGGCGTGGGGGAAGTGGCCGAGGCCACGGTGCGCTCCCTCACGAGAAACGTGCCCGCCGCCGTGCCCGGCATCTGCTTCCTCTCGGGCGGGCAGAGCGACGCCGTCGCCACCGCGCACTTGAACGCGATGAACGCGATGGGCCCCCACCCGTGGGAGCTCAGCTTCTCCTACGGCCGCGCGCTGCAGGCGCCCGCCCTCAAGGGCTGGGGCGGCGAGACGGCGAACGTGCCCCTCGCCCAGAGGCTCTTCCTCCATCGCTGCAAGTGTAACGGCGCCGCGCGCACGGGCGCGTATGAGGACGCGATGGAAGGAGAAGTCGCCGCCGCCTAGCCGCCGGGCAAGCGACCGCCCACAAAGGAGCAGGACAGAGGATGCAACAGCAAGCCGCCACCGCCGGGAGCACAAGCTTCAAGGGAATGACGCTCGAGCGCCACATTCGCGAGGAAGAGCGAAACCACCCGGGCGCGCGGGGGCTATTCACCCGCCTCGTCACGCAGATCACCCTGGCCGCCAAGATCATCAACGCCGAGGTCAACAAGGCGGGCCTCGTGGACATCCTCGGGCTGACCGGCGAGGTGAACGTACAGGGCGAGGAAGTCCAGAAACTCGATGAATACGCCAACGATATCCTGAGAAAGGCCCTCGACCACACCGGCTCGGTGGCCGCCCTGGCGAGCGAGGAGATGGAAGAGGTCTACGACGTCCCCGGCGAATACATCGAGGGGGGTGAATACGTTGTGCTCTACGACCCGCTGGACGGCTCCTCGAACATCGACGTGAACGTGAGCATCGGATCGATTTTCTCCATCCTGCGCCGCAAGGGCGGGAGCGGCCCCACGGCACTCGACGACTTTCTCCAGCCGGGCGTCGAACAGGTCTGCGCGGGCTACGTCATCTACGGATCGTCCACCATGCTGGTATACACCACCGGCAACGGCGTGGACGGCTTCACGCTCGACCCCTCGGTGGGCGAGTTCTTCCTCTCCCATCCCGACATCCAGATTCCAGAGCGGGGGAAGATTTACAGCATCAACGAGGGCAATTCCTCGAAATGGGACGAAGCCACCACCCGCTACGTCGCATACCTGAAAGAAGAAGACGCCGACTCGGGCCGCCCCTATTCGGGACGCTACATCGGTTCGCTGGTGGCCGATTTCCACAGAAATCTCCTGAAGGGCGGCGTCTTCCTCTACCCGGGCGACAGGAAAAACCCCAGCGGCAAGCTGCGCCTTCTCTATGAGTGCAACCCCATGTCGTTCATCGCGGAGCAGGCAGGGGGCGCAGCGAGCGACGGCCGCCAAAGGGTGATGGAGATCCAGCCCGAAATGCTGCACCAGCGCATTCCTTTCATCGTCGGAAGCAAGCACGACGTCGCCGACGCCACCCGCTTCATGTCCGGAGGAGGAAACTGAATGCAGACGCATCGCCTCGTGATTTTATTCCTCGCCGCCGCCCTGTTCACCGGATGCGTGGGCATCGAAGACTATGAGCGAAAAACGGATGAAGCAGCAGGCCTGAGAGGAGAGCTCGCGAAGTACCAGGGCGAGATCGATGAACTCCAGAGAAAGATCGAAGAACTCGAAGGACAAATCAAGCAAAAAGACCTGGAAAGCCAGGAGCTCAGCCAGTCCCTCACCATGGCCAGGCGCCACAGCCAACAGATAGAGACGCGCGTGGCCGACCTGCGCGCGCAAATGACTTCCCAGCAATCACAGCAAACCGAGAGCGCCAAGAAAGCCCGGCGCTTCGAGCGCGCTTATGAAAACTCCCGCACGCGGGTCCGTGAACTTCAGAAAAACCTCGTCGCCGTACAGAAGAAACTCCTGCGCTTCGAGGACCGGATTCGCTTCCAGATACAACTCGAAAAAGACATGAATGCGCAACTCTCGAGAGAACGACGACGCGGCATCGTTCAGGTTCGGCGCGAGGGCGACCGGGTGTTGATCAGCATCGCGAGCGCCATCCTTTTCCGATCGGGAAGCGCCAAGATCCGCTCCGAGAGCAAGGCCCTGCTCGTGAAGTTCTCGAGTCTCCTGCGCCGCTACTCCAACCGCGAGGTGCAGGTGCAGGGGCATACCGACAACGTGCAGATATCCGATCGCCTGGCGGAGCGCTGGGAGACGAACTGGGAGCTTTCCGCCGCGCGCGCCACGCGGGTGCTGCGCTACTTCGTCGAGGTGGGCAACCTCGACCCGCGCAGGGTCTCGGGAGCGGGGATGGGCGAGTTCCGCCCGATCGCCGACAACGACACGCGCGAGGGCCGCCGCACGAACCGGCGAATCGAAATCATCATCTATCCCCCCGATTCCTAAGGGGCGAACTCCTCCTCACGGCGTTCAGAGAAAGGACACCTTCTTGATCCTAGAGCGGATACCCGTCGGCCCCTTCCAGATGAACAGCTACGTCGTGGGCTGTGAGGAGACGAAAGAGGGCGCCTACATCGACCCGGGCGCGGAGGTGGAGCGCGTCATCGCGGCGGCGCGCGGGCACGGCCTCACCCTCACCAAGCTCATCGGCACCCACGCGCACCTCGACCACGCCGAGGGCGTGGCGGAGGCGAAGGAAAAGCTCGGGCTTCCCTACTGGCTCCACGAGGCGGAACTGTTCAACCTGCGCAACATCCCGAACGCGGCGCGCGGCTACGGGTTCCCCGAACCGCCGGTCCCGGAGGTGGACGCGCACCTCGTGCCGGGCGAGACGATTTCGGTGGGAAACCTGGAATTCGAGATCAGGCTCACCGACGGGCACGCGCCGGGCAACGTCACGCTCTACCGGCCGGGGGACGGGAACGAGGCGGGGCACGCCATCGTGGGTGACGCCCTTTTCGCGGGATCGATCGGGCGGACCGACCTCTACATGGGCGACGGCGGCGTGCTTTTGAACGCCATCCGGACGCAACTGCTCACGTTACCTGACGATACCGTCGTGCATCCGGGCCACGGGCCGGAGACCACCATCGGCCACGAGAAATCCACCAACCCGTTCTGCCGGCCCGGAGCCGAAAAATTTCTGATCTGAGCCCGGACGCCCCCCAGGCGCATCCTCATCTGGGAGGCGGGGTGAAGTTCTGCGTCGCCTGCGGGAGTCCCCTCGTCTACCGCCCCTGGACGGAGGGGGACGGCACCACCCAGCTTTGCTGCAGCGCGGCGTCCTGCAACCACGTCCATTTCCTCGACCCGAAGGTGGCGGCCGGCGTCGTGGCGACCATCGACGGGCAGGCCGTGCTCGTGCGGCGCGCCCACAACCCCGGCAAGGGACTCTGGACGTTCCCGGGCGGCTTCGTGAACCGGGGCGAGGTGGTCGCAGAAGCCGCCGCGCGCGAGGCGGAAGAAGAAGCGGGCATAGAGGTGGCGGTCGATTCGCTCTTGGGGGTGTACTCGTTCGAGGGAAACGCCACCGTGCTCATCGTCTACACGGGCGTCGTGACGGCCGGCGCCCCCCGCGCCCTGGCCGAGACCACCGAGGTCAAGCTCGTCGCGCCCGACGCGATCGACTTCCGTGAGCTCGCCTTCGACACCACCCGCGCCGCCATGCGCGACTGGCGGGAGAGGGTGGGTGGGTAGGGGCAGGCCCCCGCGCCTTTCCTGAAAAGGGAGAACCACAGGGGGCAGGACAATCCACGCAGGTAGACCCCCTAGCCCCCTCACGACGCTCCCGCGTATATCAGCGCGCCGGGTTTGAGGGGAGCGTTTTTCTTGGGCTTCTTCACCCGCAACTCCACCGTCATGCCCAGCTTGACCATGTAGTCGATCAACCGCTCGCGAGAGAAGCGCGAGAGCTTCCCGTTCATGAGATAGGACGCCTCGGGTTGCTTGATGCCGAGAATTCGCATCACATCCTTCTGGGTCAGCTTTCTTGACTCAATCGTATCCGATACCTCTCTCAGGAGTTGCGCCCTCAACATTATTTCATCCGCGTTCGGAAGCCCGAGATCCTTGAAGACATTGTGGCTTCCTTCGTAAATTTCAATTTCGCTCATCTGTTCATCCCCTATGATCCTTACTTCGTCCCTTTTCGTTGTTTTATATATTCAATCAATCCCCTGAAATTCGCCTCGATGATCCGCATTTCCCGCCTTGGCGTTTGGATTCCCCTTTTCGATTTCTTTTGAAAGGCGTGCAGAACACAGACGGCTTCTTTGAATTTCACCGTGTAGATCGCCCGATACGTGTCACCGTCGTGGTTTTCGATGATCTCCAAAACGCCGGCTCCCCTGAAGCTCTTCAGTGGCTTGGCGGAGGAATCTTTGCCTCCCCATTGAGCTGCCTCCAAGGCGTACAAAATATCCTCCTGCACCTCATGGGGAAATTGCGTAAACGCATCCTTACTCCTGCCTGCCCACCATATGGGTTTGGGTGTTTTCGACCTGATGCGTCGCACGGATATAATTCATCCTTTCTCCTCGCTGTTTGCTCATTGAAATTTTGTAAGGAAATCTATCCGGGTCATCAAGCAATATATAACATGATTGTTATATTCGTCAAGTCAGAACCGGCCCATTTGAGCGTTCGAAATGTGGCGATCAGTCCCCTCCCCCTACTCTCCTTACGCTCACGATCATATAATCGGGCTACTCGTTACGACCTTTCCCGTTCACGGGAGGCGCGCTCGGCGCGGCCTCTTATCAGATAAGGAGATGATGATGACGCTATCCGAAGAAACGCTCGCGAAGCTGAGAGCGATCGACACGCCCACGGTGTCGAACGCCGTGGAATCCTTCGGCGTGCGCCCGAGGACGCTCGGCCACACCGACGCGAGCATCGAGTGCATGTTCCCCGATATGGGCGTGGCGCTGGGCTACGCCGTGACGTTCACGACGAGCGAATACGCACCGGGCGAGGAGCGAACGCACACCTCGCGCATCGCGCTATACGAAGCCGTGGCCGCGGCGCCCAGGCCCTGCGTGCTCGTGCAGCAGGACGTCGGCCCGAAGCCGCCCTCGGCGTGCCTCTGGGGGGAGATCATGTCGAACCTCTTCTCGCGCCTGGGCGCCGAGGGCGTGGTGACGGACGGGGTGGTGCGCGATTTGGAAGAGATGCGCAAGGCGGGCTTCAAGACCTGGTGCGCGGGCATGACGGTATCGCGCGGCGACGTGCGCGTGGTGGCGGTGAACACGCCGGTATCTGTCGGCGGGATGGCCGTGGTTCCGGGCGACCTCATCCACGCGGACGTGAGCGGCGCGCTCGTGGTGCCCAAAGAGGTCGCGGCGGACGTTCCCGAAGCGGCCGAGCGCGTGCTCGCCAGGGAAGCGGACTTGCTCTCCGCCATCCGCGCGGAGGATTTCAGCCTCGATGACCTGGTGCGGCGGTTTTATTCGTAGGGAAGAGGACCACACGGCATATCCGTAAGGGATCCTGCGTGGGGACAGGGCGCGGCCTGTCCCTACCGGATTCCGCAGCCGCTTCTTCCTCGGTCGGGGCCGGCCCTCCGCCGCTTCGACTCTACCCGCCGGCCAGCCAGCGCTCGGCCGCCTCGCGCACTTCGGCTTCCTTCTCCGTCCTGGCAATGGTGATCCCCTCGGGAGGCGTCTGCCCCGTCCGCGCGTTCCGCCAGCAGTGGTAGCGGATGTTGAGGGGGTATTGCTCGAGGTTCATGTCCTCATAAAAGGAGTCCGGTATCTCGCGCGGGTTGTGCGCGTCCATGCGGTCTTTCTCGTAGATGGCCGTGCGGTTGAAGATGCGCCACTCGCCGTCGCGCTTTTCCACCTGATCCAGATAGCAGCTCCACGTGTGGAAATCGAAGGCGTACCCGTCGAGGAGGCGCCGGTTGTGCAGGATGACGTCGTACTCGATGATGGCGCGCTCGCCGTTCAGCCGCACACGGGGGTTCGCGTTGACGTGCTTGGTGAACTCCTGCACGTCGCGCGACGCCATCATCTTCACGGAGCGCTCGATGAACTCGTCCACCGGGCCGGAGTGCCAGCTCACCGTCACGTTCCCGTCCGGGTGGTAGCAGTCCCTGAGCGTCTCCCAGTCGCCCTTGTCGCGGGAATAACAGGCCGCGGCGACGACTTCCTGTATCTCGAACTTGTCGAGCATGTTCTGCAGTCTTTCGGAATCCGGCATGGCGATCCTCCCTTTCCGGGTCGTTCTGTATGCAGATACGCATGAGCGCGCAAACAAAAGCAGCCTCCCGCCTTTTTCCGAACGGGAGGCTGCCTGCTATCTATCTGCGGCTATTTTTCCAGATACGCCTTGCGCCAGTAAATCCGCTCGCCGGGGTGGACGATCACACCCTTGAGCTTCTTGGATTTGCCGACGAGCATGACTTCCTGCTTGAAGAAGACCCAGGGCGGATTGTCGATCACCATCTTCGCCGCCTTCTTGTACATCGCCTTGCGCTTGACCGGGTCGTTGATCTGGCGCGCCTTGTCCACGACCTTCTCGAGTTCGGGGTTCTTGTAGCGGGTATAGTTCCCCGAACGCCCGTGGGTGGCGGAGTGGAACTTGTTGTACATCACCATGTCCGGGTCGCCCGTGGAGACGCCCCAGCCGTAGAGGAACATGGGCGCCTTGCCCTTCCGGACGGAGGGGGCCACGAGGCCCCAGGAGCCCGTGCGGAGCTTGGCCTGGATTCCCACGTTCGCCAACTGCGCCTGGATGGCCTCGGCGGCCACCTTGTCGGCCGTGTACCTGCCCGTGGGGTGCCAGAACTCGGTCTTGAACCCGTTGGGATACCCCGCTTTGGCCAACAGCTCCTTGGCCTTTTTCGGGTTGTAGGAATAGCCCATCTTCTCGAACTCGGGGTCATAGCCCCAGACGGTCGGCCCGAAGGGTCCGCGGATGGGCCGCCCCACGCCGAGCATCACCTTCTCGATGATGGTTTTCGTGTCGATGGCGTAGTTCATCGCCTGGCGCACGATCGGGTTGTCGAAAGGCTTGTGGAGCATGCTCATCCCGATGAAGATCACCCGGAACAGGGGCGCTTTCACGAGGTCGAGCTTGGGGTCCTTGTCCACCTCGCCGAGCTGGGCCGGGGGCAGGAACATGGCCAGCTGGGCCTGGCCCGAACGAAGCTGGAGCACCCGCGTCGTGGCTTCCGGAACGAGGCGGAATTCGAGAACGTCGATCTTGGGTTTCCCGTCCCAGTAATCCGGGTTCGCCTTGAAGCGGATGTATTCTCCCGCCACCCATTTCTCGAAGATGAACGGGCCGGTGCCGACCGGGTTGCGCCGGAAATTCTTGCCGTGTTTCTTGATGGCGGTCGGGCTGCCGATGGCGGCGACCGGCGTCCCCAGGTTCAGCAGGACGGGCGCGAAGGGATACTTGAGCCCGATCTCGACCGTGTGGTCGTCGATCACGTTGACCTCCTTGATCATCGCGATCCATTTCCTGAGGCGGGCGCGCTTGTGGCTTCGCGTCCGGTCGAGGTTGAACTTCACGGCCGCGGCGTTGAAGGGCGTCCCGTCGTGGAACTTCACCCCCTTGCGCAGCTTGAAGACGAGCGTGGTGGGGTTCTTGAATTCCCATGAGGTGGCGAGGCGCCCCTCGATTTTGCCGTCCAGGCGGTGGTAGGTCAGCGAATCGTAGAGGCTCGTCTGGACGTTCAGGTCGGCGGAACCGGCCGGATGAAGGGCGTTGTCGAGACTCTTGGGCTCCGCGCCGTGGACGAAGACGACTTTGGACGCCGCCGATGAAGTGCTCCACATGAGAGCGATTGCGGCAATGAACAGAACTGCGGTGCAAACCAGCTTCTTGGGACTTGTGTGCAGCATACACTGCCCTCCTCGAATGGAAACATCAGGGCAAAAGCCCCGATTCCCGGACGATCCGAATCCCCCCTGATCACGGAATCAGACGACCCGAATCGCCTCACGCAATAACCGATTCACCAATTTGTAGGCTTGGTATTAACTATAATACTTACCCGGCGAACTGGCAAGATGAAGCGGCCTCTTCGCGGGGGTGTTGAAGAAGTCCTCCCCGGCCGGGGGACAAAGGCAACCCCCCTACCCCCCTTGTCAGGGGTCAAACGCGAGTGATGAGCGAGCGTTTGCATGAACCATTGACGAGAAACACATCGTCTTGCAAAACCTCCCTCTTCGGTCGGTTTTGACCCCTGACAAGGGGGGGTAGGGGGGGTTGCTTTTCAGCAAGTGAGGGGGTAATCGAACCGACCGAGGAGGGGCCGCCCCGCAGGGACAGGCCTCCGTGCCTGTCCTGAGGAGGGACAACCTCAGGAGGCAGGGCGGACACACAGGTCCGCCCCTACGGGTGAATGCGGTTTTGTTCGTCATTCCGGCGAAAGCCGGAATCCATTTGCGGGCGCGGGTGAATGAACGGCGGCGTTTCATTTCCCGCCGATGCGCGGGAACCCTGATGAAAGGCAAAATGCGTAAAATGGATTCCGGCTTTCGCCGGAATGACGGCGGTGGTCAATTCCGAGTGAGGAGGGATTTTGGTTGAGCGCACGTTTTTGAAGTTCACTCCCCGGTAGGTAATATACGCCGGATCTCGAAATAATGACTTTTTTAACAACCCCCTCGTCGGAGGGCATCGACTTTACCCCCCTGACAAGGGGGGGTAGGGGGGGTTGCCTTTATTCCCTGAGGAGGGGAGCTCTTTCAACAATCCCCCAAGGGGGGAATCGTTTCTTTTTCCCCGTCGGTCGAGCCGGACCCTCATTCATCGAGGCTTTCCAACAACCCGGAAAAGGCTGCCCGGATCGTGCATTCGGCCCGGTTATGATAGCATCGAATCTCCTTTTATGGTGTTTTCGTTCTCATCCGGGCGGGACGGTGCGTTCATGTTCGAATATCTGTTGCGGAGAGTGTTCCTTCTCGTCCCGGTTCTCATCGGGGTTTCGCTCGTCATCTTCCTCTCCATCCGCCTCGTTCCGGGAGACCCGGCCGAAGCCCTCGCGGGCGAATTCGCGGATGAGGAGTATATTGCGGAAATCCGCCGGATTTACGGGCTGGACCAGCCCCTCCACGTCCAGTACGGCATGTTCATGAAGCGGGCCTTACAAGGTGACCTGGGCCGCTCGATCCTCTCGGACAGGCCGGTGCTGAACGAGGTCTGGACCCGTTTTCTCAACACGCTGCAACTCGCTTTCTGGGCGGTGCTCCTCGCCACCATTGTGGGCTTGCTGGCGGGCGTGTTGTCCGCGACACACCCCTACTCCAAGTTCGACTACGGGAGCATGACGGGCGCTCTGCTCGGCATATCCATGCCCTCGTTCTGGTTCGGCCTGATACTCATGGGGTTTTTCTCCGTCTATCTCGGGTGGCTCCCGGCGGGGGGAAAGGGCACGGCGGCCCACCTCATCATGCCGGTGGTCACGCTCGGGCTTACGGGGGCCGGCCTCATCGCGCGCATGACGCGCAACACCATGCTCGAGATAACGGGGAGTGAATACATCACCACGGCGCGCTCGAAGGGCCTGGCGAGCGGAAAGGTCCATTACGTCCACGCCCTCAAGAACGCCATGCTGCCCGTCATCACCGTGGTCGGCCTCCAGTCGGGATACCTGCTGGGCGGATCGGTGATCACCGAATCGGTGTTCGCCTGGCCGGGCCTCGGGCGCTACATCGTCGAGGCCATCAAGCTGCGCGATTACGCCGCGGTGCAGGGCTCCTTGCTCTTCTTCGCGCTCACGTTCGCCGTGGTGAACCTGACGGTGGACCTCCTCTACGCGATCTTCAACCCGCGCATCCGTTATGGCGGGTCGAGCGAATGAGCCCGGCCGCCGGCGTCGAATTCATCCCCCAGGAAATCGAAAGCGAACCGATTCGCAGCATGTGGGCGGACACCCTGCGCCGCCTGCTCAAGCACCGGATCGCCGTGGTCGGGTGCGTCTTCGTCTTCACGTTCGTCGCGATCTCTCTCCTGGCGCCCCTCATCGCGCCCTACGACCCCATAAAAGCGGATTTCCAGGCGGCGCTCAAAAACCCCTCGCTCTCCCATCCCTTCGGGACGGACCATTTCGGCCGCGACGTGTTCAGCCGCATCATCTACGGCGCGCGCACCTCGCTGCTCATCGGGGTGTTCTCCGTGCTCATCGCCGCGTTCGGGGGCGTGCTGCTCGGCCTCGTCGGCGGGTACCTCGGCGGCTGGATCGACAACCTCATCATGCGGACGGTGGACATCATGCTCACCTTCCCGCGCATCCTGCTCTCCATTCTGCTCATCGCCATCATCGGCACGGGGATGGAGAACATCATGCTGGCGGTGGGCATCTTCGCCATCCCGACCTACGCGCGGCTGGTGCGCAGCTCGGTGCTCGTCATCAAGGAGACCGAATTCGTGGAGGCGGCCCAGGCGATGGGCGGCTCGAGCCGCCGCGTGCTGTTCCTGCACATCTTTCCGGGGACGCTCGGCCCCATCGTCGTGCAGTCGACCTTCCTCATCGCGACCTCCATCCGCGTGGCGGCGGGCCTGAGCTTCCTGGGCATCGGCGTGCCCCCGCCCACGCCCGAATGGGGCACCATGCTCGCCGACGCGCGCTCCTACATGGCGCTGGCGCCGCACCTGCTCGCCATCCCCGGCTTCGCCCTCATGGGCGTGGTGCTCTCCTTCAACCTGCTCGGCGACGGGCTCAGGGACGCGCTTGATCCGAAGCTGCGGAGGTAGGGGGGGGATGACAAGGGGAGAGGCGAAAAGGTATTTTGGGGGGTGATGAAAAATGTTTGATGGGGCCGGCGCATGAGTCGAGGCCAACCGCTATTTGACAGAATTCTCGGTGGTCGCTCTGATGCGAATATCCGCTTTGATGACTTGCGCGGCCTGCTCCGGAATCTGGGGTTCACCGAACGAATACGCGGGAGCCATCACGTATTCAGAAAAAAGGGCGTTGCCGAGAGAATCAATCTGCAACGCGACGGCGGGCATGCGAAATCCTATCAGGTAAGGCAGGTCCGTATCATGCTTCTGAAATACGAACTGGAGGACGAATGACGTTCAAATACGAGATCATTCTCTATTGGAGCAACGCGGACGGCGCTTTCGTGGCCGAAGTCCCGGAGCTTCCCGGCTGCATGGCGCACGGGGACACGCAGGAAGAGACTCTCAAACACGTCAATCAGGCGATGGAACTCTGGATAGACACGGCGCGAGAGTTCGGCGACCCCGTGCCCGAACCCAAGGGCGAGCGCTTGATGCTCGCGTGAGGGCTGAAAGCGCAAAAGAAATCGCGGCGGAGGTTCCTTGACGACTCCGGGCGCGTGCTCGCCAGGGAAGCCGACCTCCTCACCGCCATCCGCGCGGATGATTTTCGCCTGGAGAGGATCGTGAGGCGGTTTTATTCGCAGGGGGGCTTCGCCCTCATGGCCGTGGTGCTCTCCTTCAACCTGCTGGGCGACGGGCCCAGGGACGCGCTCGACCCGAAGCTGAGGCGGTAGGGGGGGACGCCGGAGAAGCGGAACTCCTCTGCGTCATTCGTGAAGGGGGATTTCAGTCCGGTTCACTTTTCCATTTCCAAAATTAAAGAGAATATAGTGCGTTTTCGAAAAACATCACTTCTTGCTCAGTTCCAGCAACCCGACCTGGTAGGCTATGGATCTTCCCAATCTACGGAAACCATGCCTGGCGCCTTTAACGATATCCAGCCGGGCGGATACGCCGCGCTCTTTTAGGTACCGAATGTAGGGGCGGCATAATTCTGCAGGGTTCGTAGTATCGCGAGAGCCGGTTATTGCGATGATCTTTGCGTTCGGCGGTATCTTGTCGACATAGTCAATGGGATTGATATCCTCCGATCTATACGTCCTGCCCTGCATCATCTTCTTGGCTTCCTTATCGCAAGCGCACCCCGCCAACAGCGCCGCGTCCGCAACGCCCGGATGACGGCCAAGCATGACCGCAGATATGTTCGAACCGCCTGAATGACCGATCATGACTACCCGCGAGGCCTTGTGGTGAATCTTCAGCTTCCGGACAGCCGCGGCTATCGCATCGATGCTTTCTTCAGTCTCCCAGTTTCGACGACCATAAGTCTTGGGGCTTGATCGCCTGCCTTCCCGGTCGTAGTGATCGGGGCGCAGCATGGCGACCGACACGACGCCGGGAGCATAGATAGAGGCGTAGCGATACATGTAATCCGATGGTCCGCCCCTGCTGTTGTCGCCGTGGAGAAAGACGCGCAAAACCGGTCGAGAAACCTCCTTGTCATGCACGAAAGTCTTGATCGCGAAGCAGAGATTCTTCCCGGAAACCCAGTTAAGGTTATCCGTTTTTTCGCAAGGTGGGCTGGACGAAACAACCGAAGCGGTGAGAAACAGCGGACAAACCACAGCAGCAATTGCTGCAAGGCGCCTGATCACCATAACCGGCATTCTCCTTCTATGGGATATTCAATTAAAATGTTTAACCGAACATTTCATATCCAGCTATGCGTCCCGGATGAATATTCTTCACCAATCCGGCTATGTGGCGGACACGGTTAGACTCACCTGTCCAGAACCGGATGAGTTGACGCTCGCTCCCGGTAAAGTCCGGCAGGGAAGCCACCGCGGCAACGATGCTGTTTATCTCCTGGGTGGTGTATATGTCATCGCGGGATTGCTCACGTGTCGCCTCACCGGAAGAGGTGCGCCCGTCGAGCGTATGTCCCGGGCGCGCCATTGCTGCGCCAATCGCACCGTACGCCGCGGCTCTCCCTGCCACCGGCATGCCAATCCATGAAGACCCTCGATACGACTCTTCCGCAAAATAGACACGCGACATCGCCGATGATGCTGAAATTATAAGAAGGCGCACACTTTTTTACGTCCCCGGAATTGGGGAGATTCAGCGCATATTTGCATATACCAGGGAGAATTCGGGGTAAAGTCCTAAACTTGCTGGAAAAATCAGAGGGGTGCATCCTCGGCAGAGGCAACACAAAACCGTGCCGGTAAGCGCCGGCACCAAACCGAGGAGGCACCCCATGAAGAAGAGAATACAGGCATCGATGCACACACGCCAATCCCTGTCCGACTTGATCGAAGGCCGTCTGTCGAGTCCCGATGCGCGGGCCGACCTGGTGAAGCTCGCCACGCGGCTCATCGTGGAAGAGGCGCTGGAGGCGGAGAGCCGCGACGCTCTGGGCCGGGAATACTACGAGCACGGAGCGAAGCCCGGCCAAGGCTACCGCAACGGCCACCGTGCTGGTCGTCTCAAGACGGCGGAAGGGTTCGTCGAGTTCGCGGCGCCTCAGATTGCCGGGCGCGAGGAGGCGTTCCGCTCGGCGATTAGAGACAACCTCAAGGGGCGCACCGAGGGGCTCGAGGAGTTGGCGGTGGAGCTTCTGGCGCGCGGTCTCTCGGTGCGGGACATCGAGGACGTCTTCAGCGACGAGAGCGGCCGTCTGCTGCTCTCTCGCACGGCGGTCTCCGAGCTCGGCGAACGGTTGTGGTCAGAATATCAGGAGTTCGCTTTGCGGGATTTGGGCGAGTACGAGGTCGTCTATCTGTTCATCGACGGGATCGCCGAGCGGCTCCGCCCGGGGAGCAAGCGCGAGCCGGTGCTGGCGGCCTGGGGAATCACGGCGAACGGTGCCAAGGTGCTGCTGCACCTGATGGCGGGTTCGAAAGAAGACGCCGAGACGGTGAGCGCGTTCTTCCAGGACATGCGCGCCCGGGGTCTGGGCGACCCGCTGGTTGTAGTGAGTGACGGAGCGCCCGGCATCATCAAGGCGATCGAGACGTGCTTCCCGCGCTCGGAGCGGCAGCGCTGTCTGGCGCACCGCATGCGGAACCTCGCGGCGAAGGCGCCCGAGGACCTCTGGCCGGAGTTCAGGGAGCGGGCCGCGGCGGCCTACCAGGCCCCCTCGCGCGCCATCGCCCGGGAGTTGGCCGAGGGACTCGCCAGGGACTACGAGTCCAAACTACCCAGCGCCGTGGCTTGCTTCCGCGACGACTTCGAAGCCTGTATCGCGCACCTGCGTGCGCCGGTCAACCATCGCCGGGCCGTGCGCACCACGAACCAGCTGGAGCGTTTGTTCGTCGAGGAGCGCCGAAGGCTCAAGATCATCCCGAATGCCTTCGGCGAGAAACCGGTGCTCAAGCTCATGTTCAGCGCCATGATCCGGGCCGCCGAAAGGTGGCGCGCGCTCAAGATTACCGGCTTCGAACGACGCCAGATGGAAGCCCTCAGACGGGAACTGGACCAGAACTACGAGGAGGAAAACGAACTCAACCGCAGGCCCTCAGCCGATATGCGCCAAAAGAAAGTTTCCAGCAATTCTCGGACTTGACCAGAATTCGGGGAGATATACGACGACAGCGAAGGCCCGGAGCTGTTATTGCCTTCAATCTCGAGACTCCGGAGCGCCGGCCAGCGACAGCACGAGCCGCACCAGATCCACCTGCCGCGAGAGGCCGAGCTTTGCGAACATGTGCTTCACGTGCGTGCGGATCGTACTTTCCTTTCGGCCCGTCGCCGAGGCTATCGCACGAACGCCCATGCCTTCGGCCAACAACACCGCCACCCGGCTCTCCATACCCGTGAGACCCAGGGCGTCACCCACGATAGCCGGATCGATGCGGGTCCGGCTCGCCGGGTCCACAACCAGTACGAGCGCCGCGACCGGCCAGGGGCGGGAGTCCGTCTCCAGCCGAGCCACCGGGTTGACGTGCAAAACCAGCGGCAGGGCCGGCGCACGCCTTATTATCGCAGAGCCGCCGACGCCCTGAGTCCCGAACGGCGGCAGCGCCCGGTTCAGCAATCCCTGGAGGTTGGCGTTGTCCTCAGGCCTCCGGGCGAACAGGAAACCGCGCTCATCGAACAGGCCGTCTCCGGCACGCAGCAAATCCCAGGCGCGGTCGTTCACTTCCACGATCCGCCCGCGCGGGTCGAGCTGGATGACGCCTGACCCGGTGGTGTCGAGCAGCCTCGTGAGGGAGGCGCCCAGAGCATCCGCGCCGTCAAGCGTCTGCCGGAAGCGCACGTATTGGCGGATATGGGGCAGGAGACGCCGGATCAGGCCGAGCTGAGCCGATGACCAGTCGCCTCCGTCAACCGGGTCGTTGATGCCCCAGCAGATGCTCGAGCCGTCGGGCCCGTCCAGGCGCACGTTGATGCTGTTCCGGGCAAGCATGAGGGTTGAGCATTCGTTGAACACCAGAGAGGTTTTCTGCTCCTCCTCGGAGAAGAGGTCGGCAAAATGGCAAAGTTGGCTGTCGGGGAGTCGCCGCAGGCGCGGAAGCCGCTCGTCCAGGGGGAAGTAGACATCGAAGTACTCGCGTTCGAATTCGTGGTGCCGGTATCCCTGGTAGAAAAACCGCGCCAGGTGGACCCGAACGTCCGCTCCGGAGTGTAAATCGCCGACAGCAAAGCAGTTGCCGTATACGCCGAGGGCATCGTCGATCAGCGCGGAGGCGGTCGACAGCCTGGCATCGTCCATCGCCGCCTCCTGCAACGAGGCCACGATGCGCTCGAACGCCTCCCGTTCACTCATGACGCCTTCCCGGAAAGCGGGAGCAAGGCCGGCCCATATTCCATTATATCAAGAGGCGAGAACCCTCTCTGGTTGTCCATATGACCCCTCGTAGTCATGGACACCGACATCGTTGCGGGTAAATCGAACTGTTTCAGCCGCGCCCGAACCACATGCCCGGTCCGGAGTCATTTGAACAAACCCGACAGCGCATTTCATGTCGCCGCTATTCAATTTCTCCACTCCGAGCGATGCAGAAGTGTCTATCCATTGTTGTTCCGCGAGTTCAGGCGAAATTACAATACTTAAAGTATAGGATATCGCACGCTTCTTCTCTTCCCCAAAATTGGGGAGACCCGGAGGAATTCCCGGAATGTTCAGGGGATTTCAGGGAAACCAAACGTAACCGGCGGCGGGTGATCTGGTTCACGCGGACGGGGGTGGTGCGCTCGTGGCGCCGAAAGAGATCGCGGCGGACGTTCCCGAAACCGCCGGGCGCGTGCCCGCCAGGGAAGCCGACCTCCTCGACGCCATCCGCGCGGAGGACTTCAGCCTGGAGGAGATCGTGAGGCGGTTTTATTCGTGAGGGGGGGACCACACGGCATATCCACAAGCAATACCGTGTAGGGACAGGTCGCGACCTGTCCTCGTGTTTCGGTCATCATTACCCGCAGGGGTCAGACATATATGTCTGGCTGCGTGTTCTCCCGTTTTTTCTGCCCGCGCCCGCTCGATCGGGCGGATACAAAACCTCATCCTGAGTAGGCACGAAAGCGCCGTATCGAGGGATGGGAGGCGCCTTCCGGCGCGCAGAGCAATCGCTTCCGCATTGGGCGCGATTGATCTTCGATACACGGCTCCGCCGCTACTCAGGATGAGGAGGATGTGAGGACTTTTTCAACAACCCCTCATCAGTCGCGATTGATCCTTCAAGGGGGAGTGGTTTCTCCCTTCCCGCTCGTCGGCGGTTTTGACACTCACGCCGCGGGGTGTGGTATGATCCGCCGCGTTACGGGATAAAGGCGAAGGACGCGAATCAAACCAGGGGAGGCGTGACGCCATGAAGGTGATGAACTACAAGGACGCGGAACTGAAAGCGGAGAAGGCGGCCAAGGGCGCGGGCATCCGCTGGCTGCTCAGCGAGCGCGACGGCGAGACCGGGATGGCGATGCGGGTCATCGAGATAGAAGCGGGCGGGCAGACGCCCGACCACGCCCACTCCTGGGAGCACCAGGTGTTCATGCTGAAGGGCGAGGGCCGGGTGGTCGTCGAGGGCGAGACGCGGGCCATCGCGCCGGGGGCGGCGATTTTCGTGGCGCCTGGCGAGAACCACACCTTCCACAACGATTCGGACGAGACGATGGAGTTCGTCTGCATGATTCCCGTGAGCGCTACCAAGGCGTACGAGCACTAGGGCGCAGGACCTGCTTCGAATTTCCGTAAATTTCGATAAAATTCGATAAAATAAGATAAATTCACGGGGTTTTTCGATAAATAACCGGCCATTTTGGAGGGGAAATGCGGGGAGCCGCGCGGGCGTAAATCCCCCTCCCGCAGAAACATCGTGAGGATACCACGGCCCCGCAGGCGCTCGCGCAGCGGCAAATGCGGGGAACTGCCGGGTTGAAGCTCCTGGCGGGCGTTCTTCCCGGGCGTCCGCGAATACCACAATATGTAGCCTCAAAAAATCATTTCTCACACAATATATGGGCGAAATAGCCCCGTACCCGGAAAAATCCGAAGAAAAATCAATTTTTATAAAAATAACTCATTATATTTCAATAAGTTATAATTATTTATGCAGGAATCGCTTTAAGCGAGGCAGAGGGGCCATATTTTTTTATTTTATATAAAGTAAATAAATACAACAGGTTATATTAGTTAATGAAAAAATTACTTGAAATAAAATCCGGGCGCTTGGTATATTCCGAAACATCCCAATCCGTCCCGTCGGGTGCCAGTAATGACGAACCTGGAAAGAGACCTTTTCTCCCTCATCACGCTCGTCAGCAACGTCACGGAAGCTTACTCCGCCTGCCTGTTCCTTGAAAACAAACGCCGCAAGACCTACCAGCTCACCACCTATCACAGCCTTAGCCCCTACATCCTCGCGGATGCTTCGGTCGATGTGGGCCAGGGCTTCATGGGTTGGGTTTTGGAGAACAACGAGCCGTTAAGCGTCAATCAATTCGACAAAGACACGCTCGTTCTCGGCTATTACAGCAGGAACGAGGATATCAAGTCCTTCATGGCGACCCCCCTGCCTTCTTCCATCAACAAGGGGGCGCTCGCCATCGACAGCAAAAAAAGCTGGTGCTTCACGTCCAGAGACCAAAAGATACTCGCGGGGTTCGCCCAGCAATTCGCCTATCTTGCAGACGGTGCCATGACGAGCGTTCAAATGGAACGACGCTCCATGAGCGTTCCCGCCTTCAGCAGATACCTGACCTCGCTTCGATCCAGCGAGAATGAAGGTCAATTGTTGAATGCGATATGCCAGGTACCGCGCGAGTTGCTTCCCTTCGACGCCTGCTTCCTCGTCCTCGTTGACGAGGAAGCAGGCTTCCCCCGCCTTGTCCGGACTTCCGGGTTCGGGGAACTCTTCCTGGGCGAAGTCACCATCAGTGAACGCGCAAGCCTGGCGGGGTATGTACTGAATAAAAAAGAAAGCTTAAGGCTCCCGGACCTGAAAGGGAAAAAAGGAACCAGACCACTCTTCCATCATGATGAACCCCAGTTCGATGCGCGCTCCGCCGTGTGCCTTCCTCTCATCTCAAGAGGTGAAATTCTTGGTTGTCTGGGGTTCGCCAGCAAACATCGGGCGCAATTTGACGCATCTTCCGTTCAACGCGGAGAAATCATTGCCGGTATTGTGGCAGATGCAATCGCAAATCGGAAAAACGAGTTGCGCTGGCAAGCACGTTTGGAAATCGACACCCTCACCGGCGAACCGAATATACAATACCTGCATTCTCGTCTTCATGAAATTATCCGCGACGCAGAAACCAGGGGGCGCCAACTCGCGCTGCTCAGCATCGCTCCCGATGCTTCATCAGAATTCAAGGACATATCGCAGGAAGAGGTAATTCTTCAGCTCTCGAATTCGCTAAAACAGTTCGCTACCGGAGATGATATTCTGGTGCGGCATGAGGGGCCCCGATTCCTCTTGTTATTGCAAGACTCCTCCCAGGAATATGCTGAAGCTGTGGCAGAACGAATATTGAATGTCGTTGATCACACTCCCTTCTACTTCGGCGGAAAAGAGTTCGAAATCACGATTTCAATAGGTGCGGCATGTTTCCCTGAAACTGCGAGAAGCTCAAAACACCTTATCCAATCATCTCTTGAAGCACTCGGTTACGCTCAAAAAGGGGGCAGGATAAATCAACTTTGCTTTATGGGGGGAGATAGTTCATGAAATTACATTTTGTAAAGCGTCTCAGATCTTGGATGGGGCCCAACATCGCGATGGACCTGGGGACAGCGAATACTCTGGTTTACACAAAAAATGCTGGAATCGTTCTTGATGAGCCCTCTGTCGTCGCCTTGAACTCGAACAATGGAGGAGGTGTTCTCGCTGTAGGGAAAAAAGCCAAGGAGATGTACGGCCGGACTCCAGATTCCATTCGGACAATTCGCCCCATGAAAGATGGAGTAATTGCGGATTTTGACGTAACCAAAGCAATGATACGCCATTTTGTCGGTACGATAGTGCCCAAAAGATCTTTCAGCCGACCTACAATGATGGTTTGTGTTCCCTCAGGAATCACCAGCGTTGAAATGAAAGCCGTAATTGATTCCGCCACCCAATGTGGGGCCGGCAAGGTCCATTTAATCGAAGAACCCATGGCTGCGGCCATCGGAAGTAAGCTACCCATCCATGAAATCGCCGGCTCCATGATTGTTGATATCGGGGGAGGAACGACCGAAATGGCCGTCATCTCTCAATATGCCGTTGCATATTCAGAATCCCTACGCATGGCGGGAGATGCAATGGACGAATGCATACAACGCCACATTAAAAGACACCACGGTTTATCGATCGGCTCATTCGAGGCTGAACGCGTTAAAATGGAAATTGGAGCGGCAGCTCCACTTACAGAGCCGCTTGAAATGGAAATTTCTGGCGCAGATGTTTCCACAGGCATGCCCCGCACCATCAAGTTATCCGATGAATCAGTGCGAGAAGCTCTCGACGGTCCTGTAAAAGCCATTGTTGAATCAATTCGAAAAGCGCTGTCCAAAACAAGCCCTGAACTCGCTTCAGACATTTACCGAAGAGGAATCGTTTTAGCAGGCGGCGGTTCACTCCTGAAAGGACTTGGGACCAGGCTCCATGAAGAAACGGGTCTCCCTATTTATAGAGTAAAAGACCCGCTAACCACAGTCGTCCGCGGTACTGGACACGTACTAGACCACTTAAAGGACTTCAAGCAAGTCTGTCTGAACTGATATTCAAGAGCACCACCCCCCCAACCGGGGACCCGGCCCCATGCGCAATACCGGGTCCCCGGTCCCTTCCAGCAGAATGACTGTAGAGAGATTTTACTGTCACAAATTATCCGGTAGAATTAACATATATTTATTCTTGGTTTTTTAAACCTTTTGTTTCAACAGGAAAGAAAAATGACTTTCTCACAACAAGGCGATTCATACTCATTCGAAACATCCATAGAAGACATGAAACTAGTTTACAGGATCCTGCATCGCCATATCGGAGAGCACCTTGAGCTTATGGATAGTGCGTTCATGGATGAATTACAAATCGCGCTACAAAAAAAAGCTCAAAAAGAAGGAGTGGATATCGGCCATCACGGTGCATGGGACTTATGGCTGGGTAACGATGCGACAACCCCATGTGAGGAACGTGTAAAAAAACGAAAAACATTCGATAGTTAACCCTCGCCTCCGAGACGTAATTCCAATGATTGATTCAGAACTTCCATCACTATATCTGTAGGCATATCCACTCCCGTCCACATCTTCCAAGCAGCCGCTGCTTGATATACCAGCCAACCCGTTCCGCGAACAATTTGAGCACCAGCCCGTCTGGCTGCTTTCAGAAATGCCGTATCAGGAGGAATATAGACCGCATCCGAACAGATACAATCCTCAGGTATGGCGTTTTCGGGAATCGGGGTGGTCGCCATACGTTCGGTGTCTCCCCACATCCCGAGGCTTGTCGTATTCACGATAATCTCGCAACCTTCAGCCGCCGAATACAGATCGTCTAAGCCACCGCCATTTACCTTGGAAGAAGGAACGCTCTTCTCCACAAATTGCGCCAACTCCAATGCTTTGTCATATGTTCGATTTCTAATATCTAGGTGAGCCGCTCCGCACTGGGCTATTTTGACGGCAATGGCTCTCGCTGCCCCTCCTGCACCCAAAACAAGACATTTCTTTTCCCTGGGATGCTCTCCCGTTGTTTCCTCCAAAAATCGGAGCCAACCGATACCATCCGTATTGTGGCCGACAAGATTCCCATCTTCTTCAAAAACTATCGTGTTTACTGCACCCATCAAACGGGCATCTTCACTCAATTCATCCATGAGTTTGGCGACAGCCACCTTATGCGGAATCGTGATTGTGAGTCCGCGAAATCCCATCGCCTGGGCTCCTCGCACGGCTTCTTCCAAAAAATCCGGGTGCACTTCATAGGCCAGATAGTGATAATTCAAACCCAACACTTCAGCCGCTTTGTTGTGCAGTACAGGTGATAAAATATGGCCTGCCGGATATCCAAGAACTCCCAATGGGATCGGATTTGGCACGAATGTTCTCCTTCACATTATTCCATCAAGTAATACAGCATTCGTGATCAACTTGTAGCTATTAGAATATATACATAGACTAGATTTTTCGGAGCCTGTTCGCAATGGAAAGATTACCGCATCTCTTGAGGTGTTTGAGAGCCTGCAAAGCTCAACATTGCACAAAAAACCAGGCATCCACATACGCCACATATTTGAGGGCCTCATGAATGAATTTAAGGTAGCTGGGAAAAATATCCCCAGATACGATCTGCCGGATAAAGTTGTGGGCACGGCAAAATTCGCAGCAGACGTCACTGCAGTGCAGCCCCTTGTTGGTTTAATTCTCAGAAGTCCACTACCACACGCTCGTATCGTTTCTATAGACACGAAGGAAGCCAAAGAAATACCGGGCGTGCGGGCCGTGCTGAAAGGCAATGATTGCCCCCCTCACCTTTTCGGTCTTGAGATCAAAGATATGTGCTGGCTGGCTCGTGATGGGTATGTCCGATACATCGGAGACCCTGTTGCAGCCATTGCGGCTGAATCGATGGATGCCGCTCAAGCGGCGCTTGATTCTATTCAGGTGAACTATGAAGCCCTTGAACCTGTGGTGGACCTTTTGGAAGCGCGTGACGGCAAGGGTCCACTCGTACATGAAGATTGGGAAAAAATAGGCTTAGGTCCCAATGGGGAAGGGAATGTAATCGGTCGCTATGAAATGGCCATGGGCGATGTAGGCGCCGCTATGGAAAAAGCAGACCACACATTCGAACACACATTCCAAACCCCATACGCGCATTCTGGATATATCGAACCTCATGCCTGTACGGTGGAGCCGGGGGCCGATGGAAAAATCACGATTTGGACAACAACGCAAGCACCCTTCGTCATCCGCGACCAAGTCGCAGCGGCTTTGGGGATTACGTTGACGAAAGTAAAAGTCATCCCCACGGAAATCGGCGGTGGATTCGGGGGTAAGATTCATTCGTTTGTTGAACACATCATCGCATTGCTTGCTCTCAAAAGCGGGCGCACCGTGCGCCACGAGATGACGCGTGAAGACGATCATAACGGCGTCGGTCCCAGGCAAGGGTTACGAATACACTTAAAAACCGGAGTAACCTCTGATGGCAAAATTCTAGCTCGCGAAACAGATGTCATCGTCGACCACGGCGCATATGGCCCCGGCGCTCCGACGCAGGCGAGTTCCCGCATCCCGATGTTCACCAGCTGCTACAACATCCCTGATTGTTCGGTGACAATGGCGAGCGTCTACACCAACGGACCCATATGCGGCTCGGTGAGAGGACCATGCGGGCCCCAATGCTTCTTCGCAACAGAGGTACATCTGGACATCATCGCGCGCGAACTAGGCATCGACCCCTTTGAAATCAGGAGAAAAAACGGCATTCGAAAAGGCGACACCGGCTTGTTCGGTACGCAAAAAGACGACGGCATGCTCAAAGTTTTGGAAAGCACCGCCAAAGAAGGAAACTGGGGCGAGGCTATCGAAACGAATGTGGATTTGGAAGGTCCTGGGTGGAAGCTAGGTCGCGGCCTTGCCGTTAGTTTTTGGCGCGGAAGTGGCGGGGCTTCCGCGTGCACGGCGCGCTTAAATGCAGACGGTAGCATCCAGCTCCTCAGTGGCTCCGTGAACCTTACGGGCGCAACAACCTCGATGTGCCAGATTGCCGCGGAAATGATGGATATCGGCTTTGGGCAAGTATCTTTTGACAGCGGCGATACCGACACCGCTCCGGAATCCATCCACGCGGCGGGCAGCATGCTGACCCGCTCAATGGGCGCCGCCGTGATTGTTGCCGTAGACAATTTGAAAGAAAAAATTCGAGGCGTAGCCGCTGAAAAACTTGAAGCCGACCCGGATGATTTAAAAATAGAAGGAGGGTGTGTATTTTCGATATCTACGCCCGAGCGCTCCATGTCATTGAGTGAAGTGGCGAAAGTGGCGCCAGGGATTTCAGGTTATATTATGGGCCAAGGTGAAACACAGACGCCGGCTTTTTGCCCCATCTACACGGCGCAAATCGCGGAGGTGGCCGTAAATCTGGATTCGGGTGAGGTTAAAATTTTGAGGCTGGTTTGTTCACAGGACGTGGGCTTCGCCATGAACCCTATTTCCGTCGTCGGCCAAATGGAAGGTGGGATGCTTCAGGGAATCGGTTTGGCTCTTCTGGAGGAACAGCCTCGAGACGAGGCCGGCAATATCTTTGGTGGAACTCTCCATGAATATCTTCTGCCCACCAGTCTGGATGTACCCGAGTTGAAAACCGTGATGGTTGAGAACAAGGCGGATGATACGCCTTACGGTATGAGAGGTGTCGGCGAACCGCCCATACTTGCAGCCCCCGCTGCCATCATGAACGCCATCGCCGATGCGGTGGGAACCCGATTTTTCGATATCCCGGTGGGCCCGCATCACATATGCAAAGCGATCAGAAAAAAGAGCGAAACACAGAAAACGCGATAGAATTCTTAAATTCACAGCGGAGATGAGCGCTTTCGGTTTCTTAGACTTTTTTATCGTCTTCGGGCTCGAAGGCTTTAGTTGCCCTGATATGAAGTTTTATGAAACTTGTGGGACTTCGGTCTGAATGGCGCGCAGAAGATGGCCATCCAAATACCACTTCATTGCTTTGACATTCGTATCATCACTCAGAATCGTGATGGCGCCGCATCTTAGCCATTCGTTTCTTCTTGTCCGCCAAGTCCAGATAAGCACGCCTCGACAACCGTTGAGCCAGACAGGGCTGAAAGTCAGCTTTTCTCCCATTTGGCCAAGAAGCTCCATACAAGCCACGGCTACAAAATCGTCCCCAGTTCTTCGCTCGTCTCGGACGACAAGCTCTACACCCGGTGACATGAGCCCTTGCATCAATACCTTGTCTCGAAATCCGAGCACCTCGACAATTCGCTCGAATACCCGCGATGCTTTTTCCTGTTCATCGGTGGATGAGAAGAAAAGATTCTTTCCCCAGTATTTATGAATTTGCGCTCGTTTTTTATCCCCATTATCGGCAATTTTGAAAACCTCCTGAATTTTTACTCCCATTGCGGATGCCGCGATACGGTCACCATCTTCGACTCCGTCCCGAAGCACGACAACAGCGCGCTGTTCGGGCGTCATGTATTGGAGAGGGAATAAAAACTCGAGCGCAACGCTTGGCCATACAGCACCCGCCTCTATCGATTTGGTCACGCCATTCGCACTTGAACCCATCGTTTGAATCAAATCGGGGAGGTCGAACTCTTTCAACTCCAACGGTTTTTTCTCTCGCAATCGAGAAAGCGCCGCTTCCGTACATGCTGTGTACAACCACTCAGGATGATCTTCAATATTCTCCAGGGCCGGGCCCATCTCAATCGCTCGCAACATGGTATCTTGGACGATGTCATCCGCATCCAAAATGCTGCCTGTAAGCCGATAGGCGTGTTGACGTATGACTCCCCAGTATTCTTGAGTGTATTTTTCAAGATCTATCATTATCGAAACTCAGTTACTCGCAAACATCTCGCACAAGTCTGAAGCTACGAGCAAATGCGCCTCGGTTTTGTCCCGCACATCACTTTCGCTCACTCCAGGAGCGAGTTCACGCAGCAAGAGCCCGTCGGTCTCTACCGTCATAAACGCGAGATCGGTGATGATGACATCTACTACGCTTTTACCTGTTAAAGGCAAAGAACATGCCTTTACAATCTTCGGCGCACCTCGTTTTGAAACATGCTCCATTGTGAGGATAACTTTTCGGGCGCCCACGACGAGATCCATCGCACCGCCCATGCCGGATATCATCTTGCCAGGGATCGCCCAATTCGCCAGGTCACCATTCCCGGCGACTTCCATCGCGCCGAGTATGGTGACATCGATATGCCCACCCCTGACCATGGAAAATGACGTGGCGCTATCAAAATATGAGCCACCCGGCATAAGCGTCACGGTTTCTTTGCTGGCATTTAGAAGATCGGGATCTTCATCTCCTTCGTATGGAAATGGGCCCACACCCAACACACCGTTTTCCGAATGGATGGTGACGCCGTATTCTTCAGGTATGTAATTACTTACCAGCGTGGGAATGCCGAGTCCGAGATTGACATACCCCCCCCGAGGCACTTCCATGGCGGCACGCTTGGCAATCTCGTGTCTGCTCAAAGGCAAATCAACTCTCCCCAAGGCCCCCGCGGGGCCGATTGGTCATAATTTCGATTGGTTTCTCAAGATCTTCGCCCAAAACCACACGCTTCACGAAAATCCCGGGCGTATGCACATTTTCTGGCGCGATTTCACCGGCGGAAACAATTTCTTCAACTTCAGCGATAGTCACATCGGCGGCAGTAGCCATGACAGGATTAAAATTCCGCGCGCTCATCCTGTATACCAGATTTCCGCGCTCGTCTCCTTTCCAAGCCTTAACGAAAGCATAATTCGCACGAATTGGTTCTTCCAAAATGTATTCTCGCCCTTGAATTATTCTCGTCTCTTTTCCTTCAGAAACGATGGTGCTTGCTCCTGTGGGCGTAAAGAAACCACCAATGCCGGCTCCACCTGCTCGAATGCGTTCTATGAATGTTCCTTGAGGCGAGAGCTCGACTTCGATTTCCCCTCTCAAAGCTTGCTCTTCATATGCTTTACAAGCCGGTCCCACACGACTGGCGACAATAGAGCGGATTTGTCGATTTTCAAACATCATACCCACTCCCCAACCGTCCACTCCACCTGCATTTGACACCAAATGGAAATCGCCGACTTCTTTTCTTTCACTCAATGCTTTACATAAATTATGGGCCATTCCGCATATACCAAACCCACCGATAAGAATGGATGCGCCTCTTGGAATATCCGAAACAGCTTCCATGGAACTCGTTATAATTTTGGACAAATGAACCACCTCGATGACAAACTTTTAATTCTTCATGCTCGAATTGCGCAAGCATTTGAACATCAATATTCTAATGTAATTTGGTTAGCTTTCCATCACTCTCCCCACCAAAGCTTTCACTGGCGAATATTGTTTATACACAATAACTGTTTTGTCCGTGTGTTTTGCCACGTTTTCAGGAATAGAACCAAAAAGAATCTGTTTATAGAAACTCTCCCCGGCTGCACCCATGGCAATAGCGTTATAATCTTCAGACGCTTGGATAATTCCCACGGAAACAGATTTATGCGTGATGATTTGGCTCTCTACATGAACACTGCTCTCATCGTTGATTCGGCCTACCGCCTCACTCAGGCCTTGTTCAACGGAATATTTATGAGCTTCTCCGGCATCTGGAGAAACAACTGTCGATACAACAAGTCTGGCATTGTAAGCGCTTGCGATCGGGGCCGTGTATCGCTCTGCCAACCGTGCATGTATACCCCCGGTTGTGGGCAAGAGAATATTCTTGAATTTCATTTCACCTACAAGTTTAACCAACATAATATCCGCCCGCGCGAGATTCACGACGTCATCGACTACCTCCCCCAATATTCGATTGGCGGTAGAAGTGTAGCCTTTCCAGCCAAGCACGATCAGATCGCAATGACGCTCCCTCGCCGTCTCAAGAATAGCGCGCGCAGGATTACGCCCGATCGTTACAAGAGAGCTGACTTTGACACCATTTGACTTGGCTCGAACATGGGCCTGCTCCAAAATTCGTCTTTCTCGTTCAACGTATGAATTCTCGCGACTCGTTGGTGCCTGCTCAGGCAAAGTTACAACCCTCATGGCGACGATTTCACCGTCATTTTCTTTGGCAATCGCCGAGGCCAGATCTATCAAGGGCGCAACATTTGTCGGATTTGCGATGGGAACCAACACGCGGAAATCGCTCTCCTGACCCTCCATACTGACCTGTGCTATGCGGGACGGTTCACCCGGCAAGGATTCCTCCTCAGCCTGAGAGCCTTTCCAGGCCAGAAAACCAAGCATCCCCACGATCAACCATAATACGGCCATGATAACGGGCTCAGGGTGCTGCAGTATCAATGAAAGCAAATATATATTTGCGGCAATCCCTATCAGTGGCAACAATGGTACAAAGGGAACACGGAAATGTCTTAGCAGGTTTGGAAATTTTCTCCGGTGATAGATAAGTGCTGCATTCACTAGAATCAGTGCCAACAAGAGAATGGTGTCCGCAAAGTGCGCCAGCTTCTCCAAGTGAAAACTTTGTGCAAAAACAACTATTGTTCCTCCCACTAGAATAAGCGAGATAATAGGAGTGCGTGTCTTTGGATTGATAGCAGCGATACCAGAGGGTAAATGTCCTAGCTGGGCCATGGACAAAACGACTCGCGAACCCGCCAAAATCGATGCATTAGATGCCGAAATCATTGAGAAAAGCGCACCAACGACAATTACCATCCCCCCAATGGGGCCCAGGAAAAGACGTGCCGCATTGCCCATCGCCGCTTCCGTATATTCTGTGAGATTCGCGGCAATGATGACAAAAACTACAAATGTATAAAGAATCGTGACGATCGTCATGGAAAGAAATATCGCGCGAGGAATTGTTTTCGTGGGATTCGTGACTTCTCCAGCCGATGCTGCAATTGCAGAAAAACCAAAAAAAGTAATAAAAACCAAACCGGCCGTCGCGCCGATCTTTGGAATGTCCGTGCTCATTCTCTCGACAAGGGCTTTTGTATCCAAATTCCCTAGCCCTCCATATACAAACCAAACTAAAAGTATAACCTTTCCAGCAGTAATGAAGATTTGAAAACGAGCCGACTCCTTAGTTCCCTTGATATTAAGCAATACGAGACAAATGAGTCCTATAGTTCCCGATATTTGCTCATAAGGAGAATGCCAAACGAATTCATTGAAATAAGAAGAAAGGCTGCTGATGTAGAAAGCGCATGAAGAAGTGTAGCCAAGCACCAACGTCCATCCAACAAGATAGGCGAGCGGGGGAGGAAAGGTTCTTCTCGCATAGAGATACCCTTCCCCGGATTCGGGATACAGAGATGAGAATTCACAATAAGTGAGCGCGGTGAACCCAGCGATAAACGCAGCTACGAGAAAAGCGATGACGGCTGATGAGCCTACATCCCGGACCGCAAGGCCGGATAGAGTGAAAATACCAGCCGCTATCATTGTTCCGACGCCGATCGAAAGTGCGGATGCGAGTCCTAAATCTCGACTGAGTTCGGTCTCAATATGCAGATTGCTGCCGTTTCGTTTGTTCATTTCAGATCTGCCAGGAAATCCTTCAGTTCTTTTTGCACGATGGCTGGCGCAGATACGCTCGGGAAATGGCCGGCTTTCGCACATACGGCCACTCTTGATTTCGTGGGTAGTACATTCATCAATAATTTCTCTGATCTCTCGCTGAATCGCTTGCTCTCCCCTCCACGAATAACCAGAGAAGGGCACTTTGTTCTGTTCGCCCAGAAAACGGGGTCGTAATCACTCGCGGAGGAGGCCTGAAATTCACGCAATCTCAGGATTCTGCTTTTCTCAAAAGGAACCCTCCAAGCGCCGTCTGCGCCATCGCGTACCAAAACATCGCTTAAGAATCGTCTCGTCCTGGCGGGTGGCCAGTTTCCTTCTTCGCTCTCCAGGGTGAATTTCTGCGCCTGCGCGAGATTCTTGAACTCCATCGGGCGACTTCGAGACGCCTCCAGGTTCGCACTGGCGCCCAAAACATCACGCACTGTCGGGTCCACCAACACGGTCGCGGCGACGCGATCCGGGCGTTTCGCAGCGACGGCCAAGGCGATTGAAGCGGCGAAGGAATGCCCCATCACCACGAAGCGGTCCAGTAAAAGCGCGTCGGCCAAGCCAATTACGTCTCTGGCAAAATCAGCTGCGGCGTCACCCGCACCCCGGTCATCCGTTCTTCCGAATCCTCTTAGATCCGGGCATATCATGCGTATCGAGCCCGCGCCTTCCGCCGTAGCGTTCCACATGCCACTCTGAATCAGCGAACCATGCAATGCGATAACGGGAAGGAAAATACTTTTCTTCGCCGGTCTCCAGTCCCGGAAAAACATTTGGAAATTCGAGATCGTCTCGAAACCAGCATACCAGCCACCTTTACTGCGCATATGAACCTCTTGAGATGAGAACGTGAAATTATGTAAGGAATTTTCTCAAACCGGGAAATCGATAACTCACTCTCCTGTTGAAGGATTGGCCGATAAACCACAATCCGCCCATTCTGCAAACCACCGGACTTCAGGCCTCATAAGGCACGAGCGAAAAAACCCCGCTCCCCGATATTCCATCTTATTCTATGGCTTTTTGGTCGTAGATCGGAAATCGCTCAGGAAGAATCACCCGTATAGGAAATCGAGACGCGGCGAGCATGAAAGCGGTTTTTTTCACCGTTGACGGGCTCGAAGAAATGACACGCTTCCAAGTCGCGCGGGTACACATGAACCGAAACCGCCACATCGTTACGCCGGTTCCGCACCGTATGGATGTCAGCGCAACCGCAAACCGAGTTCCGCGTTCCGGCCGAAGGGTTGTGCGGCGCATCGTTTCTCAACTCGATCTCACCTTCGGCGATTTCCCCATCCGCAAAATAATTAACGACTTCCAGGCCGCCTTCCACCATGCCGAGCATTCCCCAGGCGCCGTCATGATCGTGAATCGGGGTGCCCTGCCCGGGCTTCCACACCATGGCCGCCACGACGAAGCGCTCCTCGGGGTCGCGGTACAGCAGGTGCCGCGCATACCCTTCATCGGAGGGCTCGAGCGCCTCGGGCGGAAGGAAAGAACCCGCGTCCAGCAAGCGTTTCAGGGGAGGCTCGGCGGCGCGAATGAAATCCCGCCCATGTGCGCCGTTTTCGTAGATGTCAGACAACTCCTCGGCGAGGCGTGTGATGGGGGTGGTGACTGCGTCCATGGCGGCCTCCTGATCGATGGAATCGGGGTAACGCCTTCATTATCAATACGATAAACAGCCTGTTTTTTATCGGAAAACCTCGTGAATTTATCTGATTTTATCGATATTTTCAGAAATTACAATTTTCATTAAATGGACAATTTCCATTGTTTCGCCGCCAGTCTCCTGCCCCCGAAAACTCACCAGGGATGGTCCCGCTCAACCAGCGTTCCCGGCGCCTTGGCCGTCTCGAGCAACCCGATCATATCATACAGCACGGCGCGCTGCTGTTCAAGATTTCCCGCTTTGCCGAAAGGATGCCCCAGCGGCCAGGGCACGAACACGGCACGCGGCGGGCAAAGCCCGGCCGTTATCTCCTTCACGATGCTCACCGAGACGGTGGCGAGCCCCTCCCGTTCCACCGCGTTCTGAATCAGCCCGACCGAGCGGTTGCAAAGCCCTCAGGCGGGCGCCAGCAGCGCGGCCTCCGCCCCCGCCTCGCGCAGCCGCCGCGCCGCGGCAGGCGCCGTCTCCTCCACGAGCCGCTCCACGAGTTCCGCATCGATGTGGCCCATGAAGCTCAAATGAACCGGCGAGACCCCGCCAATCGCCCCCTCCGCCGCCATCTCGGCGAGCCGCTCGTGCGGGAAGACGACGTTCAGGTCCCTGTCCGCCCCCCGGTGGTCGTAGTAATCGTGCGTTATCGTCATCTCATCGCGCGCGGCGTCGCCCGGAATCTCGCGGAACGTCGGGTCGCCGTCGGGGTTTTCCATGTCGAAGGGTTCTTGCGTCTTGAGGTGCACCCCGCCCGTCGTCACCAGCGCGACTTTGCACTCGCGGACGGGCTTCACGAGCGGCGTCCAGGGCGTGAACGCGGGCCCCGCGCGCCAGCCGGCCATCTCGGCGGAGAAATCCTTGGCCCCCGCCCATTTTTTCACCAGGCCCGGATAGCGCGTGAGCAGACGCGCCACCATCCTGTCCTTCCACCTGCGCAAGCTCATCGGGGTTTCCTGTCGGCTATCGTTTCCAGAATCAACCAGCGCGCTCACTATCGCATGACCCGCCGGAAAACCCCAGGGCTACCGGCGACCGGAAAAGCTATGCGCTGAGCGCCTCACCCGGAAGATAAAAAGGGCGCGGTTTGGTAGGGACAACCCTCCGTGGTTGTCCATGTCGGAGGGTCGCCGGTTCCGTAGGGGCGGACCCGTGTGTCCGCCCGCGCGTTTCGTTTTCGTCCATCATGCCAGGGCAGGGACAGGCCCCTGTGCCTGTCCGAGGTCGCGGCCTGCTCCTACGAGACGGTGCGATTTTGTTCGTCATTCCGGTGTCGGAGCCGACCAATACGGGAGGGTTCGACGGAATCCATTTGTTTTGCCTTTGTTCCTGGTTTTCTGATCGATTCGCGCCAATGACGGGGAGATGAAAAGCCGTAGTATTATCATTCTGCTTGAAAATGGATTCCGGCATACGCCGGAATGACGGGCAAAGGCGAAAATCTCCACTCCTTCAGGTCGGGTCCTTTCCCCTAAACTGGAATCACTCCCCTTTCGAGACTCTATTCCAGATGAAAAGGAGGATTGTGTTTTCGTAGGGACAGCCCTCTGTGCCTGTCCTGACGGAGCTTTCCCGAGGAGGGGCTGTTGAAAAAGCCCCTGAGAGAGTAATAGCGAACCCCTTGAAAGGGAAGCTTCATAAAGGCACCCCCCCCTACCCCCCTTATCGGGGTTGTTGAAAAAGCCTGTTTCGGGATCGGCGGCAAGGAGGTTCACGCGGCGCAGACGTGATGGTTTTGTAGGGACAGGCCTCCGTGCCTGTCCTGACGAAGGACAACCACGGAGGGTTGTCCCTACAACCGCCAATCCTCCTTTATCGGACTTTTTCAACAGCCCCTTGAGGGGGAGTGATATTTTGCACGCTCCTTCTGTGGGCTTTTTCAATAACCCCATTATGAGGTGGCGCCGTTTTGTTCATCTTCCGGCGCGGGGCAAAATGATCAGAAATCTCAAGCTCATGTTATCTGCTCCCTTTTTCCAATTCGAACGAATACAACCAGACTCAGCGAGCAATATCGCTTTCGCCTCATCGGATTCCCCGGATGACAAGGGTCGCCCCGGTTTGTAAACTGCCCGGCGGCAAATGACATATTCACCGATGACGCCTGACGAATGAGATAAAGGAACCATGGCGCGAACAGGAACGAAAAAAGCTCAGGATACAGACAACGGAGCCACGACGGGCTATGAGCGTGAGCTTTGGCAGATGGGCGACGCGGACGTCCGCTCAAAGGACGTTCTCGGCCGCGTCTACGAGTATTTCCTCTCGCAGTTCGCGAGCGCCGAGGGCAAGACTTTCGAAACAACATAAGGCGAACATCGTCTACTGATTGCAAGAAAAATTTGAATCCTTCATGCTTCATCTTCATTCCAGCCAGACATTCAGTGAAGACGAACCAGGCGATATCGAAGCCAAAATGAGAAAACCTGGCCAGGATTTATAGGATACAGGCGGCTGATCCGGATGCGCCCTTGATCTTCCAGCCGGGGGTGCTGAATGAAAGGTTCGTCAGAACCTGGGATTGAGGAGGCCGCCCTCGACTGCCGCACCGCACATGCGTTTTCCCCCATTTGACGACGACCGACAATATAGTCTATATTGAACTATATTTTGTCTGAGGGAGCCATGGCCGAACAACATCCCAAACCCCATCGAGTCTGGACCGTCGCCGAAGCCAAGGCGCGCCTGTCCGAAGTGTTGCGCCGCGCCGAGGAGGAGGGGCCGCAGCACATCGGCACGAGGCGGCCCTTTGTGGTCGTGCCCGCCGGGAAGTGGTACGCGAAAGAGTCGCCCCGCAAGCCCATGGGGCGGTGGCTGGTCGAGAACATACCGCGCGGCGCGAACCTGGAGATTCCGGGGACGAGAAGCTCCCGGAGAGAGATACCCTTCGCGGGCGGCGAGGCCGAATGAGCGGGTTCCTGCTCGACACGAACGTCATCTCGGAGTTGACGAAGGACGCGCCGCACTCGGGGGTGACGGCGTTCCTCGCCGACGCTGAGGATCTGTGGCTGTCCGCCGTCGTTCTGCACGAGTTGGACTTCGGCGTCGAACTGCTCCCGCCCGGACACCGCCGCGAGGGAATCAGCGCGGTGCTCTCCACGTTCGTTTCGGAATACGCGGACAGGGTGCTGCCGGTGGGCCGGCCCGAAGCCGCCCGGGCCGCAACCCTGAGGGCGCGGGCGCATCGCGCGGGCCGCGTCCTGGATATGGGGGACGCGCTCATCGCGGGGACGGCGGTGGCGCATGCGCTATCGATTGCGACGAGAAACGTCCGCGATTTCGACGGCCTCGACATCGACGTCGTGAACCCCTGGGATGCGCCGTAACCACCCGGCGGGTCGCCCGCCGTTCCACCCCCCCAATCCCCCTTGCCAGGATTGTTGAAAAAATCTCGTCTGCAACCCCCGCAAACCGCCAACGCCTCTTTCCTCACCCTGAGTAGCCGCCGAAGGTAAAACGCGACCGAGAAGGGAGCGTTTGTATCGAAGGGCGCGGGGTCCGCGCCGGGCGGCGCAATCGCTTCCGCATTGGACGCGATTGACCTTCGATACGGCGCTTTCGCGCCTACTCAGGGTGAGGAGTGTCGGGGAACGGCGGAGCCTGTCCCGAGCGAAGTCGAGGGGCCGCTACCCAGGATGAGACGGTGCGGTTTTGCTCGTCATTCCGGCATCATTCCCGACTGATAAAGGAGGGATTGACCGAAATCCATTTGCGGATGTGGGTGAATACACAGCGGTGTTTCATTCCCCACAGATGCG
Organism: bacterium; assembly: GCA_965219955.1. Lineage (GTDB taxonomy): Bacteria > UBA8248 > UBA8248 > UBA8248 > UBA8248 > Bin107. The sequence continues at coordinate 3,402,288 of OZ244799.1, forward strand.
CTTGCGAGCTTATGTCCTTACCTCACCATCGTTCTTCTCGATAAGAAGAAGACCGACCCTCAAGCGGGATGATTCCGAAGCGCAGAGTGAAGCGAGGGTTGAGTTCACTTACGTTTTAATTCTCGCGCAACTTATCCCCGCGAATTGCTTTGACTTTCCACGTGCTCTAGGAAACACTACTTATATCAGCTATACCACGAGGCCCGAGATTAAATGACCCGACGAAATTGGTCCGATGGCGAGATCCACGCCATCGTTGATGACTATTTCGATATGTTAAGGCATGAACTAGCCGGGGAATATTTCAGCAAAACTGAACACCGACGAACCCTGATGAAGACTGTCGATCGCTCAGAAGGATCGATCGAACGAAAGCATATGAATATCAGTGCCGTCATGGCTTCACTAGGTCTTCCCTACATAAATGGTTACAAACCGCATAAGCATTACCAAAAAGCACTTTTCGAAGCCGTCGAAGCCCGATTCGCTCAAGACCGCCAACTTTATACTTTTTTAGCCGGGGAAGATGTGGACCAAAAACATCATTCCGAGGAATCTCTCAGCGAGTCTGGCCTTGTATTTGACGACGCGCCTCCGCTACGAGAAGAGTCGGAGCATAATTTTTCTGAGGACATCTACCGTATCGTTAATAGGTTTGAATCTCCCGCAGAAAGAGATGCCCGAAATCGGGCACTCGGAAAAGCGGGCGAAGAGTACGCCTTCGAATCCGAGAAGCGTCGTCTGTATAATCTTGGCAGGAAAGACTTATCCGACAGTGTTAGTTGGATCGCCCGCGATAAAGGAGACGGTTACGGTTACGACATCTTGTCCTTTGATGGAACAGGCAAACTAGCAGAGCAAGAGCGCTGGCTGGAAATCAAGACGACAACTGGCCCTAAAACAACGCCTTTTTTTATTACCAGAAACGAGTTGTCGATTTCAGAGAAACGTCCCGATATCTTCAGGCTCATCAGGCTATACGATTTCAGGCGTCAAAAACGAGCATATTGTTTGAAACCACCACTGGAAAATCACGTCCAACTTTCTCCCACAATATATAGTGCTATCCCCTAAAAGATTGTGTGCCAAAAAAGACCCAAAGTATTATTGGGAAGAAAAATAGTACTTAAACAAAAACCAAGATTGTATAGAACAATATGCGGGAAACTTTCGGTTGAAACCATCATTCATGAAACCACCGACCAGTTGCGATGGAAGACTCCTGAACTTCCGGTAGGTCCCCTCACTCACCCATACGCATTCTGTTTCTCGCTCGGGCGTCGACCGAGAGGGAGCCGCTTCCCAGGAGGAGGATGGCGACCGTGGCGAGGAGGAGGAACAGCGAGTATTCGTATCCGCCGGCGACGGCGGCGCCGGTCGCAGGGTTCGTGACAATTCCGTGCATGAAAAAGCCCTGGTCGAAATGCACGAACGCGGCTGCGCCCGCCATGATGATGTCCTGAATCAAATCCTCTATGAACATAATCCTTCGCCTTCTGACCGCCTATCTTGTCTTGCGCTTGTCATCGGGCAGGAATTACCAACCAATTCATAACGTATCGTTCACCATGTCACTCCATTTATTGTTCTTTATTTGCCAGCGGGCAACATCTCCCAACGGGCCTTCCAAATCTGAAAAAATATGGGCGGTTCTTGGGCTAATCATAGGGCTGGCCAGTTCAGGGATTTTGATACGGTCTCGTCTGAACTCATAACCCCAATTCGATATTGCATCCAAGTATAGAGATATGTTTGTGTCTCCAATTTTTTTCCATACCTTCCGTTGCATATCAACACTCATGCGCTCACCGAGAATAACTGATTTAATGCAATCCTCAGGGAAGTCCATCACGTAAACAGGATATCCTTGAAAATCTCCAACACATTTACAGTCTGATAAACTTCTGATTAATCGAACTTCGGCTTCGTATTCCCACTCTTTTGACTTAACGCAAAGTTCAGCAATTGGGACAGGTTCTTTATTGTCAAGATAGCTTCTGATATCGATCTTTGGCCTATGTTTTCTATATTCAACGTCAATTATCCCATTAAAAAACTCTTGAGATTCGTCAACTTCTATCATTGCTCCGGAATAACTTTCGGCGTAATGAGACCACATCACCAAAGATGATTCGTTTTTTGATAAACAGAGGACACCAATAGATTGAGTGAGAGAAGAGAGTATTTTTCGAGAATTGATGTCATTGCAATGGTCTGACTCGAAATCTGCTTCAAGTTCCCCCACGCTCGGCTTTCTTCTGAGTGCCGTAAGTGAAAAATTTATAGATGTGTCTTTAGCCCCATAATTTTCCGGAACGTATAGTTCGGGAACCATCTCAAAAGGATCGTTGAACGCTCCCGGCTGCGTAAACCGGATGCCTCCATCCAAAATCCTTAACAAACTTTCAGAACTCACATATTTGTATAGAGACATCTTTTCACCCTAACGGAAGAACCTAAATCACCCGGCCTTGTTCGCCCGGTTTCACGGTGTCTATTCGTCTTCGGACCGAAACTTCCCGAGCAGCCATTCCAGCGCGGCTTTTTGGTCGGCCACGGATGCACGGCGTAGCTGAGAGAGAAGCCAGGCATGACTCGGAGGAAAACCCCAGTGTAATTGATAATCAGCGAGCTTTGCGGAGAGGATTTTTTGGGGGATTATATATTAGGGTTGACGGGCTTCGGGTGATGGGTCAGCACGGCCTTCCCGACCTGTTTGGGCGTCGCGTCCCGGTAATCCGCCTTGAGCGGTTCTTTCTCCAAGGGTTGTTTCGGTTTCTTCGCGTCGTTAATTTCATAGTCCTTTCGTCTAGGATTCAAACTTATCTTTCAGCCATTCAAGGGCCTGCATCTGATCTTCGCGTGATGTACGGCGTATCTGCGTAAGAAGCCATGTCCAAGAGGGCGGCTCCGCTGTCAGGTTTCTCGCGCCCTGATTGCACGATGCGCAAAGAACGCGGAGATTCAGATCGCTCGTGCGCCCGCCATGCGTTCGTGCATGATGATGATCAATTTCCAGCCGAACTGGTCGACCCTGCGGGTCGACATCATCAACTGTCGCGCCGCACGCTTGGCACGTGTAGCCGTTTCTCTCAAGTATCCTCGCCCGTTGCGCCTGTGAAATGCTGGGCGCGATATCGTATGTTCCGGGCGGAGGCGGGTCGCCCGATAGTCTGTATTCTCCGGGGCCAAGATCAGCCGAATCATTTTGTGTTTGAATAGGCCAACCTTCTTCTCTTATCAATTCCCTAATTCGCCTCGCCCATTCAGATCGTGGATATACGAGTTCCTGGAGTTCATTCTTTGAGACTACTTCCCCTTGCTTTGCCAGAAAATGTTCCTTGATCAGGTCTTTCATGCTCGGTCCTCTTGCCATTCCCATGCTCCTTAGAAGTTCGCTCCCCACGTGCCTCGTGTAAGCCGGTGGGATAGCTTCGTTGATTTCTTTCTTGAGCATCCAGGGTATCTGCATGGCGTCGCGGGCGGCAGCTACCGAGCAATTTCCACCGCCTGTAACCTGAACATAATCGTTCCACTCGCAGGTCTTTCCATAGTGGGCCTTGCGCTTATCAAGCGTGTGGCACAACGGATGCGGTTTGTCAGGAAGGGTCCTTATAGGGAAATTCGCCTCAAAGAGCCTGTGTCGAATTACACGAAGGCCGTCAAACATCGTGCCACACAGGACGACAGGGTTTCTAAGCGGTGCCCCTTCGACATTTTCAATTACAAAAGGCTTGCCGCTCGCTTCCAGCATATCTCGAATCGGCTCTATAAGGCGCGGCCATTCATGGCCGTTGCCGTTCCGTGCGGCCAGATCGGAATACGCCTGACAAGGCGGCGAAGCGTGGATTGCGTCAAATTCATCCAAGAATGAGGGGGAGAGCGTAAGAGCATCCTGCACTATCATGGGAAATGGAAAACCGGGTTGTGCAGCTATATCGACGCCGAATACTTTGAATCCCGCTTCATCGTATCCCCACGCCGCGCCGCCAGCACCGCAGAAAAGGTCGAGCAACTTCGGTCGAGCCGCCACCGGATGTGCCTCCAAACTCGAATCTTGATTTATCGGGCGAAGCAGTATAATACCGTTATTTTCGCTTTTTGTCCACCCTAGGCGAGAGAAAATCGACGAGCCGGGATTCGAGGCTCGATCTCTCCTTCGTCTCGCATTCCCACACGACGAGCGCATCCCACCCCAGCCCGTGAAGATCGGCCATTTTCTGACGGTCGCGGGCGACGTTCACCCTGAATTTCTCCTCCCAGAAGGATGTTCGCGTTTTCGGCGTGGTCGTTCTGTGACACCCCTCGTGCCTGTGCCAGAAACAGCCATGAACGAAAATCGCCTTCTTCCGCCCGATGAAGCAAATGTCGGGCGTTCCGGGAATCTCCTTTCGGTGCAGCCGGTAGCGGTAGCCTAAGCCGTGCAGCAATCTTCGAACGATTAACTCCGGCTTGGTGTCCTTCTGGCCCACGCGCGCCATATTCGCGCGCCGCTCCGGCGTAGGCTCAGGATCGTTTGGTATCTTCTGCGGCGCTCGATGGGTCATAGTCGCCAATGTTCCGGCCTTTCCCCTACTCCCCCATACGCATTCGGTTTCTCGCTCGGGCGTCGACCGAGAGGGGGCCGCTTCCCAGGAGGAGGATGGCGACCGTGGCGATGAGGAGGAACAGCGAGTATTCGTATCCGCCGGCGACGGCGGCGCCGGTTCGGGGGTTCGTGACGATGCCGTGCATGAAAAAGCCCTGGTCGAAATGCACGAACGCGACTGCGCCCGCCATGATGAAAGCGTTCATCAAGGCGCCCATGCGGGCGTAGAGCCCGATGACGAGGAGCGCACCGCCGACCAGGTGGCCCAGCACGACGGCCCACGCGCTGACGGTGGGCAGAGGGATTCCCATCGACGCGTTCAGGGCGGCGAGGCGCTCCACGCCGACCACCAGCCAGCCGGAATAGCCGTGCAGGACGTAGTAGACGCCCAGAGAGACGCGAAGCAAGGCGATTCCGTATGTCTGGTACGGCCTCAATCTTCGGTTCATCGACTCTTCCCCAGTCATTGCGATGACTTATTTTCGCGCAAATGCGCAAATATCGCCACCTTTTTATCCAGACAGTACGATTTGACCCGCGCGTGAAATGTGATAGAAGCAAAACGCGGCGCAGGTCATGCGCCGGGCCGCGAGCCATGTGGAGCAGCCGCATCCTCACACAACGTCACCCCGAAAACGAAAGCAGCCATCCGAAAATGAGCGAAACCGAAAAAAAACTCTCCTACAAGAACTTCATCATCCCGCTTGCCCTCGTCCTCGTCCTGGTCGCCTTCTTCTACTCGGGGCTGGGCCGCTACCTCACCTTCGAGACCTTGAGAGAAAACCAGAGCCTGCTTAAGGGGTGGGTGCATGACAACGGCGCGCTCGCCGTCATCGCCTACATGCTCGCCTACGCGGCGGTCACGATTTTCTCCCTCCCCGGCGGCCTGGTGATGAGCATCACCGGAGGCTTCCTGTTCGGGACGGTCTGGGGCGCGCTGTATATCGTCGTGGGCGCGACGGTGGGGGCGACGGTTCTCTTCATCGCGGCCAAGACCTCGCTCGGCGACCCCCTGCGCGCGAAGGCCGGCCCCTGGCTCCAGAAGATGGAAGAAGGCTTTCAGGAAAACGCGCTGAGCTACCTGCTCGTCTTGAGGCTCGTTCCGATCTTTCCCTTTTTCGTGGTGAACCTCGTGCCCGCGTTCCTGGGGGTGTCATTGAGCGTCTACTTTATCGGCACGTTCCTGGGCATCATTCCCGGCTCGTTCGTCTTCGCCTCGGTGGGCGCGGGGCTCGGCAGCATATTCGAGGCGGGGGGTGAGTTCTCCGCCAAGGGGATTTTGACGCCCCAGGTCATGCTCGCGCTGGTGGGTCTCGCGGTTCTCTCCCTCATCCCCGTGGTCTACAAGAAGATAAAATCGAAAGAGGGCTGATCCCTCAAAGCGGCTTATCGGCCGCGAACAGATACCTCGTCTGCGAGAAGAAATATGCGCCCCGCTCGTTCAGGCCGCGCAATTCTTGCGCCCATGCGTCTACTTCCTCCTGCGTGAGGTTCGTCCTGCCGGGGACGACGCCCTGAATCTGACGGATGAAGTGAAAGCTGAAGCCTTCAGGTTCGCAGGCGGAATTGAAAACGGGAATCGCGTGGGCGGATGCATCGACGAAGCCCGCCGCCTCGATCCTGGATTTGAGCGTGAGCGGAAGCCTCAGGTGGGCGAAGCCCGACGTCCATCCATCCATCACCCGCTCGCAAAGCACCGCATCCTCACTGCGCCACGCCGTGGCGCCCCAGTCGGCGTCGCTGACCGCGAGCCGTCCGCCGGGCTTCAAAACGCGGTGAAACTCGCGCAAGGCCGCATCCACGTCAGCCACGAACTCGAGCACCTGCACGCTCACGCAGGCGTCGAAATACTCGTCTTCGAAGGGGAGTGATACGGCGTCGGCGATTTGAAAGTCGACCCATGGCTTATCGTCGCAGCGCGCCCGGGCGATCCCGATCATCGGTTCGCTGATGTCCACGCCGCGCACCAAACCCGCCGGGCCGACCACCTGCGCCATCTCATCAGCGAACAGGCCGGGACCGGAACCCACGTCCAGAACGCGCGCGCCGGGGAAGAGCCTCATAGCGTCTATCGTCCGACGCCTGACCTCGGTCAGGTCCGTCGTCAGATACATGGCTTCCGCCCGGCGCGAGATGCGCTCATCGAAATCCATCGTGTCGTTCATGGGCGCGCTCCGAGTAGGGGGGCCAAACGCGAGTGAGGAGGGGTTGTTGAAAAAGTCCCTCTCAAGCGGTGGGGGTACGATGGTTTTGTAGGGACAGGCCTCCGTGCCTGTCCTGCCCTCCGTGGTTGTCCTTCGTCAGGACAGGCACAGAGGCCTGTCCCTACGGTAAACAATTCGATGATCGGGATTCCCTCCCTCCTCGGGGGGGGGGGGGGGTACTCCCTTGACAAAGACTTTTTCAACGACCCCCCGCAGGGGCGGTTCGCGAACCGCCCCTACCTCATTTTGGAAACCGGAATCATGCGCCATGGAAACCCGCTGGAGAGTCCCTCCTACGCGCCCTTGAAATACTCCTCGTCCTCGGGCCGGGCCTTCCAGTTCGGGTTGGTGGGCCACTCCTTGTGGCGCGAGAGCTTGTCTCCCCCGTAGCGCACCCGGTAGAGCAGCGTGCGCTCGGAGCCGTTGGTGTATTCATGAAGCTCGCCCGGGGGATGGACGATGAAGGAACCGGGGATCACGTCGACCTCGCCGGTGGGGGTCTTCATCCTGCCGCCGCCCTTGTAGCAGAAATAGATCTCCGTCGCGTAGGGGTGGCAGTGGTAGGGGCTCACCTGTCCGGGCTCCCAGCAGGCCACCGTCACGTCGCCCTCCTCGTAGCGGCCCAGAATTTTCTCCACGTGCTTTTCGGTGCTGAATTCCTTTTCCTTTTCCAGATCGAAAACGTGCATCTTCTTCTCCTGTGTGTATGACTTCCGCACGAACAAAGGGAGCGCACGCGCGGCTGCCAAAAAACCGGTATGCGGCCCCTACCAAGATCGTTCCCCGTTAAGGAGAATTCCAAATCCACTCCCCTGAGGGGGTTGTTGAAAAAGTCCCGTCTGCGCCCCCCGCAAACCGCCAACGCTTTTTCCTCACCCTGAGTAGCCGCCAAAGGCGGCGTATCGAAGGGCGAGGGGAGCCGAACGCCTCGCGCCGGGCAAAAGGGCATCCTTCGATACGCGGCTCCGCCGCTACTCAGGATGAGGCGGAGAGAGGTTTTTCAACAACCCCCTCAAGGGGGGAGTGATTCTTCTCTCTCGTCGGTCGGTTACATACGACAAATCCAGAGTTCCTGACTTTTTCAACAACCCCGCGCGCGGCCCCCATGAACTCTTTACAGCCCGCTGAACTCCTCGCAGATGGCGGCCATCCACTTGGCCCCGTCTATCAAGTCCGCGATTTTCAGGTTCTCGTTCGCGCTGTGCGTGCGCGAGGTGATGCGGCCCACCCCGGTCGAGGACAGCGGAATGCCCAAATGCTTCAAGACGATATAGGTCGGCGTGCTGCCGTTGCCGAAGGGGTTGATGATGGCGTCCTCCCCGTAGAGCCTGTGCGCCGCCGCGTTGCAGGCCTTCACGATATCGGCCTCGGGGTCGCTCTTCGCCGGGTAGGAGGTGAACAGAAGCTCCACGCCGATGTCCTCGAAGCCGTGCCTGTCCAGGTGCGCGCGCACGCAGTCCCTTATCTTGTAGGGGTCCTGGTCCGGCACGAGGCGGCAGTCTATCTTGGCCCGCGCGCGGGCGGAGACGATGGTCTTCACCCCCTCGCCGGTGTAGCCGCCGTCGAAACCCGCGATGTTGAATGTCGGGTTCGCGAGGTGGCGGCGGGGGAGGTCCTCGTCCTTCATGTCGAGCAGGAATTTCCTGAGCTCGAACTTCTCGATGCGCTCCGCTCCGTTGTAGGGCAGCACGCGGCGGATGAGTTCGTCCTCGATCTCGGTGATGGGCAAGACGTCGTCGTAAAAGCCCTCGACGAGCACGTTCTCGTCCTGGTCCTTCATGGTCGAGAGCGCCCACGTCATCCGCCAGGCCGCGTTCTCGTATATCTGGGCGTTCGAACTGTGGAAATCCACGTTCGCCGTCCGGCAGGTGAGCTCCATGTAGCAAAGCCCCTTGTTGCCGAGCGAGAGCACGGGTATGTCCACGCGGGTGGTGTTGTCCTCCCAGACGCAGCCGTCCGCCGCGAGCAGATCGGCGTTTTCCTTCACGAATGGTTCGAGCGAGGGGCTTCCCACCTCCTCCTCACCCTCGATGATGTACTTGACCGAACACGGCAGCTCGCCGCGCACCGCCAGGAAAGCCTCGAACGCCGCCAGACGGCTCATGATGTTGCCCTTGTTGTCCGTCGACCCTCTCGCGATGACGGCGCCGTCGACAATCTCCGCGTCGAACGGCGGCGTGTCCCACTCCGAGAGCGGCTCGGCGGGCTGAACGTCGTAGTGGTTGTAGAAGAGAAGCGTCTTGCCCCCGCCGCCCCCGAGGCTTGCGGTGAGAATCGGGTTGCCTCCCGTCTCATGGAGCGTCGTCTCAAGGCCCGAGCGCGCCACGCGGGCTTCCAGCAGGGCCGCCATCTCCCTGATCCCCACGTTGGTCGTCGAGATGCTCGGCTGGCGGCAGAGTTCCTGCAGATCGGCCACGAAGCGGTCCGCGTTCTCGTCGATGTAATCCAGTACGGCGCTAAAGTCTTTCCCCTCGCTCATCACACACTCCTCATCCTCGAGACGCCCGCGGTCGGCTCATCGGTTTGATTATCAGCGTGGAACAAAGATATGATCCCGCGCGCTTACATTCAACCCGAAACCCCGCATTCGCGCGACTCAGACCCGGGCGTCTCGCCTCGTCGGTTCCGCCGCGTTCCGAATGCGACGCGAAGGAGGTTCTACATGCCCGAAGCACCCGCGAACACGAACTGGTACACGTACTTTCCCGAGGACTACCGCTGGTCGGCCGCCATCTGCGGCATGGTGTCGAGCGCGCAGTGGGGCGGGACGGAAATCGGCGAGGTCGACAAGGTCTGCCGCCGCCTCTACAAGAAACTCGGCGACGACAACCTGTGGTTCCGCGAGTGGGACCGCATGGGCGACACCGTGCGGGACCTGGGCCGCGCCGCCGAGCGCAAGAAGCAGAACCTCTCCGCCGCCGCCCACTACAAGCGCGCCACCTGCTACTACCAGATGGGCGAGCGCTTCCGGACGCCCAAGGACAAGCGCGCGGTCGACACGTTCAAGAAATCGCTCGACACCTTCCGCCGCTTCGTGCGCCTGACGGACAGGCCCAGAATCGAGGCCGTGGAAGTCCCCTTCGAGGGCAGAAAGAAACTCCCCGGCTATCTCGTGCACGCGGAGAACACGCGGAAGAGAAAGCCTCCCGTCGTGGTCTTCTTCGACGGGCTCGACGTGACGAAGGAGCTCCAGTTCACGCGCGGCGTGGAGGATCTGGTGCGCCGGGGCATGAGCTGTCTGGTGATGGACGGCCCCGGAACGGGCGAGGCCATCCGCCTGCGCAACATCTATCTTCGCCCGGACTACGAGGTCGCAGGCTCGGCCGCACTCGATTACCTCGAAACCAGAAACGACGTGGACGCCAGGAACGCCGGCGTCATGGCCATCAGCCTGGGCGGCTACTATGCGCCGCGCATCGCCAGCTTGGAGCATAGATATAAGGCGTGCCTCGCCTGGGGGGCGATCTGGAACTACTACGCCACCTGGAAAAAGCGCATCGAGGCTTCGTTCAAGGCGGAGCTCTCCGTGCCGGGCCATCACATCCAGTGGATCCTGAACGCCGACTCGCTCGACGACGCGCTGGTCAAGCTCGAGGGCTTCCAGCTCGACGGCGTCGTGCAGAACATGCGGTGCCCGTTTCTCGTCACGCACGGGGCGGACGACAAGCAGATCCCGCTCCGGGACGCCAAGGCGCTCTATAACGCCGTGGGCTCCAAGGACAAGACGCTCAAGGTCTTCACCGTGAAGGAAGGCGGCTCCCAGCACTGCCAGCGCGACAACTACGCCATCGGCACGACCTACATGTTCGACTGGCTCCAGGAGAAGCTCTGCGGGTGAAGAGGATGTCCGCCTGACGCAGGGTTACTTGCAGGGACAGGCCCCCGTGCCTGTCCTGAGGCCGCTGCCCCAGGACGTCCCCCGTGATCGCTTTTGTAGGGACAGGTCGCGACCTGTCCCTGCGGGGATGGCGAACAAATCGGAACTACTTCCCTTGAGAGTCAAACCTAACCGGGGAGAGAGAAATTCACTCCCCCCTTGAGGGGGATACCCCATAAGGCAACCCCCCCTACCCCCCTTGTCAGGGGGGCAAGAAAAAGCAAAACCCCCTCAGCCCGGCGGGGGTGCATCGCCTTTTTATACCCCCCTGACAAGGGGGGTAGGGGGGGTTGCCTTTGGAGTTACTGTCAAATGTTGTGTATGGCCGTCTTGAGTTCAGCGGCCTCCCTGCCGGTTTCTTTTTCATTCACCCCATTGATGAACCTCACGTCGGTGATCACGTCGGCCAGATGACCCAGGCCGCCCAGCCGCCCCCATCGCTTCTCGGCGCTCATGGCGAGTTGGTGAATCAGGCTCAGCGCCGTCTTCTCGCTCAGGCAGTTCCTCGTCTTCGCCGTTCGCAGCCGGATCGTGGCGAAGGTCGACTCGATCGGGTTCGTCGTCCGAAGACTCCGCCAGTGCGCCGCCGGGAAGTCGTAGAAGGCGAACAACTCCTCGCGGTCCCCCGCCAGGCACGCGGCGGCCTTGGGGTACTTCGCCTCCCAGGTGGCGAGAAAGCGTTCGAACGCCTTCTCCGCGTGCTCGCGGGTCTCCGCCCTCCACATCTCGTACAGCATCGGCCGCGCTTCGCGCTGAGCGCTTTTGGGCAGCTTGTCGAGAACGTTCGCCGTCTTGTGCACCCAGCAGCGCTGCGCCCGGGTCTCGGGATACACCTCGGCCAGCGCCGACCACAACCCCAGACCCCCGTCGCCCACCGCCAGCTTCGCCGCCTTTACCCCCCGCTCCCGCAGGCCGAGCAGAACCGCCTTCCAGCTCTCCTTCGATTCACGGAACCCCGCCTCCAGGGCCAGGAAGCGCTTGCGGCCCCGCGCGTCGCAGCCCACGACCACCAGAAGACAGCGCCGCTCCCCGCTGCGCACGTTCACGTAGATGCCGTCCGCCCACAAGTACGCGAACTCCTCGCCGCCCCAGTCCCGCTCGCGCCACTGTAAGTACTCGCGCTCCCAGCCCTCCTTGAGACGCGAGACGCTCGCCGGGGACAAGCCCTTCACCGACTCGCCGAACAGCGCCGTGAGCGCCTCGCCGAAGTCGTTCGTCGATACCCCCTTCAGGTACAGCCACGGTATCACCGCCTCCACGCGCCGCGTCTTGCGCAGATACGGCGGCAAAAGCTCCGAACGGAAACGCCGCCCCGCGCCCGACCTGTCCCGCGTCCGAGGAACTTGAACCCGCACCGGACCCACACCCGTCAATACCTCCCGAGAAGGCAGATACCCGTTGCGCACCACCGCGCGGCGGCCCTGCGCGTCATGGTCGCCCGCATGCTCTTCCAGATAAGCCGCCAACTCCGCTTCCACCGCCTGGCGGATGATTCGTCGCGCGCCCGCGCGCAACAGTTCGCTCAACTCGTCTCGTAAGGCTGGATTCCTCAAGGGAATCGTCGTATCTTCTCTCATGGTGGCGCATCTCCTTGTGCTGAATGACCGGGCTTTGGACAACCCTATTTCAGCAGGATGCGCCGCCTTCTTCAATTCAGCCCATACACAAGTTTTGAACGTAACTCTTGCCTTTGTCCCCTGGCAAGAAGAGGTTTTTCAACAGCCCATGACCATCTTCCACACCCACGTCATCGTCGACTGGTCGGCGCGCTCGACGCCGAGCCCCGCCCGTCCGACCAAGGACGCCATCTGGTGGGCCCTAGCTAAAGACGGCGCGGTAGACGAACCCGCCTACGCCCGCACCCGCCATGACGCGGTGGAGCGTCTGGCCGATCTCATCGCCACGGAACTCGACGCCGCTCGCCGCGTGTTGATCGGCTTCGATTTTCCCTTCGGCTACCCGGCGGGGGTGGCGGCGCGCCTGACCGGCGAGGCGTCCGCTCACGCGCTCTGGACTTGGCTGGCGGCCCGCATCGAGGATACCAAGGACAACGCCAATAACCGCTTCGCAGTCGCGGCGGAGATCAACCGCACTTATCCCGGAGTCGGCCCTTTCTGGGGAAATACGACACAGAAAAAAGGGAAGGAATGGCCGTATCCAGATATCCCCGGTAAATCAAGGCTTCGCACGTGCCGGGAATCTCATCCCCCCGAGCGGCGCATCGCCGACTCCCACGCCAAAGGCGCAAAGACCGTATGGCAACTGGCCTACGCAGGCTCCGTCGGCTCACAGGTGCTCCTCGGCCTTCCCGCCATAAAGCGCCTCGTCGAACACCCGCGCACCAAAGGCCGGCTCGCCGTCTGGCCCTTCGATACCAGCTTGCGCGCGCCCGAAGCACCCGCCGTCATCGCTGAAATCTATCCTTCTCTGATCAGGAATGAGGTTCGAGAGCGCATGAATGAAGGCGAGATACCTGACGCCGCCCAGGTCCGCGTGAACGCGGAGGCCTTCGCCAGGCTCGACTTGCAGGGCGGCCTCTCGCCCCTGTTCGAGGGCGCTCCTGATCTCGACGCCGAGGAGCGCCGCATCATCGAAACGGAAGAAGCCTGGATTCTCGGCCTCGGCCATGAAGAGGCGCTCAGGAAGGCGCTGGGCCGATATTTGTAGGGGCGTTTCGTGAAAGGAATACCCTCACGCGCCCGCCCATGGGTCTATCACTTGAATACCGGTGTCGGAAAAATCCCGAACGTTGCGCGTCGCCACGGACATTCCAAGCGCGATAGCGATCGCCGCTATCTGGCAATCCGGCTGCGAGATCGGACGCCCGATGACGCGCCGGGCAACTGCAACCTCCGCATAGGCGCGCGCCGCTTCGCTGTCGAACGGCAGAACGCGGTATGCAAATAAATCCCCGAGAGTTCTCTCGAAGGTGTCCACAAGACCCCGGCGGCGCGCGCCTTCGGGCAAAAAAGCGATCCCAGCGCGGATTTCAGCCTCCGTAATCGCCGTCACGAACAACTCTCGTGACGGCTGGTCGTCCACCCAGGCGAGTACTTCCGGATTTGGGGAATCGCGCATCAATTCGGACACCACGTTCGTATCGAGCAATACCATCGCCGCCCCTCAATCGAAGCGGGGCGGTTCACGCATCGGATCGCGTGGCGGCAACTCCAACTCGACACCGCCGAAAGGCTTGAACCGTTCGTGTATCGCCGTCCCCAGACCCTTCACGGGCACTTCTTCCCGACCGACCGCCTCGCGCAGGATCACCCGCGCTTCCTCTTCCATGGAGCGGCCGTTCTCCGCCGCACGCACGCGAAGGCGCGTTTTCACGTCGTCGTCGAGATTGCGTATCGTGATGCTCGCCATTCTCATGCCCTCCTGTTACGCCGGATTTCACCCTATCATGTGATTGCACTGCAATCAATCGTTAAATCAACCCTTTTTGGTTTTCCCTCCCCCTGTGGTTGTCCCTTATTGATGCAAATACCATCAGGACAGGCACGGGGGCCTGTGGGGCAGTCCCGATGAGGACACTACGATGCGTACATCTTATGTCACCATCATCCGAGAATTTGATCCCACCCGGTATGCAAATCCCATCCCCGATGACGGGCGGAACGGCGCTGTGATATATTCCCCGCCACTGGGACAAAGAAACGAGGAAGCCTGAATTTCGAAGAACGAACGGATTGCAGAATCCGCTTTTCTCGATTTTCCTGCGCCGGCCCTCAACAGATACGTGCACGATAATCTTCTACTTCTCGCAAGGAGAACGCCTCATGGCAAAAGCCGCACAAGCCGTCCGCAAGGAACCGTGGTTCGCGTATTTTCCCGATGACTACCGCTGGTCCGCCGGTGTGGGCATCGCCTATTCCACGTCCTATTGGGGTTCGTCCACGATGGGCGAGGTCGACAGGGTCTGCCGCAAGCTCAAGGGCAAGATAGGCGACGACGACGCCTGGTTCGCCGAATGGGTGAGCGAGGCCGACAGGATGCGCTCCCTCGGGATGGCCGCCGCGCGGAAAAAGAACGACCTCTCCGCCGCCGCCTTCTTCAAGCGCGCGTGTTTCTACTATCAGCTCGGCGAACGCTTCCGCACGCCCAAGGACAAGGCGGCGAACGCCGCGTACCGCAAATCGCTGGACAGCTTCAAGCGCTTCGCCGCGCTCACGGACGCGCCGCGCATCGAGCACGTGGAGATCCCCTTCGAGGGCAAAAAGACGCTGCCGGGCATCCTCATTCACGCGCAGAACACGAGGAAGCGGAAACCGCCCGTGGTGGTTTCTTTCGACGGCTTCGACGTTTCGAAGGAGATTCAGTACATCCTGGGCGCGGAAGACCTCGTGCGCCGCGGGATGAGCGTCCTCGCCGTGGACGCGCCCGGAAACGGGGAGGCCATCCGCTTCAGGAAGCTCTTCCTGCGCCACGATCATGAAACCGCGGGCGCCGCGGCCCTCGATTATCTCGAAGGACGAAATGACGTGGACGCGAAGCGCGCCGGCGTCATGGCGATCAGCTTGGGCGGCTACTACGCGCCCAGAAACGCGAGCATGGAGCACCGCTTCAAGGCGTGCGTGGCCTGGGGGGCGATCTGGGACTACCAGCGGGTGTGGCGCGACAGAATCGCCGCCGCCTACAAGACGGCCCTCTCGGTTCCCGGACATCACCTGGAGTGGATTTTCAACCTGGGCTCCACCGAGGAGTGCCTCGACGTCCTCGCGGACTTCAAGCTCGAGGGCGTGGTGCAGAACATGCGCTGCCCGTTCCTGCTGATCCACGGGGAAGGCGACCAGCAGATCCCCCTCGCCGACGCGAAAAGGCTCTTCAACGCCTCGGGTTCCAAGGACAAGACGCTCCGAATCGTCAAGGGGACCGAAACGGGCGCCCAGCACTGCCAGATGGACAACGTGCCCCCCTACGCGCACGAGATTTTCGACTGGCTCAAGCTCAAGCTGGGCGCCTAGCGGGACCGGACGCATACTTTCCTTCATAGCCCGCTGCGGCGTCCCGGCTCTCTCGCAAGAGGGCCGGGACGCCGCAGTGAACGCTTTTCCGCCGGGCGCTCCTCACGGACGGGTCGTGCGTTTGCGCGACCGGCCAAACGCCGGTTGACCTGAGCGGCGCATATCGTCATTACAATGAACGCAGGGGCGTGCGCCGAGGCGGACGCCGCCTGAGACGACGATAAAATCTCATGGAACAGGGGGCATACGCCATATGGAATATGAGAACGTGCGCACCGAGATGGACGGTGAGTTGCTGATCGTCACGCTGCACCGGCCCGAGAAGCGAAACGCCATGACCCACCAGATGCGGGTCGACCTGCTCGACTGCGCCCGACGCGCCGAGACCGACGACGCCGTGAAGGCCATCGTCTTCACCGGGCATGGAGAGAAGTCGTTTTCCGCCGGCGCCAACATCCCCGAACTGGAGCAGCGAACACTCGTCTCGGAGATGGGCCCCTCGGCCTCGCTGCGCAAGGAGCTTCCGACCGCCATCGAGCGCCTCGGCAAGCCGAGCGTCGCCGCGATCAACGGCTACTGTTTCGGCGCAGGGCTCGAATTCTCGATGGGCTGCACGATCCGCATCGCGAGCGGGAACGCCCTGCTCGGGCTGCCGGAGATCAACTTTGGCCAGATTCCCGGCTCGGGCGGCACGCAGCGCCTCTACCGGTTCGTGGGGCTGGGCTGGGCCATGCAGATGATCCTGACGGGGCAGCGCGTCGACGCCGAGACCGCGCGCGAAATCGGCCTGGTCACCGAGGTCATGCCGCAGGCCGACCTCATGCCCCGCGCGAAGGAGCTGGCGCGCCTGCTCGGAGCGCAATCCCCCATAGCCTTCGTCGCCGGGCGCGACGCCGTCCTGCGCTCCACGGAAACCGAGCTTCTCGCGGGCATCGACTTCGAGCGAAAGCTCTACGCCATCTGCATGGCGACCGAGGACAGCCGCGAGGCCTTGAAAGCCTACGCCGAAAAGCGCGCGCCCGAGTACAAGGGCCGCTGATTCCGGGATCGCGCATGAAGCCTTCTCTTCTGGACCAGGATAAAATCGAGGCCTACCTCGCCGCAGGCTACTGGACGCGCGAGACGATGGTGGAGCGCTACGCCGCCTATGCGCGTGATTTTCCGGACAAAATCGCCTGCCGCGACTCGCAAGAGGAGATCACCTGGCGGAGGCTGGATGAACTCACCGACCGCATCGCCGCGAACCTGATCGCGCGGGGAATCGAGCGCGACGCCCGCGCCCTGGTGCAAATGGCCTCCTCGAACCGCGAGATAGTCTTGAGAATCGCGCTCAAGAAAGCGGGCATCATCGGCTGTTTCGCCCCCATGCAGTGGCGGGGCATGGAACTCGGCTACGCCTTTCGGGAACTGGAGCCGAGCGTCATCTTCGCCTCGCCTGAACCCGGGAATGATGGAGGAGAAACCTGGCCGAATGAGGCGGCAGGCGTCACCACGCACACGCTTCTCGTCGATCTCTCCGGCGAATCTCCCGAGGGGTGGCTCCCCTGGGCCGGGCTGACCGGGCCGCCCGAGAACGCGGGAGCGTTGGAGGAAATAGCCGACCGGGCTTTCCGCTTTGATGAGATTTCCATGATCACGGTTTCGAGCGGCTCCAGCGGCTTTTCGAAGCTGTGCGAATGGCCTGAAGGGGCGCAGATGTGCCTCGCCCGCGCCAACGGCGCGCGGCTGTGTATCAGCGAGGACGACAACATCGGCGTTTTCGCGCCGATGGCGGGGGGCGCGGGACTGCTGGTCTGGGTGACGTCGGGGATGGCGCCGTGCGCCTTCACCTTCCCCGAATCCTATAACGCGCGCGCGCTGCTGGCGCTCATCGAGAGCAAGAAGATCACCGTGGCGACGACCGTGCCCGTCATTCTGAACCGCCTGGCGCAGGAAAATCTCGCCTCGTTCGATCTGCGCTCGCTGCGCGCCATACGGGTCGGCACGGCGGCGGCGGATCTCGATGCGGCGCGCCATGTGGAAAGCCTCACCGATTGCCGCGTCGTGGTCGCGGCGGGCAGCATGGAAACCCCCGGCTTCGCGCACGCGGATTTCAACGAGCCCGCAGCACTCAGGCTGAACGGCAGCGTCGGTCTCTCGCACCGGGGATGCCGCTGGCGAATCGAGGATGAGGACGGAAACGCGCTGCCCCGGGGGAGCGTCGGCCACTTCAAGCTCTCGGCCCCCTACGCGTCTTCGGGCTACTGGAAGGATCCGGAAGGCACGCGAGCGGTCTGGTCGGAGGGATGGAACGCCACCGGCGACATCGCGGCCGTCGACGAGGACGGCCGTTTGCGGCTTCTGGGCCGCAGCAAGGAGGTCATCAACCGCAGCGGCCAGAAGATACTGCCGGTCGAGGTCGAGCGCGAGATCGCCAAACACCCCGACGTCTTCGAGTGCGCCGTGGTCGCGGCGCCCGACCCCGAATACGGCGAGGCGCCCTGGGCGTTCATCCAGCCCCACGAGGGCAGGAGCCTCGACGCGGAAGCTCTGGCCGAGGCGCTCAGGACGAGCGGCCTCGCCACCTACAAGATACCGGCGCGCTTCATCGAGCTGCCCGAATTTCCCCGCGTCGCGAGTGACAAGATCGACAAGAAGGCGCTGCTGCAAATGGCGCCCGCGGAATAGAAGCAACGCTACCGAAACGATAGGAGAACCCAGGCGATGACAAACGGCGAAGACCTGCACGGCGCGAGTTTCGACGGCTTCACGGTCGAAGTGGACGCCGAACAACAGCGCGGCGACGTTATTCTCGACCGCGGCGAGATGAACACGATCAGCATGGGCCAGCGCGAGGAGCTGCGCGCCGCCTTCGAGAGTTTGGACCGCGATGAGCGCGTGCGTGTCATCGTGTTGCGCGCCCTGGGGCCTAACTTCTCCTCGGGCGGGTTCATCCGCGGCTTCATGGAGGCCTCGCCCGAGCACGTCTCGAACCTGGCCGACAACATCGCCGCGCCCACGCGGTGCGAGAAGCCGACCATCGCAGCCAACCGCGGCTACTGTTTCGGCGTGGGCTTCGAGATCTCGCTCGCGTGCGATTTCCGGATCGCGTCGGAGACGGCCCTCTACGCCCTGCCCGAGCAGCGCCTGGGGCAGATTCCCGGTTCGGGCGGCTCGGCGCGCCTGCAGAAGATGATCGGCATCACACGGACGAAGCACATCGTCATGCGCTCGAAGCGCATCGGCGGCAGCCAGGCGTATGAGTGGGGCATCGTCTCCGAGGTCGTGCCGGACGAGGAATTGGAAAAAGCCACAGACGCCCTGGTGGCCGAGCTCTGTCAGTTCGCCCCGCTCGCGCAGCGGACGGCCAAGCGCCTGCTCAACGAGACCGAAGACACCTTCCTGTCCCTGGGAATACAACTGGAGGGGCATTGCTACTCGCGGCTTCGCCAGTCGGATGATTTCAAGGAGGGCGTGGAGGCCTTTCATGAGAAACGCAAACCGAATTTCAGGGGGAGTTGAACGGGTTTCGGACAACTCTTTTTCGCAAACCTCCCCGGCTTCCAAGCTCGCAGTCTCCCCCCATTGGGGCTGTTGAAAAAGCCCTGCTTTCGTGATTCGGCGAATGGAATCGACCATGGAGGGATGAAACTTTACTCCTACTTTGCAGAACACTAACCAACCACTCCCCCCTTGAGGGTCTGGCTTCCCGAGGGGAAAGCCAGACGGTGAGCTAAGGGCGCAAGCCCGCAAGCGAATCGGTGGGGGGGATAATTCGGATGGCGATAAAACGCATTTCACCCCCCACCGAGTCAGCCTTCGCACAAAACGCTTGGCTTCCTCGACTCCCCCTCAAGGGGGGAGTGATTCCTTACTTCTCGGTTGCCCATGATACTTAAGAGGGGGAGTGAACTTACCCTTTCATCGAACGGGTCAAACCCTCGTTCAGCAACGCTTTCCAACAGCCCCTATTCAACCGGGCGTTTTGCGCTCCCCTGATAGTTTTGTGCTACACTACATCCACATCTCGTACATGAAGTTTCCGGTACGGGCGCCATCCCGAAAGACGGTTGGCCCGCAAGGTTATCTCAGACCAATGGGGGGAGATCGTCATGATAGGTCCCATGCACCATTCCAGCAGAACGGTTTCGGACATCGAAAAGTCCATTGCTTTTTATCGCGACACCCTGGGCTTCGAGGTGGTGGAGGACATCTCCTCCGACGAGGAGGGTATCCAGTACGCCTCGACCACGCCCGAGAGCAAGCTCCGCATCGTCATGCTCCAGGCGGGAGGCGCGGTCGTGGAACTCATCCAGTTCCTGAAAGCGGAGGGAAAACCCTACGACAATCCGCCGGCGCTGAACGACGTGGGCAGCAGCCACATCGCCTTCGAGCCCGAAGACATGGACGCCGCCTACGAGGACCTCGTGGCCAAGGGCGTGCAGTTCGCCACCCCGCCCCAGGTGACGTGGCGCGGCCCGGGCCGCTACTGGCGGGCCGCCATTTTCTACGACCCGGACGGCTTCGATCTGGCGCTGTTCAAAATGTATGAGGGAGAACCCGCCGAGGCCGTCTCCGGCTGAGTCCGAAACCTTATGGAGGAAACGACGCCATGATGCTGAGCGACCTGACCTGGATGGAAATCCGCGACCTGATTCCCGAAAACCCCGTCATCATCCAGCCGGTGGGCTCGACCGAGCAGCACGGCCCGCACCTGCCGGTTCAGGTGGACATATCGAGCGCGTTCGAGGTCGCGAAGGCCGTCGGCGACAGGACGGGCTGCCTCGTCGCCCCGCCGCTTCCCTACGGCTACTCCGAAGTCTGGGAGAATTTCCCCGGCACCATCAGCTTCACGGTCGATACCTTCATGGCCTGCGTCGCCGAGATCACCGAGAGCCTCGTGCGCAACGGCTTCAAGCGGATTTTCTTCCTGAACGGCCACAACCCCAACCTGCCTCTGCTCCAGACCATGATGTTCAAGCTCATGGACCGCTACGGCAGGGACGGAGACAAACTCATCGTCGCGGGAAGCTATTTCATGGTGGACAAGGAGGCGTGCGACGCCATCGGCGACAACTTCCGCGAGGGCACCCACGCGAACGAGTTCGAGACGGCCTTCATGATGCACATCCGCCCGGACATGGTGCACGTCGACCGCCTGGGCGACTGGGAGTACAAGCCCGAACTCGTGCTCTCCTATATGCACGGAGTGACCTCGGTCGTGCGCCTGCCCGACAGCCGCGTTCACAACGGCGTCTACGGCGACCCGCGCCGGGCCACGCCGGAGAAGGGCCGCCAGTACTTCGAGGCCTGCGTGAACAAGGTGGTCGAGATCGTCGAGAACTTCAACCCGGAATACTTCGGAATCCAGGAGGTCTACACCTAGGGGGTTGTTGAAAAACCTTCGTGATGGTTTTGTAGCAGGACAACCTAAAAGGGTCGTCCTGCCCTCCGTGGTTGTCCTTCGTTAGGACAGGCACGGAGGCCTGTCCCTACGGTGAAGAATTCGATGATCGGGGTTCCCTCCCCACATCTCTCTCATCCTGAGTAGCGGCCCCTCGACTTCGCTTGGGGCAGGCTCCGCCCCCCCACCTTCTTCATCCTGAGTAGCCGCCGAAGGCGGCGTATCGAAGGACAATTGCGCCCAATGCGGAAGCGATTGTTCCGCACGCCGGGAGACGCCTTTTAACCCTCCCTCTTCGGTCGGGTCAAACCTTCGATACGGCGCTTTCGCGCCTACTCAGGATGAGGCTTTATGGCCACCTAAGCAGTAGGAAGGAGTTCCGCCGCGAGCGCGTGGATGCCCGCAAGGCGGCGCTTCGCAGCGCCATGCCCTTGCACGAGTTGCGCCGCGCGCGGACATGTACGCCTCAAACCTGCGCGCATATATCGAGGCAATGAGTGGTCGGTGCAATCGCTGCCTTCCCGGAGTTGTTGAGAAAGTCTTTGCCAGGGGAGTAACCCCCCAAACCCCCTTGTCGGGGTTGTTGAAAAAGTCCTGATGAAGGAGGGTTTTGTGCGACCGAGGAGGGGTGGTTTTGTAGGTAGCGCTCCCTTCTTGGGAGCGCTACAGACATGCGGCCCTTGTAGTGGGCAAAAAAATCAGGGTCGCATATATGCGACCCCTACACACAAACAAATTTTCCTCTCGGGGTTTATCAACAAGCCCCTCAAGGGAGGAGTGATTTATTTCCTTTCGGACTTTTTCAACAACCCCTTGTCAGGGGGGCTTTTCTTCTACCCCCTCGTCGGAGGGCTGTTGAAAAGTCCTCATTACTCGAAAATAACCTCTGCCGTCATTCCGGCGAAAGCCGGAATCCATTCTAAAGCAGAATTACTATGTTCCGGCTTTTCATCTCCTCGTCATTGGCGGGAACCAAATAGAAAATAAAAAAAGCAAAAATGGCTTCCGGCTTTCGCCGGAATGACGAACAAACCCGCCCCGACTCTCATATGGCTACACTATCAACCTCATCCTGAGTAGGCGCGCAAGCGCCGTATCGAAGGATGCCCTCTCGTCCCGGCGCGAGCCCCTCGCCCTTCGATATGCCGCCTTCGGCGGCTACTCAGGGTGAGGGGTGGTGATGCCTCTATGGGCGAGGAGAATGTTGCGCCGGTCAGTGTGAAAGTGAGATGCGCGGCCTACTCAGGGTGAGAGAGAGTGGTGTCGTCGATGAGGGTGGGGATGAAACCCGCGCCGCTCGGCGCAGGTTCAGATAGCCAGTTGGGTATCGGCGTCGAAGAAGAAGAGGTTGTCCTCGCGCATGCCCACCCGGGCTTCATCGCCCATGTCGACCCGAAGAGTGGACGGCGTGCGCGCCATGATGGAGAGGTCCTCGAAGGCGAGTTCGAGCACCTGATCCGCCCCGTAGGGCTCCAGTAGCAGCACCTTGCTCAGGTGGCCGTCGCCATCGCTGCCGGCGGTCTCGACGACGACGTCCTCGGGGCGAATCCCCAGGATCACCTTATCCCTCTCCTTTTCCTCCAGACGCTTGCGCTGCTCGGGAGACGGCTCCACGGCGAAGTTGCCGTAACGGAAGCAAAGCCTTCCGTTTTCCTGCTCCAGGGCGCCGGGGATGAGGTTCATCGGCGGCGTGCCCACGAACTGCGCCACGAAGGTGTTCGCCGGTTCGTGGTAGACGGCGTAGGGGGAGGCGTACTGCTGGAGCACGCCGTCTTTCATAAGCGCTATCTCATCGGCCATGTTGAGCGCCTCCACCTGATCGTGGGTCACGTAGATCATGGTGGTTTCGAGGCGGCGGTGGAGCTTCTTGAGTTCGGCGCGCATCTCGACCCTGAGCGCGGCGTCCAGGTTCGAGAGCGGCTCGTCCATCAGGAACGCCCAGGGTTCGCGCACGATCGCCCGGCCCAGCGCCACGCGCTGGCGCTGACCGCCGGAGAGTTCGCGGGGCCTTCGGGCCAGAAGCTCCTCGATGTTCAGCGCCTCGGCCGCCCAGCGGACCTTCTCGTCGATTTCCGCCCTGGTCATCTTCATCATCCGCAAGGGGAAGGCCAGGTTGTCCCGCACCCGGAGGTGGGGATAGAGGGCGTAGCTCTGGAACACCATGGCCATGTTGCGCTTGTGAGCCGGTATGTGGCGCACGTCCACCCCGTCGATGAGTATCGCGCCCTCGGTGGGTTCGAGCAGGCCCGCGACCACGTTCAGGATGGTGGTCTTCCCGCACCCGGACGGGCCCAGGAGGACGACGAATCTGCCGTCGGCGATCTCCAGGTCCACGTTGTCGACCGCGACCACCTCGCCGTAATTCTTGGTCAAGTTCTCCAAAACGACCTTCGCCATTCTCACTCGCTCCTATGGAAAACCGGCTAGCCCTTCACCGCGCCCGCCGTCAGCCCGCGCACGAAGTAGCGCTGGAACATGAGGGCCAGGGCGACGGGAATGATGACGCAGGCGACGCCCGCGGCGTTCATCCGCGCGTAGCTCACCGAAAACTCGGAGACGAAATCGAGCAGCGTCACCGTGATGGGCCGGGTGTTCATCGTCTGGGTCAGGACGAGCGGAAAGAGGAACTCGTTCCAGCTCGTAAGGAACACGAACACCGCCGCCGTGACGATCGCGGGCGCCGAGAGCGGCAGGATCACCCGCCAGAGGGTCTGGAAGCGGTTGCAGCCGTCCACGCGGGCGGCGCTCTCGATCTCCTGCGGCACGGTCTCGAAATAGGCGACCAGCACGAATATCGCCAGCGGCAGGGATATCGGAATGTAGGCCACGATGAGCCCCAGATAGGTATCCAGCAGCCCGAGCCCGCGGATCATCAGATAAAACGGGACGATCAGGGACACCTCGGGCACGATGCGCGACGCCAGCACGACGTAGAAAAGGGACTGCTTTCCCCTGAAGTAAAGACGCGCGAAACCATACGCCGCCAGGCATCCCAATATGACGTTGATGATGGTGACGCCAAACGCCACGACGAAGCTGTTCCACATCGAGGGCAGCACGTCCGCCGTGGGGAACGTGGAATACCCGGCCATGCTCTTGTCGAACGCCACGCTCGTGTCGGCCGGTTTCCTGAGGATGATCTCCTCGTAGTTGCCGATGTTGAGCGTGGGCGGAACCCAGTTGGGCGGCACCGACACCACGTCCTTTTCGAGCTGGAGGCTCGAATTGAGCATCCAGTAGAAGGGCGATATCGCGTAGAAGAGCATGGCGGCGACGATCAGGTAGAGAACGACCCGCCCCAGGATGGCGGCCTGGCGGTATCTCTGAATCTCCTTGACGTCGGGAACGCTCGGGCCGGCCATGATCAACTCTCCTGCGGTCTGTAGAGGATCTTGATGTAGCCGATCGCCAGGATGAAGGTGGCGATGGCGATCACGTAGGAAATCGACGCGCCGGAACCGAACTGCAGGTTGCGGAACGTCTCGACGTAGGTGTACCAGGAGACGAGCGCCGTCGCGTCGCCCGGGCCTCCCTCGGTCAGGATGTAGACCAGGTCGAATGTCTTGATGGAGATGATCGAGGTGTAGACCAGCACCAGGAGGAAGGCCAGCTTGAGCGCCGGCAGCGTGATGTGCCAAAAGCGCCTCGGGGCGCCCGCCTGGTCGATCTTGGCCGCGCTGTAGAGGTCCTCGGGGATGGCTTGCAGCGCCGTCAGGAACAGGACGGTGGCGAGGGGCACCTCCTTCCAGACGAAGGCGTTCACGAGGGTGTAGAGCGCGCGATCGGGGTTGCTGAGCCACGTCTGGTACTTGTCGATGACGCCAAGCGCGACCAGGAGGCCGTTCAGCACCCCGTAGTCGGAATGGTAAATCCATTCCCAGATGAGTCCGTTCGCCACGTAGGGCACCGCCCAGGGCACGAGGATGAGCGGCACCGCCCACTTGCGCACGCCGGAGCCCAGTTCGTTGAGCGCCAGGGAGAAGATGAGGCCGATCAGGGCCACCGCGATCACCGACACCACGACGAAGATGACCGTGTTGATGAGCGCGTTGTAGAAATCCTCGCTCTCCAGGAACATGACGTAGTTCTCGAAACCCACGAAGGGGTTCCTGTGGGGCCGCTTCAGGTTATAGACGTGGACGCTGACGTAGAACGAATGCAGGATGGGATAGATGTTGAGCAGCACCATCAGGAGCAGCGCGGGCCCCACGAAGAACGCCGCGATGCCGCCTTCTGTCTGCATGCGCCGGGTGAACCAGCCCTTCAGGCCCGCCTGCGCGGCCGGTTCCGCCCCTTCGGCGGAGAGGATATTCGCCAAGGAGAACCTCCATCGCGCCTCCCCCGGCCGTTTATTGCCGGGGGAGGCAACCGCTAACGTCTAGCCGTAACGCCTCTTCAGCCTGTTCCACTGCTTGGTCAGGGTCTTGAGCGTACCCACGATGTCGGCCTGACCCAGGATCGCCTTGTGCACGCGCGGACGCATGTACTGATCCCACTCGGCGTACCAGACGGCCTTCTGCCCGTCCTTGGGCTTGCTGAGCGCCATCTGGCTCTCGAAGAGCTTCGCCTCGCCCCAGTTGTTCGCCGCCTTGATGATATCGGGGTCCTTGAACAGCGGCGCGTGGCCGAAGCCCAGACCGAACTCGGTGAACCACTTCTTCGCCGTGCGGTAGGTGCCCGACTTGTCCTTGCCGCCCAAGAAGTCCACCATCTTCCAGGACATCGCCTTGCGCGCGGGGTCCTTCGCGGCCGAGGCGGTCATGCTGTAGGCCCGTGTCCAGCCGCACACGTGCGGCTTGGCGTTGTTGGCGGTCGGGATGAGCGCCATCTTGATCTTGCCGGCCACCTTGGAGGATTTGGGCTCGTTCGCGGCCCGCAGCCGGTAGTTCGGCAGGATGGCGAAGCTGCCCGTGCCGCTGCTGAAGGCCTTGAGGGCTGCGACCTCGTTCAGCTCCATGAAGCCGGGCTGCGTGATCTTGTGCTTCTTGGCCGCGTCGATGATCCACTGGATCGATTGCGCCACCGCGGAATCCGGTTTGTCGTAGCCCATGACGTTGTATTTCTCGTCGACGAACCTTCCGCCCCGGCTGTACATCATGGTGAAGAGCATCTCGCCCATCCAGAAGTCGGCTTTCAGGAACTGCAGGAAGGGATACTCCTGAATCCCCTTGCTCTTGATCTGGAGGCTCTGCTGGACCACCTCGTCCCAGGTCTTGGGCGGAGCGCCGATGCCCGCCTTCTCCAGGTGCTCCTCGTTGTAGAGGAACGCCATGTGGCCCACGTAGTAGGGCAGGCCGTAGAGCTTGCCGTTGTAGGTGAGCGCGTCGGCGGTCGGGCCGATGAACTCTTTTCTGTACTCATCCACGCGCGGGAACTCGTCGATGGGGTACAGCCAGCCCGCCTCGACGAACTCGGCGAGGTGGCCGTCGATCATGTAGATGACGTCCAGGGGCGTTTTCCCCGTGAACTTGACGACCAGCGTGTCGTGGTACTTGCTGCCCGGCGTATTGCCGTAGTTGATCTTGATTTTGGCGAGCTTCTCGAATTCGGCGATGCGCTGCTTCACGAAGCTGATGCCGTAGGTCCAGCTGTAGAAGTTGAGCGATTTCACCATCGCCGCCGAGGGCGTCGCCCGTGATACAGGCAAGGCCAGGGCGGCCGTTCCAAGTGCGGCATTGCGAAGGAGTTTCCGACGACTCAATCCGAGTTCTTTCATGGTCAACCCTCCATCGTCGCCCAGGAGAACTGTGCTCCCCTATGGCAGGGCGACCGCCATCGGGGGCAGATCCAAGCCTCAATCTCAATCAAGAAACCAGACAGCGGGCCTCTCGATTCTCTCGCATTTTCAGATGAAGAGACGGGAATGCGTTTTCACGGCAGGAGGCGAAACGGGGCACGGAGGCCCTGGAGGCGACGACACCACCGGTTCGCGATTCCCACTCTCCGGCGTTCGATGAATCCTCAATCTACTTCGACCAACCTTACAAGTATGCTGAAATGCTAGCAGGGTTCCCAAATAGTGTCAATTTTGCCCTTTTCGGGCAAGTTCTAGGAATATTCGCTCGCGCCGTCTCGCCGCTTCAGGCAACCCCCCCTACCCCCCCTTGTCGGGGCCGTTGAAAAACCCCGTTTTAGTGCGGGCGGTATTGGGGGTTATCCGTCGGTCATCCTTCCTGCCGCGCAAGCGGCCACAAAACCTCATCCTGAGTAGGCGCGTAAGCGCCGTATCGAAGGTTTGGCCCGACCGAAGAGGGAGGGTCAAAAGGCCTCTCCCGGCGTGCGAGAGCAATCGCTTCCGCATTGGGCGCGATTGACCTTCGATACGCCGCCTTCGGCGGCTACTCAGGATGAGGCGGAGAGAGACTTTTTCAACAAGCCCTTGTCAAGGGGGCAGAGGGTTGGTTTTCCAGCCGATGACAAGGGCGGCCACGGAGGGCCGCCCCTACGGCCTCCATTCAAGGGGGCGCGCAGGGACTGTTTCAACAGCCCCCTAGCCGCGCGAGACGAGCTCGATGCTGATGTCGTCCGGCCCTCTGATGAAGGCGATCTTGGTCCCCGGGCCGATCTCCCACGGGTCGCAGATGAAGTCGGCTCCCTTCGCGCGCAGGTCGCTCTCGGCCCGGTCCATGTCGTCGACGACGAGGCCGAAATGATCGAGGCCGTAGCGCGGGTCGCTCGTCGTGCGCACGGGGTTCTCGCCCTCCGCACGGCCCGACACCAGAAAGCTCATGCCGTTCAGATCGAAGCTGAAGATCGGCGAGCCGCCCAGGTCGCCCTCGTCCACCACCTTCGCGCCGAACATCTCCTCCCAGAATTTTCTGGCCGCGTGAGGGTCCTCGCTTCGGAAGTGCAGGTGATCGTAACCGTAGGTGGGCATGGACATCGTTTCCCCTCCAGAAAAAGTGAGCCGAGAAAGAAGACGTCTCCGTCCTCCCGGCAACTCAGGTCGAATCTGTGTATGTGTGGAAATTATAGAAGCGTATGCGGTTTGGTTGTCAAGAAGGGGGATTTGGGGGCTGTTGAAAAACCCCCTTAAAGACACCCCCTACCCCCCTTGTCGGGGCTGTTGAAAAAGTCAGGAGCTCTGGATTTGTCGTATGTAACCGACCGACGAGAGAGAAAAATCACTCCCCCCTTGAGGGGGAGTCGGTGAGGTAAGGGCGTAAGCCCGAAAGCGAACCGGTGGGGGGGGATAATTCGGATGGCGATGAACACATTTCACCCCCCACCGAATCGGCCTTCGCAAAAAACGCTCGGCCTCTTCGACTCCCCCTCAAGGGGGGAGTTGATTCCGTTCCTGCTTCTTTGCCAACAACCCTCAAGGACTTGTTGAAAAAGCTGCCCCGCTCCTCCACCCCTGAAATGTGGCCTTTTTTAACAAGCCCCCCCAAGGAAGAAGTGAAGCCTCCCCCCTCCCAGGTCAGTTCTGACCCTCACCCCCCCGGCAGGATGACGTAGAGGTCCTCCCCGTCGACTTCCACGGGAAAGCGCTGCACTTTTCTCCTCCTGTTGGCGAGGCATTCCCCCGTCCTGACCTCGAACTCCCAGCCGTGCATGGGGCATGCGAGAACGTCCGCCTCATCGCGCGCGTAGCGCTCGCGCACCCTGCCGTCCTCTCCGACGGAAGCCGTGATCTCGCGGAAGAGGTTCCCCGAGCAGACGGGGCCCTGCTGGTGCGGGCATTTATCCTCCAGCGCGAAAAAGCCGTCGCTCAGCCTAAAGATGCCAAGATTGAGGCCGCCGAGTTCGAGGCGGATCCGCTCGCCGGGGCCTATCTCGGAGGCGCGCGCCGCCCAGAGCCGCCTCGCCATCTATGCGCTCACTTTCAGATTGACCGTCTTTTCCGTGAAGCGGAAGACGCCGAGCGCGTTCTCGCCCATGATCTTGCGGCGGCCCGCGTCGCTTAAGAACGGGAGGTCGGCGACCGCCGAGGGTTCGTCGTAATCGAAATGGGGCCAGTCGCTCGCGTAGATGAAGGTGTTCTCCGCGTCGAGCATCTCGAAGAACATCTTCAAGTGCTTTCTCGGCATCTCCTCCATCGGCTGGGTGCCGAAATAGAAATCCCTGATGTATTCGCTCGGCAGCTTCCGGAGCAGGGGCGCCTCCACGCGGCGGCGCATGTATTCGGTGTCCAGGCGGTACATGAGGCCCGCCACCCAGGTGATGCCGCTTTCCTGGAATACGATCTTGAGGTCCGGGAACCGCTCGGGCACCCCCTCCATCACCATGCTCACGAGCTGCACCTGGTTGCACCAGGTCATGTCCAGCGCGTGGCTCTCGACGAAGGAGGGAAACTTGGCGAAGCTCGAAAGGTCCGGCCCCAGGAAGTTCGCGTGCAGGACGACCGGGAGGCCGTGGTGCTGGGCCGCCTCGTAGATAGGGTTGTACGCCTCGGCCCCCAGGGGAAGCTCGACGCTCCCGAGCATCTCCACCCCGCAAACGGCGGGGTCGCCCGCCACGCGGTCTATCATCTTCGCCGCGCGCACCGGATCGCGGCCTGCCGCCACCACCAGCGTGTAGATTCCCTCCTCGGGCGCGCACACGCCGCCCAGCATGTAATCGATGTAGCCGTTGCAGATGTCCATGGCGTGGTTCGCGTTTCGCACGAACTCGACCATGAGCATGTAGGTGGGGATCATGACGATGGTGTCGATCCCGAAGCGCTCCATCACGACGGGGATGTCTGCGGGACTCGACATGCCGAGCATCTCGTCCTGATCGCCCTTGCCGCCTGCGGCGCCCCGCACGGTGCGGCCGTGGAGCATGACGTCGTACTGATCCCCCACCAGGGCGGGCATGTGGTACTGCCCGCTCCAGTCGGCGAAACGCTCGACGGAGGGGCCTTTGAGATACTTGGCGAAATCGCGGATTTCCTCGAGATAGTGCGCGTCGGCGTCCACGACGTGCATGCCCCGGTAGCCCATGGCTTTCTCCCCGTAAAATCTTCGGTTGATTCCAAAAGGATTCGCCGGATGATAGCATTCTCCCCGTTTCCTGAACACGCAGACGAAGGCTTTCTCGTGAGGACAACCCATGAACGATGAACAAACCGCGCGCATGCCTCTCGCGGGCGTGCGGGTCGTGGACATGTCGAACTATCTGGCGGGGCCGCTCTGCACCATGTATCTCGCGGACTACGGCGCGGATGTCGTCAAGATCGAAAATCCCCGGGGCGGCGACCCCATGCGCCTCTGGGGCCACAACAAAAACGGCGTGGGCCTCTACTACAAGATGATCAACCGCAACAAGAAGAGCGTGACGCTGGATTTGAGAACCCCCTTCGGCGTCGAGGCGGTGAAGAAACTCGTGGCCGGGGCCGACGTGGTCGTGGAGAACTACCGCACCGGCGTGCTCGAAAAATGGGGGCTGGATTATGAGAACTTAAAAGCGGTGAACCCCGCCGTCATCATGCTCTCCATCACGGGGTTCGGCAGGACGGGCCCCTACAGGAATCGCCCCGGTTTCGGCTCGCTGGCCGAGGCCTTTGCGGGCTTCAGCCACATCAACGGCTATCCCGACGGCCCGCCCCTGAGTCCCTCCTGGGGGCTGGGGGATTGCTCGACGGGCATCGGCGCGGCATTCCTTGTGATGACCGCCCTGTTCGAGCGCGACCGAAGGGGCGGCGCGGGCCAGCAGATCGATCTCGCCATCTACGAACAGTTGCTCACCATGCTGGGCCCCCAGGTGATCTATTACGACCAGCTCGGCTTCATCCAGGGCCGGAGCGGCTCGCGCCTCGAGTTCGCGGTGCCCCGGAACAACTTCGAGACCAAAGACGGCCAGTGGGTGCTCATCGCCGGCTCGAACCAGTCCATCTTCGAGAACATCTGCAAGGGCCTGGGGCGCGAGGATTTGATCGCGGATCCGAGGTTCGCCGACAACCGCGAGCGCATGAAGAACGCGGACGCCATCGAGGACGAACTCCAGAAGACCTTAAGGACACTGACGCTCGATGAGGTGATGGAGCGCTTGACCGCGTTCGAGGGCGCGGCCACCCCCATCAACAGCGTGAAGATGGTAGTGGAGAACGAACAGGTCGTCGCGCGCGGAAACATCACCGAGGTGCAAGACGCGGAACTCGGCGGCCCGGTGCGGATGCAGGAGGCCTTCGGCAAGCTGTCGCGCACGCCCGGCAAGGTGCGCCACGCGGGTGAGCCTCTGGGAAACAGTAACCGCGAAGTCCTGATGGAGCGCCTCGGCTACACGGAAGAAAAACTTGAGCAAGAGGGAATCGATTTGGGGTGATGGGAGGGCATGCGTGCAGTTTTTATCGACTCTGTAGGGACAGGTCGCGACCTGTCCCTACTTTTTCGCTCGCAAATAACGCCTCGGGGTGACGGGAGGGGATACCGCCCGCCTAGAACCGCACGGCCAGCTCATCCACCGCCTGGGTGGTGCGGGCGTCTTCATCCACCAGAAGCCACTCGGGCGTGGGCGTCTTCTTGAAGCTCTTCCCCGCCCTTAACACCGTGCCGTGCAACGGCGCTTCCATGGCGTCGGCCAGTTTTTCCGCGAGCCGGATGAGAGCATCCACGTCCACACCCGTCTCCACCTCCATCAGCCAGAGCATGTGGGCGAGATCTTCAGTGGAAATGTTGCCCGAAGCGTTCGGCGCGAAGGGGCAACCCCCGATGCCGCCCAGAGAACCGTCCAAGACGTCCGCTCCCGCCTGCATCGAGGCCAGGGCGTTGGCGAGGCCCATGCCGCGCGTGTTGTGGAGGTGGACGACCAGGCCCTTCTCCGGCCAGCGCTTCTTGAGTTCGCTCACCATGCGGCTCATCCGCGCGGGGTCGCCCATGCCCATCGAATCGCACAGGAAAAACTCGTCCACGCCCAGCGCGTCGTATTTTTCGGCGATATCGTAGACCACCTCTTCGGCCACGCGTCCGGTGTAGGGACACCCCGTCGAAAGGCTGATCGCCCCGCTGAAGGGGATGCCCGCGCCCTTCACGATCTTGGAGATTTTGGCCATCTCCTCCAGGCTCTGCTTGACGGATCGGTTCACGTTCGCGCGGTTGTGCACGTCCGTGATGGAGATGACCTGCTGCACGCCGTCGCTCCCTGCGTCCACCGCCCGGCGCGCGCCGCGCTCATTCGCGACGAGGCACTCATACAGCACGCCCGGCTTTCTCTCAATGCGGCGCATCACCTCGTCCGCGTCCGCCGTGGCGGGAACCGCCTTGGGGTTCATGAAGCTCGTGGCCTCGATGCGGCGGATGCCTGCGTCCGCCAGGCCCTCGATGATCTCGATCTTTAATTCGGTGGGCAGCACCTGCTTCAGGTTCTGGATGCCGTCGCGCATGACGACGTCGCGCACGAGAACGCTCGAAGGAAGCTGGGGGTTCGACATGGAAGGTATCCTCCCGCCGGGGGCGCTACTCGGCCAGACGCTTCATTCTCGGGTCGAGCACGTCGCGCAGCCAGTCGCCCAGAAGGTTCACGCTCAACACCGTGAGCATGAGGATGAGGCCCGGGAAGAGCGCTATCCACCAGGCCGTGTCGAGGAAACTCCTGCCGTCGGCGAGCATTCCGCCCCACGTCGGCGTGGGAGGCGGCACGCCCAGCCCGAGGAAGGAGAGCGCCGATTCGATGATGATCATCCGGCCCAGGTACAGGGTGGCGATGACGATGGTCGTGGAAGCCACGTTCGGGAAGAGATAGATGAACAGAATCCGTATCGTGCCGCAGCCGGTCGCCTTCGCTCCGGTGACGAACTCGTTCTCCTTGATGGAGAGGACCTCCGCGCGCACCACCCGCGCGTAGACGAGCCAGGTCCTGAGCGCGATGACCAGGACGATGTTCTGGAGGCTAGGCCCCAGTATCGCCACCAGGCTGATGGCCAGCAGGATGAACGGGACGGCAAGGGCCGTATCGATGATGCGGCTGATGATGGTGTCGATCCAGCCCCCGAAATACCCCGCGACGATGCCGACCGTGATGCCGATGAGTCCGCTCACGATGACGGCGGCGATGCCGACGATGAGCGAGATGCGCGAGCCCCAGACGATGCGGCTCAGGATATCGCGGCCCTGCTGGTCGGTGCCGAGCCAGTAGGTATCTCCCGCCTTGTCCACGTAGCCGGGCGCCTTGAGGTAGCGCCCCAGGTCCTGGGAGAGCGGGTCCAGCGGGGAGAACAACTCGGGCACGAGGGCGAAGATGATGACGAGCGCGACGAAGAACGCGCCGAATATCGCCGGCGGCCTGCGTCTGAGTTCCTGCATGGCGAGTTGAAAATCGCTCGGCCCGCGTTCCATGTCCTCATCGATTTCGATGTTGAGCGTCGCCGCCCTGTCGTCGACAACCATCGTGCGCCCTTGCCCCTTAGCTATAGGAAATTCTCGGGTCGAGCCATGCGTACAGGATGTCGACCACGAGATTCACGAAAACGAAAACGAACGCCAGAAGCGCCACCGCCGCCTGGACGATAGGGTAGTCCTGGTTGTTGATGGCGTCCACCACCAGAAAGCCCACGCCCGGCCACGCGAAGACGGCTTCGGTCACCACCGTGCCGCCGAGCAGAATGCCGAGTTCGAAACCCACCAGGGTGACGACGGGGATGGATGCGTTCTTGAGCGCGTGGCGCACCACCACGAGCCACTCCACGATCCCCTTCGAGCGCGCCGTGCGCACGTAGTCCATCCCCAGCACGTCGAGCATCTGGGAGCGCACGAGGCGCGTGATGCGCGCGGTGGCGTACAGCCCCGCCGTGATCGACGGCAGGATGATGTAATACCAGGCGTCGTAACCCGACGTGGGCAGCCAGCCCAGGTACACGGCGAAGAATATGATGAGCAGAAGCCCGAGCCAGAAGTTCGGCATCGACTGGCCGAACATCGCCCCGACCGAACTGGTGTAGTCGATCCACGTGTTGCGGAAAGTCGCCGACAGGACCCCGGCGGGTATGGAGATCACCACGGCGATCAGGACCGCCACCAGGGCGAGGAGAACGGTGTTGGGAAAATGCTCGAGCACGAGGCCCATCGCCGGGATTTCATGGCGGTAGGAAAAGCCGAAATCCCCTCGAATCACGCCCTTGGTCCTCACGATCTTGGGCGCGTCGGGGTCGCGTTCGAGTTCATCGACTTTCTCTTTCTCTCGTTCGGCGCCGAGCAAGTCGTCCACCAGGTCCGAGCCCAGTATGAACTTGGCGAACTGGATCGGTATGGGCTGGTCGAAGCCCATCTCCTTGCTGAAGGCCTGGATGTCCTCTTCGGTGGAATCGAGCGGCATGAGGACCGCCGCGGGGTTTCCCGTGATCTGGAGCATCGAGAACACGAGGATCAGTATCGCCCCGAATACGATGAAGCTTTGCAGGCAGCGCCTGATGATATAAGTGCGCATGGTGAAACCCTTGACGAAAAACAATTGAAAACAAAAACGCAATGTGTGCTTGAAAGATCATTTATCCCCTTCTTTCGGCGGCTCGTCAAGAGCCGTGGCGCATGCGCGCAACCTGAAACCTCTCAAATCTCCATGCGCCGGGCGGCTCCCCGCTTCATGGGGTTGTTGAAAAAGTCCGAGGAGAGAGGAATCACTCCCCCTGAGAGGGGTTGTTGAAAAACCTTCTCGGTTGGAATTGACGAGGCATTTCGTTCGCGCCTGGATTCGGGCGTCGTTACGGAGACGGCTGATGCGGTTCACCACGAAGCCGTCATTCCGGCGAAAGCCGGAATCCATTTTGACTTTTCACCGGGCCGGGCGGCGGCGAGCTTGTTGTTGCGCGGCGTTGGGATGCGGAATCCAGAGGATTTGCCTTTTGTTTTTGTGCCCGATTCTGATCCTGCCCAAAAGGAGGCGAAAAG
Organism: bacterium; assembly: GCA_965219955.1. Classification (GTDB taxonomy): domain Bacteria; phylum UBA8248; class UBA8248; order UBA8248; family UBA8248; genus Bin107. Next base: position 3,437,109 of record OZ244799.1, read on the forward strand.
GCAAAGGCGAAAATGGATTCCGGCTTTCGCCGGAATGACGGTGGTTTTCCCACATCGAGGGACTTTTTCAACAGCCCCCTGCGGCGGCGTCCCCTTCATGGACAGACCGCGCTTTCGTTCTGTAGGATGCGGAGATTGCGATGCGCTTCCCCTGATACATGCGCGATTCTTTGCTTTCATCACCGAAAGGAGACGTCCATGAAACTCGCCACCTACAGAAACCTCTCGCCGGGCGCCACCGGAGACCGCTTGGGCGCCGTCCTGAAAGACGGGAGAATGCTCGACCTGCGCCTCGCCTACGCGAGCCATCTCGCGGAAACAGAGGGCGAAGGACGTCCCTACGCCATGGCGAACGCGCGGATTCCCCGGGACATGCGCGAATTTCTCTGCGGGGGCGAACCGGCGATGGCGGCGGCGGGCGCGGCGTTTGGACATGCGGAGGCCATTATCGCCTCCGGCGGAGAGCCCGCGGGGCCGGATGGCGAACTCGCCGTCCTGAAAGACCGGCACGTGCGCCTGAGGGCGCCGATCCCCCGTCCCGGCAAGTTCTTCCACACAGGCCTCAACTCGAACAAGCACGTCGCGAACACGGGCCATGCGGTTCCCGAGAACGTGCCGGGCGCGCCGCGCTTCGACTCCTCGCTCGTCGGCCACGAGGAACCCGTGCTCTATCCCAGGCAGACCAGGATGCTGGATTACGAGGTGGAGGTCGGCTTCATCATCGGCAAATACTGCAAGGACGTGAAGCCCGAGAACGCCTTCGACGCCATCATGGGCTATACGGTCTACAACGACCTCACGGCGCGCGAGGTACAGCGCTCCGCCGCTTTGGGCGGCGTGTTCCTGGGCAAGAACTTCGACACCACCAACCCCATCGGCCCCTACATCGTCACGGCGGACGAGGTGCCGAACCCCGAATCGCTTCGCGTGCAATGCCGGGTGAACGGCGTGACGCGCCAGGACGAACTGCTGACCGACATGATCTTCAAGATACCCGAGCTCATCGCCTTCTACAGCCAGATGTCTCTGGCGCCGGGCGACATCATCTCATCGGGCACGTTCTGCGGCGTGGCCCTGGAGCAGGCAGATCCGGAACCCTTCCTCCTGAAGCCGGGAGACGTGGTGGAATGCGAGGTCGAGCACGTGGGGGTATTGAGAAACCCCATCGTCGCCCAGGACTAGATGGGGTTGTTGAAAAAGTCCTGCTTGCGATCCCCGTAAACCGCCAACGCCTCTTTCCTCACCCTGAGTAGCCGCCGAAGGCGGCGTATCGAAGGGCGCGGGGAGTCGAACGCCTCGCTCCGGGCGAGAGGGCATCCTTCGATACGCGGCTTCGCCGCTACTCAGGATGAGGCGGAGAGGAGTTTTTCAACAGCCCCTAGATCAGGCGGCGACGCCTAAAGTTTTTCGGACCGCCGCGATGACTTTCTCCGTGCTGGGGAGCACGAATTTCTCGAGTTTCGTCTGAACGGGAATCGGCGCCATGAGCGCGGCCACGCGGCCGATGGGCGCGTCGAGGTATTCGAACACCGCCTCCTGAATGGCGGCGGAAATCTCGGCCCCCACGCCGCTCCTCAGGTGGCCCTCTTCCACGATGACGCAGCGGCTCGTCTTGCGAACGGAGGCCGTGATGGTCTCCACGTCCAGGGGCGAGAGCGAACGCGGGTCGATGACCTCGCACTCGATTCCCTCTTCCGCCAGCGCCTCCGCCGCTTCGAGGCAATGGCCCATCTGATAGCCGATTCCCACGATGGTGGCGTCCGCACCCGCCCGCTTCACGTCGGCCACCCCGATGGGCGTGGTGTAATCGCCCTCGGGAACGTTTTGCTTCGTCTTCTGCGCGTAGAGCAGCCTGTGCTCGATGAACATGACCGGGTTGTCGTCGCGAACGGCGGCCTTGAGCAGCCCCTTGGCGTCGGGCGCGCAACTCGGGTAGAGGACTTTCAGGCCCGGCACCTGCATGAACCACGCTTCGAGCGACTGGCCATGCGTCGCGCCGTACTGAAGGCCCGCGCCGCTGGGTATCCGCGCCACCATGGGAACCGAAAGCTGCCCACCCAGCATGTAGCGCAGCTTCGCCGCCTGGTTCACGATGGGGTCGAGCGCGTAGGTGGTGAAATCCATGAAGCGCAAGTCCACGATGGGCCGATAACCCGCCATCGCCGCGCCTACGCCCGCGCCCGTGAAGCCGAGTTCGCAGATGGGCGTGTCGCGCACCCGGTCGCGGCCGAAGCGATCGGCCAGCCCCGAGCACACGCCGAAATAATCGAACGCCACGTCCTCGCCCATGAGGAACACCTTCTCATCGCGCTCCATCTCCTCATGGAGCGCCTGGTTCAGGGCTTCGACATAGGTGAGTTCTGGCATCCCGGATTCCCTTAAGCGAAGATGTCCTCGAGCGCCACGCTCTCTTCCGGCTCGGGACTGCTCTCCGCAAAATCGATAGCTTCTCGTATCTCCGCCTCCACCGCGTCGGCATGCGCCTTCTTTTGCTTCGCCGTCATCTTGAGCATCTTCTCGCACACGATGAGGGGGTCTCTCCCTTTCCAGCCCTCCCATTCCTCTTTCGTGCGGTACATGCCGTAGTGCGGGTCGCCGCGGGAGTGGCCGAAGAACCGGTACGTCTTCGCCTCGACGAGGCTCGGCCCCAAGCCGCGCCGCGCGTGGGCCACGGCCTCGCGGCTCGCCTCATACACCGCCGCCACGTCCATGCCGTCCACCGTCAGGCCGGGGGCGTCGTAGCCCTTCGAGCGCACGCTGATGTCGTCCACCGAGGTGGAATACTCCGCCGGCACGCTGACGGCGTACTGGTTGTTCTCGCAGAAAAACACCACCGGCAGCTTCCAGATGGCGCACAGGTTCATCGCCTCGTGAAACGCGCCGTTGTTCGAGGCCCCGTCGCCGAAGAAGACCACCGCCACCCGGTCTTTCCCCTCGAGCTGATACGCGAGGCCGATGCCCGCCGCCATCGGCATGTTCGCGCCCACGATGGAATGAGCACCATAGTGGCCCTTCGAGACGTCGGCGATGTGCATCGAGCCGCCCTTGGAGCGGCACAGGCCGGTCACCTTCCCCATCAGTTCGGCCAGCATCTCGGGCAGGCGCGTTCCCTTGGCGATGGAGTGGCCGTGGCCCCGGTGGGTGGTGAGCACGGCGTCGTCTTCCCGCAAGGCCGCGCACACGCCGGCGGAACACGCCTCCTGGCCGATGCTCACGTGCACGCCGCCCACCACCTTGCCCGCCATGTAGAGATCGTCCGCCGTCTCCTCGAAGCGGCGGATCCGGAGCATGGTGCGATACATCTCGTTCATACGTTTTCGGGACAACCCGGAATTCGATTTCGCCAAGACAGGGCCTCTATGAAAGCAGCTTCTTCGCCGCCGCCACGATCTTCTCCGTGCTGGGCAGGACGATGGCTTCGAGTTTCGTGTGAACGGGCACGGGCACGTCGAGGGCCGCCACGCGGGCGATGGGCGCCTTGAGCGCGCCGAAGGCCGCCTCCTGAACCGATGCGGCAATCTCGGCGCCCACGCCGCCGCTTTTATGCCCCTCCTCCGCGACGACGCAGCGGCCCGTTTTCCGCACAGACCCTGCAAGCCCCTCCACGTCCAGGGGATTGATGGTCCTGGGGTCCACCACCTCGGCGTCGACCCCCTCCCCGGCGAGCAACTCCGCGGCTTCCAGGCAACTAAGCGCCTGGCTTCCGATTCCGATGAGGGTGATGTCGCTGCCCTCTCGTTTCACCGCCGCCTTCCCGATGGGCTCGGTATGATCGCCCTCCGGCACGGGACCTTCCAGGGAGTAGAGCGCGCGGTACTCCACGAACAGGACGGGGTTGTCCTCCCTGATGGCGGACTTCAGGAGTCCCTTCACATCCGCCGGGTCGCTCGGCACGATGACGCGCAGGCCCGGCACCTGGATGAACCAGGCTTCCAGGCACTGGCTGTGCGTGGGGCCGTTCTGGGAGTAGCCGCCCTCGGGCGCACGGATGACCAGCGGCACGCTCACCTGCCCGCCGAGCATGTAGCGCAGCTTGGCCGCCTGGTTCGCGATGGGGTCGATGGCCAGCATCATGAAGTCGATGCGCCGCATGTCGAGCACGGGCCGGTAGCCCGCCATCGCGGCGCCTACGGCCGCGCCGGTGAAGCCGAGTTCGCTGATGGGCGTGTTGCGCACCCGCTCGTGGCCGAACCTGTCGCCCAGGCCCGCCGTGGCGGGCGAGATGGCGGAGAGCGCGACATCCTCACCCATCAGGAACACTTTTTCATCGCGCGCCATTTCCTCATGGAGCGCCTCGTTGATCGCCGTCGAATATGAAATAGTCCGCATCTTCCCCTCAGGCATATAAATCCTCATACACGTCGTCCGGTTCGGGTTCGGGGCTTTGCCGCGCGAAGGCGAGCGCATCCCGCAATTCGTTTTCCACCGCTTCCCCGTGCGCTTTTTTCTGGGCCTCGCTCACGCCGAGAATTTCCTCCGCCACGAGCAGGGGGTCTTTCGCCTTCCACTCGTTCCACTCATCTTCCGTCCGGTACGGCCCGAACTGCGGGTCTTTTCTCGAGTGGCCGAAATACCGGTAGGTTTTCGCCTCGATCAGGCTGGGGCCCAGGCCCCGCCTTGCGCGGTCCACGGCCTCGACCATCACCTCATGGACCGCCAGCACGTCCATGCCGTCCACCGTCACGCCGGGGATGTCGTATCCTCCTGCCCGCGCGCTGATGTCCGCCACCGAGGTGGCGTAGCCCACCCGCGTGCTCGAGGCGAAATGGTTGTTCTCGCAAAAGAAGATGACGGGAAGCTTCCAGATCGACGCCAGATTCACCGACTCGTGGAAGCTGCCCTCGTTCGCGGCGCCGTCGCCGAAGAAGACGACCGCCACCTGGCCTTTTCCCTCGAAATGAAAGGCGAGGCCGATGCCCACCGCCATGGGCATGTTCGAGCCCACGATGGAATGCGCCCCGTAGTGGCCCTTCGACACGTCGGCGATGTGCATGGAGCCGCCCTTGGCGTGGCAAAGCCCCGTGGCCTTGCCCAGGAGTTCCGCCATCATCTCGGGCAGGCGCGTCCCCTTGGCGATGGAGTGGCCGTGGCCCCGGTGGGTGGTGAGAATCGCATCGTCTTCCCGGAGCGTGCTGCACGCGCCGACCGAGCAGCCCTCCTGGCCGATGCTCACGTGGATGCCGCCCACGACCTCGCCTTGTTCGAACAACTCGAACGCCGTCTCCTCGAACCTTCGTATGCGCAGCATGTCGCGGTACATCACCTGCATGCGCTCATCGCCCAAGGGCGCTTTTTCTTCAGCCAAAAGGTGTTCTCCTTCACGCGGGAGGATGGGTTTTCTCGTTTGGAGATGTCAAGATTCTCACAAATCACCCTATCGGGCCAGCCCTCAGCCGGATTTCGCCTTTTCCTCTTCGGCCTGCTCGTCGGCGATGCGCTTGAGCGCGTAGAGACCCTCCATCAGCACGGGGGCGCCGCCGCCGATGCTCGCCACCTCGAACGCCTCGAGCGCCTCTTCCATCGTCGCGCCCAGGCGCAGGGCCTTTTTCGTGTGGGTGTAGACCTCGTGCTTCATGCCCTTGAAGGCGAGCAGGCCGATTTCGATGAGTTCGCGCGTCTTGGGGTCCAGATGGCGCGGCTTTTCTTTGAAGAACCCCCAGTGCATCTGCGAGTAGATCTCGAAATAATCCGGGTCCAGTTGCGCGCCGAAGCCGAGCACGTCGTACACGAACCCCCTGTCTCCATGAATCTTCTCCGTGATGCGCTTTACCTTTTCTTCTCTCGTTTCTTCCGCCATGTTCTTCTCCTTATGCGAACAAGATAAAGGCGGAGGTCTCCGAGTCAGGAAACCCCCGCCTGAAAAAGCGGTCCTACGCCGTACCGAACCTGTCCATCCACCAGTCCGCTATCCAGTCCCCGCACATCGGCAGGTTGTCGAACACGCAGTGCTGGCTGCCGCCGTCCTCGACGGTGAAGATTTTCAGTTCCTTCTCCCCGGAGCCGCACGCCTCATAGAGCCTGTGGGCCATATCGACCGGCACGATGTTGTCGTCCTGCCCGTGGGTGATGCAGATGGGCATGCGTATCTTCTCGGCGACGCCCGCCAGGGTGTAGGCCCTGCATTTTTCCATCGCGGAATCCATGTCCGGCGTCCCGAGCACCCAGGGCAGCTGCCACATGGCCGAGGAGGAGATGGTGCCGCCGCTTTCGAGCACCTTTCTCCTGTGCACCCAGACCTCGTGGTAGTCGAAATGCGCCCCCCAGGTGAGGCACGCCGCATAGCGGTGCTCGAAGGCGGCGATGCGCGGCGCGTAATATCCGCCCATGCTCATGGCCATCAGGCCGATGCGCGCGGAATCCACCTCGGGTCGCGCGTCCAGAAAATCGAACGCGGCTGTTCCCGCCACCTCGTAATCCGGGCGGCTCGGTATCTTCCCGAGCCTGAGCGTCTCGCCCTGGCCGGGGCCGTCCACGCAGAGCACCCCGACGCCGCGCTCTATGAGAGCCAGCGCGCCCCACAAGACGGTGATCTCCTTGGAGCCGTCCAGCCCGTCGAAAAATGCGACGTACGGATCATTGCCCGTCGGGTTCTTGGGCGGAAGGAGGTACGCCGCCAGCGGGCCTTCCTCGTAGGGAACGTCGGCGCGCTCGAATCCGGGCACGCGGTATTTCATCCCCTTCTCGTAGTGGGGCAGGAGCTTTCTGTAGGATTCGGACTTTCTCGGGTCGTCGGGGTGGACGAAGCGCTCGCTCGCGTAGCGGTAAATCGCGCTCCGCACGTAGGCCGCCATGGCGGTGCGCTCGTGGCCCTTTCGCTCCTCGTTCTCCGCGCGGGCGAGCGTCTTGTCCGACATCCAGGACCAGGCGTCGTGCCAGGCTTCGGCGTCGCCCGCCCGTCCGCTCAGGCGTTTTCCGATCTGATCAATTTCGTGGAAGTTCGAGCCCCCCACCGCGGCGATGTTGATTTGGCCGCTCATCAACTGCGACCAGAGATAGTGCTCCGGGAAATAACGAAACCACGAGCCGATAATGTTCTCCGACATGAAAAGCCTCCTTCCAGGTTGAATCCATTCACATAGCAAGCCGTTTCGCGATGCGGAGAACATACACGCAACGCCTGCGCGTTCACAAGGAAACTTTGTGGCGAATCACCCGTCCCGAGCTTTGACGCTTGATTCGCATCCGTGATAATTTTCCTGAATACAAGGACAGGCAAACTACTCGACACTCTCAGAATTTCAAAAGATGTTTTCATCTTCACCGGAGCAGGTTTTGCAAGCTGTTCTATTCCTTAAAGGAGGAAAACCCATGCGGAAGTTTCTCGTAATCCTGGCCGTCTTCGCCATACTGGCGATGGGCGCGCCCGTGACGGCTGACGCGAAGAGCACCGTCACCATCGCCCTCTCGGGCGAACCACCGACGATGGACCCGCACCGCGTCTCGAACTTCGTCGGCGCGATGGTCTGGCGTTGGAGCTACGACACCCTTCTTCACGCCGAGACCGGAACCGGCGAGAAAAAGCCCTGGCTCGCCACGAAGTGGACCCAACTCGGTCCCCTGAAGTGGAAGTTCCAGCTGAGAAAGGGCGTCAAGTTCTCGGACGGCTCGCCCTTCACGGCGGAGAGCTTCAAGTACACCATCAGCCGCATCATGAAGTCCGCGCGGCAGAGGCAGTACTTCAAGAACATCGAAAAGATCGAAGTCATCGACGACCACACCTTCATCTATCATAATAGAGAACCCGACGGCGGCATGTGGAACCGCCTGACCCGCTGGGCCGGCCCCATCAGCCTGAAAACCAAGGGCATGGAACTCGCCCACATCTCGCGCAACACCTACGGTACGGGCCCCTACGTCCTGAAATCCTGGACCAAGGGCCAGAAGATGGTGTTCGACGCGAACCCGAACTGGTGGAACAACAAGAACTTCCCGAAGCGGCCGCAGCGTGTCGTCCTCCGCCGCATCCGCGAGAGCGCCACGCGCGCCAAGGCGCTGCAGGCGGGCGAGATCGACGTGGCCTGGGGCATCATGCCGCAGTTCATCCCCCAGCTCGAGAAAAACCCGAAGACGAAAGTCGCCGTCGTCCCCGCCGTGCGCATCATGCACATGGGCTTCTTCACCAGACACGGCGGCCCGATGGCCAACGTGAAGGTGCGCCAGGCGATCAACTACGCCATCGACGCGGAAGCCATCCGCACCACCATCCTGGGCGGACGCGCGGACCTGTTCGGCCAGATGCTCCACCCCTGGAACTACTCGGGCTACAACCCCAAGAAAAAATGGTACGGCTACGACCCGGCCAAGGCGAAGGCCCTCCTCAAGGAAGCCGGCCACGAAAAGGGCTTCAAGATGGAAGTCATCGCCACGAACGGCCGCTACCCTGGCGACAAGGCCACGTGTGAGGCCATCGCCGGCATGGTCAAGAAAATCGGCGTGGACGCCACGTGCAACTCCCAGCGCTTCCCGCTCTTCAAGAAGCTGCACCGCGCCTACAAGGCCGGCAAGAAAAAAGGCGCCGCCGCCTACTACATGGGCTTCGGCAACGGCCAGGGCGACTCCACCTCCGTGCTTCGCGGAACGTCGAGCTGCAAAGGCCCCTGGAGCGGCATGTGCTACCCGGAACTGGATAAGGCGATCGACGCGGCCACGGCTACCGTCGACCCGAAGAAACAGCAGATGGCGTTCGAAGGCGTAACCGACTTAATGAAAAAACTGGTCACGCACAAGATCGTCGTGAAGATCCACGACGTGCTCGGCCATGGTTCGAACCTGAAATGGACCCCGCGCCACGACGAGACGCTTCTCCCCTGGGAGATCGGAGTGCTCGGCATGAACTAGGCGGGTATTTTTGCCGCATCACGCCGCGGGGGGTGGATAGGCACCCCCCGCGGTTTTTTTACCTTCACGAATCAACCGCTCATCTGCGAAGTTCAACTATGAGACTCGGCATCTTTCTGTCCGCTCAGCAACTGCGGCCAAAGATAGCGCTCCCCGAAATTCAGAAACCACGAGCCGATTACGTTCTCCACCGTTAAGCCTCCTCCTCCTGGAAACGTCGGACGCATTCATATATTACACTTCGCGGTACGGGGAACATGCACGCGATGTCCCCGCGTTCACCAGGAATCCAGGCGGCGACAAGTCGTTTCCCTGCTTTGACGCTTTGTTCTCATCCGTGATAGATTTTTCGCATACAACAAAAAAGAGAAAGCGACGTAACTCTCTCGAGGAACCAAAGAGGTGTATTTGTTCTTCACCGGGGCAGGTATTGCAACCTGTCCCTCCAAAGGAGGAAAACCCATGCGGAAATTTCTCGTAATCCTGGCGGTCTTCGCGGTTCTGGCGATGGGCGCGCCCGTGACGGCTGACGCGAAAAGCACCGTCACCATCGCCCTGACGGGCGAACCACCGACGATGGACCCGCACCGCGTCTCGAACTTCATCGGCGCGATGGTCTGGCGTTGGAGTTATGACACCCTTATTCACGCCGAGACCGGAACGGGCGCGAAAAAGCCCTGGCTCGCCACGAAGTGGGTGAAAGTAACCCCCAAGAGCGCGAAGTTCCATCTGAGAAAGGGCGTCAAGTTCTCGGACGGCACGCGCCTGACGGCGGAAAACTTCAAGTACACGATGACCCGTGTCTTGAAATCCGCGCGCCAGAGAACATACTTCAAGAACTTCGACAAAATCGAAATTCTCGACGACAACACTTTCATCTACCACAACAAACAGCCCGACAGCGGTATGTGGAACCGCCTGACCCGCTGGGCCGGCTCCATCAGCCTGAAGACCAAGGGCATGGAACTCGCCCACATCTCGCGCAACACCTACGGCACGGGCCCCTACGTCCTGAAATCCTGGACCAAGGGCCAGAAGATGGTGTTCGACGCGAACCCGAACTGGTGGAACAACAAGAACTTCCCGAAGCGGCCGCAGCGCATCGTCCTCCGCCGCATCCGCGAGAGCGCCACGCGCGCCAAGGCGTTACAAGCGGGCGAGATCGACGTGGCCTGGGGCATCATGCCGCAGTTCATCCCCCAGCTCGAGAAAAACCCGAAGACGGCAGTCGCCGTCGTCCCCGCCGTGCGCATCATGCACATGGGCTTCTTCACGAGACACGGCGGCCCGATGGCCAACGTGAAGGTGCGCCAGGCGATCAACTACGCCATCGACGCGGAAGCCATCCGCACGACCATCCTGGGCGGACGCGCCGACCTGTTCGGCCAGATGCTCCACCCCTGGAACTACTCGGGCTACAACCCCAAGAAAAAATGGTACGGCTACGACCCGGCCAAGGCGAAGGCCCTCCTGAAAGAAACCGGCCACGAAAAGGGCTTCAAGATGGAAATCGTCGCCACGAACGGCCGCTACCCGGGCGACAAGGCCACGTGTGAGGCCATCGCCGGCATGGTCAAGAAAGTCGGCGTGGACGCCACGTGCAACTCCCAGCGCTTCCCGCTCTTCAAGAAGCTACACCGCGCCTACAAGGCCGGCAAGAAAAAAGGCGCTGCGGCCTACTACATGGGCTTCGGCAACGGCGGGGGTGATTCCTCCGGCGTGCTTCGCGGAACCTCAGGCTGCAAAGGCGCCTGGAGCGGCATGTGCTTCAAGGAGTTGGACGCCCTGATCGACAAGGCCAACGCCACCGTCGACGAGAAAGAGCAGCAGATGGCGTTCGAGGCCGTGACCGACAAGATGAAAGCATTGGCCACGCACAAGATCGTCGTGAAGATCCACGACGTGCTCGGCCACCGGGCGAACCTCAAGTGGACCCCGCGCCACGACGAGACGCTTCTCCCCTGGGAGATCGAAGTGCTCGGCATGAACTAAGCGGGTGTTTTCGCTGCATCACGCCGCGGGGGGTGCTCGACGCCCCCCGCGGTTTTTTTACACCTTCAAGGACAAACCGCTTTTTTTGAGGTTCAGATATGAAATTCGGCATCTTTCTGTCCGCACAGCAAACCCTGGACGCCAATCTGGTAGAAGCCTTTCATTCTCAAATAGACCTTGTTCGCCTTACGCGTGACAAGGGTTGGGATTCTTTTTTCACCGGACAGCACTACCTGAGCGAAGGCAACGTGCAGCACCTGCAGAACCTGCCCTTTCTCGCGCGGCTCAAGGCCGAGGCGGGCGACATGATGCTCGGCATCGGTGTGTTGCTCATCAACCTGCACAACCCGGTCTACGTGGCGGAGACCGTCGCCACCATGGACGTCATCGCCGAGGGCAACATGGCGTTCGGCGTCGGCCTCGGCTACCGCGACGTGGAGTTCGACGCCTTCGGCGTCCGGCGGGGCGAGCGGTTGAAGCGCTTCGTGGACTGCCTCGAACTGGTGAAGCGCCTGTGGACGGAAGAATCCGTGTCGTTCGAGAGCGAATACTGCACGCTCGAAGACGTGCGCATGAACATGCGTCCCGTGCAAAAACCGCATCCGCCCATCTGGTTCGCGGCGAACAACGACCCGGCCGTGAAGCGCGCGGCGCACATGGGCGACACGCTGTTCATCAACCCCCACGCCACCACGCAGACCATCGCGCGCCAGATGGACGTCTACCGCGAAGGCCTGGCGGAGGCGGGAAAACCCTTCCCGGAAGAGCTTCCCTGCATGAAGGAGGTCTTCTGCGCCAGGGACAGGAAAACGGCGCTCGAACTCGCAGGCCCCTATCTCGGCCAGAAATACAGGGACTACGCACGATGGGGGCAGGACAAGGCACTGCCCGGAGATGAAACCTTCGAACAGCCCTTCGAGGACCTGCTCAAGGATCGCTTCGTCATCGGCTCGCCGGAGGATTGCTACGATCAGCTAAAACCCTACAAGGATATGGGCGTGAACCATCTCATCATCCGCACGCACTGGATCGGCATGCCCGCGTCCTCGGCGCTCGAAAGCGCGCGGCTCATCTCCGACGAACTCATGCCCGCGCTGAAAGCGTAGAACGCTCCCGAGCCCGGAAGGAGACACCATCATGGCCTCTGCAAAAGACTTCCCCCGCTACCCGAAAACCGAATACGCCCGCCGCTACCGCGAGATCAGAAAAAGAATGCGCGCGCGGGGAATCGACGTCCTCATCTTCTACGGGGATTCGGGAATGCAGGGCGGCAACCAGGCCAACCTCAAATACGTCACGAACTACAAGGACCCGGTGAGCAGTTTCTTCGTCTTTCCGCTCAGGGGCGCGCCCGCCCTTTTCATATCGAACAGGCTCTACCTCCCCTACGCCAAAAAGATGAGCATCATCGCGAAGACGGAAGCCGTGGACTACGAGCCGGGCGCGAAGGTCGAAGGACGCATCCGCGAACTGGGACTCGAGAAAGGGACCATCGGCCTGGTCGGCTTTCGCGGCATTCTGCCTGTCTCCATGCCGTTCAGCGTGGTGGACCACTGGCGAAAGGCCCTCAAAGGCGCAGAATTCACCGACGCTTCGGACATCCTCGCCGAGGTGCGGCTCATCAAGAGTCGTGAGGAACTCAAGTGGTTCCGGCGCGGCGCGGCGCTCACCGACATGGCCTTCGAAGCCCTGGATAAAAAAGCGAAGATCGGCATGAACGAGTTCGAACTCGCCGCCACCATCTCCGGCGCATACGTGCCAAAAGGCGGGAGCCCGCAGCTCATCTTCGTGGGTTCGACCTCCATGGCGAGGCCGCAGCTCATCTTCCCGAACCAGTTCCCTTCGCACCGCAAGATCAGAAAAGGCGACATCGTGCTGACGGAGTTATCCGCAGATTACGAGATGCACCCCGGCCAGGCGCACCGGCCCATCTCCGTCGGAGTGGCGCCGACCCCCATCTACCGGAAACTCTACGAAGTGGGCGTGGAAGCCTACGAGCGCATCCTCAAGGCGTTGAAGCCGGGCAATACGCACGAGGACATCAAGCGCGCGGGCTCCATCATCGAGGAGGAGGGCTTCACGACCTTCGACACCACCTTCCACGGCTGGGGGCTGCTGATCGAAAACCCCCGCGTCGACGTGGCCGCCACCATCCTCAAGCGCCCCCAGAACGAGATCACCTTCACCGAAGGCATGCTCATGGTGATTCAGCCCAACGTCTGCACGGCGGACGGCAAGCGCGGCCTCCAGGTGGGAAACCTCGTGGAAGTCACCAAAACAGGCGCGCGCGCCCTCCAGAAGTTCCCCATGAAGTTCATGCGCATATAAAAAGCCGCCCCGCAGGTTCTCTGCGGGGCGGCTTTTTGTTCTGGAAAAATCAGTTGGCCGGCATGGCCGCGATCTTCTCTCCCAAATCCTCGGCGAGAGGGGAGCCCAGGCTTTTGAGCTTTTCCAAATCCGCCAGGGCGGCCGCTTTGTTGCCGGCCATGACGTGGGCGACGCCCCTGTATTCGAGAGCGGGCGCGTAGTCGGGCTTGATGGAGAGCGCCCTGTTGTAGGCGGCGATGCCCTCTTTCGCCTTGCCCATCTTCCTCAGGGAATAGCCCAGCATGTTGAAGGCCTTGTAATGCTGATCGTCTTCTTCGATCACCTTCAGGAACAGGGCCGCCGCCTCCGCCCATTTTCCCTGCCGAGCCTTTTCCTCTCCTTGCGCATAATTCTGTCCAGCCATCTCGGGCTTGGGATCCCCCGCCGGATGGGAGGGCGCCGCCAGGGCGAGCGACATCACGAACGCGAAAACAACGAGGGACACGATTTTCATGGCATCATCTCCTGGAAACGAAACTTTCATCATTAGACGGCAAATTTTCGATTGGGCGCGTCCGTCGTTACACTTGAGCAAGACGCAGTTTCGGATTCAGGTATACGGCAAAAAAAGAGGGCCGTCATTCACCCCCTCGGGTAAGCGACGGCCCTCATGCGAAATATCCGCTAGTTGTTGAGACCGCTTTGGTTCGCCACGGAAATGCGCGCGATGGCGCGCTTGAGGGCCATCTCGGCCCGATCGAAATCGAGTTCTTCCTCGGCCTTCTGACCCGACATGCGCTCCTGCGCGCGCTGCCGCGACGCCTGCGCGCGCCCGGCGTCGATGTCCTCGGCCCGCTCGGCGCTCTCCGCCAGGATGGTAATCTTCTCCGGGCCTACCTCGGCGTATCCCTCGATGATGGATACGAAATACCGCGCGCTGCCCGTGCGGTAGCTGAGCACCCCGACGCCGAGTTGGCACAGGTAGGGCGTGTGCTGGGGCAGCACGCCGAACTCGCCGTAAAACCCCGGAGCCGTCACCTCGTCCACCTCGGCGGAGACGAGCTTGCGCTCGGGCGTTACGATGTCGAGCATCATCTTGCCTTCAACCATCCCGTTATACCTCGACGCCCAGGCTCTTGGCCTTTTCTTTGGCGGTATCGAGATTGCCCACCATGTAGAACGCCTGTTCGGGCAGGTGATCCACGTTGCCGTCGGCGAGTTCCTTGAAGCCCTGGATCGTATCCTCGAGCCGCACGTAGACGCCCGGCGTGCCCGTGAACTGCTCGGCCACGTGGAAGGGCTGGCTCAGGAAGCGCTGAATCTTGCGCGCGCGCGCCACGATGATCTTGTCGTCCTCTGAAAGTTCGTCCATGCCCAGAATCGCGATGATGTCCTGAAGGTCCTTGTAGCGCTGGAGAATCTGCTGCACCTGCCGCGCCACGCCGTAGTGCTCCTCGCCCAGTATCCTCGGGTCCAGAATCCGGCTCGTGGAATCGAGCGGGTCCACCGCCGGGTAGATGCCGAGCTCGGCGATCTGGCGCGAAAGAACCGTGGTGGCGTCCAGATGGGCGAACGCGGTGGCGGGCGCGGGGTCGGTCAGGTCGTCCGCAGGCACGTAGATGGCCTGCACGGATGTGATGGAGCCTTTGTTCGTCGAGGTGATGCGTTCCTGGAGGTCGCCCATCTCCGTTGCGAGGTTGGGCTGATAGCCCACCGCGCTGGGCATGCGCCCCAGCAGGGCCGACACCTCGGAACCCGCCTGCGTGAAGCGGAAGATGTTGTCGATGAACAAGAGCACGTCCTGGCCTTCCACGTCGCGGAAGTATTCCGCCAGCGTCAGGCCCGAGAGTCCCACGCGCAGGCGCGCGCCGGGAGGCTCCGTCATCTGGCCGTACACCAGCCCCACGCTTTCGAGAACGCCCGATTCCTCCATCTCGAGGTAGAGGTCGTTGCCCTCGCGGGTGCGCTCGCCCACGCCGGAGAACACAGACGTGCCCGAGTGCTCCGTGGAGATGTTGTGGATGAGCTCCATGATCAGAACCGTCTTGCCCACGCCGGCGCCGCCGAAAAGACCCGTCTTGCCGCCGCGGGTGTAAGGCTCCAGGAGGTCGACGACCTTGAGGCCCGTCTCGAGCATTTCCGTGGACGTGCTCTGATCCTCCAGAGTGGGCGCGGGGCGATGGATCGGCATGCGCTCCGTCGTTTCCACCGGCCCTTTCCCGTCCACCGGCTCGCCGATGACGTTCAGGATGCGCCCCAGTGACGCCTGGCCCACGGGCATCGAGATCGGCGCGCCCGTATCCACGGCCGTGAGTCCGCGAATCAGTCCTTCGGTCGGCTCCATCGAGACGGTGCGCACGGTGGATTCGCCCAAATGGAGCGCCACTTCCACGACGACCTCGTCTTTTTCCCCCTCGGAGAGGAGGGAGGGGTCTTTCTTGACGACGAGCGCATTTCTGAGCTCCGGCAGGCTGCCTGCGTCAAACTCGACATCGATAACGGGTCCGATAACCTGTGTTACACGTCCTTCGTTCATCCTGGGCTCCTTCGTCATCAAATTCCCCGTTCGGCCGACTCATCGAGCGGCTCTTTTCGGGGTTGTTTTCTCGTTTCAGAATCCTCTACGCCAGCGCATCCGCCCCGGCCACCACCTCGAGCAACTCCGTGGTGATCGAAGCCTGGCGCACACGGTTCATCTGCAACGTCAGCGCCCCGATCATTTCCTCGGCGTTTCTGGACGCGTTGTCCATCGCCGTCATGCGGGCGCCGAACTCGCTCGCCTCCGCGTCGAGAAGCGACCTGTAGATCTGCACCCGCACGTGCCTGGGCAGGATGCTGTCCAGCACGCCCTCCATCGAGGGCTCGTAAATGTATTCCGCCGCTACGGGCTCGCCTTGCTCGTCGATTGACTCGGGCACCGGAGGCGCCAGGGGCAAAAGCCGCGAGAGCCTCGGGCTCTGGCTCAGAATCGTGCGAAACTCCGTGGTGATGATGTGGACCTCATCGAAGCCCTCTTCGAGATACGCCCTGGTCATAATATCGGCCAGTTGGGTGGCGAGGGCGAAGTCGATCTTCCCGTAGACGTCCGTGAATTGCTCCTTGAACGCGAACTCCCGTCGCGCCAGGAAATCACGTCCCTTGCGGCCCACGACGATGATCTCGGTCTCCTTGCCCTCTTCCTCGCGCTTCCTCAGGAACTGAAACGCCTGGCGAAGCAGGTTGGTGTTGTAGCCCCCGCAAAGACCCTTGTCCGAGGTGATGACGAGCAGAAGCACGCGATCATCCTTCATGTCGTCCCGGAGAAGGGGGTGGGTGTCCGCCGAGACTTTCGCGGCCAGCGAATTCACCAGTTCTTCTATCTTCTCGCTGTAGGGCCGGGCGCTCTCGATGCGCTCCTGTGCTCTCCGCACCTTCGAGGCCGCCACGAGCTTCATCGCCCGCGTGATCTGCTGGGTGTTTTTTACGCTGCGAATGCGGCGCTTGTAATCTCTGGTAGAAGCCATTTTCCACTATTCCGCCGTGGCGGCCGCTGCTTCCGGCTCAGCCGTCTGGAGGGTTTTCATGAATTCCTCACACGCGGCCCGCAAGCCCTCGGTGATCTCGTCGGTCAACTCGCGCTTTTCGATCAAATCGTTCACCAACTGCGAGTGGCTCGTCTCCATGTAGGTCAGGAAGTCGTTGTTCACCTTCTCAATGTCATCGATGTCCACATTATCGAGATAACCCTGCGTGCCCAGGAAGATCGACATGGTCTGGCGATGCACTATCTCGGGCGCATACTGGGGCTGCTTGAGCAGTTCGGTCAGACGCGAACCCCGGGCCAACTGCGCCTGCGTGGCCGCGTCGAGTTCGGAGCCGAACTGCGCGAAAGCCGCCATCTCGCGGTATTGCGCCAGATCGAGGCGCAAGGTGCCTGCCACCTTCTTCATGGCCCTGTTCTGGGCAGCGCCGCCCACGCGGGAGACGGAAAGCCCCACGTTGATGGCCGGACGAATGCCCGAGTGGAACAGGGCGGATTCGAGATAAATCTGCCCGTCCGTGATGGAAATCACGTTCGTCGGGATGTAGGCCGACACGTCGCCCGCCTGCGTCTCGATGATGGGGAGGGCCGTGAGCGAACCGCCGCCCAAGTCGTCGCTCAGCTTGGCCGCGCGCTCCAGCAAGCGCGAATGGAGGTAGAACACGTCTCCGGGATAGGCCTCGCGGCCCGGCGGGCGCCTGAGCATCAGGGAGAGCTGGCGATAAGCCGCCGCCTGTTTCGAGAGGTCGTCGTAGATGATCAGCGCGTGCATGCCGTTGTCGCGGAAATACTCGCCGATGGCGCAGCCCGCATAGGGCGAGATGTACTGCAGGGGCGCGGGGTCGGAGGCCGTGGCCGCCACGACGACGGTGTAGTCCATCGCGCCGTATTCCTCGAGGGTGCTCACCACCTGCGCCAGCGTGGAGCGCTTCTGGCCGGTGCAGACGTAGATGCAGTACACGTCGGTGTTTTTCTGGTTGATGATGGCGTCGATCGCTATGGCGGTCTTGCCCGTCTGCCGGTCGCCGATGATGAGTTCGCGCTGTCCGCGGCCAATCGGCACCATGCCGTCAATCGCCTTGATTCCGGTCTGCAACGGCTCCTTCACGGGCTGGCGGTCCACCACGCCGGGGGCGATGACTTCCAGGTTCTGGGTATCATCGGTCTCGATGGGGCCTTTTCCGTCGATGGGCTGACCCAGCGCGTTCACGACGCGTCCGGCCAGGGCCTTGCCGACGGGCACCTGAACGATGCGGCCCGTGCGCCGGACCTCGTCGCCCTCCTTGATGGCGCGATCATCGCCCAAAAGCACGGCGCCGACGTTGTCGGTCTCGAGGTTGAGCGCCATCCCGAACAAATCACCCGGGAAGGCCAGCAACTCACCGGCCATGCATTTTTCCAGGCCGTATACGCGGGCGATGCCGTCGCCCACCGAAATGACGCTGCCGGTCTCGGCGAGTTCGACCGAGGCGTCGAATCCCTCGATTTGTTTCTGGATGATCTGGCTGATTTCTTCGGCGCGAATCTGCATGGATTGCCCCCTCGATGCTTCAACTGGTTCAGAGAGTATCAACTCGTAATCAACGTATTCCTTAAATTGCGTAGCTGGTTCTTGATGCTGCCGTCCATGACGA
The DNA here is from genome assembly GCA_965219955.1 of bacterium. Lineage (GTDB taxonomy): Bacteria > UBA8248 > UBA8248 > UBA8248 > UBA8248 > Bin107. The sequence goes on from OZ244799.1 coordinate 3,455,400, forward strand.
CGCCGCCCACGCGGCAGACCAGCCCGCCAATCAGTGTCTCGTCCGTCTCGACTTCCATGTGCACCTCGCTGCCCGTAATCTCGGAGAGTTTTTTACGGAGTTCCTCGATGGCGTTTGCATCCAGGTCGTAGGCAGCCTTCACCTGGGCGCGTACCCGGCCGCGCTTCTCATCCGCAAGCTGCTGGTAGCTGTGCGCCATGTCGGAGAGTTCGCCGATGCGGTCTTTCTCGGCCACCACGCGCACGAAATTGCGCAACAACTCACCCGCGCCCGAAGCGGCCATGATCTCATCGATGATTTTCACCCGTTCTGCGCGCGCGAAACGCGGGTTGAGCAAAACGCGCCGCAACTCCTGGTTTCCCTGAAACTCGCCCGCTATCTCCGACAGCGCCTCTCCGGTCTCATCCAGAACGCCGCGGCTCTCGGCGATGTCCACCAATGCCCGCGCATAACGGCGCGCCGCCTCACCACCAATCACAGCGATCCTCCGTTTCTATCGTCGAGCCTGGCGAGATAGTTCTCTACGAATCTTTCCTGATCCGCCTCACCCAAATCTTTTTTGAGCATCTCCTCGGCCAGGTTCAACGCCAGGCTCGCCGCCTGGTTCTGAAGCTCCGCTCGCGCCTTGGATGCTTCAAGCTCTATGGTCGTCCTGGTCTGTTCGAGCAGGCGCCTTGCCTGATTCTCCTGTTCTTCTTCGAGTCTTTCCCGCATCGCGACGCGTTCTTTCTCGCCCTGCTCGCGAACGCGCACGAGTTCGGCTTCCAGATCAGCTACCTTGGAGCGTTGCTCTGCAAGCTGTTTTTCCGCCTCTTCCCGGGCCGCCCGGGATTCCTCGAGCGCCTTGCGAACCCCCTCCCTCCTGTCTTTGAGGAAGTTCTTGATGGGGTTAAACGCGACCTTGTAGAGAATCGCCACGACGATAAGCGTATTGACGATCTTGAAGAGTTCCTCGGTAAAGCTGAACGCCTTGACGTGCGCTCCGGCATCCGCGGCGAGAACCCATTCCGCGGAAAACAGAGCCGCCGCCAGAATCAGAAAGCTCGAAATGCTGCTGGATTTTTTCACTGAAAACACGGCTCTTCGCATCCTCTATGCGACACTGCGGCCTGCAAGCCTCGTGGCGATTTCACCCGCCAGGCGGCTGGCCCCGCTCTCGAGTTCTGAAGCCGCCTGCTTCGCCTGCGCCGATATGGACTGGCGCGTCTCCTCGATCTCGCGGTTTGTTCTCTCGCGAACCTCATCGAGGCGCTTGCGGGTCGCTTCGGTCATCTCCTGCTGGAGCGCGATGAGGGCTTCGGTGTTCTCGCGCTGAATTTCCGCCAGCGCATCCTCGTACTGACTGATGTAACCGGCCGCCTCGCCCCTGTCGCGTTCGGCGGCCTCGAAGTCGCCGGAAATCTGCGCGTCGCGAGATTCCATGTGGCTCATCAGGGGTTTAATCAGAATTTTGTTGAGGACAACCAGCAGGATCAGAAAGTTGGCCCACTGGATCAGGATGACGATCGGGTTGATGATGAGGGCGCCGCTTCCCACGTTGAAGCCCGCAAGCCAGGCGCCGAACCCGCTTTGGGGGGCGCTCGCCGCCCAGGAGACGGAGGGCGCGACCAACAGCATGAGAACCAGCGTTAAACAGAACGCGAATCGTTTCAAACGAAATAGGCGGATCATCGCTTCCTCTGCCATCATGCCCCCTAACGGGCGCAAGCCCACCCCCATGAGGTCAGGCGCTTCCACGAAAACCATCGGGGAATGGCGTGTGAATTCGTATGGTTTTCAGGGGCATGGCTTGATTTCCGGCCCCGAAAAACGCTTAAAACTACCCACAGGCCTACCCGAAGTCAAGCCCCCCAGGGATTTTTTCCAACTTCTTGGATTCGAGTCGCCCGGCCCTGGATTTCGGGCGCACTTCGCTCCCCGCTCGAGGTGATTTGTGCTATTTTCCAGACAATCCCGAAACTCTCGCTTCACCGGCTTCATTCATGGAGAAAGCAATGAAATTCACGACGTTTGAAATCGCCACACCCCTCGGAAACATCTCGCGCATCGGCGCTCTGGCGGAAGGCGGGGGCGGCCAAATCGCGCTCGACCTCGCCGGCGGCTACGCCGCGCTTCTTCAGGAAGAAGGCAAGGAGCCGCGCTTTCGTGAATATGCCGATTTCAGGCTTCCGCAGGATATGTGCGAACTCATGGCGGGCGGGGAGCCATCCCTCCTGGCCGCCCGGGCGGCGCAGGAATTCATCCTCGAGAACCCGGACAGGCATGGCCCGGACGGGGAGCAACTCGCCTTCTCTCTGCATGAGATACGCTTGCGCGCCCCGGTGCCCCGGCCCGTCACGTTTCGTGATTTTCTGATCCACGAGGGCCACAAGGCCGCTGGCGCGCGGCGGCGCAACACCACCATCGACCCCATCTGGTACGAGCTCCCCTCCTGCTACAAGGGAAACCGCCTGACCATCATCGGTCCTGAGGATGAACTCAAATGGCCGCACTACACCGAAAAACTCGACTATGAACTCGAACTCGCCATGTTCATCGGAAAGCGCGGCAAGGACATCTCGCAGGAAAACGCCATGGATCACGTTTTCGGCTTCAGCGTGCTGAATGACTTCAGCGCGCGCGACATCCAGATCGATGAGATGAAGAACTGGCTGGGGCCTCACAAGGGCAAGGATTTCGGTACGGCGATCGGCCCGTGCGTCGTCACGGCGGATGAGTTCGACCCCACCGACGCGGTGATGATCGCCCGCGTCAACGGCGAGGAGTGGAGCCGGGGCAATGCGGGAGACGCCTACCATTCCTGGCCCAGGATGATCGAGTACGCCTCGATGGAGGAAGAACTCGTTCCGGGCGAGATGTTCGGCTCGGGCACCGTGGCCACCGGCTGCGGGGCGGACCTCGACAGATGGATAAAACCCGGCGACGTCATCGAACTCGAAATCGAGGGAATCGGCGTCCTGAAAAACAAGATCGTGGGAGAGGCTTAAAGATCGGGCGGCCATTCGCCCAATTCAAGCTCCCCGTTCCACATGAGGCCGTGCCGGGGGTGGCCGAGCCTGGTCGGAGGCCCCAGGGCGTGTACGCGGACGCCTTCGAGCAGGAGCGAGACCCCGGCGATTCTCCTCTCGTATTTCTTGGGGTCGACGCCGTTGGGGTTCCCCCAGGCGGCCAATACAAGCTCCGCGCCATTGAGACTCTCCTTGATCCACGCATCGTTTCCCCTGCCCACCATCACCCGGTACGGGTGGGCGTTCAGCTCTTCGGGATAAGGAGAACGAAGCGCGAAGAGGTTCACGTACCGGATGCGGCCATATTCGTTCCTGCGCGCCCAGGCCTCGACTTTCCCCACGGTGGGGTCGCTCCTCTCGGCGGAAGCCGTGGAGGGATTCTTGAGGATAACGGTGAGCGTCCGCGCACGCTCCTCCGCAATCCGCACCTCCAGAAAATAGCGGTACCGCCCGTATTTCCGGGGAACGCACCCTGTCACTTCCCTCACCTTTTTCGGCGCCATGCTTTTCCTTCCCGCTAAAAGAGCCATACAATGCCCGTCCAGTCACCCAGGAGAAAGGACGGCCATGCCATACGACAATCTATTATATGAAATCGAGGGGCCCCTCGCCCTGATCACCATCAACCGCCCTGATCGACATAATGCCATATCCCTGGCCACGCTGGACGATCTCCACGCCGCCATCGCCGAGGCGGCCGATGATGAAGCCGTCCGCGTCATCGCCATCACCGGGGCGGGCGAGAAGGCGTTCGCCTCGGGCTCCGATCTCAAGGAAGTCGAGCACAGAAACCTCGCTATCGCGCTCACCCCCCTGGTGCAGGGCGTGGCGGAGCGCCTGGAGAGGACGCCCAAGGCGACGATTGCGGCGATCAACGGCTATTGCATGGGCGGGGGCCTGGAGGTCGCGCTCGGCTGCGATTTGCGGGTCGCGACGCCCCAGTCGAAATTCGCCACGCCGGAGGGGAGGATCGGCATCATCCCGGGCGGCGGCGCCACGCAGCGCCTGCCCCGCCTCATCGGGCGCGCCTGGGCGATGGAGATGCTCCTGATGGGGGAGACCATCGATGCGAAACGCGCGCTCGAGATAGGCCTCATCACCCGGCTCGTAGAGGCGGAAGAACTCATGCCCACCGTCAGGAAGATGGCCGAAAAACTCGCCGCCTACGCGCCTTTCGTGCCCCAGTTCATGAAGGCCATGGTGCACTACGGCATGGAGGGCAGCATGACGGCGGGCCTGGCGCTCGAGAAATTCGCCCAGGGCGCGCTCTGCGAAACCGAGGACAAGGCGGAGGGCCTGCGCGCCTTCCTCGAGAAGAGAAAACCCGAATGGAAGGGCAGATGAGTTGAGCCTCGAAGTCGCCGGCGTCCTGGAAACGTGCATCTATGCCGAAGATCTGGATGCGGCGGAGGCGTTCTACCGCTCCGTGCTGGGGCTGGAGGCGTTTCAAAGAGCGCCCGGCCGCCACGTTTTCTTTCGCTGCGGGCCGCATGCCGTTTTCCTCGTCTTCAACCCCGAAGCGACCTCCCGGCCCGACATGAAGCTCGGCGTGCCGACGCATGGCGCGGCGGGGCCGGGGCACGTGACGTTCTCCATACGCGAGGCCGATATGGCCTCCTGGCGAAAGCGGCTGGCGGAACAGGGGGTGGACATCGAGCAGGAGGTCGACTGGCCCGGCGGCGGACACTCCCTCTATTTCAGGGACCCGGCGGGGAACAGCGTGGAGCTCGCTTCGCCTCGCATCTGGCGGCTGCCCGAGCCCTCCTGAATTTCAAGTGGTTGTAAATACTCGCGTTCTGCGGTCGATCTCCCGATGTTATTTTCGTTTATTTATCGGAAAACCCCGTGAATTTATCTGATTTTAGCGAATTTTCCGGAAATTCCCCAAGGCCTCGAAGAGGACGAGCCCGACCGAGGCGAGGCGGTTGAAAAAGCCATCCACACTCAGAATTCACCGCCGCCGGAATGACCAACAAAGCCGCAAGGGCTGTAGGGACAGGCCCCCGTGCCTGTCCGATGCCCTGTACTACAAGGGACAACCACAGGGGGCAGGACAACCCTTTTAGGTTGTCCTGCTGCAAAACCCCCTCCCCGGGGTTGTTGAAAAGTCCCTCGATGCGGGAACACCACCGTCATTCCGGCCTTGAGCCGGAATCCATTTTTATGATTTTTGCTTTCGTTTTCGCATTTGATTCCGATTCGCGGGAGAGAGCGTTGCGCCCGAATGCGGAACGGACGAGGCGGACATATACGGCGGCGTCCGTATTTTCCCCGGCCGGAAGTGAGGATGTCCGGGGGAAAGGCCAAAGACAAAGGCGAAAATGGATTCCGGCTCAAGGCCGGAATGACGAGCAAAGGCGAAGGTCAATCCCGAGCGAAGCAAGGCTTTTTCAACAGCCCCGATGAAGGAGCGAACGCGTTTCCCCGGGGAAGGGGAAAAACGCGCCTCCTGAAGCCGAATCGCCCGAATCGCTTCTCTCCTCCTCGCGTCCACAAGCGCGGCAATCCCCCGATCGGGATTGATTTTCCGCGCGGGATTCTCCCCCGCCCCGCGAAAAACCCGGTAACCCCAAATGCGGGAAAATGCGCGGCCCGTTCCTGCCGGGCAAGAGGGCCGGACAATCCCACCGAACACCCGGCGCCCATGCGCGCCCGCGCATCCCCCATGACCCGATATTCGCCATCCCCCCCTCTAAAAAAACCTTGCGTCCCGCGCGCTGCGTATCGTAATCTGAACGCATATTCATTTTTGTTGCGACAGATCTACGCGGGTATTGCCATATCGGTAACGAAGCAGAAAGTCTCGTCCACGCCTCGATGAGGCCGGGTGTCGGCGCGAACGAACGCCCCGTCGCGCTTCCCGCCGCGGACGGCCCGGGGCACGAGGTCAATCCCGACCGGAGAGGGAGGGATTGCGCGATTGAATAGCCAACACACCAGGAGGATCATGATGACATTTCCAAAGCGAATACTTCTGGCAACGCTTATCTCGGCGCTGTTCAGCGCATTGGCCGCCGCGCCCGCCGCCTTCGCGCAGGAGTGCCCACGCGGACCCGGCGTTCCGGAGCTCCCGCCTCCCGCCGTGACGGCAGCCGAAGCGGATGCGGACCCCACCAAACTGGGGGAATTCGCCCTGGCGGCGTTAAGCGCCACGATAGCTCCCACAAGGAGCATCGATGAGGCATATTACATCGCATGCCTGTTCAGGCAGAGAGGGGGGCCCTTCTTTTCCGGCTCCACCTATACCATCTCCCTGACTCTCGACGGCAGGGTGTGGATCAACGCGAACGACATGTCGACGGGAGGCGAACCGCTCAACCCCCGGATTTATGGAGCGATCCTCCATGCGCTGGGAATCGACGTCACCAGCCCGGCCGCCATACAGGCCGGTCTGGGGAGCGTGGCCGCAACGGGAACCTTCCCGAAGCCGGAGGGCGGCGCATTCAACGCAGGTCCACTCGGCGTACCGGGCGCTTCGGGCTACGCAGTCGGATACATCGCCCCCCGTACCCGAACTCCATTCATCCTGCTGGCCGGTTTCGATCTTCAGGCATCCCATCTGGCGCCGGATGACGTCGACCCCGGCATGCCCGCGATAACGGCCGCCCAGGTCACCGACCGCGCGACGCTCAAGCAATTCGTCGATGAAGCGGTGGATTTCGCGAAGACCCTCTTCGAAAGCGGGGATCCCGCCGCCTTCTCGAAAATAAGGATCGCCTTTCGGGATCCGAACGGCCCCTGGAGGCACGGCCCCACCTATCTCTTCGTCATGCAGCGCACCGGCTACACGATCTTTCACGGTGCGTTCCCGGACAGGTTCGAGTTCCAGACTCCGACAAATAACCTGAGGGAGCAGTTGCCGTCGGGTGAACAGGGCGACCTTATTCTGCCGAAGATCATCCGGACCGCGAGAAACAACCCCGCCGGCGACTTCGTGGAGTATTATTTCGACAACCCGGACGATCCCGCCGACGACTTCAACACCCTCAAGGTGAGCTACGTGCGCGAGTACGAAGTGGAAGTCCCGTTGCCGGGTGGAGGGGTTTACCGGGATGCGATCATCGTAGGCGCGGGGATCTACGGAGAAGGCGGGGGCATCGTGGCGCAAGGCTGCCCGCTCCCGGCGGGCGTGGCCGAGAATACTCTCGCCACCCCGAGCGTCACGGCCGCTGATGTGGAGGCGGATCCCAGCCGACTGATGGACTTCGCCCTCGCGGCGAAGCGATATATGGAGAGCGTCGAGAGAGGGCCGGAACTGGCGCACAACGCCTGCGTCGTCAGGCAGGATGGGCCCTGGAAGTCCGGCGACACCTATATCGTCACGATAAATACAGAGGGGAGGGTGTTCTTCCACTCGAAAAGCGCAGCGTTGGGCGGCAGGCCGCTCAAGCGTCCCGTTTGGGCGGCGATCGCCGCCGCGACGGGTGCTGCCGCATTGCGCACGACGCGCGCCTTCGGGAACCCGAACGGCGGCGCCTTGCCGGCGCAAATCGGCGGCGGCTACGCAGTCGGCTTCACGCGGGCAGGAGGCAATCCGCTCATCCTCGTCGCGGGCCTCGACATCGGGGAAGCGCACCTCGACAGGGAGACCATCGACCCGGGCGACCCGACAGTACGGGCCGACCAGGTGGTGGACCGCGCAACACTCAAGACCTTCGTGGAAGAGGCGAGGGATTACGTCCTGAGCGCTTTCCGCTCAGAAGGCCGCGCAGCGTTCAACCAGGTAAAGAGCGTCTTGCGGGATCCGAATGGACCCTGGAGGCACGGCCCCGTCTATCTCTTCATCATGGAACCCACCGGCTACACGATCTTTCACGGGGCTTTCCCCGATAAATTCGAATTCCGGAGGCCCACGGACACACTGAGAGACGAAGTCACCGGAGAACTCATTCTGCCGCAGATCATCCGGGTCGCGACAACCAGCAAAGACGGCGGCTTCGTGCGGTACTTCTTCGACAACCCCGATGATGATTCCGACAGCGCCGACGTACCCAAGGTGACCTATGCGCTCCAGCACCCTTTCGAGACGACGCTGGCGGACGGGAGCACGTTCGAATACCCGCTCATCTTCGGCGCGGGCATCTACGGGGATGAGGGTGCAGTGTCCGAGAAGAGCGTGGCGGCGGCGAGGGGCTGGCTGGCGCGCTTCGGCCGCGCGGTGGGAAGCCAGGCGGTGGACATGATCTCGAACCGCCTGAACGCGCCCGCGCAGGGCGGGGCGAAGATGACGCTCGGCGGCCGGACGGTGAAGCTGGATGCGGATCCGGACAGCTACCTGGCGAAAGAAGACGTGGGCCTCACCGCCTCCCTCGCGCATGACGGAATCGATTCCCGCGGCCTCTCGCGCCCGATACTCACGAACCGGTTGACCAATGGGGAGGAGGATTCCCCGGGGGCCTACCGCGAAATGACGATGAGCCAGCTGCTCTCGGGCGCTTCGTTCCACCTGGCTTCGACCAAGGAAGCCGCGGAGGCGGCGGGCAGCAGATGGTCGATCTGGGGCCGCGGCGCGCAGAGTTCGTTCGAGGGCGGCGGAGAGGCCGCGATCGAGGGCGACGTGACGACGGCCATGCTCGGCGTGGATTACGAGAAGGGCAGGCTCCTCGCGGGCGTGGCGCTCTCACGAGCCAGCGGCGACGGGGGTTTCCAGAACGGGGAGCTCGAGGCGACCCTCACGAGCGTGCATCCCTACCTCCGCTACGAGGCGAGCGAGCGGCTCTCGTTGTGGGGGGTCCTGGGCATGGGCCAGGGCGAGATGACGCTCGAGGAGAGCGATCAGAAACACGAGACCGACATCGATATGCGCATGGGCGCGTTCGGGCTTCGCGGCGAGATAGCGAAGATGGGCGGGTTCGACCTGGCGCTCAAATCAGACGTCCTCCTCACGCAGATGGACTCGGACGCGAAGGACGGGCTCGAGGCCATCTCGGCGGAGTCGAGCCGCCTGCGGGTGATGCTCGAAGCCTCGCGCAAGGTCGCCATGGAGGGCGGCGGGACAATCAGGCCTTCGGTGGAGGTGGGTCTCCGCAACGACGGCGGCGACGTGGACGAGGGTATGGGCGTCGAAGTCGGCGGCAGCATTCGCTTCACGAGTCCCTCCATGGGCCTGACGCTCGAGGTGAATGCGCGGGGGCTCGTGACGCACGAGGAAAGCGACGTGAGCGACTGGGGCGTGGGCGGGATGATCCGCATCGCCCCGGGCAAGAAAGGCCGGGGACTCGCCCTCACCGTGCGGCCCGAAGTGGGAGAAACCGCGAGCGGCGCGGCGCGCCTGTGGGGTCTCAAGGACGCCTCGCGTCTCGCGAAAGAGGAAATCGAGGACCTCGACCCCCGCGTGCGCGCGGAGGTGGGCTACGGCCTGGACGCCTGGGGCGGCCTGCTCACACCCTACGCCGGCCTCTCGGTGTCGGATAGCGGAAACGGGACCTACCGCCTGGGAAGCCGCTTCAGGATGGGCGAGCGCCTGAGCATGAGCCTGGAGGGCGACGTGCGCGAGCGCGTGAACGCCGACCCGGTGCACGGCGTGGCGCTGCGAGGAACAATGCGCTGGTAGTATAGAAGGGAAAACTCTGTAGGGGCCGTTCGCGAACGTGGGCCGTTCTTGTGAACGGCCCCTACGGGGAGGAAACACGTTTTCTGTAGGGACAGGTCGCGACCTGTCCTTGCGAGGCGGTTCGGTTTCGTTCGTCATTCCGGCAATCAATGCCGACCGACGAGGGAGGGATTGCCCGGAATCCATTTTCACGCCTTTTGCCTTTCTTCAGCCTTCCCGTGCATCGGCGGGGAAGGAAACGCCGCCGTGTATTCACCCGCATCCGCAAATGGATTCCGGCTTTCGCCGGAATGACGATAATCTGCGGGTCGAGGTGGGATAGGGGCGGTTCGCGAACTCATGAGCGCCCTTCGATACGCCGCCTTCGGCGGCTACTCAGGATGAAGAACGTGGGGAGCGGAGCTTGTCCCGAGCGAAGTCGAGGGGCCGCTACCCAGGGTGAGGCAGAGCGGTCGGCTACACAAGGTGAGGAGGGGGGATTGCGTTGCTTTCGGGCGTCTCTCACACCGGACTTCCGCTATCCCCCCTGAAAAACCTTGCTTCTCGCGCGCTGCATATCGTAATCTAAACGCATAAACAGCATTCACGACATTTTCACGCCCGCTTCGCCGTACCGGAAACGAAACAGAGTATCTCGTCCACGCCTTGATGAGGCGGGTTGCCGGCGCGACCGAACGCCCCGTCGCGCTTCCCGGCGCGGACGGCCCAAGACACGAGGAGAACACCATGAGGACTCTAAAACCGTTATTTTTCTTTTGCCTCGTTCTGACCCTGGCCGGCGTATTGGCCGGCGCGCCCCCCGTCTTCGCGCAGGATAGCTGCCCGCTTCCGGCGGGCGTCACGGCGAATCCGCTCGCCACCCCGAGCATTACGGCGGCTGACGTGGAGGCGGATTCCAACCGATTGACGGACTTCGCCCTGGCGGCGAGAGACTATATGGAGAGCGTCCGGCCCCCGGGCGAATTGGCGCACAACGCTTGCATCATCCGCCAGGAGGGCCCCTGGAAGTCCGGCGGCACCTACCTCGTCACCATATCCCTTGATGGAAGGGTGTTCTTCCACTCGGCCAGGGCGGCGTTGGGCGGCAAGCCGCTCAGCAATGCGGTTCGTCTAGCCATTTATCGCGCGCTGGGCATCACCGCCACCGCGCCTGCCGACATCCGCGCCGCCCTGGTCAATGTGGCCGAAACAGGGAGCTTTCCGAACGCGGATGGGGGCGTCTTGCCGGCGGGAATCGGCGGCGGCTACGCTGTCGGGTTCAGGCGCACCGGGGGGAATCCGCTCATATTGGTCGCCGGACTCGATATCGGGGAAGCTCACTTCGGCACGGAAACCGTCGACCCCGGCGACCCCGACGTGCGGGCCGACGAGGTGGTGGACCGCGCTACGCTCAAGGCCTTCGTGGAGGAAGCGACGCAGTACGTCATCGACCGCTACCGGGCGGAAGGCCGCACCGCTTTTACGCAAATAAAGAGCGTCTTGAGGGATCCGGCCGGACCCTGGAGGCACGGCCCGACCTATCTCTTCATCATGGAGCCCACCGGCTACACGATCTTTCACGGCGCGTTCCCCGACAGGTTCGAGTTCCAGACGCCGACAGATACCCTGAGGGAGCAGTTGCCGTCGGGTGGACAGGGCGACCTCATTCTGCCGAAGATCATCCGGACCGCGAGAAGCAACCCCGCCGGCGACTTCGTCGAGTATTATTTCGACAACCCCGACGACCCGAACGACGACTTCAACACCCTCAAGGTGAGCTACGTGCGCCAGCACGTCTTCCAGGCCACGAGGGCGGACGGGACCACGTTCGAATACCCGCTCATCTTCGGCGCGGGCATCTACGGGGAAGGCGGGGGCATCGTGGCGCAAGGCTGCCCGCTCCCGGCGGGCGTCACGGCGAATCCCCTCGCCAGCCCGAGCGTAACGGCCGAGCAGGTGGAAGCGGGCTCCGCCGGTTTGAGCGATTTCGCCCTGGCCGCGAAGCGATACATGGAGAGCGTCGAGAGAGGGCCGGAACTGGCGCACAACGCCTGCGTCGTCAGGCAGGATGGTCCCTGGAAGTCCGGCGACACCTATCTCGTCACGATAAATACCGAGGGGAGGGTGTTCTTCCACTCGAAAAGCGCAGCGTTGGGCGGCAGGCCGCTCAAGCGTCCCGTCTGGGCGGCGATCGCCGCCGCGACGGGCGCTGCCGCGTTGCGCACGACAGGCGCCTTCGGGAACCCGAACGGCGGCGCATTACCGGCGCAGATCGGCGGCGGCTACGCCGTCGGCTTCACGCGGGCAGGAGGCAATCCGCTCATCCTCGTCGCGGGCCTCGACATCGGGGAAGCACACCTCGACAGGGAGACCATCGACCCCGGCGACCCGACAGTGCGGGCCGACCAGGTGGTGGACCGCGCAACGCTCAGGACTTTCGTGAACGAAGCTACGGATTACGTCCTGAGCACTTTCCGCTCGGAAGGCCGCGCCGCGTTCAACAAGGTAAAGAGCGTCTTGCGGGATCCGAACGGACCCTGGAGGCACGGCCCCGTCTATCTCTTCATCATGGAACCCACCGGCTACACGATCTTTCACGGGGCGTTCCCCGACAGATTCGAATTCCGGAGGCCCACGGAAACCCTGAGAGACGAAGTCACCGGACGGCTCATTCTGCCGCAGATCATCCGGACAGCGACAAGCAGCGAGGACGGCGGTTTTGTCCAGTATTACTTCGACAACCCGGATGACCCGAACGACGATTTCAACACATTCAAGGTGACCTACGCGCGCCAGCACGTCTTCAGCAGCACGCTGGCGGACGGGACCCCGTTCGAATACCCGCTCATCTTCGGCGCGGGCATCTACGGCGACCCGAGCGCGGTGGCGGAGGACGTCTGCCCGCGCCCACCGGGTCTTGCAGACAACCCCCTCGCCACCCCGGGCGTAACGGCGGCTCAGGCGACGGGCGGCGACAATCTTCGCGCCTTCGCGCTGGCGGGGAGAGACTATTTCAACTCCATTACGACGCCGCAGGGGTTGGCCTACGCCGGATGCCTCGTCAGGAACGAGGGCCCCTGGAAGTCAGGCGACACCTACATCTCCGCCCTGACGCTCGACGGCAGGGTGCTCCTGAACGGGAAAGACATGTCGACGGGAGGCAGGCCGCTCCAGGACGCGGTTTATGCGGGCATCCTCGGCGCGCTGGGAATCGATCTCGCCGATCCGAGGACCATACCTGCCCAACTGCAGCAGGTATTCGCAAATCGCGCTTTCCCGAACGCGGACGGCGGCGCATTGCCGGGCGGCGGCTACGCCGTGGGGTACTTTGGCAGCAATATCCCGTACATCCTGCTCGCAGGCGTAGACCTCCAGGAAGCGCACTTCAAGGAGGATACCGCCGACCCCGGCGACCCGGACGTTAGCGCCGATGAAGTGGTGGACCGCGCAACGCTCAAAGCCTTCGTGAACGGGGCGGTAGACTACCTGCTCGAACTCTACCGGACAAACCCCGCCGGAGCCATCGGAATCGCGAGAAGCATACTGAGAAGACCACCCTGGAAGCACGGCCCCGTCTATCTCTTCATCATGGAAGACAGCGGCTACACGCTCCTTCACGGGGGGTTCCCGGACAGGTTCGAATTCCAGACGCCGACGCAAACCTTGCGGGACGAGGTGACCGGAAATCTCATCTTGCCGCAGATCATCAACGTGGCGAAACAAAGCGGGGAGGAGGGCGGCTTCGTGCGCTACTTCTTCGACAACCCGGCCGACGACACCGACAGCGCAGACGTGCCGAAGGTGACCTACGCGCGCCTGTTGACATTCCCCATACCGGGAGGCCAGCCGGTTTCCTACATCGTCGGCGCGGGGATCTACGGGGATGAGGGCGCCGTGTCCGAGGAGAGCGTGGCGGCGGCGAGGGGCTGGCTGGCGCGCTTCGGCCGCGCGGTGGGAAGCCAGGCGGTGGAGATGATATCGAGCCGCCTGAACGCGCCCGCGCAGGGCGGGGCGAAGATGACCCTCGGCGGACGGACCGTGAACCTCGGTGCGGATATGGAACGCTACCTGGCGAAAGAAGACGTGGGCCTCACCGCCTCCCTCTCGCATGATGGAATCGACGCCCGCGGCCTCTCGCGCCCGATACTCACGAACCGGCTGACCAATGGGGAGGAGGATTCCCCGGGGGCCTACCGCGAGATGACGATGAGCCAGCTGCTCTCGGGCGCTTCGTTCCACCTGGCTTCGAACAAGGAAGCCGCGGAGGCGGCGGGCAGCAGGTGGTCCATCTGGGGCCGCGGCGCGCAGAGCTCCTTCGAGGGCGGCGGCGAGGCCGCGATCGAGGGCGACGTGACGACGGCCATGCTGGGCGTGGACTACGAGAAGGGCAAGCTCCTCGCGGGCGTGGCGCTCTCTCGCGCGAGCGGCGACGGGGGCTTCAGGAACGGAGGCCGCAGCGAGCTCGAGGCGACCCTCACGAGCGTGCACCCCTACCTCCGCTACGAGGCGAGCGAGCGGCTCTCGCTGTGGGGGGTCCTGGGCATGGGCCAGGGCGAGATGACGCTCGAGGAGAGTGATCAGAAGCACGAGACCGACATTGATATGCGCATGGGCGCGTTCGGGCTTCGCGGCGCGCTCGCGAAGGTGGGCGGGTTCGACCTGGCGCTCAAATCCGACGTTATGCTGACGCAGATGGACTCGGACGCGAAGGACGGGCTCGAGGCCATCTCGGCGGAGTCGAGCCGCCTGCGGGTGATGCTGGAAGCCTCGCGCAAGGTCGCCATGGAGGGCGGCGGGACGCTCCGGCCTTCGGTGGAGGTGGGTCTCCGCAACGACGGCGGCGACGTGGACGAGGGTATGGGCGTCGAAGTCGGTGGCAGCCTGCGCTTCACGAGTCCCTCCATGGGCCTGACGCTCGAGGTGAATGCGCGGGGGCTCGTGACGCACGAGGAAGAAGACGTGAGCGACTGGGGCGTGGGCGGGATGATCCGCATCGCCCCGGGCAAGAAAGGCCGGGGACTCGCCCTCACCGTGCGGCCCGAAGTGGGAGAAACCGCGAGCGGCGCGGCGCGCCTGTGGGGTCTCAAGGACGCCTCGCGTCTCGCGAAAGAGGAAATCGAGGATCTCGACCCCCGCGTGCGCGCGGAGGTGGGCTACGGGCTGGACGCCTGGGGCGGCCTGCTCACGCCCTACGCCGGCCTCTCGGTGTCGGATAGCGGAAACGGGACCTACCGCCTGGGAAGCCGCTTCAGGATGGGCGAGCGCCTGAGCATGAGCCTGGAGGGCGACGTGCGAGAGCGCGTGAACGCCGACCCCGTCCACGGCGTGGCGCTGCGCGGCTCCCTGCGCTGGTAATATAGAAGGAGAATCGCCAAGGGGCGGCCCTCCGGGGCCGCCCCCGTTTTTCATTTGGCAAAAGGGCTTCGTAGGGGCGGACCTATCCCGACCGAAGAGGGGGAGGCAGGGATTGCAAGATGCGTAGTTTTAACAATCACTCCCCCCTTTGAGGGGGAGTCGAAGAGCTGAGGGCGTAAGCCCGAAAGCGATTCGGTGGGGGGAGTAATTCGGATGGCGATAAAACGCATTTTACCCCCCACCGAGTCAGCCTTCGCACAAAACGCTCGGCTTCCTCGTCGGGCTTTCCCCTCGGGAAGCCCGACCCTCAAGGGGGGAGTGATTTTTCTCTCTCGTCGGTCGGTTACATACGACAAATCCAGAGTTCCAGGGTTTTTCAACAACCCTTTGAGGGTCAGGCGCATCCGGGGCGGGTCGTCCCTGAAAAACCCTTTTCCCGGCAGGGCGAACGCCACTTTCCTGTTGCAATTCCCCGCCTCGCCTTCTACGATATTTCCCGCTGGAGCGCATCCGCGCCATAGACTCGTCACCCTTCAAAATGCGAGGATAGAAGAGTGAAAACCGCACTGACTCTCATCGCCACCCTATGTGTTTTCCTCACCGCGCAGGCGGCCCACGCCGCGCGCGGGGCCGACGGGCACCTGCGCATCATCTACTGGCAGGCGCCCTCCACCATGAACCCCTACCTCTCGGGCGGCACCAAGGAGATAGAGGCCGCATCGCTGGTCCTGGAGCCCCTCGCGCGCTACGACCAGAACGGCGACATGAAGCCCTGGCTCGCCGAACGGGTCCCCACGCTGGAAAACGGCGGCGTGTCGAAGGATTTGCGCACCATCACCTGGAAGCTAAAGGGCGGCCTCAAGTGGGCCGACGGAACGCCGGTGACGGCCAAAGACGTGGTCTTCACCTGGAAATACTGCACGCATCCCCAGGGGGGGTGCTCCCAGAGCGAGAAATACAACGACGTGAAGAACGTGGAGGCCCTCGACGCGCGAACGGTGCGCGTGACCTTCGGCGCCTCGAAACCCTTTCCCTACGGGCCGTTCGTCGGCGCGCAGGCGCCCATCATCCAGGCGGCGCAGTTCGCCGACTGCCTGGGCGCCAGGGCGCCGCGCTGCACCGACGCCAACTTCAAGCCCGTGGGCACGGGGCCGTTTACAGTCGCCGAGTTCCGCCCGAACGACGTCATCTCCTTCGTCGCCAACAACAACTACCGCGACCCGGCCAGGCCCGCCTTCGCGCGGGTCACCTTCAAGGGGGGGGGCGACGCGGCGGCGGCGGCCCGCTCGGTGCTGGAGACCGGCGAGTTCGACTACGCCTGGAACCTGCAACTCGCCCCCGACGTGCTGGCGAACATGAAAAAGGCGGGCAAGGGGGTGGTCATCTCCTCGTTCGGTACGCTCGTCGAGCGCATCGTCGTGAACCTCACGAATCCGGCCCCAGGGCTCGGCAAGGAGCGCTCCACCGCCAGGCACCCGCATCCTTTTCTCTCGGACCCGAGCGTCCGCAAGGCGCTCTCGATGGCGATCGACCGGAAGCTGCTCGTCGAGATCGGCTACGGCCCCGCCGGCAGGCCAACGTGCAACATCCTCCCCGCGCCCGCCATCTACAAGTCCACGGCCAACGATGCGTGCCTCAAGCAGGATATCCCCGGCGCGAACAGGCTGCTCGATGCGGCGGGCTGGAAACGCGGGCCGGGCGGCGTGCGCGCCAAGAACGGCGTGAAACTCTCGATTCTCTACCAGACCTCCACCAACGCCGTGCGCCAGGATTTCCAGGCGCTGATAAAACAGTGGTGGTCCAAGATCGGCGTCGAGACCGAGCTTCGCAACATCAGCGCCTCGGTGTTCTTCGGCGGCGACCCGGCGAGCGGCGACACCTTCCAGAAGTTCCAGGCCGACGTGCAGATGTACGCCAACAATTTCGACGGCACGGACCCCGAATCCTACATGGCGAACTGGGCGTGCAAGGAAGCGCCGCGTCCCGAAACGCAGTGGCAGGGCAACAACGTGCCGCGCTTCTGCGACCCCGCCTACGACGCGCTCATCGCCAAAATGGCGCGCGCCGGCGCGCTCAAGGAACGGGCGCGGCTCGCCAGGGCCATGAACGACATGGTGGTGCAGGCCTACGCGATCATTCCGCTGGTCGACCGCGGGCGCGTATCGGCCCACGCCAAGACGCTGGGCGGCGTGGTCCTGAACACCTGGGATTCGGAGCTTTGGAACATCGCCGACTGGCGCCGCGTCAAATAGGCCCGCGCGCCGCTTAAGGGCCACCGAGGCTTAAGGCGATGGGAACCTACACGCTGAGGCGGCTGCTCTTCGCCGTACCCACGCTCCTCTTCATCAGCCTCGTCATATTCCTGCTGCTCGACCTCGCCCCCAGCGACCCCACGGCGAACCTCCCCCTCACGATTCCGCCCGAGGTGCGCCAGAAAATCCGCGAGTCCCTGGGGCTCGGCCAGCCCATCCACGTCCGCTACCTGCTGTGGTGCAAGCAGTTTTTCATCAACGAGCCGCTGAACGTGCTCGACGCCCTGCTCGGCTACGCGGGCGACTCCGACAGGCTCCGCGTGCTGAGCTGGCAGACGCGCTCCCCGGTCGTGGACTTGATCGTCGAGCGCCTGCCGCAGACCCTGTGGGTGGTGGGACTCTCCTACGTCATCGGCGTTTTGATCGCGATACCCATCGGGGTCGTCTCCGCCTACAGGCAATACAGCTGGTTCGACCAGATCGGCACCTTCGTCTCCACCGTGGGCTTTTCGGTGCCGACGTTCTTCACCGGCGTGCTGCTGATCGTCGTCTTCTCCGTCGGCCTGGGGTGGTTCCCCTCCATCTACGACACCACGCACCGCGTGACGGACTGGAGCAGCTTCCTCGTCCAGGCGCGGCAGATGGCGATGCCCGTCTTCGTGCTCGCCCTCTACAACGCGGCCCAGATCGCCCGCTTCATGCGCGCCTCCATGCTCGAGAACCTGGGCCAGGACTACGTGCGCACCGCGCGGGGCAAGGGCTTTCACGAGCGGCGCATACTCTTCGTCCACGTCCTGCGCAACTCGATGATCCCCGTCGTCACCATCATCGCGCTCGGCGTGCCGCAGGTGTTCGGCGGCGCGATCATCACCGAGCAGATATTCAAGGTGAACGGGCTGGGGCAGCTGCTCATCGTCGCCATCCAGGGGGGAGACCTGCCGACCGTGCAGACGCTCACCTTCATCTTCGCGGGGCTGATCGTGGCGTTCAACCTCGTCGCCGACGTCCTCTACGGGGTACTGGACCCCACCATCCGCTATGACTAGCGCCAGGCGCGGGGCATGGGCGCAGTTCCGCACCCACCGGGGGGCGGTGATAGGTGCGGGTATTCTCATCATCGCGGCCCTCGCCGTGGTGTTCGGCCCGCACCTGTGGAACGTCGACCCCCACCTCATCGACATCCGGGCGCGCAACCAGGGGGTCAGCCTCGCCCACCCGCTGGGCGCCGACCGCCTGGGCCGCGACACCCTGGCGCGCATGTTGGCGGGCGGGCGGGTCTCGCTCGCGGTGGCGGGCGCCGCGATGGGGCTAGCCCTCTCGCTGGGCGCGGTGGTCGGCGTGGCGTCGGGCTACTTCAGGCGGCTCGACGGCCCGCTCATGCGGCTGACCGATCTTTTTCTCGCGCTGCCGCTCCTGCCGCTCCTGCTGGTGATCATCGCGCTGTTCCGGGACGCGCTCAGGGCCGCCTTCGGCCCCGAGACCGGCATCTTCATCCTCATCGCCTCGGTCATCGGCGCGACCTCCTGGATGAAGACCGCCCGCATCGTGCGCGGCGAGGTGCTCGCTCTCAAGGAGCGCGAGTTCGTCCTCGCCTCGGGCGCGATGGGAGCGCCGGCGGGGCGCATCATCTTCCGCCACATCCTGCCGGGCGTCGTCTCGCCCATCATGATCTCCGCGGCGCTGGGCGTTGGCGACGCCATCATCACCGAATCGGCGCTCTCGTTCCTGGGGCTGGGCTTTCCGCCCGATTTCCCCACCTGGGGGAGGCTGCTCTACGACTCGACCGACTACCTCCAGCAATACCCCGGGCGCGTGCTGTGGCCCGGCCTCGCGATTTCGCTCACCGTGCTGAGCATCAACTACGTGGGCGACGGGCTGCGCGACGCGCTCGACCCCCGGGCGCGGGGATGAGCGCCATCGCGCCTCTCTCCAGCGGGCCGAAACCCGCTTTCAACCTTGCGCGGGCGGGTGACCTCTGGCACGATTCGGTTTCGGCGGAACACTCTAAAACATGACACCGCGCCGGCCCGGAGTCTCTCTCCGGCGGCCCTCGGAACAGGAACACCGATATGGCTGAAAACGGAAACGTCACCTTCATCTGCCCCGCGTGCGGAAAAACCGAACTGCCGTTAGGCGACTCGGATGATCCGAACGACATCCTCTACATCCAGCTCGCCGAGATGGACACCTGCGACGAGGCGCAGACGGCGCAGTTCATATACGGCGACTCGTTCACCAAGGGCTTCGGCGGCTTTGTGCGCGACGTGGACGCGGAAGGCGAGGAGCGCGTGCGGTGGGTCCCCCCGAGGGCGGTGGTGGCCTATCACTTCGCGAGAAACGAGGAGCGAATCGGCCATGCGGAGCCCATGGGCGACTTCTACCCCCAGCCGCTCTACCGCAACCTCTCGAAGGGCGACGGAATCGAGAACATCTACGTCGCCATGGCGTTCCTGCCCCACAACGAGTCCATGACGCCCGAGATGCGCGCGCGGGGAGAAGCCCTCGCCAAGTCTTTGGGGTAGGGGGTTTGGATAATCCGGTTTCCCAGGGGCGGCCACAGGGGGCCGCCCCTACTTCGTGAAGCGCCCGTTTCTTAGCGATGGGCCACTCACGAACGTGCGGATTTTATCGTCATTCCGGCGAATGCCGGAATCCAGAACCGGGCAGAAACGCGATGTTACGGCTTTTCATTCTCCTCTCATCTGCAGGAATCCAAAAGAAAATATAGACAAAGGCAAAACCCCTGGATTCCGCCTTGGCGAAGGGAATGTAGGGGCCGCATATATGCGGCCCGTCGTTGGGAGGCAAAAAGGCCGGGTCGCATATATGCGACCCCTACACACAAGAGCTCCGCCCGATGGAGGCTTTTGAAACAACCCCTTCAAGGGGCGGCTACTCCCCGCCCAGCAGGCGGTTGTAGATCCACGCCAGGATGGTGAAGAAGAAAAGACCTACCGCGAACCCCCAGGCCGCGCCGATGATCGCGCCCGGATAGGTGGGGGAAACGCCCGGATAGAAATCGCCTATCACCTTCAGCATACCCCCGCCCACGCCGAACAGCGCGCCCGCAAGGGCGTAGAGAAAAAACACGGCCCCGTAGACGATGCCGGCGGCCAGTCCGAATTTCACGGCGTCGAGTTTCACGTCGAATCTCCCGGCGGCATGGAAATACGCTCCTACATACGCTATTCAATATAGGCTCCAGGAAACATTCCGGCAAAACCACCCGCGAGCCCCCGGAGGGGGCCGTTCGCAATCATCCAGGATGGGCGCATCGTCCGTCCCCAGACAGGAGGTCGGTTTGATGAGTGAAGAAACACGCCTCGAGAGAGGACTCAAAACCCGCGCGAGAATCTTCGGCGAAGAGGGAGAAGAGAGGCGGCAGGCGTTCGCGGAGGCGAGCCCCGCGTTCGCGCAGTTCGTCACCGAAACCGTGTACGGCGATCTCTACGCGCGCGACGGCATCGACGACAAGACCCGCGAGACCGTCATCCTCTCCGTCCTGTGCGCCCTGGGCCGGGACAGGGAGTTCGGCTACCACGCCAAGGCGGCGCTTCGCATCGGCATGACGAAAGAGGAGATCCAGGAGATCATCATGGTGTGCGCGATCTACGCGGGCGCGCCCAACGCCGTGGGCGCGACGGATGTATCGCTGCAGGTGTTCAAGGAGTTCGGCGTCTAGGCGCTAGCCTTTCTTGAACTCGTTGAAGATATCGATCCAGGCCTTCTCCTCCTGCCGAACGGGGAGGTCGCGGGCGGTGCTGCGCTCGATCAGCGTCTCCACCCGCATCCGGCTGCTGTCGTCGGGGTCGGGGTAGTAGCCCATGAGCCGGTTCTGCGCCTCGCTCCAGTGCCCGGCGACCTTCAGGTTCGGGCCGCGGGACTTGAACGCCCTGGCGAAACCGATCCTGGCCTGGACGCGGGCCTGACTCGTATACCTGATCCACTCGAGCGCGAGTTCCTTGTTCCTGCTTTGCCTGCACACGGTGGCGACTTCCTGCCAGCGAATGCCGCCCTGCTTCGGAATCGTCGCCTCGAAGTTCGTGTGGCCGGCGATCTTCAGATCGATATCGAGATCGCCAATCATGGCGGCGGAGACGCCGCCGTCGATCATCGCCCGCACGACGGGCCGGGAAGAGGCGCCCAACATGCCGAGGTGAGGCCTGAGCCTGAGCAGCCACGCCCTGACCGCGCCCAATTGCCCGTCGCTCAGGTCGTAGGGGTTTTCCTTGTTGGGATGAACCGCGAGGCTCGCATTGCCCATGTTCGGCAGGTACCAGTCCAGAACGCCGATCCTGCCGGCGAACTTCGGCAGAAACAGTGAATTCCAGTCTTCGCTCTCCTCCCGGCTCATATGATCCGAGTTGTAGGAGATGGCGTAGAAACCGAAGCGCGTGGGCGTGCCCCAGACTTTTCCGCCGCCCGCCCGGAGTTGGCGCATGTCCGTGAACTCGGGATGGTAGTTGGCGAGCTCGGGCACGTCTGCGGGACTATAGGGCTCAAGCGCGTCGACGGCGGTGAGCTTGCGCACGTATTCGGCGTCGAGAAGCACGCTGTCGTAGGTTCCGCGCGGCGCGCGTTGGAAGAGTTGGAGCATCTGCTCGCCGCCGATGTAGGTTTTGAAATCGACCCTGACGCCGTGCGTCTC
Organism: bacterium; assembly: GCA_965219955.1. Lineage (GTDB taxonomy): Bacteria > UBA8248 > UBA8248 > UBA8248 > UBA8248 > Bin107. The sequence continues at coordinate 3,477,195 of OZ244799.1, forward strand.
CTCGAACTCCTGCGCGACGCCCTTTTCCTCGTAGCCCGGCCACGCCAGCACCCGCAGCCGGTCTGCGGCGCGCGCGCTGCGCGAAAAGACGGTGAGCGCACCCGCCGCCGCAGCGCCTGCCTTCAGAAAGGTCCGCCGACTCAATCCGTGGCCGGGACGATCTTTCTTTTTCCGCCGGTTGGCGTCTCCCATCGAAACCTCCTTCTTATCGTCGATGCGCCATCATGGCGCTGCCGGTCCCTAGTCGGGGCCGAGGACGTCCCGGATCTTCCCGGCGAGCGCGGCCGTGATGAGCCTCGCCGCCTCCTCTAAAGGGGGCCGCATGCGCGCGCCCGCCGCGAAGGCGTGGCCGCCGCCGCCGAAGGTGCGCGCGACGTCATGTATCTCCACCCGGCCCTTCGAGCGCAGGCTCACGCGGATGCGCCCGTTCTCGAGTTCGGACAAAAAGGCGATGACCTCAACGGACTCTATCGAGCGGGGAACCGAAATGTATTCCTCCGTCTCGGAGCGCGAGACGCCGAAGCGGTCGAGTTCCTGCGCGCTCAGGGTGAACCAGGCGAGGCGTCCCCCGCAGTCGAGCGCCATGCGGCTCATCAGCGTGCCCAGCAGCTTCACCGAGCCCGCGCCGTTCGATTCCCAGAAGATCGAGTAAGCCTCCCCGGGGCTGGCTCCGAGCTCCACCAGGCGCGCCGCCCAGTTCAGCGTGCGCTTCGACGTGTTCGTGAAGCGGAACTGGCCCGTGTCGTAGACGAGGGCCGCCATGAGCGCGCGGGTGACGAGCAGGTCGTCGAACGAATAGCCCTCCTCGTCCAGATAATCCGCGATCATCTCGCCCACCGCGGCGGCTTGCGCGTCGATGACGGAGGGGCAGTCGATGTTGTCTTCTTCCCTGATATGGTGATCCACGACGGCCAAGGGAAGGCCGCTGGCCATGAGCGGCTCCTCGAGCCTGCCCAGGCGGCTCGCCTTGCCCGTGTCGAGGATGAGGCAGGCATCGAAGCGCCCCGCCCAGTCTTCCTGCGCGAGAAGATCCTTCCGCGAGCGCACGAGGCCCTCCGGGTCGAAGGGCGCGGCGAAGACGGGAACCTTGTCCTCGGTGACGACGGTGGCGTGTTTGCCGACCGCCTTCAGGTAGCGGCTGAGGGCGACGCAGGCCAGGAGGCCGTCGCCGTCCGGCCCGACGTGGGTGATGAGCAAAAAGCGCTCGTGCTGTTCGAGGAAATCTCTCAGGGGCTGAAACCGGCTCGGGCTTTCACTTGTTTCCGTGCTCATCAGGAAGTATCGAGGCTCACGCGGTGGATCTGGCGCAGAACGTAGCTTCTGATCTCTTTAGCGGTTGGGCTCGGGGCGGTGCGCACGCCGCCGGTAATCACGCCTGCGAGCAGTTGCTCCACCACCCCGCCGCACGACGCGCAATCGCCGTAGGGCTTGTCGATGGGGATGACGCGCTCCGCCCCGCAGTCGCGGCAGCGCAGCAGGTGCTTGGCGCCCGGTCGCTTGCCGCGCTTGGCGATAGCCTCGCCGTCCACCTCGACGATGTCCATCGAAAAATCGATCGTGGCCGCGGCGCTGACGGACGTGCCCACGCCGTAGCCGCCGTCCACCACGGGGTTGAGCTCCAGAATCTTCTCCTCGCTCAATCCCCCGCTCACGAAGAGCTTCACGTGCGGGAAGCCCGCCCGGTCGAGCTCCCAGCGGATTTCCTCCAGAATCTCGTAGAGGTTTCCCCGCCTGGAAGCCGGCGTATCCACCCGCACGGCCGAGAGGCGATCCGTCAGCGCGCGCGCCGCCTCCAGGGTTTCGAACCGCTCATCGGCGAAGGTGTCCACCAACGCGACGCGGCCCACCTCCGGCTCGATAACTTCGTCGAACGCCTTCGCCGCGGGGACGAGGCCGCCCATGAGGATCACCAGCGCGTGGGGCATCGTGCCCGCCGCCGGTATCTCCAGAAGCTCGGCGCCCTTGACGAGGGCGACGCCGTCGCAGCCGCCGACGTAGGCCGCGCGCTCGACCATCGGCGCGATGGCGGGGTGCATCCTCCGCGCGCCGAAACTCACGAGCTGCCTGCCCTCCGCCGCGATGCGGCAACGCGCCGCCTTGGTGGCGACCCCGCTCGCCTGGCACATCAGCCCCAGGATGGGGGTCTCCAGCCTGCAGAAATCGTTGTAGGTCCCCGTAATTTCCAGAACGGGCTGGGAGGGCCTGAAAACCGTTCCCTCGGGCACCGCGCGAACGTCCACCGGGAATCCTTCGAGCAATCGCAGGATTTCCTCCAGGCCCGTGAACACGCCCCAGCCCGAGGGGAGGGACTTGGCCGCGAATTCCGCGCGCACGTTCTTCCTGATGCCTTTTGCTTCGAGAATCTTGAGGGTGCGCTCGAAATAGACGTCCGTCACCTTGCCGGAGCGGATGTCGTCGAAATCGGCGGTGAAAAGACGCAAAAGAAGATTCCGCCAGGGAGACCCGCTATTCGGCGGGCGCCGTCTCGGCGGGAGTCTCGGGCTCGGGCCGCATGTCCGCTTCCTCGTTCCTCAAGCCGAACAGCTTGCCCCAGGGCCTGGGGCCGGTGTAGTTCACCTCTTTCTCCCAGACGTCGTAGAGGCGCTCTTTCTCGTAGACGAGATCGTCGCGGAAATAGCCGGTCGTCTCGTACTGGTGGGTGTGGACGATGGATTTGGGCGTCGTGGGGCACGCCTCCGTGCAGAGCCCGCAGTACATGCACCGCATGTAGTCGATGTAGAACTCCTTGGCGTACATCTCGCGGCCCTTGCCCGCCGTGACGATGGTGATGCAGTCGACCGGACAGGCCTTCTCGCAGTTCAGGCAGCCGATGCAGAGCTCCTCGCCCGTCTTGAAGTCGCGCGTGAGTCCCAGAAACCCGCGAAAACGCTCGGGCGGCTCCCAGCGCTCCGTCGGGTATTGAAGCGTGACGGGCTTTTTGAACATATGCCGCAGCGTGGCGGACATGCCCTTCACGATGTCCCAGAGAAAGAACTTCTGTATACCCCTGGTGAACTCCATTCCCCTCTCCTCGCCTTGTGCTCTAGGAAGCCGCCGCCGCGGCCTTCTTGGCCTCTTCCTGGGCTTCGAGATATTTCTCCGCCGCCACCGCCGCCGTCGTCGCGTCGCCCGACGCGTTGGTGATCTGGCGGATCAACTGGCTTCTGCAGTCACCGGCCACGAACAGGCCCGGAACGTTCGTCTCCATGTTCTGGTCCGTGAGGATGAAGCCTACGTCGTCTTTTTCCACGTGATCTTTTATCAAATCCGTGTTCGGAATAAAACCGATGAAGACGAACAGGCCCGTGGCGTCGAGCTCTTTCGTATCGCCGGTCTTCACGTTCTTGATGCGCAGCTTCTTCATCTCCCGGTCGTCGCCCACGACTTCTTCGGCCACGTAGTCGGTGATGATCTCGACTTTCGGGTTCTCGCGAATCTTGTCCACCAGGACCGCATGTGCGCGGAACTGGTCGCGGCGGTGGATGATGTAGACCTTCGTGCCGAACTTCGTGAGGAACTGGCCCTCTTCCACGGCGCTGTTCCCGCCGCCCACGACGGTGATGACCTCATCCTGAAAGAACGCGCCGTCGCAGAGCGCGCAGTAGCTCACGCCCTTGCCGGCGTATTTCTCCTCGCCCGGAATGCCCAGTTTTCTCGGATAGCCGCCGGGGGTGTAGATCACCGCCCCGCAGCGGCGCTCGCCCATGTCGGTGACGACGAGGAAGTCATCCCCGTCCTTCCTCACTTCCGAGACTTCTTCCATCTCGATCTTGAGGCCGAACTTCATGGCGTGATCGGTGAACTTGGCCGCCAGCTCCTGGCCGCCGACCAGTTCGAAGCCCGGGTAGTCCTCTACGTGCTCTGTGTTGAGAATCTCGCCGCCGGGCGCGAGCTTTTCATAGCAGACCACGTTCAGTTTCGAACGCGCCGTATAAAGCCCCGCCGTCAGCCCGGCCGGCCCCGCCCCGATGATGATGATGTCGAAATCACGCTCAGCCACTATGAATCTCCAGAATTAAGGAAATGGGATTATATACAATGTTGTTCCGAATGACTAACCGGTCACGCCCGCATATGCCTCATCTATAGTCATTCTGTTTTGAAGGAGCGGCAGAAGGAAACCACGCGCCTCCCGCACATGCGCCTTGCCTTTTTGAGGCGTGGCGAAATAGATGCTCGCATGTCCGGGATTGTCTTCCGTGGCCGTATCAACGACGACAAACGCCCTTTCGTCGTCTAGAAAAATCTGGCGAACCGCCAGAGTCTTTAATCTGGACACGCCTTCACTCGTCCAGGGTTCTTTCCTCTTTCTCGACAATCTCGTCTGTATGGATTTTTCCACGAATTCCTTTGAAACATGCTCTATTCTATGAACGGAAAAGCCGTCTGCAACCAGTTCATTCACCGAAATTGCTCTTTCGATAACTTTCCCTTCTTCGTTGATATGTTGCGGATTGAACATTTCCCGAATCAGGTGTTCCTCGTCTTCAACGATTCCGGGAGAAATCCCGGGCGCGGCGCTTTTCGACTCATCGAGGTGCAATGTCGGGGGCGGCAACGTCTTGTCAGTTCTTGAACAATGCTAGAATTTCACCGGGAAAATCATCCGATACGAGAGCATCCTCTTCATAAATTTTATTCCCAGATTTTCCGCGCGCAAAATAAGAGTAGGCGCCCGTCCCGTAAAATCCCAGATCGACGTGAACACCATTTTCTTTCCATAGAAAATTCACTTCCCCGTCGTCCGCCAGCCCCATGTTTGGCATGGGAATCGAATCCAGCGGCAGTTTGTGGATGAAAATCTCCGCATCCCGAAATGCTTGTGGTTTCGGCCACGTTGCGCCAGGCCAGCGCTCCTCCTCGGGAGTTTTCTCAAACTCCTTCAACTGCGCGAGCAAATCCCGATTCAACGTATCGTCGCGTTTCGGATGGACGGCGGTTTGGGGTTGAGAAGCCATCAGGTACTCCTTTGCGCTTCATCTACCTGGATGCGCTCTCCATGAGCGCAATAACACTCTATCAAACAATCCATTGCGAAGAAAACAGGCCCCCATTGCTTGTCCTCCGCTCATTTTTCCGCGCCCCATCCGCCCTTTACGGGGCTGTTGAAAAAGCTCTCTCCGCCTCATCCTGAGTAGCGGCGAAGCCGCGTATCGAAGGATGCTCTCTCGCCACGGCGCGAGCCCCTCGCCCTTCGATACGCCGCCTTCGGCGGCTACTCAGGGTGAGGAAAGAGGCGTCGGCAGTTTCCAGGGGTCGCAGACGGGGCTTTTTCAACAACCCCTTTATAACTGTGATCGAGGGAACGAACGCGCTGCATTCCTTTTCAAGGCGGCGTCTTCAGAATTGCCCGCAACCGGGGCAGGAGAGCGCCTTTCGCCTCTCGCTCACGCGGCGAGCCCCAAAAGTTCCTGGAGCTTCGCCCTGTCGAAGCCGACCACCTTCTCCTCGCCGATGAAAATCACGGGCGTCGCCCGCATGCTCGCCCGCTGGAAGAGTTCTTCGAGAGCCTCTTCGTCCTGGTCGACGAGTTTTTCCGTGTACGCCACGCCATGATGGGAAAGAAACTCTTTCACCGCCTTGCACGGCGCTCAGAACGTGGATGAATAAACCGTCACTTCCAAATCGGACATCGGTGACCTCCCTGGAAACCTGTGGTATCTGCCCGGCGGCAAGTCGCGCTCCATAATCAATATCGCTTCAGGCGAAAATCTTCGCTACCTCGGCGTGTTCACCCGCTCTAGCAGGGCCGTCAGTTCCTTGAGCCGGATCGAGTCGAGCCTCGATACGGCGTCCACGATCTCCCCGCGCAGGGAGGCGTCCGCGTGCGCTTCGCTCAGGGCCTCGAACTTCTCGTTCACCGTCGCCCAGCTCATCGGCGTGGAGAAATGTCCCTCCCAGGTGGGCTTGTCCAGCTTGTGGACGCTCCCGTCTTTCAGCGTGATGGTGATGAGCACGGGCGACTGCGCGGGATATCTCGCCGTCATCTCGTCCGAATTGGTGGTGCGCACTTTCTTGAGCAGCGCCTGCACGTCGTCTGCGCGGATTCTCGCTTCCTCGTACTGGGCGGGCAGCACCTGCTCGTCGATGATGGCGGCGGAGAGCACGTAGGGCAGGCTGTGGTCCGCCGTCTCCTTGTTCAAGACGTGCTCGCGCGCGCCCGCCTTGCCCTCGCCCATGATGAAGTAGGCGCGCTCATAAATCCCGATCTCGACCTCCTCGATGTCCTCCGGGCTGAAGCCGTGCTCGCGCTTCATGTCGATGACGCCCTCGATGGCCGTCTGGGAGTGCAGGCCCGCGTTGTAGCGCTTCACGCTGATCTCGAGCATCTTGCTCAAGGATGTATCCGACCAGTCGGCCTCGAACTCGCCCGTCACGGACTCGAACACGCCCAGGGGACCCTCGATCAGCTGCAACTGCCCCGTCACCCCGCGCATGGCCAGAAACGTCGAGTGCACACCGGTGTGGCAGCCGGCCGCGTAGGCGAAGCCCTTCCAGTGGGAGAGTTCGCCCGTGCGCGTGATGAGCAGGGGGTTCTGGCGCACGCCGCTGATCGCGATGGCGTTGGCCGTCCTCTCCGCGTCCAGCCCCAGGGCGCGCGAGGCGCCCGCCGCCACGGCGTAGGCGCCCGCCATCGGCTGGTCGAAGCCCCTTTTCTCGTAGGGCGCGCTGTCGCAGAGGCGGCACTGCACTTCATACGCCAGGGCGAGGGCCGTCATGAAATCCGCGCCGCTCGCGTCCGCGTATTCGGCCGCCGCCATCACGGCGCCCGCGTTGTCGCTCGGGTGCGAGGTGGCGAGCTTGCCCATGAAGCCGTCGTTGAAATCGAGATAGCGGATGAGCGAGGTGTTGTAGAACGCAGCGGCGTCGGGCGCGCTCTTGCCGCCGCCGATGAGCGTGCAGTGCGGGGCGCCTCCGAAGTCATCCGCCTGCTCGCGCAGGTAGCGGACGGGGCCTTCGCCCAGCGAGCCGATGGCGCAGCCGATGGTGTCGACCATGAGGGTCTTGATCTGCGTGCGCATCTCGTCTGTGAGGTCATCGAAACCGGTGTTCGCGGCGAACGCCGCCATCTGTTCCACAATCGTCATGTCGTTTTTCCTTCCTCGATCCGGTATTTGGGGGAATGCGCGGGCTAGCCGCCGTGCAGTTTTCTGTATGCTCGCTGCATGATGAGCGCGTCGTATTCGAGCGCCGGAGACTCGCACACCACCCGGCCCTCGGCGCCGAAATCGATGAGCGCGCGGAAGAGATCCTTGTAGTTCATGTCCGACTCGTCGAGCTCCAGGTGATGCGCCTCGCCCTTGTCCGAATACGCGATGCCCGAGAGGTGGATGTGCAAGGTCTTGAGAACGTCGTCGCCCATCTTGTTCTTCAAAAGCTCCAGTTGCGCCCCGAACTCATCGTAAGTGTTGTGCGCCCCCGCCGAGCGCGCGTGAATGTGCGCGAAGTCTATCGTGAAGCCGACGTTCTTATCTTTCAGATCGCCGCCCATGTCGGCGATTTCCTCGAGCGAGCCGAACTGGGTGCCCTTGCCCGTCGTCTCGGGATCCAGGCGAACCGGACAGCCCTCTTCCTCCAGGATGTCGGCGAGCTCTCCTATCTGGTTGCAGATGAAGTCGTAGACCTCCTTCGGGTCTCGTTTCTGGTAGAAGCCGGGATGAAAGCACGCGCCGTCGCCCCCGCACTTCGCCAGGGCGCGCGCGGTGTCGAGCACGCGCTTGCGGCTCGCCGCCACCTTCTCCTCTTCGAGCGAATAGAGGTTCACGTAATAGGGACCGTGCGCGGTGACCTGAACGCCCGTCTCCGCCTGGGCGGCCCGCACCTCATCGCACGTCTCCTCGCGGATGCGGACGCCGTGGACGAACTCCATCTCGTAGACGCCGAGACCCAGCTCGTGAAGCCTGCGCACCGCGGCGGGGTGTGTCTGCGGCTTGGTGGAGTGCGGGACGCCGCCCGTGCCGAAGAAAATCCTGTCCGTCCGCCTGGGCTTCGCGTTCACGTTCAAGGGGCCGTCATAGGTTCTGCCCTTCGGTTTTTCCTTCGGAACCCCCGGCGCCCAGCCGCGCACGTCAGCTTTCGGCTTCGCCGCTTTTTTGGGGGCCGGTTTCTTTTTGGCCGCGGCTTTCGGGGCCGCTTTTTTCTTTTCCGGCACGCTCGTCCTCAGAAGATTTGTTGCGCGAAGGCGCTGTTTTTTTGTCGGATCGCTCTTTCAGGCGGTCGATGGCCCACTCTAGCAGATATGCGCGCATGCTGCGAGAAACCTCCCCTTGGAATTCAGGCGGCGGGCGCGTCGCGGGGCGGCTCGCTCAGCCACTCGGCCATCTGGGCGAGAATCTCCCGCTTGCCGAGCCCCGTGTTCGCGCTGCAGAGAATCGGGCCGGACCAGTGGCCGTACAGCCCGCCCCCGTCCACCATGGTCTTCACGAGCGCGTCCAGAACGCCTTTGCGCTCGTTTTGTTTCAGCTTGTCCGCCTTGGTGAGCACCAGGCACGCCGGCAGGTTCACCGCCGCGAGCCACTCTAAAAGATGCAGGTCCATCTCCCGCGCCCCCCGGCGCGAATCGATGAGCACCACCACCCCCTGGAGCGTCTCGCGGTGCTCGAGATAGGTCTCGATCATGGGCCGCCAGCGGGCCCTCTCGGCAAGCGGCACCTTCGCGTATCCATAGCCCGGCAAGTCCACGAGGTTGAAGCGCCCGTCCACGCCGAAGAAATTGACGAGCTGCGTCTTGCCGGGGGTCGCGCTCGTCTTGGCGAGGCTCTTGCGGTTGGTCAGGAAGTTGATGAGCGAGGATTTGCCCACGTTGCTCCTGCCCGCAAAGGCGACCTCGGGCAGATCCGCCCTCGGCCAGCCCGCACGCCCGGCGGCGCTTTTGATGAATCGCGCGTTCTGGATTCTCATGGCCGCGGCGTCAGGAGGAATCCCCCGCCGGGGGAGCGAATGCGTGAACGACGAGGCCGGTGCGTATCTTGGGATAGAAATAGGTGGACTTGTGCGGCATCTTGCCGCCCGCCTTGGCGATTTCGGATACCGATTCAAGGGGCGTGGGGTTCAGCAAAACGGCCGCCGCACACTCCCCGCTCCTGGCGCAGGAGAGCGCAAACTCCGGATCGGGCGTGAAGGCGATGTCCCCTTCCTCGTGAGAGGCTTTGAATGCGCCGTCCACGACCTCCGCATGGAGGCGGCTCACGTCGAGCGCCGCGACGGCCTCATCGACGGAGGAGGTATCTCCGTCATGCCTCCCGATGAGATAGCGGACGTTCGCGCCGCCGTCATAGAGGCAAAAAACGCTGGCGCCGCCGTTTTCTCCGGATAACGCCGCCAGGCGCTCGGCCACCCGGCCGCATTCTCCCGCCTCGGGCGCCGGCTCTTCCACTATCTCGTATTTCTCCGCGAGCGCGGCGAGGGCGTCTTCCGTCGTCGCGGAGACCTTCTTGAGCAACCGGTAGGTGGGCAGAATCACCATGCCCGGGTCCGCGATGTTGGCCAGGCACATGAGCGTGTAGTCCGCCTCGCTCCCCTCGGGAGCGCCATCCCCGCGGGCGGCGTCTCTCAAGTCCAGGGACGTCTCGTAGCGGTGGTGGCCGTCGGCGATGAACACCTCCCTGTCCCGTAGCGATTCCTGCGCGAGCGCGATAACTGCCGGGTCGTCGCACCGCCAGAGGGTATGGCGCACGCCGTCGTCTTCGAAATCGGCGACGGGCGCGCCCTTCTCCGCGCTCTTCAAGGCGCGGTTCGCCGTCTCCCGGGGCTCGTCGTAAAAGCCGAAAATCGGCCCCAGGTGCGCACCGCTCCTCCCCCACAGGTCGAACAGGTAGCCCTTGGGCTTGGGGAAGGTCTGTTCGTGGGGATAAATCCTGCCCGCGCCGTAGGGTTCGAGCTTCACGACCGCGAAAAACGCGTTCCGCTCCAGGCGCGTCCCGTCGGGAAGCGAGAAGCGCTGGCGGTAGGGATAGAGCGCGGGCGTGTCGTCCAGGGTCATCGCTCCGCTCGCGCGCCAGTTTTCGAGATATTCGACCGCGCGGCCCACGCGGCCCGCGTCCCCGTCCTCGCCCTCCAGTATCTCGCCCTGAATCAGCCGCACGATGTTCAGCGGGTGGCGCTCATAGAACGAACGCCTGATCTCGGGCGTAAAGACATCATACGGCGGGGAGGAGACATCTCCCATCTCTTCGGGTGCGATATTCGAATACCTAAGCGCGCGGAACGCCCGAACCTCAACCACGAGAAACCCCTTTCAAGAATACGATACAAACCGATGAGAACAGCGGCGAGGGGATATTAAGGTCGCGCATCGAGGCTGTCAAAACATATCGGGAACATGTGATGACTTCTAAAGCCCCGCTCGCGTTCCGGCGTTTCAGACAAGCGAGTTGACCGGGACGGACGGGTGCTCTAGTTTCCTCATCATTCTCCGCGGGGCCGGATGGGCTGCGCCTTGAAATGGCAAACGAAGGAATCCAGGGATGAAAACGAAATTCGGCGTCAGCTTCACCATGCACCCCGAGCGCATCTTCACGCCCGGGGAAATGTATGCGTTCGCGGAATCCGCCGAAGCGCTCGGTTATGATTCCCTGTGGATAGGCGATCACATCTCTTTCCACGGCCACTACACCGAGAGCCTCACCACGCTGGCCGCCTTCGCGGCCCGCACCAGCCGCATCACGCTGGGGGTGGGCGTCTATCTCCTGCCGCTGAGACGTCCCGCCATCGCCGCCAAGACCGCCGCCACGGTGGACTACCTGACGGGCGGGGGGCGCTTCATCTTCGGCGTCGGCGTGGGCGGTGAAGGAAAAACCGAGTTCGAGCTCTGCGGCGTGAACGTCAAGGAGCGCGGCGCGCGGACGGATGAGTCCATCGAAATCGCCCGAAAGCTCTGGAGCGGCGAGAAAGTGAGCCACGAGGGGCGCTTCTGGTGTTTTCAGGATGCCCGCCAGACCCCCGCCCCGCTCACGCCCGGGGGACCCCCCATCTGGGTGGGGGGCCGAAGCGACGCCGCCCGCAAGAGAGCGGCGCTCAGAGGCGAAGGGTATGTCTCCTACATGTTCTCCGCACCCCGCTTCGCCAGGGGCCTCGAAGACATGAAGCGATGGGCGGAAGAGGCGGGGAAGCCCCTCGACATCGAAGGGGGCGCGTGGACGCCGGCGCACCATGCGTTCATCTACGTTCACGAGGACGCGGAGCACGCCCTGCGCGAGGGCATCAGGAACCTTTCCAGACGCTACAACATGGATTTTGACGGCATCGCCCAAAAGTATTTATTCTATGGGCCGCGCGAGCGGTGCCTGGAGCAGATAGCGGCGTTTCAGGAAGCGGGTGCTGTGCACTTCATCTTCAAGCACGCGGGTCCTGCGGATGAGGAGATGGATCAGATGGCGCTTTTGGCGGAAGAGGTGATCCCGGAGGCGAGGAATTGAGCGAGGCGAAAAAGGCGAGCCTCAAATGGCCCGTGTGCACCATCCTGATTCTCGCGCTCCTGGGCGGGATGATCTATTGGGGCTACACGGCCTTCCAGGCCGAACAAGCCATGATACAGGCGAAAACGCCGGGGGGCGCGGCATCAGCCGCGGGTTCCGAGCCCGTCGCTTACCGCTCCGCATTGCCTCACTATTTCCTGGTCGGTTTCGCCCTCGTCATGACGGCGATTCTGGGGAGCATCATCTACTTCTGGTGGTCGCTCAAGGACTGGGAAGGCGGCAGGCGCTACGGCGAGGAAGAAGCCGAGGAACCGGCTCCCGATTCGGACAAGGTCTCCGCTCCTTAGGATTTTCTGAGTTCTACGCCTGCTCGATGGCGGAGAGGAACCACTGGTTCGGCCCCTCGGGCCGCACCCACGTCCAGTGTTCAGCGAAATTCACGCGCTGCGTGCGGCTGCCCTCGACGATATCCCCGCTTCGCTCGTCCACCACGTAGTCGCAAAGACTCGCCTCGTAGCGCACGGTGATGAATTCGTAGCCCTCCTCGTTCCAGGCCTCGACGATCTCGGCTTTCCCGACGTCCACGTCGTCGAGCTTGTTGATCTTCCCCTCGCTTTTGAGACCCTCGACGTCGCGCTGGACTTCCGTATAGATCTCCTTGTCCATCAGGTCGCGCACGGGGGAGAGATCGCGCGCCGTCCAGGCGTTCTGGAAGCGAATGAAGTTCTCCTTCGCCAGGCCGATGAATGCCTGCTCGGAAAAGGATGCGTCGCCTTCGATCATTCTCTTGAGCGCCGCATCGCTCGCGGAGTCGCGGCGAGGACCGCCGCTTGAGGGTCGGGCCGATCGGGTCGAACCGCCGCCGGCGCCGATGTCCGGGCCGCGGTACACGCCGCCCGACCTCTCGTGCCTGCGGGGCGCTTCGTATCTATCGTGGGGCTCCTCCTCGTATCCCCCCACGCCGTAGGGGTCGGCCTCGGCGTAGCGGTCTCCCGAATAGCGGGGTTGCTGTTGGGAGGCGGCCGCGCGGTTTCGCATCATCCGGAAGATGAAGAAGATGATCCCGCCGATCAGGAGAATCTCCAGAAGCCCGAAACCTCCGCCCATCCCCATGCCGCCCATGCCGCCCACCCCGCCGAAGAGCATGCGGCCGAGCATACCGCCCAGCAGGAACCCGCCGATGCCCGCGAACAGTCCGGACCCCAGGCCGCCGCCCAGGAACGAGGACCTCTGGAACGGCCTTCGCGAGAAGCTGCGCGCCCGGGGGCGCGCGCCGAACGAGCGTCTCGAGAAGCCCCTGCGTCCGAAGCTGCCGAACCCGCGCGAGCCGCGGAAACCGAAGGAGCGGAAACCGCCGAAGCGCCTCGCCTCGGCATCCTGGGTCACCAGAACCAGGCCATCCGGGGTGCGGGCGGGCGCGCCAACGTGCGCGGGGGCCAGAAACAGCAACGCGAACAACACGGCGATGAGAATAGACTTCATGCGAAACCTCCGAATGCGGCCAGGCCCGAAAGACGGGCGTCTCGACTCTCCCGATTATCCCAATATCGGGAGCCCAAGTCCATTGCGGAACGGGGATGGCGGATGCCGTGCGCATCCAGGGGTTCTGCGGTTTCCGTACGCGGCCCCCTGAATTCCCTCATTGCGGGGTTGTTGAAAAAGCCGGTTTCGGTCGGGATCGGCGGCAAGGAGGTTCACGCGGCGCAGACGTGATGGTTTTGTAGGGACAGGCCTCCGTGCCTGCCCCTGCAAAGGCAACCCCCCCTACCCCCCCTTGTCAGGGGGGCAAGAAAAAACAAAACCCCCTCAACCGGTGGTTGCCGTCGCCTTTTCATAGCCCCCCTGACAAGGGCCTGTTGAAAAAACCTGGTCTGCCCCTCCTCAAACCGCCAACACCTCTTTCCTCACCCTGAGTAGCCGCCGAAGAGCCTGTCCTGAGCTTGTCGAAGGGCGGCGTATCGAAGGGCGCGGAGAGTCGAACGCCTCGCGCCGGGTGAGGGCAAACACTCATTCATCAATCGCGTTTGACCTTCGATACGGCGCTTTCGCGCCTACTCAGGATGAGGAGTGTCGGGGAACGGCGGAGCCTGTCCCGAGCGAAGTCGAGGGGCCGCTACTCAGGATGAGGCGGTGCGGTTCTGATTCGTCATTCCGGTGTCGGAACCGGCCAATGAGGGAGGGTTCGCCGGGGCGCATCAGGAGCGATTGCGGGCGAGGTCTCCGGCTTGCAGGACGCGGAGGCCGGGGCGGCGGGAATCCCCGCAAATCGTTGCCGGGGCATCCGCGCTTTGCTACCATCGGGGCGTCCCGCGAAACGCATTTTCGCAAACCCGTCCGGGGCCGCGAGGCGTCGGCTCCCAAACCCGAGGAAGCGCCGGTTCCATGAACGAAACCAGAAAAATGCCGCTCGAGGGCGTTCGTGTCATCGACATCGGCACCCTGTTCGCCGGCCCCTGGATCGCCACCTACATGGCGGATTTCGGAGCCGAGGTCATCAAGATCGAACACCCGCGCGGCGATTCCCTGAGAAACTTCGCCTCCCAGAAAGACGGCGTCTCGCTGTGGTGGAAGCTCGCGAGCCGGAACAAGAAGTCCATTACCTGCAACATCTCCTCGCCCGAGGGGCAGGAGATCCTCCGCAAGCTTTGCGAGAGCGCGGACGTTCTGGTGGAGAACTTCCGCCCCGGCACGATGGAGCGATGGGGCTTCTCCTGGGAGAACCTCCACGCCCTGAACCCCAGGCTCATCCTCGCGCGGACGAGCGGCTTCGGACAGAAAGGCCCCTACGCGCAAAGGCCCGGCTTCGGCACGGTGGCGGAAGCCATGAGCGGCTTCGCGCACATCACGGGCTTCCCCGACGGGCCGCCCACGCTGCCGCCCTTCGCCCTGGCCGACGGCATCAGCGCGCTTTGCGGCACCTACGCCGTGATGATGGCGCTCTACCACCGGGACGTCCACGACGCGCCGGGCCAGGAGATCGACATCGCCATCTACGAGCCCATCACCATGGTGCTCGGCCCCCAGCCGCTCGAATACGACCAGCTCGGCTACGTCCAGATGCGCACGGGAAACGCGATTCCCTTCGCCGCGCCCAGGAACGCCTACCGCTGCAAGGACGGGCGCTACGTCGTGATCTCCGCGAGTGCGGAGAACATCTTCAAGCGCGTCATGCGCGCCGTGGGGCGCGAGGATTTGGCCGACGATCCCAGGATGATCACCCAGGCGGGCCGGGTGGAGAACATGGCCGAACTCGACGGCGCCATCCAGCTCTGGATAGGCGAGCACACGCTCGATGAGACGATTACCCATTTCGAGGAACACGAATGCGCCCTGGGGCCCATCTACGACGTGGCCCAGTTCATGGAGGACCCCCACGTGCAGGCGCGAGAGACCATCACCACCGTGGAGGATGACGAACTCGGCCCCATCAGGATGCAAAACGTGATCCCCAGGCTGAACGGCTCGCCGGGCGCCATCCGTTGGGCGGGTCCGGCGATAGGCAAGCATACCGACGAGGTGCTGGAAGGAATCGGCTACGACGCCTCGGCCATTTCCGCGCTCAGGGACAAGGGCGTCATCTAGCCTCCGCGATGAAAGCGCCGCCTGAGCACTGCGTTTTCATCTTTCACGAAGGTTATTACGCCTACATCGGCCAGCACGTCCTGCAAGCCGAAAAATACCAGAAAACCCACGCCAGACTGAGAGAAGCCGGACTGCCCGAGAGCGCATTTCTGTCGCCCTCCACCGCTACGGAAGAGGAACTGGCCCTCGTCCATACGCAGGAGTATCTGGCGGACCTGCGCTCGGGCGTTCACACCGCGCGGACCGCGCCGAGCGAACTCCCTATCAGTAGGCAGATCGTGGACGCGAGCTTTCTCGCGACGGGCGGCACTCTCCTCGCCGCGCGCGAGGCTTTGATAAGGGGCCGCGCCCTCAACCTGACCGGGGGATTTCACCACGCCTTCGCCGATCAGGCCGAGGGGTTTTGCTACGTGAACGACCTGGCTGTCGCCGTGCGCACCCTCATGAACGAGGGCGCCATCCAAAGAGCGGCCGTCATCGACTGCGACCTGCACCAGGGAAACGGCACCGCCGTCATCTTCCGCCGCGAGGAGGCGGTGTTCACCTTCTCCATCCATCAGGAGAACATCTACCCGCAAAAGAAGAGAAGCGACATCGACGTCGGCCTCTACGACCTCGCGACGGAGGACGAATACCTCCCCCATCTCGAAAAACACGTCCCGAAGATGCTTGATGAGCACAAGCCCGGCCTTGTGATGTACCAGGCGGGGGCGGACCCCTACGCGGGGGATCAGCTCGGAACGCTCAAGCTCTCCAAAGAAGGCCTGAAGCGGCGCGATGCCTATATCCTCGAAGAGTGCCGGGCGCGCGGGATTCCCGTCGCGGGGACTCTCGGCGGCGGATACGCCCTGAACCCCGAGGACACGGTGGACATCCATTTCCAGACGGCGACCTGTTTTTGGGAGATTTGAGTTTCGGTTTCGCCTGAAGCGCGGGCTGCGTGTATACTCGCCTCAAGTCCCGTGGCTCACCTGAACAAGGAAGCGAATGACTACGTTCCCGCAAAGCGGCCCCGCCAAAAAACCGAGATTCTACTACGGCTGGCTCATCGTCTGGCTCTCTTTCGCCACGCTGGGCTTCCACGTCGTCACGCGGTTTTCCTTCGGCATCTTCCAGGTTCCCCTGCTCGAGGAATTCGGCTGGAGCCGGGGCCTTCTGAGCGGGGCGTTCTCGCTCTCGATGGCCACCTACGCCCTCGGCGCGCCGTTCGCCGGCTCGCTTCTGGAGAAAAAAGGCCCGCGCGCCATCATGCCCTGGGGGTCGGTGATACTGGGCCTCACGTTCATCTCGTGCTACTTCGTCTCCTCGCTCTGGCACCTCTACATCCTGTTCGGGCTCTTCGCCGGCTACGGCCTCTCGCTCAGCGGCTTCTCGACGCACAGCGCCATCATGCCGCGCTGGTTCGTGAAGAAAAGAGGCCGCGCCACGGGTATCGCGCTATCGGGCATCGGAATCGGCATCCTCGTCCTGGCGCCCTTGATCGAGCGGCTCATCGCGTCCGTGGGCTGGCGCTACACGTACGTGATCTTCGGCCTGATCATCCTGTGCGTCGTCGCTCCCGCGAGCTTTCTCCTCCTGCGCGACGTGCCCGAGGACGTCGGGCAGGGGCCGGACGGCGGCCCGCCGCGCAGCCCCGAGGAATTGGCGAAAGCCGGCGTCGGCCACGGCGGCGAGGGCAAGGGCGTGTGGGAGGTCTTCTCGGTCGTGAGGCGCGACATCCGATTCTGGTGCCTCATCCTGATGGTCTTCGCCATCGGGCTCAACAACAACACCATCATGAGCCAGCTGCAGCTCTATCTCGTCGACGTGGGATACGGCACCGCCCTTGCGGCCCTCATCTTCGGCTCCGTCGGCTTCATCCGGACGTTCGGCAGCATCGGCGGCGGATGGGTGGGCGACATCATCGGGCGCGGGCGCGGGGTGGCGCTTGCGGCCGTAGTGGTGGCGGCGGGCCTGACGCTCCTGCTCCTCATTCCCTACTTCGGCGGGGGCATCCTGCCGGGCTACGCCTTCGCGCTGGTGTACGGGATCGGCATCGGCGCCATGAGCGCGTGCTATTCCGCCCTGGCAGGGGATTGCTTCGGTGGCCGCACCTACGGCGTCATCATCGGCTTCATGGAGATCTGCTACGGGCTGGGAGGCGTCGTCGGCGCTCCATTCGCGGGCTTCATGTTCGATTACACGAAAAGCTACTTCATTCCCTTCCTGACGATCATCTTCTCCATGTTCATCTCGCTAGCCCTCGCGCTCTGGCTGCAGGCCTACATGAAAAAACACGGCCTGGAGCCGAGGTAGGCGGCAAGATTTCTCACCCGCGCAACATATTTCGATAATTTCCAGGGACTGCCGGCAAAATGAACGAAAACCGCCGGCTCGGCTCCGCCTGAGGGTTGACGTATTGGCCGGATCATGCGATTTATCCTCCCGGCTCAATTTAGAGAATCGCATAACAAGCATTCACCATGTCGTCAGCGAGGGGACGATTCATTGGAGATGCGCTGCGCAGGTCCGGCATCATTTTCCTGTTCGAATGGCCCCAACCGTCTTTCCTCGCTCTCGATTTTCGTCCAAGGGGTAGCAAGAAAGGGTTGGTGAAATACGGTAAGAGAAATTCCAGGTAAGAACGGAAGGTAAGTCCCTGCCTGTTCGTCCTTCCCCCAGAACGAAGAAGTCAACCCAAGAACACGGCGCCGCCATCGCGTTATTCGGCCAGTCCGTTAGCGCGCGCGAGGATGGCGAACTGCGCGCTTACGTTCGAGGTGCGTCTTCCGGCTGTGGGGCGTGGCGAACGGGTCCGGAAAGTTATTCATTGATTTCATACAGAGGACTCGATCAATGACCCACACGAGAAGGCAGTTTCTGAAGAACGCAGCAGCAGCCTCCGCGCTCCTCATGACGGGGTGCGCCGGCCCTTACGACCATAAAACTTCCTACACGAGCCAGATCATCAAGCCACGGAACCGGAACACTATTTTCCATTGGGTGGATACGGCCTTGCAACAAGTCCGCGACCAAAGGGCCACCGCTCCTCTGGCGGCGTACTGCTGCAGCCTGCCCCTGGCCGCAGGCTTTCTCGCTGCGAACGGGATTCTCCAGGCTTATGAAGAACCCTTCGGAATCGGCGTCGGCCCGCGCGGCGCGGACCCCGAAGTCGCCTACGGCGTGGCCTTCGCCTACGCGGCGGCGGAAGCGTTCCAGCAGCCCTTCCTCTTCGAGCGCATGGCGTTTCTGGATCGCTTTCCCGGAAGCGAGTCGAAATCCCTGGGCGTCAGGTGGGGCCGAGCCGCCGCCGACAAAGTCCTCAAGATGCGGACGAACGACGGCGCCGAACCCAGCGAGACCAACTATTATCTGGGCCGGTACGAGCGGCGAACGGACTCGTTAAGGTGGCGCCCGACCGGCCCTTTCTATGGCGCCAAGCCCGGACCTGCGTTCGCCTCGTTCGATCGCGGCCTATATCCGGGACATGGGCGGATCAAGCCATGGACGATGAAGAGCGGCTCGCAGTTTCGGGTTCCGGACTTCTATGACCCGAAAAGCCCGGAGTTCGCGGAGGAATTCGACCGCATCCGCCGCATCGGAGGGATGGACAGCACCATCCGAACCACCGATCAGGAGCAAATCGCGCTCTTCTGGGAGGACGGCCCCTGGGGCATAACGCAGCCGGGACACATGATCTACATCGCCATGCAGATCCTCCAGGATCGGGGGCTTTCCTTCATCGAACTCGCGCGCGCCATCGCCTTGGTCGGCATGACGCAGTGTGACGCCTCGATTTGCGCATGGGACGCAAAGTACCATCACGACATCCTGCGCCCTGAAACCGCCATTCGCATGCGCGCCCCCAGGTTCGGCAACCCGGATTCGAGGGTGGCTCGGCAACCCGACTGGCGCAGCTACATCCCGACCCCGGAATTTCCCTCCTACACTTCGGGGCACTCCACGTTCGGCGCCGCCGCCGCAGAGTTGATCGCGCTGGTTTATGGCCGTGACGACGTTTCGTTCTCGGGCCGCTCTCCCGACGAGGTCCTGTGGCCGCAACTGAGGGGCGTCACCAGACACTGGCGGAGCCTCTCCCACATGGCCGAAGAAAACGGGATCAGCCGCATCTACGGCGGCGTTCACTGGGAGATCGACAACACGCAGGCATTGAAGGCGGGCCAGGCCATCGCGCGCCAGGCCTTTCATTCCACCTTCCCCAAAAAGGCTTGAGATCATGACGAAACGAAAAACAACTCCGTGGTTTCGCCTTTTTGGGGCGGCGGTTATTTTCACATGCGCCATCGGTGCGGCGAGGCACGCCGCGGCGCAGGAAATTTTTCTCAACTACGACGACATGTCGCTGTTCGAAGCCCCTCTCGCCACCGAGGTCGGTGACGTCACGCTCCTCCTGAAAGGCACGGCGGTAGGAGCGTGGACCCATAAACGGAAAAGCAGTGGTTCGGACGAGAGCTTTAGCGGCGGCTTGCAGGCGGGCGCCCAGACGCAATTACCCAACCGCTGGCGGGTCCGCCTGAGCTATACGGGCCGATACGCCACCGATCCGCAGGAAAGCCCCGACGCAGGCTTCGCCTCCAGGGTGGATGAAGAATACGAGGATGACGTCTTGCTCTCGGTCGGAGGCGCCTGGGGCACGGTAGTGAGCGGCAATGTTTCGAAAGCCGTTCGCGGCCAGACACGGCGCTCCGGGGGAGCGGGAGCGGCTTCTCTGTCTTTCGACGATGTATTCGGATCGCTTGCGGACTGGGGCGGCGGCTATCTGGTTCGCATGGGTCCCTGGGTCCTGAGCGCGGTGGTGGACGAGGAGGGGGGTTTCGACGTCGGGGCGATGTATCAGCGTCCCATTGCCGAGAAGGACTATCGCCTGACCGCGCGATACACCCAGGGCGTTTTCACTTCAGCCGACGGGGTAAGGCGGTTCGACACGAAAGCCGTCAGCGGCGTGGGCGAACTTATCTACGGGAGCGCCTTGTTCGATCTCGGCGCAGGCTACGAAACCCTCTCATCACCCGGTCTGGAGTTCGATCAATGGTACGTCTCATCGGGGGTTCGCATCAAAATCGGCGTCCTGAGTTTATCGGTCGAAGGCCACTACGGCCGGATCGAAGACGTGGAGAAAACCTCCGCCGCCCTGGGCGTTCAATACGACCTGGCGCGGGGACTGTCCGCCAATTTCGGTCTCAACTATGAAGACGCGAGCGTGAGCCTCGGGGGCGTGAACCTCATTGCGTCCAAAGGAACCAAGGCCGTTCTTTCGCTCAGTTACAGTTTCTAGCGCTCTGCCTGTGAAACATTCCTGAAAACGGCCTCGCCAACATACGCGCGGGGCCGCTACTTCAGGTTTTCGAGATACCGCTTCACCTCGTAGCGTTCGGTGAGCTCGATGAACTTCTGTCGCATCGCTTCCTGCCTGTTGCGCTCACCCATCTCCTTGGTGATTTTCTCCGCCACTTCCGAGAAATCGAGTTGCTTCGCTTCCTCCTTCCTGGAGGTTTTCACGACGTGCCAGCCGTAGATGCTCTGCACGACACCGCTGTGCGCGCCCGGATCGAGAGAAAACGCCGTCTGCTCGATGATCTCGGGCAGGCCCGTCTTCTTGCTGTGGCCCCGCTCCATCTCGCCCAGGCTCCCGCCGAGCGCGCGCTCGGGCGCGAGGGAATACTTCTTCGCCAGTTCGGCGAAGTCCCCTCCCCCAGCGATCTTCGCCAGCAAATCGTTCGCCTCTTTCTCGGAAGCCACCATGATATGGGCCGCGGTGACCTTGCCCCCCTTGGTGTATTTCGCCTTGTTGCGCTCATACTCTGCGCGGATTTCGGACGCCTTGGGCCGCGCGCCCTCTTCGATTCTGCGAATCGCCTCGCCGATGAGAATCTCGCGCCGCGCGCGCTCGATTTGCATCTTCACCCGCTCGGCGCCCAGAAAATTGCTCTCATCCGCATGCCGGAGCATGAGTCTGCGCTGAATGAGGGCTTCCAGGAACGCCGGCTTATTCGCATCCGCCTGCGCCTGCATGTTGGCGGGCAACTGGTAGATGAAGGCGTTAAATGCCCCGAGCGTTATCGGCATATCTCCAACGTGCGCGACGACGCTCTCCTCAGCCGCCTTCGAGCCGCTCCTGGGCGCGGCGGATGCTGTGGAGATGAAAATCAGAAAAGCCGCGAGGGTGAGGACTGCAATTTTTCCGATGGGCGGGCGCGTCATGACGTGTCTCCTGAAAATATGGCGGGCAAATGAGGAAAGGGAGAGCATACAACAAATCGCGCATGGCTGCCTTCCGCCCTCAATCGCCAGCCTTCTCCATCCGCTTCGGGCCGATGAGGAGGACGCACTCGCCCTTGATTCTCTTGTCCTCGAGCGCATCGGCCAGCGCCTGCGCCGTGTTCCTCAAAATTTCCTCGTGGAGTTTCGTGATCTCGCGCGCAAGGGCCAGGGGCCGCGCGGGCGCGATGGCGGCGATCTCGCTCACGAGCCTCGGCGTTCTGTGGGGCGATTCGAAAACGACGACCGTGCGCTCCTCGCTCAGGAGCGCTTCGATCTTTTGAAGCCTCTTCCGGCCCTTCGGGGGAAGGAACCCCTCGAATACGAAGCTGTCGGTGGGAAGCCCCGAGGCGGTGAGCGCGGCGAGAACGGAGGACGGCCCGGGTACGGGAACGACGGCGACGCCCGCTTCTATCGCGGCGCGCACCACCCGGTAGGCGGGGTCGGAAACGCCCGGCGTCCCCGCGTCGGACACCACGGCGACGCGCTCGCCTTGAAGAGCGCGCGCGGCGAGTTCACCGGCGCGCCTCGCCTCGTTGTGTTCGTGATAGCTCAGGAGCGGTTTCTTGATTCCGAGCCTGGAGAGCAGCCTGCCCGTGTGGCGCGTGTCCTCGCACGCGATGAGGTCGCACTCGCGCAGGATCCTTAAAGCGCGTTCGGTGATGTCTTCGAGATTTCCAATCGGTGTGGCGACGAGATAGACGCCGGGGGAGAGGGGCGGCGGCGGCTTGGCCATGCGCTCAGGCCACGACGCCCGCTTCTCGCAGGTTTGCTATGTCATCCTCGCTCGTTCCGAACTCGCGGAGCACCTCGTCGGTGTGCTCTCCCAGCAGGGGCGCGGGCGTCCTCACGCCGACGCGCGTCTGAGACAGCTTGGGCGGGAAGCCCAGGACCCGGATATGGCCCGCCGCGGGGTGTTCCATCTCGACGCTCATCTCCCTGGCCTGAATCTGGGGATGCGCAAAAGTCTCCGCCATGTTCAGGATCGGCCCGCAGGGGATGCCGCCCGAATCGAGAAGCGCCACCCACTCGTCCCGCGTCTTTTCGATGAACACCTCTTCGAGTTCGCTTGCGAGTGCGAGATAGTTCTCGCGCCGTAATCCATCGCTCGCGTATTCCGCACGCTCCAGCAGGTCTTCGCGCCCGATCGTTCCGCAGAAGAGCTCCCAGTTCCTCTGGTTGGCGGCGCCCAGGGCCAGATAGCCGTCCTTGCACTGAAAGGCCTGGTAGGGGGCCGTCATCTCGTGGGCTGAGCCGAGAGGTTCGGGCGGCTCGCCGGAGGGGAAGAACTGCGACGCCTGCCAGAAGGTGTAGCCGAGGCCTGCGTCGGTCAGCGCCATGT
The DNA here is from genome assembly GCA_965219955.1 of bacterium. GTDB lineage: Bacteria > UBA8248 > UBA8248 > UBA8248 > UBA8248 > Bin107. Next base: position 3,499,794 of record OZ244799.1, read on the forward strand.
CGATGCGCTGGCCTTCGCCCGTGCGCTGTTTGTGGATGTAGGCGGAGAGGATCGAGAGCGCCGTGTACATGCCTGCGTTCAGATCGCATATCGGCACGGGAATCTTAGCAGGCGCGCCGCCCGGCTCGCCCGTGAAGCTCATGAGGCTCGAGAGGCCCTGCGAGACGAGATCGAACCCGCCCTTGCCCGCGAATGGGCCTGAGTCGCCGTAACCGGAAATGGAGGCGTAGACGAGGCCCGGGTTGAGTTCTTTCAGGTCCTCATAGCCCAGGCCGAGCCTCGTCATGATGCCGGGGCGTATGTTCTCGACGAACACGTCGACCCCTTTCGCGAGTTCCTTCATGAGCGCGACGCCTTCGGGCGTCTTCATGTTCACCGCCAGACTGCGCTTGTTGCGGTTCAGGTTCATGAAGCCGTGGGCTTCGCCGCCGTCATAATAGCGGCCCAGCCGGCGCGCGCTGTCGCCGCCGTCTGGGTTTTCGATCTTGATGACGTCCGCGCCCATGTCCGCCAGCAGGCACCCGCAGAACGGGCCGGCCATCACCTGGCAGACCTCCAGCACGCGAACGCCCTCGAGCGGCCCACCCGTCTTTCGGCTCATCCGTTTATTTTCCCCGGAATTCAGGCGCGCGCTTGCTCAGAAACGCTTCCACGCCCTCTCTGAAATCTTCGGTGTCGAAGCAGGCGACCTCGCGCGCCTTCTCTTCTTCGGTGAGAGTGGAGAGGCCCGGATCGAGCAGCACCTTCTTCACGAAACTCTTGTGCCACTTGTGAACGAGGGGCGCCAGGGAAACGATGCGCTCCGCCATCCCGTACGCCGCGGCCTCCACCTCCTCGTCCGGCACGACGCGCGCCAGAAAGCCGGCGCCCAGCATCTCCTGCGCCGTGAAGAGCTTGGCGGTGAGCAGCATGTCCAGCGTGCGCGCGGGGCCGATGGAATATACGAAGCGCCTGAGTTCGGAATAGCCCGCCACGAGGCCGAGTTTGGCCACCGGAATCCCGAAGCGGGAACTCTCGCCCGCGACCCGCAAGTCCGTGGCGGCGGCGAGCTCCACGCCTCCGCCCACGCAGGCGCCGCGAATGAGGCAGATGACGGGCTTGGAGAACGCATCGACCGCATCGAGACCGCGCAGAAAGCCTGTTTCCGAGAAATGTTTCGCCTGGGCGGAACTGTAGCGCTCCTGCTTGAAGCGCGAGATGTCCGCCCCGGCCGAGAAGGCGCGTTCGCCTGCGCCCCGGAACACGACGGCGCGCACCGAATCGTCCGCGTCGAGTTCGGGCATGAGGCTGCCGATTTCCACCCACATCTCATACTCGATGGCGTTCAGCCGCTCGGGCGCGTTGAAGGTGATCGTCGCCACCGCGTCCTTGCGGGAGAGCAGTATTTTTCCGTCCGCGCGTTGTTCTTCGCTCACGTCAATCGCCCCCGAATCAATCTCTGCCGCGTATCAGCCGACAAAAGTCCGGCCGGAATATCCCACTGCCGCTCGACAAACGGGAGAAAGGCTTACGCTTCCTGCGCATCCTTGTATTCTTCGAGCCACGCCATCTGGATGGCCTCGAGCTTGCCCTCCGTCGAGGTCTTTGGATCGTCGTCGAACTCCTCGAGTTCGCACACCCACTCGTGCAAGTCGGTGAAGCGCACGGAGAGCGGGTCCAGCTTCGGAAATTTCTCGTACAGCGCGATGCCGATGTCCTCGGCGTCTTCCCAGCCAAACGTGTCCACCGGTTTCTCTCCTGAACCGAAATTCCTAATGGGCGTGTTGCTCGCGGGCCGCGTCCGGGCCTTCCTGCACGAGGTTCACGTTCCAGAACGGCACCTCGATCTCGATGACCTCGTCCGTGTCGGTCTCCAGCGTCGCCTGGCAGGCGAGCCGGCTGTCGAGGTCCACGTCGCGCGCGTCGTCGAGCTGGTCTTCCTCATCCTCGGTGGATTCGTTGAAGCAGTCCGCGCCGGTCCGGATCTTCACGTGGCATGTCGAGCAGGCGCACACGCCGCCGCAGGCATGATCCAGGTCGAAGCCGTTTTCAAGCGCCACTTCGAGAATGTTCTCGCCCTCATGGATCTCTAACGTCTGTTTCTCTTCCGTGAAATGTAGTTTCGCCATTTTCTTCCCCTGCACTCCGCTCGAGTCGCCCCGCGGTTATTAGTCTTTGAGGGCTTCGCTCACCCTCTTGTTCTCCAAGGCAGATTTCAAAACGCTATCCATCATCCGCTCTGCGAGCGGCATCGTCACTTCGTTGAGTGCGTCGACCATGTCTCGAATCGCTCCTGCGTCCTCGCCCCGGCAAGCCACCTCCAGCGCGCTCACCGCCTCTTGAATCTTCGCGCGCTCCCCGGGAGATACCGCATCCTCTCCATAATCGTTCAACGCGCGGGCCGTGGCCATGAGGATGGTCTCCGCCTCGGTTCTGGCGTCGAGAACCTGGCGGGAGCGGATGTCCTGCTCGGCGTGTTCGAAAGATTCGATGAGCATGCGCTCGACCTGCTCGTCCGTCAGCCCGTAGGAGGGCTGCACCTCCACCGAGGCCGCCTTGCCGCTCTTCAAGTCCCGGGCCGTCACGTTCAGGATGCCGTTGGCGTCGAGGAGAAACGTCACCTCCACCCGGGCGAGGCCGGCGGGCGCCGGGTCGACCGCGAGGCGGAAACGCGCGAGCGAGCGGTTGTCCTTCACCAGTTCGCGCTCGCCCTGGAGCACGTGAATGTCCACGCCCGTCTGGTTGTCCTTGAAGGTGGTGTAGGTCTCCCTGGCGCTCGTGGGGATGGTCGTGTTGCGGGGAATGATCCACCCCATCACGCCGCCCATCGTCTCGATGCCCAAAGAAAGCGGCGTCACGTCGAGAAGCAGCATGTCCTTCCTGCCGCCTGAGAGGATGTCCGCCTGCACCGCGGCGCCCAGGGCCACGACCTCGTCGGGGTCCAGGTCCGCGTGCGGCTTTTTTTGGAACAACTCCTCCACCATCCGGCGGATGAGGGGCATGCGGGTGGACCCGCCCACCAGAACGACCTCATCCACTTCCCCGGGCGTGAGGCCGGCGTCCGCAAGCGCGCGCTTACAAGGCGCCAGCGTGCGCTGGGCGATGGGCCAGAGGAGCACTTCCATCTCCTCGCGGGCGAGGCTTCCCTTGTGAGTGAGCGGGACGCCGCCCGGGTTTTCGAGAATGTATTCGGTGGAATCATCCTCCGAGAGCGTTCTCTTGACGTTTTCTGCCAGTAGCGCGAGTTCGGCGAGCGCCTCGGGCGTTTCGCTCAAATCCACGCCGTGCCGCTCGAGAATTTCTTTCTGGATATGGAGGGAGATCGCCTGATCGAAATCATCCCCGCCCAGGCGGGTGTCCCCACCCGTGGAGAGCACCTCGAACACGCCGTCCTTGATCCGCAAGAGCGAAATGTCGAACGTGCCGCCGCCCAGGTCGTAGACCGCGACGACGCCGCGGTTCCGCTCGTGGAGGCCGTAGGCGAGCGATGCCGCCGTGGGCTCGTTGATGATGCGGAGCACTTCGAGGCCCGCGAGCTTGCCCGCGTCTTTCGTCGCCTGGCGCTGCGCGTCGTTGAAATACGCCGGAACCGTCACCACCGCCCGGGGGACGGGCCGGCCGAGCGTTTTCTCCGCCCGGGATTTCAGGCGTCTCAGCACCAGGGCGCTGATTTCGGGCGCGCTGTAGGAGCGCCCGTGCGCCAGCACGTGGACGACTTCCCGCTCGTCGGGGTCGGCTTCGAAGGGCAGGTGGCGCATATCGTCCTTCACGTCCTCATAGCCCCTGCCCATGAACCGCTTGATGGAAAAAATGGTGTTCCGGCTGTTGGAGACGCGCTCATCCTGCGCCTCATCGCCGGTGAGAACGCAGTCGGAGCGAAAGCTCACCACGGAGGGAACGATGCCGCGCTCGCCCTCGGGCGCGAGTATCGCCGGTTCTCCTTCCGACACGGAAGCGACCAGGCTGTTCGTCGTGCCCAGGTCGATCCCGACGATGTCGCTCATTCGCTCTCCTCCAGGGCGCGCCTGAGGCTCGTGAGGGTGTTCTCGATGTAGTTCCTCTGTCCGAGGATGGAGCGCATCTTCCCCACGATATCGGGCGGCGCGGGTTCGCCCCTGTCCACCGCCTCGTCCCAGGCGGCGCCCAGCCTGTCGAGCGCCGTGCGCTGTCCGTCCCGGAGCGCGGAAAAGCACCCCATGGCCGCGTTCAGGCGCTCGCGCAGATTCTCGGCTTCCTCTTCGTCCACGCAGCCCTGAAACTCCTCCGCAGCCTCCTGGGCCTCGAATATCTCCTCGAACAACTCGGGCGGGGGCCTCCGCTCGTTCTCGTCGAGCTTTCCGCTTTCGAGCTGCACGAGATAGATGGCGCGCGCAATCGGATCCTTGAGGGCCTGGTACGCCTCGTTGATGCGCGCGGTCGCGTCCAGGCTCCTGATCCGCACCGCGGCGGGCGCATCCATGAAGAAATCGGGGTGAAGCCTGCGGTTCAGCTCGTAGAACCTGGTCTCGAGCGCCTCGGCGTCGGCCTTGAACCTTCGCCGAACCCCCAGCAGGGCGAAATGATCGACCTCGGCGGGAACGGCTTCTATCTCGCCGTCTTCATCGAAGATGGAAAAAGGCTTTTCTTTCGTCGCTTCGCTCATCTCGCGATTCCAGGCCCGCATGAACAGCCGGGCGATTTGAACTCAAAAGAAAAACGCGTCGCTATCCCATGCGGCATGGGCGCGGCGCGTTTCATCCCGGTTGCGTTACGCGGAAAAACTTTCCCCGCAACCACAGGACTGGCGTGCGTTGGGGTTCTTGAACACAAAACCCTTGCCCATCAGCCCGTCTTCGAAATCCAGCATGGTGCCCGCCAGGAAAAAGAGGCTCTTCTTGTCCACGACCACCCGGACGCCGTCTTTTTCGAACACCTCGTCCATCAGCGGGTTGATGCGTTCTTCGCCCTCGAACTGAAGGACGTAGGAAAGCCCGGAGCAGCCCCCGCCCTTCACGCCGACGCGCAGAACGCGGCCCTGCGCCCCCTCTTTCTCCATGAAGCGGTTCACGTGCTCCACCGCCTTGTCGGTGATTTCGATGCTCAGTCTTTTCGCAGCGGTCTCCATACCCTGCCCCTTACATGCGAATCGCCCGCTTCTAGTGGTGGCCCTTGCGCTCGACCACCGGCATCCCGTTTTTCTCGCGAAAATCGTTCAGCGCGGTCTTGATGGCGTCTTCGGCCAGCACGGAACAGTGGATCTTCACCGGCGGGAGGTTCAGCTCCTCGACGATCTGCGTGTTCCTGATCTCCTCGGCCTCGTCCACCGTCTTGCCCTTGAGCCACTCGGTGGCCAGGGAACTCGAGGCGATGGCGCTTCCGCAGCCGAAGGTCTTGAACTTCGCGTCCTCGATGAGGCCGCCGTCGTCCACCTTGATCTGGAGCTTCATCACGTCGCCGCATTCGGGCGCGCCGACGATGCCCGTGCCCACCGTCTGGTCGTTCTTGTCGAGCGAACCGACGTTGCGCGGGTTGTTGTAGTGATCGACCACCTTGTCGCTGTAAGCCATTTTCCCGTTCTCCTCTTTCCAGTTGCTGCGATTCCGGATTCCTGCGAGCCGCAGGCTCTATATCAAAATAAGCTCAACGCTCCTTTAATGCGACTGCCACTCCACCTTGGAGAGGTCCACGCCCTCTTTCACCATCTCGTAAAGCGGGCTCATCTCGCGAAGCCGGTTCACGATGCCCGTCGTCTTCTCGGCGACGTAATCTATCTCCTCCTCGGTGGTGAAGCGCCCGAAGCCGTAGCGAATCGACGAGTGCGCCAGCTCGTCGCCCCGGCCCATGGACTTGAGCACGTAGCTCGGCTCGAGGCTCGCCGAGGTGCAGGCCGAGCCCGAGGATACGGCCACATCGCTCAGCCCCATGATGAGCGATTCGCCCTCCACGTAGGGGAAGCTCAGGTTCAGGTTGCCCGAGAGGCGCTTGGTCTCATGGCCGTTCACGTACACCTCATCGAGGCTCTCGAACATGGTGGCCCTGAACTTGTCGCGCAGGTTCGTGAGGCGGATGTTCTCCTCTTCCATCTCTTCCATGCACAACTCGGCCGCCTTGCCGAAGCCGACGATGCCCGAGACGTTCAGCGTGCCCGAGCGCATGCCCCGCTCGTGGCCGCCGCCGTCGATGATGGCGGACAGGCGAACGCGCGGCCTGCGCCTTCGCACGTAAATCAACCCCACGCCCTTGGGCCCGTAGACCTTGTGGGCGGAGGCCGAGAGGAGGTCGATTTTCATCTCGTCCACGTCGATGGGAATCTTGCCGTAGCCCTGCGTGGCGTCGGTGTGGAAGAGGATGCCGCGGTCCCGGCACAGCGCGCCGATCTCGGCGATGGGGTTCAGCACGCCGACCTCGTTGTTCGCCGCCATGATGGAGACCAGGATGGTGTCGTCGCGCAGGGCGCCCTCAACCATCTCCGCCGTCGTGATGCCGTCCTCGGGGGGCTCGATGTAGGTGACGTCGAAGCCCCACGTCTCCAGGCGCTTGGCGGAGTCGATGATGGCCTTGTGCTCGATCGCCGAGGTGACGACGTGGTTGCCCTTTTTCTTGTACATCTCGGCGACGCCCTTGAGCGCCATGTTGTCGGACTCCGTGGCCCCGCTCGTGAAGATGATCTCGCGCGGGTCCGCGCCGATGACGGCGGCGAGCTTCTCCCGGGCGTCGTCCACGGCCTTTTCCGCCTCCCAGCCGAAGCTGTGGTTGCGGCTCGCGGCGTTTCCGAACTTCTCGCCGAAGTAGGGGTTCATCTCATCCAGGACGCGCGGGTCCATGGGCGTCGTCGCCTGATAATCCATATAGATGGGGAACTTCAAGCTCATCTGATCTCTCCTGCCGGCGTACCCACCATGTCTAGAAGGGTCATTCCCTCAAGCACGTCGGTCACCTTTTTCTGGATCCTCTCCATGGGATAAAAAATCGTGCATTTCTCGTATTGTTCACAGCCAGCGGCGTCGCCGATCTGGCACGTCGCCATGGCGATGGGTCCTTCGATGGCCCGGATGACCTCGGCCACCGAGACGCTCTCGGGCCTGCGCGAGAGAACGTAGCCGCCCTTGGGGCCGTTTCTCGACTCCACGAGGCCGTTTTTGGCCAGAAGCTGCATCGTCTTCGCAAGCAACTCGGCGGGAATGCCGAACCTCTGCGCGATGGCGCGCGAGGTGATGGCCGCGTCCTCATCCTGCTCCGCGAGGTAGCACAGGGCCATCAAGCCGTAATCCGTGCGCTTCGCAATCGCAAACATTCCGCATACCGCCTTGAATTATAGAGGATTATCGGTCAATTCCGACCATTTGGAAGCTGACGGCGTCTTTCCCCCACTAAATGCGACCCAAATGGTCGCCGACCCATCCAGTCGCATATATACGCCCCAAACGAGTTTCTGTCAAGGGTTTTGGCCATAAAATCAACACGTAAGCGCGGATGGGGAGAACCAAACGATGCTGCGTGCTTTCCTCCGGCCAAGGCGCGTCACAACCTACCTCCCCCCTTTCACCAACTCCCACTTGCCCTTTCGCACGCGCACCAGCACGAGGGAGTCGGCATCCAGGCCGTTGTGGTCGTTCTTGGAGAAGCCGTAGGTGCCGTTCAGCCCCGTGAAATACCGCGCCCCCTCCACGCCTGCGGGGATTCTCTCGCGGTTCGCGCCCACGCCCCGGGCGGACCACGCCAGAATGCGCAGCGCGTCGACGGCGGCGGCGGCCGTCTCGCCCGGCGCGCTCCTGTAGGTCTTCCGGTACTCGGCCCGAAACGCCATGAGTTCCTTCCTGGCGGTGTGCGATTCGCCCAGAAGATGAGCCGCCGTGGCCCACGAGGCGGGAAACACCACGCCCTCGGCGGCCTTGCCTCCGTTTCGGGCGCCGAGCATTCCGGGTGACGCGTGAGAAACGTAAAGCGGTATCTTGAGGTCGAGTGCCGCGCGGGCGCGCACCAGGTCCACGCGCGACGCCCCTCTCGCCCAGTGCACGAAACCCCCGACGCCGCGCAGGGAGGCGCGCTTCAGAAAGGGCAGGAAGTTATGCTCTCCCGGCTTGAAGGATTCGTTCAAGAGGATGGACACGCCGAAATCGGGCGCGAGCGCCGTTATCTGCTCCCGGCCCTCGGAGCCATAGCCCAGGGATGAGCCCAGCACCGCCGCGCGCTTGATTCCCCTGCTTTTCAGGTGTCCCAGTATCAGCCGAACGGGCAGCGACGCGGGCCTTGCGGTGGAAAACACCCATTTGAGGGGGGGCGAGAGAATTTCCTCGGGCGCGGACAGGGTGAAAAGCGGTACCCTCTCCTCCTGGGCCGCTTTGGCGGCGGCGATGGCGGCGTAATGCTCGACGGGGCCTATCACGGCGACGGCTTTATGCACGCGAACGAGACTGCGGACGGCCGCCGCCGCCGCTTCGGGGCTTCCCCTGGTGTCGAGGGTGAGAAGAAAGATGCGACCGCCCGCGACGCCCCTGCGGTTGATTCGCGCCATTTCAAGCAAAAGCGCGCCTCTGGCCTCACGGCCTGAAGGCCCGCTCGGCCCCGACAGATCAAGCGCCAGGCCGACGACGATCCTGTCGGCCGGGGCCGCGTCCACGGCCCATCCGCCGACGCAGCAAAAGACCGCCAGCGCCGCCGCCCACTTCATGCGCCATCCGTTTTTGATCGCCACGCTCATGTTCTATCATTACCCCGAAACTTGGAGCGCCGTCTCCGGAAACCCCATACACGCTTGATAACGGCTGGCCAGACGCATGTCAAACAAACCGAAATACAAAACGGAGAGCACAGGCCTCTCTCCCTCAGGGCGCAGAAGCTTCAGAAGGCGCATCCTGAGCTGGTACGACAGGGAGAAAAGAGAACTCCCCTGGCGCGGGGAGAATGACCCCTACCGGATATGGGTCTCGGAAGCCATGCTCCAGCAGACCCGGGCGGAGACCGTCCGGCTTCGCTATCCCGCCTTCATCGAACGGTTTCCCACATTGACCGCACTGGCCGACGCGCCCCTGGACGCCGTGCTGGCCGAATGGCAGGGCCTCGGCTATTACGGCCGCGCGAGAAACTTGCACCGCGCAGCACAGCAGGTGGTGAACGACAACGAGGGCGAGATGCCCGGAACGCGCGGCGCGTTGCTGGCCCTCCCGGGGGTCGGCTCCTACACGGCGGGGGCGATCGCCAGCATCGCCTTCGGGGAGCGCTGCGCGGCCATCGACGGGAATGTCCTGCGGGTCATGAGCCGGGTTCTCAATCTCTCGCTCCCCGTCGACTCCCCACCCGCACAAAAGGCCATCCACGAAGAGGCGCAAGCGCTGGTTCCGCGCGCAAGGCCCGGCGACTTCAACCAGGCGCTGATGGACTTGGGCTCCCGAATCTGCCTTCCCAAAACCCCCGGTTGCGCGGGATGTCCCGTGCGCGATCTGTGCGCGGGGCATCGGGCGGGAACCCAGAGGGCCCTGCCGGTGAAAACCGCCAAAAAACCGCCCGCGCCGTATACCCTCTTCCAGTTCCGGGCGGAGCGGGACGGGCTGGTCCTGCTGACCCAAAGAGAGAGAACCGGCCTTTTCGGGGGCATGTGGGAGTTGCCCGGATTCATGCTGGAAGGCCACCACGAGAAGGCCGACTCCCGTCGCCTGAGAGCGCAATGCGCGAGGCTTCTCGGGCCGGGCTGGCGTCCGGGGCGTGAACTCGCCAGAATCACGAGAACGCTCACCCACAGAAAGATTCTGTTCGTCGTGTACCTGGCGGAAAATCCTGGTATGAATACGCCGCCCGCAAACCAGGACGGGCTGCTGTGGGCGTCCGGAGAGGATTTCCGCACGCTGGCCGTCTCCACCGCACAGCGGGCCGCGTGGCGCGCCGCCGGAAGCGCGCTTGCCGAGGGGGACGGAAAACAGGCCGACCGATGAAGCCCGGCCCGCGCCGCCCCTTTTTTTGAGCTTTCCCCTTGAGGCGGGGATTATATACTTGATTAGGCGAAGAGGGACAACAATTCAAAATGATATCAAAAGGGGAGAAACTTTGACACTTCCACAACGAGGACAATACCGCTCCTGATCCGGCCAGCGGATATTCTCAAACCATTTTCCGGCGGAAAGCTCATTGGGAAACATTTGGAACAATTCAATAATAGTGATACCCTTACGGAAGGGCTTTCCGGGAGCTTGCTTTATGCGCCACGATTTCTTCCTGCCTAACTATTTACAATAAATAAAGGCCGTTTAAGATGTGTTGTCAAATCAACTCCCATAATTATTTCAAAAAAGTCCAGATAGTTTTTCGGCTGGGGGAGGAACTAACATGGACGTATTAGACAAAGAGATTGTGGCGTTTGAAAAAATGCGCGAACAATTAGAGGCAAAACACATTGGCAAGTGGGTTTTATTTCATCAGGAAAAAATGATTGGAACATTTGATACTTTCAATGATGCGGCACAAGAGGCCGTAAAGAAGTTTGGTGAAGGCCCATACTTAATTCGACAAATCGGCGCAAGGCCACAATCTTTGCCGGCATCGGTATTGCATTGGCCTATAGATGTCTAGTGTAGATTGTGGTTTTTCTAATGGAGATGATCTTATCAAGTATGGACCAACTTTGTTGGTAGATGTCGGTTTTGATCCAAATTTTGATACCAAAATGGAGGGAGCGATTCCAATACCTTCAATCCAGCAGATTCATGCTGTTGTGGATACTGGAGCTACAATAAGTTGCATTGATAAGCAGTTAGCAAAACAGTTGAATCTCCCAATTGTAGACCGTGCTAATTTTGGTGGGATCAGTGGCAACTATCTGGCTGATATGCACGCAGCCCAGATATACATTCCTGCGCTAGATTTTATACAATATGGCTCCTTTGCCGGCGTTGATTTGATTTCTGGAGGGCAAAGACATTTCGTTTTAATTGGTCGAACATTTCTAAGTAGTTTTCAAATGAACTATGATGGCACCACTGGAAAAGTTATGATTAGCAGGTAATTTATTCTTGCCTGGTTACGTATATTATCCCCCCTGAAGCCTACCTGCCGAAGTGGTCCGCCAGGTAATTCTCGAGCGTTCTGGGCGTAAGGCCAAAAGTCTCTTTCATGGGAGAAGGGTCGCACACGTTGTCTTCGCCCAGCATCGTTATCTGATCCTCGGTGAAGGGGGGCTTCATCGGCAGCATGTTGAACAGCTTGGCCTGCAAGCGCGCGATGGCCGTGGGCAGGGGCACGAGCAGCCTCTTCTTGCCCATCGCCTCGACCAGCATGGAGAGAATCTCCCGGATCGGGTAGGCGGTGTCTCCGCCCATGTCGTAAGTCTGCCCGATGGTCTCGGGCATGGAGAGGCATTGCGCGAAACAGCGGCAGACGTCTTCCACCCAGATGGGCTGGAGCTTGCCCCCTCCTCCGCCGATGAGGGGAAGAGCGGGCGCCATGCGCGCGATGCCGGCGAAGGTGTTCAGGAACTCGTCGTTCTCGCCGAAGATGATGGAGGGCCTGAAAATCGTCCAGTCCAGCTCGCTCTCGCGAACGAACTGCTCGGCGGCGAATTTGGATTTATGATAGCGGGCGACGGCGTTTTCCCTCGTGCCCAGTGCGCTCATGTGCACGAAGCGCTTCACCCCCGCCTGCTCGGCGGCGGCCACCATGCGGCGCGTGCCCTCGGTATGGACCGCCTCGAAACCGGGCGTTCCCTTCTCGATGATGATGCCCACCAGGTGGATCACGGCGTCTTGTTTCTTTATCAGCTCGGCGAGCTGATCGACCGAATACTCCGTGATGTCGCCGCGCACGGGAAAGGCCCCGCTTATCGAGGTGAGGCGCTGCCTCGCCGGTTCGGGGTCGCGCGAGAGCGTCCTGATCTCATGGCCCGCCAGCGACAGAAGCGAGAGAAGCGTGCCGCCGACATATCCTGTTCCGCCCGTCAAGAAAACTTTCATGATTCACTACCTCCCCCACGAAGCGGATGAATCCGCTCAGCGTTCGCCCCCGATGCGCGTGACGGCGCCCACCGGAGGTTCGTTCTTCGTCAATTCCCGCAATACCTCGCTCGCATAGGCCCCCGGCGGCAGCGTGAAGAAGAGGCGCAGGCCTTCCTTTTCCGGCCTCAGGCTCTCCTCTTTCATCCGTACGCGATACGGGCGTCTGGAGCCATGAAGATTCAGGCTCTCCAGCCCATCGAGAACGCCCGGCCCCCCGGCGCGGAGGGATTCTAGCACGCTTCGTTCGAGTTTTCCCGCCTCCCCGCGGGCATCCACGAGTTTTCGGCCGACCAAGGGTCCCGCCGGACTCACCTCGAAGCGCTCAAGCGCGCGCGCCTCTTTCCCGGGCGCGCCCACCCTTCTGGTTTTGCCCGTTTCATGGTGAAAAATCACGTCGCCCACCCAGATTTCAGCGTGCGCGCGCGCTTCGAGCCTTCTTGCGAGACAGAGGTTGAACACGCACGCCTGAAACGCGCCGCCGTACAAGACCCGCTCTCTCGCGGGAATCGAGGCCAACGCCTGCCCGGGCGAAGCGCCTTGCTCCAGGCGGGCGAGCGCACGCCTCTCCGCCTCCCAGGAAGGGGGATAGAGCTCCCTCGCCCTCCCGAACGCGCCCGCCTCATACCTGCGGGCGGCCTCCAGCAAGCGCTCATCCGCATCGTTTCGCGTGAACGTGAATCGCTCCGAACCCAGGAGCGCATCCAAAGCGCCGCGCCAGTCTCCCTTCACGAGCGCGAAACCGACTCGCGCCGTATGGCCGTGAACCCCGAATCTCTGATCGCCGAACGCGTTGGGCAATCCCCGCTCGGCGAGGCGATCCAGAATCTCCCGCGCTCTCTTTTCGGCATCGGGGCCGACGTCCCGAACCAGGATCTCGAAACGATTCCCCGCGAGCGCGCCGCGCCTCATCCGGGTTCGAGAGCGCGCCGCCTCGAGAACCCGTATCCCGTCTTGCTCCAGCCCCAGGACGGCGCCCGGAACCTCCTGTGTTTTCGTCTTGAAGGAAAGCCACTGCCGGGTCACCGCATCGGCGTCCTTCAGGCCCGCATAGCCGGCTTCCGTCTCGGGGACGTCCAGCGCCCCGCACAGGGAGCGCAGCGCCTCGATGGTCGGTACGCCGCGCTTCTCCACCCACAGGTGGAGATGCTCCCCGTCGCCGCTCGGGGGCGCGAGCGGAATCTCCTCCACGCGGAAATCCTCCGGCCTCGCGCGCAGGCGCCCGCCAATGCCGGGCACGGAACCGGTGAGATACGTCCCCTCCATTCCCCCTCCCCCGGAACCCCGGAAAACGAGCCGTTTCGATTCCTGCCCCGGCCTGCCCGGTCGGTTCACTCCTTGCGTTCTTGGGGCTATACTCGCGGTTCCTGCGGAGCGAATCCACCCGGCGTCATTTGTGTTTCACTTTCTATGAGGAACGAACATGTCCGGCATTTTCGACAAGACTTCTCTTTTTCTCGCGGGCATCGCGCTGCTCCTGGCGTTTCTGGCGTACCAGAAAACCGGGGAACTGCCCTGGGCTCCCGCGGGCCGCGCGGGAAGCCTCATCGTGACCATTCTTCCCAAGCTCATGATCGGCATGTTCATCGGTGCGCTCGTGGCCGATGTCCTGCCGAAGGAGATCCTGCAGAACTGGCTCTCCGATCGCTCCGGCTGGCGCGGCATCTTCATCGGATGGCTGACGGGGTTCATGTTCCCCATGGGCGCGCCCTTCGTCCTCTATCCGCTCGTGGCCGGGCTGTTGCAGGGGGGCGCGGGCTTCGGGCCGATGATAACGATGCTCACCTCAGCGGCCCTGATCGGCCCGGTGCGCGCGTTCGCGTATGAAATCCCCATTCTCGGAACGGAGTTCTTCACCTTCCGCGTCATCTCGGTGTTCTGGATTCCGCCCGTGGCGGGCGTCGTCGCTCAAACGCTCGCGCGCGTCCTGAAAGGCGGCTAGGCGCTTCTTCGGGGAACTTCGATGGGCAGATCTTCGCGATCGCCCCATTCCTTCCAGGAACCGAGATAGTTCCTGATCCGCGGGTAGCCGAGCAGCCGATAGACGAGATAGGCGTGCGCCGAGCGGTAGCCGCCCTGGCAGAGCGGCACCATTTCCTTGTCCGGCGTCAGGCCCCTCGGCGCAAGCAGCTCCCGCAGTTCGGAGGCGGGCCTGAGCGAGCCGTCCGCCGCGATGGCCTCGCTCCATTCGAGGAGGATCGAACCCGGAATCGCGCCTCCGCGCGCGGCCCGGACGTTCTCGGCGAAATACTCACCCTCCGAGCGCGTGTCGTGAATCGCAACGTCGGGATCGCCCAGATGGTCCAGTATGTAATCCGCCGTGGCGATGCGCCCTTCTTCATACGGCTTCAAACGGCTCGCGAACGCGGTTCTTAAAATGCGCCTGTGGCCCCCGATGCCCGCCTCGTAGGGGCCTCCCGCCATCGGCCAGGCGTCGCGCGTTACGGGCAGCCCCTCGGCCTTCCAGGCGTCGATGCCACCGTCCAGAACGTGCGCGTCCTCATGGCCCAGGTATTCCAGGAACCAGAACCCGCGCGCCGAGCGGAAGCCCGTGTTCTCCTGATAGAAGACCACCGTCTTGTCGTAATCGACGCCCCGTATCTCCATGAGATAGGCAAGCATCCAGGTGAAGGCCGCCAGCGCCTGCGGGCGGGTGTCGTTGAGCGAGATTCCGTACAAGTCCAGGTGTGCTGCGCCCTCGATGTGGCCCGCGCAAAACTCGGGCGCCTGGCGGGTGTCGATGATGACGAGGTCATCCCCCTTGCGCCCGCCGATGCGCTCGGCGAGTTGCCCCGGCGTGAGGGCGAGACCCGGATTCACGTAGCCCTTGTCGCTCATCGGCAACGCCTTACCTGAACTCGCGCGGGCTGAGCGGCTCGAGCCTGTCCGAGAGTTCCCTCGTTGCCGGCGAAGCCTGGAGCGGGCGCACGTAGACCTTTGCCTTCCCCTCCGGGGTGACGAACCGGTAGCTCAGCTTGGCGACCTGGCCGTAGTTGTACCAGACGTGCGTGTTGCGCTCCCCGCCGGTGACCAGAAGCAGATGGATCATCTCGACCGCTCCCCCCGAGCCGGTGATGATCTCGAGCCGGTCGATCTCGCGGGCGAAGGTTTCGGCTTTCCCCGTCGCCAGGGTAATCGTGACGATGAGGTCCAGCGGGCGCTGCGGCTCCGCGGGCGTCAGGGGAGCCTGCTGCGGCATCGCGGGCGCAGGCGGCGCCAGGGTCGGGACCGCCGGAGGCGGCTGGCCCGGAACCGTGCCGGGCGAAGCGGGCTGCGCTTCGGGCGGGGTGAGCGGCGGCGGCGTCAAGCTCTGCGCCCCGGCGCTCACCGCCAGAAAGAGCAGTCCAAGAATCGCGATTTGCAGCGACAGAAACCGTCTTTTTTTTGAACGCATAATACTCTCCTTTTCCGGGGAGCCGTGTTTCGTTTTTTTCTTGAGTCGTATGGGGAATTATACCCACATATCTCATTTCGGCGCATCCGCAGCGCAGCGAAATCCGTATGCGGGCAACCTGCGGTCGGGGAGGGCGCCCGTTCTGTGAGATGAAGCCAGCGCCCACCACCCGTTCACCCAGGACCCGCCCTTGAGCGTTCGCAGCGGCCGGCCGTTTTGCCTGACCGGCCGAGCGCCTTCACGCCCGTTCTTGAACTCGTCCTCCACCCACTCCCAGACGTTCCCGGCCAGATCCTCCACGCCGTGAACGCTGGCGCCCTCCGGGCGCCTTCCCACGGCCTTGGGGCCTCCTGCATCGGGGCTCAGGCCGAAGACGGCATTCCTGTCGCGCCGCGCATTCCCCCACGGATACCGCCTGCCCTTGTCCGCGCCCCGGGCGGCGTACTCCCATTCCGCCTCCGTGGGGAGGCGCTTCCCGGCCCACGCGCAGTACGCGCGCGCCTCTTCCCACGTCACCCCCACCACGGGGAGGTGCGGGCCGGTGAAGTGGACTTTGCGCCAAAAGGGGGGCTCCGGCCCGTTCGTCGCGCGCACGAAATCCCCGTAAAGCGCATTCGTTACTTCGAACTTGTCCAGGCGAAACGATGCGACCTCGACGGGGCGCCCGCCCGTCGCCTTGAGAATCACGCGCCTGCGGCGCCACCTTCTGCGAGAGCGATTCGTGTTGGTGTACTCGACGCCCATCATGAAGCGCCCGCCGGGAATGTCCACCATTCCCTCGAGAGAAGGCTTGCGGACGGGTGGAGGCGTCCGTGGCTTCGGCGCTTCCGGGGCAGGCTCGGCGGGCGCGAGCCTCGCGGTTTCGGTTTTCGGCTCCGGTTTTGGTTCGGCTTCGGTTTTCAGTTTCGGTTTCGGCTCTGGTTCCGGTTTCGATTCCGTTTCCGGAACCGCGCCGGTTTCGGCCGGGGGAGCCTCGGGTTTTTCCTCCTCCCCCTTTTCCGTCGGGAGCCGGGGAGGGGGCAAGCCCTTGATGGCGCGCGCCTTGAGTTCATACTCGATGTTGGTGAGCTCGGGCCACCTCGACTTGTCGAGCGAGCCGAGCAGCGCCTTCGCCTCTTTCAGCCGCCCGTAGCGATACAGCAGATAGGCGAGCCCTCGCCGGGCGCTGCCGCTTTCGGGGTAGCGCGTGTTCGCCAGCCGGAAAAAGAAAAACGCCTCATCGGGGCGATTCGAGTCGTACAGGGTCCAGCCGAGCCCCGTGAGCGCATGGAGAAGCTCCGGCTCGTGAACGAGCGCCTCGCGAAAATTCTTCTCGGCGAATTTGTAATCCTCCTGGCGGTAGGCCGATTCTCCTGTTGCGCTCAAAGTCTCGCCGCGGCTCGGCGGGGGCGGCTCGGATTCCAGCGGGGGCGCCGATTCCCCGGGGGAGGGTGGTTTATGCTCCGGCGGAGGCGCGGGAGCCACAGAACGTGTTCGCTTCAGCGCCTGGGCGGAGAAAGTGGCGTCCCGGGCCTGTTTTTGCTCCGGCGCAACCGGCTCCCGGGCCGGCGGCTCCGCGCCGCCGCACCCAATGCCCGAGAAAACCAGTACGAGGAAACATGCAAAGGACCAGCGCAGAGGCGGAAGCCCGCCCCCTTTGTTTTTTTCTCGCATCACCCACCCAATGTTTACGGAGAACCGTTTCCGTTCTCCTCGATGCGGGCCAGGGCCGCGACGCGATCCCCTTCCTTGACCCCGATCAGACGAACTCCCTGCGTGGCGCGTCCGATGATGGAAACATCCTGAACCCGGGAGCGAATGAGCTGCCCCCCGGTGGTGATAAGCATGAATTCGTCGTCCTCGGTCACCCGCCGGATGCCGACGACCGGTCCGCTCTTCTCCGTCACCTTGATATTGATCACGCCCTTGCCGCCCCGGTTGGTCAGCCGGTAATCGTCCACGCGGCTGCGCTTTCCGGATCCGAACTCGGTGGCGGTGAGAATGATGTCCCCCGGCGATACGACTTCCATCCCGATGACGCAATCGCCTTCCGCCAGGTCGATTCCGCGCACGCCGCGCGCGGTTCTGCCCATGGCGCGAACCTTCTCCTCCGGGAAGCGGATGGCCTTGCCGTCTTTCGTTCCGAGGAACACGTTGAGGCTGCCGTCGGTCTGGCCGACGCCGATGAGTTCGTCCCCTTCGTCGAGGTTGAGCGCGATGATTCCGCCCACCCTCGGGTTGCTGAACGCCGTGAGCTGCGTCTTCTTGAGCACGCCCTGTTTGGTCGCCATGAGGATGTAGCGATCCGGCTCGAACTTGCGCACGGGCATGACGGCGGAGACGTACTCGCCCGACGCCAGTTGAAGCACGTTCACGATGGCCTTGCCGCGCGCCGCCCGGCCCCCCTGGGGAATCTCGTGCACCTTGAGCCAATGGCATCGCCCGCGGGAGGTAAAGAACATCATGTAATCGTGCGTGGAGGCGATGAAGAGCTGTTCGACGAAATCCTCCTGTTTCGTCCCCATGCCCATCACGCCCTTGCCGCCGCGGCGCTGGGAGCGGTACAGGGTGATGGCGTTTCGCTTGATGTAGCCCGAATTCGAGATGGTGACCGCCATGTCTTCTTCGACGATCATGTCCTCGATGGAAATCTCGCTCGTCTCGTCCACGATCTCCGTGCGCCGCTCGTCCGCGAACTTCTCCCGGATCTCCAGAAGCTCTTCCCTGATGATGGAGGTCTGGAGCTTTTCGTCCACGAGCACTTCGCGGAGATACGCGATGGTCTTCTGGAGTTCGGTGTATTCCGCTTCTATCTTGTCGCGCTCGAGGCCCGTGAGGCGCTGGAGCCTCATCTCCAGGATGGCCTGCGCCTGGGGCTGGGTGAGCCCGAAATTCCGCATGAGGCCCCCGCGCGCTTCTTCCGGCGTCTCGCTCGCCCGGATGAGCGCGATGACTTCCTCGATGTTGTCGAGCGCGATGCGGTAGCCCTCGAGTATGTGCGCCCTGTTCTCGGCCTTTTTGAGCTCGAAGCGGCTGCGCCTGAGGATGACCTCGCGGCGATAGCGAAGGAAATGGGAGAGCATCTCCTTCACGCCCATGACGCGGGGCTGGTTGTTCACGAGGGCCAGCAGGATGACGCCGAAGGTCGTCTGCATCTGGGTGTGCTTGTAGAGCTGGTTCAGGACCGCGCCGCCCACGGCGTCTCTCTTGAGGTCGATGACGATGCGCATGCCGCTCCTGTCGCTCTCGTCCCGGATGTCGGAGATGTCTTTGATTTTCTGCTCGCGCACGAGGTCCGCAATCTTCTCTATCAGCCTCGCCTTGTTGAGCGCGTAGGGGATCTCCGTCACCACGATGGACTGGCGGTTCGTTCGCCCGTTGATCTCCACCATCGCCTTGGCGCGCAGCTGCAGCGAACCCCGGCCCGTCTCGTAGTAGTTCCTGATCCCCGAGCGCCCGTAGATGATGCCCGCGGTGGGAAAATCCGGCCCCGGCATTCTCTCGAGAATCTCCTCGCGCGTGGCGTCACCATTCTCGAGGACGTGAACGAGCGCGTCGCAAACCTCGCCCAGGTTGTGGGGCGGGATGTTCGTGGCCATGCCGACGGCGATGCCCGTGGAGCCGTTCAGCAGCAGGTTGGGCACCCGGGAGGGGAGCACGGAGGGTTCCGTGCGCGTGTTGTCGTAGTTGGGTATGAAATCGACGGTGTCTTTCTCGATGTCGGCGAGCAGGTTCTCGGCGAGCAGCGTCATCCGCGCTTCGGTGTAGCGCATGGCCGCGGGCGGGTCGCCGTCCACCGAGCCGAAGTTGCCCTGCCCGTCCACCAGGAGGCCGCGCAGCGAGAAATCCTGCGCCATGCGCGCCAGCGCCGGGTAGACCACCGCCTCGCCGTGGGGGTGGTAGTTCCCGCTCACGTCGCCGGCTATCTTCGCGCACTTGCGAAACGCCCTGTTGTGCGCGAGGCCCAGGTCGTTCAGCGTGGTGAGGATGCGCCTTTGCACCGGCTTGAGTCCGTCGCGGACGTCCGGAAGCGCGCGCGCGATGATGACGCTCATCGCGTAGTCCATGAAGGACGCGCTCATCTCCTGCTCGATGCTGACCTCATTCAGGTTGTCCATGCTCTCGAAAATCTCCTGCCGACGGCTCGTACGAAGGCCGTCTCGATGGCTCCAGAAAACCGGATAGGGGCGACCCAGGCGGGGGGAACTCAAACACTGCCTTATACCATAGAAAGGGTTGCCTCGACAAACAAACGCAACCACGGACGGTGGATTTCATGGAGGTGTAAGCGCCCTCTTCTCAAGGGGTTGGAGGTGCGGATCCCTCCCGGCTTTCCTGATTGCCCCAACGCCTCCGTTCGTGGAGAATAGCAGGGTCCGAAACCAGGGTGAATTTCTTCTCTCATGCGAGGGCATCCATGCGATTCTCACTTAGGTCCGCCGGGAATATCCGCCTCGTCCCGGCCGTCGTTTTCTTCTTGGCGCTGCTCGCTTCCACGGCGATGGTGGAAAGTCACAAGGATGACCAGGGCGAGACCCACTCACCCGAAGTGGGGGGCTTGATGGAGAAGCTGGACGCAGACTTCGCCGGGCTGGTTCAGGCCGTCCTCGTCGTCTCGGTTCAGGAACTCGTGAGCGAGACGCCGTTCCCGGCCATCGAAATACAGGCGGAGTCCATCGCCGCCACGGCGAAAATCCTGCCGCGCGCGGAAGAGTTCCGGGGGGATCATTCGATGCTCGTCCTCTCGCGCCAGCTCGAAGCCGCCGCCAATGGCCTTGCGAAGGCGGCGAGGAACAAAAACCTGGGCGCGGCCGTCAAGGCGCTGGTGGCGACACACGGCGTTTGCGTGCGCTGTCACGAGGACGCGCGCTTCTAGTTCCGGGAAAATGACGGGCCTTCGCGCTCCGCGGGAGAGCGCGCTAGACGTCGAGGTTCTGAACCTCGGTCGCGTGCCTCTCGATGTGCTCGCGCCTCGGCTCGACGGCGTCTCCCATGAGGGTGGAGAAAATGTCGTTGGCCTCGAAGGCGTCCGATACGATGACCTTGCGGAAGGTCCTGCGCTGCGGATCCATGGTCGTCTCCCAGAGTTGCTCGGGATTCATCTCGCCCAGCCCCTTGTAGCGCTGGACGCTGACGCCCTTCTGGCCGAGTGAGCGGAACTGATCGAGTATCTCCCCCGCCCGGGTCACGGAAAGCTCGGCGTCACCCGACTTGATGACGTAGGGAGGCTTGCCGAACGCGGCGAGCATATCCGTGGAGCG
Organism: bacterium; assembly: GCA_965219955.1. Classification (GTDB taxonomy): domain Bacteria; phylum UBA8248; class UBA8248; order UBA8248; family UBA8248; genus Bin107. The sequence continues at coordinate 3,520,364 of OZ244799.1, forward strand.
GCGGAGCTTTTTGAAGCCGGCGGACTCGAAAAGGCTTGTGTCCACCCGGGTGACGAGATCGCGATCCGACATGCGGGAACGAACGGTCAGGCCCTTGAGCGTCTTGCCGTCCTCTTCGGTTCGCGGCGTCACGGCCGGCTCGCCATCCGCCGGATGATATTCCCTGAATTCGCGCTTCACCATCTTTTCGATTCCCTCGAGCCTTTTCCGGTCCTTCAGGTGAGCGGCCTCGAGGCCCGGCTCGTCGGCCAGGAGCCTGATGACGCGCGGATCCATGCCCCGGCGGGTGAAGCGCTGAACCGCGGCTTCGGCCTCGGAGATTAACAGCATCAGCTTGCGCAGCTTTTCGCCTTTGGGGAAATTCCCGTTTGTCGCGGTCGCCGGCGTTCCGTTGTCCTCGCCGTGGATCTCCGCGTCCTTGACGGCGGAGGAGATGATGTAGTCCTCGAACGACTGATCGTCTTTGAGGTACATCTCGGCCTTGCCCTTCTTCACCTTGTAGAGCGGCGGCTGCGCGATGTAGAGGTGTTGCCCGGTAATCAGGTCGGGCATGTGGCGGTAGAAGAACGTGAGCAGGAGCGTCCTGATGTGCGAGCCGTCCACGTCGGCGTCCGTCATGATGACGATCTTGTGGTACCTGAGCTTGCCTAAATCGAAATCCTCCCCGATGCCCGTGCCGATGGCGGTGATCATGGTGCGGATTTCCTCGTGGTTCAGCATCTTGTCGAGGCGCGCCTTTTCCACGTTCAGGATTTTTCCCTTGAGGGGGAGGATCGCCTGAAACGCCCTGTCCCTCCCCTGCTTGGCCGAGCCGCCCGCCGACTCACCCTCCACCAGGTAGAGTTCGCACAAAGCGGGGTCCCTCTCCGAGCAATCGGCGAGCTTGCCCGGCAGGGAGCCGCTGTCGAGCGCTCCCTTTCTTCTCGTGAGATCGCGCGCCTTCCGCGCCGCCTCTCTCGCCTGGGACGCCTGAACGGCCTTGTCCACGATTCTCTTGGCGACGGAGGGGTTCTCCTCGAAGAAATTGGCGAGGTTCTCGTTCATGACCTGCTCGACGAGGCCCTTCATCTCGGAGTTCCCGAGCTTGGACTTCGTCTGCCCCTCGAACTGGGGGTCGGGCAGCTTCACGCTCAAGACTGCCGTGAGGCCCTCGCGAACGTCCTCGCCCGAGGGAGCGGGGTTGTTCTTGAGGAGCTTGTTCGTCGCGGCGTAGCGGTTGATGGTTCTCGTGAGCGCGCTCCTGAAGCCCACGAGGTGGGTTCCGCCGTCGGTGGTGTTGATGTTGTTCGCGAAGGTGAGGAGCGTCTCGTTGTAGGCGTCGTTGTACTGGATGGAAACCTCGACGATGTTCCCCTCGCGCTCGCCCTTGATGTAGATCGGCTTTCTGTGGATGGCGTTCCTCGAACGGTTCAGGTGCTCCACGAAAGAGACGATGCCGCCCTTGTAGAAATACTCCTGTTTCCTGTCGTCTTCTCTCTTGTCCTCGAGCACGATCCTGAGGCCGCTGTTCAGGTAGGCCAGCTCCCTCAGCCGGCTCGCGAGAACGTCGAAGCTGAACTCCGTGGTCTCGAATATCTCCTCATCCGGCATGAAGGTGATGGTCGTCCCGGTGGTCTTGGCCTTTTGTCCTTTTTTCAGTCTCGCTTTCGGAACGCCCCTGTCGAACTCCATCGCGTGAACGTACCCGTCTCTCCTGATCTCGGCCACCAGCCACGACGAAAGGGCGTTCACGCAGGAGACGCCCACCCCGTGGAGGCCGCCCGAAACCTTATACGCGCTGTTCTCGAACTTGCCGCCCGCGTGCAGCTTCGTCAGAACCACCTCGGCCGCGGAGACTTTCTCCGTCGGGTGCCTGTCCACGGGGATGCCGCGCCCGTTGTCCGCAACCCGCACCGAACCATCCTCGTTGATCACCACGCTCACCTTGTCGCAGTGGCCGGCCATCGCCTCGTCCACGCTGTTGTCCACCACTTCGTATACGAGGTGGTGCAGGCCGCCGGGTCCCGTGCTGCCGATGTACATGGCGGGACGCTTCCGCACCGCCTCCAATCCTTCGAGGATGCGTATGTCCTTCGCCTTGTAGCTCGCCTCGGGCTTTCTCCTGGTGGTTCTCGCCATTTTCTTTCTTGCCGCCTCTCTTGGGCTGGAGTTTTTCAGTCCACGCCTGTAACCGTCGCGTCTTGAACCAGAAAATTCTTTCCCTCGACTTCACTTTCGCTTATCCGGGGATCCTCGGTCGACGTGACGAACGTCTGCGCTCCCAGGGAGCCCAGGAACAACAACACCCTCTTTTTCCTGCCGGCGTCCAGCTCGGAACCCAGGTCATCGAGCAACACGACGGGGGTCTCTTCCCTTCTCCTTTTGTATTCCTCGGCGTTCGCCGTTACCAGCAATATCGTTATGAGCCTCTGTTCGCCCTGGGAGGCGACGTCCTTCGCCCGGCGCCCGTTCCAGGACAAGTGAAAATCATCAAGCTGCGGCCCCCAAAGCGTCGTCTTCCTCGCTTTCTCCTCATTCGAGAGCCTTTGCGCCGCCTCTCGCATCCCCTCCCGTATGTCCCCTTCCGTTTCCTCGACATCCCCGGGGAGACCGTTGGCTTCATACGCCACCGAGACCCTGGATTCCTGCGTTTCTCCAAACAGGTTCTCCAGGTGATCCAGCCGGTTTTTCAGTGAATGTATATATCGCTTCCTGCGGACGATAATGCGGGCGGCCATCTCGATCAGTCGCTCTTGCCACACCTGAATCATAGCAGATTCGGTCTCGTTTCTCAAAAGGCGATTCCTCTCCGAAAGGAGTCTTGCGTACGTCCTGGAATCCTCGATATGGGCCGGTTCGACGGCCGCTATCGCCCTGTCAAAAAAACGTCTTCTCGCCCCGGGACCCTCCTTGATGATCTGGGGCGTTTCGGGGAAAAAAACGATGACGTGCGAACTGTCGAGATACGGCATCAGGCCACGCAGCTCCCGGCCGTTTTTCTTGTACTTTCTCTCGCGTCCGTGAAACGCAGCCTCAAGCCTCGTTTCCCTGCCGCTCTCGTCCTCGATGAACGCGCCGGACACATACATTCCCCCGCTGCCGTGCAGCACCATTTTCTCTCTGGAGATCCGGCGAAAAGAGCGCAGGTGCGAGAGGTAATATATGGCTTCCAGGAGATTCGTCTTGCCCGACCCGTTGTTGCCGAAAATGTAGTTGAATCCCGGGTGAGGCCTGAATTCGAGCCTCGGGTAGTTTCTGAAATTATGGAGAATCATCTCGGTGAGGCGCAAGGGTTATCCTCAGGCACTGACTCTAATAGAACCTTATATAACATCTAAAGAGCAGTAGCAGTAGGGGCGGGAAAATTGTGAACAACCGCAGAAGGCGCTGAAAAAGAAGTTCTTGCATGGCCGGAGGGGTGTGGAATTGTTTGTGGGTAAAGGTGAAGGACCGGGTGTTTTTTCGTCGAGCGCGCCCAGTACAGGGGTTTCAACATGGTTATTCACAACTCTTTCCACGGGTGTTTCAGGAAAGGTCTATTTTTTGTTCGAGTGTCTGGATGGTGCCGGATAGTGTTTGATCCGTCTTGAGAAGGCCCTCGATCTTTTGGGTGGAGTGGATAACCGTGGAGTGGTCTTTTCCGCCGAATCGCCGGCCGATATCGGTTGTCGAGGCGCTGGTGAGTTTTCTTGCGAGGTACATGGCGATCTGGCGGGGGACGGCGAATGAGCGCGAGCGGTTTTTCGATTTCAGGTCGCTGACCCGTACCTGGAAGTGCTCGGCGACGATTTTCTGGATGTTGTCGACAGAAGAGTTGCGGGCGGGGTCGCGGATGATGCTGCGCAGAACCTCTTGCGCAACCGGCAGGTCGATCTCGATGCTGTGTAAAGAGGCGTGTATGCTGAGTCTTATAAGGCACCCTTCGAGCTCCCGGACGTTGGAGCGAACCTTCTCGGCAACGTAGTGGGCGACCTCCCTGTCGAGAAAGTGGCCTTGCTCGGCGGCCTTTTTTTGCAGGATGGCCACCTTGGTCTCGAAATCCGGCGCGCCGATGTCCGCTATCATTCCTGACGAGAAGCGAGACCTGAGCCGGTCTTCCAGCCCCGGCGTGTCCTTTGGCATTTTGTCAGACGTGATGACGATCTGTTTTTCGTCCCGTTGCAGGGCCTCGAAAGTGAAGAAGAATTCCTCCCGGGTGCGATCCTTTCCGGCGAGGAACTGGATGTCGTCTATCATCAGGATGTCGACTTTCCTGTATTTGTTTCTGATGGCGGCCATCTGATCCTGTCTGATCGCGGCGATGACTTCGTTTGTGAAGCTCTCCGAAGAAGTGTAAAAGACGCGCGCCCTCGGGTACTGATCGAGAATGCGGTGGCCGATGGCATGCATCAGGTGGGTCTTCCCGAGCCCCACGCCGCCGTAGATGAAAAGCGGAGCGTGGGTGACCCCCACGCCGTCCGCCAGGCGAAGGCTGCAGGCGTGGGCGAATTGATTCGAGTGGCCTACCACGAAGTTCTCGAAGCGGTACTTGGGATTGAGGAAGGCCGGCCTCTCCGGATGGGGCTGGGCCTTCTCCTGAAGCGGCGGCAACCTCTCCGGGGAAACCGTTTCGGCAGACGAAAAAGAGGCGTTCGCCCCGTTTTCTGATGACAAATCGCTCGCCGACAGGCTGAGCATGACATTCGGCCCGCCCTCTTGTTTGAGAATTTCGGTGATGATTCCCCAGTAACGCGAGCGCAAAGTGTTCGCCGTGAACGGGTCGGGCGCCTGGATAGCGAGAGAGGACTCGCTTGAGCCGAGCTCTTCGATGCCCGCGAACCAGCGGGTAAACGTCTGGGGGGAGACTTCCTGCTTGATTTTTTCCGCGCATCGCTGCCAGAGGGTTGTCATTCGGGGATCCGATTCCGCATTATTCGCCACGCAACGGCGAGTTATCCACAGGGCGCTTCAAAAACTGACCTAGAGAAGGCATTTTTCCACAAAAGCGCGGGCATGACAAGAAAATTTTCCACAAAACGAGCCAAAAATTTCCGTTTTTCGTTTTTGTGAACGAAAACGCGCATCCTGACGGAAAATGACATAGGACGCTCTGCCCGCCCGGGCCTGATGGGCCGAGGCGCATCCCCGGCAAGAGGTTCTTGACAATCCGGGTTTTCGTGGCTACTTTACGCTCGGCTTCCTGGGAAGCTCCCCTTCATGATGAAATGGCGGGTTGAACGATCGGCCCTGGGGCCGGCAGGTGGAGTATTTAGTGAAACGAACTTATCAGCCGAACAGAAGAAAACGAGTGAAGACGCACGGGTTTCGCCGCCGGATGAAGACCACCGGCGGGCGTGCGATTATAAGGCGCCGCCGGTCCAAGGGCCGCAAGCGAATCGGTGTTTCTGCCTAGAGGGCGCGGAAATGGACGAGAGCTTCCCGCCGGAGTGCCGCATCCGCAAGGGGAGTGAGTTCGCCGTTGTTCTCAGAAAGGGACGCAGGAGCGCGTGCCCGTATTTCTCGCTGCATATCCTGCCTGTCCCTTCGCGGAACCGTGCGAGACTCGGCATCATCGCGTCGCGCCGGGTGGGCGGCGCCGTTCAGAGGAATCGCGCCAAGCGGCTTCTCCGCGAGGCGTTTCGGCGCCTCGGCTCTCAACTCCCTGCGGGGGTGGACCTTGTGGCCGTGGCGAGGAACCCGATCGCCAGGGCGAGGTTAGAGGATGTTGAAAGGGCGTTCCGCAACGCTTTCCACGGGAAAACACGTTCCTGAAAAAGAGATAGGCCCAGTCTCCCGGATTGTCCGCGTTCTGGCGATGGTTCTGATTCGGGGATATCAGCTCATCCTGTCTCCCGTGATGCCGGGCAGTTGTCGGTTTTCACCCTCTTGTTCTCATTACGCGCTCGAGGCGTTTCGACGCCATGCGCCCGTACGGGCTTTCTGGCTCACCGTGCGCCGCATCGGGCGTTGCCATCCATTTCATCCCGGGGGAAACGATCCGGTTCCCTGAGGGATCCGGCGGAGGCGCTTTACACCATGGAAAGAAACGCGATTCTCGCCGCCGTCTTGTCGATGGCGATACTCATCGGCTGGCAATACCTCGTCGTGAAGCCGATGGAAGACGAGCAGGTCCAGAAACAGGAGGCGGCCAAGGCGCGCGCGGCGGCCCGGAACAAGGAACGAGGGAGCGCCGCGAGCACGCCGCTCAAAGCGCCCGCATCCGTTGCCGGCCAGCCTGCCGCGCCCGCCGCTCCTTCCGCGCCCACGGAGGCCGCCCCGGGGCAACGCATCCGGGTGGACGTGGGCGACGCGGTGTATGAGCTGACCAACCGGGGCGCCGGCTTTTTGTCCGCGCGCCTTCTGAAATACAAGCAGGGCAAACAGAACTTCGTCCAACTCGTGCCCGGCGGCCGCCCGGACGTGCGGCCCCTTTTCTTCTGGGGCGGCAAGACCGCGCAGCGGCTCAACGAGGCCTCTTACCAGGTCGAGGGCGGCGACCTCTCGCTCTCGAAGGCCAATCCCGAGGGAACGCTTCGTTTCGTCTACCGCGGCGCCGACGGCCTCTCGGCGGAGAAGACGCTTACCTTCCGCCACAACGAATTCAACATCCGTACGAGGATTCGCGTCACCCGTCCCTCCGGGGTCGAGGCGATGGGAGTCGTCTGGGGCCCGCGCGTCGGCGGCAGCGACGGCAACACCTACGGCGGCGTCATCGAGGGTCCCATGAGCTTCGTGGGCGAGGAGCTCGAATACGACTATCCCGAACAGGCGAAGCCCGTCACCCACGGCGAGAGCCTCAAGTGGACGTCACTCCAGTCGAAGCACTTCATCGCGGCGCTCATCCCCCGGGGCGGAGCGGGCGGAGCGGAGATACGCCTGCTCTCCCAGACGGACGACTTAAGCGAATACGCCGCCATCGTGCCCTTCGCGCGGGGAAAGGACGTCGATGCGGCCTTCGACGTCTACGTGGGGCCCAAGGCGGTGGAGCATCTCGAAAAGCTCAAGGTCAGCCTCGAGGATTCCCTGGACTACGGGATGTTCTCCTTCATCGCGAAGCCGCTCATGTCCATACTGCGCTTCTTCCACGCGTTCGTGGGCAACTGGGGCGTGGCCATCATCCTGCTGACCATCGTGGTCAAGATCATCTTCTACCCCCTCACCCACGTCAGCATGCGCAACATGAAGGAGATGCAGAAACTCCAGCCGCGCATCACGCAGCTGCGCGAGATATATAAAGACGACAAGAACAGGCTGAACGAGCAGACCATGGCCCTGTACAAGGAACACAAGGTCAATCCGATGATGGGCTGTCTGCCCATGCTGATCCAGATCCCCGTCTTCTTCGGGCTGTACGAGGCGCTCCTGGTGTCGATAGAGTTGCGCAACGCGCCCTTCTTCGGCTGGGTGCAGGACCTCTCGGTGCAGGACCCCTACCACGTGTATACGATACTCATGGGCGCGTCGATGTTCCTGCAGCAGAAGATGACGCCCACCGCGGGCGACCCCACCCAGGCGAAGATGATGATGTTCATGCCCATCGTCTTCACGGGCATGTTCATCTTCTATCCCGTGCCCGTCGGGCTGGTGATCTACTGGCTCGTGAACAACCTGCTCTCCATCGCGCAGCAGTTCTACGTGAACCGCTCCGTTCAGCCGCCCAAGCTGGCCGAGGAGAATTGACGCGGAAAATGCTTTTGCGACCCCTTGAAGAGATTCGGCCGGCTTCCGCGGCGCACCGCCACACGAAAGCCCGGGAGACGAAAGAATGAATTTCAGCGGCGACGGCTGGGGCGACGACGGGGTGGAAGGCCCGGGCTTTCATTACTTCCCCCCCGGCGAGAATCCCGACCTGACGCCTTTCGCGGAGATGTCGGGCCGCGCGCTCAGGCGCGTCATCGAGCGGATGGACCTGGAAATTCTCGCCCTGGCGCTTCACGATGCCGACGCGCGGGTGGTCGAGCGGGTGCTCAGAAACGTCTCTTCCAGGAACGCCGCCCACATGCGCGAGGAAATCGAGCGCTCGGGCGCAGAGCAGAGCGAGCGGAGCATCGAGGCGCGGCAGATGCTGATGCAGACCGCCTACGCCATGAAAAACCACGGCGACATCACCTTCGACGGCCCCGCCGACGACGCCATTCCCCCGCTGGATCGGGCGCTCGAAGAAGGGCTCGCCGCGTTTCACTCCTCGGACGCCAGGGCCGAACACGCCGTTTCGCTCATCGTCGTTCTGGCCTCTCGGGCGGAGGGGCACGGGCTGCTCTCCCTGGAGCCGGCTCTCGAGAGGAGCCCGGACGGGATTTTCTCCACCGGCCTCCGGATGCTGGTGGATCAGGCGCCCTGGAACGAGGTCGAAACGATTCTCGCCCGGCAAATCGAGTCCTCCCTCGGCGCGATGGTCAGGAACAATGAGATAGCCATCGAGGGCGCGCTGGCGATCCTCGAGGGCGTGAGCGAGGATCGCGCGCGAGCGAGGCTCGTCGCCTTCCTGCCCGAGGGCCAGGCGGATTACGAGCGCCTGCCCGGCGTCCGGTTCTCTCCCTCGACACAGTCGGCGGTCGACATCATCAGCCTGTGCGTCGAACTCGCGGGCCTGGCGTCGCGCGATGAGGGCGGCGCGATTGCGGAGCGCCTCGAGTGGATTCAGGAACCCCTTCTCAAGACGGGGCTCAAGTGGGCGATCGAGGGCGCCTCGATACAGGACGTCGAAAGGCTCCTCAGCCGCAAGGGGCAGACGCGCCTCGACAGGGAGCGTAGAAAGCTCGAGTGTCTGGCGGAGGGATTGATGCTCATCAGGGAGGGGCATCCGGTGGACTTCATCCGCGAGGCGCTCGGCGGCTATCTCGAGGACGAGGCTTGAGCGGGGCGGCCTCACGGACACGGTGGTCGCTTCCCGTCCGCAACCGCCACCTCCTGCTCACCCGGGGAAGGCGACGGGCCATGCCGCCCGTCAAGACGCTGCGCGCTTTGGGCCTCAAGCGCGGCATGAGCTTCCTGGACTTCGGCTGCGGCCCCGGGTATTTCTCGATACCCGCCTGCGGGGTCGTGGGAAAATACGGTCGCGTGCTCGCCTGCGACATATCACCCGTGATGATCAGAGAGTTAAAAACGTCAGCCAAAGATCGCGGCTACGCCAACCTGACGGCGAAGCGAAACCAGGGTTCCCGAATTCCGTTTCCGGACGCAAGCGCGGATTTCGCCCTCATCGCGTTCGTGGTTCATGCGCTGGCGGACGCCCAGGCCCTGCTCGCCGAATCGCGGCGCGTGATGAAGGAGGGCGCCGTCATCACGCTGATCGACTGGCACAGGAAGCCCATGGACATGGGGCCGCCCCTGGAGGCCCGCTTTCAGCCAGGGGAACTCGTTGGGGAGTTGCGCGAGGCGGGTTTCAAGAGAGCCCGTTGGCGGGACTTCGACGGCAACACCTATTTCGCCTTCGCGGAGGCCCGCTAGCGGCTGTCAATGCGGGGGCGATACGCTATAATCCGCCCTTCATCGACGGCCCACGCGCTGGAGAGCGGAGCCTTGTGGCTGGTTCCGGCGCCATTTACGGTTTCCCTGCTCGCCTGTGAGGGTTTCTGGAGGATTCGCGCGTCCGGGCGGGAGCCATAGTCGGAGGCGGGTTTCGGACGGGAGGGAGATGGCGGAAGAGATGGAAGGAAAAACCTCGATTCAAGGGCATGTGGCGCTCGTGACGGCGGGCGCGGTGGGCATCGGCGAGGGAATCGCCGAGCGCCTGGCGTTTGAAGGCGCGCGCGTCGTGCTGCTCGATCTCGACGAGGCGCAGGGCGAGGCGACCGCGCGGCGGGTATGCGATGGGGGCGGCGAGGCCCGCTTCATCAATACCGACGTCACCTCGGCGAGCGAGATTAAAGCGGCCGTCGCCGAGGCGCTGAGCGAATGGGCGCGCATCGACATTCTGGTGAACTGCGCGGGCGGCTTCGTGGAGAATCCGCCCATCGAAGATCTGGATGAGGCGCAGTGGCGCCGGGTCGTGGACTTGAACTTGAAGAGCGCCCATTTGTGCGCGCGCGAAGTAATGCCCGTGATGAAGAAAAGGGGCTATGGCCGCATCGTGAACATCTCCTCCCAGTCGGGCCGCGACTCCGTTATCGAGACCGGCCTCGCCTACAGCGCGGCCAAGGCGGGCCTGTTCGGCTTCTGCAGGCGGCTGGCGGTAGAGGTGGCGCCCCACGGAATCACGGTGAACACGGTGGCTCCGGGCGTCGTGGTTACCCCGAGGACGGCCGTGGTCCACAAGGACAGAATGCCCGAGATCATCGCCAAAATACCGGTGGGCCGCGTGGCGGACGCCGCGGACATCGCGGATGTCGTGTGGTATCTCGCCAGGCCCGAGGCGCGCTACGTCACGGGCGTGACGCTCGACGTCAACGGCGGCAGGTACGTCCACTAGAAGGGGCTTACGCGTGCACGAGCGATCATCGATAAGGGATCACGTCGCCATCGTCACCGGCGCGACCGACGGCATCGGCCTGGCGACGGCGATACGTTTCGCGGATGAGGGCGCGAAGGTGGCCATCATGGGGCGCGACCCCGAGCGGGGCTCGGCGGCCCTGGCCCAGGTGAGCCTGCACGGCGACGCCATTTTCGTCCAGGGCGACGCCGCCCGGAAAGAAGACGTCGACCTCCTTTTCGCCCGGGCGCTCGGCACCTGGGGCCGCCTGGACATACTGGTGAACTGCGCGGGCGGGTTCGTGGAAGTCTCGGATATCGAAGGACTCGACGAGGCGGAGTGGGAGAAAATCGTGGACTGGAACCTCACGAGCTGCTTCCTCGCCACGCGGGCGGCGGCGGCTCCGATGAAAGAGCTCGGCTATGGCCGCATCGTGAACGTCTCCTCCATCTCCGCGCGCGACGCCCTGGCGAACGTCTCGCTGGTCTACAGCGCCGCCAAATCCGCGATGCAGGGCTTCACGAGGAGGCTCGCGGTGGAACTCGCCCCCCACGGCGTCACGGTGAACGCCGTGGCCCCGGGCGTGACGCTCACCAAGCGCTTTCGTCTCATCCACCAGGAGCGCGTGCCGGAGATTGTGGCGAACCTGCCCGTGGGATTCGGCGGGGAGCCCGAGGATATCGCCGACGCGATATGGTATTTCTCCACTCCGGGGTCGGGCTACGTCACGGGCGCGACCATCGACGTGAACGGCGGTCAATACGTGAACTAGCGGGCTTTGAGAAATTTCAGCCGGCGCGCCGCGAAGCCGCCGAAAGCGCGTGGATTCATGGTATCATCTCCGGCAGCGAAAAATTTTCAAGCCGTCTAGACACCAGAGGAGCCAAGCAAATGCGACGCCCCATGCTCGTGATCGCCCTGTTGTTGCTCGCCGCCGCCCTGGTCCTCCCGCAGGCCGCGCTCGCCGTGGAAGGATGGAAGCCTTATGACGCCAAGGCGTTCGCCCAGGCCCAAAAGGACGGAAAGACGATTTTCGTGGTCGTCCACACCGAGTGGTGAGGGACGTGCAGGCAGCAGGTGCCGCTGCTTCAGTCCCTGGTTAAAGAGAAGAAGTTCGCAAGCGCCGCCGCGTTCGCGGTGGACTACGACGCACAGCGCGATTTCCTGAAGACGCACGGCGTTCGCTGGCAGTCGACGATCGTCGTCTTCAAGGGCGCGCAGGAGAAGGGCCGCTCGACGGGCGACGTGGACATAGCGAGCATCCGAAGCCTCATGGAGCGCGCGCTGTAGCACGAGCGATTCCGGCGAATGAGGGCCTGGCTTCCGCGGGCCTTCGCGTTTCTACCCGAGCGGCGAGACGGCCACCTCGCCGTCCCTGACGGAAATGTCCGTTCCATAGGAAGCGGAGAATGTCCGCATCATGTCCACGATCGCGCGGCCCTCTCCGCGCTTCGGCGAGAGGAGTCTGGGCGCGCCGCCCACGCCGCAGCGGCAGGGGATCAGGTACAGGTCGCCCAGCCCCTCCTCGTCCAGGCGCCCGCCCAGCAGAAACGTCTGAAGCGTCGCCTCGGTGAAAAACGGTTCCACCTCGTCGAAGATCAGGTTCCCGGTGCAGTGGACGATGGGCCGGCCCTTGTAGAACTCGATGGCGGAGAGCACGTGCTGGTGTCCGCCGAAGACGGCGCACGCGCCCGCGTCGATCGCCGCGTGCCCGATCTCCCTTTGATGCTCATGCACCTCGTGGCGCATGCTCGCTCCCCAGTGCTGGTAGACGAAGACGAGGTCGACCTCGGCCTTGAGCCGGGCGATCTCTTCTTTCATCCGCGCGAGGTCCTCCGCCACCGCCCAGGAGTGGATGACGGGTTCGGAGGCCGGGTATTCGTCCAGGTTTCTGAGCGGCGTGTAGGACGTCCTGACGCGCAGGGGGTTCACGCCGGGCTCATCCGCGTCGGCCGCGTGGCCCTGCGGCAGCACGGACGAGTAGGCGAGCAGGCCGATCCTCAGCCCGCCACGCTCGAGCACGACGGGTGCGCTCGCGTCTTCCAGGTCCATTCCCGCGCCCGTGAAGGGGATCCTCGCGCGGCGCAGCGTCAACATGGTTTCTTCGAGAGAGGGGACCCCGAAGTCGAGCAGGTGGTTGTTCGCGATTCCCACCGCGTCGAAGCCGGCATCCACGAGTCCCGCCACCAGAGAGGGGTGTCCCCGGTGCTTGGTCGCCTTTCCCTTCATGAGTTCGCCGCGCGTCGACAGCGCGTTCTCGAGGTTCGCGAAAGAAAAATCGGCGCCGCGAATGAGTTTCCCCGGTTGGCCGAACATTCCCTTGGGCGATGCCCTGTCGGGCGCGATGTCGCCGCCCGTGAGAAAGGAAGCGGTTTTTTGCGGATTCTTTTTATTCATGGACGAGTCCTTTGTGAAAATGAGGCGCGGACGGGAAGACACCCTCCCCGAAACAGACACCCCTTAGTTCATCGGCGGCTTGCTCCGGAGCCACCTCGTTGATGTGCGCGCCAAGGCCGGTTTCGAGGGCAGCATGCGGCGTGAGGCGCGGAAAGAGTTCGATGTGCCAGCGGTGCGCCGCGGGGGTTCCCTCCGGGCCCTTCGCCGCCAGCAGGAAAGAGAGATTGTATGGCGGATCATGGAGAAGCTCCTGGTAGCGCCTCAAACTTCGCGCCAGGGCGGCTCCCACGGCGGCTATGGCTTCGGGCGCGCTCTCGGTGAAGGAGGCTTCCGTCGGCCAGGGGCAGATATAGACGAGGTAGGGAAAGCGCGACGCCCACGGACAGAAGACGACGGCTCCCTCTTCCCCGGCTTCCACGATTCTTTCTTCCTGCCCGCGCTCCGCCTCGATCAGGTGATCCAGGATTGCGGCTTTCCGCTCTCCGTAGAAGGCGGTCTCTTTTTCCAGCTTCTTCTCGATGCCGCTCGTTCCGACCGGGAGGCCGAGGATCTGGAAATGCGAGTGAAGGATGGACGCGCCCGCCTGCGCGCCGTGGTTCTTGAAGGCATAGAGGCGGTGGACACCGGGGGCTCCGGCGAGCGCCCGCGCCCTCTCCTGCAGGAGGGCGAGAATGTCGCCCGCATGCGATTCGCCCAAATCGGCCAGGCCCTTCGTGTGATGAGGCGAATCGATGAGCACCTCGTGGCGCCCCCCGCCCCGCAGGGATGAAAAGACGCCCCCTCCCCCGTACGCGGGTTCTCCGCTGCCGACAGCGGGGAACTTGTTCGCCACGCAGCGCGCGCGCCAGCCGGGCGCGTTCTCCCCGCCCTCTTCCCTGAGGGCGGCGACCTCGGGCGGCGTCGCGCTCTCGTTGCCCGGACAGAAGGGACAGGCCGGGTCGTCCTGCGAGGGCGTGGCGTTCGCATAATGCGCAGGATGTGGCCGCGCGCGCCTGCCCGGCGCGATGAGCGTCCATTCGCCGCGATGGGGGTCGTATCTCGACTCGGGCATGAGCGCCTCGCTTTTTTCTGGATAAGAATACTCAAACAATGTTAGCATGACCGGTATATTTTGAAAGAAAAAACGAGTCCTGGCGGAATAAAGGCGAAAATTTTTCGGGGCGATTTTGATTTTTGCCCTCTGCGCGCCTCTCTTTGGAGAAGAACTTGCTCGCTCATGTACCGGGAGGATGCCGGTTTGCGTTTTCCCGGCGGCCCGCTTAGACTTTTGGGCGACTCGAAAATCAGGCCCGGCGGCGCGAGGGTCGCCGGAAGTTCAGTCCGCAAGCGAACCAGCCGGGGCCTTGGGAGAGGGGTTGGACCCTCTCTTGCGCGAAGGCCCCGCTCTTTTCTTCGAATCGACCGGCACACACAACGAGAACAGGGGGGCAGCCATGAAATCCAGAATTCTTCTTATCTTCGTTTTGACCATCACAATAGGAGCGGCGGCGCTCGTATCCCTTCCGAGCCGGGCGGACGCCGCCTGCAGCGTCCGCATCGGCGACCTGAACTGGGACAGCGCCAACTTTCACGATCAGGTGACCGCCTTCATCCTGGAGCACGGCTACGGCTGCCGGGTGCGGCTCATCTACGGCGGCACGCTGCCGATCATGACGGCCCACTACGAGGGCAAGAACGACATTGTCATGGAGCTCTGGTACGACAACGTGAAGGCGCAGTACGACCCCGCCATGAAGAGCGGCAAGGTCAAGCAGGTGGGGGTCAACACGCCCGACAGCATACAGGGCTGGTTCATCCCGCGCTTCGTCCAGAAGGCGAACCCGGGACTCAAGTCGGTCTTCGACCTGCCGAAGTACAAGCATCTCTTCAAGGACCCCGAAGAGCCCTCCAAGGGACGGTTCGTGAACTGCATTCCCGGCTGGTCGTGCGAGGTCATCAACACGGTGAAGCTGCGCGCCTACGGGCTGGAAAAACACTTCACCAATTTCCGGCCGGGTTCGGGCGGAGCGCTCGCGGCGGCCATCAAGGGCGCGTATCTCAAGAAAAAACCCGTGCTCGCCTATTACTGGGCGCCGACGCCGCTCCTGGGACAGCTCGACCTCGTACAGCTCGAAGAACCTGCGTGGAACGAGGCCGACTGGAACGTGGTGGTGAAGCACATGGACGCGCTCAAGAAGGGCGGAATGGAGGCCCTGGGGAATCCCAAGAAGGCGACCGCCTACCGGACGGCGGAACTGCCGAAGTCGGTCACCACGAAGTTCGCGGCCAAGCATCCGAAGATCGTCGCCTTCATCGAGAAATACACGCTTCCATCCAAAGAAGTCTCGAAGATGCTGGCCTATCTCGAGAGCAAGGCCGGCGGCGACGCCAAGGCCACCGCGATCCATTTCCTGAAGACCAACAAGGTCTGGAAGAAGTGGGTTCCGGCCGATGTGGCGAAAAAGGTCGAGGCGGCGCTCAAATCGGCTTAAGTTGCGCCCGCGCGATGCTTTTGTCTCGTGAAGAAGCGACTGGCCCCGGGGAGGTCCGCCGATGATGAAGTTTTTCCGCGGACTGTTCCCCGAGTGGGCGGTCGAATGGCCCAAGGGGCTGAACCTGCCGCTCAACAAGTGGACCAACGACTTCGTGGAGTGGCTGGTCTCCGAATACGGGGTCATCTTCGAGACCACCTCGGACGGGATTCTTGTGGTGCTGGTGGGTCTCGAGCGGTTCCTGCGCGACCTTCCCTGGCTCGTCGTTTTCGCGGGTGTCATCGCGCTCACCTACTTCTCCAGCGGGCGCAAATGGGGACTGACCGCGCTCGTGGCCGCCAGCATGTTCTTCATCGGCCTCACCGATCCCAGGCTGTGGGATTTGTCGATGATGACCCTTTCGGTGATGCTGGTATCCACCATCATCTGCATCGGCCTGGGCGTTCCGATCGGCATCGCGATATCGAGAAACGACCGGATGCGCGACATGGTGCTGCCCGCGCTCGACCTCATGCAGACCATGCCGAGCTTCGTGTATCTCATTCCGGCGATCATGCTCTTCGGCCTCGGCGCGGTGCCGGCCGTCTTCGCCACGGTGATCTACGCCATCCCGCCGGTGGTCCGCCTGACGGACTTAGGCATACGCCTGGTGGACGAGGACCTCGTCGAGGCTTCCGACGCCATGGGCGCGAGCAAGAGGCAGAAGCTCCTTCGCGTGCAGATACCCATGGCGCTGCCCAACATCATGCAGGGAGTCAACCAGACCACGATGATGGCGCTCGCGATGGTGGTGATCGCCTCGATGATCGGAACCCGGGGGCTCGGCACCGAGGTGCTCATCGGCCTCCAGCAGCTGAACGTCGGACGCGCGCTCGAGGCCGGCGTGGCCATCGTGCTGCTCGCCATCGTCATGGACCGCGTCACCCAGGCCTACGGCGGGCGGTTCATCCGCGCGAGCGGGAGGGGCTGAACCGATGGCGCTGATCGAGATACGAAACGTCTACAAGATATTCGGTGCGGGACGCCCGCTGGACGCCGCGCTCGAACTGGCCCGCGCGGGCGTCGAGAAGAACGACGTGCTGGTCGAGACCGGCAGCACGCTTGGCCTCAAGGACGTGAGCCTCTCCGTCGATCGCGGCGAGATATTCGTGGTCATGGGCCTTTCGGGTTCGGGAAAGTCGACCCTGATCCGCCACATCAACCGGCTGATCGACCCGACGACGGGCCGGATTCTCGTCGACGGGAAAGACGTTCTCGAACTCTCGCCGGAGGAATTGCTCGCGTTCCGCCGCGGCGCCGTGAGCATGGTCTTTCAGCGGTTCGCGCTCTTTCCGCACATGACGGTCATGGAGAACGTGGGCTACGGCCTGGAAGTCCAGGGGATGGAGCTCGTCCAGCGCCGCCGGCGCGCGATGCGCTGGATTGAGGACGTGGGCCTCATCGGCTACGAGAGCGCCTATCCGGCCCAACTCTCGGGCGGCATGCAGCAGCGGGTGGGCCTGGCGCGCGCCCTGTGCACGGACCCCGAGATTCTGCTCATGGACGAGCCATTCAGCGCCCTGGATCCGCTGATCCGCAAGCAGATGCAGGAACACCTCATCGCGCTCCAGCGCGACCTCAAAAAGACCATCGTGTTCATCACCCACGATCTCGACGAGGCGCTCAAGCTGGGCGATCACGTCGCGATCCTCAAAGACGGCGTGGTCGACCAGGTAGGCGAGCCCGAGGAGATTCTGCTCAACCCGGCCACCGACTACGTGCGCGAGTTCGTGCGCGACGTGAAGCGGGGCCGCGTGGTGACGGCGGGTTCGATCATGACGCCGCCCGGCGGCGACGCGACCGGGCCGACCGTCTCGCGCGATACCGTGCTTCAGGACATGCTGCCCAAGTGCATCGGGAGCGATGCCCCGCTGCGCGTGGTGGACGCGGCGGGCGCCGTCGTGGGCGCCGTCTCCCGGAAAACCCTCCTGCGCGGACTGGCGGATCGCCCCGGGAAAAAGTAGAGGGGACGCCGCCCTCGGCTTGAAAAGCACCCCCCTTGAAAGGGAAACTTCATAAAGGCAACCCCCCCTGCCCCCTTGTCAGGGGGGCAAGAAAAACCCCTCTCTTTGCTTGGGATTGACCTTCGCCTTTGTTCGTCATTCCGGCGAAAGCCGGAAGCCATTTTCGCCTTTGCCTATTCGCTTCCTCGTTCGGACGTCTTTACTCGGAGGCGAGGAGGATCGGAATCGAACACAAAAACGAAAGGAGAATCCTCTGGATTCCGCTTTCCCTCTCTCCCTGGTCGGAAATGATACCGGAATGACGAGCAAAGCCGCACCGCCTCGTCCTGAGTAGCGGCCCCTCGACTTCGCTCGGGACAGGCTCCGCCGTTCCCCGACACCCTCATCCTGAGTAGGCGCATAAGCGCCGTATCGAAGGATGCCCTCTTGCCACGGCGCAAACCCCTCGCCCTTCGATACGCCGCCTCCGGCGGCTACTCAGGGTGAGGAAAGGGGGTTGGCGGTTTCCAGTGGACGCATACGGGACTTTTTCGACAACCCCGTACTTGTGACCCACCCCCATGCGCCAATGCCCGCCTGGCCTTGCAATAAAGCCGCAAATCCGCTTCATTACGGGCGGACGCTGCGCGGGATCGGGCGCGCATCCTCGAGAGACGGAGACGATAAGGCGGATGAGGGATTTTGAGAGGGAGACCATCGTCGCGCTGTCCACGCCGCCCGGGCGCGGGGCCATCGCTATCGTCCGCCTGAGCGGGGCGAAATCGCTCCCCATCCTCGAGGCAATCTTCACGCCCAGAAAAAAGAGGAGCGCGTTTCCGAGGGGGCGGCCCGTCTTGGGGCGCTTTGTGGATGAGGGAGGGGCGTTCGACGAGGGGCTCGCGCTCTATCATCAGGCGCCCGATTCCGTTACCGGCGAGGACGTGGTCGAGATGCACTGCCACGGCGGGCCGGCGGTCGTGGGGACCATCCTGCGCCTCGCCCGGGAGATGGGCGCCAGGCCGGCTGTTGAGGGCGAATTCACCCGGCGCGCCTTCCTGGAGGGGAAGATCGACCTGCTCCAGGCCGAAGCCGTGGCCGACCTCGTGACCGCGCAGACCGAAAAGGCGGCGCGCGCCGCGCTCAATCACCTGGAAGGACGCCTCTCCGGGGCCCTGGAAGGCGTTTGGGAGAAAATCGTGGAGGCGGGCGCGCACATCGAGGCGGCGATTGATTTCCCCGACGAGTTCGAGCCGGGGGCAGGCCCCTCGGTTTCCGGCGCTCCGATGGGAAGCGCCGAACTCGCCGATTTGTTCGCGGAAACGGAAGCCGCGCTCGGGAGGCTCATCGAGAGCTACCGCTCCGGCAGGATCCTGAGAGAGGGCGCGCGCGCCGCCATCCTCGGCAGGCCCAACGCGGGGAAATCCACGCTTCTGAACGCGCTCCTGGGGGCGGATCGCGCGATCACGAGCGAGATTCCGGGCACCACGCGCGACACGGTGGAGGAAGTCTGCGACTTCGGCGGCGCGCCGGTGCGGCTCATCGACACGGCGGGCCTGCGCGATACGGGCGACCCGGTGGAACTCGAAGGAACCGAGCGCGCCCGCAAGGCGGCTGGAGAAGCCGACTTGAGCCTGATGGTCGTGGACCTGACGGGAGGCGACGCCGAAATGACCTGGGCGGCAGGAGAGGCGGGCGGGTTGGATTGCGATAACTTTTTTGTTATCAACAAGATAGATAAGTGCTCCCTCAAAGAGCAGGAGCGCGCCCGCGCGGTTTTGGGTGAGCTTGCGCCCGGGGCCGGCGAGCCGCTCTTCATCTCGGCGCTCACGGGCGAGGGAATCCCCGAGTTGCGCGAGGAGGTGGCGCGTGTTTTGATGGATGAAGACGGGCTTTCGGGCGCGGAGTCGGTTCTCACGCGGGAGCGCCACCACGGCCAGATCGCGAAATGCCTCGAAGCCGTGCGAAGCGCCAGAGCGGGCGCCGAGGGCGAGCTTTCCCCCGAACTGGTGGCGGTTCACCTGAACGAGGCGCAGACCGCGCTCGCGGAACTCTTGGGCAGGGACTACGGAGAAGCGCTTCTGGACAGAATTTTCTCCACGTTCTGCATCGGAAAATGATAATAATATAATATCGGCGCAGAATGACGATAAATTTAGATATATAATAGATAACATTCTGTGATTTTGTGAATTTCTGGAGGTTTTCCGTTGGCTGTTTCGTATGAGGTCATCGTCGTGGGCGGCGGGCACGCCGGATGCGAGGCGGCCCTGGCCGCGGCGCGCATGGGCGCCAGGACCATGATGCTCACGATGAACCTGGACACCGTGGGCCTCATGTCGTGCAACCCGGCCATCGGCGGGCTGGCGAAGGGCGTCCTGGTGCGCGAGGTGGACGCCCTGGGCGGCGAGATGGCCCGCGCCATCGACGCCACGGGGATCCAGTTCCGGATGCTCAACACGAAAAAAGGCCCCGCCGTACAGGCCCTGCGCGCCCAGGCGGACAAGCAGCGCTACCGCGCGTATATGAAAAACGCGGTCGAAAGCCAGGCGGGACTCGACCTCAAGCAGGGAATGGTGCAAAGGCTTCTCGTCAAGAACGGGGCGATAGCGGGCCTTCAGGATCATTTCGGCGAAACCTGGGAGGCCAAGGCCGTCGTGCTGACGCCGGGCACCTTCACGCGCGGTCTCTTGCACTACGGCGACAGGAAGGTCGAGGGCGGGCGCGCGGGCGAGGGCTCGGCGAACGAACTCACGCGGCAACTCGTCTCGTTCGGCTTCGCCATCGGGCGCATGAAGACGGGGACGCCGCCCCGGCTGGACGCGAAAACCATTGATTTTCAAGTACTTGACGTACAGCCCGGCGACGACCCGCCCCTGCCGTTCTCATACCGCACACAGGCCATCGAACAGGAACAGATGCCGTGCTGGATCACCTACACGAACCCCGGGACGCACGAGGTGATCAGGGAGAACATCGAGCGCGCGCCGATGTACAACGGCCAGATCGACGCGATCGGCGTGCGGTACTGCCCGAGCATCGAGGACAAGATCATGCGCTTCGAGGGCAAACAGGAGCACCAGATATTCCTGGAGCCCGAAGGACGCGAGACTTGCGAGATCTATGTGAACGGGCTTTCCACGAGCCTTCCGGTGGACGTGCAAATCCGTATGTTGAGAACAATCAAAGGCTTGGAGAGAGCCGAGATGATGCGTCCGGGCTACGCCGTCGAGTACGACCACGTGGAGCCGACCGAGCTGAGACCGAGCCTGATGACGAAGAAGATGCCGGGGCTCTTCCATGCCGGCCAGATCAACGGGACGACCGGCTACGAGGAAGCCGCCGCCCAGGGGATCATGGCGGGAATCAACGCCACCCGCTACCTGCGCGGCGAGGAACCCGTCGTTTTAAGCCGGGAAGAGGCCTATATCGGCGTTCTCATCGACGATCTCATCACCAAGGGGACGGCCGAGCCCTACCGGATGTTCACCAGCCGGGCGGAGCACAGGCTCCTGCTCCGCCACGACAACGCGGATTTCAGGCTCATGGAGCTCGGCCACAGGGTCGGTTCGCTGGACGAGGCCACCTGGCGCGCCTTCGAGAAGAAGGCGAAACAGGCGGAAGAGGCGATTCGCTACCTCGAAGCCACGACCGTGAACCCCAAGCCGGACGTGCGAAGCGCCATGGAGGCGGCGGGCTCCAGGCCGCTCAAGAAGCCGTCCGCACTTGCCGATATCCTGAGGCGCCCCGAAGCGGGGCCTGAGCTGGCGATTCGGGTCGATTCCGTCGATAAAGGCCGTTTTCAGGAGATTTGGGAAGGCCTGGGCCGAGAAGCGCGGCGATACGTTCTGGCGGAGGTGAAATACAAGGAGTATTTCGAGCGGGAATACCAGCAGGTCCATCACCTGAGGATGGCCGACCGCGTGAAGATACCCGAGAGCATCTCCTATTCGGAAGTCGGCCACCTGACGGCGGAGGTGCGCCAAAGACTCGAGCAGATACGCCCCAAAACCCTCGGGCAGGCCAGCCGCATCTCGGGCGTGACGCCCGCCGCCGTCGCCGTGCTGGAGGTCTACATCCGCAAGCAGAGCGGAAATGCGCGGGAGGAGACCGCCCCTACGAAACCATCGCCTCTCTTGTGTTAGCCCGGATATTTCACCGACAAATGGCATGGGGCCTCTGAATGTCGGATAATGTGAGTTGTCTCAATAACTTACACCCGTCCGACAGAGAGGCCCCATGGATACGCATTGTACACCGGAACAACTTCACTTTCACCCCCACGGAAGACGCGAGGTCATCGCCCGATTCGACGGCGGACGGATCACGTCGGACGCCGGCGGGGTGCTGCTTCGCGAGACGGATCTCCGCCTGGGTCTGATGGCTCGTCTGGCGCGGTGTTTTCGTGATTGCCGCAAGCCCGGCAGCGTGGAGCACCCGGTGCGCTCGCTGGCGGCGCAGCGGGTGTACGCGCTGGCGCTGGGCTACGAGGACCTGAACGACCACGAGGATTTGCGCCGCGACAGGTTGCTGGCGCTGCTGGTGGGCAAGCGGGACCTGACGGGAGCCGGGCGGGTTCGCCTTCGGGACCGCGGCTCTCCGCTGGCCGCATCGAGTACGCTGAACCGCCTGGAGTTGGGCGGCGCCGAGGCGGCGACGGATCGCTACAAGCGCATCGCTGCGGACTTCGAGGCGATGGACCGCCTGCTGGTGGACGTGTTCATGGAGTCTTACGCCGAACCGCCCGAAGAGATATGGCTGGACCTCGACGCCACGGACGACCCCCTGCACGGTCGCCAGGAGGGGCGCTTCTTCCACGGCTATTACGGCCGCTACTGTTATCTGCCGCTCTACGTCTTCTGCGGCGCGCATCTGCTGTGCGCGCGGCTGCGCCGCTCGAACGTCGACGCCTCGGCCGGCAGCGAGGAGGAGTTGGCGCGGATCGTGGCGCAGGTCCGCAGGCGCTGGCCGCGTACGCGGGTCGTGGTTCGCGGCGACTCGGGTTTTTGCCGCGAGCCGTTGATGCGCTGGTGCGAGGAGAACGGCGTCGGCTACGTGTTCGGCATGGCGCGCAACGCGCGGCTGGTGCGGGCGATTGGCCGGGACCTCTACCGGGCCGAGGTCGTCTGTCGCCGCACGGGTGAGCCGGCGCGCCGGTATCGCGACTTCCGCTATCGAACGCGCAAGAGCTGGTCCAGAACCCGCCGGGTGGTGGGCAAGGCGCAATACCTGCCCAGGGGGGCGAACCCGCGGTTCGTGGTCACCAATCTCCGCCCCCGGCGGGCCGGCGCCAGACGCCTCTACGAAGAACTCTACTGCGCCCGGGGAGAGATGGAGAACCGCATCAAGGAACAGCAACTCGGCCTGTTCGCCGACCGCACCAGCAGCGCCACCATGAGGGCCAATCAGTTGCGGCTCTACTTCGCCTCCTTCGCCTACGTCCTGATGCACGGACTCCGGCGCCTGGGGCTGGCGGGCACGACATGCGCCAGGGCCCAGTGCGCAACGATCCGGCTGAAACTGCTCAAGATCGGCGCCCGCGTGAGGGTCAGCGTGCGCAAGGTCCGGCTGTCTATCTCCGAGGCCTGGCCCCATGCGGCGCTCTTCGAAAAGGTAGTGAACAACCTGCGTACGCACCCGCCCTGGCCGACGGCGGGGGAGAGTGACTGAGCGTAGAATCGGAGCGACATAGGTTGCCGCAGCGGGAAACCTGCGCCTGCGCGTCGGCCGGCACTCCCCGAAAGCCTTCGAAATCGACGAAAAAGCGCCGCTCGGGCGCCGTGCGTCATCGTATCGCGCCGACGAAGAAGGCCGCCTCCCGAATCAAGCCGTCCACGACTTCAAATCAGGCCGTTCCAAAGCCTCGGTGAAATATCCGGGTTAGAGACAGCCCCGAAATGGAACAGTCTTAACACATCAAAACCGCCGAAATTTCTCGGAATACAACCCCTGCCATTCGATTCACACGGTTCCCCCCTCCCATTGTTCCACGTGGAACGCTTTTTGGGTTTTATGGCGAACCGGAATTGCGTTTCAATGACGTGGGCCTGTTGAAAACCCCTCGCCAGGTTTTCTCTAAAATCCCGCCCTCCCGTCTCCCTCATCCTGAGCAGCGGCCCCTCGACTTCGCTCGGGACAAGTTCCGCCCCACCTTCTTCATCCTGAGTAGCCGCCGAAGGCGGCGTATCGAAGGATGCCTTCTCGCTCGCGGCGAGGCGCCTCCCATCCTTCGATACGGCGCTTTCGCGCCTACTCAGGATGAGGTTTTGTTGTAGCGTACGCCGCGCGATCCGTCATACGTCCGATCTCGAAGCCGATTTTTTTAACAGCCCCTTGTCAGGGGAGCTTTTCAACAACCCCTGCAATCTGGTGTATTTCCAAACAAGCCTGCAGGGACAGGTCACGACCTTGGACCGTTCACAAGAACGGCCCACTACCAAAGAGCACTCCTCCCATCGCTGATTCCCCGTTGTTCCACGTGGAACATTCTCTCCCCCGAATTTGCCGGAAATTTTGTTCCACGTGAAACAATCGGTTGTATTTTCAGGTACGCTGTGAGAATCTTTGCCCATCGCAAGCTTTTTTCACCCGCCCTGAAGCAGAATATATGGAAACCACACCCGGAGCGGCCATTTCCCCGAGCGCTCCCGAAGCCGGCGCCGGAGAGGCCCCGTGCACGATCGTGGCCGTCGTGAACCAGAAGGGCGGCGTCGGCAAGACGACGACGGCCGTCAACCTCGCGGCCTGCCTCGCCGTGGCGGATCAGCCGACCCTCCTGGTCGACATGGACCCGCAATCGAACGCGACGAGTAATTTCGGTTTATTTTCGCCATCGCCATCGCTTTACAGGGCGCTGGTGCTGGGTGATTCGGTCGACGCTGAATCCTTGCATCATACTGATATTAAAGGCTTAACCGTTTTTCCGTCCTCCATCGACCTGGCGGGCGCGGAGGTGGAGATCGCCGATCTGCCGCAGAGGGAGAGCCGGCTGCGGAACGTTCTCGAACCGCTCCGGGGCCGTTTCCGCTATATCCTCATCGACTGCCCGCCCTCGCTGGGCTTTCTCACACTGAACGGCCTGCGGGCGGCGGATGAGGTGCTCATCCCCATTCAGGCGGAGTATTTCGCGCTCGAGGGGCTGGCCCGGCTGATGAAGACGGTTGAGCGGATACGCGGGAGCGTTCATCCGGGCTTGAGGATAGGCGGAATTCTGCTCACGATGTATGATTCGAGAACGAACCTTTCGCGTCAGGTGAACGAGGACTTGCGCTCCCATCTGCCGGAGTTGACCTACCGGGTCGTGATTCCCAGGAACGTGCGTCTCGCCGAGGCGCCGAGCCACGGGAAGCCGGTGATCACGTACGACATCTCCTCGCCGGGCGCGCAGGCGTATCTCGCCCTGGCGGGCGAGTTCATCGCCCGCTCGAAGGAAAGGATGAAAAACCGGACATGACGACCATGAGAAAGAAAGGACTCGGACGGGGTCTGGACGCCCTCCTGGCCTCCCATGATGCGCAAGAGCCCGCGCCGTCGGTGCTGGACCCTCCTGGAGGCGCCGCCGAAGACGCGGGAATTCTGATGCGGCTTTCTCCCGCCCGCCTCGCCCCCGGCGTTCACCAGCCGCGCGTCGATTTCGACGAGGAGGACCTGGCCGAACTGTCTGAATCCGTGAAGCGCCACGGGGTGATCCAGCCCCTTCTGGTTCGGCGCGGCGCGGGCGGGGGGTATGAGATCGTGGCCGGGGAGCGGCGCTGGCGCGCCGCGCGCCTGGCGGAAGTCGACGAGGTCCCCGCCATCCTGGTCGATGCGGGCGGAGACGAGGCTCTGGAGCTCGCCATCGTCGAGAACGTGCAGCGCGCGGACCTCAATCCCATGGAAGAGGCGGCCGCGTACGCGAGCATGATGGAGCGCCTGGGCCTCACGCAGGAAGAGACAGCCTCCCGCGTGGGCAAGGATCGCTCCACCGTCGCGAACTACGTCCGCCTGCTCAATCTGCCCGTCACGGTTCAGGAGAGCGTCGCCGCCGGACTCCTCTCCATGGGGCACGCCAGAGCGCTCTTGTCCTTGCGCACGGACGAGGAGATGGCGAGCCACGCCGCCGCCGCCGTCGAGAAGAGGCTCTCCGTGCGCCAGCTCGAGGCGCGCGTGAGAAAAACGCTTGAGGGGAAGAGCGAGGCGAAGGAAACCTTCCGCCAGCCCGTTCCGCAGAACGGGCCCTCGGGGCCGCAGGCGCTTTATCTCAGGGAAGCGGCGGAGCGTCTCAGAAGCGCGCTGGGAACGAAAGTCGCGATATCGGGAGACGAGGAGAACGGGAAGATAGAAATAGAGTATTATACGAGGGAAACGCTCGAGGGGTTGCTGCAGCGGCTTTGTTAGCTCTGGTATTTCTATCGGGATTCATGCGAGGATCGATGAATGGCGAAAAACTACGAGAAGAGCATTCGCGCCTTCCTGGGAGAGGGCACCGAGTTCAAGGGCGTCATCACCTTCGAGGGGACCGTGCGCGTCGACGGCGTCCTCGAGGGAGAGGTCATCACGGATGACACCTTCATCATCGGCACGGCGGCGAAGGTGAAAGCCGACGTCAAGGCCGGCGTCGTCATCGTCATGGGCCGGATGGAGGGCAAGATAGAGACGAAGGAAAAATGCGAGGTGAGGGTCGGCTCCCACGTGAGCGGCGAGATTTTCACGCCGAGCATATACATCGAAGAGGGCGCCGTGTTCGAGGGGACCTGCCACATGACGGGCGACGGCAGAGGCTCGATTACGAGCGCCGAGGAAGCGGAGGAGAACTCAGGGGAGGGGGAGGCTCCCGATACGGACTGAAAGCGGGCGCTTCAGGACGACTGGCAAAAGGCGGCTGGTGATGGAAAACGGTCGATCGGCTCTGGGCATATTCGCCGGGTTTGTTTTCTGGCTCGGCATCGCCTACTATTTTTATCAGCGCGATTTTACGGGAGCGCTCTGGTTCGTCGCGGCCTTCGGGCTGATATACGGCGTCTATCGCTTGATCGCCCACCTTCTGGCCTCGAACCCGAAGCCTCGCCACATGCAGGATGAGGATGTCGACCCGCCGCCCCGCTCGGATCTGCCCGAGTATGATTTCGAGGATGCGAAGCCGAAAGATTTCGAATGATGTGGTTCGGGAATCGGATATCTGCATCCGGGTGGATCAAGCAGTGCGGTTCGTAGGGGCGGGCCTCCGTGCCCGCCCTGAATTTTGTCTGGTTCATTCGACGATTACATATTCATGCCGTAGGGACGGATACAGATAAAGCCGGGCGGGCACGGAGGCCCGCCCCTACGAAATACGCAATGATTGTCTTTTCGTTTGGAATTGCCCTTGCCCTGTCCGCCCCCGCGCAAAGATTAAGGCCCAAATGTCCCAGTTCGTCATATACGCCCACAGCGGCGAGCCCGAGCGCATCCACCAGATAGCCACCCTCGCGGCGAGCGCCGCCGCGAACGGGGAAGAGGTGCACGTGATCCTCTTCTTCGGCGCGCTCAAACGGTTCGTGGACGACGATTTGGACGCCGCGCTTCCGGCGGGAGAGGGCGTGCGCGGAGCGCATTCGGCGGAAGAACTCATCGAGTCCGCCAGAAGGCTCGGCAAGCTCAGAGTCTACGCCTGCGCCGCGCAGCCCAAGCTCCTGGGCCTGGCGCCCGAGGAGGTGGCGGACGTCGTGGACGAGATAATCAGCCTCCCTGAGTTCATGCGGAAAACGAAAGGGGCGGAGACCAAGCTCTTCATCTGAGCCGGTTTTCCCGCGCCGGTTTTCTTATATCCCTGATAATGTGCTAGACAAGGATGAGCGCGCGGCGTTTCAGCGCAGCGGCGCACAGGACGTATTGAATTTCTTATTCGATCTCGACAGGAAGGCGATATGAAATTTCTGACGGCGGCCGCCCAGATAGGCCCCAGGCTTGGGAATCTCGACGCGAACCGCGAGTTGCTGGCGGATGAGGTAAAAAAGGCCGAGGCGGAAGGCGTCGACCTCCTCGTTTTCCCTGAACTCTCGCTGACGGGCTATTTCCTGAAGGACATGGTTCCCGAGGTGGCCATCCGGCGCAATACCGCGCCAATGAAGGAAATCGCAGGCTTAAGCAAGAACCTCTCCCTGGTGGTGGGCTTCGTGGAGGAGTCCGGCAGGCACGGGTTTTTCAATTCCGCGGCCTATTTCGAAAACGGCGAGCTTCTCCACGTGCACCGCAAGGTGTACCTGCCGACGTACGGTCTCTTCGATGAGAACCGCTACGTGGGCCGGGGAGACAAGGTGCGCGCCTTCGACACCCGCTTCGGCCGCGCGGCCATCCTCATCTGCGAGGACGCCTGGCACCCGAGCCTGGCGGGGGTCGCTTCGCTCGACGGAGCGGATCTGCTCATCGTTCCCTCGGCGAGCCCCGCGCGCGGCGTCAGCAAGGCGAACGGCGAGGGCGGCCTCGCGATACAGCGCGTCTGGCAGTCCCTCACGAGAACCTACGCCGCGGCCTACAACCAGCACGTCGTCTTCAGCAACCGGGTGGGATACGAGGACGGCATCAACTTCTGGGGCGGTTCGGAAATCCTCGCTCCCAGCGGTGAGCCGCTCGCCCAGGCGGAGCGCGCCGACGAGCAGTTGCTCGTCACGGAAGTCGACACGGCGAACGTGCGGCGCGCGCGCATCGCATCCCCCACGCTCCGGGATGAGGACTTGCACCTCACCCTGCGCGAACTCCGCCGCATCCAGCGCTCGCGCGAGGCGTAAAACCCGAGCGAGGAGCGAGGGTTTCCTGTAGGGGCGGACCCATGTGTTCGCCCGATTAGAATCGGGAGGACACGCAGGTCCTCCCCTACGGGTGGTCTCGTCCGAGGTCCGGAGCAGATGCGCTTCTCATCCGCCTGGATTCCACAAACCCTTCCTGCTTGAGGGTTGACCACCGCCGTCATTCCGGCAATCATTTCCGACCAAGGCGGGAGGGAATGCGGAATCCATTTTTACGCCCTTTGCCTTTCGTCCGGGTTCCCGCGCATCGGCGGGGAATGAAACGCCGTCGCGTCTTCACCCGCATCCGCAAATGGATTCCGGGCAATCCCTCCCTCCTTGGTCGGCATTGATTGCCGGAATGACGAACAAAACCACACCAAAAGAGGGGTTTGCGCCTACGGTTCAAGGGTAGGGGCGGTTCGCGAACCGCCCCTACGGGGTCTGTTGAAAAAGTCCTCACATCTTCCTCATCCTGAGTAGCCGCCGAAGGCGGCGTATCGAAGGATGCCTTCTTGCACGACGGGAGACGCCTCCCATCCTTCGATACGGCGCTGGCGCGCCTACTCAGGATGAGGTTTTGTGGCCGCCTGCGCGGTAGGAAGGAGTATCGCCGAGTAATCCCCAATACCGCCTGCTCCAGAGTCAGGCTTTTTCAACAACCCCCTACGGGAACATTGCGGATCGGGATGAAAGGACGACCAGACCCTCCCTGGCCGTTTTCGCCTGTAGGGACAGGTCGCGACCTGTCCCTACGAAACCGATTTCCCTCCCCGGTTGGGAAACCCTTCATCTCCTCTCGGCACTGATCTCACGCGTCGCGCCATTCGGTCCTGGAGGGCAGTGCGCCGCCCCGGAAGTTGAACAGTACGGCGGGGGCGTCGCTCGCGTTGTGAACGGTGTGCCAGGCCCCGCCGGGGGTGTGCACCAGATCGCCTTGTGTAGCTTCTATCGTCTCATCCTCGATGATGAAGTTCATGCGTCCTTCCAGCACGAGCGTCGCCTCGTCCATCGCGTTCAGGTGCCTGTGGACGTGCGGCTTCCCGCCCGGAGGGAACGAGACGATCTGGCATTCGAGGTATTCGGTGGCGATGGCGCGCGAGAGACCTTTCTCTTTGACGGAGCCTGCGTCGAACGGCCCCGTAAGCGAATCGACGTCGCCCCTGATGTAGGGAACGGGAGGCGCAAGGGGGTTTCGCACCGATTCCGGATCGGGACTGGGGGGCGGGTCGCCTTCCGGCAAAAGGAAGCCCGAGGGCATTTTGCCGCCCCTGAAGTTGAACTCTATCAGTTCGTCTTCGCCTGTGTTCTTCATGTTGTGCATCGAACCGCGCGGGTTCAGGAGAACGTCGCCCTTCGCGACTTCGAAGGTCTGCCCGTTGTTGAGGATGAGTCCGCGCCCGTTGTAGATGAGGTAGCCCTCGTCCATCTCCTCGTGATGCGCGTGATAGGGGGGATAGGCGCCCGGCGGAAGGACGATGACGCGCACTTCCAGGTTCGGCGTGTCGATGAGGATGGGCGAGCCTTTGCGCATCGCCTCCTCCTGGTCGTAGACCCATTTCAAGTCTTCGATGTTTCCCACGTATGGCATAAGGACTCCATGGAATCGGTGGATGGATGAGAGAAAGGTATCCCCAGGCCTCGGGCGCAGTCAATGGTTCTGGCCGTTGCGCGACTGCGGACATTGCCTTTGAAGAACTTTGCCGACCGACGAGAGAGAAGAAAGCCATTCCCCCTTGAGGACTGCTGAAAAAGGCACCCTTGGTCGGAATTGACCACCGCCGTCATTCCGGCGGAAGCCGGAATCCATTTTGACTTTTTATCGGGCGGGGCGGCCACGATTTGTTGTTGGCCGGCGTCCGGATGCGGAATCCGGAGAATTCGCCTTTCGTGTTCGATTCCGCTCTTCCCCGTCCGAGAGTAGAGACGTCCGAGCGAGGAGGCGAAAAGGCAAAGGCGAAAATGGATTCCAGCTTTCGCCGGAACGACGGCCAAAACCCGAAATCGGGCGGAGGCGCAAGCGTCACTACCTCCTCGGGGGTTTTTGAACAGCCCCGTGAGCGGTGGATGGGGAAAGGGCATCCCCCCGCCTCGCGGGCGGCCAATGGCTCCCGGCCGTTGCGCGGCGGGCGGGCGGGAGGCATGATAGGGGCGGAACTTCATGAAACCCTCCTCGAATTGGAGACTTGGCCTTGCTGGACGAAGGACTCATCGAAGGCGCGATGGCGGAACTCGAACTCGACGGCGAACTCGCCGCCGGCCTGCTGGCGGGCTTCATTCGCGATGAGGTCTCGAAAGTCGGCGTCAGGAAACTCGTCCTTGGCCTTTCGGGCGGGATCGACAGCGCGCTCTCCGCTTTCCTGGCCGCGCGCGCCATGGGGCCCGAGAACGTGACGGGCGTCATCATGCCCTACCGCCTCTCGAATCCCCAGAGCGAGGCGGACGCGCGCGCCGTGGCCGAGAAGAGCAACATCCAAATCCGCGTGGTGGACATCTCCCCCCAGGTGGACGCGTATTACGAGCGCTTCCCGGACGCGGACAACCTCCGCCGGGGCAACAAGATGGCGCGCGAGCGGATGACGATTCTCTATGATCACTCGGCCTTCCTCGGCGCGCTGGTGGTGGGCACGAGCAACAAGACGGAACTCCTGCTCGGCTACGGGACGCTCTTCGGCGACATGGCGAGCGCGGTGAACCCCATCGGCGACCTGTTCAAGACGCAGGTGCGCCAGCTCTCGCGCCACGTCGGCGTGCCCGCGCAGGTGGTGGAGAAGGCCCCGAGCGCGGACTTGTGGGTGGGCCAGACCGACGAGCAGGAACTCGGCTACACCTACGAGGTGGCCGACGCCGTCCTCTACCGGATGATCGACTGCCGCTACACGCGCGAGGAGCTGCTCGGCGAGGGCTTCCCGCCCGAGCTCGTGGACGGCATCCAGCGGCTGGTGCAGCGCAGCCAGTACAAGCGGCGCCTGCCGCTCATCGCCAAGCTCAGCCAGCGGACGATAGACCGAGACTTCCGCTACGCCCGCGACTGGGGGCTGTAAGTCCGACGACGCTTGAAGTCTTTTCTCACCTGTGGCAGTATAATCACCCGAACGTCGATTACTCCTGCTTTATCTCAAACATGCGGCTCAAGACGCGTGGTTTTTTTGAACTCTAGGACTGCAACGACAGGGGGGCGAAATGGCAGCGCTAAAAGAAGGAGCGAAAGCCCCCGCCTTCGCCTTGAGGGATGAGAACGGCAAGGTGCACCGGCTCTCGAAATACAAGGGCCAGAAGGTCGTGCTGTACTTCTACCCGAAGGACAACACGCCCGGATGCACGGCGGAGGCGCGGGACTTCAACAAGCAACTGCAGAAGATACACAAGAAGAACGCGACCGTAATCGGCGTCAGCCCGGACAACGAGGTCAGCCACAAGAAGTTCTCCGAGCAACTGGAGCTCGACTTCACCCTGCTGGCGGACCCCGACGGACTCATCTCGTCCAAATACGGGGCGTACGGCGAGAAGACGCTGTTCGGCGAGAAGTTCAACGGCATCTTCCGAACCACCTACATCATCGACGAGACGGGCGTCATTGAGAAGGTGTTCAAGGACGTCAAGGTGGCCGGCCATACGAAGGACGTGCTGAAAGCCCTTTAGACGAGCTTTTCAAATCCTTATCGCCTCGCTCCTCCGGGGAGCGGGGCGATTTTTTTTTTGGGGGACCTAAAATCACGGGTCTAATTTTATTCTGCAAATGATCAAGCCGCTTGTTGCCACCAGCATTTTCAACCCCAAAACCATAATACATATTATTAAATCAGATTTTTCAAGCCGTTCCCGGCAATGGTAAAACCCATTTATCTTGTTGATATTAAACGAGATATCTATTTTTGATGAAATTCGACTTCCCCGATCCGTGATCAAGCCGAAAGCAGGTTCGTTGCAACGCCTGCGTATCCCGGGGGGTTCCTGTCGATCGCCGATGGGGTGGACGCGCTCGCCCGGCGACTTCACATCCGGGCGAGGCGACGTCGTTTACGTCGTCGGCGCATGGTCCACACTCCTACAACACCGCTACCCAACGGATCCGGCATGGAATCGTTCGGCGGCGGTCAGGCTTCGAGCGACTGCTTTCGGGCCACGAATTCTTCTATCGTTCCGCCTTTGGCGGGGCCGTCGAAAAAGATGTTGGGACTTTCGAACGTCGACAGAATCAACGCGCCGTTGGGCGCTGTCGCGACATGGCGGCTGCCGGCCGGCCGCCAGACATATTGTCCCGGCCCGCAGACGCCTTCATGGTCCTCGAGTGAGCCCTCAAGGACATAGCTCTGTTCCAGTCCGGTATGCTCGTGATCGGGAATCGTGGCGCCCGGCTCCATCTTCGCCAGCATGGTCAGGACCCCACCGTTCTCGTCCTGCAGCAGAACCTTGACCGAGACGCCCTCGAGCGGCGACGGCCGCCATTCCAGGGAGTCGACGTCGACATAGCGCGACGAGAGCTTGTCGATGCCGTCATGGGCATCGGTGTTCGGTGTTTGCATGACCTTTCCTCCCAAATGGTCCCGCCGATATCGAAGATATCGGCAGCGGAATATGTCCACGAACGCCATGTGGCGGTTGAAGCATTTACGGGCCGGAACCCTTGAAACGACCTGGGGACCCGTCCATTTCTATCCCTTACACTCTTTCACTTTGCTGAACCCGCATTTATTCGTGTTCCGCGTCAAGCAGTTTATCCTTCCAGGTAAAAATCGCGGGCTCATCAAAAAGTGGGTACCCTCTCTAATTCATCTCCTATAATGAACGCATCCATCAAAAAATCAAGAAGGGACCGTCAAGTGCCGGAATGATTCTTGATGCGAGTTTCCTGACCCTTGGAATGAGCCTCGGCTCTGCCATATGGGCTGAATTGAAGAAAAGGGGGCGGCACATCCCTCTGGAATTGGGTTGCGGACAATCTGTTATTCAGCGAGGAGGAGATGCGCCACCCATGGGCAACGATCCGGTTTTTCTTTTCCGGGCCGGTCTTTCGTGACGCGTACAGCGACTTGGCACGCGAGGGTACACACCGGACCGGTAGCACGGCGGTGAGAATGCTCACCCTGGCGTCCTCGGGCGCGACCATGCCGCCGTCGAGCCAGACCTGGAATCGCTCCGAATCCTTGCTCATGCTCCTTCCGTCTCTCTCGGCCCTGTCATGCGGGCCCCCCGCTGCCGCCGCTCCCTGCGTCGTGCGGGGCCGACGCGACCGTGAGGTTCAGGTTGCCCTGCTCGTCGCTGCGGGCGACCTGTCCGGGCAGCACGACGGTCGTCGAGTCCATCTGCTCGAGGATCGCGGGGCCTTCGAGATCGGCGCCCCGGGGGAGGCCCTCCCGGGCGTAGATCGGACAGTCGACGAATCCGCCGAGCTCCGCGAAATGCACCCGGCGCCTCCCTCGCTCCGCCGCGCGCAGGCCGCCGCCCGTCCCGGCGGCGCCCGCGACCGGGGGCGCCGTCACCCGGGCGAGGGCGGTGACGCGAAAGGTGACCAGCTGAACCGGCGCGTCCGGCGCGTAGCCGTATACTCTTTCGTGCTCGCGCCGGAAAGCGTCGACCAGCGCCGGGAGGTCGCCGTCGGCGAATTCCCGCTCCTGAACCGCCACCGTGATCTCGTGGCTCTGTCCGACGTAGCGCATGTCGATGGCGCGTTGCACCGTGCGCTCGCCGGGCTCCACCCCCTCCCGGTCGAACCATTCGAGCGCCCGCTGTCCGACCTCCGTGAAGGTGGCGTTGATGCCGGCGGCGCCGGTTCCCTCGAGATCGGCGATCCGCGTCAGGCTGAAATCCGAGCGCACGTCGGCGACGAGGAGCCCGAGCGCGCACAGGAGACCCGGTCCGGGCGGCACCAGGACCCGGGTCATGCCCAGCTCGCGGGCGAGCGCGGAGGCGAGGAGAGGCCCCGCCCCCCCGAACGCCACCAGGGTGAAGCGCCGCGGATCGAAACCCTTCTCCACCGAGATCACGCGTATCGCCTGAACCAGGTTCTCGTTGAGGATGGTGAGCACCGCTTCGGCCGCCTCCTCGACCCCGAGCCCCATCGGGGCCGCCACCTCCTCGGCGATTGCGCGGCGCGCGAGGTCGGGGCGGAGGCTCATGCGGCCGCCCAGCAGGGATTCGCCGGAAAGGCGGCCGAGCACGACGTTGGCGTCGGTCACGGTGGGCTCGGTTCCCCCGAGGCCGTAGCAGGCGGGGCCGGGCGCGGCGCCGGCGCTCCGGGGGCCCACGTGCACGAAGCCGCCCGCGTCCACGCGCGCGATGCTGCCCCCTCCGGCTCCCACCGAATGCACGTCGACCATCGGAAAGCGGATGGGATGCCCCCGCACCTCCCGCTCCTTTGCGACGAGCGGCCGGTTGCCTTCGATGAGGCAGACGTCGGTGCTCGTTCCCCCGACGTCGAAGGTGATGACGTCCGGACACCCGGCCCTTCCGGCGAGAAAGCCCGCGCCGGTGACTCCCGCCGCCGGCCCCGACATGATGCAGCGGCCCGCCATCGCGCCCGCATCCCGAAGCGAGGCGACGCCGCCGTGGGACTGGAGGATCTTCGGGGCCACGATGCCCAGGGCGCGGGACCGTTCCCCGAGGCGATCGAGATAGCGGCTCACGACCGGGCCCAGCGACGCGTTCAGCACGGTGGTCGTGGTCCTCTCGTACTCGCGGAACTCGGCCACGACTTCGTGGGATGCGCAGGTGAACGCACCGGGGAGGCGCTCGCGCACCGCGGCCGCGACGGCGGCCTCGTGGGCCGGATTGTGGTAGCTGTGCAGGAAGCAGACGGCCACCGCCTCCACGCCTTCGCGGCGGAAGTCCTCGAGGATTCCATCGAGCGCTTCGGGGTCCGGCGGCACGTCGGAAGGCCCGAGGAGGTAGGTGCGCTCCTCGATCTCGCGCCGGAGGCGGCGCGCGACGAGGGGCGGGGGTTTCGGCATCCGGATGTCGTAGTTGTGGGGTTGGCGCTGGCGGCGGATCTCCAGGATGTCGCGAAACCCTTCCGTGGTGATGAGGCCCGTGACCGCCGTGTCCCCCGTGATGAGCGCGTTGGTGGCGACCGTCGTTCCGTGGCCGAAGTAGCGGACGTCCCCGGCGCCGGCGGCTGCACGGTCCAACAGCTCCGGAATGCCGGCCGCAATCGCCCGGGAGGGGTCGTCCGGGGTCGAGGGCGTCTTCAGAAACCACGTCTTGCCGTCCGAGAGGCGGACGAGCGCGAAGTCGGTGAACGTCCCGCCGACGTCGACGCCGAGGACGCAGCGCTCAGGCGCCATGGTTCGAATCCTGGCGGGCCTCCCGCAAGGCCGCGGTCCGGGAGGCGTCGACGCTTCCGCGGACGAGCGCGACGCCGTAGCTCCGCTCCGCCGCGGGTGCGGTCACCTTGCCGGCGGCCACGTCGTCGCGCACCCTCTCCGGATCGCGTTCCCACGGGTCGCCGAAGCCGGCGCCGGACGGGGTGTCGACCCGGACCGTCGTTCCCGCGTCCACCTCGAGCTCCGAGAACGAGCCCGGAAGCTTCGTCTCGCGGGTTCCGCCCGGGTCCAGAACGAAGGCGCCGGGACACCCCGAACTTCCGCCGAACAGCCCGGACGCGCCTCGGGACTGGCGCAGTCCGCGGCCTGCGAGCCTGGCCCGCTCCGCCCAGATGGTGACGTCGCGGCGCGTCGCGAGGCCGCCGCGATGCCGTCCGGGGCCTCCCGAGTCGGCGATCAGTTCGTAGCGGCCGACGGTCAGCGGGAACTCCTGCTCCACGGATTCGACGGGCAGGTTGGCCGCGCCCGAAACGTGGACCCGGATCGCGTCTTTTCCGTCGAGGGCGGAAAGCGCGCCGGACGCTCCCGCGTAGGTCTCGTAGTCGACGAAGTACTCGTTCCGGCGCGGGTCGACGCCGCTGAAGATGAGCCCGTGGAGCGGACCGCAGCCGGCCATCACCCGGTCCGGCGCCGCGTCGGCGAGCGCGCCCAGCAGCAGGTCGCCGAGCACGTTGCCGGTCGCGCTCCGATCCCCGACGGCGGCGGGGGGGCGGCAGTTGAGGACGGTGCCTTCCGGCGCGGTGACGCCGATGGCGCGGAAGTACCCGGAGTTGGGCGGCAGCGCCGGGTCCGTCACCGCCTTGACCGCGTAGTAGACGCCGGACAGGGTGGCCGTGAGCGGCATGTTCCGGGCCCCCGCGACCTGCCCGTCGGTGCCCGTGAAGTCGAAGTGAATGCGATCGGCGCGAATGGTGATCCTGACCCGGAGGCGAACGACCCCGTCGGCCACGCCGTCGTTGTCGAGGACTTCTTCGTTCTCGTAGGTTCCGTCCGGCAGCCTCGCGATCTCGGCGCGCGTGCGCGACTCGGCGTAGTCGAGGAGCGCTCTAGCGCCCCGGTGCACGCTCTCGGCTCCGAAGCGGGCAAAGCACTCCTGCACCCGGCGGACCCCGGTGGCGTTGGTCGCGATCTGGGCCCGCAGATCGCCCTCGCGCTCGCGCGGGGTGCGCGAGTTGAGGAGCACCAACGCGAGCAGGTCGGTGCACAGCTCCCCCTCGTCCAGCAGCTTGACGGGAGGGATTCGCAGCCCTTCCTGGAAGATGCTCGTGCAGTCGGCGCTCTCGCTCCCCGCCACCTTGCCGCCGACGTCGGAGTGGTGGGCGATGTTGGCGACGAACGCGACCGGCCGGCCATCGAAGAAGACGGGGCTTGCGAGCGTCAGGTCCGGCAGGTGCGAGCCGCCTCCCACGTACGGATCGTTCGTGAGGAAGCCGTCGCCGGGGCGAAAGCGGTCGAGGGGGTAACGCCGGGTGATGTTCTCCACGAGGCCGAGGAGCGAACTCAGGTGAACGGGGGCGATGGCGGTCAGGGCGAGGAGGTTGCCCGCGGTGTCGAAGATCGCGACCGAGCAGTCGCGCCTCTCCTTGATGTTCGGGGAATACGCGGTCTTGACGAGGGTGGCCATCATCTCGTCGGCCGCGGCGGCGAAGCGGTGCGCGATGACCTCGGTGGTGATTCGGTCGCAGCCTGGATCCATGGGCACTCCCCCGACGAGCTGCTGTCAGAAGTCGTGTACGGGCTGAATGGAAAAAGGCGGCGCATCCTGCTGAAACAGGGCCGTCCAAAGCCCGGTCATTCAGCACACGGGAGATGCTCCACCATGAGAGAAGATACGACGATTCCTTTCCGGAATCCAGCCCTGCGCGACGAGTCGAGCGAACCGGTGCGCGAGAGCGCGCAGCGAATCATCCGCCGGGCGGTGGAAGCGGAGTCGATGCGCGCTCTCCTTCCTTCGGGTAGCAGCCCGCCCCGCCACCGGGCTGAGGGGTTTTGCTTTTTTGCCCCCCTGACAAGGGGTTGTTGAAAAAGTTCTGATGAAAGAGGGATTTATTCTGTAGGGGTCGTTCACCAGAACGACCCGCGTTCGCTAACGGCCCTTGCCGGAGAACCGGGCGCTTCACGAAGCGCCCCTACGACACCCTTCCGGGGAAACCACAACACCCGTCATTCCGGCGAAAGCCGGAATCCATTCTGACTTTTCACCGGGCAGGGCGGCCACGACCTTGTAGTTGCGCGGCGTCCGGATGTGGAACCCAGAGAATTCGCCTTTCGTTTTGTGTTTGATTCCGGTCCTCCCCGCCCGGGCGTAAAGACGTCCGAACGAGGAGGCGAAAAGGCAAAGGCGAAAATGGATTCCGGCTTTCGCCGGAATGACGGCAAAAACTCGAAACCGGGCGGAGGCGTCACTTCCTCCTCAAGGGATTTTTCAACAGACCCGACAAGGGGGGGTAGGGGGGGTTGGTTTTCAGGGCGAGAAGGGCATCCCGTCCTCCCTCCCCGGGGTGAATGGAATCCGTGCGGCCGGCAAGGGGCCGCCGAGGCCGCAAAGACGCGCTTCTACTCCCCGCTCAGGAGAGAGAGGCGAACGTGCTCGACAGGCTGCCGGGGCGCGTTCAGTGCGAAGCGAGGCCGATGGCAGCGACTCCCGGCCGGGTTGGCTACCCATTTCCCGGAATCCCTGTTAAAAGAGCGGGCGTCTTCACGGGCGGCGCATGGTGGATGCGCAGCCGGAACCAGATGTTCACCGCAAACCACGGGAGGCGATTCAAAATGGCGATTCGGCCGAAGGAACTACCCGAAACCACGGAGAACTGGGCGGAAGCCGACTTCAAGGGCCACTCGAAGAGCGTCGTGACCCTCATGCGCGGATACACCCTGGTGATGGACGAGCCCAGGCACCTGGGCGGCTCGGGCGAGGGGCCCTCGCCCATGGACTATCAGGTGACCTCGCTGGCGGGCTGCACGGCGGTGATGCTCGAGAGGTGCGCCAAGGATGCGAAACTCGAGATCGGCTCCCTCAAGGTGAAATCCACCATCGTCTACAGCCCCAGGGGCATCGCGGGCCAGGAGGACTATCAATCGCACCCGAGCGAGGCGCACAGCGAGATATGGCTCGAGATCGATGCGACGAAAGAGCAGATAGAGGCGCTCAAGGCGGAGTATTTCCGCAGATGCCCGGTGTACAACCTGTACAAGGCCGGCGGCTGCGCGGTGCGCGACACCTGGCACGTGATCAGGTAGCGCGCGAGGCGCGAGGCGGCCCCGAGAGTCGGCCCGGAGGAAAGAAAAAAAGCCCCCTGACAGGGGCCATTGAAAAACCCTGTTTCGGGGTCGGCGGCATGGAGGTTCACGCGGCGCAGGCGCGATGGTTTTGTAGGGACAGGCCTCCGTGCCTGTCCTCACGAAGGACAACCCCGAAAGGCAGGACAGGCACGGAGGCCACGGACAGGCGCAGGAGCCTGTCCGCTACGGGCGAATGCGGTTTTGATCGTCATTCCGACAATCAATGCCGACCGACGAGAGAGAAAAATCACTCCCCCCTCGAGGGGTTTTTCAACAACCCCATTTCGGTCGGGGCAGGCTCTCCTCCACCAGTCGAGTTTCACCTTCGGGCACCGGGGCGCGCTCCGCATTTTCCCGCATCTGCCGTCGTGGCGAAGGACCGGGAACGCGGTAGGATCACGCCGCGGACCGGCCCGTCGAGCCGGGATGGAATTTCCGTAAAATTAGATAAAATCAGATAAATTCACGGGGTTTTTCGATAAATAAATGAAGAATTTTTTCATGGGATATGGCGCAGCTCCAGCGCAGCGCAGGGGAATTCTGCCATGGCCCGCGCCTCCCTCGATGACGGCAAATGCGCGCAAATGCGGGGGCGAAAATCCCCCTCCCGCAGAAGCATCGCGAGGGCACCACGGCCCCGGCGGCGTGCGCGCAGCGGCAGAGGCGGGGACTCGCGTGGCGCCGCGCTCCCGCAGGGCGAACGGGGAACGACGGCAAGTATTTGATAAAAAATGACTTATCGTACGGCCCTCGAAGTATGCCGCGGAAGATACCAAGAAGCCTCGTTTTGTGTTTTGATGGGGCTTTACGCGTCAAGCGCGCAGGAGGTCATATGGAAAAAAGAGTCGTTCATACCGATAAGGCCGCATCGGGCAAGGTGCCGCTCTCCCAGGCGGTTCA
Organism: bacterium; assembly: GCA_965219955.1. Taxonomy (GTDB): domain Bacteria; phylum UBA8248; class UBA8248; order UBA8248; family UBA8248; genus Bin107. Next base: position 3,559,826 of record OZ244799.1, read on the forward strand.
GGTTGGAGAGTGGCTTCACTGCTCGGGGCAGCTGCCCCTCGACCCCGCAACGGGGGAGTTGGTTCCGGGCGGCGCCGGTGAGCAGACGCGCCGGATCATCGAGAATCTCAAGGCGGTGTGCGAGGCGGGCGGCACATCGCTCGAAAACGCCGTAAAAGTGACCATTTTCATGGAAGATCTGGCGGATCTGGGGGAAATGAACGCCGTATTCGAGGAGTACTTCGGGACGGAAGACCCCCCGGCGCGCACGACGTTTCAGGCGGCGAAAATCATCGCGGGCGCGAAACTCGAAATCGAACTGCTCGCGTTCATCCCCCAATAAAATTAGGAGAACCTTTTGGCCACAAGAGCACCCCTGGTCGGGATACTGATGGGAAGCGCATCGGATAAACCCGTGATGGAAGAAGCCACGAAGGCGCTGGAAGCCTTCAACATTCCCTCCGAGATGAGAGTATTGTCGGCGCACCGCACGCCCGACGCCGTGCATGAATACGTCAAATCGGCGCCCGAGCGCGGAATCCGGGTGCTGATCGCCGGCGCGGGCATGTCGGCGCACCTGGCGGGCGTCGTCGGAGCCGCGACGGATCTGCCCGTGATAGGCGTTCCCATCGACAGTTCCTCCCTTGGCGGCCTCGACTCTCTTCTCTCCACGGTGCAGATGCCCCCCGGCATTCCCGTGGCGACGATGGGAATCGGCGGCCCCGGCGCCAGGAACGCGGCCCTTCACGCCGCCCGGATCCTCGCCTTGACCGATCCGAAACTGGCGAAGGAATACCGGCGTTTCGCGCAACAGCAAACCGAGAAGGTTCTGGCCGCGGACGCCGAACTGCAGAAAGAAATTTCTCCGCCACCCGCCCGAACGCAAAAAGACGGTTCGAAACAACCACAAAATGACGCCGGAAAAAATTCGGGACAAAAAACAAGATCCAAGCGGAGCCGCGCCAAAAGAACGTACCGGAAAAAATAAACGGTGAGCAAAATCCTCCCGGTGGTTCCTGATTCACCAGAAGAAGAAGTCATTCGACAGGCCTGCGAAGAACTGAGGTCGGGAAACATCGTCGCCTTGCCCACGGACACGATTTACGGGCTGTGCGCCTACGCCCTAGATAAAGAAGCCATCAAGAAACTCTATGAAACCAAGGGGAGAAAAGACGAGAAAGGCGCGCCCGTACTCATCGGCTGCCAATCCCAGTTAAATGGGCTGGTCCGCGACATCTCTCCACATGCTTTAAGCCTGATGGATTCTTTATGGCCCTCGGGCCTGACTTTGGTACTGCCGGCATTTCCAAAACTGTCTCCCTTGCTGGGCGAAGGCGGTTCGTCCGTCGCCGTTCGCATGCCCGCTCAAACGCTCTGCCGCACCCTGGCCATGCGGGTCGGCCCGTTCGTGGCGACGAGCGCGAACGCATCCGGCGAGCCCCCACTCCAAAGCGCACAGGAAATTCTATCCCGATTTCAAAACGAGGCAGGACTGATTCTGGACGGCGGAAGGCTTGAAAACACACGGCCTTCCACCGTCGTGGACGCGAGGGGGGCGAAGCCAGAACTCTTGCGAGAGGGCATGGTTGATTTCGATTCAGTGGTCCGCGCATGGAACAAAACTCGAGAACCGACGCACTGAATTTTATTCGGGTTCAGGCATATTCAATACGATCCGGCCCTCTCCTTCGACGACACATTGACAAGCCAGGCGATATTCATCCGGATTCCATCCGTAGGCATCCAGGGTATCTTTTTCGTCTTCCTGTTGCGAAGAGAGAAACTCGGCCCCGGAAACCACGACAATCTTACAAGTGGAACAGGCGCAATTGCCGCCGCAATCGCAGGTATGATCAACACCATTTTCCAAATCCGCATCCAGAATGGAATCTCCAATCTCGGTCTCATATTCGACATCGAGATTTTCATATCGAATAATGCTCAACGACCAACCTCCTGAAGAAATGATGAAAAAAATTTCGAGATCGCACACTCACCGGAAATGCCGCGAACTCCCATTCGCCAAACGACAGCGGCAAATTTATTACCCTTTTTCACCCCGTTAAACAAGCGCCTCCGACACTCTTCCTGTTGCATTTTGGACGATGCCCGGCGCGGACTAACAGATTCCCAGGAAAAAGGGGGAATTGGCTAAACCGTGCCTTTGGGGGGAAGAACCACCATCGATTCCGTCCAGGCCCTGCGGGACTGAGAGAGCAAGAACTCTATGGCTTCCGCCACCAGCTCAGGAGGAATCATCGCCTCAACATCGAACTCCCCCGGAATGGATTTCCACATGTCCGTCGCGCAGGCCCCGGGCCGGAGGATGGTAAGACGTATACCCTTGGGCCTCAACTCCTCCACCAATGCTCTGGAGAGACCTTCGAGACCGGCTTTTGCGGCGCAATAAGCCGAGGCTCCCGGAAAACCCGACACCGCGCTAATCGAAGAGATGTTGATGACCTCGCCATTCGCCGCCGCAAGCAAGGGACAAAGGGCTCGTGTCAGCATGAAAGGGGCTGTGAGACACACAGAGACCGTAGCATTGAACTCATCCACCGAGAGGTTTTCGATATCCTTGAAAACACCCGAACCCGCATTGTTTATCAGCGTATCCACGCCTTCCAGTCTTTTTTCAGCCATTTCGCTAAGCGCTTCCACCTCGTCGGCATTCGTCACATCGCAACTGTGCGGAAAAATATGACCCACGTACCCTTTCGAATCAAAAGCCAGTTTCGCCAGGGCATCGGCATCTCTCGAAACGGCAAAAACCTTTGCGCCCGCTTTTGCGAGACGAAGCGCGCTCACACGGCCTATTCCCCGAGAAGCACCGGTGAGAACGATTCGTCTTTTCTCCAGATTCTTGGGCTCACCGAACGCCATCGGGACTTTCTCCATAATAATCCACGAAATTCCGCTCGTTTTCATACAAGCGGACGCGAAATAGAATCTCTGTGTCTATATATTCCGCCAAAGATTCCCAAATCGAAATCGCGATGTTCTCCGCCGTGGGGATCCTGTTCTTCATGAATTCCGCCGCATCTTCATTCAAATTCTTGTGATCAAGCGCTTCTACGACTTGTCGCTTCATGACTTCCTTGAGATCAGCGAGATTATAAGCCATTCCCGTTTCAAGGTTTACGGAACCTCGCAATGTCACTTCAAAAACGTAATTATGCCCATGATAGTGCGGATTAGCGCATTTTCCGTACATGGCCTCATTTTGCTCATCGCTCCAGTCGGGTCGAAACAAACGATGCGCTGCGGAGAATTCTTCTTGCCTTGTTATTTCAATCATCCACTTTTCATCCTACGCTTGAATCGGATCAATCATAGAAACATCCGTTTCTATCATATCGGCATATTTTAAGCCCGTGGCCGTATTAAACGTCACGATGCGCTCATCGCGCCCGATATCACCCCGTTTGAGCAAAACCTCCAATGCCGCGATACACGCCCCGCCTTCAGGGCAAATGAGAATCCCCTCGGAAGCACCCGCTTTTCTTTGCGCCTCGAACATCATCTCGTCTGAAACGGCAATCGCCTTGCCCCCGCTTTCCCGAATCGCCTGCAGGCACAAAAAATCCGCCAGAACCTTCGGCGCGCGCAAGCCGGATACCATCGTCGTAGGGTTGTCCCATAATGACGAGACGTCGTCGTTGTTCTCATATGCCCGAACGAGAGGTGCGCAGCCCTCGGCCTGAACGCAAATCATGCGCGGCCTTTTCTCGCCAATCCAGCCCAAAGCCTCAAGCTCTCCGAAGGCGCGCCACATCGCCACCAATCCCGTTCCGCCACCGGTTGGATAGAGAATCACGTCCGGAATATCGCCGCCGAATTGTTCGACGAGCTCATAGGCCATCGTTTTTTTACCCTCGGCCCGATACGGCTCCTTGAACGTAGACAACTCGAACCAGCCTTCCGCCGGTGTTCTTTGCGCCACAATTTCCGCGCAATGGTGGATATAGCCGCGAACAACGGTCACATCTGCTCCCGCCAGCGCACATTCCACTTTGTGTACGCTCGGCGCTTTTTCCGGGACAAACACAGACGCCTCGATTCCTGCTCGCGAGGCGTAGGCGGCCGCCGCGCCGCCGGCGTTTCCGGCCGTGGGAATGGCGATCTTTTTCGCTCCCAGATGCCGGGCCATCGTGATGGCTGCGGACAACCCCCTGGACTTGAAACTTCCCGTCGGATTCAGGCCTTCATCTTTCACGAACAGGTTCGAAAACCCCAAAACCTTTCCCAGGCGAGGCGCCCGCAACAAGGGAGTCATGCCTTCGCCGAGCGTAACGATGGCACCTTCATCGGGAGCCGGAAGCATTTCATGATAGCGCCACATGGAATGAGCGCGACCCGCCATATTCTTGATGTTCAAAGTTCGCACGGCGGCTTCGGTGTCATACCGCGCCAGCAACGGAGCGCCACAGGGGCTTAGATTCATCAAACCGCCGGGTGCGAATTGTTCTCCGGTTTTTGAACATTCAAGCCCTGCGAATGCAGAATAAGAATTCATCTCGGGACTCTCATATATGAAGTTTTCATTCTCGACATTGTTGCTTCAAAAGCACTTTGGTACCTTTTCATTGATTCTCATAACGATATCGTTATCATCGCTGCCCCCGCAAGGAGAAACCAATGGCACGCAGAGTAAAGGCATTGCCAGGCCCGGCAAAAACCCAAGGATTTGTTGAAATCGCAGATGGGGTACATATATTCATTGGTGGAGATGGCGGGACGAACTTCGGCCTCGTGCTTACGGACGAAAAACCCGTTATCGTTGATAACGATATCCGGATACGAAAACCTTTTGTGTCCGGCATGAAAGAAATCATCCGAAAATCACCTGGTCTGGTGCTCAATACCCACCACAATTTCGACCACACCTCCGACAATGGTTACTACCATAATCGAGGGGCCGTTTCCGTTGGCCAGGAAAACGTGCGCCTGGAGATGGAACGAGAAGAGAACGAGGACATCTGGGTGAAGCAAATGGCGGGAAGGCCACAAAAAGTAGAGCACCTGATTGGTAAACTTCACATTGCACCGCCCATGGTAACGTTCGAAGGTGAAATTTCCATCCGCTATGGCGGGCGGCTGTTCGAGATGGTTCACATTGGTCATTGTCACACCAAAGGAGACACCGTCGTTTGGATGCCGGAGGAAAGAATTCTGTTCACCGGAGATCTGCTCGATTATCGAACTCATCCGGTAGCCAGGCTGGGGAATTTCGGCAACTGGATAGATGCGATTCCCAAATTAAAGAAATTTCCCGCCAAATTCCTTATCCCCGGCCATGGACCGATTCCTGCTCAACCCGCTTCCAAGGTATGGGATGAATTCAGGGGTTATATGACGAAACTGCGCTCCCGCACCGCCACGGCCCTGAAAAAGCACAAAACTCCAGCAAGAGCGGTTCCGAACGTTCACATGGATGAATACCGAAATTGGTTTCGCTCAAACCTCGTTCCGCAAAACGCGACGTTAATGGCGAAGGAATTAAGCAAAAAAAGGTGAGAATCTCACACCCACTCTGTTGGTGACGCCTCTCCCTGGAAATAACCAGGGGGAACATCCCCCCGCACACGGCGGGCGATCAAACGCTTGTCCATCAATGAAAAGCGGCTTTCCACTTCAGCCGATGAAGACCACGGTTCTTCATCCTGAAAACCACCCACCCGAATTTCTCCTTCCACGATCAAGACGCCATCCTCTACCCTGGGGGTACTTCTCACTACCCCTGATTTTTCATCCCAAAACTGTACGGCGCCATCGTTTGCGCCGAACGCATAGACCGCACCTTCTCTCTTCCAGTCTACGGTCGCAAATGGGCCTCCTTTTTCTTCTCTCTTCATCGCCACACTGCTTGTACCCACGATGTATAAATCCCCCCAGATGAGAGGGGACGCTATCACCCAGCCTGCCGTGTTCTCCACTCGCCAACGGAAATTGCCGCTTTCGCGATCCACCGCAAAAAAATGGCCCTTTTCCTGGTCATTCAGGACGGCGAAAATTCCTTTTTCATCCGCGGCATACAGCGAGGTATGCACACCAAGGCGTTCGAGAAGTTCGTCGGGTGGAATCGTCACGATACCTGCCTCTCCATCGGTGGTCATCGGTAAAGGTTGCTCACTATCTTTCAGCCGCAGAATACCCGAAGACACCTTTCACCTCTATCTCGCGAAGTGAGATGGGACAACGCGCTGTTCATCAAGGTCGAACGCTATGATTATTTTTGATAAGATTAGCGAAATAATTCGTATTGAAAATAGAGACCATCAATAAGGAGATTTCACATGGCCGTCGTCACCATTTCACGTCAATACGGGACAGGTGGAATTTTCATTGCGCGCAATCTTGCGGAAAAATTGAATTATGCGTTTCTGGGACGTGATGAACTCGTCGAAATTTGCGAACAACGAGGTTTAACCCTGGATCTAGAAAAAATAGAAGGCCGCGCGCCAACAATCCTGGAGCGGACTTTCGGTGTGAGGCGAGACAGCTTGCGAGGCGTTCTATCTGGATGCATGAACGAAGCGGCGGACAAAGGGAACGTGGTTATCGGCGGATGGGGAGGTCAAGTACTTCTCAAGGATCGACCCGATGCCCTGCATCTACGAATCGTCGGCAGCCTGGAAGCCCGCATCCGACACTTCATGGAATCATCAGGCGTGACGAGAACGGCCGCGGAAGAAACCATCAAGAGATCAGACCGGGATCAGGGATTGTTTTCCCAGTATTTCTTTCATGTGGATTTCGCCGATTCCACTCTTTATCACGGCACATTGAACATCGAGCAAACATCGGCTGAGGATATGATTTCTATCATCGAATCGATGATGGCAGAAAAAGCGGCTTCCTGAATACTGTCACGAAAATCACCCTTTTCTTCTCTTTGCTTGAGAAGACGCCGCCGCCACTGCAATAAGCGAAAAAACCTGAACCGCCAGCACGAGAATAAACGCCCAGTAATAGTTTTTCCATAAATCAAAAAAGTATCCCGCAATCCAAGGCCCGACGGCTGAGGCCAATCCTCCTCCCGTTTGGCTGAAACCCAGGATTCGGCCAAAACTTTTGCCGGCGAAAATGTCCGCCTTGATCGATACGAAGATCGCACCCCGGGCACCGGCGCCGATCCCATACACCAAAACATAAGCATATCCCATCCAGGAGCGGTGCTCAGATAAATTCATCAACAAAAAAACTCCTGACATGGCAACCAGGCTGAGCAGATAAAAAGTTCGGGTGCGTCCAATTCTATCCCCCACCCATCCGCCTAAAATACCTCCCAAGGCCCTGACTACGGCCAGACCTCCTATCAGAGAGGCGGCTCTCATCGTGCTCATTCCAACATCAACCATGTGCGCGGCCTGATGAACGCCGACCACGCTGAAGCCAACGCCATTAAAGATCCCGGCCAGAAACAATAGCCAAAAAACCGAATCAGACAGGGCGTCTTTCAAGGTCCGGTTCGAGCCGAGGTCGTCCACTGCTTTTCTTTCCGTTATGACAGCCCGGCTGGGATGCAAAAAAACATTCAAGGGAACCAATAAAACGAAGATGCCAATCGCCAGCAATACATACGCCGCACGCCATCCAAAAGTCGCGATCAGATAGGCGGAAAACGGAACCATGACGATACCGCCGCAGCTCCTTCCCGATAGAGATATCCCCATCGCCACGGAGCGGCGTTGCGTAAACCATTGGCTAACGATTGTGCTCGTGGGAATGAACCCGAACATGGTGACGCCTAACGCTACGACGCCTCCGTAGAAAAAATACAAGGTGGGCAAGCTGGAAACCTTTGACATCAAGACAAGGCCGATACCCAGAATCGTGATTCCCGTGGGAATGATCACCCTCGGACCCCAACGATCCACCATCGCCCCGATAAAGCCTGCGGAAATTGCAAACGTGGCCATGGAAAAAGAAAACGCCAGGGCGGTGTCCGCCCGGGACCACCCAAATTCATTGAGAAAAGCCACGTAAAAAACGGGAAACGTTCCGACGATGGAACCACCGACAGCCATGGTGAAAAAGGTGAGTCCCACTATCACCCAGCCATAATAACGGCTTGAATTCTCACTCGCCTTCTCTGAAAAGTGGAATTTCATTTAGCCGAATCCGATACAGAAAAAATACAGGCGCCCCACCAAAGAGGCGCCTAAGAAATCATGATCCCCCCAACTTTTCTTTCAGGGGCATACTTGCAGCATCAATTCAACCTTTTGGGCAAACCGAATGGCTGGTTAGACACGCATCGGCATTACAACATATGTATAGCCATCCGAATCTTCGGGAGAGAGTACCCCGGGACTCAGCGAATCCTTTAACTCCATGCTGATCTGCTCTTCGTCCAATATGGAGAGCGCATCAAGACAATACCTGGAATTAAACCCGATCGTGATGTCAGTCTGCGCGTTCGATTCTATGACTTCCTCGGCTTCTCCCGCTTCTGAGCCATTCGTCGTCAGTTTCAACTGGCCCGGGGTGAACTCAAACTTCACCATGCGCGTTTCGTTCGTAAAAAGAGAAACCCGCCTGAGCGCCTGCGTTAAACTTTCCCGGTTCATCAAAATGGAATGCTCATTATTATCTGGAATTACTTGCCTGTATTTCGGAAATTCGCCATCTATCAGGCGGGCCGATAACGCGATATTTTCCATTTGAAAAATGATGTGGTTTGGAGTGAGAGAGGCGGGCGCTTCTTCCCCTGAAAGAGATAAGCCCTGGCCGCTTGAAACGTGGGTGAGAGAAACGGATACGTCACCCTCGACGCCCTGCAAGAGCTTGACGAGTTCTCCCAACGCTTTTTTGTGGACAATCACTCCTTCTTCAAGTACCAACCCTTCGCTCGCTCGCTCAATCATCGCCAACCGATGGCCATCCGTAGCGACGAGGCGCAGGGTGTCGGCTTCGGTTTCCATGAAAACGCCATTGTACGTATAGCGCGTCTCATCCTGGGATATCGCAAACATCGTCTTTCGAATCATTTCCGATAAAACCGAAGCAGAAATTGTATGTGTGTCTGACTCCCTCGACTCAGGAAGCGCGGGAAACTCTGCAGGCGGCAACCCCGGAAAACGGAATCTCGAGCGCTCACAGCGCATTTCAATCCACTGTCCATCTTCTTCCGTGAAACGAACCTCCGACTCAGGAAGTTCCCTGACAATGTCAAACAATTTCCTTGCATTCAGCGTGACTTTCCCTGCTTTCTCTACTTCAGCCTCGAACATTCCCCGCATGCTGATATCAAGATTCGTACCCAACAAACGGATATTCTTATTGCCTTCGGTCTCGACAAGCACGTTTTGTAATATTGGCATTGCGCTGCTTCTATTTTCGACGACACCTTGTATCGTCTGCAGGGCCCTGAGTAACGTATCCCTTGAAATGGCTAACTCCACAATACTGGCTCCTTGTAATGGGACAGGGTTTACGAATCATTGAGCAGCATGAACCCGATATTGGTTTGATGATAACAAATTTCAGGGTCTCGTGGGCACCCGTTTCATATAAACCAAAGAAAGAGACAGGGCAAGAGGACGGATTTTGAAAACCCATTTACCATTCGGTGAAATTTGATTCCATAAATTGCGGGCGCAAACCATCATGGCGCTGACGTCGATGCCCGGCAAAAGAAGAAATACCGCGGCCAAAAACACCACAAATCAAGTTGCGAAAGAAAAAAAGCGAAGGACACAATCCTTGAATCATTGAGTTGAAATGGTAATATGGAAGCCTTGTTAATGCGAAGTATCTTCAACTATTCTGTGTTATGAATAAATCGATCTCCCAGCGCTCTATATTGCACATCTACGCACATCCGGATGATGAATCCTTTGGAAATCCTGCCACAATCACGCTCTACGCAAACCAGGGTGTGCGAATGGGCCTGCTTACCTTTACACGTGGAGAAGCAGGTCTGACAAACGGCGTATGCGAGCCTGATGAGTTAGGCGACGTCCGGGAAGCGGAACTGAAAGACGCCTGCCATGTGCTTGGCGTGGAAGAAATGACGCTCTGGAACTACCCGGATGGCGAATTGAAATCCATTGACGATTCGGAAATTATACCCCGCATCGAAGTATTCATCCGGAACTTTTCTCCCGATGTGATCGTGACGTACGGAGAGGACGGCGTTACCGGACATCCTGACCACATCGCCGTCGGCGGCTGGGTCACAAAGGCTTTCTGTCGACTTGTGAAGGAAAATCCCGGGGCTGCTCCCAAGCGCCTGTACCACCGAATATCGCCTGTGAAAAGGCGCGCCTTGTACAATCGCTCCGATCTCGTTTATCGAGATGACTACACAACCATTGTCGATGGGAGAAGATTTCCGCATGCGAGATTCAAAGCGCACGCATGCCACCGCTCCCAGAAACAAGTTACGGATTACACTCAACCAAAAGTGTTTGAGGCAGGGTTGGTAGATTATTATGCCAGACATTATCCCGCCTGGTGTGGAGGTCCGCTTGAGGCCGATCTGTTCGGGGATTCCCACCATGCCGATGAAACCATATTGCCCTGAATTACACTACTCTTCCATACGCAAGCCGCACATTTTTTACTGAAAGAGACTTGGTCCATTCTGGTATGTGAGTGCTCACGACCAAGGTGATCCCAGAGGCGGCCAATTCTTGAATGATTCCGACAATCACTTCGCTGTTTTCTTCGTCTACGTGGGAAATGGGCTCATCCAGAAGAAGGGTTTCCGCTCCCGCCGCTAACGCCCTGGCAAGCGCCACGCGCTTCTTTTCTCCCCCGGAGAGTTTAGCAGCATCTCGTTGAATGAGGCCCTCGCATCGCGTTTTAAGGATAGCTTCTTCAGCCTTTTTGTTCGCCTGCGATATATTCATCCCGCGCGCGCGGGGACCATAAGAGACATTCGACAGAACATTTCCCCGAAAAAGATATGGCTCCTGGGCGAGGAGGGTAACCAGTCTCCTGTGCTTGAGCCCCGGCTTGCCGAAAATGATGGCCTCATCCTTGTAGTTGATGATGCCGGTCTCAGGCGTAAGCAGGCCCGCCATCATACGCAACAGCGTTGTTTTTCCGGAACCATTTGCTCCGGTGAGCAAAGTCACCTCGCCGGTCGAGACGGTCATTCTTTCAATGTCCAGAACCAAATCGGTCTCATACCGAAATTTCACGTTTTCCAGAAAAAACACATCCATGTCAGGACCTTTGGATATAGCGGGAAAGAAAATTCGTCACGAAAATGATCGCCAGGAGCACAACGCCCAAGGCAATTCCGAAGCCGAATTCTCCTTTCATGCTTTCAAGCGCTATGGCTGTAGTCAGCGTTCGTGTATATCCCTCGATATTCCCTCCAAGCATCATGGCGATACCCACTTCCGAGGATACGCGGCCAAACGCCGCCAACACCGCCGCCACCATCCCAAAACGGGCTTCGCGCAGCACGGTCCACGCCACAAGGCCATTGGATGCGCCTAGTGTAAGGGCTGTTTCCCGTACTCTGTCATCAACGGATGCGACGGACGTCATGGAGAATACCGCCACGAGAGGAATCGCCAACACGACCAACCCGATAATGATAGCCGAGGGAGTGAACAACAAGTCGGCGAACCCCAAAGGTCCTCGTCTGGAGATAAAGCCATATACGAGTAACCCGATGACGACGGTCGGCAATCCAAGCGATGTTTGAAGCACCGTGATGGCGAACCCGCGCCCATGAAAGCGTGCCGTCGCCAACAGAAAACCAACAGGCAGGCCAATGAGAGACGCCAGAATCGTAGCCCAAAAACCTACCTTGATAGTCACCCATGCGGCGCGCATGACTTCCGGGTCTGCTCTAAGCACCCGTATCAATCCATCGGCAAACCCATCAAGCAAATATTCCAAAACGCTTACCCTCTAAAGAAATTTGTCAATATGTTCTTTTCGCGTTTGGATAAAAAAGCTGTTTTCCCATGAGTCGAAAATCCCGGATGATTCTTTGTCCCTGAACGGAAGTAAGAAAATCGATATATTTCACCGCCAAGCCGAACTTCACATGGGGATGACGCTTTGGATTGACGGCGATCACGCTGTAAGGGTTGTGCAAGGGTTTTCCCCTTGGTCCTTGAATCTTGAGGGAAATCTTTGCTTTGGCGACCAGGGCGATGTACGTACCCCTGTCTGTAAGCGTGTATCCACTTTTTTCGTCCGCAGCCATCAGCGTTCTGCCCATTCCCTGACCCAATGCCCGATACCAGGAACCAAACAGGCTAACGCCGGCATCTTTCCAAAGCTGCAATTCCTTTTTGTGTGTTCCAGAATCATCTCCCCTGCTGAACCAAAGGCTTTTCTGATTTTTTATTCGGAGCATCGCCTCAGATACGTCGATTGTTTTTAACACTCCGGCAGGATCCGATGCCGGGCCCACGATCACAAAGTCGTTATACATGACGGCTCTTCTGCGGGTACCGTAGCCCCTGGCCACGAACAAATCTTCCGCTTTCCTCGCATGGACGAGCACAACGTCCACATCGCCATTTTGCCCCAGGCGCAAAGCCTTCCCCGTTCCTACAGATATGGTGTGCACGAAAACACCATGTCTTTTCTCAAATACCGGATGTAATTTCTTGAGCAAACCGGAATTCTCGGTACTCGTCGTAGTAGCAAGTTTCAGGCGATCCAGTGCAGAAGAGTGGGTCCAAAATCCCAAAACCAATAAAAGGGCCAGAAATAACCGCGAGAGAAAACACCGCGTCATTGGAATGTATTTATACTCTTGGTTGTTCTGAAGGTTTGATTGGAGGCGCACAATCCAGGATTTGAAGATTGATTTCACGAGAGAGTGCCTCAAGAAGCGTCTTTGTCTCGACTTCATCGTCAACGGTTGAGGTCAACCGTGCCAGAGACATGGGTTCGCCGTGTTCGTTTTTTTCGGCGCAAGCATGAAACGTCTGGTAGTACCCTAAATCGTCATAACCTTCCAATATCGCTTGCAGGTAATTTTGCCGTGATGTCGGCACACACAACCACCAGATGAGGGAACCATCGTAAGATTCTGGGCTGAGTCTCTTTGCGTTGCGAACGGAGGTCATTCGCTCATTTGAATTCGACTCGCTGCTTGCCGAATGTACTCTGGCATTTCTTTCACAAACAAAGATCGGGGCACCACCTTGTCAAAACCGTCTTGCGACGCTGATTTGAGCAATTCCGGCTCGGTATGCTTGCCCCAAGCGATAGTGTACGCGTCTTTGCTTTTGGGGCTGGCTTTTAGCTTTTTGACGAGCTTGCCCGCTCTTTCACCACCTAGCTTGTGGTGATGCAAATCAGACATGAATAATGTGGCGCGATATTTTTTGAGAGCTTCCTCGAATTTCTCCTCTGAATCGATGAACTCCAATCTGACGCGCCGGGATATCCCTGCTTCCCGAATGCCCGCGGAGAACATCAAGTCAGAGCAAACGACAAAAACCCTTTTGTCCTCTTCTCCCATCATGAGTCGCTTTTCTTCTCATGCAAAAATTCGTTTTTGGGCTCACCCAGATAGCCGGGCAGGTAGTCGATGCGTCCCGAAGACAATACTTCAATGTATTTCGCACCCTCTGATCCCACGCCCGTTGCGCTATGGAACACACCGCCCGGAATGGAGGCAAAATCACCGGGCTCGAGCCATTCCTCGACCCCATCGATGTGCATTTTCAGTTTACCTTCCAGCACGACGATAAACTGATCTTCGGTGTGGCGATGAATCGTGCTCTCATCGAACAGCGTATCGGGAGCTATTTCGCCGCGCTGCATCGTCAACCCATCCAACGCGGCTGCACGGCGCATGGTTCCCTTGCGAAGGTTTTGAGTTTTGGGAATATCTTCCCAGCGATGAAAACCCAATTTTTTGTCCCTTCTCTGCCAACCCCTTGGACAACTGGTAAGCAACGGGTGAGGGAAAAGTCGTTACACTTCCACTTTCTCGCCCAAAAGATCGATAAGACCATGGATATTATCGAGCGTATCGATTTTATAGAGCATCGCCTCAATCAAGGCGATCTGATCGCCCTCGTACACCAAACTGGTGCATTCCGTGAATTTCTCATAAAGCTCCTCACGATCCATGGGTCGCTGAGGAGTGCCGCGTGAGATTTCAGACATTTTTTCGTATACGGTACCGTCTTCAAGCTCTATCGCCACCTTGCCGCGAATGAGCGCGTAACCCTGCGCTTCGATTTCATCGTCCATGAAGGGATTCACCTTTTTCATCATTTCTACGACATCGGGGCGCTTTACGACTTCGTCTTTGTATTGAGCGATGCCGGCCGCGCGCTCGAGCAGCAAGATGCCGAAACCGAATTGCAGGGAGAATTTCGCCTCCAGCTCGTTCTGCGGTTCCTTGTAGCGGAGTGGCTCCAGTACGCGCGAGGTGGTGCCGAAGCGCAACTCTTTCACCTGGTCGGGTTTGATGTCGTTTTCCAAGATCAGATCCCTGGCGGCATCCATAGCGGGGTGCGCAAGGGAACCGCAAGGGTAGGGTTTAATCGACACGCCCGGGTCCACCGCCGACCAGGCGTTACCGAGTTTCCCGACGATGTAATCTTTATCGCAGCCGCCACCCATAATCTGGAAAAATCCCCACTGCCCATCAAATACCGTGGGGTCCGAAGTGTAGCCACCCGACGCCAGTCTTGCCGCCACGACGCCGTTCTCTGCCGCTCGGCCGCAATGGTAGGGCTTCGTCATCGTTCCAAAATTCGCACGCAGACCAGCGCTTTCCGAGCAAACGATGCCGTAACACATGCGCAACTGGTGTTCATCCAACCCCATCAACTTCGCCGCGGCGGTCGCCGCCCCGATGGCGCCGATAGTCCCCGTGGAGTGAAATCCTTTGACGTAATGATCCGGCCGAATCGCCTCCGCCACCTTGCATTCCACTTCGAAGCCCAGCGCAAATGCAGTGAGCAACTCCTGTCCCGTTGCGCCCAGCGCCTCGGCCAGGGCCAGCGCAGCGGGCATCACCGGACATGTGGGGTGAGTCAACAGGCCATACACGCGATCCGGATAGCTGCTCAGCTGCGTATCGTCATAATCCATTGCGTGGCCGGCGATGCCATTGGCCAAAGAAGCGAGATGCGCGGGCACCGTCATTTCAGTTCCGATGACGCGCGCCTCGGGTTCTCCTCCGATTTCCCTGAGGTAGTTTTGGATGATATGGCCACTTTCTTCCGTGGAACCCGCAACCATCAGGCCGATTCCATCCACGAAACATCGGCGCATGATTACTCTTACGTCTTCAGGAATGTCTTCGTACTCCGTATTCAAGACAAATTCGACGACGGCATCTGTGATGAGAGAATCTGAATCGTTCATAACCTCACCTTTCTGTAAAATCTTTGACAATCGATCAGTTGTTTTTCTGTTCCACCCCTTTGGACGCAGGATTCTGTGGAACAGTTATCAGTTTCATCCGGGGTTTCGGGCAAAAATATCCGGTTAATGATGGAAAAATCGACGCATTCGAGCAGATCCCACTTAGCGCAAAAATGAAAAGTCCAGACAAAAGCAATGTGCCCAACAGCCAAATCACACCACGGGTCATGATGGATTCCTCAAATCATCCCGGCTTCTCAAGCAAAACGACTACAAGTGAAGGAGGCGCGTTGAACTTTGGCTCATACAAATAAAAAAACTAGTCGTCTCGCTCGGCGACCCGCGATTCGAACTACTGTACAGGGAGACGATTCCGATGCCCTGCGTCTTCAATGACCCAAAACAGAAATTACAGGTACGAAACCTAACAAAAACTATACTCCCCGGCAAGGAATAATCATCTTTTTCCGTATTTCCATTTTACTTATTTCCTGAAGACTGGAATAATAAGATGAGAAGGGGGTAGGAGATTCCATGTTCCGAATCATGTATTATTCATCAGGAGTCGAACTGTTGATTTAACGAGGTTTATTATTTTTTGCTTCAGCTTGTGATTTTTTGCGCAAGCGAACAACTGGCTGATCTGGTAGAAATGAACGTATCTTGATGACATCCAAATTAGTGGAGTTTCAAATGATTTTAGATATTGAAGCTGGTGACATCCTTCCTGCAAAAGATGCCATCGCTTTGATGGACCAAGCTGACCTCGGACCTTCCATTGATGTTCCTGAAATCCCCGCAAACGCTCATCCCGAGAACATCACGGAAGAGGAAAGAGAATTTCTACAAGGTGAGGTCAGGCGCCTCAAGAAAGAGAGAAACGCTCTCATCCTGGCGCATAATTACGTACCGAGAGATATCCAGGACGTATCCGATGTCATCGGCGATTCATTGTTTTTAGCCCAGCAAGGCGCCGCCTCGGACGCCGACTATCTTGTCGAACCTTCCGTGTTATTCATGAATCAGATTTTAGCTGCGCTCAAGAAACCCCATCAAACCGTTTTGGCCCCCAGCCTCGATGCACTCTGCTCTTTGGCCGCTCATGCGGATGTCGTTAAAATTCAAGATTGGAAAAAAGCGCACCCGGACGGAATCGTCATCAGTTACGTAAACACATATCTCGAGGTAAAAGCCGAGAGCGATTACTGTTGCGCGTCCGCCAACGCTGGCAAGGTCACCCTCCACATCTTGGAAAACTCCAGGCCCGAGCAGCCCATTTTATTTTTGCCCGACGTCTTTCTGGGTTTCTACGCGGCCAAGCTACTGGAGAGCAAAGGACATTCTCTGGAGCGCCTCCATCTCATGATGGGCGCGTGTCACGTACATGAAAGGATTCGCCCGCATCACGTCATGGAGCAGCAACAACTACACCCCGAAGCTATCACCGTGGTTCACCCCGAGTGTGGATGCACCAGCGCCTGTATGCGTCAGGTGAACGACGGCATCGTGCCTGAAGACATGCTCCAGTTCCGGTCCACCCAGGGTATGATCAAGTTGGTGGAGGAAGTCCCGCACTCGGAAGTCATCGTGGCTACCGAGGTCGGAAACCTCCACCCCATGTCCAAGGCGGTTCCTGACAAAACCCTGATTCCCGCGAGCCGTGAAGCGCTTTGCGCTTACATGAAACAAAACACGCTGCAAAACCTGTATGAATGCCTGCGGGATCTGAAACATGAAATTACCGTGGACCCGGAACTGGCTCGGCGCGCGCGAATACCCATCGAGCGTATGCTCGAAATCGTATAAAACCAAACACCGCTAGATATGGATATCCGCTCTAAAGTCCGCGAATGGCTCCTGGAAGATTTTGGGGGCGCTCCCCTCCAGTACGATGCCGAAAAAGATCCCTTGTGTGTGGCGGAGTTGCGCACGAAAAGCGATGCCATTCTCGCGGGTTCCCCGTTTATCCTTCCCGTCTTAGAGGAAACCCAAAACCTTTTGGCTCTCGGGAAAAGCAACCCACCCGAAGTCAAATGGCAAAAAGATGAAAAAGCCAGAATTTCCAAAGGCGAACTTCTGGCGCACGTTTCCGGTCATACCCAGACCATCCTGAAAGCGGAACGCACCGCTCTCAATCTTATTTCGCATATCTCGGAAATCGCCACGCACACGGCAAGTACATTGGCCCGTTTCGGGGACTTCCCCGAAACTCTCAAGGGGATCATCGATACCAGGAAGAATCGGCCAGGCTTGCGCTATTTTGAAAAATACGCGGTTCGCGCAGGTGGTGGTCAAAATCACCGCTTGGGTTTTTTTGACGGGGAGATGATAAAGGACAACGACATCGTTGCCGCCGGTTCCATCCCCGCCGCCATCGACAGACAATTCGGCAGCCGCTACATGACGGAAACTCAAATCGAAGTGCAAAATCTGGCCCAACTGGAAGAAGTCATCGAAGACGGCCGAGTGCACATGATTTTGCTCGACAACATGAACATAGAAACACTTCAAAAAGCCGTTGCCCACGCCAGGAAAGTCGGGGTCGCTTTCAAAACGCAAAAACCCTATGAGATCGAGGCCTCCGGCATCGGTGACGGCGGTATCCGAAGCATAGCGGAGACAGGAGTAGACTACATCTCCACGAGTTCGCTCGTCCGCTCCGCCCCCCCGCTTGACTTTCACATGAAGATCACAAAAGTGGATTTATGATACTCTTGAGGAACCGTTCTTGATAAGCGCTCAATAGCTTTTTTGTGATTTGCTCTCTTCCGAGGAAAATTATGTCTTTAGAAGTCGATTCTAAAAGCGTGGATTACTACAAAGCCTCTGATGGGCGCATCATTGCCATTCACATCAAAGGAGATTTCAACGATTATTCTAAATTTCCTCCTTATCTGGATACCGATGAAGCGAAAGAACACATCCGGACCGCATACGCCGGCCAGGACATCGAGGCGGAGCGCAACACCAAGGCACATATGACGGATGATGACATACCCCTGCAAATCATCGTCTTGAACAGGCCCAAAGGCGCGATCACCAAAGCGCATTTTCACGTGGTGGAAGAGAGGACTACGAATACTACGCGGCACCAAATTCTCTTGTGTCAACGCGGGAAAGTTCGGGTCGGCGTATTCACCAAGGAGGGGGAAAATCTAGGCGATGCGATCTTGAATCGCGACGATCTCATCCTGATGTACGAAGGGCATGAAGTTGAATTCCTGGAAGATGATTCAAAGGTCATCGAAATCAAGGAAGGACCTTTCCCGGAAACAGACGAGCGGGACAAAGTCGACTTGAAGTAAACAGATTTGGACACCATTCACCAAGTCAATCCGGAGAGAAACCATGAAATTTTGCACCTTTGAAGTGCGAACACCTGTTGGCCCGTTCGAGCGTTTGGGCGCCGTTGTATCCGAAGGCGATAACCTCCGATACGTCGACCTCAACTTTGCAGCAGCGGCGGAATTCGAACAGCGTGGCTCCTCGCGCCCCCAAGCCATGGCGGATGCCCTCATTCCCTCCGATATGCTGGCCATCGCCGCATCGGGCAAAGGCGGCATCGAAGCCGCTGAAGAAGCGCTCGAATACGCACTCGAGAATGAAGACGCCGCCGGCCCTCGCGGGGAGCAAATCATATATGCGCCGAGCGAAGCCCGGCTGCTCGCTCCCATCAAACAACCCCCGCTGATTCGCGGTTTTGCCGGTTTCGAACGCCATCTCAAAAAAACATTCGAGGTGATGAACCTTGAAATTCCCAAAATCTGGTACGAGCGTCCCCTTGCTTTCAAGGCGAGTTGCGCCCATATGGCCGGGCCCGAGGAGGAAGTCCCCTGGCCCAGCTTTACCGAGAAAATGGATTTCGAACTCGAATTCTGCTGTGTGATCGGCGTACCGGGGCGGGACATTTCAGAAGAAGATGCGCATGAACACATCTTCGGTTATGCAATACTAAACGACTGGAGCGCCCGGGACGCGCAGGGGGGCGAAATGGCGATGGGAACCGGGCCATACAAGAGCAAGGACTGGTGCTGGAGCCTTGGTCCCTGGATAGCCACACCCGATGAAGTCGGCGACCCGAAAAACATTCCCATGGCCGCGAGGGTCAACGGCGAAACGTGGGTGGAAACCACGCCCGGAGAGATGTACTGGACTTTCTCTCAAATCATCGCCTACACCGCCAGGGACGAGAACCTGGTCACGGGAGATCTGATGGGATCAGGCACCGTCCCCGGAGGATGCGGCATGGAAATGGAGCGCTGGATTCAACCAGGGGATGTCGTGGAAATTGACATGGGGCCGCTGGGAGTCATGAGAAACAAGGTCGGTCAAAAGCCGGAGCCCAAACCCTACACGTATAAATAATCTTACGATTTTTTTTCCTGGTCGCTTGCTTGTGGGTTCATGAGGTGAACGACTCTTTGCGGGAAGGGTATCTCGATGCCCTCCTCTCGAAGGCGGCGTTCAATCTCAAACCTCAAATCACTCGCGACCCCCAGACGTCTCATCACGTCCGAAGTAAAACACCGCAGTTCGAAATCCAGACTGCTCGCGCCAAAATCTCGAAATACGACCGATGGAGCGGGGTCATCGAGCACCCTATCGTTCTTCTCGGCGATATCCAAGAGAATCTCCCGAACCTTTTCCACATCGGAACCATAAGCCACGCCCACTCCGACCTCCACGCGGCCATACCGATCCCGGTGCGTCAGGTTGGTCACCGAGGTCGAAATAATCTCCGCGTTCGGAATAATCACCGAAGCACGCTGCCACGTTTCCAGTTCCGTCGCGCGAAACTGTATTCTCTTCACGATGCCTTCATTGCTTCCCACGCAAACCCAATCGCCGACCTTGATGGGCCTTTCCACCAACAGTATCAATCCCGAAATAAAGTTGTTCACCACGTTTTGCAGCCCGAAACCGATGCCCACCGAGAGGGCGCTGACAACCAAAGCAAGGTTGGAGAGATCGATTCCCGTCACCGAAATGCTCAACAACGCCGCAACGATAACGCCCGCATAACCGAACCCTGCGTTCAGGGAGTGGCGTATGCCTGCAGGTAAATTCGTCTGCTTCAATACCCGCTCGGACAACTGCCTTTGCAAAAACCTTGTTCCGGCCATGGCGGCCAAGAAGACGGCAATCGCCAGGAAAATATCGATTATGGAAATGCGGATGCTTCCCACCTGGAACCCGGACAGGGCTTGCAGCGTCCAGCGAATCAGATCGTCAGGGGGCACTCCCCAGACAGGCGCGATAATGAGGAGTCCGCAAAGGAAAACAACAGGATCGACAATGACTCGCCACCAGGAACGGAATTTTTCGAGCATGCGGGAAGGAATGTGGAGCCTGTCTTGTATGGATTCGGATTCAGGCGACCATGATACCAGTTCGCGCATGAAGCCACGCAATAGAACAACTACCCACAGCAAAAGGCCAGTCCAAATAAGGCTTGTGAGAAGCCGTTTGCCGAGAGCGCCATATCCGACAAACAACGCCGCAATGCCGATTACCGCAAGCACTCTTGCCATGCGACGAATCAATCTCCAGGCCTGTTCACCCTGCTGGATTACGCCTTCCTGGGCCGCTTCGGCTCGCCAGAGTTTGCCCCGTCCGAGCCTGACGAAAAAACAACCCTCCAGTGCGCCGAACACCGCAGCGTATATGGACATCGCCTCTGCAGGCCTCACTCCTTCACCTTCAAGATTCGAGAAAAACATGTCGGCCGAAAAAACAGCCGCCAAAGCGAGGATCAAACGATAAGCGCTTTGCGCATTTTCGGAAGATTGTCCCGTGAACCGCCAATTCGGCTGCTTCGGGGAGAGAAAAGACTTCGCAAACGCAACAACCACATAAAAGAACAACATGGATAAAAGAAAAGACGTGAGCGCTTCTTCAAAGAGACCGCTCACGAAAGCGCCTGGCCGAGTCACCCATATATAAAGGGCCGCTAAAACCGCTACCGGCAAAATGCTGTCGCCAACGCCATCTGCGATGGCGCAGCCAAACCTGCGCGCATACGAGAGCTCTGATAGCCCGTCATCACGACTGAAGACAGCTAAAACGCTCCGCCGTATTCCCCACCCTAAAACTACACCTAGAATCAAAACCACTATTCCGGGCAAAAACACTGTGGCGCCAACTACTCCGGGAGGTAGACTTGCGAACCAATCCCATGGAGAACGAACAATACGTCGAACTTCAACCGTAATTTCCGGAACACCCTTTGCGAGCACGCCCGGTGCGATGGGTATCGGCGTACGACGGTAAATCTCTCCCCAAAGCCGCCCGAATCTCTCTCGGGAGAAGGATTCTTCCAATTCCGCAGCATGAACGATGGCCAAGTCAGCCTCAGCGATGCGCGCTCGGGCAACTGTGACTTGACGATTGTATCGTTCTCTTCTGGCGGCTATCTCTCTCGCTTCCGGCGGGCCGTCCTTCGCGGGCGGAGGACCAATAGCCTTGAGCAGCTTTTCAGAATGTTGGAGTGCTTGCTGGGCTCTTGTTTTGTCATCAAACGCCCGTGAACGGATTTGGCGCACCAGGGACAAATACCCTTGAGTAAGAGTTGGCGTTTTCTCGTCGCTTTGAAGGTATCTGGTCGCATCTCGTAAAACGATCGCCCAATCATTTGATTCTGTTGTTTCGCTTGAGGCAACATCCGCCGCATATGCCGGAGATGAGAGAAAAAGCGAAATCACCAAAATGAAATAAAGACAAATCTTTTTGTGGCTCATGAGTTTCTCGCTTTCAACATCTTTTATGCCGGTCAGTTTCAAGGTGAAGAATCAATCCAACGTCGGATTGTCTCACCATATATTCATACCTACCACATACATATACTACCGCTTTTCAGCCCTGCGCGAGCGAGGGGTTGCCGTAACCTCATCGGCGCACCCACCATCGGTTGTCGTTGATCCCGGCATCCCATGCAAACCCCATTTTACTTAACATCAATATCTTGCTTCCGCATGTGAGCCTATTCCTCTTCGTCGGCTCCAAACCAAGAACCAAACCAGGAGGCATACACCTCCCATAAAATGACTTATCGTCATCGCGCTCCATACGCCGGCGGCTTCGAATCCAAAAGGCAAAGCAGCAAAATACGCGAGCGGGATCTGAAAACCCCACCGGATAAAGGCTTCCACAACCATTGGCGGCTTCGTGTTCGCCGCTCCTTGGAAAGCACCCGCCAACATTCGCCGGACAGCTTCAAACAAAGTGCCGATCGTGAGTATTCGGACACAAACGACGCCAATGTCGATTCCCTCGTTTTTCATTCCGAAGATCAAGACAATTTCCCTTGCATAAAAATACAAAAGAAACGTTACGCCACACATCATGACAAACAAGCCGGCCATCGAGAGATAGACGCTTTTCAGCGCCCGATCCGGCCGGTTGGCGCCTACGTTTTGACCCACCATCGTCCGGACGGCGGACTGAATCCCAAAGCCGGGCAATCGCGAAAACGTCCCAAGCCGATTTCCAATCGACCATGCGGCTAGTACTACTGGGCCGAACAAAGCCAGAATCTTGAGTAATATGAGAAGGGCGCCGCGTTCGAGCATGTTTTGCGCGGCTGCGGGCCATCCCAAAAGAATGATGCGGCGCATGGTTTGCGCATGGGGCTTGAGATGAATCCACCTGATACGGAGGCGAGAACGTCCTGATGTCAATATCCACAGAACGACCAAAATTCCTATGATGCGACCTATTCCAATGCCAATGGCGGAACCTGGAAGTCCAAACCCCGCAAACGGCCCCAGACCAAAAATCAGGAGGGGAATGAACGTGATGGACATGAGCGTCGAAATTCCAAGGCCAATTAAAGATTTTCCTGGTTCGCCTGCCGCTTTCAACTTGTGCGAGACCGTGAAAATACCGTCCACGAACGCGATAGTGAGAAAAGATGCCTGTAAATACCCAACGCCCACTCGCATCACATTCGCGTCAGAAGTTAAAAGACCAAGCAGATGCGATGATAACATATACCCCAGAATGCTGATGGCAATGTAATAGATGCCTGCAAGCAAAAACGCCTGGCCTGCCGCGTGACTCGCTTGTTCAGGTTCTTTCGCTCCGATTCTCTGAGCCACCAAAGCACTGCCCGCGATCCTGATGCCGAAGCCGACCGCGCGAAAAAAGAAGATGATCATAAAGCTCAAAGAAACCGCAGCCAGATACTCGGAACCTAAACGCCCCACCCAAAAGATTTCGACAAGTATATCGGCGTTCCAGGCTATCGGTTCCAGGCACGAGGGAACAGCCAAGCGAAACAGCCCAAAGCTGATTGAGCCTTTTGTGTAGTCATAGCGCTTCTCGGGTCTCATGAGGAATGAAACTCAAAATCTGACGGTGCAGATGACTTGGCCTTTGTTGCCATACTTTCCATACGCCGCCGCCAACCAATCGCAAACCACAAGAACAACGCCAAACCACCGATGAGTTGACTCGCCGCCACTGCCCACCAAATTCCCAGCTCCTGCAATCCCATCCAATCCGCCAGCATGTAGGCGCCCGGCAACTGTACGACCCAGCGAACGATTGCCTCAACGATCATGGGAGGCCTGGTGGATGACGCTCCTTCAAATATTCCCGCTACTACACGCCTCGTAGCCTCAAACCCAAGGCCTACACACAAAACTTGCAGGCAAATCACCGCGTGGGGCAAGGCGGCGCCTTTTATCCCGAAAAAAGTAACGACTTCCTCGCTCCAAACAACGAGACCTGTAATGACGACAACCATGATGGAAACAACCGCCCCTAACGTCACCCAAGCACTGCGTATGGCCCTCTCAGGTTTTCTCGCACCGATATTTTGACCCACCATCGTACGAACTGCCCCCTGGAGGGAAAATCCGGGCATTCTTCCCATATTGTTGACACGACTGCCAAGACCCCATGCTGCAAGCGCCAGTGCGCCAAACGGAGCAAGCATCCATACCAATACCAAGTTAGCGCCTCTCTCAAAAAACATTTGCCCCCAAGCGGGCCAACCCAGTCCCAGTATGCGCTTCATCTCAGTGGACCGCGGAATCAGATGACGCCACTTCAGATGGATTCTGGCATTCCCCTTGAAAAGAATGATCAGCATCACGACGGAACCTGCCAGCCTGCCAATGCCTAAACCGTAATACGCGCCGGCCAGATGAAACGGGGGGATCAGTCCGAAACCAAAGATCAAGGTGGGCATGGCGATGAATGTAACGCCTGAATTGATAATCATCCCCAAAAGCGAATATTTTGGTTCACCAGCGCCACGGAATATATTTGCAAGAGTGAATATACCGTCAACGAACAAAAGCATCAGAAACCCGGCCCGAAGATATATCGTCGACAAGTATAAAAGTCTCGGATCAGACGTCATCCACCCCATTAAATAAGGCGAGAAAACATATCCCGCGCTGCATAAGGGAATGAAGAAGAGCGTTTGAAGCAAAATACATTGGCCCGCGATAACAGCAGCGCCTTCCTCATTATTCGCGCCAACTCTTTGCGCAACCAGTGCTTGGCCTGCCACCCGAATTCCCATGCCCGCAGCTCTCACCATCATGGGAATCATGTATCCCAAAGACATCGCTCCGAGCGCGTCCGAGCCCAATCGGCCCACCCAGTAAATTTCAACAATCGTATCGATGTTCCAGGAAATCAGTTCCGCGAAAATCGGCAGGGATAGAACCACCAAGCCTCGCCCGATGGGGCCTTTGGTGTAATCATACCTTTTCGTGTTCGGCCGCAAGCGAATCATGCGCAAATCCTGTTCTAATCAAAACGAGCGTGTTGGCTTGTAGGCAGGCAGGTTCTTTCGAAGAACTGGAAAGTTTTTTCTCCACAAGATAGTTTGTCCCAAAGCGATGGCTCCACCCTTAATCCAACGGAGTGTTTGGTGCTTTCATGATTAAATCCATAGAAAAAATCCTCAAAGATGCGGGCAAACTGGCTTTGTCGTTCACAAACAATGCCAAAGGCATCCAAAAACCAGACAGGAGCCTGGTGAGCGAGGCCGACTTTGAGGTAGAAAAATTCATTCTTTCCTGCCTGAAGGTGTCATTCCCGAACGACGACGTTATCGGAGAAGAATTCGGAAGCGGAGAATCACAACCCCAGATGCAGACGCGTCTTTGGGCGGTTGACCCTATTGACGGCACCAATCCATTTCTTAACGGTCTGCCCACTTGGGGCGTATCCATCGGCGTCATGGAAAACGGGAAACCCATCGCCGGAGGATTCTACATGCCCGTCGTAGATGAAATGTTTCTTGCCCTCGCAGGAGAAGGCGCCACCAGGAACGGTAAGATCCTTCCAGATCTCAAGGATATGGAAATCACCAATCAAACCGTCATGCTCGGTCCTTCGTCCCGAAAACGTTTTTACAAGCTGGATTATCCAGGAAAATCCGTCGCTTATGGAAGCGCTTCCGCGCATGTGGCTTATGCGGCTACCGGAGGAGCCATCGCCGCCTTGGTCGATAGGCCCCAAATCTGGGATATCCTGGGTCCTCTCGCTGTATTGCAAGAGGTGGGGGGAGGCGCATATCATCCAGATGGCCATTCTCTCGATCTCCAGAACCTCGCGAATGGCGAAAAAGCCGAAGGACCTGTATTCTTTGGCTTAAAAGAAAATGCTGAAAAAATATTTCCTCTTATCGAAGTGTACCCTAGGCCCAAGTCCTAGTTTTCAGCCCTGAAATCCTGTTCCGAAAACACTTTGCATCAAATCCCCGTCTCGCCAACTGACAGGCGATGGAACATCCCGTCACGCCATCACCTATGACGACGGGATCCGCCGTTACATGCGCCACAACCACTCCTCAGGAATCCACCCAGATGGGACTCGACCAGGCCATTTCTCCATCATCTTGCACTAAACGGACATAATAATAATCTGATTCCCGTTCCCTGCCGCTCGAATCGATCCACTCGAAAGAGACCGACTCCCGCCCTGGTTCATCCTTATGAATTTCTCTCGCGTTTTTGATGATGACGACCTTTTGAACAGACGAGCAGGCTTCTGCCTGAACCTTGAGCTTTCTTCCGGCCGATTCATTTAACCTGATCTCTGAACCCATCGGGGCGTCGTTCAAGGAAAAATCAAGAATAATGCGCGCTCCTGTCGTGCCATAGCAGCGCCGTTCCCAAAGGGCCTTGAATATCCCTTCCCGATCAAAGGTCTTCGCCCATACACAGGCCAATCCACCTCTCCAGGAATTCTTGAGCCGCAACCGATTCGAAAATCCAGGTTGAGACGTATGCGTATCCGAACCGGCGATGATGCCCAAACGATATCCTTTCTCAAGCGCATCCTGCACGCTTTGTCCCTCATAGCGCGCCGGGTTGACCAACGGCCTTTCGCAGCCTTTGGCTTCGGAGTTGCCCCAACAGGAATATATTTCGACGAGGCGCTGAAACCTCGGGTCGTGCCAGCGCCAGCGCGTGCCAATCACGGCACTTACCGAGTGATGGGGAATCGTCATCACGCGGCCCTCGAATTCTTCGAGTTGTTTCCAGAGTTTTTCCGGGTGATCGGAGCCGGGGCTGCGGGAATCCAGCTTCGGGATATCCTGATCATCCAGGAAATAGACATTCTTATTCCCGTCTTGCTCGAGCATGCCAAACCATTCATACGCAGGAAGGGCCACATATCTTCCCGCCTCAGAAAAACGATTCGCGGCATCAGCAACTTCTTTCCATTGCGCTTCATCCATTCGCATGGCCAAAGAGGTGCAAGCGGCGAAATCCACCCCTGCGCAATCCCGCGCATAGTTGTGGACGTACTCCACGATTTCACGCGCAGTCGATGGCCTCGGATACTCCCCCACGCACAGCCCGCTCATGCAGTGCGGGTCCCCAAAAAGAAGTGTGCGGTCCGGGACTTCTTCCAATACCTGAATCGGTGGCGTATGAGCTGTCGGTAATCCATCCGCCAAGACCTTTAACCGATGAACTTCAGGCGCTCCCAACACGATATTTTCGCAAACAAAAATTCCGGGTGACTCCTGACGAAAAGAGACCGTACTTTCATCAGGTAATTCAAGTTTTGGAATGGATGACGCCGTTGTCGCTACATTGTGAAAGCAATCTCGCGTCACGGCCCGGACAGAAAATACCTGTCCCGCAATTACCTGCGCCGGTGCCGTCACCCAAAGGAAAGACGGCTCCTCGGGCATCACGTCGAACGTTGGCGAATCTGGAAGAAGCTCCCAGTTGCCTTCACCGCCAGAATCTATGGACAAAGTAAATTCTACGGGCATGGCCAAAAACTGCGCCTGCACTCCGGGGATGCCGGATGGCGTCCAGCCATAGTTGAGTTCTATGAAATCACCTTCCAGCAAGGAAGAACCCTGAACCATCAAGTCCAGGCTGGCCGGCAGGAAGGTATAGCCGAGTACGGGTTCTATCAATGAGGGAGCCAAAGAAACATTCTCGTTCGAACATCGGAACTCGCAATATCCCGGAGCCGTCACATCTTCAAATTGGGGCGTCGTGAACCCGTTCGGGGGCGTGAATCGAAGACCCCCGCCTTGACTGATTCCGCGGGGGCCGACTTCGCAGGTAACACGCCATTTCCCCATCCTGCCCGCTACGACCGGACCTTCAGGCTCAATCTCCGCCTCACCAATGTCTTCCCCGTAAAAATACTCTCGCAGCGCACCAATCCCCCGCTGAGGGGCTTTCATGAACAACCTCCTTTTCGGAGAAGGGAAGTTTCAAAATTCATGGCCACGAAAAAGAAGGCCTTCTCAGGGAATGAGCGCATTCATTCCCACGTGAGCATCGCGGCATACCCGTCTCTCGGGACAGTCGAATGAATCGGCAAGCCTTTGATTCGCTTAAACTCCTGAATGGTGATCAGGTGCACATTCGATTCCCACAATATGTGTCGGAACGTGCACTCGAGCGTCTGGTAATAAAGAAAAGGATCGTTTTCGTCTTTGCGAAAACCCCTCTCATGAGCAGGCAAAACGAGATTTTGAAAATAATCCATCACACGCTCACCGTTCGCCCAAGTTCTGTCCGGAGAGTACTTCCTGGGCAATTCTTTATTCCTTAACGTGGCTAGCGTTTCCTTTGATAAAACCTCCCGACACAAAGCGCAGGCGTCATCAAGTGCTCCCAAAACATCGGACACATCAGGAAACCGCGCCGGATCCAACATTCTGTCTGCCCCGCCTTGATCCGCCAGAGACTTATCTCGCGGCAAAGAATCCGGATACAAAACGGGCGGCCAGAATTCCAGGAAAAAAAGATACGGTATCCATGCCGTATGGCTGATTTGTTCTTTGATGGACCAAGTTCCCCAACTCTTTTCTGGCAGCTTCCATTCCCACAATTCCTGCGGTAGCCCGTTCGTTTCTTTACGAAACAAATCCGCTAAATTTCTATATTCCGGAAATACGTCCAGTCCTGGAGTGGATAGGTCTTCTGGCATATCGCTCCCTCGAGACATCAAGTGTCGTCCATTTTCATCGGCAAGTGATCTGCATACACCGCCGCCGCTTGCTGTGGAGATAAGCTCTTGTCAATCGTCTCTACGGTTTGCTCCGCCAAAGGCGTCGTCGCGAGATGGGAATAAACGGCCGCCGCTCCTTCGTGAAATTTCGGCGTGACGCCGGCGGCTTCAAAGGTCTGTGCTATTTGTTTCATCTCGTCGATATACCGCCACGCCACGACGGGAAGACGAGGGGCGCTCGAGGTCATCTGTTTATAAGAAGCGTCCTGACTTGTTTGAAACTCACGACTCACTTCCTCGGAGAGACCAAGCGCCTCTGCCAGAGTAATGACCGCGGTTTGAAGAGCATGGGTTCCTTTCGTGAGGGCGGCGTAACACATCTTGACTCCAGAAGCGTGGCCAATCTCAGGCCCAAGCTGACGAACGATAATTCCTTTTCCGTCCAACTCCGAGAGCAATCCCGCCTGCGGACCGCTGAAGTAAAACCTGGTGTTGTTCCGTGTCTCATTCGGCGGAGGACCCAATATCCCCCCATCGATAAAATCCGCTCCGGCATCTGAAATTCGCTTTGCGATAGCTTTCGCCGTTTCCGGCGACACGGCGTTGCAGTCGGCGTATGGGGGGCAAAAACCGGATGTTGACATGGATTCCGCCACTTCGTCCGCCGCCTGGGCGGCTAAACCCGGAGGCACGATGGACAAAACAATATCCGCGCGCTCCAGCATTTCAGCCATTCTCGGGTAATCCCGAATACCCCCTTCACCGGCCAAGCGCTTCGTTCGCTCGCTTCTGTTTGCGAGACAGGTTATTACCTCATACCCATGCAAACCCAGCATTCGCCCCACCGCATGCCCCATATCCCCCGGGCTGATGATGGCAACAGTATGAAGGGTCATAAACACCTCCCTTGGTTCAACTCTAGAAATAAACCATGCCTGTCCAGTCTAGCAGAATTGAAGCTTTACGAAGAAAGGGTACTTACTTCTGTGCTTTCCACAGATAATGACCAATGTTCCCGCAAAACTATTCTTTCCAGACGCATTTTTCATCTTTTGGAGAATACACCATTGCACCCACAGGCGCGCTGGATTTTGAGCCTTTTGCCATACGCAGGATATTTACCAGGAAAATGGTGTCGTCTGCTCCCGCGTTCTCAAGCATGTCTCTTCCCAGGCGACAGACTAACTCTGCTCTTTGCCTTCTTTTTTTTGCGCTCACCTCCGCCCATGGCAACAGGATATCGATAGACAACTTCTCAGGGCTCGTCTCGGAAACGCGAATTTCCGCGCGACTTGTGTGCTTTGAAGCATCCAGATATTTCTTGAGCGTGCGTCCTGTGTTTTTTGTGATGACGCCCGGAGGCATGCCTCTCCATTTTTTTGCTTCTGATACCAAAGATACTTTTATGCCTGATTTGGAAAGAAATAGTGGTTTCGAAAAGAACAAAAGCGCGCCCGCTACAGATGCAAATGAGATGAACAACAACCAAAAAAGGAAATTCACCCGAGGTGAACCAGCAGTTTTCATCAAGAAACCGGATAGGCTGAAGCGTAGCCGCCCACAGGGGCCTTTGGATATACGGCAGGCAAACCCAAGGCTTCACGATGGAGCCTGATGGAGCGCAAGTGAATCAAATCGTCCCAAAGCACATGACGCAATGTCGCCAAAGGCGTCATACGAAATCCGTGTGCGTAGCCAGCATCGAGCGTAAATCCATCCGGATGGCATTTCATGCAACGATTCCACAAATCAACGGAACGCTCCTCGCTGACACCCACGACAGATGATTCCGTAAATACAAACAAAAGCTCGTTCTTGGTTGAGTTCTCATGCTCGAGCTTTACGACTTGGGTCGCCGCAACATCGCATGCTTCGGAAAAGCGCAGATGAAGCCATTCGATATCCGAATATCGATCCAAGGAGAATCGACGGTCATCATCTCGCGTATTGATGAACGTACTGAATTGGCTCATATCCACAGAAGGCCAGGGCAGGCTGGTGGCGCCGTATAGAACCATGAACCATCTCGTGGTGATGTAAGCCATATGGCTGAGCTGCCTTCTTGGGGACCAGCGCGCCCAATCTTCCGTCCCCGTTCTATCCAACTGCGCTTCTGACAAATCAGCGAGCTCTCCCATGGTCCACGCGGGGATTTGCCGGTAGGCTTGGGCGATTTCACCTGGCGTAACCGGATACAAAGATTCACTCATGCCCTAACGCCCCCATCCAGGATTTTACAAACCGCCTCGTTGTCCTCCAGGGTGGCGAAAAGAAAATCCGGCGAAGCGCTCGCCAACTCGTAAAGTGAATCCCCTCCCGTAGCCACGGCTATCGTCTTCGCTCCACATGCGCGACCCGCTGCTACGTCACGCCATGTATCACCTATCACCCAACGAACGATGGATTTGCGCGTGTATTCCTTTTGAATGATTTGCTCGCCCCGCTGAAATCCTGCTTCCAGCAACTCCGTCCTGTCTCCAGAATCAGACCCGAAACCTCCGAACGAAAAAAACCGGTTCAGCCCGCCATGTGAGAGCTTGATTCGCGCACCCTCTTCGATGTTGCCCGTTCCCAATCCCATGACCACGTCTTTTCGGCTCCTGAGATACGAAAGCAAACCGGGGATTCCCGGCATCAGATGGAAATTCTTGGAATCCCTTACCGTGATGGGCAGGATTTCCAAATATCTCTCCAATAGAGCATTTACCTCAGGCTCGCTCCCGCAACGCCCAAGATGAGAACGAAACATCTCTTGAACGATGAGTTCATCCGTCTTGCCGTGCGGATGAACATGACGCATAGCGTTTAGAATCCCGTATATACGCTCAAAAGCGATATTCAACGCTCTCGCCCCTGCTCCTCCGCTTAAAAGCAGCGTTCCATCCACGTCGAACAGGATCAGATGAGTTGAATTCAATCGTTTCTTCCAATGTGTATGCCTGGAAACACACTGAGCGAGAGATGATTCCCCTCTATGATATAACAGGGAGCCGAATGGATTCCAGAATCATTCCTGATCGTGTTGGTGAAACACATGAATTCAGTGAAAATTATCCAGCGAAGCACATAGAAAAAGGAGATGAAAGTTGCCGGAAGAGAAAATCGCCGTCGTAACGGGCGGGAACAAAGGCATTGGTTTCGGGATCTGCCGATCGCTTGCAAGTCAAGGAATTCGAACCATCCTCACGGCGCGAGACGTTTCCAAAGGGGAAATCGCCAAAAAGCAGCTAAAACAAGAGGGGCTGGAAATCATATTCCATCCCCTGGATGTCACCGACGAGAACAGCATCGATTCTCTGGCCGACTTTTTGGCCAAAGAATTTGGAAAACTGGACATTTTAATCAACAACGCGGCCATCAGAAAAGATGCCGGCATGATGGGGCTTGACGTTCCCGTCGAGGTCGTGCGCGAAATGATGGAAACCAACCTCTATGGCCCCCTGATGTTGTGTCAGGCCTTGGCTCCTCTCTTGAAAAAAAGCGCAGCGGGTAGAATCGTGAACGTCTCCAGCGGCATGGGCTCTCTCGCCGGCATGGGAGGAGGCTCTCCCGCATACAGAATCACAAAAACCGCATTGAATGCGATGACGAAAGTTCTCGCGAGCGAATTCCGGGGAACCGGAGTGCTGGTCAATTGTTGCCATCCCGGATGGGTGAGAACCGACATGGGCGGGCGGGGCGCTTCAAAATCAATAGACGAAGGAGCAGACACGCCCGTATGGCTCGCCTTGTTGCCGAAGGACGGGCCTACCGGTGGATACTTCCAGGACAGAAAACCCATGCCCTGGTAGAAGGCGTGTTTATTTCATCACGTAGCTGGCGTTTGGCAGGCAGGTGTCTAGTGATTGCTTCGATGGAAAAAGTATCGAGCGGCGTTAATTATCGATTTCTTCGGCTTCTATAAATCAAGCCGATGTTTTCGCATAATCCCATCCCGTAACAAACAAGTTCACCTCGCCGGTTGCTTCCTCATATTTATAGCGAGTTAACTTGGCGAGATCGTCACCATAGACATGAATGCCCACCACGGGTTCAGTCGAAGCACAACTCACGCGGTGCACGTCGTTGTCCTTCGTACAGCAGACGAAGACATCTCCAGGCCCGGCCAGACGTTTGCCTAAGGGCATGAGTTTTACGCGGGCGCCGCTCTCGCGGGGACCTTCACGCAAAAAACTCTCTTCGTTTTCCATTCCTCGGTAAATGCCTATCACGCCCCAGGTGCCGTGATCGTGAATCGGGGTGGTCTGTCCCACATCCCATATACCGGCGCCTATCGAGAAGCTCTCATCCGGCTCAATGTGAACCTTGTTGAGCGTAAATCCTTCTTTTTTCACTAGCAATTGATCGGCACTCAACAGCTCCGGCTCATCCAAAATCGGCTCCAGGCTCTCCGCTACGCGAGCGGTCACTTCCTCTTCGGTACCGCCAGTCTTTACAATTTCGCGTACTTGGTCGATAAAATCCTTCATCTTTTTTGACATCTTCCATCCCCCAAGTTTTAGGATGCGTCCAAGCGGAATTCGTATGTCCTAAATTTTATGATTCATCTCATGGACCAAGAGCGCCAACTTCAAAGATACGCTGCTTGCGAATCCACCGAGCTCGCCCGAGCCCGCGATGACCCGATGTCATGGTATTACAAGAGGAACGGGATTTCTATGAAGCGCCTGGCCGACGGCGCGTGATGCTTTCGGGTTTCCGATTTCCTTCGCGACCCAGCCATAATTGCGCGTCTCTCCGTATGGAATTTCTTCCGTCTTCCTCAGCACTTTTTCCATAAAAGGCGTGAGAGCAGAGAGGTCCGTTTTCAATCTGAAACTTTTTCGCGCGCCGCTTAGATATTCTTCTATCTCTTTTGAAGCTCGACGATTCAACGGTGTTGATTGCTCCCTCGCATGATTCGCCAAGAGAGGTTTTTCTACGCCATGCAACATTCTTATTTCCGCAATACCTTCATCCGATACGAACACGGAGAATTCCGCATGTACTTTCTGGAGCCAATCGGCAACATGATTTTCCAGCGATTCCCCGTCTTGTTGGAACAATTCAACCTGCCGCCACTTATCTGCCAGGCGCGCCATCTGAAATTCTCCTTTTCATGCCGCTAAAACGCCGTGGCCACTCCTTTCACATAGGCTTGCCCGGTTCTCAGCCGCAGGATTTGATTCGTGCCGTCCGAGTGCAAGAACGTACTGGCATCGCGAAGGTATTTTTCCATGGGGGCATCGTGCATGATGCCTGCGCCGCCGAAAACCTCCATGCCCAGTCTCGCGCAATCAAAAGCGATTTCCGACGCGAAAACTTTGCATTTCCATCCTTGCGTGAAATCATAGGGCTTTTGATGGTCCACCGCCCAGGCGGTGCGCCAGATGTACGTGCGCGCAATGTCCAGATTCATCGCCATATCGGCAAGTATGGTTTCTATCGCCTGGTGCTGGCCGATGGGCTTGCCGCCCTGGACACGTTCCCGACTGTAGACGAGCGCCTTCTCGAACGCAGCGCGTCCAACGCCTAAGGCCGTTGCGGCTGCTTCGGGTTTTCCCATCGCCAGAAGGTTACCCCTGATCTCGAACATGTTTCCCTCGCCCAGGATGATGTGGTTCTCTGGAATCTCGACGTCTTCATAGAAAATTTCAGAATTCATCGAAAGACGCTGGCCAATTTTTTCATGCACTTCGCCTATCGATATGCCGGGAGTCTCTCTAGGCACCAGAAAGCCCGTTAAACCTTCCCTCAAGTTTTTGCTGAGATCGGTTCTTGCCGCCAAAACGTACAACGACGCAACAGGGCCATTGCTGACATAGCGTTTTTTCCCGTTGAGGATCCATTTGCCGCCTTCTCTCTCCGCGCGCGTATAAAGCGCGATGGAAGGGTCGTCGTAATATCCCTGATGGTCGGTTCCCGCTCCTTCTTCCGTCATGGAAATCGCAGCCAGGAATCTTGGCTCTTCACATAAACGTTTAATCCACGGATCTCTGACTTCAGGCTCTACTTTTTCGAATATATGGGACAGCTTCCATGTCTGATCCAGGTTCACCGCAAAACCCAGATCTCCCGCTGCAAGCTCCTCTCCCGCCAGACAGCACGAAAGCACATCGGCGCTCATGCCGCCATGTTCTTTGGGGTAAGGGAGTTGTCTGAGACCCAAGGCGCTTGCCTTTTCGGTCAGATCCCAAGGCATCCGTTCTTCCCAGTTCTGAATCCGGTCACGCTCGGTGGACACCGGGGCCAATTCTTCATAGGAAAATTTTCTGGCTATTTCCTGAATCTGTAATTGTTCCTCATTCAACGTGAATTCCATGGACGTTCCTCCCGTCAATTGCCCCTTGAAAGCGAGGCAAATAATCAATCACTTTAAGGAAAACAAAAGCGTATCATGAAGAACAAGACAATACGCGATTGGCCGCTTCCATTTCCATGACACCAGGCGGCCTCCCAACACCCTCGACAAAGGCGGCATCCGCTCCCGCCATTTCAAGCTGGAAAACAGCCTCGTTCAAATCCGTGTTCGGGGACAACGATATCCCTCGTCTCGAAGGCATATCCGTTTTGGCAACCTCGCTCACTTTTTGAAATACCTCGGGCACACGAACAAATGCATCAAGGTCCTCTTTGTTCACAATGCCGATCAAGCGCTTGCTTTCAAAAACAGCCGCCCAAGGCGCGTTTATCCTGTTCATGGCCGCCCAGGTTTCTCTGGTGTCTTCTTCCGCCCCAACAATCGCTACCGCCTGCAAAAAACACTCCCTGACTTTCATTGCTCGATTTTCTCGGCCGCCGGCAAATGCCCGAAGCGCGTCATCGCTTCAACTTTCAAAAACGTTGATTTCATCGCCTTTAGTCTTTCCAGCGGATGTAGGGCTATTTTACCGGCCAGATCGCGAACGTCGGTCAATAGGTCTTTTTTCGATGTGACGCGATTCACCAATCCTAAGCGATATCCTTCTCGCGCATCAAATCTTCTGCCGGTGAGCACCAAATCTTTCGCAGCAGAAACAAAAATCTGCCGCGTCAGGCGAACAGTAGCGTCCCCTCCGGGAAATACCCCCAACGCAGTCTCCGGATACCCCAAAACTGCGCCGTCCACCGCAACACGAATATCACATGAGAGCATCAACACCATCCCCCATCCGAAAGCGGGTCCGTTTACGGCTGCTATGGTCGGGATGGGCAGTTCACGAAGGGCCGTGCTCCACCTCTCGCCCAACATCATGAAGAGCTTCGCTTGTTCTTCAGTATGGGTGGCGCTTTCCTTGAGGTCGCGCCCTGACGAAAAAGAGCTTCCCGCTCCCGTCACAACTAGAACCTTAATACCCGGCGTCTTTTCAATTTCATCCATCTCTTTACACATGGCTTTCATCAATGGCGTGTTGAACGCATTTCGTGCTTCCGGCCGATTAACGGTGATGCTCGCGACATGGGATTCGATTTGTGTGATGAGGAAGTCTGTATTCATGTCTTGTCACAATGAACAAAAAGCCCGTCCCCTAAGGGACAGGCTCGATACTGCAAGTAAGATTAGGCGTCTTTTTATTCTCCGGTAAAAACAGGTTTCCTCTTCTCTTTGAACGCCTGCAGCGCCTCGGCGAAATCCCTGGTGTGATTCAACGGCAACCTGTGGGCGTTCGAAAATTCGATAGCCTGAGCGAGCGGCATATCGAGCGTCTGATCGATCACTTTTTTCGCGCCACGAACACCCAAGGGGCCATTGTCTCTGATCCGCTCCGCGATGGAAGTGGCTTCATCCATCAACACATCCAGCGGATGCGCTTTGTTCACCAAACCGATGCGCTCGGCTTCTTTTCCATCGATTCGTTTGCTCGTGTAAACCAACTCTTTCGCCTGACCGGCCGGCATTACCCTTTGAAGCCAGACCACGCCGCCGGCCCCGGGGAAAATACCCAAACTGCATTCCGGGAAACAAAGAGTGGCTTCTTCAGCAGCCAGCCTGATATCGCACACCAAGGTAATTTCCACGCCCCAGCCGAATGTATGGCCGTTGATGGCGGCGATGGTGGGCATGGGCAAGCGCTCCCATAACGATGTCGCCGCCATCACATAGCGCTGATATTGATCGGCCATCTCTTTCGTATGGGTAGTGCTTTCTTTCAGGTCGCGGCCCGTGCTGAAACCACGTCCCTCTCCTGTGAGAATGACCACCCGCACATCTTGCGCGTCGGCCAAAGTTCGCGTCAATTCCACGAATTCTTCCGCCATCTTGAAACTGATTGCGTTCAGACTCTCCGGACGGTTGAACTTCACTACCGCCAATCCATCTTCTTCCGTATAGGATAATGTTTCAAATTCGCGCACGTGCCCCTCCTGGGAAATACTTTTTCTCAATAATTCGGATCAGCTTTTCAGGTGGCTGGCCACTTCTTCGACAAACTTCAGCGTCGTGTCTCTCATTTCATCGGGCTGCAAATTACTGACCGGGTGAGGCAACTGAATATAAGGATGCCCTTCCATGCCCTTGCCACGGAATTGAAAGTCCGCCGCGTTCTTGAACGCCTCGGTGATGATGGTCGTTGAAGGAATGCCCCGTTTTTCAAATTCAACCGTGTCGTGCACACTGCACAACGTGCAGGAGCCTCAGCCTCCCAATGCGGCTATCG
Organism: bacterium; assembly: GCA_965219955.1. Taxonomy (GTDB): domain Bacteria; phylum UBA8248; class UBA8248; order UBA8248; family UBA8248; genus Bin107. The sequence goes on from OZ244799.1 coordinate 3,597,184, forward strand.
CCACATCCACCTCCTGGGCCATTTCTTCGATCATTTCATCAGTGGCCGGCTTCGAGTAATGTTCTTTTCGCCTCGAAATGACTCTGGCGACATCGTATTGCTCACGGAGGGCATTCCCCAGGGTCTCCAAAATGATATCCGCTTGTTCTTTGGTGTTATCGAGGAGCCCTACCACCTTTCCCGAAAGATCGCCGGGCCGTTGCGCAAGCACGATTCGCGCGGCCGACCCTCCCGCCGTCGGATCGATGAATCCCATTCCGTTCGCCATGGTTTTCTCCAAATGATAGGTGAATGCAACCGAAACCAAATCATATCCCGCAATTCATTCCTTGTCTACGATATCAACTCTTTCGATTTTCCCATGAAAATGCGAATGATGTTTTATCCGCTTCTCAGATTCGCGGAATTTTGGCAAAATCAAGTCTAATTCACGGCAATCCTCTTACCTTAAGGAGCAAACAAATGGCCGATTACGATATCATCGGCAAGTCGAATGTCCGATACGATGCTATCCCGAAAGCAGATGGCTCCATGCCCTACGGAGAAGACGCGATCCCTGCAGGCGCTTTGCAGTGCGGCGTGCTGTTTACGCCCGTCCCCGTAGGCCGCCTCAAAAAGCTCGACACTTCCAAAGCCGAAAAAATCCCGGGCGTAGTCGCCATTCTGACCGCAAAGGACATTCCGGGCACAAACGCGCGATTCGGCTCCGGCACGCCGGGCCTGCCACATCAGCCCGTGCTGGTTGAGGATAAAATTGAATTTACCGGAGACGCTCTCGCCATCGTAGGCGCCGAAAACAGAGAAGCGCTTGATGCCGCGATAGCTGCGATCGAATTGGAAATCGAGGCGGAGGAGGGCGTGTGGACAACGCGTCACGATGAAACTAGCGCCGAGAAACGACAAGCGTGTGACTTTGAAGCTACACGTGGAGACGTAAAAAGAGCGTTTGACGAAGCCGACGTGGTGATTGAGAAAACATACACCACACAACTTGCTGAACACGCCTTCCTGGAACCTGCTTCCGGTACTTCCTGGATGGAGGAAGACGGCGTCATCACCATCCGCGTCGGCACACAGCTCATTGAATACTATCGCGCCATTGCGGCGATTTTAGGAATCTCGCACAGCCGCGTCCGCCACCTCGGCACTTATGTCGGCGGCGGATTCGGCGCCAAGGGCATGCTGACGGTGGAACCTTACCTGGCGCTGCTCACCTGGCATACGCAAAGACCCGCCGTAATGGTGTTGGGTCGCGAGCACGGCATCCGAAACACCTCGAAAAAACATCCTTTCTATATGAAGTACAAAACGGGAGCGACCAAGGACGGGAAAATCTTGGCCGTACAGGCGGACATCGTGGGAGACGCAGGCGCATATCCGTATAAATCGAATCTATTCCTCCTGGGCGCCATGTGCATCGCCGCAGGCCCGTACGATGTGCCCAACGCAAAAATACGCGCACACGGCTATCTCACCAACAATCCCATCACCAACGCGATGCGCGGTGTCGGATCGAACCAAGTATGTTTCGCGTATGAGACCCAAATGAACCTGGTTGCAGACGCCATCGGGATGGATAAATATGAATTCAGGCGAAAAAATTTCATCCAGAAAAACCAGGAACTGCCGACCGGACAGAAAATACCTTATGAACCGAACCTGGAAGGGTGTCTCGACGGCGCGCTTCAGGCTTTGGGCGAACCCACAGAACCAGGCCCGGGCAAACGCATTGGCAGGGCGGCGGCGGCGAACATCACCGGCTACGGAAGGCCGAATGACGACGCGAATGCGGCGGTTCACCTCGAGCCGGACGGCAGCGCCGTGGTCCGCGTGAGTGCGCCGGATATAGGCGCCGGCCAGGGCGCTACGCTTCAAAGCATCACGGCTGAAACCCTGGGACTCAGGCTCGACCAGGTTTCCACCCGCCTGTCCGATTCCGCCACAACACCGCTCTCGGGCATCACCGCAGGCTCCCGACAAACGCTTATGGCCGGGCACGCCGTTCGACTCGCCGCAGATGAGGTTCGGAAAGCCGTTACCAAAGGCGCCGCTTCGTTGCTTGAAGCTGCGGAAGAGGATATTCGCGTAGGAGGCGGCGAGGCGTGGGTGGCCTCTGCTCCCGAGAGAAGAGTCGGCATCGGTCCTGCGGCCGGCGAAGCCAAAAAAATGGGTGAAGCGCTGCATTGCACGCATGGCTACAACATGCCGGGACATGAATATGAGAATCCGGAGCGATACATGAATGGCATGGGCGGATGGTCGGACTACACATTCGGTGTTCATGCAAGCGAAGTGGAAGTCGACATCGAAACCGGCGAAGTGAATCTCTTGAAGCACGTCGCTTCCCATGACGTCGGGCGAGCTCTGAATCCTCAAAGCGTGGAGGGGCAATTCGAAGGCGGCGCGGTAATGGGAATCGGCTATGCGCTGCACGAGGAAATCACCATGGTGGAAGGAGACTGTCGATCACAGAGCTTTCACGAGTATCTGATCCCCACCTCCTCGGATATCGGCGAGTTTGAGTCCGTTGTTCTTGAATGCGGGGAAGGGGCGGGTCCATATGGCGCACGCGGCGTCGGAGAACCTCCGTGCAATAACGCGCCGGCCGCTGTCGCCCTCGCCATCAACGATGCGATAGGCACGGAGGTCTACGACCTGCCCATCACGCCCGAGCGTGTCTGCTGGGCGGTAACAAAGAAAAACGGTAAAAGCAACGGCCATTAACCCGGATATTTCACCGACAAATGGCATGGGGCCTCTGAATGTCGGATAATGTGAGTTGTCTCAATAACTTACACCCGTCCGACAGAGAGGCCCCATGGATACGCATTGTACACCGGAACAACTTCACTTTCACCCCCACGGAAGACGCGAGGTCATCGCCCGATTCGACGGCGGACGGATCACGTCGGACGCCGGCGGGGTGCTGCTTCGCGAGACGGATCTCCGCCTGGGTCTGATGGCTCGTCTGGCGCGGTGTTTTCGTGATTGCCGCAAGCCCGGCAGCGTGGAGCACCCGGTGCGCTCGCTGGCGGCGCAGCGGGTGTACGCGCTGGCGCTGGGCTACGAGGACCTGAACGACCACGAGGATTTGCGCCGCGACAGGTTGCTGGCGCTGCTGGTGGGCAAGCGGGACCTGACGGGAGCCGGGCGGGTTCGCCTTCGGGACCGCGGCTCTCCGCTGGCCGCATCGAGTACGCTGAACCGCCTGGAGTTGGGCGGCGCCGAGGCGGCGACGGATCGCTACAAGCGCATCGCTGCGGACTTCGAGGCGATGGACCGCCTGCTGGTGGACGTGTTCATGGAGTCTTACGCCGAACCGCCCGAAGAGATATGGCTGGACCTCGACGCCACGGACGACCCCCTGCACGGTCGCCAGGAGGGGCGCTTCTTCCACGGCTATTACGGCCGCTACTGTTATCTGCCGCTCTACGTCTTCTGCGGCGCGCATCTGCTGTGCGCGCGGCTGCGCCGCTCGAACGTCGACGCCTCGGCCGGCAGCGAGGAGGAGTTGGCGCGGATCGTGGCGCAGGTCCGCAGGCGCTGGCCGCGTACGCGGGTCGTGGTTCGCGGCGACTCGGGTTTTTGCCGCGAGCCGTTGATGCGCTGGTGCGAGGAGAACGGCGTCGGCTACGTGTTCGGCATGGCGCGCAACGCGCGGCTGGTGCGGGCGATTGGCCGGGACCTCTACCGGGCCGAGGTCGTCTGTCGCCGCACGGGTGAGCCGGCGCGCCGGTATCGCGACTTCCGCTATCGAACGCGCAAGAGCTGGTCCAGAACCCGCCGGGTGGTGGGCAAGGCGCAATACCTGCCCAGGGGGGCGAACCCGCGGTTCGTGGTCACCAATCTCCGCCCCCGGCGGGCCGGCGCCAGACGCCTCTACGAAGAACTCTACTGCGCCCGGGGAGAGATGGAGAACCGCATCAAGGAACAGCAACTCGGCCTGTTCGCCGACCGCACCAGCAGCGCCACCATGAGGGCCAATCAGTTGCGGCTCTACTTCGCCTCCTTCGCCTACGTCCTGATGCACGGACTCCGGCGCCTGGGGCTGGCGGGCACGACATGCGCCAGGGCCCAGTGCGCAACGATCCGGCTGAAACTGCTCAAGATCGGCGCCCGCGTGAGGGTCAGCGTGCGCAAGGTCCGGCTGTCTATCTCCGAGGCCTGGCCCCATGCGGCGCTCTTCGAAAAGGTAGTGAACAACCTGCGTACGCACCCGCCCTGGCCGACGGCGGGGGAGAGTGACTGAGCGTAGAATCGGAGCGACATAGGTTGCCGCAGCGGGAAACCTGCGCCTGCGCGTCGGCCGGCACTCCCCGAAAGCCTTCGAAATCGACGAAAAAGCGCCGCTCGGGCGCCGTGCGTCATCGTATCGCGCCGACGAAGAAGGCCGCCTCCCGAATCAAGCCGTCCACGACTTCAAATCAGGCCGTTCCAAAGCCTCGGTGAAATATCCGGGTTAACAGGCTTCAATCACAAAAGAGCCCCGGCATTATTGTCGGGGCTCTTTTCTAAAGAAACACACAGTATTTCTTGTATTGCAAAGAGCAGACCGAACAGAGTCCTTTCGGGATTCTGAGATGTGTTGCTGAAAACCCGGTCTTCTGACCATTATTTTCTGAAAAGAAAACTTTCACACATCAAATTTTTTTGTCACGGCCCGACACGCCACGGTGATCCCGTGCATGACCATGCTGGAGGGTGAACCCCTGCTTCCCGCGACGATTAAATGAAGGTCTTCGGGATCGCCAACCGCAGGCACAAAAAAATCATCATCGTTCACATCCACGGGAAACGGCCAGCGATCCGCGCCTTTCTCTCCCCTCCAGATACCGCCGCGCTTGATATCCCCGATAGTGCGCCCACCCATTTCCAGTAATTTTTGATGGACATCACTGCGAGTCATTCCGGCGTCAGCGCAAAGATGCGCATGTTGCGCGCCCAGGACAACCGCCATATCTGCTTGCCGATACATATTGGGCCCACCCAAGGCGGACATCATATCGGCAACCGTCGTCAGAAGCCGGTCGGGCGTCAGGCTCGCATCGTCCCATACCTGCACGGGTCCTTCGAGTGGAATCATGGTCACCACGCTATCGTTCTTTGAAAACCCTTTGGATTCCGCATACGACTCCCAGGGAGATTCCTCCTCGTTCTCCATGATGCAAAAAGTGTTTCGCCAGGGGCCGCCAAAACCGCCGAGACAGGTGATACCGGGAATGCCTCCCCCCACGTTCATCATGATGAGCCGCACGGCGCGGCCGATGGTCAGATTCGCGCGAAAACCGGGACCCATGCAGCCCACTCCGCCGTGCAGTCCGATCTCCTTTGCGTAGGGACCATTAACCAATAGAAAAGGAGCGCCCGCGCTTGTTGTGGCCTGAATCAGATTTACGTTGAAACGCTCATCAAGAAGCGCCTCCAGCCCGGCTATCAAAACCGGCATGTATTCGGGCTTGCAACCCGCCATCACGGCATGGGCCGCCACGCTTTGAATGCTGAGTTCCCCGCCCGCCGGAGCCACTTGGCCAAGCACTTCGCCCGGCTCCCTTGTCGTTCCTGTGAGCATCAAGCCAATTCTCTCTTCCGTGGGCGTCACGACAGGCAGGCCGTCCGACCATTCCTTGTCAAAGAAAAACTCAAACTCATCCATGCGTTCATCCTCAAAAGCAAGCCTGAGAGAAAGGCTTATGGTTCATATTCGATTGAGACCGCCTCACTGCCATCCACCCAGCCGGGCATGACGGCCGTCACCGGGCCGGGCGTACCCCCTGCGACGAGAAGAATCAGATCTTCTTCATCCTTAATCGCCGGTACCAGATACGAATCATCCTGCAGGTTCACGTCAAATGGCCACTTGGCTGCCATCTCATCACGCCAATAGCCTGATTTTTTCAGCTCTCCAAGGGGCTTTCGCGCAAGCTCCATGATTCGGCGATGGACATCTTCCTTACTTAAACCAGCCTCTGCGCACATGCGCGCATGATCCGGACCCAAAGCAACGACCACCTGGGTTTTCAGCCATATATTGAGCGAACCCAAGGTCGATATTTTATCCGCAAGGCCCACGAAAAAAGATTCCGGCTCTTTTGAATAATCGTCGATATAGCCTTGAGGCGCTTCCGTCATCACGGCGGTCACGACATCTTCATCCTGCTGAAAGCCCTTCGTGACGGACAATGGCTCCCAGGGGCTTTCCGCTTCGTTCTCGGCGATGCAAAACGTATATCTGGCGGGCGAGCCGAACGTGCTCATCGAGGCGGAAACCGGCACACCGCCGCCCAGGTTCATGAGTATTAACCGGATGGCGCGTCCAATCGTCGCATTCGCCCGAAAACCCGGCCCGAAGCAACCTGTGCCGCCATGCAGGCCGATTTTTTTCGCATACGGCCCGTTCACGATGATCAGAGGGGCCGCGCTGTGCATGGTGCCCTGTACGCCGTTCAAATTGAGTTTTGGCGCAAGGAGCGCTCCAAGCCCTGCAATAACAAGGGGCAAATACGAAGGCTCACACCCCGCCATCACGGCGTGCGCGGCAATCGCCTCCACGCTCGCCTCCCCCATGAGGGGCGGCACCAAACCGATAATTTCCGAGGTTTCAAGCCTCGTACCCGAAAACATGGCGGCCATTCGTTCTTCTGTAGGGGGAATTACCGGCAGGCCGTCCGACCAGGGTTTTTGAAAGAAAAACTCGAATTCATCCATGGGAAAATGACTTTACCAGACGGAATGCGGGAAATCCGGCATTACACTTCAAACACGCCATGAACGGCGCGGCTGCCGCCGCTCCACCCGTGACAGACCGCACTGCCCGATCCCCAGCCGCCCGCGACGATCAAATGGAGGTCACGGGGATCCTTGATGACGGGAACGAAAAACTCATCATCATCGGGCTCCGTGTGGATATACATCGCCAGCGCGCGCTCACGCCGCCAGTTTCCGCCTCGCTTCAGGTCCTTCACCTTGTGGCCGGCCAGCTCACACAGCCGCTGATGCACGTCCGCGCGCGTAAGGCCGCCCTCGGAGCAAATCTTCGCATGCTGGGGATTCATGGCGACGACCATATCGGTTCTGGGCGCGTGCATGTTCCAGGAGCCCAGACCCGTCATCGCATCGGCGATTCCCCGGAGCAGCCTCTCGGGCTCCTCGCTGACGTCATCGAAGGTCAGGCGCGGGCTTTCCACCATGGCCATGGTGATCACGTTCTCATCCGCCCCGTATCCCCTCGATTCGGCGAGCGTCTCCCAGGGGTGAAACTGGAGGTTCTCCGTGACGCACGCGGTATAGCGAAGCGGCGTGCCGAAAATCGTCATGGAAGAAACGCCCGGGATGCCCCCGCCCAGGTTCATCAGAATCAGGCGAATCGCGCGGCCGATGGAGGCGTTGGCCCTGAATCCGGGGCCGAAACAGCCATTGCCCCCGTGAATGCCGATTTCCCCGGAATACGGGCCGTTCACGATCATCAGGGGCGCCACGCCGTGCATCGTGCCCTGCACACCGTTCATGTTGAATTCATCGCGAAGCATGAGGGAGGCGGCGCCGAGTACGACCGGCAGGTATTCCGGCTTACACCCGGCCATGACCGCATGCACCGCCACGCTGTGAACCGTGGCCTCCCCCATGGCGGGAGGAACCTGACCGATGACCTCGGCAGGACTTCTCTTCGTGCCCGAGAGCATGCGCTCGATGCGCTCTTCGGTCGGGGTGACGACGGGCAGGCCGTCCGACCAGGGTTTTTCCAGGAAAAACTCGAATTCATCTTGAGGATCGTTCAAAACCATTCACCCCTTGATATATTTGGTCTTATGACGATTCAAATGCGCGGGAAACCGAGCGGCTGCTCCCGTTCCAGCCGTGCATCACGGCCGTAATCGGCCCCGGAACCCCGCCCGCCACGATCAGGAGCAGCCTCCCGGTCTCTTTGATCGTCGGAACGAACGCATCGTCATCATCCAGATCGACGGGGAACGGGAAGTCTCTGATGCGGTTCTCCCGGTAATGCCCCCCCGTTTTGAGTTCGCCCACCGTGCGGCCCGCGATTTCGCAAAGACGCCCATGGACATCCGCTTTCGAATACCCCTTTTTGGCGCAGATCGTGGCCTGCTGCGGACTCATCGCCACCACCAGATCCGTGTTGGCCCAGCAGTTCCACGAACCCAGATGCGACATGGTGTCCGCGATGGAGGGGAGCATGCGCTCGGGGTCGTCGCTCACGTCATCCCAGGACATGACGGGGCCTTCCACGTGCACGGCGGTGACGACATCCTCCCCCGCATCAAAACCCTGCGTCTGCGCGAAAGACTCCCAGGGGCTTTCCGCTTCATTCTCGGCGATGCAGTACGTGAACCGCCCCGGTTGAGAGAACGTGCTCATCGAGGTGATGCCCGGGATTCCGCCGCCGATGTTCAGGAGCAAAAGCCTGATGGCGCGCCCGATCGTCGCGTTGGCGCGGTTCCCGGGGCCGAAGCAGCCGAGCCCGCCGTGTACGCCGATTTCCCCCGCGTAGGGGCCGTTCACGATCAAAAGGGGAGCCGCGCAGGAGAGCGTCGCCTGCACGCCGCCCACGTTGAATTTTTCCTCCAGAATCGCTTCCACGGCCCCGATGAGAACCGGCATATACGCCGGCCTGCACCCGGCCATGACGGCGTGGGCGGCGATGCTTCGAACGTCCGCCTGCGCCAAGAGCGGAGGCACGTCGCCCAGGACTTCGTCCGGGTCGCGGTTCGTTCCCGCCAGCATGAGGCCCAGGCGCTCCTCCGTCGGGGGGATGACCGGCAGGCCGTCCGACCAGGGTTTCTCGAAGAAATACTCGAACTCATCCACGGGAGAAGTGCTCACGAAATGCCTCCGGAGAAACTTGACGACGCGCAGGATACGTTAATAAAGCCGCACAAATATACATGGGCGCTGGACAGATTGCGAGTCGGTGTCGTTAGAATGCGTCTGACGCTCCATCTTCCGTAAACGCCTCAACTACAGGAGTTTATTCCATGCCGATCTACAGAAACCTCGCCGCGCAGAACCAGGGGAAAGCCGCCGACTACGTCACCGCAGACGCCGCCTGGGTCGATGGCGCCCATACCACCATCGGTTATTTCCGCATGGAGGCGGGGGGCCACTCCAACCCGCATTATCACCACGACGAGCAGTTCCTCTATCTCCTGAAGGGCGGGCTGCGGGTGGCCGTGGAAGGGGAGATACTCGAAGCCGCGCCAGGCGATCTGGTGCAGTTCCGTCCCGGCGAGGTGCACGAGATCATGGCGCTGGATGAGCCCGTGGAACTCCTGCTCACGAGGGCTCCGGCCCGGCCGAGTCTCGAGGTGCTCGCGGTGACGCCCGAAGGAGAGAAGGCCCGCAGCGTCCTGCGCTCCGAATAGCACATCGCTACCTGAACGCCCATATTATCAATGCCTTGCGCGGCGCCATCCCGCGCCCGGAACGGCCGCCACAGGGCCGTCACGTCCGGGGGTTTCCTCCCGCGATTCCCGCCGTTGCGCGCATGCTCCCCCTGCAGTTCCCCGCATTTGCCGTTATCGCAAACCTCGCGATCATGGCAGAATTCCCCTGCGCCCGGATTCCGGCGGCGTCTCATCCTCCCGAATCATTTGCCGTTTATTTATCGAAAAACCCCGTGAATTTATCTGATTTTATCGAATTTTCCGGAAATTCCATTCCGGCTCGACGGGCCGGTCCGCGGCGTGATTCTACCGCGCTCCCGGGCCTTCGCCACGACGGCAAATGCGGGAAAATGCGGAGCGCGCACCGGTGCCCGAAGGTGAAATTCGACTGGTGGAGGAGAGCCTGCCCCGAGCGAAAAGGGGTTGTTGAATCCGTTTTTGATCGTCATTCCGGCAATCCTGGCTTTGCAGGGTTTTTCAACAGCACCGAAGAGAGCGGGTTCGCCGACCGGGAAAGGAGGAACGGCGTTTGACGCGGCTGGTGAGGGAGTGGTTGACGCGTCCGCGCCCGGGTTTGGAAAAGAGGTTTTCGAGCGAGGAGGCGTTCACCTCTGCGGCGCAGATTCGTCAGGTGGTGCGTGAAAGGCGCTCGTTCCCCCCGCCCGAAGTGAAAATATGTTTCGATAAGCTGAAAAACGGGTGCTACAATGCGTTGTTTCTCTGGAAAAGGAGCGCGCCTTGGAAAGAAGCCTGTTCGATCAGACGGAAGACGGTGACAGCGGCGACGGTGAATCACAAACGCCCCGGGTCGACCCGGGGGCGCCCCTGGCCGAGCGCATGCGGCCCCGGACGCTCGATGAGGTTTTGGGACAGGATCACCTGATCGGCCCGGGCCGCGTGCTGAGGCGCGCCGTGGAGGAAGATTCCTTGCGCCCGCTCATCTTCTGGGGGCCGCCCGGCACGGGCAAGACGACGCTCGCGCGCATCATCGCGGGGAAAACGAACGCGCACTTCATCACGCTGAGCGCGGTGCTCCACGGGGTGAAGGAGTTGCGCGCCGCCGTGGACGAAGCGAAGCGCATGCGGCAAAGAAAGGTGCGCACGATCCTGTTCATCGACGAGATTCACCGCTTCAACAAGGCCCAGCAGGACGGCCTCCTGCCCCACGTGGAAAACGGCGCGCTCACCCTCATCGGAGCGACGACGGAAAACCCCTCCTTCGAGGTCATACCGCCCCTCCTCTCCCGCGCGCGCGTGTTCGTACTCGAGGGATTGAAGGAAGAGCACGTCGTGGCGCTTCTCCGCCGCGCCCTGGCGGACACCGAACGCGGCCTCGGGGCCTTGAAGCTGGAGGCGGAGGATGACGCCCTGCGCCGCGTCACGGTCCTGAGCAGCGGGGATGCGCGCTCCGCCCTCAATATCCTGGAAGCCGCAGCCGCCCTCGCCGGCGAGAACCGCCGGGTCGATTCAAAGCTGGTGAGCGAGGCCGCCCAGCGCAAGACGCTTCTCTACGACAAGGCGGGCGAGGAGCACTACAACCTCATCTCCGCCCTTCACAAGACCCTGCGGGCTTCCGACCCCGACGCCGCCCTCTACTGGCTCGCGCGCATGCTGGAGGGGGGCGAGGACCCCATGTACATCCTGCGGCGTCTCGTGCGCTTCGCCTCGGAAGACGTCGGCATGGCCGACCCGAACGCGCTCGCCGTGGCGACCGCCGCCCAGGGGGCGTTTCACTTCATCGGCCTCCCCGAGGGGAAGCTCGCCATCGCGCAGGCGGTGGTCTATCTCGCCCAGGCGCCCAAGAGCGACGCGGTCTACCGGGGCTTCGGGGCGGCGGAACGCGCCGTGCGCGAGCAGGACGCCGCGCCCGTCCCGCATCACCTGAGGAACGCGCCCACCGGCCTCATGCGCGACCTCGGCTACGGCGAGGGCTACAAGCACGCGCACGAGTTCGACGACGCTGTCGTGGAGATGGAGGGCATGCCCGAGGGTCTGCAGGGGACGCGGTTTTATCATCCCACTTCCCGGGGGTTCGAGGCGGAGGTCCGGAAGAGGCTCGCCACCCGCGAGGAGATACTGAACGAACGCCTCGGCGAGCGCCTGAACGTGCCAGATGAGAAGTCCATGGACGACCGCCGCCCCTCCGACCCCGCCATGCCGGGCAGAAGGGCGCGAAGGAAGGATAAGTAAGGGGTGAGTTTACGGCGTATTTTCGTAAAATGAAGCTCTCACTTTGACATTTCTACCAAGTCGAGAGATATTTTCGTTGCCGCTAATTTGAAATGCGAGAGAGAAAGTGAAATGACGGAATTCGAAATCGCAACGCTCGAATTGCAAAGATGGAGCATTTACGTCGCCGCCGGTGTCGGCCTCGCCCAATGCGCCTTGATAGGGCTCGGGCTGCTCATGATGTATGTGGCGTCAAGGCACAGAGACAGGGCCTTGGACAATCAGTCGAAAGTGCTGGACAACCAGACGAAGGCTTTGGACGCCTTGCTTGATCGCACCGGAGCATACACGAAATCGCTGGAAGCTACGCTCGATCGCACCGAGGGTACTTGGAAGGCATTGATCGAACGTGTTGAGAGCGGCACGAAAGCAACGGATACGTTGATCGAACGCAGCGATGCTGGCTGGAAGGCGTTAATCGAACGTATCGAGAGCAGTTCGAAAGCGACGGATACGTTGATCGAACGCACCGCAACGAATACGAAATCGCTTGAGGCTACTATAGAGCGTACCGAGGCCGGTACAAAAGCGCTGATCGAACGTGTCGAAAATGGCGCGAAGGCAACGGATGCCTTGATCGAACGCACGGAAGATAGCGCCAGGGCGCTGCGCAGATTGCTGGAGAGAACCGAATAAAAGCGCTTGCCGAGAGATATTCCTGAAAAGATTTATCGTCGCGAAAAACTATCCCGCCGCCGCGACGGAATTCCTGGATTCGAGCGCTCCATCCATCTCTTCGATGATCGCCTTGGCCGCCCCGAACGGATCCTCGCTTTTCGTGATGGGCCTGCCTACGACGAGATAGTCCGAACCCATGCGGATGGCATCCGCCGGCGTGGTGATTCGTTTGTGATCATCAGACGCGGCCCACGCAGGCCGGACTCCGGGGCTTACGATATCGGCGTTCGGGAATTTCTCGCGGCAGGCCTTGATGGCGTCGCCCGAAACGATCAACCCGTCACATCCCTCGGCGAGCAGCTTCTCTCCCCGGTCGAGAATGTATTGCGTCGAATCCGCTCCTTTGATTCCTTCGCTTCGCAAATCGTCATCGCTCAGGCTCGAAAGAAGCGGCACCATCAGGAGCTTGGGATGCGCCGCAACGCCTCGGGTTTTGAGCGCAGTTTCCATCGTCCTGGTCGTCATCACGTAGGGCATGGACTCGGTGAGCGTGACGAACCTGACGTTAAGCGCCATGCAGCTCTCGATGAACCTGGCTATCGTGTTGCCGATGTCTCCCGAGAGCTTGAGATCGACGAACACCCCGCCTTCGCCTGAGCGGCGGTCCTGAAGCTCGTTGATGAACCCGAGCAGGTCCCCCGCGAGAAAGAGTTCGAGCCCGACCTTGAAAAACGAGACGTTCTCGAGTTTTTCAACCAGTCCGAGCGCTTCCTCGTGCGTCGGCACGTCCAGGGCAACGATGAGGCGGTCCTTGCCGCTCAGGCTCGCCGCGGGTTTCTCCCCCATCGACGCTCCTCCTGTTTCGTCGGGCAGGTGGTCATTGTGATTCGTGGGCGAAAATGCAAAGCCCTTATCGTACATTTCACATGGGAAATCAAACACGCATCCCCGTGCTGCGGAAGGCAGGGAGGCCATCGCCGGGGGTTGCTCCGACAGCGGGATTACCTGAAAATCGGCAAATCAACCCCCGAAAAGTTTTTGGGTGATTTGGCGTGCAAATCCTTTGTTCAGGAGGGTCCCTTGGAGATCGACCGCTTCGACCACATGGTGTTCACCGTGCGCGATGTCGAGCGCACTTGTGAATTCTACGCACGAGTTCTCGGCATGGAGGTCATCACCTTCGAGGGGGGCCGCCGCGCGCTCCGGTTCGGTGAGCAGAAGATAAACTTGCACCTTGCGGGAGCGGAGTTCGAACCCAAGGCCGACCCGCCCGTTCCGGGTTCCGAGGACGTGTGCCTCATCGCGAAAACGGATTTGGAGGAAGCGATGGCCCATGTGCGCGCTTGCGGCGTGGAGATCATCGAAGGCCCGTCCGATAAGAGCGGCGCGGCGGGGCCGATCCGCTCATTTTATTTCCGCGATCCGGACGGCAACCTGATCGAGGTGTCCAACTATCCGGGGGAGACGGAATAGCCCGCCTCTCGCGTAAGGAAAGTTTCGGGGGAGCAGCCCCTGTCAGCACCGGAAGATGCGGAAGCGGGAGCCGGACTTTCTAGCGCATGCGTTCGATGAAAGCCCTGAACGCCATCCTGCTTTCTTCTTGTCCTTTGATGAGTTCTTCCAACACCTTCGACTGATTCTCCAGCGACTTCGAGTTGCCCGCCGTGCGTTCGAGCGTCGCCTCCAGCGATTTCGAGCTTGCCGCTGTGCGTTCGAGCATCGCCTCCAGTGATTTCGAGCTTGCCGCCGTGCGTTCAATCAACGCATCCAGCGCCGCTCTTTGATCGTCCAGCGCCTTGTCCCGATTTTTCGAGGCGTCGCGCATTTGATTGAGGCCATACCAGATGAGAGCGCATTGGGACGCGCCGATGACGAGGTTCAGAGCTTCGTACGTGGTCATGGGTTTCCTCCAGAGCCGAATGAACAAGTCGTTGGGCCCTCAAGGAATTATATTCCGATTCGTTCGTCGTCTGTCAATGTCCGCCCGGCCCGAAGGGGAGAGCGGCGTTTTTGCGGGTACGCGGCCGTTCCGGGGCGATGATGAAAACCGGCTCCCCCGTAATTTCCCCCTTAGCGGGGTTGTTGAAAAAGCTCCCAAAATGGGTTGTTGCCCCCGAATCGAGAGTATTCACCGTCATTCCGGCGAAAGCCGGAATCCATTTTTAAGCCTTTTGCTTTTCGTCCGGGTTTCCGCGCATCGGCGGGGAATGAAACGCCGCCGTGTATTCATCCGCATCCGCAAATGGATTCCGGCTTTCGCCGGAATGACGGCAGTGATCACTTCCGAGCGAGGAAGGACTTTTCCAACAACCCCCTAACGGAAGAGTTCGATATCGGCTTCCGCTTCACCGTGATAGACGGCTTTCGCCTTGAGCAGGTCGTCGAGCACAAGTCGCTTGTCGCGCGGGTTTCTGAGCAGATAGGCCGGGTGATAGGTCGAGAGGCAGGGAATGCCCTGGTAGCGCCCGAACTTGCCCCTGAGCCTGCCGATGGGCGTCTTCGTCTGGAGAAGCCACTGCGCGGCGAATTTGCCCAAAGCCAGGATAAGCCTGGGCTGGATGACGGCGAGTTGCTTGTGGAGATACGGCTCGCAGCAGTCGATCTCGTCCGGCTCCGGGTTGCGGTTGCCCGGCGGTCGGCACTTCAGGATGTTGCAGATGTAGACCTCCTGGCGCGGGACCTCGATGACGTTTTCGATCATCTTGGTCAGCATCTGGCCCGCCCGTCCCACGAAGGGAATCCCCTCCGCGTCTTCGTTCGCTCCGGGCGCCTCGCCGACGATGACGAGGTTCGCCGCCGGGTTCCCCACGCCGAACACGAGGTTCGTCCGGCCCGGCCCCAGCTTGCACCGCAAACAGCCGTCCACGGCGGCTTCGAGTTCTGCGAGCGACATCTCCGCTTCCGGGTCGAAGGGAAGCGGCGACGGCTCGGGGCCGGGGTCTCTGCGCTTCGCCATGGGGGCCAGGGTGGGTGCGGGCGCAGGCGCTGCCTGGGGAATCAGGGCCTGCTGCTCGGGATTGGACGCGGCTGCGGGTTCAGGCGTCCGTGTGGGTGGATTTTGCGTGGGCAGCACCGCCTCGGGAACCGTCTCCCGGGGAGTCCCCAGGCTCACGTAATCGACCCCTGCGGCGCGTTGGTTCCTCAGGTGCCCCAGTATTTCTCTGGCCAGCTCTGCGCGATGGTTCATCGTCTCGACCGGCGGGCGCGTCGGTAAAAGAATTCAGGTGCTGATGTTTTGCCACATTTTGGCGAGTCGGTCGAGGATGCGGCCCGCCAGAATCCCTTTTTCGAGGACGGGGAGCGTTTCTGTCGCGTTTGAGTCGATGATCCAGGCGCGCGAGGCGTCAGCGCCCATCGCGTCCTCATCGCCCGAGACCCTGTTCGCCACGATGAAGTCCAGCCCCTTTCGTTCGCGTTTTTCCTTCGCGCGCTCTGTCACCTTGTCCGTTTCGGCGGCGAAGCCGATCAGGATTCTGTCTCCCTTTTCGATGGAAAGCTCGGCGAGTATGTCCGTCGTCCGCTCGAGTTCGACCGCGAGGGGAGCGTCGCCTTTTTTGTGTTTTCGGGCCGATGGGTCGACCGGGCGGTAGTCCGCCACGGCGGCGGCCATGACGAGGGCGTGCGCGTCCGCCCATTCGCTCTTCACCGCCTCATACATCTGGGCGGCCGATTCCACGCGCACGACGCGCACCCCCGGCGGGTCTGCGAGAGCGGCGGGGCCGCTCACGAGTACGGCGTCCGCCCCGCGTTTTGCGGCTTCTCCCGCCAGGGCGAAGCCCATCTTGCCGCTCGATCGGTTCGAGAGATAACGCACGGCGTCCCACTTCTCCCGCGTGGGTCCCGCGGTGACCACGATCTTCATGCCCGAAAGGTCCGGCTCGGGCAGCAGAATCCTGCGCGCGGCCAGCAGGATATCCCCCGGCTCGGGCATGCGCCCCCGGCCGAGGCCCTCCTCCGCGCGGGCCATGCGTCCCACGCCCGGCTCCATGACGACGTGGCCCCTCTCGCGCAGGGAGGATACGTTTTCCTGAAGGGCCGGGGAGGCCCACATGCGCGGGTTCATGGCGGGGGCGACGAGGGCGGGCGGCTTTGCGGAGAGCAGGAGCGTGGAGAGAAAATCATCCCCCACCCCTTGCGCGAATTTCCCGATGATGTTCGCCGTAGCCGGGGCGATGATGATGAGGTCTGCGTCCTCCGTCAGGGAGATGTGCGGCATGTCGCCCGTGGATTTGCCCCCCTCGAGCGGGAACATTCTCCGGATGGGCGTTTGGCCCGTGAGCACCTCGAATGGCAGCGGCTGCACGAACGAGGCGGCGCTCTCGGTCAGCACCGTCTGAACCTCGGCGCCGTCGAGGGTGAGCAGGCGCGCCAGGTCGATCGATTTATACGAGGCGATACCGCCTGATACGCCGAGGACGGTTTTTTTGCCGCTGAGGGGGGCCGGGGCGTTTTCGCTCACGGGGAATCGACCTCCCCGCGATGCAAAAGGATAATTTTTTTGAGTTCGCAGAATGCGGCGTCCAGGTCGTCGTTGATGATGACGTGGTCGTAGCGATGGTTCTGCGCCATCTCTTCTTCGGCTCTCGAGAGCCGGTATTTGACGTCCTCGCCGGTCTCCGACGCCCGGTGCGCGAGGCGCTTGGCCAGCTCATCCAGTGAGGGCGGCATGACGAATACGAGGCTCGCTTCCGCTCGCTTCCGCTTGACCTGCAGGGCGCCCTGGACGTCCAGGTCCATGATGACGTCGTCTCCACCGGCCAGATGCGCGTCGACCGCTTCGGCGGGCGTTCCGTAGCATTCCTCGAAAACCCGCGCCCATTCGAGAAATTCGTTTCTGGTGATCATCTCCTCGAAATCGGGTTTTTCCAGGAAAAAATAATGAATCCCGTCTTCTTCATAATCGCGCCTTGGGCGCGTCGTCGCGCTGATCGAGTGCCAGATATCGGGAAGTTCCCGGCATGTGCGGTCGATGAGCGTGGATTTTCCCGCCCCCGAGGGCGCCGAGAGAACGAAGAGATGGCCGCGGCTTCCCATCATTCCACGTTCTGTACTTGTTCGCGGATTTTCTCGATGGCGCTTTTCACATCGACCGCGCTCTGGGTGAGGACGAGATCGATGGATTTCGACGAGATCGTGTTGGCCTCGCGGTTCATCTCCTGGGTGAGGAAATCGAGCTTGCGGCCGATGGGGCCTTCGCTCTCGAGCATCTCGCGAAACTGGACGACGTGGCTGTCGAGACGGCTGAGTTCCTCGCTGATGTCCCCGCGCTCGGCGGCGTAGATCATCTCCTGCTCGAGCCTCCCCTCGTCCACCTCGACGCCCTCTGCGAGTTCGAGAATCCGCTCGCGCATCCGCTCGGTGAGGAGCCTGCGCGCCTCGGGCAGGCGTTCGCGTATCTCTTCGCACCCCTCCTTCACTGCGGCGAGGTGATCGCGGATGTCTTTCGCGAGCGCATCCCCTTCTTTTTTGCGCATCTCCCCCAAGGCGCCCAGCGCATCGCCGAGGGATTCCATCAGGACGGCCCGAATCTCGTCCTTGTCGGGTTCGGGCTCCGCGCTCTTGAGCAGGTCGCGGAAGCCGGTGAGTATCGAAAGGTCGACCTCGCCCGCGATTCCAAGCTCATCTTTCAGGGATTTCAGGCTGGCGAGAAGGGATTTCGCGGCTTCGGCGTCGATGGGGGATGCGTGGTTCCCCTCCTCGCCCGAGCGGATATAGATGTCGAAACGCCCGCGGGAGAAGCGCTTTTTCAGCGCCTCGCGCACCTCATTCTCGAGAGCGAGCGACCAGCGCGGGCCCCGGCAGGAGACCTCCAGATAGCGGTGGTTCACCGAGCGCGCCTCCACGCTTATGGAAGCCTCGCCCAGCGGCCTTTCTCCCGCGCCGTAACCCGTCATGCTGTCTATCATGTTCCGCCCCTTGATGCGTTGTTAACAGTCCACCGGAAAGAGTCTACAATAATTTTCCGATCAGGGCCTGTCAATTTATGTAATCTCAGGGAAAACAGCGGATTCGGGTGGCATATGGATACTTTCGTACTTCAGGCGATAGCCGAGGAATTGAGCGGGGATCTTCTGGGCGCGCGCCTGGAGAGAATCACCCAGACCGACGCGCACACGGTCGTCCTTTTTTTTCCGGGCGCGAAAAAACGAAAGCGCGCCCTGCTCATGAGCACGGACCCCGCGCACCCCCGCGTTCACCTGACGGCGGACCCGCCCCCGAGCCTGCCCGAAGCGCCCACCTTTTGCCGCGCGCTCAGGAAGCACTTGAGCGGCCTTCGCCTCACCCGCGCGGCGGCCGGAGAGTGGGAGCGCGTGCTCCAGTTCTCCTTCGAGCGGGGGGGCGGCTCCGGACGCGGCGATTCCTTCGCGCTCATGGCGGAGGTGATGGGCCGCTGGAGCAACCTCGTGCTCCTGAGCGGCGCGACGGGCGAGATACTCGAAGCCAGGAGATTCGTCCCGCCCGGTCCCCACACCCCGAGGCCTCTGGAGAGAGGGGGCGGGTACCGGCTGCCGCCCGAACAGAAAAAGGTGAATCCGGGAGCGCTCACGAGAGAAGTCCTCAAAGAGATGATGCGAGAGGCGGACCTTTCCTCCGCCGGCCAGGAGGAATTCGCCAGGTGGCTGGTTCGTTCCGTCGCGGGCGTGAGCCCGGCCCTGGCGCGTGCGCTTGCGCGCGCTTCGGGCGCAGATGAGGGCTGGACCGGGGCGGCGGATACGCTGATGAGCGTCGTCGAGAGCTATCAGAAGAAAGAATTCTCCCCCGCATGGTTGCTGGGAGCGGACGGCGAACCCGAAAGCCTGAGCGCGGCCCGAATTCCCGGGGTGGATGCAGCCTCATACCGCGCGTTTGATTCCATGAACGAGGCGGCGGATGCGTTTTACGGACGGCTCGTGAAATGCTCCCGGCTTGATGAGCGGAAAAAAGGAGTCTCAAAGGCCCTCCGCCGCGCGGGGGAGCGGGTGCGCTCTTCCATCGAGGCGGTGCGGAGGGACCTGGCTTCCGCCGGGGAGGCGGAAGACGTGCTCAGGAAAGGGGAACTCCTGCTCGCGCATCTGGACGAGGTGGAGGAGAAGGCGAGCGCCGTATCGGTTTCTTCGGAGAGCGGCCCTGTAGAGATCGCGCTCGACCCCAGGTTCACGCCCTCGGAGAACGCGCAGAAGTATTTCCGCCGCTACAAGAAGCTCAAGCGCCGCGCCTCGACCGGGCTGGCGCGCTTACAGGAGATGGAGGAAGAGGAGAGATTCATCGGCGCGCTGGCGTTCGACCTGGAATCGGCGGAGGAGACGGAAGACCTCCTGGGCGTGGAAGAAGCGCTCGCCCAGGCGGGCTACGCCG
Organism: bacterium; assembly: GCA_965219955.1. Taxonomy (GTDB): domain Bacteria; phylum UBA8248; class UBA8248; order UBA8248; family UBA8248; genus Bin107. Next base: position 3,616,764 of record OZ244799.1, read on the forward strand.
GGCGCGGGCGGGAGAAAAAGGCAAAAGACGCGCGCACGAAGGGCAGGCAGGCGGCGCGCGCCAGGCCCTACAGGCGGTTCGTCTCCCCCGCGGGCTGGGAAGTGGTCGTCGGCAGGAACGCGATGGGCAACGACGAGATGCTGAAAAACGTGGGCCGGGCGAGCGACACCTGGCTTCACGCGCGCGGGGTTCCGGGCAGCCACGTTCTCCTGCGCCGCGCGGACGGGGAGCCTGCGGCGCCGGATGAGGAAACGCTCGCACAGGCGGCGGCGTTCGCGGCCTATTTCAGCCGGGGACGGACGGACTCCAAGCTCCAAGTCGCCTACCTTCCCTTTTCGCGCTTGAGAAAACCCAAGGGGCGGCGGCCCGGCCAGGTGCTGATCGGCGCGCACGAGACGGTCCTCGTCGACCCGGACACAGGGAAACGGCTCTGCGAGGAATGGGAGGAGGTCGGCTGAGGAAGGTTATCGAATGTCCTTCCGGCCTGTAGGGGCGGTTCGCGAACCGCCCCTACGACTATTTGAACCATCCGTTTTGGCGTATAGGTTCCGTTCACCTATTGGTGCAGATACAACCCGGCTACAAAGAGGAGCAGAGTTGCGCATCTGACTCCTGGTCGATAGATTTACTTTTCGCTACAGGTTCTGTTATTATACGTACGGTAAAGTTGCCTGTGGGGAGGAGCCAGATGGACAATGAAACCAGGCAGGCGTTCAAAAAGATTCATGATCGGTTCGATAGCTTGGAATCGAAAATGGATGAAGGGTTTGAAGAAGTGAAGAACATGATGGATCACGGGTTTAGCCAGTTACTCCCGGAAGAACAATGGCCACCGAGCGAACACGATCTCCAAAGGGCAGAAATTAGAAGGAAGCTATAACGCCAAGAATTCTCAGTTTCTACGAGGCTTCTCCCAAGGAACTGTAATCTCAATGGCCTAATCCCCCTCCAGAATCCTCTTCAGGTTCGCCAGTTCCCGGATGTTCCGGAGCGTGCCGTCGCGGTGTTTGGCCTGGTTTTCGTATTCGTCGCACTCGACGGTGTGGAGAACGTGGGTGCAGGGGCCTTCTTCCTCGAAGTAGTAGCTGATGATCATGACGGGCGTTTTCGAGTCGCCCTCGAAGTTGTGCCAGACGATCTGTTTATACGGCTCCCATACCATCATCTCCGAGACGTGCTCGGCTCCGCTCGTGTAGACCTGGTGGAATCGGGTACCCACCCCGCTCTTCTTCTCGGATATGATTTTCACGCTCTGGCTGAAATCCGCGATTTGCGGGTGGGTCTCCACGTGGCCGATGAAGTCGAAGACTTTCTCGGCGGGAGCGCGTATTTTCTCGATGACAGCCACGGGAGGCATAAGCGTTCTCCTTTATATGAATTTCGCCAGGACCTGATTGGCCAGAAGGGTTCCCTTGTCGGACAGGCGAAGCCGGCCGTTTTCTCTCGCCACCAGGCCGGAATTCTCGAGTTCACGGAACAGTTCCCCGAACGCCTCTTCGGGGTCCGCGCCGCACTCTTGCGCGAGGCGCCCCAGCGAGACGCCCTCTTTCACCCGAAGGCCGAGCATCAGGGCCTCGCCGAGCGCTTTTTGGGGGTCGTCCACGCGCTCTTCGCCGACTGCGGGGTCGCCCGCGTTTTGCGCGTAGACGTCGGGCCTGGCGTGGTTCCACAGCCGCTCCCCGGCCATGAGGGAATGCGCGCCTGCGCCCAGGCCCAGGTAGTCTCCCCGCCGCCAGTAGTTCAGGTTGTGCCTGCACGCGAAGCCGGGCCTTGCGAAATTGCTGATCTCGTAACGCTCGTAGCCGGCTTGAGAGAGGGCCGAATCCCTGAGTTCCCACATGCGGAGCGCCGTCTCCTCGTCGGGTAGGCCGTTCAACTCCCCCCGCGCCCGGCGCGCATGAAACGCCGTGCCCGGCTCGATGGTCAGCTCATAGGCGGAGAGATGCTCCGGCCCCAAATCGAGGGCGCGCTCGATGTCGCGCTCGGCCATGTCTATCGTCTGATACGGGATGCCGAACATGAGATCGAGCGAGACGTTGGTGAAGCCCGCCTCGCGCGCGGAGCGGAAGGCGCGTTCAGCGTCATCGCCCGTATGGACCCTGTCGAGCCTCTTGAGCGCTTTGTCGTCGAACGTCTGGACGCCGATGCTGATCCGGTTGACGCCCGCCTCGCGCAGCGCGCCGAAGCGCTCGGCCTCCGCCGCCCCGGGGTTCGCCTCCAGGGTGATCTCGCAATCCGGGCCTAGATCGAACGTCGCGGCGACGAGGTCCAGAATCCGCCTCGTTTCTTCCGCCGGGAACAGCGAGGGCGTTCCCCCGCCGAAGAATATCGTGCCGACCTCCCGGCCTTCCAGGGAAAACGCCTCGGTGCGGCTTTTGATTTCCTCGGTCAGCGCGTCCGCATAGCGGCGCGCCCAGTCCTCTTCGGCATGGCCTTTTTCCAGCAGGGTGTCCAGGGCGTAGGAGTTGAAATCGCAATACCCGCACTTGGCGATGCAGAAGGGGATGTGGATGTAAAGCGATAGCGGTTTCATGGCGTTTTCTTTTTGTCCGTGAAATAAAAGCCCCAAACCCTTTTTTCTATGATACCCTTCTTTTCCATCATTTTGGAAAGCCGAAGGGGAGCAGAGGTGGTCGTTCACACGCTATCCACCGAGGAGAGACTGCGCGTCATCCAGCGGGTGGGGCACGTGCTCAATTCGAGCCTGGACATGGAAGTCGTCTTCAGCCGCGTGGCGCACGAGGCGAAGGCGATCTTCCCGCTGGATCATTTCGTGCTCTATCTCGTCAACCCGGACAAGAAGACCTACACCATCCGCGTGCTCGCCTCGGGCGATGAGATACTCGAAGCGCCGCATGAGGACATCCCGCTCGAGGGCGGCACGCTGGGCTGGCTCATCGAGCACCGGGAAGCACCGTATATGATTTACAAGGACTTGGACAGGCAGCGCCCCTTCGCGGAGGATGAAGGCGTTTTCAGGCGCGGCCTCAGGAGCGGCATTCGCGCGCCGCTCGTTATCGGCGAAGAGGTTTTCGGCGAAATCGCCGTGGCCAGCGCCATGCCCGACCAGTTCACCGAGGAGATGGCGGAGTTTCTCTGCGAACTCACGCCGGCCATCGCCACGGCCGTGGCGAATGCGCAGGCGTACGCCGAACTCGAAGGCATCAAGGACGGTTTTCACCGGGAGACGCTCCATCTTCGGGACCAGATCCAGGAGATACACAGTTCGGACAAACTCATCGGTTCGAGCCGGGCGGTGGAAGACGTCCGGGAGTTGATCGCCCAGGTCGCGCCGACGGAGGCCACGGTGCTCGTCCTGGGCGAGACGGGAACCGGCAAGGAGCTGGTCGCGCGCGGCATTCACCATCTGAGCGAACGGCGAAACCGCGTGCTGGTGAAGGTGAACTGCGCGGCGCTTCAGGAGACGCTGCTGCTGAGCGAGTTGTTCGGCTACGAGAAGGGCGCGTTCACGGGGGCGGTGAGGAGAAAGCAGGGCCGCTTCGAGATTGCGGACAAGGGCACGATTTTTCTCGACGAGATCGGCGAAATCTCCCCCGAGGCGCAGGTGAAAATCCTGAGGGTCATGCAGGAGAAGGAATTCGAGAGAGTGGGCGGCACCGAGACGCTGAAGGTGGACGTGCGGATCATCGCCGCCACGAACAGGGACCTGGAGGAAGAAGTCCGCCGGGGCCGGTTTCGCGACGATCTCTACTTCCGCCTGAACGTGATACCCATCGAAACGCCGCCGCTCAGGGAGCGCAAGGAAGACATTCCCGAACTCGTCGATTATTTCGTGAGAAAGCACGGGCCGCGGATGAACCGGCGCATCGAATCGGTGGATCCCCGGGCGATCGAGCGGCTCATGCGGTACGACTGGCCCGGCAACATCCGTGAACTCGAGAACGTGGTGGAGCGCGGGCTCGTTCTGGGGCGCGGCCGCGTTCTCCGGTTCGACAGGCAGCTTCTGGGCGAGGCGCCCCCGTCGGCGAGGGAGAGCGAGTTCACCTCGCTCGAGGAATACGAGCGACGCTATATCCTGCGGGTGCTCGAGCATGCGGGCGGGCGGGTTTCCGGAGAGCGGGGCGCCGCCCGCATACTGGGGATGAAGCCCACGACGCTCCAGAGCCGGATGAAGAAGCTGGGCATCGAACCCCGCCGCGAGTTCAGGAGAGCGAACGGCCAGGCGGGATGAATCATTACGAAGGACCTGAGGCGCAAGGAGAGATTTGATGGACAGGGCGATTTGGGCGACGTGGTACGACCTGCCCGACGATGGGGCGAACGAATTTATTTCCTGGCTGCACGAGGTGCATCTGCCCGAGATGCTGGAACGCTCCGGCTACCTGTGGGCGGCGCACGTGGACAACGACAAGAGCGAAGAGCGAAAAGAGAACGTGAACCGGCGCCTCACGCACACCGACGACCCTTCCGTTCCGGCCGGCAACGGGTATCTGATGCTGTTCGGCGCGGAGAGCGTCCACACGTTTCTGGATCCCTCTCCCGTGCAGTTGGCCGAAGGCTGGGGGCCGGACGAGCGCGAGATGCTGGGGCTGCGCGGGGGTGTGCGCGAGTGCGTTTTCGTGGAGACGGGGCGTATCGACGGCCCCGAGATAGGGCAGCGCGCCCCGGGCATCACGCCGGGGCCCAGAATCCAGATGGGGAGCTTCAACAGCAACGCGCTTGAGAACGAGGAGGGCATGGGCGCATGGTACGTCCAGCTTCGCTTTCCGCGCATGCAGACCCTGGAGGGCTGCGTGGGCATGCGGAAGCTGGTTTCGGTTTGCGGCTGGGCCAAGCACGCCGTGCTCTATGAGTTCGATCTCAACACTTCCGTCGAGCATTATTTCCAGAAGGAACTGGAGAGCGAGGACTGGTCGCGGGAGATGGTGGGCAGCCTCGTGCATGCGCCCGGCTCGCCGAGCACCGGAAAGCGCATCTGGCCGCCGGTCGATTCGCCCTGAGGGCGCAGCCCGGAATTCCCCGGCTTGACCCCCCCCTCCTCAAGGGATAAAGGAACCCCCCTTATCGGGGCTGTTGAAAAAGTCCCTCGATGTGGGAAAACCACCGTCATTCCGGCGAAAGCCGGAATCCATTTTGTGATTTTTGCTTTCGTTTTCGCATTTGGCTCCGCCTCGCGGGAGGGAGTTGCGCGCCCGAATCCGGAACGGATGAGGCGGATATGTATGGCGGTGCCCGTATCTTCCCAGGGCGGGAGAGAGTACGGCCGGGCGAAAGGCCAAAGACAAAGGCGAAAATGGATTCCGGGCAATCCCTCCCTCCTCGGTCGGCATTGATTGCCGGAATGACGAACCAAAACCCTACCACCTCACCCTGAGTAGCGGCGAAGCCGCGTATCGAAGGGCGAGGCCCCGCACCCATCGGGGGACGTTCGTCCTTCCTCCTTCGATACGGCGCTGGCGTGCCTACTCAGGATGAGGAGGTTGGGGTGCTTGCGCGCCCGTCCCGAAATCGGCTTTTTCAACAACCCCGATAAGGGGGGATAGGGGGGTGATTTTATCCCCCGCCGAGGGGGACTTTTTCAATGGCCCCGTGGCGGATTCCTGAAGCCTTAAAATGAAACCGCCGGGGCCTCGCGTGAGACCCCGGCGGTTTTGCCGATGAGGCCTATTTCTTCTTCACGCCGATGCTGGCGAAAATCTTCCCGAAACGATTGTATTCGTCCGCGAGGTCTTTTTTGAGCGCATCGCCGTAGAGCGGCGTGGGCACTTCGCCCATTTTGCTGATGAGCCTGCGGTAGGACTTGTTCTTCAGCAGCTTCTTGAAACCCTCCACGAGGAAGTCGACGCGGTCCTGCGGGATGCCCTTGGGCCCGATGTAGAAGCGTTTCGAAGCCAGTATGAAGTCCACCCCGTTCTCCTTCATGGTCGGAACTTTCGGGAACAATTTCACCCGCTTCTCCGAGCAGACGCCCAGGATGTTCAACTGCCCGCGCTTGTAGCGTCCCAGTGTACCGCCCGTGGCGGGCAGCGCGCCCGCGCTGTCCACGTGGCCGCCGAGCATGGCGCGGAAGGCGGGGCCGCCGCCCTTGAAGGGAATGTGGTTCAGCTTGATGCCCGTGTCGGCCATGATCTTGAGGATCATGAGATGCCCTGTGCCGTAGATGCCCGAGGAGCCGTAGCTCACCTTGCCGGGGTTTTTCCTGGCCGCCGCGGCGAACTCCTTGAAATTCTTCCAGGGCTTCGACGCCGGGGAGACCATCATGTAGTCCGCCTTGTTGATCATGAAAATCGGCACGAAATCCTTGAGCGGGTCGTAACCCATGTTGCGCACGTGCGGGCCGATGGTGAGATGGGAGGCGGAGGCCAGCATGATGGTGTGGCCGTCGGGCTTCGCGCGCTTGAGCGCCGTCATCCCGATTTTTCCGCCGCCGCCCGGCATGAGCTGCACGATCATCGGCTGGCCGAAATAATCGTTGGCCACGCTCGCCACGGCGCGGGAGTTCATGTCGTGCGAACCGCCCGCGCCCAGGGCCACGATGACGCGGATGGGTTTCCAGGGAAACTTTCTGGCGGCCTCCGCAGGCGTCGCGCTCGCCACGAATACGAGTGCGAGCGCAAGCGCGAGTCCTGCCGGGAGCAATTTGGTGATTTTCATGTCCGGTCTCCTTTGTGGGTGCGCATCTATTCGCCCCCGGGCGTCGCCCAGGGCCGCTTCCAGATGCTCATGAAAAGAATCAGTGCGGCCAGAAGGATGAAGAACAGCGATATCGGGCGCGTGAAGAACACCGAGTAATCGCCTTGCGAGAGCAAGAGGGCCTGCTTGAAGGAGCGCTCCGCCATCGGCGTGATGATGTAGGCGATGACAAGGGGCGCGAGCGGGTAGTTCATCTTCCGGAGAAGGTAGCCGAACACGCCCGCGATGAGGGAGAGCTCCACGTCGCCCAGGTTGTTCTGGAAGATGTAGCCCCCCACCACGCAGAACATGATGATGCACGGTAGCAGCAGCGACTGCCGGATGGTGACCACCCAGGCGAATATGCCGGTGAGCAGCCAGCCCTGGACGAGCATGATGGGGTTTCCGATGAGGAGCAGGGTGAAGATGGCGTACATCGTCGTGGCGTTTTCTTCGAACAGCGACGGCCCGGGCCTTAAGCCCTGCGCGATGAACGCTCCCATCAGGATGGCCGCCGTCCCCCCGCCGGGGATTCCGAGCGTGAGGGTGGGGATCAAGTCCGCCCCCGCAACGGCGCTGTTGGCGGCTTCGGCCGCCGCCACGCCCTCATAGCTGCCTTTGCCGAATTCCTCCGGTTTTTTCGAAGCCCGCTTCGCCGCGCCGTAGCCGATGAAGGTGGCGATGGATGAACCCGTCCCCGGGATCGCGCCGACGATGGTGCCGATGATCGAGGAGCGGAAGATCGTCCTGCCCGAGGCGGTGAATTCCTCCAGCTTGAGCGAGCGTCCGCCCCTTAGGTGTGAGGTCGGCGGTTTTTCGGCGAGTTGGGATATCTTCTTTTCCGCCTGGATGAGCACCTCGCTCACCGCGAACAGGCCGATGAGCAGGGGAACGAGGCCGATGCCGCCCTCGAGCGTGGGCAGACCGAAGGTAAACCGCTCCGCGCCCGAGATGGCGTCGAGCCCCACGAGGCCGAACATCAGTCCGATGAGGGCGGAGAGGATGCCCTTCGATACCGATGCGCCCGTGACGCTCGATATGACGGTGAGGCCCATGACGAGCAGGCCGAAGAAATCCGCCGGCCCGAACTTGAGCGCCATCGCCGCGAGCGGGATGGCCGCGACAATGAGCGCGATGTCGCTGAACGTGTCGCCCAGGGTGGAGGAGTAGAGCGACATCTGGATCGCGCTTTTCGCCTCGCCCTTCTGGGCGAGAGGGTATCCGTCGAGACAGGTGGCCGCGGCCGGCGGCGTGCCGGGCGTGTTGACGAGGATCGCCGGAATCGAGCCGCCGAAAAGCGCGCCCTTGTGCACCCCCAAGAGGAAGGGAATCCCCAGCGTGGGCGCCATGAAGAAGGAAAACGGTACGAGAATCGCCGTCGCCATCACCCCCGTGAGGCCGGGAATCGCGCCGACGGTGATGCCCGCGAAGACGCCGATAGCCACCATGCCCAGCGCCTCGAAGGTGAGCGCGATCGAGATGCCCTCCAGGATCTGTTCGATCACGGGAACAGGCTCCCCTCGGGCAGGACGACCTGGAAACTGAACCAGAAGAAATAGGTGAGGAACAGCGGGAACAGGATGGCGGCCGAGACGAGCAGGCGCCAGTCCCTGATGCCGAGCAGGTAGATAATGGCGGCCATGAAAAAGGGTGAGGTATAAGAGAACCCGAAGAGCTTGAGCGCCTGCACGTAGAGGAATGTGAGGGCGAGGACGGCGCAGACCCGGGTGAGCGAGCCCCTGGCGTCGTCCCATAACCGTTCGCCGGAAAAGTTCTTGAGCGCGGCGCCCATCATCAGCACACAGGTCACGGCGAAGAGCGCCATGGTGAATTGCGGGAAGAACTCGGGCCGCAGCACGGCGGGCGTGGACTCGTCGATGGGGATGGAGGAGACGATCTGGTAGGGGATGATATACGCGAATGCCGCAATGGTGAACACGAGAAAAGCGACGCCCGTTATCAGATCGGCCTTGCGCATACCTGGTCCCGTTCTTCTTCACGCCGTAGGCGTTGGAGCCGCCCGGCGCTGCGGGCAGCCGCTCATGGATCGTTCACGTTCGAGCGGCGACCGCCTTCCGGTTGATTTTCTCTTTATGGGAAATAATGTATCTTCATTGCTCGTTTCGCGCAATCAGGATGAGGGGGTCGGCTCCTTTTCGGCTTGCGCCTTTGAGGAGAGGGATATGTTCGAGACCACGCGCGGCGCCGTGGACGTGGGACTTTCCACGAGGAACATCGCCGCAATGAAGAAGTTCTACACCGAGGTTCTGGGCCTGGAAGAAGCGGCGGTTATCGACGTGCCGGGCGATTTCGTGCGCGCGGCGGGCTTCGCCAAAGGCGGCGTGAAGCTCCACGCCCTGAAGTCGGGCGAGGTTTTGATAAAGCTGCTCGAATTCCCCGAAAGCCCCGCCGCCGGGAGCGACCCGCTGGCCGATTCGGCCGCCGGGTTCCGCTACCTCACCTTCTGGGTGAAGGACATGGAGGCCGCCGTGGCGCACCTGCGCGATGCGGGCGTGGAGTTGTTGTCCGATATATTGTCCCGCGTGCCCGAGAGAAAGACGATATTCTTCAAGGACCCCGACGGCAACCTGCTCGAACTCAACTGGGTGGACCCGGCGGTTTGAGGTAAAGCGAATGCACAGGCTTTTTCAATCCATACCTGACAGGAGATAAGAAAAGATGAAACTGACGTACGATCACATTCATTGCGTTCACACCGACGTGGACGAGGCGGTAGGCTTTTACGTGAACGTATTCGGAGCGACCGAGACCAACCGCATCGACAGGGGCGGCGCGCCGCAGGTCTATCTCGACGTGCACGGGACGAGCGTCATCATCCGCGGCAAGCGCGACGGCGAGGAACTGGCGGCGGGGCCGGGCGGCTGGCCGCGCTACAGCATCGATCACTACGCGTTCTGCGTGGAGGGCAAACTCGCCGATGCGGTCGCCGAGGTCCGCGCGAACGGCGGAAACGTCGTCGCCGAAGGCGAGGCGGACGAGCTCTGGTTCGCCTACGTGGAAGGCCCCGATGGCGTCGTCGTCGAACTGATGGAGATGAAGTAGAAACGGCGGTGGGCCGGGGGGGCGGTCAAGCATGTTCCAGAGAATCTTTTTCGCGGCCGTCGTCTCGGGCGTGATAGCGGGGCTTTTCGCCACCGCGGTCCAGTCGACCCGGGTCATCCCCCTGATATACGAAGCCGAAAAATACGAGCAGCGAGAACCCGTCCCCCTCCCGCAAACCCATGAGGACCACCCGGAAGAGGGCGGGGATTCCTCGCGCCTGGCGCTCACCCTCGTCTCGAACGTCGTCTCGGGCGTCGGATTCGCGCTCTTGCTCGTCGGTTGTTTCGCCCTGCGCGGGGATGTGGACTGGCGGCGGGGGATCCTCTGGGGCGTGGGCGGATTCGTCGTCTTCTCTCTCGCGCCCGCCATCGGATTGCCGCCGGAACTCCCCGGCGTCGACGCGGCGCCTTTGCCCCACAGACAGCTCTGGTGGGTTCTCACGGTCGTGTCTACGGCGGCGGGCCTGGCCCTTCTGGCCTTCAAGCCGGGAGTGCCCTTCAAGGCGCTGGGGGTCGTCCTCATCGTCTTGCCGCACGCAGTCGGCGCCCCCCATCCCGAAGCCGGCGGCGAACTGGTTCCCCGGGCGCTTCTCGAGAGGTTCATCCTCACGGCGCTCATGGCCTCGGCTGCCTTCTGGGTCGTCCTGGGCCTTTGCGCGGGGTATTTCTTCAGCCGCCTGAAGGGGGAATAATTCGATTTGAATGCCGGAGCGGCCGATAAATTCGGCCCCCTCCGCGGATTCCTCCCCGAGCGCCGAAACGCCCGGCGAGGAATCTTCGGAGAAGTCGCGACCGAAGCCGGGGCGTTTTAGGGAGGGGGTGCCTGGTTTTGTTTTTCGATGAGATGCCTGATGCCGGCGGACGCCTCGCGAATGCCGGCGGATGCCTCGCGAATGCCGGCGCCGATGTCCGCGAGCATTTCGCCTTGTTGTCTGAACGCCTCCCCTTGTTGCCGGAGCGCTTCTCTGGACTCCTCGCCCTGTTGCCGGAGCGCCTCGCCCTGTTGCCGGAGTGCTTCTCCCTGCTGTCTGAACGCCTCCCCTTGTTGCCGGAGTGCTTCTCTGGACTCCTCGCCCTGTTGCCGTAGCGCTTCTTCCTGGCGTTTGGAATCCTCTCTGAACGCCTCCCCCTGTTGCCTGATCATTTCCTCCAGATTATCGAGGTGGCGGTTTCTTTCCACCGACGCCTCTCGCATCTGTATCAATCCGGCCCGGATGAAATAGCACTGCGCAAAGGCGGCGCACATGATGGCCAGAGGCGTCAGGAATACGCCCAGCACTTCGAGGATGGTGACGTCGTTGGGGACGCCCATGGTTTCCCTGTCCTTTCCCCTCGTGTAAATGACGGCGCCTGAATTGTAGAAGAAGCGCGAAGCGGCGGCAACCCCCTGGTCGCTTCGGTCCGGTCGTCTTCGCCGTTCGCCGCGACCTCCGGCGAAAAGCATCTTTATGGATGACGGTAAATGGTAAATTTATGATATATCGTTATTTTGTGGGCTTTCTCCGGATACTTCTCATCGCACATATCGCGTTCTAAAGCCTTGTAAGTTTGATGGTTCGTTGGATTCCCATATTTTGGCACGATTATTGCTTATAGTATAGGTAAAGCAGTTTCCTGAGTACCGCAGTATGAGGGAAAGGAGGCGCGAGATGGAATTCATCAAGATGTACGTGGTGGCGGGTCTTCCGGTTTTATTCGTATTCGCCGCGATTTGGCGGTTCATGACCTCCAGCATCATCCATCAGCCTCGGGCGAAAACAGCGGGGACGAATGACGCCAGGATAGCCCTGGTCGAAACGAAATTGCTGGACGCCATCGACCCACAATCGGAATTGCGGAAAGCCGCCTAGAAGCACGGCTCAGGAATTCGGGAAACGGAGAGAAACCATGTATGAGCGAATACTGATTCCCCTGGACGGTTCTCAAGAGGCGGAAGCCGCCGCCCATGAGGTGGTTCACCTCTTGATGAATCCGGAGGTTGTTCATCTTCAATTGGTGGAAAACGGCGTCATGCAGTCGAGGCAACTGGAAGGCTACACGGTGTACGCCGATCAGATTCAGGATGCGCGCACGCGGTGCGGAGAGGAGTATCTGCAACCCTTGCGGCGAATGTTGGGAGACAAGGGTCTGCACGTGGAGACTTCCGTGACGAACGGCGACCCGCTCCATGAGGTGGCCGAGGCGGCGGAGAAACTGGACGCCGACCTCATTCTCCTGGGCGCCGGAGAGGGCGGATGGCTGAGACGGAGCCTCGGACTGGCGCGCATCGCCCCGCGTCTCGCGAAGAAAGTGAAAGCCCACGTCCTGCTGGTTCAGGGACTGATGAAACCGGAAGTGGCTCTTCAGAGAGCCGCATAGAAAATCCTGCCGTGGCCCAACCACTGGGCCGCGCCCCACATACCTCCCCCTCGGCGGCCCGCGCCATCCGGCAAGGGGCCGCCGGGAGGGGAATCCTCACTTTACACCATTCGAGTCGTTCCGAAGCCAGGGCCCGGATGCTAGAATCTCGCCTCGTCCACGAATTGCGTAAGGAGTGAGGGGTGAGAATCGGAATCCTGTGTCGCGATGCCACCTTGCACGGCGTGCGGAGAATCTCCGAGTGCGCCAGGCGCAGAAAGCACCGGGTGCGCGTACTCGATCCGTATCGCTTCCTGCTGAAGCTCAGCGAGGGGGAGATATCGCTCGAATTCAGGGGGAAGCCCTTCCCGGGGGCGGACGTATATCTCCCGCGCCTGGGGGCGAACATTTCCGAGCATTCCCTCGCGCTCATCCGCCACCTGGAAGCCTCAGGCGCGTTGGTCGTCAACAACTCGCGCGCGATCGAGACCGCGCGGGACAAGCTGCGCACGCTTCAGCTTCTGGCGCAGGAAGGACTTCCGGTGCCGAAGACGGCGTTCGCGCCCGATCCGGCGTATCTGCGCGCGGCGCTCGAGAGCGTGGGCGGCGCGCCGGTCGTCATGAAGCTGCCTCGCGGCACGCAGGGCAAGGGCGTCATGCGCGCCCACGATGTCGAAGAAGCGCAAGCCATCTCCGAGGTGATGTGGAACTTACAGCGAGACGCCATCGTCCAGGAATACGTCCAGGAAGCCAGGGAAGGGGATTTGCGCGTCATCGTCGTGGGCGGTGAAGTGGCGGCCGCCGTGAGAAGACGCGCCTCACGGGATGAGTTCCGCACGAACCTGCATCGCGGCGGTTCGGTCCGCAAAATCACACCGACCAGGCGCGCCTCTGAACTCGCGAAAAGCGCCGCAAAACTGTGCGGCCTGGAAATCGCGGGCGTGGATCTGCTGGAGACGAAAAGAGGGCCTTTGGTTCTGGAGGTGAACGCCGCGCCCGGTTTCGAGGGCGTGGAGCGCGCGGGCGGTCCCGAGGTTGCGCCCGTCATCCTCGACTACGTCGAGCGGCGTTACGAGGAGTGGAAGAAGAGAAAAACCTGAATCGTTTGCCGGTCGTTTCGCCCCGGCCTATAATCCACAGCCGGTTTTCAAGAACTGATGAGGGAGACTCGAATTGAGCGACATCGACGCCATATGCCTTGCGGCGAGGAACGCCGCGCTTGCACTCGCGCCCCTGGGCGATGGGGTGCGGAATCGCGTCCTGGCCGCCATGGCGGATGCGGTTGACGAAAACTCAGGAGCTATCCTCGAAGCGAACGCACGAGACGCCGCCGCGGCGGAGCCCCTCGTTGCGAGCGGGGAGATGTCCGAGCCTTTGCTGAGACGCCTGGAACTCAGCGAGCGCAAAGTCGCGCAGATGGCCGAAGGCGTGCGCGCGGTGGCCGCCCTGCCCGATCCGCTGGGCGTGGCGCGCATGGCGACGCTGCTCGATGAGGAGTTGACGCTCAGGCGGGTCACCTGTCCCTTGGGCGTGGTCGCCGCCGTGTTCGAATCGAGGCCCGACGCGCTCGTGCAGATCGCCTCGCTCTGCCTCAAATCCGGCAACGCCGCCATCCTGAAAGGGGGGCGCGAGGCCGCGCACACGAACCGCCTGATGACCGGGCTTTTACGAGACGCGGCGTCATCGACGGGCGAGGTTCCCGCCGACGCGCTGCAGCTCGTCGAGGCGCGCGAGGACGTGCAGGCGCTTTTATCGCGCGACGATGCGGTCGACCTGCTCATACCGCGCGGGAGCAACGAGTTCGTCCGCTACATCAAGGAGCACTCGAACATCCCGGTGCTCGGCCACGCGGACGGCATCTGTCATCTCTACGTGGACGAGGCGGCGGAGACGGAGATGGCCGTGCGACTCGCGTTCGACGCCAAGACGCAATACCCCGCCGTCTGCAACGCCATCGAGACGCTCCTGGTGCACGAGAAAAAAGCGGGCGAGTTCCTCCCGCGGGCCGCCGAGGCGATGGCGGAGAAGGGAGTCGCCATCCGGGGCTGCGACGCCACGCGGGCGATTCTAAAGAATGCGGGCGCGGCGACGGAGGAAGACTGGGAGACGGAGTATCTGGACTTGATCCTCTCCGTCCGGGTGGTGGAATCACTCGAAGAGGCCGTCGATCACATCAACCGCTACGGCTCGCGCCACACCGACGCCATCGTGACTTCCGACGAGACGGCGGCGCGGACGTTTCTCTCCAGAGTCGACGCCGCCAGCGTCATGTGGAACGCGTCCACGCGGCTGGCGGACGGCTTCCGCTACGGCTTCGGCGCCGAGGTGGGGATCGCCACGGACAAGATTCACGCGCGCGGCCCCGTGGGCCTGGAAGGCCTGGTGACCTACAAGTACCAGCTCGAGGGAAACGGCCACCTCGTCTCCGACTACGAGGGAGCGGACGCGCGGGCGTTTCTCCACAGGCCGATTCCCTTAAACGAATAGAGCGCCCGGGACGCCTTGGAACTTGGGCAAGTGGATCGTCTTCTCGTTCCTCGTCCTTGGCGGCGCGCTCGTCGTCTTTCTACTCATCTACCAAAACCCCCAGCAAGAAGAAGCTGTCGTTACCACCGGCGACGGTGCGGCGGTTTACGCGCAGACCTGCGCCGCCTGCCACGGGGAGCGCGGCGAGGGCAGGCGTGAACTGGGAAACCCCCTGCGCGGCCGCGCGCTCCCTCCCGCCTATATCAAAGAGGTCGTGAAGCAGGGGAAAAATAAAATGCCCGCCCTGCCCCGCATCCGGGGCGAGGCGCTCGAGAACGTGGCGAGGTACGTGAATCGCCTGCCCTGAGTCTGATGGCCGGTCGTGAACCACGGCGATGATGATGCGTCGCCTTCGGAGTTGTTGAAAAACCCTTCCTCAAGTGGAAACGGCCTTTACCGAATTCGCCGCCCTTACAAGTAATACCTTCCTCATCCCGAACAGGCCCTGCAAACTGCGCGCGACTCTATCCTCATCCCGAGTAGGCGCGCTTGCGCGCCGTATCGAGGGACGGACATGCGCCCTTCGATACGCCGCCTTCGGCGGCTACTCAGGGTGAGGGAAAGAGGATTTGGCGGCCCTCGGCGGTTACTCGAGGTGATGTCGATTCGAGGCCATGTAAAACGAGGAGAACGCGCCCGTTCTAATGCCGGGTTTTCAAAAACCCCCTCTCCGTCCCCAGCCTCTTGCACCGGAGATCATCCCTCGCTTCGCTCGGCGGTCCTCACCGCGAACGAGAAGCAGGCGCCGCTGAAGACGATCATGACGATGAGGGACATCCAGAGCCCCGGCAGGTTGGCCACGGCGTCCGGCGCGCTCAGGTAGAGCGTTCTCCTCAGGGCCGCCACGCCGTAGGTGAGCGGGTTCACCTGCATGACGAGGCCGATGAGCGGGTGCGCGCCCGCGACCGGGAACACCGCGCCCGAGAGCAGCCACAAGGGGATGAGCAGGAGGTTCATGATGGAGTGGAACCCCTGGGTGGATTCGATCCGCCAGGCGAGCAGAAGGCCGAGCGCGGTCAGCGCGAAGCCGATCAGGCCCATCACCAGCACCGAGGCGAGGGCGGCCTCCAGATTGAGCGGAACGCCCGCTAGGGGGGTGGCAGCGAGCAGGAGGACGCCTTGCAGCAGCGCGAGCGTCGTCCCGCCCAGCACCTGCCCCAGCACGATGGCCGAGCGCGGAACGGGCGCCGCGAGCACGCCCTGTAAGAAGCGCGCCTTTCTGTCGTCCACCACGGCGAAGGTGGAGAAGATCGCCGTGAAGAGCACCACCATGGCGATGATGCCCGGGTAGAAGTATTCCAGATACCCCTCCCCCCCTCCGCCCGCGTAGCGGAAGTTTTTTCCGAAGCCGCTGCCCAGCAGCAGCCAGAACAGGACGGGCTGGCCGAACGCGCCGATGATGCGGCTGCGCTGGCGCACGAAGCGCACGATCTCGCGCTGCCAGATCGTTCCCGCGCAAAGCATATACGGCGTCATGATTTCCGCGCCTCGGGGAGGTCCGCATCCGCGTCGATGAAGCGTTTTCCCGTCTGGTTGATGAACACGTCCTCGAGCGTTGGCTTGCCGAGCGTGATGGAGCGCACCTCGCCGGGAAACGCCTCGGCGATCCTGGGGATGGCGGCGTGCGCGTCGCGCATCTCGGCGCGCAGGGAGCCGTCCACGCTCCTGACCTCACACGAGAACATCGCTTCCAGCTTCACGCGCAGGGATTCGGGGTCTCCCGCCTCGATGCTCAGCACCTCGCCGCCCACTTCCTTTTTGAGCGCGTCGGGCGCGCCGATGGCGACGAGGTCCCCCTCGTGGATGACGCCCACCCGGTCCGCGTGGTCGGCCTCCCCGATGAAGTGCGTGGTGAGCACGACCGTGGTGTTCGTCTCGTTTCGCAGGCGACTGAGTTCGTTTCTGAAATCGATCCTGGCCCCGGGGTCGAGGCCCGTGCTGGGCTCGTCGAGGAACAATATCTCGGGCCGGGGCAGGAGCGCCTTGGCGAGTTCCACCCTGCGCTGAAGCCCCCCCGAGAGGGTCTCGACGTAATCCTTTTTCCTGTCGCTGATTCCGAATTGCGCGAGGAGCGCGTCGGCTGCGTTTCGCAGGGTGCTCCCGAGCATCCCGTGCAGCCTGCCGTGGTGGATCATGTTCTCGAACACGGTGAGCTTGGGGTCCAGGCCGGGTTGCTGGAAGACGACGCCGATTTTCTTTCGCACCGCATGGGGCGCGTCGCGCACCGAATGGCCGAAGACTTGCGCGTCGCCCGCGGTCGGGCGCATGAGGGTGGTGATGATGCGGAAGAGAGTCGTCTTGCCGCCGCCGTTCGGACCCAGGAGCGCGAAGATCTCGCCCTCTGAAACCTCGAAGCGCACGTCCTTGAGTGCTGTGCGGCTCCCGTAGCGGTGGGTGACGCCTTGGACGTCCAGGGCGGGGCCGGGGTTCTGGTTCAATTCAATCAGTCCCCATCATCTTCGGGTGAGAGTTTCCGGTTGAAAAAGTAATCCGCGTTCAGCCAGATGGCGCGGGAGTAGCGAAACGAGAATAGCGGAATCAGGATGCAAAGCCCACCCCAGACGATGAGGTGCGTCGTAAGACCCGGTGCGAAGTAGATTTCGGTGAGCAGATAGCCGCCCAGGCAGATGATGACCGTGATGGCGTAGTTGATGTAGATGGCGCCGACGAAATAGCCCTGCTCACGCTCGATGAGATAGCCGCAGCCCGGGCATCGCTCGTGCATGCGGAATGGCCCCGTGAAAAGGGGCTCGGGGCATCTCGGGCACATCAGGGCGCACCCGCGCCTGAGGGCGCGCAGGAATTCTCTCATGCCCTCGGGTAGAACACGTAGAGGAGCAGATAGACCGCGACTCCGGTGAACGAGACATAGAGCCAGATGGGGTACGTCCAGCGGGCGATGCGGCGGTGCCGCTCGAAATCCCCCCGCCACGCCCTGTAGAGGGTGATGACCGCCATGGGCGGCACCAGGACGGCCAGGACCGAATGCGTGATGAGAATGGTGAAATAGACCGGGCGAATCCAGCCCTCACCGGTGAAACCGACCGAGCCCACGTTGTAGTGGTAGACGAGGTAGGAGATCAGGAACAGGGTGGAGACGATGAACGCGCTCACCATGCATCGCTTGTGAGCCTCCACGTTTTTCACGTAGATGCGCCTGACCCCCGCCATGAGGAGAAAAGCGCTGGTGGCGTTCAACAAGGCGTTCAGGGTGGGCAGATCTCGAAGCGACATGAATTTTTGGTTTTTTTGAAGAGTCTGGCGGCGGTCGGGAGCGGCCTAGAAATCCGGCAGCACCATCAGCACCACGAACACGCACAGCACGAGCGGTATCATGGCGATGAAGCCCAGAGCCAGCTTCTCGAACTTCAGGTGCATGAAGTAAAGCGCCACGAGCGCCGCCTTGGCAACGGCCATGATGACGAGGAGCGCGCCCTTCAGGAGTTGCGGATAGGCGGGGCTCGCCTCGGGTATGCCTGCCAGAACCTCGAGAATCGTGAGCGCCAGGAGCCACCAGAAGATGGCCATGTAGCTCACGTGATGGTCGTCGTGTTGCGCGTGGCTTTCGCTTGCCATGATGTATGTGCTCTCCCTCGAACGAACCGGGCGCGCCGGGGACGCGCCCGAGATGGTTACAGCAGATAGATGAACGTGAACACGAGAATCCAGACGAGGTCCACGAAGTGCCAGTAGAGGCCCGCGATTTCCACCTCGTTCCAGTTCGTCGCCGAATAAACGCCCTTTTTGCCGCGCATCGCGATGACGGCCAGATAGATGACGCCGCCGGTCACGTGCATGCCGTGGAAGCCCGTGATGATGTAGAAGGTGGTGCCGAAGAGGCTGTCGCCCCACTTGTTGGTGGCGAGGCCCAACCCCAGGTTGATCAGGTGGGTCCACTCGTAGGCCTGCAATGCCAGGAAGATAAGGCCGCCGCCTACGGTGAGCCACATGTACTTGACCAGCCCCTCCTGATCGCCTTTCTTGATGGCGTCCAGGCCCTTCACCATCGTCACGCTGCTGCATATGAGCAGGAACGTCATGAACGCGGTGAGCGAGATGCCCAGCACCTCGGTGGGGTTCGGCCAGTTCGCGCTGTTGCCCCGCATGATGGCGTAACCCGCCAGCAAGGTTCCGAACGACATGGCGTCGCCCGCCAGAAATACCCACATCCCCAGCTTGCCCCAGCTTTCGGGGGTAAGCGGGGTTTCTGCTGGTTCCACTCCGTGGGCGTGATCCACGGCGGCGGCTTCACTCACTTCGCCTTCTCCTTCTTAATCGGTAAAAATGCCTTTGTTCGCCGGCTCTCTTTTCGAACGCCGGGAATTGTATACGAAATAACCGCCCGTCACCGTGGCGATCACGAACGGCATGCTGATCAGGAAACCCATGCTCCAGAGAAAACCGGGCTCGCTGTCCACCCCGCACACCGCGCAGGCGAAGGCGTAATCCTGTGCGGACAGGACGAGCCCCAAAGCTGCGGCGATGAGAATGGCAACGACTGGTTTCACCTGAATCTCCTTGAGGCGAGTATGCCACCCGCTCCGCGAAAGTGTCAACGTTTCAAGCCTTTCCTGCGCCGTCAGAGCAGGTAGACCAGGTAGAACAGAATCGGCCAAAGCCCCACTACGAGATGCCAGTACATCGCGCATGCGACCACCCCGTTGGGATTGCGGGCGGAGTATTTTCCCAGATGCGCGCGAACGAGAACGGCGACCAGCCAGACGACCGCGCTCAACACGTGAAACCCGTGCGTACCGATGATGGAGTAGAAGAGCGAGCCGTACACGTTCGCCGAGGCGGTGAGTCCGAAGCTGACCAGCCGCACCCATTCATATCCCTGGATGGCGAGGAATACGGCGCCCAGAACGCCCGTGATGGTGAGCAGGCGCGGCAGGGCCTTCGCGTCGCCTCTTTTGAGCGCAAGCTGCGCGCGAACCATCGTGTAGCTGCTCAGCAGCAGGAGGGCCGTGTTGACGGCGGTCACTTCCACGGGCAGGCGCGGCTGAAAGGGCGGCGGCCAGGGCTTCCCGCTGAAGCGGAAGACCAGGAAGGCCCCGATCAGGCCCGAGAAGAACATGATTTCGGCCGCGATCAGGACCAGCATGGCGAGTTGGGTGTTTCCGAGCACGGGTTTTCCGGCGGGAGACGAACCCTGGGATTCGTCTCCTCCGCCATTTCCGTTGTCCCCGTTATCGTCGGGTGGTTCGGGCGGCGGCGGAGGGGGCGGCGCGTCTTCCCATCGCTCCGTGCTTTTTTTCGGCGGCGCTTCGAGTACCGGATTCAACGGATCTCCTCCCGCCTAGTTCTTGACGATGGCTACTGTCCACGCGAAGGCGGCCAGACATACGATGAAGAGAAACAGCAAAATCCCGGTAAGTCGGATCTTGTTCTTCTTTTGTGTCTTGTCCATCGCTTCGTTCATCCGAAAATCATGGCCAGCAGCAGCGCCGGCAGATAAGTCAGCGAGTAGTAGAACAGACGCCTCGCGGATACGGGGCCTTTTTCTCTGGCCATGTGGACGCCATAACCGAGATAGGCGAACCCCAGGATGATGGAGATCGTGAAATAAAGGGGACCCGCCATGCCGATGAGCGCCGGGGCCATGCCGGCGGGAATGAGCGCCAGGCAATAGGAGATGACCTGCCTGCCCGTGCTCGCGCCGCCGGGGTCCTCGACGGGCAGGAGCTTGATGTCCGCTCTCGCGAAGTCCTCGCGGTACATCACGGCGATCGCCAGCGCGTGGGGGATCTGCCAGAGGAACATGATGCAGAACACCACGAACGCCTCGATCGAGAGCGCGCCCGTGGCCGCCGCCCAGCCGATGACCGGCGGCATGGCGCCCGGAACCGCGCCCACCACACTGTTCAGCGATGTCGTGCGCTTGAGCGGCGTATACAGGAACAGGTAAAGCCCGCCGGTGGCCGCGATGAGAAGCGCGGTGAAGGGGTTCACGAGAACGGCCAGGTAGGCCACGCCGAGCAGCATGACGGCGGAGCCGAACAGGAGCGCGTCGAACTTCAGGAGGCGGCCGTCGGGCAGCGGGCGTTTTTGCGTGCGGATCATCCGGGCGTCGAGGTCTTCCTCGGACGCCTGGTTGAGCGCCAGCGCGCCGCCCGTCGCAAGGGCCGAGCCGATGAGCGTGTGGATGAGCAGGATAATATCGAGGCCTGCGCCCGAGGCGAGGTAGAAGCCCGCGGCGGTGACGACGAGCACCATCGGCAGAATGCGCGGTTTGGTGAGTTCCAGGTAGTCCACCGCTCTTCTTTTGGCGGCGTCGAGATTGATCGCCTCTGTGCGAAGATTCGTCATGCGCGCGCGCCTCCCGCCGCAACGGGCGTTTCGGCGGCCTTGAAGGCGAAGGGGCCGTCTTTATTGAGACGAAGGGCCACGACGAGTGAGGCCGCGAAGAGCATCGCGCCCACCACGACGTGGGCGGAAGTCATCACGATGATAAATCCGGGACTAAAGGCCTCGCCCATGGCGGCGTATTTGCCGATCCACGAGGCGACGCCGAGCGCGAGCTGGACGAGCAGCAGGACCCACAGGAAGTTCGCCTCTCTGGCGAGGGCGCCCGCGTTCGGCAGCTTCAGTATCTTGTAAGAGAGCAGGATGACGTGGATGGTGCTCAGCGCCGCGAAGAGCAGATGGGCGTCGAGCCTGTTTCCGGTGTGGCGCAGCACCGCGCCGAAGATGATCTGCGTGTAGAGCAGCAACACCGTGATGAGGCTCAGCCTGGCCAGCCGTCTGTCGTCAACGGTGTCTGTCTCCTCATGCCAGCCTCGGGAGGTGAACAGCGCCATGCTCACCATGAGGCCGAAGAAAACCTGCGCGACGCAGGCGTGGACGATGGCCAGGTTGAGCTTGATGAGCACCACCCGCATGCCGCCGAGCACGCCCTGTAGAATCACCAGGCCGACAGCGAACGCACCCAGCCGGTGCATCCATTTGCGCTCATCGGTCTTCCAGACGGCGGCGGCCGTCAGGATGGTGAGAATCCCCACCAGCGAGCCGAGCAGGCGGTGTGAGTGTTCGATGAAAACGCCGCCCACCATCTTCGACCAGGGAAAGAGGAACATGTTGTAGCCGAACGTGGTGGGCCAGTCGGGAACGGCGAGACCCGAACCCGTGCTCGTCACCAGACCGCCGGCGAGGATGAGCACGACGGTGAAGACGCAGGTCAGCAGGGCGAAACGATGGGGCCAGCCCCCCCCTTTCACGGCGGGAAGGCCGGCACGGCGGTCAGATGCCATGCGCGTTCTCTCCCGGGGTAGTTTGCGTCGGCGGCGCTAGTGTCCGGCTTCGGCGTACTTGGGGTCGATGGTTTCGGTCTGCGGCGCCCAGTCCGCTTCCTCGCCGGGGACGCTGTACTCATAGGGTCCGCGCCGGACCACCGGAAGCGTGGGGCCGAAGTTCCCGTGAGGCGCCGGCGTGGGCGCCACCCACTCGAGCGTGTTGGCGTCCCAGGGATTCTGGGGCGCGTCGGCGCCCAGCGGAGCCATGTTCTTCTCGAGATAGCGGTAGAGCCACACCGCAAGCGCGATGGCGACGACCGTGCCCGCGATGCGCGCGCCCGTCGAGGGCTCGGGCTCCATCATGCCCTCGAACATCACCGCCACGCTCTTGTAGCCGATGAAGCCGACCACGATGGCCGAGACCGCCTGGGTGAGCACGCGGAACCACTTCGCGTTCCAGCGGAAGACGGTGGCGAAGAAGTTGAACACGAAGGGAATCTGCGAGAGCCCCAGCGCAAGCGCGGAGAGGGTGATCATCACGTTGATCGGCTGCATGCCCTGCAGGAATTCATACTGCATGGGGTTGTAGATGCGCCGCATGTGGCCGCCCACGCCCAGGATGTGCATCGGGAAGAACACCAGGTTGAAGAAGATGAACGTGAGCCAGAAGTGCACCTTGCCCAGCGCCTCGTCCATGGCCCTTCCGAACATTTTCGGGAACCAGTACTGTATGCCGCCGAAGAGCGCAAAGACGCTGCCGCCGAAGATGACGTAGTGGAAATGCGCCACGATGAAGTAGGTGTCGTGAATGTAGATGTCCACCACGTTCGACGCCATGAAGATGCCGCTCAGCCCGCCGATGACGAACAGGATGACGAACGCCAGGGCGTGGAGCATCGGCACGGTGAAGCGGATCGAGCCCCCCCACAGGGTGCCCAGCCAGTTGAAGGTCTTGATCGCCGATGGTATCGCGATGACGAGCGTCGTCATCATGAAGGCCGAGCCAAGGGCGGGGTTCATGCCGGACTGGAACATGTGGTGGCCCCAGACGATCCAGGACAGGAAGGCGATGGCGAGCATGGCGTACACCATGGCCCGGTAGCCGAAGATCGGTTTTCTGCAGAAGACAGGCAGCAACTCCGAGGCGATGCCCATGCCCGGAAGGATGAGGATGTAGACCTCCGGGTGGCCGAAATACCAGAACAGATGCTGCCAGAGGAGGGGTTCGCCCCCCTTCGCGGGGTTGAAGAAGTTGGTCTCGAACACGCGGTCGAAGATCATCATCGCGCCCGCGGAGCCCAGAATAGGCAGGGCCAGCAGGCCCAGGATGGCGGTGACGAACAGGGACCACACGACGAGCGGCACCCGGAACCAGGTCATGCCCTCGGTGCGCATGTTGATGAGCGTCGTGATGTAGTTGATCGAGCCCATGAGCGAGGAGAAACTCAGCACGAACAGGCTTAACGCCCATAACGTCTGCCCCATGAAGACGCCGGTGTATTCCGGTATGGTGGATAACGGCGCGTAGCCTGTCCAGCCGGCGGCGGCGTGTCCCCCCTCGACGAAGAATCCGGCGGTCATGATGACGGCGCCGAGTACGGCGACCCAGAACGAGAGCATGTTCAGCACCGGGAACGCCATGTCGCGCGCCCCGATCATCAGCGGGATGAGGAAGTTCCCGAAACAGCCCACCAGAATCGGCATCACGACGAGGAACACCATGATGGTCGCGTGCATCGTGACCGCCATGTTGTAGAAGTTCGGCGTGACGTAGCCCTCGGGCATGCCCTCGCTCTCGTCCGATATCCACTCGAAGCCCCAGACCTGGGTCTCCGGCCAGGCGAGCTGCCAGCGGAAGATCAGGGCGAGAATTCCGCCGACGACCATCATGATGAGGCCGAGCCAGAGGAACTGCCTGGCGATCATCTTGTGGTCCAGCGAGAAGACGTATGTGCTCCAGAACCCACCCTCGTGGTGGTCGTGAGCGCCGTGTGCGTCTGCCGTGGTTTCGCTCATGGTTTCCTGCATCCCTCGTAAGTTTGGTTTACCGGAGGAAAACTCCCGCCGACACGTTCAAAATATGAAAGAGGGCGCGCGCCCTCATGAATACGGCCGTTTATTTGTCTTTCTCCTCCCAGGCTTTCTTGCGCCACTTCGCGTAGTCCGCCTCGGAGTGGACAATCATCTCCCCGTTCATGCCCGAATGCCCGAAGCCGCAAAGCTCCGCGCAGGGGATTTCGTATTTGCCCACCTTGGTCGGCGTGAACCACAGCGGAATCGTGCGGCCGGGCACCACGTCCTGTTTCATGCGGGTCTGGGGAATGAAGAAGCTGTGGATGACGTCTGCTCCCTTGAGCGAGATGAGCACCTGCTTGTTCACGGGCACGTTCAACTGGTTGTCGAGGACCAGATCGTCCTTGGTGCCGAATTTCCCGTCGTCTCCGGGATAGCGGACGATCCAGTTGAACTGCTTGCCGGTGACTTCGACGCGCACGTGGGGGTTCTGGGGTATCGCCAGTTTCAGCTTCGCCCAGGAGGTCTGCGTCATCAGGACGAAGACGAGCAGGATGAAGGTGGGGATCACCGTCCAGAGTATTTCCAGCGTGTTGTTGCCGTGCGTGTATTTCGCCTTCACGCCCGGCTTGGCGCGGTACTTGATGATGAAATACGCCATGGCGACGGCGACGCCGATGAAGACGACCACCGTCAGGTAGTAGGACACATAGAAGAGAAAGTCGATTTCCTCTCCTTCGATGGAGATGTTCTCCGGGAGCCAACTCATCATGATGAAGCGTATCCTCCGGGCCATGCCGCGACAGGGCGAAGCGCACAACCGCAACCCCCCGAAACCGCGAAAAAATGGATGGTTTCCTTTTAAACCGCAGAGGGAGTCTAAAGGATAAGCGAGAGAGTTTTCAAGCGCGCGCGGGAAAATAATTTGCATTAAGGGCAGGGCATTCTCGTCCCGGAAGAGATGATGTGCGCTGCGCACCCACCGCCCTGTTGACCTTGCTTCCCGGTGGGGGTAGTTTCCCCGTTTTGTTTGCAAGATGCGCGTCTTGCGGGCTATAAAGAAAGAGCGCGCCAGTAGCTCAGCTGGATAGAGCGTCTGACTACGGATCAGAAGGTCGGGAGTTCGAATCTTCCCTGGCGCACCATCCAATACGAGAAGGCCGGGGCCATGCGGCCCCGGCCTTTTTAGTTGGGGGATATCTTCTACCTTTCCAAGCAGGTTTCAGCCCCCCTCAAAAATCCCGCCTTAATTCTTCCCGTGAAGCGCCGTTAAAATATCTCTATGTTCTCCATCGCTCCGGCGTGCGCCCCTTGCCGGCCTCGGGCCTCGCCCCCTCGTCCGCGCAAGGATTTTCACCAAATCCCCCCGGGAACCAGAAGCCGCTCCCCGGGAATTCCTCCACCGGCCAGCCCCTCGCGAGAGGGTTGTTTTTGCTGGAAATAACGCTATATGGAGGATTCCGGGGAAATGCTCCGTTTTTTTATGTTTTGCATTTTGTCGGGAAAAGGTTAGAATACGCCATATATTTGAAACTGCATTGATATATGCGCCAATAAAAATTTCGCCCTGTGGAAGTTCCGCATTATCGTTACAAGGGAGGAATCTTTATCGGAGGATGCTCAATGTTTGCGGCGTGAGGCGAGGCTTGGGTCTCGCGTTCAGGATGTGCGGCATAATTGGGTTGTATCCTACACAATAAGGAGGCGCTTGTATGAATGCGAAGATCTTCTGGCTGTTCGCCTTCGTCGTGCTCTATTGGGCCTACTGCATTTTCTGGGGCATCAAGTGCGCGAGGATGGCGAGAACGGCCGGCGACTACTTCATCGCGGGTCGCCAGCTATCCATGTGGGTGTTCGTTCTGGCGGCGACGGCGACGTCGTTTTCCGGGTGGACGTTCATGGGACACCCGGGACTCATCTATCGAGACGGGTTCCAGTACGCCTACGCATCTTTCTACACCATCACCATTCCCTTTACCGGGGTGATATTCCTGAAGCGCCAGTGGATGCTGGGCAAACGCTACGGATACGTCACGCCCGGTGAAATGTTCGCCGACTATTTCCAGGGCGACGCCATCCGCATCCTCACGGTGATCGTGGCCATGTTGTTCTCGATTCCCTACCTCGGCGTTCAGCTCGGGGCTTCGGGCTTCTTGTTCAACGTGCTGACCGACGGCGCTTTCAGCGTCAACGTGGGCATGTGGCTGCTCTCGGCGGTCGTGCTCATCTACGTGGCAGCCGGGGGTCTGCGCGCCGTCGCCTACGTGGATACGCTCCAGTGCATTCTGCTCGCACTGGGCATCGTCATCACGGGCTTCATCGCGCTCAGCATCGCCGGTGGATGGGGCGCGCTGAACGAAGGCCTCGCCAAGCTGGCGGCCTCTCCGGTGGGCAAGTGGGGAACGACGAAGGGGTACGGCGGCGGCGACTACAACGCCTACTTCGCCATCCCCGGCGTCATCCAGTTCACGGCCGGTCTGGGCAAGCAGACGCCCGTGGGCGGTCTGTGGACGGGCATCATGTGCCTGACCTACATGTTCGCGCTCATGGGGATTCAGTCCTCCCCGGCGTTCTCCATGTGGGCGTTCTCGAACAACAACCCGCGCCCCTTCGCGCCCCAGCAGGTCTGGGCGTCCTCGGCGGGCATCGGGTTCATCCTGTTCTTCTTCACCGCGTCCCAGGGAATGGGCGCGCACCTTCTCGGCGCGAACCCGGCGGTGACCAAGGCGGGGCTTGCGATATCGGACGTGCTGGCCGCGTCCATTGCGAAAAAGCCCGACTCGCTGGTGCCGTACTACTTCAACTACATTGCGGATGCGGCGCCGTGGCTGGTCGGACTACTGGCCGTCTGCGCCCTGGCCGCCATGCAGTCTACGGGTGCGGCGTACATGTCCACGGCGGGCGGCATGCTCACCCGCGATCTCTACAAGAGGTATCTGAACCCCGGCGCCTCGCATGAAACCCAGAAGGTGGCGGGCCGGATAGGCGTTTTGATCATCGTGGTCTCTGCACTCCTTGTGGCGACGTTCTCGAGAGACGCGCTCGTGTTGCTTGGAGGACTCGCCGTCGCCTTCGGCTTCCAGATGTGGCCGGCGCTGGCGGCGGTGTGCTGGATGCCGAAAATCACGAGGCAAGGCGCCACGTGGGGCCTGGCGGCCGGTCTTTTGGCGGTCATCTTCACGGAGAACTTCGGCCTCACGATTCTCAAGGGAATCGGCATCGACGCCTGGGGCCGCTGGCCGTGGACGATTCACTCCGCCGGCTGGGGCATCATCTTCAACGTGGCGGTCTGCTGGATCGTCTCCGCGCAAACGCAGGACGCGGCGGCGGCGGCGCACCGGCAGAAGTACCACGATTTCCTGGCCGAGCACGCTTCGCTTTCGCCGGAGAAACAGGGCCTCGTCCCGATGGCGTGGGGCGTTACGCTGGCCTGGATGTTCTTCGGCATCGGCCCGGGCGCCGTCATCGGCAACTGGATTTTCGGAGCCCCGAACGCCGGTTACGCAGGGTGGACTTTCGGCATACCCTCCATTTGGGCCTGGCAGATTCTCTTCTGGGCACTCGGCGTCGGCATGATGTGGCTGCTCGCCTACAAGATGGAGATGTCGACGGTGCCCGAGACGGAGATCGAGGCGCTCGTGGAGGACATCGGCGACGTGGCCGCGCAGCAGGCGGGATCGTCCTAGACGAGACCGCAATGATGTAGGTATCACCATGCGGGGGAGGGGTATGTGTCCCTCCCCCGCGTTGTTTTTCCGCCGCCCTGATGGCTGAGTGACGCCGTGGCTGAATTGTTCACCGCAAAGTATATGCTGCTATGGGTTCTCGCGCTGGGCGCAGCACTGTTCCTGCCCGTGCGCCAGCTCATCTGGGTGCTCTACGTCAGGCGGGCGGAGAGAGACGGCTCCGAAACCTCGGACGAGGAACGTCTCGCACTCAAGAACCGCGCCGGAATAACGGCGATGCTGCTCTGCTTCGTTTTCTCCTATTTCTATATGAACCATCTTTTCAGGTAGTCCTGATGAATCCGCGCGTGCTCAAGCGCTTCATCAAGAACATGGCGATCCTCATTTTCGTCATGTTCTCCGCGTGGGCGCTGTGGGAGATGTATGCGAAAGAAGCGCCCGGGGATTACGCCACCCGCGAGGGCGACATCCGGCTCACCGAGGGGAACTTCGATGAAGCGCTCGCGAGCTTCAACCAGGCGCTGCGTGAGCGGCCCAACCACCGGGGCGCGCTGATGGGCCGCGCGCTGGTGTTCATCAAGACGAAGAAATACGAGGAGGCTACTGCCGAACTCACCTACCTCATCGACTATCTCAGGAAAAACCTGGAGCCCGACGACCCGACGGGCGCAGGCGTCATGGCGGCGGCATACGCCAACCGGGGCATCGTCCACGACACGAAAGGCCGCTACAAGGAAGCGCTCGCCGATTACATCGAAGCGCTCAGGACCGACGAGGGAGCGCTGGACGGGCCCGGGATCATCGACAAGGTGATCTACGGCACGCCGAACCCGTCCACGGTGCGCAAGCGTGCGATTTATCTAAAGGAGCAACTCGCCCTCCCGCCGGAAAAACGCCTGTTGCGCGTGCCGGAAATCGACGCGGCGCAGCGGATGCACAAACCCTGAAGTCTATACGGAAACGATGTGGCGATTCAGCGGGCGTGACGCCTTAAAACCTCACGATGCCGAGCACGTCCTGGAACAGGACCAGAAAGAAGAACACCGCGGCGATGCAGCCGAAGAGCAGGTGGACGAAATCCGCCCCGCCGTCGGGGTTTTTCGTTCGGATGGCCTTGATGGCGATGAAGCCCGTGACGAACAGGAAGATGAAGTTCACGGCTTGCTGGTTCTCGCCTGCGAAATCGAACATGACCAACCTCGGCTTGGAAGTTTAATCCACGCTATCTGTTGTAGCGGCCCGGCGCCAGGGACGTATCCTGGATTTTACGCTCCTTCGATATGGCCTTCATTTCTTTTTTCTCGAAGTAGGGCGGCAGGAAAGAGGTGCTCTCCCCGGCGGCGAGGTGACTCAGCCAGACGATGCCGGTCATGATCGACACCATGAGGGTGGCGGTCACGATGAAGCGCTTGATGTCGGCGGGGAGTTTTTTGCCGTAATCCTTGTCGTAGCGGTGGTAGGCGGGGTCGTTCTCATCCAGTTCACCCTGTTTATCGAGGGCCAGTATCCGGTGCGCATGGCGGCGCGCCCAGAAGGGCACCTGATCGTGGAGCATATAGGCCATGAAGAGTTGATTGATGAGTTCTTCGGACATCTCCTCGCCGTGCCATTCGCTGTAGGCGAGTTGGAGGAACTGGAATTCCCCCACCTGGAGCAGATTCGCCGCCTTGGCGACTTCGGCGCGCTGGGCGCTCTCCTCCCGATCGGGACGGATGAGCGTCTGGAAGAAAGTCACCATGTCGATTCCCCGACAGCTTGAGTTCCCGGCGGCATTTGCGTTGAAGACCGAAGATGCGCCGCCAGCCTAAGCCCTTTGCCGACCTGCGTCAATTTTGAGTCTGGAGGGGCATTTTCGCACGGAAGAAACGAGACGGACAACCTCGCCCCCGCCGCCCTTTGTTCGAGGTATTCGTCCGGGCTCGCCGCGCCGGGGCGGGCGAATGGATTGGAGAATTTTCATTTTAAGCGGTGAAGGCTCTTGTGTTAGGATCATCTCATCGCACCATGCGCATTCGATCCATAGAGATTCTTTTTCATCCCGAGCGCCTCGCTTGCGAGCGGGGTCTTTCCGGCATTTTCCCAGGGAGGTAATTTGATGAGACGCACATTTTTAAGCATCGTCCTCGCAGTTGGAGTCGTATTCACCTTCGCCGCCGCCGCTTCGGCGCAGTCGGTCACCATTCTCGGCGGCGGCCTCAAGGGCCAGCCCTATCAGTTCGCCGTTGGGTTGAGCAAAATCCTCAAATCGAAGGCGGGCGTCAGCGCCACGCCGCAATCGGCCAAGGGCATGGTGGCGCAGGCGCGCATCATCGCCAAGGGCCAGGCGCAGTTCGCCTGGGGCCTGGGCGGTCCTGTGGGCGCGTGGGCCTATAAGGGAGAGCGGCGCTTCAAGAAAGAAGGCCCCAAGAAGAACCTGCGCGCCGTTCTGGCGTATCCCTTCGGTCAGTTCCAGTGGCTGGCTCTGGCGGACTCAGGGGTGATGAACCTCAAAGACGTCAAGGGCAAGAAGGTATCGGTGGGCTCGGCCGCCAGCACGACGCAGACCTATGCGCGCTACTTCCTGCCCGCGCATGGCCTCAAGAAAGGCCAGTACAAAGAGAGCACGCCCGGCTTCCGTGGCGGCTTCGGACAGTTGCGAAACGGCAACGTCGCCGCCCACCTCACGATGGGCATGGCGCCGATGGGCCTCGTGCAGGAGTTGGCGGCGCTCAAGAAAATCCGTCTGGTGGACATGGACGAAGCGGCCGTGAAGCACGTGGTCGCCACCTACGGCCCCGGCCTCACGCCGACCACCATCGCGCCGGGAACCTACGGCAAGAACCAGGTGAACAAAAAGCCGATCCGCACCATCTTCATCAATTTCGGCTTTTCCACCAGCACCCACGTGAGCGCCGACACCGTCTACAAGGTGACGAAAACCCTGTTCGGCAACCTCAAGGAATTCTACGGCACGGCCAAGGCGGCGAAGAACGTCACGCTCGCCGGCGCCTGCCAGGGGCTTTCCTTCCCGCTGCATGACGGCGCCAAGCGCTACTACAAGGAAGTGGGCGCCAAGGGCTGCTAGGGCGTTCTGCGCGTTCTGAAAATCAGGACCCCCCTCACGGAATCGAATCAATCCGCGAGGGGGGCGGATTCTTGGCCTCATTTCCGAGGATGTGAACCGCATTGGACGCCTACCGCAGGCTAAACGCCAAAATCGTAACGGCGCTCGCGCTGGGTTTTTCCCTGTTCGAACTCTACACCGTGGGATTCGGGATTCTCTCCCCGTTCGCCCAGCGCGCGACCATGCTCGCCTTCGCGAGCGTGCTGGTGTTCCTCACGAAGCCCATGCTGGACTGGCGAGAGCGAGAGGATATGACGCCCCCCGCCCGCGCGCTCGCGGTCGGGTGGGACGCGCTTTTCATCGGCCTGGCTTTGTATGCCTGCATCTACCTCGTGGTCGAGGAAGAAGCGCTGGCGGACAGAAGCGGGGCCGAGACGGGGCTCGACCTCATCGTCGCCGGGCTCGGCCCCGTCATGCTGCTCGAGATGGTGCGCCGCGCTGCGGGCATCCCGCTGTTCCTGGTGACGCTGTGCATCGTGGTCTACGCCTACCTGGGCGACGTGACGCTCATCTTCTTCTCGTGCGTTCTCATATTCGCGGGACTCAGGAGATACGCGGGTCTCAAGATCGCGGTGGGCTTCGCCGCTCTCGCCGCCTTGTTCCTGCTATGGCCCGGACGCGGCTTTCTGGACCCGGCCATCTATACGTTCAAGGGGGAGGAGCACAGCCGGCTCGCGGCATATCTGTGGCTCACCTCCGAGGGCACGTTCGGAACCATCTCGGCCATCATGAGCGAGTTCATCTTCATCTTCATCCTGTTCTCCGCCCTTCTGGAAGCCACGGGCACCGGGCAGATACTCATCAACCTTGCCTTCGCGCTCACGGGCCGGTTCCGGGGCGGACCCGCCCAGGCGGCGGTCGTCGCCAGTTCGATGTTCGGCATGGTCTCGGGCTCCACGATGGCCAACGTGGTGAGCACGGGCACGTTCACGATACCGCTCATGATCCGCACCGGGTTCTCCCGCCTGTTCGCGGGCGCGGTGGAGGCGGTGGCCTCGTGCGGCGGGCAAATCGTGCCGCCCATCATGGGCGCGAGCGTCTTCATCATGTCCGAGATCATCGAAGTCCCCTACGTCTACCTGATGCTCTACGGGCTGGTTCCCGCCTTTCTGTATTACTTCAGCCTCTCGACGTCGATATATTTCGAAGCGCGCAGGCTCGGCCTGAAAAGGATGGACGCTTCGGAAATACCCGACGCCCGTGAGCAGGTGCAGCAGGGGGGCTACCTTCTGATCCCCGTGCTGATCCTGCTGGCCAGCATCGTGAGCGGCGAGACGCCGGGCCTGGCGGGATACAAGGCGGTGGTCTCGCTCCTGGTGATGGTGGACATGGTGCGCTCGCTGAGATTCATACGGGCGCGGTGGGGGAACCGGGGCGCCTGTCTGGCGGGCGCTCTGATCCTGGCGGCCATCTTCTTCGCTTTCGGACCGGTGAGCGCCTCCGGCTTTATCTCGCAGAGCATCGCCCTGCCTGTTTTGGGAGAAGTCCAACTCCACAGGCTGGCGTTGGTGCTGCTCGGCGTCTGCTTCGCGCTGGTACCGGGGTGGCGGGGGCTTCCCATCGTCTTTCCCGTCGCGTTGGGTCTGGCGCGCTGGAAGA
Source organism: bacterium (assembly GCA_965219955.1). Classification (GTDB taxonomy): domain Bacteria; phylum UBA8248; class UBA8248; order UBA8248; family UBA8248; genus Bin107. The sequence goes on from OZ244799.1 coordinate 3,648,955, forward strand.
TACCCACCGAACTCGCGTGGGTCGGACAGATTCCCTACGTCGGGCTTTTGCTGCCAATCGCGCTGTGTTGCGTGGCGGTTTTTCTGATCGCGCTGCCCGTGTTCCGGGCGGGGGAGACGCCCGAGGCGAAAGCGAGCGCGCGTGATCTGGGCGGCGCCGTTTTGAGGAGCCTGGAGGCGGGCGCGAAAAATTCTTTGGGGCTGGTCGCCGCCACGTCGGCCATCGGCCTCATCGTCGGCCTGTTGGTGCTCGCAGCGGTCGGCGTGCGCATATCGATCCTGGTGACGGAGATGGCGGCGACGTCCTTGTTCCTGGCGTTTTTCCTGGTGATGATCGCCTCGCTCGTCATGGGCATGGGGCTTCCGACCATCGCCGCCTATCTGCTTCTGGTCATCGTGGTGGCGCCCTCGGTCACGAGTCTGGGCGCGCCGCTGGTGGCCGCGCACTTCTTCATCTTCTACTTCGGGGTCATCAGCTCCATCACGCCGCCGGTGGCGCTCGCCGCCTACGGCGCGTCGGGCATATCGGGCGCGAACCCGATGCAGACGGGCTTCACCGCCTGCAGGCTGGCGGTCACCGCCTTCATCGTGCCCTACCTGTTCGTCTACTACCCCGAACTCCTTTTGCTCGAGGGGACGTTCTGGACGGTGGCCTACCGCCTGGCCGTCAGTTGCGCAGGCATCGCGCTTCTCTCGATGGCGACGATGGGATTCGGCAGGGCGCCCATGACCAACGCGCTGCGGACCGTGATGACGGGCGCGTCGCTCCTCCTGTTCCTGGGGCCCGCGTGGCTGCACGTTCTGGGACTGGCCGCGGGAGGCGCGGTCCTGTTCCGGCAAAAGGCGGATGGAGAGGGCGTTACCTGACGGTCTCTTTTTTCGCTTCCTCGACTTCCTGCGGGAAGAGCGCCGCGTGGGTTTCCTCGAAAAGATGTTTCCCGACGGCGAGTTGCATGGTGGCGGGCATGACCTTTTTGGCGAGTTTGATCATCTGCGTGGATTTGTCGCGGATGTCCCACTGGGCGTGAGGGTCTTCCCTGAGCCTCGATACGTGGTAGAGCTCGCGCGCGTTCGAGGAGAACAGCACGCGGCGTTTGTGCGCGTTTGTGAGCACGTAGGGCGCGGCGGTCGGGGTTTGCGCGGCGATCTTCTCGTACGCGGCGTTGGTTTCATCCACGGCGGCCTGAAACTCGAGTTCTGCGCCCGCTTCTGTGATTGACGAGGGCACCGTCACGCCCAGAGAGATGTCGTAGGGCTGGGTGTTCAGGGTGGACATGCGGTGGCGCTTGAGCTGCCCGAAACAGGCGGCGGAGAGCGTCACCTCGAACACGCAGCGCACGTTCTCGAATTCGCGGAGCACGGCGTCGTGACCGCGCATGAGCCGGAAGGTGGAGGCGATGAAGCGCGCGCGCTCCTCCGCGCTCATCTCCCGGGCCGCCGCCTTGCACCGCGACATCGTTTTCCCTGAGGATGAATGGAGGAGCGCCGCGGCGATGAGCGCGTCCGCGTCCGGGGTGACGTCGATGAGGGAGACGTCCTTCTCCGCGGCGATGGGCGGAACCGGCTCGGTCTCCTCGTCCACTCGCCCCAGGATGTCGGAGGCCGCCTCGCGCAGCGCCGCGCGGGTATGCATGTTGTATTCGGTGGGGTCGGTGTATTTCACGAGCGAGGGCGCGACGCCCTCGACGCATTCATACAGACGGCGCGCGTATTCCCTGATTTCCGCGAGAGGGTGCGAGGCGCAGCGGCAGATGACGTGCTCGAGGCTCCTCGCGCTGAGCGTCATGCCGATTTGCGATTCGGTGGCGAAAGAGACGATGTAGCGCGCGTCCTCCTTGGCCCAGCCCTCCAGCGTCTTGTGGTTTCTCTTCTTCGCGGCGAGTTCGGGGTTCTGGTCGAACACCCAGGGCCTCAGTTTTTCATACAGCGCGTGATAACAGGCGTTCTGGGCCTTTATCGTCCGCACGAACAGGCCCTTCATGCCCGCTGTTTCGATTTCCTCAGGAATCACGAAATCGTCTTCCAGCAGGATGTAGCGCTGGCTCTTCTCCGTGTAGGCGAGGAGCCTGAACTTCTGGATCTCCTCCACCGCGTAGCGGCTCACGCCGATGACGTCGATGTTGAAGCTCGCGTGCTCGGCCACGGAACTGTGGCCATAGCCGAAGATGATGGTCTGGTTGCTCTTTCTCGCCTTTTCCACCTCTTCGCGCGCGATGGCGCGGAGTTCGTCGATGGGCCGCGGATCCCGGCTGATGCGCGCGTAGGACGCGCTGATGGGCTCGGGCGTCAGGTTGTCGCGTTCCAGGAAATCGGCGGCCCTGCGCTGGAGTTCCGCCGTCTGCGCGCGCAGTTCGGCCTCGCTCATGGCGTCGAGGCGGCTTTCCTCCCAGCCGCGGGCGGCGGGCTCGATGATCTCTTTTTTCATCTGGCGGAGAACGTCGACGTCGACGTTGTGACCGGCGAGAACGATGCGCATGTGAAAGGCCGTTTCCCGAGCGGCGGGCGTTGCTTCCGGTTCATTGAATTTCTGGAAGCGCCATTATGAACCTTGAGCCCCGAAAGAACAAGCGGCGAATTTCAGAGGGGCGACCACGCGGTGTTTGCTCGTGGGGCTTCACTCCTTAGTTGCGATTTTTCAAGGGTTTTGGGATGATATTTTTCTTTGCTGCCGCTGAAGAGCCGACGCGCAATGCGTGGCCCTTTTGAGAAAAGAGGAGATTCGTGAACTCTCTCATCGCCCGAGCCATTTCCGTTCTCATCATTCTTGCATCTTTCGGCTTGAACATCGCGGCCTCCGAAGCCGGGCGTCCGCGCAAGCGGCCCCCGCCGCTGGTGTCCGTGGCGAAGGTGGTGGAGCGCCAGGTGAGAAACCGCCTCACCGCCGTGGGCAGCGTGGCGCCCTACCGCCGCTCGGTCGTAAGCAGCGAACTCGAAGGCCGGGTGCAGTCGGCCCCGATCAAAGTGGGCGATTTCGTCCGCGCGAACGAGACGGTGCTCGCCACGGTGGGGCGATCGGGTCTCCAGATTGATCTGCGCATCCTGCGGGCGGAACTGGAGAAGGCGCGCCAGGACCTTCTGCGCCTGGAGCGCGGAAAGCGTCCCGAGGAGATCGCGGCGCTCCAGGCCAAGGTTCGCGAGCGCGAAGCGCAGATGAGGAACAACGAACTCGAACTCAACCGCGCGCGGGATCTGTATGAGAAGAAAATTCTGGACAAGGCCAGCTTCGATCGCGCCGAGGCCGTCTACGAGGCCAGTTGGCAGTTGTTCGAGGAGGCCTCCCGCAACCTGGAGATAGCCAGACTCGGCCCCCGGAGGGAGGAGAAGGCCCGCGCCAAGGCGGAGGTGGACAGGGTGCGGGCGCGCGTCGCCCGGGTGCGCGACGATCTCGCCAAGACGAAAATTCGCTCCCCGCTCACGGGTTTCATCACCCAGGAGTGGGTGGAGGTCGGCCAGTGGCTCACCAAGGGGGGCCGCGTGGCCGAAGTCATCGAACTCGACAAGGTGCTGGTGCAGGCCCCGATTGCGGAGCGGCGCATATCCCTGGTTCGGGTGGGCGATGAGGCGCGCGTCGTCATCGACGCCCTGGGGGGCCGGACGTTCAGGGGCCGGGTGCGCGGCGTCATCCCCAAGGCGGACCCCAAGAGCCGGACCTTCCCGGTGGAAGTGGAGATAGCGAACACCGAGTCCTACGACCTCAAGGCCGGCATGTTCGCCCGCCTGAGCCTCGAATACGGAAAGGCGGCCAAGGTGCTGTTGGTGCCCAAGGACGCCATGATCCTGAGAGCGCGTGGCGCATCGGTCTTCGTCTTCGAGAAAGGGCGCGTTCGCGAGGTTTCCTTCACACAGGGCAGAAGCGTGGATTCCTTCGTGGAGGTCACCGGCGGCGCGCTCGGGGCCGGTATGCAGGTGGTGGTGAAAGGGAACGAAAACCTGAGAGCCGGCATGCCCGTTCGCCTGCAGGGCCGGGGCGGCCGGCCCGGCGCGCGAGGACCCGGAGGCGCTCCCCGCAGAGGCGGGAAACCCACCGCCGCTTCCCGGCGCGGCGCCGGGGGGTGAAGCGCTCGCGTCTAACGCGGGTTCGCTATCCGGTGGCGCGTGAATCTCCGACCTTGTGATGGGTCCTCGGCGGTCCGATCACGAGGTGGCTTCAATCAGGGCATCGTGGAATTTAGCGAAGCTATGCGATTTGTTTCGAGCGGGTTCCATGTGTTCGGCAATGGCTTGAGCCGCTTCGATTTTTCGTAACCCGGTTCTGAAGTACCCACCGTTATTCAAAATTCGTTCGAAGGCCTCCCAAGTACCACCGGAGATAGCGTCGGGATCGCGATATTTCGCCTGTTGCGGAATGGTTTTTGATATTCCTGGATAAGCGCGACGGACGGCTTCCCAATCGCCGAAGTACCACGCTTCGAGTTCCTCGATGACGATGCGGTTGACCACTTGCCAGGTAAAACCGTCGGTTTGCGAGCGCGTGCTGAGGCCCGATGAATTCGCTATATCTTCGAGCTTTTGCTTGAGATCATGACAATCTTCATCGTCGCGGTCGACCATAACGACTATTCGCCCGTTGGACGGCAACCAATGTCGATATCCACGAAGGCGGGCTTCCAGCTTTTTAAGTAAGTCGGATTTGCCTTGGAACACATGAATCTCAAATGTGTGTTCGTTTGAAAACAACTGTGGGAGCAGAATACGAAGAAACGCCTCTATAGATGGTTCTTCAACCAAAAACTCGATATGTTGCGCCGTCATTTGATGTACTAAGTGAGCTTGCTGAGATTGGCGTCATGTTGCTTCAGTGGGTCTCCCACTCCGAAATACCCCTCCATCCACAAGTCCCCGAGCAGAGCGCCTTCTTTCATAAACTCTGGGACACCGCTCAGCTCGTCGGCGCGTCGCGTTTGGGTGTAGCCTTTTTCATCGCGCCACAGAACGCGCACTTCTTCGGCGCGCAGCGCGTCGAGAAAGAACGGCGAGTGCGTGGTAACCAGCAATTGCGCGTGCTCACAGGCCGCCCGGCATTCCTCGGCCAGTCCGGGAAGCAACCTTGGATGAAGAAAGTTCTCCGGTTCCTCGATGCCGATGAATGGCGGCGGTGTTGGATCGTATAGCAACACGAGATAGGCCAGCATCTTCAACGTGCCGTCGGAGGCGAAGCGAGCCAGCAGGGGTTGTTCGAACGGGGCGTCCTTGATTTGCAGCAGTAGTCGCCCGTCGGGCATGGGGTCGGCCAGGACTTTTTCGATGCGCGGCACGCGCTTGCGCAGCGCGTCGAAGATGCGGTCGAGTCGATCCCCGTGTTGCTCGCTCAAATACTGGATGACGTTGGCGAGATTATCGCCGGTCTTGCTCAACCGTTCCTGCGGTCCCGCTTCGGGCTGGCCGCGCGCGCTGTCGGCGGAGAGGTAGGATACGTACCAGCCCATGATGAAGTCGCGCAAAGCCGCCACGCGCGGATGATCCTGAAATTGTCCGAGCGCATTGACCGCCAATAGATCGGGAGAATTCAAGGGGATATCTTCTTTTTGGCCTTTGCTGTCAGGCATTGCGCCGCTGATTGCCTGACCTTGTCCCGCACGATATTCGAGAAAGCGAAACGGCGCCCCGTAACTGCCTCGCTTCCATCTAAGCCATTCATAGACGACTACTGGTACGCCACCACGCTCATCGACAGATAAATGGTAGGTGATAAGCGGTTCCCGTGGTTTTTCACGATACTTGATTTCAATTGTCAAAGGTTCTTTTGCACCACGAGTTTTTAGTTCCTTGGCCCGCCCCCGTCTGTCCCAGGCGCGCCGCAGGCCCGACTCGAAACACTCCGCGAGGAACGCGAACACGTCGAATACCGTGGACTTTCCGCTGCCGTTGGGACCCAGCAACGCTGTCATGGGTGTCAGTTTCTTGAACTCTACGTCGCGTAAAGCGCGGAAGTTCTGTACTTTCAGATATTCGATTCTCGGCGTCGCGGTCGTTTGTGAAGCGCTTCGATTCATCTCATCGTATCCACTGAATTCTCGCTATCCGAAAACGATGCTACAGCGCATCGCCCCGAGTCGTTTGGCGAGTTTTTCCGTACGGCGATTATGGCACGACGGACGGGATAATCAACCATCTTTCCGAGAGATAGCCCTTGTCACGTGGATGGGATATGCTATCTTTTTCAGTTTTAGACCGGACATATAAGATAAGATAGATGAACACAGTTGCCTATATGAGCGAGTGAAAGAAAGGCCGCCGATGAAGGAGAGGGGATGAATCTGCCCCGCGCGAGCGTCAAATACCCCGTCACGACCACCGTCGGCGTCATCCTGGCGGTGCTCTTCGGCGCCATCAGCCTCTACCGGATTCCGGTGCAGATGACGCCCACGGTCGACAGGCCCGTCATCACGGTGGAAACCGAATACAGCGGCGCCGCGCCGCTGGAGGTGGAAGAGGAGGTGACGAAGCCCAAAGAGGAGAAACTCACCTCGGTGGAGGGCCTCGACCGGATGACCTCGCGCAGCGAGGAGGGCAAGTCCCGCGTCTTTCTCGAATTCGACTGGGACGTGGACAAGGACGTGGCCCGGCTCGACGTCTCGGAGAAACTCGGTCTCGTGCGCGACCTGCCGGATGATTCGGACCGCTCCACCGTCAACGCGCTCAACTCGGATTCTGAAAGCCCCATCGCCTGGATAATCGTCGAAACCAAACTTCCCATCAACGATGTTCGTGTGGAGGGAGACGCCGTCATCCGGCCGAAGCTCGAGCGCGTGGAGGGCGTGGGCCAGGTCTGGATGTTCGGTGGGCGGGACAGGGAGGTGCGCGTTACGCTCGATTACACGGCCATGAGCGCGCGCGGCATCACGGTCTCCGCCTTGAGAGAGGCATTGCGGCGCGAGAACAAGAACACCAAGGCGGGCAGGATCGACGAGGGCAAGCGCCGCTACGCGGTGCGAACGGTGGGCAACTTCACGCGCCTCGACCAGTTGCGCAACACCATCATTGCGCAAAACGGGAGCGGGGCCGTCTATCTGCGCGACGTGGCGAAGGTTTCCTTCGACTACGGCGATCCCACCCGCTACATTCGCATCCGGCGCGTGCCCACTATGGCTTTCGGGGTTTTGCGAAAGACGGGCGCCAACACCATCGAGGTGATGGCGGGGGTCAAAAAGGCGATCGCCGAAGTCAACGAAACCTACGCAGGCCGCGGCATCAAACTCATACAGGTCTATGACGAGACTGACTACATCCACCAGTCACGCTCCCTGGTGATCAACAACATCTTCATAGGCGGCGCGCTGGCGATAGGCGTGTTGCTCCTGTTTTTGGGGAGTCTTTCGAGCGTCATGGTTATCGGCGTCGCCATCCCGGTCACCGTCGTCTCCACGTTCATCCTGATCTTCGTGCTGGATCGTTCCATCAACATCATTTCGCTTGCGGGCATGGCGTTCGCCGTCGGCATGGTGGTGGACAACTCCGTCGTCGTGCTGGAGAACATCTTCCGACACCGCGAGATGGGAAAGAGCAAGTGGGACGCCGCCGTGGACGGCGCGCAGGAGGTCTGGGGGGCGGTGCTGGCCTCCACGCTGACCACGCTGGCCGTCTTCGTTCCCGTGGTGTTCGTCCAGGACGAATCGGGCCAGCTCTTCCGCGACATCGCCATTGCCATCAGCGTGGCGGTGGCGCTCTCCCTCGTGGTGTCGATCTCCGTCGTGCCCATGCTGAGTTCGCGCATCCTGAGCGATGCGGGGAAGATCTCTCCGCTGACCCACTTTTTCCGCATCCTGGGGGTATACGCGCTGGGCAGGTTTTGCCGGCGGATTTACGTGGGCGTCCTGGCCTGGTTGCTGCGTGGGGTGGTGCGCCGCCTGTTCGTGGCCACGGGGATCACGGCGGGCGCCGTCGCCCTGGCGGTGATGTTCTTCCCGCCCATCGACTACCTGCCCAAGGGCAACCGCAACCTCATATTCGCTTTCATGCGCACGCCGCCGGGTCTGAACCTCGACGAGATGGACAGGATCGTGCGAATTCTGGAGACGCGGCTCGACCGCGTGGAGGAAATCGACCGGTTTTTCGCCGTGGCGCGCGCGCAGAACCCCATCGTCGGCATGATCGCCAAGAAGGAATACTCCGATCTCGCTTCCATGCGGCGGCTCGTGCGCAAGTTGTTCGGAATGATGCAGGGCATACCGGGGGTGCGCGCGTTCGTCACCCAGGCGTCGTTGTTCAGGCGGCGGGGCTCGGGCTTCATCGGCGGGATCAACCTGCAGGTCGACATCACCGGAGACAGCCTGAGCGAGATTCAGCGTATCGCCGCTGACGTGGGCGCCAGGGCGCGCGGTCTCGACGGCGTGCGTTTCGTGAACTCAAGCTTCGATCTGGGAAATCCCGAGCTTCAGGTGCACGTGGACCGCCAGAAGGCGGCGGATTTCGGCCTGTCGGTGGCCGAGATCGGGAGCGTTGTGGAGACGCTCGTGAACGGAACCAAGGCCGGCCTTTTCCGTGATCGCGGAGAGGAACTCGACATCATCCTGCGCGGGCCGCTTTCCGATTTCACCAGGACGCAGCGGATCGAGGAGATCAAGCTGCACACGCCGGAGGGTCAAGTCGTCTCGCTGGCGGACATCGCGCAGGTGCGCTCGGCGCTCGGGCCGACGAAAGTCGAGCACATCGACCGCGACCGCTCCGTGTCGCTCACGGTCAACATCGGCGAGGAACTCCCGCTCCAGGACGCCATCGACAAGATGAAGCGGGAGGTCATCAACCCGATGCGCCAGACGCTTCCGCTCGGCTATTCGGTGGACGTGAGCGGACGGGCGAAGGACCTGGAGCGAACCTGGGGGTCGCTCCAGTGGTCGCTGGTGCTCGCCGTCCTGATCACCTATCTGCTGATGGCGGCCCTGTTCGAGGCGTGGAGCTATCCGCTCATCATCATGTTCAGCGTGCCGTTCGCCGCCACGGGCGGCGTGCTGATGGTGAGCCTGATGAACTCGATAGAACCGTCGGTGAAGATGGACACGCTCACCATGCTGGGCTTCATCATCCTGACGGGCATCGTGGTGAACAACGCGATCCTGCTCGTCCACCAGGCGCTGAACCATTTCCGCGCGGGCCTGCCCATGCGCGAGGCGATTCTCGAGAGCGCGCGCGACAGGATGCGCCCCATCTTCATGACGACCACGACGACCGTTCTCGGCATGCTGCCGCTGGTGCTCGCCTCCGGCGCGGGCAGCGAACTCTACCGGGGGCTGGGCTCGGCCGTCCTGGGCGGACTCGCCATGTCCACGCTCTTCACCCTGCTGCTGATACCGGTCGTCTTCTCGTTGTGGGTGGATTTCCTGGCGCTCATCCGGCCGGCCAGCTTCGCCGCTGCGGCCGCCGCGCCGAGCGGCGCAAGCGGCCCACCTTCTGAGCGCGTAAGGCCGAGGAAAGCGATCAACCTCATCGAACAAGAGGAAGAGGAAGCCTGAGGGGGGTTGTTGGAAAAGTCCTCGTCAGTCGGTGTTGCGGTTGTAGCAGGGACAACCCTTTGGGGTTGTCCTGCCCTCCGTGGTTGTCCTTTTGCAGGATGGTTCGAATCAGGACAGGCACGGAGGCCTGTCCCTACGGGGCGGCGCCTCCCCGGTCGGTTCGATTGCCCCCTCATTTGTTGAAAACCAACCCCCCTACCCCCCCTTGACGGGCTTGTTGAAAAACCTTCTCGACTGGAATTGACGAGGGGTTTCTTATGCGCCCGGATTCGGGTGTCGTTATCGAGACAACTGATGCGATTCGCCACGAAGTCGTCATTCCGGCGAAAGCCGGAATCCATTTTGACTTTTCAGCGGGCGGGGCGGCCACGGTCTTGTTGTCGCGCGGCGTCCGGATGCGGAATCCAGAAGATTCGCCTCTCGTTTTTGTGTTCGATTCTGTCCCTCGCTACCCGAGAATAAAGCCATCCGAAGGAGGAGGCGAAAAGGCAAAGGCGAAAATGGATTCCGGCTTTCGCCGGAATGACGGCCAAAACCCGAAATCGGGCGGAGGAGCAGGCGGTCACTTCCTCCTCGATAGGGTTTTTCAACACCCCCTTGACAGGGGGGTATAAAAAGGCGATGCGCCCCCACCGGGCTGAGGGGGTTTTGCTTTTTCTTGCCCCCCTGACAACGGGTTGTTGAAAAAGTCCTCCTTGGTCGGAATTGGCCTCTCCCTCATCCCGAGTAGGTCCTGTAAACCACGTCGAAACTCCATCCTCATCCCGAGTAGGCGCGCTTGCGCGCCGTATCGAGGGAGCGCCCTTCGATACGCCGCCTTCGGCGGCTACTCAGGGTGAGGCAGGTACTGTGGCCTGCAAAGCGAGGAGCACGCGTTTGTTCAAATGTCGGCTTTTTCAACAACCCCGACGGGGGTAGGGGGGGTTGGTTTTATCCCCTGAGGAGCGGGGCTATTTCAACAACCCTCTAACCGCCCGCTTCGGCCAGGAACGCATCCACGGCCGCGTTCCACTCGGTATGGGAGCGGCGGTAGCTGTAGTGCCCCCCCTCTTCCAGAATGACGAGCTCAGAACCCGCTATCGCTTTCTGTAAGTCCTGCGCGAAATACGGCGGGGTCAAGGCGTCGTCCTTCGCGGCGATGATGAGCGCGGGCTTGTCGATCTTGTGAATCTCGGACGTCCTGTCGTGGCTGAGCGTCATGTCGAGGCGCGCGGTGATGACCTCCACGGGCGCGATGGTGTCCTTCTGGCGCGCTTCGAGCTCCAGGAGGTTCTCGTACATGTTCACGAACTGCGTCCACCCGCACGTCCAGAGCGAACTGAACTTGATGTATTCCTCGAGACCGTAGGCCTCGGCGATCTGCTTGCGCGAGGTCTGGAGGCGCGTCATGTAGGGGTCCGCCGTCGTCCATGTGTTGGTGAACACGCAGCAGCCTATCCGGTCGGGATAATCGAGTGCGAGATTCTGCAGTATGCACCCGCCCGTGGATGTGCCCGCCACGTGGGCCTTCTCGATTCCCAGCGTGTCGAGCAGGGCGACCGCGTCCTGCGCGATGATGCCGGTGGAGTAGGCGTCCCTGGGCTTGTCGCTCTCTCCCGTGCCCCTGTGGTCGAAGGTGATGCAGCGGTAGCGATCCGAGAAATGGGGCATCTGGAAGTCCCAGGCGTCCAAAAGGCCCATGAGGCCGGGGATGAACAGGAACGCCTCCCCCTCTCCTTGCTCCGCGTAGTTGAGCTGGATATCACCGGCTTGAATGCGTGGCATGATTTCTCCTTATCAGTTTATTCGTTCTCGTCGTTCAGGATTTCGGCCACCTCCACGCGGCGTCCCTCTTTCGCTGAGCGCACGCCCGCGCGGATGACGGCGAGAGAGGACACGGCGGCGTCGCCTTCCATCTCGGGAGGCGCGCCTCCGCGCACGGCGTCCGCGAATTCCTCGAGTTCTTCGGTGATGGTGTCGTTCTTATCGCACGCCACCGCCTGCGGCGCCTTCTCTCCCCGGTAGAGGACGCGCAGGCCGTCGAATAGCGTGTAGTAGGCCGTGGCCGTCTTCCCGTAGATGTTCATGAGGTAATACTCCGACGCCGAGGCGTAGCTCGCCGTCAGGTTCGAGATGGCGCCCGATTCGTGCTCCAGGATGAGGTTCGCCACGTCGGGGTTGTCGCCGGGCAGGACGAGTTGCGCCGTCCGGCCCGAGACGGCGGCGACCGGCCCCATGAGGTAGGTCAGCACGTCGGCGTAGTGGATGCCGATCTGGAGCATGACGCCGCCCGGCATGGCGTCGGCCTGGTAGCGCCAGTGGCCGGGTTCGAACTGGCCCTCCCTGTCCCTGCTGATGTTGCACTCCGCCTGCACGAGCCTGCCGAACTCGCCCGCGTCTATCTTCTCCCTGATCCAGCGGAAGTGGTTCTCCCGCCGCCTCTGGTAGCCGATGGCGAGCACCACGCCGGCGTCTGCGCAGGCGCGGGTGAGCGCCTTGCCGTCCGCGACCGTGTGAGCGATGGGTTTGTCGAGAAAAACGTGCTTGCCCGCCTCGGCCGCCGCTTTCGTGGATTCGAGGTGCACGTGGTTCGGCGTGGTGTTGATGATGGCCTCGATAGAGTCGTCCGCCAGAATTTCCTCATAGCTGCCCGCCGGCTCGCAGCCGTATTTTTTGGCGAAGGCCGCGCGCTTGTCTTCGGAGCGCGTGAAGCAGGCGGCTATCTCGATCTTGTCGGTTCTGCCGATAGCATCCGCCAGAACGTCCGACCACCAGCCCATGCCGAGCGAGGCCACTCTCAGGGGTTTTGAACTCATTGTCGGTATGGCTCCTTCATATACGAAGACTGGAAAAACGAATCATGTTTTTGGGGTTTCCTGAAAATCCGCCCGAAGCGATGCCGTGAAATCAGAAAGAAGCGCCCACGGCCTCCACGGCCACGCGCGCGATGGCCTCGTCCTGCTCCCAGTCGCCCCCGCTCACGCCGATGCCGCCCAGGCACTCGCCCTCGTAGAGAATCGGGAACCCGCCCTCCATCGCCGTCCACCGCTCGGGGCCGGCGGCGAGGGCCAGGCCCAGCGCGTGGGCGGTGTCCAGATGCTGGGCCTGCGCGCCCTGCGTGGTGGTGGGCCGCTTGTTCGAGGCCGAACAGACCGCCTTGGTGGTGGATGAGTGGACGGTGTGGAAGCGCCCGCCGTCCATGCGCTCGAGCAGGACGAGGTGTCCGCCCGCATCGGCGATGGCCACGGTGACGGGGATGCCGAACTCCTCCGCCTTGGCGATGGCGGCGGCCATCATCTGCTTGGCCCCCTTGGTGGTGAGTCGATGGGTCCGGGCGAATGGCATGAGTCGGTCTCCTATGAATTCCGTGAAGCGGTCGAATTTTCTTCTCTTTTAGCAATTCATCCCCCTTTTGTCGATGATTCGGGTCTTGCGCGCGGGTTTGTTGCAAAAGCTGATTTCGTGATTCGGCGTATGTAGCCGACCGGAGAGGTAAGATACATCTCTCCTCCCTTGAGTGGGCTGTTGAAAAACCCCTCTCCGCCTCATCTTGAGTAGCGGCCCCTCGACTTCGCTCGGGACAGGCTCCGCCGTTCCCCGACACCCCTCATCCTGAGTAGGCGCGTAAGCGCCGTATCGAAGGTCAAACGCGATTGATGAATGAGCGTTTGCTCTCGTCCCGGCGCGAGCCCCTCGCCCTTCGATACGCCGCCTTCGGCGGCTACTCAGGGTGAGGAAAGAGTCGTTGGCGGTTTGCGGGGGTCGCAGACGGGGCTTATTCAACAACCCACTCAAGGGGGGAGTGATTGTTCCCACTCTCGCCGGCCGGCTACGACCCTCAAAAGAGGAGTCGTTTCATAAGCGTATGTCGATGGAGAATTCCACTCGCTGTTTTTGGGGCATTTTTTTAACGGCCTCACGTCCGCCCCGCCCTTGCGACGGAGCAGAGCCTCCTCCATCATGCGCGCGGCTCAGTGTTTTCAAGATAGAGGGGAACCCGGTGTCAGGCCTCGTTTCGTTCATCGAAGAGACCGCGCGCAAGGCGGGCGCGCGCGCGGTGGAGTTGTCCGGCTGCGTGGAGGCCGAACCCAAGGGGCGGAGCATCGTCTCGCGCGCCGACAGGGAGGCCGAGGGCGTCATCATCGAGGCGATTCGGGGGGCGTATCCAGGCGACCCCATACTCGCGGAAGAAAGCGGCGTGAGCGGCTCAGGCGATATCGGCCCGGATACCCGCTGGTGGGCGATAGACCCCATCGACGGCACGGGGCCTTATCTCAAGGGACTCCCCTTCTGGGCTGTCTCCATTGCGTGTCTCAGAGGCTCTCGCGTGGAAGCGGGCGTCGTTCACATGCCCGCGATGGGGGAGACCTTCACCGCATCGGCTTCAGGCCCCGCGATGAGAAACGGCGCGCCGCTGCCGCAAGTCGATCAGAGGGCTCCCAACGCGCATGATTATCTCTTCATTCCGTGCGGTGTGGTGGCGGGCCTCTCTCATCGCTATCCGGGGCGCTTTCTCGCGCTGGCCTCCGCCGCCTGCCATATCTGCCTGACGGCGGCGGGTTCGGCCTTCGGTACGCTGATGGAGCCGATACGCGCGTATGACTTCGCCGCAGCCGCCCTCGTCTACGAGCGCGCGGGCGGAAGGGTGCGCTACCTTTCGGGAGCGGAGATCGACTACGCCGCTTTGGCCGCCGGCCGCCGGGCGCCCGAGCCCGTCCTCGCAGCACCCGCGGCGCAAATCGACTGGCTGAAAGAAAGAGTATTTTGGGAGTAGTGTGGGGGGAGGACACACAGGCCCTCCCCTGCGACAGCGGCGCGTTCTCGCCGTAGGGACAGGTCGCGACCTTGGGCCGTTCACAATAACGGCCCACTACAGGGGTTGTTTCCCCAAAAAACCTGGAGTATCCACCGTCATTCCGGCGAAAGCCGGAATCCATTTGCGGATACGGGTGTATGAACGACGGCGTTTCATTTCCCGCTGATGCGCGAGAATCCTGATAAAAGGCAAAAGGCGTAAAGTGGATTCCGGGCAATCCCTCCCTCCTCGGTCGGCATTGATTGCCGGAATGACGGCGGTGGTCAATTCCGAGTGAGAAGGACTTTTTCAACAACCCTTTACGCCAGGCCTACATCCACATGCCCGCGCGCTGCATCATCTGGTCGAGCTGGAAGCTCACGCGGTCCGCGCACTCGAACGGCGTCGTGTGGCCAGCACCTTCGACCAACTCGATGACGGAGTCGCCCAGCCCCTCGTGCAGGGCGGTCATCTGCGCGTGCGGCACCAGCGCGTCGCCCGTGCCGCCGAACACCAAGCAGGGAACGGCGATTTCGCCCAGGCGCGGCGTCAGTTCCTCGCGTCTCCTGAGCGCGTCGATGAGCAAGGCGATGGAATCGGGAACCTGGGAGAGCACGACCTTCTGCGTGGCCTCGATTTCGAGCGGATGGGAGGCGATGTAGTCGGGCGCGAACAGGCTCTCGAGAAAATGCCCGGCGAAGCCCGCCATCCCCTCGTCGATGACGGTCTGCATGTGCTGCAGCCGCACCTTTTTTCCCTCTTCGGTATCCGCTGTCGCCCGTGTGCTGATGAACCCGCACGCGCGCACCTTGAGCGGGTGGCGGAGCACCATCTCGAGCAGGATGTATCCGCCGAGCGAAAAGCCCGCCACGGCGGCGGCGCCAATATCGAGCGCGCCCAGGAACGCCGCCATGTCGTCCGCCATCATCGCGACCGTGATTTGTCCGCCCGTGTGCGGCGTCCGCCCCATGCCGCGCAGGTCGGGGACCAGGACGCGGTAGCTTCTTTGCAGGGCTTCCACCTGCGGCGCCCAGATGGTGTGATCCAGCGAAAAGCCGTGCAGGAGCAGGAGCGGCGGCCCGCTCCCCGATTCCTGGTAGGCGATATCGATTCCGTTTGCGGATACGGTTTTCATGGCGCGCTCCCATCGTGTCTGAACCGGCTCAAGACGCCGAGTTGTCTTTAGAGGCCCCGATTCTAGCACACGAGCAGAGACGCCGGAACGCCGGGAGGGAAGGAGGCTTAAGGCGGGTTGGCTCTCAGGCCTGCTGGTTTCTCACTCCGCCCAATCCACCACAGGCAGTGACATCAGGGAGAATTCACCGAGGGCGAGTTCGATCTCCTCGCGCACCCAGGCGTCTCTTTCGACTTCGAGCCTGGCCTCCAGGGCGAAGCGCGGGCGCTCCTCGCGCACTCTTTTGCCGACCCGGGCGAGCGCCCAGGCGGCGTGGCCGCGGGCCAGGGGTTCGCGGTGCTCCAGCGCGCGGGCGAGATGCGAGATGCTCTCGGCGCCTCCCGTGTTGCCGATGGCGACGATGACGTTCCTCAAAAACCCCCCGTAGCGCGCGCGCATGACGGGCGTGCCGCGAAACGCCTTCTGGAACTGCCGCTCGTCCATCGCGGCGAACTCGTGCAACTGCGGATCCAGCGCCGCCGGGCGGGGGTCGAACCGCGGCTCGCGCGCATGGGGCGCGTCGTCGTTCCAGGGGCACACCTCCTGGCAGATGTCGCACCCGAAAATGTGCGCGCCCACCGGAGCGCGGAGCTCTCGGGGTATCGGGCCTCTGAGTTCGATGGTGAGATAGGAGATGCAGCGCCGGGCGTCCACCACGCCGGGCGCGACGATGGCGTTCGTCGGACAATCGTCGATGCACCGGGTGCACGTGCCGCAGTGCTCCTCATAAAAGGGCGTGTCCGGCTCCAGCGCCCTGTTCAGGAGAAGACACCCCAGGAAGAAATAACTCCCAAGCCGACGTGAGAGCAGGAGCGAGTTCTTCCCTTTCCAGCCGAGGCCCGCGAGGACGGCCAGGTCGCGCTCGAGCAGGGGGCCGGTATCCACGTAGCTTCTGCCCTCGACGCCGGGGTCGAGTTCTTTCAGATCGCGCAGGACGCGGATGAGCCTTTTCTTCATGAACTTGTGGTAGTCCCCGCCGTGGGCGTAGCGCGCGATTTTGCCTTGGCCTTCCGCGTGGGGCGTCTCGTGCTCGGGCTTGTACTGCATGGCGACGACCAGGACGGCGCGCGTCTCCGGCCAGAGGCGGCGCAAATCCCCGCGCACGTAGGGGTTTCTGCTCAGGTAGCTCATCTCGCCCGCGTAGCCTCGTTCGATCCACTCAAGGTACCGTCCGTGCGCCTCGCCCAGGCCGGGCGGGGCGACGGCGGCCAGATCGAAGCCGTGTGAGAGCGCGCATTCCTTGGCGGCGCTGGTGAGTTCGCCCGCGCTCATTCGGCTCTCTCCCGTCTGCGCGGGGTCTGCGCCAAGGTCTTCAGGATGCGCGTTCGGGCGGGCGTCGGCCATCTCTTCTCCAGGTGATTTCGGATAAGTCTCGTGAACCACCGATCTTGGCGGGCGGGCGGCTCCGTGTCAACAATTGCGCCGAGAAGAGTTTTTTTGTTATCCATGCGGGAGATTTGGTGGTATGTAATGGTTCGTTTTCGTTCCAGGCGTTTCATCGCCCGCAAAAGGAAAAACCGAGTTGAACGGCAAGACGAAAATCCTGTGGACGGCGGGGTTGTGCCTGCTGGCGGCGGCGCTGCTCGCCTACCTCTTCCGGGGGCAGATAGACGACGCCTGGGCGTACCTGGTGAAGCTCCAGGACGAGAAAGAGAGGTTCAGGGACTGGATTTATTCCTACGGCGCCTGGGGTCCGGTCGTGTTCGTCGGCGTGCAGGTGCTCCAGGTGGTTTTCTCCCCCATACCGGGGGAGTTGACGGGATTTCTGGGCGGCTACGTCTACGGCGCGCTCACGGCGACGATCCTGAGCACCATCGGCCTGACGATAGGCAGTTTTCTCGCGTTCTGCATCGGGCGAAGGCTGGGCCGCCCCTTCGTGGAAAAACTCATCCCGCCCAAAATTCTCGATAAATTCGATTTCCTCATCACGAACAGGGGCGCTTTTCTCGCCTTTATCTTCTTCTCGATTCCCGGCTTTCCCAAGGACTACATGTGCTACCTGCTGGGCCTGAGCCCGCTGGGGACCCTGACGTTCGTGATCGTCGCCTTTCTGGGCAGAATCCCCGGCACCATCATGCTGGGGGTCCAGGGAGCCGGGATGTACGAGGAGCAATACGGGATGGTGGTCGCGCTTCTCATCGTCGCTGTCGTGGCCGGGGCGGCGGCCGTCTACTTCCAGGAGTCTTTGAGAGAATGGCTCAAGGAAAAGGCCGGCCGGGGTGAGACGTAAGGCGCATCGAGAACGGCCACGGGGGGCCGCCCCTGCGTGTCCCGTGCTTTTCGAATCGAACCCGCAGGGACAGGCCCCTGCGCCTGTCCTTATGGGCTTTTTCAACAGCCCCCTTGAAGAAGGAACCTGTAGGGGCGGTTCGCGAACCGCCCCTGCGCCACCTCTATTCACAGATCATCGTCATTCCGGCGAAAGCCGGAATCCATTTGCGGGTGCGCGTGAATGAGCGGGGCCGTTTCAATCCCCGCCGATGCGCAGGAACCCTAAAGAAAGGCAAAAGGCGTAAAATGGATTCCGGCTTTCGCCGGAATGACGGCCCTGGGGACAGGCCTCCGTACCTGCCCTGACGAGGGACAACCACGGAGGGTTGTCCCTACAACCGCCAATCTTCCTTTATCGGACTTTTTCAACAACCCCCATTGCCGTGGTTCGGCAACAATCCCTGCTTTTTATGACACGCCCAGATAGAGCAGAAGCAGGGGTATGATGACAAGGCTCAGCGCCGTGCCCGTGAACACGATGGAGGCGGCCAGGGAACCTTCCTCGCTGTAGCGTTCGGCGAAAATGTAGTTCAATACGGCGGGCGGGCTGCACGACATCAGGAAGAGCGAAGCGCGGAACGCGCCCGTGAGCGCAAAGGCTTCACACAGCACCCAGGCGAGCGCGAACCCGAGCCCGAACCGGAGCGCCGCCACGAAGAGGCTTACACGGAAATCAGACGCCCGGATGGAGCGGAGCCTGTAGCCCAGCGTGAAGAGCTCCACCGGGAACATGCCGCGCCCGGTCAGGTGCGAGAAGCGCAGGATGAATTTGGGCACGGGGATCGCCGCCATCGCCACGGCGATGCCCGCAATCGCCGCGTAGAGGGCGGGCATCTTGAGCGGCTCCCTGACGTCGGCGCGCCCGCCGTATGCCATGATCCCCAGCGTGAAGGAGATGAACACGTTCGGTATGGAGAGCAGCACCGTCTGGGCGAGGCCCTCCTCGCCGAAGGCCAGAAGCGCCAGGGGATAGGGCAGCGAGACGGAGTTCATGAGCATCACGCTGGGCACGAAGGAGCGATGCGTCATGCCCGTCGCGCGCTTGATGGCCCAGGCGACCAGGCCCGGGATGACCTGTATGAGCGTGGAGAAGACGCCCGCCTTGATCAACTCATCCCACATGATGTGCTGGCGCGCGAGTGCGTCGAACATCACGGCGGGGGCGAGCAGGAACAGGACGAGCTCGGCCAGGACCCTGGGGTCGAACTTTTTCCACCGGCCGTAGAGGAAGCCGATGCCGATCACCGCCATGACCGGGAAGACGATGTTCAAAAGCGGCGTAATGTTGGACATACGCTTCGGGAGAATCCTCTTTGTTGCGCAAAAGAGGCAGAGTATACATACCGCCCCTTCGGGTGGCCACCCCTTTCAGGCGGCTGCCCCGGTGGGGCGACCGCTCCGCCGGGCGGGCGCGAGAGGCGAGACGCGCTTGCGGATGAACATCCTCGCTGGCGGGGGTTGTTGAAAAAGTCTCCCTCCTCAGGGGATAAGGGCAACCCCCCCTACCCCCCCTTGTCAGGGGGGCAAGAAAAAACAAAAGCCCCTCAACCGGCGGCGGACGTCGCCTTTTCATACCCCTCCCCCGACAAGGGGGCGTTCTTTTTTTACCCCCCTGCCAAGGGGGGGGTAGGGGGGGTTGGTTTTCGAGGCGAGAACCTGCGCCTCCGCCCGGTTTCGGGTTTTGGCTGTCATTCCGGTGGAGGAGCCGACCGCAGAGGGGTGCGATGATTTTGTAGGGACAGGCCTCCGTGCCTGTCCTGCTCTCCGTGGTTCTCCTTCGTCAGGACAGGCACGGAGGCCTGTCCCTACGGTAAACAATTCGATGTTCGGGATGCCCTCCCTTCCTCGGGAGGACTTTTAGGGCAGCCCCGACAAGGGGGGAGTGATTCCTCTCTCCTCGGGGTTTTTCAACAGCCCCTTGCTGGCGTCTTTCTCCTTTGCGGGGGCGCGTCGCTTGCGCCTGGAAGAATTTGCGCACGGGCGCGGGGACGCGGTAGCCTGCGAATGCGTTCTCATACGAGTCGTGTTCTCGTTTTCTTGATTTCCGGGAGGGGTTCTGAAAGATGCCGAAAATGGATCACATCGGTTACGCCGTGAGCAATCTGGATGAGAAGAAGAGCGTGATGGAGGATTTGCTGGGCTTCCGTTTTCAGGAGAGAAGGGTCTATGAGCGGCCCGGCAACACCGCCCGGCTCGATTTCTACGAGGCCGAAGGCGCGGTGATGGAGCTCGTGGAGATGAGCGACCCCGAGGCGCCGCTGAACCGGTTCATCGCCGCGCGCGGCGAGGGTCTGCACCACGTCTGTTTCGTCGTCGAGGATTTGAGGGCCACGATGGCCGAATGGGAAGCCAAGGGAGTCGAGTTCGTCCTCGCGCCCACCTACGGGTCTCGCGGCGGGGTCATCACCTTCACGAACGCGGCCACCACGGGCGGCCTCGCGGTGGAGCTGGTGCAGTACATCCCCGAGGGGGAGGAGGTTCCCAACTGGGCGCAGAAGTAGGGAAGCGCGTTTCAGGAATATGCACCGACGCCCGGCGCGCCGTGCAAGTCGATTCGAAGGCGGGTGCGGGATGCAGTAATTCCGTGGGGCGGCAGGGAAGGTGTTCTTCGTTTTTTCCTGCTCCCGGATGATGGCGGGGGTTTTCTTGAATAAATGGTTAAGCTTCACCGAAAGCCACGTTTTCCACTTGACAAGTCAGGTTCAATCCCCCACTATTTTACCCGGCATACAATCCATGTGTGGTCGATCTCACGGGCTGCCCGCTGAATACAAGACGACTCTTCCCGAGAGTTGAAATAGGCGGGAACCAACTTTTCTTCCAAAACGTGGATTGTATGCCAACCAGCCCGGACTTCGTCCTTAGGCTTGAGTGAATCAATCCGCGAGTGGAAGTGAGAGGATCGTATGGGTCAAGCGGCTTCATGATGAATTCAATTATCTAAAAAATGAAAAAAGCGGCTTAGGCAAACCAATATACAGAATACGGATTGGTATCGTCAAATATTGATTGACTGTTCAATTAAGAACGGGGAGGAGGCGCAGAAGAGCCGATCGATCGGGCGTCGGCCGTGAATGAGGAAAGGGCATTTTCGGCACCGGAGTGAGAAAGGGAAAGTGGCGCGTGTCGTTTCACCGGTGTTCTTTCCGGAGGTCCTGTATTCTTGCGAACCGCCCCATGCAGGCGATGAAGTTTTGTGGTTCAGGGGGCGGATGCGACGGCGATGGCGGGGCGAGTTTCAGGGGCGCGTTCGGAACGCACGGGAGAAGATGGAGAATTGGGGGTTACTCATTTGCCGTTTGACCTCATGGAGTCGCACTCATTTCTTGTCAGATTGAATCCTTCGACAGGGAATGTAAAGCGAATGAGTAACCCCCTTCCTGTTTCGGCATCCAGCCGGTGGAAAGCGGAAGTGAGTTGAAAAGAGGAATTCGAAACCTGCGGGAGGGGTGAAGAAATTGGGGGTTACTCATTTGCTGCTCAACCTCGTGGAGTAGTCAGTACCATTCTCTGTTCGAGTTGGGTCCTCTGGCAGGGAATGGGAAAAATGAGTAACCCCCTCCTTCTTCTTTCGGCGATTCGCCCCCGAGAGCAGGTTCAAGTTTGAGAAACGCTCACTTCGGCTATCCCGGGTCTTGGGAAGCATCCAGGCTATAGCCTCATCTTCTTTCTGATTGCAAGTTTCGATGTTAACCGCTTTCGTGGCGATCGGCAAGAAATTTATTGTTGTTTTTGCTCGACCTGAACGATGCGCCGGAATCCGCAGGGGTTTCAGGCGGATTGCTGTGCGTTATGGTTTATCGGGTGGTGGGCGGTTCAAGAGGACGAATGCGCCCACTCTTCATCCGATGGGCGCTACGCCCAAATCCCTGCAAATCTTTTTGCATAGGAAATTACTTATTTCGGTGTGCCGGGGAATGGTGGAATACTTATTAAGCGCAGGATTATGCCACAAGGTATGTTTTTTGCCTTATCTAAGCTCTTCGCATCCGTTCTCGGAGAGATGTTTCAATAGTTCCCGTCGCTTCATATGGTGATCAGTTCTCTTTCGAAATTTTCCCCTGGCGATTTGGCGGGATCGATTTCCAGCATTTCCCGGAGGGAGATTGTGAGGGAATCCAGCAGTTCCTCTCTCGATGTCTCCTGGCAGTTGACTCCGGGAACCTCTTCAATCCATCCGATCCACCACTGCCCGTCTCTGCCGATAGTGGCCGTATACGTGGTTTTTTTCTTCATGGCGATTCTCCCCGAGAATTCAACGCCGATACGAAGCCGACCGAACAATAGCGCCTGAATCCGCCGCCGCTTGGCGGGATGAAATCTCTCTTTGCTTATCAAAAGAAAGGGGAACCTCATAGGAGAGATTTATGGGAAAGAGCGCTCTCGCCCCTCTATGACGCCCCGTCATCCCCGCTGAAAAACGCGGCGATCTTCCCCAGCGACGCAGGGATGTCCACGTCCCACTGGCGGTTCGAGCCGCCGCCGGTGTGAGGCAGCAGGACGGCGCCCGGCAGCCCGATGAGCGGGCTGTCGGCGGGCAGGGGCTCATAGCGGTAGACGTCGAGCCCCGCCATGGCGATTTCGCCCGCTCTGAGGGCTGCCGCGAGCGCCGCCTCATCGACGAGCGCGCCTCTTCCCACGTTGATGAGGGTGGCGCTCTTCTTCATGCGCGCGAGCTCAGCGGCGCCTATCATCCCCTCGCTCTCTTCTGTGTGCGGGAGGACGAGCACGAGATAGTCGACGCGCTCGAGCAGGTCGTCGAATGGCAGATACGCGGCCCGGTACTCCGCCTCGACATCCGGCGCGTGCCGCGTTCGCTGGTAGTAGAAGATCTCCATGTCGAAGGCCAGGCACCGCTTGGCGATGTCCATCCCGATGTCGCCCAGGCCGATGATCCCGGCGCTCTTGCCGAAAAGCTCCGCAACCCCCTCGATCTCCGGCCAGTTGGGCCGGATGTTCCACTGGCTGGTGGCGACGGGTTCCAGCCCCATCTCGCGGTAGACGCCCGCCTCGACCGCCTTCTGGCCCGGAATCGTCTTGCGCTCGCAGCAGAGCATGAGGGTCAGCGCCTGCTCGGCCACCGTGGCGTTTCGCATGAGCGACTGCGTGCCGACGGGGATCCCGCGCTCGCGCGCCGCGGCCGCGTCGATGTTCTTGCAGTTCAGCCCGTGTTTCTGGATGTATCTGAGCTTGCCCGCCGCCTGGATGACCGAAGCCGGGAGCGCCGCCTTGTAGCAGAGGACCGCCTCGGCCTCGGGCGCGAGGGCCAGAAGAGCGTCTTCATCTGCGCTGTCGGGTGCCGTGATCTCGAAGGGCGCCGCGGCTGCGTTCGCCTTGACCCGGCTCAGAAAACGGCCCGACGCCCCGTCGGTGACGAGCAGGCGTATTTTGTCGCTCATGCTTTCTCCTTGCGCGGTATGTCAAACGATAGATTCAAGCGTGGTTTTCTCTAGCGTTGATATTTAATGAACGGGGTGAGCGTTGCCACCCGATCATAGAGCACCCGGGCCGTCTCGTTGAAGTCCTGCGTGAGCCAGTAAACCGACGGCGCCCCCCTGCTGTCGGCCGCCTCGTAAACCGCTTCGATCAGGGCGCGGCCTACGCCCGCGCCGCGAAAGGCGGGATCGGTGTAGAGGTCCTGGAGATAGCACACGTCCTCGATCCGCCAGTTGTGCGGGTGGAAAATGTAATGGACCAGGCCCGCCGCCTGCCCGTCCTTGAGCGCGATCAGTCCGTTCTGCTGCTCGCGGGCCGGATCCGACAGGCGGGCGAAGGTGGTCCGGTAGACCTCTTCGGGTACGCCGGACTCGTAGAACTCCAGGTAGGCGGTCCACAGGCGGCGCCAGTCGGATTCGTCGCCGGCGGTCATGGGGCGAATGGTCAGCGTCATGAAAACCTCTCGTGCTGGTTCGGAATGTGCGGCAGGGAATTGTACGTTTCGGACTGCGCCAGTCAAGCGCCCGGACTTTCAGGCTCTTCCGCCCCGCGGCTGCGATAGAGGCGGTAGCAGGGACAGGCCGCGGCCCCGGACGGGCACGGGGCCTTTGGGACAGCCCCGAGAACGTCCCTACGGACTCTCCACCAGCTTTTTCAGGTTCGCCAGTTCCACGATGTTCTCTTCCGTACCGCCCCGGTGCAGGGTCTGGTCCTCGTAAGCCTCGTTGTCCACGGTGTGCAGAACGTGGGTGACGCCGCCCACCTGCTCGAAGCGGTAGGTGATGACCTGCGCGGGCTTCTCGCTCCCGCCGACGTAGTTCTCCCAGACGATTTTCGAGTGTGGCTCCCAGACGGTGATCACCGAGTCGCACTCGGGCCTGTCGTGAAAGACCTGGTGGAACCGGGTGCCCGCTCCCTGGTGGCCTCCGGGTGAGGTGATCGTCACCTCCTTGGAGAAGGGCGCTATCTGCGGGTGGGTCTCCACGTTGCCGACGAACGCGAAGACTTGATCGACGGGAGCGCGGACCTGTTCCAGGACGACGACTTGCGGCATCGGTTCTTACCTCCATGTGCTGACCGGCCCGCGTTTCAGACGGGCCGGGGCTTCGCTTAACCCGGAATGACGGTTTCCTGGCCCATCCGGCTCGTCGGGCGCCAGCGCAGGGCGCGCCCCTCGGCCCAGTTCAGTATCTGGTTCACCATGATGACCAGGATCATGAGCAGGAAGATGATCAGGATGAGGCCCGTGGTGTAGTACTCGTTGTTGTAGCGCTGGAGCAAGTAGCCGAGCCCCTTGTCGGCGATGATGTATTCGCCGACGATCGCGCCCACCATGCCGAACGGGATGCTGATCTTGAGGCCGTTGAAGATCCACGGCGAGGCGGAGGGAATCACGATCTTGCGCAGGATGGCGAGCTTGCTTCCGCCCAGGACGCGCGAGACGTTGATGAGGTCCCGGCTCACGCCGCGGATGCCCGCAAAGGTGCTCACGAAAGTCAGGAAGAACACGATGGTCATCACCAGGATGATCTTGGGCTGCCGCTCGATGCCGAACCACGCGATGAACAAGGGCGCGTACGCGATGCGCGGAACCCCGTTGAAAGCCATGATGAACGGCTCGATGACCAGGGCCACGACCTCGATTTCCGCCAGCAGGAAGCCGAAGAGGATCCCGGCCAGGGCGCCGAGGAGATAGCCCCAGAAGGTGTTTTCCACCGTGTAGGAGAAATGAACCCACAAGGAGCCGTCCGGGTTGGCCGGGTCCGAGATCTCGAAGAAAGACGTCACGAGCAGGCTCGGGCTGGAGATGGTGCGGTGGTCGATGAGACGGCCCGAAACGGCTTCCCACAGCACGATCATGATCACGCCGAAGATAACGCGCAGGGCCGCCACGCGCACCCAGCGGAGTTCCTCGGCGTTCTTCACCCGCCACCACAGCAGGCGCAGCCCCGTTACTTCCGGAGGGAGGAGGAGGTCCAGTTCCTCGGGCGGTGCGGATTTGATTTCGTCGGTCTGTGCCATCACATCACCTTTGCCACTTCGTCTCGGAGTTCTTCCCAGAGCTTGTCGTAGATCTCGCGGTAGGCCTGCGAGTCATGGATATGGTAGACGTCGCGCGGGCGGGGGATCGTCACGGGGGTGACGCTCTTGATGGTTCCGGGCCGGCCCGTCATCACGACCACCCTATCGGCCAGCGTGATGGCTTCGGCCAGGTCGTGCGTGATGAAGACGATGGTCTTGCGCTCCTCGCGCCAGAGCTCGAGCAGCTGGTTCTGGAGCGTCAGGCGGGTCTGGGCGTCCAGGGGGCCGAAGGGTTCATCCATCAGGATGACGCGTGGGTCGCATATCAGGGTGCGGATGATGTTCACGCGCTGGCGCATGCCGCCTGAGAGTTCATGGGGGTAGTGGTTCTCGAAGCCCGAGAGGCCCACCTTGTCGATCAGGGCCTGCACGCGCTCGGCGACGCCGTTCGAGACGGACACCCCGCGGAACTCCAGGGGGAGCAGCACGTTCTTGCGCAGGGTCCGCCAGGGAAGCAGGTTGTCCTGCTGGGTCACGTAGCCGATCTCGGGGTTCAGCCCGCTGGTGCGCTCTCCCCGGAAATGCACCTGCCCGCTGCTGGGGGGGAAGAGCCCGGCCAGGATGTTCAGCAGGGTGCTCTTGCCGCACCCGCTCGGCCCCACGATGGTCACGAACTCCCCCTCGCCCACGTCGAGGTTCACGTCGGACATCGCGTGGACGATGGTCCCCCGCGAGAGGAACCGCTTGCCGACCTGCCGGATGGACAAAGACGCCGTCACGTAATCATGCTCCCTGAACTCCTCCGGCCGGAGCGTTCACGCCCCGGCGGTGCTGTTGAAGAATCCTGCAATGGCGAGCAAAAACACACCTTCCTTTAGTTTTTTCACTCCCCCCTGGAGGGGGAGTCAGTGAGCTAAGGGCGCAAGCCCGCAAGCGAACTGGTGGGGGGATAATTCGGAATGACAATAAAACGCATTTCCCCCCCACCGAGTCAGCCTTCACCTGTCGGTTCGGCTTCCTCGACTCCCCCTCCAGGGGGGAGTGAACATCAAAAGCGTTCGCTCAACCAAAATCGCTCCACAGGACTTATCCAACAGCCCCCCTCACGAGAGGGAGGCTGCACAGAATCTACAGAAAATCCCGCCTACTTCAAAAACTCGTCCGTCCACACGTCGCTGCGCTTGACGCTCTTCAGGTTCTTGAGCTTGCCGCCGCTCTTCATGATGTTGAACGTGGTCTGGACGGCCTCGTCGGTCATCTTGCCGGTCGGGTTGACCGCGCCCTTCACCGTGGCGACCGAGATGCGAAGCGCCTCGGGCGTGACGCGCGTGCCGAAGAACGGCGTCATGTCCTTGGTGAGCTGCTCGACGGAGGTCTTCTGGATGTAGTTCTGGGACTTCATGACCGCCCGCGCCATCCGCTTCACGAGGCCGGGGCGCTCCTTTATGAGCTTGGGCGTGGTCATGACGGCCGTCATCATGAACTCCTTGATGGCCTTGTCCTCGCCGGCCGCCCAGTTCACGAACCACATGCCGAGCCCCTCGCTGAGCATGCGCTCGGGGTGGGGCGTGGAGATGGTGAAGATGTCGATCTTGCGGTTCTTGAAGGCCGGCAGCATGGTGCCGCCGCCGCCCACGGCGAGGATGCGCACGTCCGCGGGAACCTTCATCCCCGCGCGGCCCAGCAGGTTGCGGGCGAGCACGTCGGTGAGGGCGCCCGGCCGCGTCACGCCTACCTTCAAGCCCTTCGCGCGTTTGACCTTCTCCATGAGCGGCATGCCGTCCTTGATGCCCGCCTTCTTGGCGGCGTCCTTGTGGATGACCATGCCGATGATGTTGCGCCTGAGCAGGTCCACGAAGCCGATGGCCCGCTTGCCGGAGTTGAGCGCGTTCAGCTGGTAGGTGCCGGGGCTGGCGGTGAACTCCGCCTTGCCCGCCAGGACGGCCGTCAGGTGCGGTCCGCCGCCCGCGGTGGCCTTCACGTCCAGGGTGAGGCCCTCTTCCTTGAAGAATCCTTTTATCCTTCCCACGTAGATCGGGAAGAAGCTCAGGCTGTCCACCGGCTGGGTGAGGATGACCTTGTCGGCGGCGGGCGCGGCGCCCGTGAGCGTGAGCGAAAGCGCGAGAGCGCCGATTACCGGGAGAATTCGTGTCCATTTACGCCACATGAAATTGCTCCTTTTACGAATTGGAGGATTGGTTCCAGGGACGTTCGCGTCCCTGCAATACAGGTCGTCTGAATCTGTTTTGTGGGGAGTTTATAGCATGGCCGATTCCCGACCGCAATTCAGAACGCGCCCCCGCGATCTTGCGCCGGGACGGCGGTTTGGCGCGACCGATGGAGGAGCGTTTGCGCCTTTTGCAGGGGACAATCCCTCCTCAGGATTGTCCACGCATACGGGGTTGTTGAAAATACCTTTCTCAAGGAGATCCATCGAAAACTCCCTTGAGGGGAGAGAATCCCGATCATCGAATTGTTCACCGTAGGGACAGGCCTCTGTGCCTGTCCTAACGAAGGACAACCACGGAGGGTTGTCCCTACAAAACCATCACGAAGGTTTTTCAACAACCCCCTCAAGGGGGAGTGAATACCCTCTCTCCTCGCTTGGAATAAAGGTCGTCATTCCGGCGAAAGCCGGAATCCATTCTAAAGCAGAATGATGATACCCCGGCTTTTCATCTCATCGTCGTTGGAGGGAATCATTCAGAAAATAAAAGACAAAAGCGAAACCAAATGGATTCCGGCTCAAGGCCGGAATGACGGCAATCGGCAATCCCGGCGAGGGAGCCGGGCGCGAAGGACGCCGGAGACCCCCCCCTCACGCCTTCTTGAAGCGCCGGCCGTACATCGTGCGCCCGTAGAAGTTGAACCACTTCCTGGCTTCGGTGTCGCGGAACGGGTAGTCCGCGCCCATCTGCCTCGCCGCGGCGAGGCCCGTGACGAAGCAGGTCTCCTGGCTGTTGATGAGCGTGTGGGCGCCGCAGTGCCAGGTCCGCCGCCTCCCCTGCGCGAAGCGGAACATGGGCATGAGCAGGGCCACGTGGCGCACGTCGTGCACGATGTGCTGGAACCACCACCGCTTGACGATCTTCGCCTCGTCGATAGGGCTGACGGGGTTGTACGTCACCAGGCACGGCTTGTCGGAGCGCTTCGCCCAGGGCTGCTGGTTGTGCATGATGTAGGTGATCTCGTAGTTGTCGGGCCGCGCGCCGTACTGCTCGATGTGGTTGCTGCGGGTTTCGAGCGCGCGGACGCCGCTCACCGGCAGCACCGAGGCGTCCGAATGGACGACCGTGTGGTTGTGCAGTTCGCTCTCGTAGCGGATCGAGGAGAGGAGCCAGCTCTCGAAGCGGGTCGGCGCGTCCAGCATCATCAGCGTCTGGTTCGCGTTGCAGGCGAAGACGACGTCGTCGAACGTCTCAGCCTCACCCTCCTCATCCTCCACGACGACCTCGGCTGCGCCCCGGCGCACCTTCCGCACCGGCCGGCTAAGATAGATCTTCTCCCGGAAATCCGCCGAGAGCGCCTCGTAGATGCGCCGCGTGCCGCGCTCCCAGGTCTGCATCGGCGTGGCGGATTCGATGTCGAAGAACTCCAGGTACCGCGAGAACAGGGACGCGGGCATGTCGAACACGTTCGTCGCCATCAGGAAGTTCACGAACATGGGCTTGAGTATCTTGTACCTGAAATCGCCGGAAAACCCGCCCAGGTTCAGAACCGCGCCCATGCTGACGTAGTTGAACGGGTTGAGCGCCGCCAGGAGTCTCGAGCGCGAGCGGCTGAGCGCGCCGAACCACTTGAGGCGTCTTAAGACTTTCTGGAACTTCTCGATTTCAGGCTGAAGCTGCCTGCGGATGTCCGAATCGAAATCGTGCGCGTAGACGCCGCCGCGGTACTTCACGCTGTAGCTGAAGCGGGTGTCGAGCAGCTCGATTCCGTAGCTTTGCATGAGCAGGAGGATGTGGTGGTACACCTTCGGGATGCAGGCGGTGACGGAGATGTCGAAGGGGATGGAGGAGCCGTCTTCCTGGGGCATGTCGGCGGTGACGGCGTTGCCGCCCACCTGGGCCTGCGCCTCGTACACGCGGAAATCGAACCGCTCGGGATGGCGGTTCAGCGCCCAGGCCGCCCCCAGGCCCGAAACCCCCGCACCGATGATGGCGACTCTTCTCGGCATGGCCCCCGCTCGCTGGTAGGGAAGAAAGATGGGGATAAGGATAAACGTGAATGGGTGAGGAGGGAAGTGGGTCAAACGCGATTGACCCTGACAAGGGTCTGTTGAAAAAGCCCTAGGAGAGGGGAATCACTCCCCCCTTGAGGGGGAGTCGAAGAGGCCGAGCGTTTTTTGCGAAGGCCGATTCGGTGGGGGGTGAAATGTGTTTATCGCCATCCGAATTATCCCCCCCACCAGTTCGCTTGCGGGCTTGCGCCCTTAGCTCACTGTCTGGCTTTCCCCTCGGGAAGCCAGACCCTCAAGGGGGGAGTGATTCAGAACCCTCGTTCCTCGTTCGGGGGCTGATCGCAAACATCAAATATATTCACGCCTTTTAGATAAAATCCCGTGAATGAGGGGCATATTTCGGGGTCTATTCACGGGAAATCGATGTTTTGGCGTGAATGGGATGGTTCTTGTAATCCAACGCCGCCCGCCGCCGGACCATCCCCGCGTTTCGCGAGAAGGGGGTGTGGAAGATCGGGGAGGGGGAGTCGATCAGGGAGTGACCTCTGCGTGGGGTGCGCCGTCTTCCTGTGGCATATCGGCGAAGCCGAACCTTCCTGCAACCCACAACGGAAAGCAGATAAGGAAAATACAACTGGGGAGCGTTGCTTAATAGATTTTCCCGGACGCCACCTCTTTTTCGATGAAAGCATCCAACGGCGCCGTGCTTTTCAGCTTCAGGCATTCGCGCAGGATGCCGAATTGCGCCGGGCCGACCATGATGTCAAGCCCTTGCGGAATCCCGCCGAAGACCTTCTCCCATTCTTCCGTTATCTCCAGTTCCTCACGAGCTTGTTCTACGGTCAAAGGTATCATGGGGCTCCCTCCGCAATATCGCGCAGCACGCGAATCGTCGCCTTGTTCATTTCGGGCAGCATCTTCTCCACGACGCGGCGCGCGAATGCGCCCGTCCCCGTCGCCGAGACGACGTCGGCATTTTAGCTGATCGACGCCTGCCCGCAATATAGGGCGCGAAGACAAGCCTTGCCTACCCTCTCACTATCTCCACCTCATGCTCCCCCTCCGAGTCCGGCCATCAATTAGACGTGCGGCGGAGAACCAGGGCCTCGACGACCTCGGCCGCCTCTGGTGTCTCTTCCGCCGAATAGGGCGGGTCTCCGTGCCGTCCATCCCACTCATGCTTCCCCGTGTTCAGGCATATCTTCGCTATGGATATCCGCCCAGGCGTCAGGTCGTCGTAGCCGTTTTCGTAGCCGTTCACCACGACGCGCAGGCCGGCGGGATATTCCTGAAGCAGTTCGACCAACTCACCGACCAACATCTACGCTCTCCTCACATCGGGAATCCCAACGTCTTCAGGTTCCCGGCGATGGCGGCGTCCAGCCTCACGCCCTCTTTCTGCCGCTCGCGCCATGGTTCCTTCGTCTCGGTTGTCAGGCGTCATCGGTGGATATGTCATTTGCCGCAGGGCAGTTTACAAACCGGGGCGACCCTTGTCATCCGGTAAATTCGGTGAGCCGAAAGCGGTATTGCTCGCTGAGTCTGGTTGTATTCGTTCGAACAGGAAAAAGGGAGCAGATAACATGAGCTTGAGGGTTTCTGATCATTTTACCCCGCGCAGGCAGAGGCTATGGATCTTGCGCGAATATGAAACCATGAGTCAATCGGCAAGATTCTCGCTCATTGGCCGGCAACCCCTCCCTCCTCAGTCGGAATTAACCCCCCAACCCCCCTTGTCGGCGCTGTTGAAAAAACCTGTTTCGGGATCGGCGGCAAGGAGGTTCACGCGGTGCAGACGTGATGGTTTTGTAGCAGGACAACCCAAAAGGGTTGTCCTGGCCTCCGTGCCTGTCCTGCTCTTCATGGTTGTCCTTCGTCAGGACAGGCACGGAGGCCTGTCCCTACAGCGAACAATCTCGAAGGTCGGACAGGGCTTTTTCAACAGCCTCTCCTCGCTCGGGTTTTATCCCACCTGTTCCACGATACGCCGTGGATATTTCGCCTTAAGGTCGGGAATTTTTCTCATCCGCAAGGCAGGGCGGTTCGCGAACCCCGGACAGGCGCAGGGGCCTGTCCGGCTACGGGCGAATGCGGTTTTGCTCGTCATTCCGGCAATCAATGCCGACCGGGGAGGGAGGGATTGCCCGGAATCCATTTGCGGGCGCGGGTGAATACGCGGCGGTGTTCCATTCCCCGCCGATGCGCGGGAACCCGGGCGAAAGGCAAAAGGCATAAAAATGGATTCCGGCTTTCGCCGGAATGACGGTGAACGCTCTCGATTGGGGGAGTCAACAAGCCCTTGTCGGGGGACAGGGGGTTGGTTTTCCAGTCGAGAGGGGTGCCCCTCTACCCTCTGAAAGGAACCTTTTCAACAACCCCGCCCCGCTCGCGATGGATCGCGCATTTCCCCGCAATTGCCGTACCCGGGTTTTCGCGTGGATGGGCGAGAATCTCCCGCGCGCGGGCGAGAGCGTGTTCCCCGCGATTCGGGGAGGGAGAACATGGAGAGGGCGGTTCGGGGTGAGGCGGGAAGCGCAAACGCTCCTTTCCCGGCGGCGCCAGACGCCCGCTCCCCGCGCGCGGTTCGTCTCCCGCTGCCGCCGGATGCGGCCAAAGGGAATTTCCGGAAAATACGGTAAAATAAGATAAATTTAGATAAATTCACGATGTTTTCCGGTAAATAAATGAAAAGTTATCTCATTGATATATATGGAGTTAAGTTAAAACTTCCCTGTGGATTGACACCCGGGAAGCCCCTTTTTACTATGGGGGATTCTCGGGATGAGGCGGCGGCCGCCGGTGAGGAGTGGATATGCGAGTCGGGAGATGGTTGTGCGCGCTGGGTTGCGTGGTGTTGATGGCGGTGTTTTTTCTTCCCTCCTTTTCCGCAGGCCAGGACGAGCAGACGCTGCGCGGAGTGCAAAGGGTGCGCGTGCGCACGATGAAGAGCATCAGCCGCGCGATGCGCCGGGTCAAGGTGTATACGAAAAAGGCGAACTACAAGCGCGTCGCGGCGGCGGCGGAGGAAATCGCGCTGCTCTCGGCGGCGATTCCATTCCTGAGCCCCGAGGGCAGCGCCTTCGGCAAGACGCGGATCAAGGCGGAAGTCTGGAGCCGGTTCGACGATTACACGAAAATCGCCAGGGATTCGGCCCAGATCGCGAGAGAGGTCGCCAAAGCGGCCGGGGCGAAGGACAAGGCGGGCGTCTTGAAGGCGTTCAGCGCCCTGTCGGACAGCTGTACGCAGTGCCACAAGCCGTACCGCAAGAAGAAAAGAAAATAGACCCGGCTCTCTTCCATCAACAGATTCGAGGACGCGCTTGACGACCCGGCCCACCATTCCCGGGCCCGACCCGGACACGAAACCGCCGAGTTTCAAGGCTCCCGCAGGAGCGGCGGATTGTCATTTCCACGTCTTCGGGCCCGAGGCGGAATACCCCTACGCGGAGCCCAGACGCTATACGCCCCCTCAGGTGCTGGAGAGCGACTACCGGGAGATGGCCGATGTTCTCGGCCTCGCGCGGGGCGTCGTGGTGCAGGCGAGCCCCTACGGCGCGGACAACGCGAGAGTGCTCGAGGCGATTCGCGTCCTGGGGCCGGGCTACGTGGGCGTCGGCGTGGTGGATGCGGACGCCTCAGAAGAAAGGCTCGATGAGTTGAACCGGCTGGGGGTCCGGGGAGCGCGCATCAACTCGGCCTCGGGCGGCAGAAGCGGAATCGAGCGGATGGGTGAGCTTGCCGCCAGAATCAAGGATTTCGGCTGGCACATGCAGTTTCACATACACGCTGAACAGTTGGCTGAACTGGAGCCCGAGATAAGAAAATTGCCGGTCGACGCCGTTTTCGACCACATGGGTCTTTTCCCCGCGGATATGCCGCTCACCCACCCTGATTTCAGGCTGCTGCTGCGCTTGCTCGAAAGCGGAAACGCGTGGGTGAAGCTGAGCGGCGCCGAGCGGATTTCCAGGAGCGGCCCTCCCTACCGCGACGTCGTCCCCGTGGCGCGCGCCCTGATCGACGCCGCGCCCGAGCGGGTGGTGTGGGGCACGGATTGGCCCCATACGAACGTGAAGCCCGCGATTCCCAACGACGGCGATCTGATGAACCTTCTCGCGGAATTCGCGCCCGATGAGAGGACGCGCCGGAAGATACTGGTGGAGAACCCTTGCGCGCTCTACGGGTTCGGTGAGCCGTAATACCCCTGAGACGGAGTTGACGGGAAAATCCTGATTCCGTGATTTGGCGAATGCAGTCGAGCGGAAAAGGGGGTCCGTAGGGGCGGTTCGCGAACCGCCCCTACAATGCGGATACGGTTATTTTTCGTCGTTCCGGTGTCGGACCTGACCAAGGCGGGGTTGTGGAAGAATCCCTTCGCTCGGAATTGACCATCACCGTCATTCCGGCGAAAGCCGGAATCCATTTTCAAGCAGAATGACAATACTCCGGCTTTCCATCTCCCCGTCATTGGCGGGAATCAATCAGAAAAAAAAACCAAAGGCAAACAAATGGATTCCGGCTTTCGCCGGAATGACGAACAAAACCGCACTGCCTCGTAGCAGGGAGCAGGCCCCGTGCCTGTCCGTGGCCCCTGGTCAGCTCCCCAGTTTCTCCCGGAGTATTTCCTGCAAGGCCCTGGGGTTGGCCTTGCCCCCGGTCGCCTTCATCGCCTGGCCGACGAAAAAGCCCATGAGCTTCGTTTTTCCGCCCTGGTAGGCTTCGACTTCTTCGGGGTTCGACGCAATCACATCTTCCGCGACGCTCTCGATGGCGCCCGTGTCCGTGATCTGCCTGAGCCCCTTCTCCTCCACGATGGTTTCGGGGTCTTGTCCGCTCTCCGCCACCTGGTCGAATACGGTCTTCGCGATTTTTCCGCTGATGGTGCCGTCGTCGATGAGCGAGATCATTTTCGCCAGCCGCTCAGGCGTTACAGGGCATTCCTCGATGGTGATTTTCCGTTCGTTCAACAGGCGCAAGACATCGCCCATCACCCAGTTGCTCGCCGATTTGGCCAGTCCTGCTCCGGCAGCTTCTACGACCCGGTCGAAATAGGCGGCCAGTTCCTTCTCCGCCGTCAGCACTTCCGCGTCGTATCGGGGGAGGCCGAACTCCTCCCGAAAGCGCTTGCTTTTCGCGTCGGGCAGCTCCGGCATTTGCGCGCGGACTTCATCGAGCCATTCCGCATCCACGGTGAGCGGCACCAGATCGGGGTCCGGGAAATAGCGGTAGTCATGCGCGTATTCCTTCGACCGCATGCCCCGCGTCACGCCGGCGGATTCATCCCAAAGCCGGGTCTCCTGATGGATGGCGCCGCCGGAATCGAGGACTTCGCGCTGGCGCTTTTCCTCGTACTCGAGCGCCCTTCGGAGGTGCCTGAAAGAATTCATGTTCTTGATTTCGACTTTTTCGCCGAATTTCTCCGACCCTTGCGGCCTGAGGGAGATGTTGGCGTCGCACCGCAAGCTGCCTTCCTGCATGTTGCCGTCGGATATCCCCAGGTAGCGTACCAGGGTCCTGAGCTTCCTCATGTAGGATTCGGCGTCTTCGGGGTTTCTGAGTTCCGGCTCCGAGACGATTTCGAGCAACGGCACGCCGGCTCGGTTCAGATCGGAATAAGAATGTTCCGGATCTCCCAGTTCGTCGCCATGAATCAGCTTGCCGGCGTCTTCTTCCATATGGATTCTCGTGAGGTTGATGCTCACGTCCCGCCCGTCCCTGGTGACGAAATGAACGCTTCCCCCCGTGCAGATGGGCTCTTCGTATTGAGAGATTTGATATCCTTTTGGGAGATCCGGATAGAAATAATGTTTACGGGCGAACCGGCAGACCGGCGCGATATCCGCCCCGACGGACAGCCCGAGCCTCAGGGTGTATTCTATGACTTGCCGGTTCAGAACCGGCAAGACACCGGGCAGCCCGAGGTCTACCGTGCAGGTGTGTTCATTCGGGTCCCCCCCGAATGCGGCGCTCGAAGCGCAGAATATTTTACTTTTCGTATTCAACTGGGCGTGTACTTCAAGGCCGATAACCGTTTCGTATGCCATCATCTCCCTCAGTCAAAAGCGTGGATCATAGAGGTGGGAGTGCTTCGTGATGCGTTGTCGCTCTTTCGAATGCCGCCGCTGCCTGGAGAATCGTTTTCTCGGCAAATGGTTTTCCGACCAATTGAAGCCCAATCGGCAACCCTCCCGAGGTGAATCCGCAAGGCTGACTGGTGCCGGGAAGGCCGGCCAGGTTACAAGGTATCGTTAAAATATCAGACAGATACATGCTGATGGGGTCATCGAGGCGCTCTCCTATCTCGAAAGCGGGAGTCGGGGCCGTGGCCGACAGCACCACGTCGACATTTTCGAACGCGGCCTTGAAATCCTGGCAAATGAGTGTACGGACCTTTTGCGCTTTCGTATAGAAAGCGTCGTAATATCCGGAAGACAGCGCATAGGTGCCGAGCATGATTCGGCGTTTCACCTCGTCACCAAAGCCGTTTTCCCGGCTGGCCGCGTACATCCCGAATAATGAACCGAATGTGGAATCCCCCTTTTTACGCACACCAAAGCGAACCCCGTCGTAACGCGCCAGGTTGCTGCTCGCCTCTGCGGGGGCGAGGATGTAATAGACAGGCAGGGCGTATTCGGTGTGAGGGAGAGAAATTTCATGAATTTCCGCTCCTTGCTCCTCGAAGACGGCAATGGCCTCTCGGACCGCTGTCTCGACCTCGGGGTCCATCCCCTCGATGAAGTATTCTTTTGGAATGCCGATTTTCATGCTATCAACTCCGGCTTCCAGGTCATCCGTGTAATCAGGAACCGGTTCATCGGCTGAAGTGGAATCACGAGGGTCGTGACCGCTAACGGCGCCCAGCAGAATGGCCGCGTCTTGAATGTTATTTGCAAAAGGCCCGATCTGGTCCAGAGAACTGGCGAAGGCGATGAGACCATAGCGCGAAATTCGTCCGTAAGTGGGCTTCATGCCCACGACGCCGCAGCAGGCGGCCGGCTGGCGTATGGAGCCCCCGGTATCCGAACCCAGGGAGACGACGCAGGACCGCGCCGCAACCGCGGCGGCGGACCCCCCGCTGCTTCCTCCCGGGATGGTTTTCAGGTTCCATGGATTGTGGGTCGGTCCGAACGCGCTCTGCTCGCACGATGAACCCATGGCGAATTCGTCCATGTTCAATTTGCCGAGTATGACCGCCCCCGCCTTCTTCAACCGGGCCACGACGGTGGCGTCGTACGGGGCTTCGAAATTCTCCAGGAACCGGGAAGCACAAGTGGTCTTGGTACCCTTCATGCACAGAAGGTCTTTTACGGCTACGGGGATTCCCAGAAGGGGAGAATCATCGTTTCCGGCGCCGATTTTCGCATCGGCGGCGCGGGCGGCGCCGATGGCCTCGTCCTCGAGAACGCTCAAATAGGCGCGCACTCTCTCCTCCGTCTCGCCGATGCGTTCGAGATAAGCCCTGGTCAGTTCCTCCGCGCTGAATTCCCTTGCTCTCAGGTTCTCCAGGATTTCCGCGATGCCGAGTTGAAGCAGTTCGTTCATTCGCACTCCTCGTCCGTGTGTCCGTTAATGCGTCTTGAATCGAGAGAAAACACCACGGGAGGCCTGCTCGTCAAACCCGCGCCGCCAGAATTTTCCGCGGGCACAGGATAAGAGCCGGTTCCCCCCGGGAGTAACCGGCCATCCACCCGGCTCTTGCGGGCGCGGGCGTTCGATTTCCCTCATGGGCTGCTCAGCAAAAAAGTGGCGTAGCCGAGAATCTGCTTTCCGCCGCCGTCATGGTAGACCTCGAGGTCTTGCTGCCAGCTGTCCAGTACGT
Organism: bacterium; assembly: GCA_965219955.1. Lineage (GTDB taxonomy): Bacteria > UBA8248 > UBA8248 > UBA8248 > UBA8248 > Bin107. The sequence goes on from OZ244799.1 coordinate 3,686,076, forward strand.
CCTGGGCTTCGCGTGAATCCGCATATTCAAGCCGGTTCTCGATAATGGAGCGCGCCTGGGGGGCCAGAAAGGATTCCCAAGCGGTTTCCGATTCGTGCTCCACGAATTCGACGTCATATCCCTGTTCCGTAAGGTGGCCCCGGAATTCCTCCACGTCAATCGGTTCGCAGGGCAGGTAGGCGTCGAGCCATCTCGCCAGTCGTTCGGAATCGACGTCTTCCTCTTCGGGTTTCCAGACCAGGCCGGAAAAGGCGACCCATCCCCCGGGCTTCACTATCCGGGTTAAACTCCTTAGCTTGCTTGCGCTGCCCGAAGGGTAAGCGGGTCCGCACAAAAGCGCCAGATCGAAGTAGCCGTCGTCGAAGGGAAAATTATCGCCCGAATGCGTCAGCAAATCGATGAGATGGGACAGGTCTTCGAATAAAATTCGCCGCCTTCCATCTTCCACGAACTCGGGGCGATCATCGAGGCCGATTGCCGAACACCCGAACATCCGTGCGAGTGAAATGACGCTTCCCCCCTTGCCGCACGATGCGTCGAACACCAGAAGATCCGCCGACAAGCCGATGTGCTCGCCAATCTTTTTGAGAGTATCTACCGATATGGGAGCGAGGAAGTGGTTGTGTTTGAAACGCTCGAATAAGTCGGGTTGCATGAAACGGGCTGTGAGCCGGTCTTAAAAAATCGAGAGGCCGATTAAGTCGAGCATCAGGATAAGCGTGCTCAAGCCCAGGATTCCACCGATGATGAGGGCCAACAATCCGAAAAGTTTTCCGTACACCATGACTGCTTTCTCCCTACCATTAGAACAACGGCTATTTCTTTTTGCCTTTTCCCTTCGTGGATATTTTGGCAGGCTGCGACTTGCTGATCTGCATGAATACCTTGCCATCCTTCAATATGGTAACACCTCCCGTCGATTCGCTGATAGCGAACGATATGGCCGTGCTTACTTCCGTTATACCCGCTCCGGCCATATGACGCGAACCCAGCCCCGGGGGCAAATCATTTTCAGGTGCCGCGTTCAGGTGTCTGCCGGCGGCTTCGATGATTCCATCTCCTCGAATGACGAATGCGCCGTCAATGGCGCTGAATTCCTTGATGGTTTCGCGCAGGGCCGGATCCATGATGTTTCTTTGCTCTTCCGGGTATCCATGAAAGGGATTGATGACGAGTTGGCGTGAATACTGGAGCACGAGATCATGGTCTCCCAGAACGAAAAGCGCGCCGCGGGGTCTTCCCTCCCGCCCTTCGGCGCCGAGTTCGAGAGCGAGCGACAGGACCGTTTCGAACACCTTCGGATCTACGCCTTCAACGGCGCTTTGCGTTTCCGATGTCTGGAGCATTTCTTTTTCGCGGTCCAGATGAAACACCATGAGCGTGTCGATTTCTTCGTTCTCGGGCAAGCCCGAGAGGCAAACCACGGTGTCGTTCTGCGTGATGGAGCCTTCGCTCAAGGCGATTACGACGCCCATCTTGATGATGTCGATACGGTTCAGGGACAAGGCGGGCAATTGCAATACCTTGCAATCCCGTTTTTCCAATTCCTCGTAGAGATCAGGGGAGCAGGTGGTGGTGAAATGCTCCACGCCGACGGGGAGATCCATCAAGGCGTCCAGATCCTTCATCGCGTCCGCGTGAATGAAAACGGCCTTGGCCTCCAGTTCGTTGCAGATTTGCGAAGCCGCGGCGATGATGCTTTCACTGAGACCGGCTTGTTTTTCGATCGCTGCTCTCACCTTTACCCCTTTCCTTCCAGCGCCACGTAGAAAGTCGTGCCGCGCCGCTCGACTACCAGCAAATTTCCTTTGTTTTCTGCTTTTTTCAGCGCTTCTCGCAACTGGTTCGTATTGGCAATCGCTTTGCGGTTGGCTTCCACAATGACGTCACCCCGGCGTAAACCGGCCACAGCTGCGGGACTATCCGGCAATACGTTGGAGATGACAACGCCTTTCTTGGCTTTTGCCCCAATCTGCTTTCTGATTTCAGGAGTCAGGTTTTGCCCCTCGATGCCCAGTTTTTTCTGAAGTGCGGGTTTTGATGCTTTCGCCAGTTCCTCCGTCGATCCTGGTAACTTGCCGACTTGAATTTTGATGTCATGTTTTTTGCCGTCCCGTACGATGCCGATTTTAGCGGTAGAGCCCGGTTCCAGGTCGGCCGCGGCAAGGGAGAGTTGACGGGGGTTTTCAATATTTCTCTCATTTATGCTTACGATCACGTCGCCCCTTTTAATGCCGGCTTTTTCTGCAGGCGCATTTTCGATCACGTTAGAGACCAGAGCGCCCCGGGTTTCTTTCAGGCTTAATTCTTTTGCCAGATTTTCATTGACGGGTTGAATGGATACACCCAGAAATCCACGGGTTACCACTCCCTTGCGAAGCTGGGGGAGTAGTTTCTTCGCTATATTGATCGGTATGGCGAAACCAATACCGATATTACCGCCGCCTCTGCTGAAAATTGCGGTGTTGATGCCCACGACGTTTCCTTTTAAATCGAAGAGGGGCCCGCCACTGTTTCCCGGATTGATGGAGGCGTCGGTTTGAATAAAATTATCGAATCGGCTAGAGCCGATGACGCGCCCTTTGGCGCTCACGATTCCGGCCGTCACCGTGTGGGATAATCCGAAAGGATTTCCTATAGCCATAACCCAATCGCCCACGCGAAGTTTTTCGCTGTCCCCGAGCTTCACCGCGGTGAAAGTATCCCCGGGTTTCGTTTCTACCTGGAGTAGCGCGATGTCGGTTTGGGGGTCGCGGCCCACGACCTTCGCTTTTCGTTTCTTTTGGTCGTTGAAGCGGACCGTTATTTTTGATGCGTTTTCGACAACGTGATTATTCGTTACGACAAGTCCGGTATCGGTCACGATGAAGCCCGAGCCCATGTTCTGCTGTCTGGGCTGTGGGCGCAAGCCGCCACGAGGTCCGCGGCGGAAGGGTCCTTCATGAAAACGCCTGAAAAATTCGTTCCACAAATCTCCAGGAAATTCACCTCTTGAACTCGTTTCCACCTTTGTTTCCGTACTGATATTCACCACGGCTGGGCTTAATTTTTCTGCCAACCCGGCCAGGGATGGCAGCTTCCCCGCACTGACTGCGGATTGGGCGGTTATCGGCGTGAGAAGCAAGGCCGAACCAAACAATATCGTGATGATGAGGAAGGTTGAGCCCAACGATTTGAATTTTGAAGGATAAAGAGAATTCCGCATTTTTTTCCCTTCTCTATGCATCAAATGTACTGGCGGCAACAAACACCACATCACTGGTTTTAGATATACCAAAGTTCCATCTGTGTGAAAATCGGCAAATAGCTGAAAAAAGCTTGATTATTGTTTTGTGCAGATTCAATTGGCGGGAATGGCGTTATTCTCGGGCCGATCACATCGACGCGGGGCGAGTGGAGGGATATTCTCTCCACCGTCAGGAAGAATCCGGCCACGGCGTCACCCTGGAGAGTTTCTTGAAATGATGAACGCATGAGTCTCGAATCCCAAACCATCCTACTCGCCATATCGGCGGCCTTCGTCAGCGCGGCGACGAACATCACCTTCGCGCCCGCCCTGCGGCAGATGGGTTCGTTCGCGCTCGCCCAGTTCAACAACCTGGGCAACACCGTCATGCTGGGGGCCATCGGCTTCTGGCTCTACGAGGCGGGGAGTTTCCGCTGGGAGGCGTTCGCCTGGTTCGGCGTTCTGGGCGTGATGAACTACAGCATCAACCGCTGGGTCTTCTACACCGGCATGAACATCGTCGGCCCCGCGCGCCACATCACCATCACGAGCATGGTCCCGCTTCCCAGCCTGATTCTGGCCGTCGTCTTCCTGGGAGAAGAACCCGGCCGGTGGGTGGTGCTCGGCACGGTTCTCGTCGTCTTCGGAATCGCCGCCGTGAGCTACGAGCCCTCGGGCGGCTCGGGCGGAAGATGGTTCCGCGCAGGCGTCGGCTGGTCGCTCATGAGCATGCTCATGCTGGTCGCAAGCGCCTTCATGCGCAAGCAGGGCATGTCGTACATGGCGGCCCCCGCCCTGCTCACCGCGTGGTCGGCCATGGTCGCGATCCCGACTTCCGAGGCCTTCCGGCATTTCCTCCCGAAGCGTTATTTCGAGTGGGGCTCGAAGCGCTACCTTCCGCTGCTGATCTTCGGAACGATCATCAACGGGCTGATGCAAATCCTCATCAACCTCTCGCTCAAGGGAAAGCTCTCGCTGGCGGTTCCCATCCTGAGCAGCACGCCGATTTTCGCCCTGTGCCTTTCCGCGATTTTCCTGCGAAAGATCGAACGCCTGAACGCGCGCGTGGTGTTCGGCATACTCATCGCCGTGCTGGGCATCGTGGCGGTGAGCATCGGGCGGCACGGCTAAGCGGCCATGGACAACACGATGGGAATCGTCTGGGCGCTGGCCGCGGCCGTCATGGCGGCGTTCACGGGCGTTCTCGCCGCGCGGCCCCTGCGGCACATGGGCCTGATGTCCGCCACCCTGCTCACCAACGTCTTCAACATGCTCGTTCTGGGCCTTTTCGGCTGGTGGGAATACGACCCCGCCGACGTGACGCTCGAGGGCATGCTCTGGTTCGCCCTTCTGGGCGTCACCGCCTACAGCTACGGACGGCTGGTGTATTACAAGGCGATCGACTCCATCGGCCCGCCCCGGCTGATGACGCTCATGAGCACGTCCCCTTTGCTCAGCCTGTCCCTGGCCGTCCTGTTCCTCGGCGAGCAGCCCGGCCCGGCCGTTCTTGCGGGAACGGGCCTCGTGGTGGCGGGCGTCATTCTGGTGAGCTACGAACCCGCCCGGGGACGCTGGTTCCAGCCGGCGATCCTCTGGGGTTTCGCGAGCGCGCTCTCGCTCGGCGTGAGCGTGTTCATCCGCAAGAAGGGCCTGGACGCCATGCCGAGCATCGCTCTTACGGTCGCGTGGTCGAACATGGTGAGCATCCCCATCATCTACAGCCTGAGATACCTCTCCCCGCCCGCGCTGTTCGACTGGGGGCCGCGCTGGGCGGTCGTGACCATCATCGTGGTCGGCGTGCTGAACTCGGGCAACCAGCTTCTCTACAACCTCGCCATCATCAACGCCGAGGTCAGCGTCGTCGGCCCCATCATCGCGTCAATGCCAATCTTTTCAGTGATTTTCACCGTCCTCATGCTGCGCGACATGACGCGCGTGCGGCCCCGGCTCGTCCTGGGCGTATGCGTCACGGTGGCCGGAATGGCCGCCGTCGCCCTGGGCCGGTGAGGTGAGCGGCCCCCGCAATTCCCCGCATTTGCGGTAATCACAGGCGTGGCGGATCATGGCAGAATTCCCCTGCGCCCGGATTCCGCGGCGTCATTTCCCAAGAAATTAATTTTCAGAAATTTATCGAAAGATACGTTCATAGTCTTGCCCTACGGACAATCGTACGACTGGATACCCATAAGCACGATAAATCGCTGTATTAAAAGAGATAATTATCATACTTTCCTTTTCCTCTCCCTTTGCATTTACGTCATATTTACGCTATAAGGGACGCATATTTGATGCCGGACGTATGCGATTTGATTACGGAACGCCCATATCCTCCGGCCCGTGACACGATTTCCGGGGAGTTCCCATGCCCAGAAGAAGCGAACGCAAGCTTACCAAACGCGTGGTCGACGCGCTATCCATCGAGAAGGACGACGCCGTCTTCTGGGACCGGGAACTGGCGGGCTTCGGGGTGCGGGTCTACGCCACGGGCCGGAAGGTCTACGTGGTGCAGTCACGGGGTCCGTGGGGCCCCAGACGCGTGACGCTGGGCAAACACGGCGAGATGTCGTGCGATGAGGCGAGGAAGACGGCGGCCGGCGTCATCGACCGCATCAAGCGGGGCGAGGAGCCAGAGCCCAAGCCGCCCGAGGCCGCGCCCACGGTGGCGGGTCTTGCCGGGCGCTTCATGCGCGACCATGCCGAAACGCACTGCAAGCGCAACACCGCCAGGACGTACCGCTCCTATATCGGGAACCACATCCTTCCGGCGCTGGGCGGGAAGGCGCTCGCCGAGGTCGGCCGGGCAGAGATATCGGCGTTTCATCACAGCCTGCGCGCGACGCCCGGCGCGGCCAACGCGGTCCTGGGACTGCTCTCCAGCATGTTCAAGATGGCCGAGGCGTGGGGCCTGGTTCCTCCCGGGAGCAACCCGTGCCGGGCGGTGCGCCGCTACCGGACGCGCAAGTGCGAGCGGTTCCTGACGCAGGATGAATTCCGCCGCCTCGGACGTGCGCTCCGTGACCTGGAGACGGAGGGGAAGGGGTGGCCGGTAGCGGCCGCGGCGATCAGGCTCCTGGCGCTGACCGGGTGCAGGCGGAGCGAGATACTGGATCTCAGGTGGGACGACGTGGACCGCACGGCAGGCGAGTTGCGCCTGAGAGACTCCAAGGCGGGCCCGCGCATGGTGCCCCTGACCAAACCCGTCAAGAGGGTGCTGGAGGGGATCCCCCGCTCGCCGGACAATCCCTGGGTGTTTCCCGCAAGGTACGGGGACGGCCGCCTGACGGACCTCCACCACTACTGGGAGGCCGTGAGGGAGCGGGCGGGGCTTCATGACGTCCGCATTCACGACCTCAGGCACTCGTACGCCAGCCGGGCGCTGGCGCTCGGCGAGAGTCTGTCTGCGATCGGCAGGCTGCTCGGCCACCGTCACGTGGTGAGCACGGCGCGCTACGCGCACCTGATGCGCGATGCCGAGAAGGCGGCGGCCGCCCGTGTGGGGGAGAGCATCGGCGTCCACGTCACGAACGGGAGGATGGAGCGATGACGACGAAGCCCAAGATGAAAACGCTCTCGAACCGGCTGGTGAGAAAACTCACGGCCGAGAAGGACACGGTGTTCTGGGACCGCGACCTCACAGGCTTCGGCGTCAGGGTCTATCCCACCGGCTCAAAAGTCTACATCGCCCAGGCGCGGGGACCGGAAGGCCCCAAACGCGTGGCGGTGGGCCGTCACGGCGTGATACACGCGGAGGAGGCCAGGAAGCGCGCGGCGCTCGTCATCGCGCGCATCAAGGCGGGCGAGGAACCTGTGCCCGAGCCGATGAAGCCGGCCTGCGGTCCCACGGTGGCCGAGCTCGCGAAGCGCTATCTCGCGGAATACGTCTCCGTGCATTGCAAGCCGCGCACCGTGAAGACGCTCCGCTCCGTGGTCGGCAGGAACATCGTGCCCGCGCTTGGCGCGATGCCGATATCCGCGGTCGAGCGCAAACACGTGGCGGAACTCCACGGGCGGCTGAGCGCCAAGCCCGCGGCGGCGAACCATGCCGTGCGGGCGCTGTCCGCGATGTACCGCCTCGCAGGTGAATGGGGTCTCGTGGCCGAGGGCGTGAACCCGTGCCGCGCCATCGCCGAATACCCGGTCGGCCGTCGGGAGCGCTTCCTGACGGAGGCGGAATTCGACCGCCTGGGAGAGGCGCTTGACGAGACAGAGGCCGGGGGCGGCGCGTCGGCGAGCGCGGTGGCGGCGATCAGGCTCCTGATCCTGACCGGGTGCCGGAAGTCGGAGATCCTCACGCTGCGCTGGGAGGAGGTGGCGCTCGATCAAGCGGAACTGCGGCTCTCAGACTCCAAGACGGGCGCGCGGGTCGTTTCGCTCTCAGGTCCCGCGGTCAAACTCCTCGCGGGTCTGCCGCGCACCCCCGGCAATCCCTGGGTGCTCCCCGGCAGGAAGCCGGGGACGCACCTCCGGAAGCTAGACGACGCCTGGCAGTCCGTCCGCTCGCGCGCGGGGCTTCATGACGTGCGCCTCCATGACCTGCGCCATTCGTTCGCCTCGAGAGCTCTCGCGCTCGGCGAGGGGCTTTCCACGATAGGGAAATTGCTCGGCCACGCCCGGATCGAGACCACCTCGCGCTACGCACATCTCGCGCGCGATTCGGTGCGCGAGTCCGCCGAGCGGGTCGCCGCGAGCATCGCAGAAGACCTGCTGTAGGCGTCGAGACCATAGTCCACCCCGGCGTCGGATCCAGCGTCCGGAGCGAAATCCTCGCTCCCGGCGGGACCCCACGTGCGCAGGCGCCCCACTCGGCGAGCGTAAGGCTTCTCGATCAGTCCCGGATGCCTGATGCGCCTTCGGTGCCGGTTTGGCGGATGTCGCCCGGCGGCGGCGGGACGGAAACATCGGAGAGGTCGATCTCGAAGTCCGCGTAGAAAACCGGCTCCCGGCCGGTCTCGGCGGTGGCCATGATCCCGGCAAACCAGTCCGCATAGACCGGATCGTGTCCCTTTCCGCGCGCCGCTATCTCCGGAAACCGTTCGACGAACATGCGCGCGAGCTCGCATGCGTCCTTCCCTCCGGCATCCCTCCATCCGAACGGGGCGTCCCCTTCCGAGCTGGAATAACCTGCGACGAGGGAGCACGTACTCTCCTTGATGCGCAAGCCGTCCTCCGCCACGTTGTCCGCGCTCGTGATGGAGCAGCGCCAGTGCATGCCGGAGGGGGACAGGCCGGATCTCATCCTGATTCTTTGATACCCCGCCTCGTGCAGCGCGCGCACGAGCGAGAGGACGCGCAGGATGTCGCGGAGAGCGGGACCGGGCTGAAGCGGCTCCTCACGCGCGAACGCCGACTTGCCCCGGGCAAACCATGAATCTTCCATGGAGGCCTCCGAAAGCTAGCGCACCGCGTCCCGCAGGGCCTTGCCGGCCTTGAAGGACGGCGTCTTCGAAGCGGCGATGACGATGCGCTCCCCCGTGGCGGGGTTTCGTCCGTTGCGCGCCGCCCGGCTCCTCACCGAGAACGTGCCGAACCCCGGCAGGGTGACCTTCTCCCCGCTTGCGAGAGCGCCCCTGATGGCTTCCAGAAGCGCGTTCACCGCGCGCTCCGCCTCGGCCTGCGACAGCGAGTTCTGTTCTGCGGCGCGGGCCGCGATATCCGATTTCCTCATTTCCCGTTCCTTTCCGAACCGTAAGTGATCGCGCGCATGCGCCATAAGTGCGACAGGGCCGGACGACGCCCGCCGTCAGTATCCAGGCGAGGCCGGTCCGGCTCCCGCCCGATGATTCATCATCCGAACAGCCGCCCGGAGCGGGCTTCATTCGCCGGCAGGCCGGTGCTCCGTTCTTTCCTGCAGCACGTTTTACTCAAGACGTTTGAACGATAGCGTGAGAGACACGATCTCTCCCGGCCTGCCTTGGTGCGGCTCGCACTTCCGTCATGATCCGCCCGGGAAACCCGTGCCCTCATCTTCCGGAAATTCCGTCCCGGCCGCTTCACGTCCGTCACGAAGCAGGGAACCGCAAGCGGCGGAATACGTATCGGCATCGCTTCGAAGTATAAACGAAGCAGCGTGAATTTAGTGTAATTTTCCGTTTTCAATCCATGCTCTTTTCGTGATGACAAGCATCCGGATACGTTTTTTCGGCGTCGGCAGCCACCGCCGCGGGTCGCCGCGAGCATCGCCAAAGACCTGCTGTAGGGCGCCGCGCGCAACTCCTGCGCGATGTCCCTATATCTCCATCAGGCGATCGAAACGCGTCCTCTCCATCGCGGGCCCCCGCCCTTCACCCGGATGCAGCGCTCCCTTCTGCTTCTCCGTCCCGATGCTCCCGGCCTTGCCCGCTCCTATCGCCTCCAGCGCCGCGATCCGCTCCCCGGTCGCGGCTTCGAGCCGCTCGCACAGGGCCTTCGCGTCGTCGGTCACGAGTTCCGCCCGGTCCCGGGCGCGGCTGATCTCGACGTAGAGCGTCTTCTGGTTGGTGAGCTCGGGGTGGTTCGCCTCCATGGCGGCGATGACGGTATCGACCGTCCGGCCCTGGAAGGCGTGTACGGTCGAGGCCCAGGCGCGGTCGACGTGTCGAAGCTGCGGATCGGCGCTCGTCATGTCGAGGACGCGCCCGTCCTCGATGCGGAAGGTGATGCGCCCGCCCCTGACGTCCGTCACCTCGGCGGCCTGGCTGTTCATGAGACCAAGATCGGGATCGTTCCGGGTCCAGCGGACCTTGTCGCCCTGGCGCAGCTCCATATGCTCGACGCGGTATACCTCGACACCGCCGCTTCGCGCCGCGAGACGGCGGGGTTCCCAGCGGATTTCCCGCCCGTGCCCCCCTTCGAGGATGACCGCGCCGCCCTTGTGGTCGACACCCGCCACGCGCAACTCGTCCCCCTTCTCGACGCCGATGCGCTTGTAGGGGCGGTGGAAGGCCACGACGTCGCCGGGTGAATAGTTCGCGGCGAGCGATTTCTCGGGATTCGTGTAGCCGCGCGAGACGAGGCGTTCCGTGAGAAAAGCCGGACCGTGGACGACGCCCTCCCTGACCAGGCGCTCGCGGACGATGGCGTTGATCTTCTCGCGGATCGCATGGCTCGGCGCCATGAGCCCGGCGTTTGCGCGCGCCTCCGGCGATAACGCCAGCCAGCGCGCGGCAGCGGCGCCCGCGAGGTTGTCGGGTTTCACTTCGGCCACGTTGGAGCCCAGTTTCCCGAAGGCGCTCTTCACGTCGCCCGCGAGCGTGGACTCGACGGCGGCTTTCAGGTCCTGGTCGCGCTGACGCATGATCTCCTGCATCACCGCCGTCTTCATTCCCGCTGCCTGCAGCTGCGCGAAGGGTTTGCCGGCGTCCACGGCGTCGAGCTGTTTCGCATCGCCGACGAGAACGACCCGCGGCAAGCGAAGGACCTCCGCGATACGGAAGAGTTCGCGCATCTCGCGCGTGGAAGCCAGCGATCCCTCGTCCACCACGAGGGCGGTCCTGCTCCAGGCGGCGCGCATCTTTTTCTCGGCCGTTCTCGTGAGACGGCCCTGGGCGACCCCTGCGTTACGAGCGAGGAAGCGCTGGAGCGTCTCGCTCTCGATGCCCGCTTCCGCTTCGAGTGTCCGCGCGGCCGAGGCCGAGGGGGCCAGGCCCCGGACCTCGTGGCCGCGTTTCTCGAAGAGCGCGCGGGCGCGCCTGAGCATCCTGGTCTTGCCGGTGCCGGCGTAGCCCTGCACGCCGACGACGCGGTCAGGGTCCGTGAGGATGAGCTTGACCGCTTCTCGCTGGCCATGTGTCAGCGGGCCGTTTCTGAGCGCTTTGTCCACGGTGCGGCTGCGCATGGCGGGCTCGCCCCGCCCCCTGCCGGCCTCCACCAAGGCGATGGTCTCGCGCTCGGCCGCCGCGGCCTTCTCCGTCGTGAGCATGTCCTTCACTCCGGGCAAATCCGCCGCGTGCAGGACGCCGGTCTCCTCCAGCCTCTTGACCTCGCGCTCGGCGCCCGTCATCGACACCGCGCCCGGCCGCCAGGCGAGCGCGCCCGCGAGCAGGGCCGCGCGGTCGAAGACGGCCTCTCGCTCCGCCAGGTGCGCCACAGCCCATTCCACGGCCTCGCGCGCGGGTTCGGCTTCCCTGGATGGAGCGCTCCTCGCCTTCGCCCGGTCCTTGAGAGCAGCGGCGTCGAAGCCGAGATCGGCGGCCTGTTTCTGCCAGGCGGCCATGAGCGTCCCCTTGTCTGCCTCCCGTTTGGGGTCCCGCGTCATGAGCGTGACCCGCTGTGCCGCGCGCTGGTTCTCAGCCGTGGCGCCAAGTCCCCGCTCTTCCATCGCCTTCTCGATCTCCGCCCGCCGGGTCGAGAACGCCTCGATCACCTCCCTGGGTACCCCCGCGATCTCGAAGCGCCCGTCGGCGTGGGTCTTCTCGACCCGGTAGCCGAACCCTTCGAGGCCGCGTGCGAGTTCGGTCCGGTATATCGCGCCGATCAGCATCTTGCTCGCATAGAGTTTCTCGTTGGACATGGTGCGCCACTTGCCGTCCGCGCCACGGACCATGTTGGCGATCACGGCGTGCGTGTGGAGCAGGGGGTCGAGGTTGCGCGAGGTGTCGTGCCGGAAAGTCGCGACCACGCTCTTCTGGTCGCCCACGCGGACCATGCGCCCGGTCGCGGGGTCGCTCATCCTGGTCTCGGCGACGTTTCGCTCGACCCAGTCCAGGGTGCGCGCGACGGCCACCTGGTGGGCCCAGATCGCGCGCCCGTCGCCGCCGACGTACGCGAGCAGGGAGACGGACTTGGGCGCCGAGAGGGTAAGGTCGCGTCCCGGGCGGTGGTGGAACGACCCGTCCTTGCCCGGGCGGCCGAGCCTGCGTCCCGAACCGTCGGGGACCACGCCTTCGAGCACCGCGCGGAGGGTATCGGGGTCGACCGGACCGGTCAGGCCCAGGTCCTCAGCACCCCTGCCTCGCCAGGCGCTTGCCTCCCGATGGATCGGGTCGCCCTTCGCGTAGTAGTCGTCGCGCTCGAAGTAGGACGCGCACTGCGCGGGGGAGGCTACGGCGCCGATCGACGCGACCATATCAGCAACTCCTCGGGCGGTTACGGCAGTTCTCGTTCATATGCGTCTCTCCTTCGCGTTCGAACATTTCGCCCCGATCGATCCTCCGGCGTCATGCGGGCGGGGGCGTCCATCGCCTGCACGAGAGACGGAAATAAAGCACCAACAACTCGTTTGCAAGGATTTTCTATATCCAGTTTCCTACGCTTTTTGCGCATACGCGCCCTCGCATACGAAAGGCTACGCGGGGGTATGATCTTTTTTTCGCGGCGCGCCCCGCCCGAAACGGAACGCCGCAGGTCGCGGACGGCCGTTCATCGCGCGCCTCCCCCAGGCCCCGCGCCGACGAGAGGCGGAGCCGGGCCTGGAGGGGGCGGCGGAAGGGCGTCCGGGAGAGGACGTTCTCCGCCTTCCCGACCACCCACAGCAAGGAGGCGCGCGATGCGGACGAGCATGCGAGAGTCGAACACCTTCCTCACCCACACCTTCGGCCGGGGGCTCGAAGACGAGCGATACGCCGTCGAGCGGTTCAAGTCCACGATGGACGGCGAGATCCGCCCCATTCCCGCTGCGAAAGCGAAGACCGGGAGCGGGCGCAGGACGAAGAGAGCTACAGCCACCCGGAAAGCCGTCCGGGAGATGCGGCCCGCGCAAGACGAGATCATCGTCTGCACGGGCCTGCGCACCAGGGACAGCGGAGTCCAGTATTGGGGCGTTTTTTCGATCGGGATCTTCGGCCAAAGCAGTCGGCGCTGAGGGGGGGGAGAGACGGATGCCGTACAAGGACCCAGAGGAGGGACGCAGGAAAGAGCGCGAACGCCACCGCCGGCGCGCCGCCGAACGCCGCGCGATGGGCCTGTGTCCGAAGTGCGGGCGCCGACCGCCCGCACCCGGGCGCAGCATGTGCGAATCCTGCCTCGAGAGGGGGCGGGCCGCCGAGCGCGCCCGCTACGCGAGAGGCAAGGCCGCCGGGGACCCCTACGGGGGGAAGAACCCCGAGGGCCGCCGCCGGATGGCGCGGGAGAGGAGCAAGAGGCGAAGGCGTGAACGCAAGGCGGCCGGCCTCTGCACGGCCTGCGGAGAGCGTCCCCCGGTAGAGGGAAGCGCCGTGTGCGAGACCTGCCGGGAGGCGAGGCGCGCTGAAGAGCGAAAGCTCTACGCCGCCAGGAGAGCGAAAGGGCTGTGCGGCAGGTGCGGGAGGCCGACGTTCGCAGGCGCCGCGCTATGCGGTCCGTGCGCCGCGCTCGAAGAAGGACGCGCTACGAAGAAGAACGCCGCGAGCCGGGCGCGCTACGCAAAAAGGCGCGCACAGAGGCTCTGCGTGGACTGTGGCCGGCCTGCGGGCCTTGCCGCGCGGTGCGAACCCTGCGCGCGGCGCTCCTGGCACTCCTCGGGCGAGCACAAGGGCCTGCCCCTCTACCCGCCGCGCTACACCGTGGTCGAACTCGCCACGGGCGAGGAGCACGGCCCCTGGGACTCCTGGGAGGAGGTCGCCATGTGCCTCGCCTTCGAGAAGCTCTCCCGCGAGGAGGTGGAGATCATCGAAGACGCGTCGCCTATGGCCAGGTACACCAGCTGGTAGGTGCTTGCACCGGCTCGCCGCCTGCACGTGCTGCCGTTCGCCTGCCGGTAGTACGTACTGCCGTCAGCTCGCCGGCGGGGGGCAGACACGATCGGGGAGAGGGGTGACGCCGCCCTGCTGTGCCGCCGTCCCGAAGCCGTCCGGGTTCCTACCCGCCGGGGGCGGGGGAAGGTCACCCCGCCGCGCCGCCGACCGGACCCGGGCGCGCCGCACAGGACGGCGGGCAGGGAGCCCGGCCGCGAGGCCGGATACGACCACACGGGGCAACCGCAACCCGGCAGATCTGTCCCGCCACGGTCGCCGACAACCCCGCATCGGTAATCCCGCCGCTCGATACGTCTCCGTTCACCCACCCCTCGTCTCATCCGAACCCCGGACCAGGGGCGCGCTTGCCTGGTTCCCGCTCCCGTCCGCCTTCGGGGCTACCCGGTCGGGACGGAGGCCGCTCACGGCCCACGAAAGTTCCGACGCCGGTTACGACCCTCCTCCCAAGAGGAAGAGCGAAGCGGGGAGCCGGGCAAAGGCCCGGCAGGGGAGAGGGAGACGGTCTCCAGCTCCCGCCGCCGGAAACAACCCGAGAGGAGGCTTGGCCATGTACGAGAACGACTTCGACGTCGACGTTCCCACCACGGACGAACTGCTCGCTGAACTCGGACTCGACGCGTACACGATCCGCAAGATTCGCGACGAGGCGGGGGGCGAGGAGGAGTTTTGTAGCGTGTAGGGCGAACCGGGGAGGTGGAGAGAAAGGCTCTCTCCCTCCCAGCACTTTTTCACACTCACACCACGAAGGAGAATCATCATGGCATTCGGACTCAACAGAGCGGAACTGATCGGGCGTCTCGGCGCCGACGTCACCATCAACCACCTCACGAGCGGCGGCCGCGTCGCCAACCTCTCGATCGCGACCGACGAGGGCTACGTCGACAAGCAGAGCGGCGAGCGGGTGGACAAGACCGAGTGGCACCGGGTCGTGACCTTCCAGCCCGGCCTGGTGGACATGTTCGAGCGGCACGCGAAGAAGGGCCGCCTGGTCTACGTGGCGGGCAAGCTCCAGACCCGCCGCTGGAAGAAGGACGAGGAGGACTCGGACCGGTTCTCGACCGAGATCCTCATCGCGCCGGGCGGGCGCGTGCAGTTCCTCGACAAGGCGAACGGGAACGGCAATGGGAACGGAAACGGCGCGCACGCCGAGACGGCGGCGGTGGCGGCCGGCGTTGTGGGGGAAGACATTCCGTTTTGAGCGCTTCATGGGCCGGCGCTGCGGCGTCGGCCCATTTTTTCTGCTCCTTATCCAGAGGAAGTCCGCCCCCCCCGGCTCTCCCGTCTACCGGGAACACCCGGTAAATCCTCCGGTTCCGTGAACGATGAACCGTGTTCCCGGAAGATCGGCATGCACCTGTAATCACTCCATACTCAAGATAGTGGCTCGATCTACCCCCCGCTGCGGGAATTTCGGGCCGGAAAAACGGCCCGAAATGACCCTTTCCGCAGCATGAGAGAATGTTTCCCGATGAGCTTCGCCTTCATCGTGAAACACCAAAGGCTCTTGTGTCCCGGTGGCGGTACTACCCTCTCTCTCTTAGCGCTCCCATTTTAGCACGCACGGCGCGGGGTCAAGGGTGCTTTTGCAAAATACGCAAAAGCATCTTTTTTCAGAAAAAATCGGTGAAGCGTGGATTTTTTCCGCTGCGCGCCCTCCGGGTGAAAAAAGACTGAAAACCGCCCCTGACGCCCGCACCTAGCACGTGCTGAAAATGGGGGCGCTAAGAAGCGCATCCGTTAACTCTCTACGAAGGAGAAAGGCATGGAAACCACCGTGGTGAACCTGAACGACTATGTGGCGGATATGGGCAGCGGCTTGCTGGTCAGGATCGACCGCAGGACGAAGTGGGGAAACCCCTTCCGCATCGGACAGGACGGCGAGCGCGCCGAGGTGATCGAGAAATACCGGCGATGGCTGTGGGAAAGAATCCGGCGCGAGGAGCAGGACCTCCACGAACTCGCCGACCTGTACGGCTGCGAACTCGGCTGCCACTGCCATCCCCTCCCGTGCCACGGCGACGTCCTCGCGCGCGCCGCCGAGTGGGCCGCCTGGTATCTCGACGAGATGCCCAAAGAAGTGGGGTGCAACGAGCGTGGCTACGCTCTTCCCGAATTCAACCATCCCCTCGCTTGAGGACAACGAAAGGAGTGAACGATGACTGCCACCGCGACTCACGACCACAAGGAGAGCATCATGCACGAGGTTGACAACATCGAAGCGCAGAACGAATCCTTCACCGCCATGGTCTGCGAACAGGCCGCGCTGTTCGGCGCGACCCCGGGCCCGGACGAATTCGACAACCGGCCCGTGTGGGGCGAGGCGGAGTCCACCGCCGGCGTCCTCAAGGCATTCCACCTGCTCGCCGAAGCAGCACCCGACGGCACGCAGTTGGCCGACGAGCGAAGAAACCTCCTGTGGGGCTTCGTCAACACCCTCGACGCCCAGACACAACGGCTCGACCGCGCCGCCGACAAGCTCATCCCCGGCATCCGTGAACTCCAGCGCGAGCAGGACGGCTCCGAGATCCGCTCCCGCGAACTCGAACTCGCGACCGACCGGGCGCAAAATCTCTCCGCCCGCCGCGACGCGTTCGAGGTGCTGCGCGACACGGCCGCCGAGGCCTACCGCGTCGAGACCGGC
The DNA here is from genome assembly GCA_965219955.1 of bacterium. Taxonomy (GTDB): domain Bacteria; phylum UBA8248; class UBA8248; order UBA8248; family UBA8248; genus Bin107. The sequence continues at coordinate 3,702,592 of OZ244799.1, forward strand.
GAGGTCTGGCGGCCGAGGCGAGGCTCCCACGTCTCGCAGACCGGCAAGCTGACCTCTGCGGTGATCGAGGCGCGCGACTTCCAGCGCGCGAAAAAGGACCGCGAGAACACAGCCCACCTCCCCCAGGGAACGCTCGTCGCCGTCGCGGGCGGCAAGGAAGCCACCGACTCAGGTCTTATCATCGGCCAGCTCGACAAGCTGAAAGCCAAGTACGCCGACGTCGTCCTCGTCCACGGCGGCGGTCCCGGTGCGGAGAAGGTCGCGGCAGGATGGGCCGAGCGGAACGGCGTCCACCAGATCGTCTGCAAGCCCGACTGGGACGCCCACGGTCGGGCCGCTCCCTTCAGGCGCAACGACGAGCTGCTCTCCCTCCTCCCCAAGGGCGTGATCGCGTTCCCGGGTTCGGGCATCACCGACAACCTCGTCGACAAGGCCCGAAGCCTCGGCATCCCCGTGCAACGCGTGGCCGCCTGATGTGAACACTCCTCGGGTCGCGTCGTCGTCACCCGGCGGCGGCGCGGCCCTTCTTCTCGCCTTCGTCCACTCCTCCCCGCATCGCTCCACTCGACTCCACCCGCTCAGTCGCCGCGGCGGCTCCCGCTCGCCATTCTCTCCGGCGCCGGTTCCCTCATCTCTCGTTCTCACGAATTCGGCAATCTGACGCCATTCGGCGGCTCGGGTTGTACACCGGACGCATCGCTGATGCTGGAGTCGCGTGGGCTGCGAATGACTGCGATCTCCAGCGCCTGGCTTTTACGGTTCATCCTCCCGCGCGCTTCTGTCGTGCCGAAACAAGTAATACCAATCTGGTGTCACGATATCTCTTTGAAATTCCTTCACTTAAAAATGGTGTATGCTCATTGTAATACGATGTAATACGGGGGTTTTCTGCAAGATACCAGATTGGTAGTACACGGAGGCGCGCTGCGCTATGATGGCTACCATTTTGGTAGTTCATGAAACGGCGTCGCGGGTATCATTTTTGCGCCCGAGGTGGGTGTGTTTGTTACAAGAAATGAGAATTATTGCGGTCGTTTTGTGATCAAAACGAATGAAGATTTTCTCGAGAGGAGAGACGAAACGGATGGTTCAAACGATACAGAAGAACATCAGAGTCACGCCCGAACAGTGGAAACGAATCGAAAATGAGGCCGAAAAACGCGAAATGTCGCCCAACCGACTGGTGGTAGAGCTCGTCATGGAAGCCCTGGAGCGCCGCGAATGGCCCCGCACGGAGGCGGAAATCCACCTGCTTCGCTCAGCCATGTTCACCGCACAGGCCATCATTCGCGACATGGAGAGAGACGGGCGGGAGTCAGAGATCGATCAAATCAGCAGGAATATCTCCGAAGTCGCGCCTGAATTGCCGGGTAAATCGGTGGAGGATCCGCAAGATAGGATGGATTCGGGGAGGCCAATGCCTGAATGAAGCCATCAGTATTGGCGAGTTCAAGGACCATCGACAAGAGATTCGTGAAAACAATCCCATAAGATCATAACAAAGCTCGAAAAGGAAGGGAGAACAAAGCAGTTTATGTCATGGCCTTTAGTGCCGGAAAGCGGTAGACGTTAAAAATAGATCTATTTTGGATGACTTATACCATCCCGGTTTTACGAGAGCCCCGACCCCAAAAGCCGGAGTTTTCGCAATAAATCAACATGGACTGAAAGCAGGTTCGTGTTAAATTAGGGGTGTTCTTGACGTAAGCTCTATAGTGATACATAATCCAAAGTTCGGAAGTGCAAACCTAGCCCAGTTGACGCTTTCAACAAACGTGGTACAGAAAAGCGCCTGAAAAATCACCATATCCGCTCAAATTTCCATTAAATTAGCAAAGCGCAAACAAACCGAACACTCGTAGCACGAGTTCGTTATATCCACTCCATTAGCTCTCAAGACTACGTATCCCAAGCAGAAAGGAGGTGGCTCATAGTTTATAAAACACGCAAGATCCAAACTACCAAGTAGACCGAGACCAAAACGTGATCTTCAAAACTCACAAGAGAACCAAACACATGCCCTGCTAATAGCAGACAACTAATCTCGCGCCACGGTTTTCTGAATTCTACGATTGAGGGGGAAACGGCAAATGGCAAAGCAACGAATGGGCTTTGACCCTGATAATTCAATCAGGAAAGAAGATAGCGAAGAAAATGAGGTTGGTTTTTTAGATCACCTAGTCGATATGGAAGAGGGACTCGAACGGTTAACTGAGTCGGCAAGAGCATTTGGGTCAAAAACCGAAGAACTAACGGAAATTACGACAAGCACAGATGGGCGCATCAAAGACTTACAGAAAAGATCAGGACGTGGCATCTCTCAACAAATGCGCGTTCTCGTTATGGGCTTCGGCCGGAATTTGAGCAGCTACGCAAAATTCCTTTCAACCGAAAACGAAAAATACGGTTCCGAGTTAGCTCGGACTCACATATCTTTGGAAGCGGTTCTTAAAACACAAGTTATCAATACCCAAGAGGACCGGGAAGAACTCGAGCGCTTCTTGTTCGAACTTAGCGCCACTGAAAGTGCGACAGAAGAAGCCTTGAGCGGCATCAATAGCATGACCGATTCTTTGCGCGATATACCCTCACTCGAGAGAACATTCAACCGCGCCCAAAAAGGAGCTGTGAAAGAACTGAATCGCTTCGCCAATAATGTCGAACAAACTAAGTCAATGATTGCGCATATAAAGGAAATAATGCGCGAAAAACTGAACAAAGACTAATAGTACCCATGAAAACCAAAGGAGATATGATGTCTAACATGGCCGTTCAAAAATTCAGGGAATTAGAAGGAAAGCTGGAAGTCCATGCACAACTTCTGGGGTGGCTTATGTTTCAATGTGACCCCGAAGAGCGGGAGCACTTGATCCTCCTGATGATGGATAGTGCCCCAGACGCTGTGCCCGAAGATCATCACGCGCGCAAGTACATCGAAGGTTATCATGGAGAAATAAAACGCATCGCTGAATGTATTGAATTCCTCACCAAATCAAAAGAAGAGCACCTCGAAGAAAGAAAAAAACGTATATTCAGGGTACCTCCATCTAGGGATGAAAACTAACACTAGTCCCCTCTATCCTTGCCCCTAGCAATCATCCCCAGGCTACGCTAAGCCATGTATATACTCCCCTTTTCTTACGCTTCTAGTCATCCCTTCAGTCCTTGAACCGTCATCACCGGGCCACCACATGTTTTCCTCACACGAATAAGATTCCTTGTTCCCCATTCACATTTTCATCTATGTCGACACGGCCAGGATACGGTTCACTGGTTCGAGGTACTTGCCAAGCGTCAAGGCGTCGTATCTATTGAAGAACGTTTCGAAGATAAAACGGTGCCGGTCGCCGTTATCATCGGCCAGGATGAGTTCATCTTCTCCCAGGGGGCCGCCTCCTTGCGCGCCGCAATAGCCGGCCACAGCCGAGAACAATTTCGCTGCCGAGGTTGTTCCGAATTGTCTCGCAAAGGCCGACGACTGGATAAAGTGCCGACAGGGAGCCGAGGGGTCAAAATCTTCGGAGCGTTGCGACACATGAGGGTGATCGGTGATCATCCCCACAACCGGAAGTTCGACGCCGGCGGACTCGATGAACCTGTATAGCGTCGTCGAGAGCGTGTTTCCAAAGACACCTCGCAGCTCTCGGACTGCTTTGAGCGATGGCTCAAAAGAACGGGCCTCTTCAGTGAAACGTTCACCTAAAAACAGCAGTTTCCCGGCGGCAAAATTGGCTTCCGCCTCGACCTGCTCCTTGCAGTTGCGAGACAGCGTTTGAAGATTGTCTCCGAGCATTACCTCTGCGTGCCAGGGAATGATGTCATGGCAGATTTCGTGCGTCTCGTTCCATCGGTGCTTAAGTTTGGGCAGAGTCTTATCCAGCATAATCCGCTTCCGATCTGGAAGGTAAAGCGCCTTGAGCGAGGACTTCCGGATCGCGTCGATGAGCAACATGGGCCGCTTGTACACTTGGATGCCGGCGACGCGGATCCGACTGACCGCCTCATTCAAGATGCCGGGATCATCGGCAGTGTAGAACGCGAGATCGAGATGCAACAGTTCGCGCACATCCTCCAGCCGGAGCGGGGGATCGGGATGGCCGAGCCCCCGCAGCACACGCTCGACGCGACTCTCGATGTCCCTGGCCGTCTTGGCGGAAATGATTCGGTTTTTGGCCAAACCCGCAACTCCCGTCTTTATTTCTGTTCGCTGAGCACGGAGATGAACGCTTCCAGAGCCGCACCCTCTTCGGGCGTCAACTCCGCCGTCGGCTCCGACCGCGCGGCAAAGCGGACAGCCTCATCGAACAACCTCGTATCCTTCGGCGCGGTCAGTCCGGCCACCTGCATGAGACCGGACCGCGGCAACTTAAAGTAATTGGCAAGCTGGTAGGTCGTACGCAACTCCGGCTTGTGATGCGGATTTCTCTCGATTTCGACCAAGTCCGTTATGTCCACATCCGCGTCATCGGCAAGCTTCTCAAGACTGATGCCGCGCTGGCGGCGCATCAGGCTGACAAAACGACCGAATGCGATGTTCGGGCCATCCTCGTCAGTCACCGTGGCCGGGATGGTTTCGCCCTCGAATATCGGGTCGATTGCCAGCCCACCGGCTCCGATTTCGGCATCACCCTCGAGTTGCGCCATCCGGATGCACCACTCCTTGCTGATTTTCATATTCATCTTTTTCTCCCCTTGGCGACGAAGGCCTGCGCCTGCTCGGACGTCATCTCGAAGTAGCGAAGGCCTCCATAGTCGGGATCGGCTCCAAGGTCCGTCATGCCGCAGGTGTTGGCGTAGAAGTCGTTCGCTTGCGGCAGCGAATGAAGGCCGATCCGTCCGTTAAACTCCAAGTCCTCGCTCAACGCGACGGCAGCCCTAATCAGGATACTGCCGACACCGCGATATCGTGGAGAATCGAACAGTTCCGCGCGATTCCACGGCGCATTCTCTACAAACGCCACGTAGACGAGATGCTGCCCTTCCTGGCTGTCGATCCGGCATCGCCCCTTCACCGTATCGACAATCATCATGCCCTGCGTCAGGCCATCGCAGACGATGCTGAAACAGGGATTGGCCAACATCTCCTGTATCGCCGCGACTTTCCTGCGCCAGTCCCAACGACGGCTTTGCGGCCAATGACGGCGTTCGACGCCCGAGCGCCTGAGGCGCTGAATCGCCTTGAACAACTCCGGCATCCATTCCCCTTCCCAATCAGCGAGTTGCTGTTCGGTGATCGCGTGCCAAAGCTCCGCAGCCTCCGGCTCGTCACGCTCTACGTTTAGCAGGTGGATCTCGTCCACTCTGACATTCATAGCATCATGACCTCGGCCTTCTCCTTGGTCTTCTCGTCCTCGAAGAAAAGCTTGTCACCGTTCTCAAGACGCGCCTCTATCACCTGGTATATCCGCAAGGCCTGACGCAGAAGAGCCGTCTTGCTCAGGTCCTTCTTCGCACTCAGATTCCCCAGGACCTGCATCTCGGCTTCCGTGAGATTGAGAGTCATCGTTTTCTTTGTGTTCATCTTCTTCCCCCCACTTGTTGTTCGCTCATCTAAGTGTCAACTCTAGCATAGGGGATAAATGGCCAAACGTCAACTTATAAATATATTATATATAGCCCTTGACTAGCTAATAAATAAGTATATATTATACCTCAGATGGCCAATGGTGGCTAACAACATGAGGAACCAGGACGATGGATAATCAGACCGAACAGCAGCTCAAGGACACCGAAAAGGCGGCTCGAGCGTGTCGACAGGTCCGCTTCAAGACGCCGAAGCCGGACGCAACAGTTATCAGACAACGAGGAGGGAGATTATGTTAACAGCAACCAGCAACGAGATTGCCCAGAAGATTCTCGCCAAGAAAATGCCAAGCTACCGGAAGGCCTACAGTGACCGCATGGCGTGGCTCATGGCGTACATGTCCGAATTGGCCTATCTCAAATTCGATAAACCTGGCACTGATAGTGACATCACCCTGATGCTAGTTGAGCGCGCACTAAAAAGTGTGAAAAAAGGAACTGCCGAGAAGATCATCGGGGCTATTCGAAAAAGCTACGGGTACGATCACGAAGCCGAAAAAGATAAACTGAAACGCTCTTTGGAGCAGATTGGCTGGAAGTTGGCCGAGACGATCAGCGTTAACGCTACACAAGCTTTTGTGGCGTATAACGACGAATTCGCAGTCTTGGCGTTTCGTGGAACTGAAGCAGACCGAATCCAGGATATCAGGGCGGATATTAGGGCGACTCAGACGCCGAATCCGATGGGAGGACAGGTGCATTCGGGGTTCCAGGGTCAGTACGACGATGTCGAAATCGCTGTCGAAGATGCGTTAGACAAAGACGAAATCAAGGGTAAGCCACTGTTTCTCACCGGGCACAGCTTGGGAGGGGCTGTTGCGACAATCGCCACAAGGCAGTTAAACGCGGAACGCCAGATTGCGGCGTGCTATACGTTCGGGTCTCCACGAGTCGGGTCTGAAGAGTGGGTTGCACAGGTTAAGACCCCTATCTACCGGATCGTGAATTCAGCCGATCCCGTACCGGGGGTACCTTTCAGCGGGACTATGATCTTTTGGGGTGTGAAAGTATTTCGAACATTAGGGCGATTGATCCCCTATGGGCGGATATTGGTAGCGTTTGGTAACTGGCTGGAGAGGGCTATGTCAGGATACACGCATACCGGAAATATGCGTTTCCTGACGGATTGCAAGGGCGGAGATCTGTCAAAAGCCGAATTACTATATACGGTGGGATGGGGTAGACGGTTTCGAGGCGCGCTGAGCGGGATTAAACCTTGGGGAAAGGTTCTCGGTGATCATGGAATCGCAATCTACCGACAGAAGATGATGTGCGTGGCTGACAAGAAGAATCCGTAATTCCAACGCCGTAAATATTACTTAGTAGAGACGTGTCCCACATAGTCTTGACAAAATATTTAAGCGAGATTTACGAGACATCGTTGCTGTAGTCGGCATGCCATAGGTGCGAATCAGACACCGCCAGAGGGCATGCCCATTAGTGGCTGAGTGGGGTACCGGAAATGACTGTAAGCAAACTGTTGCGGTCGGATTTGAGGACTATTCTGACACGGACTCACCCGTTAGCGCGGGAGTTTGAATTTCCTCGTTTCCGATTTGATTACATACGGTTGATGGCGGACCCCGAAAGGGGACGGGAACAATGAACTTTTCACGATGATATCAACCGTATAGCGGGATTTCACGGCTGATGGAAAACGATTTCTGTCTCCAAACGGGCAATGAACAAACTTCTTCTTTCACTTGAACCCAGTAAATCAGACCCGAAGACAGGCCGTATGGTGAAATCAAATCTGTAGCTTATTTTACAACAGCCAATTCAGGACATCTATACCGATAGGAAACGGTGTTGGCTTCGGAATCTTCGGGAATTCATTCGATGCGTTAACAATCTCGTGTGCAAGTGAATGTTATGTGAGTGGCGGCGACTTATGGCAGCGCAATTTCTCTGATAACCTGCCGTCAGCCGAGACAGCAATAAGCGAAAAAACCTCTGCTGAATGAGGGAAGCACATGCGGGATGAAGCGAAAAAAGTGGAGCAGTACTCTGTGCAGGACGTAATCTCACTACCTGAATTGGTTTGGAGCAAGCGGCACGCACTCGGTACAATCAAACATTTGGTGCGTCCTCAACAAGACGATGCTATTAATGAGAAGACTCGGATCCGCGTATCCGCACGAATTGAAGAACCATTCCTCGTCCTTGCTTCCGGTGAAAAGGTTGTTCTGACTCGCCGACGCACATGTCCGCATCCGGACGATGCTGACGGTGTTCTCCAACTACAAGACGATGGGTCTTATACTTGGTTGTCTCACCGTCTTCTTGAGAAGCAATATCAGGAAAATGAATGGAAGCGCCTAAAGACTGATATATCTTTGTCTTGGCAGCCTGGTATTCGTTATGTCGCTGAAGAGATTAATAACGCTGGTAATATTGTCCGTCCAGGCTTGAGACCACCGCAAATCGGGGCACTTCATGGAATCGGCGCGCACTGGAGCCTACATCGGACGCCTGCCACAATAATCATGCCCACCGGTACTGGCAAAACTGAAACCATGATCGCTGCGCTTGTTGGCGAAATTCATGGTTCTCTCTTGGTAGTTACCCCGTCCACTTCACTGCGCAGACAGACACAGCGCAAGTTCCTGTCACTTGGCTTGCTAAGGCAGCTGGGTGTTATTGGCGACGAGGTACGCAATCCGATTGTTGGAACAATCACCAAGAGGCCGCGCGCTGAGGATGATCTTGATATTTTCACGGATTGCCATGTCGTCATAGCGACAATGAGCGTGGTCAGCCAAGGTACTGCCACCGATCTGGGATCCCAGATCGCAGATCGGTGTAGCAGCTTAATCATTGATGAAGCTCACCACGTAACTGCAAAGAGTTGGTCTTCATTCCGGGATCACTTTGCCGATCGACGTGTATTGCAGTTCACTGCCACGCCGTACCGACGAGACGGCATGCTTGTGGATGGCGACATTATTTATTCGTATCCCCTACGGCGAGCCCAAGAGGACGGTTATTTCAAGCCAATCAATTTTGAACCCGTTTGCGAGATTGACGGGAAAGATGCAGATTACGCCATTTCCAGGAAGGCCGTCGAACAACTCAAGGCTGATCTCGATGCAGGCTTTGATCATATCTTGATGGCGAGGTGTGGCCGGATTAGTCGGGCAGAACAGATCCTAAATACCTATCAGAAGCTATGTCCTCAGTACAATCCTGTTCTTGTTCATTCTGAGAACCCTGATGCCTACAAACATCTCGAAAATTTGTTTTCGGGAAAAAGCCGAGTTGTGGTCTGTGTTGAAATGCTAGGCGAGGGTTTTGACTTGCCACAGCTAAAGATCGCCGCCGTTCACGATACTCATAAGAGTCTCGCTATATTACTACAGTTCACAGGGCGTTTCACACGAACAGCATCTCGCAATATCGGCGATGCGACGGTTATCGCGAACATTGCCGACCAAGAGGTTTCTGCCGGACTGGAAAGGCTTTACAGCGAAGATGCAGATTGGAACTATCTGCTGGCTGAATTTAGTTCGAATGCGGCTAGAGAACATAAGGAACTCGTCGAATTCTTATCACAATCTGCACCACTTGCAGAGCATTATGATCAAAAAGGTCAAGTTTCTCTATCACCGAGCCTTTTTCGGCCCAAGTTCAGCGCCGTAGCTTACCGAGCCACTGAATTCAACGCTTCCCGATTTTACAATGCTATTTCCGATTCAACGGAAGTTCACAACGCATGGCTTCACGCGGTATCCAATACGCTATATTTTGTTACCAAAAGTGAACCACCCGTTCAGTGGACGCGAGCTAAATCTGTTCACGATAGGGAGTGGCACCTGTTTGTTGTTCACTATGACTCTGATTTGCATCTTCTTTTTATACACTCAAGCGATAAGTCCTCTTTGCATGATGACCTAGCCAAAGCGGTGGGTGGGGCTAACGCATCCCTGATAAAGGGAGATTTGGTCTTTAGGACACTTGCCGGAATCAACCGCCTACAGTTCCAGAATATCGGTGTGACCCGGCATGCAAGGCGAAATCTTCGTTATGCGTTGTATACCGGTGCCGACGTAAAGCTCGCCTTGGATGTGTCACAGACGGCCGGGTCAACAAAGTCGAACTTACAAGGCACAGGTTTTGAAGACGGTCACCCAGTGGCTGTTGGATGTTCCTACAAGGGACGGGTTTGGTCTAAGGAAAGCGGATCGCTCCAGGAACTTACGAGATGGTGTAAGCACGTAGGCACTAAGTTGCAGAATGATGATATCGAAACTGACTGGATCATTGACAATGTCATGATTCCGGAGGAGGTGGAGATATTTCCGGAAGAGATGATTCTTAGTCTGGAATGGCCGATAGAGATTCTCCGACAGCAGGAGGATCGTATTTTGCTTCGTAACAACGGCCATGAGGTACCCTTGTCGCTTGTTGAATTAGTGTTTGAGCAAGTGTCCGATGATCGAAGGCGGCTGGGTTTCCATATTCAGTATCAAGATCTCCAGATGTCCTATGAATTTCAGCTAACTTCTACTGCCGGATATTCATATCGTCAGGTGGGTGGCAGAGCGTTGTCAATTACCATAGGACGACGGGACATGCTGCTCAGTGAATTTCTCAATGATTATCCGTTGCTTGTACGGTTTGTTGACTTAAGCGAACTTGATGGGAATTTATTGGTACGTCCGCAAGAGACACCGGTATTGAGTTTTCCTGCGAATCGTTTTCAAGTTTGGCGATGGGAAGGGACGGATCCGAAAAAAGAGTCTTTATGGAAAAATCAGAATGAGCGCTTGGACTCTGTTCAGGCACGAGCTGTTCAAATGTTTTCACGTGATGCATTTGATGTCATCTTTGATGATGACGCGCCAGGTGAGGCAGCGGATCTCGTGTGCCTTAAGATGGATGATGACGTCATTCATCTTGCCCTAGTGCATTGTAAATATAGTTCGCAAATAGGAGGAGCACGGGTTAAGGACGTGGTGGAGGTTTGTGCCCAAGCAGTGCGGTCAGGGCGCTGGATTTGGAATTTCAAGGGCCTGTGTCGCCATATCACCAAAAGAGAGCAGTTGCTTCGTACAGGTGAGCGATCAACTCGCTTCTTAAGCGGGAGCATACGTGAACTCAATCAAATTTTACGCGCTAGCCGTTTCAAGGAAGTTCGTGGCCAGATAATGGTGGTGCAGCCCGGCATATCACGCAAAGGGCATTCAGTTCAGCAGACAACTGTACTCGCCGCTGCCCATTGTTTCTTGAACGAAACTGTTGGTATCCCGCTGGACATCGCATGTAGCGAGTAGTGGCGACGCCATACAAATTGAAAGGCGTGGCGATACGCTGAATAAAATCTCTGAGACGCGGTTGGCTGTATTCGTGGTAAGACGGAGGAGGATTTCTAGAGTTGGCAACTAAGAGGCAGGTTGTGCCAGAAGAGATGTTGATCGTGTGGTTTGAAGCGCCCATAGAGCATCCCGCTTGGAAGGTTCGTACGTTTATTGACTCTACATAATGACGACCCTCCTCCAACCGAGGCAAGTTCAATGTCTTCGCCAGACTTGCCTCTGAATGGTAATGAAGTCGTGAAATTGCTGTTTGGTTTCTTTACATTGTGTTGTAACGAGAGGATAGTTGTCTTGCGCTTATGCGATCGACTATACCATCTGGACTTATTCAACCTATCTGATCGAGAAACCATGTAAGGTGCTCCTGATGGAGAGAATAGTGTCCTGGCTCAAGTCGAACTCCTTGTCGGTTGTTTCACGATTGTTCGCTGTCTATTTCATTTGGGCGTTCCACATTCATGTAGGACTTCCGCCGACAAGGCCCTTGACACACACTGCAGCAGCTTATCTGGCGTTGTTTATCTTTTTCTTTGTTCTACCATTTGCGCAACGATTAAAGCTCGGGAAGATCATCGAGTTTGAAGCGAAAGTCGAACAAGTCCGGGCTGACATAAAGGAGGTACGCACCGAAACACGGGAGTTGATATCCACAATGAGCGTTGCGGTTAATGCGATTTCTGCATCTATGAACCAAAGTGTGGTAGTGAATGTTGCAGCGTTGGAAGAAGAACGAGTAGTGGCGCGCGAACAGTTGTCAAGTGCCCTTGCCGAATCCCCGGATCTAACCAGAGAAGAGAGGGAAAATCTAGAATACTTGAGAGCAGATAAATCGGACATACACTATGCACTTGCCCGCTTGAGAATGGATTTGGAGCGGGAGCTGCGAAGGATACTTGGCAAGCGGCTAGAAGCTGACGACCCGTCTCGGATGCGAGGCAGGTTTTTGTCAGCGCGGTCACTGTTTCAGCGACTTGGATCTGCGATTCCGCGCTATAAAAACATGGGAGATTCTTTCAAATACCTACTGCAGGTCTGCAATGCAGCAATTCACGGCCAAAGAATTCCAGAGAACATCGCCCACGATGCGATTGATATAGGGTTTCGCATCCTACGAGAGTTAGAGAAAGAGAAAGCATTAGAGCAATAAAGGGTTCAAATATCAGGATGTGCGAAGGCGCTCTTATACAACTATTTAGGTGTTCTGAGAACAATATTTGATTTCTTGTCGAAAAGCTTGACCACAAATGACGTACAAGAAACGGAAGATAATACGTTTTCATTATTCGCAAATGGCCAGTTCGATCGTATTGAGTGTTGGTTTTGGAGTGTTCCGAATTACCTGATCAATTTCGTTTTCCAGACGGGACGGGACCATAGGTAATTATGCCTAAGAATAATCGTTCAAATTTGGTTTGTTAAGGGTGCGCGATTCGATGTGCGAATCTAAAAGTGCGGACCGCTGAAAGTAGGTTTTGGGTTCGCTTGGGTCGATCCGCCCCCCTTAATGGAGGTCTTTCAAGAGAGCCAAATCCTCCGGTAACTCTCGCAAGCGGTGTAAGGTATAAAGATTGATGAGGCGACGCCTGTTGGCAAATAGTGTGCATTGCAATGGCTGAAGTGTAATCCGGCCTGTGTCGCTGAATCAAAGTTGAGGGCCACCGAAGCAGGATCACAAGAAAGCTGTTGCGAGTTGGACTTCGGGAGAGGATTACACAATAGTAAGTGTTCATACAGGCCGTGATGGCAGCACATCAACAACAGGAGTTCGGTGTCCTGTTTAAATAAAACTGGTTCAGCGGAATGCTTTTGCCGTTATCCCGGTTGGCAGGAACTTTAAGCAATTGCAGGGCATGTACAGCATTTCAATATGGCTCTTCAACTTATGGAGGTCGGTGTCAAACTAGATCCGGTCAGTGCGGAAGCCTACCCTATCACGGCTTGAGTGAACGCTTACACACAATATTCCGTCAGGAACCTACTAGAATACGTAGAAGTTTGAATTCCACCGCTTCCGTTTTGATTACAGATTGACGAAACCGAGTCCCCAACAAAACTCCAAAAAAACAAATACTCACAACAGTTTCAACAAACTACAAAGATTACTCCCCCGCTGGAAATCCCCGGCTGTCGGAAAACACGCGAAAGCGATTGTCTAACGGCAAAACGGGACCGACTCTTGGCGTCTCTGATCCGAAAACGGCCTATCGCTCCCGTGGATCGAGTCGTCCCGGCGATTGGGAGTACTTTCAAGGACGGTGGATACTTATTGTCATGACACCACTATTGTTCCGATACCAAACGTCATTGACCAACAGCACGAGTTCGCCGTCGTCAGGCGCCTTGAATTTATGAGGCTGCTCGGAACCTTTCACACCCAGAACCGGGAAAACATAATGCCCCCTGTCGATGCGACCGACGATTTGGAACCACACGCCTTCCGGATACGGCCGAAGCCATTCCACCGACCTGGCGAAGAACCTGACGAACCCGTCAAATTCGATGCCCGTCGGTTTCGCAGAATATTCTCCGTCCTTCCATTTATGGTGGCTGACGTACTTTGCAGTGTATGTCTCGCCTTTCAGGAGCAACAGCCCGGTCTCGTTGCGCTTCCGATTGGCAAGAATCTGGACCTCAGCGGTTTCGCCGACACCGATCCGCCGAGGACTGCTAACATCGGCGCAACAGGCCGGTTTCTCCAGGATTCCGTTCTTCGTTCCCGGTTGGGCAAAGGCCCGACTTGACAAATTCGAAAGCAGGCATATCGAGATCAACAAAATGAGCAAGGCGGTTAAAACAAAAACCGAGATGTATATAACCGGGAAGAACCGGCTGAGCATTGCAATATTTTTGGCTGCTTTGGGCATGGGGCTCGGAAGAAAAGCTGCCCCTCGAGTGGCTCCCCATCCCTGAAATGCCCACTCCTGCTCCTCGGCCTTCACAAGCCGGTTAAGCCAGTACATTGTCAAGATGATCGCAGCAAGAACAATTCCAGGCATGGGAAATCTCATTCCCACGGTGACGAGGTTCTCGAGAAGTCCCGGCATAAAGACGCGAGCGATTTCTACGGGCCACCGCCAAATCGGTTCAACCGCATCACCCAGGATGATGACCACAACAATAAACCACAACACCACCAAGTTAATTGCGACGAATAGATAGTACAGTTTTTTTCGTATGTCCTCGAAGGCCATGGAAACCTCAAGCGTTAACGTTTTCCCGGTACGTCTTATTCCGTTGGGACATCGCCCTTAACTATAGTGAATTGCTCATTCAGGATAACTTTTGGTGCATAATAGTCAGTGCCGCGTTCAATACGCTCGAATACACTTGCGTGAATAGCTGGGCGTTCAACCCCGTGCTCATAAATATTTCGAGGCGCGTATCGATAGAACATGCCCAATCCGGTGCGCGAATCGTATATTCGACCGTGCGGGTCGGCGGCTTCGCGATATTCTCGCCACTTGCTCTCGAGAAACCGCAGTCCACACGAATCCGCCCTGTCCATCATCCAGAGTAGAGGAACGAGCGATAACGAGTCCTTCGGGTATCCACCGCCAACGTTCGCATGCACCCCGGCAAACCAGACTTGCCCGATAGTTTGTTTCTTCTGGTTGTCCATTCGGGTGGATTGATCACAATTTTTCGATTGCTTCCACACGTTGGGATGATACGTCTTCCGCTCGTCATCCAAGGCGAGCGCCTGATAAGCGTTGTGGATGCCGGGATGCGGAAAGAGATCGTGAAACCCCCACATTCGCCGTTTAAGAACCAGTCGCCAAAGACTGTCCACTATCTTCATCTCGTCGAACGGCATTCCAACAGCATCGACCGTATCCCAAACGCCTACGAAGTGAATTGGTATCGATCGAAGGTTCAGGTCATCGATACAAAGATATTTGCGTATTTGAGCAGATTTGGAATTCTCTTTGTCATCGTCTTCCGGAATTTTTTTCTCGCTTCGATAAGCGTCCAGGATTCGCTTCACGGTTCGTTTGCGCTTCCGGTGTCCCGGCTTGAGAAGAGCGTCGCGCTCGAGCAGTCCACATCGGCAGATCATGCCGGCGAGCGAACGCACGGTGAAAGCTCCCCGGCTGAATCCGAATAAAAAGACCTTGTCGCCTTCCTCGTAGTTCATCGCGAGAAACTCGTAGGCTTCGCGAATCTTGCGGCTCAACCCCCATCCAAAGGCTCCGCTGAACAGCCGCAGCAAGCGCAGATTGTCGGTTCCGACACCGTCGTCGTAATACGTGATCTGTTTGTAATCCCCAAAGTGCCGATCGACGGAGTTGAAGATGCGCCAGACGTTCGTGCCGCGTGTTTTTCCGCCGCGGTTGCCTGTCCCATCCATGCAGATTACGATGTTCTTCGACATCGGATTCCGTTCCTATGGATTTTTACAAACGATGCAAAACGATCGAGTCACCCGCCAGAAGAGTCGAGTTACTCCCACACCTTTGCATTCATGATGGCTCGATACTGCCGAAATGCTCGCCAAGGATACTTCTCGTCCTTGACGTCTTTGACATGGAGTTTGAGTATTGAACCTGGATATACGATATCATGCAAAGGCATACAAATAGCACAAGCAGGTGCAAATAAAGGGAATTATAAGCTTAGCTATGCAAAGATGAATTCGAATTGTCGGATGAGAAAACACCCTTTGCAGACCATACAAATATACCAATAACAATATCCTTGAAAATTTCACTAATAGCTTTCACTATGTCGAACCACTTCATTTGAAATGAATAAACCAAATTCATAATATCTACTATCACAACCATGAGTATAACTAAGCCTAGCGTCCATAAGAAAACATGGACACGCCAAGGCATTTTCGTTATGAATTTTAGACGACCACTCAGTTTTGCCTTCCTTCCTTTCAATGTGCCTCTAATTTCAAGATTCTCTTTAGGTTCATTTTCCAAATTATCTAAATGTTCCTTAATCTTATTTATATCGTTTTCCATGTCTCATTTCCTTCATGAGTGAACTAATCATTTCTCATTCAAAATTAACAAGAGCAATCCGAGTTACTTTCAGCTCTGGTGTATGGGCTGAATTGAAGAAGGCGGTGCATTCCTGCTGAAATAGGGTTGCCAGAAGCCCGGTCATTCAGCACATAGGAGATGCGCCACCAAGCAAGAAGATACGACCATTCCCTTTTCGAATCCAGCCTATCGGGACGAGTTGAGCGAACTGGCGCGCGAGGGCGCGCAACGAATCATCCGCCCGGCCGCGGAAGCAGAGTTGGGGGGCCTTTCTGGAAAAACACGCGGCCGCGCGTGACGCTTGGGGACGTCGCGCAGTCGTTCGTAACGGCTATTTGCCGTCGCGGGAGATTTCGACGGGAATCGGCCCGGTGCGGGTTCGTGTTCCGCGGACGCGGGACAGGAGCGGGGCGGGACGGTGTTTCTCTTCGGATTTGTTACTGCCGTATTTGAAGAAGGCGAGGCCGGTGGAGGCAGTATTGTTGAATCTGCAGGACCGGGGGGTGAAGGCGGCGTAGCTCGCGGTGGGCGATGGGGGGCTGGGATTCTGGTCAGCCTTGGCCGAGGTGTATCCCCAGACGCGTGCGCAGCGCTGCTGGGTGCACAAGACGGCGAACGTGCTCGACAAGCTGCACAAACGCATTCAGGGCGAAGCGAAGTCGATGCTGCACGAGATATGGCGGGCCGACACCCGGATGAATGCGCACAAGGTGCTGACACGCTTAATATCCACTTGGAAGGTGAAGTACCCCAGGGCCGCCGAATGCCTGGCGAGGGGCCGGGAGTAGTTGTTCGCCTTCTACGACTTCCCGCAGGCGCACTGTCAGAGGCTACGGGCGACGAACCCCATCGAGTCGACCTTCGCCACCATCCGCTTGTGAATGGCGAAGACCAGGAACTGTTTGAGTGAGAGGACGGCGCTGAGCCTCGTGCATCAGTTCGCCATGAGCGCCGAGAAGCGATGGCGCCGACTAGGCAGTTTCCATCATCTGGCCGAGGTGACCGCTGACGTGAGGTTCATCAATGGTGTGGACGAAAAAAATTGGCAGGAAGGCTGCTGGATTCAGGACGGCCATACACCAAATTTGACAGTAACTCCAATCTAGTAGCTCAAGTAGTTTTTTTATTGCGTTTTTTCGATATACGAGCGTAGAAACTTTTCGGTAACTTTGTCCGGACCTTTAATTCTTATAAGCCTGTAACCGTTGTCGCCGCACCATTTCTCAGCCTCCGGGATATTAAGTGTATCAGGGGGCTGATAAACGAACGCCATTTTTCGGCTACGCAGAAGATAATCTAAACTATCTCCATCAGGCCAGTTTGGCGCCAAGCGAAAAAGAATTTCTTCGGAAGGAAAAATGGAGTGCAACACTTCGCCGAGTCTTTTAACCAAACGATGTGCTTCTGTTTCAGGATATTTGTCGGACCACCTTTTGTAATTGTCATGACGTTCTTTTTTCTCGTCATATTCAATGGATGTCTGTGAACGGGGAATAAGCTCGACGGTCTTCGGCTTGCCTGAGTCGGGCCAATAGTCTATTACTTTTCCCACCAAAGGTGCCGATACTACTCTATCCGATAACCATTTTGCCACTCGGTCATCCATCTTAGGCATATCGTCTAAAAGAAGCTTTATAACTCCGGCTAATTCGTCAGTATGAACATCTAGAAGACCGTGATGCCCCTTATGATATTTGAGGATATCTTTATCCTGCAGTTCAAACGAAAACCACTCAAGACCAAGTTCCTTGATACAGTCTTGACTCTTGATGTCAATGTGCTGTTTGCTCCAGAAGGCCATAGCTGATTGCCTACGAGGACGGACGGCTTTAGGATGATTCCTCAGATCGATCACTTTCGAATTTTGAGATGCAACGTCTAGGGGGAATACGCACACCCTCCCTTTGTCACCAACCTTCCCGCCGCTAGCAAAATACACGGCAACATCCAGGTCGGTGGTAACATCAAGAAGCTTGGTAGGTATTCCGTAGTGCTGAAGAAATCCAACGGAAAGCATAGGCTCAATTTCCAGCATTTTCTGCAACTTGATGTCGACACAACATGCTACCGTCTCAATTTTATTTTTCACATCATCCGGAAGCGCTTCATCTGTTTTCATTCTATGCATGCTTGAAGTCGTTGTAGGATATGGGCAGCTTTCGCCTCGGTACAGGTATGCTGGCATTTCGACTTTGATACTCTCGCCTGAGTTGATATCCTTGGCTTTTGGGGGACTAACAGTCTTGTTTGGGTCGTAGTTTGACCTGATGTGTTCAACACACGCATGAAGAGAAGAAAAATGTTTCATTTGACATTCCTCTGATTTAGGGTTCACATGCACAATAGTCAAAGCTACGACAGTTTCTTTACCGAATCCAGCTTTTCGGGACGAACTCAGCACACCTGATAGTTTCGACAGCGTACGACGGTACTTTCAGGCAATACGGCTCCAGCGGATATTCTTCGTATACTCTTCGAAGCAGGGGAATGATGTCACAATCCCCCGGTCAGGGCCCATCCCTCCAATGGCTTCTGTAAACGCTAGGTCTGCGGCGGTCACAAACTTGCTTCACCCACCGCTGAAGCATAGGGATATTAGGACTGTTAAAAAACCTTGGTCAACTTCTTGCGGAACACGACTGACCCGCCCGGGCACGCGACGTGGAGTTGGAAACCATGTTTCGCCAAGTCGATGCCGATCATGTAAACCTGTTCCATCTCGCTCTTCCCGCAGGGCGGCAAACTATGTCACCTTGCCCCAGTGTGATGTTGTCGGAAGGGTGCGCACACCCCATCGATTACATCAAGTAAGCGTTCGGCGGCAGAGTGATGGCACATGCTTCAGCGGTTGAGGACTTGCTTCCAGTTTCTGCATAATAGTCTTAGCCAGACGGCCTTTTTGAGCTTGTCGTAACGTTTGTGCCTGTCGTAGTGTCCATGTCCCCGTGTGATTCCGACGCGGAGCCAGCCCGATGCCCTGTATACGGTGCCGGCGTAGCGGGGGTCTCGATGAGCACGGGAGTAATGCCATAGCGTTCGGTCCAGTCCTTGGGCAGGCGTCTATAGTGATAGCGGGCGACGAGCTTGCTCCACAGCCAGCCCTCGTGGGCACCGGAATGAGGGGCGCTTCGATGTCGGGTCCGTAGACGGCTGCTCTGGCGGCGTCCTCTTTCCCCCAGGCCGCCCCGTCAATAAAGGCAATTTGCTTTTTCTCGAATCCCTCCAAATTTTTGTACCTTGAATAAATCCCGGCGGCGTTGTTTTTGAACCGCTTCATGCTGGCGATTTCCATGACGACGCAGCAGGCGGCGGCCGGGAAGAGCCGGACGTCCGGCTTTTTCCTGAGGTGGTGGAAACAGGCCGGGGCCATGAAGCCCGCGGCAAGGAGCATCACGCTGGCGCGCCGGTCCTCGCCCCTGGCCTTCTCCCTGAGGCTTTCCGGTCTGGCCGCCACCCGGTCTTGCGCCCCAACGCCCGGGGCGGGGAAACCAGGCGCCCGGCGAGCAGGGCCAGGCACAGACAGGCGGCGAGTCCCCTTTTCAGGAGCGTGTCCCTACCACCGGGACTTTTACTTGACGGTTCTGAAACACTTGGTAACTCGGTAGGGTTTGCCCGCGGTGGCGGAGTTCACCACGTCCAGCCCGTCCATTTTAATTTTGTCGTAACTGGCGATGTAGAGCCACTTGCCGCCTTCAAACACGATGTAATCCGAAAAATAGGATTGGGTTGGGTATTCGGTGGCAATGCGGAGAATTTTGTAGCCGTGCCCCCGGCTGCGATGGTTGCAGGAGGCGGCGTAACGGAGGCCGCCGCTGCCCGTATGCACCCGCTCATCTATTGTCATTCTAGCCCCCTCTCCGAGGTTGGCCCAGCCCCTAACGCTTTTCAAGGTCATCCCCCCGTTTCCGTTGGGTTTCAGGGTGATGGTTCTAATGTGGCGTTTGGTGGCTCCCGGAGTGAGGCAGGCCCAGCGTCCGTTGAGTTGCGGGTTGCACTCGGAGGCCACGTCGGCGATTTTCACGGCCGGCCGGCCCGGCGGCTCGACGGCGGACGCGGCGCCGGCGATTGCCGCCACGGCGGCGAACGCGCAGAGTGTGGTGATCAGGTGTTTTTTCATCGTGATTCTCCCCCCGGTGAGCGCTCTGCAGCGCGGCGCAGTGGAACCGAAAGAATAAAGAAGAACTATACGGTTTTCGTGTGAGACAATCATGTGATGTTTCGTGAATTATATGTGTTTTCGGGGATATTCGCGGGGGCTGCGCATGCCGGGCGAGCGTTGCCCGTGCAGACTCAAGCCCCGGCGGCCGGAATGCGGGATCCGCCGGTAAAGGAGAAGGCGGCGGGAAAATGTTTTCCTTTCAATCGTTCGCCCCTCCCCGGGCAGGCGGTCTATCCGGCGTCCCGGACGCAGATTTCCCAATAGTCGGGACGGGCCGGGCGGGAGGAGTTCTCCACGTCGTGGCCGTCCATGCGGGTGCCGTCGACAAACCTGCCGAAGGCCAATCTCCCGTCACTGCCGACGATATAATCTTCAATGAGAATTTTTCCCTCCGACCGCCCGGCCATCCTGAAAATTTTGTAGCCATGGGTTTTCGTGCGGTGGTTACAGGAGGCGGCGTAGGGCCTGTTCTGTTCACTGCGCCGGAACTTCCCGTCGGCGACGAAGGTTTCTTGGATGTGGTGGCAATCCCAACCGCATAAAGCTCCTCCCCACCTCTTGATAAGCCGGGCGGCTCCGCTCGCGTCGGTGTGCAAAGAGAGATTGAGACGCCTTCTGTCTCTAAATTGATCCGTACAAATCCACTCCCCGGCCATTTCGGGGTTGCACTCGTTGGCCGCGCTAGCGATTTGTCGGGCGGAGCGGTCCCGACGCTCCCCGGCGGACGCGGTCCCTGCGAAGAGGACGAGCGCGGCCGGCAACGCCAGGATGAGGATGATGGATTTGCGCGGCGTGATTTTGCGCCTGGCGGCGTGTTCGGACATGGTTTTCCCTCCTCGTGGTGCGCGTTCGAAGCCTGAACCTCGTAGATACCCGTTGATTCTAGAGGGCCGCGGAGGGAAATCAAGCCCGCCCGGAGCCGAACGAAAGGACGGGCATCCGCTCATGGACGCCCGTTTTCCGGCCGGGAGAGCGGAAACGGCGCCGGGCCGGTTCCGCGCCGCCTCGTTCGGGGAAGGGCCGGGGCGCATGCCGGGCCCGGTTCCCCTTCGCCGCATTCGCGTTCAGTGAACCCGGAACGGGAGATCCGCCCACCCTCGTCTCCCGACGCACGACTCCCGGCGTTCCTCCCGCCTGCCCGCCGGCCGGCAGGCGGCGCCCGGCGCATTCTCCCCTGCCAGTCACCGTGCTTTTCAGGCGCCGGAACCCGGGAGCACGCCAGGGCGGCCGGACGGCGCGGCCGGGCGAGGAGGCGCCAGTTCCGTGGGTGCATCCGGCGCGGTTGCGCTCCCCGCATCGCGGGAACATGCAACCCCGGTGGAGGCTTTCGAATGGCGGCGAGTCCCCGGAAACAGGTATAATCGAGACCTGTTGGAGAGCCGCAAACCCTCCGTGCGCGGTTCGGCCTCCCCGGACCCGTGACTGCGGGGGAGCCGGACGAACGAAAGGAGATTTCGCCATGCGCCTCATCGTTTTTTTCCTGATGGTCCTTTTTCTTTCCACACCCGCACTCGCGCAGGACCAGAAAAGAGGATACCCCGTCAACGAGTGCAACCCCGTCCTCAACGGGGATTGGCTTTGCCGAAATGCCCAAAGCGGCAGGCATAGTCATAAGACTCTCTCTTTGAAAATCGACGGCAACGGGGTCGAGCGGCTGGTGTTCGAAAGCGGCGGAAGCTGTCGCGGCTGCCACACTGGCTCCGATAGCTACCTCGCCGACGGCCGCCGCCACGTCAATGAAGTGGGTATGAAGTACGCCGCCTCCTGCAACCACCGCACCAAGACCAAAGGCCATAAAATTTTCCGCATTGCCGCCCGAGGGAACGAAGGCAGTCTCATCATCATGGAGTACTGGATTATGAGCGACGGAAGGATGGTTACTGCCCGTTTTCGGGGCACCATGGACGGATGGGACGTTAAAAACTCCGACCGGGAGGCACAACCCTTTAACTACGATATTTGCGCTAAACTGGAATAACGGGACGGGGTTAAACCGCCCAAGGTGGAGGGGGCTTTCCGTGAAGACAAAACCCCTGGCCGCCGCCGCTTTAATTTTCTCCCTGCTGTTGGTTGACCCCGTCCCCGAAGCCAAAAGCGGGGACAGGGTCGGCGAAAAACCCAAATCCCTGCGCCTGTAACGGGCGGTAGCATGAACCTGCGAAAACCCCGCCGTATGGCCGGGACCGTCGCCGTTTGCCGCCGTTTCGCCCGCCTGGCGGGAAGCGGGCTGCAAAGCCCGGGCAACTGATCCTCGACCGGTTCGCGCGCCTCGTTCCATGCTTCCATCGCCGGCCCGGGAGCGGTATCCTGTATTCGTGCTCCGCTCCGCGCGACGTGCGGCGCACCGGGGCTCGTCGCCGCGTTAAACGGCCGCCGGGAGGCCCGGCCGCTTTGTCCGGTGCAGCGTCGCGCTGCAAGGGAGGGATTCCCATGTCCATCAAATCAGCCGCCGGCATCGTCTTTGCCCTGGTCGTTTCCGCCTGCCCCCTCGCCTTAGGAACCGCGTCCGCCGCCGAACGAACGGACCGGCCCGCCAAAGAGGCCGCCGGCGCGGCCAACGTGTGCAGCCCCGTCCTCAACGGGGAGTGGATTTGCCGAAATGCCCAAAACGGCGAACTTTCGCGTGAGAACCTCTCTTTGGAAACCGACGGAAGCGGTGCCACCCGGCTGGTCAAGAGATGGGGGGGAGCTAGCCGCGGCTCCCACGATATGAAGGCAACCTACGTTGCCGACGGCCGCCGCCGCGTCAACGAAGAAGGTGATGATTACGCCGCCTCCTGCAACCACCGCACCAAGACCCAGGGCAATAAGATTTTCCGCATCGCCGAGCAGTTTACCTCGGGTAGGGCCGGAATGAAGGAGTACGTTATCATGGACGACGGAAGGATGCTTATTGGCGGATTTGGCGGAACCATGGACGGGTGGGACGTCAAGAACTCCGACCGGCCGCCCGAACCCGATTGGTATTATGTATGCGCCAAGGAGGAATAACGGGGAAGGGGTTTGAACCGCCCAGGGAGGGGCAAAAGAATTGAGAAAACAACTGACCGCCGCCGCCCTCGTCTTCTCCCTAGCCGGTTTTCACTTCTCCCCCGAAGCGGGGTTTGGGACAGGGTCGGCGACAAGCTCAAATCCCTGCGCCCGTAACGGGCGGTGACGTGAACCTGCGCAAAACCCCGCCGTACGGCCGGGACCGTCGCGGTTCGCCGCCGTTTCGCCCGCTCGGAGGGAAGCGGACTATGAAGCCCGTACAACTGGCCGTCGACCGACTCGCGCGCCTCGTTCCATGCTTCCATCGCCGGCCCGGGAGCGGTATCCTCTATTCGTGCTTCGCTCCGGGCGACGTGCGGCGCACCGGGGCTCGTCGCCGCGTTAAACGGCCGCCGGGCGGCCCGGCCGCTTCGTCCGGTGCAGCGTCGCGCTAGAAGGGAGGAATTCTCATGTCCGTCAAATCAGCCGCCGGCATCGTCTTTGCCCTGGTCGTTTCCGCCTGCCCCCTCGCCTCAGGAACCGCGTCCGCCGCCGAGCGAACGGACCGGCCCGCCAAAGAGGCCGCCGGCGCGGCCAACAAGTGCAACCCCGCTCTTAACGGGGATTGGATGTGCCGAAATGCCCAAACGGGCAAGCATAATCATCTGGCTCTCTCTTTGAAAATCGACGGCGGCGGGGCGGAGCTGCTAGTGGTCGGAGACGACGGGGCCTGTCGCGGTTGCCACACTAGCCCGTACAGCTTTCTCGCCGACGGACGCCGCCACCGCAACGAAAGCGGTATAGAGTACGCCGCCTCCTGCAACCACCGCACCAAGACCAGGGGCCATAAAATTTTCCGTATCGCCCTCCAATTGGACTCGGGCAAGGCCGTCATCGAAGAGTACTGGATTATGAGCGATGGAAGGATAGTCATTGCCCGTTTTCGGGGCACCATGGACGGATGGGACGTTAAAAACTCCGACCGGGAGGCGCAACCCTATAGCTACGATATTTGCGCCAAACTGGAATAACGGGGCAAAAGTTTAAACCGCCCAAGGAGGGGCAACAAAATTGAGAAAACAACTGACCGTCGCCGCCCTTGTCTTCTCCCTCGCGGGTTTTCACTTCTCCCCCGAGGCGGGGGTAAGGGACAGGGTGGGCGACAAGATCAAGTCTCTCAAGAAAGTCGCCAAAAACCAGGACTGGTAGGCCAACGTCATGCTCTTTTCGGTGGGCTCTATGATGCCCGTCTGTTTCTACCACTGCAAAAAGAAACCCAACACCTGGGCCTTCCTCACCGCCGGAACCACACAGGGACGCGAACGCCATGACAAGCCCAAAAAGGACGTCTGGCTAAGACCCTTGCGAAAAAACTGGAAGCGTACCCTCAACAGCTAAAGCCGGTCCTCCATCACGGCCCGAACGAACGTTCACGGACGCGCGCCCGCCGGGATGCGCTCGAGTTTGAACGAGTCCGCTTTCGGCTTGATTACGGAGTGGGGAAGACGAATTCCGGCAGAAACGGATATGTCATTTAATATCAATGAGATAAATGGGTTTTGCAGTTGTCGGAAATGGCTTGAAAAATCTAATTTATCGAAAAACCCCGTGAATTTATCTAATTTTATCGAATTTTTCGGAAATTATTATTTGCATTTTGCACCTTCTGCGTCTCGCCCGGGCGGCGGCCCGATTCCTGCGGGCAGCACCCCTTCCGCCGCCTGAAAAACGAAGGCCGACGGACGGCCTCTCCAGCATACCCCATAGACGCGAAAGTCCCCCGGCGGCAAATGCGGGGAATTGCGCGTGAGGACGGTCTCTCCGATTTTCAGACCTGGGGGCGTTTCGTGAAGCGCCGCTCGGGTCAATGGCGGATGGCCGCCGCCATACCGAACCCCTGCGTGGGGCCTGTTATTTCGCCCCTCCCGGCTCGTAGCTCATCAACTCCCTGTAGCCGTCTCTTAATTTGTACTTGTGTTCCCACTTCATCAGCACGTTTATCTTGATGACCGGGGATATATGGTATTCTCTTCTGACGTTCGCGGTTTCACAGGCGACGCGATACGTGTCGAAACCGCCTGCGGGAACATTCACACGAACCTGTCCCTTGACTTCACAACTCGTTTGCCCGCTCCAGCTTCTGCCCGATTCGGTCGACCCTTCGTAGTCGTATTTCCATTTGTTGCCGACCTTCAGAGGCCAGATTCCGCCTTCGAGATTTGTTATCGACCCGCGTCCGTTGGAGCGGCGTCTGCCGCAATTTTTCCACTTGAGGTATTGCGCCAGGAATTCATGGTGCGTCCTCGTGGCGGTGCACCCGTAACTCGTTTCGTAGTTCGCCGTGGTCTCATCCACTCCTGTGATTGTCTCGGAGTATTTTTTCCCTCTCGAATCTTTCCAGTGTCTTGTTGAGCCGATCTGCGGCGTGGGCTTGGGCATCGGCGCAAGGGCGGTGGGCTTGGAATCGGCCGCAATAGCCGATGGAGTGTGGCTCAAGGCTCCGGTTGCGAATGCGAACACGAGGCTTGCGATGATGATGAATTTCATGGGGTTGTCTCCTTTCTCGAATGAATCCCGGCCCGGCATGGCGGCGTTCCGGGAGCGGCTGGCCTTGTCTCTCTCCGCCGCGATGGGCGCCCGGGTTGCGGCGCTGCTCATGGACGAACCTCCTCACCGTTTGGGGAGCATTTCGGTCGTATCGGCATCTCCGCCTTTCCGCTGGAACGTCTGCCGGCCATGCCCGCGCGACTACCCGCCGCCCCCGGCGATGAAACCGGGAGCGGCGAGAGGGGGTCGCCCGCAGCCTTGTGATATGGGGAATAGGGGCCGGCGGGCCTTGCGCTCGGCTATTGTTTATATGCCCCGAAAGCGCCGATGAAGCTTCGGAGTTCATCGTCTGTTTTCCCCCCGAACGTCCCGGCGATGGAAGCGGGTTGATCGGCCGCGCTCGCGCCGTTTCCGAATAACTTTCCGCCCCACCTGCCCGAGTAGCCGTTCGCGCTGGTGCCGCCCCTGAAATTCCCGCCTTGTCCAGTTCCGCTCGCTTGCATAATATTTGCGGACTCCAGCGTTAGGTCGGGCAGGGCAACGCCGCCATCCGTCCTGCCTTCCGTGGCACGTCCTGAGACGGTTCCCATCTCGGTCGAATCGCCGAAATTGGCTTCGAGGCTCACTTTAGCGGTGAAATTGTCGTATACCGGAGTAGCATCGGCGTTCGCCTTCATCATGTGTGTCCCGATCGCAGGACCCTCGTAGGCCGCCGTACCCGTGAGGACGGCGAGCCCGTCGTTGTTGAAGGGGTCGTTGCCGCTTGCCGCGCCGCCTAGCGTGAAACTGCCGCTGAATTCTCCAGTGTTTGAGTCCTTGAAAATATACAACCATGTTCCCAGGCTCAGATAATCCGCATCCCCGGTATTTTCGATGTCGGAATAGGCGTCCCAATTGAAAATGCCGTTGGATGACTCGCCGTGGACTTCCACCCCCTTCCAGCCCGCCGCCGGGACGCCGTCCAGCCTGTTTACCGATACATTCGGGTTTGTTGTGCTCGTGCTAAACGTTTGGCCGCTTCTTGTGTTTAGTCGCGTGTACGTGAAATGGAGTTCCCCGTTCTCGATAAACTCTGGAACGTAGGTAAATGAATCTAAGGTTCGGCCATCGAAAGAGTATGACGATTGCGTGGTGCTGGCGACTCCCTCGTTCAGCCATCCGGATGCTCTCGACCCAGCGGCTCTCAGTATGCGTATCGCCGCGCCGTTCGCCAGTTGCGGATTCTCATTGACTTCTTTCAGTAAAGATCCTGCGCGCATCGGCTGTTGCGGTGGCGTAGAACCGCCGCCGGTTCCACCGCCGGGCATCGGGTCCGGCGGCGGCATCACGGCGGCGCCGCCCCCACCGCCACCGCCCCCACCGCAGCCCGCCAGCACGAGGGTGCAAACCAGCGTGAAGGTGAGCAGCAAAGATGAAAGTGCTGTTTGTTCCTTGAGTTGCTTTCTTGCTTTTGTCATTTCGACTCCCTCCAATTGTGGAAAGCGGCGATCCGTCCGGCCGCAGATAAACCCGGCTTCGTCGCCACAAAGTCACGATTGAAGAGAGATGGATTCCCCGCCCGTTCCGCTCTCCAGGGGATGGAGAGAGGCTTCTATCCGGCGGGTAACCAGGAAACGTGCATCGTGGTTTTGTGGCAACAGCAATGATCTTTGAAAACAACCGAAATGTCAAATGCTTGATTCATAAGGACGAACCGCCGTCGTGAGATGGCTGCCGCTTCCTGGGTGGTGGAAATTTCGGGGGAATTCCCTGTGTTCGTTGCTGGAGATTTCCGGGAAATCGCGTGCAAGCAAGAATCAAGCTTTTTTCAGCAATGTTGTCGGTTTTCACATAAGTCGACTTTTGGAAGAATGTGTTTCGGTAAATTCAAGTTCCGCTCTCCAGGGGATGGAGAGAGGCTTCTATCCGGCGGGTAACCTAGAAACGAGCATCGTGGTTTTGTGGCAACAGGAGTGATCGGTGAAAACCGCCGGAATGTCAAATTCTTGATCCATAAGGACGAACCGCTGTCGTGAGATGTCTGCCGCCTCCCGGGTGGTGGAAATTTCGGGGGAATCGCCTGCGTTCGTTGCCGGAGATTTCCGGGAAATCGCGTGCAAACAAGAGTCAAGCTTTTTTCAGCTATTTGTCCATTTTCACACAGGTCGACTTTTGGGAGAATGTGTTTCGCCGGATTCAGAATGAATTGAACGGGCGGGTCCATTATCCGGCGAAAAGGGTTGCTCCCCGGACTGTAGACGCTCCGGGCTGTTTGCCACAAACCACGATCGAAGAGATGGGCGCCCGCCTGTTCCGGCCCTCGGGAAACCGGGGGCCGTCATGTATTCAGTAGGCGGCATGTTCTCCGGATTTGATGAATGGACGTGTCTGTTTTCCGATGAAAAGGTTCCGCATCGGATCGATTCATTTTGTTTTCATGTCAATGAGAGAGGGCTGTTCGCCGGACCGCGGACGCAGTCGGGCTGTTTGCCACAAAAACCACGATCGAAGAGATGGGTTTCCCGCCTATTCCGGCTCTCTTACGTCCAGTCGTTCAACCTGGATCAATGAGGCCGTGTTGTATTCAGCGGGCAGCCCGAACGGGCTGACTGCCGTGGTTTTTGTGGCAAGGAAATGATCGGACATGACAACTGGCTTGTCAAACGCGGGTGGACAAGGGGAGACGGGGGGACGTCGGAGTTTTTGTCGTTTCTCGAATGACGAGAAAGGCGGCGATTCGCCCGGCCACGGAAGCAGTCGCGCCTTTTGCCACAAAAATCACGATTCAGGAGATGAGTGTCCTGCCTTTCCATCTCCAGGGGGATGGAGATACGTCCTGTATTCGGCGGCTGCTTGGGTGGCGGCTGGTTTGAAGCTGTGTACTCGTGGTTTTGTCGCAAGAGAAATGATCGAACAAGAAATTCTGGATGTCAAACAAAATCGTGCGAGGGGGCGACGGCGCTTGAAGGAGACGGGCAAGGAATTACGCTCTCATATTTTTCTCGTACTCGGCAAACTCTCTCTCATCGAGGGTGTTGAAAAACCCCTCGTCGGGGGCATCGCTTTTACCCTTTTTGGTCTAGGGGGCTTTTTCAACAACCCTCCCTCCCCGGTCGGCAGCCCCTCCCTCCCCGGTCGGCGAACCCTCCCTCCCCGGTCGGGTTCGACCCCACCATTGACACCGCTCCTCCCGCGTGAAAGCATCGGGGAAACTTTCATGGAATGGATGGATGCCGCCTCCCGCCTCTCGATAAGGAGGGCAAAGATGATTCGGCGTATCGCTCGGTGTGCGGCCGCGGCATGTCTGGCGGTTTTTGCGGCGCTCGCGTTTTCTCCGCATCAGGCGCAAGGCATGGAAAAGCAAGTCGTCTTCATCAAGGCGTTTTATCCCCTGGATGAGCCGAGGTTTCACTGCATCGACATCCCGGGGCACCGCGACCGCGTGAGAACCACAGCCGCCCTTCTCGTGCACACCTGCAAGGAGGGCATCTGGAACCTCGATGGGCAGTTCGACCCCGCCGCCGTGGGGAAGGGCCAGCTCCGGATGCCCGAATACGACTTGTGCGTCGCGGCTGCTGCGGCAACCGACGGCGCGAAGCTCGTGCTCGAAAAATGCGGCGGCGCGGCCCTCCAGAACTGGCGTTTCGAGAACTACCGCCTGAGCTTGAAGGCGCATCCGGACAAGTGCATCACCATCGGTCCCGAGCCGTCGCGCCTCACGCGGGGCGGGCGCAGGCTGCCGAGCCGCCACATGGCGCGCTCCCTGGCCCTCGGGACGTGTTCGGAAGATGCGCTCGAGAGACAGCTATGGCGGCTGGAAAAACCCATGCAGCGCACCGGCTCCATCATGCCCTTCAAGTAGGGTGAGACGCCCCTGCAAATGGATGCCTGAATCGCCGTCATTCCGGCGCATGCCGGAATCTAGGCGGGCGGGAATGGAAAAAAGCTATCATTCGGCGCTCCGATCCGAGCGGCGGAATTCTCTCGCCTCCAGGTTTTCGCATCGGCTCTGGATTCCGGCATGCGCCGGAATGACGAATCATAGCCACGCTCGTCATGTGGGAGAATTTCGACCGTAGGGGCGGCCCCCCGTGGCCGCCCGTATTGAGGGGGTGCGCTTCATCAGGACAGGCACAGGGGCCTGTCCCTGCCATATGATGCGAAGCTCATCATTCGTTAGGTTTTTCGATGTCACGACGAGGAGGACTCACGCCATGTTTTTCCGCAAAAACACGTCCACGAACAAACCATCTGCTTTCACGCCGGCGCCGCTCCTGGCGCTGGGGCCGGTGGGCTGCGGCGAGGCGTCTCGCGGGCGGGATTTCCTTGAGGACGCGTGCAATCGCTCCAGAAATTCTCCTCATATAAGATGCGGCAAGAATTGCGCCGCTGGCGCATCTTCCTTTTTTTGTAGTCTTGACATATCCCATCTCATATCCCATCATTTTTGAAGCCACAAAAACTGCACGATCTCTGTTTGTTCTCTGAAGATGACGTTTTCTCTCCGCTGGGGAGCCAAACCACCTCTTCAATCGTGGTTTCTGTGGCGAAGAAGCCGAGTTGATTCGTGGTCAGTTGAATCGCCTCTTCCCGCCATCGAGGAGAAGGAACAGTGATCAAATCGAGAAGACAGCTTTACCGAAAAACATCTTTTTTGTTCATTTTATTCTCACTTGCGTTATCCTTCGTCTTCGCGCTTTCGGGCTGCGGCGGAGGTGGCGGCGGCCCGACAACGGGCGCCCCGCCCGCCACGATGCCGGACCCACCCGCCACGATGCCGGACCCGCCGGACGAGCCGCAAGCCCCGGAAATCGAACGGAGCCCGGTCGTGGTCGCGCCCCATCCCGTGCTCCCGGTGGGCGCGTCGCTCCCGAGGGAGGACGTATATCTCTCCACGCGGCCGGGCGTGCGGCAGCGTGTCCTGCTCGCCAGGACGGCGAACGCAGGCGCAAAGGCCGTCATCCTCTTCACGGGCGGCGACGGAACGCCGATTACGGTCCCGCAGAATGGAGGCATCCGCCTCACCGGCAATTTCCTGGTGAGAAGCTCAGCGCTCTTCGCCGAAGCGGGCTTCATCACCGCGGTCGTCGAATTGCCCCTGGACACGTCGTCCGTGAACCGCAGCGTGAGCAACGCTTACAGGCAATCGCCGATGCACCACACGGACATACGCGCCGTGGTGGATTTTCTGGTGAGCGAGGGCGCGCGCGAGGTGTACCTCATCGGCACGAGCCGGGGCACGCTGTCCGTCGCGTATCTGGCGACCGTGATGGCGCACCCGAACGTCAGTGGCTACGTTCTCACGGCGACCCTGGCCGAGAACCCGCAGGCCGTCCGGTCTTATGCGCCTCGCATTACGGACCCCGTCCTGATGGTGCATCACACGGACGACGGTTGCCATGTCACGAGATACGCCGACGCCCAGGCCATATTCGATTCCATTCCGGCGGGCACGCGCAAGGAGTTCATCTCCGTGAGCGGAGGGAGTCCGCCGATAGACACGAATCCCTGCCAGGCGCGGGCGCAGCACGGGTTCCTGGGCAAGGAGCATGAGGCGGTGGGAGGCATCGTCGAGTGGATGAACACGGGAACTGTGACGGAGACGAACCTGCTCACGGCGGATGACGCGGCCGCACCGCAGGAGGCGTGGCTCGCGCGCTTCGGGCGCGCGGCGGCGGAGCACGTCACCGGGGCTATCGAAGACCGGCTGCGCGGAACGCCGAGCTCGCGTCTCACGCTCGGCGGTCAGGATATCGATCTGGCAGGCTCCCCCCTTCCGCTGGCGGACGCAGATTCCGGTGCGCGACTCGCCGAAGGCATATTCGATGAGCGCAGCGGGGAGGCTTTCGCGGGACGCGAGATGTCGATGAGCGAGTTGCTGCTGGCGAGTTCCTTTCACCTGGCCTCCGCTGAGGGAGAGGACGCCGGCGGGGGCTGGTCGTTCTGGGGCGGCGCGGCGCGCTCGGGCTTCGACGCGAAAGAGGGCGCGCTCGCGCTCGACGGCGACGTCACGACCGCCACGCTGGGCTTCGATTTCGAGCGCGAGCGGTGGCTGGC
This sequence comes from bacterium, assembly GCA_965219955.1. Classification (GTDB taxonomy): domain Bacteria; phylum UBA8248; class UBA8248; order UBA8248; family UBA8248; genus Bin107. The sequence continues at coordinate 3,734,193 of OZ244799.1, forward strand.
CGGCGTGGCGCTCTCGCGCAGCGCGGGCGAGGGTGAGTTCCGCATCGGCGGCAACTGCGCTTCGGGCTGCGGCGGCGATCTGGAGAGCACGCTCACCGGCGCCTATCCCTATGCGCGCTATCGCTTCAGCGAGCGCCTCTCGGCCTGGGGAATGCTAGGCCACGGGCGCGGCGAGTTGACGCTCACCACGGGGGGAGGGAGTCCCGCCGAGACCGACATCGAGATGAACATGGCGTCGCTGGGCGCGCGCGGCGTGCTGCTGCCCGCTTTGAGCAAGGGAGATTTCGAACTAGCCGTTCGCTCGGACGCGCTGATGACGTGGACGAGTTCCGATGAGACGGAAAGTCTCGCCGAGGCCGAAGCGGAGACGAGCCGCCTGAGGCTCACGCTCGAAGCCTCGCGTGAGATCGGGCTCGACTCGGGCGCGAGTCTCACGCCCTCGCTGGAAGTGGGCTTGCGCTACGACGGGGGCGACGCCGAGACGGGAGCCGGCGTCGAGGTCGGCGGCGGGCTTCGCTACGCGGGTTCGGGCTTCACGGTACGGGTGAACGCCCGCGGCCTGCTCGCGCATGCCGACAGCGATTATGAGGAGTGGGGCGTGAGCGGCTCGGTGCGCCTCGCTCCGGGCGAGGGGGGGCGCGGCTTGTCCATGCGGCTGGGTTCGTCCTGGGGCGCCCCGGCGGGTGGAGCGAACGGGCTCTGGAGCGGGCGCAGCGCGGTGGGGCTGCTCAAGAGCGGAGAATTCGACCCGGGCGCGCGCCTCGACGCGGAGGTGGGCTACGGTCTGGACGGCATGGGCGGCCTCCTCACCCCCTACGGCGGCGTGTCGGTCTCGGAAGCGGCGCAGAGCTACCGCGCGGGCGGACGCTTCCGTCTCGGGGAGCGTTTGAGCATGAGCCTGGAGGGCGAGCGCCGCGAAGGTGCGAATGTCGTCGACCACGGCCTGGCGCTTCACGGCTCCCTGCGCTGGTAGGTCGATTCCGATCGGGGGAGGGATAATTGAAAAAGCCCGTGAGTGGGTTGTTGAAAACCCCTCGTCAGGGAGGGCATCCCGATCATCGAATGGTTTCCCGTAGGGACAGGTCGCGACCTGTCCCTACAAAACCACCGCGCCAGTCCGTAATCACTCCCCCCTTGAGGGGGAGTCGAAGAGCTAAGGGCGTAAGCCCGCAAGCGATTCGGTGGGGGGTATAATTCGGAATGGCGATAAAACGCGATTCACCCCCCACCGATTCAGCCTTCGCACAAACCGCTCGGCTTCATCGACTCCCCCTCAAGGGGGGAGTGATACCTCTCTCGTCGGGGTGTTGCTTCTTCATACCCCCCTGACAAGGGGGGGTAGGGGGGGTTGCCTTTCGACGAGAGAAGTCGGCGAGGGCCGTATCGAGGGACGCCCCGTAGGGACAGGCCTCCGTGCCTGTCCCTACGGCAACCATCCCGCAAAGGACAACCACGGAGGGTTGTCCCTACCGTTACCCCTGCCGAATCGCCGGAATGACGATCCTGAACTCACGCGTATACCGAGGGCGGCCCCTCCCTACTTCTTCTCCGCCGAGATGAGCCTCGCCTGCATGGGCACTTGAATAACGCCCCCGCTCTCGTACTCGCGCAGCATGTCGAGCAGCGCTTCGCGTATCTTATCTCTGGCTTCGGGCGTCTGGGAGGCGAGGCGCGAGGCCGTGCGCACGGTGGATTTCTCGAAGACCTCGATGATGCGGGCCGGCTCTTGCGCTTCCATATAGAGGGTGAAGCCTGTGATCTCGGGCGCGGTGAAGCCCGCCGCCGTCATGACGCGCGCGCATTTTTCATCGTCTTCCAGGAAGGGTTCGGGCGGGCCGGCCACGAGGGGGACGTCCGGGTCGCCGTGCTCTTTAATCGCCCGCGCCATCAGCGACCGGTGCCCCGCGTCGTGCGTCCAGGCGGTGAAGGCGAGTTTTCCTCCCGATTTTAATACCCTCGTGGTCTCGGCCAGCGCGACTTCCGGATACGGGAAGTGCAGGAAGCCGAAGTTGCTCGCCACGGCGTCGAAGCGCTCGTCTTCAAACGGCATATCCTCCGCGTCGCAGTGCCGGAACTCCGCCCCCGGCCAGCGGCGCGCCGCCTCGGCCAGCATGTCCGGGGCGAAATCCGCCCCCACCACCGTGCAGCCGCGCATGAGCGCGCCCGCAGAGACGACCCCCGTCCCGCAGGCCAGGTCGAGCAGGCGCGTGCCGAAGCGCGCGTCCACGGCGTCGAGCAACAACCCGACCGCCTGCCCGGTAATGACGCCGAACAGATCGGCGTATTCCCCCGCCGCGCCGTTCCAGCCCGAGCGCTCGAACTCGCGGAAGGCCTCGGGGTCGTACCCGGATGTCTCATTCATCTCTCATCTCCCAGGTGCTGTGCTTGCGTCCGCCGCGACGCCGCGCGCCACGAGGTCCACGCCGTCCGTGCCGATGATCTCGCACGCGATGATCTCCCCAGGCTCCGCTTCCGTCTCGTGCAGGAATACCTCGCCGTCCACTTCCGGGGCCTGGAGCCGCGTGCGCCCGCGCAGCAGGCCCTCGCCCGTCAGGTTCTCGACGAGCACCTGCGCCTTCTGGCCGATGAGCGCTTCGTTGTCCTCGGCCATGATGCGCTCCTGGAGCGCGAGCAGGCGCGCCATGCGCTCGCGCGCGAGTTCGGCGGGCACCTGATCGGGCAGGCGCGCTGCGAGCGAGCGGTCCTCGGGCGAGAAGACGAAGCCGCCCAGCCGGGCGAAGCGCGTCTCCTCGACGAAGTCGAGCAGGCGTTCGAAGTCCGCATCCGTCTCTCCCGGAAAGCCGACGAGCATGGTGGTCCTGAGCGCGCAGCCGGGAACGCGCTCCTTGATGCGCGCTACGAGTCCGCGCGTTCCTTCTTCATCTATGCCCCGCCGCATGGCGTCGAGCACGGGCGTGGCGACGTGCTGGAGCGGCATGTCGATGTACTCGCACACCTTCGGCAATTCGCGGTAGGCGTCGAGCAGCTCGTCCGTCACCCCGCGCGGGTAGTTGTAGAGCACGCGGATCCAGTCGAGGCCGTCCACCTCGTTCAACGCCTCAAGCAGCCGCGCGAGGGAGAAGCCCAATCCCAGGTCGACGCCGTAGCTCGTGATCTCCTGCGCGAGCAGGTTCACTTCCCGAACGCCCGCCTCGGCGAGCGCGCCCGCTTCTTCCACCACCAGGTCGAGCGGTCGCGAGCGGAACCTGCCGCGGAACCTGGGGATCACGCAGAAGGTGCAGGGCCGCGAGCAGCCCTCGGCGACTTTGAGATACGCGCTCGGCCCCGGCTCCGCGAGGATGCGCGGCAGCCGCCTGCCGTAGTCCATCAGGGTGTCCGAGAACGCCTCGCGCGCCCCGCCGCGCTCCCCGCTCAGGAGCGCGGGGAGTTGGTCGTACTCGCGCGTCCCGATGAACAGGTCCACCTCGGGCAGGCCCTGGGCGAGTTCCCCCCGGTAGCGCTCGGCCAGACAGCCCGCCACCACCAGGGTTTCGAGGTCGCCCGCCTGCTTCAGCTGGGCGATTTCGAGAATCGTATCGATGGATTCGCGCTTCGCGTCCTCGATGAACCCGCACGTGTTGACGATGGCGACCTGGGCGTCCTCGGCGTCGCTCACGAGGCGGTAGCCCGCGCCCGCGAGGGCGGCGAGCATGATTTCGGAATCCACCGTGTTCTTGGCGCAGCCGAGCGATATGAGCGCAGCGCCGGGCGCTTCGGGCCCCATCGGTACGGGCGCGTCACGCCGCACGAGGGGCATCTCGGAGATGGGCTGGATTTGCAGGAGGTTTTCGCTCATCGCGCTGCCCCCGCCTTCGAACCCTTGGGGTCGATGTGCCATTCCTCTTTGGGGCGGTTGAAATAGCGGATGGCCACGTCAGGCAGTTCTTCGCGGTAGACCTCCAGCATCCGCGCCATGCCCATCGCCTCGCCCATCTCCCCGATATCGGGCAGGGTATCGAGGTAGAGCGCGGGGTCGATGCAGAGGTTCTTCATCTGGATCACGTGCAGTCCCGTCCGCGCGGCGAAGGCGAGGGCCGCCTCGACCTCGGCTTCCAGGTCCGTGACGCCGGGGAAGACCAGGTAGTTGATCTGCGTGTAAAGGCCTGCGTCGACGGCGGCCTTCACGCAGTCTTCCACGTCGGAGAAGTCATACGTCTCGGGCCGGTAGTAGGCGCCGTGCCACTCGGGCGTCGCGCTGTTCGTGCTGATCCGGATGCTCTCGAGACCCGCCGCCGCCAGTCTGCCCATCCATTCGGGCCGGCTGCCGTTCGTGTTCAGGTGCAGGGTGCCGCGCTCCGTCCGCTCGCGGATGAGGCGGCAGGCGCGCTCGATGACGCCCGCCTGGAGAAGCGGCTCCCCCTCGCAGCCCTGGCCGAAACTCGCGACGGCCATCTCTGCGCTATCGAGGTGGGGGACGGCGATCTCCGAGAGTTCCTCCGGCGTCGGGACGACTTTGATGCGCCGGTGGCTCGCCGGGAAGAGGTCGTCCGTCTGGAGCGATATGCACCCCCGGCAGTCCGCGTTGCAGAGCGGAGCGATCGGAAGCCCCATCTCCCATCTTTGGGCGAAGAAGTTTTTCGCGGCGAAGCAGTGGAACTCACGCGCGCAGCGTTCGAGGTGGGGGATCATCCGGTTTTCGGGGTGGGCGTCGCGCATCCGCTCGATCCGTCCGGGGAGGCCCGTGTCGTCGTACTGCTCGGGCTCCCAGCGCGGGCAGTCGTCGACCTGTACGGCGGCGCAGACGAACCCGCCGCTTTCTTCATCGAAGCCGAGCGCCGTGTAGGCCCAGAGCGGGAGCACCGCCGCGCCGGGGGTTCTTTCCGAGAAGGGGAGCAGGGTGCGCATCCAGCCTGGGGAGGGGAACGTGCAGGCGGCCTGCAGAGCTACCGGGCCGTCGCCCCAGTCCGCTTCCTCCACGCTCACGAGCGCGTCCTCTTCAGGGTCGCCGCCCACGGGCGTGCTGTCAGGTATCGTGAAGAACTTGCTCCCCGCCGGGAGGGGCGAGAGTTCAGAGGGATCGGGGGCCACGGGTTCGGCCCCGAGCGCGCCCACCATCTCGAACTCGGGGTGTTCGAACAGGTTGCCCCCGGCGTCCGCGACCACCATCAACGGGCGCATGAGCGGGATGCTCCGGGAGTTGGGCGCGGAGTCCGCCCGGGAGTTTGAGTCGCCGGAACGGTGGCGCGTGAATAAAGCATGGGTTCCCGTCTCCAGAAAAGAGGAGCGCTTATGTGAGATTCCGCCTCCTCGCACAGAGACCATAACCTAGCAGAACTCCCCCTCCCCCCGCCAGCTTGCGGCCCTTGCCAGCGGCCCCCGGTTTCGCAATACTTGAAGCCTCTCCCCGTTCATGGGTCGGGGAATTCTTTTCCAAAGACAAATCGCGATCCAGCGAGTGGAGGTGCGCCCACGTGAGTCCCGAAGAACAACTTTCCCGAGTCGCTCTGGTGAAATCCGAATCCGAGCGTCTCTCGGCCTACTGGCGCGGTTTTTCGGACGCGCGCTGGGAGGTGGAGACGTTCTGCCCCGGCTGGCAGGCGCAGCACGCCGTCTCCCATCTGGCGACGGGGGCGGATTTTTACACGAACTCGATACGCAGGGCGCTGGAAGGGTTGCCGCCCGAACCGCCCTACGGCAGCAACGTGAAGGAGTTCTTCGCCATCCGCGCCGCCAGGGGCGATGAACTCATGGCCCTGCCCAGGAACGAAATGATGGACGCGTTCGACGCCTCGGCCGCCGAAGTGAACGAGGCGCTCGCGGAGGTCACCGTGGACGACATCACCAAGCTCGGCTTTCACCCCCGGGGGCTGACGCGGCTCGACGCCTGGATCGGGCTGCGCCTCGTCGAACTCGTGGCGCACGACTGGGACATCCGCTACGGGGAAGACGCGGGAGCAGGCGTCTCCGAAGACGCCCTGGAGGGCGTCATGAGCTTCCTCCCCGCGAGCCAGAGCCGCCTGTTCGGCGTCCGCGAGAACCCGCCCTTCGACGGGCGTTTTCTCTTCCGCTCGAAGGCGCCGGACCGGGAGTGGACGATCACCGTCGCCGGTGAGAAGGCGGAGGAATCCGCCCACACGTCCGGCGCGCACGACGCCATAATCACCGCGGACGCGGAAGCGCACTTTCTCCTGCTCTACGGGCGCGCGAAGCGCGGCGCCATGGAGGACGCGGGCCGCCTGGAGGTCGAGGGGAACGCGGAACTGGCGAACGAACTTTTATGCGTTTTATATACGAATTATTGATCTCTAAAGGAGAAAACCCTTCATGCCACCGATCACGAAAGTAGACGGGGACGTCTATTACCCCGGCAGCAGGACGCGCATCGACGCCATGCGTCCGGCCGACCCGGCGAAAACGCCCTGGACGCCGCTGCCCAAGCCGCTCTCCGAATGCAAGGTCACCCTCGTCTCCACGGCGGGAATCTTCATGAAAGGAGACGTTTCCTTCGACTACGAGCGCGAGTGGCGCGAGCCGCACTGGGGCGACCCCACCCACCGCGAGATTCCGAAAACGGCCGCGCAGGACGACTGCGAATACTCGCACCTGCACATCAACACCGAGTACCTGGAACGGGACAGGAACGTGTCGTTCCCCGTCGATATCTTCCTGGACTACGAGCGCGAGGGGAAGATCGGCGCGCTCGCCGAGACGCTCTACTCCACGATGGGCTACACGCCCAACTTCCATCCCCTGCTGAAGAAGACGGCCCCCCTCATGGCCGAGAAGATGCACGCGGAGGACGTGGACGCGGCGTTTCTCATCCCCGTCTGACCGCTCTGCATGCGGTCCGTGAGCCTGCTGCAGAGAAGACTGGAAGAGTTGGGAATCGCCACCGTCTCGATATGCAACCAGCCCGTGGTGTCGGAGAAAGTCTGCGTGCCGAGGGCGGTCTTCATCCAGTATCCCTTCGGGCGCATGCTGGGGGACGTGGGCGACAGAATTGGCCAGCGCGCGGTGTGCGACGACATGTGCGCGCATCTCGAGGCGGCCGGGGGACCGAACGCCTATAAGCATCTATCCCACGAGTGGCCCGAGCCGCCCGAGGAAACGCAGTGGCATCCTCTCACGCCCGCGCCCATGCACGTGCTTCGCAACAACGGCACGGCGCCCAAGGGCCTCGCGCACTACCAGGACGACGAACGGCCCGATTTGACTTGAGGCCCCGTCGTCATCCCGGTGCGTGCGATAATGTAGGGGCGGTTCGCGACCTGTCCCTGTGGGAATCCTCCCTCTCCGGTTGGGGTTCACCCGTAGGGACAACCCCCCGTGGTTGTCCTTTGTCAGGGTGTGGGACAGGCACGGGGGTCTGTCCCTACGCCGATTGCTGTTTTGGCCGTCATTCCGGCGAAAGCCGGAATCCATTTTTACGCCTTTTGCCTTTTCGCCTCTTCGCTCGGACGTCTTTACTCCCGGGAGAGGAGGGTCGGAATCGAACGTAAAAACGAAAGGCGAATTCTCTGAATTCCGCACCCGAACGCCGCGCAATAACAAGGTCGTGGCCACCCCGCCCGGTGAAAAGTCAAAATGGATTCCGGCTTTCGCCGGAATGACGGCGTTGTGGACGGCCTCGAACCATGCGGGAGGGATTGCGGGTGGCATCGCTTTTGCTCCCCTGACAAGGGGGGGAGTATTCGCCGGCTCGATTGCGGGCGGACACACGGGTCCGCCCCTACGGAAACCCTTCCTCGGTCGGCAAAACCTCCCTCCCCGGTCGAGTTCGTTCTAAAACAACCGCCCGCCTAACACCGCACCTCTGTCATCCGGCGCGATGAGCACCACCTCGCCCCGCTCATCGGGCACGCCGAGCGTGAGGACTTCCGACATGAACGGCCCTATCTGCCTCGGCGGGAAGTTCACCACGGCGAGCACGAGCTTTCCTTCCAGTTCTTCCTTCGTGTAAAGCGCCGTGAGCTGGGCGGATGATTTCCTGACCCCCAGTTCCTCGCCGAAATCGATCCAGAGCTTGTAGGCCGGTTTCCTCGCCTCGGGGAAATCCGCCGCCTCGACCACGCGCCCCAGGCGGATGTCCAGCTCCTCAAAATCCTCCATCGTCGCCATTTCCACGTTCTCCCGTTTCATGGGCCGTGCGCGTGCGGCGCGCCGGAATCCGGGGCGGTTTCCCGCACGGGCGCAGGGGCGCGCCTCAGTCTATCGGCTCGCCCTGCGTTCTCTCCATCTCGAGAATATCGGCGCGCAGCCTTGTCGTTATCGGGCCGGGGGCGGGAATCGGGCGTCCGTCCACCTCGGCCACGGCGTGCACCCGGCTGAAAGAAGAGGTGAGAAAACACTCATCCGCCGTGTAGAGGTCGTAGAGCGTCAAGTCGGCCTCTTCCGCCGGAATCCCCTCGCGCTCGGCGATTTCGAGGACGACCTTCCGCGTGATGCCGTCGAGCACGTTGTGGGCCTTGGGCGTCTTGAGCGCGCCGTCCTTCACGACGAAGACGTTCTCCCCCGGCGCCTCCGCCACGAAGCCGCGCACGTCGAGCAGAACCGCCTCGTCGAAGCCCGATTCGACGGCCTCGATTCTCGCCATCACGTTGTTGAGGTAGTTGAGCGATTTCACGCGCGCCTCGAAGGACTCGGACGGCACCTTGCGCACCCCCGCCGTCTTGAGCCGAAGGCCCGCTCCCTTCGCCCTGTAGCTGGAACCCGTCTCGGCGGGCGGGGCGGGGTCGTGCAGGAGCACGGCGAGCGTCGCCTTATCCGTCACTCTCGGGTCGAGCAGGGGATAGCCCGCGCCGCGCGATACCACGACGCGGAGGTACACGTCGTCCACTTGGGATCTTCGGACGCATTCCTTGACGATCCCGGCGATCCGCTCGCGCGTCTCGGGGAGCGTGAGCTTTAAGGCGCGCGCGGAGCGTTCCATGCGGTCGAGGTGTTCGGAGAACTTGAAAATCCGCCGGTTCGTCACCGTCATGGACTCGAACAGGCCGTCCCCATAGAGAAACCCGTGGTCGAAGGCGGAGACCCTGGCTTCTTCCGCCGCGACGTATTCGCCGTTCACGTAGCAGGTGTAGGACACGGCCCTATCCATCCCTTCTCGAGATTTCGAGGATCGCTGCGGCGAAGGCTTCGGGCTTCTCGCGCTGGGCGAAGTGGCCCGCGCCTTGCACGAGAATCCTCTGGTAGCCGCCCGTGAAATGCCGCTCCTTGCCCTCGGAACTCTCGGGCCGAGACGCCCCGTCCTCGGCGCCTTGCACCAGAACCGTCGGGGCGGAGATGTCCGGCAGGCCCGCCATGAAACTCTCCGCGTCCTCGAACTGTGGATCCGGCTCCTCATATCCCCACCGGTAGCGGTAGGAGTGCATGACGATATCGACGAAATCAGGATTCTGGAACGATTGCGCCGTCGCCTCGTATTCCGCGTCCGAAAAATCCCAGCCAGGCGACCACACCCGCCAGAGTTCGCGGCAGAAACCGGCGGCGTCCGCCCCCAGCGCATCGCGGCCTCTACCGGTGCAGAAAAACCACTGGTACCAGTACGCGCGCACCTGATCGACCGACATCCGCTGTTGGGGGCGGCCCGTGCCGTAACCGGCGGGACTGACGACGAGCGCATTCAGCCGCGCAGGCCGCATGGCGGCTATGCAATAAGAAGCGCGCGCGCCCCAGTCGTGGCCCACGAGCGTGAAGCGCTCGAGTTCCAGCGCGTCGGCGAAGGCGGTGATGTCGGACGCGATGGCCGTATATTGCGCGCTTCTGGGGGTGGCGGGGTCGAGAAACCGCGTCGGGCCGTAGCCGCGCACGTAGGGGCAAAGTGTCCTTAGACCTGCGTCGTTCAGGATGGGCGTGACGCGGTCCCACGTTCTCGCGTCGTCCGGGAAGCCGTGTACGAGAACCACGGGCGGCGCGGCTTCATCGCCCGCCTCCAGATAGCCGATTTCGAGCGCGGGGGTCGTGATGGATTTGAGCGCGCCAGGCATCTCGGTTTTTCAGTCCGCGATCAGATCGCGCACCAGCCGTCGTCGACGATGAGGTCGAGGCCGTGCACCGCGCTCGCGTCGTCAGACGCCAGGAACACCGCCGCGCCCGCCATCTCCGCCGTGGTGATGTAGGCCCGGCCCGTGGGCGTGTAGCTCGCCATGAGCTTCACGAACTCGGGGTCGTCCTGTAAGTGCTGGTTGAGCGGCGTGGCCGTGTTGCCCGGCGAGATGCAGTTCACGTTGATGCCGCACTTCGAAATCTCCGCCGCCAGCGCGCGCGTGATCATGTAGACCCCGCCCTTGCTTGCGCAGTAGGGCACCGCGTTCGGGAAGGCGTGCGTCGCGGCGATGGAGGCCATGAAGATAATCTTCCCGTAGCTCTTCTCTTTCATGATGGGCACGACGGCCTGCGACAGCAGGAAGTTGCCCTTGAGATTAATGTCGATGATGTCGTCCCACTCCTGCTCGGAATAGGCTTCGAGTTCCTTGTTGATCATGATGCCGTGGTTGCCGACTAAGATGTCCACCGTGCCGAACGCGCTCACCACGTCGGCCACCATGGCGTCCACCGCCGACTTCTTCGATACGTCGCACGGAAACGCGCGGGCCGCATCGCCGATCTCCGCCGCCAAAGCCTCTCCTGTTTCCGCCGTGCGGTTCACGACCGCGACCTTAGCACCTTCTTCCGCGAAGCGGCGGCAGATGGCCTCGCCGATTCCCTGCGAGCCGCCCGTGACGATGGCGACCTTGTCTTGTAGCTTCATGGATGTTTCCTCCCTGCGGCGCTTCCGGATCGCCCCGGAAGCGAAAAGTCCCCGGTAAAGACTGCGTCTCGATTTTTGCGGGCATGATACCGCCCTTTGGTGTGATGGGGAAGGGGTGGGGCATGGTTCCGGTGAGCACCTGCAGGGGGCGCATACATGCGGCCCGTGGTTTGGACGGCAAAAACAAAGGGACGCATGGTATGCGTGGGACGGCCCCGAGGAGGGGTTCGTCCCCTACGGTGGCATCGCAGGAATTCGCAGCCGGACAGGCGCAGGAGCCTGTCCGGGGACCGGTGTGTCCGCCCTCTTGATTTGGTAGGGGTCGTTCGCGAACGACCCCTACAGAAGGGCATGATTCCGGCTTTTGCCCGTCATTCCGGTGTCAGACCCGACCAAGGCGGGGCCGTTGAAAAAGCCCCATGGAGCGATTTTGGTTGAGCGCAAGTTTTTGAATTTCACTCCCCCCTTGAGGGTCTGGCTTCCCGAGGGGAAAGCCAGACGAGGAAGCCGAGCGGTTTGTGCGAAGGCTGAATCGGTGGGGGGTAAAATGCGTTTTATCGCCAGTCCGAGTTATACCCCCCCACCGAATCGCTTTCGGGCTTACGCCCTCAGCTCTTCGACTCCCCCTCAAGGGGGGAGTGGTTGGTTGGCGCTCTGCAAGGGAGGAGTAAAGTTTCATCCCTCCATGGGAGGCTCCATGTGTGGAATCACGATATCAGGACTTTTTCAACAACCCTGTATGCGTCCCCTACACGACCAAAGGTTCAACCGGATATGCGATGCGAATCTACTTCTTGCTCAACCGCTTCCGTCTCCGCCTGGTTCTGGCCGCATCCACCTGGCCCGCGTCGTCGACCGCGACGCCGTAGATCTTCCAGGCGCGCTCCCTGGTGATCCACTTCTCCTCCACGTCCTCGCGCACCTTCTCGACCGGCCGCTCGTGCGGCGGGCCGTAGCCGCCACCGCCCGTGCAGTAGGACGCCACGTTCTCGCCGGGTTTCAGGATGATGTCCGCGCAGGCGGGGAGATCCTCCAAGGAGCCGTCCTCGCGCATGAGGAAGTTCCGGCAGACCGCTCCGTTCAGGCCGCCGAGCGTTCCCTTCGACGCGTTTATCGCGCCGTCCGACACGTAGACGACCTCCAGATCGCCGCCGCCCACGGGGCCGTATTCACAATAGCCCGATGGCGCGCCAATCGTCCGGCCCGCGCCCTCGGTGTCGGGCATGAGCCTGCGCGTCTTGATGTAGATGGGGAAGTGGAGCTCGTCCAGTTCGATGCTGTCCACGAAGCACATGCCGGCGTTGCCCGCGTGGAGGATGGTGAGCCAGGCGTCGGTTTTCCCCGCGCCCGCCCCGCCGGTGACCATTAAAAAGAGGTGGTTCACGAAGGGCTCGTTGTCGTTCCTGGGGTCGAAACCGGAGATGACGCCCATCGACGCCGGGAAAATCGGCCCGCACTCGGCCAGTCCGATGCCGTCCTGAATCTTCGAGAACGCGCGCTGCACGGGATTCGTCACGCGGTCGGCGAGGTTCGTGGTGGCGACGGACATCGAGGTGGGGTGCTTGCCCCCGCCCGCGACCGAGCCGTCGCGGATGAGCACGTTGACCCGCCGGAAGCTGCCCGCGTTCGTGGGCACGATGTCGTCGATGCTGTTGAACACGCCTATCATCGCGCCGGTGCGCGCGCAGGCCTCGCTCAGGTTCAGGCCGCAGGGCATGGCGTCGGGGTTGTCGCGCAAATCCACCTCGATGGTGGCCTTTTTGTTATCGATCCGCACGTGCGCGGTGATGGGGATGCCTTCCTCCGGCGTGCCGGGGACGGGGTCGTGCGTGCTGTGGGCGGTGGCCTCGCCGGTAGGCAGTTTTTTGATGGCGGAGACCATGAGCTTCTCGCTGTAGTCGAACCACTCTTTCGAGAAATCGTGCAGCGTCTCCCAGCCGTATTCATCGCCCATGGCGAGCACCTCGCGCTCGCCGATTCTGGCCGCGCCGATCATCGCGAGGTAATCGCCGTACCACTGCTCGGGCACGCGGATGCGCATCCGGCAGAAGTTGATGAAGTCCTCGTTGTCCTCGTAGTTCGTCTGCACCCTGGTGGGCGGGAAGATGAGCGCGCCTTCTTCATAGACGTCGCGCGCGTGGCCCATGTAGGTGGTGGGCTGGCTGCACCCGCAATCCGCCTGGTGGGCCTTCACCCACACCGTGAACTGGTGGACGCCCCGCTTGTCGATGACGGGCACGAGGATGGTGTGGTCCGCCGGGTGCGAGCAGCCATGGTAGGGCGAGTTGTGGAGATAGGCGTCGCCCCTTTTTAGATTGGGATGCAGGTCCATCATCGAGCGGGCCATCAGGTCCGCCCCGCTCAGGTGATGGATGGGGAGCGATTCCGCGCCCGTCAGCAGTTCGCACTCGCGCGTCACGACGGAGGTGGAGAAATCGCGCGCGAGGTTCAGCACGCCCGAGCGGCCTGTCCTGAGCAGCGTGTTCGCCATCTTGGTCGTCACGGCGTCGAAGCGCTTGTGCAGCACGGCCAGGGTGATGGGGTCGAGTTTCGTCTTTCGCTTCGCGCGTCTGGTTGCTGCTCTCGCCATATCCTGCTCCTAAAGCGTGATGAACAGACTCCCGCTTCTCGTGCGCTCGGCCTTTGCGCCGGGGTCGATGACCACCGTCGTGAACGGCGATTCGATGATGGCCGGCCCCCGCATCGCGGAGCCTGCCTTCATGGAATCGAACGCCGCCACGCGGGCGTTCACGAGTCCCTTGCCCGCGAAATAGGCTTCGCGCCGCCTGGGGAGCGTCGTCTCGTGGATCGCCTCGCGCACGAGCCTGCCGAAGCGGCCCTTTCTCAGCTTGCACCGCGCCACGGCGCGCCAGCCGACGAACTCGACTTCCGAGGACGGATCGCGGAAGGCGAACACCTCCTCGTGCACTTCGTCGAACGCCGCCCGCGTGCGCTCCACGTCTTTTTTCGAGCGGAAACGGTTGATGGGCAGCCCCAGGTCGATCTCCCAGATCTGGTGCTTGTAGCGCGCCTCGACGTAGAATTCCGTAGCGCTCTCCACCGCCCCCTTGCCGGGACCCTTGATGAAGGCGCGGCATCTGTCGCCGAGCGATTTCAGGGTCGCGTTCGCCCCCTTGAAGTCGAAGCGGTCCGTGATGGTGAAGAACATCGAGCGGTAGTCGGCGTGCAAGTCGCTCATCATCGCGCCCGCCGCCGATAGCGCGGCGCCGACTTCGGGGATCACGAGGCCCTGGCAGCCCAGCCGCTTGGCGATGGCGACCGAGTTCAGCCCCGCCGCCCCGCCGCCGCCGATCAGCACCGCGCCCCTGGGGTCGATGCCCTGGTGGATGGTGATCTCCTCGATCGCGCCCACCATGTTCTCTGTCGCCAGCCTGAGAATGGCCGAGGCCGCCTCCTGGAGAGATAGCCCCAGCGGTTCGGCCACGTCTTTCGATATGGCCTTCTCGGCTTCCGTGGTGTTGAGCGTCATCGCGCCGCCCAGGAAATAATCCGGGTCGATGTGGCCGAGCACCAAAGATGCGTCCGTCAAGGTAGGGCGCGTTCCGCCCCGGCCGTAGCAGGCCGGTCCCGGTTCCGCGCCCGCGCTTTGCGGCCCGACGTGCAGGAGGCCGCCCTCATCCACCCAGGCGATGCTGCCCCCGCCCGCGCCGATGCTCTTCACGTCCACGGAGGGAAAGCCCAGTATGTGGCCCCGGTAGCGCTGGCCGAGCCAGGTTTCAGGCGACATGGGAATCTCGCCCCGGCGCACGAGGCTCACGTCGTAGGTGGTGCCGCCGGTGTCGGCCACTATCGCCGTGGCGGCCCTGGCGTCGGCGCGCGAGAAGTGCCTGCCCGCGATGGGCGCCATCGAAGGCCCCGAACCCACCGAGTGGATGGGCGCTTCGGCGAGTTCGCCCGCGTCCATCACGCCGCCCTTGGAAGTCAGCATCAGAAGCCTTCCGGCGAAGCCCGCCGCGGCCAGCCTTTCCTGCAGCCCGCCGATGTAGCGCGACATCAGGGGTTTGAGAGACGCGTCGATACAGGTCGAGGACGCCCGGCGGTATTCGCGCAGGATCGGGTTGAGAACGTGCGACAGGGTGTAAGGCACGCCCTTAAGGTGTTTTTTCAGCAGGCGTCCCACGCCGATCTCGTGGGCGGGGTTCACGGTGGACCACAGGAGAGAGACGGCCACCGCCTCCACTTCTTTTTCCTTGAGTTCCTCGATGATCCCGATGACGCCCGCCTCATCGAGCGGCTCGTACACGCCCCCGTCCGCACCCATGCGCTCGGGCACCTCGTAGGTGAGCGCGCGCGGGATGTAGGGCTTGGGGAAGGGCACCAGGAAGTTGAACGGCTCCATGCGCCCGCCCTCGCGCAGCACGAGGATGTCGGGGTGGCCCTTGGTGGTGAGGAAGGCGGTCTTCGCGGTGTTTCCCGTCACGATGGCGTTGGTGGCGTGGGTGGTGCCGTGGATGAAGAGTTCGCCCTGGGCGAGGAGTTCTTCGGTGGTCGTCGAGAGCGCAACGGCTGCCGACTCGATGGCCGCGAGGATGCCCTCCACCGGGTCCTGGGGCGTCGTGGGGGCCTTGAACATGTGGAGGCGGCCCCGGTTGTCCTCGAGCACGAGGTCGGTGAAGGTCCCGCCCGTATCTACCGCGAATCGCATTCCTCGCCTCCCGCCGTCAACCGCGCCCGGTGGCATGACATGTCTGCGCGGATGAGGTTTCTGAATCGCTATCTGCGTATGGGTGATGAATTCAGGCGCAATATATCACTTTCCGGGCGGTGGGATGCAAGGAGGCCACGGGTGAAAATGCGCGTCACGCGTCGCGCACGTGCGCGTAATACCGGGCGAGGCGCTCGGCCGAGACGCCCAGCGCGAAGAGGATGCTCAGCCCCCACCAGATGATGAGGCACTTGGGCTTGCCCCATACGTCGATGCGCCGCCCGCTCGTGACGACGGGCGTCTCGATGACGGCGGCGCGCCCGAACGCGCGCATCCTGCGGCTCAGGTCCCAGTCCTCGAACAGGGGCATGTCGGCGTAGCCGCCCATGCGCTCGAAGGCCTCGCGCCGGATGAAGATGCACTGGTCGCCCAGGAAGCGTTTCGCGATTTTCGCGCGCGCGTTGGCGCTGAAGCTGATGAAGCGGCTGAAGCTGTCCTCGCGATCGAAGCTGTGGAGAAAGCCCCCGCCCGCCACGTCGTTCCCGCGCATGACGTCCTCGATATCCCTTAACGCCCCAGGCGGCAGTTTCGTGTCGCAGTGTAGAAACAGGATCGTCTCGCCTTCGGCCAAAGCCGCGCCCGCGTTCATCTGGCGCGCGCGGCCGGGTTCGGTTTCGACGATAAGAGCGCGTTCGCCCGCGACCGCCCGCGTCCCGTCCGTACTCCCCCCGTCGGCGAGGATGATCTGCTTCTCCCCCGGCTGGGCGTCGAGCATGTCGAACATGGGGGACAGCCTGGGCGCTTCATTCAGTACGGGCACGACGATGGAGATCATCGCTGAGTCCTTCTTAAGGAACCAGTCTTTCACCTGGAAGCGCTGAGACGATACTTTCCCCGGGCTGTGGTATGATGCCTCATGCGAAGCCATCCGGTGAACCCTAACCATTGGAACCTTCAATGTCGATAAGGCGCAACCGTATTTTCCGTCTTCTTCTCTCCCGCGCAGGCGGCGCCCGCCGCGTGAAACATCTTGCGGTCGGCCTCATCCTTTCCGTTGCGTTGCTCTCCGCGAGCCTCGTCTTTTCGCTCTCCAGCGATCAGGAAGAGGCCATCGCCCTTCTTTATGAGGTCATGGAGAAAGTCGACGATAGCTACACGCGCACACCCGATTTCAGGAAGATGTACGTCGCGGGCCTGGAAGGCCTCAAGAAAAGCGCGGGCGAGGGGAACTTCGATTTCGAGGAGAAGGCGGGAGACGAGGTTCTCCTCAAGGCGGGGGAGAAGGAGTTGCTCGTTCGCCTCCGGGGAGACACCGTCGGCGGGCTGGGCGGGTTCGAGCGCGCCTACCGGTTCGCCATGGCGAACGCCGGGGATTCGGAGAAGAAAAAAAAGGGCGGATTGGAAGTCATGTACGTGGCGCTCACCTCCATGCTGCGTTCGCTGGACCCTTTCAGTTCTTTCGTCTCGCCCGACGCCTACAGGCAGATGCGGGTGGAGCATACGGGCCGCTACGGCGGGGTGGGCGTCATCATCACGGTGCGGGAGAAGAAGCTCACCGTCATATCGCCCATCGACGACACGCCCGCGCATCGCGCGGGCCTCAAGTCCGAGGACGTGATTCTGGAAATCGACGGCGCGACCACGGCGGACATGCCGCTCTCAGAGGTCGTGCGCCGCATGAGAGGACCCGCGGGCAAGACGGTCGATTTGCTGATTTCGCGCGCAAGCTGGCCCGAGCCCCGCAACGTGAAGCTGCGCCGCGCCATCATCAGCATCAAGAGCGTGAAGGCGGAGGTGAAAGAGGACGGGATCGGCTACCTGCGGGTCACGGCCTTTCATGGACGAACGACGCGGGAACTGGACGTGGGCCTCAACGAGTTGGTTCGAAAGAAGAAGGTGCGGGGAATCGTGCTGGACCTGCGCGACAATCCCGGTGGTTTTCTCCGCCAGTCCGTCCAGGTCTCCGAACGGTTTCTGCCCGATGGAAGCATGGTCGTCTTCACCCGGGGGCGGAGGCGCAGCGAGACGGTGTATTTCCGCTCCCGCGGCAGCGGCGTTTGGGTGGGCAAGCCCTTGATCGTGTTGATCAACAAGGGCAGCGCGAGCGCTTCCGAAATCGTAGCCGGCGCCTTGCAGGATCTGGATCGCGCCCTGATCATCGGCAGGACGAGCTTCGGCAAGGGCTCCGTTCAGGCCATCATCCCCACGAGGGGCGGAGCGGCTGTCCGGCTGACGACGGCGAAATACTACACCCCGCTCGGCCGCCTGATCCACGAGAAAGGCATTCAGCCCGACGTCGAGGCGGGGCCTCAGCCGCTCACAAAAAAAGAGATCAGGGAGAGAAGAAGAAAGATGAAGTCTTCGCTCTACAAGAAAGAGGAAAAGACAGACGAGAAGAAAAAGGACGCCGTCCTCGAACTGGCGGTGGCCGTCTTGAAGGACGCCGCGAGCGCGGACGTGGAAGCGCTTCGCCAGGCGGCGCTTCATGCGCAGCGCCTGATGCGGAGCGCAGAAGCGGTATCGTCCGCAGCTTCTCCCTGAAACCCCTCGCATCCCCCGCCGGAATCAAGGAATCCTCGATTTTTTGCGTTACTGCGTGAAGGCGACGATGGTTCCCACCGCGGCGGCCAGCCCCAGAAGCTTTCTCACCGTCATCTTCTCGGACAGCCGCCAGGTGGCCAGGATGGTGGTCGTGATGAAGCTCAACTGCAGGATCGGCGTGACGATGGTGGCCTCGCCTTCCCTGAACGCGGCCAGCAGCGAGGTGATCCCGAATATGAAGCAGGTGGCGGTCACGAGTCCGTGCGCCCAGCCTTTTTTCGAAAACTGCGGCCCCCCCTGCACCACGAACGAGTAGATGTAGGAGATGGTGATGAAGAAAATCGCCTGGCTGTGCAGGAACATGATAGGCGCCACCCCGCCCTCGACGCCCAGCTTGTAGAAGAAGTTCACGAAACCGACGGCCGCCATCGCCACGACGGCCCAAAGGATGGAGACGAGCTTGTCGGTCGAGAAACTCCCCCGGTGGAAATCCGAGAACAGGAAAATGGCGCAGCCGGTGAGGATGAGGCCCACGATCTTCGGGAGCGTGATGGATTCACTCAGAAACCAGACGGCGAGCATGGCGGTGACGACGAAACTCATCCGGTAGATGGGCGTGCTGGCGCTCGCCTCTCCGAGCTCCACGCTTCTCATGAAGCTCCAGAAGCCGATGAACGTGAAAAAGGCGGTGCAGAATCCCAGAAGGGCGGGGGGCGTCCATGCGTAGCTGCCCTCGCAGTACGTCCATATCCACGTGATCGGAACGACGATGCTCGACTGCGAGACCGTGATCGTGCCCGGCAATATCTTGTTCCTGACCGCGCGGCCATACACGTAGTCCGCCACGCCGATCAGAAACGATGCGAAAAGGGCGAGCACGATGAACCTTGGAAGCAAGCCGAATCTCTCCTGATAAATAACGCCGCCGCTTCAAACCCTTCGGGCGTCATGCCCGTTATCGGCGGGCGCGTTTCGTCGGTTCGGGAAGAGTACGCCGAAACGGCGCTTGATTCATAGCTCTGCACCCGCTCGTTTTCCTGCCCGCACACCCTCGCCCGGACTCGCCGTGCGGGGGATGCGGCGCCCCGGGCCGCGGTTTCCCTTGTTGTGCCGATGGGGGCCTTCCTGTATATTGCGTGTATATATCTTGCCATGTTGCTTATGTGAACCGCACCGGAATCATTCCGGGGAGAGGGTCAAACTTTCTTCTCTGTTCGTGCGGAAACGGGCAAACCCCTGCGTCCGCACTCTGAATCCACGGAATCGGAAGCTAGGGAGGATCATGTAATGGCAACGAGATCGACGTATACCCGAATGCCAAGGTTCAGCGTTTCCCGTCTTGCGGTGATGTTCACGGTGGCGTCTTTCGCGCTCATCGCCGCCTTCGGTTCCCCCGTTTTCGCTGCAAAGAAAGATCCCATTAAAATCGGGGTGCTCTCGTTTCTGAGCGGAAAGCTCAAGCCCATCGGCGACGAGATCACCACGGGCATCCAGACGGCCGTGAAGATGCACGGACCCGTCATGGGCCGTTCCATCGAACTGATTCTGGAGGACAGCCTGGTCAACGCGCAGGTGGCGGTCACCAAGGCGACCAAGCTCGTCCAGAAGAACCAGGTCACGGCGATTCTGGGAACCAGCACGCTCGAAGCGCTGGCGCTCCTGCCCGTGGCGAATCGCCTGCGCGTGCCGATCATCACCTCGAACAGCGGCTCGGCCGTCATCACGGGCAGCAAGTGCAACTACTGGGTGTTCCAGACGAACCCGACGCCCCAGATGGCCGTCGTGGCCATGGACTCGCTCATCAACGACAACCCGAAGTTCAAGGCCGCGAAGTGGTTCACCATGGGCCACGACTATCCCTGGAGCAGGCGGGTGGCGCGCTCGGTCAAGATCGTCAAGGGCGTGAATTACGTCGGCGAGGCGTATGCGCCGCTCGACACCACGGACTGGGCGCCGTTCATCGCCAAGGTCCGCGCGTCGGGCGCGACGGCGGTGGTCATCCCCGTCACCCTGGGCACGCCGCTCGTGCAGTTCATCCAGCAGGCCAACGAGTTCGGCCTGACCAAGCAGGCGACCCTGGTGGCGCCCATCGGACTGCCGGACTGGCTCATCGCCAAGCTGGGTGAATTGTCGACCCACATCGTCTCAGCGGGCGCGTGGAGCGCGTGGCGTCTCGAGGACACGATTCCCACGACCAAAAAGTTCAACGAGCTCTACTACAAGATGCACGGCCGCGTAGCCGGGATGCAGGCCATCCAGGCGGGTACGGCGGCCCAGCTTCTGTTCAACGCCATCACGAAAGCGGGTTCCACGGACGGCAAGGCCATCGTCGCGGCGCTCGAGAAGCTCGACGTAGAGGCTCCTGCGGGAAGAATGCGCTTCCAGAAGGACGGGCGTATGGCGGAGGTTGCGCTGATTCTCGGGAAAATCGAGAAGCTCAAGAAACCGAAGTATGGTGCGCAGTACGCGCAGTCGGTCACGGCGCTTCCGGCGTCCAGGACGCTCGAGCCGGCGAAGAAGCTCGGCTGTAATTTGAAGAAATAGCTATTGGGATGGATTGGAATTTCTTGTTCGTCAATTCACTGAACGGGATCATCTACGGCTCGTTCCTCGCGTTGACGAGTCTCGGCCTGAGCCTGGTTTTCGGCTTGGGCCGGGTCGTCAACTTCGCCCACGGCGTGTTGTACGCCCTGGGGGGGTATTTCTTCATCATCTTCCTGCCCTCGCTGGGCTGGGGGGCGATGGTGTTCGCCCCGCTGGTGGTGGTGCCCCTGGCCATCGCGATGGAATGGCTCACGATCGCCCCCATCCGGAACCGGGATGAAATCTACACCCTGCTCGTGACGTTTGGCCTTTCGTTCATGATCACGGGCGCTATCGAGTATCTCTGGGGCACCGAGACGACCCTGATCAAGCCGCCCGTCATCTTCCAGGGCACGGTGGACATCCTCGGCAATCAATTCCCCGTCTACAGGCTCTTCGCGTCGGCGCTGTCGCTGGTGGTGACGGGGCTGGTCTTCGTCTTCATCCAGTACACGCCGGTGGGCCTCAAGATTCGCGCCATCACGGATGACAGCGAAATGGCCGAGGCGCTCGGCATCAACACGCGCTGGCTGCTCACGAGCATCTTCGGGGGCGCTGCGGGTTTCGCGGCGTTCGCCGGCGCACTGGGCGCTCCCATTTTCTCCGTCGAACCGGAGATGGGAATGGGCATCATCATCGACTCGTTCCTGGCGGTGATCCTGGGCGGCCTCGGCCATCTGCCGGGAACCGCCGTGGGGGCGTTCATCGTGGCGCTCGCGAAATCCATCGGCGGGGGCTACATCGCGGAGTGGGCCATCGCGGTCCTGTTCCTGGTCGTGGCCGCGATCATGGTTCTGCGGCCCAGAGGAGTTTTCGGTCGTGGCCGCATCGCCTGATGTCGAAAACCTGACGCCGGACGCCTCGAGGGCCCGTTCGCGGGAGGTCGCGACGCGGGTGCTGCTCGCCGGCTCAGCGCTCCTGGTGCTGGCGGTTCCGTTTCTGGGCGCCAGCCCGTTTTTCATCACCCTGCTCACCGAGGCCCTGATCTTCGGCATCTGGGCGATGAGCCTCGATTTGCTGGTGGGCTACACGGGGCTCGTCTCGTTCGGCCACGCCGCGAGTTTCGGTTTCGCGACCTATGCCGCGGGTATATTCGCCATGAACATATCCGCGGATTTTTTCCTCTCGACCATCGTGGCCATCGTCGCCGCCGCCGCGGTGGCGTTTCTGACCGGCCTGGTGGTGACGCGCCTCTCGGGAATCGCTTTCGCCATTCTCACGCTCTGCATCTGCCAGGTCCTGTTCCAGATATCCGTCGTGTGGCGCTCGTTCACCGGCGGACTGGACGGCTTGATCGGCGTTCCGCTCCCCACGCTATTCGGCCGGGAGGTCGAGCCCGGCAAGGAGTTATACCTCCTCACCGCGGCTACGCTCATCGTCTGCTATCTTCTCCTCAGGAGGGTGGTGGAGTCTCCGTTCGGGAAAACCCTGCTGGCGATTCGCGCGAACGAGGAGAGGGCGGCGGCCATCGGCATCGACGTGAGGCGGCACAAGCTGGTGATTCTCGTCATCTCCTGGATGACGGGCGGCGTGGCGGGAACGCTCTTCGTCTTCCTGAAGGCGGGCGCGAACCCGATGTCGCTCTACTGGATCGAGTCGGGCAACATACTGGCCATCACGATCCTGGGCGGCATCGGAACGCTGTTCGGCCCGATCATCGGGGCGATCGGCTTCATATTCATCCGCGATGAGGTCACGACGATGTACCGGGCGTGGCAGTTTTCCTTCGGGCTCGCCTTCGTGCTCGCCGTGCTCTTCATGCCGTCGGGAATCGCGGGCATCGGCGAGAGGATCTGGAGACGGCTGTGGCCAGCGCGTTCCTGATAGAAGGCCTCCACAAGTCCTTCGGCGCCCTGCATGCCGTGAACGACGTGTCTCTTGACATCGAAGCCGGGCAGGTGCACTCGCTCATCGGCCCGAACGGCGCGGGCAAGACGACTTTGTTCAACTGCATCACCGGATTTCTCCAGCCCGACGCCGGAAAGGTGTTTCTGAAAGGGCGCGACGTCACCGACCTGCCGTCCCACAAGCTGGTGAAAGAGGGAATCGTCCGGACGTTCCAGATCACCCAGGTCTTCGGCGAGTTGAGCGCGCGTGAGAACGTCGAACTCGCGGCGCGCTCCCGCGAGGGGCTGAATTTCGACTTCTTCCGCAAGGCGAGCGCCTGCCGGAAGGCGCGCGAAGACGCGGAGGAATCGCTGGAGGTGGTCGGGCTGATCGAGAAGGCCCATTTGCGGCCCGAGGAGCTGGGGCACGGGGACAAGCGGGTGCTCGAAGTGGCCATCGGGCTCGCGCTCAACCCCGAGGTACTGCTGCTCGATGAGCCGACGGCGGGCATGTCCCGAACGGAGACCGAGCGCATCGCCCGCCTGGTGCGGCAAATTGCGGACCGCACGAGCGTCCTCCTGGTCGAGCACGACACGGAGGTGGTTCTCTCGATTTCGGACAAGATCACCGTGATGACGCAGGGCCGGGTGATCGCCCAGGGTCCGCCCGAGCAGATCAGCCGGGATCCCCAGGTGCAGGACGCCTATCTCGGGGCCGTCGAAGTGGGAGAGGACTGATGCTCAAAGTCTCCTCGCTCCACGTTCATTACGGGACCGCCCACGTTCTCCACGGTGTGGACCTCGAGGTGGAGGCCGGCAAAATCGTCTGCCTCATCGGGCGCAACGGCGCCGGCAAGAGCACGACGCTCAAGGCCATCATGGGGCTCACGCCCCCCACTTCAGGCGAAATCCTCTTCGGGGAGCAGCGCATCGACGCCATGGCGGCCCACCAGGTCGCCCGTATGGGAGTCGCCTACGTGCCCGAGGACAGGCGGCCCTTCGGTTCCTTGAGCGTGGAGGAGAACATCCGCGTGGCCGCGCAGGCGAGTCCTCGCTCGGACGCAAACGGCGTCAGCGAGGCGCTGGCGTTTTTCCCCGTCCTCGAAGAGCGCTCCAGACAACTGGCGGGGAGCCTGAGCGGCGGTGAGCAGCAGATGCTCGTGATCGCGCGCGCCCTGGTGGCGCGGCCACGGCTGATTCTGCTCGACGAGCCGACCGAGGGATTGGCCCCCAGCCTCGTCGGCTCCATCAGAGACGGAATCCTGAAGACCCGGACGCATGGCCTCTCGATTCTGCTCGTGGAGCAGAACCTCTCCCTGGCGCTGGAGGTGGGGGATTATTTCTACGTGCTGAGCCGGGGTTTCGTCGCCTTCGAGGGTACGAGCGAGGAACTCCTTGCGCGCGAAGACGTTATCGCCGAGCATCTGGGCGTCGGCCGTGTGAAGGAGGCCCTGAGAGCGCGAAAATGAGGCGCTGAGCATCCCTGCGCGGTGTCGCGAAAAACCGGACCGGACCGACCCGCCTGAAACGGAAGAGATCACCCATTGCTTGCCTGCGTGCTGGAGGAAAACGGCCCCTCTTTGAAAGAGATAGCGCGCCCTGAGCCGCTTGCGGACGAGGCGCTCGTCCGGGTGAGGCTCGCGGGCATTTGCGCCACCGACCTGGAGCTCATTCGCGGGTACATGAATTTCCGTGGCGTGCTGGGCCATGAGTTCGTGGGCGAGGTGGCGGGGCCGAAGGCGCATCCGCTTCTCGGGCGAAGGGTCGTGGGCGAGATCAACTGCGGATGCGGAAGCTGCGCCTGGTGCGCGCGGGGAATGGAGCGGCATTGCCCCGGGAGGAGCGTTCTCGGCATTCTCGACCGCCATGGAGTCTTTGCGGAATACACCTGCCTGCCGAGCCGGAACCTGCACCCCGTTTCTGACGCCGTGGAAGATGAGGCGGCCGTTTTTTGCGAGCCTCTGGCCGCCTGCTTCGAGGTGATCGAGCAGTTTCCCGAAATCGTGGAGCGAGAAGTCCTGGTGATAGGAGACGGGAGGCTCGGCCTGCTGCAGGCCGGGGTGTTGCGCGCCGCCGGGGCGAGAGTGGGCCTGCTGGGCCGCCACCGGGAAAAAATGGCGCTGCTCGCTCCTTATGAGATTCCCGCCTGGAGCGAACCGGCGCAGGCCGCCTGCTCCGATGGGGAGAAATGGCCCGTCGTGATCGAGGCCACGGGTGCGGCGGATGGGTTTTCCCTCGCGGTTTCTAAAACGAAGCCCCGGGGCGTGGTGGTTCTCAAGAGCACGGTGGCCTCCGAGGCTCGCCTGAACCTGTCCTCCGTCGTGGTGGATGAAATCACGGTTCTGGGTTCGCGCTGCGGCCCTTTCGAGCCGGCGATTGAGGCACTCGAGACGGGCGCGGTTCGCACGTCCTCGATGATTCATGGCTCCTACTCCCTGCAAAACGCGCCCGAAGCGCTTGAAAAAGCCCGCGAAAAGGGCATAATCAAGGTGCTGCTCCGGCCCTAGGTATTATTTGCATTTTAGTGTAGAATGGTGAGTCCATATTGCTTCATAGGGTGGCGCTCGATAAGGAGCATGCGATGAGAGGCCTCATGGGGATGGCCTTGATGGTGTGGCTCCTCGCTTCGGCTTGGAGCATGGGGGCGTTTGCGGCCACGCCGGAGACCCCCGGGGCGATAGAGAAAAGGCGCGTCTCTCGCATCGTCGCTCACCTCAAGCGACTGGAGAGGCCTCAGGACTGGCGTCTGGTGCGCAAGCTTTTCTCCTCGGATTCGAACGTGCAGCTCAACGCCCTCTCGAACTGTCCATTGCCCGAAAACGAATGGCCCTGGTATCTCTCCTCGGATCACCTCAAGAATTACGCCTTCTCGGTGGATTTCATCCCGATCAACATGGATGCGGACAAGCGCCTCGAAACCCTCATGGTGATCCAGTCGGATCACGACAAGGACCACTACATCACCTTTTGCCTGATGGATGACGAGAAAAGGGCCCGCAAGCCGCTCGCATCCTACAGCGACTTGAGCCGGGGCCGTCAGATTACCTACCAGATAGCCGATCTGACGGCGGACGGGTCGTATGAGTTGATCGTCAACGTTCGCGAGGGTTCGGACGGCCGCTACTCCGACGCCGTGCGTGTCATCAAGCCGACCCGGAAGAACCGTTTCGAACTGATGTGGTTCGCGCGCCTGCAGGATGAGTTGCAGTGGCCGAAAAGCTACCTGGACGACGCGGGTAAACAGGCCGTCCAAAGGCGTGAAGACCTGCGGGCCAAGGTTCGCTTTCGCTTTAACGGACCGGGCAACCCCGTCACCCTCATTCTCAAGGGGGTGAGGGAATACGAGGAACGCGTTTTCAACATCAAAGGCAGGGAAGAAAAAAGCAAGCTCCTCGTCGACCGGTTCCCGTTCGAGGAATTCTGGCGGTGGGATAAAGCGAAACTGCAATTCGTCCGCGTTTTCGACTCCAGATAACTGAAGAAGCATATCCGCTTTTCCGGAAAGGTCGTGTGAAGCCGTTGAACTACCCCCGCCCCGTCATGCTCATCGTTCTGGATGGGTGGGGCTTTTCCGATGAACGCGCCCACAACGCCGTCGCGTTGGCCGATACCCCGACCATGGACGCCCTGCTCGCTCACCGCCCCCACACCCGTCTCGTTACCTCGGGGCGCGCCGTGGGACTTCCCGACGGCCAGATGGGCAATTCAGAAGTGGGTCATCTGAACCTGGGCGCCGGCCGGGTGGTGGATCAGGACATCGTTCGCATCGACCGCTCCATCGAGGCGGGTGATTTCTTCGAACTCCTCCCGTTTGTGGAGTGCATTCAAAAAGCCAAAGAAAATGGCGGCGCCCTGCACATCCTTGGCCTCGTTTCGGACGGCGGGGTGCACAGCCTCCAGGACCACGGGGTGGCGCTGGCGCGGCTGGGCAGAAAAATCGGGATTGAGCGCATCTTCGCCCATGCCTTCACCGACGGGAGGGATACGCCTCCCCGTTCGGGGCTGGACTTCGTGGGTCGGTATGAGGAGAGTCTGCGGCGCGAGGCGGGGGCCGAACTCGCCACCGTCATCGGACGCTACTACGCGATGGACCGCGACAGCCGGTGGGAGAGAAGCGAGCGGGCCTACCGGGCCATGGTGGCGGGAGAGGGAGTCTTCTCCCGAAGCGCCGCCGAGGCGATAGAGGCCTCCTATGCGCAGGGGGTGACGGATGAGTTCATCAAACCGGTGGTTCTTGGTGAGGACGGGCGTCCGGTGGGGTTGATTCGGGACGGCGACGCCGTGATCTGCATGAACTTCCGCGCGGACAGGGTGCGTCAAATCACCCGCGCCTTCACCGATGACGGGTTCGACGGCTTCGACGTCTCGGGCGGACCTGCGGTTCATTACGCCTGCATGACGGAATATGACGAGCGTTTCGCGCTACCCGTCGCGTTTCCCCCATTGAAGATGGAGGGTCTGTTCTACCACGCCCTGGCCGGTGCGGGAAAAACTTGCCTGAGAGTGGCCGAGACGGAAAAATATCCCCACGTCACGTATTTCTTTAACGGCGGCGAGGAGGAGCCGCCCCCCGGCGAGCGGCGGCGCATGGTTCCTTCGCCCAAGGTGGCCACCTATGATCTAATGCCCGAGATGAGCGCAGAAGGAGTAACGGAAGTGGTCCTGGACGCTATCGGGCGGGGTGAGGATGACGCCATCGTCTTGAACTACGCCAACCCCGACATGGTGGGACACACGGGCGTCGAGAGCGCCGCCGTGCAGGCCGCCGGTTTCGTGGACGCCTGTCTCGGTCGCGTTCTCGAAGCGCTCGAGCGCGCGGGCGGGGCGGCGGTGGTGACGGCGGATCACGGGAATTGCGAGACGATGTGGGATGCGGAGAACGACTGTCCGCACACCGCGCACACGCTGAACGAGACGCCCTGCATCGTCGTAGCGCCCGGTTTCGAAGGCCCGCTCAGATCGGGCGGCGCGCTTTGCGACGTGGCGCCCACCCTGCTGGGGTTGATGGGTATCCCCCAGCCTCCTGAGATGACGGGTGTGGATTTGCGGATTCTCTAGCGCCTGGGCGTTGCCCCTCTCGCCCGGTTCGGCGAGTATGGAGAGCGGCGGGGAATTCGACGGTTTCATGGTGAGGAAACATTCATTCGGGAGGAGACGGGCGTGAGCGAGGGTGTCCCCGATTTTCAGGCGTTGCGCGTGATGTATCACCAGGAGGTGGAAGGGCTGAGCGACGCCCAGCTTGACTGGGAAGACCCGTCCGAGGAGTGGTCGCGCTGGAGCATCAGGCGGCAGGTAAGCCACGTGGCGCTCGCTTATTTCTTCTGGTGGGTGAAGATGTGGGGCAAGACCCTCTGGCCGGAGAACCCGCCGGAAGACCCGGTGGATTTCACGAAAGCGGCCCCCAATCAGTACGACCGCAGGCTGGATGAGGAGAAATACTGGCGGCTCGAGGATTTGCTGCCCAAATTCGACGAGGCGCTCGCCTTTGCCGAACGCGCCGCCGAGGGGAAGAGCGCGGATGATTTGAAGGCGCTGGCCATCACCCGCACTTTCAAGCCGGAGTTGCTGATGGGCGATACGGACCTGCCGGTATACCGGTTCTGGATGCACGTCTCCACGTTTCACGACGAGGGCCTCACGCAAGACCCCGAGGATGAGACGAAATTCACGTATACCCTGGCGGGGATGCTCCGCCAGCTTTATTGGGAGGCGCTCGTGCACTTGCGGACCATTCACCGCCTGAAACTCAAACAGGGGCTCACGCCCGCCGCGCAGATACCGCGCGAGGGCTTGCTGCTCGACCCGTTTTTCTGGGGACCCGAGGATGAACCCAGGATGTGAGGGCGCGCGGCGCTTGCGCTTATTTGCGGGGACCTTCCCATGCCGTTCGTGACGCTGGAATCAGGCCTTGAAATTTTTTATGAGATATATGGAGAGGGGCACCCCCTTCTGCTGGTGAGCGGAACGGGGCACGACCACACCTTCTGGTCGGCGCAACTGCCCCTGTTGAGCGCGGATTACCGCTGCGTCGTCATCGACAACCGGGGGGTGGGCAAGAGCACGGCGCCCCCTCCGGGATATACGCTCGCGGACATGGCGGATGACGCAGCAGTCGTTCTGGACGCGGCCGGCGTGGAGCGCGCCCACGTGATGGGTTTTTCCATGGGGGGGCACATTTCCACCGAGCTCACGCTTCGCCACCCCGGGCGCGTTGTCAGCCTGGGGCTCCACCACACCTGGGCGAGGAACTGCCCGCGGCTGGGTTCTTTTCAGCGCGCCCGCATGCGCTTCGCCGCGCGCGGGGAGCGCGAGGCGCTCGTGGAACTGAGCCTCCTGGGGCTGTATTCCCATGAATTCTACGATGCGAACGCCGAGCTTATGGAGCAGAAAAGACGCTGGCTCACCGAGCAATCCGGCGTCGACCTGGGATGGGAGGGGCAACTGCTCGCCTGCCTGGAAGGGGATACCCTCGAGCGTCTCCACCGGATACGAGTTCCCACGCTCATCACCTGTTCGGATCGCGACCTGATCGTCGACCCCCACCACGCGAAGGAAATCCACGAGCGCATCGAAGGCTCGAAGCTCATCATCATGGAGGGGACGGGCCACGTGGCGCTCATCGAGCGGCCCGATGCCTTTGCGAGCATCTGCCATGAGTTCCTGGCCTCCCTGCCGCCGGGATAGAGAGTCACAGGCGACCGCCTGTCCGGGGCGAGTGACCGCCCGGCCCGACTTTCCTGGAGCGCCTGAAGCCGCCGCCGGTTTGACAAAAGCCCTGGGCTTGAGGCAAGAAAAAACGGTTTTATCCTCTTAGGTCATACAGCCGGACGGCATCGGGACCCGGAAAGCGAGGTGTGTCATCCTCAAGAAGATTTTCGGCTGGTTCGCGCAAAAGAACGACCCCCCCTCGGGAGGCGGGTCTCCTCCTTCGGGTGGCGGCTTCGGCCTGCCCATGGCGCCGGACCAGGTGGAGCAGGAGGCCCTTTTCGCCGAAAAAATCGAAGCCCACGGTAAATGGCTGCAGAGTTCGGGCGCGCGCGGGGAGCGCGCCGACTTCTCTGGCGCGCATCTGGAGGCCATCAGCCTTTTCATGGTGAATCTCTCCAAGGCGGATCTGCGCGATGCGCGTCTCGCGGGCGCCAACGCGCAATGGGCGAACCTGGACGGGGCGGACCTCGCCGGCGCCAATCTCGAAGGGGCCGATCTGTTCCAGTCCAGCCTCGAGGGGGCGAACCTCACCGGCGCGCGGATGGCCGGGGCGAACATGATGTCGGCGGATCTCAAGTTCGCGGATCTGGCGGGTGCCGACTTGAGCGGAGCCGACCTGCGCGGCGCCTCGCTCCAGCGGACGAAACTCGGGGGCGCGAACCTGGCGGACGCGCTCATCGACGACGCCGACCTGGAACTCGCCGACATCCGGGGCGTCGACCTCTCGGGCGTGAATGGCCTGACGCCCGAACAGGCCGAAGGCGCGCTCAAGGACGGCGAAACGCTCTTTCCGGATGCCTAGAAAAGGTGATTTCAAAGACGTTTCGATTTCTTCCTCTCCCCCCTCCCGTCTTTTTCTTTTGCAGGATTCGGTTTATGATGAATTTTTTGGGAAACAATGAGCAGGAGTGACGCAGCATGCCGCAGACGACGCAGATGGTGGACCAGGAAGTTGATTTGGTGGAGTACTACTACGAGCAGGGTTTCTCGGACGGGCTTCCCGTCGTCCCGCCCACGCCCGAGAAGATAGACGCCGCCGTCTCGGCCCTGGGCGGCGATAAAGACTACATCGAGTGCCGCGTGCCGCCTCGCTGGGGCAACCTCACGAGAGAGGTTCTGGCGATCAACATGGTGATGGCGGGCTGCAAGGCGGAGTACGCGCCCGTCGTCCGCGCGGCGATGCTCGCGCTTTGCGACCCCCACTTCAACCTGAACGGCGTGCAGGCCACCACCCACATGGCGTGCCCGCTCATCGTGGTGAACGGGCCGGTTCGCGGCGAGATCGGCATGAACGCGGGCTGCAACGTGTTCGGCTCGGGCAACCGCGCGAACGCGACGATAGGCCGCGCGGTGCGGATGATGCTCCTGAACGCCGGCGGCGCGTGGCCGGGCGACTTGGACAAGAGCACCCTGGGCTGCCCCACGAAATACACCTACTGCATCGCCGAGAACGAAGAGGCCAGCCCCTGGGCGCCCTACCACGTGGAACAGGGCTACGCGCCCGAGGATTCCACGGTCTTCGCTATCGCCGCCGAGGCGCCCCACAGCGTGACGAACCACATCTCGGATGATCCCGAGGGCATCCTCGACAGCATCTGCTCGGCGATGAGCACCATCGCGCATAACAATTCTGTGAGCAGCGGCTCGTGCGCCGTCGTCATCAGCCCCGAGCACGGGGCGACCATCAGCGCGAAGAACTGGACGCGAAACGACGTGAAGAGCTATCTGTGGATGCACACAAAGAACACGTTCGCCGATATCTCGTTCAACCACCGCTACGGGAAGGTCTACAACCGCAACATCCCCAAGTGGTACAGGCGGGAGCCTGACGAGAGAATCCCCATCGTTCCCAGTCCCGAGAACATCCACCTGTTCGTGGCGGGGGGGGAGGCGGGCCGTTTTTCGGCTTTCATTCCCGGCTGGGGCCACATGACGAACCCGGTGCTGCGCGCAATCGACGGAAGAGCGCTCGAAGGCGGCCCCGTCTGCGTGGACGGCACCTGTCTGCTATAGCGTTTGGAATAGAAACCAGGAGGAAACCATGAGTGACGTCATGACCGGCCAGGTCGTCTACGACCCCAGAGGGGTGGTCGAGGCCGAGGCGCAACCCACCGCAGAGCGCGTCCGGAATTTGAAGGGTCTCAAACTCGGGGTCCTGGACAACACGAAGTGGAACGGGCGCAGGCTGCTCGAAAAAACCACGGCGCTGATGGAGGCGGAAGGCCCCTTCGCCGAAGTGCATTACTACAAGAAAGAGAGCTTTTCCAAGAACGCGGCGCCTGAACTGATCGCCCGGATCGCGGAGGAGAACGACGTCGTCCTGACGGCGATTGGCGACTGAGGCTCCTGCACCTCGTGCTGTATGCACGATGCGGTCTCCCTGGAAGAAAAAGGGGTGCCCACCGCCGTGGTGGTGACGGAGGTTTTCCTGCACGAAGCCCACGTGCAAAGGGCGGCACTGGGGATGAACGACCTCGACCCCGTGGTTATCCAACACCCCCTGAGCACGCTCTCGGATGAGGAAATCTCCGCGCGCGCGGGCGATGCGGCTCGCCAGGCGGTGAAGATTCTGCTCGAAGGCTAGTCCGGCTTTTCATGACGAAGCCATTAGAAGGCATCCGCGTCCTCGACCTGACGCAGTTTCTCTCAGGCCCGCAGGCCACGCTTTTTCTGGCGGGGCTGGGGGCCGAGGTCATCCGGATCGACAATCCGGCCACGGGCGACCCGGTGGCCTATTCTCCTCCCTATATCGGCGAGAAGGGCGTCTCCTACCATCCCCAGACGGATGAGGACCTGGGAATGGCCTACTTGAAGCGCACGCGCGCGAAAAAGGCGATTACCCTGAACATCAAGGACCCCCGGGGTCTCGAGATGTTCTACGGGCTCGTCGATCGCTCCGACATCCTGGTGGAGAATTTCTCCGTCGGCGTCACGAAAAGGCTTAAAGTTGACTACGAGACGCTTCACGCGCGGAAACCCTCCCTGGTCTACTGCTCCATCACGGGCTACGGCCAGACGGGGCCGGATGCGGGCCTCAAGGGCTATGACGCCGTCTCACAGGCGGCTTCCGGCCTCATGAACCTCACGGGCTTTCCCGACGGCCCGCCCACCAAGGCGGGCTCCGCGCTCGGCGACAGCGTGGGCGGCACGTTCGCCTTCGGCGCCATCATGACGGCGCTCTTTCACCGCGAGCGCACCGGGGAGGGCCAGCAGGTCGACATCTCGATGATCGACTGCATCTTCTCGCTGATCTTCGATGAGCCGATGGATTTTTACGAACAGCTGGGCCTCCCGCCGCGCATCGGCAACCGCATCATGCGGCTCGCCCCGTTCAACGCCTATGAGACGAAAGACGGCTGGGTCATCATCGCCTCGGGCACCAACGCGCACTGGCACAACATCCTGCGCGGCATCGAGCGCCCCGAATTGATCGGCGATGAGCGTTACGAGGACATGAGCCGGCGCGTGAGCAGAGTCGCGGAAGTCGACGCCATCATCACCGAATGGACGAAGCGCCGCGAGGCGAAAGAAGCGGTCTCTTCCCTGCGCGCGCACGACGTCATCTGCGGGCCGGTGAATAATATCCACGACATCCTCGCCTGGCCCCACATGCAGGAACGCGGGATGATAGTCGACATCGAACACCCCACCCTCGGAACGCTCAAGAACGCGAAAGCCCCGGGCTTTCCCTTCAAGTTCAGTGAAATAAAAGGCGGCTACGCCGCCCCCGCTCCGCTCGTGGGCCAGCACAACGCGGAGATCCTCGGCGGTCTTCTCGGCGTATCGGACGCGGAATTGAAAGAGCTGGCGGATGAGGGTGTGGTCTAGGGGGGCATGAAGAGCGGAGCCTTCGGGTGTTCAGCCATGCGGCATTTTATCTTTCTACTGGTGCCGGTTTGTTTTCTCTTATCGGGCTGCGCCGCCGGGGTCGACCCCAAGACGCTCGACTTGGCCGATGAGGCGAGCCGCACCTTCGACGCCGCCTACGTCATGCTCGGGGCAGAGGGCGCGCTCATCGAAGGCAGGATGAGCGACGATTTCGTTCAGCGAAAACTCGCGAGCCTCAAGAAAAAACGCCCCACCGTCGTTTTCGCGCACGGCTGCACCGGGCTGGGCCGGGGAAACTTGCGCTATATGCGGCTTCTGGCGCGGGCGGGATACGCCGTCATCGCGCCCGACAGCTTCGCCCGCCGCTATCGTCCCGAAACCTGCGATCCTTCCCGGCGCCGAGGCATAAAGGGAGCGCCGCACCGGCGGGTGGGCCGAATGCGGCAGGAGGAGATCCATCACGCGGCGTACCGCGTCCGGCGCATTCGGTGGGTGGACCGGAAAAACCTCTTCCTGATGGGACACAGCCAGGGCGGCACCGCGGTCGCCGCTTACGAAGGGGATGGGTTCAAGGCCCACGTCATCAGTGGTTCCGTATGCTGGCGCGGCGTTCGGTCGCCAAACGGGACGCCCATCCTGGCCTTGTACTCAGAAGACGACCCCTGGCGGCGGGGCAGGCCTGCCGATTCTTGCCTGCGAAAGGCCAGGGCGCGGGGTGTGAGCATGGCGTTTCATCTCTTCGAGGGCCGGGCGCACAATCTCTCGCGCAACGAGCAGGCGCGGCGGCTGATTCTCGATTTTCTGAACCGGCACCGCAGAACGGAATAAAATCGCTTCAGGACGCGTCTTGACGTTTCGAGTGTAGTTGGTTTTCCTGGAACGCTGTTTCACGAGCGGTGCGGCATCGCCCGCGCCCCTGTGGTAGGATTCCCCTTGTCGCGGACTTGAAACCTGGAGGCTCATCTTCATGCGAATCTGCACTTTCAGCCTGGCGGGCGAGGCGCGCATCGGCGTGTTGTTCGGGGAGAAAATCGCCGATCTCAAGCTGGCCTACGCCCTGTCGCTCGATGAGGAAACAGCGGCGGAGGCGATGGATCGCGTCGAGGCCGAGGTCCCCGATGATTGCGAGGAGTTCATCGAGGACCTGGAGCTGAACCGTCCTCTCGCCGAGGAAGCTATTGAGGCGCTCGAAGCGCACGGGAGCAAAAAGGACCCGGTTCGCTTCGACGGCATGCAGGTCGTCTATGAGCACGGTGAAGTCGAGATTCTTCCCCCCGTCGTGCCGGACACGCTGTTTTGCATGGCGAGGAACTATGTGGCCCACGCCGCCGAGATGGCGCGCACCGAAGTGGATGATTTCAAGGAAGAGCTCCCGCTCTACTGTTTCCTGAAGCCCGCCACGTGCGTGAGCGGCCCGTATGAGGACGTGCCCGTCTATCCCTCGATGGAAAAGCTCGATTATGAACTCGAACTCGGCGTGCTCATCGGACAGGGCGGCAAGAATATCCCCGTGGACAGGGCCATGGACCACGTGGGCGGCTACACCCTGTTCAACGACATGAGCGACCGCACGAGCCTCAACATGGGAAAGTTCATCGACTGGTACGCCATGAAGGCGCCCGACGGCTTCGCCCCCATCGGCCCCTGTATCCTGCTTCCCGAGGAGGGCCTCGACCCCCACGATTTGAGACTCAAGCTCTGGGTGAACGGCGAACTGAGGCAGGACGCCACCACGGGCGACATGGTCTGGCGGGTCGCCGAGCAGGTATCGTATCTGTCGGGGATAGCGACCTTGCGGACGGGTGACATCATCGGCACCGGCTCTCCCGCCGGCAACGCCGCCTCGTGGGGGGAATATCTCCAGCCGGGCGACCTGATAGAGGGCGAAATCGAGGGCATCGGGCGCCAGGCCTTTCGGATCAGGAGCGAAAACCCCGAATATACGCCGGGCTAGTTCTCCCGGCGGTTGATTCGCACCCGTTTGCGCATTAAGATTTTCGCATCGATCAATGGAATTCCGAATTGCTGAAACCCGAGAGGGGACCCTCATGAATCCAGCCATAGCCGAAGCCGAATCCCTGCGGACGATGGACAAGGAACACGTCTGGCATCCGCTCATGAACCATTCCGGGATGGAGGAGAATCCCCTCGACGTCGTGGTCAAGGCCAAAGGCTCGACCATCCAGGACGCCTCCGGCAGGGAATACATCGACGCCATGGCGGGACTCTGGTGCGTGAACATCGGCTACGGGCGCGACGAGGTGGCCAAGGCGGCGTACGAGCAGATGCTTGAGCTGGCCTACTATCCGCTGACGCAGGTGAATCCCCCCGCGGCCAGGCTCGCCGAGCGGCTGGCGTCCCTGCTGCCCGAGGGGGTCGAGCGCGTCTGGTTCGTGAACTCGGGTTCTGAAGCCGTGGACACGGCCATCAAGCTGGCCCGCGCCTATGGCCGCCTGAACGGCGGGCGGCGGTACAAGATCATCGCCCGCCACCAGGGCTATCACGGGGCGACCATCGGAGGCGCCAGCCTCACCGGCCAGACGCTCCGGCGCGCGATGTTCGAGCCGCTTCTGCCGGGCGTGATTCACGTGAGCGCGCCCTATTTCTACCGAAGCAACGCGGACACCGAGGAAGAACTCGCGCGGCGGTGCGCGGACGAGTTGGATGAGGTCATCCGCTACGAAGACCCCGAGACCGTGGCGGCGTTCATCGCGGAGCCCGTCATCGGCGGCGGGGGGGTGATTCCCCCGCCCGCGGATTATTTGAAGCGCATGCGCGAGGTGTGCCGGAACCACGGCGTGCTGTTCATCGCCGATGAGGTCATCACCGGCTTCGGGCGCACGGGGGAACTCTTCGCCTCCGATCTGTACGAGATCGAGCCGGACATCATGACGATGGCCAAGGGGCTGAGCAGCGCCTATCTGCCCATCGGGGCGACGGCGACCACGAACGAGATATTCGAAGCCCTGAACGCCGAGGGAGACTCGGGCTTTCTGCAGATAAACACCTACGGCGGACACCCCGTCGCCTGCGCGGCGTCGCTCAAGAACCTCGAGATCATGATGGAAGAGGAGTTGCCCGCGCGCGGCGCCAAGGTGGGCGCATATCTCGGCGGGCTTTTGGGGAAACTCTCCGACATCCCCTGCGTGGGCGACGTGCGGGGCGTGGGCCTCATCTGGGGGGTGGAGTTGATAGAAGAGAGCGGCGCGCCGCTGTCCACGGCGGCCACGGCGAAGGTGCTGGCCTACGCGAAGGAGCAAGGCGTGATCTTCGGCAAGAACGCAGGCATCGCCGCCGGCCCTTCGAACACCGTCACCCTCAGCCCGCCGCTGGTCTTGACCGAAGAAGAAGCCGAGCGCGCCGCCTCCGCTCTCGACACCGCATTGCGCCGCGTCCAGGCTGAGAGCGGCGCCTGATGCGATAGCCGATCACTTATCCCGCACATCATTTCAGGGAGATTTCATATGTCCAACATCACCATGCTCGACATCGAGGATCTGAAGAAGACGAAACTCGCTCCTTTCCTCAACAAGGCGCTCAAGCACCGCGCGCCCGACCCCGCCTTTCACGCCATGCAGGGCCACAACGAGGATCTGGCGAAGTCGATGTACCTCGCCTGGGGCACGGTGTTCAACACCGGCGTGATCGATCACAAGCTCAAGGAGATCATCCGCGTCCAGCTCTCGCGCCGCGCCTTTTGCAACTACTGAGGGAACGTGCGCTCTGCTTCGGCGAAGCAGGCCGGCTTGACGGAAGAGATGATAGACGAGGGCATCGACAACTGGCGCGAGAGCGAGCTTTTCACCGAGGCCGAAAAGCTGGCGCTCGAATACAGCGAACTCATGGATTCCGAGCCCGAGAAGATCGACAAGGCCTTCTACGCGAGGCTGCGCGAGCACTACTCGGATGAGGAAATCGTGGAGCTCGGCTCCTTCATCGGCTTCAACGTGGGCTACCACACCTTTTTCAGAACGCTCGATTTCTACCCCATGTTCACCCCCGACGGCAGGCTGGTGAGCCAGGAGGAATCGCGCCGCATCTACGGCGATTGCCCCGTATCGCACATGAGCGGCCCGCTCGAACGCGCGATCGCAGAGGGCGAGGCGCAACGGGCAAACGGAAGTTAGGAGGGGACCATGCCGATTATCGATCCGCTCGAACCCGAAGCGATTGAAGAGAAGAACTGGAAGCGCGTCATGGAGCGCACTGCCGAGACCCACGCGCCCGATGCGCTCTTCTCGCGCATCATGGCCCATGCGCCCGGCTACGCCGACGCCCTGCACGACGCGATGCACCGCTCCCACGCCATGGGCGGGGTGGACCACAAGCTCAAGGAGATGGTCCGCATCCAGCTCGCCAGGACCGCGCAAGACACCTACTTCGCGAACCTTCGCTCCGAGCAGGCGAAAAAAGAGGGCCTGACGGAAGAACGCATCGAGGCCGCCTGCGGGGATTTCGAGAACGACCCGCAGTTCACCGAAGCCGAGAAGTGGGCGCTCCGGTTTTCCTACTGGATGTACCGCGACGCCGCGAGGCTCGACAAGGATTTCTACGACGAGGGCAAGAAGCACTTCACCGAAGCCCAGATCATGGAGATCGGCGCGATGGTGGCGCTTCACTACGGCCTCCAGGTCTTCATGCGCACGCTCAAGGCCTATCCGCTCCACGATCCGGAGGGAAACCCGGTGACGCAGGCGCAGTCCGAGCAGATTTACGGGAAAGACGTGCCCCTGCCTTCTTGAGTTTCGCCATCGAGTGAAAAGCGCCCGCCGACCGGCGGGCGTTTTTTTATGCGGCTTGAAGTGCCGGATGGCGCACAATTCCGGGGAATCGGGACTTGTTGAAAAAGTCCTTCGCGAGGAGGGAGGGAATCCCGATCATCGAATTGTTTGCCGTAGGGACAGGCCTCCGTGCCTGTCCTGACGAAGGACAACCACGGAGGGTTGTCCCTACAACCGCCAATTCTCCTTTATCGGACTTTTTCAACAACCCCGACAAGGAGAAGCAGGGGGCAAGCCGAGAGCCTGCGCCTCCGCCCGGGTTCGGGTTTTGGCCGTCATTCCGGCATGCGCCGGAATGACGATCCAGGGCGAATGACGTGTATGCCTGCAGGGGCCGTTCGCGAACGGCCCTTGCCGGAGGAACGGGCGCTTCACGAAGCGCCCCTACGGGTTCGTCTCAAAACGTAAGCGATGCGTAGGGGGCGGGTTTTCTCCCGCGCAGGCATCGGCTGTGGAGCCGGACGCCGGGGGCGGCCGGAGCGACTTGATCGATGCGATGAAGCCGGGTCGCGCCGAACCCGCGAGCATCCTCGTGAAAAAAATTCTTGAATCGCGCCCCTCCCATGCTCTAATATGTCTTCAATATAATTGCGGCACACATCGACGGCCCTATCCGGAGGCGTGTATGGTGAACCTCGTTCCGCCTCGCCCGCTGAATACATGGCGCGTCCTGTCCGCCTCTTTTCCGGCCTATCCACGATGTCCTCGTGCGCAACGCCTCCGAAAACAAAACCGATTTCGAGCGGATTTCACCAGAATTGGAGTGAACTCATGAAAAACCATCATCGAAATTCCCTTCCATGGTCCGCTGCTCTGGGAGTGTTTCTCGCCTTCGTCGTTCTTGTTTTCGCCGCGAGCGGAGCGGAAGCGGCCATGCCCGTCGAGACCCAGGTCGCAAATGACAAATACATATTCAACACTTTCTTTTTGCTGATCTGCGGTGTGCTCATCATGTGGATGTGCGCGGGCTTCACGATGCTCGAATCGGGTTCGGTGCGCACCAAGAATGCCTCGGTGATTTGCCTCAAGAACATCGGTCTTTACGGGATCGCCGGGATCATGTTCTACATTATCGGCTACAACCTGATGTTCGTGGACGTCGGGGGCTGGATCGGTTCGGTCAAGCTCTTGTTCAGGCCCTCGGCGGATGAATTCGCCATCCTGGCCGGGAACGAGAAGGCCACGAAGGCCGTGCTCGGGACCGACTACGCCAGCATGTCTTTCTGGTTTTTCCAGATGACGTTCGTGGCGACCACCGCCTCCATCGTCTCCGGCGCCCTCGCCGAACGCGTGAAGCTGTGGTCGTTTTTCGTCTTCATCGCCGTCCTGACCGGGATCGTCTACCCGCTGGTGGGCGCCTGGACGTGGGGCGGAGGCTGGCTCACGGGGCTTGGCTTCAGCGATTTCGCCGGTTCCACCATCGTGCACTCGACCGGTGGATGGGCGGCGCTTGCGGGCGTGATCGTGGTGGGCGCGCGGCGCGGCAAGTTCCGCGAAGACGGGAGCGTCAAGTCGACGCCGCCCTCGAACGTCCCGCTGGTCACCCTGGGCGTCTTCATCCTGTGGTTCGGCTGGTTCGGGTTCAACGGCGGCTCGATGCTCGTGGTCAAGGGCTCGGTCGATGCGGTGACGATGAGCAACGTGTTCGTCAGCACAAATCTCGCGGCGGCGGCAGGTTGCGTCGCCGTCCTCTTCACCGCGAAGTCCATTTTCGGGCGCGTGGACCTGCTCGCCGTGCTGAACGGCGCCATAGGCGGCCTCGTCGCCATCACGGCCGGGCCGAACATCGTCGAATACCATTGGGCGGTCATCATCGGCGCCATCGGCGGCCTCGTGTGCGCGTTCGGTTTGAAGATGTTGGAGAACTGGAAGATAGACGACGTCGTTGGCGCGATTCCCG
Organism: bacterium; assembly: GCA_965219955.1. Classification (GTDB taxonomy): domain Bacteria; phylum UBA8248; class UBA8248; order UBA8248; family UBA8248; genus Bin107. Next base: position 3,773,716 of record OZ244799.1, read on the forward strand.
CCCACTTGTTCGCGGGCATCTGGGGGACGCTCGCGGTCTGCATCGCGGCGGGCGGCAACCTCTTCGCGCAGATCGTGGGCATCGTGTCGATAGGCGCCTTCGTGTTCGTGGTTTCGTATGTCATCTGGATGATTCTGGAGAAGACGATGGGCCTGCGGGTGTCGGCCGCTGCTGAAGACCTCGGCCAGGACACGGCGGAACTCGGGCTCGAGGCCTATCCCGAGTTCGTGCTCATGCCCGATGAGGACGACGCGCGCATAGCGAAGGGAGCGCAATAGGGGGAAGGCTGCGAAGAAGTGATTGATTTACAGGCGTGTCCCCCGCCGGGGTTTTGGGAAAGTTGAGAGCGCCCGCCATCCGGCGGGCGCTTTTTTCGTCAATGAGTAAAGGAAAATTTCTTTAGCGGATGAGAGGGGCGAACGTAAAGCGGTTTGGCCTCACGCCAACCCGAAATACGCCTTGATGCGCCGGGCCGCCTCGTGGGAGACGCCGCGCATCACCTCGGCCACGCGCTCGGGCGAGGTGTCCTCTATCACGCCGTACCAGCCCGATTCGTACATGTCGCGCACGTCCCTGGGGATGTAGTAGACCGCCGGGTCGCGCCGGGCCGCGTCGCTCTTCGCTCCGTGGTCCATGGGGGATGCGTCCGTGGCGAGTTCGAGATGTGCGAGCTCGGGCCTGTCGGCGAGCACGGGGAGGATTTCGAGTTCCCCGCCGTGGGTGAGGCCCACCTCCCCCCCGTAGAGGTTCTTGGCGATGAAGTGCGCGTGAACGATGAGGATCCGCAAACCCTCGTGCGCGTTCTGGGCGTCTTCGGCCGCTATCTCCATCGCCGGCAGGTTGCGCTCGTGCCAGTTCAGGAACACCATCTTCCTCGCCCCGTGGCGGTGGAGGCTGCCGACGACGTCGCGCATCAGGTGGATCATCGTCTCCGATCGAAGCGTCACCGTGCCGCCGAAGCCCATGTGCAGGGGGGTGACGCCGAAGGGGCAGAAATCCACCAGCAATCCGCCGGTGATGGCCGCGACCCGCCTCGCGAAAGACTCCGCCGCGTAGTAGTCCGTACCCATCGGCAGGTGGGCGCCGTGCTGCTCCACGCTGCCCAGGGGAATGATGGCGAGGCCGGTTTCCTCCAGGATTTTTTCGGCCTCGGGGTTCGTCATCTCCATCAGCGTGCGCGCTTTTTCCATGACTTTATGACTCCTCGTTATGTTCCGGGGGTGACGCGGGAAGCGGCCCTTTGGTTTCCATGAGTTCTATCACCACCCCGTCGGGCCCCTGGAAGTAGAGGTATTTGAGGTGCGGCATGTCGTCTTCCTCCACGATGGGGACGCCGCGCTCCAACAGAATTGCCCGGGCGGCCTCGAGTTCCCCCTCCCCCACATAGAAGCCGATGTGGTCTACGCCCAGCCTGGGGGTGCGGCCCGGGGGCGCAGGTTTCTCTCCGGGGCGGATGCCCCGCACGATGAGCATCCCGCCGCCAATCATGAGCTTGGTCTGGGGCGCTCCCTTGCGCTCGCGCGAGTCGACGACGCGCGCGTCCAGGATTTCCCGGTAGAAGCGCACCGCCTCGTCGTGGTCCGTATGGAGGATGTGCGCGTGCTCGTAGGTGAGTTCCATGGCGGTTCTTCTTTCAGGCGCGCCGAGAGAAAGCGCGCTCGATAAAATTTGCCCATACATGATTTAGGTTGAACAACCTGCATTCTGGCGCAAAAGACCCTTTTTTTGAAGGGAGAGCCGTGAATTTCGCCTCCCCTGGAGGGGGCTGTTGAAAAAGCCCTCCTGAGGAAGGGAGGGCATCCCGATCATCGAATTGTTTACCGTAGGGACAGGCCTCCGTGCCTGTCCTGACGAAGGACAACCACGGAGGGCAGGACAGGCACGGAGGCCTGTCCCTACAAAACCATCGTACCCCCCACCGCTTGAGAGGACTTTTTCAACACCCCCCCCCTGGGGGGACTGTTGAAAAAGTCATCCCCGGTCGAAATTGACCACCGACGTCATTCCGGCGAAAGCCGGAATCCATTTTCAAGCAGAATGACGATACGCCGGCTTTTCATCTCCTCGTCATTGGCGCAAACCAATCAGAAAAGAAAAAACAAAGACAAAGCAAACGGATTCCGTCGAACCCTCTCTCCGCGGTCGGCTCCGACACCGGAATGATGAACAAAACCGCACCGCCTCATAGCAACCTCGGACAGGCACGGGGGCCTGTGCGGACTGTTTCAACGACCCCTGGAGGCGGCAAAGCCCTTGAGGCGAGGCCGGCGGAATGCCGTCGCCCCACGCCGGGGACCGCCCGGCACTTTGCGAATCAGGGCGAATCATTGTATACACACTTTTTCCAACCCAACCCGGCCGCCAGCGCGGGACGGCTCGAGGAGGAGCCGGGCGGAGGGGTTTGGATGATCAACATCCCGCTGGAGGCATTTCCTGTGGCGCAAGCAGTGTGCAACGGAGTCCAGATTTCCTACGACGACAATGGCATGAACACCCCGACCCCGCCCATCGTCTTTTTGCATGGGCACGGGTTGAACCGCTCGATGTGGGAGCGTCAGAAACTCGCGCTCCGCGGAACGCACCGGGTCTTGACGTATGACCTCAGGGGGCACGGCCGCTCGGAAAAACCCCCCACGGGCTACAGCCGTGACGTTGAGGTGGCGGATCTGGCCGATCTGCTCGAACACACCCGGATTCCCAAGGCCCACCTCGTGGGCTTGAGCCGTGGAGCCGGAATCGCCCTCGGCTTCGCCGCGGCGCATCCGGAGAAGGTGGCTTCGGTCATCGCGATGGGGGCGGGTTATGATTTCCCGCGCCTGATGCCCGATTTCGCCGATCAAAGACTCCAGACCATGGCCACCCTGAGAGCCGAGGGGCTGCGGGCGGCCAAGGATTACTGGGTGGATCTGCCCATCTTCGCTTCGGTGAGAGACAACGAGGACGCCGCCGATTGGGCGGAGGACATGCTCCTCACCTACACGGGCGCGCATTGGCTCGACCAGAATCCCCCGCAGGACGCCTCGCTCGCGAACATCGCCGGAAAAATCACGGCGCCCACGCTCCTCCTGGTGGGTGAGAAGGATTTGTCCGGCTACCACGCCTGTGCGGATGAGTTGGCCTCGAAGATTGAAGGCGCCGAGAAGATGGTGGTTCCGGGCGTGGGACACCTGATGGCGATTGAGGACACCGAAGCGGTGACGGAGCACATCTCCGCGTTCCTGGCGAAACAATAAGGCGAGATTCCGAATCGCGGCTGTTCGTTCCCCGGGGCTTCACCCCGGGGCTCGCGGGTGGTTTTCAGCGGGCATGGGGCGGCGGAGGTTTGTTTTGAGTCCATTTTCCGAAGCCAGAAAGATCGAGACGGACGTGCTCATCATCGGCGGCGGCGTCGCCGGCATGATGGCGGCGGTGGGCTGCATCCGTTCCGGCGTCAAGCCCATCCTCATCACGAAGGCCACTTTCCCCTCCGGCAGTTCATCCATGGCGCGCGGCGGCTACACCGCGGCGATAGGCCACTCCGAACCCACCGACAAGCCCGAGTTCCTGTATGAGGATTCCGTCGAGGCGAGCTACGGGGTCTGCAACCACCGGCTGATGCGGATCATGAGCGAAGAAGCCATCGACAGGACGGTCGAACTCGACGCCTGGGGCCTGGGCCTCATCAGGATGGAAGACGGCAAGTATCATCAGAAAAAAAGCGCCTCGCATCGCTTCCCCCGCCTCCTTCATTGCGGAAAGCTGATGGGCAAGCCGCTCATGCAGTCTCTGGCGAAAAAGATGCGCGAATGGGGCGTCGAGACGATCCAGCACGCCATTTTCGTAGACCTGATGAAAGAGGGCGAGCGCGTCGTCGGGGCCTGGGGGTTCTTGTACCGCGAAGGCGTTCCCATCGTGGTCCACGCGCGGTCGACCATTATGGCCACCGGCGGCGCCCCGCAACTGCACGAGGTGAACGATTCGCCGCCCTACATCTCGGGCGACGGCTACGCCATGGCGCTGCGCGCGGGCGCCGAACTCATCGACATGGAGTTCATCGACTATCAGCTCCTGGCGGCCGCGCCGCTCAAGATCCGGGGCTATCCGCCCCACACGAGCGGCTTCATCAACGCGGGCGCTTATCTCTACAACAAGGACGGCGAGCGCTTCATGTGGAACTACGACCCCGAGCGCGGCGAGCGCGCCACGCGCGCCGTGGTGAACCGGGGCGTGGGCATGGAGATTTACGAGGGGCGCGGCACGGAGAACCACGGCATCTACCTCGACGCGCGCCACGTGATCGAGGAGGTGAACGACGGCGCCACGGCGGACATCATCCGCGTTTTCAAGACCCAGGGCGTAGACATGGCGGACTCCCCCATCGAAGTGTCGAGCGGCCCGCACACCTATCTGGGCGGCATCCGCATCGACGAGTGGGGCCGTACGAATCTCGCGGGTTTCTACGCGGGAGGCGAAGCCGCCGGCGGTGTCCACGGGGCGAACCGCACGGGCGGCGCGGCTCTGGCGGACAGCTACGTCTTCGGGCTTCGCTCGGGGATAGGCGCGTCCTGCGAGGGGGCGAGGCTCGAGAAGCCCGACCCCGAATGCGGCGGCTGGCGGGAGGGAATCGAAAAGCTGCGCGCGCTCGAAGCGAACACGAGCGGGCCCGACGATAAACGCCTTCGCCTGGAAGTGCAGCGCGTGGGGGTCGAGGGAATCGGGCAGATTCGCGAGGCGGCGCGGCTCGAGCGGGCCATCGCGCGGCTCGATGCTCTCGAGGCCGAGAACGCCATGGCCGCCGTGGCCGGCGATAGCCCCCGAAAGCGTTTCGATTCCATGAGGAGAATACAGGAGACGCACAACCTGATCGGCGTGGCGCGCATGCTCGCCGTGGCGGCTCTCGCGCGCACGGAAAGCCGGGGCGGGCACTTCCGGGTCGATTATCCGCGCATGAGCGAGGAGTGGCGTTGCAACATCGTGCTCTCGCTCGAGAATGAAGAGGTGACGCCGAGGCGTCAGGAGGTGGTTGCCGAAGACGGCGCCGCACCCTCGCCCCGGGAAACGCCCACCACGGCGGCATACGTGGAACAAGGCGGAGTCGTTTAGAAAAAATTCAGGAGCTGTGGTCTCTTCTCAGGTTTTCACCTCCTTGGTGCGGGCAAATCCTCAATAAAAACAAATAGTTGCATTATCTTTCCGGTTTTTGGAAAAAAGTGAAAAAATTCGGGTTTGTTCTTTGACAAAGCCGTCTCGAACCACTATATTTCGCCAGCCTGTGAGGCCAAGGAAAAGACATTCGATATGCGCGGGTGGCGGCAGGAGGCCTGAGGCCGGTGGTTTCCACCAGGTGGAAGAAGGCTTTCTTGATGGTTTTTTCGCGCATTTCCAGGCATTTTCCGGTTGACACAAGTCGTCATCCGTTGGTACTCTGATTTTTCCTTCTTGTTTCAAGAAGATCTGATCTTTGAAAAAAGAATAGGATATGTGACGGACCTGAACGGGCTCTAGTAGTACAATTCCCGATTGAACCCAAAGGGATGGGAAGCCTGCCGGGAAACCGGTAAGGTATTTTTTCTCTTTGGAACAGATATATCAATTGGAGAGTTTGATCCTGGCTCAGAGCGAACGCTGGCGGCGTGCCTAACACATGCAAGTCGTACGAGAAAGCCTTCGGGCAAGTAAAGTGGCGAACGGGTGAGTAACACGTGAGCAACCTGCCTTTGGATTCGGGATAACTCCTCGAAAGGGGGGCTAATACCGGGTAAGACCACGGAGTCGAATGGCTCTGAGGTAAAAGATGGCCTCTTCATGAAAGCTATCGTCCAAAGATGGGCTCGCGGTCCATTAGCTTGTTGGTGGGGTAACGGCTCACCAAGGCGACGATGGATAGCCGACCTGAGAGGGTGATCGGCCACACTGGGACTGAGATACGGCCCAGACTCCTACGGGAGGCAGCAGTGGGGAATTTTGCGCAATGGGGGAAACCCTGACGCAGCGACGCCGCGTGGAGGATGAAGGCCCTTGGGTTGTAAACTCCTGTCAGGAAGGACGAACGGCAGGGTAGTTAATACCTGCTCTGTTTGACGGTACTTCCAGAGGAAGCTCCGGCTAACTCCGTGCCAGCAGCCGCGGTAAGACGGAGGGAGCAAGCGTTGCTCGGAATCACTGGGCGTAAAGGGCGTGTAGGCGGGATGGTCAGTCGGATGTGAAAGCCCCGGGCTCAACTCGGGAAGTGCATTCGATACTGCCGTTCTTGAGTGTGGTAGAGGAGAGCGGAATTCCTGGTGTAGCGGTGAAATGCGTAGATAT